>CP100465.1 GCA_024227995.1 Halomicrococcus gelatinilyticus | reverse complement strand
CCCTCGTCCTCGGCGCCGTCGCGGTGGCACTGCTGGCCTGGGCGACGTCGACCGGGGTACGGTCGCGCGAACGGCCCAGCGCACGATCGTTCACCGCACTGCTGGCGACGTTGACGCTCTGGGCGCTGTTGGCGTTCGGTTCGACGCTCCTGCCGACGGTCGATGGATCGCTGGCGTCGACCGTCCTCGAACTCGGCCAGCTCGGTTGTGCGGTGGTCGTTCCCGGCGTGTGGACGATCTACGTACTGGGATACACCGGTCGTGGGACGGGGCTGACCTGGCGACGGATCGCCCTCCTGTTCGGCATCGCGCTTCCCGTTCTGCTCGGCGGTCTGGTGATGGCCGCCGGATTGCCGACGCCGGTCGTCGAACGGCTATTCATATCGCTGTTCGCGACGGAAGCGATGTATCTCACCGGACTGTTCCTGTACGCCACGTACCTGTTGTTCGATCTCAGCCGCCGTCACACCAGGGTCTCGAAACGACAGGTTGCGATCGTGACCTTCGGCGTCCTGGCACCGTACGTCCTCTCCGGAGTCGGCAACGGGAGTCCCGTCATCGACGGTGGCACCCTCAGTTTCCTCGTCGCCGGCGGTCTGCTCGCGTTCTCGGTCAAGCAGTACCCGGTGCTGACGGGGTTCCCGACGACTGATCACGTCGCCCGCGAGCGCGTGGTCGAGGCCCTCCAGGAGGCAGTAGTCGTGCTCGACTGGGAGAACTACGTTCTCGACGCCAACGAGACGACGGTGCGACTGTTCGATTGCTCGCCGCCGGCGATAATCGGCGAACCGGTCGGGGCAGCCATCGACGGCCTCGAACGAGCCGATCTCTCCGCCGGAGCGACGGGGCGAGTCACGCTCCAGACGACGAAAGGACGCCGTCAGTTCGAGTTCAGCGTGTCGGCGGTCGACGACGAAGTATCGGACGACGATGAAGAGTCTGGCCATATCGCCAGGATACTCCTCCTGCGGGACGTGACCGACCGGCAGACCCGCGAACAGCGTCTGACGGTTCTCAACCGTGTCCTCCGGCATAACGTGCGGAACAAGCTGGACGTCGTGCTCGCGAACGCCGACCACGTTCGGGACGACGAACTCCAGGAGGGGATCCGCAGGAGTGCGAGGGACCTCGTCGCTCTCAGTCAGAAGGCTCGAAAGGCCGAGGACGTCATGACGGCGAGCACGGAATCACCGGTTCCCGTCGACGTCACCGACGTGGCCTCGGCCGTCGCCGAACAGTATCGGACCGCGGATCGCACGGCCGACATCACGGTCACCGGCCCGGATGAACTGGTGATCTCCTCGCACCGGACCATCGTTCGGCAGGTGCTGTCCGAACTCGTCGACAACGCGCTCACGCACAGCGACGAATCGTCACAGGTCGATATCCGCGTTCGAGCGGGCGAGGAGGAGTCAGCCGAACTCGTCGTCGCTGACGACGGGCCGGGGATTCCTGCCCGTGAGCGCCAGATTCTGGCGGACGGGGTAGAGACGCAACTCGAACACGGGCAAGGAATCGGGCTGTGGTTCGTCAACTGGGCGGTCCATCAGTTAGGCGGTGACCTCGAGATCGCCGAGAACCAACCGACAGGAAGCGTCGTGACAGTCCGGTTCTACGACGCAGCGTACAGCTCGTGATTGCTGTATCGACCTTTCTGCGAGGAGAGAATCCCGCCGTCTACGGCGAGGAGGCTGTCACTCTGTGGCGTGGTTGTCGCCTCGCATCTGCTTGTCGAACTGGCAGTCGGGACAGAGGTCGTCCGCGACACACCCACCATTACCGTAGTTGCAGTTGTGCGTCTCCCGTGTCGACGTCAGGCGGGTCTTCGCGCGTTCCCACTCGTTCTCCCACGTCTGGATGTCGCCGTTCCGTGTGGAGTCGTAGACGATGTCGTCGTCTTTCGTGACGATTTTCGTGCAGAGGAGAGAGTCGGGAGCGTTTGCGTGGATTTCCTTGACGCGCCGAACTGCCGCGCCGATCGATCTGACGTCTTCGCGTTCCCGTCGCTGGTCGTAGAGCGTGATGACCTTGGTGGACCGCCGTTCTTCGACTGTCGGCACGTGAGTCATGCGCGGTGATGGACGATGACAGGGTGTCGTGAGGAAGTCCCTTCAATCCCAGCTATCACGGAAAGTCGGCCTCTACCAGAGAGCGTCGTCGAACTCTTGCGAGATATCGTTCTTCAGCTTCCGGCCGCGATACTCAAGATAGTGGCGCAGTGTGGCCCTGTTGCGCCACTACTCGATGATCGCCGCTTCGAATCGTTCGGAATACGAAGTCGCCGTCGTCGGCGGTGGGCCAGCGGGACTGACAACCGCACTGAACACGACGTGGCTCGGGCAGGACACGGCGGTGTTCGACCGCGGCGGCGATGATTCAGGAAACACACAACGTGATCACGGACGACGTCGACCTGCTGCTGCGCGAGGCGGAGCGCCACCGAGCACGCTCACGCCGACGACTGATACCGGAAGGGATATCGGCCGAGTCGTGAACTCCGGAGCCATATCGAACAGGTTCGATACACCACGGGATGTTCTGGCTTTCGTTCACGTGCCCTTCGAGTCCGAGATAGATCGCGGGACGATTCGACTCCTCGGCAGATACTCCCCCTGGACGGTAGATTCACACGTCCACCACTATCTCGGAGGACGTGCACCTGCCGGTGTCATGGGCAACGTGAACAGGCCACCTGGAATAGACAGATTGGGATTCATCGAAACGTATTAGTACCAAACCGAATATTGTCGATGTGTATGACGGATTCGATGGCGAGCGAGTTTGCGAATACACCGAGTCGGACCGGTTCGACGGCCCAGGACGACCGACGTCGTGACGCTGATATCGAAATGACGGGAGACGAACGATGAAGATCACGATCTACGGACCGGACGGTTGCAGCAACTGTTCACAGCTCGCGGAGACGACCCGGAACGTCGTCGAGGAGCACGGCTTCGACGCGGACGTCGAGAAGGAAAGCGACACGGCGACACTGGCAGCGAAAGGCATCATGTCGACGCCGGGCTTCGAGATCGACGACGAGATGGTCCTCAGCGGGTCGACCCCGTCCGAGCAAGAGATAAAGGAGCTCATCGAGGAGCGACTGTAGAACAGGATGGTTTTCGAACAGTTCGCGACGTGGGTAGTCGACGCTCTGGGTCTCTCTGGCTCGCTCAGGGCGGCCGTTCACTTCTGGGTCTACGACACGCTGAAGATCACGGCGATGCTCGTCGCCGTCATCTTCGGCGTGGGATACCTGCGGACCTACTTCCCGCCGGAGAAGATCAGGGACTACCTCGACGGGAAGAAGGCGATGACGGGGTACTTCCTGGCCGCCCTGCTCGGCATCGTGTCGCCGTTCTGCTCCTGTTCGACGATCCCGATCTTCCTCGGCATGGTCGGCGCGGGCATCCCGTTCGGGATCACGATGACCTTCCTCACGGTCTCGCCGATGATCAACGAGGCCGCGCTCGTCGTGCTTCCGGGCGTCGTCGGCTTCGAGCTTACGGCACTCTACGCGGTGAGCGGCATCACGATCGGGATGGTCAGCGGGTTCGCGCTCAACCGGGCCGGCTTCGACCGGTACGTCAAGGAGTTCGAGTTCGGCGATTCGGACGTCGACGTCGACGAACCCTCCCGGAGCGAGCGTGCCAGACAGGCCTACGTCGAGGCGAAAGACATCATCACGGACATCATGCCGTACGTCGTCGCCGGCGTCGGACTCGGCGCAGTCATCCACGGTTACGTGCCACAGGACGTGGTGACGCGGTACCTGTCGGGACCGCTCGGCGTCTTCGGCGCGGTCGCGGTCGGCGTCCCGATCTACACCAACGTCCTCGGTGTGATCCCGGTGGTCGAATCGCTCATCGGCAAGGGACTGCCGGTCGGGACCGCCCTGGCGTTCATGATGTCCGTGGCTGCGCTCTCGCTCCCGCAGTTCATGATCCTGAAGAAGGTGATGCGAAAGGAGTTGATCGCGTCGTTTGCCGTGACGGTCGCGACGGGCATCCTGCTCAACGGACTGCTGTTCAACCTGCTCATCTAGGACTGCACTCGCCGGTCACCCGGTGACCCCGACGTCCCGTTCGAGACGGCCTGACGCGACGGCCGACCCTCTCTGAACGAAATCTATTTGTGTCAGACCGAACATTATCGATACGTATGGTGGGTTCGCCAGTCAGCAGTCTCGCTGACGCACAGTCCGACGCTGGGTCGACTACTGTTGACCCCCGTTCCGGCGTCGAAACCGGTGAAATCGAAGGAGCACGCTAAGCGACGATGGCTGACTCGGTCCCCGAATCGACGCGCCAGACGCTGGATCGACTCTACGAGAACCCGGACGATCGACTGACGTCGCTGTTCGAACTCGCACCGGACGACGACCAGGTGGACGCGACGCAGGCGGTGTTCAAGGCGCTGGCGAACGAACACCGGATTCGAGTCCTCGAAGCGCTCCGAGAGGGTGAACTGTGCGCGTGTGAACTACAGGTCGTTCTCGACGCGCCCCAGTCGACGGTCGCGAGCCACCTGCGAGAACTGAAAGACGCAGGGCTTGTCAAGACGCGACGGCAGGGGAAGTGGACGTACTACAGGATCGGTGATACCGCCGTGCTCCAGTTGCTCGACATCGCGCAGGCGCTTGCGGACGGCGAGCGATGAGCGTATGAATTTCCAGTAGTGGAACCACCTTCTGTGACGACGGTAGTCCTCTCGACACAGGTGGTCCACGACGCGACGCTACAGGTCACGTCTCCGCTGGAGAGCGTTCCGTTGAACACCTTCGCTGCCGTCAGGACGGGACCCCAGACCGGACTGAACTGAGGTGCGTACGCGAGGTCGAGCCGTTCCACCGCGTCGACGGGCAGTATCTCGTTCCCGTAGGTGACTCCCTCGACGGCGCTGTCACCCCGGAGCTCGCTGACCGGCGTGTCGAGATGGAGCGTCACGCCGTTGTCGGCGAGGTGCTCCACGACGCGCTCGCCCACGGCCTCGCCGAACGGTGGCAACACGTGGCTCGACCGCTGGAACAGGTGGGCGTCGACGTCGTGGGCCGAAATCGCTTCTGCCATCTCGACGCCGACGTAGCCCCCGCCGACGATGGCGACGGTCGAGGGCGGTTCCACGTCCGCGTAGCGTTCGACCGCGTCGGCGTCGACGTACTCGACGGCGAGGTCGTCGGGAACCGCCGACCCCGTCGGTTCGAGGTAGGCGCGCAGTGCGGCCGCCGAAACTCGTTGACTTCGAAGCGCCCGTAAACGTCGGCGAGTCGTGGAAGAACGAGGCGGACGTCTACCACGTCTTCGAACGGGTCTCAGTGCCGCATGCTGACGTGGTTCCTACCGTTCGAGAACTGCCGTTCCATTTACCATACACGCGGGTGTCCACTACCTATGGGAGAGCTCGAAACCGAAGAACAGAGAACGCGGAGTGAAATCGCGTCCTACCTCCGGGAGTTGGCCGATCAACTCGACAGTGGTGGTGACGTTGCGCTCGAACTCGGGGAGCAGCGGGTGAAACTGGACCCGACGGAGCCGGTGACGTTCAAGCTGGAAGGCGAGTCCGACTGGTCGGAAGGCGACACGGAGGCCAAACAGAGCATCGAATTCGAGCTGGTCTGGTGGCGAGAGGCCCAGTCGCAGGAAGAGGGCTCGCTGGACATCGTCACCGAAGGCGAGTAGGTTCACGTCTCGTCTTCTGTCGAAGAATCCAGGGGTGAGAGTGCCGTGAACGAGAACCGGTCCGATACCGATCGAGCGCGGCAACGTCGAACAGCAGTCTCACGAACGCAAGAGCACAGACCTGTCCGTCGCTGAAGCCGGCTCGGATGGCAGAATCGGAGAACGCGTTTCGATTCCACGTTCACTTTCACTCCCCTGTTAGCGGACGTTTATACCGCCGTGGGAGAGTGTACCTAGACATGGGTGGGGGAGACATCGACAGATTGCCAGCGGTCGGACCAGCCACCGGTGAACAGCTCTCCGATGCTGGTTTCGACTCGTGTCTTGCGTTGGCCGTCGCGAGCCCGCGAGAACTGAGCACGGCGACCGACATCGGTGAAGGGACGGCTCACGACGTCATCCAGGCTGCGCGCGACGCCGTCGACCTCGGGGAGTTCGAAACCGGGCGAGCGTTGCTGGAACGTCGCAACCGGATCGGGCGAATCAGTTTGCTCGACGAAGAGGTCGGAGCGTTGTTCGGGGGAGGTATCGAAACCCAGTCGATCACGGAGTTCTACGGCGAGTTCGGCTCCGGCAAGTCCCAGTTCACCCACCAGCTGTGTGTGAACGTACAACTACCCGAAACGCATGGCGGGCTCGGTGGACGAGCGATCTTCATCGATTCCGAGGACACGTTCCGCCCCGATCGCATCGAGAGCATGGTTCGAGGGCTGCCGACTTCGGTACGCACCGCACTCCTGGCGCAGCGAGACATCGAGGGCGGTCCAACCGATCACGATACGCTCGAGACACTCGTCGAGGACGTCCTCGACAGGATTCACGTGACGAAAGCAGTCACCAGTGACCACCAGACCCTGCTCGCCGAGAAGGCCCAGGAACTCGCCAGCGAGTATGCGGATACAGGGTGGCCCGTCAGGTTGGTGTGTGTCGATTCACTCGTGGGCCACTTCAGAGTCGAGTATCCTGGACGGGGCAAACTCGCCGAGCGACAGCAGAAGCTGAACAAGCACCTTCACGACCTGCTTCGCATCGCGAACCTCTACAATGCGGGAATCGTCGTGACGAATCAGGTGACTGCCGATCCGGATTCGTTCTTCGGCGATCCGACGCGACCCGTCGGCGGACATATCCTCGGCCACGCCAGCAACGTCCGGGTGTATCTCCGCAAGGCCAGGGGAGACAAACGGATCGTTCGACTGGTAGACTCACCGAACCTGCCCGACGGCGAAGCCGTGGTTCGCATCGTTGAAGACGGCATCGTCCCCGAGGAGCTCTGCTGAACTCGTGCCTCAGCACTTGCGCATCAGCGGACGAGTATTGGCCGGCGATGACCCCGACGGGGAGAAGTACCCCGATGGGACCGCCGTCCGTGGGTTCTGCATGCGGACGACCGCGACGACTTCCCGTCCGGGTGGGCCTCCAAGTACCACTACGGAGCGACGGAGCCGGAACCGCCCCGCACGATCGACGATGGAACGGTCCGTCGGTACGACAACTCGCACGAAGACACGAAACGGTACGAATCCACGTCACACCGGACCCAGAACGAGAGCGGATCACGTTTCCCGGCACGGTCGAACTACGGGAACGGTTCCAGGGAGAGGTTCCGGAATCCGAGTTCGAGCGCAAGTGAGGAAATCACGCTACGGTGATACCCATGAACGATACCACGCCGCCGCTGCACCCGACGGAGCGCGAACAGCCTCGGGCCGAATCACCCCTCGTCGCGACCGTGAAGTCGTCCGACGAGTCCCACGACGACGTTTCCGCCGGGGAGAAAACAGAGATCCCGGCATCCTTCTCGCCACCCACGCGGCAGATTTCTGACCGATGGCCGACAGTTCGGGCAGTGGTCCGATAAGGACGGACGGCGATGGGAACGTATGGAGAACACGTGGGAACCCGGGTTTCGAACGCAACGCGAGGAGACCCACGACGTCGCCATAGACGTCAGGGGGACGCTTCCAGGGTGGCTCGACGGCACGTTCGTCAGCAACGGTCCGGGACAGTTCGAGGTCGGTGGGACGCCGCTCGAACACTGGTTCGACGCGCTGGCGATGCTACGCGGGTTCCGGATCGACGACGGGTCGGTGCGCTATTCGAACCGTTTCGTCCGGAGTGACGACTTCCGCGTCGCACGCGACCAGCAGCGCGTCCGTCGGTCCCTGCCCGGGACCCCCGCCGACGGCACCGCGTTCGAGCGGCTCTATCGCGCCCTGTCCGGCGCGTTCCAGGACAACCCTTCGATCGGCGTCGTGCGACTCGACGACACGCTCTACGCCGTCACCGAGAGCCCGATGGGCTTCGAGACCGACCCGGAGACGCTGGAAACGACGGGACGACGCGACCTCACGACGGGACTGGACAGTGACGTCACGCTCGGCCACGCGCATTTCGAAGACGGCGTCCAGTGGGGACTGGCTGCGGAGTTCGGGAGAGAGTGCACCTACACGCTGTTCCGCCGGGTGGGCAACCGCGATGCCGCCCCGGTCAGTCGACTCGTCTTCGACCACCACCCGCCGTACGTCCACTCGTTCGCGTTGACCGAACACTACGTCGTCGTGCCAGAGGCGCCGTACGGCGTCGACTTCCGTCGACTCCTGCTGGGGACGCCCCGTGGAGCGACGTTCCTCGACGCCGTCAGCCCCCGAGAGGCCCCACCGCGGTTTCACGTTCTCGACCGTGCGACGGGCGAGCGCGTCTCGGTCGTCCGAACTGAACCGTTCTTCGTCTACCATTTCGCCAACGCCTACGAGGACGACGACGCGATCGTCGTCGACTGCGTGGCGTATCCCGACTCGGAGGCCATCACCGGACTGACGCTGTCGAACCTCCGTCGAGACGACCCCGACCTTCCGTGCGGGGACTTCGTCCGGTTCCGGCTTCCGCTCCACGATGGCGACGCGGAGCGCACGCTCCTCCTTCGCGGCCCCGTCGAGTTTCCGACGATTCACTACCGGCGGTACAACGGTCGCCGGTACCGCTACGCCTACCTGGCGGCGATCGACCGCGGAGCCCTCCCGACCGCGATCGTCAAGGTCGACCTCGACGGGCAGGCGACCGCCAGATGGTCCGAACCCGGTCTCCACCCTGGCGAACCCATCTTCGTTCCGGCACCCTCACCGACACGCGAGGACGACGGAGTGCTGCTGTCGATCGCGCTCGACGGGCGCGAAGAACGGTCGGTGCTGCTCTGTCTCGACGCCGAAACGTTGACCGAGCGGGCGCGAGCGCCGCTGCCGCATCGGCTTCCGTACCCGTTCCACGGGCAGTTCTACGGCGCTACCGACGCGGGACGGTCGATGGCCTGATCGGACGACATCCTGCTACGTCGATACGCATCGCGGCAAGGTGGCGTCACAGTTCGACGGACCGGTCCGCAGACAGGCGCTGGGTGTGCTCGGACGGTGTGGGTCCGACGTTGCAGCGGCCGCCGTCTGCCAGTCCGCTGTCGCTGCTGTGTCCGGTTGCGACCTCCGGGGTGCGACCGTCGCGAGAAACGCGTCCACAGACGCCGTCGGGACGGAGGGCGTCCAGCGGTCGAGTTCGATGCGGCCGACGAACGAGGTGGAAGTGGCGCGAGCTATCGCGGCAGGCAGTCAGTCGTGTTTGCGGTCACCGACTGCGGGAGTCTGCACGGTTTCCGGATCGCCAGCCTCCGTGAGCAGCGACACGAGATCCGCCTCCGTCACTGGCTGTGCGGTCGCATCTAACCCCGCGTCGCGGGCCACCCGAACTGCACCTGGAGGGTGCAGATTCGCCTGGTCCAGCAGCGCGTCGTCGTAGAACACCTCACGCGGGGTTCCGCACCCCGCGACGTTGCCGTCGACCATCACGCAGACGCGGTCGGCGACCTCGGCGGCGAAATCGAGGTCGTGGGTCGAAAGGACGACGCTGATACCCTCCTCGTGGATCCGGTGGATGCGCTCGCCGACCAGTCGCGACCGCTCGGGGTCGAGCCCTGCGAGTGGTTCGTCGAGGACGACGACGCTCGGTTCCAGCACGAGGACGCCGGCGATGCCGACGAGTCGTTTCTCGCCGCCGCTCAGGTAGTGCGGAATGCGGTCCTCGAGGTGACCGGCGTCGACGGTTGCGAGCGCCTCCCGGGCACGTTCTTTCGCTTCGTCACCTGGAACGCCGTAGTTCTGCAGTCCGAACATCACGTCGTCGAGAACCGTGGGCGCGACGAGTTGCGTATCGGCGTCCTGGAAGACGAAGCCGACCTCCTTGCGCGCGTGAGCTTTGTTGTCCTCCGTGATCGGCGTGCCGTCGACGACCAGCTCGCCGTCGTCCGGGACGAGCGTCGCGTTCAGGTGTTCCAGCAGCGTCGACTTCCCCGCGCCGTTGCCACCGACCAGCGCGACGACCTCGCCGGGATAGACGCTGAACTCGACGTCGTGCATCCCCACCGTGCCGTCAGCGTACGTGTGGGCACCGCACGTGAGGTCGACGAGCGGCGATTCGTCCGGGGTCATAGTCCCACCCCGTCGCCCGCGAGCACCGCGTATCCGACGACAACGACGTACGACGCGACGACCAGGAGGAGTTCGCTCGCGGGCGGACGCGCGACGTCGCCGTACAGCGTGATGTCGCCGTCGTATCCGCGGGCTTCCATGGACTTGACGAGCCGTTCGGACTGCTCGATTGCCGACAGCATCGTCATACCGAGAATCCTGGCGTAGAGCCGTTTGTTGGACCAGAACTCGGAGAAGTTGGCGCCCCGGGAGAGGGCGGCCTTCACCAGGTTCTCGAGCACCTCGATCATGACGAACGTGAACCGGTACGTGAGCAGCGCGATCTGGTCGATCGGTCGTGGGAGCAACCGGCCCATCAGGTAGGCGGCGTCGGTGTACGTCGTCGTCATCGACGCCGTCAGGGCGAACGTCACGACCGTCAACGACCGGAAGCCGAGTTCCGCGAACAGCACGAGTCCGGCCCACGTGACCGAAACGTCGCCAGCGGGCGTCGAGAGGGTGCCGCCGATCGGCGTGCCCGGTTCCAGGAAGGCGAGCGGCCCGGCGACCGAGACGATGAACAGCATCGGAAGCGTGTACCAGCCCACCAGTCGACCGTAGGGAAGTCCCGAGAGGCCGTACACTGCGAGAACGGCTCCGTACAGTCCGGCGAGCAGGGCGAGCCGATCGAACACCGTGACCGCGAGGACGAGTGCGCCGACGATGCCGACCTTCGTCCACGGATTGACGTGGTGTAGCGGGCCATCCTGGCGCTCGGCGTAGGCCGTGATGAGTCGCGGGTCGGGAACGTGGTTCGAGAGCGTCGTCACGGTTATCGTGCCGTGCGCTCCTCCTCGTCGAAGCCGCCGTAGCGGTCGACGTAGACGTACAGTCCGAGTCCAAGCACGACCATCAGGACGACGATTCCGCCGTATTCGAGCATCATCCCGCCCTTCCGGATGGGGCCGGCGACGACGACGCCGCGGCCGAAGTCGACGAGTTCGCCGCCGCCCTCCTGGGCCCCTCGCTGGAGTGCCTTGGCGGAGCGCTTGGCCCACGGGAGTGCGCCGCCAGTCGACGTGAAGCCCCAGAGACCGGCGGCGAAACAGACCGCGAGCAGGCCGACGAGCCCGCCGTACTGCTTCCAGCGCTGCATCAGGCGGTCACCCCCGGGGACTCGTCACGGGTGTCACGGTCGAGAAGGCCGACGAGGTCGGGCCGGACCGACGCGAGGAACTGGACGACGAACCCGGTCAGCATCCCTTCGATCACCGCAACGCCGAGGTTGAGACCGACCAGTCCAGCCACGGCGATCGTCAGGTCGGAACGGGGGAGTGCGCTCCCGTTCACGCCACTGATGACGATGATTGCGCCCATCAGTATCGCTCCCGACGAGAGGCCGAGCGTCGCGGCACTCGCGCTCGCGGGGAAGACGTCCCAGTCCATCCGGACCAGGGCCCTGAACGCGTAGTAGGCGACGATGGCCTCGGAGGCGTTGACCAGCGTGTTCGCTCCGAGCAAACCGACGGCGCCGTGGCCGAGCGCCGCCGAGAAGAGGTTCACGACGAGTGCGATGAGTGCCCCGAGGAGCGGTCCAGCGAGGATGCCGACGAGTCCGGTGAGGTTCATGTGGATGCCGCCCCACACCGGGATGTTCAGCTGGAAGATCGCGAAGCTCGCCGCGGCACCGATACCGGCGAGTGCTATCTGGTGGGACTTTATCCCACCTTTCCGGACCCGGTACACGACGCCGCCGATCAGCAGAACGCCGAGCAGGGTCCAGAAAGCCAGTGCCCACAGTGGGAACGACCCTTCTCCGAGGTGGATGTGTGCCATCTCTGGTTAACAACTTCTTCGCTCTATATAATAAAGTTGCCCTTCTGGAGTTCGTGGAATAACAACTATAGGTGGTTGGCAGGGGTGATGTTGTTAGACGCCGGCCCATCCGACGCCTCGTCGGACGACTGCTCCAGATGTACTGTGCGTGTCGACGTTGCTACCCGGTCCAGGTTCGGCGGGAGGGACAGAACAGAATCAGTGCATGTCGGCGAGCGGGCCGAAGTCGTCCACGGGCAGCACAGAGTAGTCGACGGTGAGCGTGTCCTTCGTCGCTCGAATCTTCCCGACGAACGTCGATATGTCTTCCAGCGACCCCTCGAGGACGAACAGTTCCATGCAATGATGGCCCCCGACGTGACTGTGGACGTTCGAAGCGACGATTTCCTCGTGCTCGTGACGGAGGTGCATCATCTTCTCCTCGACGCTCGTCGTCTCGTAATCGAAGACCACGGTGACCACGCCCATCAATTCGCGGTCTTCCAGTTTCTTGTCCTCGAACTCTCCCAGCAGATTGCGGCTCGCCTCCCGGAGAGCCTCGCTGCGGCCCGTGTATCCGTGCTCCTCTGCGAACTGGTCGATACGTTCGAGCAGTCCCTCGGGCATCGAGATGCTTACGACGCTCATATAACAATACAGGCGGCATAAATTGTTAACCGTTATAATCCCGCCCCCGTCGGGGACGACGAGTGTTCGTTGCTCCTCTTCACGACATCCAGAACCTGCGGAACGTGCTCGAACCCGGTGTCGACAACGAACGCATCGTCGACCACTGCAGAAGTAAGGCGGTGAGGCACGCGCCACTGTCCCGTCTCGACGGCGTCCGAGCGGCGACTGTTGTGAACTTCGGGGTTTTCGACCGGGACTGCCGGTGACGGTCGTCACGGTCACGGCGACGACCGACACAGCAGCGCCATCACCGAGCTGCGTGGCCGCTTCGATGCGTCGACGTCTATCGACCGTTGAACGGACTGCATCCGCCGGTAGCAGTCGCGCTCTCGAGCTACCGCTGACGAGATACGCGCCATCGGATCGGCGCTCGCTGTACGACCACCAGCTGTCAGAAATCGCGTGTGCGATACGGCGACCGTACCCGGCAGTGGCGATGCACGGCTTCCCTGACAGGGACGACGTCAGTCGGTGACGGACTCCGACTGGAAGGCGGCCTCTTCCTGCCGATTCGGTGCTCGAACCGAAATGCGGAGCGGAGAGGCTGCCTCCTATGAGCTCTCCTGCATCTTCTGCTGGATGTGGTCGAGGACCGGACCGTGTTCGTCTTGCGGACTGAAGAGGACGAAGTCCGTGTCCTCGTCGGCCCGGACCGTGTGCCCGGGTGGCCAGTAGAACACGTCGGCACTCTCGTCGGCTTCTTCGCTGCCGTCGGCGTAGGTGACGGTCAACGCACCACTCACCACGTATCCCCAGTGTGGTGACTGGCAGAGGTCGTCTTCCAGCCCTTCCAGAAGCGCAGTGAGGTCGGTCCCCTTCGCTACCGTGAAACGTTCCGCGGCCATCTTCCCGTAGTCGGTCGCGTCGCCGAAGTCGGGCTGGTGCTGCGCCACGGCGTCCGGGCTGTCTATCCTGGTCGAGATGTCCTCTTTCGCTACTTTCATGGGTGTCCTCCGGGTGAAGCAGTCGATTCGCCGTGACGGCATCGCACCGCCGTGGCGTCTCCTCGAGTACTCCGGGGGGAGTTCACCGCGCACTGTGTTAGCTGTTATCGTCTACCATGCGCGAACGCCGACAGCGTCGCGCTACCCGTTTACTGCGAGCGCTGAAGACGCACTCTCGGCAGGCGCTCGGCTACTCTGCGCCTGCGGTGTCGAGGCCGTGACCGGCTTCCAGGCGTTCGCCGAGGCGCTGGACGAACCGCGCGGCTGGCGCTCCGTCGACGACGTCGTGGTCGAAGGTGACGGTCAGGCTCAGGAACTCCCGGGAACGGAGTTCACCGTCGACCAGGCGTGGCTTGGTGCCGATGCCGCCGACGGTGAGTTGGAGGGTGTAGTTCGTGGGACTGATGGCCCAGCCGTTTCCGGTGCCGAACATGCCGACGGAGGTGACCGCGACGCTGCCGGCGAGACGCTTCCACCGCGTCGGGAACCACTGGGGGAGCCGCCAGATCTGGCGGCGCAGAACGCCGGGAAGACGGCGTGCGAGTCCGGCGAGTCCAGGCTCCGGGCGGTCCGTCGTGTCTGCCTCGACCCGTCGGATCTCGTCGTGGATCGACCGTACCGTCCGTCGGTTCGCCCGTCGGATGACGTGCGGGACACCGACCCGTTCGCCGTCGACTTCCCGTTCGACGAGGACGTTCACGTCGACGTCCTCGAACTCGTGGATCCGCCCCCGCCAATCCCGGTACCGGTGAACGTGCGGCCGTTCCGCCACGGTGGTGGCCAGACAGGCGACGACGAAGGCGGTGAACGAGAGCTTCGTTCCGGTCTCCGCCTCGATCGTCCGGATGCGTTCCCTGGCATCGGTGACGTCGACCTCGACGAGTCCGTGAACGTTGCTCCGGTGGCCCGCCATCTGCATGTAATCCACCGTCAGCTGCTGCTGTGGGGACATGCGCTCGCCGTCAGCGCCAGTTCCGTCCATGGTCTATCATGAAGCGCCGACACCAAATCCGTACTCGCCCCGCTGACGTCGCGCGTTCGAACGGGGTCGAACGACGCTGGCACCGCCTCGATTCGAACAGCCCCACCAGCGCGAACGGTCCACGTGATGGTGTTCGTCGGAGCCGACACTGCTCGGTTCACGCTCCCCGGTCAACAGCGGGCGGGAAGACTTGCGACGATCGACTCGTACAGTGCGGATTCCAGTCCGGTGTTCCGGTAGCCTGCTGCGAGATTTATATCGACGGCCCAGAACCGGTCCTGGTCGTCTTTGACGAAGTCCACTCCGACGCCTCGGAGGTCGGCACGTTCGACGAGGTGGCGTAGTCTGGAGGTGAGTCCCGGTCTATCCTGTGCCCGACTGAGAAAGCGTTTCGGCCCGTACAGCTTCGAGGTCACGCGTCGCCCCGCCGTCTGGACGCGACTTCCGTCGTGGACGGCGTAGTACTTGTAATCGACCGGCTCCGTCGGGATGAGCTCCTGGTAGAAATCCCCGTCACCGTTGAGTTCGGGGTCGCTGTTCCAGATGAAGTAGTCTTTCGCTACGTACTCACCGTCGGGTTCATCGAACCGTACCGGAGGTGTTCGAAACCCGACTGCCTCGAGCGCAGCGAGGCCGATCAGCCGGGAACCGAACGCGATCGTAGCAGGGAGATCGTTCCACAAGCACGTTCCCGTCCGCCGAGCGTGCCTGAGCGCGGGGAACACGTGTGGAAACACCTGCTTGTTGACCAGCAGGGACAGGTCGTCGATATCGCTGGTCGAGAGGGCAGCTCGGGGATCGAGGAACTGGACCGCATGGCCAGCGTCTCGAAGACGCTCGGCGACCGTCGTGAACACCGGCTGGTCGTCGTCGCAGAGGAGGCCAATACGGTTCTCGGCATCCACTCCCATCGTCGGACAGAGGAGCCCGAGTGGAATAGGGCTTTGGTCGGCCGATTCGAACGCCTGCCACCACGCGTAGATTATCCGGGAGTGCGGTAGCACACGGCAGTCGGGGACGCGGTCGATCCACCGGTTCGACGGCCGGAGACGCATGTCGCTCCCGGTCCACCTCGGGTGGACGTGCGACGACTGGCTCTTCGACCCGGAGCAGCGGTCGCGCGAGACGGCAGCCGCCTGGCGGCCCGAGTAGCTCGCGGCGATCGACGGACGGTGACCGCTTCGATGCCAGGTCTCACGCTCGGCGACGGTGCCGACAGAGCGGTCCCACTCGCAGCCGCGGATCGTCTCGATCTGTGGCTCGGCCGCTGCGCTGGCAGTTACAGATTCGCGGGTGCCAGCGCTTCGATCGTCGCCTCGGCGACGTCGTCGGCGGCTTGCTGCGGAATCGTGACGATGGGACGGTCGACGACCGTGTCCTCGACCAGGGCCTGGAGTTGCTCGCGCGCCTCGGCGGGCGCGCCTGCAACGCCGAGGTCGGCGACCATCTCGTCGGTCACGGCGTCGGCAGCCTCCTGACGGTCGCCCGACTGCCACGCTTCGGCGACCCGGTCGGCCGCAGCGGGGAACCGTGACGCGACCGCGTTCCGATACCCCTCGCCACTGCCGACGTAATAGGCGACGTGACCGCGAATCGCGTCGCGAGCGGCGTCCGGGTCGTCTGCGACCGCCGCCGGGACGTACGGCGCCACCGTGACGTCGTCGGGGTCCCGGTCCGCTCTCTCGGCGTGGTCGGCGACGTAGGCGAACGCCTCGTCGAGCGCCGAGAACGGGACGTTGTGGGGAATCCACCCATCGCAGAGCCGTGCGACGACCCGGCGGTTCGCCTTGCCGAGCGCGGCGTGGTAGATCGGGACGTCCACGTCCAGTGCCGGGAAGTCCGCGACCTGGAAGATCTCGCCATCGTACGTGACGCGGTGGTCGCCGCTCCCGCCGTCCTGGCCGAGGAACCGCTTCGTCAACTCGATCGTCTCGTGGGCGCGCCGCACGGGCCGGTCGAACGCCATCCCGTGGAGGTTCTCGATCGCCGTCACCGTGCTGGTGCCGACGCCGAGGACGAATCGCCCGTCGGACGAGGCGTCCAGGCTCTTCGCGGTCATCGCGAGCGTCGCGGGCGTCCGCGAGAACACGTTCACGATGGCGGTACCGATCGTGACCTGGTCCGTTCGGTCGGCGATCTCAGCGAGCTGGACCGGCGCACTCGTACCCCAGAGCTCGCCGAGCCAGACCGACTCGTAGCCCTGCTCCTCCGCACGGACCGCGAGCGTTGTCCGGTCGACGCCAGTGACATCTGGTAACAGGAGTCCAGGATTCATACGGATGCCATCCATCCACGGCATCCTAAACCCCACCGATTCTCGAGATATCGAGCACGCTCTCTCGGTCGCGCGATGTGACGACGTTCGCAGTCAGTCCAACCAGGATGCAGCAGCGCTTCGCGGTCGCCAGCTCGAACGTCTCGTCCCATCGTCAGCGCGTGTCGACGTGGGCCAGCGCTCGATTCCGGTCGTGCATCCGCCCGTCGGCGGGCAGACGCTCGTCAGGGTGTACGCCGACCACGTCGCGGTTCGCCCGGGACTTCCGGGAACGACGAACGTTCGGAGTAAGGCGATGGTGTGACCGGATGCAGGCCGTCCCGACGGCGTCCCTGCTGCGGTCCGTCGGGCAGTCGTTTCACTCCATGTCGGGTTTGACGAGGATCTTGACGTGGTCGCTCTCGGGGTCGATGAGCCGGTCGAACCCGTTGGCGACGATCTCGTCGAGGCCGATCCGACCGGTGATGAACGGGTCCGGGTCGAGGCGGCCGTCGGCGAGCATGTCGATCACCATGCCGTACTCTTCGCCGGACCGCGGGCCACCGAGATAGGCGAGCGTCCCGGTCACGGTCCGTTCACCGAGGACGAGGGCGTTCGGATGCGTGCTGACCTCCTCCTCCCAGATGCTCACGATGGTCGTCCGGCCGCCCGGAGCCGTGCTCTCGACGGCCGCATTGAACGAGGGTTCGACGCCGGCGACCTCGAAGGCGACGTCGGCCCCGCCGTCCGTGTGCGAGTGGACGTACTCGACGGGGTCGGTCGTCGACGGGTCGACGAGTTCGGTCGCGCCGCAGTCCGCCGCGCGTTCGCGCCTGGCGTCGCGCGGTTCGGAGACGAAAATCGTCCCCGCACCAGCCACGCGAGCACACTGGATCACCGCGAGGCCGATAGGACCACTCCCGAACACGGCGACGGCGTCGCCCGCCTGGAGTCCGGACCGTCGCACTGCGTGCAGGGCCACGCTGAGTGGCTCGACCAGCGCGCCGTGTTCCACGGGGACGTCTTCACCGAGCGGGACGGCGTGTTCCGCGTCGACGACCGCGCTCTCGGCGAACCCACCGCTCCCGCCGGAGAGTCCGATGAACCCGACCGAATCACAGATGTGGTAGTTCCCCTCGCGACACTGCCGGCACTCCCCGCAGGAGAGGATGGGGTTGACTGCGACGGCGTCACCGACGGCGAGGTCCGTCACGGCGTCGCCGACCTCCGCGATGGTGCCGCTGTACTCGTGGCCCATCCGTATCGGTGCCGCCTCCTCGGAGATGGGGTGGGGGTCGCTCTCCGGAACGAAGATCGGACCGGCGGTGTACTCGTGGAGGTCCGACCCACAGATACCGCAGGCGTCGACGTCGATCCGGACCTCGTCCGCGCCGACCGTCCCTTCTGCTACCTCCTCGACGCGGATGTCCTTTCGACCGTGATATGTCGCTGCTTGCATCGCAGTCTATACTCGTCGTCAATCATAGATAACTGCTGCTCTGACCGAGTAGAGGGCGGCCAAGAGCGATTCTTCCCTGCACGGGAGTAGTTTTATGTCCGAACATTGTAATTTTCGAACAGGCGTTCCCTTCCAGGATCGACGGCCGGTGTCAGAAGATAGACCGGCGGGCCTGAACGGAGCAGGAAACAACGATGTCCGACCAGCCAACAGAGGGCGAAGCCACAGACAGCCCAACGACCGAGTCGGTGCCGGACGCCAGCGCCGCGATCGAAGAGATAGCCACGCTCGCAGACGACGGCCACGAGAAAGCGCAGGCGACCGAAGAGACGATCGAAGAGATCGCGATCGGGGCGAGCGAGTCCAGACAGAGCCTCGCAGACCTCACCGAGACGGTCGAACGTATCTCCGAGATCGCGGCTCTCATCGACGAGGTGGCCGAACAGACGAACGTCCTCGCGCTCAATGCCTCGATAGAAGCCGCACGGGCCGGTGAATCGGGTGATGGGTTCGCCGTCGTTGCCGACGAAGTGAAACAACTCGCAGAGAAGACACACGACCAGACCGAAGAGATCGAGGAATTCGTCACGACCGTCGAGTCGGAGACCGACCGGGCAGCCGACACGCTCGAGAACGTCAACGAGAGCGTCAGCCTCGCCATCGGAACGAGCCAGGGCGCGACGACGAACCTCCAGCAGATCCGGGAACGGGTCGACGCGCTTCAGACCGACGCGACGGACGAGGCCAGTTCGTCGGACGAGCCATCGAGCCACGGTTGAGTCACACTCGCGGACGGACGGCCACGCCACGTCTGGACGCGGGCCGGACCCGGTCGGGCCGTTGGGCGGGAGTCGACGTCTCCCGCGACGCGACGGATTCACTCATCGAACGTGTCCTCTCTCCAGACCCCGCCCAGCGGTTGTCGCTCGCCGCGCAGTCGTCGACCTCGACGGGCGAGTCGCTGGACCGTACGACCGGTCCGGATCCGTGGCGCGGTCCACCGCCAATCGTTTTGGTCGTCTGTTTCGTGGTGACAATCATGTTCCCCGAGACCGTCGAAACGGACTCGCTGACGCTCACGAAGTTGTGCGAGGCGAACGTGGACGTGTTCGACCTGTACGACCGCTTCGCCGAGGGCCAGGATGGCGTTGCGGACGTGTTCGAGTACGTTCCGCAGGAACCGTACGCGTCGGTCAAGGAGGCTCAGGACCGGCTGGACAAAGCCGAGAGCGCCTGGGTGGACGACGACGCCGCCCAGTACGCCGTCACGACGACCGACGGCGACCTCGCGGGCTATGCGGGCCTGTTCCTGGAGTGGGACCGCCGGACGGGGCGGCTGGGAACCATTCTCGCGAAGCCGTACTGGGGGAACGGCTACGCGGGCGAGTGTGCGCTGGCGTTGACCGAACTCGCGTTCGACCGCCTCGACCTCGACCTGGTGGCCATCGGATACGAGGACGGGAACGAGCGGTCGAAGCGGGCCGTCGAGACGTTCGTCGAGACCGTCGGCGGGCAGTACGACGGCGTCCTGCGGAACTGGACGCCGCTCGGCGACGAGATCGCCGACCACCACCGGTACACCGTCACCCGGGAGCAGTACCAGCGAGCGGTGTCGGACGACTAGCCGCCCCTCCTCACCACGGCAACGGGTCGACCGTCCGGCCGGTAAACGGCATCTACCGGTCGACCACTTCCGGGTGACGGTAGTAGTAGAGCGACAGCCCGACGTAGACGACACCGAGCCCGAGGAGCACGGCGAGGAAGGGGTGGATGCTCAGCCCGAGACTTGCTATGACGACTCCCATCACCAACATTACGAGATACACGAGAATGGCTACCGCGAGCGTACGACCGATTCGAGTGATGGGGTCCCGTTCGGTAGTCGGCATGGCCATATCGGCCTGGACGGCCTGAATGAAAAGGTTTCGGCGCGTACCGTTCCCGTCCGCGGTTCAGGACGCACCTGAGCCTGCCTCCGGGCCGCCGTTTGCACCTGCGTTCGCATCGCAGCGCGAGTCCGGACCTGCCCACGTCGCTGCCGACCGCGGTGGCCGAACCGGCACGAACCTGTCGGGAGTCGCCGGCGGCGGTTCACTTCTCCGCGACGAAGCAGACGTGGCGAAGCGACGGCAGGGCCTCGTGCGCGCGTCGAATCTGTTCGGTGACCGCGGCCGGGTCGGCGCCCCGTCTCGCCACCAGCCGGTCGACGAGGCGACCGACCGGGCTGTCGTGGAGCCGGTCGTAGAGCGTCGTCCACTTCCGGAAGCGACCGACGCTGTGGGGTGAGATGTCCTCGACAGCGATCACGTCCAGTCCCGCGTCGGTGAGCGCCGCCTCGTACTCCGGCCGACTCCCCAGCGCCGGCATGTCCCACGCCTCCGCGAACCTCGTGACCGCCCGTCGCTCCGTCTCGTCCGCGTCCGCTCGCGCCAGGAGGTCGGAGAACGCGAGGACGCCGCCCGGTTCCAGCGCGTCGGCGATGGCCGCGAAGACGGCCTCGCGGTCCGGGATGTAGACGAACGCGTCGATGCCGACGCAGGCCGGGAGCGACCCGGACGCGAACGGCAGCCGGGTCGCGTCGGCGACGAGGAACGCCGCGTCGGCGTCGCGTTCCCGGGCGTTCTCCCTGGCGCGGGCGACGTTGTACGGGACGAGGTCGACGCCCCTGGCGGCGAACCCGAATCGCTCGGCGAGGTGGACGGTGGGGCCGCCGCGTCCGCATCCGACGTCGAGGAGGCGAACGCCCTCCGTCGTGGGTAGCCGCGCCGCGAGTCGCCGACCGACGGCGGTTGCGAGGCGTCGCTGGCTGTCGCCGACGACGTGTGGCTGGTACCACTCGGAGTAGCCGAGGTTGAGGAACGCGTTCGTGTCGAGGACGAGGGCGAAGAGACGCCAGATGTCTGCCCGCTGTCCGCGACGGGAGAACTGCTCGGTGATCCGGGTGCGGAGTCGGTCTGCGGTCATCCGCTACTGCTCCAGTTCCGACACGTCGGAGTAGCAGTACTCCGACTCGCCGCAGTAGGACAGGTCGCCACAGCCCCGCGGTCGCTGGTAGTCGATGTTCTTGTGGCGGCGGAGGTACGTGACGTAGCCGTCGTCGACGCGGTCGAGGACGTCGTGACAGACCCACTTCTCGCCGAACCGGGAGGTTCCGAGGTCGCGGTACGGGCACAGGAATATCGTCCGCTCGACCGCATCGACGCGCGGGGTCTCGACTATCCGTACCCCGACGAGCCGGTACGCGAACCGGAGTCGTTCGACGACCGCCGACGGAGTGTCGGTGCCGACGAAGAGGACGGGCGCGATGACGTACCCGAGACCGTGCAGGAGTCGGCGAATCACGGTTCCCGTTGTCACTGCCGAGCTACAAATAAGTGGACCCCTGACGTGGCGTCACCGTCCGCCGGCCCACGACGGTGCCGGCGATCGCCAACGTGGCATCCGGTAGCGACATCGTGACCGGTACTGTCGAACCCAAGACTATTTCGTCGACGAGAGTCAGGAACGGTACATGCCAGGTGCGGCGTACCTCGAGGGCGACGCAATTACCCTCCGGACGGTCGAGCGCGAGGACGTCGACTTCCTCCACGAGATGATAAACGACCCGGAGCTGTGGCAGGGGTTCGGCGCCCCGGGCCCCCGGAGTCGAGCGGAAGTCGAGGAGCGGTTCGAGGAGCAGAACGGCGGGACCGCGTTCCTGATCTGCCGGGACGAGGAGCCGGTCGGGCGGGTTCGGCTGGTCGACGTCGACGAGACCTGGGGGAACGCCGAACTCACGTGCTACGTCGCGCCCGACGCACAGGGACGGGGATTCGCGACTGAAGCGTGCGAACTCGTCGTCGACTACGGGTTCGACTACCGCCCGATAACGAAGGTCACCGCGCGGGTGTTCGAGTCCAACGAGGCTTCCCGCGCCCTCGTCGAGAAACTCGGCTTCACCCGCGAGGGAACGTTCCGGAATCACGTGTTCCACGGCGGACGCGAACTCGACCTGCACGTCTACGGACTCCTCGAAGCGGAGTGGCGCCCGGACGCGTGACGCGATTCGTGCAACGTGATGCGAATCGTGCAACGTGATGCGATTCGTGCAGGTCCTTCCGCGCGTGCAGGTCCTTCCCGGCGCTCGGAGCAGACGAACTCCCGTCCCGATTGGGGAACGACACAGGGGCCACGGGAATCCCGATTCCGTCGAGGGGACCTGGCGCTCTCGGGGACCATCAACGAGAGACCGTCGCGTTCGCGGGGGCTGTTCGTCCGCTTCGCGGGGCCCGTCGTCAGTCGAGCGTGACGTGCTGGCAGTTGTCCTTCAGTCGGACGCTCGGTGACTCGTCCGGTCCGCCCCGGATCCACACCTCGACGCCTTCCCAGTTGCCCTCGTGGCACTGGTCGTCCGCGGGGACCCTCCCCGGCCAGGGGCGTTCGAACTCTGCGTCGTCGACGGACACGACGACGGTGTGAGGGTCGGACGATGCCGGGAACGTCGCGTCCTCGTGTGACTCGTTGTCCTCGGAGAGGGCGTAACTGCGCTCGAAGACGACCGTCCCGTCGCTCTCCTCGACGGTGACGGTGACGTCGCGGGGAACCTCCTCGTCGACGAGGTACACGGTCACGGTGTGTGCGGGCTTCCCCGAACCGTCCGTGGGCGTCGACCCGTCGGTGGACGTCGTCGAGTCTCCCGGGGCGTTCCCCGAGTCGAGCACGTTGCTGCACCCCGCAAGGGAACCGACGCCACTGGCCGCTATCAGTCCGAGGAACGTTCGTCTGGAGGGCACGTTGGACACGTTAGACGCCCCGGAACACCGTCGGATAATCCTTCCCATCCGCCGATATATAGACTCACGAGTGCTCGCCAGGGGAACGTACACGTACTGTCGGGGTCGATGGAGTCTGCGTCCAGGGGGTCCGGACGACTGGCCTGTCAGGCGAACGCGAGCAGTTCCGCCTCGGTCTGGACGACGACGCGACCGTCGGTCACGACGGGACCGCTCCCGTATCGGCCGCGATGGTCGCCACCTGGACGCTGTACCAGACTGAGGGCATATGCGCCGCGCCGGCGAAGGTCGCAGCGTCGTGGGGGCGTGAGTCCGTCGAACGCGAAGAACGTATTGGCGTCGACCGCGAACGAGAGGAACATCATCACCCGCAGCGGAATCAAGAGGAGACGAGGAGTGCGCCCGCTACGACGGACAGCCAACGCCCGGGGAGTCGCTCCCGGGTCTCGTTGGTGAGGATGCGCGTGCCGGATTCGGTCCCGGTGTCGTAGTCGGTCTCCGTCTCGGTGGCCATCTCAGACACCGCCCAGTTCCTCGATGCTCACGTACCGGAACGCGAGACCGAACGCGACGACGGTGGTCGTAGTACCACCCCCAGTTCGAGCAGTACCCCGTGAGCATACGTTCGCGAGACCGATAGTTCGGAGAAGGGGGTCGAAAGGTCGAGCGCACGCGATGGCGAAGCGTATCGTCGATGGAGGGCCGAAGCGGGATGTCCGCGGCGTCACGTCCGGTCTGGGACCGGATGCGCGCGAGTCCGAACCGGTTTTCAGTTTGTTCGGCTCAATCCGAACGAACGGACCAATCGATTTAATACTTACGACACGCTGTTGGCAACATGACCGAAAAGCGGATTAAACGCCGGAGTCCGGATGCATCTAGCGATGAGTGACGACGAGCTCGAGGGCGTCCGAGAGGACGTCATCGAATCGATAGAGCGGTCCGCGGAGGTCTACGGGTTGAGTCGCAGCGCTGGCCGGGTGTACGGTGTCCTCTACTTCTCCGACGCCCCCCTTTCGATTCCCGAGCTCGTCGAAGAGACGGGCTACGCGAAATCCACCATCAGCAACGTCACGCGGAAGCTCACGCGGGTCGGGATGGTCCGCCGACGCTCGTCGGAAGGCGGCGGGCGTCGCGTGCAGTTCGTCCCCGAAACAGACCTCTGGTTCGTCGTCCAGGACGTGTTCCAGCAGTACGTCCACCGCGAGATGCAGGGGTCACAGCGGACGTTCGACCGTGCGCGGGAGCGCCTCGACGAACTTCCCACCCTGGCAACGCAGGCGGACCGAGAACGCGTCGAAGAACTGGCGGCCACGTACGACCAGTTACAGACGCTGCTCGAACTGGCGATGGACCACTCGCCGGACGAGCTGATCGAAGCGATCGAGCAGTACGACCGCGAGGAGTAGCGTCCTGTTCCGGCAGCGGCCGAACCCCGACCAGACAGCGGTATCCAGAAAGCGTCGTCACCACGAAACGGCGTACGTGCACGTGTCGGCGCCCTCACGACGACACTCGTCACCGACCTCCTCGACGAACACGAACGACTCGACGGGCGCGTACTGCTGGGCGAGCGCCCGTATCAGCCCGCGGTCGAAGGGGCACGGATACGGCGTCTTGCAGGTCATCTCGCCGGTCCGGTCGTCGAGCGCCTCGAAGTGGTAGAAGCCGATGTCGTCGCCACGGTGGTTGCGCTGGTAGGCCTCGTCGATGGACCGTAGTCCGTCGGCGACGCTCGAGACGCCGGCAGGCCAGTCCGCGACGTCGGGGATCTGTTCCCCCAGCCGGTCCAGGATGTGCGGCTCCAACTGGTCGGCGATCGTCTCGAACGTGTCCAACCACGCCTGCTGTGGATACCACTCGTCCGGGGCGGGGTCTTCCACCCCGTTCTCGGCCAGCGCCTCGCGCGCGCGCCGCCGGTACTCCTCGGAGAAGCGCGCGAGGGCGTCGTCGATCACGGTGAGAATCGTCTGGCCGTGGACCTCGACAGCTGGATCGAACGCCTCGTACTGTGCCATTACCGGACAACGCTCTGCAGCGACTAAATACCTTCTTCAATCGCCGCCCGACGTCGCACTCCCCACTGGTAGAACGCTGGCGCGGACTTGGCGCTGGAACCGCCGTCCGCCGGCTCACCGAGTTCCTCGGCCGCCGGTTCGACCACCGACGACATCTCGATGGAGCGGCCGGTGAGCGAGTCCGTGTCGACGTCCAGTCCCGCATCGGGTTGCTGCCCTGGTCGAGGACGAGTCGAGCGGCGTCCTCGTCGGGGAGCGACCCGTCCGTCTCGACGAGGAGGCTGACGATGTCTGGGTCCCGTTCGGCGGTCGCGGATGTCCGGATAGCCGCACAGGTGTCGACTCTCAGAGCGGGAGATGACGCACGAGCGAGGGGAGGCGGTTGCGGAGGCGAACCCCCAGCGGGCCACCGTGGTCGCTGATGCGCGCCATCTCCGCGTCGGTGAGCGAGAACTCGAAGACGGCGAGGTTCTCCTCCAGGTGCTCGCGGCTGCTGGACTTCGGGATGGCGACCACGTTCTCCTGCTGGACGAGCCAGCGGAGCGCCACCTGTGCGGCGCTCCTGTCGTGGCGTTCGCCGATGCGTTCGAGGACCGCATCCGAAAGGACCTCTCCCCGCGCCAGCGGGCTGTAGGCGGTGAGCGCGACGTCGTTCCCCGCACAGTACCGCTGGAGGTTCGACTGGTCCTTGTACGGATGGTAGAGCACCTGGTCGGCGACGACGGGAACGTCGGCGACCTGCCGTGCCGTCTGGAGCTGCGAGCGCGTGAAGTTGCTGACGCCGACGTGCTCGACGGCCCCTGACTCGCGGAGTTCGGCCATCGCGTCGAGCGTCTCCTCGACCGGGACTCGGGGGTGCGGCCAGTGGATCAACAGCAAATCGACGTACTCGACGCCGAGTTCGTCGAGGCTCTCGTGGACGGAGTCCAGGACGTCCTGGTGGCGGAGGTTCGAGCGCCACACCTTCGTGGTGAGGAACACCTCGTCGCGGTAGACGTCGGACCGGGCGATGCCTTCGCCCACCGCCGCCTGGTTGTCGTACGCCTCGGCCGTGTCGACGTGGCGGTACCCCCGGTCCAGCGCCGTGCGGACCGTCTCCGTACAGCTTTCCCCGGTGTTCTGCCAGGTCCCGAGGCCGAGTTTCGGAATCAGGACGTCGCCCGCGTCGACGTACTCCACCCGTTCGCTCATGTCGTCAGATATAGATGAACGGTCATAAATTTCACTGCGAGGCTTGGCGGTCGAGCGAACGGAGTGACTCCGGTACGGCGGCGTTCACCGCTGCCGACCGACGTGTTAGCCAGCCGGAAGGAATACGGTCCGGGGGTCCGAAGCCTCACCGATGGCAACGCAGTTCGCTGACGGGGTCTGGCACGTCGACTGCCGGACCCGGGACATGCCGAACGTGTACGTGGTCGACGACGGCACCTGTACGCTCGTGGACGCCGGGTGGCCCGGCGACGAGGCGACGGTCCGGGCGGGCCTCGACGAGGCGGGGTTCGGACCGGCTGACGTCGACCGGGTGCTGTTGACCCACTACGACGCCGACCACGTCGGGACGCTCGCGGGACTGACGCCGGATCTCGACGCCCCCGTCTTCGTCCACCGCGAGGACGCACCGTACGTCGCCGGGGAGCGCCGCCCGCCGTGGACCGCCCGGAACGGCCTCGAAGCTCTCCACCGACTGTACTACCGGCGCCTGGCCCTCCCCGACCTCCCCGTCCGGCGTATCCGGGACGGCGACGACCTCGGCGGGTTCCGCGCGTACCACACGCCTGGTCACACGCCCGGGCACGTCGCCTACGTCCACGAGGGTCTCGACGTCGCCTTCCTCGGCGACCTCGCCTACGCGAAAGGAGGCGACCTGCAGCCCACCGGCCGCATAACGAGCTACGACGCCCGGCAGGTCGAGGAGAGCATCAGGACGTTGCTCGACAGGATGCCCCGCGTCGAGTGGGTCTGCCCGGGGCACGGACCACCGCTCGACGCCGGCCCCGTCCGTCTGGTGCAGGCTGTGGAGTGAGTCCTCACCGCCGACACACAGTCGGGGTCTGCCCTGTCGACGCGGTGCTGACGCAGGGGCTTCGGAATCCGGTTCCAGAGGCGCTTCGGGCCGAACTGGAGAGGTCTCCGGCGGTGGCTGAGCGAATAAACCGTGATTCTCCAGCACGTTCGCCCCGGAGATACGTCCGGTGTCCGCCTCCACCGTTCTCGTCCCGTCCGGCCGTTCGTAGACGACCGTTGCCATGCCCACGAGATAGCGCGCCCACGTCGACAGGGACGGTTCCAGGGACAGGCAGGACGCGACGACCACCTCGACGCCGGACGAGGCCGAGGGACGTGACGAGCCGTCCAGGAGGTCCTTCGACCGTGCCCGGCCGGGGGGCTCCATCCATCTCGAGTCCGACGGTCGCGCGCCGACGAACGTAATAAAACCAGGCTCCCGAAAAGGCCGGTTGCGACCGGGACTACTCGTCCAGCGGCGACCCCGCCGCGTCGGGTTCGTGGCCGTCGAGGCTGATGATGTTCTCGCGGCCGACGCGGAGCTTGCTGATGTCGCCCTGGTCCTCCATCTCCGAGAGGAGCATGCTGACCTTGGACTTCGACCAGCCGGTCTCGTCGACGATGTTCACCTGCTTCATGCGGCCGCCGTTCTCGTGGAGGAGCTTCTTCACCCGCGCCTCGTCGGTCAGCAGTTCCTCGTCGCTGACGGCTGGCTCGGTGTCGTTGTCGGCGACGTCCTCGGATTCGGTCGCCGCACCGCCGGGACCGGCGTCGGGTCGGCCGCCGTCGCCGTTCGGCAGCGACCCGAGGCCGCCCTGCCGCCACGCGAACGCCGCGGCGAGACCGACGATGACGACGAGGGCAGCGAGCATCAGCATCATCGGCGACTCCGACGCCGGTTCCTCGCTGTTCTCGCCGGGACCGTCACCGCCGGGCGGGCTCGTGGTCTCGGTGACGGAGGTGACGGTCTGGTTCGGGGCGTCGAACTCGACCATCGGCCGCTGGTCGTTGAACTTCCGCTCGCCGGACCACGAGACGGCCTCGCTGTCGGCGAGCGAGTCGCCCGTCATTGCCCGACCCTCCGTCGGCTTGGCGGCGACGATCGGCATGTCGCTCTGCGTCTCGACGACGAGCGTCTGGTTCTCCCCGAGGTAGAGGCCGTCCCGGAACGCGTCGCCGATGACGAGCGTGTTGTTGTCCCCCATCGAGGCGAACGAGGTCCAGGTGAACGACATCTCGACGACGCCGAGGTTCTTCTGCAGTCCGACGCCGCCGAGGGTGGCGTTGCGCGAGAAATCCTCGGCCTTCATCACGCGCTCGGTCTTGGTGCTCGCGTCCTCGGTGAGGGCGATGGCGTTCTTCTGGAAGTTCGTGTACAGCGGCGTGCTCTCGTTCTCGAACTTCCGGGCGAACTCCCGGAACTGCTGGCGCTCGGTCTCGTTGTCCAGCGTGCGCTCGTAGCGGAACGTCCACGTGGCGGAGCCGTCCTCGTGGACGAGAATCTGAAATTCTACCGAGTCGAACTCCTGGGCGCTCGCGATAGTCTGCGGCGCCGCCGTCGCCGTCGTGTCCGTCTGGGTCACTCCCGACGCCGGGAACGACCCCGCAAGCAACACGACGATGAGGCCGACAGCCAGCAGCCGTCTCATGTACGTACTTGGTCCATGCCTGGATATAAAAGACCTTGTGACGTGCCGGCGTCAGCGATACACGCTCCCTCGCACCACGACGCGTGCTGGCGATCCCCACGCCGCCACGTCGTCGAGTGGGTTCGCGTCGAGCACGACCAGGTCGGCGCGGTACCCCTCGGTGACGCGGCCGACGTCGTCGAGTCCCAGCAGGTCCGCTGCGTCGACGGTCGCGGCGGCCAGCGCGCGCTCTGGCGAGAGGCCGTACTCGACCATCAACTGTAGCTCTTCGGGGATGTCGGCGTGGAAGTTGAACGGCGTCCCGGCGTCGGTTCCCATCGCGATGGGGACGCCGGCGTCGCGCGCGTGCTCGAAGGAGTCCGCGAACGCCTCGGCCGCTTCCTCTGCCTTCTCGACGGCCCACGCCGGGATGCCAGCGTCGGTCCCGGCCTCGATGATTCCGTGGAGCGCCTTCGCGGTCGGCACCCAGTAGGTTCCCTCCTCGGCCATCAGTTCGGCCGCCTCGCGGTCCATGAAGGTAGCGTGCTCCACGCTGGAGATGCCGGCCCTGACGGCGTTCTTGATGCCGGCGGCACCGTGGGCGTGCGCGGCCGTCGGCACGCGCTTCGCGCTGGCTGCGTCGACGAGCGCGGTCAGTTCCGCCTCGTCGAGTTCGGGCGCGCCGGTGAGCGCGCCCTCGGTCAGCACGCCGCCGGTCGCCATGCACTTGACGACGTCCGCACCGCGCTTGAGCTGCTCGCGGGCGGCCTGCTTCACCGCCGCCTGCCCGTCTGCCTCGCGACCGAACCAGTGGCCGTGCCCGCCGGTCATGGTGACGTTCTCGCCGCAGGCGAGCACGCGCGGCCCCTCCAGGACGCCCGTCTCGACCGCATCGGCGGCGTCGAGCGCGAGCGTCGACGGCGCGCCGAGGTCGCGGACGGTGGTCACGCCCGCGTCGAGCGCGTCCTCGAGGTTCGCAGCGGCGCGGTAGGCCAGCATCGTCTCGCTCTCGTCGGTCGCCGAACTCGGGTCGGGGCGGCCGTCCATCATCAGGTGGACGTGCGCGTCGATCAGTCCCGGCGCGACGTACTGGCCGGTCGCGTCGATCTCCTCGTCCGGGTCGTCAGGTGCGTCGCCGACAGCCACTATCTCCTCGCCCTCTACCGCCACGTCCGCCTGTCGGACGCCGTCGACGTCGACCACGTCCGCGCCGCGAAGTACGAGCATGTCACCCACGTGAACGACCGGCGAGGTAAAGCTCCGGGTCCCGGCAGACGAAGGACAAGAGTAACCTGCCCGGCCTCCGTCCCCTCGCGCATGACCGACGACCACGAGGAGTTCCGCTTCGAGACGCGATCCATCCACGCCGGCCAGGAACCGGACGAGGAGACGGGCGCGCTGATGACGCCCATCCACGCCAACTCGACGTACGTCCAGGACGCCCCGGGCGACCACCGCGGCTACGAGTACTCCCGCACCGGCAACCCCACCCGCTCCGACCTGGAGGCGAACCTCGCGAGCCTCGAAGGGGGCGAGTTCGGCCGCGCCTTCGCCAGCGGGATGGGCTCCATCAACACCGTCCTGAACCTGCTCTCCTCGGGCGACCACGTCGTCGCCAGCGAGGACGTCTACGGCGGCACCCACCGCATCTTCACGCAGGTGTACGCGGACTACGACCTGGAGTTCAGCTTCGTGGACATGACCGACCCCGACGCCGTCAGCGACGCGGTCCGCGCGGAGACCGAACTGCTGTGGGTCGAGACGCCGACGAACCCGCTGCTCAACGTCGTCGACGTCGCCGCGATGGCCGACATCGCCGACGACGCGGACGCCCTGTGCGCCGTCGACAACACGTTCGCCACGCCGTACCTCCAGCGCCCGCTCGAACTCGGCGCCGATATCGTCTCCCACTCGCTGACGAAGTACCTCGGCGGCCACTCGGACGTCGTCGGCGGCGCGCTCGTCACCGACGACCCCGACCTCGACGAGCGCATCGGCTTCTACCAGAACAGCGTCGGCGCGACGCCCGGCCCCCACGACTGCTTCCTCGTCCTCCGCGGGACGAAGACCCTCCCCGTGCGGATGGACCGCCACTGCGAGAACGCCCGCGCCATCGCCGACTGGCTCGACGCCCACGACCGCGTCGACCGCGTCTACTACCCCGGCCTCGACTCCCACCCCGACCACGACCTCGCCGCCGAGCAGATGGACGACTTCGGCGGGATGGTCAGCTTCGAACTCGACGCCAGCCTCGACGAGACCGCCGACGTCGTGAGCGAGACCGAGGTGTTCACGCTCGCCGAGAGCCTCGGCGGCGTCGAGAGCCTCATCGAGCAACCGGCGACGATGACCCACGCCGCCATCCCGAAGGAGGAGCGCCTGGCGGCCGGCCTCCGTGACGGCCTCATCCGCGCCAGCGTCGGCATCGAGAACGTCGAGGACCTCAAAGCCGACCTCCAGCAGGCGTTCGACGCCGCGCTGGACTGACGGGACGGCTCCCCTCGACTGCGCTTGCCGACTCTTTTCAGGTCACGGTTCGCGGACGGAATCCGGCCGACCAGCTGCGAGCGTATCGGACAGGACACCCGCTGCTACCGGACGACGTCACTAGTCGAAACGCGAAAAGACGGCAGTGGTTATATGCGGCCGACGTTCTCGACTTCGACGCTCTCGACGTCGTCGACGTTCGAGAAGTTCTCCTCGACGGCCTCGGTGCCACCGGTGTCGTCGGGGACGATGACCGTCGGCAGGAGGGCGACGAGACCGAACGCGACCTCGTCACGCTCGAAGCCGTTGATCTTGGCGCCCTCGGGGAGCGCGTTCTCGAGGCGGTCCTGGAGACCGTCCAGGTCGACCTCGGGACTGTTCGGCATGACCTTGATCTTGGCAGCTACTTTCCCCATCGTTACGGACCCATGAACCCACAGTCGGGGCACTCGTAGAGGTTGCTCTGCTTGCGGCACTTGGCACAGCGGTAGATGTCCTGCCCGCAGTCGGGGCACTTGAACGACGCGGCGTTCGTGCCGGAGATGTTGATCCCACAGGAGACGCATTTGCGCGCCTGCTTCTGCGACTGACTCATACCTTCCCCTTCCCGCGCGCGACTTTTATACGCTTCCCTTTGCACCCGGCCGCCGTCGACGGTTCCCCCGAATCCGCCGACGGCGAGAGGGTGAATCGTCCTCTAGAAGGCGTCCGTCTCGACGGAGACGTCCGCGACCAGGCTCTCCTTGACGGCGTCGCCGACCTTGCAGAGCTCGTGGGCGCGCTCGACGATCTCGTCGACGGTCTCGTCGTCGACGTCGGCCTCCCACGCGACGTCGAAGTGAACGGCGTCGAGCTTGTCGTCGTCGTTGAGATCGGCCGAAGCCTCGATCTCGATCCGGCCGAGGTCGCCAGCGCCGCGCTGCTCGCCGCCGACGCGCAGGGCGGGGACGTAGCAGGACCCGTACGCGGCCAGCAGCGCTTCCAGCGTGTCGGGGGCGTCCTCGCCCGTCGCGTCGATGGTGAGCGAGAAGTTGCGGGCCTCGTTCTCGGAGCTGTAACCTGCTTCGGACGTAGTAGTGACTTCTGGCATTGCGTTCGCTACGACACTCGCGACCCTCTAAGTTTTTCCGAACGAGAAGCGGGCAGAACGGGCGGGTACTGGCGCTCGCACGGAACGAGGTACGGCCGACGCGGTCGGACCGAACGTTCAAGCCGGTCGCGTGCCAACCCCCGTCGAATGCGGCTGGACGAGTACATCGACGGGCTGCAACCCGACGACGGCGAGCGACGCCGCCGCCTCGCCGAGGAGAAGTCCTACGAGATACTGGACTACGTCGACGACTTCCAGGACCGCTTCGAGGAGGTCGCCCAGGGCGACACCCTGTTCGGCAGTACCTCCCCCTCGGTGTTCGTCGGCCGGTCGTCGTACCCGAACGTCTCTACCGGCATCCTCTCGCCGGTCGGCGCCGAGGAGAACGCCAGCGACTTCGCGACCAGCGGCGACTGGTACCGGCGCGGGCTCGACATCGACAACGTCCTCCAGTACCGGACGGGGCTGCTCAACTCCAACCGCTCCGCCAAGGTCGACGTGAACGACGTCTGGGACGGCTTCGTCGGCGTCCAGCGCGAGATCGCCATCGCCGACCGTCCCGTCGACGTGGAGATCGGCCTCTCGGAGTCGCTCGACCTCGATCTGGACGTCGACGACGTGGCGACGCCGACCGGCCCCTCCGCACGCGCCGACTCGGCCCAGCTCGCGGAGAACCCCCACGTCCCCCGACCGGTGAAGAAGACCCTGGAGGACGACGACTGGCAGGCCCAGGGCGCGATGAACTACCTCTACCGGCGCGGGTACGACGTCTACGACATCAACACAATCCTCTCGGCTGGCGCGCTCGGCCGCGGCGACAACCGCCGGCTCGTCCCGACGCGGTGGTCCATCACGGCGGTCGACGACACGGTGGGGCAGTACCTCCGCGGCCAGATACGGGACGCTCCGAGCATCGACCAGACGCAGGTCTGGGTGAACGAGTACATGGGCAACCGCTACTGGGTCGTACTCGCGCCCGGTCAGTGGGAGTTCGAACTCGTCGAGATGAAGGCGCCCGGGAGCATCTGGAACCCGAATCCCGACGACGACGTCTGGCTGGCCAGCGCCCACGAGGGGTACGAGGGTCGCACTGGCTACGTCGACGAGACCGCGGGCGCGTACTACGCCGCCCGGCTCGGCGTCCTCGAACATCTCGCCGACGAGGGCCGGCAGGCGAAGGCGCTCGTCCTCCGCGAGGTCAGCGACGACTACTGGGCCCCGGTGGGCGTCTGGCAGGTCCGCGAGAGCGTCCGCAACGCCTTCGACGGCGTCCCCGGCGGTGCCACCGGCGAGGCACCCGAGAGCCGCGAGGCGCTCGCGGGCGAGTACGGCGAGGCCGAGTCGTTCCACGCCGCCGTCCGCTCCATCGTCCCACAGCTACCCGTCTCCATCGCCGCTCTGCGCCGGAAGTCCGAGATGGTCTCGGGGCTGCAGGTGCGGCTCTCGGACTTCGGGTAGTCGTTCCGTTCCCCGTGCTTACACCCCCAGCATCAGCGGGCCGATGAGCACGCCCATCAGGTGCACCCGCCGACAGCCGACCTGCGCCGGTACCAGCCCGACGATTCCGCTGGCGAGAAAGACGCCCACGCCGACCGGGCCGGCGAAAAGGAAGGAGACGACCGCGAGCAGCGCCAGCACCCCGAGCGACAGGCGCGTGTTGTCCACCCGACCGACCGTCCGGAGGTAGCGGTCGCCCACGAGGAGGACGAGCGCGAACCCGACCGCGCCCGCGAGGCCGGCGCTGGCGAGCAACAGGGGGAGGACCACGGGCGCGTTCGCCTCCTGCAGCGCGACCATCACGCCCGTCCGGGGCGACCCCAGCGAGACGAGCGCGAAGAGGGCGAAGATGGTGTTGGCCGTGTTGACGCCGCTGGTCGCCACGACGAACCCGCGCGACCCCGTCCGGCCGGGCACGAGCGCCAGCGCGAACACGGCCGCGATGGCGGAGGAGATGCCCGGGAGGTAGCCGACGACCGCGCCGGCGACCGTGCCGGCCAGCGCGGTCGCGGCGACGGTCGCGTGCGACGCGGCGACCGCGGGGTCGGCCTGTTCGGGCACCCCCGCACCGCCGACGGCCTCGACGAGCACCGGCGCACCGAACAGCCCCGCGAACAACGGCGCGAGCACGTCACCGCCTGACAGCGGCGCAGCGGGCGAGAGGTCGAGCGTGGCCCAGCCGAGCGCGGTGCTGGCGGCGAACGCCACCGCACCGCCGAGACGCCCCCGCCACGTCGGTTCCGTGGCGAGGAGGGCGACGACGACCGCAGCCAGGACCAGCGGCAGGTGGGTGCTGATGGTCGGATAGGCGGTCGTCATGGCTCCCGTCACCGGCACGGCCAGCGGGACGGCGAACAGCACCGCGAGGCCGCTTCCCAGCGCGGAGAGGCGCACCGCTTCGCGGCCACGTCCCTCGATGACCAGTCGATGGCCGGGGAGCGCCGTGGCCGCCATCGCGGGGTCGGGAACGCCGAGCGCGAGTGCGGGCACCACGTCGAGGAAGGAGTGGGCGACGCCGGCGGCGAGGATGGCCGCGCCGACCAGTCGCGGCGGCCCGGGAATCGCGGGCGCGACGGACGCCAGCAACAGCGCGAGGTTGTTGACGTGGACGCCGGGGACCAGCCCGCTCGTCGTCCCGAGCGCGATGCCCCCGACCACGAACCCGAGCGCCGTCGCCGTGATCGCCGGTGCGAACACCAGTCGCGTGCCGAACGCCTCCATCGGGCCGGAGTGGTCCCGGCTTCAGGTTTAAACGTTCGTGAGTGGACGGTCGGCGAGTCCGACCGCGCGGCACTCGGTTGCGCCGGAGCTAGTGAACGAAAGAACGCAGGTCCGTCGCGGAACGGCTCGCTGCCGGCGTGGGCGCAGTCGGCCGCCGCGACGGCTATGTGACAGGTTGCACGCGAAAGAAAATCGGATCTGGTCGTCGTGGCGTTAGCCGAAGAGTTCGCCGAGGCCCTCGCCGCTGGCCTCCTCGTCCTCGTCTTCCTCTTCTTCTTCGGCGGCCTCTTCTTCTTCGGCGGCCTCTTCCTCTTCGGCAGCCTCTTCGGCGCCACCTTCCGCGGCGCCACCGGCGGCCGCGCCACCGGCGGGGACCGCAGCTGCCTGCTCGACGGCCTCGTCGATGTCGACGTCCTCGAGCGCGGCGACGAGCGCCTTGACGCGGGACTCCTCGACGTCGACGCCCGACGCGTCGAGCACGTTGGTGAGGTTCTCTTCGTTGATCTCTTCGCCCGATTCGTTCAGGATGAGTGCAGCGTAAACGTATTCCATTGTTGTAGTCCTCCGTTATCCGAACATCTGGCCGAGCCCTTCGCCTGCGGCGTCGTCGTCGTCATCGTCGTCCTCGGGTTCGGGTTCGGCCTCGGTTTCTTCGTCGCTCGATTCGTCTTCGGTGTCCTCTTCGGCCGCGCCGCCCGCAGCGGGAGCCTCGACGCCGCGAAGCTCCTCGGGGAGCGCGTCCTCGTCCTCGATCTGGGCAGCCAGCGCGCGCACCTGGGCGTCCGCCTTGCTCACGAGGTCCGGCGCGACGTCCGGGCTCTCGATGGCGGCCTGGAGGCCGAGGCTCTTGGCCTCGCCCTCGGCCTTGGCGACCAGTGCGGGCGTGGTCTGCGCGGTCGGGTACGTCGCGTTGAGCGCGAGGTTCCGAGCGCGGGCCGCCGCCGTCTCGACGTCGCTGCGGTAGGCGTCGACGTCGATGGCGAGTTCGTCCGCCTCGAACAGGACGCCGTCGGAGAAGACGGCGCTGAGGTCGAGACCGACCTCCTTGGGCTCCATGCCGAGTTCACTGAGGACGTTGGCGAGGTCGGCGGAGACTTCGTCGCCTTCCTCCGCGACCACGCTGTCCTCGGTCACCTGGATGGACCCGTCCTGGATGCGAGCGGCAGCACCGACCTGCTGGAGTTCGCCGACGAACGGTCCCGGGTCGACGCCGGTGTCGCCCTCGGGGATGACGATGTCGTTCGGGGCGACCTCGCCGGCCGAGATGGGTGCCGGGCTCTTGGACGCCTCGAGCTGCTTGTACAGCCCGAACGGGTTGTCGTTCGTCCCGATGAGGCCGACCTGTCCCTCGATGTAATCGGCGAGTTCCTCGACGTCCTTGTCGACGGCGTCGAGCGCTCGCTCGAGCAGCGTGTTCCGGCTGATGCGGAGCTCGGCACTGCCGTGCAGGTTGCGCCGCATCGTCTGGAGCTGCTTGCTCGGGATGCCGGCGACGCTGACGACGCCGACGCTACCGTAGCGCTCGACGAAGTCGGTCAGTTCGCCGACCTCCTCCTCCTTCCACTCGGGGATGGTCTCGGTCTTGCGTTCGGCTTCTGCGGACATATCAGGCCACCTCCACCGCGGGACCCATCGTCGTCTTCACGTACACCGAGTCGACGTTGAGTGGGCCCTTCTCGAGGTCCGTGTGGAGACGGCGGAGGATGACGTCGATGTTGTCGGCGATCTCGTCGGCCGACATGTCCTCTGCCCCGACGCGCGTGTGGAACGTGCGGCGGTCACCGCTCCGTAGCTGGACCGTGTTCTTCATCCGGTTGACGACTTCGACGACGTCGTCGTCCGGCTGAAGCGGTTCGGGCATCTTGCCCCGGGGACCGAGGACCGTACCGAGGTAGCGACCGATGTCTTGCATCATCGACGCCTCTGCGATGAAGAAGTCGGTTGCGCTGGCGAGGTCCTTGGCCTCGTCGTCGTCGTCGCCCAGGTCCTCCAGGTCGTCGCCGTCGAGGACCTCGTCCGCGACGTCCTCGGCTCGCAGGGCCGTCTCGCCCTCTGCGAACACGACAATCTGGGTCTCCTGGCCGGTGCCAGACGGGAGTACTATACTTTCGTCGACCCGGTTCGACGGGTCGTTCAGATCGAGATCGCGCAGGTTAATCGCGAGGTCCACCGTTTCGCGGAAGTTCCGCCCCGGTGAGTCCTCGAGTGCGCGAGAGACTGCTTCCTCTATTTCACTATCTGCCATCGTTCACCTCCGTAGTACGCAGGAATGCTCCTACGGGTCAGTGAAACAGGCAATGCCTGTCTCACCGGAAATTGACCCATCTCGAACTTAAACCCGTCGAACTGGACCCACTTCGAGAGACGGTCACGGGCCAGTAGACGTTTTCCGCCCGACGTGGGAGGTTCGGACGTGTCGCTGCTCGTCGCGGCCCTGGCCGCGGTGCTCGCCGCCGTCCACGTCTTCGTCGCGCGACTCCGCTCGCTGACCGTCGTTCCCCGGAGCGTCTGGCTCTCGATGGCCGGCGGCGCGTCGGTCGCCTACGTCTTCGTGCATATCCTCCCCGAACTCCACCGTCGCGGCGCGGTCCTCGAGGAGGTCGGAAACCGCGTCCTCGGCTTCCTGGAGTACCACGCCTACCTGGTTGCGCTCCTCGGGTTCGCGTTCTTCTACGGCGTCGAGGCGTTCGCCCGGCGGTCGCAGCGGTCAACGTCCGGCGACGAGGTAGCCGGCGCGAGGACAAAAACCAGCGCCGGCGTCTTCTGGGTCCACGTCGGGTCGTTCGCCGCGTACAACGCGCTCGTCGGTTACCTCCTCGTCCACCGCGAACAGCCCGGCGTCAGGAGCCTCCTCTTCTTCGCGGCCGCGATGGCCGCCCACTTCCTCGTCAACGACGTCGGCCTCCGGGACCACCACCACGAGGCGTACGACCGCTACGGACGCTGGGTGCTCGCCGCGGGCGTCCTCGCCGGCTGGGCCGTGGGGAGCGTGACCACCGTTGGCGAACTCGCCGTGAACTCCCTGTTCGCCTTCCTCGCCGGGTCGGTCGTCCTCAACGTCATCAAGGAGGAGCTCCCGGCGGAGCGCGAGAGCCGGTTCTGGTCGTTCGCGGTCGGTGCTGCGGGCTACAGCGCGCTGTTGCTCGTGGGGTAGCCAGTCGCTCGCTGGCAGGTCACTCCAGCGCGTCCAGCAGGTCAGCGAGCGCCCGCCGGGCGATCCGCTCTTTGATCTCCGTCCGACTGCCGTCGAACTCGTAGCGCTCGACGGCTGCCCAGGAGTCGCCGCTGCCCCACTCGCCGGCGTGCGCGACGCCGACGAAGACGGTGCCGACGGGCTTCGCCTCCGTGCCGCCGGTCGGCCCGGCGATGCCGGTGGTCGCGACGCCCCACGTCGTCCCGGCCACGTCGCGGACGCCGCGCGCCATCTGGCGGGCGACGGGTTCGCTGACCGCGCCGTGCTCGTCGAGCGTCTCGCGGGTGACGCCGACGTGTTCCATCTTCGCCGCGTAGGAGTAGGTGACGACCGAGCGGTCGAAGTAGTCGCTCGACCCGGGGACGTCCGTCAGCAGCGACCCGATGAGGCCGCCCGTACAGGACTCGGCCGTCGCGACGGTGGCGTCGGCGTCGCGGAGCGCGTCGCCCACCCGTCGTTCGACCGGCGGGTCGTCGGCGTAGTCTCGCATGCGTGGGCGTGCGCGCGCCGTCAGCATGAAAGTGGGGGTCCTGCCGAACGGCGTCGCCGGTCACGCCCGGAACTCGCTGTCGGCATCCGACCGCGACCGGGTCGGCTCGGCACCGGGGCTGAGCGTCAGGAGGAACCGGACCATCAGGCCCACGCCGGCGAGCGTCAGCGCGGCGAAGATGACGATCTGTGGCAGCGCTACGGTCTGGCCGTCGCGGACCATGTAGACGATCATCGCCAGCACGGCGCCCCCGAGGGTGGCGATCTTCACGAGGAGGACGGCGGCGAACGCGTAGCCCCACGACCGGCGCTGCCAGAGCCAGTAGGACGCCAGCGCGAACGCAGGGACGACGACGCCGAGGTCCAGCGAGTAGATGACGGACGTCGGCAACCCCGGGTCGGCGATGCTCGCCGGCGTCGTCCCGGCGAGCGTCGCCGGCAGTATCTCCGAGAGCCACAGCAGCGAGACCAGGAGGACGACGAGCAACTGGAATCCGACGTACGGCCAGACGGACGCGTCGCCGTGTTCCCGCTTCAGCGCCGCAGCGTCGAGACGAACCATCCCGCCCACGAACGTGAACAGCGTCAGCCAGAGCAGCGTCGTGTAGACGAGGTACAGCTCGTTGAACGCCGCCATGAAGGCGTACGAGGCGTAGGTGTACAGGAGGTAGCCGGTCACCCCCAGCCAGACGACGTACCCGCGCAGCGACCCCCGGTGGGCGTAGTACAGCGAGACGGCGAGGGTCGGCACGCCCACGAGGAGGGTCAGCAGGTCCTGTCCGTAGACCTGCGGAAGGAGCACCGGGTCGTCGCGGTAGAACTCGGGGACGAACAGCCCGACGACGGTCGCGACGACCGTCAGCGCGAGCGTCGCGAGCGACGCGAGCACGTACGGTCGCGGCAGTGGCTTCCGAGACACGGTCACCACCCCGCTCCGCAGCCCAGGTCCAGTTCGCAGTATCCCGGTACCGTCGCCGGTCGACCGGGTCCTGGTCCATGTCGGTCGCCGAGGAGAGTCTTCATGCACCGAGGCCACCATCCACGGACACGTATAGGTATGCGTCCGTTCGCGTCCGTTCGCGTCCGTCGCGTCGGGCAGGACGCCAGCGCACACCGCTGGACCGGGCCTATTCGTCCGCAGGGAACCGACGACAGGTGCTGGACGCGCAATCGCGGGCCACCGAAAGCGGTTTTCCGGGTCGCGCTCTATCCGGGCGCATGCACGTGGTCGTCAACGCAGCGACGAGCGTCGACGGGAAGCTATCCACCCGCCGGCGCGAGCAGGTCGCCATCAGCGGCCCCGAGGACTTCGCGCGCGTGGACGACCTTCGCGTCGAGAGCGACGTCATCGCCGTCGGCGTCGGCACCGTGCTCGCCGACGACCCGTCTCTCACCGCCGACGGCGGCCCGAACCCCCTGCGGGTCGTCGCGGACTCGCGCGCGCGGACACCCACCGACGCCGCGGTGGTCGACGACCGCGCGCCGACGGTCGTCTTCGTCGCCGAGCGCGCGCCGGACGAGCGCGTCCGGGCGCTGGAGGCGGCCGGCGCGGAGGTCGTCGTCGCCGGCGAGACGCGGGTCGACCTCGAAGCGGCGTTCGCGACGCTGGAGGCCCGCGGCGTCGACCAGGTGATGGTCGAGGGCGGCGGTGAACTCATCTTCTCGCTGTTCGACGCCGGACTGGTCGACGACCTCCGGGTGTTCGTCGGGTCGCTGGTCGTCGGCGGCCGCGACGCCCCGACGCTGGCCGACGGCGAGGGGTTCGTCGACCGCGAGGCGTTCGCCGACCTGTCGCTGGCGAGCGTCGAGCGGGTCGACGACGGCGTCCTCCTGCAGTACGACGTGGACTGACGAGACCGTCACGGCGACGGCGCGTCGCCGACCACCCGCCGACGTATCGCCGAACCAACACCGACACTGATACGGTGTCACGCACACGAGTTCGCTGACGAATGCCTGCAGACAGAACTGTTCACCTTCCGGTTTCCGCACAGCCGAGCGTCGACACGCTCGTCGACCTCGCCCAGCGCGCAGAGGACCTCGACTACGAGCGCGTCTGGCTCCCCGAGACGTGGGGACGGGACGCCGTGACTGCGCTGACCGCGATGGCCCAGGGGACCGACGAGATCGGTATCGGCCCCAGCATCCTGAACGTCTACTCGCGCTCGCCGGCGCTCATCGGCCAGACCGCCGCGACCCTCCAGGAGGTCTCCGACGGCCGCCTGCGCGTCGGCCTCGGCCCGAGCGGCCCGGCGGTCGTCGAGGGCTGGCACGGGGCAGAGTTCGACCAGCCGCTGCGGACCACCCGCGAGACCATCGACATCGTGAAGAAGGTGCTCTCGGGCGAGCAGGTCGACTACGCCGGCGACGTGTTCACGGTCGGCGGCTTCCGTCTGCGCTGCGACCCGCCCGAGGACCCGCCGGGCATCGACGCCGCCGGGATGGGGCCGAAGTCGGTCGAGCTCGCCGGCCGGTTCGCCGACGGCTGGCACGCCACGCTGTTCACGCCGGACGGGATGCGCGACCGCCTGGAGGACCTGCGCCGCGGCGCGGAACTCGGCGGCCGCGACCCCGACGACCCGCGGGTGACGCTGTCGCTGACCTGCTGTGCGCTGGACGACGGCGAGCAGGCCCGCGACCTCGCCCGCCAGCACGCCGCCTTCTACGTCGGCGGCATGGGGACCTACTACCGCGACTCGCTCGCCCGCCAGGGGTACGAGGAGACCGCGAACGAGATAGCGGCCGCCTGGGGCAGCGGCGAGAAGGAGCGCGCGACCGAACTGGTCTCCGACGAACTGCTCGACGAACTCGGGGCGGCCGGGACGCCCGAACGCGCCCGCGAGGAACTGCAGAAGTTCCTCGACGTCGAGGGCGTCGACCGCGTCGCGGTCAGCTTCCCGCGCGGCGCCACCCTCGACCAGGTCCGCGAGACGCTCGACGCGCTCGCACCCTGACGGGGCGACGACGAAGCGCCGTCTTCATCCTGCGGTCCGACCGCGAATTGACAACACCGAAATGACTCGGCAGTGAACGTCGCCACATGGACCGACGCGAACTCGGAACGACCGGCTACGACGTGACCGAGGTCGGCCTCGGCACCTGGGAGGTCGGCTCCGACTGGGGCGACGTCTCGGAGGATGAAGGGCGCGCGGCCATCGAGGCGGCGCTCGACGCGGGCGTGAACTTCCTCGACACTGCCGACGTGTACGGCGACGGGCGCAGCGAACGTCTCATCGGCGAGGTGCTCGCCGAGCGCGAGGAGACGCCGGTCGTCGCGACGAAGGCCGGACGACGGCTCGACCCCCACGAGCCAGCGGGGTACACCGGGGAGAACCTGCGGCGGTTCGTCGACCGGAGCCGCGAGAACCTCGACGCGGAGTCGCTGGACCTGCTGCAACTGCACTGCCCGCCGACGGACGTCTACTACCGGCCGTCGACGTTCGACGCGCTGGCCGACCTCGAATCCGAGGGGCGGGTCGACGCCTACGGCGTCAGCGTCGAGCGCGTCGAGGAGGGGCTGAAGGCAATCGAGTACCCCGGCGTCGAGACCGTCCAGATCATCTTCAACCCCTTCCGACAGCGCCCGGCGGAACTGTTCTTCCGCGAGGCGAAACGGCGCGACGTCGGCGTCATCGTCCGCGTTCCCCTCGCGTCAGGGCTGCTGACGGGTGCGCTCTCGCGCGACACGGAGTTCCCCGAGAACGACCACCGGAACTTCAACCGCGAGGGCGAGGCGTTCGACGTGGGCGAGACGTTCGCCGGCGTCCCCTACGAGCGGGGGCTGGACGCCGTCGAGGCGCTGCGGTCGTACGTCCCGGAGGAGGCGACGATGGCGCAGTTCGCGCTGCGCTGGATACTCTCGTTCGAAGCCGTCTCGACGGTCATCCCGGGGTCGACCAGCCCCGAGCACGTCCGCGAGAACGTCGACGCTGCGGACCTGCCGTCCCCGACCGACGAGCAGATGGCCGGGGTTCGCGAGGTCTACGACGAGCACGTTCGCGACGCCGTCCACCACCGCTGGTGAGCGACGCGGAACGCACCATTTATGAGGGTCACCGAACAAGACGGACGTACGACTATGCCGAGTTCGCAAGGACCCTACCACACTACCCGCGAGAAACTGTCGAACAACCCCCGCGAGCGGGGTACCTCCCCGCCCCAGCGCGCCGTCCAGGAGTACGAGGTCGGCCAGAAGGTCCACCTGAAGATCGACCCGAGCGTCCCCGACGGTCGCTTCCACCCGCGCTTCGACGGTCGTACCGGCGAGGTCGTCGGCGAGCAGGGAACCGCCTACCAGGTCGCCATCAACGACCAGGGCAAGGACAAGACGCTCATCGTCAAGCCCGCACACCTCCGCCTCCAGGAGTAGACGCATGACGATCTTCAAGGAGAAGGTCGACGAGGAATACCTGACCACCGCCGAGGCGAAGGAACTGCTCGCGGACATCGAGACCGATCGCGCGCTCGACGAGGACCGCGAGATGCCGTACAACCTCGCGCGGGCGATCGACCACGTCAACCGGTTCGCGCTGCTCGACCCCGAGGAGTCGGTCGAGCTCGTCGAGGACCTGCTCGAACTGGAGAAGGTCGACGAACCGACGGCGTACAAGATCGCCGACCTCCTACCGAAGGACCGCGACGAACTGCGCGCGGTGTACGCCCAAGAGCGGTTCACGCTCTCGGGCGACGAACTGGACGACATCCTGAACGTCGTCGCGAAGTACGACTGACCGCGCGCCCGTCTCGCGGTCGATCTGACCGATTCTTTAAGTGACTCGTCGCCGTTATCTACAGCAATGACCGAATCAGAGAGCGATTCCGAGGTCGCGGTGGTGCTCGACTTCCTGCCACACGGCAGGGCAGAAGACGAACGGCCGCAGTACCAGAAGCCGCCGCTGGGGTACGCGCTGACAGTCTCGGAGTTCGAACTGCTCGAACTGACGTTCGACGCGGACGCGAGCGCCGGCATCGGCGACCGCGTCGTCGTGAACCCGCCGTCGGAACGCGACGACGTCGAGGAGGTCCACCACATCGAGTACGAGGACCTGTCCGGCAACGCCCAGTCCGAACTCGAACACGCGGTAAAAGACGTCGTCGACAGCAACCAGCAGCGGTTCGTCGACTTCTACAACGACGCCCAGCCGATCACCCTCCGGCTCCACCAGTTGAACCTCCTGCCGGGCATCGGCAAGAAGCTGCGGAACAACATCCTCGAACAGCGCAAGCGCCAGCCGTTCGACAGCTTCGACGACCTCGAGGAACGCGTCGCCGGTCTCCACGACCCGGAAGGGGTGCTCGTCGAGCGGATCATCGAGGAGGTCCGCGAGGACGACCTGAAGTACCGGACGTTCGCCCGGCGGGAGTAAGCCACCGCCGCGAGGAACGCTCTCGCCTCTTTTCGACCGGTCGCGGCCGTCGGACGAACCCGTTGGCTTTACGCCAGTGCGACTGGTAGCCGGGACTAACGATGGAACGGACGCCACGCGAGGAGATCAGGGACCCGGACGCGCTCGTTCGGCGCGCCGGCGTTCGGGGCGACCCGAACCGCGACCAGCACTTCCTCGTGGACGACCGGGTGCTCGACCGCCTGCCGGAGTACGCCGCCGAGATGGACCGCGGGCACGTCCTCGAGGTCGGCGGCGGCACCGGCGCGCTCACCGACCGCCTGCTGGCGGTCGCCGACGAGGTGACGGTCGTCGAGCGCGACCCGGACCTGGCGGCGTTCCTGCGCCGGGAGTTCGCCGACGACGTCGAGGCGGGTCGCCTGACGATACTCGAAGGGGACGCGCTCGACGTCGACCTGCCCGACGTCACGGCGTCCGTCTCGAACCTCCCTTACGGGATCTCCAGCGAAATAACCTTCCGCTTGCTGCCGCGCGGTATCCCGATGGTGCTCATGTTCCAGCAGGAGTTCGCCGAGCGGATGGCCGCCGGGCCTGGCGAGGACGACTACGGCCGCCTCTCGGTGACAGCGGGCCACTACGCCGACGTCGAGGTCGTCGAGACGGTTCCCCCGGAGGCGTTCTCGCCGCAACCGGACGTCGAGAGCGCGGTCGTCCGGACGACGCCGCGCGATCCCGACTACGAGGTCCCCGACGAGGCGTTCTTCCTCCGGTTCGTGAAGGCCATCTTCACCCAGCGACGCAAGACTCTCCGGAACGCCATCCGCAACACTGCACATATCTCGGAACTGGACGACCCGGACGCGGTCGTCGACGCCGTCGAGGCGGCGGCCGCAGAGGACGGACCGCTCCGCGAGACGCTGGGCGAGGACTTCCTCCGCAAGCGAGCGGGGAAGGTGACGCCCGAACAGTTCGCCGCCCTCGCCCGGGTCGCCGTGGAACACGGGCGGGGTGACCCGTCGTGAACGGGACGACGACCCAGAACGCCACGAACGGCACGACGAGCGGCGTGGAGCAGACGACGAGCCAGGCGATCGACCTCCTCCAGCAGTTCGAATCGCTGGAGGCGCGCCTGGCCATCACGGCGGCGCTACTGCTCGCCGTCGCTAGCGCCTACCTGTTCGCGAGCCAACGCGCGGGGGCGTTGCGCGAGCGGACGACGCCGGCGTTCGGCGACGTGACCCTCGCCACCGTGATGCTGGGTGTCGGCGTGACGGCGTTCGTGGCGCTGATAATCCTCTGGGACGCCGAACCGGCGGCGAACTCGCTGCTCGAACGGACGAGGCTCGACCCCCTCGACGGCGTCCTGCTGTTGCTCTCGCTGGTGACGTTCGCGATGACGTACGTCGCGACCGAGTTCCTTCAGCGGGCCATCGACCGCTTCGCCGAGAACAAGGACACCATCTCGGAACACCAGACGGAGGTGGTCTACCGCGTCGCCCAGATAACGGCGTACGTCGTCGCCATCACCGTCGTCCTCGCGATATGGCAGGTCGACCTGAGCGGTCTGCTGGTCGGTGCGGGGTTCCTCGGCATCATCGTCGGGATGGCGGCCCGCCAGACGCTCGGCTCGCTGCTCGCCGGGTTCGTGCTGATGTTCTCCCGGCCGTTCGAGGTGGGCGACTGGGTCGAGATCGAGGACCACGAGGGCATCGTCACCGACATCTCCATCGTCAACACGCGCATACAGACCTTCGACGGGGAGTTCGTGATGTACCCGAACGACGTCGTCAGCGGGAGCACCATCGTCAACCGCTCGCGGAAGGGACGCATCCGCCTGGAGGTCGACGTCGGCGTCGACTACGACGCGGACGTCGAACGTGCGTCCAAGATCGCCGTCGAGGCGATGCGCGACGTGGACGACGTGATGTCAGTGCCAGAGCCCAAGGTGGTGACGAAGGAGTTCGGCGACTCGTCCGTCGTGCTCGGCCTGCGGTTCTGGATCGACAAGCCGAGCGCGCGCCGCAAGTGGCGCGCGCAGACTGCCGTCATCAACGCGGTCAAGGAGGCCTTCGACGAGGAGGGCGTCGAGATACCGTTCCCCCAGCGGGTGCTCGACGCACGGACCGACCAGACCGGCGTCCGGGTCGCGGGCGGCCAGCCCGCGAACGTCGAGACGACCACGGACGGCGGCAGCGAGGGTGACGACCGATGACGGACCTCGCCGACCTCCGGGACGTCGCGGACGCGGAGACGGCGGTGTACCAGCCCGCCGAGGACTCCCATCTCCTCGCAGAAACCGCGGTCGACCACGTCGGCGCGGACGAGCGCGTGCTCGAGGTGGGGACGGGGTCGGGGTACGTCGCCGAGACTGTGGCTGCCGAGACCGGTGCGAGCGTCGTGGGGTCAGACGTGAATCCTCACGCGTGCGAGCAGGCGCGCGAACGCGGCGTCGAGGCCGTCCGGGCCGACCTCGTAACCCCCTTCCGGGACGGGACATTCGACGCCGTCCTGTTCAACCCGCCGTACCTGCCGGAACACGAGAACCTGGCGGCCGACGAGGACGACGACGCCGTCGACTGGATGGAACGCGCGCTCTCCGGCGGCGAGTCCGGGCGCGAGGTCATCGAGCCGTTCCTCGACGTGGTCGGTCGCGTGCTCGCCCCGGACGGCCGGGTGTTCCTGCTCGTCAGCAGCCTCACCGACGTCGACGCCGTCGTCGACCGGGCCGCCGCGAACGGGTTCAGTGCCGTGGCGCTACGCGACGAGTCGTTCCCGTTCGAGACGCTGACGGTGCTGAAACTGGTGCAGTGAGCGATGCAGCAGTCGGACGACCGCCGCCGACAACGACCGTCGAGTCATCCGTGCGAACGACTACGTAACGACAGGGGCGAGAGGTATGGCACCACACCTCATGAGCGTAGGTAATTATTACGAGTGGAAAATATTAAGCACCGGCATTGCGTAGTCCGGAGTACGATGACAGAGCGCGTCGCTACGACACCGGGCGTGTATCCGCTCCCGGACTGGGCGAAAGACGACCTCTCGGACCTCAAAGGACACCAGAAGGGCGACCTCATCTCGGGGGACGAGGACGAGGAACTGACCGCCGTCTACGACGAGGCGCGGACGGAGGTCATCGAACGCCAGCAGGAGGCCGGCCTCGACCGGATCGTCGAGGGCCAGCTCCGCTGGGACGACATGCTCGCGCATCCGCTCGCCGTCCACGACAGCGTGGAGACGCAGGGCATCGTCCGCTACTACGACAACAACAACTTCTATCGCGACCCGGTCGTCGTCGACGATCTCGCCTTCGACGGCGACGTCGCAGCCGAACTGACCGCCGCCGCCGAGCACACCGACTCGCTGCAAGCCGTCCTCCCCGGCCCCTACTCGCTGGCCGACCTCGCCACCGACGAGTACTACGGCGACGACGAGGAGTTCCTCGCGGCCGTCGGCGAGTTCCTCGCCGGCGAGGTCGAGGCGTTCCCGGACGTCGAGACGCTGTTCCTGCTCGAACCCTCGCTCGTGACGGCACCGCCGGAGGACGGCGAGGACGCCCGCGCGAGCGAGGCCATCGACGCCGTCGCCGACGCGGCGGACGCCGACGTCGTCGTCCAGAGCTACTGGGGGTCGCTCTCGGAGAAGGTGCACGCACACCTGCTCGACGCCGACATCGACGCCGTGGGCTACGACCTCGTCACCGACCACGAGGGAGCGATCCACAACGTCAACGAGTTCGGGACGAAAGACTCCGTGGCGCTCGGCCTCGTCGACGGCCAGAACACGCTCGTCGAGTCGCCGGAGACCATCGCCGAGCGCGTCGACTGGTTCGAGGAGCAGACGCCGGTCAACGAGTTCGACACCGTCTATCTCACCGCCAACACCGAACTGTTCTACCTGCCGTACGCGAAGTTCGAGGAGAAACTCGCGGCGCTCGGCGAGGCCGCCCAGATCCAGGAGGTGGAAGCATGAGCGACGAGTCCATCACGTCCCGCGAGCAGTTCCGCCCGGACGACCACGACAACGACCACTTCGTCATGACGACCGTCGTCGGCAGCTACCCGAAGCCGAAGTGGGTCGACCGCTGTCGCGAACTGTACGAGGACGACGACGCCGACTTCGACGAGGACGCGTGGCAGGAGGCACAGGACGACGCCTCGCGCCTCATCACCGAGGAACACGAGCGGTCCGGACTCGACGTCGTCGTCGACGGCGAGATGCGGCGCAACGAGATGGTGGAGTTCTTCGCCCACCGCATCGAGGGTTACGAGTTCAACGGCCCCGTCAAGGTCTGGGGCCACAACTACTTCGACAAACCGTCGGTCGTCGACGAGGTGGAGTACGAGGACACGTGGCTTGTCGACGAGTACGAGTTCACCAGCGACGTCGCCGACCGGCCGGTGAAGGTCCCCATCACGGGCCCGTACACGCTGGCGAGCTGGAGCTTCAACGAGGCGTACGACGACGAGGAGTCGCTGGCGTACGACCTCGCCGACCTCGTCAACGAGGAGATCGAGAAGCTGGTCGACGCCGGCGCGCGGTACGTCCAGATCGACGAACCCGCGCTCGCGACGACGCCCGACGACCACGCCATCGTCGGCGAGTGCCTGGAACGCATCGCTGACGGCATCCCGGACGACGTCTACCTCGGCCTCCACGTCTGCTACGGCGACTACTCGCGCATCTACCCCGAGATGCTCGACTACCCCGTCGACGAGTTCGACGTCGAACTCGCCAACGGCGACTACGACCAGCTCGACGTGTTCAAAGAGGACGAGTTCACGAAGAACCTCGCGCTCGGCGTCACGGACGTCCACGTCGCCGAGGTCGAGAGCGTCGAAGAGATCAAGGACAACATCCGGAAGGGGCTGGAGGTCGTCCCGCCGGAGCGCCTGACGGTGAGTCCGGACTGCGGCGTGAAGCTCCTCCCGCGCGACGTCGCGTACGGAAAGATGGAGAACATGGTCCAGGCTGCCCGCGAGATAGAGGAAGAGCTGGACGAGGGCGAGATCGATGTCGGCGGTTCGCCCGCGACCGCCGACGACTGAGCGACGCCTACCGAAGGGTGCGAACAGGCGGCCCACGTTCTCCTGGTCCGGAACGCCGTGGGCCGCGCTCCTGCGTTCGCGTTCCGGCCGCGGTCACGTCACGACCGTCCCTGGTTCCGGCTCCGTACTTGAACCTTCGTCCGGCACCGTCGTTCGGGACCACGACCGACAGTGGTTGTTCGATTCCGCGTCCCGGGTCGGGGGCTGTGCGAACCTCGTTTCGTAACTCGTTCGTCGGGACTGTCCGCTTCGGGGTGCCGCCGTCTTCCATGTCGGTGTCGTTCGAAGTTGACCTCGTGAAGTCGCGTTAACTCAACGCACGAAACTGTTGTCGAACGTCGGTGACGGGTGGAATTTAGGCCGACGTCAGCTGTCGTTGTCGACGAATTCCGAGAAATCATACCGACGTTGCTGTGTCTCAGACGTCCTCTCCGAGCCGTTCGGTGCTGACAGGAGTCGCCGTTCGTCGGGGGCGACGGTCGGCGTCGCCGTTCGCTCCGTGGACGAGATCGGTTGCGCGTTCGATACCCCGCAGTTTTTATTACCCGGGGGCGTAGATGGGACCAGACTGAGGCATCTCGCGGGCGCTCGGACGCGTCCCGCGGGTGTCGAATCGACGTGCTGCAAGACGCCGGGGTTCGACGCTCGCGGCTCGCGGGCATTTCAGTGAGCAACGCAACTGCCACGTTCCACGTGGTGTTTAGTGCTCGAGGAAAGCAACTATGGAAATCGAAATCGCAACCATTGGCGGCTACGAAGAAGTCGGACGGCAGATGACTGCCGTTCGCGCCGGTGACGACGTCGTCATCTTCGACATGGGGCTGAACCTCTCGAAGGTTCTGCTTCACGACAACGTCGAGACCGAGAAGCTGCACAGTCTGGACCTGATCGACATGGGCGCTATCCCGGACGACCGGGTCATGTCCGATCTCGAAGGCGACGTGAAGGCCATCGTGCCGACGCACGGCCACCTCGATCACATCGGGGCCATCAGCAAGCTGGCGCACCGGTACAACGCGCCGATCATGGCGACCCCGTTCACCATCGAACTGGTGAAACAGCAGATCCAGAGCGAGGAGAAGTTCGGCGTCGAGAACGACCTCGTGAAGATGGACGCCGGCGAGACGACCCAGATCGGCGATCAGGTCGAACTGGAGTTCGTCAACGTCACCCACTCCATCATCGACGCGATCAACCCCGTGGTCCACACGCCCGAGGGGTCCATCGTCTACGGCCTCGACAAGCGCATGGACCACACGCCGGTGCTCGGCGACCCCATCGACATGAAGCGCTTCCGCGAGATCGGTCGCGAGGGCAACGGCGTCCTCTGTTACATCGAGGACTGTACGAACGCGGGCCGCAAGGGCCGCACGCCCAGCGAGTCGGTCGCGCGCCGGCACGTCAAGGACGTCATCTACAGCATGGAGGACTACGACGGCGGCATCGTCGCGACCACGTTCTCCAGCCACATCGCCCGCGTGAAGAGCCTCGTCGAGTACGCCCAGGACATCGGCCGGACGCCGGTCCTGCTCGGCCGCTCGATGGAGAAGTACTCGGGGACCGCCGAACGACTCGACTTCGTCGACTTCCCCGAGGACATGGGCATGTTCGGCCACCGAAAGTCCGTCGACCGGACGTTCAAGCGCATCATGAAGGAGGGCAAGGAGAACTACCTGCCCATCGTGACCGGCCACCAGGGCGAGCCGCGCGCGATGCTCACCCGGATGGGCCGCGGCGAGACGCCGTACGAACTGGACAACGGCGACAAGGTCGTCTTCTCCGCCCGCGTCATCCCGGAGCCGACGAACGAGGGCCAGCGCTACCAGTCCGAGCGCCTCCTGAAGATGCAGGGCGCGCGCATCTACGACGACGTGCACGTCTCCGGTCACCTCCGCGAGGAGGGGCACTACGAGATGCTGCAGGCGCTCCAGCCCCAGCACGTCATCCCGGCCCACCAGGACATGAAGGGCTTCTCGCCGTACGTCGACCTGTGCGAGAGCCAGGGCTACGACCTCGGGCGGGACCTCCACGTCACCCGAAACGGCAACCTCATCCAGCTGGTCGAATAACATGACTGACGCGAGCACGGAGTCACGGGAGCAAATCGTCACGGAGGCGGTCAGGGAGCGTCGCGAGTTGGTCAACGAGGCCATCGAGGAGGACCTGCCGATCACGGAACCGGAGCGCCTCTACGAGGCCTCGCGGTACCTGCTCGACGCCGGCGGCAAGCGCCTGCGACCCACTGTCCTCCTGCTCGTCGCGGAGGCGCTCGCGGACGTCGAACCCTACTCGGAGGCGTACCGCAAGTTCCCCGCGCTCGACGGCACCGAGGTGGACATCATGGCCGCCGCGGTCAGCATCGAGACCATCCAGTCGTTCACGCTCATCCACGACGACATCATGGACGACGACGACCTGCGTCGCGGCGTCCCCGCCGTCCACCGCGCCTACGACACCGAGACGGCCATCCTCGCGGGCGACACGCTCTACTCGAAGGCGTTCGAGATTCTGCTCGACACCGACGCCAAGCCCGCCCGCAGCGTGGAGGCTCTCGACGTGCTCGCGACCACCTGTACTCGCATCTGCGAGGGCCAGTCTCTCGACGTCGCGTTCGAGGAACGCCCGGACGTGAACCCCGACGAGTACCTGGAGATGATCAAGAACAAGACGGCCGTGCTCTACGGCGCGGCGTCGACGATGCCCGCCGTCCTCCTCGGCGCCGACGACGAGACGACGGAGGCGCTCTACCGGTACGGCATCGACGTCGGACGCGCGTTCCAGATCCAGGACGACGTGCTCGACCTGACGGTGCCGAGCGAGAAACTCGGCAAGCAGCGCGGGAGCGACCTGGTGGAGAACAAACAGACCATCATCACGCTCCACGCTCGCAAGCACGGCGTCGACGTGGACTCGCTCGTCGAGACCGACGACGTCGACGCGGTAACCGAGGACGAGATCGACGACGCGGTCGCGAAACTCCAGGACGCGGGGAGCATCGACTACGCCCGCGAGAAGGCCGAGACGCTCGTCGAGCGCGGCAAGGACCACCTCGACGTGCTCCCGGACAACGAGGCCAGCGACATGCTCCGGCAGATCGCGGACTACCTCATCGAACGCGGCTACTGAGCCGTCGACAGATCGTCTCCACTTCTCTCGACCGCGTCCCGTGAGCGGCTGGATTGTCACCGGCCGTCGACGGCGCTGGAGCCGCCGTCACAGCCGCCGAAAATCCCAACCAGTTTAGCCGTCCCGGGAGAACGGTCCGGTAATGGACGACGAGCTACGGTCACAGATCGAGGAGGAGGCGGAGAAGCACGCCATCTTCAACGCGCTGAAACACGACAGCGACGCCGAGGTCGGTGCCATCATGGGCTCGCTGATGGGCGAGAACCCCGAGTTCCGCGAGCACGGCGACGAGGTGCCGGGCGTCGCGGGCAAGGTCGTCGCCGAGGTGAACCAGCTCGACCACGAGGAGCGCCGCGAGCGCCTGGGCGAACTCGACCCGGAGCTCGTGGAGGAACTCGACAGCGAGGACGAGGAGGACGACCAGGTCCTGCCAGACCTGCCCAACGCCGAGGAGTTCGACGAGATCCGGATGCGCTGTGCGCCCAACCCCAACGGCCCGTGGCACATCGGCCACGGCCGGATGCCCGCCGTCGTCGGCACCTACGCCGACGAGTACGACGGCGAGTTCATCGTCCGGTTCGACGACACCGACCCCGAGACGAAGCGGCCGCTCACGTGGGCGTACGACGAGATCCTCGACGAGGTGGAGTACCTCGGCTTCGAGCCCGCCGAGGTCATCAAGGCCAGCGACCGCCTGGAAACCTACTACGAGCACGCCCGCCGGCTCATCGAGAAGGGCGGCGCCTACACCTGCACGTGCTCGGGCGACGAGTTCTCCGAACTGAAGAACAGCGCCGAGGCCTGCCCCCACCGCGACAAGGACCCCGAGACGACGCTCGCGGAGTTCGAGGACATGGTCGCCGGCGAGTACGAGTCCGGCGACGTCGTCCTGCGGGTGAAGACCGACATCGAGCACAAGAACCCCGCGCTGCGCGACTGGGTGGCGTTCCGGATGGTCGACACGCCTCACCCGCGCCCGGAGGCGGCGGAGTATCGCTGCTGGCCCATGCTCGACTTCCAGTCCGGCGTCGACGACCACCTGACGGGCGTCACCCACATCATCCGCGGCATCGACCTGCAGGACTCCGCGAAGCGCCAGCGGTTCGTCTACGACTACTTCGGCTGGGAGTACCCCGAGGTCATTCACTGGGGCCACGTCCAGGTCGACGAGTACGACGTGAAGATGTCCACCTCGACGATCAAGGAACTTATCGACAAGGGCGAACTCGACGGCTGGGACGACCCGCGCGCGCCGACGCTGCTGAGCCTGCAGCGACGCGGCATCCGCGGCGAAGCCGTCACGGAGTCGATGGCCGAACTCGGCACGTCGACGAGCAACGTCGACCTCGCGATGAGCTCCATCTACGCCAGCAACCGCGAACTCGTCGACGACGCGGCGCCGCGCTGTTTCTTCGTCCGCGACGGCGTCGAGTACCCCCTGGTCGGCGACCACCCCGAAGCCGCCGAACCGGCGGTCCACCCCGACCACGAGGACCGCGGCACCCGCCACGTCCCGGCCGGCGAGGCGGTCCTCGTCGAGCCCGGCGACGTGCCGGACCACGACGACCGCGTCTGGCTGAAGGGCCTGGGCTGCTTCCGGCACACCCGCGACGCCCTCCAGTACACGGGCGACGACATCAGCGCCGTCCGCGAGGAGGGGGTCCCGGTCGTCCACTGGGTGTCCGCCGACGCGAACGTCCCGGTCCGTCTACGGACGATGACGGGCGACGTCGCGGGGCGCGCCGAACCCGGCTTCGCCGAGACGGACCCCGACGACGTCGTCCAGTTCGAGCGCGTCGGCTTCGCCCGCGTCGACCGCCACGAGGCCGACGAGTCCGTCGCCTACTTCGCCCACGAGTAGTTCCGTAGAACGACCTTCTTTCTCTCAGTGCCCGCCGGACGTCAGGCGGAGCCCAGCGATACCGAACACGACGACGCCGATGAAGAAGACCCGCGAGAGGTCGGCAGGTTCGTCGAAGAGGACGACACCGAGCGACGCGGTGCCGACGGCGCCGATGCCGGTCCAGACGGCGTAGGCCGTCCCCACCGGCAGGTCCTCGACGGCCTTCGCCAGCAGGAGCATGCTCACGACGAGTGCGACGACGGTCCCCGCCGTCGGCAGCGGCTTCGACAGTCCGTCCGAGTACTCGAGGCCGATGGCCCACGCGATCTCGAACAGTCCCGCGAGCGCCAGCACGTACCAGGACATCGTTCACCCGTCGGTCGACCAGCGGGCTATAGCTTCCGAACTAGCGCCACTCCTCGGCGTCCGCGAGCGGTTCCGCGACGACGCCGTCCTGCTGGACCAGCGCGCGGGCGTGGCCGGCGCAGACGGGGCGGTTCGCCGCCCACGGGACGTGGAGTCGGACGTCGGCCTCGCGGTCGCAGTCGTCCTCGGAGCACTCCATCGGCGGCGGTACGCGCTCGCCCCTCTTCGTCCTACCGCCGCTCGCTACTCCTCGAACCGTCGCCGTTCTTCCCGCGCGGCTTCGTCGCCGTAGCGGTCCACGAGCGGCCGGAACGCATCGCCGAGCGCGCGCATCGCCTGCCCCGCCGAGTGGAAGCCGAGTTCGTCGGCGACCGTCGGCCAGCCGTGCGCCTGCAGGACCTTCCGCACCAGCAGGCGCTCGTGACGCGGCGTCAGGGGATTTTCGTCGGCGTGCACGAGGTGCGTCACTGCGACGCGGCGGAACGGGGCGGGCGACTGGTCGAACTGCCCCGGCCCGTACGCGCTGGCGGCGACGACGCGCCACTCCCAGTCTGAGCAGTCGAGGGAGACGGGCGCGTCGACGGCCCGCAGCGTGGCGCGGGCGACGTCGGGGTCGAGGTCCGAGAGAGCGTCCGAGAGCACCGACGCGATGCGGCCCGCGAACCGCCGGGCGGTGCGGTCGTGGAGCCGTCGCCCCGCGTCGCTGGTGGGGTCGAGCATGAGCGCGGAGTACTCGCCGCTGGCGTCGTTGCGCGTGGTGGACAGCTGGACGGCGTTGTAGCCGTTCTCGCGCCAGAAGTCCAGCAGTTCGGGCGTCGCGCCGAAGCCGGTGCCGAGCCAGTCCACCTCGTCTTCGAACTCCGCGCGCACCTCCGCGAGGAGGCGGGAGCCCAGACCGCGCGAACGGACGGCGTGGTGGGTGGCGATGCGCATCACGCGCAGGCCGACCGGGACGCCCGCGTCCTCGTCGCGGAGCTGGCTGGTCAGCACGTCCGGGAGCATGTTGCCGCGGACGCGGCCGCCCTCGTACATGTGCTCGCGCACGTCCGCGGGGAGGTTCCCCTCGCGCGCCAGCAGTGCGACGCTGACGACGTGGCCGTCCCAGGTGAGCGCGCGCACGGTCACGTTCGGCGCGTCGAGCAGGCGCGCCAGGTCGGCCGGTTCGGTGCGGTAGTGGGCGAGCACGAGCAGGCCGAACACCTCCCGCAGCAGGTGCTCGTCGGCGAGCAGGTCCGCCGGGTCGACCGCGCGGTACGCTGCTTCTTCCGGTGCGGCGTCGGCGACGAGCGGGTCGACGGCCGGGCGGGCGTCGAGCGCCAGCGCGTCGAACGCCCAGACCTCCACGGGGTCACCCGCGGCGTACCGGATGGGTTCGATCATCGCCACCTCCGTCACCGCGTGGTCGCTGTCGTCGAGGCGGTCGCGGAATCGCACGGAGAAGCCGCGGCCGGCCCCCTCGTAGCCGTGGACCGTCGTCGTGAACGCCACGCGCGCACACGCGAGGAGGCGTTCGAGCAGGTCGACCGAGAGGGCGGCCGCCTCGTCGACGAGGACGACGTCCGGTGCGGCGTCGCCGGCCTGGCCTGCGTCGACCATCCCTGCGGCCGTCGTGGGCTTCGCGAACCGGACGACGCCGCCCGACGTGCTCTCGACGCGTTTCGGGGACTCCTCGCCGCCGTCGCTTTCGCCGAGTGCGTCCAGCAGCTCGCGCGCCCGGGCGAACGCCTCCCGGGCGCTCCGGAACTCCGGCGCGGTCACGAGCACGTCGCGGCCGTCGGCGGCGAGCGCGCCGGCCGCGAGGCCGGCGGCGCTGGACTTCCCCCGGCCGCGGTCGGCCTCGACGACCACGGCGGTATCGTCTTCGTCGTCCTGGAGGGCTTCGAACGCGGCGACGGCGTCGACCTGGTCGCCGGTGAGACAGCGCTCGTACGCCTCCCGGGGGAAGGAGAGGTCGTCGGGAACGGAGACGCCGTCCCGGGGGAGACGCGGTGCGGGATGGGTCAGGCCGTCCCGTTCGACGGTTCCGGCGTCCACGTCGACGACGGCGACGCCGGGGCGAGTACGGACGGTTTCGACGAACCGCTCGCGGAAGTGACCCGTCACCTCCGACTCGTCGAACGGCGGGACGGCGAGCGTGGCGTCGAAGTCGTCGCGGCGGTCCGGCCACGTATCGAGCGCGGGCGCGAGCAGGGCGAAGAGTCCGCCGCCGTCGACCGCGCCGACCACGCGGCCCAGCGCGTTGGGGTGGAGTTCGTCGTGGGCGTCGAAGACGACCGCCTCGCGCGTCGTGCCGAGGAGTTCGCCGGCGCGGGTCTGGGCGACCCGCTCGCAGTCGAGGACTCGGACGGGGGCGACCTGCGTCGTCGCCGCACGCGGCACGTCGGCGGCGTCGAGCGCCCGCCGCGCGGCCGCCGCGCCCGCGTCGCGGTCCCCGGCGAGCACGAGCAGTCGCCGCTCGTTCGCACGCCGGGCCTCCTCGCGCAGTGCGGTCGCCAGTTCCTCGACGTCCATACCCCCGAGTTGCGCCGACCGCGGCAAGGGCGTTTCCATTGCTGCACACGGACTGCGGAAGCGACCGTCGGCAGGCCGCCAACGTGGTGACCGTCCGGGATGGGGCCACGCCGTCTCCGGACGACCGACGCGTAAGCCGACGTTTCGTTCGGCGCGTACCGTTCTAGCAGGGCTTGAACCGGGGTTGCTTGCCAGTTCAGCCTAAACCGTTAACGAAAGCGCTCTCCGACCTGCGCACATGGCCGAGCACCAGAACGGCCGAGATGGAAACGCAACGAGAGGAAGACCAGATCGGGTCGCTAGGATGGTTCGCGGTGGCCGGGTTCGTCGTCATGGGGCTGCTGTACCTCCTCGACGTCGCCGACGTCGCAAACTCGATCCTGTCGCCGCTCTGGACGTTGATCGTCGCCATCGTAGCGGGGGTCGGTGCGCTGCTGCTGTACTACGGTAACGACCCCAGTACGTAGTCGGCGTCCACGCCTGGTCGCTGGAGTGGCTTGACGACCGACGCGGTCGCAACGACGGGCCGTTCGCGTCCCAGCGGCCGACGGGGACGGACGGTTCGCGACCTGTCGCCAGCGGCGTGTGCCCGCCGACGCGTGGTCCAGCGGCCAGCTGTATTTTTGTATAGGGGACGGCGGAGGGAATCTGCCGTGACCTCCTGACGGAAGCGGTGTGTGGTCCGTTCGCAGTCTGTCGCCCATTTGAAAGCGCTTTTATGGGGGAACCATCTACTGATGTGTACGACCTGCGCGCGGTTGATGATGCTCCTAGCCGCTCAGGACTAGCACGGCAGGGGAGCCTGAGCCGACGCGTGGGGAGGTGAACAACCATGCCAGTCTACGTAAACTTCGACGTCCCAGCCGACCTCCAGGACAGCGCGCTCGACGCGCTGGAGGTCGCCCGAGACACCGGTACCGTGAAGAAAGGAACCAACGAGACGACCAAGGCGGTCGAGCGTGGCAACGCCGACCTCGTCTACATCGCCGAGGACGTCCAGCCGGAGGAGATCGTGATGCACCTCCCCGAGCTGGCCGACGAGAAGGGCATCCCGTTCGTCTTCGTCGACACGCAGGACGACGTGGGTCACGCCGCCGGACTGGAAGTCGGCAGCGCCGCCGCGGCGGTCGTCGACGCTGGCGAGGCCAGCGAGGACGTCGACGACGTCGCCAGCAAAGTCGAGGAACTTCGCTGAGGTGACCGAAGATGAGTGCTGAAGAGACCAACGAGGAAGACTCCACGCCCGCCGAGGTCATCGAAGTCGTCGGCAAGACGGGGATGCACGGCGAGGCCATGCAGGTCAAGTGCCGCATCCGAACGGGCGAGAACCAGGGGCGCATCATCACGCGCAACTGCCTCGGCCCCGTCCGCGAGGGCGACGTGCTACAGCTGCGCGAAACTGCACGCGAAGCCGACTCCATCGGAGGACAATAATGCCACAGACCCGAGAGTGTGACTACTGCGGCGAGGACATCGAGCCCGGCACGGGCACGATGTTCGTCCGCACGGACGGAACGACCATCCACTACTGCTCCTCGAAGTGCGAGAAGAACGCCGACCTGGGTCGCGAGCCGCGCGACCTGGAGTGGACCGAAGAGGAGAGCAGCGAGGAGGCGAGCCGGTGATGGCGGACGCCGAGCGCACCTTCGTCATGGTCAAGCCCGACGGCGTCCAGCGCGGTCTCATCGGTGAGATCGTCTCCCGCCTCGAGGAACGCGGCCTCAAGATGGTCGGCGGGAAGTTCATGCAGATCGACCAGGACCTCGCCGAGGAGCACTACGGCGAGCACGAGGACAAGCCGTTCTTCGACGGCCTCGTCGACTTCATCACGTCCGGTCCGGTCTTCGCCATGGTCTGGGAGGGCCAGGACGCGACCCGCCAGGTCCGCAAGATGATGGGCGAGACCGACCCCGCCGAATCCGCGCCCGGCACCATCCGCGGCGACTACGGCCTCGACCTCGGTCGGAACGTCATCCACGGCTCCGACCACGAGGACCCCGGCGCGAACGAGCGCGAGATTGCGCTGTTCTTCGACGACGACGAACTGCTCGACTACGAGCGCGTCGACGAGCAGTGGCTGTACGAGTAAGGTAGTTCGCGCTTTCATCGTTTTTGCGGTCATCACGGTCGACAGCGACGTCTCCGTCGGCCGTCCGTCCGATTCCGCCCGTCCATCGAGGGGAGCCTCACCAATAACAGGAAAATATTGCCGGTACGTTCCCGGTCACGGTGATTGGTAGCGTACCACGTCCCGGGGGGAGACCATGAGCGATACCGAATCACCAGGCGAAGCAGCAGCACACGAACATCACGAACATCACCACGACGTCGAGGGGCCGGGGTACGCGACGCCGCAGGCCGCGATCGAGGAGGCCGAGCGCGAGACCGTCGCCTACGTCCCGTCGCTGTACGTGGGAACGGACGTCGACGCGCCGGACTTCCTCTCCGTCGTCGACGTCGACCCCGACTCGGACACCTACTGCGAGGTGGTCGACCGCGTCGAGATGCCGAACAAGGGCGACGAACTGCACCACTTCGGCTGGAACGCCTGCTCGTCGTCATGCCACGTCGAGGGGCTGGAGCGGCGCCACCTCGTCGTCCCGGGTCAGCGGTCCTCGCGACTCCACGTCATCGACACGAAGGACCGGCGCAACCCGGAGATAGTGAAGGTAATCGAGCCGGAGGAGGTGTACGAGTACGACCTGAGCGCGCCCCACACCGTCCACTGCATCCCGGACGGCGAGATACTCGTCTCGATGCTCGGCGACGCCGACGGCGACCTGCCGGGCGGCTTCCTCGAACTGAACGACGACTTCGAGATCGAGGGACGCTGGGACCCGCCGGGCGAGATCGAGATGAACTACGACTACTGGTACCAGCCACGCCACAACGTGATGGTGTCGAGCGAGTGGGCCGCGCCGAAGACGTACTATCCCGGCTTCGACATGGAGGACGTCGAGAAGGGCAACTACGGTCGTCACATCCACGTCTGGGACTGGGAGAACGGCACCGTCGAGCAGTCCATCGACCTCGGCGAGGAGGGACTCATCCCGCTCGAAGTCCGGTTCCTCCACAGCCCCGAATCCGTCCACGGGTACGTCGGCGCGGCGCTGTCGTCGAACATCTTCCACTTCTACGAGGGCGACGACGGCGAGTGGCACGCCGAGAAGGCCATCGACGTCGAGAGCCGCGAGCACGAGGACTGGGACATGCCGGTTCCGGGGCTCGTGACCGACATCCTCGTGTCGATGGACGACCGGTACCTGTTCTTCTCGAACTGGCTGCACGGCGACGTCCGGATGTACGACGTGAGCGACCCGTCGAACCCGCGGCTGGCCGACCGACTGTGGGCGGGCGGGCTGTTCGGACCGCGGCACCCGACCGGCGAGGACGACCGGCCCGTCGTCGCCGGCCCGCAGATGCTCCAGCTCAGCATCGACGGCGAGCGCCTCTACTGGACCACGTCGCTGTTCTCGACGTGGGACAACCAGTTCTTCCCGGAGGAGGGCGAACGCGGCTCGGTGATGCTGAAGGCGGACGTCGACCCGCGGAAGGGGACGATGACGCTGGACGAGGACTTCCTCGTGGACTTCGGCGAGATGCCCGAGGGCCCCGCCCGCGCCCACGAGATTCGCTGGCCGGACGGCGACTGCACCAGCGACGTCTGGCAGTGAGCGACGGCGAGGCCACCCACCGCGTCGACGGCGACGCCCACCGCGTCGACCTCGTCTGGCGCGACGGGCGCGAAGAAACCGTCCGCGCCCGCGACGACGAGACGGTGCTCGAAGCGGCCGAGCGGGCCGACGTCGGCCTGCCGTTCGGCTGCCGCACCGGCGCGTGCGGGACATGTACCGGGCGACTGCTGGCGGGCGACCTCGACCACGCACGGCCGCCCCGGGCGCTGAAGGAGCGCCACCGCGCGGACGGGTACGTCCTGCTCTGCGTCGCCGAACCGCACTCGTCCTGTCGCGTCGAGGTGGGCACGGCGGTGCACGCGGACCTGGTCGACAACCCCTGGAAGTGAGTCGCTGGCGGGGTCGGTGAGCGACTGACCGCGGTGACCGCCACGCCCGGAGGTGAAACGCGACCAAACCCGTCGGCGGTTCCAACGGTTTTACGTCGGACTCCGCACAGGCCCAGGTATGGCCATCGATACCAAACGACGGGCGCTGGTCGGCGCGATCCTCGGGGGCGTCGCCGCCGGCAGCACCCTCTCGCCGGTCCGGAGCTACCTCCGGCGGTTCGCGCCGCTGTCGGGGTCGGCGTGGGCGTCCGCCACCGACCGCACGGACCGGACGGTCGAGAGTCGCCACGGCCCCGCCGAACTGCGGTACGACGACCACGGCGTCCCGCACGTCTCCGCAGACGACGAGCGGGCAGCGTACTTCGCTGTCGGGTACGCCCAGGCCCGCGACCGGCTCTTCCAGCTCGACCTGCAGCGGCGGCTCATGCGCGGCCAGCTTGCGGCGGTCGTCGGCGACGCGGCGCTCGACTCCGACGAGTTCCACGTCCGCATGGACTTCGCCGGCGCAGCCGAGGCGACCTGGGAACACCTGGCCGACACCGACACGGCCCCGGTCGTCCGGGCGTTCGCCGACGGCGTGAACGCCTGCCGGGAGAACGAGTCGCTTCCCGTCGAGTTCGGCCTGCTGGAGTACGAGCCCGCCCCGTGGACGCCCGCCGACACTCTGTTGATGGAGAAGCAGATCTCCTGGGACCTCACCGGCAGCTTCCGGACGCTGCGGCGCGCGACGGCGGCCGAGACGCTCGGTGAGGAGGCTGCAGCGGAGCTGTACCCCGCACGACTCGACCACGACGCCCCCATCGTCCGCGACGGAAACGGCAGCGGCAACGGCGGTAGCACCGTCGGGGACCGTTCCACCCCGTCGAACCCCCCGAACGACGTCGGCACGGGCCTCGTCGACTGGCTGGGCGGCTTCGAGCGCGACCCCGGCGTCGGCTCGAACAGCTGGGTCGTCTCGGGCGAGCACACCGCGAGCGGCAAGCCCATCGTCGCGAACGACCCCCACCTCACCCTGATGGCGCCGCCGGTCTGGTACGAGATGCACCTCGACTACCCAGACGCGAACGTCCGCGGGGTGACGTTCCCGGGCGTCCCGTTCGTCGTCATCGGCGAGAACGACGCCGGCGCGTGGGGGTTCACCAACACCGGCGCGGACGTCCTCGACTGCTACCGCTACGAGACCGACGGCGACCGGTACCGCTACCGCGGCGAGTGGCGCGAGTTCGAATCTGAGAGGCGGACCGTCGCGGTCGCGGACGGGGAGGACCGCGAGGTGACGGTGAAGAAGACGGTCCACGGCCCCTACCTCGAACGCGAGGGCGAGCGGGTGGGCGTCGCCTGGACCGGCCACACCGCGACCGAGACGACGCTCGCCGTCCACCGCTACGCGACGAGCGACGGGATGGACGACGTGCTCGATGCGACGCGACACTTCGACCTGCCGACCCAGAACCTGGTGTACGCCGACCGGGACGGCAACACGCTCTTCTACGTCACCGGCCGCATCCCGATCCGCCGGGTCGACGGCGAGCGCGTCCGCAGCGACCGCATCTTCGACGGCTCCGCCGGCGAGGGCGAGTGGCGAGGGTTCGAGCCGTTCGGCGTCTCCTCGTGGGAGGGGTTCGTCCCCTTCGAGGCAAAGCCCCACGTCCGCAACCCCGACTACCTCGCCACCGCGAACCAGCGCGTGACGGCCGACCCCTACCTCGCGGAAGCGTACGCCAGTCCCTACCGCGGGCGGCGCATCTACGAGCTGCTCGACGAGCGCGTGAGCGGCGACGACCCCGTCGACCCTGCGTTCGTGAAGGAGATGCAGGCCGACACGCTGGACGGCCGCGCGGTCGACCTCGTCCCGGAACTCGTCGACGCCGCGCGCGACGCCGACGGCCTGGGGTCGGCCGTCGAGACGCTCTCCTCGTGGGACCGCCGGATGGACCGGGACTCGCGGGGCGCGCTCCTGTTCGTCCACTGGTTCGACGCGTTCCGCGAGGAGGCGCTCGGCGACGCCTTCGAGGCGGCGGGACTGGACGAGGAGTACTACCCCCGCGACTGGGTGGTCGCGCACCTCGACGGCGGCCGCTGGTTCGGCGACGGCGACCGCGCGACGGCGATGGTCGACGCGCTCAGGACGGCCGTCGAGACCGTCGAGTCGGAGGGCTACGAGACGTACGGCGACTACAACGACACGAGCGCCATCACGCATCCGTTCGACCAGTCCTTTCTCAACTACCCCGCGCTGCCCACCGACGGGTCGAGCCACACGGTCGACAACTACCGCGTCGAGGACGCCGTCGGCAGCAGCTGGCGCATGGTCTGTCCGATGGACGGCGAGTCGGCGGCCGTCCTGCCGGGCGGCAACTCCGGCGACTACTTCTCCGACCACTACCGCGACCAGTTGCGCGCCTGGGCCGACGTGGAGTACAGACCGATGCCGCTGGAGTTGCAGGGCGAGACGACCGTCACCTTCGAGGAGGGGACGCGATGACGGGGCGACTGGACGCCGTCCGCGCGGACCCGCGGCGGCGGGCGGCGGCGTTCGCGGTCGCCGCCGTCGCTGGACTCGCGCTCGCGACCGTCCACCCGCTCGGCTTCCTCGTCGGCGGTGCGCTCGTCAGCCTCCCGACGGCGAACTGGCGGCGGGGGCTCCTCGCCGGTCTCGCCTTCGGCGTCCTCGGCTGGCTGGCGTTCGCGGGACTGCTGGCCGCGAACGGGACCCTCGGGCGCTATCTCGCGATGGGACGCATCCTCGCGCTGAGCGTCGCAATCCCCGTCGTCGCCGGACTGCTCGGCGGCCTGGCGCGGGCGCTGGATTCGCCGGCAGGCGAGTAGCTAGTCGAAGAAGACGGCCAGGCGCTCGGCGGCCTCCTCGACGCGCGGCGACACGAGCGCGAACCGGAACCAGTCCTCGCGCGAGGTGCCGAACGCCTCGCCAGGCATGCCGGCGACGCCGGCCTCGTCGATGAGTTTCTCGACGTTTGCCAGGGTCCCCGGGTAGCCCTCGAACCGTGCCATGACGTAGAAGGCGCCGTCGGGGCTGGTGTAGTCCGCGCCCGCCGCGTCGAGCGCGTCGGTGAACGTCTCCACGCGCGATTCGAGCAACTCGCGGTTGGCGACGTAGTAGTCGGGGTCGGTCTCGCGGAGCGCGTGCAGGACGGCGTACTGGCCCGGTCGCGTGGTGGCGACGTTCGTCAGCATGTGGCGGGTCTTGGCGACGTCGACGAGGCCCGGCGGGAAGACGGCGTAGCCGACGCGGAACCCGGTGATGGCCAGCGACTTCGAGAAGGCGTTGGTGACGACGCGGTGGTCGGAGTCGAACGCCAGCGCGGAGGTGAACTCGCCGGAGAAGTCGAAGTGGTCGTACACCTCGTCGCTGACCAGTAGCGCGTCGTGCTCCTCGGCGATGGCGACGAGTTCGCGCATCGTCGCCTCGTCGTACACCGCGCCGGTCGGGTTGTTCGGCGTGTTGACGACGATGGCTGCCGTGTCGTCGCTCGCCTGCTCGCGCACCGCCGCCGGGTCGAGCGACCCGTCGTGCTCGGCGGCGACGTACCGCGCCGTCCCGCCGAGCATCTTCGTCTTGCCGGGGTAGTAGGGGTAGACGGGGTCGGTGAGCACGAATTCGTCGCCTGCCTCCCGCTCCAGCGCGCGGGCCATCGCGAGGTAGTTGGCCTCGCCGCCGCCGTTGGTCACGACCACCTGCTCGGGGTCGACGTCACGGCGGTCGGCGATCTCGACCCGGAGTTCGGCCAGGCCCTCGCTCGGCGCGTACTGGAAGTCCGCCCCGCCGAGGTCGGCGTACTCGTGCAGTCCCTCGGCGATGCCCGGCGGCGACCCCCAGTCGGGGTTCCCGCTCACCATGTCGACGACGTCGCGGTCCGCCTCGTTCGCGTAGCCCATCACGCGGAAGAACAGCGGCGTCTCGTAGTCCATACCCGTCCCTTCGGGCGCTGGCAAGTCTTTCTTTCGCACGGCAGGCGACCCTCGCCGACGCGTTCGCACCCGAAGGCGTCACGGATGAGTGACTTTTATGCGCCACCCCTCTGTTCCAGCGAACGATGGTCTCCCGCAGACTCTACCGCGGTCTCTTCGTCGCCGTCCTGCTGCTCTGTGCCGGGGTGGTGGGGTACGCGTACGCGACCTCCGAGACGGCGTCGAAGATGGACACGTACCGCCAGCAGGCCGACGTCCCGTTCTCCGAACGCGAGCAGGTCGTCCCGCCGCGTGACAACGTCACCGTCGTCGCGGGGCACGGCATGAACGGCGACGCGGCCGCGCTCGTCGCGTTCTCGCCCGACGGCCGGGTGCTGTACTACAACGACACGCACAGCGGGTACATGGACGTCGACCCCGTCCCGAACACCTCGGCGACGGTCGAGTACGTCGCCGAGCGAGCGCTCACGGGGGCGCGCGGGAGTGCCTGTGACGCCGACTGCACCCTCTCGCTCGTCGAGCGAGTGAACCTCACGACGGGCGAGTTGACCCGGTTCCACTCCCGCATCATCCCGCAGGACCGCGGCGCGAACTGGCACGACGTCGACCGCCTCTCCGAGGACCGTCTGCTCGTCGCGGACATCCACCGCGACGGCGTCTACGTCGTCAACACCACGACGGACGTGACGACGTGGCGCTGGGACGCCCTCGACGACTACCCCATCACCGAGGGCGGCCCCTATCCCGTCGACTGGGCGCACCTGAACGACGTCGAGCGCCTCCCCGACGGCCGGTACATGACCAGCCTGCGCAACCAGGACCAGGTCGTCTTCCTGAACGAGAGCGGCCTGATGGAAGACTGGACGCTCGGCGCAGAGGGCAACCACGACGTCCTCTACGAACAGCACAACCCGGACTACATCCCGGCAGACGAGGGCGGTCCTGCGGTCATCGTCGCCGACTCGCTGAACGACCGCCTCGTCGAGTACCAGCGCGAGGACGGCGAGTGGGTGAAAACGTGGGCCTACAGCGACCGGGAGATGCTGTGGCCCCGCGACGCCGACCGCCTGCCGAACGGCCACACGCTGGTCTCCGACTCGAACGGGAACCGCGTGTTCGAACTGGACAGGCAGGGCGACGTCGTCTGGTCCATCCCGTTCTACTCCTCCTACGAGGCCGAACGCCTCGGCACGGGCGACGAGAGCGCCGGCGGTCCGAGCGCGGTGGCGGCGAATCTCACGTCGGACACCGACACGGTCGGCAAGCCGGGGCTCTACAAGCGGGCGGCCAACGCGGTCCTCCCGCGCAAGACGGTGAGCGGCGTCGCGTTCGTCGTCCCGATGTGGGCCGGGTTCGGCGAACTGCTCGCGGCCATCGTCGCCGTCCTCACCGTCCTCGTCTGGGTCGTCCTCGAGTTCCGGTGGTCGTCGGTGAGCGTCGACCTCGACTGGCCGGTACGGATCGAACGCTGAGGGGACGCCGCACGATAGCGGGACACCTGCGCAGTTCGACTCCTTCAGGTTTCGTTCGGGAAACGACGAACACTTTTATTCCATCCCATCCCAACTCCGGGTGATGAGTCTCGACGACCATGCCGAGGCACTCGCCTCCGACCTCGGCGTCGACAAAGAGGAGGTCAAATCCGACCTGAAGAACCTCGTAGAGTACAGCGTCCCGATGGACGAGGCCAAACAGAGCCTCCGGCGGAAGTACGGCAGCGGCGGTGGCGGCGGCAGCGAACCGTCGACCGTCGACGTGGCCGACGTCACGCCCGAGTCGAGCAACGTCACCGTCACCGCGACGGTGCTCACGGTCGGCAAGCGCTCCATCCGCTACCAGGGTGACGACCAGGTCATCTTCGAGGGCGAACTCGCCGACGAGACCGGGAAGATATCCTACACCGCCTGGAACGACTTCGGCCTGGAGGCCGGCGAGGTCATCACCGCCGGCAACGCGGGCGTCCGCGAGTGGGAGGGCGAACCGGAGCTCAACCTCGGCGAGAGCACGAACGTCGCCCGCGAGGACGAGACGCTCGACGTGCCGTACGACGTCGGCGGCGACGCCGACCTCTCGGAGCTCCGGCCAGGCGACCGCGGCGTCGCGCTCGACGTCGTCGTCGCCGAACTGGAGGAGAAGACCATCGACGGCCGCGACGGCGAGACGGAGATCAAGAGCGGCGTCGTCGCCGACGAGACGGCGCGCCTGCCGTTCACCGACTGGCAGGCCCGCGACGAACTCGTCGAGGGCGCGACGGTCCACGCCGAGAACGTCTACGTCCGCGAGTTCCGCGGCGTCCCGTCGGTCAACTTCTCGGAGTTCACCACCGTCTCGCCGCTCGACCGCGAGGTGGACGTCAGCGACACGGCGACGCGGATGGACGTCCGCGAGGCCGTCGAGACCGGCGGCATGTTCGACGTGGAGGTCGTCGGCAGCGTCGTCGCCGTCCGCGACGGCTCCGGCCTCATCCAGCGCTGCCCCGAGTGCGGGCGCGTCATCCAGAAGGGCCAGTGCCGCAGTCACGGCGCGGTCGACGGCCAGGACGACCTGCGCGTGAAGGCCATCGTCGACGACGGCACGGGCACCGTCACCGCCATCCTCGACGACGAACTCACCGCCGAGGTGTACGGCGGCGGCCTGGAGAAGGCCCGCGAACAGGCCCGCGACGCGATGGACCAGGAGGTCGTCGCCGACACCATCCGCGAGTCCATCGTCGGCCGCGAGTACCGCGTCCGCGGTAACCTCTCGGTCGACGACTACGGCGCGAACCTGGAGACCACCGAGTTCGCGGCGACAAACGACGACCCGGCCGACCGTGCGACCGCCCTCCTCTCGGAGGTGGACGCATGAGCAGCAACCAGGGCGGCGCGGGCCGGCGCGAGGTCGCGTGGCGCGTCTTCGCCGCGGAGTACGACGACGCCACGCTCGAACACTCCGACAGCGACGAGGAGCGCGCCCCGAACTACGTCGTCACGCCGACCGGGGCGCGCATCAACCGCCTGTTCGTCGTCGGCGTCCTCACGGAGGTGGAACAGGTGAGCGACGAGGTGCTGCGCGGCCGCGTCGTCGACCCGACCGGCGGGTTCGTCGTCTACGCCGGCCAGTACCAGCCCGACGCGATGGCGTTCCTCGAACGCGCCGACCCGCCGGCGTTCGTCGCCGTGACGGGCAAGGCGCGCACGTTCCAGCCCGACGACTCCGACGTCGTCTACACCTCCATCCGGCCGGAGAGCATCAACGCCGTCGACGCGGAGACGCGCGACCGGTGGACGGTCCAGACGGCCGAGCAGACGCTCGCCCGCGTCGGCACGTTCGCGAAGGCGCTGGAGTCCGGCGAGCGCGGCGACGCGCTCCGGCAGGCGCTCGCCGCGGGCGGCGCCGACGACGGCCTCGCCGCCGGCGTCCCGCTCGCGATGAACCACTACGGCACGACCGACGCCTACCTCGCCGGCGTCCGCGACGTGGCGCTCGACGCCGCCCGCGTCGTCGCCGACGAGCGCGACGAGGTCGGGGCGCTCTCGGTCGCGCCCGACGACGCCGGCGACGGCGTCGTCTCCCTCGCCGCGGCCCGCGAGTTCGCCGACGTCGACGTCGAGAGCGAGGCCGTCGCGGTCGACGAACCGACTACCGGAGACGAGTTCGGTACGTCCGACGACGCGGGCGAGGACGGCGTCACGGGCGACTCCGGGTCCGCCGACGCCACGGTGGGCGACGGCGCGAGCGCGGCCACCGACTCCGCGTCATCCGACGCCGACGCTGACTCCGACACCACCCACGCTGACTCCGACACCACCCACGCCAGCGCGAGCGAAGCGGCAACGGACGACGCCACCACGACGGAAGCGGACGCTACCGAGGCCGCAGCGACGCCCGAAACGGGAAGCGGACTCGACGCCGAGACCGCGACCGACCCCGCGGGCGACTCCGCGACCGTCGACGAGGACGCGGCCGGGGACGAGGTCGCGGCCGCCCCCGAGTCCGACGGCGTCGCGAGCGACGCGGACGACGGCGAGACCACGTTCGGCGAGGACGACCTCGGCGACTTCGACGCCGACGAGACCGGCGACGACCTGGGTGACTTCGATGCCGGCGGAGACGCCAACGACGACCTCGGCGACTTCGACGCCGACGCGGACGACGACGGCCTGGGTGATTTCGATGCCGACGACGCGTCCGCGGACGACGCGTCCGGGGAAGGTGCCTCCTTCGACACCGACGAGATGTACGAGTTCGACGACGAGGAGCGCGAGCGCATCGAGGAGGAGTACGGCACCGAGTTCTCGACCGGAACCGAGGTCGACAGCCCCGGCGAGGCTGGCATCGAGACGCCAGGTCCGGAGGACGCGGACGCCGATGCTGACGCGGCGTCCGAGGCGGCGAGCGCAGACGGCGCGGACGTCGCGACGGACGACGAGTCCGTCGCCGACGACGAACCGGCCGACGTCGACTCGCTGGCGGAGGACGCGGTTGACGAGGACGCAGCCAGCGGTGACGCTGGCGGCGACGGCGGAGCAGACCCCGGCGACCTCGAAGACACGGTGATGGAGACGATGACGTCGCTGAACGGCGACGACGGCGTCGAGCGCGAGACGCTCCTCGCGGCGGTCGTCAGCGAGTACGACGTGACGCCCGGCGAGGTGGAGGACGCGCTACAGGACGCGCTGATGGCGGGCCGCTGCTACGAGTCCGGCGAGGACACGCTCAAGCCCATCTGATGGCGCTCGTCGAACCTGTCCCCGGGGAACCGGCGGCCACCGCCGACCTCGGTGACGAGCGCGCGCTGGTGATCGCGGACTTCCACGCCGGCATCGAGGCGGCGCTCCGCGCGGAGCAGGGCGTCAGCCTCGACAGTCGCGCCGAGGAGCGCCGCGAGCAGGTGCTGGCGCTGCTCGACCGCACCGAGCCCGACCGCGTCGTCTTCCTCGGCGACCTGATGCAGTCCATCGCCGGGCCGGGCGGCGCGGAGCGCGGCGAGATCGAGGTGCTGCTGGAGCGCGTCGAGGAGCACGCCGCGGTGACGCTGGTGAAGGGCAACCACGACGGCGACGTCGAGTCGTGGGTCGACTGCGATGTGACGCCGGGCGACGGCGTCCGACTGGGCGACGTGGGGTTCGTCCACGGCCACACCTGGCCAGCGCGGGAGGTGCTGGCGGCCGACGTCGTCTGCGCCGGCCACGAACACCCCTGCGTGCGACTGGAGGACACCGTCGGTGGCAGTCGCGTCGAGCGCGTCTGGCTCCGGGGCGGCCTCGACGCCGCACCGTTCGCCGAACGAGCGGACGCCGACCTGGCGCTGGATGCCGACCTCACCGTCTTCCCGGCGTTCAACGACCTCACGGGCGGCACGTGGGTGAACGTCGAGGGCCAGGAGTTCCTCGCGCCGTTCCTCCCGGACGCGCTCGCGGACGGGGAGGCGTACCTGCTCGACGGGACGCGACTCGGCGCGTACGAGGAGATATAGTTACAGCGTGCGGTCGGTCGCTTCCTGGACGGCCGTGACGAGGTCGTCGGGACGGTCCGACCCGACGTACACCGACCGCCCGTCCTCGCGTTCGAACATGACGCCGCTGCGACCGCTGACGGTGTAGGCGACCCGGCGCGGCGTCCACCGCAGCCCCCAGCCGCCGTACCGGACCGGGCTGTACCCGGCCGACTCGAAGCCGGCCACCTCGTCGAACGGAATCCGCCTGAACGACCGCTGGAGCGGCCAGAACTTGAGATAGAGGCCGTCGTCGCGCACCTCGGTCGTCAGGCGCGTCGTGTCGAACAGGAGCGCGACGCCGGCGACCGTCGCCAGTTCGCGGACGACGGTCCGCCGCGACCGCGTTCCCCGCACGAGTCCGACGAGCGACGGGAGCGCACTCGCGGCGAGCAGCGCCCACAGCCACGGCTGGCCGAACCGCTGGGTCTCCCGGAAGTGGAGTTCGGACGCCATCGCTACGTCGGCGTGCGGTCGCCGCAAAGAAAAGGCTTCGTGCGGCGTCTCAGCGACAGAGCACGTCGTCTACCAGCGCCGCCACCTCGCCGAGCACCGCCTCGACCGTCTCGTCCGGGACGTCGAACGCCCGGAGCGCGCCGTCGAGGTGCGTGGCGACGGCGTCGAAGTGCCGCTGTTCGAGGTCGAGCGGTTCGTGGGCTGCGCGCATCTCGTCGCCGGTGTACTCGACGGGACCGCCGGCCACCGAACCGAGGAACTGCGTCATGTGCGCCCGCTGGGCCGCCATGTCCATGTCCTCGAAGAAGCCCGCGACCGTCTCGTCGTTCGTCACGCGGTCGTAGAACTCGTCGACGACCGCTGCTATCCGTTCCCGTCCGCCTAACTGCTCGTAGAGGGTCTCGTCTGTCGACATCTCGGAAATCGTGGTCCGCATCCGCTACCGTTCGCTGGCAGTACGACCGGGTCGTCCGCGTCGGTAGAAGGGGCCTACACGGAGTTGCGTTCGGTCGACCGATGGAAAGGAGTTGCCCCGAACGTGTTCACGTCGGCGCGATGGCACGAAGCCGCCGGACGCTGTCGCGCTGGAACGCGTAGTCGTCGACGAGCAGTTCGACCGCGACCGTCACGTCCCGGTCCGCCGCCCACGCCATCACGGGTTCGAAGTCGACGGTCCCGGTACCGACGGGGGCGTGGTCGGTTCCCCGCGGGCCGACGTCGTGGACGTGGAGGTGGCGCACGAGGTCGCCGTGCTCGTCCAGGAAGGACTCGACGGCCGCCTGGCCGCCCTCCCGGTAGGCGTGACCGACGTCGAAACAGACGCTCGCATCAGCCTCGCGCGCGATCGCCGCCACCTCGTCGAGCGCGAACCCGTCGGCCTTGTACCCCATGTTCTCGACCGCGAGGTCGATGCCGTGGTCGCGACAGGTCTCCGCCAGCCAGGCGGCCTGCTCGACGAACGCCTCGCGGTGGCTGTCGTCGTGGACTCCGACGGCACCGTGGACCACCCCGACCGCCGCGTCGAGCGTCGCCGCCTTCGCCACCGCCCGCTCCTGGTACTCGCGCATCCCGGCGTCGATCTCTGGCACGGCGGTCGCCAGCGGCGGGAAGTGTGGCAGGTGCACCGTGCAGTCGAGGCCGGCGTCGTCCAGTTTCGTCCGGAAACCCGCCGCGTCGAATCCGTCGACCGGGCAGTCGCGGGCGTTGAGCGCCGGTTCCACGAAGTCCACGTCCCCCGTCTCCCCCTCGACGAAGTCGAGGTTGGGGCCGATGGTCGTGCCGAGTTGCATCGTTCCGGCGTTGTCAGCGCGGTGTCAAAACGTCTTCGGCAGTGGTCCGGTCGCACGTGACCCTGCGTCGTCCGTCTCTCGTCCGTCGTCGGCGCGGCAACGTGCTTAATTCCCTCCAACCACTACGAAATCTCGATGACTGACGAGCGGGCCGTGGGGGCGGACGCCTTCGCGGAACTCGGTCCGGCGGTGCGGTCGGCGCTCTCCCAGCGCGGGTTCGCGACGCCGACGGAGCCACAGCGCCGCGCGATACCGCCGCTGGCCGCCGGGAAGGACGCGCTCGTCATCGCGCCGACGGGGACCGGCAAGACGGAGACGGCGATGCTGCCCGTCTTCGACGCCATCGCCGAGGCCGACCCCCGGTTCGGCATCTCCGCGCTGTACGTCACGCCGCTGCGGGCGCTGAACCGCGACATGCGCGAGCGCCTGGACTGGTGGGGCGAGGAGCTGGACGTGGACGTCGACGTGCGCCACGGCGACACGACCGACTACCAGCGCCAGAAGCAGGCCAACGACCCGCCGGACGTGCTGGTGACGACGCCGGAGACGCTCCAGGCGATGCTGACCGGGTCGAAGCTGCGGACGGCGCTGTCGGACGTCCACCACGTCGTCGTCGACGAGGTCCACGAACTCGCCAGCGCCAAGCGCGGCGCGCAGTTGTCCATCGGCCTGGAGCGACTGCGCGAGCTGGCCGGCGACTTCCAGCGCGTCGGGCTCTCGGCGACGGTCGGCGACCCCACGGAGGTCGGGCGCTTCCTCACCGGCGACGGCGACCCCGAGATAATCGAGGTGGACGTGGGGAGCAAGGTCGAGTTCACGGTGCGCGAACCGGAGATACTGCCCGAGGACGAGGACCTCGCCGGGCGACTGATGACCAGCGCGGAGATCGCCAGCCACATCCGCGTCGTCCGCGAGATAGTGGCGGACCACGACTCGACGCTCGTCTTCGTCAACACGCGCCAGACCGCCGAGGCGCTGGGGTCGCGGTTCAAGAGCGTCGACGCCGACGTCGACATCGGCGTCCACCACGGCAGCCTCTCGAAGGAGGCCCGCATCGACGTCGAGGACCGGTTCAAGGCGGGGGAGATCGACGCGCTGCTCTGCACGTCCTCGATGGAACTCGGCATCGACGTGGGGCGCATCGACCACGTCGTCCAGTACCAGAGCCCGCGCGAGGTCGCGCGCCTGCTCCAGCGCGTCGGGCGCGCTGGCCACCGGATGGACGAGCTCTCGGAGGGGACCATCGTCACCTCACATCCGGACGACGCGCTGGAGGCGATGGCCATCGCCCGCCGCGCGACGGAGGGCGACGTCGAACCCGCTGCCATCCACCACGGGAGTCTCGACACGGTCGCCAACCAGATCGTGGGGCTCGTCATGGACTTCGGCGAACTCGACGCCCGCCGGGCGTACGAGATCGTCACGCGAGCCTACCCTTTCCGCGACCTGACCGAGGGGCAGTTCAAGGACGTCGTCCGCGAGCTGAAGAAGAATCGGCTCGTCTGGCTCGACGAGGAGGAAGACCGGCTGGAGAAGTCGAGCCGGACGTGGCAGTACTTCTACGCCAACCTGTCGATGATCCCGGACGAGGCGACCTACGAGGTCCACGACGTCGCCTCCGGGTCGCAGATCGGCACGCTGGACGAGCGGTTCGTCGTCAACTTCGCGGAGCCTGGCGAGGTGTTCATCCAGCGCGGCGAGATGTGGCGCATCGTCGACATCGACGGCGACGACGAGCGCGTGAACGTCTCGCCAATCGAGGACCCCGGCGGCGAGGTCCCGTCGTGGGTCGGCGAGGAGATTCCGGTGCCCTACGACGTCGCCCAGGAGGTCGGCGAGATGCGCGCGGTCGCCGGGCCGCAGTTCGAGCGCGGCGCGCCCCGGACCGGCGTCGCCCGCGAGTTCGCGGGCCGCTACCCGACCGACGAGCACACCGCCGGCGAGGCGCTCGAACAGGTCGAACGGCAGGCCGAGGCCGAGACGCCGGTGCCGACCAGCGACCGCATCGTCGTCGAGCACGCGCCCCGCTCCGTGGTCGTCAACGCCGCCTTCGGTCACGAGGTCAACGAGACGCTCGGGCGGATGCTCGCCTCGCTGGTCGGCCAGCGCACCGGGTCGTCCGTCGGGATGGAGGTCGACCCCTACCGCATCGAACTCGACGTGCCGCCGAAGCTCGACGGTCGCACGGTCGCGGAGGTGCTGGAGACGACCGACCCGGACCACGTCGGCCCGCTCATCGAACTGTCGCTGAAGCGCTCGGACACGCTGAAGTTCACGCTCGCACAGGTCGCCGCGAAGTTCGGCGCGCTCGACCGCCGGCAGGGCGACCGCCGGATGGGGATGGGGCGGTTGCTCGACGCGCTGGAGGACACGCCGATGTACGACGAGGCGGTGCGAGAGGTGTTCCACGACGACCTCGACGTCGAGACGGCCAGCGACGTCCTGCGGCGCATCCAGGACGGCGACGTCGAGGTCGTCACGACCGGCGGCCACACCCCCGTCGGAACGGGCGGGCGGTCGTCCGGCCGCGAACTGCTCGCGCCCGAGAACGCCGACGCGAGCGTCATCGAGACCGTGCGCGAGCGCATCCAGGAGGACGAGGTCATCCTCTTCTGCCTGCACTGCCAGGACTACGAGCGCACGACGGCGGTAAAGCGCGTCTCCGACCAGCCGACGTGTCCGGAGTGCGGGTCGACGCGCGTCGCCGCGCTGAACCCCTGGGCCGACGAGGTCGTCTCGGCGGTCCGCGCCGACGACAAGGACGACGAGCAGGAGAAGATGACCGAGCGCGCCTACCGCGCCGCCAGCCTCGTCCAGAGCCACGGCAAGCAGGCCGTCGTCGCGCTCGCGGCCCGCGGCGTCGGCCCGCACAACGCCGCCCGCATCATCGCCAAACTGCGCGAGGACGAGGACGACTTCTACCGCGACATCCTCGCCCAGGAGCGCCAGTACGCCCGCACCCAGGCGTTCTGGGACTGATGGGATTTCTGAACTATTCGGTCGGCTACCGTCATCTCGTTCGCGAGCGCCGAGTGTCCATCAGTATCGCCAGCCTGGATTCCGAATCCCTGGCGGATCGAAAGGGCGAGCGCGCTCGAACCCTCCCGGACGACGCAAGCACCGCAGGTCGGAGACCGAGGAGCGCAGCGAGACCCGGAGGGTCGAGCGGGCGAGGGCTTTCTGGGTGGTCGCGTCTCCGCCAGATGCTGTTCTGGCGAGCGTCTCGAACTCACCTGCGGTGATGACCTCGAAAGCCCTCGCCCGCTCGACGTCCCGCGACTCGTTGCGCGCTTCGCTCGCTCCCTGCGGTCGCTCGTTGCAGTGCTTACGTCGTCGGGGGACGGTCGAGACGCACTCGCCCTTTCGGTCCGCCAGGGCGTGGAACACTTAACCGGCACGGTACAGAGAACCGACGTTCGTCACGCGTTTCCGGAAGGCGACGAACTAAGGCGACCGGCCGAAATTTCGCTATCATGACACTCCTGCTCACGGGGTACGAACCGTTCGGCGAGCACGAGACGAACCCCACCGAGCGGGTCGCGCAGGAACTCGACGGCGAGACGGTCGCGGGCCACGACGTGGTGGGACGCGTCCTGCCCGTCGAGTTCGACGCCGCGGGTGACCGCATGCGAGACCTCCTCGGGGACCACGTCCCCGCCGCCGTGCTCGCGACGGGACTGGCGGCGGGGCGAGCGGGCGTCAGCGTCGAGCGCGTGGGCGTCAACGTCGCCGACGCGGGGAGCGTGCCGGACAACGCCGATGCGCAACCGCACCACGAGCGCGTGCACGAGGGCGGCGACGCGGCGTACTTCGCCACGGTACCGGTCGTCGCCATCACGCGGGAACTGCTGGCGGACGACGTCCCCGCGCGCGTCTCCAACTCGGCCGGGACCCACCTCTGCAACGACCTCCTCTACGAGACGCGAGCGTACCTGGACGGGACGGGGCGGGACGTCCCGGCGGGGTTCGTCCACCTGCCGTGCACGCCCGAACAGGCCGCGCGGAAGGCGCGGGAGGCCGACGGCGACGCCGGGGCGCTCCGGCCGAGTCTCCCGCTGTCGACGCAGGTCGCGGCGGTGCGGACGGCGTTCGAGGTGACGCTGGCGGACGAGCGACACGACGGTCGACGCTGAGGTCGCTCCCGAACGGTCAGTTTTCGATTCCAGCCGGTTGCTGATGGCGACGAACTGGAAAGATAGAAGACTTATCCCGTTCCGTACACAGCCCCGTTCATGAACGTGCGCGCGGTCGTCGCGAACCTCCGCGTCAGGGGACGAGGGGTGCTGAAGCGCCGGTTCGGCATCGACACCCGGGCGTTGGCCGCGCTCCGCGTCTCGCTCGGACTCCTGTTGCTCGTGGACCTGTTCGTTCGCTCGCGCAACCTCGTGGCCTTCTACACCGACGCCGGCGTCCTACCGCGGGCGGTGCTGCGCGAGCAGTTCCCCGGGTTCGCCCGGTTCTCGCTGCACGCCATCTCCGGAGCGGCGTGGACGCAGGCAGTCCTCTTCCTGCTCGCCGGCGTCGCAGCCGTGGCGCTGCTGGTCGGCTACCGAACGCGACTCGCGACCGTCGCGTCGCTCGCGTTGCTGGTGTCGTTACACGCCCGGAACCCAGTCGTGCTGAACGCCGGCGATTCGGTCCTCCGACGACTCCTGCTCTGGGGCCTGTTCCTGCCGCTGGGCGAGCGCTGGTCGGTCGACGCGCTACGGACGGCCGGCGGAGAGGCGCGACGACGAGTCGTCAGTCTCGCCTCGGCGGCGCTCTTGGTTCAGGTCGTGCTGGTCTACTTCGTGAACGGCCTGCTCAAACTCCGCGGCGACCGCTGGCTGGCCGGCGACGCGGTCCGGGTCGTCTTCAGCCTCGACCAGTTGACGGTGCTGCTGGGCGACGTCGTCGCCCGGTATCCGCTCGTCCTCGAACTGTTCGATCGGGTCTGGCTGGCTGCGGTGCTGGGTTCGGTGCTCCTGGTCGTCCTGACGGGACGAGCGAGAGTCGCGTTCGCCGCGCTGTTCGCCGCGATGCACCTCGGGATGGCGGCGACGATGCGCCTCGGTATCTTTCCGTTCGTCTCAGTCGCCAGCCTGCTCCCGTTCCTGCCGGGTCTCGTCTGGGACGGTGCGACGCGCCGTCTCGCTCCCGTCACGCGTCGCCTGGACGCAGACAGGGTGTGGAACCGCCTCGAACGCACACTCCCCGAACGGAGCGCACCGGCGGTTCCTCCGGCCGTCCGACGATGGCGGCGACGCCTCGTGCCTGCGGTGGTGACCTGCCTCCTGGCGCTCGTCCTGGTCTGGAACGCGGCGTCGCTCGGCTACGCGGCGGTACCAGACGGCGTGGAATCGGTCGCCGACCCCACGGAGCGGCGCTGGGACATGTTCGCGCCGGAACCGCGGTCGACCGACGGCTGGTACGTCGTTCCCGGACGGGTGGAGTCCGGCGGCCGGATGGACGCGTTCCAGCGGTCACCGGTCCGCTGGGAACGTCCGCCGGACGTCGCCGACGCATACCCCTCCCATCGATGGCTGGTGTACCTGCTGGACCTGCAACGGCCAGGAAGCGAGACACTCCGCCCCCACTTCGCCGACTACCTCTGTCGGCGCTGGAACGGGGCCCACGAGGACGACCTGACCGCCGTCACCGTCTACTACGTCGAACAGCCGACGCGACTCGACGGCCCCGAACCGACGAACCGCGTCGAACTCGGGCAGTACTCCTGTCCCGGTGCGAAGGGTACCTGACGCGGCGGAACGAGGTCGGGACGACAGGATAGGGGTGTCCGACGATTCCGTCGTAGATTACAGCGTCGGCTGGACGTGCTCGCGGGCCGCGTCGAAGTGCTTCTCCTTCACCGCGATCTCCTCGGCGTTGCGGTCGGCCTCCGCGACGCCCCAGGCGTCGGCCGCCTCGCGGATGGCGCGCATCGAGGCGTTGCGCACCAGCGCCTCCAGGTCCGCGCCGGTGTACCCCTCCAGTTCAGCGGCGAGCGCGTCCAGGTCGACGTCGTCGCCGAGCGGCTTCCCGTCGGCGTGGACGGCGAGTATCTTCCGGCGGCCCGCCTCGTCCGGCGCGGGCACCTCGATGTGCGATTCCAGGCGGCCCGGCCGGAGGAGCGCGGGGTCGATCGCCTCGCGACGGTTCGTCGCCGCGAGGACGACCAGGTTCGGGTTCTCGGCCAGTCCGTCGAGTTCGGTCAGCAACTGGGAGACGACGCGCTCGGTCACCTCGTGGGACTCGCCGCGCTGGGCGGCGATGGCGTCGATCTCGTCGAAGAACACGATCGAGGGCGCGGCCTGACGGGCGCGCTCGAACACCTCGCGGACGGCCTTCTCGCTCTCGCCGACGTAGCGGTCGAGCAGTTCGGGGCCGGCGACGTGGATGAAGTTGACGTCGCTCTCGCCCGCCAGCGCCCGCGCGAGTAGCGTCTTGCCGGTACCGGGCGGCCCGTGGAGGAGGACGCCGCTCGGCGGGTCGGTGTTGGTCGCCTCGAAGAGGTTCGCGTACGCCAGCGGCCACTCCACCGCCTCCACGAGGGTCTGTTTCGCCTCGTCCAGCCCGCCGACGTCGTCGAAGGTGACCGTCGGCGCCTCCGCGACGAACTCCCGCATCGCCGAGGGGTCGACGGACGCCATCCCGGCGTTGAAGTCCTCGCGAGAGACGGTGACGTCGAGCAGCTCCCTGTCGTCGGCGCCCTCGTCGCGCGAGCGGCGGAGCGCCGCCATCGCCGCCTCCGTGACGAGCGCGTGGAGGTCGGCGCCGACGAAGCCGTGCGTCGTCGCGGCGAGGCGGTCGAGGTCCACGTCGTCGGTCAGCGGCATCCCGCGCGTGTGGACGTCGAGAATCTCGCGCCGCCCGCTCTCGTCCGGCGCGCCGATCTCGATCTCGCGGTCGAAGCGCCCGCCGCGCCGCAGCGCGGGGTCGATGGCGTCGACGCGGTTCGTCGCGCCGATGACGACCACGTCCCCGCGCGACTCCAGGCCGTCCATCAGCGAGAGCATCTGGGCGACGAGGCGGTTCTCGACGTCGCTCTCCTCGTCGCGCTTGCCCCCGAGGCTGTCTAGCTCGTCGAAGAAGACGATGGCGGGCGCGTTCTCGGCCGCGTCGTCGAAGATCTCGCGCAGGCGCTCCTCGCTCTCGCCCTTGTACTTGCTCATGATCTCCGGGCCGGAGACGGAGATGAAGTGGGCGTCGACCTCGTTGGCGACCGCCTTGGCGATGAGCGTCTTGCCGGTGCCGGGCGGACCGTAGAGCAGGACGCCCTTCGGCGGGTCGATGCCGAGTCGCCGGAATATCTCGGGGTTCGCCAGCGGGAGTTCGATCATCTCCCGGACCCGCCGGAGTTCGTCGTCGAGACCACCGATGTCCTCGTACGTCGCGCCGGTGATCTCGGCCGCCTCGTCGTCGCCGGACGCGGTCTCGGCGGGCGTCGTCGTCGCGTCGGCCAGGCCGGGGAGCGAGACGTTCACGTCGGTGTCGCCGGTCACCCGCACCGTGCCGTCCGGGTCGGTCCGCGTGACGGTGAACAGGCCGGCGTCGCCCAGTCGCTCGACGCGGGCGCGCTCGCCGGGACTGACGGGACGGTCGCGGAGTTCGCGCTTCACCGCGACCTCGAGCGTGCCGGCGTCGTCGAGCGAGAACTCCGCCTCCGGCGAGACGGTGATGGAATCCGCGTCCTCGACGGCGATGGGGGTCACGGTCACCGTGTCGCCGATGCTGACGCCCGCGTTCGACCGCGTCTCGGCGTCGATCTGGATGACGTCGTCCGCCACCGTCGCCGCCGCCGGCCACATCTTCACGACCGTCGTCCGGTCGCCCTCGATGGCGAGCGTGTCGCCGCTAAGCACCTCCAGGCGCTGCCGGACGGCGTCGGAGATGCGCGCGATGCCACGCCCGCCGTCGCGCTTCTCCGCGCCGCGGACGGTGAGCGTGACGCTCCTTTCACTGGTCATGCACGGTACTCATCGGCGAACCGTCTTCAGGGTTGTCCCGATTCCTCGTCAGTGTGCCGGCGAGTACGCGTCCGAGAGGAGGTTGAGGACCGCGACGCCAGCGACGATGAGGGTCATGCCGATCACCGCAGCGGCGTCGATACCCTCGTCGAAGACGACGACGCCGAGCAGGGCCGCGCCGACGATGCCCACCGCGGACCACGTCGCGTACACCAGTCCGATGGGAAGCGACTCCAGTGTCAGGCTCAGCAGGTAGAACGCACCGAGGTAGCCGACGACGACCACGACGCTCGGGAGCGGCCTGGTGAACCCGTCGGACAACTTCAGCGCGGCAGTTCCGGTTATCTCGGACAGGATTGCCAGTCCGAGGAACAGGTATTCGCGCATGGTGTGTCGACGTGACAGAACGAATATAGATACTTCGGAATCCGCCGTCACCTGCGGCGCGTTCACACTGCGGCACGCAAGCAGCGAGGTCGGGACGCTGCGACGGGGTTTTTGTGTCAGGGCAGTGAGTATCGAACGCATGATGGTACCCGACTCCCTCCTCGCGCCCGATAGCCCCTCCTCGAACGACCGGCGGAGAGCGACCGATGGCCCTCGGTAGCCGCATCGGCACGGGCTGGCGGCTGGCCGGCCGGAGCGCCGGCGTCCTGCGTCGGAATCCGCGACTCGCGGTGTTCCCCCTGACGAGCGGCGTGGCGACGGCGGTCTTCGTCGCGACGGCGTTCGGCGCGGCAGGGGTGACCGGCGCGTTCGACTCCGATGGCGGCGTCGTCGCGGTGGTGGTCGGCCTCTACGTCGGGACCGCGTTCCTGGTCGCGTTCTGCAACGCCGCGCTGACCTGGGCGGCCCGGGAGACGTTCCGGGGTCAGTCGCCGAGCGTCGGCGCGGCGTTCCGCGCGGCCAGTCGTCACCTCCCGTCCCTGTTCGCCTGGGCGATCGTCAGCGCCGTCGTCGGCATCACACTACGGGCCATCGAGGAGTCGAGCGAGATCGGCGGCGCGATGGTCACTGCGCTGGTGAGCCTCGGCTGGACCGCGTTGACGTACTTCGTCGTCCCCGTCGTCGTCTTCGAGGACGCGGGACCGCGGTCGATGTTCGAGGAGAGCGGTCGCCTCCTCCGCGAGACGTGGGGCGAGACCGTCGGCGCGGAACTCGGCCTGGGCGTCGTGACGTTCCTGCTCGCGCTACCCGGCGTCGTCCTCACCATCGGCATGCTCGTCGCGTTCCCGGACGGCAACGGTGTCCTCCTCGCGCTCGCGGTCGGCGGCGGACTGACGCTCGTCGGGTTCGTCGTCGGGACAGCGCTGGAGGGCGTCGCCAAGACCGCACTGTACCGGTACGCCCGCGAGGAGAGCGTCGCCGACGGGTTCGACGAGTCGCTGTTCGACGGCGTCGGTGCCGAAAGCCGGTGACGAGCGTTCGCGACCGCGTGGCGTCGGTCCTGCCGGGTCCGCTCTCACGCCAGCGAGTGCCGTGACTCTGGTGGGACCGTATCACGCCGAACCGGTTGCGCCGCTGGACGGTCGGCGGTCGAAAAACGTTCGCTGTCCGACTACTCCTCGTCGACGACGACCTTTCCACTCGCGTCGACGGTCACTTCGTAGATGTCGTAGGTGAACGTGACCGAGACGTTGTCGCGCGTCTCCCCGTAGCGCCGGGTACGGAAGAGCGCGTCGACGGCATCGCAGTTGACGACCGAGTGGAGCGGCTTCATCTTGTTCGGTGCTGTGTTCGTCAGCTCCGAAAGCACTCGAACGATGCCCGCACAGGCGCGGCCGTTCCGCATTTCGCGCTCGATGTCGAAGACGTAGGTCTTCGTGGACTCAGCCGGATTCTCGTCGCTCTGGGATTCTATCTCGATGTCCATTCGGTATCAGTTCCGGGCGACCCGGAGGTTGCTACTTCCACTCAGTGCGAGGCGCACATATAGCTGTCGCCGAGGGGGGAGTACCACCCGAGAATTTCCTGTTGACATGCTCCCGATGGCGAGACGGATACCGAATCTGGCAGCGGCAATCAGCGTCCGAACGACCGTCGAATCAGTCACGTCCGGCGATGCGACTACGGCCACGTCGCCGTCGAGCGCCGGTCGAACCGCCCGTAGTCCGGACTCAGCTTCGCATGTGCGGGTCCTCGAAGTCGGTGGACCCGCACATCTTGCACCGCGTTCGTCGCGTCTTGTACTTCTTTCCGCATTCCGCACAGACCCAACGGCGGTTGAAGCGGCTCATATGTCACCCGTTCGGACACCACCTATTTCAAACTTTTTCCGGCTGGAAAGCAGCGTCAGACGCGCCGCCACTTTCACCCCGGTCCCGGACGGTTTAACTGCCGACGGGCGAATCGTCGGACGATGACGGACCGCGGTGGCTCGAACCTGCCGGGCCTCACCGACGACGAGGAGGACGGCGACCGCATCGTCCTGCACGTCGACGTGGACTGCTTCTACGCCGCCTGCGAGCGGCTCCGGGAGCCGGCACTCCGGGGCGAACCGGTGGTCGTCGGGATGGGCTACGAGGACGGCGAGTCCCACGGCGCGGTCGCCACGGCGAGCTACGAGGCCCGCGAGTACGGCGTCGAGAGCGCACAGGCCATCGGGACCGCACTGGACAACCTGCCGCGGAAGGCGACGGCAGACGACCCCGACGCCGACCACGACCCCGAAGAGGCGGGCTACTACCGCCCGGTCGACATGGAGTTCTACCAGTCGGTCAGCGAGGACGTCCGCGAGATCCTCCACGACTCCGCCGACACGGTGCGGGAGGTGAGCATCGACGAGGCCTACCTGGACGTCACCGACCGCACCGCGTGGGAGGTCGCGGAGGGGTTCGCCCGCCACGTCAAACAGCGCATCGAGCGCGAGGTGGGCGTCACCGCCAGCGTCGGCGTCGCCCCCAACATGAGCGCCGCGAAAATCGCCAGCGATTACGACAAGCCCGACGGTCTCGTCGTCGTCGAACCCGGCGAGATACGGGAGTTCCTCGCGCCCCTGGACGTGAAGGAGGTCCACGGCGTCGGCCCCGTCACCGCCCGCCGACTGCGCGAGATGGGCGTCGAGACGGCGGGCGACCTCGCCGACGCCGACGCCCGCGAACTGGAGGACGAGTTCGGCGAACGCGGCCGCGAACTGTACGAGCGCGCTCGCGGCGTCGACGACCGCGAGGTGACCCCGCGCGGTCGCCCCAAGAGCCTCTCCCGCGAGTCGGCGTTCACGGGTGCCACCAGCGACGACGAGGAGAAGCGGGGGCGGGTCACCACCCTCGCCGGCGCGGTCGCGGAGCGAGCGAAGAGCAAGGACGCGATGTACCGCACCATCGGCATCAAGGTGGTGACGCCCCCGTACGACGTGAACACGCGCGAGCGGTCGCTGCCGGGCCCCGTCGACGACCCCGACCTCGTCGAGGAGGTGGCGCTCGAACTGCTCGAGGAGTTCGCCGACGACGCCGTCCGGAAGGTCGGCGTCCGCGTCTCGAACCTCCAGTTCACCGAGAACGACCAGGCGAGCCTCGACGGCTTCGACGCAGACGAGGTATCCGCGTCGAGCGGAAGCGTCGATGCGGACGGCGCGGGCAGCGCCGCGGACGCGTCCACGACGGCGGACGCCACCGGGACCGCCGTCGAGACGGCCGCGACGGCAGACGCCACGGTGGACGCCTCCGAGGCGGCGGACGCGGACGGCGCGAGAAGCCTCACGGAGTTCCGCGACGGGGACGACGGAGCCGACGACGACGCCGACGACGGCGACTCGAGCGCCGGAGATGCCGACCCGAAGGCCGAGGCGGGTGCGAAGACGCTCACGGAGTTCCGGGACGCCGAGAGCGATGTGGACGACGAGTCCGAAACGGACGAAGACCCAGCGGACGACGAGGACGACGCGAACCGGCGAGGCCAGGTGTCGCTCGAAGACTTCTGACGCGGCGTCCCGAAGGTGTAAGCGACCAGGCCCACGTACCAGGCGTATGAACAAGCTCGCGGACGCCGGCGAGGACCGCTGGCACCTCCCGCAGCACGCCCACGTCGTCGTCTACGAGGCCGAGGAGGGCGACGAGTTGCTCACCATCTACGACTGCGGCGCGGCGCAGAAACCGCCGTCGGCGCAGCTCATCGGCAACCTCGTCCGGGTCCGGGCCGACCACGAGATGGACCGAACGGTGACGGGTTACGTCGTCAGGATGCGCGAGCGGTCGGTGCTGGAGAAGCAAGGCGACGACCACTTCGTCGTCAGGCGCGCGTGAGAGGGAGAGATTACAGCGGTGCCACGAGGTCTTCGAGCGCCGCGCGCGGGTCGTCGGCCTTCGCCACGCCGCTGGCGAGCAGGACGCCGTCCGCGTGGAGTTCGCGGGAGGCGACGAGGTCCTCGCCGGTCGAGATGCCTGCGCCGCAGTAGACGTCGACGTCCGGGGCGACGCGTTCGGCCGCCTCGACGGCGTCGGAGACGACGTTCGGGTCCGCCTCGCAGACCGGCGTGCCGGTGCCGATGAGTTCGGGCGGTTCGACGGCGACGGCGTCCGGTTCGAGCGCGGCGACGGCGGCAATCTGGTCCGGGTTGTTCGCGCAGACGGTCGTTCGGAGGCCCGCGCGCTCGGCGGCGTCGAGCGCGGCGTCGATGTCCGCGAGCTTCAGGCGGTTCTCGGAGTGGTTCAGCAGCGTGCCGACCGCGCCGGCGTCCGCGGCGGCCTCCGCCAACGTCGACCCGGTGTGGCTGCCGTGGGCGACGGGGCTGACGTGCTGAGCCCAGGTCTCGACGCCCGTCTCGGCGACGCGCTGGAGGTGGGCGGCCTGCGGCGCGACGGCGACGTCGACGCCGCTCGCCTCGCTCACGTCGCGGGCGGCCTCGGCCACCTCGATCGGGTCACAGGGGTAGGCTTTCAGGTTGACACAGACGAACATGTCCGGAGCGACTGGCCGCGCTCCCAAATAGGTTGTGAGAATCGTCCGGCGGCTCCGCGGTGATCCCGCCGACGCCACGGCGGAACGGCGGACGACCGCGCCACACGCGACGCCGACGCTCCGTCCGGCGCGGAGATGACAATCCTGAAGTTTAGGCATACCTAATCGAAACCGAATGCGAGAGATGGAGTTGACGCGACGCGACGCGCTCGTCGCCCTCGGTGCGGCCGGCGTCGCCGCGGGGACGGGGGCGACGGTGCTCGACCGCGCGCCGTGGGACTCCGGGGAACCGCCGCTCTCCGGGGACGACGTGGACACGCTCGTCGCGGTCGCGGCGGTCGTCTACCCCTCGACGGTGTCCGGCGTCCGGAGGTTCGTCGAGACCTACTCGCTGGGCCGCGTCGAGGGACGGACGGAGTACCGGGAAGGGATGGCCGACGCCCTCGCCACGCTCGACAGCTACGCCACCGACTGGGAGGACGCCGAGTTCGCGGCGCTCGACGCCGACGTGCGCGACGGTCTCCTGCACGACATGGCGGTCCACACCGCTCACCCCGATCCGGCGGGCACGGACGCCGAGCGCGTCCGCCACTTCCTCGTCGATGAGTTGCTGTACGCCCTCTACACGTCGCCGACGGGCGGCCGACTCGTCGGCACCGAGAACCCGCCGGGCCACCCCGGCGGCATCGAGAGCTACCGTCGAAGGGGGCCGGACGCGTGAGCGGTGGAGACGACGAGGGCGACGGGACCGCGACCGACCGCACGCCCAGCGAGCGCGCGGACGTGTGCGTCGTCGGCGCCGGGCCGGCGGGTGCGCTGGTCGCCCATTCGCTCGCGAAGCGGGGGAACGACGTCGTCGTCCTCGAAGCGGGCGAGCGCTTCGACCCCGCCAGGCGCACCGAGCGCATGGAGCGCCACCTCCGGCCCGCGCACGGGCCGCTCTCGGTCTGGGAGATGGGGGGACCGCGGGACGCCTTCACCGCGCCCGGCGAGCGCCACTACCCGCTGAACCGGGCGCGGGTCAAGGGCGTCGGCGGGACGACGCTGCACTGGCAGGGACTCGTCTACCGCTTCCACGAGCGCGACTTCGCGGAGTGGCCCATCGACTACGACGACCTGCGACCGTACTACGCCCGTGCGGAGGCGGAACTCGGCGTGGCGGGCGCGGACGACAATCCGTTCGCGCCGCCGCGGGAGGAACCGTTCCCGCTGCCCGCCTTCCCACCGTCGCACAGCGACTCGCTGTTCGCCGAGGCGTGCGAGCGCCTCGGCCTGACCACCCACTCGGTGCCGAGCGCGCGCAACTCCGAGGCCCACGACGGCCGCGGAGAGTGCGTCGGCTACGGCACCTGCAAGCCGGTCTGTCCCGCCGGCGCGAAGTACAGCGCCGACGTCCACGTACGGAAGGCGGAGGCCGAGGGTGCGCGCGTCGTCGACCGCGCGCCCGTCCAGCGCCTCGACCACGACGACGCCGGCGAGCGCGTGACGGCGGCCGTGTACGCCACGCCCGACGGCGAGACCCACCGCCAGGAAGCCCGCGAGTTCGTCCTCGCCGCCGGCGGCGTCGAGATTCCCCGTCTCCTGCTTCTGTCGCGCTCCGAGCGGTACCCCGACGGTCTCGCCAACTCCAGCGGCGCGGTCGGCCGCTACTTCATGGACCACCTGTTCGCGGGCATGGGTGGCGTCGTGGACTCGCGCACGCGCCAGCACCACGTCGGCTTCATGACCAGCGAGTGCCACCAGTTCTACGACGACCCGACGGCGGGCACGAGCGGCACGGACGGGGAGGTTCCGCCGTGGTCCGGCGACGTCGACCCGGGACCGCTGAAACTGGAGTTCCTGAACGACGTCGGCCCGACGCCGGTCGGACTGGCGCTGGACGCCGACGAGTGGGGCGACGACCTCCTGGAGTCGATGCGGACGGCCTACGGCAACAGCGTCGGGATGGGCGCGCTGGCCGGCCAGCGGCCGCGCGCGGAGAACCGCGTGGAACTGGACCCCTCCGTCACTGACGACCACGGCAATCCCGTCCCGGCCGTCCACTGGCGCGTCGACGACCGGACGCGGGCCACGCTCCGCCGGGCGAACGAGATACAGCACGCTGTCCTCGACGAACTCGGGGCCGACGTGACGTGGCAGGTCGGCCCGGAGAACACCGGGCCGGCGTTCCACCACATGGGGACGACGCGCATGGGTACCGACCCCGACGGGAGCGTCGTGAACCCGCGCCTCCGGACCCACGACCTGCGCAACCTCTCGGTGGCGTCGAGCAGCGTCTTCGTCACCGGCGGGGCGCTGAACCCGACGCTCACCATCGCGGCGCTCGCGCTGAAGGCGGCCGAACACGTCCACGAGCGACTCTGAGGGGTCGCGCCAAGGGGGAGAATCAGGTCTCCGGGACCCGGTCGTCCCGGGACCGTGACGATGGGTTCGGGAGTCTCGCGTCTGCGCGACTCCGTTCACAACCCTGCACGCCCGTTTCAAAGGCGTGCTGGCAGTTCCCGTGTCCCAGGAATCGGGAGAACGTTTATCACGGTCGGTAGCAAGAACACTCAGTTGTTCTCTGCCGACGGCCAGACCTATCCGGGCGGTCCGGCGTCGGCGCCCGTCACGCGATGTGCGGTCCCGGGGAGCAACCGCGCACCGATGCATTTCAGCGACGCGCCCCGTCGGAACCCCGCGACGCGCTGCCGGACCGTCACTCCCGGCGGGTCACCGGCGGCGCTCGTGGCGGCGCTCCACGCTCTCGCGACCGTGGCGTCGCTGGCCCTGGACCATCGTCTCCTGGACCGGGCTGGCGAACCTCTGACCGTCGTAGCGCCGGTCGGCCGCCGTGCTATCCTGGACGTCGGACCCCGACGGTCCACGTCGACCACCGCGGGACCTGTCCACGTACCCCGGCTGGACGTCCTCCTGGACCCCTCCGACCGGGTCGGAGCGCCGCTGTCCGGCACCTGGATCGCGACGTGGTCGTTGCTCCCGCCGAGACGGGGCGCGGCCACGCCGCTGGTTCGGCCCCTGACTCTGGAACGAATCGCCCGCCTGCGAGCCCGTCCCGAACTGCGTCGCCGCGCTTCCGAACTGCTCGCTCGGCCGCTGGAACCCTCCGCCTTGCTGGTGGGATTGCCCCCGTCGCTCACCGCGCTGCGGGGCCTGCTCGCGTTCCGTTCGGTCCCCCCGCGAGTACTGACCACCTTCCCGGAACGGGTGCTGGCGCTGCGCTCTGCCGGTCTCCGGGAACGACGACCCGCCACCGGTTTCCGCGCGACCCTCTCCCCTGGAGGGCTGGCCGCCTTGCTGCTGGCGGCCGCCCTGCTGCTGGCGGCCGCCCTGCTGCCGCCGGCCGCCCTGCTGTTGGCTCCCGGGTCGCTGCTGGTGCTGGCCTGGGTCCCTCCGTCGCTGTCGCGGTTGTCGTCGCCGCTGTTGCTGCTCCGACGTCGGTCGGCCGCCTAACTGCCGGTGCTGCTGGTACCGGTTCCGGCCCTCGCCCCGCGCGCGTCGACGACCGCTCTGCCGGTGCCCCCCGACGTAGCGGCCGGGACTCTCCGTGCGTTCGCGTGACTCCTCGTCCGTCTCGTCGTCGTTACGTGACATGGTGAAACCCCCGTGAGGTGAAGCCACGGCCGTCCTTAACCGTGCCGGCCCCGGACGCTAGTCGAACGCCGGCAGCACCTCCTCCTCGTAGAACTGGAAGAACGAGTCCTGGTCCGGGCCGACCTGATGGACGTAGACGTGGTCGTAGCCGGCGTCGAGGAACGTCCGGAGGTTGTCGACGTGGGTCTGCGGGTCGGGGTCGGTGACGATGCTGCCCTCCGCGACGTCCTCGCGGGAGACCATCTGGCAGGCCTGCTCGAAGTGGGTCGTCGTCGGCAACTGGGAGTTGAGTTCGCCCGTCAGCGCGGAGTTGGGCCACCACTCGTGGGCCGTGTCGATGGCTTCTTCCTCCTCGTCGGCGTAACAGACCGTCATCTGGCTGTACCGCGGCCCGTCGCCGCCGGTCTCCTCGTAGGTGTCGACCACGTCCTGCGGGCCGACGGTCCAGAGACCGTCGCCGACGTCGGCCGCCGCCTTCGCGGCGCGCTCGCCGTACGCGGAGACGACGATGGGCGGCGGTTCCTCCGGCAGGGTGAACAGGCGCGCGTTCTCGACGGTGAAGTGTTCCCCGTAGTGGCTCTGCTGGCCGCCCTCCCAGAGCGTGCGGATGACCTCGACCGCCTCCGCGAGCATCTCCGCGCGGACGGCGTGCTCCGGCCAGTGCTCGCCCGTGACGTGCTCGTTGAGTCGCTCGCCGGTACCGACGCCGAGGAAGAACTGTCCGTCGAACATCTCGGCGACGGTCGCGGCGGCCTGGGCGACGTTCGCCGGGTGGATTCGCATGATGGGGCAGTTGACGCCGACGCCGACCGGCAGGTCGTCCGTCGCACGCGCGACCGCGCCGAGCGTCGACCAGACGAACGACGCCTCGCCCTGCTGGCTCAGCCACGGATGGAAGTGGTCGGAGATGGAAGCGAAGTCGAAGCCGACCGCCTCCGCGCGGTCGGCGTAGTCCGCGAGCGCCATCGGGCCGTGCTCCTCGCTCGAGAGCGCGTAGCCGATACTGCTCATTGTTCACTCCGCTGGACCTGGTGTTCGAGAATCATGCCACGGTTCGTTCGAGAACGGAATCCATCAACGGTGTGGCCGCGCCGACGCTGGAACGTCGTCCCCGACGCGGGTCGTCGACGGACCTTCCGCGGCGGTGGTCGTCCCCGTCGCACCGCCGCAACCGAACCGCTGGCCGGTGTGAGCACGCTTAAGGGCGGCCGGACACTCCTGCCGAACATGGAACCACGGGACCTCTCCGCCCACGTCGAGTACGAGGCCGGGCGGGGGATCGAGGAGGTGGCCCGCGAACTGGGCATGGACGCCGACGAACTGGTGAAACTCGCGTCGAACGAGAACCCGTTCGGCCCGAGTCCGGCGGCGGTCGACGCCATCCAGCGCGCCGCCGAACGCGCTAGCTCCTACCCGAAGGCGTCCCACGCCGACCTCACCGACCGCCTGGCAGAGCGCTGGTCGGTCGCCTCCGAGCAGGTGTGGCTGGCCAACGGCGGCGACGGCGCGCTCGACTACCTCGCGCGAGCGACTATCGAGCCGGGCGACGAGGTGCTCGTCCCCCGTCCCGGCTTCGCCTACTACGGCATGAGCGCCCGCTACCACCACGGCGACGTGAACGAGTACGTCCTGTCGAAGACCGACGGCTTCGAACTCGCTGCCGAAACGGTCCTCGACGCCTACGACGGCGAGCGCGTCGTCTACCTCACCAGCCCGCACAACCCCAGCGGCGGTCGGTTCTCCCTGGACGCGATCGAAGCCATCGCGGACGGAACGAACGAGGAGACGCTGGTCGTCGTCGACGAGGCGTACGGCGAGTACGCCGACGCGCCGAGCGCGGTCGAACTGCTCGCCGACCGCGACGACGTGGCCGTCCTCCGGACGTTCTCGAAGGCGTACGGCCTCGCCGGCGTCCGCCTCGGCTACGCCGTCGTCCCCGAGGAATGGGCCGACGCATACGCCGCCGTCAACACGCCGTTCGCGGCGAGCGAACTCGCGTGTCGCGCCGGCCTGGCCGCACTCGACGACGACGAGCACGTCGAGCGGTCGGTCGAGACGGCGCGCTGGGCGCGCGAGTACGTGTCCGACAACGTGAACGCGCCGACGTGGGAGAGCCACGCCAACTTCGTGCTCGTCGAGGTGGGGAACGCCGAGGGGGTCGCCGCCGAACTGCGCGAGCGCGGCGTCATCGTCCGGGACTGCACCAGCTTCGGCCTGCCGGACTGCGTCCGCGTCACCTGCGGCACGGAGGCGGAGACGCGGACGGCCGTCCGGGAGATCAACGAGGTGCTCGCGGAGTGAGGGTCGCGGTCACCGGCACGCCGGGGACAGGCAAGACGACCGCGACCGGACTGGTCGACGCCGACCTGGACGTCGTCCACCTGAACGAGGTGATCCGCGAGGAGGGCCTCCACGAGGGCGAAGACCCCGAGCGCGGCAGTCTCGTCGCCGACCTCGACGCCCTGGCGGACTGGCTCGACGGCCGCGACGACGTCCTCGTCGAGTCCCACCTCGCCCACCACTTCGACGCCGACCGCGTGGTCGTCCTGCGCTGTCACCCCGAGCAGCTCGAACGGCGCCTCCGCGAGCGTGGCGAGCCCGACGAGAAGGCCCGCGAGAACGCCGAGAGCGAGGCGCTCGACGTCGTCCTCTCGGAGGCGGTCGCCGAACACGGCGTCGACGCCGTGTACGAGGTGGACACGACCGACCGCGACCCCGACGCCGTGGCGGCGGACGTCGAAGCGGTCATCGGGGGCGAACGAGCGCCGTCCGCCGGAGAGGTGGACTTCCTGGACTACCTATGACGCTCGACCAGTTGCGACCCATCGCCGACCGCGCCCTGCGACCGTTCGTCTCCGCGTCGATGCGCGTGGGACTGACGCCGGACGCCGTGAGCGTCGTCGCCTTCCTGCTCGCCGTCGGCGCGAGCGGGACGTTCTACGTCGGCGGCGAGACGCCCGCCTGGTACCTCGTCGGTGCCGTCTTCGTCTTCCTGAACGGCTGGCTCGACCTGCTGGACGGCGCGCTGGCGCGCGAACTCGGCACGGACTCGAAGGCGGGCGACCTGCTCGACCACGTGCTCGACCGCTACGCCGACATCGTCCTCATCGTCGGCTTCGCGGCCGGCGTCGGGCGCTACGCGCTCGGCCTCGCGGCGGTGACGGGCGTGCTGATGACCTCCTACCTGGGCACGCAGGCGCAGGCGGTCGACCTCGACCGCGTCTACGGCGGTCTGCTCGGCCGCGCCGACCGACTCGCGCTGATGGGTGCGACGGCCGCGCTCGCGGCCCTCGTCGGGAGCGTCGGCGGCTACTCGCTCGTCGCGGTGCTGCTCGGCGTGTTCGCCGTCGTCGGTCATCTCACCGCGCTCCAGCGGTTCTACTACGCCTGGCGCGCGCTGGCCTGACGCGCTTACCGCGTCGGCAGCGTGTCGCGCGGCGGCGTCTCGGTCGAGCGCTCGTCGGTCGCGCCGACGGCGCTGACGCGACGGAAGACGGTCTCGGGGTCGCGCGTGCGCCGCCAGTGCCACCACGTCCGCGCCAGCAGCGACAGCTTCCGCACCCGCCCGAGCGACGGGGCCGTCGACAGCACGTCGCACCCCTGCCGGCGGATGACGCGATGGTGGTCGGCGTAGAGGACGGCGGCGAGGAGGACGCCGAACTGGCAGTCCGTCGGCAGGTACTGGATGCCGGCGACGCCCTCGCGGTAGAGACGCTCGGCGCGGCGCAGTTCGTCGCGCATCGCGGCCGCGAACGCCTCCGAGAAGTCGAGCGCGTCGACGTCGGCGTGGGACACGCCGTGTCGCTCCAGGGTGGTCGCGGGGAGGTAGACGCGGTCGCGGTCGACGACGTCTTCGCGGACGTCACGGAGGAAGTTGGTGAGCTGGAACGCCTCCCCCAGCGCCGTCGCGTGGTCGAGTGTCTCTTCCGTTCCGCCGTCGGTTTCCATCACCGCGGTCATCATCCGTCCCACGGCGGCGGCGGAGCCGTCCATGTAGGCTTCGAGTTCGCCGTAGTCGGCGTAGCGGTCCTTCTCGATGTCCGATTGCATCGCGTCGACGAAGGCCTCGACGTCGGCGTCGGCGATGTCGTGACGCTCGCGGAGGTCGCAGAAGGCGGCGAGCAGCGGCTCCTCGGGGTCGACGCGGCCGAGGGCCTGGTCGCGGAGGCGGTCGAGGTGGGCGCGCTGTTCGGCGGGCGTGGCGTCGCCGGGGTCGTCGACGACCTCGTCGCAGATGCGGAAGAAGCCGTACAGCACGTACGTCGGCTCGCGCACCCGCTCCGGCAGCAGTCGCGTCGCCAGGTGGAACGTTCGGCCGGTCCGCTGCTGTATCGTCTTGCCCTGCCGCACGTGAGTGTCGTTCATTGCTTCCAGTCCAGAGAGCGAAACCTACTACGGCCCGACACGAAATGAACGCGCCCCCAAACGTGTTGGGCCGTCCGCTTCACGGCACCGGCCCGGGACGACTCGCTCGGTGGACCTGCACGCGCCATAACAAAATTGATGCTGCGCTGGTCGCTACGATGGGTACGATGCAACGACGCACGTTTCTCGCTGCGGGGGCGCTCTCGGTCGCCGGACTGAGCGGATGTCTCAGTGGCGGGGGCGGCGGGAGCGGGTCGTACCCGACGCCCGAGGACGGCGACACGGACGGCTACCCGCCGGCGTCCGACGACCCACCGGAGAAGAAGTCCGTCGACGTCGCTTCCCTCCCGACGGTGAACCAGAATGGCCAACAGATACCCCTGTTGCCGGTCGACGTCGCGGTCAACTGGCACCAGCGCGGCGAAGCCCGGTTCGCCGACGCGCGCGGCAAGAAGCAGTACACCACCTCCCACGTCGAGGGCGCGGTGCTCAGCCCCGCCCCCGACATCGAGACGAACTTCGACGAGGACCCGGTGCTGGACTGGCCGAAGGGCGACCGCATCGTCTGCTACTGTGGCTGTCCGCACCACCTGTCGTCGCTCCGGGCCGCCGCGCTGAAGAACTCGGGGTACGAGAACGTCCTCGTCATCGACGAGGGGTTCTGGGCGTGGCACGACCGTGGGTACCCCATCAAGGGCCAGAACACCGACGCCGCGCCGGCGAACTACGCCATCGACGGCGTCGCCGGCGAGAAGTTCGCCGGGAAGGCCGCCTGGGCGCGCCACCCCGACTCCGGCCAGAGCGAGGCGACCGACATCGCGGCCGACGGCTCGTACACGCTCCACCTGAAGTTCCACGACGTGACGCCCGACTCGACGATCGCGGTCGAGACGCCGGCGTACACGGTCGAGGGCACACTTCAGGAACTTTCGAACGGCGTCGTCACGGGCTGACGGTCCCCCCGACGCCCGGACCCGCGCCCGCGACGAAGCGTGACCACGGAGTAACGCATTTTGCCGGGCGCGGTGAGTGTTCACACATGGTGGCAGAGACCGAACGAGAGGACGGGACCTGGTTCGAGTGCGAGGAGTGCGGCCTGATGTTCGACGACCGCCAGGACGCCCGCCAGCACGAGGCGGCCTGCGACGCCGAGGAGCCGGCGTACATCCAGTAGGTCAGGACAGACCGGCCCGCTCGCGGTGCTCGTCGGCGAGTCGCTCGGCGTGCTCGCGGGACTGGCACGCCTCCCAGCGGACCTGGTCGGCGTCGGCGTACGCCAGGGCCGTCTTCAGTTCGTCGCGGAGGACGCCCGCGTCCACGTCGAGGACGGTGCCGTCGTCGTCGCCGAGTTCGTAGACGCCCCAGCGCTCGGGAGCGCGGCCGACCGTCGAGCGGTCGAGCGACCGCCACCGTTTCGGGAGGCTCATTCGTTCACGAACTCGTAGGAGCGCTCCTCCATCTCGTCCTCCTCGAAGACGAACACGCGACCCCGGGCGACCTCCGGGTCGGCCTCGATCTCGACGGCGTACCCGTCGGCGCGGGCGGTGACGCCGGGGAACAGCTCCTCCTCCTCGCCGGGGTCGAGCATGACGCGGCCGACGCCGGTCTCCTCGAGGATGGAGTCGTGCGTGTTGCGGTCGTTGATGTACATCAGGACGCCCTCCGTCTCGGTGGGGTCCGTGACGAGTACCTGGACGAGCTTGCCGGGCTGGGTCCGCAGCGTCCCCTCGACCTTCTGCGGGACGCCGTTGTAGAACACCTCTCGCCCGTCGGTGTACTCGACGACGATGCCGTCCTCCGTGAGTTCGACGCCGAGCGTGTCCGGTGAGACGTCGTTGCGGGCGCTCATGCCTGGCGGTTCGCCCGCCGGCGACAAAAGGGGTGCGTTCCGGTCGCCGACCGGCCCGCCGACCTCGTTCTCCCGCCCACCGGTACGCTCGGTTACAGAACTGCGGTTCGCGGAAACGATTTGACGGTTCCCGCTCACGTCAGGACCGTGACCGAAGGCACCTCCACCGACGGCGCCGCCGAGGAAGCCGCCACCGGCGACGCGGACGCATCGCTCCCCGACCGCGACGTGACCCGGGCGGTCGGGACGGTCCTCCCCGATGCCACCGTGGTCGACGTGCGGCCGGCCGACCACGGCAAGAACGCGGTCCACTTCGTCACGGTCGAGGAACCGGGCCGCACCGAGCCACGGACCGTGGTGGTGAAGGTCGGGACGCGGTTCGGCGGCGACGCCTTCCTCCGGGAGCCGGCCCTCCTCTCGCTCGTCGCCGAGCGGACGTCGATCCCGGTCCCGACCGTGTACGGCACGGACGACGGCGACGTGCTCGGCGACCCCTTCTTCGCCGCGGAGGCCATCCCGGGCGAGACGATGGCCTTCAGTCCGGACGGCCTCGTGCCGTCCGCGTTCGAGCGCGTCTGTCACGAGGCCGGCCGGAACCTCGCCGCGCTGCACGACGCCTTCGACGTCGCTGGGTTCGGGCCGCTGACGCCCGGGGACGACGGCGGAGCGAGCGACCTCGCGCTCGACCGCGAGTTCGCGAACTGGCCGGCGCTGTTCGAGGCGTGGCTCGGCCAGCAGGTCGAGCGACTCGCGGACACCCGGTTCGACGACTGCGTGCCCGCGCTGGAGTCGTTCACCGAGCGGGCGACCGAACGGCTGTCGGGCGCACTCGAACCGGAAGCGGGGTTCGAGCCGGTGGTCAACCACGGGGACTACCGGCTCGGCAACCTCCGGGTCGACGCCGCCGCGGTCACTACGGACCGCGGAGAGCCGACGGACGAGTGGGGCGACGGAGAGACGACGGACGAGTGGGGCGACGGAGAGACGACGGACGAGTGGGGCGACGGAGAGACGACGGACGAGTGGGACGGCGACGTGACGAACGGCGTCCTCGACTGGGAGACGCCGATAGCCGCCACCGCGGAATACGAACTCGCGGTCACGGAGGCTATCCTCGTCGACTGGCCCTGGGTCGACGACGAGCGCGACCGGCGACTCCGCGAGCGCCTGTACGAGGGCTACCGCGCCGTGCGCGACCTGCACCGCGACGAGGCGTTCGAGAAGCGACGGCGACTCTACCGGGTCGCCGGTCGTGTGCGCCTGATGCGCCACGTCGAGGAGGAGATGATGGGACGGTCGGAAGCGGCGGTCGACGACCGCGCGGCCGAGCACCGGGCGTTCCTCGCGGACGCCGGCGTGCTGTAGTGCGTCACCGGATGGTCGGCCGCCAGTACAACAGCGCGACGGTGACGACGAAGACGACGGTCGAGATGTCGTACGACCCCGAGGCGATGGTCGTCGCGAGGCCGGACCCCGCGCCGGCGACGCCGGTCACCAGCGACGCGACGATGGGCCACGAGCAACTCACGCAGGAGAACAGGCCGACGATGCCGGAGATGGCGGACCCCGCAGCGTCGAGGATGGTGGCGTAGACGAGGTACGCCAGGCCGAGGTAGCCGACGACCTTGAACGGGAGCAGCGAGAGACGGACGTGCTCGCCCCCGTAGAGCAGGGCCGGCCCCCATCCGGGCGGGAGCCAGCCGATGCTGAAGCCGGTCGACGGCATCCCTGGCATGTCCATCGCCGGACCGTAGAGCCCGCCGAAGTAGCCGACGACGAGGAAGTAGCCGGCGGCGACGGCGGCGGCGGCGTAGCGCTGGCGGTCCGACTGGGCGACGGGGTCCGTCTTCAGCACGGCGTAGCCGGCGACGTTGATCCAGACGAACGGGTACAGCAGGTAGCGGATGGCGCCGACCTGATGGTTCGAGACGGTCAGGTACAGGGCAAGCAGGAGAAACTCCGCGTTCAGCACGGCGACACCCCTGGCGACGGTCTCGAAATCGGGTCGGAAGCGGGCGAATCCAGTATTCATAGTGCGATGGCGTCGACGACGATGGCGACCAGCAGCGCGCCGAGGTAGGCGTTGGAGGCGTGGAACGACCGGAAGGCGGCCTGCCGGTCGCGCTCGCGGTGGAGGCGGACGACGGTCCAGAGGAACGCCGTACCGAAGACGACGCTCGTCAGGGCGTACAGCCAGCCGAGGTTCGCGACGGCGACGAGCACCGCCGCGGAGAGCAGCGTCGCACCCAGATAGTAGAGGACGTGCTTGCGCGTCTCGGCCTCGCCGCGCACGACGGGCATCATCGGGAAGCCGCCGCGGGCGTAGTCGTCCTTGTACGCCAGCGCGAGGTTGTAGAAGTGCGCGGGCGTCCACAGGAAGATGACGCCGGCGAGGACGAGCGCCGGCAGGCCGAGGCCGTCGTCCACCGCCGCCCACCCGATGAGGGCGGGCAGCGAGCCGGCGAACCCGCCGATGACCGTGTTCTGGACCGTGTTCGGCTTCAACAGCAGCGTGTAGACGACGCTGTAGAAGACGATGGCGGTCAGCCCGAGCACGGCCACGAGCAGGTTCACCGAGAGGAAGACCGCGAGCGACGCGGCCGCGAGCAGTACGCCGAACGCCACCGCGTTCCGAACCGGAATCTGGTCGGTCGCGGCGGGGCGGTCGGCGGTCCGGTTCATCTTCTGGTCGACGTCGCGCTCCAGCACGTGGTTGAAGGTTCCGCTCGCGCCGATGGAGAGGACGCCGCCGGTCAGCGTCGCGACGACGGTCCCGACGCGGAGGCTCGGCCCCGCCGCCAGCGCCATCCCGGCGGAGGCGACGAGACAGAGCAACCACATCAGTCGCGGCTTCATCAGCCGGAAGTACGCGAACGCGGTCCGCCTGGCGCGGGCGACGACGCCGTCGGGCGCGTCGCGGATGACCGCCGGTTCGTCGGGCGCGTCCTCGTCCGCGACGCCCATCTCGACCGGACCGTCCTTCGACTCCGGTTCGAGCGTCCACGCGAGCGCGATCACGACGCCCGTGAAGATAGCCATCCCCGCGACCAGGTGGACGGCCGCGAACGACGCTGGCGTCGCCGACGTCGCGGCGAACGCGCCGAGCACGGCCTGCACCGGGTAGAGGAGCGCAGCCGCGCCGAGCGCGGCCCGGACGCGCGAACTCGTGTCGCGCCGCCACGCTAGCACGGTGGTTCCGGCGACGAGCAGGCCGACGACGAACGCGACCAGCCGGTGACCCCACGCGATAGCGAGCCGTGGGTCGTCGAGAGGGACGATCCACTGACCGTTGCACGCCGGCCACGTCGGACACGCCGTCGCGGCGTTCGTCAGCGCCGTCGTCGCACCGACGACGACGAGCAGGTAGACGCCGACCGCCGTCGCCGTGAGGGCGCGTTCGAACCCGGTCGAGGAACTGTCGGATGGCACCGTTAGCGGTACTTTTGACGCGGTACACTTAGACCAACCGCTTCACGAGAGACCTGTCGACCCGGGCGACAGTGTTCAGCGGCGTCAGGAATATACGGCCGGTCGTCGTCGGTCGTGACATGAATCCCAGCGAACGCGTCGGCGACGTCGTCGACAGGCTCCGCGAGAGCGCGACCGTCGAGACGGTGTACGGCGACCCGATCGAACGCGGCGGGCGGACCGTCGTCCCCGTCGCGAACGTGCGTTACGGGTTCGGCGGCGGCTGGGGAACGGACGACGAGGAGGGCGAGGGCGGCGGCCTCGGCGGCGGCACGGCCGCGACGCCGGTCGGCGCGCTCGAGGTCGACGAGGAACGGACCCGGTTCGTCCGGTTCGACGAGCGTCGACGCACCGTCATCGCCCTGTTCGTGGGGCTCGCGCTCGGCGCGTTCCTCCGGCGACGGTAGCAGCCCCGTCGCCGGCTCCGCCCGCGATTATAAACCGCCGCACGTGTTACGATTACAGAACGAACCCGGTCTGAACATCCCGAATGGTCACCGAACGGCAACTCTCGACGAGCAAGGACATCCACCGTCGAACAGGGCGGACGTTCTACGTCGCCACGCGGTTGCTCCCCGAGCGCGTCCGGCACCCGACGTACGTGCTGTACGGCTTCTTCCGCATCTGCGACGAGGTCGTCGACGACCCCGGCGACGCCACGCCCGCCGAACAGCGCGCCAGACTCGACGACCTGCGAGCCCAGGCGCTCGGCCGCGCCGAACCGACGGACCCAGTCCTCGCGGCGTTCCGCGAGGTAGCGGACGAACGCGGCATCGCCGACGCCGACGTCGAAGCCTTCGTCGATGCGATGGTGACCGACGTGGAGAAAGACCGGTACGCCGACTACGGCGAGCTGGAAGCCTACATGGACGGCTCCGCCGCTGCCGTCGGCCGCATGATGCTCGCCGTGATGGGCAGCGAAGACCCGGACCTCGCCCGTCCGCACGCGACGGCGCTGGGGGAGGCGTTCCAGCTCACCAACTTCCTCCGCGACGTCCGCGAGGACGTCGTCGACCGCGACCGCATCTATCTGCCCCGGCGCACGCTCGAACGCCACGGCGTCACCGACGACCAGGTCGAACGCCTGGCGTTCTCCGAGTCGTTCGCGGCGGCGATGCGCGAGGAGATGCGGCGCGCGGAACAGCTGTATCGCCAGGGCGTCGCCGGCATCCAGTACCTGCCGGCCGACTGCCGGTTCGCCGTCCTCCTCGCCGCCGTCCTCTACGCCGAACACCACCGGATCATCCGGGAGCGCGAATACGACGTCCTCTCGGAGACGCCACAGCTCGGGACCGCACGGAAGCTGTGGCTGGTCGCCCGGACGTGGTGGCACTGGCGGCGCACGCGCGACCCCGAGACCGTCTTCCGTCGCGTCAGCGCCGTCGGCGAGGGTGACCAGTCCGCCTCCGGGGCGGGGACGCCGACGCCGGCGCGCTAGCGCTCGGCGACGCCGGAGACTGGGCCGAACACGTCGAAGTCGAAGCGGTCGGTCCACAGCAGGCCGGTCCCGAGCAGCGCCGCGACGGCGACCGGCACCCAGTTCGCGAAGTAGGCGTTCATCGTTCCCCAGAGGACGACGAAGCTCACCATGTCGTCGAGCATGAACTCACAGCCCCGGAGCCGCGCCCGGACCGCCCGTACGTCGAAGCCGAGGTCGACCAGTCCCACCGCCACCGTCCCGCTGAGCACCCACCCGAGGAAGTTCGAGAGCGGGACGCCGTAGTACGTTCCGCCGTCCGCGTAGCGCCAGAACCCGAGCGAGACGGCCGCCGGGTCGAGCACGAGGTCCACGATGAGGACGACGGCGAGCGACGCGACCAGGCGGACCGGTCGCGAGTCGGCGTGCGAATCGAGCAGGAGCAGGCAGAGCAGGTAGCTGTTCAGCACGAGCGGGAAGAAGAAGACGGGGAGTCCCACGGGGACGGTGCCGAGCAGCATCGGCCCGAGTTCGAGCAGGTAGCGGAACTCGCCGTACGGGAGACCGGTCGTCACGCCGACGAACTCGACGGCGTAGGTGTAGGCGGTCAGCACCGCCAGCGCGGCCGCGGCGCGACGGTCGACGAGCGGGGCGAGACCGGCGACCAGCGGCGAGCGCATCACCACCGTCCCGAAGAGGATGAGGTAGGGGTTGCGCGCCAGCCACGCCGGCAGCCACGCCTCGTGGCCCGCGACGAAGAGGAGTGCGCCGACCAGCGGGAAGACGACGGCGATGGTGAACCGGTTCTCGCGGACGACGCGCGACAGCGCCGCCTCCGCCTCGGCGCGGTCGAGGCGGTCAGCCATGCGTCGTCCCCCAGAGGCCGCCGAGGGTCAGGACCATGCCGACGACCGTGTTGACGAGCGGATACCACCAGTAGGCGCGGTCGACGGCGACGTCCGCCACCCGCCAGGCGACGACGAGCGCTGGGTAGACGAGCAGCAGCGCGCCACCCCGGCGGTCGAGCAGCGCGAACGCGGCCGCCGCGAGCAGCCAGAGCGCCGCACAGTAGGCCAGCGTCCCGGTCTCGCCGAGTCGGGTCGCGGTCGTCTCGATGCCGGCCGCGCGGTCCGGTTCGATGTCCGGGATGGCGGAGAAGGTGTGCATCGCCATCGCCCAGAACCACCCGCCAGCGACGGCGAGCGCCGGTGGCTGGTGGCCCGCCACGGCGGCGTAGGCGGCCGCCCCCGGCAGGACGTACAGCCCGTTCGACGCCGAGTCCAGGAAGGGCGTCGTCTTGAACCGCAGCGGCGGCGCGGAGTACTCCGCGCCGAGGGCGAGGAACCCGACCAGCCACGGCCACGCGACGCGGGGCGTGACCGCGAACAGGGCGACGCCGAGCGCCGCGGTCACCGCCACCGCCACCGGCACGACCGTGCCGCCGCCGTAGCGCACCTCTCGCCCCTCCTTCTTCGGGTTGTCCGCGTCCACGTCGACGTCGAACACGTCGTTGATGCCGTAGAGGAAGACGTTCGCCGGGAGGAGGAAGTAGCCGACGAGCGCGACCGACAGCGGCGACACCAGCTCCGCGACGGAAGACGCGCCGTAGGCGACGCCGACGAGGACCGGCCCGGCGAGGTACAGCCAGAACCGCGGGCGCGACAGCTTCAGCAGGTACCGGAGCGTCGCTGCCGGCCGTCGGCGCTCGGTGGTCGTGGTCATCGTGTGGTGGTCATCGTCGTCGCTGGCTCGTCATCGTGTCAGTCCTTCTCGCGGGGTCGTCGCTGGGTCGTGCGCTGGCCCTCGTCCGCGCGTTCGATAGCCGACAGTTGCCCTTCGTCCGGGGTGGTCTTTAGGACCATGATAATCGCCGGTGCGGCCGGTCGACGTCGTCGAGGACGGCGTCCGCGGTGTGTTCGCCACTGATGAGACACATCGGGACGCCGATGCCCGGCGTGGTGTACGAGCCGGTGAAGTAGAGACCGTCGACCGCCGAGGAGCGGTGGCCGGGGCGCATCGGGCCCGTCTGGCGCAGCGTGTGCGCGAGGCCGAGCGCGGTGCCGCGCATGCTGTTGTAGCGGTCGGCGAACTCCGAGACGCTGAACTGCTCCTCGAAGGCGATGCGGTCGCGGAGGTCGACGCCCGTGTTCTCCGCGACGTCGGCGAGGATCATCTCCCGGTACCGCTCGCGCTGTTCGGGGCCGTCGTCGAGTCCCGGCGCGACGGGGACGAGCACGAACAGGTTGCTGTACCCCTCCGGCGCGACGTCGTCGTCCGTCTCGCTCGGGACGCAGAGGTAGTACGCGGGGTCGTCGGGCCACTCGCCCTCGTCGAATATCTGGTGGAAGTGGCGGTCCCAGTCGGTCGGCAGGACGAGGGTGTGGTGGGCCAGCGGGTCGACGTCGCCCTCGACGCCGAGGTACAGGAGGAAGGCAGAGGGCGCGTACGTCCGCGACTCCCAGTAGTCGGCGTCGTACTGGCGGTGCTCCGCGGGGAGCAGGTTCTGCTCTGTGTGAGCGTAGTCGGCGTCGCTCACCACGAGGTCGGCCGGGGTCCGGCGGTCGCCCGAGTGGACGAGGAAGTCGCCCTCGTGGCCCGTGATGGCGGTCACCTCGTGGTCGGTGCGGTACTCGACGCCGAGTTCTGAGCCGAGTTCGGCGATGCCGTCGACGACGCCGCCGAGGCCGCCCTCAGGGTAGTGGACGCCGAGATTGAAATCCACGTGACTCATCAGGTTGTACAGCGCGGGCGTGTTGTGCGGCGACCCCCCGAGGAAGACGAGGGTGTACTGCATGATCTGCTGGAGCTTGGGGTGGTCGAAGAACTTCTCGACGTGGTCCTGCATCGACCCGAGCAGGCTCAGCCCGCGGGCGTTCTTCACCACGTCCCAGGAGACGTAGTCCCGGAACCGGTTGCGGTCGGTGTAGACGAACTCCTCCATCCCGACGCCGTAGTTCTTCTCCGCGCGTCGCAGGTAGTCGTCGAGCGCGTCGCCGGCGCCCGGCTCGTACTCCTCGAACACGGCGCGGTTGTGCTCCATGTCGGGGCGGACGTCCACCCGGTCGCCGTCCTTGAAGAAGATGCGGTAGTGGGGGTCGAGGTGGGTCAGCTCGTAGTAGTCGGTCGGGCTGCGGTCGAAGTGGCCGAAGAACCGCTCGAACACGTCGGGCATCAGGTACCAGGAGGGCCCCATGTCGAACCGGAAGCCGTCGGCCTCCAGACGGCTCGCGCGCCCGCCGAGCTGCTCGTTCTTCTCCAGCACCGTCACGTCCGCGCCCGCGTCGGCGAGATAGCACGCCGTCGACAGGCCGCCGAAACCGCTCCCGACGACGACGACGCTCGTGTCGACCATGTCCATGGTCTGATTACGGGACGCGAGTGTCATAAAGACAGCACACAACGTGAACGGTCACCGACGTCGAACCGGACCGCCGGCGCGTTTAGCTGGTGTATAACAAAGGGCCTGCAACACGTCGTCGTAGATGCGCCCACCCTGACTCGGGCGCGCTACCGTGCCGGTGTGAGCGCACGTATCCCGACGTCGCCAGGGGCTCTGGCGATGGGCTGGCCTCCCATCACTGTGTCACCAACCCCCTCACGAAAGTTCTCATCTCGGGGTACTGGAGACCCGCACGGCACACATATATCCTCTCTGACCTGTGCTCCGATAGACTTATACGCGGCTGTTACGGGTTCTCGGACAACGAACCGTCGCATGCAACTCGTCTCCTTCGCACTGTTGCTCAGCGTGGCGATGTTCGTCGGCCTGGTCGTCATCGCCGCGTACGTCCTCTGGTCGGAGGTGGTCGGCGTCGACCCGAGCGTCGCCGAGGCGTTCGCGGCGATGTCGAGCCTGCGGCGGACCGCGGTGGCGCTCGTCTCCGGAACGGTCCTCGGGGTCGGTGCAGTCCTCGCGCCGTCGGTCGAGGGCGGCGTCGCCGGCATCATCATGCTCGGCGCGAGCGTCTTCGGAGCGATGCTGCTGTACGAACTGCTGCAGGACCGTCGCGGACCGTTGAACTGACGCCGTCCGGATCTCGATTCTACCGTCAGACCACGTCGTCGACCGCCGACAGCAGGTTCTCTGGCTCGACGACGCGACCGCGCTCGCAGAGTTCCTCGTAGGTGGCGACCGCCTCGCTGCCGGCGTAGTTGCGCTCGTCGAACGGTCGCTCCTCGACGACGACGACGGACTCGGCCGCACGGGCCGCCGCCAGGTTCGGGAGGTTGCCGGCACCCACCTCGACGTCCGCGAGCACGGTGGCGTCGGCCTCGCGGATGCGGTCCTCGACGGCTGCGCGCGCCTCGCCGTCGATGGGTGCGAACGGTTCCTCGGTCACGGCGTCGAGGCCGAGCAGGCGCGCCGTCTCCAGGTCGGAGTCGCCCTCGTTCAGCACGCCGACCGACACCTCGTAGCCGGCCGCCGAGAGCAGGTAGAGGAACCGCGAGACGGTGCCGCCCCCGCCGATGACGTGGACGCGACCGGCGCGGGCGTCGGGGCGGTCGGGCAGCGCGGTGACGTACGTCGACCCGGTGACGGGGTGACGGGAGACGACGGCGCGCGCGTCGAACGCCTCGCGCAGCGTCTCCTCGACGAGCACGTCCGGCGGCGGCCCGGCCGCGACGACGTCGCCCCCCGACAGCAGCAGGAGTTCGTCGCAGTAGTGAGCCGCGAGGTTGAGGTCGTGGATGGCCGCGACGACGGTCTTCCCGGACGCGACGAGGTCGCGGACGAGCTCCAGCGTGCGGACCTGGTGGTTGATGTCGAGGCTCGCGGTGGGTTCGTCGAGCAGGAGCACCGGGGCGTCCTGGGCCAGCGCGCGGGCGAGCAGGACGCGCTGGCGCTCGCCGCCGCTGACCGCGGTGATGGAGCGGTCGGCGAACTGCGCGACCTCGGTGCGTTCCATCGCGTCCTCGACCGCCGCGCGCCCGTCGCCCGCCTCGCCGCCGAACCGCGACCGGTAGGGGTGGCGGCCCATGGCGACCACGTCGCGCACGTCGAACTCGAAGGAGAGCGTCGTCTCCTGGGGCACGGTGGCGACCCGCCGACTGGCCGCCTTCGAGGAGAGGGCGTGGACGTCCTCGCCGTCGACCAGCACGCGCCCCGACTCGGGGGCGAGCGTCCCGCCGACGGTCCGGAGCAAGGTGGTCTTGCCGGCCCCGTTCGGGCCGACGAGGCCGACGAACTGCCCCTCGGCGATCTCGGCGTCGACCCCGTCGAGGACCGTCGCGTCGCCCAGGCTGACCGTGACGTCCTCGACGGCGACGGCGGTCGCGGCGTCTGCGTCGGTCGCGCCGTTCGCGGCGTCCGTTCGGTACGTGCCGCTCTGTGCGCCGGAGTTTCGGGTCACAGCGCCGTCACCTCCCGGCTGCGGAGGAGGTAGAGGAAGAAGGGCGCACCCAGGAACGCGGTGACGATGCCGACGGGGAGCTCCGCACCGCCGACGGCCGAGCGGGCGACGGTGTCGGTCGCCACGAGGAAGGTCGCGCCGGCGAGCGCGCTGGTCGGCAGGAGGATGCGGTGGTCGGGGCCGACGAGCAGGCGCATCACGTGCGGGACGACGAGTCCCACGAAGCCGATGATGCCGGACATCGCGACGGCGGCGGCGGTGACGACGCTGGCGACGGCGAGCAGGATGCGCTTCGTCCGTTCGACCTCGACGCCGAGGGTGTGGGCGTCCTCCTCGCCGAGTAGGAGGACGTTCAGGTCCTCCGCGTACGCCTGCAGGACGACGAACCCGAGGAGCGTGGGCAGCAGGGCGACGCCGACCTCCCACCACGAGGCGTTCTTCAGGTGACCCATCAGCCAGAACACCGCCTGGCGGAGGCTCTCGCCGCTGTACAGCAGCATGAGCGAGACGACCGCACCGAGCAGCGTCTGGACCGCGACGCCCGCGAGCAGGAGCGTGGCGACCGGCGTCCGCCCGTTCTCGGTCGCGAGCGCGTAGACGCCGAACGCGGCGAGCAGCGCGCCCACGAACGCGAACAGGGGAAGCGCGAGCGGGATGCTGACGGAGAACGCGAGCGGGCCGCTGACGGAGAACGAGAGCGGGACGCTGACGGAGAAGGCGATGGTGGCGACGGCACCGACCGCCGCGCCGGAGGAGACGCCGATGATGGAGGGGTCGGCCATGGGATTGCGGAAGAACCCCTGCATGACGACGCCGGCGGTGGCGAGCGCGAACCCGACCACCGCGGCGAGCGCGATGCGCGGGAGTCGGAGCACCATCACGATGGTCCGGGCGGTGGTCGGGACGTCGTAGTCGAACATCGGGAGCGCGCTCAGCACCACCTTCCCGACGGCGACGTACCCGACGTCGACGGGGCCGGTCACCGCGCTGACCAGCGCCGTCACTGCGAGCGCCGCCAGCAGGCCGACCGACCAGAGCGTGAGCCGCGTGCCTCGTCGCATGGGCGCAACTCTACTTGCTTTAGGTAAATATTTATTGAATCGCCGTGACAGCCAAACTTGCATGAAACGCGCGACACTGCTAGCAACGATACTCGTCGTCGCCGTCCTCTCGCCCGCCGGTGCGCTGGGCACCGCGGGAGCCACGGCGACCGACGCGACGAACGCGATGGAACAGGATTGCACGTTCCCGGTCACGAAGACGGACGCCACCGGGACCGAGGTGACCGTCGACGCGGAACCGCAGCGTATCGTCACCCTCTCGCCGAGCGCGGCCCAGACCGCGTGGGAGATCGGCGCGAAGGACAAGGTCGTCGGCGTGACGAAGTACGCGACGTACCTCGACGGCGCCGAGTCGAAGGCGAACGTCTCCGGTTCGGGGATGACGACCGTCGTCCGCGAGAAGGTCGTCGCCCAGAACCCCGACCTCGTCCTCGCACCGAACATCATCCCGGACCAGACCGTCCGGAAACTCCGCGAGGCAGGGCTGACGGTGTACAAGTTCGGCGAGGCGACGTCCGTCGAAGACATCTACGCCAAGACGACCCTCACCGGCCGTCTCACGGGCGAGTGCGCCGGCGCGAACGAGACGGTCGACTGGATGAAAGACCGCGTCAGTACCGTCGAGCAGGCGGTCGAGGGCCAGGATAGCCCGCGCGTCCTCTACTCGATGCGCGGCGGCTACACCGCCGGCGAGGGGACGTTCATCAACAAGATAATCGAGGCCGCCGGCGGGACGAACGTCGCCGCCGAGGCCGGCATCTCCGGCTACAAGTCCATCAGCAAGGAGGTCGTCGTCGAGCGCAACCCGCAGTGGATCGTCTTCGACTCCGACCGTCCGGTCCCGGATGAGTACGGCGCCACCGCGGCGGCGAAGGACGATCAGACCGTGGTGCTGGACCGGAACTACGTGAACCAGCCCGCGCCGCGGATCGTCCTCCCCATCACGAAACTGGCGAAGACGTTCCACCCCGAGGCGTACGAGCGGGCGAACGTGACGACCACGACGACCGCGACGTCGACCGCGACGTCGACGACTGACCGCGGGGAGACGAGCACGACCACGACCACGACCACGACGACGGTCGAGTCGAGCGGTCAGCCCGGCTTCGGTGTCGGCGTCGCCGCCGTCGCCCTCGCGGCCGTCGCCCTGCTCGCGCGTCGCGAGTAGGTCCGCCTTTCTCTGCCGCTATCGCGGGGACGCAACCAGTTCTGGCGGTGCCTCGCCGGCCTTCGCCGACAGGAACGACGTCTCCGCGGCCGAGAGGTCGCGGTCGCGGAACTCGTCGAGTCCGGCCTGGTACGCAGCGGTCGACCGGTCGCCGGGCCGTTCGAGCACGAGTTCGGCGATGCCCGTCCGCTCGCCGGTGTAGCCGAAGCCCGCCTTGGAGAGCGCGTGGAACGCGAAGGGGTTGTTGACGGCGATGCGGACGCGCTCGTACCCCCGGTCGTGCAGGCGCTCGGCCGCGAAAGCGGCGAGACGCGCGCCGACGCCCTCGCCGCGGCGGTCGGCGCGGACGGTCACGTACCGGAGCCACGCCGTCGCCGCGTCGGTGCGGTCCTCGTTGAACGCGACCGCCGCGACCAGGCCGTCGGACCTGGCCGAACTCTCCGTTCCGTCGCGCTCGCGGGCGACCGCTTTCCCCGTGTTCGACATCACGAACTTGCCGGCGTAGCTGAACCGCTCGTGGTCGAGCCGAAGGGTCGGTCCGTCCGCCGGCCAGCCCAGGACCGTGTACTCCACGGCGGAGGTTCGGTCGCGCGCCCCAAGAGGGTTTGCCACCGCTCCGCCGCTCGCCGGATTTTTGTTCCTCGCGCCCGCGTCCTCACGCATGACCCACGCTGGCGACGTCGCCCCCTTCGACCGCTTCGCCCGGTTCTACGACCGTTTCACGCCAAGCGCGGACGCCGACCTCCTCGCAGCGGGGCTCGCGCAGGCCGACCGCCCGGTCGAGCGGGTCGTCGACGTGGCCGGCGGAACAGGGCGGGCCGTGCGAGCCATCGACGTGCCGGAGCGGCTGGTCGTCGACGCCTCGGACGGGATGCTTCGACAGGCGCACTCGAACGGTCTCGAAAGCGTCCGCGGAAACGCCGCCCGCCTCCCGCTCGCCGACGGGTCGGTCGACGCGGCGATCATCTCGGACGCGCTCCACCACGTCGCCGACGTGAACGGTGCGCTCGGGGAGGCGGCACGGGTGCTCCGCCCCGGCGGGGTGCTCGTCGTCCGGGAGTACAACCCGGCGACGCTGCGCGGCACGGTGCTCGTCTGGGGCGAGCGCATCGTCGGCTTCGACTCGGAGTTCCTCACGCCGGACGACCTGGTCGAGCGACTCGACGACGTCGGACTCACGCCGCGGGTGCGCAACCGGGACTTCGACTACACGGTCGCGGGCGTCAGGTGACCGTGCGGTCGACGGTCGCCGGGCAACCGACAGACGCGACGCTGATGCGTCGTCGCCACGGCGAGGGAACATCGAGACTGCCATAACCCCCGCGTGCGGACTAGGCGTATGAGCAACGCAATCGGCGTTCGACGGGTCGTCCGTTCGCCGGCCACCGCGGCGCTCGCGGTCGGCGACCTGGTCGTGCTGGTCGGACTGCTGGCTGCAGGGTTCCTCCAACACAATCCGAGCATCGTCGGTGCCCCCGTCCGCTTCGCGGACACGGTCGCACCGTTCTTGATCGGCTGGGTCGTCGCGTCGCTCGTCGTCGGCGCGTACGGTCCGCGGGCGCGTCGCTCCGTCCCGAGCGGGGCCCTCGTCGGCGGCGCGACGTGGGTCGTCGCCGCCCTGATCGGCGCGGGCCTGCGCTCGACCTCGTTCTTCCACGGGCAGGCGCCGCTGACGTTCGTCCTGGTCGTCGGTGGACTCGGACTCGTCGCGTTCGTGACGTGGCGAACCCTCGCGGCCGCTGCAGCGGCCCGCTAGGCCGCCGTCCGTCGGTACTCGACGTACGAGTAGGCGACGAGGTACAGCGAGACGGCGACCGCCGGCGCGGCGATGAAGTAGACGGCGTACCGCGGGACGAGCGCGCCGGCGACGGTGACGACCGCGGCGAGTTTGAACAGCGTCCCGGCGCGGTCGTGCGTGCGCCGCCAGACGGTGTCGTCGCTGAGCGTCCACGGCGTCCGGACGCCGACGAACCAGTTCCGTTCGACGTGGTCCATCAGCGTCCCGAGGTAGTAGTACAGCGCCGCGATCGCCGGCGCGAGGACGGCCGTGAGCTCGAACCGGTAGCCGAGGTTCCAGGCGAGCATCAGCGAGTGGACGTACAGCATGAACGCCGCGAAGAGGACGACGAACAGGCCGTACTGCTCGCTGAACGCCCGGATGTTCTCCCCCAGCGGGTCGACCTTCGGGACGACCGCGAACAGGCCCACGAGGGCGACGGTCATCGCCGGAACGAGGAACGCGGCCCGGGACTTCGGCATCGAACCGTCGACCTGCCCACTGGCGTTCCAGTGGGTGGCCATCGTCTCCGGCAGTTGCGGGTAGTAGTACGCACTCAACGCGGCTGACAGCACGGCGAGCGCGAGCGCGACGATGTACTGCGTCCGGAGTTTCATGTACACGAATCGAACGGTTCCGCAGATAAAACTGTGCGTTCCACGAACGGGTCGACAGCCATCCGACACCGACGTCTGACCGCCTACGCGTCGTCCGGGGGACGCAGCAGCAGCGCGCCGACGGCGGCGACGAGGGCGAGCGCGCCGCCGAGCAGGAACGTCGTCGTCCAGTCGGTCGCCGTGACGAGCCAGCCGGCGACCGCACCGCCGAACACGCCGCCCCACATCTTGGCGGAGTAGAGCGCCGCGTAGTTCGCCGACGAGTGACGCCGGCCGTAGTAGTCGCCCACCATGCTCGGGAACAGCGAGTACTGCGGGCTCCAGAAGAACGTCGCCACGACGACGGCGACGACGAATCCCACCCGCGAGTCGGCGCGGGCGAACTCGACGACGGCGAACAGGCCCAGGCCACAGAGCAGAAGCGAGGCCGCCATCGCCCGCTCGCGGTCGACCCGGTCGGAGACGTGGCCGACGACGAGCCGGCCGGCGCCGCTCGACAGCGGCAGGACCGTCGCGGAGACGGTGGCGATGCCGGCGGCGAGACCGAGGTTCTCCGCGAACGAGACGACCTTCGCGGTGAGCATCAGGCCCGCACCGCTCGCGGCGACGAACATGGCGTACATCACCCAGAACTGCCACGTCCGAAGCATCTCGGTCGAGGTGTACTGGCGGCGACCGATGGTCGCCCCGCCGTCCGAGGTCGCGTCCTCCGACGTCGCCCGGTCTTCCGTTGGGTCGTCCGTCGTCCCGTCGTTCGAACCCGCATCGTCAGTCCCCACGTCTTCGACCGTCCGGTCGGTCCACCCCGACGGCGGGTCCCGTAGCACGACCGCGCCGACGAGGATGCCGACGCCGATGAGCAGGCCCATGTTCCGGAGCACGTCCGGATAGCCCGAGGGCGTCGCGTTCGCCCGGACGTAGGGGACGAAGAGCGCGCTCCCGGCCGCGAACGCCATCGTCCCGAGGCCGGTGGTGAGCCCGCGCCGGTCGGGGAACCACTTCAGCGCCGTGTTCACCGCGACGGTGTAGACGATGCCGACGCCGACCGCCCCGAGCGCGTAGAGGAGGTAGAGCTGCCACACCTCGGTCGCGTACGCCAGTCCGAGGTAGCCGCCGCCGGCGAGCACGCCGGCCAGCAGCGTGATGGCCCGGGGGCCGTGGCGGTCGCGCCACCAGCCGACCGGGAACTGCGACCCCGCCTGGAACACGACGAACACCGTGAACACCAGCCCGATGGCGGCGTCCTGGACCCCGAGGCTGGTCGCCAGCGGTCCCTCGATGGACGACCAGACGTACTGGTACGGGCTGATGAGGCCCATCATCACCGCGGCGGCGACCACCTGCCACCACCGCGAGAAGCCGAGTATCTCCCGCGCGCGCCCGGCGTGGTCGACCTCCGATTCCGACTCGACAGTCGCCATGTCCGACACTCAGACCGCGCCGAAATCAGGGTTGGGTTCGGGGCAGAACCCTCGGCGGAAACCGAAGCCTCAAACACCTGTGACGTCAATCGCCTCGGCATGGAACAGCGTACGCGCGTCCTCGCGGCCGCCGGGCTGACGGTCCTCATCTTCGTCCTCGTCCAGCTCGGCGCCCTCGCCCTGGTCGAGCCGTTCGAGTCGGCCGGCCTGCAGTCCACCGAGGACCCCTCGGACCCCACCAACAGTCTCGTCTACGTCGGCGTCATCCTCGTCTTCACCGCTGGGATGCTCGCCGTGATGAAGCTCGGCGTGGAGTGGATCCTCCGCGTGGTCATCATCCTCACCAGCGGCATGCTGTCGCTGTACGTCTTCAGCGTCGTCGTCCCGGCGGTCGTGACGCCGACCGTCGACGGCGTGCAGGTCAACCTCCTCGCCTGGCTCGCCGCCGGCCTCGTCGCCGTGGCGCTGGCCGTCTACCCCGAGTGGTACGTCATCGACGCCGCGGGCGTCGTGATGGGTGCGGGCGCGGCCGGCCTGTTCGGCATCAGCTTCGGCCTGCTCCCCGCCATCCTCCTCCTGTCGGCGCTCGCGGTCTACGACGCCATCAGCGTCTACGGAACGGAGCACATGCTCACGCTCGCGTCGGGCGTGATGGACATGAAGGTCCCCGTCGTGCTCGTCATCCCGCTCACGCTCTCGTACTCGTTCCTCGAGGAGACGGCGCAGGCGACGCCCGAGGGCGCGGTCTCCGAGGACGACGAAGCGGCGTCCGCGACCGGGTCCGCCGACGGAGGGGAGGCGGCCGCGGACGAGGAGAGCGAGAGCCCTGCCCAGGAACCGTCCGAGCGCGACGTGTTCTTCATCGGTCTCGGCGACGCCGTCATGCCGACTATCATGGTCGCCAGCGCGGCGTTCTTCCTGCCGGTCGACCCGCTCGTCGCCGGCTACTCGCTGAACCTCCCCGCGCTGACGTCGATGGTCGGCACGCTGGGCGGCCTGCTCGTCCTGCTGTGGATGGTGATGAAGGGACGGGCGCACGCCGGCCTCCCGCTGCTCAACGGCGGCGCCATCGGCGGCTACCTCGTCGGCGCGCTGGCGAGCGGCGTCCCGCTGGTCGACGCGCTCGGCCTCGCGGCGTACCTCTGACCGTCACTCCCCCGCTTTCTCCGCCGCCCGGCGCTCCCGGAGGTCCGTCTGTAGCCGCTCGGCGACCAGTTCGCGCAGTTCGGCGGCCGTCGCGGCGTCGAAGTCGGCCGCGCGGGCGTCCCGACCAGCGAGGCGAGCTGAACTCGCGGTGTCGACGACGACCGTCGCGAGCCAGAGGCGACGCTGGAACACCGTCGCCTGCTGGACGACGGTCTGGACGCGGTAGTAGGGGACGACGACCGTCGAGCGCCGCCAGAAGCCGTTGCGCGTCACGACGTGGTCCGCTCCCACCGAGTAGCCGCGGTGCTTCCAGCGGTAGTGTGCCGCGACCGGCGCGAGGACGACGAGCGCGGCCACCGCGAACCACAGGTCGAACGCGTCGGTGTACCGGTGGAGGGCGTACGCGCCGGCGGTCAGGCCGCCCGCGACGAGCGCGAACCGGACCGCGTAGCGGCGGCGGGCGCGCTTCGGCGGCCGCCGGAAGTCGAGGGTCTCGAACGACTCCACCTCGCGCGCGAGCGAGAGCACGCGCCCGCGGGTCGCGATGGGGATGGCCGCCTCCGAGCCGTCGCCGCCCTGCCCCGGCGCGTAGCCGGCGGTCTCGATGGCCAGCGACGCGTAGCCGGCCGCCCGCATCAGCGGGTTCTCCTTGAGCGTCACCGTCTGGACCTTCTCCAGCGGGACGGTACCGTCGTAGCGCTGGAGCAGGCCGCGCTCGTAGCGAAGTTCGTCGCCCACGCGCGTGAGCCGGAAGTCGTAGTAGCGCGCGAACGTCACCATCGCGCTCGCCACCCACAGGACGAGCCCGGAGAACGCCAGCTGGGCGAGGCCGAACAGCGCGTCGACGCCGGTCCCCCCGCGCGTCAGCAGCGGGACGACGAAGACGGCGAGGCCGGCGACGCGCGGTTCGACGGAGATGGCCGACAGCAGGACCAGTTCCGAGGATTGGATGGCGTACAGCTCCTCTTCCTCCGGTTCCGCCGCGCCGGGGGGAATCCGTTCGCCGGCCTCGACGCCCGACGCCGGCCGTTCGACCCCGCTGGCCGTCGCTTCCGCCGTCTCCGCGCCCGCCGCTGGCTCCTCGGCCGCCGCGCGGCGCTTGCGCCGGCGGATGTCGCTCTGGAGGCGCTTTGCCTCCTCGTAGCTCACGAACCGGAGGCTCGCCTCCGTCTCTCCGCCGCCGGCGGTCTCGAGGCTCACCGCGGCGATGCCGGCCGCGCGCTGGACGACGTTGCGCCGGATGTCGACGTTCTGGACGCGCCGCAGCGGAATCTCGCGGCGCCGCCTGGAGAGGACGCCCGACTCGATGTCCAGCGAGTTCTCCGTGAGTTCGTAGCCGAACCGCCGGTAGTAGGCGGACTCGTAGGCGGCGGCGACGAGGAGACCGGCGGCGGCGAGCGCGACGATGCGGACGGGGTCGAGGAAGTCGACGGCGCCGCCGAGCGCCAGCCCGGCGAACAGCAGGGTCGACGCGACGCTCACGCCCCGCGTCACCGCCCGGTAGGGGAGCGAGAGCGGATGGAGCTTCATACCGCGTCCTCGGACTCGCTCTCGATGGCGAGGCTGCGCAGGCGACGCTGGATGTCGGTCGCCCGCTCGGGGGTCAGCCCCGGGATGGTCACGTCCGCGCCGCGGGAGCCGGCGGTGTAGACGACGACGCTCCCGAGACCCAGCAGGCGCTCGATCGGCCCGCGCTGGGTGTCGACGTGCTGGACGCGGACGAACGGGACGACCGTCGTGACGCGGGTGAACACCCCGCGTTCGAGGTAGAGGTCGTCGTCGCGGATCTCGAACCGCCAGGACCGGTACTTCAGGACGACGTAGGCGACGCCGCCGACGAGGACGACCAGCCCGACGGCCGCTGCGACCTGGACGCCGACGTCGACGACGAAGCGGTCGATTGCCACGACGACCCCGCCGAGCAGGAGTGCCGTGACCGCCGACCCCACGAACCAGACGAGACGAACGCGAGGGTTGAGCGCTTCCATGATGAAGACACGGGACAGCCACCGCAAAAAGGGTCGGCATCGACGAACGTTCGTTACAGCGCCCCTACGTCGACGGAAGGGAGACCCTACGATTCGGTTCGCCGCGACTGACCGCCGTCAGACGGCGTGGAACAAAGGGAGGTGCGGCCGGTTACTTTGCCGGACACCATGTCAAAGAGAACCCATTCGTCGGTCACCGTCGACCGCCGCCAGTTCCTCTCGGCGACCGCCGCGTCGACGCTAGCCCTCGGAGGTCTCTCGACGACCGCAGCCGGACAGTCGAACGGCGACAAACAGATCGTCATCAAGCAGGACGGCAAGTGCATCTCGCTGAAGCCCCTCACCTACGAGGGACTTCCCGTCAAGCAGCTGTACGACTACCGCACGCCGGACACCGATCCCTCGTCGTTCAAGTACGCCTCCTTCGGCACCCGGAACCTGCAGCGGAAGAACACCAGCATCATGTTCCTCTACAAGGGTCCCAAGGGGCTGAGCCTCGTCATCGTCCACGACAAGCTGGACGGCACGGGGGTGGGTGGAGCGGCCACGTTCCGGCTCACGGGACTGCCGGCCAAAGGCGAATGGGTCGTCAAGGACGACAGCTACGACGGGTCGACCAACAGGGACACGTGGGACCACTCGATAAACCGCGACTTCGACGGCGAGAAGAGCGCGACCAGCGTCGTCAACTGGGCGTGGCAGGGCGGTCGGTCGGACGGCGGCGTCTACCGCGGGCTCGGCGACGAGTTCAAGTTCAAGATCCACCCGTCGTTCAACGAGAAGGCCGCGCTCTCCCAGCCCGTCGACGGCGGGAGCTACGAGGGGAAGGTCGACAAGTGGGAGGTCCTCTCGGGGAGCGTGAACAACCCGTCGCGGACGGAGCTGAAGATGAACAAGCCCGTGACCATCCAGACGGACGGCTGCTCGGGGTCGAAGACCACCACGTCCTCGACGACCAGCAGCGACCCCGGCGACCAGAACACGGGGACGACCACCTCGTCGACGTCCTCCACGACGACGGCACCGAGCGGGGGAAGCAAGGGGTTCTTCCAGAAGATCTGGGACGGGCTCGGCGCCGCGCTGAACGCCGTCCTGTCGTTCTTCGGCAACCTCTTCTGACCCGCGCGGGGCGCGGTCTGCCGCCCTGGCTCCCGCCGGGGGTTCGTCGACAGCGGGGTGTTGCGCCGGCGGGGTAACCGCGACGGCCGACGATGCGTGGCCACATCGGCGTCGCGACGGCCCCAGGCCCGCGACGGCGCGGGGCTGCGACGGTGCAGCGTCGGAACGCGTCGCGAACTCCACGAGCGGAAGCGAGAAACGACGGGAGCCGCGGGTCGGCGTTACTCGTCGCCGAGGATGCCGCGGTGGGTCATCTTCTCGGGGTCGATGACCGCGTCGGCCTCGTCCTCGTCGAGGTAGCCCTTCTCGACGACGACCTCCTTCACCGTCTTGCCCTCCTTCAGCGCGGTCTTCGCCGCGTCGCTCGCCTTGTCGTAGCCGATGTGGGGGTTGAGTGCCGTGGCGAGCGCCATGCTCTGTTCGACCGCCTCTTCGCAGTGCTCGGCGTTGGCCTCCAGCTTCAGGACGAACCGCTCGGCGAACACCTCGCTCGCGTTCGACAGCAACTCCGCGGACTGCAGGAAGTTGTGCGCGAGGACGGGCTTGTAGAGGTTCAGGTCGATCTGGCCCTCCGCCGCGCCGGCCGCCACGGCGGCGTCGTTGCCGACGACCTGCTTGTGGACCTGGTTGACCGCCTCGGCGACGACCGGGTTTATCTTGCCGGGCATGATGGAGCTACCGGGCTGGTTCTCCGGCTGCTCGAGTTCGCCGAGCCCGTTGCGCGGGCCGGACGCGAGCAGGCGCAGGTCGTTCGCGATCTTGTTCAGCGAGCCGGCGACCGTCCGCAGCGCGCCGTGGGCCTCCGACATCGCGTCGTGAGCGGCCTGGGCCTCGAAGTGGTCGTCGGCCTCGCGGAACTCGATGCCCGTCTCCTCGCTGATGTACTCGGCCGCCAGCTCCGGGAAGTCAGGATGGGTGTTCAGACCGGTCCCGACGGCGGTGCCGCCGAGCGCGAGTTCGCTCAGGTGGTCCCGGACGAAGTCGACGCGCGCGAGTCCCTTCTCGACCTGCGTGCGGTAGCCCGAGAACTCCTGGCCGAGCCGGACCGGCGTCGCGTCCTGGAGGTGCGTGCGACCCGTCTTGACGACGCCGTCGAACTCCTCTTCTTTCGTTTCCAGCGCACCGCGCAGCGTGTCGAGCGCGGGGGTGAGGTCCTTCTCGACGGCCTCCAGGGACGCCACGTGCATCGCGGTCGGGATGACGTCGTTGGAGGACTGGCCGAAGTTGACGTGGTCGTTGGGGTGGACGACGCGGTCGCCGACCTCCGCGTCCATGATCTCGGCGGCGCGGTTGGCGATGACCTCGTTGGCGTTCATGTTCGACGAGGTCCCGCTGCCGGTCTGGAACACGTCGACGGGGAACTGGTCGTCGTGCTCGCCGGCGATGACCTCGTCGGCCGCCTCGACGATGGCGTCGGCCTCCTCCTCGTCGACGAAGCCGAGGTCGTGGTTCGCCTGCGCGGCCGCCTTCTTGACGATGCCCAGCGCCCGGACGAAGCGCCGCCCGAACGTGATGCCGCTTATCGGGAAGTTCTCCACCGCGCGCTGGGTCTGTGCGCCCCAGTAGGCGTCCGCCGGAACCTGCATCTCTCCGAGGCTGTCCTCCTCGACGCGGAACTCGTCGTCGGTCATACCGGTTCGCACTTGGTCGGCAGCGGGCGTAAAACCCTCCGGAACGCGTCGAGGCGAACGCGGCAATATGGGCCGTCGTCCACCTGCAGGTGTATCGGGACGACACGGGAACCGGGGCCTGGGGGAAGCCTGTCCCGTGCAAGGCCGAACGACCTCGTCTACATACCGTTCACTATGTCTATAGTTAATTCATAAATTATAAGTAAACACCTTCTGACATGGACCACATAATGTCGGACGGTAAATCAAACCGGAAGTTAACTCGACGGAAAGTACTCAAATCCGCCGGTGCTGGTGGCGTCGTCGCGACGACTGGGCTCGCCGGTTGCATGGGGAACGACGGCAGTGACGGCAACGACGGTGGCAAGTCGGAGACGATCGAGATCACGGGCGTGTGGTCGGACGCCGAGGAGAAGGACTTCCTGAAGGTCACCGACCACGTCGAGAGCGAGTCCGAACTCTCGATCGAGTACCACCCGCGGACCACCGACAGCTTGCTGACCGGGACGCTGATGGACTACGAGTCGGGCGTCGCTCCCGCGGACGTCGTCGTGATGCCGTTCCCGGCACGCATCAACTCCGACGCGAAGAACGGCCACCTGGCGTCGGTTGGCGACGCCTGGAAGCCGAAGAACTTCGCGGTAGAACCGTCCCGGGTCACGGTCGACGGTGAGGTCTACGCCGTCCCGTTCAAGATGGACCTCAAGCCTGGATTCTGGTACCGGAAGTCGTTCTTCGAGGAACACGACCTCTCCGAGCCGAAGAGCTACGACGACTTCCTCTCGCTGCTCGACACGATCTCGGGCATCGAGGGCGTCGACGCGCCCATCGCGTCCGGGAACGGCACCGGATGGCCGCTGAGCGACATCACGGAAGGGTTCTTCATGCGACAGAAGAACGGCGCACAACTCCAGCAGGACCTCATCTCCGGCGACGCCAGGTTCACCGACGAGCGCGTGAAGACGGCGTTCCAGGAGCTCCAGTCGCTCCACCAGAAGGGGTACTTCAGCAAGACGCGTAACTTCAGCGTCCAGTACGAGTACTTCTGGAAGAACAGCCTGCCCCTCTACTTCATGGGGTCGTTCACGCCCGCCCAGAAGGCGGTGAAGGACCCGTCGGACCTCGGCGTCTTCCGCCTCCCGGGCGCGAAGGGTATCTCCTCCAGCGTGAACTGGCTCACCGTCCCGAAGTACTCGGAGAAGACCGACGCCGCACGGAAGGCCGTCGAACTGATCGCATCGAAGGAAGGCCAGCAGGCCTGGGTCGAGCAGGGCGGTTTCATCGCCTCGAACACGAAGGTTCCGGACGACGCCTACCAGATCGAGGTCATGTCGAAGCTGCCGGACATGGCCAACGAAGTGACCGTCGTGCCTGACCTCGACGACGCGCTGGGTAACCCCTTCCAGGAGGAGTTCTGGGCGCAACTGAAAGGCTTCTGGTCGACGCCTGACAAGAACATCGGCGACATCGTCTCGGCGCTCGACTCCGCCCACCAGAAGACGCTCGATAAGTGACCGTGCCAGCAACTCCAACCGACGGCGGGAGCTACGACGGTTCCCGCCTCCGACAGATCGCCGACGGCTTCGATCTCGAGGAGTTTCGCCGCCGGAACCGGGTCGCCCTCGGGATGGACGGCCTCTACCTGGTCACCATCGGGTTCTTCGCGAACATGTTCGTCCGAGGGGTCTGGCCTGCAGCCATCGCCGCCATCCCGATGGCGGCGCTGCTCTACTTCGGCTGGAGTTCCTCGAAGCCGTTCTTCCTCGCCCAGCTGCTGACGATCGCGGTCGTCGCCACCGCGACCGTCGCGAACGTGGTCCCGCTCTAGAACCGCGGAAGCCTTCTCCGCTCGACGACGACCACGCGCTTCTTCTCGACGCGTCCCCGTTCCTCCACTCGGTCCGGCCCGTCGTCTTGCTGACTCGACAGGTTTCGACGCGCTGTCCGTCGAACGGCGGGGGGACCGGACGGGGTCAGTCGGCCACCGCTCCGATCATGCCCCGCTTGTAGTACCGTTGCAGGAAGACGAACAGCAGGATGGGGACCGCCATGGTCATCACCGAACCGGCGGCCACGAGCCCCCAGTCGACCTGCAGGCGGCCCTTCAGCAGCGGCAGTACCTGCGGGGCGAGGTAGGAGTCCGAGGACCGCATGAACACCATGGGGAAGAAGAAAGAGTTCCAGACCCAGGTGAACTGGATGACGGCCACGGAGACGAGCGCCGGCGTCGCGAACGGGAGGATGATTGTCCGGAATATCTGGTAGCGAGACGCGCCATCGATGCGTGCCGCCTCCTCGAGTTCCTCGGGCAACCCGAGCAGGTAGTTCCGCAGGAACATCACGACCCATCCCATCCCCCAGCCGACGTGGACGAGCATGAGTCCGAGGTAGGTGTCGAACAGCCCGATCTCACGGAGTGTGTTGTAGTTCCCCATCGCGACGAGTTCGGGCGGGGCCGCCATCACCATGATCATCAGGAAGAACAGCGTCTTCCGCAGCGGGAAGTCGAAGCGCGAGAACGGGTAGGCGGCCATCGCGCCCAGTAGCGTCACGATGAGCACCGAGGGAACGGTGACGATGGCGGTGTTGAGCAACGCCTGGGCCATCGGGGCCGACTCGAACGCCAGCGCCTCGCTGTAGTTGGAGAAGGTGACGGTCATCCCCTGCACGTGCCACCAGCCGTCGACGATCTCGGAGAGTGGCCGAATCGAGGCCATCACGATGCCGAGCAGCGGCACGACCCAGAGCACTGCGATGGCGATCGCCACCCCGTATCTGGCGGTCCGGGTGAGCGACGGGAGGTCGTTCAGGACCGTCGCCAAAAGATTGCGTTCGTCGTCCGATGCGGCTTCTGACTGTGGATCGACCGGAGCGTGATTCTCGTCCATGTCGTATCAGTCCATTCGTGCGATGTACGCGGCGAGCGGCAGTGCGAGCGTCAGTTCGATGAGCGCCACCACCATCGCTCGCCCGTACTCGATCGGGATCGAGAACGCCGACCTGAACACCTCGAGGCCGAGCACCGAGTACACGTGGTTCGGACCGCCGGACGGACCACCGGCGGCGTAGACGATGGCGAAGATGCGGAGGACCCAGATCATCCCCATGATGACCACGACGGCGGTCACCGGCTTGACCAGCGGCCAGATGATGTCCGTGAACCGCCGGACTGGACCGGCGCCGTCGATGCGCGCGGACTCGAGCAGGGCAGGGTCGATGCCGGCCAGCGCCGAACTGTACAGGAGCATGCTGAAGCCGGTCTGGACCCAGACGCCGCCCGCGATGAGACCGTAGATGGCCAGTTGCGGTTCCTGGAGCCAGTTGCGGACCTGCCCTTCCATCCCGACGACGCGGAGGAGTTCGTTGAAGATGCCCGCCTGCGGGTCGTAGATGAACAGCAGGACGAGTCCGATGACGACCGTCGGGGTAGTGAAACCGAGGAAGACCATCGAGCGCAGGATGCGTTTCCCCCGGAGGTCGGCGAACAGGAGCGCGAGCGCGAGCCCCAGAACGGTGCTCAACGGGACGTGGATCACCATCCACAGGAGGTTCTGCGGGAGCGCCCCCATCGGGAACTCGAACGCGGCGAGGTTCTGCCAGTCGATGATGAGCGGGTCCGAGAGCGTCTGCTCCCAGTTCTGCAGTCCGACGAACCGACCCATCTCGAACGCGTCCCACGAGAAGAAGCTCCCGACGACGGAGTAGGCCATCGGCGACACCGAGAAGACTGCGAACAGGGCCAGTCCCGGGAGCATGAAGACGAGGATCGCCTTCGTCTTCTCCCAGTCGACGTCGGCGTCGAGGTTCGAACTGATTGACTCTTGGATGCTCATGCGTGCTCGCCCAGGAGGTTCCCGCTCTCGTCGTACAGGTAGGCGTCGTTCGCCTCGAAGGTGACGTGGACGTCGTCGCCCCGCTCGATGGCGGTCGTCGGCACCTTCGCCCTGATCGAACTCCCGCCGGCGTCCACGGTGACGATGGTGAACTCACCGAGCGGTTCGACCATGGTGACGGTTCCCCGTATCGCCCGCCCGTCGTCCGACGAGTCGGCTGTCACCGAGAGGTCCTCCGGCCGGACGCCGAGCGAGACGGGCCCGGGGTCACCGTCGACGTCGACCGGAACGGAGTTCCCGTCGGCGAGTTCGACGGTCCCGTTCCGTCGCGTGCCCTCGACGAGGTTCATTGGTGGCGACCCGATGAATCGGGCGACCCACTCCGTCTTCGGGCGCGTGTACAGTTCCTCCGGTTCGGCGACCTGCCGGATCGTTCCCCCGTTCATCACGGCGATGCGGTCGCCCATGCTCATCGCCTCCTCCTGGTTGTGGGTGACGTAGACGGTGGTGACGTCGAGTTCCTCCTGGAGCCGTTTCAGCTCCGTGCGCATCTCCATGCGCAGTTTCGCGTCGAGGTTCGAGAGCGGTTCGTCCAGGAGGAAGACGGCGGGTTCGCGGACGATGGCGCGGGCGAGGGAGGTCCGCTGGCGTTGCCCGCCCGACAGTTCCTCCGGCTTCTTGTCGACGAGGTCCTCGATGTGGAGCAGTTCGGTCGTCTCGGCGATGCGCTCGTCACGCTCCTCCGGTGGAACGTCCCGTATCTTCAACGGATACTCGATGTTCTCTCGCACCGTCATGTGGGGGTAGAGCGCGTAGTTCTGGAACACCATCGCCACGTTCCGGTCGCTCGGCGAACTGTCGGTGACGTTCCTGTCGCCGAAGTACACCTCCCCTTCGGACGGACGTTCCAGTCCTGCGACGAGCCTGAGTGCAGTGGTCTTCCCGCATCCCGACGGTCCGAGGAGGACGAGGAACTCACCGTCGTCCACCTCGAGGTCTATGGCGTCGTTCGCTACGGTGTCCCCTCCATCGAAGTATTTGGTAACGCTCCGCATCGAAATACGGGCCATATTGTCCAACGTTTTCATTTACTCCATTTATAATTAATCATTCCTCGGGTCGGACGGTACTGGACGAACGCGTCACGGGTCGAACTACCGTTCCATCAGGAGACCAGCTGAATGGACGAATTACGTTCACTCGATTGTACTCGCCACTGACAGGTGTTGCTTCCATCACCCGGACCGGCGATTCAGCAGGTCGGTCCACTCTGCTCGTCGGGGACGTCCCGTCGGCGTAACCCGAAAGTGCATCTCTGGTTCTCGGCAGATATTTATATTATTTTCCGTGAACCGGTACAACAATGATAGATAATATCCGCGAGCCTAGTCGTTCTAACTGCTTGATACGTTCGGTGTTTCGGACGGTTCAGGAGGAACGGTTGTTCGACGACCAGAAGACGTTCGCCGACGCGATCCCCGGCGAGGACCCCGCCGTCATCGAGGAACGGTTCGACGAGCGGCGGGACTCCCCCGACTTCGACCTGGCGGAGTTCGTCGAGACCCACTTCCACGTTCCTGAACCGATCGACGTCGACGTCGACGAATCCGCCGTCGACCGACTGGACCAGTACATCGACCGACTCTGGAGTTCTCTTTCGCGCACGTTCGACGGCAACCTCGCGGATTGCGGGACCCGCATCTCGCTACCCGAACCACACGTCGTTCCCGGCGGTCGCTTCCGCGAGATGTACTACTGGGACAGCTACTTCATCGCAGAGGGGCTCGCCGCGTCGGGCCGCATCGACCCGATCGAGGACATGGTCGAGAACTTCACCAGTCTCATCGACCGGTTCGGATTCATCCCGCTGGGCAACCGCCTCTATTACAACAGTCGGTCGCAGGTGCCGCTGTTCTACCGTATCCTTCGGCTCCTCGAACGGGAGCGGGGCTGGTCGGCGATACGGCCACACGTGCCGCGACTGGAGCGCGAGTACGAGTTCTGGACGGCCGGCAGCGACGAACTCCAGGACGCCGACGGGTGGGCCACGCATCGACGGGTCGTCCGGACGCCCGACGGCACGACGCTCAACCGGTACTGGGACGACGTTGCCGCTCCGCGACCGGAGGCGTACGACCACGACCGCGAACTCGCCGCCTCGGTCCCGGAAGCCGACGAGAAGCGGCTCTACCGCGACGTCCGGGCCGCCTGCGAGTCCGGCTGGGACTTCAGCAGTCGGTGGCTCCGTGACCCCGACGACCTCTCGACCATCCGAACGACGGAACTGGTTCCGGTCGACCTCAACGCCCTGCTGTACGGCGTGGAGTCGTCGCTCGCGGAGTGGCTCGACGTCGCCGGCGCGCCGGAACGGGCCCGGCAGTACGAGGCGACAGCGGCGAGTCGCCGCGAGACCATCGAGGCCGTCTGCTGGAACGACGAGGCGGAGTTCTACGTGGACTACGCCTGGACCGACGGGCGGCCGTCGGAGCGGTTGACGCTCGCGGGCGTCGTCCCCCTGTTCACCGGTGTCGCCTCCGAACAGCGGGCGGCAGCGGTCGCCCGTCGACTCCGCGAGGCGTTTCTCGTCGACGGCGGACTGCTGACGACGCTCCACGAGACGGGCGAACAGTGGGACCGGCCGAACGGCTGGGCACCGCTCCACTGGATGGCGGTCGTCGGACTGCGGCGCTACGGTCACGACGGCCTCGCGGCGGAGATAACCGACCGCTGGCTCCGTCTGAACCGGTCGGTGTTCGACCGGACGGGCGAGATGGTGGAGAAGTACGACGTCTGCGACGGGACGCACTCGCTGGACCACGGGGAGTACCGGCTCCAGTACGGGTTCGGGTGGACGAACGGCGTCGTGATGGCGCTTCGACAGCTCCGTGCGACCGACGACGGCGGTGTCGTGGAACCTTCCCACGACTGATCGAGACTGTCGTCAGTCCGGCGTTGACGGTCCACGCCGGGTCCCCGTGTAACGGTCGTGCCGTCGTCCGATATCTGTCGTTCCGCTCTCGATTGTCCTATGATAGACACTCACTCGTCTTTGAATAAAACTTAAGAATCATTAAGTAGCACCGTCCATTACTTGGGGCACGTCTCCCGGTGAGACAAATTATGACAGACGGCAATCACGAAGAACTGACGCGGCGCACCTACGTGAAAGGAGCCGGCCTCGCCGGCGCGGCCGGCCTCGCCGGTCTCGCGGGCTGTACTGGCGGCGGCGACGGCGACACCTCCACCACCTCCTCCACCACCGGTGACGGTGACGGCGACTCGAGCGGTGGCACGACGCTGAAGATCCAGCACTGGTGGACCGGCGGCGACGGTTCGAAGGCCGTCGAGGCCCTGTTCGAGGGGTTCGAGGAGAAACACTCCGACATCTCCATCAAGTCCAATCCCGTCTCCGGCGGCGCGGGCCAGAACCTGAAGAACGTCATCAAGAAGCGCATCCTCAACAACAATCCGCCGAGCACGTGGCAAGCGTGGCCGGGCAAGAACCTCACGCCGTTCGTCGAGGCCGACAAGCTGAACGGCATCGGCGACTCGGTCTGGTCGACCAACGGCATGAAGGACAGCTACCTGGCGGGGCCGAAGAACGCGGCCAAGCTGAACGGCTCGTTCTACGCCGTTCCGCTGAACATCCACCGGCTGAACAACCTCTTCTACAACGTCGAGGTCGTCGAGGAGGCCGACGTCGACCCGTCCAGCATCTCGAAGCCGAGCGACCTCGTGGCCGCGATGCAGCAGGTCGAGGAGCAGACGGACGCCGTGGGGATGGCCCACCAGACCAAGTCCGCGTGGTCGACCGGCCAGCTCTGGGCACAGGTCCTGCTCGGTGAGGCGGGCGTCGACACCTACAACGCCTTCACCAGCGGCAAGGTCGAGGCGAACGAGGCCGCCGTCAGGAACGCCCTGTCCATCGTCAAGGAGTACGAGGAACTGTTCAACGAGGACGCCGGGTCGCTGACGTGGCAGAAGGCCAACGGTCGGCTCATCGACGGCAAGGCCGCCTTCTTCCACCAGGGCGACTGGGCGGCCGGCATGTACCGCTCGGAGGACGGCTTCGAGTTCGAGAAGCAGTGGGGCCACGTGCCGTTCCCCGGCACGGAGGGCATCTACTCGCTCAACATGGATTCGTTCGCGTTCCCGAAGAACAACCCCACGCCCGAGGCGACGAAGAAGTTCCTGCAGTACGTCGGCTCGGTGGACGCCCAGAAGCGGTTCAACCCGAAGAAGGGCTCCATCCCGCCGCGCACCGACGTCCCGCAGGACGCCTTCGGGCCGTTCCTCACCCAGCAGATGGACGAGTTCAAGAACTCCAGCGCGCAGCCGCCGTCCATCCAGCACGGACTGGCGATGCCGCCGGAACAGTTGACGAAGTTCGAGGAAGCGATGAAGACGTTCACGTCGGACTGGAACGTCGACAAGGCGTACAACAACCTCACCCAGGTCTTCGCGTAGTCAAGCCAGTCAACTACGATTTTTCACATGAAGCGACTATATCAGAAACTGCGTCGGATGCGCGGGCGGGAGGAGGTGCGCACGGACGGCGGCGAGGTGGCACAGGAGCGCGTCCCGGCGGAGGAAGGGTTCGACACGTCGCTGCTCCGCAGCGAGTTCGTCCAGAGCCTCCCGTTCTGGCTGCCGCCGTTCCTGTTGATGGGCTTCTTCGTCTACGGCGCCATCGGCTGGAACCTGATCATCTCGCTGACCGACTTCGGGGGGCTACAGCTCCCGACGTACGAGGTGTCGGCGTTCGACCTGGATATGTACCGCCAGGCGTTCTCCGACCCGACGTTCTGGACGGCCGCGCGCAACACGATCGTCCTGATGGTGGCGTTCACGGTCGTCTGCCTCGTCGTCGGACTGCTGCTGGCCATCCTCGTCGACCAGGGCATCCGGTTCGAGAACACGTTCCGGACCGTCTACCTGCTGCCGATGAGCCTGTCGTTCGTCGTCACCGCGAAGTTCTGGGCGTGGATGTACAACTTCAACAACGGGATGATCAACGTCACGCTGCGGCGGCTCGGGCTGGACTTCCTCGCGATGAAGTGGATCTCCAACCCCGACCTGAAGCTCGCGGCGGTCGTCTTCGCGCTCATCTGGCAGTTCAGCGGGTACGCCATGGTCGTCTACCTCGCTGGCCTCCGCGCCATCCCGACCGATCACTACGAGGCGGCGCGCGTCGACGGCGCGAACACGCTCCGGATGTACTGGCGCGTCATCGTCCCGCAACTGCGGGCCTCGACGGTGAGCGCCGCCGTCGTGCTGATGGTGTTCGCGCTGAAGGCGTTCGACTTCCTGTACGTCATGTTCGGCGACAACCCCGGACCCGCGGCCGACATCCTCGCGACGATGATGTACCGGGAAGCGTTCGGGTCGAACAACTGGGCGTACGGGTCCGCCATCGCGCTCGTCCTGTTCCTGATGGCGCTGGCGGTCGTGACGCCGTACCTCTACAGCGAGTACCGGCGGGGTGAACTATGAGCGGGCCGCCCGCCGCGCCGGAACCGGAGACCGGCGACAGCTCGCGCATCAGCAGCGTCGCGGCGACGCTCCGGGAGACGAGCAACCGCCGCATCGCACTGTACGCGGTGCTGGCCTCGCTCGCCGGCTTCTACCTCGCACCGCTGGAGGCCGGCATCATGACGGCGTTCAAGACGGCGAGCTCGTTCAACAGGACCGTCCCGTTCGCGCCGCCGGGGCCAGGCGGGTTCACCGTCCAGCCGTGGCTGACCGCCTTCGACGCGCTGCTCCACGGCCTCGTCAACAGCCTCATGCTCGCCATTCCCGCGACGATACTGTCGGCGCTGCTCGGCAGCCTCGCGGCGTTCGGGCTGACGAACGTCGACTGGAAGTACCAGATGCCCATCGTCGCGCTGTTCGTCGCGGGCATCTTCATCCCCTACCAGGCGGTGCTGGTGCCGCTGTCGCGGCTGTTCGCCATCGTCGACACGCAGTCGCTGCTGTCGCCGCTGTGGGGGCTGCCGTTCATGCGCGAACACTACGCGGTCATCCTGAACCTCATCGTCACCCACGTCGCGTACGGCATCCCGATCACGTTCCTGCTGTTCCGGTCGTACTACCGGAACTTCTCCGAGGAGATGCTGGAGGCCGCGCGCCTCGACGGCGCGAACCTGTTCAGCATCTACCGGAACATCGTGTTGCCGCTCTCGAAACCGATGTTCGCGGTGACGCTCATCTACCAGTTCACCCAGATCTGGAACGACCTGCTGTTCGCGCTGGTCATCCTCCCCGGCGGCGCCGGGGCGGCGGAGCCCGTGACCGTCGCGCTGACGAACCTCAGCGGGGGCATCATCCAGTCGTACAGCCTCCAGATGGCCGGGGCCTTCGTGGCGGCGATTCCCACGCTGATCGTGTACGTCATGTTCGGCGAGAAGTTCGCGAAAGGTGTCGCAGGACAATGAGAACCAACGTTCACACCACGCAACGACGGAGGATAGCATAATGGCCGAACTCACGCTCGACGGAGTCACGAAGCACTTCGACGACGACGGCGACCGCATCGTCGCGGTCGACGACGCGAACGTCGACATCGGCGACGGCGAGTTCCTCGTCCTCGTCGGTCCCTCGGGCTGCGGAAAGTCGACCACGCTCCGGATGATCGCGGGACTGGAGACCGTCTCGCGCGGCGAGATCCGCCTCGACGGCGAGGCCATCGACGACCAGCCACCGACGATGCGCGACATCGCGATGGTGTTCCAGTCGTACGCGCTCTACCCTCACATGACCGTGCGGGAGAACATGCGTTTCGGCCTGGAGGAGTCGACGGACCTGCCGGACGACGAGATGGACCGGCGCGTCGAGGAGACTGCAGAGATGATGGGCATCGGCGACCTGCTGGACCGCAAGCCCGGCGAGCTGTCGGGCGGCCAGCAGCAGCGGGTGGCGCTCGGCCGCGCCATCGTCCGCGACCCCGAGGTGTTCCTGATGGACGAACCGCTCTCGAACCTGGACGCGAAGCTCCGGTCGCAGATGCGCACGGAGCTCCAGCGCCTCCAGGAGGACCTCGACGTCACCACCGTCTACGTCACCCACGACCAGACGGAGGCGATGACGATGGGCGACCGCATCGCCATCCTCGACGACGGCGAACTCCAGCAGGTCGGCACGCCGCTTCAGTGTTACCACCAGCCCGCGAACCGCTTCGTCGCCGGCTTCATCGGCGAGCCGTCGATGAACTTCTTCGAGATGCGCCGGGACGGCGACCTGCTCGCCGGCGACGACTTCGAGTATCGCCTCTCCGCGGAGTCGGCCGACGCCCTCGGCGACGCCGACCGCGTGACGCTCGGCGTCCGCCCCGAGGACGTCGAACTCGTCGGCAGCGCGGACGGCGACCACGACTTCCGGACGACGGTCGACGTGGTCGAACCGATGGGCAACGAGAACAACGTCTACCTGACGTTCGGCGACGCCGCCGACGAGGAGGCGCGGACGTTCGTCGCCACCGTCGGCGGGATGCAGGCCGTCGACGCCGGCGAATCGGTCGTCGCGCGCATCCCCGAGGACGCCATCCACCTCTTCGACGCAGAGACGGGCGAGGCGCTCAAGAATCGGGACCTAGACGCCACCGAGATGTCGACCCCGAGCCTGTGACGGCGCGGCCGGGGTATCGGTCTCTTCCGCTCCGACCGCGTTCTGCAGTTCCGCCCTGAACAGCCGGTGGAGCCGGCGGGCCTCGTCTTCGTCGACGTCGTGAACGGTGGCGCTCCTGTCGAACAGCAGTGACGAACTGGCCGTGTCGGCGGTCACCGACGCCAGCCCGAGTCGCCGCTGGAAGATCGTTTGCCCGGTTATCGCGGTCTGGAGCCGGTAGAACGGGACGACGTGTGTCGTCCGTCGCCAGAATCCCGTCCGAACGAGAACGTGTCGATCGCCGACGGCGTAGCCCCGACTGGCCCACTTGCAGTGAGCCGCGACCGGGACGACGGGGGCGAGCGCGAGCGGGAGATACCAGTACTCGAACCCGCCGACGGTCACCGCGACGGCGTAGCAGACGGCGGCGAGGGCGAGGACGGCGAGGGCGTACCGGACGACGTACCGTCGCCTCGCGCGGGCGGGCAGTCCCCGGAACGACGGCTCTCCGAACGCTTCGAGTCGCCGGGCGACCGACAGCGTTCGTTCGCGCGACGCCAGCGGCACCGCGACGTCCCGGTCGTCCGCGTCGGCCTGGCTGTATCCCGCAGTCTCGACGCGAAGGCCGGCGTACCCCAGCGCGCGGTGGACGACGTTCTCGGTGACCGTGAGTCGCTGGACCTTGTCGAGTGGGATTGAGCCGCTGTAGCGCTGGAGCAGGCCGCGGGCGTATAGCAGGTCGTCGCTGGACCGGCCGAGCGTGAAGTCGTAGTAGCCCGCGAACGCGTACAGCGTCCCGACGACCCATCCCGCGGCGGCGGTCGGGGGGGCGGCGACGACCAGCAGCACGAGCGCGGAGTCGGGGGTGAGAGCGTCGAGCGCGAGCGCCGGCGGACCGCCGAACGGCCGGGCGACCGAGACCAGTCGCCGAGCGAGGGCGTCGCCGAGCAGCGGGACCGCTGACAGCGTCAGGACGACCCAGACGACGCGCACGGACCCCAGCGAGAACAGCGCCAGCTCCGAAAGTGAGAGTTCGAACAGGAGCGATCGTTTGTCGTCACGCGCCGTCGGAGAGTCCGGCGACGCGGTGTCGGGGGGGTCGTCGCCGACCGACCGCACCGCGGCCTGGATCCGTTCGGCCTCGCTCCGCGACACGAATTCGAGGGTCGCTTCCGTCGCGCCGCCGCCCGCCGTCTCGACGCCGACGCTCGCGAGGCCGAGTGCCCGGTCGAGCAGGTCGCGCGTCACGTCCACGTTCTGGACGCGACGGAACGGTATCTCGCGCTCGCGTCGGGCCAGGACGCCGGAGTGGATGACGAGGTGCGCGTCGGTGAGTTCGTACTCGAACCGGTAGTACGCCGCCAGCCCGTAGCCGATCCCGGTGACAGCCCCGAGCGGAAACAGGACCAGCACCGTGTCCACGCCGACGAGGTTCACGAGAGAGAACATCGACCCGGCGAAGAACCCGACGCCGCCGAACTGGATCGCGTGCCCGACCGAACGAAAGACGGCGGTGACGGGATGCCGTCGCTTCATACGCCGTCCTCCGGTTCGCTCGCAGTCGCGAGCGTTCGAAGCCGGTCGCGAAGCGCTCGCGCCCGGTCCGGCGGCAGTCCGGGGACGGTCACGTCTGCGCCGCGCGACCCTGCGGTGTAGACGACGACGCTCGCCAGGCCGAACGCGCGTTCGACCGGGCCGTGCTGGGTGTCGACGTGCTGGACGCGCACGTACGGAACGCTGCTCTCTACCCGCTTGACGACGCCGCGTTCGAGGTATAGCGCGTCCTCCTGGACCTCGTACCGCCAGACCCGGTACCGGAGGAAGGCGAGTCCCACGCCGCCAACGGCGACGCCGACGGCGAGGAGGACGGGGAGCCACGTTCCGACGTGGAGGACGTTCCGGTCCAGTATCGCGACCGCCACGCCGAGGACCGTCGCGACGACGACCGACGCGACAGACCAGACGGTGCGGACCGTTGGATGGAGGGGTTGCATACCGAAATCAGTCGGCGGTCTGTCAGTTATAGGTTGGTGACTCGACCCCGTCGCGCTACCGTTCCTCGTACTCCTCCGGCGTGTAGGTCTTCAGCTCCAGGGCGTGGATGTCGGTCGTCATGTGCTCGCCCAGCGCGTCGTACACGAGCTGGTGCTGGTCGACGAGCGTCTCGCCCTCGAACGCCGGCGAGACGACCGTCGCGGCCAGGTGGTCCTCGTCGTCCACGCCGCGCGGCTGGGTGACGGTCGCCTCGGCGTCCTCGATGCCCGACTCGATGAGCTGTTCGACGTCGTTCGCGTCCATGGCGGACCGTATCCCCGCGACGACCAAAAACAGACGGGTCCCACCCGTTCAGTCGAGCCGAGTGACGTCGTCAAGTCGCCCGACCGTCTTCGAGTCGGGGTCGCCGTCCCCGTCGTCGACGACCCGCTCGACCGTCGGCTGGCGGTAGTCGGCGTACACGTCGACGTCGACGTCGTCGTCGACCGCCACCGTGAACTCCCGGACGTCGTCCTCGGGCCGCCAGACGCGGGTCACCTCGCCGTCGGCCTCGCTGGTGGGCCCCGACCCGCCGCGGGCCGACCACGCGAGCCTGACGCTCATCGACTCCTCGACGTCGTCCGGTCGCAGCTGCCGGTCGTCTCCCATGCCCGGTCGTTGCTCGTCGCCACCCCTCAGTCCTTCGGCTCCGGCGACATCGCGGGATTTAATTTCTCGCATCATAACCGCCGAACGATGCCCTCCATCCCACCGCAACTCCGCGCGTTCGTCAGGCCGGCGGCGACGTTCGGCGACTGGACGCCGTCGCTCGGCGTCGCGCTCCTTCTGGTGATGCTCGCCGGCGCGGCCAACGCCTACGGGGTCGCACAGACCGCGGGCGTCGTCGGCGAATCGGTCTCCGGGACGGCGACCGTCGACAACCCCGCACGACCGCCGGACGCCATCTGCGAGGGCTACTTCGGCGACGACGACCCGCCCGCCGACTGCGACCGCCCCGGGACCATCGAGAAACGACTCGACCGGGTCGCCCGCAATGCGGTGAACGCCGGCGTCCCGCAGGCGCTGCTCACGCCGTTCGCGGTGTGGGTGCTCCTCGCGGCGCTGTTCGCGCTCGTCACCGGCGAGGCCGGACGACCGGACGGCGAGACAGTCGAGCAGTTCGGTGAGTTGCTGGTCGTCACGGCGTGGGGCGTCTCGCCCGCGTCGCTCCGCTATCTCGCCCGCCCGCTTGCAGTCTCGGGGGTCGTCGAGGGCTGGTCGCATCCGACGACCGTCGACGCGCTGCGAACGGCCGCACGGGACGCAGCGACGGTCACCGACTCGACGGCCTTCCTCGCGCTGTTCGCCGCGACGCTGGCGTGGCAGGCGTTCGTGCTCGCCGGCGCGCTCCGGGGCGTCCGCGACGTCTCCCGGGGTAGTGCGGCAGTCATCGCCGGCGTCCCGACCCTCGCCGCGTTCGGGTCCGCGGTGGTCGTCGGCCCGTTCGCCTACCCGACGGCGATGCCGAACGTCCTCCTCGGACTCCTCGTCGTCGGCGTCGGGACGGTCGGCTTCCTCGTCGCGCGGACGTTCATCGCCGTCGAGACGTTCTTCGACCTCGTCGGGATGCGGCAAAGCTCCGCCGAGCCCCACGACTGGTACGTCTGGCTCCACCGGGCGGGCGGCGTCGGGGTGATGGTGCTCGGGTTCGCGCTGTTCGACGGGCTCCGGTACCTCTAGGTCCACCTGTCGAGGCCCGTCTGGACGACGGCGTCCTCGATGCGCTCGAACCCGCGCTCGACCTCGTCGGGGTCCACCTCCCACTCGTCGGTCACGTACTCGCGCGCCGCGTCGACGTCCGGCTCCATCTCGGCGTCGAAGGCGACGTCGTCGGTGACGTCCGGGTCGAGAAAGAGCTGGCGAAGGCGCTCGGCCTGGTCGATGGTCTCGCCGCGCGCTTCGAGAACGGCGTGGAGGTCGCCGTGCTCCCGGACGTCCTTCAGCGCGGTCTTGGGGCCGACGCCGGAGACGCCCTCGTTGAAGTCGGTGCCACAGAGGATGGCGGCGTCGACCAGCTGTTCCCGGCTGATGTCGTGCTCGGTCAGCGTCGCGTCGAGGTCCATCAATTCGGGGTTCCCCTTGCTCGTGAGCTGGCGGAGCGTCAGCGGCGCGCCGAACAGCAGCGCGTCGTAGTCCTCGGTGCCGGCGTAGTCGACGGCACCCGTCGCGGCCATGTGGGCGGCCTGCGCCTCCCCTTCCGCCGGCGCCTCGACGTACGGCACGTCCAGCAGGTCGAGCAGGTCGCGCGTCGTCTCCTGGATGACGTCGGTCAGCCGCTGGGTGTGGGCGTCCAGGCGGGCCACCTCCAGTTCGTCGCCGCGCTCGCGGGCCGCTTCCAGGCGCTCCTCGCGCTTCTCGCGCGCCTCGCGGCGGCTCTCGATCTCGTCGCTCTTGAGTTCGGTCACCGCGCCGTCGAAGACGAACACGGGCGTCAGGTCGTGCTCGAAGAACTTCGGCAGCCCCTGGACGACGCCGACGAGGTTGGCGACCTCGGTGCCGTCAGCGGTCGTGTACACCTCGTCTCTGGTCCACTTCACCGTCGTCGTGAGGTACTTGTAGAGCCAGTTGTGCGCGTCGACCGCGACGAGCGAGCCGTCGAGGTCGTCGAAGGCCACCTCCTCGATGACCGCGAGTTCCCGGAGTGCAGCGTTACCCATGCCTGAACGGTAGGGAACCAGGGGGTTTGAAAGCTACCGCTCGCGCCGGGCGGGCAGTTCGGACGGCTTGCGCGCCCCGCAGGGCATCGTTGCTCGCCGTGCGACCCGACAGGAAAAGGCGTTTAACGCCACGCCGTCGACTTCGGGTATGGTCGAGAAAGTCATCTGGCCCGCCTACGTCGACGCGGACCTCTCCCGCAGCGACGGGCGGCGGGTCCCCGAAGACGTCGCCGTCGAGGAGCCGACGGTCGACGAGATAGCGCAGGCGGTCCAGCAGGTCGGCTACGACGCCGTCATCGAACGCGACAAGGCGTACTCCCGCGAGGGCTGGAACGAGCGCGGGCGCGTGCTGGTGAAGAACGCCGACGACTCGTCGAAGAACGACCTAATCCAGGCAGTAGCCGCGTACGTGGCGGCGCTGCGCGACTGATGCGGAAACTCGGCGACGTGACCCGGACGGCGCAGGGGCTCGCCATCGTCCGCTCCCCTGGCGAGGAGTACCCGGACCTCGGCACCGCGGTGGTCGACGAGCAACTGGACGACGTCGGCCGCGTCGTCGACGTGTTCGGGCCCGTCGAGCGACCGTACCTCGCCGTCTCGCCGGCGGACGACGTCCCCCTCGCGTCGCTCGTCGGGTCGAAGCTGTACGCCAGGTAACCCGCGGCGAACTGGACGGTTTTTTACCCTTCGGCGACACAGAAGCGACCAATGAGCGAGTACGACTACGAGGACCTGGGGCTCGTGGCCGGGCTGGAGATCCACCAGCAACTGGACACCGAGACGAAACTGTTCTGCCAGTGTCCGACCGAACTGCGCGACCCCGAAGACGCCGAGCGGTCGTTCGCCCGCTACCTGCACCCGACCCGGAGCGAACTCGGGGAGATCGACGAGGCGGCGCTGGAGGAGAGCCAGATCGACCGCGAGTTCGAGTACCTCGCCTACGACACCACCTGCCTCGTCGAGGAGGACGACGAACCGCCGCACCGCCTCGACGACGAGGCCCGCGAGGTCGTGCTCGAGATCGCACAACTGCTCGACATGGACGTCGTCGACCAGGCCCACGTCATGCGGAAGATCGTCGTCGACGGCTCCAACACCTCCGGGTTCCAGCGCTCGACGCTGGTCGCCCGCGACGGGGCCATCGAGACGAGCGAGGGTCCCGTCGGCGTCGAGGACCTGATGCTGGAGGAGGAGAGCGCCCAGCGCGTCGAGGAGCGCGAGGACGGCGTCCAGTACAGCCTCGACCGCCTCGGCATCCCGCTGGTCGAGATCGGCACGAAGCCCGACATCAGCACGCCGGAACAGGCCCGCGAGGCCGCCGAGCGCATCGGCATGCTGCTGCGCTCGACGGGCGAGGTCAAGCGCGGCCTCGGCACCATCCGCCAGGACGTCAACGTCTCCATCGCGGACGGAGCGCGCGTCGAGATGAAGGGCGTCCAGAGCCTCGACGACATCGACGACCTGGTCCGCAACGAGGTCGAGCGCCAGGTCGAACTGCTCGCCGTCCGCGACGAACTCCAGGACCGCGACGCCGAGGTCGGCGAGGTCCAGGACGTCACGGCCGTCTTCGAGAACACCGACTCGGGCGTCGTCCGCGGCGCGCTCGACGACGGCGGCGCGGTCACCGCGGTCCCGCTCTACGGCTTCGACGGTCTCGTCGGCCGCGAGATACAGCCCGACCGCCGCCTCGGCACCGAACTCTCCGACCACGCCAAGCGCCACGGCGCGGGCGGCATCTTCCACACGGACGAACTCCCCGCCTACGGCGTCACCGAGGACGAGGTCGCGGCGCTGCGGGACGCCGTCGACGCGGGCGAGGACGACGCCGTCGCCATCGTCGCCGCGGCCGAGGACGTCGCCCGGAGCGCCATCGAGGCGGCGGCCGAGCGCGCTGAAGTCGCCATCGAGGCGGTCCCGGAGGAGACGCGCGGCGCGAACGAGGACGGCACCTCCCGCTACCTCCGCCCGCTCCCCGGCGCGGCCCGGATGTACCCCGAGACGGACGTGCCGCCCGTCGACCTCGACCCCGCGGAGGTCGAGGAACCTGAGCTGCTCACCGAGAAGGTCGACCGCTACCAGGACGAGTACGGTCTCGACGCGGGCCTGGCCGAACAGGTCGCGTACGGTCGCCGAATGGCGCTGTTCGAGGCGGCCGTCGCGAACGGCGTCGACGCGACGCTGGCCGCCGGCACCCTGGAGAGCACCGTCACGGAGCTTCGGCGCGACGACGTCCCCGTCGAGAACCTCACCGACGAGCACTTCCTCGACGCGCTGGACCTCGCCGCCGACGGCGAGGTGCCGAAGGGCAACGTCGACGAGTTGCTCGTCGCGCTCGCGGAGGATCCCGACCGCACTGCCAGCGAGGCCGTCGAGGCGGAAGGACTCGGCGCCGCGGCCGAGGACGAGGTCCGCGAGGCCGTCGTCGAGGTCGTCGAGCGCAACGGCGACCAGGTCGAGGCCGAGGGGATGGGCGCGTTCTCGGCGCTGATGGGCGAGTGCATGGGCGCGCTCGGCGGCCAGGCCGAGGGCGACCTCGTCAGCGAACTGCTCCGCGAGGAGATCCAGAAACGCGCCTGAGCGGGCGCAGTTGCAGGGGCTGCTTTTCGGACAACGGTCCGTGGTCGCGAGCGGCGAGCTAACGGACCGGTAAGCGTCGCAGAAAGGAGTCTTCCAGTACGGTCGTCAGGCCATCCGCGAGGCGGTGCGGCGGACGGCGGCGACGGCCTCCCGCGAGACGACCGACCAGCGCGGTTCGCTGACCGTCTGGGAGACGTAGTACGCGACGCCGACCATCACCATGGCGAAGATGGCGTCGGTGAGCCAGTGGACGCCGAGGTACAGCGTCGAGAAGACGATGGCGAGCGACAGCGTCCCGACGGTGTAGGCGTACGCGGTGTCGGCCTTGCGGGCGTACAGCGCCGCGAGCAGCGACAGGCCGGTGTGGAGGCTCGGGAACGCCTTCACGAGCGTGTCGGTCGAGTGGATGCCGTAGCGGATGGCCGGACTGAGTTCGTACATCAGCGGCTCGACGGTCGTCAGGTACAGCGACGACACCTTCACCGGGAAGAGGACGAAGAAGGGCACCGCGGTCAGCACGAGGATGACGTACGCCACCGCGTACCGGCGGGCCTCCTCCTCGTCGTGGGCCTTCAGCTTGAAGTACGTGAACAGCACGACGAACGGGAAGCCCGCGAGGTAGACGACGGTGAACAACATCGTCAGCGGCGTCGAGGCGATGGCCTGGAAGGCGACCACCGTCGCTCCCTCGATGGCGTAGATGACCCCCGTGAACGTCCGGCCCACGTGGAAGTGGAGCGCCAGGGTGTTGACGCCCTGGGTGACGACCCACGCCACGCCGAGGTACTTCCAGTCGGTGCGGAGGAACTCCACGAACAGGGTCCGGAGGCGTTCCTCCGGGAGGAACACCCGCTTCCCGACGAGGAGGAGGGCGACGCTCGGGACGGCGACCAGCAGGGTGAACTGGGTCCCGAGCGGCAGGGAACCGAAGCGGCTGAGGAGGGCGGTCAGCATGACTATTCCCTTGTTGTCACGACTGGCCCTAAATACTTTATCTATCGCTGTCACCACTCGCGGCAGGTAAACTGCCGCATTCGTCCCCCAGAACCGACACCTCGCGGGATGCGTCGAGGTTCGTCGACGTGCCGGTTCGAACCTACTGCGTCCGCGGCGGGTCGGCGGCCTCGGCACGTTCCGTGGCACGCCGGAGAACGCCGCGCAGCGTCGCTATCTCGCGCCCGGTCGGGTGCGCGCGCCCGACGAGGCGCCGGACCAGTCGCATCGTCTTGTCGCGTTTCTCCTCAGGGTGGTCGATAGCCGCGAGCAGGTCGGCGAACCCGTCGTAGAACCCTTCGATCGCCGCCTCGTCGGCGCGCTCGCGCTCGACGTCGGGGTGCTGGGTCTCGTCGACGGTCAGGTCACGGAGTTCGTACAGCGTCACCGTCGCCGCCTGCCCCAGGTTGAGCGCGGGGTAGTCCGCGCTCGCCGGGATGGAACACACCTGGTCGACGCGCGCCAGTTCCTCGTTGGTCAGCCCGTTGGACTCGCGACCGAATATCAGCACGACGTCTGCCTCCGCCTCGGCGAGGCTGTCGGCGAGTTCGGCGGGCGTCTCGAACGGGAAACGGACGTGCTTGCGCGCGTCCTCGTTCGTCGTCGCCGTCAGCCCGACGGTGTGGTAGTTCGCGACGAGCTCGTCGAACGTCACCTCGTCGTAGTTCGGGAGGACGTCCTCGCGGGCCTGGCCGGCGAACCCGTACGCCTCGCTGTCGCGGTCGAGTTCCGGCGGGTCGACGATCTTCAGGTCGTCCATCCCGAAGTTCTTCATCGCACGCGCGATGGTGCCGACGTTGCCCGGCGTCTTCGGTTCGACGACCGCGACGGCCGGCTTCATGAGGGGTAGTCCTGGTCGACGTCCACGTCCCGGAGGTCGATCTCCTCCTTCGGCTCGCCCGTGTCGACGTTCATCGCCTCCATGTCCGGGTCCGGCGGTTCGGGGAGGTCCGCCGGGTCGGTGTCGACGTGCTCGACGCCCTCGTACCCCTCCGGTGCGCGACCGCCGTCGGCGAACCACTCGTGGAACTCGTCCTGGAGTTGCTCCTCACCGCGGTACTGCTTGCCACCCTCCTCGAAGTACCAGTAGAGGAAGTCGCGCTCGTGCTCCCGGCAGACCGCCGCCTCGTAGTGCGGTTCGCCGTACACCACCTCGATAGGGTTGCACTTCTGGATCTCGGCGTCGCCGTGGATCAGCCAGCACGCGTCGCAGGGCGACCCCACGAGCGCCGTCAGGCGCACGAGTCGCTTGCGGGTGTCCTCCGACATCTCGTCCATCGGACGGTACTCGCCGTCCTCGGTGAACACCTCCTCCTCGTCGAACCGCCAGCCGCGAAGCCCGATGCTCACTTTACCCATCACTCCAAGCTATCGACCCCAGCGACAAAAAGAGCGCGTCTGCGACTCGACGGGATGGTGGCGACGTGACCCGCGAAGGCCGCACCGTCGACCCGCTCCGCGGCCGCGGGGACCGACACACTGCCGAGAGTCGAGGTTGGTCGTTCATCGAATACTCAAGCGTTCGTTCATCCTAACGACGAGAAAACTAACGCCAGGTACATCGAAAAACTATAGTTCGCATCCTCGTTGGGACAATTCTTTTAATCGAGTGTTCGCAAGCCGCAATCCCATGTCTCGACCGACAGGTCAGGCGGCCGAGGAAGACGAGTTAGTGAACGACCAGAACGCGGACGTCGACCCGGCCGTGGATCGCGACGTCGACGACGAGTTCGAGGACGACATCGACCTGGACGACGCGGACGAGGACCTCGTCGAGACGGACCTCGAAGACGAGGCCGCGAGCGAGATCCAGGACTCGCTGCTCGAACTGTACGATTCCTCGGAGGAAATCGCCGGCAGCATCCGGGAGATAACCGACCTCGCCGAGGAGCAGTCCACCGGGATGCAGAGCGTCGCCGAGGAGGTGTCGGACCTGAGTGCGGCGGTCGAGGAGGTCGCCTCCTCGGCCGAGGAGGTCTCCTCGGCGAGCACGCAGGCCCGCCGCCGGGCGCGCGAGGGCCAGGAATCGGCCGGGGAAGTCGTCGAGACGATGGAGGAGGTCCGCGAGGCCGCCGACGAGGTGACCCGGGAGATGGAGACCATCCAGCAGCGCATCGACGAGATAAGTTCCATCACGGACGTGATAAACGACATCGCCGACCAGACGAACCTGCTCGCGCTCAACGCCAGCATCGAGGCCGCCCGCGCGGGCGAGGCCGGCGACGGGTTCGCGGTGGTCGCCGAGGAGATCAAGGACCTGGCGGTCGAGTCCCAGGAGCAGGCGGCGGACATCGAGGAGATGGTCGACCGCATCGAGGCCGACACCGAGAACGCGGTCGAGAGCCTCGACCGCAGCAACGAGAAGATCGACAGCGGTATCGACGAAGTGGAATCGGCGATGAACCGCCTCGACGAGATCGGCGATTCGGTCGAGGAGGCGACGCTGGGCATCGAGGAGGTCGCCGAGGCAACCGACGAGCAGGCCGCCAGCGCCGAGGAGGTCGCCGCCATGGTCGACCAGACCACCGAGAACGCCGTCCAGATCGGCGAGGAGACGTCCGTCATCTCCGAGGAGATAGAGGACCAGACCGAGCAGATAGCGGAGATAAACGAGGAGATGAAGGATTTCACTGGCTGAATTTAGCACCCATCAGAATTCTTAACCGGATTCGACCGGACGCATCTTCCACGTATGGGACTCGCCGACGTCCCGTTCCGCGCGGCCGGGGAGGCCGGGCGATGAACGGCGCGACCGACGACACCGTCCGACCGCGGTTCGAGTCGCTGGGCGAGTCGGGCGTGCTGGTCGACGACCCCATCGACAACGTCCGGTTCGCCTTCCACTCGCCGTCCCGCATCGCTCCGCGCGCCGCCGACCCGGACGAGTTCCTCTTCCCCGTCGACGCCGCGGTGTCGTTCCGTACGTCGGCGCTGACCATCCCCTCGCTCGTGAACGTCATCGTCCGGGACCGGACCGGCGACATCGTGGCCGACTACTCACCGAACGACGGCGAGCAGCGACTGCCCGAGGCCGCCCACTACCTCGAACTCAGTAGCACGCCGATGAAGCTCTACCTCGTCGTCGAGCGCGGCGACGCGGTGCGGCGCGCGGGCGACCGGGTCAGGGTGGACCTCGATGGTGAGGAGACGGTACGGATCGGCGCGCGGTCGTTCCACGAGGGGCCCGCGGGGACCGTCACGGTGACCGACGACGTCCGCGACGCGATGGACGCCGTCTCGCTGCTCGGGTCCGCGCTGAAGACGACCGACTGCGAACGGTCGTTCCAGACCCTGCGCGGCCACCCGCCGCTCGTCGAGCGCGGCGAGACGTTCTCCGTTCCGGACGGCGTCGAGCGGCCGGCGACGGACGTGCGACTCGTCCTGCCGGCGGACCGCGGCCACGTCTACCCGGCCGCGTCGCTCGCGTACTACCTCGGTGCGGCGGTCGTGCCGGGGACCGACCCGCGCCTCGTCGCCGGCGACTTCGAGTACGCGCTCGACGGGCCTGGCGGGTACGAGGCGACCGTGAACCGGGTGCTCCGCCAGGTCGTCTTCCTCGACTGTCTGACGCGGACGGAGGGGTACTACGCGGTGGACCTCCACGAGCGCCAACAGGTCGAGCCGCTCGTCGACCTGGACTTCGCCGCGCTCTACGGCCGCCCGATAGCCGCGCAGGTGCGGGAGTACCTCTCCGTGCCGTACGAGACGCTGGCACCGCACGTGCCGGAGTGGCCACTCACGACCGACGTCGTCCCGGTCGCCGACAACGTGGACGTCCTCCCGTTCGTCGCGAGGGACCTCTCGCTCGTCCGCTGTCCCGACGAACCGTCGACGGCCTCGTCGACGTCGCCGCCCGGCGCGCTCGCCGACTTCTACCGGGGGCCGGCGGACGACGACCCGCCGACGGAGAACGTCGTCCGCACCGACCCGGTCGAGACCAGCGGCCACGCCTGGGTGGGCGACGGCTACCCGCTCGGCGGCGACAAGCTGACCGCGGACGCCTGCCGGCGGCGGGTCGAGCGAGACGTCCCCGACCAGTCGACCATCGAGATCCGCGTCGTCTGCAACGACCCGGCGATGAAAGCGGAGGGGGTCGTCAACGACCTGTACGGCTTCCGCGACCTGCTGGAGTACGACGTCGACATCGACTACGGGCTGGCGACGGACGAACTCGCCGACCTCCTCGGAACCTCGTTCGACTTCCTCCACTACATCGGCCACGTCGACGACGAGGGCATCCGCTGTCCCGACGGCGTCCTCGACGCGCGCACGCTCGACGACGTCGGCGTCGAGGCGTTCCTGCTCAACGCCTGTCGGTCGTACGAGCAGGCCGCCGCACTGGTCGAGAAGGGGAGCTACGCCGGCGTCGCCACGCTCTCGGACGTGTCCAACGACCTCGCGACGGAGGTCGGCCAGATCCTCGCCCGGTTGCTCAACTGCGGGTACACGCTCCGCGACGCGGTCGCCGTCGCCCGCGACCAGGTCCTCACCGGCTACCGCTACATCACCATCGGCGACGGCGGCGTCGAGCTCTGCCAGACCAACACGGGGGTGGCGCTGCGCGCGGCAGTCGAGCGCGGCGACGCCGCCGACTTCGAACTCGAGTTGCGGGCCTACGCGACGCCGGGGTACGGCATCGGGACGATGTACCTCCCGTACGTCGGCGACCTGGAGCGGCGCTACCTCTCGCCCGGCGTCATCGACACCTTCGGGATGTCCGCCGACGAACTCGACGACTACCTCGACATCACACTGATGCCCGTCGAGTTCGAGGGCGACCGCTACTGGAGCGAGGAGACGTCGGTCGACGACCTCCGCGCGAGGCGGTGAGTCGGCCGCCAGTTCCGACGGCGCTCCCGACTCCCGGCAACGACGACCTCCAGCGGACCGTTCTTTGTCCGGCGTGCCGGAGGAGGTGTATGGACGTCACCTACGCGCCGATCGGCGTCGTTCGCTCGCCGTACGGCTCGCCAGACGACGTACCGACGCCCCGCGACGCCGACGTCGCGTCGCGCGTCGAACTCGACGAAGCGTACGCCGACGGTCTGGACGGCCTCGACGAGTTCTCCCACGTCGTCGTGCTCGCACATCTCGACGGCATCGAGGACTCCCATCTTCGCGCGCGCCCGCCGCACGCCGACGGCGTCGAGGTCGGCGTGTTCGCCAGCCGGAGCCCCCACCGACCGAACCCCATCGCGCAGTCGGTCGTCCGCCTGGACGACGTGGACGGGACGACCCTCCACGTGAACGGCCTGGACCTCGTCGACGGAACGCCCGTGCTCGACGTGAAGCCGTACGTCGGCGGCGTCGACGAAGCCGACCTGACCCGCGGGTGGCTCGAGGACCTGGAAGGGTGACGGCGGCCGCGACGCGGGACCGGACGGCGGCGAAGGCGTCGTGGGACCGTGCGACCGCAGACCGGGGCGATTTTTACGCCAGGGCTCCCGTGAGTCATCCATGACGAACGTCTCAGCCGCGGGACTGGGCATCGGGCCGGACCACCCGCCGCGCGTCATGGGCGTCCTGAACGTCAGCGAGGAGTCGCCGTACGACCCGAGCGTCTACGACGACCCCGGGGCCGCGGCGGCGTACGTCGACGAGGAGCTCGTCGGCGAGGGCGCCGACATCGTCGACGTGGGCCTGGAGTCGGCGAACAAGCGCTTCGAGGTGCTCTCCGCCGAGGAGGAACTGGACAGGCTCGACGTCGCCGTCGAGACCATCGAGCGCGTCGACGGCGACGCCGTCTTCTCCATCGAGACGCGGTACGCCGAGGTGGCCGCGGCAGCACTCGACCGGGGGTTCGACATGGTCAACGACATCTGCGGGTTCGCCGACCCGGGGATGGCGGAGGTGTGTCGCGCCCGCGACGCCGCCGTCGTGAAGATGGCGAGCCCACCGGACCTCGAACGCCCCGGCGCAATCGAGCGCGTCGACGACATCTACGACGCGCTGGCGAGCGAGCCGCTGACGGACAAGACCATCGTCGACCCGGCGTTCGGCGGGTGGAGCGAGGCGAAGACGCTCGCCGACGACCGCGAGACGTTCCACCGGCTCGGGGAGTTCCGCGACATCGGCCGGCCCATCCTCGTCTCCATCAACCGCAAGAACTTCCTCGGCGACGTGGTCGACCGGCCGACCGAGGAGCGCCTGCCCGCCAGCCTCGCCGCGACCGCCCTCGCCGTCGAGCGCGGCGCGGACGTCGTCCGCACCCACGACGTCGCGGAGACTGTCGACGCCGCAAAGATCGGCCACGCGTTCGGGCGCGAGGAGTAACATGGAGTTCGCGACCTGGGAACCGGTCTACGAGGCCATCCTCGCCGACTTCGGGTTCGACCGCGCCGCCGACGAGCGCGGCCGCGACGTCCTCGCCGACCTCACCGAGCCGTTCGACCACGACCGCCTTGCGAGCATCGACGGTGCGACGGTCGCCGTCGCCGGCGCGGGGCCGTCTCTCTCTGCAGAGGTCGACCAGGCCGCCGACGCGGACGTCGTGGTCGCCGCCTCCACCGCCGCCGACGTCCTGCTCGACGCCGGCGTCGCGGTCGACTGCATGGTGACCGACCTCGACAAGAACCCCGATACGGCGCGCTATTTGACCGAGCGAGGCGTGCCGGTCGCCGCGCACGCTCACGGCGACAATCTCGGGGGCGTCCGCGAGCACGTTCCGACATTCGACCACGACCACGTGCTGGCGACGACGCAGGCGGCCCCGCGCGGCCCGGTCGAGAACTTCGGCGGGTTCACCGACGGCGACCGGGCGGCGTTCCTCGCGGACCACTTCGACGCGGCCGAACTCGTCTTCCCGGGGTGGGATCTCGACGACCCCGACGTCGGGCGGGTGAAGGCGAAGAAACTCCGGTGGGCCGAGCGCCTGCTCCGGTGGCTGGAGCGGCGGCGCGGCGAGCGGTTCGCAGTACTCGACGGCCGCCGCGACGACGTCGACGAGGGCGCGCTCCCCGACTGAGGCGCGTCCTCCCCCGTCGCACCCTGTCGGTGCTGTCGAAAGCCGTCGTGAGTGACGGGAAGGGCGTGCCGGACCGTGTGTGCGGAGTCGATACGTGGGTTCTCTTCGCTTCTGGGGCTCGGCACCCGACCGGGACGTCGTACTGTGAGCGGCGATGTCCGCCTATCCCGGCCCGAGGGCCGCGATGTCGGCTCCCACCGTCGCCAGTGCGTCGGCGGGGTTGGGGTCGCTGTCGGCCAGGTGCGTGTACCGGTGGTCCGGGACGCTCGACAGCGACGCCGTGACGGCCTCGCTGTACGCCTCGACGCCCGGTTCCGTCGGTTCGTCGCCACCCCAGACGTCCCGGATGACCGTCATCGAATCGATGCGCACCTCCAGCCGGCGTGGCTCGTAGCGCGCCAGCAGTTCGGAGAGCCCGAGCTGGAGAGCGACGTACTCGGCAGTGTTGTTCCCCGTCCGGGAGCCGACGGGTCGGCCGAGCCGGGCGAGTTCCTCCCCGTCGGCGTCCACGATGACAGCGCCTGCACCTGCGGGGCCGGGGTTGCCTCGCGAACTGCCGTCGACGTAGAGGACGAACGCGTCGCCCGTCGGTTCGGGGACGGATGGTCGGTCGAGGTCCGACGCCAGCAGGCTTTCGAGCGCGCGACGTAACTCGGTCGAGGTGGTCGCGGGGTCGAACAGACCGCCGTGGCCGGGGACGGCGTCGTTGATGGCGTCGGTGGCGGCCGCCATCTCGTAGCCGACGCCCGCGAGCACCTCGTCGACGAGCGTGGCGAGCGGCGAGAGATGTTCGGCCGGAAGGGGGTCGTCGGTCACGCCACGTCCTCCGTCGGAGTTCGGTCCGGAGCGCTCCCGTCATCGCACTCGGTCGAACTCGTTGGCTGGTCGCACCACTGCATATCGGCCCTCGGTGGTCGAGCGGGATAATCCCTTCCGGTGGCACGGTGAACGACTGATGAAACGGGCGCGGCTACGCTTCGGTGAAGAACAGGACGAACAGCGTGAGTCCTGCGCAGCCCAGCCAGAGCAACGGCTGGGGTTCTCCAGTCTTGCCTGTGAAGTATGCGGCCAGGGCACCGAGTAGTATCGCTATCAGGGACAGTCCGATTTCGATTCGGTCGTCGACGTCGACTTTCGGCACTGAAGTGTCTGTCATGTGTGTACTCCTGGATCAGTCCTCGTCGTCTGGTTCGTACGTGAAGATGTCCTCTATCGCACAGTCGAAGTAACGTGCGAGCTTGAACGCGAGTTCGAGCGAGGGGTCGTAGCGACCGCGCTCGATCGCGTTGATCGTCTGTCGTGCGACGTCGAGTTCCTTCGCTAACTCCTCCTGCGTGACGTCGGCCTTCGCGCGCCAGACTTTCAGGTTGTTCTCCATGGTGGGTCAGATCGTCCGACTGTTGTACGCCATCGCACCGACGAATGCGACGATTCCGACCGTCTGCACTGCCATCAGGGCGTCCTTGGCAGAAACCGTGCCGCCGTACCGGGGAAGCGAGACCATCAGCGAGGACGACACGCCCAGCATCAACAGCCACGCAGCGGCACCCGACCGATGAGTGATCCGGTTCATCCGTTCGTCGCTGAGCAGGCGGCCCCATATCCTGTCGTCGAGGAACACGCCCGCCGCGAACAGGGTCCCCCAGGTGACGATCGAGCCACCGACTGCGAGCCCGAGCGCGAGCTCCTGGGACGACACCAGGTCGGCACCGGCAGTCGACGCGACCATTCCGACGACCATGACCACGATAGGGACGTCTCGTTTGAGGACGACCATGTGTGTCAGAGATGTTTGACACTACGTAATAAATCTTTTCCATTATGTAATTGGAGGGTTCCAATACGTCGCTTACTGGCGTCGTCAACAGGAGGAGGCGTCGACTTCTGTCGTGTCAGTGGCCGACGCTCGGGTTGACGAGACGCTGCGACCATGCCAGGCCAGACGTGGTCCAGGCGAGAGCAGAAAGAGAACCGTATCGAGTGACCCATCCACCCGAACGCTGGACTGTTCGAGATTCCCGCTATCCATTCAGCACGGCCCCGACAGAGTAGCAACACTGGGGATGGCAGCAGCGGGACCCCATCGTGCCCGTCGCTCCCCGTCGTCCCCAACTGCACCCTGGTTTTATGCCACGGCGAGAACAGTGCTAACGCATGGCGTACGACACGTCGTTCCTCGGCGACCTGCTCGACGACGACCAGTTCTCCGTCGGCGACTCCCACCGCGACGGCCACGCCGCGGACTGGGGGACGCCGGACGACGAGGCTGTCCGGCCCGACGCCGTCGTCTGGCCGGAGTCGACCGCGGACGTGTCGGCGGTGCTCGCGGCGGCGAACGAGCGCGGCGTCCCGGTCACGCCGTACGCGGCGGGGACGAGCCTGGAGGGCAACGCCACGCCCGCCCGCGGCGGCATCAGCCTCGACGTGACGCGGATGGACGCGGTCCTCGACGTGCGGCCCGAGGACTTCCAGGTCGACGTCGAACCGGGCGTGATGGGCACCGAGGTCGACGACGCCGTCGCGAGCGAGGGGCTGTTCTTCCCGCCGCTGCCTTCCTCGGGCGACATCTCGACCGTCGGCGGCATGATCGCCAACGACGCCAGCGGGATGCAGACCGTGAAGTACGGCGAGGTGGCCGACTGGGTGCTCGAACTGGAGGCCGTCCTCGCTGACGGGTCGGTGATAACGGCAGGGAGCAGGGCGGTCAAGACCTCCAGCGGCTACAACCTGAAAGAGTTCCTGGTAGGGAGCGAGGGAACGCTGGCGGTCGTCACCAGGGCGACGCTGGAACTGGCGGGGCGACCCGAGCAGGTCCGCGGCGGGCGCGCATTGTTTCCGTCGCTCGACGACGCGACCGCGGCCGTCGCGGACGCCGTGCGCTCCGGGGTCGACGTCGCGACCATCGAACTGGTGGACGCGACGAGCGCGACGATGGCCAACGCCTACACGGGGACGGACCTGCCGGACGCGCCGACGGTGTTCCTGAAGTTCCACGCCAACCACGGCGTCGAGGAGGAGGTCGCGTTCTGTCGCTCGGTGTTCGAGAGCCACGACGTCGAGCGGTTCGACGTCGTCGACGAGGACGCGATGGACGACCTCTGGCAGGCGCGGCGCGACCTCGCCTTCGCCGTCCAGTCCTACGACCCGGACCTGACGCCGCTCCACCCCGGCGACGTGACGGTCCCCATCAGCGCCTACCCCGAGATGGTGCAGTACGTGACCGACCTCGCCGACGAGCGCGACCTGCTCGTCCCCTGCTTCGGGCACGCCGGCGACGGCAACCTCCACTTCTCGGTGCTGGTCGACGAGACCGACCCCGACCACGTCGCGCGCGGCGAGCGAACGCAGGACGACGTCGTGGAGCGAGCCATCGAACTCGGCGGCACCGCGACCGGCGAGCACGGCATCGGCCGGGGGAAACGCGAGTACCTGGTCGCGGAGCACGGCGCGGCGACCGTCGACGCGATGCGCCGGGTGAAGCATGCGCTGGACCCGGAGGACACGCTGAATCCGGGGAAGGTGTTCCCCGAGACGGTCGACGGCGGACGCGTGGGGGACGACGTCGTCGACGAATAGTCTAGCAGTAGTCGCCGAATTTGGCTGCTGTGTTGCACGTCGAATCGACTATTTCTCCAGGACCAGAGTTGCCGACTGATGGCCACAGACCGCGGCCCTGACCCCGATACGACTTTCACGTCGACGTCGTCCGGCAAGGCATCAACACGACTATCTGATGGCTGATTGCGGAACTGCAACATAGCGGCCAAACCTGGGACTGCTGCTAGTCGTGGACGAGGACGTCGACGACGCTCGGGCCGTCCTCGTCGAGCGCGGTCGTCAGCGCATCCTCGACCTCGTCGTGGGTCTCCGCCAGGTGGCCGCTCGCGCCGTGGCTCTCGGCGTTCGTGGGGATGTCGACCGGCGGGTCGAAGTCCATGCCGACGAACTCGTGGTCGTCTTCCTCACCGCCCATGAGGTCGAGGGTGTTGTCCTTCAGGATGCGGTAGTTGCGGTTGTCCGGCACGACGACGGTGAGGTCGACGTCGTAGCGCGCGGCGGAGTACAGCGTCTGCGGGTAGTAGAGGTAGGAGCCGTCGCCGACGAAGCCGACGACGTCGCGGGAGTCGTCGCGCTCGCGCTCGGCCATCGCCGCGCCGACGGCAGCGGGCAGGCCGTACCCCAGTCCGCCGCCCTTGTTCGAGAGGTACGCCTCGCGGTCGAAGTCCCAGCGCGTCAGCAGCGCGTACTTGCTGGTGATGCTCTCGTCGACGACGTAGGCGTCCGGTGCGACCGCCTGCATCGCGTCGACGAGGTCCGCCTTCGAGGCGCGCGGGTCGTCCGGGGCCTCGTCGGCCCCCATCGCTTCCATCCGCTGGCCGGCGAAGGTCTTGAACTGCTCGACGCGCTCCAGTCGTTCCGTGCGTTCCTGGTCGGAGACGCCGTCTTCGACGCGGTCGGCGACGGCGTCCATCACGAGGCCGAGGTCGCCGACGACGGCGGCGTCCGCCGGGTGGTTCTTCCCCACCTGCCACGGTTCGTCGTTCAGGTCGACGACGGTCGTGTCGGCCGAGAGCAGTTCCCGCTCGTGACGGACGAGGGTGGTGTTGGTCGAACAGCCCGCGAAGACGACGGTGTCGCTGTTGAGGACGGCGGCCGCGACGTCCTCGTCCGGCGGAACGTGGGACACCCACTGGTCGTGGTCGGTCGGGAAGTCCATCTCGCAGGACAGTATCTCTGCGTGGACGCGCGCGCCCGCCGCCTCCGCGAGGCGGACCGCCGCGTCGACGGGGTCGGTCTCCGACCACGCGCCGTGGCGCGGGACGTGGTCGCCGACGACGAGCACGGGGTCGTCCGCGTCGACGAGCAGGTCCGCCGCGCGCTCGACGGCCGTCGGGTCGCCCGCGCCGGGGTTCTGTATCGGTCCGAGCGGCTCCGGGTCGGCGTCGGTCGCGGCCATCGTCACGTCGAGCGGGAGGGCGAGGAACACGGGGCCGGTCGGCGGCGTCGTCGCCACGCGGAACGCCCGCCGGAGCATCGTCGGCAGGGCCGAGACGTCGGTCACCTCCGCGCTCCACTTGGTGAACTGGTCGGTCATCGCCTCGAGGTCGCCGTCGAGGATGGGCTCCTCGTGGCGGAAGTCGAGGCTGTGGGCACCCGCGGTGACGACCAGCGGTGCGCCAGCGACGGCCGCGCCGTAGAGGTTGCCGAGGCCGTGGGCGACCCCCGGCGCGACGTGGAGGTTCACGACGCCGGCCGGCGTGCCCGACAGCTCGTCGGCGCGGTAGCGACGGGTGCTCGCGTACCCCGCCGCCATGCCGACCGCGACGTCCTCGTGGGCCGCGAGCACGTACTCGAGGTCGCTGTCCGCCATGGCCGACATGACGGGCAGCTCGGTCGTGCCGGGGTTGCCGAACACGTGGTCGACGCCGTAGGATTCGAGCGTCTCGACGAACAGGTCCGCCCCGGTGCGGTCCGTTACCATACCGGGTCGTCGCCGCGAACCGGCAAAAACGTTCGTCCACCGGAACGCGACGAAGGAACGACGGAATACGTCTTCCACCCCAACGAATAAGCCGAATGAGAATAGAGTACGAGTATGTATCACGTACTCATAGCGCTGGACGAGGACGAGGACCGAGGCCGCTCGCAGGCGAAAGCCGTCGCGGATCTTCCGGCGGCCGACTCCGAGGTCGAGGCGACGCTGCTGCACACGTTCACCGACAATCCCGGCGGCGCGTCGGTGACGCAGGTCGCCGGCGTCCGACGTGCCCAGGAGGTACTCGACGAGGCAGGCATCGAGACCGACGTCGTCGAGACGAGCGGCGACCCCGCCGAGGAGATCCTGGAGGTCGCGCGCGAGCAGGACGTCGACGCCATCTTCGTCGGCGGCCGCAAGCGATCGCCCGCCGGGAAGGCGCTGTTCGGGAGCGTCGTCCAGTCCGTCGTGCTCGACGCCGACCGGCCCGTCATGGTCACCGGCGACGTGAAGGTCGACGAGTAACGCAGCGAACCGATTTTTCCTGGCAACTGCCGTCCGTGGCAGCCACAGCTCCGGGCGTCGCTCTCGGTACAACGGCCGCAGAAGAGGGTGTCGAACCGCCGGGGAATCAGTCGTAGACGGTCCGCAGCGTCTCGATGATCGCCTCGGTGCCGACGCCCCCGGTCGTCGTCTCCGCGAGCTCGCCGTCGCGGAACGCGAGGACGGCCGGCGCGGCGTCGACCTCGAACTCGCGGCGGAACTCGACGACGTCGTCGCCGTCCATGCCCGCGAACGCCACGTCGTCCGGGGCGGCGTCGCGGATGCGGTCGAGGTCTTCCGCCACCGCCTTGCAGGGTGCACAGTCGCGCTTCCAGATGGAGACGACGCAGTCCGGGTTCGCCGCGAGGAACTCGGGGTAGGCGTCGTCGCCGAGCTCCCGGAGGTCGTCGGGCACCGGCGAGGACGGACCGATGCGGTCGACCATCTCGGCCATGACGCCGATCTCGTCTGCGGAGTAGTCGCCGTCGAGGTGGGCGTGGAGCGCGAGGTAGTAGCTGAACTCCGCCCGGGTCACCTCGATCTCACGGGCCTCCTCCACGGAGACGCCGAACGCGTCAGCGACGGCCTCGTCGAACGCCTCTGGGGTGACGCTGGCGTACGTGTCCAGGTAGATGGACCAGCGGTGCTCGAAGTCCTCGGTGAGCGAGACGGTCTCGTTCTCGACGACGACGTCCTCCGCAACGAGCGCGTCGAAGAGGGCGTCCGCGTCCATGTCAGACTCCAAGATACCGCTCCCTCGTCTCCTCGTCGTCGCGGAGTCGCTCGGCCGTCCCGTCGAAGACGATCTCGCCCTGGTCGACCACGTAGCAGCGGTCTGCCAGCTTGATGGCGGCCGCTGCGTTCTGCTCGACCAGCAGGATGGTCGTCCCGCTCTCGCTGATGCGCCGGATGGCGTCCTCGACGTTGGCGATGATCTGCGGGGCCAGGCCCTCGTACGGTTCGTCCAGCATCAGCAGGTCGGTGTTCTGCTTCAGCGCCCGCGCGATGGCGAGCATCTGCTGTTCGCCGCCCGACAGCGTTCCGGCCTTCTGTTCACGACGTTCACGGAGCCGTTCGAACTCCTCGTACACCTCCTCGGTCGTCATGCCCTCGTGCTGGACGTCGGGCAACGAGCGACCGATGGTGTTCGACACGTTCTGGTCCACCTCCGCGAGATGGAGGTTCTCCGCGACCGTGAGGTCGGGGAAGACGCGGCGCTCCTCGGGGACGAGCGAGATTCCGTGCGAGGAGACGTCCTCGGGGTCGTTGCTGGTGATGTCCTCGCCCCGGAAGTGTATCGACCCCCCGCGGACGTCCGGCGGTTGCGCGCCGGCGATGCTGCGGAGGGTCGTCGTCTTCCCCGCACCGTTGCGGCCGAGCAGTGCACACACTTCGCCCTCCTCGACGCGCATCGACACGTCGCGGAGGATGTGGCTCTCGTCGTAGTAGGCGTCGACGTCCGCCAGTTCGAGCAGGCTCACAGTTCGACACCTCCCAGGTACGCCTCCTGGACGCGGGGGTCGCCCTGTACCTCGTCGGGCGTCCCCCGGGCGATGACGCCGCCGCGGTTCAACACGATGATGCGGTCGGAGACGTTGAACACGATCTCCATGTCGTGCTCGACGAGCAGGATGGTGAGCCCGTGCTCCTCCTTGACCTGCTCGATGAGGTCGACCGTCGCGTGGGTCTCCTCCGGCGACATCCCGGCCGTGGGTTCGTCCATCAACAGGAGGTCGGGTTCGCTCGCGAGCGCGATGCCGAGTTCGAGGCGACGCTTGTCGCCGTACGGCAGGTCGGCCGCGGTCGTGTCCCGCTGGCCGAGCAGGCCGACGGAGTCGAGCGTCTCGTGGGTCAGCTCTGCGACCTCCGGGTAGTGGTTCTGGTGCCGGAGGAAGTTGAACCGGAACGACCCGTGCTCGGCCGCCAGCGCGGCGATGCGAGCGTTTTCCTCCACGGTGAGCTCCGGGAAGATGGAGGCGGTCTGGAACGACTTGCTGACCCCCATCTGGACGACGTCGTAGGGGTCCAGGTCGGTGATCGTCTCGCCCTTGAAGCGGATGTCGCCGTCCGTCGGGTCGAGCATCCGGGTGATGAGGTTGATGAGCGTCGACTTGCCCGCGCCGTTCGGGCCGATGACGCTCACCCGTTCGTCCTCCTGGATGTCGAGGTCGACGTCGTCGACGGCGACGAGGCCGCCGAACTCCTTGGTGAGTCCGCGGGTCTCGAGCAGCGACATCAGTTCTCACCTCCCCGTTCTCCGCCGGGGGAGTCCGACAGCTTCTCGCGGACGGTACCCGGGATACCCCAGATGCCGTCGGGGAAGAGGACGACGACGACCACGAAGACGAGGCCGAGGATGAGGTGCCAGTAGGGCTGCACCACGGCGTAGCCCGAGACGACGTTCTCGACGTAGATGTAGATGCCCGCGCCGAGCATCGGGCCGACCATCGACCCGGCACCGCCGAGGACGGTCATCACGACGATCTCGCCGCTGGTCGTCCAGTCGAGCGATTGGATCGGCACGTAGCCGCCCTGGACGACGAAGAGGCTGCCCGCGGTGCCGGCGAACGCCCCGGAGAGGACGAACGCCATCAGCTTGTACCGCCAGACGTTCAGCCCCACGAACTCCGCGCGCTGTTCGTTCTCCCGGATCGCCTTGAACACCAGCCCGTACGGCGAGTGCAGGATGCGCGCGATGGCGACCACGGTCAGCACCGTGATGGTGCCGACGAAGAGGTACATCCAGTCGCCGATCACCGGGAGCGGCGTGCTGAGCGGGACGGACTCGGTCGGACCGAACAGGTCGAGGAAACCGAAGAGGTTCCCGACGGCGACGTTCGTGAACCCGTTCTCGCCGTTCGTCAGTCCGGAGAGCGGCGAGACCGCCAGGTGGAACGCCATCTGCCCGAACGCCAGCGTCAGTATCGAGAAGTAGATGCCGCTGCGCCGGAGCGTGATGACGCCGAGCATCACCGAAAGCACCACGGCGAACAGGGTGCCGAACAGCACCACGAGTATCGGACTTCCGCTCACCTGCGCGCTGAAGATGCCGGCTGCGTAGGCGGCGCCGCCCCAGAACACCGCGTGGCCGAACGACAGCAGGCCGACGTAGCCCAGCAGCAGGTTGAAGCCCAGCGCGAAGATGCCCCAGATGAGGATGAGCGACGTCAGCGACTGGTAGCCGTCCAGGACGTTGCTGACGACGGGTGCCCGGACGAGCACCCAGGGGAAGAGGACGACAGCGAGAGTCGTGATGCCGACGAGCGAGCGCTCGTCGCTGCCGAACCACGACCACACCGGAATCGCTCCCGGTTCGACGACCGCGCTGCCTTCCTCCGCTGGCGGGTCGGCGGTGCCGTCCGTCATGGCGTCACCTCCTCGGTGCCGAGCAGCCCCTGCGGTCGCGCCAGCAGGATGATCGCGGCGAGCACGTAGATGCCGACCTGCGACCACTGCGGAGCGACGGCGACCAGCGACGAGAGGGTGAGCCCGACGAGGACGCCCCCGAGGACCGCGCCCCTGATGCTCCCGACGCCGCCGATGACGACGACGAGGAACGAGGGGACCAGGGTCTCCATCCCGATGTAGGGATTCACCGTGTAGAGAGCGCCACCGACGACCCCGGCGACGCCGGCGAGCGCCGCGCCGACGCCGAACACCATGAGGTACGGCCGGCTGATCTTGATGCCGAGCAGCTGGACCATCTCCGCGTCGAGGGTGCCCGCGCGGACCACGAGCCCGAAGTCTGTGAATTCGATGAGCGCGTACACGAGCACGACGAGGACGAAGGTGATGCCGATGACGTAGAGCCGCCACTTCCCGATGGTGCCGACCAGCGGCATCGAGACCGGGCCGGTCGCCCAGCCAGGTTGACTGAAGTTGTAGCTCTGTGCGCCGAACAGGATCTTGAACGCCTCCTGGACGACGATGGCGAGTCCGAACGTCAACAGAATCTGGTCGGTGTCTGGTCGGTCGTAGAACGGGCGGGCGACGAACCGCTCCATCAGCAGCCCGATGGCGAACACGACGACCGGGGCGACGATGAGAGCGGGAAGGAAGCCCCAGCCCAGTCCGAGTTCGGTGATTCCCCACTCCGCAAGTTTCCCGCCCACCGGTTTCTCGAGTGCTACGAGCATTCCGACGTACGTGCCGACGAGGTACAGCGCCCCGTGTGCGAAGTTGACGAACTTCAGCGTCCCCAGGATGATCGACAGTCCGATGGCGACGAGTACGTAGATCGCGCCCTGCTGAAGCCCGTTCAACAGGATCGTCGCCAGTTGTGAAACGATACTCACGGCTGCTCCTCCCTGCAGTACATAGCTATCATGTATCTGTAATCCATCACGTGTCTGGAAATCTGCTTCGAGTGTTAGTCACACACTACCATGCATAAACGTTGGCGTGGGTACTCGGTCGTCGCTGTCTACTTGGCCGAACCGAGTTCGCACTCCGCTGCGGGGCCCGAACCGCACTCGTAACCGAGCTTGTCGCGAGACGTGATCTCGACGATCTCGAAGTACTTGCCGGACTCCTGTTCGGACTTCGGCAGTCCCTTGACGACCGGCACCTCGCGCTGGGCCTGGTGGTCGCACTTGCGCATCAGCTCGTCGCCCATCCCCAGGTTGCCGTACTCGTGGCCCTCGAGCTGCTTGATGACCTCCGGCGAGTAGAACGTGCCGGCGCGTTCGACGGCGGCGGCGTACTGCAGCGTCTGGGCGTACGCCAGCTGGGCCGGCCCGGACGGCGTTCGACCGTCGTACTCGTCGCCGAACTCCTTCGTGAAGGAGTTCGACGGCTCGTTGTCGATCTGGGAGTCCCAGGCGACCGTCCCGAAGATGTTCTCGATGGCGCCGCCCGCCGCCTCCGCCATCGGGCGGTTGTACAGCGGCATCACGATCTCCATGTCCTGGTCGAGTCCGGCCTGGATCGCACCCTGCAGTGAGTTCGCGCCGTCGAGCCCGTAGTGGTTCAGGAACAAAGCGTCCGCGCCGGAGCTCGCGGCCTTCGAGAGGTACGACGAGTAGTCCTTGGTCCCCAGCGGCGTCGCGACGCTGTCGACCTGCGACCAGCCCGCCTCTTCGAAGAACTTCTTCATCGACGCCTGCTGGGTCTTGCCCCAGCTGTAGTCGGCGTACAGCTGGTAGAAGTCGAGGTCGTCCCCGTACTCGCTGGTGACGACCGGTGCGAGCGCCTGCCCGGTCATGTAGGCGTTGAACATCTCACGGAAGCCGTGCCGTCCACAGTCCTTCCCCGTGGTGTCGTTGGAGTGGGTCAGGCAGGCCATGAACATGACCTTCTTGCTCTGACAGAGCTCCTGGACGGCGATGGCCACTGCGCTCGACGACCCGCCGGACACCATCACGGCGTCGTCGCGGTCGATCATCCGTTTTGCGGACTTGCGTGCGGTGTCGGCGTCGGTCGCCGTGTCGCCCTCGACGTAGTCGACCGTCTTGCCGAGCACGCCGTCGCCCGAGAGGTCGCTCCAGTTGTCCACCCAGCCGCCGCCGTTGTTGAGGTGCTTCACCGCTAGCTTGTACGCTCGCAGTTCGTCTTTCCCCTCGGAGGCGTAGGGCCCCGACTTCGGGACGTTGAACCCGAACGTGACCGTGTCGCCTTCGACCGGGTAGTTGCCGAGTGCAGGGTAATCACCGTCTCCGTTACCACCGTCGCCGTCGTCACCACCACTGCTCAGGCAGCCGGCGAGGCCGGCGATTCCGGTGGCGCCCGCTGCACCGGTCATCTTCACGACATCTCTACGGTTGAGGTCTCTGGTACCATCCCGCATACTACCACGCAACATATTCATACCTAATAACCCTTTCCATATTCCGCATTGTTTTTAATACAGATTGTCGGCGAGCCGGCGTCAGTTCGTCCCGGAGGTCTGCCGAAATATTGTCGCGATAGAAACACTAAAGCCAGCTCGACCGGCGAACTTCCCCTGCTCTACTCCTCGCGTGCGACGAGTCGTTTAAGAGGTGAGGTGAGAGTGGCGAGGATGCCCCAGATGCCGCGCGGGAACAGCACCACGACGACCACGAAGACGAGGCCGAGGATGAGGTGCCAGTACGCCCCGTAGGCGGGATAGCCGCTGACGATGTTCTCGACGTAGAGGTAGACGCCGGCACCGAGCAGTGGCCCGAACAGGGAGCCGACGCCGCCGAGGACGGCCATCACGACCACCTCGCCGCTGGTCGTCCAGTACAGCGACTCCAGCGGGACGTATCCGCCGTGGACGACGAAGAGGCTGCCGGCGACGCCGGCGAACGCCCCGGAGAGGACGAACGCCATCAGCTTGTACCGCCAGACGTTCAGCCCCACGAACTCCGCGCGCTGTTCGTTCTCCCGGATCGCCTTGAACACCAGCCCGTACGGCGAGTGCAGGATGCGATAGGCGACGGCCACGCTCGCCACGGTCAGCGTGCCGACGAAGACGTACATCCAGTTGCCGAACAGGACCTCGAACGCCGGCGGCGGCGACGCCAGGCGGAACGTCCCGAGGAGGTCGCCCGTCTGAACGGTCGTGAACCCGTTCTCGCCGCCGGTGACGGTCGCGAACGGTCCCAGCGCGAGGTAGTAGGCCATCTGGCCGAACGCCAGCGTGAGGATGGCGAAGTAGATACCCCCGCGACGCAGCGAGACGACCCCGAGCACCCACGCCATCAGCACGGCGAACACCGTCCCCGCGACGACCATCAGCACCGGACTCCCCGAGACGGTCGAACTGAAGACGCCGGCGGCGTAGGCGGCGCCACCCCAGAACACCGCGTGGCCGAACGACAGCAGGCCGACGTAGCCCAGCAGGAGATTGAACCCCATGGCGAAGATGCCCCAGATGAGGACGAGCGACGCCAGCGACTGGTAGCCGTCCAGGACGTCGCTGACGACCGGTGCGCGGGCGAACAGCCACGGGAAGACGACCACGACGACCGTCGTCGCCACTACCACGGCGAGTTCGCTCTCTCGCAGGCGCTCCCAGCGGTCGAACCCACCGCTCTCGACGACGGTCCCCTCCGCTCGCTCCTCGACGAAGTCGCCGTCGCTCATCCGCTCACCTCCCCGTCGCCGGGTCGGCCGTGCAGTCGTCCCGGGGAGCGACATGCGCCGCCCCGTCCGTCGACGACCGCGGTCGACTCCCTCGTCGACTTCCGGCCGAACGCGCTTCTCTCGTCCCGCGGTGGCCCTCCTGCCGTTCGTCCCCGTTCCCCCACCATACGCCTCTCCCCACCACCGAGTTTATAATAAATATTGGTGTAGTTTCCGCCCGCTACTCGTACGAACCGAGACTGCACTGCCCGGCCGGCCCGCTGTTGCACTCGTACCCCACCTTCGCCTTCGGGGTCATCTGGACGAGTTCGAAGAACGTCCCGGCCTCCTGTTCGGACTTCGGCAGTCCCTTGACGACCGGCACCGCGCGCTGGGCCTGGTGGTCGCACTTGCGCATCAGTTCCTGGTCCATGCCCAGGTTGCCGTACTGGTGGCCTTCCAGTTGCCTGATGACCTCGGGCGGATAGAACGTGCCGGCGCGCTCGACGGCGGCGGCGTACTGCAGCGTCTGGGAGTACGCCAGCTGGGCCGGCCCGGACGGCGTCCGGCCGTCGTACTCGTCGCCGAACGCCTCGGTGAACGAGTTCGACGGCTCGTTGTCGATCTGGGAGTCCCACGCGACGGTGCCGTAGATGTTCTCGATGGCGCCGCCGGCCGCCTGTGCCATCGGGCGGTTGTACAGCGGCATCACGATCTCCATGTCCTGGTCGATCCCCATGTTCCGGGCCTGCGTGAGCGAGTTCGCGCCGTCGAGCCCGTAGTGGTTCAGGAAGAGGACGTCGGCGTTCGAGTTCGCGGCCTTCGAGAGGTACGACGAGTAGTCCTTCGTCCCCAGCGGCGTCGCCACGCTGGCGACCTGCGACCAGCCCTGTTCCTTGAAGAACTTGTTCATCGACGCCTGCTGGGTCTGCCCCCAGGTGTAGTCGGCGTACAGCTGGTAGAAATTCTTGTTCTTGCCGTACTCCTCGGAGACGACGGGCGCGAGCGCCTGGCCGGTCATGTAGGCGTTGAACATCTCCCGGAAGCCGTACCGGGCACAGCTCTTGCCGGTCGTGTCGTTGGAGTGGGTCAGGCAGGCCATGAACAGGACCTTCTCCCGCTGGCAGAGCTCCTGGACGGCGATGGCCACCGCGCTCGACGACCCGCCGGTCACCATGATCGCCTTGTCGCGGCTGACCATCCGCTGGGCGGACTTGCGCGCCTGGTCTGCGTCGGTCGCCGTGTCGCCGGTGACGTAGTCGAGCTGTTTGTCGAGCACGCCGTTCCCGGAGAGGTCGCTCCAGTCGTCCACCCAGCCGCCGCCGTTGTTGAGGTGCTTCACCGCCAGCTCGTAGGCGCGTAACTCGTCTTTGCCCTCCGACGAGTACGGCCCCGACTGCGGGACGTTGAATCCCAGCGTCGCCGTGTTCCCCTGTATCGGATAGTTACCGAGCGGCGGATAGTCGTCCTGTGCACCTGCGGTTCCCGTCAACCCCGCGATTCCCGTGGCACTCGCCGCGCCGGCCATCTTCACGACGTCCCTGCGCGTCGGGTTCTGTTTCTCGTGTGCCATGCAACCACACGCTACAACCTCACTATTAATCGTGTTGGATTCTTCGCCGCACCGATATGTAAAAAGTCAGGGGGTAGAGCGGTTGTCGGAGCAATGGCGGCCGTTTCTGGTAATGGTAACGTCGCCGACGAAAACGGAATCGGCGGTGTCGAGACCTTCCGTCTCCGGTCGGGTCGCTTATCCCTGACCGACCATCCGGTCTTCGTCCTCCCACTCCCGCTCGCGGAGCTCGTACTTCTGGATCTTGCCGGTCGCAGTGGTCGGGAGTTCGTCGACGAACTCGATGCGGCGCGGGACCTTGTACTTCGCCAGGTGCTCGCGGGCGAACTCGACGAGCGCGTCCGACTCGACGCCCGGGTCGTCGGCGTCGCCGCTCGCAGGGACGACGAACGCCTTCGGCGTCTCGCCCCACTCGTCGCTGGGCGCGGGGATGACGGCCACGTCGCTCACCTCGTCGTGTTCGAAGAGGGTGTCCTCCAGCTCGATGCTGGAGATGTTCTCGCCGCCGGAGATGATGATGTCCTTCTTGCGGTCCTGGATGGAGACCATCCCGTGCTCGTCGACCACCGCGAGGTCGCCCGTGTGGAACCAGCCCTCGCGCCGGTCGTCGAACGCCTCCTCGGTCGCCTCGGGCTTCTCCCAGTAGCCCTCCATGATCTGGTTGCCGCGGACGACGATCTCGCCGATGGTCGCGTCGTCGCGCGGGACCGCCTCGCCGTCGTCGTCGACGACCTCGACCTCGGTGCCGAGGACGCCCATCCCCTGGCGCTTCTTGAGCTTGAACCGGCTGTCGTCGTCCTCGTCCATCAGCCGACGGGCGTCCGACATCGTGATGAGCGGCCCCGTCTCGGTCGCGCCGTAGAGGTGCTTGAGGTACCAGCCGAACTCGTCCTCGACGGTGCGGATGGTCGCCTCGGGCGGGGCGCTGCCGGCGGTCGTGACCCGGACGTCGTTGTCGCCGGTCATCGCGGGCCGGTCGTTCTCCTCGTAGTAGTCGATGAGCATGTTGAGCACGGTCGGCGCGCTACAGAGGATCGAGACGTCCTCGGACTGGACGGTCTCGACGATCTCGCCGGCGTCGACCCCGCGCGTGCAGACGTGCTTCGCGCCGATGCCCGTCACGGCGTAGATGTGTCCCCAGCCGTTGACGTGGAACATCGGCAGCGTCCAGAGGTAGACGTCGTCGTCGCGCAGTTCCTGGTGGATGGCGACGAGGTAGGCGTGGATCGTCTCGGTGCGGTGGGTCCGCATCACGCCCTTCGGGTCGCCCGTCGTCCCGGAGGTGTAGTTGATGGTGATGATCTCGTCCTCGCTCATCTCCGGGCGGTCGTACGCCGGTTCGACGTCGTCGATGACCGTCTCGAAGTCCTCCCAGTCGCCCTCGGTCCTGTCGGCGTCGTTGCTGATGAACGTCTCCGTCGGCACCTCGTCGCGGATGGCCTCGATGTTGTGGGCGTACTCGTAGTCGGCGACGATGGCGTCGACGCCGGCGTCGTTCAGGATGTACTCGAAGTCGTCGGGGGTCAGCCGGTAGTTGAGCGGCGTGTGGACCGCCCCGAGCTGCATCGTCGCGTAGGCCGTCTCGAGCTGGTAGTGGGTGTTCGGGTCAAGGACGGCCACCCGGTCGCCCTTCTCGATGCCGCGCGCCTGGAGGGCCGCCGACAGTCGGTCGACCCGGTCGCCGAGTTCGTCGTAGGTGTACCGTTCGCCCGTGGTGGCGACGACCGCCTCCTGGTCCCCGTAGTGGTCGCGTGCCCGGTCCAGGAAGTCCGTGACGAGCAGGGATTTGTACATGCGTCGAAACACAATCTTCGTTCGTGAATACGTTGTGCTTAGGGCAAGATTCCGGGGACGGCGTCGACGTTAACTCGGAATCGGAACAGTCGGCCGGTAAAGGGCTCGCGTCGTCGCTGCGACGGTACGGTCGACCTACGACGGGGACGCGCCGGTCGTTCCGATATCCCGGGCCTGACGGTCGATGCCACCGCCACGGATAGCCCGCGGCGAAAGAAAGCGGATTCGCTGGACGTCGCTACGCCGTCAGTCGTCGCTCACCTTCGCCTGGATGTCCTCGACCACGTCGGGGTTGCGCAGCGTGGATGTGTCGCCCAGTTCCTCCTCGTTGGCGATGTCCTCGAGGAGGCGGCGCATGATCTTCCCGGAGCGCGTCTTCGGCAGTTCCGGCGTGAAGACCACTTCTTCGGGGCGGGCGATGGGACCGATGGCCTCCTCGACGGCCGCGACGATCTCCTCCTCGAACGCCGCGTCGCCTTCCTGGCCTTCCTCGGTGATGACGTAGGCGTAGACCGCCTCGCCCTTCACGGGGTGCTGGCCGCCGACGACGGCGGCCTCAGCGACGCCGTTGACGCCGACGATGGCGGACTCGATCTCCATCGTGCCGAGACGGTGGCCGGAGACGTTGAGCACGTCGTCGACGCGGCCCAGCACCGTGATGTAGCCGTCCTCGTCGATCTTCGCGCCGTCCTCCGGGAAGTACACCCACTCGTCGGCGTCCGGGTCGGAGTACTCCGACCAGTACTCGCTGACGTAGCGGTCGTCGTTCTTGTACACCGTCCGGAGCATCCCCGGCCACGGCTTGTCGACGGTGAGGTAGCCCGCGCGTCCCGCGTCGACCTCCTCGCCCGCCGTATCGACGACCCGCGCGTCGATGCCCGGCAGCGGTGGGCCGGCGCTCCCGGGCTTCATCGTGTTGATGCCAGGCAGGGTGGTGACCATCATCCCACCCGTTTCGGTCTGCCACCACGTGTCGACGACCGGACACTCCTCGTTGCCGACGTGCTTGTAGTACCACTTCCAGGCGCGCGGGTTGATGGGTTCACCCACGGTACCGAGCAGGCGCAGACTGGTGAGGTCGTGCTTCTCGGGATGCTCGGTCCCCCACTTCATGAACGCGCGGATGGCCGTCGGCGCGGTGTAGAAGATGTCCACCTCGTACTCCTCGACGATGTCCCAGAGGCGGTCCTTCTCGGGATAGTCCGGCGTCCCCTCGTACATCACGCTGGTCGTGCCGAGCGCGAGCGGGCCGTAGACGATGTAGGAGTGGCCCGTGATCCAGCCGATGTCGGCCGAGCACCAGTAGGTGTCGTCGGGTTCGATGTCCAGCACCGCGTGACTGGTCCACGATACGTACGAGAGGTAGCCGCCGGTGGTGTGCTTGACGCCCTTCGGCTTCCCGGTGGTGCCGGAGGTGTACATGAGAAAGAGCATGTCCTCGGCGTCCCGCGACACTGGCTCGACCGCCGCACCCTCGTGGTCGGCGACGAGGTCGTCGAAGTCGCGCTCGCCGTCGTCCATCGGGTGGTCGTACTCGTCGCCGAGCCGGTCCGCGACGACGACCTCCTCGACCTCGTGGTCGACCTGCGAGAGCCCCTCGTCGGCCTTCTCCTTGTGATGCAGCGGGTCACCGCGGCGGTAGTAGCCGTCGCAGGTGATCAGGTACTCCGAGGCGGCGCTCTCCATCCTCGTCGCCAGGGCGTCGGCGGAGAAGCCGGCGAACACCACCGAGTGGGGCGCGCCGATGCGGGCACACGCCAGCATCGCGATGGGCAACTCGGGGATCATCGGCATGTACATCGTGACGACGTCGTTCTCCTCCACGCCGAGGTCGCGGAGCGCGGCCGCGAACTCGTTGACCTCGCGGTGGAGTTCCTCGTACGTGTACGTGCGCGTGTCGCCGAGTTCGCCGATCCAGTCGATGGCCACCTCGTCGCCGCGCTCGTCGAGGTGGCGGTCGAGGCAGTTCGCCGAGGCGTTCAGCGATCCGCCGGTGAACCACTCGTAGAACGGCGCGTCGCCGTCGTCCAGTACCGTGTCGTACTCCTCGTCCCAGTCGAGCAGGTCGGCTGCCCGCTCCCAGCACTCCGGCCAGTTCTCGTCGAACTCCTCGTAGATGCCCTCGTCGGTCACGTTCGCCTGCTCGACGAACGATTCCGGAGGGTCGAAGCTCTCCGCCTCTTCGAGACGCGCTTCGAGCTCCACGGTATCGTCTGACATATCCGTGCTAGAGTGCAGTTACCAAAGGCATAAAGATTCCCCTACCCCATATCCGTCGTTCTCCGTCGTCGGCCGCTCGGACCACGGTAAACGACCGATTCGGAAACGCCGCAGGTGGCCAACGGCGTTACCGTGGCGTTTACTCGACGCGCGTCCCCGCCGTAACCAGCGCCGGTGCTCCAGGCGTTCGGACGGTCGTCACTACCGGTGAGCAACCGTCGAAAAAGTCGTTCGCGAACCGGCGACGGTTACAGCGTCACCGCGGTTTCGTCCGAGAGGTCCTCTGGGACGTTCGCGCGGTAGTACGTCACCGTTCCGTACTGGGTGGTGACCTTCAGTTCGACGCTCTCGCCCTCCTCCAGCGCGCCGCCGACCGCGGAGGCGTCCATCGCGATCATGAACCGGTCGTCGTGCTCGTTGAGAACCGGCGCTGAGCCGTCCTCGTCCTTGATGGGTTCGACGACGAACGTGTCTTCCGTCATGCTGTCGCCGACCGTGAGCGTCGTGGCCGCGTTGGGGCCGACCCACTCGACGGTGGCCATCGAGAGGTTGATGTCGTCGGCGCCGGGGGCGCGCATCACGGTAAGATTGACCGTCTCGACGGTGCCGTCCGAGACGCTCCCGAAGCCAGAGACTATCTGCACGCGGGAGGAGTCCGTCGTCTCCTCCTCCGTTTCTGTCTCTTCGATGGCCGTGCTCACCCAGTCGGGTTGCTCGACCGTGACGTCGCCCGTCTTCTTCACGTGGTACTCGTAGTTCGTCTGCGACTCGGTCCCGTCGCGCTCCTGTGCGATGGTCAGCGTGAGGCGGTGGACGACGCCCTGCTGGTCGACGAGTAGCGTTCCGGAGGCGTTCGTCACCGTGTCTGCATCGATCAACTCGGGCTCCGGCGCGATTCCGTCGAGTTCGTATTCGACGAACGGCTGGCCGTCAGCCGACACGACGCTCGGGTCCGTCCAGTTGCCCATCGGCAGGATCGACTCGGCGGCCATGACGACGTTGTTGTCAGCCACGTCGTCGCTGGTCCGGCGCGTGTTCACGTCCCACGACGGGTCGTCCGTGCCCCGCTTCGTGTAGGTCGCAGTGTCGTTCGCGTACGCGAACTCGCCGCGTTCATCGCCGTTGCTCTTCCTGGCGGTTCGCTGGTACATCTCGCCCGTCTCGGCGTCTCGCCGGACGACGTACGTGCTGGTCCCCGACTCGCTCTCGGCGGAGTAGGACGCGGTGACCTCGACCTCGTACCCCGTGTCGGAGAGCCGTTCCACGTGCGTTGCTGCGAGCGCCGACCCGTTCTCGACCCCCTCGTCGGTCGCTCCATCGGGGAACGAGAGGTCGTCGAGCGTCTTCGTCGTCGTGGTCGTTGCGGTCGTCCCGTTCGTCGCGGGCGAGTCGGTGCCCGACGAGTCCCCGGAGGGACCCGACGTACACCCCGCCACCGCGACGAGCGCGACGAGTACGATCGAAATCGCAATCCGTCGTCTCGATTCCATGACGTATCGTCTATCGTATCTATTTATAAAACTGGCTTAACGCCGCCGAGCCGCTCGGTTTTCAGGATACGATAGCGGACACGTGAATGTCGTTCGTCATCGCTGGTGAGCGTCTGTCGCTGCTCGACGGCATCACGAGCGAAGCAACCACACCAGCAGCGAAGAGAAAGAGGGGCCGAAGCGTCAGGCCAGGCCGACCGTCTCCTGGTAGCTGCCGTACCGCTCCTCGAAGACGGCCATGATCTCGCCCATCGTCGCGTAGGTCTTGACCGCGTCGACGATGTAGGGCATGACGTTCTCGTCGTTCTCGACGGCGTCTTCGAGGGCGTCCAATGCCGCCTCGACGGCATCGTCGTCGCGCTCCTCCTTGACCGACTCCAGGCGGTCGAGCTGGCGCTCCTGGACCTCCTCGTCGACCGTGAGGATTTCCGGTTTGGTCTCCTCCTCGATCTCGTACTCGTTGACGCCGACGACGACCTCCTCGCCGTCCTCGACGCGCTCCTGGTACTCGTAGGAGGACTCCTGGATCTCGCGGTGGAAGTAGCCGCGGTCGATGCCCTCGAGGACGCCGTCGCGGACCGAGCCGTCGCCCATCTCCTTTATCTCCTCGATGTACGCCATCGCCTTCTCCTCGACCTCGTCGGTGAGGCTCTCGACGGCGAAGCTGCCGCCGAGGGGGTCGATGATGTCGGCCGCGCCGGACTCCTCGGCGATTATCTGCTGGGTGCGCAGCGCGACGCGAACCGCCTCCTCGCTGGGCAGTGCCAGCGCCTCGTCGAAGCTGTTGGTGTGGAGGCTCTGGGTGCCGCCGAGGACGCCCGCGAGCGCCTGGATGGTCACCCGGACGATGTTGTTCAGCGGCTGCTGGGCGGTCAGACTCTGGCCCGCGGTCTGGGTGTGGAACTTCAGCTGCTTGCTGGCGTCGGCCTCGGCGTCGTACCACTCCTCCATGACGGTCGCGTAGATGCGCCGCGCGGCGCGGAACTTCGCGACCTCCTCGAAGATGGAGTTGTGGGAGTTGAAGAAGAACGAGAGCTGGGGAGCGAACTCGTCGACGTCGAGCCCGCGGTCGATGGCGTCCTCGACGTAGGCGAAGCCGTCGGCGAGGGTGAACGCGAGCTCCTGGACGGCGGTCGAGCCGGCCTCGCGGATGTGGTAGCCCGAGATGGAGATGGGCTTGAACTTCGGCGTCTCCTCGACGGCGAACTCGACGGTGTCGGTGACGACGTCGAGGCTGGGCTCCGGCGGAACGACCCACTCCTTCTGGGCGATGAACTCCTTGAGCATGTCGTTCTGGATGGTGCCCCGTATCTCCTCGCGAGGGACGCCCTGCTGGTCGGCCAGCGCGACGTACATCGCGTAGATGACGGGTGCGCTCGGGTTGATGGTGAAGCTCGTCGACACCTCCCCGAGGTCGATGCCGTCGAACAGTATCTCCATGTCGCGCAGGGTGTCGACGGCGACGCCCTCCTTGCCGACCTCGCCGATGGACATCGGGTCGTCCGAATCGATGCCCATCAGGCTCGGCATGTCGAACGCCGTCGAGAGCCCGGTCTGGCCCTCGTCGATGAGGTAGTGGAACCGCTCGTTGGTCTCCTCCGCAGCGCCGAAGCCGGCGAACTGGCGCATCGTCCAGGACCGACCACGGTACATCGTCGGGTAGACCCCGCGCGTGTACGGCTCCTCGCCGGGGTAACCCAGGTCCTCCTCCAGGTCGAGGTCGGCGACGTCGCTGGGGTCGTAGAGGCGGTCGACTTCCAGGTTCGAGACGGTGGCGAAGCGGTCCTTGCGCTCCCCGAACCGCTCCAGCGTGGGTCCGAGGGTGTCCTCCTCCCACTCCTCCCTGGCTTGCCGTATCTCCTCCAGGTCGTCCTCGTCGTACATGCGCGTACCTTCTTCAGGACAGTGCATTAAGGATTCGGTGAGCGTTGCCGAGCGAAAGGACGTTCGTCGAAAAACGTGACGCCGGCGGTCGGGCCACTGCCGGAGCAGCCATCGACGAACGTCCGCGGGAACCGACCGACGAGCGACCACCGAAGCGTCACACGGCGGCGTCGTCGTACCGGGAGACGTACATCACCAGCACGAGCAGCACGCCGAGGACGAGTCCGATGGTCACCGAGCCGAAGACGGCCAGTCCGAGCGGCGTCGGCTGGATCTTCACGACGCCGAGGAGCATCACCGGTTCGAGCTCCTGGCCGAGCAGGTCTGGCGCGAGCGCGCCGATGATTGCACCGACCGTCCCCGCGAAGGCGACGATGATGGCGTACATCGTGACGACGAGCGCGGAGCCGTCGAGTCGCTGGGGCACGGTCGAACGTTGGACACGCAGAGGATTAGCCTTTTCATTCGACCAAGCCAAGAGGACGTATGACCGAGAAAGAACTGCTCGCGCTCGTCCTCGGCGGCATCACCGTACTCATGTTCGCGATGGGGATCGTCCTGGCGACGACGTAGGCCGCGCGCCGTGCCCGCTTCGCCGCACCCCAGGTACAGTTCGGACCGACGCACGCACCGCGTCTGCACCGACCCACGTCTCGTCCTGCATTCGTCGACGCACGCCACGTAGCCACTGTTGTCTGTGTACTCGGTGCCAACTGGCGGCCACGACGACCTCGTCCGCGCACCGCTGCTGGTCGTATCGGAACCCGAAGAAGGGCGGTTTGGTTACTGTGCGACGTCGACGCTGCTACCTAGTCGTCCGCGGGAGCGTCAGGACCGTCCTGCTCCTCGCCGCCGTCCGTCAGCATCGTCTCCTGCTTCTTCTCGAACCACTCCCACTCCTTCGTGCGGAGGCCGTCCTCCTCGAGGTGCCACGGGTCGGGGTCCTCGACGACGGGACCCTCGAGCCACGACTCGACGACGTTCCAGACGAAGATGAGCTGACCGAGGCCCATGACGAACGCGCCGACGGTGGCGACCTGGTGCCACGTGGCGAACTGCGGGAGGTAGGTCGCGTACCGCCGCGGCATGCCGCCGTAGCCGAGGAACAGCATGGCGAAGAACGTGACGTTCGAGCCGACCATGCTGAGCCAGAAGTGCCAGTGGGCGAGGCGTTTCTGGTACATCTTCCCGGTGAAGATGGGGAACCAGTAGTAGAACGCCGAGAAGCCGGCCATGGCGATGGCGCCCATCACGACGTAGTGGAAGTGCCCGACGACGTAGTAGGTGTCGTGGAGCACGAGGTCGACGGGGATGGAGGCGAGGAACACGCCCGTCACCCCGCCGATGATGAAGTTCTGGACGAACCCGATGCTGAACAGCATCGGCGCGGTCAGCCGGAGCCGACCGTTCCACATCGTGGTGATCCAGTTGAACACCTTCACCGCGCTCGGCACCGCGATGGCCAGCGACACCGCCATGAAGCTCGCGCGGATGCGCGGGTCGATGCCGGTGGCGAACATGTGGTGGGCCCAGACGCCGAAGCTCAGCACGCCGATCGCCAGCGTCGAGTAGACGACGAACTTGAACCCGAACAGCTTCCGTCCGGAGAACCGCGGTAGGACGAGGCTGACGATGCCCATCGGGGGCAGCACCAGCACGTACACTTCGGGGTGGCCGAAGAACCAGAACAGGTGCTGCCAGAGGATGGCACCACCGCCCTCTGCGGCGAAGAACACCGTGTCGAAGTTGCGGTCGGCCAGCAGCATCAGGAGCGCGCTCCCCAGCAGCGGGAACGCGAACAGGATGATGCCCGATTGGGTCAGCAGCGTCCACGAGAAGATGTCGAGGTCCGGCCAGCCGACGTCGTCACCGCGCTCGGTGAAGATGGTGGCGATGAAGTTGATCGCCCCCATCGTCGTACTGATTCCAGAGAGGTGCAGCCCCAGCAGCATGAAGTCGATGCCGGGGTTGGCCTTGGCCGTCGTCAGCGGCGTGTACATCGTCCAACTCGTCTGGGCCGGATCGACGTTGATGCTCGTCATCGCGAGCGGGAAGCCGATCCAGATGAGCACCGCCGACGGCGGGAGCAGCCAGAACGCGATGGCGTTGATGCGCGGGAACGCCATGTCGTCGGCCCCGATCAGCAGCGGGATGAAGTAGTTCCCGAACGCCGCGATGATCGGCGTCCCGAACAGGAACAGCATCGTGATGCCGTGGGTCGTCAGCAGCGCGTTGTAGAACTCCTCGCCGATGACGTCGACGCCGGGGGCGAACAGTTCGGCCCGCATCAGCAGGACCGCGATGCCGCCCCACGCGAACGAGAACAGGGCGAGCGCCCCGTACAGCATCCCGATGTCCTTGTGGTCGACCGTGGTCAACCAGCGGATGATTCCTGAAGGCTTCTCTTCGTGCGCGTGTCCGGAGTGCTCCCCGTACCCGTACCCCCCTCCGCTGAGAGGCGTGTACGACCGCCAGTCCTCGATCCGCGAGAGGAAGGCGGCGACGGCGAGCAGGAGCACTCCCATCACGACCGTGAGAGCAATCTGCCCAGTGTCTGCCATGGACGACCGTGAGAACTACAGGGTAAAGAAAGGTTAGGTTCCGGCTCCGCGCCCTATCTAGATTTTCCGCGCGGCGAGATAGGTTAACAGACCGAGGAGGACGAAGGGCACGACGATGAGCGCCCAGCTCAGGACGTCTATCAGGAGGCTTCCCGACCAGGTGTTCAACGCGATGAACAGCGCCAGGAAGAACACGAGGATACCGAGCGGCACGACGTTCACCGTGATGTCCAGCAGCGTTTCCTTGTCGAAGACGCGTTCTGCCATATTACCGGACCGTTGCCCCGGGCGTAACAAATAGGTTTGTGATTCCGTCCGGAACGCGACAGCGGGGGAGAGCGGTCGTGATTGCAGACGGAATCACCTCCCGCGCAGCCGTCGGAACGGCACCAACTACGCCGCCGTCGGCTGCCACAGCGACCCGGCGATGGCGCCGACGAGCAGGACCGCGCCGCCGACGACGATGGCGGTGCCGCGCAACTGGACCGAGTCTGCCGAGGTCAGCGTCCAGAGAGCGCCACCGACCGCGAACGCCAGGCCGGCGCAGACGACCATCGCCTTCCACGGGTTGTCGATGTACTCCGACTCGCGGAGGATACCGACGATGCTGCCGACGAACATCAACATCCCCCCGACGGCGACGGGAAAGAGGACGTCGGCGAGCACGATTCCCACCTCGAACAGCGCGAGTCCGACCGCGATGAAAAGCGGCCACGGACTGGACTTTCGGTACTGGTCCGAGAGTCCCGGTTGTTCGTCCATGCGTTCCCGTTGGACCTTCACCGGTTTGACGGTTGCGTTGTCGACGTCGCGCCGGCGAGCGTCAGTCGCCCGCGACGGCGTCGCCGGTCGGGTCGGGGTCGATGCTGAACAGCGACGCGAACACCACGGAGGAGACGACGATGAACGCCGACGCGGACCAGAACGCGACCCAGACGGTGGTCGCGTCCCAGACGGCGCCGATGAGCACCGGGCCGCCGACCTGGCCGACCTTCCACGCGATGGAGCGCAGCGAGAGGCTGGAGGCGACGGCGTCGAAGTGCTCCCCCTCCTCGACGAACAGCGCCATGCTCGCGGGGAGTCGGAGGCTGTCGCCGATACCCAGGACGGCGTACGCCGCGAACAGGACGAAGAAGGCACCCGGGAGGTCCATCGACGCCCCGAACGCGCGGACCGTCGTCCCGGGGACGTACTGGTGGGCGATGCCGGCGAAGGGGATGAGTGCAGTCCCCACCGCGTACACGAGCGCGCCCGCGAGGATGAACTGGTACTTGTTGCCGACGCGGTCCGTCCAGTCGCCGACCTTCCCCTGCGTGAGCGACTTCGTCAGCTTCCCGCCGGCCATGATGCCGCCGATGACGAAGGGGTTGATGCCGAACTCGGTGCGAGCGTAGATGGGCAGGAAGATGATGACCGCCATCTTGCCGACGCTGAACGCGACCCGGAAGAACACCAGTGCCCGGACAGCGGTGCGGTCCAGCAGCGTCTGGATGGTCTCCAGACCGCTCGCCTCCTCTGGGTCCGTCCGTCCGCCCGGGTTGTCCCGGAGGAAGAAGAGGACGGCGAAGAACGCGCCGAGGGTGATGGCGCTGAGCACCGCGTACGTCTCCTCGAACCCGTAGAGGAAGAGGAGGAGGCCGCCGAAGACGTCGCCGAACAGGCTGGAGAACGCACCGACCTGGTTGTACGTACCGATCCACAGCCCGCGGGAGCCCTCGTCGGAAATCTCGCCGACGACGGTCGTCCCGGTGAGCCAGAGAACGCTGGCGCTCAGACCCTGGAGCGTCCGGATCAGGATGACGTGCTCGATGCTGTCGACGAAGTTGAACCCGACGAACACGACGACGTTGAGCAGGAGGCCGGCGAGCAGGAACCGCTTCGCGTTGCGCGTGTCGATGTACCGGCCGAGCGGGAGGACGATGAGGAGCTGGACGACCGCGAACGCCGTCCCGAACAGGCCCTCGACGGTCCGGCTGGCGTGGAACATGTCGGCGTACAGCGCCAGCGCGATGAGGATGGTCGAGTACGCCTGGCTCCGGGCGAACGCAGTACCGGCTAAGGCGACGAACTCGCGGTCACCGAACAGGCGGAGCGATCCGCCACCTGACCCTCCCGACACTGTTACGAATCGAAATAGACGATTGGGTTATAAGAAACCCGGCTTTCGTTCACCGGATTGCCGGAAGGCGGTCGACAGGAGGGTCAGTCCTCGAGCGCGTCTGCGATGCGCTGGAGCTGTCGCGTGGCGTCGCGGACCTCGTCGCGGAGCTGTCGGACCTCGCGGACGAGCTCCTCGTTGCCCTCGCTCTCGCCGCCGGGACCGCCACCCATGGCACCACCGGGGCCGCCGCCCATCATGCCGCCCATCATCTGTGCGAACGGGTTGCCGCCACCGCCGCCCATGCCGCCGGGGCCGCCGCCGCCGAGCGCCTCGCGCATGCGCTCTTCGCGGTCCTCGTCCTCGCCCTCCTCCGCGCGCTTCTCGCGGATCTCCTCGACGCGCTCTCGGAAGGACTTCTCTTCCTCGCCGTTGTCCTCGCTCTCGCTGGCTTCGTCTTCAGCCATACCTGCGGGTTCTCCCGCACACCGGAAAAGGGTTGTGACACCGCTACTCGTCCCCGTCTCTATCGTCGGTTCGTGGCACGTCCACGACCGAAACTGCGGCGTCCTCGCCGAGTAACGACCGTTACACTCACGCGGCGTCCGTCCGTTACGCGATAATCCGTCGTGTCGACGGACGAACGAGGGTTGAACGCGCCACTGGCGCGGCTTTCGGGACGCCGTGGGACGCCGACGGTGACCGGCAGTCGACGTCCACCGCGACGACGGAGTGCGCCAGCGACGCCTCGTGTCGGGCCATTCGCTCCGTTGCGTTCGGTGGACGAGACCCTACTTCTCGTCGGCGGCGGCGTAATCGAGACAGCGACCGACCGACGGCGACAGGACGAGCGTGAACGACACGAACGGTGACCGGGCTTAAACTCCGATGGCGGCATTGTGAATCCGACGCGGAGGACGATGTCCGACAGACGACCTGCTCCGGAGAACGCCGACAGCGGCATCCAGTCGACGCTCGCGAGAGCCGTCCTGTTCCCGCTCGCGTACGCGCTCCGCGCGTTCGGCCTGCCGAGACGGTGCGACGAGTCGGTCGCGGAGGGAACGCTGACTATCGAACGCACGCCGGACCGACTGGAGGGGACGCCGTTCCCGTCGCAGGTCGCCGAACTCGCGGACCGCGGCGGCGTTCAGCGGTCGAATCCTGAGGAGACGACGTCTATCCGCTGGTTCTCACTGCTCCGGCTCCTGGGGGACCGTCGCCGTCGACTGGCGCTCCACTACCTCGCACGGCACGACTCGCGGCCGGTGAAGCTCGAGGACCTCGCGCGGTACGTCGCCGCGCGCGAACGCGGCATCGACGTCGGGGAAGTTCCCGAGGACGCGTACGAGGACGCGTTCGTCGAACTGGCGCGCACCCACCTTCCGCTCCTCGCGACGACGGGCGTCGTCGAGTACGAGCGCATCGGGCTCATGGTGGGCCTCGCCGACGTCCCGTGGCCGCTGACCGCGCTGTTGCAGGCCGCGGCGCGGTACGACCCCGGTGGCAGTGCCTGACCGTGGTCGGCGACGGCCGGGCGTCGGCGATAGCCGAGCGCCGTCGACGGTCGTTTCTGTAAGTCTTAAACGCGAGCGGGGGCTTCGTTCAGGTATGACCGAGGAGGAGGCCGCACAGACGTCCGACGACGAGCAGCGCGACGTCGCCGACGAGGCCGGCGTCGACGAGACGGAAGCGACGGTCGAGGAGGACGTCCTCGGCCCGACGAGCACGACGCTCGTCGCGAAGGTCGCCATCGAGGACGAAGGACTCGCAGCGGACATCGAAGAGCACCTCGTGGACATCGAATCCGGCCGCCAGGAGGCCGTGGCGGAGGCCGAGGAGCTCCAGTCGAAGCTCAAGCGCAAGCAGGCCGACTTCCAGAACTACAAGAAGCGGGCGAAGAAGCGCCAGGAGCAGATCGAGGAGCGCGCGACCGAGGACCTGGTCGAGCGCCTGCTCGACGTCCACGAGAACCTCAAGCGCGCCGTCGAAGACGACCACGAGAACGTCGAGAGCCTGCGAGAGGGCGTCGAGCTCACCCTGCGGGAGTTCGACCGCGTCCTCGACGAGGAGAACGTCGACGAGATCGACCCCGAACCCGGGACCGAGGTCGACCCCCAGCGTCACGAGGTGATGATGCGCGTGGACAGCGACCAGCCCGAGGACACCATCGCGGACGTCTACCGCGCCGGCTACGAGATGGGTGACAAGGTACTGCAGTCGGCCCAGATCACCGTCAGCGACGGCGGCGAGGGCGAAGAGTAGGACGCAGCGTCGGGGGAGCGCCCGACGAATCGGGGCGGGGAGCGAAGTTTCGGACCGGGTCGTCCAGTCGATGGACGAGGAAGAGCGTGAGCAGCAGGACGACCTGGATTCCAGTGGTCAGGAGCGCGTCCTGCGTGCTCGCGTTGTCGTCCGGCGTGAAGATGATTCTCTGCCGGACGACGGCGATGATGCCGGCGTGGACCACCGCCGTGACGACGCTGTCCAGCGGGTCGGTGAACGCCGTGATGCCCACGCTCCCCCTGCCGCGACTTCGTTCCAGGCGACTCGACTGCCGGATAGAGTTCCGGTTCGTCATAAAGGTTCCCGGATGGGGACGAGTCACGAACGCAAAACCGCAAGCAGGCGACGCGATGGTTCTCAGCTCGACCTCGCGGCATCTAGTAACCTTTAACCGGCGCAAACGGGTAGTTTGGACCAACGATGGCGAGCAACAAGATACTGGGTATCGACCTCGGTACCACGAACAGCGCGTTCGCGGTGATGGAAGGTGGAGACCCCGAGATCATCGTCAACGGTGAGGGAGAGCGCACCACGCCGTCGGTCGTCTCCTTCTCCGACGACGGCGAGCGACTCGTTGGCAAGCCCGCCAAGAACCAGGCGGTCCAGAACCCCGACGACACGATCCAGTCCATCAAGCGCCACATGGGCGAGGACGACTACACCGTCGAGGTCGACGGTGAGGAGTACACGCCAGAGCAGATCTCGGCGATGATCCTCCAGAAGATCAAACGCGACGCCGAGGAGTACCTCGGCGACGAGGTCGAGAAGGCGGTCATCACGGTCCCCGCGTACTTCAACGACCGCCAGCGCCAGGCCACGAAGGACGCCGGCGAGATCGCCGGCTTCGAGGTCGAGCGCATCGTCAACGAGCCGACGGCCGCGTCGATGGCGTACGGCCTCGACGACGAGTCCGACCAGACCGTGCTCGTCTACGACCTCGGCGGCGGCACCTTCGACGTCTCGGTGCTGGACCTCGGCGGCGGCGTCTACGAGGTCGTCGCGACGAACGGTGACAACGACCTCGGCGGCGACGACTGGGACCACGCAATCATCGACTACCTCGCCGAGGAGTTCGAGAGCCAGCACGGCATCGACCTCCGCGAGGACCGCCAGGCGCTCCAGCGCCTCACCGAGGCCGCCGAGGAGGCGAAGATCGAACTCTCCTCGCGCAAGGAGACCGACATCAACCTGCCGTTCATCACGGCCACCGACGACGGACCGGTCCACCTCGAGGAGAGCCTCACCCGGGCGAAGTTCGAGAGCCTGACCGAGGACCTCATCGAGCGCACGGTCGACCCGACGGAGCAGGCGCTCTCGGACGCCGGCTACGACGAGGGCGACATCGACGAGGTCATCCTCGTCGGCGGGTCGACCCGCATGCCCCAGGTCCAGGAGAAGGTCGAGGAGATGACCGGGCAGGAGCCGAAGAAGAACGTCAACCCCGACGAGGCGGTCGCGCTCGGCGCGGCCATCCAGGGCGGCGTCCTCTCCGGCGACGTCGACGACATCGTCCTGCTCGACGTCACCCCACTCTCGCTCGGTATCGAGGTCAAGGGCGGCCTCTTCGAGCGCCTCATCGACAAGAACACCACCATCCCGACCGAGGAGTCGAAGGTGTTCACCACGGCCGCCGACAACCAGACCTCCGTGCAGGTCCGCGTCTTCCAGGGCGAGCGCGAGATCGCCAACGAGAACGAACTGCTCGGCGAGTTCCACCTCACCGGCATCCCGCCGGCCCCGGCCGGGACGCCCCAGATCGAGGTGGCGTTCAACATCGACGAGAACGGCATCGTCAACGTCTCCGCGGAGGACCAGGGCTCCGGCAACAGCGAGGAGATCACCATCGAGGGCGGTGCCGGCCTCTCCGACGATGAGATCGAGCAGATGCAGGAGGAGGCCGAGAAGCACGCCGAGGAAGACGAGGAGCGCCGCGAGCGCATCGAGGCGCGCAACGCGGCCGAGAGCTCCATCCAGCGCGCCGAGAAGCTCCTCGACGAGAACGAGGAGAACATCGACGACGACCTCGAAGCCGACATCCGCGAGGAGATCGAGGTCGTCGAGGAGACCCTCGAGGACGACGACGCGACGAAGGAGGACCTCGAGGACGCCACCGAGAGCCTGAGCGAACAGCTCCAGGAGATCGGCAAGCAGATGTACCAGGAGCAGGCCCAGGCCGGCGCCGGCGGTGCCGGTGCGGCCGGCGCAGGCCCCGGCGGCATGGGCGGCGGTCCTGGCGGCATGGGCGGCGGCCCCGGCGCGGGCGCTGCCGGCGACCAGCAGGGCGGCGAGGAGTACGTCGACGCCGACTTCGAGGACGTGGACGAGGACGACGAGGAGTAACTCCCCCGCGCCGACCTACCGAATCGCTTCCGTTCGCCACCGACTCGCCAACGGACCCTTCAAGTAACTCCGACTTTTATCGAGGCATAACGAATGAGCGAGGACTTCTACGACGTGCTCGGCGTCGGCCGCGACGCCAGCGAGGACGAGATCCAGCAGGCGTACCGGGAGAAGGCGACGCAGTACCACCCGGACGTCAGCGACGATCCGAACGCCGAGGAGAAGTTCAAGAAGGTGAAGAAGGCGAAGGAGGTACTGACCGACGACGAGAAGCGCCAGGCGTACGACCAGATGGGCCACGAGCGGTTCGAGCAGGCCGAGAAGCGCGGCGGCTTCGACGGCGACGGCCGCGGCGGTGCCGGCGGCATGGGCGGCGGCCCCTTCGGCGGCGGTATGGGCGGCGGCGCCGGCGGCATGGGCGACATCTTCGAGCAGTTCTTCGGCGGCGGCGGCCGCAACGACAACCGCCCGCGCCAGGGCGCCGACCTGCGGACGACCCTGACCGTCGACCTCGAAGAGGCGTACCACGGTGCCGAGAAGCAGGTGACCGTCACCCGCCCCGAGCGCTGCGACACCTGCGACGGCGAGGGACACCCGCCGGGCACCGACTCGCGCACCTGTCCGGAGTGCAACGGGCAGGGGCAGGTGACCCAGGTCCAGCAGACGCCACTCGGTCGCGTCCAGCAGTCCCGGACCTGCCCGCGCTGTGAGGGCCAGGGCGAACTGTACGAGGAGACCTGCGACGACTGCGGCGGCGACGGCGTCGTCCGGCGCGAGGCGACGCTCAGCGTCGAGATTCCGGCCGGCATCGCCGACGGCCAGACGCTACAGATGGAGGGCGAGGGCGCCCCCGGCGAGAACGGCGGCCCGAACGGCAACATGCTCATCGAGGTGTCGGTGCGCGAGCACCCCGACTTCGAGCGCGAGGGCGACGACCTCCACATCCACAAGGCCGTCTCGTTCCCGCAGGCCGTCTTCGGCGACACCGTCGAGGTGCCGACGATGGACAGGTCGGTCGAGATGGACGTCCCCGACGGCACCCAGAGCGGCGAGACGTTCCGCCTCCAGGGCAAGGGGATGCCGCGCCTCCGCCGCCGTGGCAACGGCGACCTCTACGTCCACGTCCAGGTCGTCACGCCCGAGTCGCTGAACGACGAGCAGCGCGAGGCCCTGAAGCAGTTCGCCGAGGCCGGCGGCGAGGAGGTCGACGTCGAACAGGGCTTCTTCGAGCGCATCAAGAGCAGCCTCTGAGTCCGCGGACGGTCCTTTCCCCTCCGCCGGTTCCGTCGTTGCGTCTCCCGACACTGCTTTCGCCTCCTTCTTCGTCGTCGTTGCTCCCGTCCTCTCTCCCCCATCATCGGACGACCGGTTCGGACGGCGGGTATCGAAACGAAGCCAGCGGCGGCGTCAGTTCCCGCGTCGACGCAGCAGGTAAACGAACGCACCGAGGCTCCCGAGCGCGCCGAGGACGGCGAACCCCGGCTGACCGTCGTCGTTGTCGGTGTCGGGCACCACGGTGGTCGTCGCGGTAGGCCGACTCGTGGTGGCCGTGCCGTCCCCCGGCGACGTCGTCGCGGTCGACGTCGTTTTCGTCCCGGTGGTCGCGCTGGTCGTCGGGCTGGTCGTCGCGTTCGTCGTTCCGCCCGTGGTCGCGTTGGCCGTCCCGGTCGTCGTCGGCCGGTGGACGACGACGTCCCCGCGCATCTGGTCGGGGGAGAGCTGGGAGAAGTAGGTCGTCATCTCCGCTTTCGCCGTGAACTCCACGGTCTGGACGGCGCCGCGTTCCTCGACGACCTTCGTCTCCTTCAGGACGTCGCCCTGGCCGTCGGCGATCGCGAAGGTGTGTTTCTCGCCGTCGAGGTTCGTCCACGAGACGACGTACTCCTTGCCGGCCGTGAGATGTAACGTGGGGTTCGTCTCGTCGGCGATGGACTCGGGCGACTGGCCCTGCCATCCCGACACGCTGGCCCCGAGTTCGAACGTCGTCTCCTGGGCGGTCGCGAGGCCGAGGGACGCAGACGCGGACGCGGTCGTTGCAACTGTGAGAAGGAGTCGACGGCGGGAGAGGCGGGTCATGTGGCTCGGGTACGCTATTATCCTCGGTGCGAACGGCCTTATCTCGTGTGGCCGTCCGACGGTCGAAAACGGACTGAGGACGGGAACACTCGCCGCGATACGACCGGACGAGGCGTCACATCGGCAGGACGGTGATGCCGACGAGGACGATGGCACCGGTCCCGAGCAGCACCATCACGCAGTAGCCCATGATGTCCCGGACGGAGAGGCCGCTGATGGCCAGCAGCGGGATGGCCCAGAACGGCTGGATCATGTTCGTCCAGGCGTCGCCCCACGCGGCGCCCATGGCGACCCGGGGGACGCTGGTGCCGCGCGTCTGCGCCGCCGTCACGAGCGTCTCGCCGACGACGGCCCACTCGCCGCCGCCGCTCGGCACGAAGACGTTGACGATGCCGGCGGTGAGGAAGGCGATTGCGGGCAGGGCGCCGTCGGGCGACACCTGCACCATCCCCTGGGCGATCTGGGTCGCGAGGCTGGTCGACCCCTCGGGCGCGTAGCTCATGATACCCATGATACCAGCGTAGAAGGGGAACTGGAGGATGATGCCCCAGACGTTCTCGACGGCCTCCTTCATCGCGTCGACGTACGCCGCTGGCGTGCCGTGCAGCAGCAGGCCGAGGAAGAGGAAGGTGAAGTTGACGATGTTGAGGTTCAGGTTGTTCCACGGCATCACGCCGTCGTTCACCAGCGGAACGGCGAAGTAGAAGATGACGGCGACCATACCGGCGAGGCCGACGGCCCACGCGACGGCAGCGGAGTGTTCGATGCGGTCGGCGACCGTCGCGTCGTCGGCCGGCGCGGCGACCGCGGCCGCGGGTTCGCCGCCGTCCGCCGCTGCTTCCTCGAGCTGTGCCGGGTCGATGGTCGTCTTCTTCCCCTCGTCGTCGGGGTACATGAGGTAGTAGAGCGCGGGCAGGAAGACGAGGCCAACGGCGACGAACAGCACGAGGTTCGCCACGGTGAAGATGGTCTCGCCGGTGGCGATGGTCGAGGTCAGCACGCCGTCGTCCAGCAGGAAGTTGCCGCCCTCGGCGGTGGAGTTGAGCACCAGCGGGATGGAGCCGGCGAGGCCGCCGTGCCAGACGACGAACCCGGAGTACGCGCCGGCGACGATGATGGGAAAGTCGATGCCCCGCATCTCCGCCGCGACCTTGCGGGCGAAGATTGCGCCGACGACGAGCCCGAGCCCCCAGTGGACGAACGACGCGACCGCGGCCACGAGCGGGACGAACGCGGCTGCGCGCCGCTCCGTCGACGGGACCGCGGCGAGGCGCGACAGGACGCCGTCGACGAGGTCGGTCTGTGCCAGCGCGTACCCCGTCATCAGGATGAGCGTCATCTGCATCGCGAAGCTGAGCAGCCCCCAGAACCCGCCGTACCAGCCGTCCGTCAGGACCAGTCGCGCGTGCGTCGCGTAGGTCTCCGACGGCTGCACGAACGCGAACGCCAGCCCGTACGCCACGAACGACAGCAGGATGGCGAACAGGAAGGCGTCCGGGAGGTACCGCTCCACGATGCGCGAACTGCCCTCGGCCATACGTCTGATTGCATTTGCCATAGCTACAGGTTCGAGACATACCAGGAATGCATAAATGTTCGTCAGACGTTAGCACAGTCGACAGTCGTGCGACAGAAACGCAGGCGCGTGACGAGTGCGTTCGTCCGCCGTGGAAGGACGCGACGACGTGACGACGACACCCTATCTTACCGTCAGTGGTGGGCCGTCCGGCGTTCGTCGCGGTCCTCCTCGCCGAGGACGAGGTGGAAGACGACGGTCCCCCAGCCTTTGAACGCCCGGTGGAAGACGGTGAACTCGGCCATCAGCACGGTGGACCCGAAGACGAGGTAGAGGACCATGAGCCACGGGACGGACGGGACGACGTTCGTCCCGACCCAGATGAGACCCGTCGCGGTGCCGACGACGATGGCGGTGATGGCGACGACGCTCGTCCCGACGTATATCCCGTAGGCGACGAGGCGTGCGACGTAGTACCGGGCGGTGGCGGGGAGCGAACGGAGGACGGCCGTGACGCCGGAAAGGGACCGCAGGACCGGTCCGACGCCAGTGGCATTCTTCTGCATACCACACCGGTTGGCCCAGCGACAGTAATAATGTTTCGGACATGTAGGTAGGCGTGACTGAACGGCGCCGGTGTCAACCCGTGGCTATTTAGCCGCGGCCGCGCCCAACTCCGAGTAATGCTCACCGGAGTGAACGTTGCGCTGGGGGTGACGGGCAGCATCGCGGCGGTGAAGATGGTGGAGCTCGCCCACGAACTGCGGCGGCGAGGCGCGTCGGTCAGGGCGGTCATGACCGACAGCGCGCAGGGCATCCTCCATCCCTGGGCGGTCGAGTTCGCCACGGAGAACCCCGTCGTCACGGAGATAACCGGCTCCGTCGAGCACGTGGAGCTCTGCGGCCGCGACGGGTGGGCCGACGTGCTCCTGGTCGCTCCCGCGACGGCGAACACCGTCGGCAAGGTGGCGTCCGCCATCGACGACACGCCGGTGACGACCTGTGCGACGACGGCGCTCGGGGCCGACGTCCCCGTCCTCGTCGCGCCCGCGATGCACGAACCGATGTACGACCACCCCGGCGTCCTCGACGCCATCGACCAGCTGGAGGAGTGGGGCGTCGGGTTCGTCGCTCCGCGCGTGGAAGAGGGGAAGGCGAAGATAGCCACGGAGGACGCCATCGTGCTCGAACTCGCGCGCACGGTCACGCCGAGTCCGCTCGAAGACAGGCACGTCGTCGTCACCAGCGGCGCGACCAGCGAGCCGGTCGACCCCGTCCGCGTGCTGACCAGTCGCGCCTCGGGCAAGACGGGGCGGGCCGTCGCGCGCGCCTGCTACGCGTACGGCGCGAACGTGACGCTGGTCCACGACGCCCCCGACACCGACTACGCGACCGGTCGGCGGGTCGAGACGGCCGACGAGATGCTGGAGGAGGTTCAGGACCTCGTCGGCGCGCTCCCGGTGGACGCGCTCGTCTCCGCAGCCGCCATCAGCGACTACACCGTCGACGCAGCCGACGAGAAGCTCCGCTCCGGCCAGGACCTCACGCTCGACCTGGAGCAGACGCCGAAGCTAATCGACACCGTCCGCGAGTCGAACCCCGACCTGCCCATCGTCGGGTTCAAGGCCGAGACGAGCGGCGACGACGACGCGATGGTCGATGCGGCCCGCGAGACGCTGGAGCGGGCCGACCTCTCGTTCGTCGTCGCCAACGACGCCAGCGTGATGGGCGAGGACGAGACGCGGGCGCTGTTCGTCCGCGAGGGAACCGTCCGCGAACACCGCGGGAGCAAGGACGAACTGGGCTTCGAGGTCACGGACGAACTCGCCGACGAACTGGCGGCCCGCGAGTAGGCCCTTCGGGGTCGGTGCCCCGCCCCGTCTGGTTTGGAGTACGCCTTTAGGGCCTGCCGTGCTTATCTCGAGGGCATGAAGGTCGCTGTTCTCGGCGCCGGGTACGCCGGACTGACCCTCGCTCGACGGCTGGAGCAGGGGCTCCCGGACGACGTCGACCTGGTCGTCGTCGAGGAGACGGGCGAACACCTCGTCCAGCACGAACTCCACCGCGTCGTCCGCTGGCCGTCGCTGCGGGACGACATCACCATCCCGCTCGACCAGGTCCTCGACTGCGAGGTCCTGAAGGCGACGGTCGAGTCGGTCGACGTCGACCGGAACCGGGTGGAACTGCATGACGGGGGATTCGCGTACGACTACGCCGCGGTCTGTCTCGGCGCGACGACCGCGTTCTACGACCTGCCGGGCGTCGCGGAGCACGCGACGCCGCTGAAGCGCATCGAGCACGCGCAGGTCATCCGCTCGGACTTCCTCGACGTACTCGACGGGAAACCGGAGGACGGCGAGGAAGGGGATGGAGCGGTCGGCGCGGGGGAGGAGGCCCGCGTCGTCGTCGGTGGCGCGGGGCTGTCGGGCGTACAGGTGGCGGGCGAGCTCGCCGCGCTCGCGCGCGAACAGGGCGGCGACCCCGACGCGGGGCGGCCCGAGATACTGCTGCTGGAGCAACTCGACCACGTCGCTCCCGCGTTCCCCGGCAACTTCCAGTCGGCGGTCCGCGAGCAACTGGAGCGGCGCGGCGTCGTGGTGCGGACCGGCGCGACGGTCGAGCGCGCGACGGCGGACGCGGTCGACCTGGTCGACGGCCGCGTCGAGTACGACCAGTTCGTCTGGACGGGCGGCATCCGCGGGCCGGAGGCGCTCGACGGCGAGCGCCCGCTGGTGCGCAGCGACCTGCGCCTCGGGGACGGGACCTTCGCGGTCGGGGACGCCGCGCGCGTGGTCGACGGCGACGGCGAGTCGGTGCCGGCGAGCGCGCAGGCGGCCATCCGCGAAGCGCGCGTGGTCGCGGCGAACCTGCTGCGACTCGTCGAGCACGACCGCGGCGGCGACGACCTGTTCGAACCGCGACTCGACCCGTTCACGTTCGACTCGCCCGGATGGCTCGTGTCGGTGGGGGACGGCGCGGTCGCGCAGGTCGGTCCGACGGTGCTCACCGGCACCGCAGCGAAGGCGCTGAAGGCGACGGTCGGCGCGGGCTACCTCTCGTCGGTCGGCGCAGTCCGGAACGCCGCGGAACTGGTCGGAGAAGAGGTCGGGTGGAGCGACTAGACGGCCGGGATGCCGAAGGCCTCGGCGGTGACGACGTTCAGGAACGTCAGGACGTACAGCACCACGGTCACCGAGAGCCAGGCGATGAAGCCGATGGCGATGGCGTTGCCCCAGCCACCGGGGTAGCGCACGTTGATGACCCAGACCCACGCGACGAGCGCGAGGATGCCTCCGACGAACGGGACGAAGACGGCGACGATCCACCAGACCAGCGAGCCGACGATGGCCGTGATGATGGCGTAGCCGTAGTCGTCGGTCCCGGTGACGACGCGCGCACCGACGTAGATGCCGAGCGCGCCGATGAGCAGACTGACGACGAACCCGACGATGGGGCCGAAGATCGAAACCATACGGGACCACGTACGACGGAGCTGTTTTTATAAGAACCGTTTGCGGACGCGACCTGCACCGCGACTGCGCGTTGCCGTGACGCAGACCGCCGGGGTCGGTTCTCCCGCAACCATCGGGTCGAATCCCCTGCGACCGCCAGGGTCGAATCTGCTCGCCGGGCGAAAGGAGTGCAGTCGAGTCGCGTCCGTTCCCGTCCTCGCCGCGACGACAATTTTAATACGAGTAAAGTGGCATCAACTTTAAGTCACTGGCCTCTCGTTGGTGGGTCATGGCACGCGAGAGCACACTTGACACTGTCCTTATGGGTGCGGTCGGGCTGGGAGCAGCGGCCGTCGTCGGGTCGCAGGCGCTCGATTACTACCGGGAACGCAGACGGCGGTCTGGCGCACGTGTCGTCTGCACCGGATGTGGCGAGTCGATGCCCGTCGACGAGGTGATGGACCCGGCGGTGACCTGCTCGTGCGCCGCCGGCGTCCGGACGGAGTGAGCGAGGCCGAGACGGCGGTCAGACCGGGAGTAACTCCCGGCAGGGCGAGGGGCGGCGACGAAACCGCGCGTCGACGAGACAGTCGCGCGCATACTCCGGCGTTTCGGTGCGGATAGCCAGCGTGTAACTAAGGACATGTCGCGCCTACTATAGTACTGCGAGCGGCGTGACGCGTGTCGGGCGTCGACGGTCGATCCACGCGTCGGTGACCGCGCAACGCCGCAAGGGGGGTCAGGAGTGACATACACAGTAGTGATAGGTCTCGACGGCGCTGGCTTCGAACTGCTCGAACCGTGGCTGAACGCGGGCGAACTGCCCAATCTCGCACGTATCGTCGACGGCGGGGTGGCGGGCAACCTCCGGTCGGTCCTGCCGCCGGTGACGTCGCCCAACTGGAAGGCGTACGCGACGGGGAAGAATCCCGGCAAGCTCGGCGTGTACTGGTGGTACAACGTCGACACGGAGGACGAACGGGTGTACCTGCCGAACGACCGGTACCACGACCACGACGAGTACTGGGAGCTGCTCGACGACCGCGAGCGCGTCGGCGTCGTCGGCGTGCCGACGACCTACCCGCCGAAGTCGATGGGGGAGTGCGTCGTCTCCGGCGCGCCCGACGCCGACGCGTCCGGGTTCACGAGTCCGTCGTCGCTGGAGACCGAACTCCGGAGCGAGTTCGACTACCGGCCGATCACGCGGAAGTCGCTCGACTCGGGAGACGAGGCGGCCTTCGAGGAGGTCCTCGACCACATCGACACCCAGTTCGAGGTGGGCAAGTACCTCCGGGAGACGCGGGAGCTGTCGCTGCTCCAGCTGACGACGTTCTACGTCAACGCGCTCCACCACCACCGCTGGGACGGCGAGTACTCGCTCCGCGCGTGGAAGATCATCGACGACCACCTCGGCGACTTCCTCGACGACGGTGCGAACGTCGTCCTGATGAGCGACCACGGCCACGCCGAGATCGAGCGCGTCTTCTACGTCAACACGTGGCTCCAGGAGCAGGGCTACCTGTCCTTCGACGCCAGGGTCGCCAGCACGCTTCACAGTCTGGGCGTCACGGCCGACCGCCTCAAGGAGACCCTCGCGAGCGTCGACGAGCGCCTGCCGTTCGACGTCCAGACCGCCGCGAACCGCCTCGCGCCGCGCGCCGTCGTCGACCACCTCCCGAACGACCGGGGGGAGGTCGGCCGGGGGAAGATCGACACTGCGAACTGGGAGCGGACCCGGGCCGTCGCCAGCGCCCAGGGGCCGGTGTACCTCGCCGTCGACGGTCCCGAGCGCGAGATAGTCCGCGACGAACTGCTGCAGAAGCTCTCGACGCTGGAGACGCCGGACGGTCGCCCCGTGGCGAAGGCGGTCTACCGCGGCGACGAGGTCTACGATGGACCCTACGCCGACGAGTGGCCCGACGTGGTCGTCGACAAGGCGCCCGACGTCCACGTCTCCGACAAGGTGGGCAGCGACGAGGTCTTCGCCCGCGAGCACGACGCCTGGGACGGAGTGAACACGCGGTCGGGCCTGTTCGCGGCGACCGGACCGGCGTTCACGACCGGTGACGTCGACGGCCTCTCGATACTGGACCTCGCGCCGACGCTGCTCCACATGCACGGCGAACCCGTCCCGCGAGACATGGACGGGCGCGTCCGGGCCGACGTCTTCGCCGAGGGAAGCGACCCGCGGACGCGCGAGGTGACCTTCCGCGACGCGCCGACGGCGCGCACCGACGGCGGCTAGTCGTCCGCCGGCGCGCCCCCGACCGTAACGGCCCGTTGAATCCCGGTTCGCGGGTTAGGGGGACCCACCGAGCGACGCCACGTCGGCGCTCGGGAGGCGACCGTGAACCGTCCCGAACGGTCGGCCGGACCGCCGGCGCGTAACGCCGTTCCGGTCGAGGAAACCAACGCTTCGGTCCGCACCAGCACCGGAAACCAAAGGTGAGCTCGGTCTCGCCCCGACCATCAGAGGGAAAATAGACGTAAACCGGAGCCACGTACGTTCTCACATGGAACGGAACCTCCGTCAGTGGCGACGGTCGGCCGTCGCCGGGACGGCACTCGGCGCGCTCGCGCTACCGGTCGCGTTCGCCGGCGTCGCGCTCGCCCACGGCGGCGACGACGGCTTGCATCACCACGACGGCTGGATGGGCACGCACGGCGGCGTCGGCGGCTGGATGGGGGACGGGACTGGGCTGCTCTGGCTGCTCGCCGTCGGCCTCCTGCTGGTCGTCGTGGGGCTCGTGCTCTACGCGGCCCTGAGCGGCCGCTCCGGGAGTGACCGCGACGGACGGCCCGGCAACCGCACCGAGGACGCGATGGCGGTGCTCCGGCGGCGCTACGCGCAAGGCGAGATCGACGAGGACGAGTTCGAGCGCCGGCGCGCGCGACTGGAGACGGACGGCGGCCGGGCGACCGACGGTGGCCGTCCGACCGTCGGCGGTCGGACGGAGGAGTAGCGGCGACGGGGGCTACCCGTCGAGTCCGCGCGAACCGACGTACCGCCGCACCGCGAAGTAGGCCGCCAGCGAGGCCACCGAGTAGACGGCGACCATGCCGTGCGTGAACGCCGTGGGCGCGCCGATGGCCAGTTTCGCCACGGTGTTCGCGGGGGTCTCCGGGAGCAGGTAGGTCGCGCTGAAGAGGACGAGGATGCCGAGCGAGAACAGCAGTTGGGCCTGCTTGCGGTCGCGGAACCGCAGCGCGAGCGTCGCTCCCAGCGCGACCACGACGAGCGAGAGCGCGGTCGCGAGCACCAGCAGTTCGGCCGGGTTCGAGACGTTCGTGCCGTTGGCCGACAACAACAGCAGCCACGTCCCTGACTGGAGCGGCGCGAGGACGCCCATCGCCAGCAGCTTCCCGTCGACGATGTCGACGTTCGTCAGCGGCGTCACCCGCAGCAGTTCGAGCGTTCCGCGGTCGAACTCCTCGGTGATGGTGTCGACGGCGACGCTCCCGCTGATGAACACCGGCAGGAACACGAGCAGCGGGACGAGGACGGTGTACGTGAACCCGAAGTAGGGGCTCGCCCGGGTCTCGCGGGGCGGCTCGATCGGCTGCTGTTCGAGTCGGGAGGAGAGACGGTTGCGCTCGGTGCGCTCGAAGGCGTCGAGCACCTCGCGCAGTTGGGTGACGACGAGCGTCGTCTTCACGTTGCCGTCCGGCGCGATGGCAGTCACCTGCGCCCGGCCGTCCGGCGTCCGCTCCACCCTGAGGACGGCGTGGACCTGCCCCTGCCGGAAGCCGTTCATCGCGGTCTCGAAGTTCGGATACTCGACCGCCTCCCAGTCGTCCTGGCCCTCCAGGACGGGCGCGACGTCGCTGCCGGCCTCGCCGGTCACGCCGAACTCGACGGTGTATCCGTTCGACGCCGCACCGGGGTCGTACAGCGAGACGAGCCCGACCGCGAGGAACGAGGAGAACGCCGCGACGAACAGTTGGATGAGGATGGCGAGCACGATGGTCTTCTCGCTGCGGAGGGAGGCGAGCTCCCGCCGCGCGACGGTGAGCCGTCTATCCAACGTAGCTCACCACCGTTAGGTTGTATGACGCGTGAACCAGCGTCGCCACCACCAGCGCCCCGAGGTAGGCGTTGCGGTCCCGGCTGGCCCCGAGCGCCGTCACCGTCGCGGTGACGACGTGGAGCGCCAGCGGCGCGAACAGGAGGCCGGCCAGCACGAGCGGCGTGGCCTCGACGCCGAGTCCGGTCGTGACGCCGAACGCGGCCTGTCCGAGCTCCTGCCTCGGCAGTCCGACGAGCTGGGAGATGGCGGTCGCCTTCTCGCCGAGGAAGAAGCCGAGACCGCTGAGCGCGCCCAGGACGCCGACGTCGTCCAGCGTGCGGCCGAACCGTTCGTGCTCGAAGCCGGCGTAGACGTGAACGCTCTTGGCCACCTCCTCGACGAACGCGATGGCGACCAGCAGGACGGGCATCGAGAGGCCGACCGGCAGCGCGAAGAGCAGCGCGACGGCGAGCAGTTCGCCGACGAAGACGAACGGGATGGAGAGGGCGCTGAGCTTCGCCACGCTGCGCCGGCCCGATAGCTGGCTGTCGAGCGCGTCCAGCGCCTTCATCGGCACCGACCGCTGGGTGAACATGTCCTCCTCGCGGTAGACGCCCGCGCCGAGCGCGAACAGGACGCCCGCCGAGAGATAGAGCGGCAGCGTCGAGAAGGCGTAGTCGGCCAGCGGCACCGCCTCGCCCTGCAGCGCGGTCACCACGAGCGTCAGCGGCGAGATGGCCGCGATGGGGTGCACGTCGGTGAAGATGGCCGGGATGAACGCGTAGGAGGTGAGCAGGACGGACAGCGACACCGTCACGAACGTCAGTTCCTTGAACGACCGGGCGAACATCCCGCCGACGAACGCACTGGCGAGAAAGAGGAGGGCGATGGGGAGGACGGCCGCGACCGACGTGGCGACGGTGCCGGCGAGCGTCAACGCGTCCGCCCCGCCGGCGGGCGTCATCGAGACGATGCCGACGGCCGTCAGCGTCGCGATGGCGACCATCCCCGTCAGGTACGGCAGCGTCTTCCCGGCGATGATGTCCCCCCGGGAGACCGGCGAGACCAGCAGGAGTTCGCCCCGCTCGTTGACGCGCTCGTCGAGGACGCTGCTCGCGTACGCCTGGATGACGAAGTTCATCGGCAGTACGAACGCGAACGCGAGCACCAGCGACTCGAAGGGGAACGGCGGCGTGATGTCGGAGGGCGACCCCTGGCGCTGCTCGTCGACGAAGACGGACGAGCCGCCGCCGACCGACGGCGCGCTGATGGCGCCCGCCCCGCCGTCCGGCGGCGACTGCGCGCCACCGTCGGCGCTCTCACCGCCGGTGCTCCCGCCGAGTCGCTGCTCGCCCGGCGCGGTCGTCCGCGTCGTGACGTCCCGCGGCTGTGCGGGCTCGCCGCCCTCGCTTCCGGTGGCGTTCTGCTCGGAGTACAGCAGGGTGACGTTCACCGGGAACGCGGCGGCGCGGTCCGGTTCGTCGACCATCATCTCGTCGTTGTACGACGTGACGGTCTTCCGGAGCTCCGAGAGCGCGGCCTTCCCCTTCGGGTCCTCGTCGAACAGTATCCGTCCGGGGGGACAGAACCCGGCGTCGGGCGGGCAGACGAACAGGTCGACGCGCTCGGACTCGTAGTTACCGGCGGTCGGCTCGACGACGGCGAACGTCGAGTCGTCCGTGACGGGGCCGTGGTACTGGCTCTCCCCGGAGACCCCGACGGTGTAGATGCCGTCGTCGAGGGTGTTGCCGCGGTCGACGACCAGGGGAGTGAGTCCGGCGACGAGCAGGAGAACGACGCCGAGGACGGCGAGCGTTCGGCGGTCGAACTGCCCGGCGTTCTTGCTCACCTCCCAGCGCGCGATGCGGAGCGTCTTCCGTAGCTTCACGGTCGTCCCTCCACGTCCGGCGACTCCGCCGCCAGGTCGAGGAAGATGTCCTCCAGGCTCGGCGTGTGCGTCTCGATGTCGACGACCTCGCCGCCTGCGGCCGCCGCGCGCTCTCGCGTCTCCTCGACGGCGTCCATGCTCGCGACGACGCTGCGATAGGTCTCGGTGTCGTCCTCCGGTTCGGCTCCCTCCACCTCGACCGTGGTGTAGACGTGGTACGCGGTCTGGCCGTGCTCCTCGCGGATGGCCTCGACGCTCCCGCGGGCGACGATGCGACCGTCGTTCATCACGGCGACGCGGTCGCAGATGCTCTCGACGTGGAAGAGGTTGTGCGCGCTGAACACGACCGTCTTCCCCGACTCGGCGAGCTCGCGCGTGAACTCGACGATGTAGTTCGTCGTGAGCGGGTCGAGGCCGCTCGCCGGTTCGTCGTAGATGAGGACGTCCGGATCGTTGACCAGCGAGCGCGCGATGGCGACCTTCCGCTTCATCCCCTTCGACATGTCGCCGATGCGTCGGTCGCGGTGGTCGAGTTCCAGCCTGTCGAGGGTCCGACCGATGCGGTCGGTCGCGGTCGCGTCCGGGACGTCGTAGAGGTCGGCGAAGAAGTGCAGATAGGAGCGAGCCGTCATGTCCTCGTACAGCGGCGACTCCTCGGGGAGGAAGCCGAGGTAGTTCCGCATCTCGGGGTCCTCCGCGTCGTAGCCGGCGACGTGGGCCGTCCCGTCGGACGGTTCGATGAGGCCCGCGAGCATCTTCAGGGTCGTCGTCTTCCCCGCTCCGTTGGGGCCGACGATGCCGAACACCTCGCCCTCGGGGACGGCGAAGCTGCTCCCCTCGACGGCGGTGAAGCCGCCGTATTCCTTTCGTAGGTCGTCGACTTCGATCATCGAGATGTTCGACACTCGATACTGGAGGGACTTGATTGTATGCCTCTTCGCGGCCAGGGAGACCGTCTTCCTCCCTGCGGTCTGCGACGACGCGACGATCGCCCGGACCGTCGCAGACACTCTCCTGTCAGTTTCGCCAGTTTACAATTCGGGGCGAGAGGAGGTAACGCTGCGGAACGGACCGGACGACTGCCCGTGCGCTGTCCGCCGGGAATGCTCTCGCCGTCCGTCCGGGTCGCACTGCCCGTGTCGTGCCGGCGTGACCGACACACTCCGTTGCGGTAACATTTTCCTCGGGGTTCGACCACGCGGGAGAAGACAGCACATATTTATGGGTAACTTTCCAACGACTAGCCAGCATGGATTCCAAGCGGCCAGCGTTCGTCGCGGTGCTGGGGACAGCGCTGCTTGCGGTCGCAGTCGACCCCGCGCTCGCGCAGGGGTACGATTCGACGACCGAGGAGCTCATCCGTACGCTGAACAGTCAGCTACTGTACGCGGCGATTCCCATCACCGTACTCGTCGAGGGCATTCTCATCTACACCGTGTGGAAGTTCCGGAACAACGACGACCCGCTCCCGACGAAGGAGAACCGTCGACTCGAGATCACCTGGACCGTCGCGACCGCGATCGTCCTGCTGTTCGTCGGCTACGCGTCGTACGGCGTGATGGCCAACGGGGCGGTCACGACGACGCCGGAGGACGCGAACAACGTCCCCGAGAACGCCGTCGAGGTCGATGTCGTCGGCCAGAAGTACATCTGGAACTACGACTACCCCGAACAGGGCATCGAGGGCGCGAGCACGCTCGTCATCCCGAAGGACCGCCCCGTCTACCTCAACGTCACGTCCACGGACTGGATCCACTCGTTCCACGTCCCCGAGATGGGCCTGAAACAGGACGCTCTTCCGAACCAGCACAACGTCATCAAGACCACGCCGACCGACACGGGCACCTACACGGTCTACTGTGCGGAGTACTGTGGCGTCGGCCACTCCAACATGCTGAGCGAGGTCGAGGTCCGCACCCAGGAGGGCTACCAGCAGTGGCTCAACGAGCAGGGTGCCAACGGTGCCAACAACAGCACGGCCGGTAACAGCTCCGAAGCGTAACGGACGCTCTCCTTCTCATCCGACGTCCGACGACCGACCACGAGTGGCGTCGCCGCTCCGGTACTCGCCACCACGACGCAACCGCTCCGCACGCCGTGACTCGGCAATCCCCGTCATCCGCGCGCCTCGCCCGACGTCGACCCCTGCTCGTCACGACCCGATCTCCGTCGGTCGCCAGCGACGCCCCGGCCCAGAGCAACACGCACGTTCAGGAGAACACACTCCGTCAGGGGTGACGTGCTCTCGCTGACCGTCACGACGTCCCCAGAGCGCCACAGGTCGAAGCGAAGCGACTGGACTGCGTGAACGGCAGTCGCGGGAGACGCGACGGCGACGTCATCTCGGCGAGTCGAAACGCTACCGCAGCGTCCGGCCGGGCAGTCGTGCACGGGTCGGACAGTTCTCCCGGAGACAGCATGGAGTGGAATCCCGACTGGCGTTAGGCCGTTCCGTCGCGTACCGCGTCCCCCGGTCGTGTTCGTTGCGCAACTCGCGACGCGGGATGACGACGGGGGAGAGGACGGCACCAGTCCGGACCGCAACCCCGCGACGCCGACGCCCGCGTCGACCGGCGAAGCCAGAAGAGAGGACCGCCTGCAGCGACGCTGTGTGCGCAGCGGCAGACGCACGCGACGACGCGACGCACGCTGCAACCCGCAGTCAGCAGTGACGCCACTGCCGGTGCTGGTCGACGGGCAGAACGGAGGAAGGTTCAGGGCGTGGTCAGACCGTCATCTCCGCGCCGGCGTACAACACGACGACGAGGAAGATCCAGACGGCGTCGACGAAGTGCCAGTACATCGAGACGGTCGAGACGGAGACGTGACGGTCCGCGGAGTACTGACCGAACAGCGCGCGGATGAAGACGATGCCGAGGAGGACGGCACCGAGGCTGACGTGCAGGCCGTGGAGGCCGGTCAGTCCGAAGAAGGCGCTGTTGAACACGCCACCGGTGAGGGTGAAGCCGTGGTGGACGATGAACTCGTAGTACTCGAGCACCTGTCCGCCGACGAAGATGATGCCCAGCAGCAGCGTCACGCCGAGACCGGCGAGGAACCGTCTGTGATTGTCCTTCCGGAGTTCGACGTGCGCCCAGTGAAGGGTGACACTGCTGATGACCAGGATGGTCGTGTTGATGAGCACGAGCGACCCCATCAGCTCGCCGAGGCTGCTGGTCATCGGGATCAGTTCCGGGAGTTCGTCACCCGCCGGAGGCCAGGCCCCCGCGCGGATGAAGAAGTAGTAGACGAACAGTGCGCCGAACGTCGCTATCTCGGACCCGAGGAACGCGACCATCCCCCAGCGCAACGCCGTCGCGCCAGACTCGTTCGTGTCCCGGGACCAGAAGTGTTTCACGAAGGCGTGGTACACCCACCCGTACAGGCCGGTGAGGAAGATGAACACGCTTCCGATGAACACCGCCGGTCCGATCATCGGGCTGACGATCTGTTCGCCACCGTGGCCGAGCACGTACAGTGCGGCACCGACGTAGAACCCGGCAGCACCGACCGCTGTGATGAAGGGCCACCACGACGCCTCGCCGAAGCCCTGTGGCCAGTCCTCGACGGCCGGCAGGTGATGACCGTGCTCCTCTGTTGAATCGTCCGTTACTGCCATACTGGAACGGTTACCCTTCGACTACTAAAAATGCACCCAAAAATCTTCGCCGCGGTGCGCGTGCAATCACGACCGGGGGACCGACCCGAAGACGTTCGACGACCGACCGGCGTTGCCGCACCAGCGTCCGCGACGACGTGACGCGACGGAAGGCTCGACCGCTGACGGAACAGCTATAGAGACGTACGTACCACAATTAGCGGCTTTTTTCACTGCCCGACGATTGCACACGAACGTGGCGTGCGAGCGAGCGTCGCCACGCTCGGGACCGTCAGGGAACAGTCATCATCGCCAGCCAGAGAAAAGTCATCCACCCCCACGGAGCGCGCCACACGGCCACCCCTTCCGGTCCGCTCCCGACGCGTCGAACTTCGAGCGCACAGCGCCGTACTGCCCGCCGCCACTCCACCGACACGTTTGCCACCCGAGTCACCTCCGTTCGGCCCGACCCTGTAGCAGCAGTCCGATTCCGAGCAGCCACAGCGAGACGCCCAGTCCGGCGGCGCCGACGTACAGCGCCCGACCCGGTGCCGACGACTGCGTCGAGTCTCGCGACAGCGTCGTCGCGACGGTCCGCACGACGTCACGCACGGTCGCCGACTCGTCGACGACGCCGACCACGCCCACGACGACGACAGAGAGCGCGAGGACGAACAGCGCGGTCCCGGCGGCGATCGCGAGCGTGCCGAGCGCGTGCGTCCGTCGAGCGTCCATACCGCCCGACGTTCGACGGCACGTCCCTTAGACCTGTCCGCGCTGGCGGACGTACCAGACCGCGAACCCGAGCGCCAGCATCAGCAGTCCGCCGGCGAAGAACAGCAGCCCCGGCGGTAGTCCAGCCGCGGCCTCGGTACCGCCGGCGGGAGCGGTCGTCGACAGCGCCTCTGACGTCTGCGTCGCCGTCTCCGTCGTCGTCGTGACGCTCGTCTTCGTCGCCTCCGCAGCCGTCTCCGTGGCGGTATTCACCGCGTCGGTGGTCCGCGTCGGTGCTTCGGCCACGGTGGACCGCGTCGTCGAGTCGGTCACGGACGAGGTAGCGGAAAGGTTATCGGTGGCGTCAAGCGCCGTGGTCCCGTCTGCCGCATCACCGGTCGTGGGGCCGCCGCCACCGCCCGCGTTCGAGGACGCGTCGAACGCCAGCAGGTCCCCGGTCGAGAGGCGCTGGACGAAGAGGCTGGCGAGGCCCAGCGCCCCGACGCCTCCCAGCAGGTTCGTCAGTGCGGACTTCAGACCCACGGTCTCCTCCTCGTTGCCCGCGAACAGGACCAGCGGCTCGGCCGTCGGGCCGTAGACGTCCATCTCCCGACCCTTGCTGGAGTAGACGGTGTCGACGACCTCCACGAGGTCGCCGTTCTCCAGCTTCCCCAGGTGGTACTGGACGTTCTGGAGCGAGGTGTCGACCCGGTCGGCCAGGGCGGCGGGCGACGCGGGGTCGTCGTACAGTTCGGCGAGGATGTCGCGGCTGGTGTCCGAGGAGAGCGCCGCCAGCAGGTCGTCGGCGTCGTCGCTGTCGACGCCGACCACCCGCGGGCCCCTGTCGTCGTCCGCGGGGTCGACGCTGGAGGGTAGGAAGTCGACCATACGGGAACATGCTGGACCCCGGATATAAACCCGACGTAGGAGGCGTCCGTCGCGCGACAGTCGAGAGAGCCAATCAGTCGTTTTAAGGCAACCGACGGCAAAGCGTCGCGTCGTCAACCACGATGGAAGCCGATACGACCAGGGACTCCTTGCGTCCCTTCCTGCAGATACTCGCCGAACCCCGCAGGCGGTACGCACTCTATCACCTTCGACGTCACGAGGAAGCCACCGTCACGCGACTCGCGGACAACGTCGCGGGCTGGCTGAACGCGGCACGGTCGGAACCCCTCTCCGCCGAAGCGCACGTCCGCCTCTACACGGACCTGCACCACACCGACGTGCCGAAACTGAGCGCGGCGGGCCTGATCGAGTACGACGAGGCGAACGAGCGTGTGACCGTCGCGGAGTTCCCCGACGTGTTCGACAGCCTGCTCGACGTGACCCTGGAGTTCGACTCCGCGCAGTCCTGACCCGGTCCGCGTGGCCCGACCCCGTCCGCGCTGTCGCGGACCACTCCTGTTCTCGCTCCCCTCGACTCGCCTTCCGGGCCCCGCTGCATCGTCACCTCGCGTCCCGACGGACACGTCTTCCACGGTCCCCCTCTACGGCTCGTCCGCTACTTCGCACACGCCCGAGTTCCCGCCCGCCCACGTCGGGATTCCCGCACTCCACCCCGATTCCCGACCGTTCCCAACCATATAAACCGTCCCGGCTCCCAGTTGCTCGCATGGAAGCGTTCGCCCCGGGAAGCGTGACGGCCGTCTTCGCGCCGGCCGAGTCCGGCGACGAGTCGCGCGGTGCGAGCCTGGCCATCGAGGACGGCGTCGTCGCCAGCGTGTCGGACGCCGAGGAGACCGTCGTCACCCTCGACGGAACGGCGACCGCGTTCGAACCGGTCGAGGTGCTGCTCGACGACCTCGGCGTCGACGCCCGCGTCGATTTGACCGCCGACCTCCCGGTGGGGTGCGGGTTCGGTGCGAGCGGTGCGGCGACGCTCGCGACCGCGCTCGCCGTCGACGAGCGGTTCGACCTCGGCGCGACCCGTGACGAACTCGTCGAAGCGTCCCACCGCGCGGAGGTTGCCGCCGGCACCGGTCTCGGCGACGTGTTCATCCAGGAATCGGGCGGGCTGGTGACCAGTTACGGCGACGGCATCCGGCGCTACCACCGCGACGACCCCGTGGAGTACGTCTCCTACGGCGGCATAGCGACCAGCGACGCGCTCGGCGACCCCGGACTGATGGCCGAGGTCGAACGCGTCGGCGGCGCCGTGCTCGACGCCCTCCCCGCGGAGCCGTCGCTCACGCACCTGCTCGACCGGTCCTGGGAGTTCGCGCGCGAACTCGGCCTCCCGACCGACCAGGTCCGGGAGGCGGTCGCCGACGTGGAGGCCGCCGGCGGGACGGCCAGCATGGCCATGCTCGGCGAGACGGCATTCGCCGTCGGCGTCGACGGCGTCCTGGACGAGCGGACGCGGATCGCCGCCGAGGGCGCGCGACTGCTCTGAGGGAACGCGACCGCTGACGGAATGGACTCTTCGTTCGCAGGTACTGCATCGGCAAGGCGAGAAGCGACCGGACTGGAAGTCGTCGCAGAAGGTAAGCCGGTGGAGGGATTTGAACCACGCCGACGTCGCTCGCTGCCGCTCGCTCGTCGTCTACTTCAAATCCCACGAGTGCTTTCGCTGCTCACGTTCGTTCGCACAGAAAGCCGGTGGAGGGATTTGAACCCTCGGCCTATTCCTTACGAAGGAATCGCTCTAGCCAGTCTGAGCTACACCGGCACGGCGTACCTCGCTTCGCATTCATTCGTTCCGTCAGTACAGCCATAAGAGTTGCGAAATCGCTGCCGGGCTGCCGGGGTGACGACTTCGCGTTTACCGCGTGAGGCGGACGTCGAGACAGACGTTCAGTTCGTGCGGCGCGTACGAGCGGACGACGTGGCGCGTCTCGACCGCGACGTCGTACTCCGGTTCCGCGGCCGCGCGGATCGCCGCCTCCCCGGGACCGAACGGGTCGTCCTCGTGCTGGATGTCGTAGTAGTGGAGCACGCAGTCGTCGCTCGCGAGGCGAATCGCCGCGTCGAGGAACTCGTCCGCGCTGTGTGGCAGGTTCATCACGACGCGGTCGGCCCAGTTCCCGTAGTCGGCGTCCGTCGCGTCGGAATCGCCCGCGGCGACGTCGCGAACGTCGCCGTGGATGGCGGTGACGCGGTCCTCGACGCCGTTCCGGCGCGCGTTCTCCCGGAGGTACTCGATCGCCACCTCGTTGATGTCCACGCCGACGACGTCGGCGCCACGCTGGGCGAACGGGACGACGAACGGGCCGACGCCGGCGAACATGTCGAACGCGTGTTCGTCGTCCGCGACCTGCTCCGCGACGCGGTGGCGCTCCGTGGCGAGGCGCGGGGAGAAGTACACCTGCGCCACGTCGAGCGCGAACTCGCAGCCGTACTCGCGGTGGACCGTCTCGGTTCTCGCTCGCAGTTCGTCCGGTTCGGCCTCATCAGTCGCCAGTACGTCCCAGTCGCGCACCCGGCGGTCGCCCTTGACCTTCGACGCCCGATTCAGCACCGTCCGCACCGGCAGGTCAGAGGCGACGATGGCGTCGGCGATCTCGCGGGCGCGGTCGGGGTCGTCCTCGTCGACGATGACGATGTCCCCCAGGCGCTCGTAGCTCGGTTCCTCGCCGAGGAGGTCCGCCGGCATCGTCTGGGTCTCCCGCCGCGGGACGTCGTGGTCGACGACCTCGAAGGATCCCGGAACAGCCTCGGGGTCCGCCACGGGGACGTACAGCCAGCCGTCCTCGACGACGATCTCGCGGTCGTCCCGGAGGAGGTTGGCCTCCGCGAGTTCGCGGCGCGTCTCCTCTCCGCGTTCGCGCTCGACGCGCACGCACGGCGTTTCCATGGTTTCAGTTCTCTCGAACGGGCGTTAACGCTGACGCTTCGGGACGCCGCACTGCGGGTAGTCGTCGGGATACCGTACCGACGTCCGGTGGTATTCCCGATTACCGCTGCGTATCCGTCGTTACGACCGTTCACGGGGGACACGTTCCTGACCCGACTGCCTGGGCCCGGATAGCGGGCTTCGCGACAGGGGAGCAGCGTCTCTGTCGCCCTGAGCGTAGTTGTGAGCCGGTTACGCACCTCGGATACGGCTTTCGGGAGAAAACCGAGTGAAACGGTTGCGCCGAGTTAAGTTGGGTCCGATGTTACGGTGGAGTGCGCCGGGAGCGACCCGGAGCGGGAGCAAACCATGGCACAACAGATACACCAGCCCCAGCAGCAGCGCTACGGTGGACCAGTCTCACAGCAGAGCCAGTTCGGCCAGCAAGGCGGCCAGCAGCAAGGCGGCCAGCAGATAGGCCAGCGGATGGGCCAGCGATTCGACGACTCGCTGCCGAGCGAGGTTCGGACGACCATCCACGACCTCGACCGCGTGGCCTCGGTCGCGGAGTGGACGAAGACCCGCGCCTGCCAGCGCGGGATGGCGAACGTCGTGCGGGCCTGTGACGACATCCAGGACATCGCCCACCTGCAGAAGAAGCTCATCCTCCGGGAGTCGCCGTTCGCCGAACCGATCGGCCGGGCGGCCAAACAGACCCTCCAGCAGAGTCTGCAGGAACTCCAGCAGCACGTCCAGGAGCCGGGGGTCCAGGACACCGTCGAGAAGGCCCGTCGGTCGGTGGAATCCATCGACAAGGGCCTGATGTCGCTCCAGCAGAAGGGAGGGCAGCAGATGGGTGGCCAGCAGCAAGGCGGCCGGCAGATGGGTGGTCAACAGATGGGTGGCCAGCAGATGGGTGGCCAGCAGATGGGTGGCCAGCAGCAAGGCGGCCAGCAGTTCGGGCAGCAGGGCGGCCAGACGCAGCTGCCGACCCAGCAGGGCGGCCAACAGCAGTCCCAGCCACAGCAGGGTGGCCAGCAGTACCAGGGCCGACAGCACACCCAGTCGTCGCAGTACTGAACCGTTCACCGCCCATTTTTTCACGGCGACTGCCGATGCGCGCCGCTTAACTCCCGTGCGCGTCCAGTTGCGGGTATGCTCACCTTCATCGGCCTCGGACTGTACGACGAACGCTCGATCACCATCGAGGGACGCGACGCGCTCCGGGCCGCCGACGACGTCTTCGCCGAGTTCTACACCAGCCGGCTCCTCGGCGCGACCGTCGACGACCTCGAACGGTACCACGACGTCGACGTCCAGGTCCGGGACCGCGCCGGCGTCGAGCAGGACCCCGAAGCCATCCTCGCCGCCGCCGAGGCGGGCGACGCCGCCTTCCTCACCGCCGGCGACACGATGATCTCGACGACGCACGTGGACCTCCGCCTCCGCGCAGAGGAGCGGGGCATCGACACCCGCGTCGTCCACGCGCCGACCGCCCAGTCGGCCGCCGCTGGCCTGACCGGCCTCCAGAACTACCGCTTCGGCAAGGCGACGACGCTCCCGTTCGACTACGCCCACGGTGCGGACGGCGTCCCGTCCAGCGTCACCGACGCGCTCGACGAGAACCGCGACCGCGGCCTCCACACGCTGGTCTACCTCGACATCAAAGCCGAGCGCGAGGAGTACATGACCGCCAGCACGGCCGCCGAGATGCTCGCCACGGACTACGAGGACGTCCTCGCCGTCGTCGTCGCACGGGCCGGCAGTCCGGACCCGCTCGTTGCGGCCGACCGACTCTCCGAGCTCGCGACCCGCGAGTTCGGCGACCCGCTCCATCTGCTCGTCGTTCCCGGCGACCTCCACCACGTCGAGCGCGATGCGTTGTCGACGCTCGCGGACGCGCCCGAGGAATTGCTCGACGGATAGCCCTGTTGCGGCGGTACTCGGCGCGCAGAACAGTCGCTTTTGGCAGTGGATCGCTGCGTCGGATAGCGCAGCCGCTATCGGAGTTGGCGCGATAAAGAAGCGGATTATCGGGAATCGGAGTCAGCTACTCCGATTTAGTTCTCGCGGCGGAGTGCGAGGAGCGCAGCACCCATCAGCGCGACGATGGCGATGCCGACACCGAAGCCGGGCTGACCGCCGTCGTTCGTCGTGGTGGACGTCGTGGACGTCGTGGACGTGTCGTCCGGCTCGTCCGACGTCGTCGTCGTCGTGTCGTCCGGCTCGTCCGACGTCGTCGTCGTCGTGTCGTCCGGCTCGTCCGACGTCGTCGTCGTGTCGTCCGGCTCGTCCGACGTCGTCGTCGTCGTGTCGTCCGGCTCGTCCTGGACGCTCGAGTCGATCGCACCGGAGATCTTCGAGTCACTCTCGAAGCCGTCGGGGCTCGAGACGTAGGCCTCGAAGGTGGTTCCGTTGTCGTAGTTGCCGAGGTCGAACGCCGCCTCGAACATACCGTCACTGCCGACGGTGACCTTGGAGTTCTTACGGAACTTGCCCGAGCTCGCTGCGCGGACGTTGATCTCCGTACCGGGTGCGAGGTTCGTCTCACCGGTGATGGTGCCCTCGCCCTGCGGGAACGCCTTCTCGTCGCCGTTGTTCAGCGACATCTCGGCGGCCTCGGTAGTGAACGTGGTCGAGACGGTCTCGTTGCCGTCGGAGGCGAGCGCGTAGTCACCGTTGAGGTCGAACGTCGCGTTGAACTCGCCGAGAGCCTTGCCCTCGGTGTCGTTGAGTTCCTGCGTGTCGACGATCGCGTAGAAGGAGCCGTTGTCGGCGTCCTTCATCATGCTGAAGTTCACCGGCGTGGTGACGTCGGCCTTCGTGTTGGCCTCGACGTTCGAACCGGACTCGGCGATGGTCAGCGTCATGTTGTCGACGTTCTCGAGTTCGGACTTGCCGTCCATGGCGCCGAAGATGCCGGTCGCCTCGACCTTGAGGACCACGTTGTCGCCCTTGGCGACGGTGTCGCGGTCGGTGAGGCCGTCGGTCAGCGTCGAGACGTTCGTCGTGTCGACGTCTTCAGGCGCGATCCAGCTGCTGATAGCGTCGGTCGAGCGCTTCTCGACCGTAAGCTCGGTGACAGCAAGCTCTTCAGCGTCTTCCGCGTTCGAACCGACGTACGAGCGGACCTCGTAGCCGCCACTCGTTGCGAGCGGCTCCGAGAGACTGTTTTCAGCGTCGTTGTCCGCGTCGTATTCGATCGAGGAGTCCTCGTCGACGGTGAGGTAGTCCTCGTCATTCTTGTTGGTCGCGAAGGTGTTGAAGTACACCGTGACCTGACCGTCCTCGTCGTCGTCGGTGACGGTCGCGTTAGCCTGGAAGAAGTCCTCGTTCCGGTCACCGATTTCGAATTCGGCGTGGTCCGAGTTCTCGATGTCCAGGGTGAACGCGGCGATGTCACCGCGGTTGACCGTGTAGTACTCCTTGTCGTAGGTGACCGTACCGGTTGCAGGTTCCTTGACGGTAATCTGCGTCTCGTTCGTGATACCGGTCGCGACGTCGGTCGCCTCGATCGTGTACGTGCCAGTCGAGTCGACCGAACCGAGGTTGAACTCGGACTTGGCGTCGCTGTCGAGGTCACCGTTCGTCGTGTTGACCTCGTCACCGTTCTTGAGCAGCGTGACGTCGACGTTACGACCGTACCGGTTTGCCGTAACGGTCGCCTTCACGTCGTCCTCGGTCGTGACGTTGTCTGCGGTGATACCCAGACCGAGGTCGCGAATCTCCAGCGTCTGCGAAGTACCGTCGCTGAAGTTGACGTGGTAGTCGGAAGCATCGTCAAGGTCGCTGGTGTCGAGAACTGCCACCTGACTGTTCGAGCCGAGGCGGAAGGAGCGGACGTAGCTGTTGCTCTTGCCGCTGACCTCGTATTCCGAGTTGTTAGTGCTGTTCGTGACTGCGACCCGTGCACCGGCGTATGCGGTGGTACGGTCCCCATCATGACTGACCGTAGCCGACGTGGTCGTGATGGTGTGGTTGGCCACGTGCTCGGAGTTGTTCTGGACGGAAAGCGTAGCCTCACCGTTCAGGTCGGTGTCTCCTCCGAGATCGAGGCGGATAACCGAATCGTTACCGTTGTTGGACGCGTAGTACGTGCCAACCTCACCGCCGCTGCGGTCGTAAACGGTGTAGTTGTAATGGTTGCTAGAGTTGTCTATTGCCTGGTCGAACACCACTTCAACGTAGGTGTTACCGCCATCGGTATACTCCACAGGTCCCTGAGCGACGCTGGAGCCGGGCGCGTCCGAAGCTGCAGCGGCCGAACCGGCGAACGCCATCGAACCGGCGAACACCGAAACGACCATCAGCGCAGTCAGGAACAGACTGCGAAGCTTATCTGAGTTTCCTGTCATTGTTATCGTTGGTTGGTTGTTTCTGCGGCGACAGCGTCTTTCCCACGACCCTTTGAATACTTTGTGTAACCCGAACTGCACGGGCAGGGAAGCGGTGCTGACTCTGCCACCATGGGTAGGGGTACAGTCAAAACGTTACCCTCTCGTTATAAATGCTTTGTGGTCCTTCAACCCGCCGTTACCCCGTCATGCGCTCGAAAACGGAGGTTTCGGCGCTTGCCAACGTTTGCCAAGGAAGTTATACGGTGGCGACGTTATGCGTCGATTACGACTACATTCGTCGGGGACTAGCCCTGGAACTTCCCCGTGGCTCGGCAACGTCAATCCGAGAAACGGTCCCATCGATGACCGAAAGGAAAGTTGATAGACGGGGCACTCGGAGCGTGACAGCTCGATAGGAATAGTGCGTTGAAAAACCGGGAGCGACGGAAGAACGAAGGTGGGTCGGTCGGAATCGAGGGTCGCTACTCGCGTTCGAGGATCTCGATCTCGTGGCCGTCCTGGTCCTTGGTGAAGGCGTACCGGTCGTCGCAGGACTCGGGGTCGCGGTAGTCCTCGGCCTCGCGCTCCTGCAGGGTCGCCCAGTAGTCGTGGAGGTCGTCGGCGCGGACCGCGAGGTGCCCCCAGGCGTCGCCCAGGTCGTAGGAGCGACCGTCGTAGTTGTACGTGAGCTCGACGGCCATCGCCTCGTCGGCAGCGCCCTCGGGCTTCAGGAAGTAGTTGGCGAAGGTGTCGGCCTCCCAGCGGCCGGTGTGCTCGTACTCGAACTTCCGGGTCCAGAAGCCGATGGCCTCGTCGGCGTCCTCGACGCGCATCATGGTGTGGTCGAGGCTCCAGGGCGCGCCGTGGTCGCGCTCGACGATCTCGACCTCGTGGCCGTCGGGGTCGGTGACGAAGGCGTAGCTCCCGCCACAGGAGTCGGGGTCGCGGTAGTCCCCGACGCCTTCGTCCATCAGCTGCTCGTAGGCGTCGTAGACGTCGTCGACGCGTACGGCGATGTGACCCCAGGCGTCGCCCATCTCGTAGGTGCGGCCGTCGTGGTTGTACGTGAGTTCGAGGACGGCACCCTCCTCGTGGACGTCCTCGGGCCCGAGGTAGACGTTGGTGAAGGTGTCGGCCTCCCAGCGGCCCTTCTCCTCGTAGTCGAGGTGGTCCTGGTACCAGTCGAGGCTCTCGTCCAGATCCTCCACGCGCATCATAACGTGGTCGAGTGTCCCACTCATGCGTTCGGAACGTCCGTCGCCGACGCGTTAAGGCTACCGTTCGCGGAAGGGCGACGCGCCGGAACGCCACGCCGGTCGGCGAGGAGAGCTGGAGGCCCGGTCGTCCGGTGCGTGCACGACGCTCCTGGACAGACCATCTCGTGGACACCGTCTCGCCGACGAGTCACCGTCTCGCCGACGACTTCGTCCTTCGCGTGTGCGTGCGAATCACCTATACAGACGGTGGCGCAGTACCGACGGGGGAGCGAACGTCCGTCGACGGTCAGCGAGCGATGGACAGCGGGGTTCCCGGAATCATCGTTCGAACGTGCTGCGCAGGTCGGGCCAGTGGAACCACCAGGCTGCGGTCCAGAGCAGCACGGTCCCGAGCGGAATCACCGTCCCGCTCCGGCGCGGGAACCCGAGCGCGAATATGGCCTGGCTCAGCCCGGCGATGACGAGGAGACCGCCGGTGACGCGACGGTCCTCGAAGCGGCCGGCGAACGCGCTCGCCAGTGCGGCAAGGTAGAGGACGACGCTGACGGGCCACGCGAGCAGTCGCTCGGGGAGACCGGTGGTGTAGACGAACAGGTAGTCGGTAAGGGTCGTGAGGTGAAGCGTCTCGGGATTCACCAGCCCCCAGGGGTAGACGAAGGTCGTCCCGCCCGGCGTGACGAGGACGGTCCACGGAACGGCGAGCAGCGCGAGGAGCGCGAGACGTCTCACTTCCGGACGACCAGCCGGAGGACGTCCTCGTCGGCCAGTTCGTGGTCGAGGCCGACCTGCTGTTCGTCGTGTTTCGCGCTCGGACCGCTGACGCGGGCGAACCGGAACCGCTCCTTGAGGTCCCCGCCCGCCTTCTCGGCGGCGTCCTCGACCGTGCTCCCCTCGGAGATGACGAGGGGTTCCTCGTAGTCGACGCCGCGACCGGGCTTGTCCATGTAGATGCGCATCAGGCCCAGTTCCTCCCAGATGGTCTCCTTGAGCGCGTCGAGGCCCTTCTCCTTCTCGGCGCTGATGAAGACGGCCTCGTCGGGGTCGATGTCGCGTTCGCGCAGCTCCTCGTTGACCGTCTCGGCGTAGTCGGGCTCGATGAGGTCGACCTTGTTGACCGTCACCATCGAGGGGAGGTACTCGCGGTTGTCCATCACGCCGTCGACGAGCCGGTCGAGGTCCAGCTTCTCGCGGAGGGTCACGTCGGCGTTGACGTACCCGTGCTCGCGCAGCATCTCCTTGATGACGTCGTGGGAGAGGTCCTGGTCGACGCTGGACGTGACCCGGATGCCGCCCTTGCCCTTCTTGGCGATGTGGACGCTCGGCGGCGTCTGGTCGAGGCGAATCTTGTTCGCGTACAGCTCCTCCCGGAGTCGGTCGTACTGGTCGATGTCGAAGACCGAGAGCACGAACACGACGAGGTCGGCGGCGCGGACGACCGACAGCACCGCCTGCCCGCCGCCGCGACCGCTCGCTGCGCCCTCGATGAGCCCCGGAACGTCGAGCAACTGGATGTTGGCGCCGTTGTACTGCAACATCCCCGGGTTGACGTCGAGGGTGGTGAACTCGTACGACCCGACCTCGCTCTCGGCGGCGGTGAGCGCGTTCAGCAGGGTCGACTTCCCGACGCTGGGGAAGCCGACGAACGCGACGGTCGCGTCGCCGGTCTTCTCGACGGCGTAGCCGTGCCCGCCGCCGGCGGAGGACTGGTTCTCCAGTTTCTCTTTCTTCTCCGCGAGCTTCGCCTTCAGCCGGCCGATGTGCTCCTCGGTCGACTTGTTGTACGGCGTGTTGGCGATCTCCTCGCGGAGGTCCTCGATTTCCTCCTCCAGTCCCATCACCAGTTTCTCCGCCACCGCCGCCGAAAAACCCTTTCCTTCGTTCGAGTGACCTCCAGACATTTCGACACGTTAATAGGTCCTCCACGGCGAACCCCCGCATACGAGATGCCGGACCCCGCGACGCTCCGCGACAGCACCCAGATCGTCGTCGCAGAGGACGTGCTCGAAGGGGTCAGGGAGGAACTCGAACGCAACTTCACCGTCTCCATCGTCCACGTCGACGAGGACACCCTCCGCATCGTCGGTAGCCCGGTCGAGATAAAGGATGCGAGCGAGTTCCTCGGTCGGCGCGGCGTCAGCATCCCCTGAGCAGCGGAGACAGAACGGTCGCCGCGAGGAACGACCCCGACCACGCACGAGACCCTACCGCACCCTTCTCCGACGCACGTGAAAGGTCGACACCACGTGGTATCAGTCGTGGAGGGAACCGGCGGTGGTCTGCTTCGCTACGGGGGTGACTGTGAAGCGGTGTCCACGACGCTACAAAAGAAAATCCTTAAAACTGCCGCGAGACTTCGTTCGTGTATGGCTGATACGATCGAAGTACTCGTGCCGGGAGGAGAGGCCAACCCCGGTCCGCCGCTCGGTCCCGAACTCGGACCGACCCCCGTGAACGTCCAGGAGGTCGTCAACGACATCAACGACCAGACCGAGGCCTTCGACGGCACCGAGGTCCCGGTCACCATCACGGTCGAGGACGACGGTAGCTACGACATCGAGGTCGGTGTCCCGCCGACGGCAGCGCTCGTCAAGGACGAGGCTGGCTTCGAGACGGGCAGCGGCGAACCCCAGGAGGACTTCGTCGCCGACCTCTCCGTCGAACAGATCAAGAAGATCGCGGAGCAGAAGAAGCCGGACCTGCTCGCGTACGACACGAAGAACGCCGCGAAAGAGGTCGTCGGCACCTGCACCTCGCTCGGCGTCACCATCGAGGGTGAGAACCCGCGCGAGTTCAAGGAGCGCGTCGACGACGGCGAGTACGACGACATGCTCGTCGAATCGTAACGCAGTTCTCTCCTCCTCTCGCGTCGACACTCTCGACGTACTCGACGACCACCGTCCGAGTGTCCCGTAGACCGACAGCCGCCGGTCCGTTCCTGCTCGACCTCGTCCCGACCGTTCGGCACGCGACGCTCGCCAGCCGTTCGGCACGCGACGCTCGCTGGCCGGCGACGGACGGCGTCGCCGTCCAGCGGAAAGGGAAAACCTTGATACGCCACGGTGTGACCACCGACCGGATGAATCGGAAGGAACACGTCCTGAACGCTGCACTCCTGAGCATCGGCCTGGGATACGTCCTCCACCCTGCTGGCGACGTCGAGACGTTCGTCACCATCGTCGAGGTGGGCGTCCCCGTGATCCTGGGTGCGCTGTTCCCGGACGTGGACACGGCCTTCGGCAAGCACCGGAAGACGCTGCACAACCTGCCCGTCCTCGCGCTGTTCTACGTCTACCCCATGCAGTTCGGGAATCTCCAGTACGTCTGGATCGGGGTGCTGACCCACTACGCGCTCGACATGCTCGGCAGCAAGCGTGGACTCGCACTGTTCTACCCCTACGAGGAGGAGTTCGGCGCACCGTTCGGCGTCTCGGTCAGCAGCGACCGCGCCACGGTCGTGACCCTGGCGGTGACGGGGGTCGAACTGGTCGTCGCCGGACTCTTCGTCTATCGCGAGTTCGTCCTCGCGAGCAGTCTCGCCGCGATCGGGATTCAGTAGACGGCCACGTCGTCGAAGCGACCGCCGTAGAGGTCGGCCGTGGGGTGGGTCGGTTCCGTCCCCGAGAGGACGAGGCGGTCGAACTTCTTCCACGTGTTCTCCCACCCGAGGTGCGCGAACTCGACCTTGCAGCGGAGTCGGTGCGAGCGTCCGCTCAGGTGGACGACGCGGCCGAGGTCGCCGGACGTGACGGCCGCCACGAGGTCCTCGGTCGACGACACCGGTTCGTCGAGGGCCGTCCAGACGTCGCCGACGGTCCGCGCGAGATGGGCGTAGGAGGAGGCGAACGTCGGCTTCCGCGTGACGCGGGCGATCTCCTTCGCGCGGCGGTTGTGCCGGGCGAGGTGTTTCGGGTTGTACGTCTCCACCGCGTCGACCACGTCGGCGTGGACCCTGATGTCGTCCTCGCCGATGCCGACGTTGAGGAACTCGGGGTGGGGGACGAGGACGGCGGCGTCCTGTCGCTGGAACGCGGCCATCGCGCCGGCCAGCGTGATGAAGTCCGGGACGGGGTCGTCGAGACCGACGGCGAGGACGTGCTTGCGGTTGCGCCACGTCCCGGTGAACACCTCCCGCGCCGGGACGACGAGCAGGTCGTCGTCGGAGAACGCCTCGGCACGCCGTCGTATCTCCGGCAGGGGCACGAAGTGGGGTGCGTACACGAGGGCGTCGACGTCGCGTGACTTCGCTCGCTCGACGACGCGCTCGTTCAGCACCTTCACGTGCATGTCGACCCGGTACTCGTCGCGGGAACTCACGGTGCACCGTTCTCGTGGTTGAAAGTTAGGGGTTCTGGTTCGGTCGACGGACCCGGGCCGAGGCCACCGAGGCCGAGTTCTCCTCGTCGGACACGAATCGAGGGCGACGGGTGAGAACGTTGCCGCTGAAGTCTCGCTGTCGTGTCGTCCGGCCGACCGAACCAGACAGTTTCGATTTATTTACTTGCTTTTGGTTACGGTAACCCGAAAGTATTTGAGGTGGTTGCGGCTTTGACGTAAGTATGGATGCGCGCACGGTCGAACAGGTGAAAGAATGGGACTCCCGCCCCTTCTCGGGAGGTTTCGACGCCCTCCACGACCTGGCCGACGCCGGGTTCGCCGGGGCAGTCAACGCGGGCGGCGCGTGGCTGTTCATGCTCAACGGCCGGGTCGTCGGAGTCTTCGACGGCGACGTCGACGACTTCGAGAGCGCGAGCGGGACGGCGTACGAGGCCCCTCACTCATCGCTCCCGCTCCTCACCGTGATGCAGGAGCGTGGCGGGGAGACGCAGGCGAAGTACTACACGAACGACACGCCGCTCGCCGAGGCCACCGACACCCTCTCGGACAAGAAGTTCACGGGGTACGTCGAACTCAGCGAGAACGTCCTCAGCGGCGACTACTACGTCGTCTTCCACGGCGGCCGCTCGATGAGCGTCGCCTTCGTCGGCGAGAGCGAACAGCTCGTCACCGGCGACGACGCCTTCGAGCGCGCCAACGACGAGGTCGGCATCTACGAGGTCATGGACGTGGACGTGGACGTGACCGAGATTCCGGAGCCCGGGGCGGCCGGCGGGAACGACGGGAGCGCGGCCGCAGCGGGGACGGCCGACGAGAGCCCGACGCCGGAGTCCCAGTCGGGAGCAGGGGGCGGTGCCGGACAGGCGACCGGAGCCGCCGACGCGGGGTCGCGAACGCAGTCGCCGGAGTCGGCGAACGCGCCGACCGACGCGACGCCGACGGAAGCCCCGGGTGGTGGCGGTGACGCTCCGTCCGGGGCTGGAGCGGCGGGTGCGGGCGGTCGACAGCCGCAGTCCGACGCCCAGCGCGACCGGTCGGGCAGCGGGTCACCCGCCACGGGGGCGGCCGGCAATCAGTCCCAGGCAGAGGGCGAGAGCGGCGACGGGGCGATCGCCGACGAACAGCAGTGGCGCGAGACGACGGCCATCCCGTCGCTCGACCCCGAACGGAGCAGCGAGCGGTCGCGGACGTCCACGTCCGCGAGCGGCCAGCCGAACAAGCAGCGGTCGACGGAGCAACAGCGGCGCAGCCAGCGCAAGTCCGCCCAGTCGACCCGGTCGCAGACCGGCGGTGCCGACGGCCGACTGAAGGAGTTGAAGGCCGAACTCGAGTCGCGCGCCGAGAAGATCGAAGCGCTGCGCGAGCGCCTGGCGGCCGCGGAGGACGAACGTGACGACCTCCGGCAGGAGCGCGACGACCTCCGCGAGGAGGTGAAACAGCTCCGCGAGAAGCTGGCGGCGGCGAAGTCGGCGGGCGGCGCTGCAGTCGACGCCGAGCGCGACCTGAACCCCCAGCAGGCTCTGGACGGGACGAACCTCTTCGTCCGCTACGGGTCGAAGGGGAAGGGGACGCTCGCCGACGCCGCGTCGGGCGAGGCGACCCGCGAGGACGTGAACGCCAACCTCAAGCTCGAACACCACACGCAGTTCGACGCCGACGAGGTCGCCGTGGACGGCGAGGCGTTCGAGTCGTTCCTCCACGGTTCGATGGAGTACCGGTTCGTCCACTGGCTGGTCACGGACCTCCTCTACGAGATCATGGACACGGGCCGCGAGCGCGGTATGAAGGACGTCTTCGAGGCGATCCCGGAGATCGACCGGATCGAACTCCGAGGGATGGTCACGGCGGCCGACGAGGACGGCGAGACCTACGAGGAGTCGTTCGACGTCGTCCTCCGCGACCGGATGGGCAACCCGCTCGTCGTGGCCAACCTCAACGACTCCCGTGACCCGGCGACGGGCGAGATGCTCGGGTCGCTCGTGGACGCGGGGTCGGCGGTCGGGCAGGCCAACGACGAACTCAGCGGGGCGTTCCAGGTGACGAAGAGCTTCTTCGAACCGGCGGCGCTGGAGACGACGGAAGACGCGACCAGCGGCGGACTGCTGAGCCGCGACAAAAGAGAGAGTTTCGTCAAACTATCCCGGAAGCGAGGATACCATCTGTGTCTTGTCGAGTCTCGTGACGGCGAGTTCCACCTGAACGTTCCCGAACTCTAGCTCTCGGCTTCCGCTTCCTGCATATCTCCGATCTTCATCGAGTCGAGCTTCTCGGTGATGTCCGAGAGCTTCTCGTCGAGTTCGGAGACGAACTCCTCCGTCCGGTCGGTCGTGATTGCCCCCTGGTTGGAGGGAGAGATGAGGTTCTCCTCTTCGAGGACCCGGAGGGAGTAGCGGACCTTGTGATGAGGGTAGCCGGTCTCGTTCGACATCTTCACGATCCCGATGGGCTCGTTCTCTATCACCATCTTCAGGACCTGCAGATGTCGTTCGAGCATATCGACTTCCTTCTCAAGCCTATCTATCATGGCACGTGTTAACTTGTCTTAGAGCCTTTTAAATGTTGTTGTCCACGGCGGAAAACGCAAGACAGGATGGGGCTTGGGGGTGCGACGAATTAACAGTTCCGGTCGGGGAAACGGCCACGCAGTTGGTACCCTGACGACGAACCGCTTCCACGCGCGTTCGACGGTACGACCGTGGCCGACTGCGGTACGTCCGTATCGACGGCGGTCAGATGGGGTCCCGTGACCGGCCGCGACCCCGAGAAGTATCCTCGCGCGTGCCGTTGTGAGCCATCCCACCCCTCGATGTTGTCCACGTCCGTGCATCGTTCGATGGGCGATACCGTAACCGGTTTAGGAGGTGGGGAACAACCCACCGGCGGTATGACCGTAACCATCGTCGGTTCGCAACTCGGCGACGAGGGCAAAGGGGGCGTCGTCGATCTCTACGGCGACGCCGCCGACGTCGTCGTCCGCTACCAGGGCGGCGACAACGCCGGCCACACCGTCGTCGAGGGCGACGAGGAGTACAAGCTCTCGCTCGTCCCGAGCGGGGCCGTCCGCGGGAAGGTGGGCGTGCTCGGCAACGGCTGCGTCGTCAACCCCGAGACGCTGTTCGACGAGATAGACGCGCTGAAGGAACGAGGGCTGGAACCCGACGTCCGCGTCGCGCGACGAGCGCACGTCATCCTCCCCTACCACCGCGTCCTCGACGGCATCGAAGAGGAGGTCAAGAGCGACTCGGACAAGGAGGTCGGCACGACCGGCCGCGGCATCGGCCCGACCTACGAGGACAAGATGGGCCGCCGGGGCATCCGCGTCGGCGACCTGCTCGACCCCGAGGGCCTCCGCGAGCAACTGGAGTACGTCGTCCCGCAGAAGCGACGGCTGGCCGAGGACGTCTTCGGCGTCGAGACCGGCGAGGCGTTCGACGTCGACAGCCTGTACGAACAGTACCGCGAGTACGGCGAGCGACTGGCCGAGGAGGACATGGCCATCGACGCCGGCAACTTCCTCGCCGACCGCCTGGACGCCGGTGACGAACTGATGTTCGAGGGCGCGCAGGGCACCCTCATCGACATCGACCACGGCAACTACCCCTACGTCACGTCCTCGAACCCGACGGCGGGCGGGGCCGCGACGGGCAGCGGCCTCAGCCCCCGCGTCGTCGGCGGTGGCGAGATCGTCGGCATCGTCAAGGCCTACCTCACCCGCGTCGGGAGCGGCCCGCTGCCGACCGAACTCGGCGGCGTCGAGGGCGACACGCCCGGATACGACGAGCAGGGCGCGGGCGAGAACGAGGACCTCGCCGAGTACATCCGTGAAGAGGGCGGCGAGTACGGCACCGTCACCGGCCGCCCGCGCCGCGTCGGGTGGCTCGACGTGCCGATGCTGCGCCACTCCCAGCGCGCGAACGGCTTCACCGGCCTCGCCGTCAACCACGTCGACGTCCTGGCGGGCCTCGACGAGGTGAAGGTCGGCCACAGCTACCACCTCGACGGCGAGGAGATATTCACCATCCCGGCGACCACCGAGCGCTGGGGCCGCTGCGAGCCGAACTTCAAGACCTTCGACGGCTGGGACGACGTCGACTGGAGCGCCGTCGCCGAGGAGGGCTACGACGCCATCCCCGAGAACGCCCGCGCGTACCTCGACTACCTGAGCGACGAACTCGACACCGACGTCTACGCCGTCGGCGTCGGCCCCGGCCGCGAGGAGACCGTCGTCCTGAACGACCCCTTCGAGTAGTCGCGCTACGTTTCGTCTCTCCTCTTCTGCCGACCACTGGTCCCGCGGAAACAGTCTGAGAACGATACGAAGGGCGTGCCGAATTGAGGGGGTGAACTCAGCGACGAAGGGGAACTCCCCTCCGGCGGTGACCCGATGGGCAACCGAACCGTTATGAGAACCGGTCTCCTACAACAGGGGATGGTAGACGACGACCAGAGCCAGGACGGGCAGATGGACGACGAAGAGCGACGCCAGCCAGAGCGGGAGCGAGAGGAGGTCCGTAACCGTGCTACGGAAGACCAACAGAAGCGCGGCGACCCGAGCGAACAGCTCGGTGACCTTGACGACGCCCTCGGCACCCAGGACTATCCGACCACGACGGACGAACTGGTCGAGGCCTATGGCGACTACGAGATCCAGACTCAGGACGGAGCGAAATCACTCGAGGAAGTGCTTGCCGGAACCAAGAACCAAACGTACGACTCCGCCGACGACGTTCGCAGCCGGATACTGGGACTCGTACATCGCTGATGGAGACGGCCGAATCGCCCCCGTTTCGCCAGGTGGGACCGTGTAATCGGATTCGATGCTGCATTCGCGCCCTGTATTCAGCACTGTTCCGGGAACCCATCACTGTTTGAGGAGTCCACGAGGCCGACAGTCCCCGTTTCCCTCGTCGCCGCGACGGACGGGAGCTTTTTGCTCCGCGAACGACGAGATACGGACGTGCAAGAGTACGAGCGCAAGCAACTGCTCGAACGCGTCGAGCGCGAGGGCGCGACCGTCGGTGCCACCATCCCGGAGACGATCACGGTGCAGGGCGAGCCGCTGGACCTGCACGAGTTCGTCTTCGAGATCAAGCGCCGCGACACGGTGCCCGCCGGGGAGCGCGACCGCGTCGAGCAGGCGAAGACCAACCTGCGACGCGAGCGCCGCGAGCGCAAGGACCGTCTCGAGGAGGGCGACATCACCCGCGAGGAGGGCGAACGACTGGTCGAGGCCATCATCGGCATCGACCGCGCGCTGAACGCCCTGGAGAACCTCGGTCCCACCGACCTGGAGACCGAGGCGCAGGCGAAGGAGGCGGCGGACAAGAAGCGCTGGATGTCCTTCCTGAAGCAGGCGCTCGGCCGCGACGACGGCGGGTCGAACCGGAGGTCGCGGCTGTGAGCCGGAACGCCGAGGTCGCCGCGCTGCTGGAGGAGTACGCCGACCTGCTTGAGGCCCGGGACGTCGAGTACAAGCCGCAGGCGTACCGGCGCGCGGCCGACAACGTCCGCGACTACCCGGAGGACGTCGAGGAGCTCGCGGCCGAGGGGCCGGACGCCGTCGCGAACGTCGAGCAGGTCGGCGACTCCATCGCCGAGAAGGTGGTCGAGTACTTCGAGACGGGCGAGATCGAGGAACTGAACGAGCAGCGCGAGACGCTCCCGGTCGAGATGGAGGCGCTGACCCGCGTGGAGGGCGTCGGCCCGAAGACGGTGGGCGACCTCTACGAGCGACTCGGCGTCCGGACGCTCGAGGACCTGGAGTCGGCCGCCAGGGAGGGCGAGATACGTGAACTGAAGGGGTACGGCGAGAAGAGCGAGCAGAACATCCTCGACGGCGTCGAGTTCGCCCGGCAGGTCCAGGGGCGGGAACTGCTCGGCAACGCCCGTCCCATCGGCGAGCAGGTGGTGGCGTACTTCGACGACGTGCCCGAGATCGGTCGGTGCGCGCTCGCTGGGTCGCTACGGCGCTGGCGCGAGACCATCGGTGACGTCGACCTGCTCGCCGAGAGCGAGGAGAAGGAGGCGGTCGTCGACGCGTTCACCGACTGGGAGCGCGCCTCGGCGGTCATCGAGGCCGGCACGGACAAGGCCGCCATCCGCGTCGCCGGGATGCGCGTCGACCTCCGCGTGGTCGTCCCCAGCGAGTACGGCAGCGCGCTCCAGTACTTCACCGGCAGCAAGAACCACAACATCACGCTCCGCAACTACGCCATCGAACGGGGCCTGAAGATCAACGAGTACGGCGTCTTCGACGTCTCCGACCTCGACGACCCCCAGGCGGCCGGCCAGCGCGAGGGCGAACGCGTCGCCGGCGAGACGGAAGAGAGCATGTACGCGGCGCTCGACCTCCCGTGGATTCCACCCGAGATGCGCGAGGACCGCGGCGAGATCGCCGCCGCTGCGAAGGGCGACCTCCCCGACCTCGTCACCGAAGCGGACGTGCGCGGCGACCTCCACTGCCACACCACCTGGTCGGACGGCGACGACACCATCGCGGAGATGGCCGCCGGGGCGGCGGAGTTCGGCCACGACTACGTCTGCATCTCCGACCACGCGACGGGACCGGGGATGGTCGGCGGCGTCGGCCTCGACGACGACGAACTCCGCGAACAGGTGGCGGAGGTGCGGGCGGTCGACGCGGACGCCGACGTGGACGTGTTCGCCGGCGTCGAGGCGAACGTCGACGCCGAGGGCGGTATCAGCGTCGCGGACGACGTGCTCGCCGACCTCGACCTCGTGGTCGCGTCGCCGCACAACGCCCTCGACGGCGACGGCACCGACCGCCTCGTCGCCGCCATCGAACACCCCAGCGTCGACGTGCTGGGCCACCCCAGCGGCCGCCTCATCAACCGGCGGCAGGGCCTCGACTACGACGTGCGCGCGGTGGCGCAGGCCGCGGCCGACAACGACGTCGCGCTGGAGGTCAACGCGAACCCGAACCGCCTGGACCTGCCGGGCGGGGCAGTCCAGGTGGCGGTCGAGGAGGGCGCGACCATCGCCGTCGACACGGACGCACACAGCCCCGCCGAGTACCGCAACGTCCGCTACGGCGTCCACACCGCCCGGCGCGGCTGGGCGGAGGCCGCGGACGTGCTGAACGCCCGCGACGCCGGGGGCGTCCGCGAGTTCTGCCACTGATGGACTCCGAGTCCGATTCTCTTCTCCTCGACGCGATGCTCGGAAAACTGGCGCGGTACCTCCGGATGTGCGGCCACGACGCCGCCTACGTCCTCGACGACGGCGTCGAGGCCGACGACGACGTGCTCGCGATGGCCCGCGACGAGGACCGCACGCTCGTCACGCGGGACGCGCAACTGGCGGGACGTGCCGCCGACGCAGTACTGGTCGAGACGAAGGACGTCGAGGGCCAGTTGCGCGAACTCCGGGCGGCCGGACTCGACCTCTCGCTCACCGAACCGGCGCGCTGTTCGACGTGCAACGGTCGACTGGAGGAGACGGAGGGGCCGACGCCGGAAGGGGTGCCCGACCCGGACGAACGGCGGGTCTGGCGCTGTCGGTCGTGTGGACAGCACTTCTGGAAGGGGAGCCACTGGGACGACGTCGCCGAGACGCTGGCGGAACTCTAGCGGTTCGGCTCCCAGCGGTCGCAGGCGTCCATGTCCGTCATCCGCTCGGCGTGGCGCTTGCAGTAAGGGGTCATCCCGTCGTCGGTGCGGACGTACTCGAAGTGCGTACAGTTGCCGCAGTACCGGTCGGTCGGGTCGGCCGGCGAGGTCGGCGTCTGGTCGCTGTCGGGGTCGATGGGCGAGGCGATGTCGTCGTCCGTCGCGCCCCCGTCGCTGGCGGTCGCGGACCCGATCTCTCCGTCCGGTTGCTGGCCGAAGACGCCGATGCCACCCAGGCCGCCGCTGTCCGGTTCGACCTCGACGACCTTCGTCTCGCCCTGGCGGGTCACCTCCATGGTGACGGTCCCGCCGGGGTCGTTGCGCGTCTTGAAGTTCACGACGCCGCTGAACAGGCACCAGAAGGTCGTGACGAGGCCGAAGAAGTAGACCGCGACGACCGGGAGGGTCAGTTGGCGGCCGTGGCCGGCCCAGTGCTCGGGGTAGGCGTACCAGAACATCCCCACGCCGAGGACGGCGATGGAGGAGCCGATGGCCGCCGCGGCGCGGACCCGGTCGCTGGTCGAGGGGAAGACGGTGAACACGCCGATGAACGTCGCCGGGACGCCCAGGCCGGCGGTGACGCCCGCCAGTCTCCGGGAGCCGTACGTGTCGAGTCCGACCGCCGCGAAGAGGTCCGTGGTCGCGGCGACGATGCCCACGACGGCGAGAAGCGACCCGGCGAGGAACAGTCCGACGCCGACGTAGAGGCGCCGCGGACGCTTCTTCACCCCGTCGCGTCCCGCGTAGGTTTCGCCGAGACTTGTCATGTCTCCGTGATTGCACCCCTCCTACTAAACAACTGCGTCAGACTCATGTAGGAAAGGTATCAAATCTGGGGGCGGCAGTGTCGCCGTCGCAGTAATTCCAGCAGTGGGCCGGCCGAAAGCGCGTCGTCCTCGGGGGATGCGACGTCACAGCGGACCCAAAAACGGGTTACAGCGGGACGGGGAGCCACGAGAGCCAGCGCAGCACGACGTCCGTCGGGACGACAGGGTCGTGGAGGACCAGCCAGTCGAGCAAAACGAGGCCCAGGCCGTGCGCGACAACGGAGGGGAGCAGCGAGTTCGAGTTGTAGTCGACGGCGCCGAAGAGGACGTCCGTCGGCCCGGAGAGCAGCAGTTCGATCGGCGGCTTGCCGAGGTGGTGGAAGGCGTAGACGACCGGGCTGATGAAGACGCTCTTGAACCCGATCTTCCGCACGCCGACACAGAGCAGGCCGCGGTAGTACGTCTCGGCGGCGAGCGCGACGACGAACTGCTTGGCGGCGTGCGGCAGGAAGTCGCCGAGCGCGGGCGTCGTGTGCCACATCGGATAGTACTCGCGGATCAGCGGCAGCGACGAGCCGACGACGTAGAACGGGAGGACGAACGCGGACAGCAGGACGGCGTTGCGGATCGCTCGTCGGTCGACGCGGTAGCCGAGGTGGCGGCCGTGCGTGACCGCCAGCGCGCCGGGGACGGCGATGTACAGCGTCACGTCGCGAACGAGTCGGGCCCGCAGGTCGCCGCCGGGGACGTGCCACCACGACCAGAGGACGGTCAGCAGTCCGCCGACGAGCAGGGAGAGACGGACCCACGTCAGCCCGGGCGCCCGTTCGACGAGCGGCCGACTGGTGCTCACGAGCCGTCTGCGGTGGGAACGGGACCGGGACCGACGAGGCTCCGGATCTCGTCGGTGAACTCCTGTTCGCTCTGGAAGTACGTCTCGTCGACCTGCTCGAGCAGCGAAGAGAGCTCCTGGGGGCCGTCCGGCGTCCGGATCGTCGACTCGCCTTCCTTGCGGTCGACCTCGCTCTTCTGGAGCGGCCAGTGGAGCCGCGACGAGACGCGTGCGAGCGGCGCGCCGTCGACCGGTTCGGCCTCGTCCAGTTCGACGACGGGTTCGTCTGCTTCCTCGTTGTCGTCAGCCATACTCGCCCGTTTGACAGCACGGGGATTAGGTTTTTCGAACCGCCGTTTCGCCACGCTGGGCGCGCCACGGGTGCGAACGACGTGTCATCGAACCCGTCACGCTTTTGGCCTCCCCTTCCGTTCCACCGGCCATGAAGGAGTCCCTGATGGACATCATCTGCTGCCCGCTGGACAAGCAGGAACTGGAACTCGACGTCGACGAGGAGGACGAGGAGGAGGTTCTCGAGGGGACGCTCACCTGCACGGAGTGCGGCGAGCGCTACCCCATCGAGGACGGCATCCCGAACCTCCTGCCGCCTGACATGCGCGAGGCCTGAACCTTTTTGTAGTAATAGCGAAAGGTAGAGACCGTGTCGGGGATCCTGCCGATCACGCTGAACCGCGACGGTCTCCACGACGTCGCCGTCACGGGGTCGTTCGAGGCCGACGGCTCGTTCAGCGTCACGCTGGAGAACGACGGCGCGCCGGTCCACGTCCACCTGCACCTGGACGACGACCTCTCGACGGTCGCCACCCTCCAGGCCACCAACCACTACGTGGAGGCCGGCGCGACGCGCGCCGTCGCGGTCGAGGTCGACGGCGACCTGCCCGCCAGCGGCCGTCTCAAGGTCGTCACCGGGTACGGAGCCGAGACCGCCTACGTCGACGTCTCCATCGCCGAACCCGACGACCGCCGTGAGTCCATCCCGGTCGACGAGGGCCTCGGCAGCCCCTCACGGCAGGCGACCGCGACGAACGAGGAGTCGACGGGCCGGGCGGTCGACCTCGCGGTCGTCGCGCTCGGAGTCGTCGCGCTGGCGCTCGCCGGCAGCGCGTCGCTGCTCGTCGACGGTCTCGCCGCCGTCTTCGGCGCACTCGTCGTGCTCGCCGGCGTCGGAACGGCCGCGTACCTGCTCGTCTCGTAACCGCATCGTTTTTGCCCCGACTCCCCGTTCTCCCGGCCGATGTCACTCGCAGCAGCGACCCGCGAGGCGGTGCGCCGCCGCCCGTTCCTCCTCGCGGCCTTGCGTGCGGGCGTGGTGAACTACACCGCCGCCGCCAGGCACCTCGACGACGAACTGGGCGACGACACGGACGCCATCGCGACGGCGCTCCGGCGGTACGCGGAGGAGTTTCCCGACGCGGAGCGCGAGCGTCGCGACGTCCGCGTCGCCATGGAGAGCGGACTCGGCGAGGCGTCGGCGGGCGACGCGGAGTCCCTGCTCGCGGTCGGCGACGCGGCGTTCGCGCCCGGAACCGGGTCGCTCACCGGCGTCGTCGCCACCGGCGACGTGGACGCGCCGGCGCTGACACACGTCCTCTCGCGACTCGACGCGGCGGACGTGTCGGTGGTCGCGGCGGCCGTCGGCGGTGAGTCGCTGGCGGTCGTGGTCGAGCGCCGCGACGGCGCGGACACGCTCCGCGTGGTCGAGGACGCGCTCGACGACGTGCCCGCGTAAGCGCAGGTCCCACGTAGCTGCCGCCCCGTTTCGGAGGGGACGGGGCGAGGAGTGCCACGTTCCGACGGTTTAAAACGCTCCGTGGCGCTATCCATCCCTATGACCCTCTCGGTGACGAACACGCTCACGGGCGAGCGGGAACCGTTCGAACCCCAGGACCCCGACTCGGTCCTGCTCTACTACTGCGGGTTGACGGTCTCCGACTTCGCCCACCTCGGGCACGCGCGCGGCTGGGTGCACGTCGACGTGATGCACCGCTGGCTGGAGCACCTCGGCTACGACGTCCACCACGTCGAGAACTTCACCGACGTGAACGAGAAGATAACCGCTCGCGTCGGCGAGGACGACCTCGGCGACAGCGAGAGCGAGGTGGCGCGGCGGTTCGTCGGCGAGACCATCCGCGACATGCGCTCGCTGAACCTCCGGCGGGCGGAGGTGTACCCCCGGGTCAGCGAGCACGTACCGGAGATCGTCGACCTGGTCGAGACGCTGATCGAGAAGGGCTACGCCTACGAGGCCGACGGCTCCGTCTACTTCGACGTGACGACGTTCGACGACTACGGCAAGCTGTCGAACCAGCGGGTCGAGGAGATGGAGGCCCAGGGCGCCGACGACGAGCGGTCCGAGAAGCGCCACCCCGCCGACTTCGCGCTCTGGAAGGCCGACGGCGTGGGCGAGGACGCCGTCGAGGAACACCGCGACCCGGACGTCGAGTACGCCGTCGACCATCCGACGGGTGGGACCTGGGACTCCCCGTGGGGCGAGGGGCGGCCGGGCTGGCACATCGAGTGCTCGGCGATGAGCATGACCCACCTCGACGAGACCATCGACGTCCACGTCGGCGGGCAGGACCTCGTCTTCCCGCACCACGAGAACGAGGTCGCCCAGAGCGAGGCGGCGACCGGCCAGCAGTTCGCCCGCTACTGGCTGCACGTCCGCCTGCTCGAGACGGAGGGCGAGAAGATGTCCTCCAGCCTGCAGAACTTCTTCACGGTCCGGGACGCCGTCGCCGAACTCGGCACGAACGTGGTCCGGATGTTCCTGCTGTCGACCGCCTACGACAGCCCGCAGACCTACAGCGACGGAACCGTCTCGGAGGCCGAGGACCGCTGGGAGCGCCTCTCGGGTGCCTACGACCGCGCCGTCGACGCCCTCGACAGTCCCGACGCGGGCTCGAAGGTCGCGGACGACGACCTCCGGACGGCGGTCGACGAGGTCCGCGAGGCGTTCCCGGCCGCGATGAACGACAACTTCAACACGCGACGGGCGCTCGCCGCCCTCCTCGATCTCGTGACCGCGGTGAACCGCCACCTCGACGGCGGCGACCCCTACGACTACGTGGGCCTGCGCCGCGCCGTGGAGACGTTCGACGAGTTCGGCGGCGACGTCCTCGGCTTCGCGTTCGGCGGCGAGACGGGCGGCGACGTCCGCATCGCGGAGGACCTCGTCGAACTCGTCCTCGACGTCCGCGAGCGCGAGCGCGAGGCGGGCAACTACGAGCGCGCCGACGAACTCCGCGACGAGCTCGCCGCCGTCGGCGTCGAGGTGCAGGACACCGACGACGGCCCCGAGTTCCACCTGCCCTGAACGGCGGCCCGAAGCTACAAGACGGCGTCCGCCGTCACGCGACCCATGGCGACCTGCCCGCACTGCGAGGCCGACATCACCGACTGGGCGCAGCGGCTCGAACACGGGGAGCGAGCGAGCACGCCGAAGGTGTGGACCTGCCCGGACTGCGACTCGGTGCTCGGCGTCTCCGACTGGGGGTCGGGGGAGTGAGCATCGACGGCTGGCGACGACGCGAGGACCTGGAGGGCGGCAAGCAGTTCCGCGTCTGGCTGACCGACGACGGCAGCGAGGAACTGTACGTCGAGAACCTCACCTACCGCGACGACGGCTACGCGGTCTACCAGTACGACGTCGACGACGACGCGTGGACGACCGTCGTCGAGACCGAGTCGAAGGCCGACGCCGTCGAGCACGCCATCGAGTGGGCCGAGCAGCACTAGCGCTACTTCTCGACCTTCTGCCCCCAGAAGCCGCCGTACTTCACGACGTCGACGTCGCCGAGCACCCGCGTCTGGCAGGCGAGACGCAGCCCGGCCTCGGGGTCGTGTGGCACCATCGAGAGCCGCCGCTTCTCGTCGCTGGTCGGGTCGCTCACCGGGCCGTCGACCGCCACGGCGCAGGTGCCACAGGTCGCGTGTCCGCGGCAGTTCAGGTAGTTCGCGGAGCCGTTGTGCGGCGATTCACCGGCGTCGAGCAGCGCGTCCCGCAGGTTCGCGCCCTCCTCGCAGTCGACGTCGCGTCCTCGGAAGCTGATGGTCGGCATGGACTCCAGTACGGCCGCTGGCCTGTTATCTTTTGCCACGACATCCGTTCGCACGCCAGAAGGCTTTCGTCGGCTGCCGTCGATTGGTACCCTCGTGGCCGCCGCAGTCGAGGAAGTGCTCCCGACCCGGGCGTTCCTCACCCGTCTCGCGGTCCCGGTCGCCGCGTTCGGTGCAGTCGTCGTCGCTGGCGTCGGGGGTTTCGTCACGCTAGCCCACGTCAGCATCGTCGAGGCGACGTTCTGGCTGTTCGACCCCGCGTCGATCAGCATCCACGGCGAAGGGGAGGTCGTCAAGGCGTACGCCGTGTTCGTCTACACCGGGCTGGTGCTCACGGGGCTGTGGACCGGCGAGACGGTCGTCGCGGCGGCGTTCGGCGGCCAGATCCGACGTGGGGTGAGACGTGTGCAGAACGAACGGAAACTCGAACGGATCGACGACCACGTGGTCGTCTGCGGGTACGGCATCTTCGGTCGCACCGTCGCGGGCGAACTCGCGGCGAACGACGTCCCGGTGGTCGCAATCGAACGCGACGCCGAGACGCGCGAGCGCATCGAGGGCGACGACGTCATCGGGCTCCAGGCCGACGCGCGACTGGAGTCGACGCTCCAGGACGCCGGCGTCGAGCGTGCGCGGGCGGTCGTCGCCGCCATCGACGACTCGAACGTCAACATCCAGATCGCCGTCGTCGCCAGCCAGCTCGCGCCCGACGTCCACGTCGTCGTCCGCGTCGGCGACGAACTGTACGAGGACCTCGCACGCCGGGCGGGCGCAGACGAGGTCGTCATCCCGGAGGTCATCAGCGGCGCGCGCGTCACGTCGACGCTGTACGAGTGACGCAGGCACCCGCCCGTGAGCCGTCAGCACAACGCCGCCGCGACCTTCTCGATGGGGTGGGGCGGCTCGTCGCCGCGGCCGTCCTCGATCTGGGTGCGGCAGGACGCGCCGGGCGCGACGACCTCGTCGCCGTCGCTGTCGTCGACCTGGTCGAACAGGATGTCGCCGATGGCGCGGCTCATCGAGTAGTGCTCGGCCTCGTAGCCGAAGCTGCCGGCCATGCCGCAGCAACCGGAGTCGAGTTCGTCCACCGCGTACCCCGCCTCGCGGAGGACGGCGACGGCGTGACCGTCCTTCTTCGTCGCCTTCTGGTGGCAGTGGCCGTGGTAGGTGAGCGTCCCGTCCCCGTCCGTCGGGAGGTCCGCCGAAAGGTCGAACGCGTCGAGGTACTCGCAGACGCCGTAGGTGTTGGCCGCGACGCGGTCGACGTCCCCCCAACGGTCGACCGCCCCCGGGGCGCTCCCGGGGTCAGTCTCGCGCTGGACCTCGCGCCCGCCCGACAGGAGGTCGAGGTAGTCCGACTGGAACATGACGGCGTCGGAGGGCTCGACGACGACCACGTCCCAGCCGTCGCGGACGTGTGGCGCGAGCGCGTCGACGTTCGTCCGGGCGCGCCGCCGCGCGACGTCGAGGAACCCCTTCGAGTACGCCGGCCGCCCGCTCGCGGTGACGTCCGCGGGGATGCGGACGTGGACGCCGGCCGCCTCCAGCACCTCGACGGCGGCCCGGCCTGCCGCGGGGTGGTTGTAGTTCGTGTAGGTGTCCGGGAACAGCATGACGCGCCGGTCGGCCTCCGCTTCGGGGACCGCCGGCCCACCGCGCGCGACGAACCAGTCCTCCAGGCTCTCGCCGTGGAACGTCGGCAGCGAACGCTCGCGAGCGATGCCGAGCGTCCACTCCATCACGGTGCGCGCGCCGGGGACCTTCGCGGCCCAGTTGGAGAGGGGCGCGAGCGAACTGCCGACCGACGACAGCGTCCCGACGCTGGCGAACAGCTGGTCGCGGACGCTCGCGCCGTTGCGCTGGTGATGCTCGTGCTCGATCTCGGCCTTGAGCTTCGCCATGTCCACCTCCGAGGGGCAGTCGCGGGCGCAGCCCTTGCAGCCGATGCAGAGGTCCATCACCTCGTTCATGAACTCGACGTCGAACTGGTCGTCGCTCGCGGCGGCGACCGTCCCCCAGTCGCCGCTCATCGCCTGCCGGAGCATGTTCGCCCGGCCGCGGGTGGAGGTTATCTCCTCGTCGGCGGCGCGGTAGGTCGGGCACATCACGCCACCGGTCGTCTCCTGGCCCCCGCGACAGCCGCCGCAGCCGTGACAGAGCTCGACCATCCCCTGGAAGCCGTTCTCGTTCTCCCAGGCCAGCGCCGGCTCGAAGCCGGCGTCGAACTCGTAGTCGGGGCCGAACCGCAGGTGCTCGGTCATGTCCACGGCGGTCGCGCGCTCCGGCGCGTCGCGCGGCAGGGCCTCGGACTCGCCGTATCCGCAGACCTGGCCGGGGTTCAACAGCCAGTCGGGGTCGAAGGCGGCCTTCAGGTCGCGAAAGAGCCCCCAGACGTGGTCGCCGTACAGCTTGCGGTTCCACTGGGTGCGGGCGCGGCCGTCGCCGTGCTCGCCGGAGACGCTGCCGCCGTACTCGACGACGAGGTCGGTCACGCCGTCCGCGATGGCCTCCATCTGGTTCACCCCGGCGGGGCTCTTGGTGTTCACGAGCGGCCGGACGTGAAGACAGCCGGGGCCGGCGTGGGCGTAGAAGCTGGCGAACGTGTCGTTCTCCGCGAGGACGTCCTCGAAGTCGGCGACGTACTCCGGCAGATTCTCCGGCGGGACGGCGGCGTCCTCGATGAAGCTGATGTGCTTTGCGTCGCTGGTCCGCGAGAGCAGGATGGGGAGCCCGGACTTGCGGAGCTTCCAGAAGCGGGCGCGCTCGGCATCGTCGTGGGCCTCCATCGCCGCGAACGCGGGTTCGTCGTCGCCCTCGCGGTCGTCGCGGAGCGCGGCGACCTTCTCGCGGCCGTCGGCGTCGTCCTCGGCGTAGAACTCGACGAGCAGCACCGCGTCGGTACCCGGCGGGAGCATCCCGACGACGTCGGCGAACTCCTCGGTCTCCCGGGCGAGGTCCAGCAGCACGTCGTCGAGCACCTCGACGGCGGCCGGGTCGTGGTCGAGGATGGGGTCGACGTCCGCCATCGCGTCGAGCAGGTCGCCGTAGGCGAGCAGCGCCATCGACTTCGTCTCCGGGACGGGTTCGAGCGAGACGGTCGCCTCGGTGACGACGGCGAGCGTCCCCTCGCTGCCGGCGAGCAGGCGCGCGAGGTTGACCGCGCCGTCCGCGGCCTCCTCGACGAGCCGCGAGAGGTTGTACCCCGAGACGTTGCGCTTCAGCGTGGGGTACGCCTCGCGAACGGCGTCGGCCTCCTCGTCGACGATGCGCTGCACTGCGGCGTAGATGCGCGCTTCGAGGTCGCCGTCGGGGTCGGCGCGCTCGCGGAGTTCGTCCAGCGCCACCTCGCCGAAGGTGGTGACCGTGCCGTCCGCGAGGACGACCTCGCACGCCTCGACGTAGGCGTCGGTCTTGCCGTACTTCAGGGAGTGGGCGCCCGTCGAGTTGTTGCCGATAGCGCCGCCGAGCGCGCTCTTGTCGCCCCACGCCGGGTCGGGCGCGAACTTCAGGTCGTGCTCCGTCAGCTCCTGGTTCAGTTCCCCGAGCACGACGCCCGGCTGTGCACGGGCGAGCGCGTCGTCCGGGTCGACGTCGAGCAGGTCATCCATGTGGCGGGTGAAGTCGAGGACGACCGCCTCGTTGACCGCCTGGCCGGCGAGGCTGGTGCCGCCGCCCCGGGGGAGGACGGGGATCTCGCGCTCCGCGCAGTAGGCCATCACGGCCGCCACGTCGTCCGTCGAGGCCGGAAAGACGACGCCGACCGGCGGCACCTCGTAGGCGCTCGCGTCGGTGGCGTAGAGCTTTCGGGTGTACTCGTCGAACCGCGCCTCGCCGTCGATGCGCTCTTCGAGGTCGGCGACGAGGCCGGAGCGTCGCACGTCGTCGGTCGCGTAGTCGTAGTCGGCGCGGGGGTCACGCGCCGGGTCGCCCGCGTCGGGCATTGCCATGGGGATGCGTTGGGAGGCCTCCTCGAAAAGTGATGGGGACGGCGTCGCCCGGAACCCGTACCGTTTTGGTCGTCGGCCGTCTCCGCGAAGACATGCAGAAGGACCTCTCGGCGCTGGACGCGGCGCTCGACGCCGCCGACGCCGACGGCTACCTCGTCGACGCGGACTCGACCGACTCCGACCAGCTCTATCTCTCCGGCTTCGACGCGCCGGACCCGTTCGTCACGCTGTACGAGGACGGTGACGCCCACCTGCTCGTCTCCAGCCTGGAGTACGGCCGCGCGAAGACGGAGGCCGACGGCGACGTCGCGCGACTGTCGGACTACGACTACCGGGCGAAGGTGGCCGAACATGGCGGGGCGGAGGGCCGCCACCGCGTCGTCGCGGCGTTCCTCGACGACCACGACGTCGGCTCGGTGCTGGTTCCCGAACGCTTCCCGGTCGGCACCGCCGACGGCGTCCGCAACCAGGGCGTGACGGTGGCCGCCGACGAGGAGTCGGTCGTCACGGACATCCGGTCGGTCAAGACCGACGCGGAGGTCGACCACGTCCGGACCGCCCAGCGCGCCAACGAGGCGGCGATGGCGGCGGCCGAGTCGCTGCTGGCCGACGCGACGGTCGAGGACGGCCTCCTCCACCACGAGGGCGAGATGCTGACGAGCGAGCGCGTCAAGGAGGCCATCGAGGTGGAACTGCTCCGTCACGGCGCGGCGCTCGACGAGACCATCGTCGCCTGCGGCGAGGCGTCCGCCGACCCCCACGACCGCGGCAGCGGTCCCATCGCGGTCGACGAGCCCGTCATCGTCGACATCTTCCCGCAGGACAAGGCGAGCAAGTACCACGCGGACATGACCCGCACCTTCCTGCGCGGGGAGCCGTCCGACGAACTCCGCGATCGGTACGACCTCACCCACGAGGCGCTGGACGCGGCGCTCGACGCGCTGGAACCCGGCGCGACGGGGAAGGACGTCCACGACGCGGTGTGCGACGTGTACGAGGCGGCTGGCTACGCGACGCTGCGCGACGACCCGAGCGCCGAGACGGGGTTCATCCACAGCACGGGCCACGGCGTCGGCCTCGACGTGCACGAACTCCCGCGGCTGAGCCCCGACGGCGGCGAACTGGAACCCGGCCACGTCGTCACCGTCGAACCGGGCCTCTACGACCCGGAGTTCGGCGGCGTCCGCATCGAGGACATCGTCGTCGTCACCGAGGACGGCTTCGAGAACCTCACGGACTACCCCATCGAACTGGTGCTGGACTGAGCCGACGGTTCTCTCCTCGGCCAACGGTCCGCACGCGGACGGTGAGTTCCGCGCTACCACAACGGAAAAGTCACTGCACGGCAACTGACACGTCGTGCCCAGAAACATCGACGACACATCGGACGAGGGGTCGAGCCTGCGAAGTCTGCTGCTCGTTGGACTCGCGTTCGCCGCGGGCTACCTGTTCGGCAGGGGTTCCGGCAACGAACGGGAGTCGGCGGTAGGCGTCGCCACCGAGGACGAAGGAACGACGGTCGACGAAGGAACGACGGCCGACGTCACGGACGGCGAAGGAGCCGTCGAGACGACCGAAGACCGGGCGGATGCGGAGTCACAGGGGCCGGAGACGGAGGCGGTCGACGAACCCGACGTCTCCGAGATAGTCGCCGACGTCGAGATCGACGAGGCGGTGGCCGCGCTGTCCGCGCCGACGGACCGCGGGATGCCGATGCTCGGCCTCGGGACGTACGATATGGACGACTACGGTGAGTGCTTCCAGAGCGTCCTGACCGCGCTGGAGATGGGCTACCGCCACGTCGACACCGCGCAGGGGTACGACAACGAGGAGGCGGTGGGCGACGCCATCGCCGCGTCGGACGTGCCGCGCGAGGACGTCTTCGTCGCGACGAAGGTCAGCCCCGACAACCTGGCGTACGACCACGTCATCCAGAGCACCGAGGCGAGCCTCGAACGGCTCGGCCTCGACTACGTCGACCTGCTGTACGTCCACTGGCCGACCGGCGAGTACGAGCCACAGGACACGCTGGAGGCGTTCGCAGAACTGCGCGACGAGGGGCTCATCGAGGAGATCGGGGTGAGCAACTTCACCGTCGACCTCCTGGAGGAAGCGGTCGACGTCGCACCCGAGCCCATCTTCGCCGACCAGGTGGAGATGCACCCGATGCTGCCCCAGGAGGACCTCCGGGAGTTCTGCGCGCAGGACGACGTGGACGTCGAACTGGTCGCCTACTCGCCCGTCGCCCGCGGCGCGGTCGACGACGTCGAGGCACTGCAGGACGTCGCCGAGAAGCACGACGCGACGCCCGCCCAGGTCGCGCTGGCGTGGCTGCGCGAGCAGGGCGTCACCGCCATCCCGAAGGCGTCGAGTCGGGAGCACCTCCGCGAGAACTGGCTCAGCCTCGACGTCGAACTCGACGAGGATGACGTGGCGGCCGTCGACGACGTCGGCCGGACGGAGCGCCTGGTCGACCCCGACGCCGCCCCGTGGAACGAGTGAGACATTAGGCCATTTAATGACTTGTAAGCGGATTGGACACTACCTTTAAGTTCTCTACTCCCTCGCTTTCGGACGCGATGAGTGCCGGCCACCGCACCCCGCCTTGCTCGTTCGCCGACGCCCAGAAGCGACGCATCGACCTCCGGTGCCCCGACGACGATGCGGAGGACGAACGGACGGACGTGGCGTCGGCGCTCTGCCGGATGTACGACACCTTCGAGCACAAAGACCGCGCGCAGGGCATCCCGCCTGCGAAGTCGGACGACCGGCGGTCGTGGGTCGAGGGGTTGCTCGACGGCATCAACGTCGTCGCGTGGCACGGCACGGACGCGGTCGGCCACGCCGCACTGCTGGAGGACCGCCACGGCAGCCACGAACTCGCGGTGTTCGTCCATCCATCCTTCCGCGGCGTCGGCGTCGGCACCGAGACGGTTCAGGCCCTGCTGGACCTCGGCCGCCAGCGGGACGTCGATCGCGTCTGGCTCTCGGTGGCCCGGACCAACCGGCCCGCCGTCTCGCTCTACAAGTCTCTGGGCTTCGAGACGATTCGCGCCGGCGGCCCCGAGATGGAGATGGAACTCGAACTGGCGTAGGCGAGCGACAGTTCCGCCGAGAACGGCAGTTTCACCCGATCGGACCTAGTTCAGGTACGTCTCCGCGAGCGCGTCGAGCGCCTCGTGGTGCTCGGTGGTGTGCGGGGCGGTGAGCGGCGAGACGCTCACCCGGCCCTCGTGGATGGCGCGGCGGTCCGTGCCGTCGGGGTCCGGGATGGTGTCGTTCTGCATCTGCTCCCACGTCCGGTCGTGGAGGGTGACGACGCCGCCCTCGCTCGTCGCGTCCATGTCGTAGACGTGGGAGGGACGGGTGACCTCCATCGGCGCCGGTTCGTCGCCGGCCATCGGCGCGTTCACGTTCAGGTACTCCGCCTGCTCGAACACGCCCGCGCCGAGCGCGTGGTCGACGAGGTAGCTGGTCACGCGAGCGGCGTCCTCGTACTCGTCGACGGAGGTGTCGTAGGGCCAGAGGTGGTTCGGGACGTGCAGGGAGACGGCGATGGCGGGGACGCCGAAGAAGGCGGACTCGACGGCGGCACTGACGGTGCCGGAGCGGCCGAGGACGTACGCGCCCATGTTCGCGCCCTCGTTGCACCCGGAGACGACGATGTCGGGGTACGGACCGAGTTCCTCCAGGCCGGCGACGACGCAGTCGGAGGGCGTGCCCGCGACGGCGTATCCGAGTTCGTGTTCCTCCACCTCCACCTCGTAGGACATCGCCCGCCCCACGGCGCTCTGGTCGGTCGCAGGAGCGACGGTGGTGACGTTGCCCACGTCCTGGAGGGCCTCGTACAGCGCTCGGATGCCGGGACTGTCGATACCGTCGTCGTTGGTCAACAGTATCTCCAACTGGTCGGCCATGTGCGCGGCGTCGGGGGCGGAGCGCAAAAGTGCATCGCTGTCCGGCGCACGGCCATCGTGAGGGTCGCCGAGGGAGAAATATAATCAAAGAAGCAATGGGATTTATAGTGAAACGTTCTGTTCGACTACGTGGACATGGCGGAGAGAGACGTCACGGAGGCACGGAGGCTGGAACTCAACTACGAGTACGCACAGCGGAACGTGGACATCCTCTCCATCTGGTTCGACTGTGAGCCCAGGCGGACGGTCGAACTCCTCGCCGAGAACGGCATCCCGCTCTCCCCGAACGACGAGGGCAAGTTCGGCGTCTACTACGAGTCCGTCCGCCAGGACCCCGAGCGGAACTAGAGCCGGTCCACGATCGTCTTCTCGTCGACCACCAGGTTGTAGGCCGCCTCGTCGTCGTTCCAGAGCACGAGCACCTCCTCGAACACGAGCGGTTCGCCGTACCCGGCGTCGGCCAGGGCGGCGTTCAGCGCCGTCTCCTTCGCCAGCACCGCGAAGTGGTCCTCCTGCTGGCTCCCGTCGCCGACGCGATACACCTGGTTGTCGGCGTCCGACTCCGACAGCGAGTGGCTGAGCTTCACCGCCAGCAGGTCGACGCGTCGGGTGACGTGGCGCTCCATCTCCGCCATCTTCGCGAACCGGCCTGCGTCCGCGGTCAGGTCCAGGCGCCGGGTGTCGTCGCGCCGGAGGATGCTGTAGGAGTACTGCACGTCGGCGTTGACGAACTCGCCGTCGCCCTCGCCTGCCTCGTCGAGTCGGCGCTGGAACGGCGGCACCTCGACGTCGGGCTTCACGTCGAACGACCAGCAGTCGTCCGACGGCTCCTCGCCCGGCCACAGGCGCAGCGTCGGCGAGAACACCGTCGCGCGGTCGGTGACCGACCGCTCCACCTCGCGCAGGCCGATGCTGGCGTTCCGGTCGGCCGGCGCGATGGCGACCAGCGACCCGTCGTCGGCGACGACGTCGAGGTACTTGCGGGTGACTGCTTCCGGATCGTCGAGTTCGCTGAGGACGTTCGCGAACAGGACCAGGTCGTAGGTCCCCTCGGGGTCGAACGCCTCGGCCATATCGCGGTGGACCGTCGGGTGGAAGTTGCGCCCGGTCTCCGAAAGCATCTCCGCGAGCACGTCGGCGGACTCGCCCGGTTCGACGGCGTGGTAGTCCACCAGCGCGTCCTCGGGCAGGAGGTCGTGCAGGCCGATCGCCGGCCCGCCGACGCCCGCGCCCACGTCGAGCACCCGGAGTCGCCCGGAGAGCAGGCCCCGTTCGGTCAACTCCGAGAGCACGTACTGGACGACGGCGTAGTAGTCAGGCAGGTGATAGACGGCGTAGCCCAGCGCCACGTCGCGGTCGTACTCGACGGGGTTCTGCGCGAAGTAGTCCTCCTTGAGCCGTCGGATGGTCGTCCGGAGCTGTTCGCCCGTCTCGGCGTCGGGCCACCCGACGCCGAGCGACTCGACCAGCAGGTCCTCGAGGCACCGTCCGTACCGCTCCGGGAACCGCTCGACGCCGCGGAACTCGTGGGGGACGGGTTCCTCGGACGCCGGTTCGAACGTCCCGTCGTCGCGCTCCACGAGGCCGAGGTCGACGGCCTCCTCGCGCAGCACCTGCCGGACGGCGGCGGGGTGGGGCTGGCCCTCGACGTACTCGCTGACCTCCTCCGGGTCGACGGGGCGCACGCTGCGGAGGTACTTCGCGTTCGAGACCACGCCCTCGCGCTGGTCGGCGTTCATCGTCCCGCCTCCCCGTCGCCTGCCTGCTCGGTGCCGGCTTCCTCGTACAGTCGCTCGAAGGCCCCGGGGTCGGCGTCGGCTACCCGCCGGGCCGCCGCCGCGACGTCCTCGGCGCCATCGAACGCCGCCTGGATGTCGGCGTACACCCGCGGGTCGCCGCCGGTGACGGTCTCGACGAGGTCGGCGAACTCGTCGTAGACGGGCGTCCGCAGTCCCTCCGGGACGGGGTCGGCCGCGAGCGCGAACGCGAGCACCGCCGCGTGCGCGCCCGCCTGGACGGTCGACATCGCCTCGTCGTGCTCCTGCGCCGTCGTCTCGACGACGTCGTTGCCGCGCTCGCGCAGCCACGACAGCAGGCGGTCGGTCGTCGGCCCCGCCTCGTCGACGACTGCGGCGACGTTCCCCGGGGCGTTCGCCCGCGCGAACAGGGGGTGGAGGCTGAGCCGTTCGCGGTCGGGCGCGTTCTCGGCCATCGCTTCGAGGGGGTCGGCCATGACGCCCGTGACGTCGACGACCGCCGATTCGGCCTTCCCGGCGTGCTCGGCGATGGCCTCGGTCGCGGCCGGGATGGGGACGGCGACGCAGACGGCCGTGAAGGACTCGTCTGTCTCCAGCGCGACCGTTCGCTCGCCGAGTTCGGCCGCGGCGTCGGCCGCCACCTCGGGGTCGACGTCCGCGAACGCCACCTCGCAGTCGACCGCCTCGCCGAACCAGCGACCCATCGCGCCCGCACCGACGACGAGTACGTTCATCGCCTTCGCATTGGCGTGTTCCCGGTAAAAGCGGTTCGTTTGGTCGCACCTTCCGGGCGGCGCGCCGGTGCCCCCCGCCGAAGGGACAGATTCATCGGCTATCAGACACGACCTCGCCACTATCGGCCCGACGGCCGGGAGGACGACCGATGAAGCACCCGTTTCGACTGGTCGCGACCGACGCGGAGTACCGCCGACTCTGGACGGGCGAGACGGTCCTGAAGTTCGGCGCCGGTCTGCGACGCATCGCCGTCCCGTGGCTCGTGCTGCAGCTCACCGGCGACCCGCTCCAGTTGGGTATCGCGCTGGCGCTCGGGACGACGCCGGACGTCCTCCTCGCGCCGGTCCTCGGCTACTACGTCGACCGGCTCCCCCGCGGCCGGGTCATGGTCGGCGCGGCACTCGCCGAGGCCGCCGTCGTCACGCTCGTCCCCCTGACCGCGGTCGTCGGGACGCTCGCCGTCGGCCACCTCTACCTCGCGCTCGCGCTGCTGTCGGTGACGCGGGCCGCGTACCACAACGCCCGCGAGGCGGCGCTGCCGACGATCGTCGACGAGGCGAACCTGGACGAGGCGAACTCGCAGTTCTACGTCTCGGGGACGGCGCTGTCGATCGGCTTCCTGCTGGCGGGCGGGCGCTCACCCAGTACCTCGGCGGCGTGCCGACGCTGGTCGGCGCTGCCGTCGCCACGGCGCTGGCGGCGTTGCCGCTCGCTGCCGTCACCGCGCCAGCGCCGGACCTCGCGGACCTCCACGGTCCGCGGGACGTGCTGTCCGACTTCGTCGCCGAGGTCCGGGCAGGTGCCGACGTGGTCCGCGGCACCGTCGTCCGCGACGTGGTGCTGTTCGGCGTCGGCGTCAACCTCGCCGTCGTCCCCTACTCGCTGCTCCTCGCGACGCTCGGCTGGGAGGCCTTCGGCGTCGCGCTGGCGTACGGCGTGCTCCGCGGCGCGCTCGCCGCCGGGAAGCTCCTCGGCAACCACGCCGTCCCCGTCGTCCCGTGGTCCCGGGAGGAGACGTACGTCGCGGGCGTCCTCTCCGTCGGCATCGCCGCCCTCGGGGTCGCCGTGCTCGGGACGCTCGTTGCCGGCTTCCCGACGACGGCACGACTCGCCGTCGTCGCCGCGGCGGTGTTCGTCCTCGGCGGCTTTCAGCCGCTGTTCAACGTCCCGAGCGACAGCCTGGTGCAGCTGGCGGCGGACGACGACGACCGCGGGACGGTGGTCGCGCTCGCCAACGCGGTGCTCCAGTTGCCGTTCCCCGTCGCGCTCCTCGGCGCGGGGTACCTGACCGCGTCGCACTCGCCGTTCCTCGTCTTCGCCCTCTCCGGATGCCTGCTCCTGGCGGTCGGGGTCGCCGCCGCGGTCCGGTTCGATGTCGTCGGCGAGACGGCCGATGCGGGCGAGACGACGACGTGACACCGGGCGAGCGTGCGACGCCGGCCCCAGACGTTACTCGACCGAACAGTAGCGCGCGGTCGAGCCGTCGTTCCGTCGCCGCTTCCCGGGAGATGCATTTAAATACCCGTCGAGCCAACAGGTCACCGTGACGTCCGCTTCCCCCGACGTCGGTCGCTGGCGCTGGCGTGAGCCACGGGAAGCGGACAGTGTCGCGCTCGGCGGCGACCGGGCCTAACCCGGTGGCCGCGACCGCGGCGCTCACTCGCTTTCTCGTCCGTATCGACCGCCGAGCGACCAGCGACACCTCCACGTATGCCAGCAGACCACGACTTCACCGTGACGCCGTACGCCGTCGAGGGCGACGTCGACTACGACCGCCTCCTCGAACGGTTCGGCGCAGACGCACTGACCGACGAACAGCGAGCGACGTTCCCGGACCCGGTCCACCCGCTCGTCCGGCGCGACGTGTTCTACGCGGAGCGCGACCTGGACCCGTTCCTCGACGCCGCGAACGCGGGCGAGACCCACTCCATCGTCACCGGACGCGGTCCGTCCGGACCGATGCACCTCGGCCACGTCCTGCCGTTCTACTTCGCGAAGCACCTGCAGGACCGGACCGGCGCCGTCGTCTACGTCCCGCTGTCGGACGACGAGAAGTACTTCCTGAAGGACCAGTCGCTCGCGGCGACGAGCGACCACGTCCGCGAGAACATGCGCGACCTCCTCGCCGTCGGCTTCGACCCCGAGCGCACGCGCATCGTGGTCGACACGGCCGACGCCGACGTCCTCTACCCCCTCGCGACGGCGTTCGCGGCGGACGTGACCCAGTCCACCGTCGAGGCGACGTACGGCGCGCCGGCGAACGTCGGCCTCTCGTTCTACCCCGCCGTGCAGGCCGCACACCTCCTGCTGCCCCAGCTCGTCGAAGGGCGCCACCCCACGCTCGTCCCCATCGCGGTCGACCAGGACCCCCACGTCCGCGTCTGCCGCGACGTCGCCGGCAAGCGGCGCTACGACGTGGCCAAGCCGGGCGCCCTGCTCTCGAAGTTCCTCCCCAGCCTCGCTGGCCCGGGGAAGATGAGCTCCTCGGGGGACGCGCCGGACGTCCTGCTCACCGACGACCGGGAAACGGTCGTCGAGAAGATGCGGACACACGCCTACTCCGGCGGGCGGTCGAGCGTCGACGCCCACCGAGAGCACGGCGGCGACCCGACCGTCGACGTCCCGTTCCTCCTGCTCCAGTACTTCTTCGAGGCGGACGACGAGCGACTCGAACGGCTGGCCCGCGAGTACCGCGAGGGGTCGCTGCTGAGCGGCGAACTCAAGGACATCGCCGCGGAGCAGGTCGCCGACTTCCTCGAAGCGCACCAGGAGCGGCGCGCGGCGCTGGGGCCGCTAGAGGAGGAACTCCCGCCGTTCCGCCTGACAGAGCGCGAACGGGTCGAGGCGCGACGGCGGGTCGGCTACCCCGACGACGCGCTCGTCCAGCAGTAGGTCGACGGCGTGGCTAGCGCCCGTCGCACCTGCGAGTGACTATTTCTACCTGCCGCCCGTACGTCGCCAGCAGACGATGGAGCGACGCCACCGGACCGAGGACCCCGAATCGGGCGGTACGCGACTGCGCTCGCTCGCGCGGCGGGCGACGCCGTGGGGGTTCCCGGTGCTGTACCTCGGGTGGGCCTACCTGTTCTGGGCACCCGTGGTCGCGTCCGGCGAGTCCGTGTGGACGTTCCCGAACGTCGCGCTCCTGGCCGTCGGCGGCCTGAGCCCGCTACTCGCCGGGGTCCTGCTGCTCGGGCTGACGCAGGGTCGTTCGGGGTACGCGGACCTGTGCCGGCGACTGACCGGGGTCGGGCGCATCAGCCCCCGATGGTGGGTCGTCCTGGTGGCCTACTGGCCGGCGTTCACCGTGGCCCTGGCGGGCATCGCGCTGGCGGTCGGACTGACGTCGTCGCCGCTAGAGTTCATCGAGGTCCAGCGGCTGGTCGACCCGGTCGCGCTCGTCTCGCTCGTGGCGTTCGCCTTCCTCATCCCGCTCGTCGAGGAGACGGGGCTCCGCGGCTACTGGTTCGACCGCCTGCAGGCGCGCTACAGCGCGCTCGCCGCGAGTCTGGTGCTCGGCGCGACGTGGGCCGCCTGGCACGTGCCGCTCACCCTCATGACGGGGTACTACCAGGAGACGACGTTCCAGCCGGAGCTGTGGTGGTGGCTGCCGGACGTCGCTCTCACCGCGGTCGTCGCCACCTGGGTCTACAACAACACGCGCCGGAGCGTCCTCGCGGCCATCTGCTTCCACGCCTTCGGCAACCTCCGCGGCGAGGTGATGGGGTTCGACGCCGCGATTTACCCGTACGTCTTCCTCGGCACCTTCGCCGTCGCGGCCCTGCTCGTCGCGGTCGAGGGGGCGGAGTCGCTGCGCGGACGGGACGTCCCGCGGCCCGTCCGTCGACTCGACGACTGACGGGCGCGCCCGACGACGCTATCGCCGGGCGTTCGTCAGTGCCTCGTCCGTCTCCGCGGCGAGCGTCGTCACGACCTCGTCCGCCGGTTCGACGTCCTCTACGCCGCCCGCGCTCTGGCCGGCGTAGAGGGGGAGGTCCTCGACAGCGCCGGTCATCCCCGGAACGGCGAGCGAGTCCTCGTAGCGCCGGACGGGCGTCCCGTCCTCGGTCTCGGCGACGACCTCGCCCGCCCCCGGCCGGTCGCTGTCCGGGCGACCCGCCGCCTCCCACGCCTCGACGGTCTCGTTCTCCAGCACCCGGTGTGGAACGTCCGGCCACCCTTCGTCGAACAGCGTCGAGTGGACCGTCTCCGTCTCGTCCGCTTCGACGACGCGCCGGCGGTACAGTCGGTGGACGTCGGCCTCCTCGGTCGCGAGGAACCGCGTGCCGAGCCACGCGCCGTCCGCGTCGAGTGCGAGCGCGGCAGCGATTCCGCGACCGTCCGCGATGCCGCCCGCGGCGACGACCGGCGTCTCGGGGACCGCGTCGACGACGCGCGGCACCAGCGGGAGCGTGGCGACGTCGCCCTGGACGTGGCCGCCCGCCTCCCAGCCCTGCGCGACGACGACGTCCACCCCTGCATCGACGGCCCGTTTCGCCGCCGCGGCGCTGCCGACCGACTGCAGGACGACACCGCCCTCGGCGTGAATCCGGTCGACGTACGGCGCGGCGTCGCCGAACGAGAAGGAGAACACGTCGACGCCCTCGTCGAGACAGGCCTCGACGTGGGTCTCCGTCGGTACCGTCTTGGCGTCCGGGTCGATGACGACGTTCACCCCGAAGACCCCGTCGGTGCGCCGTCGCGTCTCGGCGACGACCGCCCGCGTCGCCGCCTCGTCCCGCCACGTCACCGCCAGCATGCCCAGCGCGCCGGCGTCGGCCACGGCGGCCGCCAGCGCGGGACAGGTTGCGCTACCGATCGGCGCCTGGACGATTGGGACGTCGAGACCGAGCGCGTCGGTGAACGGTGTCTCGAGCGACATGTGGGGAGAAGCGGACGCCGCGCGCATATACTCCGGGGGTTCCAGCAGTCCGGAACCGGGGATTATACGTGACGGAGCGTCTCGTCTGAACCATGCGCCAGACAGTCGTCGAGTTGCTGGAACGCAACGCCGAGCACGCCAGCGAGTTCGAGTCGCGGTTCGACGACGTACAGGACTCCCAGGAACCGGACGTGGTCACCGTCTGCTGTTCGGACTCGCGCGTCCTGCAGGACGCCATGTGGGGCAACGCCGACCCCGGACGCGTCTTCACCTGCGGCAATATCGGCAACCGCGTCGTCCAGCGGACCGACGACGGCGAGGCGGTCTCCGGCGACGTCCTCTACCCCGTCGCCCACACCGGCACCGAGACAGTCGTCGTCGTTGGACACACCGGCTGTGGTGCCGTCACCGCTACCTACGACGACCTGACCGAAGGCCTCGACGAGCCCGCCGGCATCGAGCACTGCATCGGCCTGCTAGCACCCCGCCTCGAAGCGGGCGTCGAAGCACTCCCCGACGACCTGAGCCGTCCGGAGGCCGTGAACCGCCTCGTCGAGTACAACGTCGACCGCCAGGTCGAGTTCCTCCTGGAGAGCAACGAGATCCTCGACGACGTCGACGTCGTCGGCGTCGTCTACGACTTCCAGGACGTCTACTCCGACCGCCGCGGCGAGGTGCAGGTCGTCAACGTCGACGGCGAGACGGACGTCGAGTCCCTTCGAGTCGACCATCCGGAGATCGAATCGCGAATCCGTCGGCTCTGGGAGTACTGAAGCAGAACTAACACTCCTGGGCGAGCGAAAGTACCGGTCAATCGCGACGTGCCTCTCCGGACGCCCCGTCGAACCCGGCGTTCTGCGACCTCGTTTCGGCCGTCGAGACGGACGTCGCGGCACTGCCGCACTTCGAGGCGTCGACGGCGAACGGTCGACCCCTATCACTTCCTGTTAAGTACGTCTCGTCGGTCATCACCGCAGTATGGTGACGATTCGCCTCGTGACGCCCGACGACGCGACCGAATGCAGGAGAATCTACGCGCCGTACGTCCGCGACACGACCGTCTCCTTCGAACTCTCGCCACCGAGCGACGAGGAGTTCGAGCAGCGACTCGCGAAGAAACGCGGTTCGTATCCGTGGCTCGTCTGCGAACACGACGGTGACGTGGTCGGCTTCTCGTACGCCAGTCAGCACCGGGGTCGCGGCGCGTACCAGTGGGACGTGGAGTCGTCGGTCTACGTGGACGACCAGCATCACCGGGCCGGCGTCGCGAGCGGCCTCTACAGGTCCCTGTTCGCGGTCCTGCGACTGCAGGGGTTCTACAACGTCTACGCGGGGACGACGCTGCCGAATCCGGCGAGCGTGGCGTTCCATCGGGAGATGGGGTTCGAGCCGGTCGGCGTGTACCGGAACGCCGGCTACAAGCACGGCGAGTGGCGCGACGTGCAGTGGTGGCAGCGCACCCTCCGACCGCACGACGACGACCCCGACCCGCCGACGCCAGTCGAGGAGTTCGAGGGCACCGCGGAGTTACGGGACGCGGTCGGCACAGGGCTCGCCGACGTCGAACTCTGAGGCAGTCTCTATCGGTGTTACCTGCTCTCTCGCTGCTCGACCTTGTTCAGGTAACTGAAATCCATAATGTGTTCTTGTGAAAATAGACCGCAGGAACTCTCCAATACCGCTGAAAGCAAGCGGAACAGACGTTCAGGAGCTTTCATATGTAAACGAACGACGAATGCAGACATTGAACTCAATCGTTATCAGGCGCCTCGCACAAACATGACTCATGGGATATGACGGCACGTTTAGGCTAATTGACCACCACGAACTCTATGGGCATTTTGAGCGGGATTACGAAGAACTGAGTTCCATCGTGCAAGCTATGGGGGAGGAGACGCCTCCGACGGTACGAGAGGCTCGGGAGAGATTAGGTGATGCACTCGCGTTGGTCGATGGGTTTACGCCGCCGCCCACGCGCAATTCCTTCGACGAGTTCGCAGATGTACTCGGATGGACGCCGACATTATACGGCCTGACTGCTCCGCATCAGGGGTGTGCATTATCGCTTCTCACCGGTAAAGACGGACGTGTTCTCTACGAATGGATTCCCGAATTTCTAGCGGAACATTCTGAGCATGGGGCCGAACTCTGGCGTAAACTCGTCGGAAGAGCGGACGACGCGTCCTATCGTATCGAAGTCCGTGAAACTGATTACCTGTTCGAAACCGACCTAACAGGGTTTCTCTACGGGAGCGAACTCTCAGAACTTGCCGAGGAACTACGACCGATCCTCCCCGAGACGGACGCCTTCTACGCGGAAATCGCACGGGACGTTGGCTCTCACCCGGACGCCTGCCAACTCCGCATAATCGACGCTATTGCTATCCTCTGTGAACAAGCTGGTGACGGTGAGCTACTCATCCACGAGTTCAGCTATTAGCAGTCGCTCTCTGTGAAACGCGAGTAAATTACCTGCTTTCTCGTTGTTCAACTTTGTTCAGGTCTCAAACTGACGTTACAGATTCCGTCTACTTTGCCGCTTTCTTTCTCTGTAGTATCGTTTCCAGCTATGTGCTCGCACCTCTCTCGTATGTTCTCACTGCTGAAGAGTAGAGTACCAATCCAACGATACCGGGGCCGAGCACGGCCACGACTATTTCGAGAACCATAGCCATCACAAACGAGACGCCAATTCCACAGAATCCTGCGACGCAGATTCGCTTCCCTCCGAGCAAAAGGAGGTCACCGTGGACGAGTCCGCCAGGAGCGATGAATGTCCCGAACACCATGAGCATCGTAATTGGCCATCCGTACGTCGCAAACCGTAACGCAGTCTCTCTATCGACGGGTCGGAAATGTTGAATAAAACGCCGTCCGACTATCAGTGGGAGCATCACCAAGATAATCAGGGTGAGGACTCCAGTAACGAGGAGCGTAATCGGAATTTCCCAGAGTTCGAGTCCTCCTGCGATTGCCCAAATGACGAGAATACCGACGAGGTACAGTACACTCGCCTCAAGTAGAGCAATTCGTAGCGCCGAACCAAACGCTCCGTTGCCGTTGCGATAAATCAAGTGTGACCCGAGGGTCACGGGTACCGCAATTCCAACAGTGAGGACAAAGACCAAGACGGGGACGAGTCCGGTTGGGAGGGCCATACACAGCTATCAGCTCGCGACCAAATAATTGTGTCGAGTGCTACCTCTTATCACGCTGCTCGACCTTGTTCAGTTCGATGAGCAGGCGGAAGACGGCCTTGACGAGGTTGGAGTCCACGTCGAAGCGCTCGGCGTTCTCGCCCGCCCGGTCCATCACGCGCTGTTCCTGGGACTCGTCGGTCGTCGGCTTGTCCTGGGCCTCCTTCACGTGCGCTACTGTCTCCGCGACGTACGTCCGTCGGGCGATGAGTTCGACTATCTCGCGGTCGATGCTCTCGATCTCCTCACGGAGCTCCGCGAGGCTCATGTCGTTCGGGTCCCGTCGTTCCGTGTCGTCGTCAGCCACGTCGTTCCCTCCCTGGTGTTCCATTGTTCACGTACCTCCTGTAACGCCGCTCGTTCGCCCACCGCGACGAAGCTCGGCCCGGTTCCCGACAGCGAGACGCCGCCCGCGTCGGGCAGCGCCTCGACCAGCGGGTCGCTCGGGAAGCCGAGCGCCGCGCAGAACGCGAAACCGTTGACCGTCATCGCGCGCTCGAACGCGCCGTCGAGCGCGAGGTCGGCGACGAGGTCGGCCATCGGCGCGACGCGCCGGCAGCGGTCGACGTCCGCGTCGGCGCTGTAGGCGCGCTCCGGCGGCGTCCACACCAGCACGTCGCGGTCGAACGCCTCGCGGGCGAGCAGTTCGTCCTCGCCGTTGTCGGTCACCGTGACGCCGCCGAGCATGCTGGCGCTCGCGTCGTCGAACGCGCCGGTCACCGTGACGCCGGCGTCGCGGGCCGCGCGCACGCCGAGTCGGCAGGCGTCGATCCGCGGCACGTCCTCGGCGACGCCGAGCGCGTCCAGCGTCGCCAGCACCGTCGCGTTCGCAGCAGCACTCGAACTCTTCAGCCCCGCCGCCATCGGCACCTCGCTCTCCGTGCGGACCGTCCCGCCGACGTTCTCCGGCACTGACGCCGCGTCGTCGCCGTACTCCTCGACTGCGAACTCCACGCAGCGCTCGACCAGCGCCGTGTCGGCGTCCGGCGCGTCCGCGACCGTCCCGTCGACCGTGCCCGACCCGTCGAGGTCGACCTCGGCCGTGGTGGTGGCGTCGATGGCGAACGCAGATCCGACGCCGGTCGCGAGCGCGTTCAGGACCGTCCCCGCGGCAGGGGCTTCGGCGCGGCCGTGCATGCCTCGCGGTTCGCGTGGCCCCGTCTTCACGCTGGCGGTCGCGACAAACGTCCCGGTGCCGTCCCGGAACGTCCATGCGCCACCGGTAACGTCTCCTCCTCCGAGTTCGTTTCCGACGGGTCGATTCCGATGCAACGTCGGATACGACAGCCGGCGAACGTGGCTGACGGAACGAACGTGGCTTTATGTCGCGGATCGGCGTCCATAGGGGTGAGATTCAGGGGGATGTCACCGATGTCACAGTCAGACGACCGGTTCCGCGAGTGCTGATCCGCCGATGGTGAACGCAGTCGGGTCGGCCCGAACGGGAGTCCGCGCGTTGCTCGCCAGCCTCGTCGTCCTCGTCGGGATCGGGGCGCTCGCGACCGCCGGGCTGGTGGTCGTGCTCGGCGGGGCGACCGGCCAGCAGGCACTCGGTCTGCTCCTCGCGAGCGTCCTCGCCGCGTCCGTCTTCGTCGTCCTGGCCGCGGTCGTTACGGGGTGGCTGCTCGCTCGAACGATCGTCTCGACTGCGCGGTCGCTGTCGACGGCGTGCCGGATCGATATGGTCCGGCGGGCCACCGCCTTCGAGGCGTCGAATCCACCGGCGCGATGGGTGCGTCTCGCCGACCGCGTCGCCGTGCTCGACCCGCGGACGCACGAGGAGCGGACGACAGACGCACTCGACGAACTCCGGGGCCGTTACGTCGACGGCGAACTCACCGAGCGCGAACTCGAAGCCGGCCTCAAGACGGTGCTGGACGCGGACGGTTCCGGACGCCGCGTCGCCGAAGTCCGACCCCGTGCGAGCGGTTCCGGGCGAGCGGTCGACCCGACGTCGGAGTCCGCCTTCGCTGACGAGAGACTCCGGGTTCGTTGAGGACCGACGCGGCGAACGCGCCCGTCGCTTCGGTCGGCCGACGCTCTCGCAGTCCCGGAACCGAACCCCTTACCTGCCGACGAGAGCTACGGGCGACCATGGCAGACGCACTCGTCGCCGAGCAGGTACGCAAGCGCTACGGCGACACCACCGCACTGGACGGCGTCTCCCTCTCGGTCGACGCGGGCGAGGTGTTCGCGCTCATCGGGCCGAACGGGGCGGGCAAGACGACGCTCGTCCGGGCCCTGACCGGGACGACGACGCCGGACGAGGGACGCGTGCGGGTGCACGGCGACGACCCCGCGGCCGTCGACCGGTCGCGCATCGGACTGCTCCCGCAGTCGTTCGATCCGCCGTCCCGGCTCACGGCGCGTGAACTACTGCGCTACTACGCGGGACTGTACGACGAGACGCGCGCCGTCGACGACGTGCTGGACGAGGTGGGACTCGCCGACGCCGACGACACCTGGTACGAGAACCTCTCCGGCGGCCAGCAGCGCCGCGTCTGCGTCGGCGCGACGCTGGTCAACGACCCCGACGTCCTCTTCCTCGACGAGCCGACGACCGGCATCGACCCCGCGGGCCGACGGGCGCTCTGGTCGCTCGTCGAGGACCTCGCGGCCGGCGGGACGACGGTGTTCCTGACGACCCACTACATGGCCGAGGCCGAACACCTCGCCGACCGGGTCGGTCTGCTCGCGGACGGCGACCTCGTGGCCGTCGGCGGCCCGCGGGCGCTCGTCGCCGAACACGGCGGGCGGAGTCGCCTCGTCGTCGAGACGGACGCGCCGGCAGACGCCGTCGCGGACGGGTTCGCCGTCGAGGAGACGGACGCCGGCCTGGTGTTCGACGGCATCGACCCCGCTGACATCGGCGACGTCGTCGCGGCGCTGGAGGACCGCGACGTGGCGTACGAGTCGCTAGCGTGGACGGAGCCGGACCTGGAGGACGTCTACCTCCGGCTCACCGGCGACGAGGTCGGGGCCGCGACAGCGTCGGTGGGGCAACCGGTCCCCGTCGGAGGTGAGCGATGACGGCCGTCGGGCGCATCGCCGCGGAGAGCGGGGCGGCGTGGCGGTCGTTCGCCCGCCGCAAGACCGCCGTCTTCTTCACGTTCTTCTTCCCGGTCATCCTCATCCTCATCTTCGGCGTGCTGGTCCAGACCGGCGGCGGTGGCGGCCTGTTCGCAGAGCCGCCGGGCTACTACGTGCCCGGGTACCTCGCGGTCGTCGTCCTCTTCACGCCGCTGTCGCGCATCGGACACACCGTCGCCCGTCACCGGGAATCCAACCAGTTCGAGAAGCTGACGACCACGCCGCTGACCCGCTCCGAGTGGCTGCTGGCGCACACGCTCGTCAACGTCGCCATCATCGGCCTGGCGAGCAGCATCATCCTGGTGCTGGTCGCATTACTCACCGGCGCGGGCGTGGCGCTGGCGTCGCTGCCCGTCGTCGCCGTCTTCGTCGCGATCGGCGTCGCGCTGTTCTGTGGGTTCGGCGCGCTACTCGGCAGCCTCGCGAGTTCGCAGGACGGCGTCGTCGCCGCGAGCAACGGCGTCGCGCTCCCGCTCCTGTTCCTCTCGGAGACGTTCGTCCCGCCGGAGATGCTCCCGGCGTGGTTCCGGCCGGCGATGAACCTCTCGCCGCTCACCTACTTCGCGCGCGGCGTCCGGGACGTCACGTACGCCGGGACGGGTGCTGGTGCGGACCTGCTCGTGCTCGGCGTCCTCGCGGTGGCGTTCTTCGCCGCCGGCGCGTACGCCATCCCCCGCACCGACTAGTCGACCACCTCCTTCCTCGCCGACGCTGCCGACGCTGCAGGTCGTTTCTCCGCCCTCGCCCGTTCTCCGTCGCCCATCACTCCGTCTGGTCCCGGTATCGCGTATAAACGTTCGGACGAGGAACCGGACTGGCGCGACCCGTGGGCCACACAGATTTTTTGGCCTGCAAGGTATCATCGTCGTACATGTCCCGCGAGCGTCATCTCGACGCGCTGGTCGTCGCCTACGTCGCTCTCCTGGTCGGCCCGCTGGTCCCCCTCGCGGTTGAGGGGCCGACCTGGCCGCTGTTCGCCGTGGGGATTCTTCTGGGCGCAACGGTGGGATTCGTCGCCGCGGACGCCACGTCGGACCTCGCGGCGAGTCTGGGGAACCTCCAGGCCGGCCTGCTGCTCGTCGCCGTTCCGGTGGCGTACGTCTGGCCGCTCGTGACGCGACCGCCCGGCCTCGACCCGCTGGCGTTCTTCGTCCACCCCGCGGGCGCCGGCCTGCTGGCGGTGCTGGTCGGGTTCCTCGCCGTGGTGGTCGCCTACGAGCACCTGCGGCGGCGCGAGCGCGAGGACGTGACCGTCCTCGTCGAGTTCGCCGCGCGGCCGTCGCCCCGGCGTCGCAAGATACTGGTCGTCGCCTCGCTCCTCCCGCTGTCGGTCGCGATGGTCGTGTTCGGCGCGCTGTACCTCTGGGCCGACTCTGTCCCGGGGTCGACGACCGTGTTCGTCACCGTCTCGGGAGCGCTGTCGGCCATCCTCCCCGCGCAGGCCGAACGCGAGGTCGCGCTCGGCGACGAGGGCGTCGTCCTGCAGGGACGAGTGCTGGACTGGTCGTCGTTCGACGGCGCGGAGTTTACCGACAGGGCGCTCGTCCTCCACCGGTCGGAGTGGTTCCAGGGGAAACAGGCGTTCGACCGCGAGGACGTCGAGAACGAGGACGAGGTGCGGGCGACGCTCGACCGCTACCTGGACTACTCCTCGCCGGACTCGTAGTGGTCGCCGGCGGCGTCCGGCGTCCGGGTGCGCCCGACGAACGCCAGGACGACGATGACGACGACGTACGGCACGAGTCGGATCAGCGTCTGGGAGACGGAGAACCCGAGCGTCTGGAGGCGGATCTCCAGCGCCGAGAGCGCCGCGAACAGCAGCGACGCGCCGAACGCGCCGACCGGGTTGTAGTTCCCGAACAGGAACGCGGTGATGCCGATCCAGCCACGACCGTCGACCATCGTCGCACCGCTGCCGATGAACTGGCCGAGCGACAGCGACAGGCCAGCGCCGCCGACGCCGGACAGGACGCCCGACAGCAGGACGCTGGCGTAGCGCACCTTCCGCACGTTGACGCCGGCGGTGTCGAGCGCGCGCGGGTTCTCGCCGCTGGCGCGGACCCACCGGCCGAACGGCGTGCTCTGCAGCACGTACCACGAGAGCGGCACGGCGACGAGCAGCATGTACACCGTCGGGTTGGCGTCGAAGAAGACGGGGCCGACGACCGGTATCTCGGCGAGGCCGGGGACGACCCAGTTGCCCAGCGTCGGCACCGTGCCGCTGGTGGTGCTGCCCCAGATGACGCGGGTGGCGTAGGGCGCCAGGCCGAGCGCGATGAGCCAGACGGCCAGCCCCGCGATGACCTGGTCGGCCTTCAGGTCGATGGTGACGACCGCGAACAGCAGCGCGAACAGCGCGCTCGCGGCGACGGCCGCGAAGAAGCCGAGCCAGGCGGCCATCCCGGGCGAGACGCTTCCGTTCGCCCAGCCGCTGACGGCGATGCCGGTGAACGCGGAGATGATGAGCAGTCCCTCCAGGCCGATGTTGATGACGCCGCTGCGCTCGGCGAAGATGCCACCGAGCGCCGCGAACGCGATGGGGACGGCGACCCGGAGCGACGCCTGGAAGTAGTCCACGTTGAGGACGCCGACGACCGCCGCCGCCGGGCTCGCCGGGAAGAACACCTCGACGACGAGACCGGCGACCACGGCCAGCGCGGCGACCGCGGCGAGCAGGGCGTGCTTCCTACGCATCGTCGTCACCTCCCTCGTCGGCGTCGGTCTCGCCCGGTTGCCCGCCGTCCGTCGCGACCGCGTCGCGGTTCCCGACGCCGACGTGGCCACCGAGCATGCGGAAGAACTCCGGCATGGCGACGAAGAGAATGATGAGGCCGCGCAGCACCCCGATGAGCTCGGGCGGGACGTCCGTCTGGAAGCCGACCGTGAGCCCGCCGCTCTTGAGGACGCCGAACAGCAGTGCCGCCGGAACGACCCCGAGCGGGTTGTTGCCGGCGAGGATGGAGACGGTGATGCCGTCGAATCCGAGCGAGGGCGGGGCGATGTACCGCCCCTCGACCATCAGCACGAAGATGGCGCCTGCCAGCCCGCCGACGGCGCCCGAGAGCGTCATGCTCGCTACCGTCATGCGCTCGGCGTCGACGCCCGCGTAGGACGCCGCCGCCGGCTGGAGGCCGCTCGTCCGTAACTCGTAGCCGAAGGCAGTGTTCCTGAAGAGATGATAGATACCGGCGACGAGCGCCAGCGCGCCGATGAACACGAGTATCGAGAAGCTCGAGCTCGGGTGGAAGACGACGGGCTGTAGCTTCGCGTTCCCGGGGACGTTCTCGGTCGCGACCGTCGAACTCACCCGGAAGTAGTTGTTGACGAGGTAGAACGCCACCCCGCTCGCGATGAAGTTGAGCATGATGGTGGTGATGACCTCGTTGGCGTCGGCGTACGCCTTCAGCGCGCCGGGGATGGCTCCGTACGCACCGCCGACGACGGCGCCGGCCAGCAGGCCGAGCGGGACGAGGACGAGGGTGCCGACGAGGCCGCCGGGGACGACCGGCGCGACCGCGAGCACGGTCAGCGCCGTCGCCAGCGCCCCGAGCACGAGCTGGCCCTGCGTCCCGATGTTGAACAGCCCGGCGCGGAACGACACCGCGACCGCCAGACCGGTGAGCAGCAGCAGCGTCATCTGCTGGAGCGTGAGCGCGACGTTGAACGAGCTGCCGATTGCGCCGTAGAACAGCCAGTAGTACACGACGATGGGGTTGTAGCCGGACGCCAGGAGCAGGCCCGCGCCGACCAGCAGCGCGGCGAACAGCGCGGCCACGCTCAGTCCGAGCCGTTCCAGGGTGGACGCGTCGACCAGCCGCTGGAGGCCTGCCGTCGCCTTCGCGCGCAGTCCGTCGCTCATCGGCCACCACCGCCCGCAGGTGCGCCGCCGCCGACGCGGGCCGCCATCTGCGGCACCGAGGCGGGTTCCTCGCCGGCCATCAGCATGCCGAGCTGCTCCTCGGTGACCGAATCGGGGTCGACCACGTCGACGATCTCGCCGTCGTGGACGACGCCCAGGCGGTCGGAGAGCTGCCGGACCTCGTCGAGCTTTGAGGAGACGAGCAGCACGGCCTTGCCCTCCTGGCGCAGCTCCAGCAGGCGGTCGTGGATGAACTCGATGCTTCCGATGTCGACGCCGCGAGTCGGGTGGGACGCGACGACCAGCGAGGGGTCGCGGCTGAACTCGCGACCGACGACGAACTTCTGCTGGTTACCGCCGGAGAGCGAGTGCGCCTCGGCCTCCACGTCCGGCGGGCGGACGTCGTACTCCGAGACGACGTCGTCCGCGTGACCGCGGGTGGACTCCCAGTCGATGCCACCCGTGTCGGCGTACGGCTCGGTGTGCTGGTTGCCGAGCAGGCTGTTCTCGACGAGGTCGAACTCCATGACCAGCCCCTCCTCCTGGCGGTCCTCGGGGATGTAGGCCATCCCGCGCTCGATGTGCTCGCGCCGGGACCGGTCGGTCACGTCCTCACCGTCGAAGACGACGCGTCCGCCGTCGGGCGTCCGCATCCCGGTGACGGCCTCGGTCAGTTCGGTCTGGCCGTTCCCGTCGACGCCCGCGATGCCGAACACCTCGCCCTCGCGCACGTCGAAGTTCATGTCCGCGGCGGTCTCGTAGCCGGCGTCGTCGGTGACCGAGAGGTCGTCGACGGAGAGGACGACGTCGCCCGGCGGGCGCTCGTCCTTGTCGGTCTCGAGGATGACCTCGCGACCGACCATCAGTTCGGCGAGTCCCTCGCGGGTCGCGTCGTCGGTGTCGACGCTGCCGACGTTCTCGCCGTCCCGGAGGACGGTGACGTCGTCGGCCGCGTGCATCGCCTCGCCGAGCTTGTGGGTGATGAAGATGATCGTCTTCCCCTGGTCGGTCAGTTCGTCGAGGACGTCGAACAGGTCCTCGACCTCCTGGGGCGTCAGCACCGCCGTCGGCTCGTCGAGGATGAGCACGTCGGCACCGCGGTACAGCGCCTTCAGGATCTCGACGCGCTGCTGGACGCCGACGCTGACGTCCTCGACCCGGGCGTCGGGGTCCACGTCGAACCCGTAGCGCTCGCTCAGTTCGACGACCTCCTCGCGTGCGCGCTCGTGGTCGACGACCAGGCCGCCCCACTTCCGGGGCTCGTTGCCGAGGACGATGTTCTCCGCGACGGTCATCGTGTCGACGAGCATGAAGTGCTGGTGGATCATGCCGATGCCGGCGTCGATGGCGTCCCGTGGCGATTCGAACGTTCGCGGTTCGCCGGCCACCCTGACGGTCCCCTCGGTGGGCTGGTAGAGCCCGTAGAGGACGTTCATCAGGGTGGTCTTCCCGGCACCGTTCTCGCCGAGCAGGGCGTGGACGGTGCCTCGCTCGACGGTGAGGTCGACGTCGTCGTTGGCGACGACACCGGGGAACCGCTTCGTGATTCCGTCTAGATGTACGGTAGGAGCACTCATTGAACTCAGTTGACGCGGCCCTCGCGCGTCGGGGAACCAGGCCCGACTCGGCCGCCGCCCCCTCCCTCCGGCGAGTCAGTGACGGCGGGGCGTGCCGGCCACGACCGGCAGCACCGTCCGCGGGTCCGCGTCGGTAACCTCAGACGTTCTTCGGGTCGGTCGGGATCGAGATGTCCCCGTCGACGATCTTCTGCTTCGACGTCTCCAGCTTCGAAGTCATCGAGTCCGGGATTGCGTCGGTGTAGTTCTGGCCGATGACCGCCTCGACGCCGCCCTTCTCCAGGCCGAGAGCGTTGGTGCCAGCCTCGAAGTTGCCGTTGGAGACCGACTCGACCGCGTTGTAGACGGCCGTGTCGACGTGCTTGACCATGCTGGCGACGATCCAGTCGGCGTAGGAGTCTGCGCTCACCGACTGGTCTGAGTCGACGCCGATGGCGTAGCGGCCCTCCTCCTTGGCCGCCTTGAACACGCCGTTGCCCGTGCCGCCCGCGGCGTGGTAGACGACGTCCGCGCCCTGGTTGTACATCGTGAGGGCGGTCTCCTTGCCGCCCTGGACGTCGCTCCAGGAACCGACGTACACCGACTTGACCTCGATGTCGCCGTCGGCGTGCTTCGCGCCGGCCTTGAAGCCAGCCTCGAACTTCTGGATGAGCGGGTTCTTCTTGCCGCCGACGAAGCCGACGACCTTGTCGTCGTTCGTCGACCCGCCGCCCTTGCTGAAGTCACTGGTCGTCATGAGGCCGGCGAGGTGACCGACCTGGAAGGAGCCCTCCTCCTCCTTGAACACGTAGTTGGCGACGTTGTCCTTCTCCACCGCGCTGTCGACCAGCATGAAGTTCTGGTCGGGGAAGTTCTCCGCGTTCTTCTTCAGCGCGTCCGTCTGGACGAACCCGATGCAACTGACGAGGTCGTAGTCGGGATTCGTCGAGGAGGCGTACTTCCGCTGGAGCGTCTTGAACTCGCTCGCACCCTCCGGTTCGACCTCGTCGTAGGCGACGTTCATGTCCTCCTTGGCCTCCTTGATGCCGTTGAACGCCATCTCGTTGAAGGAGTCGTCGCCCTTGCCGCCGAGAGCGTACACCATGCCCACGTTCGTCTTCTCGCCGCCGCTTCCAGGAAGACTGCCGAGACAGCCGGCGAGCCCGCCGATGCCGAGCGCGCCGCCAGTTTTCATCAAGCGTCGTCGTTGTTTGTCAATATTCGTCATCTGTTCGTTACTGAGGCCGATTGTTCCTGATAAACCCACCGCTTCGGCGCCATAACTCCGGAAAAAAGCAGATTCGCGGTAATGCGTGGCTACCGTTCCGCCTCCGACACGGCCGACTGGACGACGTCCGTCGCGTCGTCGACGAGCGCGTCGACGTCCTCGCTCTCGGCGTAGACGCGCACGTACGGCTCGGTCCCGCTCGGCCGGACGAGCACCCACGAGCCGTCCGGCAGTTCTGCGCGCACGCCGTACTCCGTGTCCACCGTCGCGTCCGGGAACGAGTCCGGAACCGCCGTCCGCAGGCGGTCCATCGCCCCCGTCTTCGCGTCGTCGCGGCACGGCACGCTCACCTTGCGGTACGGACGCTCGGTCACGTCCGCGCGGAGGGCGTCGACGCCGTCGGCCGCAGCGACGAGGCGGGCGAGCACCGCCGCGCTCGCGACGCCGTCGATCCAGCCGCCGAACTGCGTGTGGACGTGCTTCCAGGGTTCGGCCGCGAAGACGACCTCGGTGTCCCGGCCGCCGTCGGCCAGCGCCGCGGCGATGCCCTCGTGGAGCGCCCCCAGGCGAACGCGTTCGACGCGACCGCCGGCCGCACGCACGCGCTCGTCGATGCGCGCCGAGGCGTTGGGCGTCGTCACGACGACCGGGTCGCCGACGTCGCTCGACTCGACGTACTGCTCGGCGAGCACCGCGACGACGGTGTCCTCGTGGACGACCTCGCCGTCTGCGTCGACGAGGACGATTCTGTCGGCGTCGCCGTCGTGACCGATGCCGAACGCGAACCGGTCGGCGTCGCCGACGAACGCCCGCAGGTCGGTCAGCGTCTCGGGCGTCGGCTTGCTCTCGCGGCCGGGGAAGTGACCGTCCACGTTGGCGTTGAGCGTGACGACCGTCGCCCCGAGCGCCCGGAGCACCTGCGGCGTGGCCAGGCTCGCCATCCCGTTGCCGCAGTCGACGGCGACGTGGACGCCGTCCAGGGGTGCACCGTACCGGCGGGCGTACTCGACGACCGCTTCGCGGTACGTATCGAGCACGTCCTCGCGACCGCCGTCGCCCCACTCGTCCCAGGCCACCGGCGCGGGGTCGTCCGCGACGCGACGCTCGACCGCGCGCTCGGCCTCGCGGTCGTACTCCTCGCCGTCGACGAACAGCTTGATGCCGTTGTCGGTCGGCGGGTTGTGGCTCGCGGTCACCATCACGCCGCGCCGCCCCTGGGAGGCGAACGCCAGCGCAGGCGTCGGCAGTTGCCCGACGCGGTGGACGTCCGCCCCCGCGCTCTCCAGTCCGGCCTCGACCGCCGCGGCGAGGGCCGTCCCCGTCTCGCGTCCGTCGCGGGCGACCACGAACTCCTCGCCCGGTCGGCCGGCGGCCCGCCCGACGGCGAGCGCGAGCTCCGGCGTCACCCGCTCCACCACGTCTCCACGGATACCCGCGGTTCCGAACAGGTCCATACGCGACAGTTCCCCCACGGGCACTTAGGTTCACTCGATTCCCAGCCGCTATCCGCATAAAAAATAAGCCTCGTCGCGTCCTATCAGCTACTATGAACCTGCCCAAGCTGACGACCCCGGACGGCGTGTTCGACTGGCTCATCGGGCTCATCGTCCTCATGGCCGCGATCGGTGCACTCGTTCTCGCCGCCGCCGCGACCGGCGTCATCGCGCTGTAGCATCGCGGTCTGGGCAGGTCACCGCGGCCGCTCGCCACGGCCGCACGGCTGGCGCATCGTCGGCGCGAGAAACGAGGGGACGCTGTCGAATCGCCAGCGGTGGGGAGACTACCGAAGCGTCAGAGTTCGACGCCGCTGGGGATGAGACTGTGCTGACGGAGGAGGTTGCCCTCGCGGTTGTAGACGAGGAACGTGGTCTTCTCGTACTCGACCTCGTCGTCGCCGTTGATCGCGATCTCGACGTGGTAGCGGCCGGTCGTGTCGCTGGTCTCCTGCCCGTAGGTCCGTGCGGCGCGGATGAACCGGAGGACGTCCTCAGCCTCCTCGTTCAGTTCGAGGATGAAGTCCCCGGTGGTGCGGTTCGTGACGCTGACGACGCCGGTCGCACCGGGCTCGTCCACGCTCTCCTGGAGACGGAACGTCACGTCCGTCTCGTCGGCGTCGAGCAGGTCGCCGTCCGGACCCGTGAGGCGCTCTCGAAGGGTCGACGACGGCCCCTCAAAGTGGATCGTTACCGTCGGCTTGCTGGGAGAACCGTCTTCGTCGACCCAGTCGATGTTTTCGACGTCCAGGGTGAAGTAGTCGCGCCTCATTCCGTGGTGCCGTCTACGTTCTCCCCTGTGATGAACGTAACGCCACGATACGAGCCGTGGGGCTTTTCCGCCGGGACGTCGAGCGCAAGAATCTGTCGGCCGAACGGACGTATCCGGATCGGGACGGCCAGCCATTGATTTAAGTACCCCGGCTCCAATCAACCGCACGATAACCACCTATCACCGTTCGGACGTGACGGCGTCCGGGCGAGTAACCGAGGACACAACCAATGTCGAGCCTGTCGCTGGAGGAGTTCACCCACGACCTCACGGTCCGCATCCGGGATTTCCGGCGGACGCTCAGACGAACGGCCGAGATGCTTCGCGGGTCGACCATCCCGGTCGAGGACTACGACCCCCGCGAGCACGGCTCGCTCGTCTCGTTCACCGGCGTCTCGGGCTACCGCGAGGTGGACCGGTACTGGGTGAACGCTCCCTTCGCCTTCGTCAGCATCAACTACGACCCCGAGGCGAACGAACACCGCTACCACGTCGTCGAACCGGAGCTGGACGACCTGGAGACCGAACTGCTGGAAAAGCTGTTCTCCGACATCCGCCAGTCGCTCATCTACCGGCGCGAGATGGGCGACGAACCCGCAGAGGGAGTGCTGAAAGACGAACTGCACGAACTGCTGGAGGTGTACGGCGTCGAGGTCGACATGGCGACCTACTACCGACTCTTCTACTACCTCTACCGGTCGTTCCGCGGCTTCGGCAAGCTCGACCCGCTGATGGCCGACCCGAACATCGAGGACGTCTCCTGCGACGGCTACGACCTCCCCATCTTCGTCTACCACGAGGAGTACACCGACGTGGAGACGAACGTCGTCTACGACGAGGAGGAACTCGACAGCCTGGTCGTGCGCCTCGCACAGCAGGCCGGCCAGCACGTCAGCGTCGGGGAGCCGGTCTCCGAGGCGACGCTGCCGGACGGCTCGCGCGCCGAACTGGCGCTGGGCGAGGAGGTAACGCCGCGCGGCTCGGCGTTCACCATCCGGAAGTACGCCGAGGAGCCGTTCACGCCGGTCGACCTCGTGAACTACGGCACCTTCTCGCTCGACCAGATGGCGTACCTCTGGCTCGCCATCGAGAACAACAAGTCGCTCATCTTCGCCGGCGGCACCGCCTCCGGCAAGACCACGTCGATGAACGCCATCTCGATGTTCATCCCGCCGCGGTCGAAGGTGCTCACCATCGAGGACACCCGGGAGCTGACGCTGTACCACGACAACTGGCTGTCGAGCGTCACCCGCGAGCGACTCGACGAGGGCGCGGACATCACGATGTACGACCTGTTGCGGTCGGCGCTGCGCCACCGCCCCGAGTACATCGCGGTCGGCGAGGTGCGCGGCGAGGAGGCGATGACGCTGTTCCAGGCGATGAACACCGGACACACGACGTACTCGACGATGCACGCCGACTCGGTGCAGACGGTAATCAACCGCCTGGAGAACGACCCTATCAACGTCCCACGGGCGATGATCCAGTCGCTGGACGTCCTCTCCATCCAGGCGCTCACCTACGTCGGGAAGGAGCGGGTCCGGCGTACCAGGACGATCGCCGAGATCGACGGCATCGACCAGCGGACCGGCGACCTCGACTACTCGACGACCTTCTCGTGGCAGGCCGACAGCGACACCTTCGAGAAGCGCGACAGCGACGTCCTCGACGACATCCGGGAGAGCCACGGCTGGTCGCGGTCCGACCTGCTCTCGGAACTGCGCGACCGCAAGCGCGTGCTCCAGTACCTCCGCGAGAACGACGTCACTGACTACCGGCGGTTCACCGCGATGGTCAACGAGTACTACGCCGACCCGGACGCCGTCGTCGAGCGCGTCGTCGACGACATGGAGACGAACGTCTCGGGATTCGAGTGATGACGCTGCTGAACTACCTGCCGCTGGTGCTGGCGCTGTCGCTGCTCGCGCCGGTCGCGCTGTCGCCGGTCAGTCGGCGGGCGAACCGGGTGGTCACGCGCTTCGCGCTGGCCGTGTTCGGCAGGTACGTCCGCAAGAGCGGGCGCCGGCAGGCCAGGCGGAAGCGCCTCCTCCGGGCCGCTCACGTCGGCGAGACCCACCGGCTGTACGCCTCGAAGACGTGGGTGTACGCCACGCTGGCCGCCGTCACCGGCAGCGTCCTCGGCGTCTACCTCGTCGGGGCCGTGCTCGCGGTGCTGTCCGTCTCCCCGGAGGAGATGCGGGCGACGCTCCCGGCGCAGTTCGAGTTCCTCGCCACCCTCCACTCCGTGCCGACGCTGTCGGCGTCCGAACTGTTCGTCGTCCTCCTGTTCTCCAGCGCCACCGTCGGCATCGTCGGCGGCGCGCTCACCTACTGGCTGCGGTGGGCGAACCTCTCCCACCGCGCCGACGCCCGCGAACGCCAGATCGACGAGAGCCTCGGGCGGACGGTGGCGTTCATGTACGCCCTCTCGCGGAGCGGGATGGCGTTCCCCGAGATACTGCGCACGCTGGCGCACAACCACGGCGTCTACGGCGAGGCCGCCGAGGAGGTCGGCGTCGCGGTGAAGGCGATGGACCTGTTCGGCCTCGACATGCTGTCGGCCATCCAGCGGATGGCCCACCAGTCGCCCAGCCAGAAGTTCGAGGAGTTCGCGGAGAACCTGACCAGCGTGCTCCGGAGTGGACAGAGCCTCCCCTCGTTCCTCCACGACCAGTACGAGCGGTACCAGGAGGACGCCAAGGCCCAACAGGAGGCGTTCCTCGAACTGCTGGCGACGCTCGCTGAGGGGTACGTCTCCCTGCTCGTCGTCGGGCCGCTGTTGCTCATCACGCTGCTGGTCATCGTCGGCCTGATGGACGTCGCCGACACGCTGCAGTTCCTCACCCTGCTGACCTACCTGCTCGTCCCGCTGGGCAACGTCGGATTCGTCGTCTACCTCGACAGCATCACGGAGTCGCTCACCGCGACGCGCCAGGAGCGCGACGTCGACCAGTCGCTGCCGGACGTGCGCCGCACGAGCGACGCCGACGCCCGGCGGACCGCGCTCGGCGACGGCGGCACCGACGCCGCCTCGCTCCGCGACAGATGGACGGCCAACTTCGAGCGCCTGGCGCTGTACGACCGGTTCCGCGACGTCCGGTCGGTGCTGGCGAACCCGATCCGCACCGCGCTGGCCGACCCGGTCGTCGTCCTGTACGCGACCGTCCCGCTCGCGGTCCTCGGGCTCCTGGGCGCCGTCGGCCCCGAGGTCGCTGCCGGCACCGCGACCGCGCGCACCGTCGACGACGCCGTCGTGCTGGCCGCCCTGTTCGTGCTGGGGACGTTCGCCGTCGTCCAGGAGCTGCGGCGGCGGCGACTGGTCGCCATCGAGGCGACGGCGCCGGACCTGCTCGACCGCCTCGCCAGCGTCAACGAGGCCGGGATGACCGTCGTCGAGAGCCTCGAACGCGTCGTCGACAGCGACCTCGGCGTGCTCGACGAGGAGGTGCGACGCCTCTGGCGCGACGTCGAGTGGGGGACGGACGCCAGCACGGCGCTGTACCGGTTCGAGAACCGGGTCGACAGCCCCACCATCACGCGGGTCGTGACGCTCGTCACGAACGCGATGCACGCGAGCGGCGACATCGGGCGCGTGCTCCGCATCGCCGCCGACGACGCGCAGGCGACGCGGCGACTGCGCCGCCAGCGCCGCCAGGAGATGGCGACCTACATCGTCATCATCTACCTCTCCTTCTTCGTCTTCCTCGTCATCGTCGGCGCGCTGGACGCCATCCTCATCCCGGAACTGGAGACGCTCCCGGCGACGGAGGTGCCGACCGAGGGGTCGACGGGCACCGCGACCGGCGCGACGGCGGGCATCGCCGGCGTCGGCGACGTCGGGTCGGTGAACATCGACGCCTACACGCTCGTGTTCTTCCACACCGCCCTGGTGCAGGGGCTGTTCTCCGGTCTCGTCGCCGGGAAGATGGGCGAGGGGACGGTCAGGGACGGCGCGAAGCACGCCACGGTGCTCGTATCGATCGCCTACGTCGTCTTCCTCGCGCTGCCGTAGGCGAACCACACCGACCTCGACGATAGGGCGTCGACCGCCCCAGAACGGGTGTTTCGCAAGATTGAAACGCGAGAGTGGCGAATCCGGACCCATGGAACTGCGGGTCATCGAGAAGACCGACACGGAACTCGAGATAGAGATCGGGGGCGAGGACCACACCTTCATGAACGTGCTGAAGGGCGCGCTCCTCGAGACCGAGGGCGTCGCGGCGGCCACCTACGACATGAACCCCGAACAGTCGGGCGGCCAGACCGACCCCCTCCTCACCATCAAGACCGAGGGCGACGACCCCCTCGACGCGCTCGAGGACGCCGTCGGCCGCATCAAGGAGAAGACGACCAGCTTCCGCGAGGCCTTCCAGGCCGCGGCCTGAGTCCCGACCCCCGATTTCTCTTCGTTCGTCCGCCCGATAGCCGAGCCTCCGCTCACCGAGCGTCGACCCCGCACGGTCCGCCAGTAGACACAACCGTCGGCGCGGCGATTCGTATCACACGTGAGTGCGGTCGACGGTCAGTCTCGCCGACCGCGGCCGGCGGTCCACGGGGGAGCAGATGTACGTCAGGGTCACGGGGGGAGTAGATGTCAGTCGGTGACGAGACGGGGAGCAGTACCCGTGCCACCGCCGCGAAGGCGGTGGTCGGGTTCGCGGTGGCCGCGGTCGTGTTCTACCTGTTCGGCCGCGTCATCGGCTGGAACGAACTGCAGCGCGCGCTCGCGGACGCGAACCCGGTGTGGGTCCTCGCCGCCTGTGCGTCGACGGCCGTCGGACTCGTCCTCTGGTCGCAGGTGTGGGCCGTCGTCCTCGCGGTGTTCGACGTCGACATCCCCCTGCCGTCGCTCGTCGTCACGTACTTCGCGGCGACGTTCGGCGACTACGTGACGCCGTTCGGCAAGGCGGGCGGGAGCCCGTTCGTCGCGTTCGTGCTCTCGACGGACGACCGCGCCTCCTACCAGGAGAGCCTCGCGGGCGTCCTCTCGGCGGAACTGCTGAACCTGGTTCCGTTCTTCGGGTTCGCCGCGCTCGGCGGGTTCGCGCTCGCGGTCCGGGCCGACCTTCCCCCGCAGGTTCGCTACCTCGTCGGGGCGCTGGTCGCGATGGCGGTCCTCGTCCCGGTCGTCGTCTACGCCGGCTGGCGGCACCAGTCGGTCGTCGAGTCGGTCGTCGTCCGGGTCGTCCGGCCAATCGCGGCGCGGACCGACCGCGTCGACGCGGACTCGATCCGCGGCCGCACCCGGGAGTTCTTCCGGGGCATCCAGGAGATAGCCGACCACCCCGACGCCGTCAAGCGGACGCTTCCCTACGCCAGCCTGGGCTGGCTCTTCTTCGCGCTGCCGCTGTACTTCGCGGGGCTGACGGTCGGCGTCCACCTGGACCCGTTCGTCGTCCTGTTCGTCGTGCCCGCGAGCACCGTCGCCGGCGTGACGCCCACCCCCGGCGGTCTCGGCGGCGTCGAGGTGGCCATCGTCGCCCTGCTCGTCGGTCTGACGGCCGGCGCAGTCTCGCTGGAGACGGCGGGCGTCATCGCGCTGTTCTACCGCGTGGCGAGCTACTGGTTCGTCCTCGCTCTCGGCGGCGCGGCGGCGCTGTACGAGACGTACCGCGCGTGAGAGCGCCCTCGCCCCGGCACAGGCGCCGCGCTCGTTACTGGCCGTCCAGTATCGACTCCGCCTCCGAGACGCTGTCGACCGTGTGGACCTCGTAGTCCTCGTCGCCGGTCCGGTCGAACTGCATGTTCGCCAGCGGCGAGTCGCCGACGACCCTGACGACGGTGCCGACGTCGTGGGCGGCCAGGAACAGCTTCGAACGTTCCAGTTGCTCCTTCGCCGCGTCGGTGCTCGGCTCGAACTCCCGGAGGTCGGTGAGCACGTCGAACCCCGGTTCCAGTTCCTCGACGGCCGCCATCGTCGCTTCGGCGCTCGCCGTGGCCTCGTCGTCGTCGAACTTGCCCGCGAGCGTGATGGAGAGGCGGTTCTCGTCCGTGTTGGCTGACACGTCGTGCATCAGCCACACGATTAAATTGAAAGAAGTTGAAACTTATGCCCGTGCGACAGCTGTCGGCGAGCGGCTACAGCCGAACCGGCACGTCGTGGTCGTCGAGATACTCCTTGACCTCTCGGATGGAGTACTCGTCGAAGTGGAAGATCGAGGCGGCGAGGGCGGCGTCCGCGCCAGCGTCGGCGAACACCTCGTGCATGTCCTCCGGGCCGCCGCAGCCCGAGGAGGCGATGACCGGCGTCGAGACGGCGTCGCAGACGGCGCCGGTCAGCGGGACGTCGTACCCCTCCTTCGTCCCGTCGGCGTCGATGGAGTTGACGAACAGTTCGCCGGCCCCGCGTTCCTCGGCCTCCGTGGCCCACTCGACGACGTCGATGCCGGTACCCTCGCGGCCGCCCTTGACGGTGCACTCGAACCAGCAGGACTCGCCGTCCACCTGGGCGTAGTGCTCGCCCTCCTCGTCGAACCGGCGGCGGGCGTCGACGCTGATGACGATGCACTGGTTGCCGAACGCCGCCGCGCCCTCGGTTATCAGTTCGGGGCGGTCGAGCGCGCCGGTGTTGATGGACACCTTGTCCGCGCCCGCCCGCAGCGTCTCCTTGATGTCCTCGCGGGTCCGGATGCCGCCGCCGACCGTCAGCGGGATGAACACCTCGTCCGCGACGGCCGAGACGGTGTCGAGCATGGTCTCGCGCCCCTCGGCGCTGGCGGTGATGTCGAGGAAGACGAACTCGTCCGCCCCGGCGTCGTTGTACGCGCGAGCCATCGCCACCGGGTCGCCGGTGTACTTCAGGTCCTCGAAGTTGACGCCCGTGTACACCGCCGCGTTGCCGTCGTCGTCGACGTCCACGTCGATGCACGGGATGATGCGCTTCGTGAGGGTCATTCGGTGGGCGCAGGTTGGGAGCGTGACGCCAAAAGCGGTCGGATTGGGGCGAACGTTCGCCGACCAACGAGCGCACGCCAGCAGAACGCGTCGGGAGCTGTCGACGCGTCGGACCGACACACCGAAGTACCGGGACGAACGACCACCGGGTATGAGCGGCCACGAATACGACGCGGAGGAACGTGAGCGCGTGACGGCACCGCAGCAGGAGTACTCGATGCGCGACGTGGGCGTGGGTCTCGTCATCTTCGTCGTCGGGGCCGTCCTGGCCTTCGGCATCCCGCTCGCGCTGTTCTGACCGCACCGCGAGACCCCTTTCCCGCAGTTCCAGCCGACCAACCACTGTAGCGTCTGCCATGTCGACTCCGTCTGGTGGTCTGGCACCGACGGAGGCCGCTGCACCGTCCGGGGCCACTCCGCCGGACCATCTCTTCCCGAACCCTCGAATCTTTTACTACAGGGAGAGTACCTGGGCGTATGGTGCGTGACTACTCGACGCTTCACGACCCGAACGCGGAGTACACGATGCGCGACCTGTCCGGGGAGACGATGGGCGTGACGGCCGACCGCGGCGGCCCGCGCGACCTGGAGATCACCGACGTCCAGACGACGATGGTGGACGGCAACTTCCCCTGGACGCTCGTCCGCGTCTACACCGACGCGGGCGTCGTCGGGACGGGCGAGGCCTACTGGGGCGCGGGCGTGCCGGAGCTCATCGACCGGATGCGACCGTTCCTCGTCGGCGAGAACCCGCTCGACGTCGACCGCCTGTTCGAGCACCTCGTCCAGAAGATGTCCGGCGAGGGCTCCATCGGCGGCGTCACCGTCACCGCCATCTCGGGCGTCGACGTCGCGCTCCACGACCTCGCGGGCAAGGTGCTCGACGCGCCGGCCTACCAGTTGCTCGGCGGGAAGTACCGCGACCGCGTCCGCGTGTACTGCGACTGCCACGCCGGCGAGGAGGCCGACCCCGAGTCGAACGCCGACGAGGCCGAGCGCGTCGTCGAGGAACTGGGGTACGACGCCCTGAAGTTCGACCTCGACGTGCCCTCGGGCCACGAGAAGGACCGCGCGAACCGCCACCTCCGGAACCCCGAGGTAGAGCACAAGGTCGACATCGTCGAGGCCGTCACCGAGCGCGTCGGCGACCGCGCGGACGTCGCCTTCGACTGCCACTGGACGTTCTCCGGTGGCAGCGCCAAGCGCCTGGCGAATCAACTCGAAGGGTACGACGTCTGGTGGCTCGAGGACCCCGTACCGCCGGAGAACCACGACGTGCAGCGGGAGGTCACCCAGAGCACCTCGGTGCCCATCGCCGCCGGCGAGAACGTCTACCGCAAGCACGGTCACCGCCGCCTCCTCGAAGAGCAGGCGGTCGACATCATCGCGCCCGACATGCCGAAGGTCGGCGGCATGCGCGAGACGCGCAAGATTGCCGACATGGCGGACACCTACTACACGCCGGTAGCGATGCACAACGTGGCCTCACCCGTCGCGACGATGGCCAGCGCGCACGTCGGCACCGCCATCCCGAACAGCCTCGCCGTCGAGTACCACTCCTACCAGCTCGGCTGGTGGGAGGACCTGGTCGAGGAGGACGTCATCGAGGACGGCTACATCGAGATCCCGGAGGACCCCGGACTCGGCGTCACCCTCGACATGGACGTCGTCGAGGAGCACATGGTCGACGGCGAGGAGTTGTTCGATGAAGCGTAGCTTCATCGAGCACGTGAGTCCCCGATACACGGCGTTCGACGAAGCGTAGCTTCGTCGTGCAAGCGACGCCTCGCGTCGTTCTGTTCGACGAGGCGTAGCCAAAGCACTCACGCGGCTTCTTCTCGCAACTCCGCCTGGACTCGCTCGCGGAACCGTAACGCGACCGCGGGCGCGAAGACGAGCAGCCCGAAGTGCCAGACAGCGTCGACGTCGAGCGTCGGGAACCGGTGCACGAAGGCGACGGCGAGGACGAGCCGGAATGTACCTGCCTACGCCGCCGACGGGTCGACCTGCCGGCCGACCCAGAGCAGGCTCGCGACGAGCAGGACCGCCGCGACCGGGACGAGAGCCGAGAACGCGGTCAGCAGGACGCCCGACGCCTGGACGCCCAGGACGACGAGCAGGACGGGACCGCAGCAGGCCGCGCCGGAGAGCAGCGCCGGGACCGCGGCCAGCACGCCCGTGGACGAGCGCGCCAGCCCGCACGCCGCCGGCTGGCGCCACGCGAGGTACGTGACGGCGAGGTTCAGACCCACCAGCGTCGCCAGGCCGAGGCCGAGCAGGGCGTCCAGCGGCGAGACGAGCAGGGTCACGACCTCGGCCTCGACGCGCGCGACCGGTTCCCACGAGAGCGCGCCCGTCGGCTGGAGGGCCCGCGCGAGCGGGTCGTCGACGACGAGCCACCCGACCTCGCCGTCGCCGGGGTTCAGGTGACCGACGGCGGCGAGGTAGGCGAGGAGGTAGCCGAGCGTCACGCCGACGAACACCAGTCGGCCGTCCCACCGCGTGAGGGCAGCCCGAATCGCGAATCCGGTCTGCGCGACCGTGCGGCCGACGCGACCGCGCCGTACAGTCTCAGTCATGGACGCTCGTCTCGGGGTAGTAGCCCGCCCACGCGAACCACATCGCGTCGAAGGCGTACTGGCGTGGGAGCGGCAGGTCGGCCGGCTGGTGGGCGTTCCCGTCCGGACCGACTATCTCGCCGTCGCGGACCTCGAACGACCGCTCCTCGGGGTTGCGGTAGACGGACGCCGCGTCGAGGCCCGCGTCGAAGGCGGCCAGGAGCGGGGTGCCGGCGAGGTCGCCGTCGAGGAGCGTCTGTTTCCGGAGGGACGACTCGCGGAAGGCCGCCGCATCCTCGGGCGAGCGCGTGCCGACGACGGTCTCCTTGGTTCTGAACCGGTCGTCGGTCCGGAGCGGCGGAAACAGCGGCGTTCCACCCGCGTAGTAGCCATCGAGCGGGTCGTAGGAGCCGTAGGGGTCCTCGTCGTAGTCGCGGACGGAGCCGGTGTCCGTCGAGAGGACGCGGGTGTCGGGGTGGGCGTCGCGCCAGCGGCCCCACGTCGCCCAGACGAGGCGGAACTCCCGGAGCGAGTTCCCGGCGAGGTCGCCCGTGAGGGCCGTCCCGAGCATCTGCGGCCAGCGGGTGTCCGTCGCGCGGTCGTACATGATCAGGTTGTCGTTGAGCAGGTCGCCCGAGACGCCGAACGTCGTCCCCCCGCGCTCGAACCCCATCGCCGTCCCGGTCAGCGGACAGTAGGTGACGCTGACCGGCGTCCCGTCGAGCGCGTCGTTGCAGACCTCGTGCCAGACGAGCACGTTCTGGGGGTAGGCCTTCACGTCGCTGTCGCCCGCGAACCCGAACACCACGTCCGCGTCGTCGAGGCGGTCGTTCGCCGCCGTCGCGGTCGTGAACGACGGCTCGTCGATGGCGGGGATGCCGTCCTTCGGCGGGCCGCCGGAGACGACCTCCGACCGGAGCTTCTCGACGGGGTACTGGACCGTCAGTCGAGCGTCCGCGAGCGGCGGTCCCGCTCCCGACGCGTTCGATGCCGTCGACGTTGCGGTGGTAGCCGTGGCGTCCGCAGTCGTCGCGGTCGTGCCCTGGCCGCCGCCGGTGACAGCGCCGAGACACCCCGACAGCGCCGTCACGCCGCCGGCAGTCGCGGCCGCCAGGAACGCGCGCCGTGATACTCGCATGGACCACGGTAGACCGCCGGCGCGCATAACGGTCGCCCGGGTGTGCAGAGCGCCTGCACACCCGCTCAGTCGCCGCGTCCGCGTCCGGGACCGTCGCCAGCGTCCGGCATCGGCGGTTCGGGACCGACGGGTACACAAGTCCCGCCCCGAAACCCACGGGCATGGCCGAACTGGACGTGGAGGCTGTCGAGAGCATCGACGACGAGGCCGTTCCGACGGGCGTCGACGCACCGGAGTACGTCCTCTACGGCGGCAAAGGAGGCGTGGGCAAGACGACGATGGCGGCGGCGACGGGGCTGGCGAGCGCCCGCGACGGCACGGCGACGCTGGTCGTCTCCACCGACCCCGCCCACTCCCTGTCGGACACCTTCGAGACCGACGTGCCGGCGGAGGCGACGCGCATCCGCGAGGACGTCCCGCTCTACGCGGCCGAGATCGACCCCGAAGCTGCACTGGAGGAGGGCGCTGGCGTGTTCGGCGAGGGCGGCGAGAACCCCCTCGGCAACTTCGGCGGCCTGTTCGGCGACGAGGACGACGGGCCGATGAACTCCCTGCTCGGCGGGGCGATGCCCGGCGCGGACGAGGCCGCGGCGATGCAGAAACTCGTCGAGTTCCTGGACGACGACCGCTTCGACCGCGTCGTCGTCGACACCGCACCGACCGGACACACGCTGCGGTTACTCGAACTCCCCGAGATAATGGACACGATGGTCGGACGCATCGCGGCGCTCCGCCAGCGGTTCCAGGGGCTGATGGACGGCATCTCCGGGATGTTCGGCGAGCGCGGCGACGACGAGGAGGGCGTCGACGACCTCGACGTGCTCCGCGAGCGCATCGAGCGCCTGCGCGCGACCCTCCGCGACCCCGGCAAGACCGACTTCCGGGTCGTCATGGTCCCCGAGGAGATGAGCGTCTTCGAGTCCCAGCGCCTGCTCACCCAGCTCACGGAGTTCGACATCCCCGTCGGCACCGTCGTCGTCAACAAGGTGATGGAGGACCTCGCGGACGTGACGCCGGCGGTCGACACCGACCAGTTCGTCACGCCCAACCTGGACACCTGCGAGTTCTGCCAGCAGCGCTGGGAGGTCCAGCAGTCGGCGTTGCACGAGGCACAGGACGTGTTCCGCGGCCACGACATCAAGCGCGTCCCGCTGTTCGCCGACGAGGTGCGCGGCGAGACGATGCTGCGCGTCGTCGCGGCGTGTCTCGAGTAGCTAGAACAGCGCTTCGCTTTCCGGCAGCACCTCTGCAGGACCGCCGACCTCCCAGGCCATCGTCTCGACGCCGCAGTCGGCGACGACGTTCTCGACGCGGTCGACGTACTCCGCGGTCGTGTTGACGTAGACGCTCGCGCCGGTGTCCGTCGAGAAGTAGACCGGAACGTCCTCCTCGTTGCGGAGACGGCGGACCGCGTTGAACACTTCCAGCGTGTCCGGCTGCCAGTACACCCAGCCCGCCGGCCCGGTCATCGTCGTCGCCGCCAGCGACAGCGAGTCGTGCTCGGCAGTCTCGAAGGTGCGGTCGAAGTCCCCCTCGCGGAGCGCGTCGCGCATCTCGACGAGCTGGTCCTGGACGTGCGCCATCCGGGCGTCGAACATGTGGCTGTCCGCCGCCTCGCGGTGGGCCTGCTCGGTCTCCTTGTAGGCCGGGACCAGGCCGGCGACGATGCGGACGTCGTCCTCCAGGGACGACTCGATGCGCTCGGAGCGGCAGTCGTGGTCGTTCAGCCCCATGTGCAGGTCGGAGAACCCGCCGGTCACGGCGCGAGCAGCGGACGACGACCCCCGGCGCGCGACGGTCGAGATCTCCGGCAGCGAGAGGTCGAGGTCGGCAGCCGCGACGAGCGCCATCGCCGCGGCGGCGAAGCCGGACGACGACGAGCCGAGTCCGACGTTCGAGGGGAAGCTGTTCTCGCTCTCCAGTCGAACGGGGTCGGCGGCGTGGTCGGCGTCCGCGAGCTCCCGGACGCGGGAGACGACGTTCGCGACGCGGTCGGCGCCGTGGCCGGACAGCTCCTCGCCGTCCACGACGTAGACGTCGCCGTCGAGGCTGGCGTCGAACTCGACGGTCGTCTTCGTGTGGCTCGGGGCGGTGCAGACGCTGATGCTGTCGTGATAGGGGTAGCGCTTCTCGTGGTCGCGCATCCCGTGGTACTTGACGAGTCCCTGGATGGGGTGGGCCTTCGCGGTCGCCTTCATACCGAAACGGGAACGGGAACGGACCTTAATATTGCTGGAATGCGGTTCGGGACGAGCCGGATGCGGACGGCGGAATCCGCCCGGTGACCCCCGTACGGACGCACCCGGTAGGTTTTAGGGGGCCCACCGGCAAACCCGGGTAGAATGGTTTCGCGGCTCGTGCTCGGCTGTGGCTCGGTCGGGCACGCCATCGTGGAGACGCTCGTCGAGCGACCGGGACGGCTGGTCGTCGTCGACGACAACGACAGTCGGGTGGAGACCCTGCGCGCCGAGAACGTCTCGGCGCGGAAGGGGGACCCGACGGACACGGACCTCCTCGAGAACCTCTCGCCCGACGTGGCGTTCGTCGGCGGCGACGACCCCGACGACAACCTCGCAGCGGCGCGTGCGCTGCGCCTGGTCCACCCCGACTCCTACCTCGTGACCTACGTCGGCGAGCACGCGTCCAGCGCCCACCGGACCTCCTTCGCCGACGTGGCGGACGACGTGGTCGCGCCGGGCGAGGCGGTCGCCGACCAGTTGGTGGAGACGACCGACAGCGAATCCGCGCTCCGGACCCGCCAGCTCCAGCGCGTCCTGCGTCGCATCGACGGGAAGCTCGGCATCTTCACGCACGACAACCCCGACCCGGACGCCATCGCCAGCGGCATCGCGCTCCAGCGCATCGCCGACGCCGTCGGCACGGAGGCCGAGGTCTGCTACTACGGCGACATCTCCCACCAGGAGAACCGGGCGTTCGTCAATCTGCTCGACCTCGAACTCCGCAACCTCGAACCGGACGCCGACCTCTCGGAGTTCGACGGTCTCGCCCTGGTCGACCACTCCGTGCCGGGCGTCAACGACCAGCTTCCCGAGGACACGCCCGTCGACATCGTCGTCGACCACCACCCGCCGAAGCTCCCGGTCGAAGCGGAGTTCATCGACCTCCGCAGCGCCGTCGGCGCGACGAGCACGCTCATGGCCGACCACTTCGAACACCTCGGCATCGAACCGTCCGAGTCCGTGGCGACCGGACTGCTGTACGGCATCCGCGTGGACACGAAGGACTTCAGTCGCGAGGTGTCGGTGTCGGACTTCGAGGCCGCCGCGTTCATCCTCCCTCACGCCGACACCGAGGTCCTCGACCGCGTCGAGGACCCCTCCATCAGTCCGGACACGCTCGAGACCATCGCCCGCGCCATCCGGAACCGACGACTCGACCGGACCGTGCTCGCCAGTTGCGTCGGCGCGCTCTCCGACCGCGACGCGCTGGCGCAGGCCGCTGACCGGCTGCTCGACATGGAGGACGTCACCACGACGCTCGTGTTCGGCTTCATCGACAGCACCGTCTACGTCTCCGCGCGCGCTCGTGGCACCGACGTGGACCTCGGGGAGACGGTGCGGGCCGCGTTCGGTCGCATCGGCAGCGCGGGCGGGCATGCCGACATGGCCGGGGCACAGATTCCGCTCGGACTGCTCGGCGAGGTCGAGGAGGAGGCCGAGGAGTCGCTGAGCGACATCGTCGGCGACCTCGTCACCGAACGCTTCTTCGAGACGATGCGCTCGCGACCGGAGGGCGACGAGTACGCGCCCGACTCCGACAGCATCGCGTCGTTCGACATCGAACTGGCCGGCAACGACGGCGATAGCCAGTAACGACGGCGAGAGTCAGCAACGACGGCGAGAGTCAGCAACGACGGCGACAGCCAGCAACGATAACGGGTGAGCGAGCCGCTCGGTCTGCGTCAGTCCACCAGGCGGCCGTGTTCGACCTTGATACAGCGGTCCTGGACGACCCGTTTCCCGGCGGCCTCGGCCCGCGCCGCGGCGTCGTCGTCGCGGATGCCCAGTTGCGTCCAGACGACCTCGACGTCGTCGCGCTCGACGGCCACGTCGACGATGCCGGCCACCTCGTCGCTCGGACGGAACACGTCCACGATGTCGACCGACTCGTCGACGTCGGCGAGCGAGTCGTACGCCGGCCGGTCGAAGACGGCGTCGGCGTTGGGGTTCACGGGCACGACGTCGTATCCGTTCCGGAGCAGGTACCTGGGAACCTCGTGGGCGTCCTTCCCCGGCGTCGACGAACAGCCGACGACCGCGACGGTGTCGAGACCGAGTATCGCCCGGAGTTCGGCGTCGCTCTCCACTGGCATGGTCGAACGCAGGCCGCGTGCGAGCAAAAGCGTGCTGCCTGTCGCAGGCCGTGCTGCCCGTCGCGAGTCAGATCGGCTGCCAGTCGGTCGACCCGTCGACCCCCTTCAGTCGGAGCTCGGACCCGTCGTCGGTCTCCCGGACCGCGACCTCGCCGTCGAACAGCTGGCGGAGCGTGCTCATCGTCTGGTCGTCGTGGGCCGTCGAGTCGATGACGTACAGGCCCAGGGCGTCCGCGCTCTGGACGCGCCCGGTGAACACGTGGAGGAACCGGAACACAGTCTGGAGGTCGGAGTACATCAGCAGCGTCGACAGCGAGTCGAAGAGGACGCGGTTCCTGCGAACGTCCTGCTCGTAGAACGACTCGAGGAACTCCGAGAGCTGGATACCGATGCCGGTCATGTCCACCGGCGAGGAGGCGTAGGTGACGTGGTCGCGGTCCCGCGGGTTCATCCCCTGCTGCTTGGAGACGCAGTCGACGACGCCGACGGCCGAGACCGGTCCGTCGGCCCGGTCGTCGAACTCGGAAAGGACGTCCTCGCCGTTGTCCTTGGTCGTGACGACGACCGAACCGTCGCCCTGGCGACGGCCGTGCGCGAGGACGTCGAAGGCGACGTCGCGCTTGCCGGTCATTGGCGGGCCCGCGACGAGCAGGTTCGTCCCCGGGTCGACCTCCGAACCCGAAAACGCGGTGCCGAGTTCATACATTGCCATTCCTCACAGGAAGGTGGCGAGCGAGAGTCCGCGGTCACGTTCGACCGCGGGTCTCGCCCGTGTCATCTGTGATAAAAATACGTCGTTCAGCTTATATTCTTTTTGATTGTGTGAGGTCGCCGAATCATAGCAGCGTCACCGCGCGACCGACGACGAACGCGACCGCCGCGAGGAACATCCCGTACTTCAGGTGGGACTGACCCGCCGACGGGTCGTCGAAGCTCTCGTAGGCCGCGTACAGCATCACCGCGTCGGCGGGCGCCACCGCCGCGAGGTACGCCACGCCGAACGTCGTCCAGAGGTACGGCAACGGACTGGCCAGCACGGCCGCGACGAGCAGGACCGCACCCGCGACGAGCGCCGGGCGCGCCCCGACGGCGAGCGGCAGCGTGTTCAGCCCTTCCTCGCGGTCGCCCTCCATGTCCTCGACGTCCTTGATGATCTCGCGGGTGAGCGTCGACAGCGCCGCCAGCGCGAACAGGACGCCCGACTCCGCGACGCTGCCGACCGCCGCGCCGCCGAACAGGAACGTGCTCCCGCCGAGGCAGGCGACGACGGCGTTACCCACTCCCGGGAGACCCTTGAACCACTCCGTGTACGCGATCAGCGCGAGGAGGTTGACGGCGGCGATCGCGATAGCCAGCGGCGGCAGGGTCAGCGTCGCCGCCATCGCCCCGGCGAACAGCGCCGCACTGAACAAGAGCGCACCTCGCGGCGACACGGCACCGCGCGGGATCGGCCGGTCCGGGTCGTTGATGGCGTCGATCTCGCGGTCGAAGTAGTCGTTGATGGCGTTCCCGGCGGCGGTCGCGAACCACGTCGCGACGATGGCGGCCGCGACGTTGACCACCGGGTCGGCCACGGTGGCGTCGCCGATGCCGGCGACGAACGCGCCGATGAAGGTGAGCACGCCGGCCGCGAACGCGTTCCCGGGCCGCGTGAGTTCCCACAGCCCCGTGACGCGTCCGTCGTTCATATCCCCGGTTCTCGGGGGACTCCGTATAAATGAACTGGATGTGTCGCGTCCCGGGAGAAATCATGGTGTTTAAAACGGCCCGCGAAGTACGTTGTAGCGAGGGCGCTTAGCTCAGTCTGGACAGAGTACTTGGCTTCGGACCAAGCTGTCGCGGGTTCAAATCCTGCAGCGCCCATGATTTTGCGAGGAACGGACGTGACGAGCAAATCACGTCCGCGAAGGATTTGAACGCGACGAGTCGCAGCGCCGAGCGGAGCGAGGCGACCGTCTCGTCGCGGTTCACGATCCTGCAGCGCCCGTCTTTTCGAGGGGCGTAATCGCAGGAGCTCACCGGGCCGATCCCAGCCCGAACGCAGTACCATTGCTTGCGTTCGATGGCCGAACGGCGGAGTGGTTCCACCGGGATTCGCGTCCAGCCGAACGGGTCTACTGTTAGAAGATCGGTAGCGGTTTGCTCGGAAGCCGACAGAGACCGTCCGGACGAGACGTCGGACAACGTCTCGCCCTGAAACCGGACCGCTGTGCTGGATCCGATGAGGTTCCGGAGATACTGCGTTCCGGGATTCCCACTGGAGACCGAGTGGTTGCGGATCGTTCCTCGGTCGAACCGCTGAATCCATCCGACGTTTGGTTGGATCTGCCGCAGCAGGTTGCCTGCAGACTTTTCCCGTTTGGCGGTCTGATAGTCAGTAACGACACAGACCACGGAGGATGGGGCGTCTCTCGGGAGCGTGTTCAGTTCCACCGGTGCCTCGTCGTCAGACTGTAGCCCGCGACAGGTCGGAGTTGCACAGGGTCGGAGAAAGAACGGAACCGTCTGCAGTGTCTCCCAACAGAAGCCTTTCGACAGCATGACTCACCCCGATCTGGACGCGACTCGCTCGGAACCCTGGCACGCGACGCCGACTGACGAAGTCTTCTCGGCATTAGCGGCCGACGAGAGTGGACTATCGTCCGACGAAGCAGAGCGTCGGCTTTCGAAGTGCGGTGCGAATGACATCCACGAAGCTGAACGAACGTCGATACTCGATCTGCTCGTCTCGCAGTTCCGTGACCCGCTCATCTATCTCCTCGTCGTGGCGGCGCTCCTGTCACTCGGTGTCGGGGTCATCCCTGGCGGCCACCCAAACTACACCGAGGCAGCGTTCATCGCCCTCATCATCGGTGCCAACGGGTTGTTCGGATTCGTCCAGGATTACCAGGCCACCCGGTCTATCGAGGCGCTTCGTGAGCTCGCGAGCCCGGACACGGCCGTGCTACGCGACGGACAGAGACAGGTCGTCGATGCCGAACAGGTCGTCCCCGGAGACGTCGTGTACCTCGAACAGGGGGACGCGGTTCCGGCCGACGCCCGAGTCCTGGACGCCGACGAGTTGCGGACGAACGAGTCCCCACTCACCGGGGAGAGCGCGCCCGTCAGGAAGGTGCCCGGGACCGTAGACGAAGATACGCCACTGGCCGAGCGCCGCAACGTGGTGTACAAGAACACGACCGTCGTGAAAGGCCGGGGCAGAGCAATCGTCGTCGAGACCGGCATGGAGACGGAGGTCGGTGGGATCGCCACCCAGCTGGACGAGGCTGACCACCGACAGACGCCGTTCCAGACGGAAGTCGAACACCTCGGAAAGCAGATCGGGGGGCTCGTCGTTTCGCTGATCGTTCTGGTCGTCGCTGTCCAGTTCCTGTTCACGGCGACGGAGCCGGTTTCGATTCTCCTCGTCGGTATCACCCTCGCCGTCGCAGGCGTACCGGAGGGGCTCCCCGCAGTCGTGACGTTCACGCTGGCGCTGGGCGCACGGGAGATGGTCGAGCGGAACGCGCTGGTCAGGCGGCTTCCGGTCGTCGAGAGCCTCGGCTCGGTCGACGTTATCGTCACCGACAAGACGGGCACGGTCACGGAAAACCGGATGACGGTGACGAGGCTCTACGCTCCGGGGTCCGTCGTCGACCTGTCCGAGCCGCCCTCGAACGCGGCGAACGGCGGCGGTGGTGGCGAGCAGGTCGTTGCTGACGGCGACCGAACGGATGGGCCAGACCTCGCTCCGCTGTTGCGATGTGGTTCCCTCTGCAACAACGTCGACCGGACGGACGACGAGTATCTGGGTGAGCCGACCGAGATCGCGCTTCGGCGGGTGGCGGACGAAGCGGGGATCGACCCGGCCGCGGAACGGCTCTGGGAGATCCAGTTCTCCTCGGAGCGAAAGCGGATGACCGTGATCGTCGACGACGAGGAGCCGACGGCCTATATGAAGGGGGCACCCGAAACCGTTCTGGATCGGTGTGACTCGCTCCTCGAAGACGGCGACGTGCGCGAACTCACCGACGAGAAGCGCGAGGAGATCCTCGACCAGACGAGGACGTTCGCAGCGGACGCGCTCCGGGTGCTGGGATTCGCGTCGAAGGTCGTCGACGACCCCTCGGCTGACGCGGATCGGATCGAGGAGGAGATGGTGTTTCTCGGCCTGCAAGGGATGCTCGATCCACCCAGAGCGGAAGTCGAGGAGGCGATCGCTGACTGCCGGTCGGCTGGCATCCGGACTGTGCTGACGACGGGTGACAACCTCGACACGGCCACGGCCGTCGGCGAACAGATCGGGATCGACCCCGATGGTGCACTCACCGGTAGTGACGTCACCGACCAGTCCGCCGACGAGCTGGGTCGAACTATCGAAGACGTCGACGTGTTCGCTCGAGTGACGCCGGAGCACAAGGTCCACATCCTGAACGCGCTCCAGGACGAGGGACACACCGTCGTGATGACTGGCGATGGCGTCAACGACGCACCGGCACTCACGCAGGCCGACGTCGGGGTGGCGATGGGACAGCGCGGCACCGACGTCGCTCGGCAGGCGTCCGATATGATTCTACGGGACGACAACTTCGCCACGATTCGCGACGCTGTTCAGGAGGGGCGGGGAATCTTCGAGAACGTACGCAAGTTCGTCAACTACCTCGTCTCGACCAACACCGGCGAGGTGTTAGTGGTGTTTCTCGGCGTGTTGCTCGGGAGTCTGCTCTTCCCAGCACAGTTCTCGGAGACGTCGCAGGCGTTGATCTTGACGCCGATCCTGATCCTCTGGATCAATCTCGTCGCGGATACGCTTCCCGCGCTCGCGCTGGGAGCCGACCCACACGCAGCGGGGCTCATGGACCGACCCCCGCGACCTCCGGACGAAGGAGTCATCGACACCCGCGTGCTCGTTTCGATACTGACGATCGCTATCCTGTTAGCAGCGACCGGCCTGGGTGTCTTCTTTTACGCCCTCGACCGCACGGGGTCGCTCCTCCGCGCGCAGTCGCTGCTGTTCACGTTCGTCGTGGTCGTCGAGTTGATCCGAATCCAGGTCATCCGCTCGCGGTACGACCAGCCGCTTCGCTCGAATCCGTGGCTCGTCGGTGCCATCGGTGTGTCGCTTCTCGTTCACCTCGCAGTCCTGTATTCACCGCTTCACGACTTCTTCCAGGTCGTTCCCCTCACCCTCCTCGAGTGGGGATGGATCGCCGTCGGGTTCGTCGTGTTTCTTCTGCTCAACGTGGTCGTATCCGCGCTGAATAGCCGGATCTTCGAATCGCGGACGTCGGAGTAGCTGCGGCCACGGCGACGGTCCGGCATCCGATATCGAGTTCCTCACCGCCCTCCAAGCGTCCGCGAGAAAGACGCTGTCCGTCGACGTGAGGGTGGGACCAGCGACCGGAGGAAGCTACGGGCAAACGGGAGCATCGTCCCCGACCTCCGAGACGTGTCGTGAACCTCCCGGTCCATCCCGGATACGGATGGTCGCCTCGTGCTCAGACAACGGGACCGATGCGGCGAGGTCACGACCAGTTCACTGCCTTTGTCAGGCACGAGGCCCCAGACGGTATCGTGAGCAGTACGACCGACTCCACGGGCAGGACCGTTCCGCCAGACGTCGTAGAGGGGGCAGAGAGCGGGCTTCGCGTCGGCATCGCTGCAGTCTTCGTCGAGGGGATACGGCGACGGGACCCAGGTGCGATCGTGAATGCTGTCGTCGCCCTCGGTGCAACGTACCTGCCGGCCATCCTGGAGCGGCAGTGCACCGTCGAGTTCCGGCCGTGGCAGCGCATCTACGTGCAGACGGCGATGGTGACGCACGCCGTCGGGATGCTCGGACCGTACGACGACGTCTGGTGGTGGGACCATCTCACACACGTGCACTCGGCGACGCTCCTCGGTGGACTGATCCACGTGATCTCACGACGGCTGGACGTCGACCCGCGACCGCGCGTGCTCGTCGGCGTCGCTACCATGGGCGTCCTCTGGGAACTCGTGGAGTACGTCGCTCACGCCGCCTCGCGCCAGGTCGGGCTCGAACCGGTGCTCGTATCCTACGGCAAGATGGACACCGCTCTCGACCTCGTCTTCAACATCGTCGGCGCAGTCCTCGTCCTCGCATTCGGCGATACCCTTCTCGGGAATCTCATCCGCCACGGCGACGAGTGATCGGATCACGGAACGTGGCGGACACGAATCCAGGGAACCACCGCAATCTGACGCCGTCGTATCGTCTTCCTCGTCGTGTCGGGGCGCTGGACGACAGACTTCGCCAGGTCCCATTCAGCACGGGTCGGCGCACGTCGAAGTGGCGGTCGTCGGACGAACATCGCTGGCGAAGGGGTGAACGACCGTCTCGAATCCCGCTCTCGGGGGCTAGCGACGGAGTCGCACTACATCGGAGCGCGCCACTCAGGTCGTCTCCTCCTCCGGGGGCTGATAGCCGTGGCGTGCGAGCTGAAAGACGTTGACCATCCGGAGGGTCCCGTGGACACCGAGACACGATCCGAAGGCGATCGTCCCCAGCTTCCCGCCCGACCCGCCGACGAACGGCGTCGTGTACACGACGACCAGCCCGACGCCGATCCCGGTCGTTCCGATCCACCACTCGTTCGGGATTCGTATGGGGGTCGTCATCCCGGCGAACGAAGCGGAGTAAACGGCCGCGGCGAGGAGTTCCCCCGAGGCGTCGAAGTACACCGGAAGCAGGAGCCCGCCGGCTACACCCACGAGTCCGGAGGCCAGGACCGGGCTAGCGGCCGAGCGAGTGTGGACCGTGAAGGTGGCGATGGCACCCACGGCTGCGAACCCGACCACGGGGAGGAGCACCGCCTGGCCGGGGATGGGACCGCTCTGGAAGGGGCTGGCGGTCGGCACCACGACCAGCAACACCCCGACGAACGCGGTCGTTCCCAGCTTTCCGCCCAGGCCGCGGAACACCGGATGAGCGACTGTGAACAGCAGGCCTGCCAGCACTGCGGCGAGCGTGGCGTACCAGTACGACCCGAACAGCTCCAGAGACGTCATCCCGACGAACGCTCCGCAGTACGCCGGGACGGCCAGGCTCCGGACGACGACGGCTGCGATGACGCCGACCACGCTGGCCGCTACGATCGGGGAGACCACAAGCTCCGCGACGCCAGCGAAGGTGAGCACCGTCCCGCCAACGACAGCCAACAGGTTCCGATGGCCCTCGCCGATAGCGACTTTCCCTTCGTCGATAACGCGACGCAGTTCCCCCCATTCGTATCGGATCCCCACCCCGATAGCGAGGGTGCCAGCGAGTAGAACCGGACTGAGTGACGCGAGCCCCGCCGGGAGGAAGGCCCCCAGCACGCCGAGGCCGAAGAGAACGAGCGGTGCCACCGCCAGGAGGAGAAATCCCACGACCACTGGCGGCCAGGGGAGTGCCCGTCCGGGTGTGTTCCAGCGTGTCATACGTCTTCCAGTGGAACTGCTAGGGCAGCGTCGGCCATCAAACCCGCTCCCGCTCTCGTCGCCGTTCTCCGCCTCGCGACTGTGATCGATACTCCGCCCCGACGGTGTCCGAACGTGAGGAACGGTGTGCACTGCTGTCTTCACGAATCCTCCGACACTGTGAGTCCGCGCCCGGGTCCAGCGTGCAGCACCCGGTTCCAGTGTGCACCGTGTCACGCTCGCCCGTTGGCAGGACGACTACCCGCTAGTACGGGCGTCGCCCGACCACGAAGTGACGGTTGCTCCTCCGGACTGGGACCACTCGCCGGCATCCCACCAGTGGGAGCCGTGGGTTGCGTCCTCGTCGGAGTCCCAGTGACACACATCCCGTGCGGTCACGTGTTCCCAACCCATGGCACACAAGAACGTAGTACGAGGGCCGCCAAGAACCCGGTATGTACGAACGTGTTCTCATCCCGACCGACGGTAGTCGATCTGCAGAAGGCGCCGCTCGCCACGGGATCGTGATCGCAGCGGCGTTCGACGCGTCCGTCCACCTCATCAGCGTCGTTGCCGATCGAGAACGCGGTGAACGACTTGCGGAAGAACAGGCTCGAGACGCCGTCTCCACGCTCGAAGAACTCGTCGAGCAGGAGTCAGACCTTTCCTGCCAGACAGTCGTCGAGTACGGGAGTCCGCACGAAGCGGTCCTTTCCTATGCGTCAGAGAACGATACGGATCTCATCGTACTGGGGACTCACGGGCGACGCGGGCTCGGTCGTGTCCTCCTCGGAAGTGTCACCCAACGCGTGGTTCGGTTGAGCAACGAGCCTGTGGTAGCAGTCCCACCGCAGGCAATCGGCCGTGAGAGTGGGGGATACGACAGAATCCTCGTTCCGACGGACGGGAGTCCTGCTGCAACTGCCGCGGTCGATCACGGGCTAGCCATCGCGGAACGGTCGGGTGCCTCGGTGCGCGTGCTCAACGTGATCGAAGGTGAGACGAGACTTCCACCGCTCGGCGATTCGCTGCGTGACGACGCGGTCGAGGTGGTCGACGCAGTCGCAGAGCGGGCATCGGAACGCGAAGTCGCCCTGACCACCCACGTGCAACCGGGGAATCCCCACGCAGTGATCAACGATTTCGTCAGTGCTTACGGGATCGACCTCGTGACCATGGGGACGCACGGCCGCTCGGGGTTACGCCGGCATCTACTCGGAAGCGTCGCGGGGAGGGTCTTGCGCACGAGCGATGCGCCCGTACTCACCGTGCGACAGGACGCCGGATGAAAGTCGTCTACTGTCACGGTGCGTAGCTAGAGCGGTTTCGATCGGTCAGTCATTCAGTCCCTTTCGCGACGTCCATAGAGTCCGGTAGCAATCGAAGGCAACGTCTCATCGGAGTGCCTTGATATCGTCAGCTAGCGTGTAGTAGTCCGATTCCGTTCGGTGTTCGAGTTCCGTCAGCGGTCGCTCCCGTAGTTCCGCAGCCGTGAGGTCGCCCGCCGCGAGTGCCTCGATGTGTTCCACCAGTTGCTCGCCAGCGAAGATTCCGGGAACGTTGACGTACATCAGGGGCTACCGCTCGGAGATGCTGCGCTTCTTGCCCGACCCGGACGCGACGGCGACGTTTCGAGCCGTTCCGGAAGCGCCCGTGATGGCGTCCTCCCCCGCCCGAAGGCGGTGGACTCGCCCCGAGGAAAGATACGCTTCCGTAGCTACCGGTTCACTCCGACCGTCGAACTGTCATCACGGGGACGGGTGACGTGCGCACGCTCTTCTCGGCGACGCTCCCCAGGAGGTATCGCTCGATGCCACTGCTGCCCCTGGTGCCCATCACGACGAGGTCGACGTCGTGCTCTTCGACGTAGGAACGGATCCCGCGATAGGGGTCCCCGTGTTCGACCGCGGTGTCGACCGCGGAAACGGACGCATCGGTCGCTCGCTCCTCGACGGTGTCGACCGCCGATCGGGCCGATTCTTCGAGTGCGTCGAGGAGTGTACGGGAACGGACGTCGACTCCCATCGCCATCGTATCGATGACCGAGAGGGCGTGGAGGCGAGCGTCGTAAGTGCTCGCAACGTCGACGGCAGGGCCGATAGCGGCCTCGGCTCCCGCACTTCCGTCGGTCGGCACCAGGACGTCGGTGTAGGGGTACCTGACGTCACCGTCGTCTTCTGCTTTCACCGTCAACACCGGGACGTCCGACAGCCGGACGACCTTTTCGGTGACGCTCCCGAGCAGGTACCGCTCGACGCCGGTGCGGCCGTGCGTCCCCATGACGACGAGATCGATGTCCTGTTCGGTCGCGTACTGCAGAATCGCTCTGTGTGGGACGTCAGTGCGGACGGCCTGTTCCACCGGGATGTCACTCACGGAGAGGTCGTTGCAGGTTCTCTCCGCGAGTTCCGCGCGTTCTTGCTTGATCTGGTCGTGCTGTGGGGCGTTTTCGATCGTCCTGGAATCGGCCACGCACAGGGCGTGTACGCGTGCGTCGTACCGCGTCGCCAGATCTTCGGCATAACCGACAGCCGCCTGTGCACAGTCGCTTCCGTCAGTCGGGACGAGGATGTCGTCGAACATCGGCAGGTAGTAGCGAGTTCGTCCGGGAGCCACATCAAGGATGGGAACAGGTCACGCAGGCCATCGCGTCGAACCGAAAGTGTCGACATTTATCGATGTATTAGACTAAATAATACTTAACAGATAGGACCTGCATTAAATACTGCATGGGTTTAGAGCAATACCTGACGCGGCGTGAGTTCAGCGCGTTCGCGGCTGCCGCCGCACTACTCCCAGGATACGCGAGCGGGGACGATGCGTTCGACGAAGGAGGCGAAACCGACCCCGAGCTGGACGCCGACGCGACCGCGACCAGATCAGAGAACCCGCCCACCAAGAGCATCGGCATCTACGTCGGCAGCGACCTGACCGACGACGGATCGACCATGCTGGGCGGGTTCGGACACGAACAATCGAGCCACTGGATCGACATCGTCCCGCGCCAGCAGTTCCCCGAGGACGCCACGACCACTGTCGGCATCACAGAGAACGCCGACATTCCCGGCGAACCGATCGAGATTCCACAGGTCGAGGAGACCAACAAGTACATCTCCTCGTTCTACTCGGAGTGGGCCGGCTTCCCGCCGCCGCTGACCAACGGCGGGCTGAACGAGCACGGTCTGGCCGCGCGGGACATCTGGTCGCCCTCGCGCGAGGAACTCGTGACGATGGCCAGGGAGGCGGCTCCCCTGCGCGGCCCGCAGTATTCGGATCTGGCGCAAGCGGCGATGGAGCGCGCTTCGTCCGCCAGGGAGGCCGTCGAGGTTGTCGGCGGGCTGATGGACCGACACGGGTACTCGACCTACGGTGGTAACTCGCACCTGTTCGCCGACGAGGACGAGGGCTGGGTGTTCATCAATTTCGCCCATCCCGAGGGGGACCTGTGGGCCGCAGAGCGTCTCGGCTCGGACGAGGTACGGGTGTCGTATTTCGGTTACATCCTCGACTTCCCGGTCGACCACGAGGACGACCCCGACTTCATGGCCTCCGACGAGCTGGTGAGCTTCGCCGAGAAGCAGGGGTGGTGGGACGGCAACGGCGACACCCTCAACCTGCTCGACGTGTACGGTGTCGGCGAGTTCCCCGCCGAGAAACCGGTCGAGGAGTACTTCTACCCCGAGTTCTTCCAGGGCGCTCGTAACCCGTTGAAGCTCGAACGGGAGGTCGAGAACCTGGCCCCCGTGAGCCTCGAGGACATGCTCGCGCTGGTCCGGGACCCTCGCTGGTCGACCGACTTTGCCGGCTACGGCCAGGTCGCTCACGTCCGCCCGGACACGCACGCGGAACTGCAGACGCTGTGGACCGCGGTGACGAGCGCGGTCACCACTCCATTCGTGCCGATCCCGATCGCCGCTGAGGAGGTCCCCCCGGAGTTCCGCCAGCATCGCTACATGACGAAAGACTCCGCGTCCAACTTCCTGGACCGCGGCTGGGCGTTCCAGGAAGCCACGCGCTACGCGACTCGAGAGTTCAAGCGGCTGCTGTACTTCACCGGCGAGCGACCGCGCGAGTTCTACCCGGAAGTGACTGGCGCGATCGAGGGCTTCGAACAGGAACTGCTCGCCGAGCGCGAAGCGATCGAACAGCAGGCGCGAGAACGCTTCGAGGCCGGCGACGACCAGGCCGCCCGCGACCTGATCACTGACAACGTCGAGCACCGGCTGCTGGACAGTCTGCAACTCGGCATGCGCCTCACCGAAGCGGTCGAGGCAGAGATCCGCGATTGCGTCGGGTTCCGTGAGCCCGAGGGTCACGACATGCCGGGCGAGACCACTCCGCCCGCAAGTCAGGCCATGGCCCGGGCGGACTGGGGTTCCATGGTGCATTGCTACGACGACGATCTGCACGACGACCTTCCGCGAGAGCACGGCGCGTACACCGACGACCCGCCCGGTGAACCGCCCATCACACCGGGAGCGTCAGGCGAGGGTGCCGACGGGGAAGGCTCGGTCCGAGTACACAGGCCTGGAGCGAGTGACTGCGCAGGTTCGGACGCGTCCCGATAGGCCATCGTCGATGCCGTCGGTGGGACGACTCCTATCGCAAGGAGCCGTCCGACGGTTCTGGAAAGCAATCGACGAGCGCGCTGGCACGGGATGCGGTCATCGTGCCCGGAATCGTCTCCGAAGCGTTCTCCACGTAGCGAACGTGAGGCCAGTCCGACCCGACGAAGCGATTCGAGCTGTAGCGCGTCCAGCGCCCCGCCCGGTGGACGACGAGTCGTCAGACGGCGCCACCGACGGGCGCGGGGGATACCGATACGAGGTGGGACCGTCGAGCGCCGGTCAGGGGTGTGTCGGACGGGGCATACGGAGCGACTGCGACCTGGTTGCGCGGGGATCGGCCCATAAATTTGTGTGGGACGAAACCGATTTGGGGCCCATGCCACACGCGGACCCGCGAGACGAACTGTTACAGCAACTGAACGAGATGCAGGCGGTCGAGGGAATCGACGCCGAGACACGGAACCTGATCGGGATCCTCAGCGAGACCATCGTCGCCTACAGCGAAGAGATCGACGACCTCCAGCAGCGCGTTGCAGAACTGGAGGACGCCACCGAGACGGACGAACGGCGAGCCCGGGCGTGGTATTCGGAGCGTTGAGGTCACGCTTTGGTCGCAGAACGGAGTTCCGCGCGTACGGAGCGAGGGGCGAATCGCTTGCCGTTGACCACCCGTTCGTCGGAGTCCCAGTCTGTACCGCCGACGGGAGGGGACCACCGCCGGGACGCGAACCGCCGCCCGACCGGCGATTGCCCACGGCGTCGGCCAGCCCTCAGTTCCGCACCTTGCGCATCCAGTCGTCGATGGCCTCGCGGTAGCCGGACTTGTCCGGTTCCGGCAGCGGGTCGATCGCGTTGAACTGCTGGAGGATGGCCTCCCGCACCCGTTGTTCGAGCGCGTCGGGGACCGACGACTCGTCGACCTCGCGCTTGTGCGTGATGAGGTCGTCGACGAGGGCCGGGTCGCCACCGTCGACGGCCGCGGCGAGTTCGCGGACATCCGCCGCGACGTCCTCCTCGTGGAGGACGTACTGTGCGCCGAGGAGGCCGCGGTAGACGTAGAGGAAGGTCTTGGGCGCCGGGTCGTACCCCTGCGCCTTCTCCGGGTCGAGATGTTTGTAGTAGTTCGACTTCGCCATCCCGAGGTAGGCGTGGGGGACGTTCATCGGGAGGTGGTCGCGGACGAGTTCCTGCAGGGCGTCCATCTCCAGCGGGATCCCGTTCATCACGGTCGGGGCCTCGAAGACCAGTTCGACGACGTTGTAGTTGGCCTTGGCCAGCAGCGACCCGAACTTCCGGAGTTCGTAGCTGCGGAGGTCGACGTCGGCGTACTGCTCGAAGCCCGCCGTCGTCCCGTCCATGTTGACCGTCACCTCCTCGGCCGGCGTCCGCAGGTAGGCGTACTCCTCCGCCGGGACGAGGTGGACGCCGCGGACGTCGATGTCGCTGCCGGGACTGTCGAACCCGTAGACGTGACTTCCCGTGACGGCGTAGAACCGCGGCTGGCGGCGCGTTCCCTCCCGGGCCACTGCGTCTTCGACGAACGCCCGTATCTCCTCGGCGCTGTACGCCAGATCGAGGTCGGCGACTGTCATCTCCCGTAGCTGGGTGGTGCAGGATAGTATGCGTGACGGACGTGTCGGCGGGGTTCACAACGGTGTCCGGGAGGCGCTCGTCGCGCTGGAGAACGGTCTAGTAGCCTCCCGCGTCGTCGAAGCACCGGCCGCAGCGGTCCTCGTCGGTTCCGCCAGGCGTCTCGGTCGTCGCGACGGACGTGACGTGCCGTGGAGCGACGTGCCGCAGGGCTCCACAGGCTGCTTCGGTACCGGTCGTGTCCGGTCTGGTCTTGTGAACCGTTCCGGTCCGTTCGTTGAGTAGGTGTTTCATCGGCCCCGTGACCTCCCCAGCACGACGTACCGTGTTCACAGTAGTCAATGTTCTTGCCGGCCCGGGTCGCGTCGGTAGCGTCCAGCAGGCGACGCTCGCGGTCCACCCTCGCGGTCCGGCGGCGGCACGCTCGGTGTGGCGACGCCGAGACGGGCGCGGCAGCGGTCGGCGACGACGCGGGACCGGGCGCAGTCACTCCGCCGCCGACGAGACCGCCTGTCAGTCGAAGAACAGGCGGGTTCCGGGCGCTTCCTCCGCGTCGGCCGGTAGCTCGTCGAACCATCCGACCGCCGCCGGGGCGTCCTCCGCGGCGTCGACGGGCAGGTCGTCCAGGTCCGGGGCGTCGCTCGCGGGTGACGCACTGAAGACCACGAAGTCGCGGGTCGCCGTCCGGTCACCGTCCGCCAGTCGAGCCTCGAAGTGCCACGCCGCTTCGACCGCGTGGAGGGCGACGGGGAGGCCGACCACCTCCTCGACCGCCCGTCGCGCGGCGTCGGCGTAGTCCTCGTCGCGGGCGACTTCCTCGACGGGTAGTTTCCACTCGCAGTCCTCGGTCAGTCGGCGCAACAGGACCGCACCGTCGTCGTTCGTGACGCCCACCACCGCCAGGTCGTCGAGGTCGTCCACGACGTCGAGCGTTCCCTCGTCGACGACGTCCTCGTCGTCGTGAACCGGAACGTCGTCGCGTTCGCGCAGCGTTTCGGCGTCGGTGATCGGTTCCACGGAAGCGGTCTGGGTCGTCTCGTCTGACTGCTGTGTTGTCATGGTTCGGGGATGGATGCTGTCGTGGATGGTCGAAGAGCCGTTCGTCGAACGTCGGTTCGGGCGCGCGCAGGTCGCGGGTATGAACCGTCGGAGTCCGGCGGTGCGAACGCCGATACTATCGTTACGGGAACTGAAAGAAGAAACCACCGATTTTATTCCGCATTACGTCCAACCTAATAATTCGGCGGGAGGAGTGATAAATGTTCGGGTGGTGATGGGTCGGCCGCCGTGGGCTACGACTCCATCCGTTCCGTGATGACCGTCGGAACGATGACGCCGACACCGATGAGGATCGCCCACCGGACCCACGCAGCGTCGGTGAACCGGCCGGAAACCAGCCAGAGCACTGCGCCGAGGAACGCGAACAGGACCGTGATCTGCAGTTCGCGAGATATCACGCGTCGAACGTGTCCGCCGTGCCTCCTGTAGCTTCCGGTCACGGGCGACGGCCCTCCGCAGACGCCGACGCAGTCCCGGCGGAGGGACGACGCATCGCAAGGGTACAGCGTCCGTTTGAGTCTGGGGGAGGTATTAGTCAGGCCAGGTGCAATCGACGCAGCATGACGGAGCCCTCCGACTCCCCGCTGCACGGATCGCGGGATTCCCGAGGACGGAACGAACGAGCGGTCGACGACGGAGCGAACGGACGCGGAACGAACGGACGTGGAGCGTCCGCTCGCGAGTGCGGTCGCCGACGATTCCTCGTCGCGGCCGGCGTCGGCACCGCGACGAGCGTGCTCGCGGGATGCCTCTCGCAAGCACCTGGCGACGAGGACGAGACCACGACGACCGACGACGGCGCGGGGACGACGACCGAACGGGACGCCGGTTCCGCGACCGCGTGGCCGCTGTTCGGACACGACGCCCGGAACTCCGGACACGCCCCCGACGCGACCGGCCCGGCGTCGGACGCGGCGGTCGAGTGGCGGTTCGACGGGGAGACGCCGACGATGAACAGTTCGCCGGCGGTCGTCGACGGCACCGTCTACGTGCCGGGGAGCGGCGACCCCGGGTACGTCCACGCCGTCGACGCCGAGACCGGCGAAGCAAAGTGGCGCTTCGAACCGGACGGGTACGCGTCGTCGGCCCCTGCGGTGGTCGACGGCACCGTCTACTTCGGGACGTGGGGCAGGAAGTTCTACGCCCTGGACGCAGCAACGGGCGACCCGGTCTGGACGACCGACGTCGGCCACCGGTTCGGCTCGTCGTCGCCGGTCGTCGACGACGGCGTCGTCTACGTCGGCACCGTCGGCGACGGGCCGCTGGTGGCGAGCGGCGACGACGACGAGCAGTTCGAGTCCTGCGCGGTGCTCGCGCTGGACGCGGCATCCGGCGATGAACGGTGGCGCTACGACGACTTCGGCGAGAAGGAGAACGTCGAAGCCTCGCCGGCGCTCGCCGATAGCCGCGTCTACGTCGGCAGCGAGAGCGAACTGTGCGCGCTCGACGCCGCCACCGGCGACGTCGCGTGGCAGCGAACCGACGTCCAGACGAACGCGGACGTGTCGCCGGCCGTCGTCGACGGCGTGGTCTACTACGGCGCGCCGAACACGGCGGACGACGGACCGCCCGCGAACCTGTACGCGTTCGACGCGGCGACGGGCGACACCCGCTGGACGACCGGGATCGACGACGTCAGCCTGCGGACCTCGCCGGCCATCGCGGACGGCACCGTCTACGTCGCCGCGTCGTCGACGCGCACCTGCATCCTCGAATCCGACGACTGTTCTGGAACGACCCGCGGCCGGGTGTACGCCGTCGACGCAGCGACCGGCGAGCGCCAGTGGATGGCACCGATAGAGACGGACACCCGCTCGTCGCCGGCGGTCGTCGGCGACCGCGTCTACGTCGGCTGTAACGACGGCGTCTCCGCGGTGACGACCGACGGGGAGTCCGCCTGGCGGGTCGACTTCGAGGGCGACCGCGAGGACGGCCCGTACGTCAAGTCGTCGCCCGCCGTGGCGGATGGCCGCCTCTTCGTCGGCGCGTCCGACGGCCGCCTCCGTGCCATCTCGGAGTAACATCGCCGGAGAGCGAATCTGCAGACGTCGCTGGAGGAAGGTGGACGTCCCCCGCCGTCGCGTTCACTGCGCGGCGACGGACTCCTCTTCGGTCTGAACGGCTCGCTGGAAGCCAATATCCGCGATGTTGCGGCCGTAGGCGGCCGTCCGGCGCACGCTGTCGAGCAGGAGGCCGACGACGTAGGCGCCGGCAGCGTCCTCGCGGTCGTAGAGTTCCCGGTCGAGTTCCTCGACAGTCGCTTGGAGTTCGGTCGCGTCCTCCAGGATGTCGTATCCCGTCCGTGCGTCGACGTCCGAGAGCACGACGTCGCCGGCGCGTTCGACGATGCGCCGCGACCGGTCCGCGAGGCGGTCGAACTCCTCGGTGTCGATGTCCGCGAGGTCGTCGGTGCGCTGGACGACGAGGCGGGCGACCTTCGCGGCGTGGTCGCCGACGCGCTCGAACTGCCGGGCGGCGTGGTACTGCTCGAACAGCTTCGACCGGGTGGTGTCGAGCTGTTCGACGGTCTGGAGGTCCGCCAGGGCGCGCTGGAACTGTCGGGTGACGAGGTGGAACAGCTTGTCGGCCTCGTCGTCGCGGGCGACGACTTGCCGGGCCAGGGCGGGGTCGTTCCCCGTGACTGCGCGGACCGCGTCGCGGTGCATCGAGAGCACGACGAGCTTCAGGCGCAGGACGCTCTTGCGGATGGAGACGCTCGCGGGGTCCATGATGTTCCGGAAGACGAGTTTCCTGTCGGTCGTCTCCAGTATCTCCAGTCCGCTCAGCTTCGTCGTCAGGTCCATCGCGGCCTCGACGCGTTCGTCAGCGTGCCCGTTGCGGTCCTCCAGAACGATTTCGTCGACGCCGACGAGGTACATCGACCGTGCGACCTCGATCACCATCTCGGTGTCGTAGGTCGACACGTCGATTCGCGCCGTCCGGTCGTCGCTCCCTTCGCGGGGCCCCGCCTCGATGAGCAGCGTGCCGTCGTCGTCGGGATGGAGGTACAGGACCGAGCCGCTGGAGATGTCCTGCTCCGTCGCCCACCCCTTCGGTAACGAGACCGTGAACGTGGTGCCGCCGGACAGCTGCACCTTGCGCGTCTCCATAGTCGGTTCGACGACTCTGGTGTCGAACCTTAGCCGTTGATATGAGGCCTTACGCCCGATATTGAGCGCTATCGAGTGATACGTCCCCATCCCGAGAGCGGAGTCCGGACCGGTCCGGACTGTACGGTGGGAACCGCTTTGGTCGTCCCGCCGGGGCGTCTCGACGAATGCGCTGGAGTCAACCCCACACGGTGCCGGAGACGGGACGCGAGGCGACGCTCGCCCGCGTCATCGAGACGATCGACCGGCGAGCGCCGGAGACCAAGGCGGAACTGGCCGACGACCTCGGGCTCTCGGAACACTACCTCTCGGAGCTCCTCCAGGAACTGAAGGGCGAGGGCGTCATCCGGAAGGGGTACGTCGTCGACGAGGCGGCCGTGTTCGAGCGCGCGCCGACCGTCTCGGAACTGCACCGCGACGACGCGGACGACGACGCCATCGAACGCCTCCTCGACCAGCTCCGCCGCCTCGAATCGGTGACGACGGACCAGTACCGCGCCGCTCGTGCCCGCTTCGCCGGCGAGGAACCGGACCAGGCGGCGGACGAACTCGAACCGCTGGCGAACGAGCGGTGTCTCGTCGTCCTCCAGGAGCTGAAGTCGATGACGCTGACGACGGACTGGCCGGGGAACCGGGTCGCTTCGGACCTCGGCATCGTGGCGAAGAACTTCGAGATAGTCGGCGACCGCACCTGCTACATCGCCGACGTCGCGGCGAAGATGGAGACGGACGGCGTCGGTATCGTCCACGACCACGTCCTCGACATCTTCGACGGCGGACTCGCCATCAACGACCACGTCGTCGCCGTGCTCTTCGACGCCGACGTCGACCGGATGGACCGCCTGTACGCCGAGGAGGACGAGGTCCACCGGATGCTCGACGAACTGTTCGAACTCGTCACCGCCTACGAACCGGAGATGTACGGTCACCTCGCGACGATGACCCGTGCGCTCGAACGGACCATCTACTACTGGGTCAACATCGCGGAACTCACCGCCCGCCTCCACACCGGTCTCACGCCCGAGCACATCCCGGACTGACAGCGTCTCCCGAACCGACCCGCCTCCTCGACTGACTGCGTCGAAGAACGACCACGCCTCGACCCACCACGCCTCCGTGGCGACGGCTGGCTGTCAGACCCCGACGCCACCCCGGATCACCCGCCGTCCTTCCCGAGGTAGTAGACGCCGCCGAGACCGAGGAGCGCTCCGACGCCGAGCGTCGGCATCGCGAGGCCGTATCCGCCAGCGTCGAGCACGACGCCGAACAGGACGGGGGAGACGACGCCCGGGAGCGTCCCGAGGAGAGCCTGCAGCGAGAGGGCCGTACCGAGTCGGTCGTCGTCGACGACGACGGTGATGGCCGTCGACGTCGGGGCGCTGTCCATCGTGAGGACGACGCCGTACCCGACGACGACCGCGGCGAGCACGGCCGCCGACCGCCACGACCGGACGCCGAGGACGACCGCTCCCGCACCGCTGAGCGCGAGGCCGAGGCCGATGACGCGCCGGCGACCGACGCGGTCGCTCAACCAGCCGCCGGAGAGGTTGCCGACGCCGCCCGCCGCGGTGACAGCGCCGGCGAGGAGGCCGGCGGTCGCCGCCGGCGTCGCCGTCGACCCGATCGCGACAGTCGAGACGAGGAACGCCGGTAGCCAGTTCCGGACACCGTACAGCTCCCAGTTGTGCGCGCCGTAGACGCCGACGCCAGCGAGGAAGGACCCGTTCCGCAGCACGGAGAGGTCGAAGCCCCGCCGACGGTTGGTCGTCCGCGTCGCGTCCCGGCCGAACAGGTACATCGTCGGCGCCGCGAGCAGCGCGAGCGCGCTCGTCACGAGCAGGCCGGCGCGCCAGCCGAACTCCGTCGCGACGACCGACGTGAGGACGAACGAGAGCCCGCTGCCGAGCGAGAAGGTCCCAACGTATACGCCCATCGCCCGGCCCCGGATCGCCGCGTCGAACCACTCGCTGACGAACCGCATCCCGGGGACGTAGACGCCAGCCATCCCCACGCCGGCGACGAACCGCAGCAGGCCGCCGGCGAGGAAGCCGTCGGCGAGCGCCCCGAAGGCCACGCTCGCGGTCGCGGCGACCGCCGCGCCGACGGCGACGACGACGCGCGACGAGTGCCTGTCGGCGACCATCCCCAGCGGGACGACGCCGACGAGGTAGCCCGCCTGGAACGCGCCGAAGAGCAGGCCCGCCCGGACGCCGGTCAACCCCCACGCGTCGACGACGGCCGGGAGCACGGCCGAGTAGTTGAACCAGATGAGCGTCGAGAGCAGCAGCGTCGCGCTGGCGACGGCCAGCATCCGGACGTTCCGGCGACGTGTGACGGTCGTCATCGAGAGGGAGGCGGATGCTTACGCCGGCGCGTACTCGTCGAGGAACGTCTCCATGTCGCGGAACGCCTCGATGCGGTCGGCCAGCGTCTCGTGGTCCCAGTCCCACCACGCGGTCGCCCGCACGCGGCGGGCCGTCTCCTCGTCGAAGCGCCGGCCGATGGGTTCGGCCGGGACGCCGGCGACGATGGCGTAGGGGTCGACGTCGCGCGTGACGACCGCGCCCGCTGCGACGACGGCGCCGTCGCCGACGGTGACGCCGGGGAGGACCGTCGCGCCGTGCCCGACCCAGACGTCGTGGCCGAGTTCGACCGGCTGGTCGGCGCGCCACTCGAACACCGACTCGTCGGCCTCGCCCATCCCGTACCGCGCCGCACGGTACGTGAAGTGGTGGGCCGTCGGACGCTCGATGGGGTGGTTCGTCGGGCCGAGGCGGGCGTGGGAGGCGACGTTGCCGAACTTCCCGACGGTCGCGTAGTCGAGCTGGACGCGCTCCATCAGGTACGTGTAGTCGCCGATTGCGGACTCGTGCATCCGCGTCTCGCGGTGGACCTCCGTCCACGCCCCGAGTTCGCTCTCGGTGATGGACACCGGGTCGTGGAGCGTGGGTTCGGGGCCCAGGTCGGTCACCCGATCCGGTCCGTGCGATTCGACGTACATCTATCGACTCCGCCGACCGAGCGTCGACGCGATGATCTTCTTCGGGGCGTCGACGAACGCGCTCAGGACGCCGGACTGCTCGACGGTGTCCCCCTCGCGGAGGGACGACCGGATGCGCTGGCTGGCGAGTTCGACCGACCCCGCCAGCAGGAATATCACGATGATACAGGCCATCATGTTGGTGTAGTGGAACGTCTGGCGCTGGATGTACAGTTCCAGCCCCAGGCCGCCACCGCCGATGATACCCAGCCCGATCGCCGCGCGGACGTTGTGTTCGAGGTCGAAGGCGATCCAGGCGATGAACTGCCGGAACACCTGGCTGAGCATCCCGAACGAGACCACCTGCGAGCGGCTCGCGCCCGTCGAGCGGATCCCCTCGATGGGGCCGTCGGCGATCTCCTCGAGTTCGTCGGTGAACAGCCGCCCGAGGTAGCCCGTCGTGTCGATCATGATCGCCAGCGCTGCGGTGAACGGCCCGACGCCGCCTAGCGGGATCAGGATGAGGAACCACACCAGGCCGGGGATGGCCCGGATGAGGCTCATCGTCCCACGGAAGACGAAGTTGAACGGGTAGGGGACGACCCGCTCGCTGGCCATCACGCCGAACAACAGCGCAGCGGGCATGCCCAGCACCGAGCCCGCGAACGCGACCGCCAGCGTGACGAACATCGCGCCCCAGATGATCCGGCCCCCCTCGATCCTGAGGATGAGGTTCTCCTCCAGTATGAACGACCAGTACGCTCCGAGGTCGACGAAGGGGATCCCCAGGAGCTCCCCTGGCGGGAAGTAGTCGTTCTTTCCGTACAGGGCGTCGGTGAACTGCGGAACCTGGTTGTAGAGCATCACCAGGTTGAACTCGATGACGACCAGGCTGAAGTAGAACAGCAGTCCGGTGCCGACCACGCCTGCAAGCGTCCAGAGACGCCGCCTGGTCTTGCGGCGCTTCATGTCCTGGAGCTTCTGCTCGGCAGGACTGTAGCCGATCTCTTCGTACCCGAAGTACTCGCGGAGCCGCGAGCCGCCGGCAGAGTCGGTGCTCACGCCTGGACCCTCCGCTGTCGATCCTCGGCAGTCGAGTCGTCCGCACCGTCGTCCTCGAGCCCGATCGCCGCCTGGTCGTCCATCTCGGCCAGGCCGACCGTCTCGACGTTGCCGTACAGTTCGTCGATCAGTTCGGGCGTCAGCTCGTCCCGGCCGACGTCGAAGAGCAGTTCACCGTCTCGAAGTCCGATGAACCGGTCGCCGAAGTGGGCGGCGATGTTGACCTGGTGGAGACTCACGAGTGCCGTCACGTCGTGTTCGATCGCGGCCTTCCGGAGGTAACCCATCACGGTCTCGGCGCTGGCGGGGTCGAGACTCGCGACCGGTTCGTCGGCCAGCAGGAGCCGCGGCTCCTGCACGAGCGCGCGTGCGATGCCGACGCGCTGTTGCTGGCCGCCGGACATCTGGCTGACCCGCTGGTGGGCTTCGTCCAGCAGTCCGACGGTTTCGAGCGCCTCTAGCGCGCGAAGCTTGTCCTCACGAGATTGCCACTGCATGAGGCTCTCGAGCATCGAGACGCGGTCGAGCGAACCGGTCAGGGCGTTGAGGTACGCCGAGACCCCGTCGACGAGATTGTGCTGCTGGAAGATCATCCCGACGTCCGTCCGCGAGCCCGCGATCTCCCCTCCGTCGAGGTGGATGCCGCCCTCGGTCGGTTCGGTCAGCCCGTTCGCGCACCGCAACAGCGTCGACTTGCCCGCACCGGACTCGCCGAGCAACACCGCGAACTCGTCTTCGATCTCGAACGAGACCTCGTCCAGGGCGGTGACGTCTCCGTACTCTTTGGTCAGATTTTCGACTTTGAGTGTGCTCATGATGAAAAGTCGTAGGGGTCGCCCGGTCAGGCTGCGGGGTCGATGCCGACTTCGTTCATCCGCTTGATGACGGGCTGGTAGGTCTCCATCGAGGTGTCACGCAGCGTGGTGAACGCGAGGTTGTCCTCGTTGTAGTCCTCGGGATAGTACTGTTCGAGTTTCTCCTCGCTGGAGTTGACCAGCACCTCGCCGATCTCCTCTTTCTTCGACGAGTCCCAGCTCTTGCGGGCGTACCACGGCTGCTTCGGGATCGGGAACGACCACCAGATCGGGCGGAGATTCGGCTTCTCCGTGCCGATGTTGCCGAGGAAGGAACTCTTCTCTTTGACCCGCTCGGGGAAGTCCGACTCGTACTTCTCCGCGACGTGGGGGATGCCGTTGCCACCCCAGGTCGTCGCGCCGTCGGCCTTGCCGTTGGCGACGCGCTCGATAGCCTGGTTGTGGTCGGTCCAGCTCCCCTCGAAGTCCCCGGGGTCGCCCTTCGGCGCATCGCCGATGTCGAGCCCGGCCTGCTGGAGCGTGTACAGCGCGAAGATGGACCCGCTGGTGCTGAGGCGGTCCGCAAACGCCCACGTCTTGCCCTCCACGTCCGTTCGCTTCTGGATGTCCGACTCGGGCGGGACGAGCATCAACGAGAAGTAGAACGCCGACCCGTCGGTGACGTTCGTGCCGTAGACGTCCATGAGGTCGGGGTTGGAGATGAGCGTCACGTCGTCCATCCCGATCTCGGCCTGTTCACTCTCCAGGGCCGGCTTGATAGCCGAGTAGTTCTGCGGGACCTTCATCTCGACCTCGACGCCGTCGACCTTGTCGTTGAGCATCTTGACCACCGGCCTGTAGCGCGGTCGGAGATCCCCCGGCGTCCCGGGCGTCAGCAGCATCGTGATCTTCTCCTTGGACCCGCTACTGGTGCCCCCGAGGACGCCCGCACAGCCCGAGAGGCCGGTGACGCCCGCCGTTGCCGCGCCGGCACCGAGGAGGTAGCGCCGTCGACTGACTCCGTTCGTCTGCGTCGTGGATTTGTCGTTCCGTTCGTCCGGGGTTCGACCCTGGTTCGACATACGCGAGGGGAAAGCCGTGGTCCCCGGATAACCGTTATCTGGGTATACTACGGTCAGCCCCGGAAGGGCCGCCTCACCCACCGTCCTACTTCGCGGGCTACATGTTGTCCGGGCGGTCCACCGACCACCGGGGCTGGGCTCGCCACCGATCCACGGCGTCCGTACCCGTCCGGACGCTCGCAGGTCGGGCATTCGTTCGACCCCGCGCCTTCGCAGGGAAAGGAGAGTACCCAGCGAACCATTATGCGGACGCTTCTGACAAAATCGCCCGAAAGCATGGCCGACCCACACGACAGGTCAGACAGGTTCGAGTTGATAGCGGCGTGCGACGGGCACACGCTCGTCGGACTCGCGGAGGACCTGCTGGACGGGGAGACGCCCGTCCGCATCCTCCAGGAGCCGAAACCGCAGCTCCTGATGCAGCAGGTCCGCGAGCCCGTCGAGCGGCGACCGTTCAACCAGGGCGAGGTGCTCGTCACCGCCGCCGAGGTGGAGTTCGACGACGAGCGCGGGTTCGCGATGGTCGCCGGGAAGGCGGAGTCGAAGGCCGTCTCCGGCGCCATCGTCGACGCCGCAGTCGCGGCCGACCACGACGCGTCCGGCCGCATCTGCGAGACGCTCTCCTCGGCGGCGGCGAGTCGCGCGGACGCCCGACGGCGGCAGTGGAACGAAAGTCGGGCGACGACGGTCGAGTTCGAGACGATGGAGGACGAGGAATGAGGGCGCTTTCGGTCGACCCCGTCGCCGACACCCGGGAAACCTTCCGCGCGCTCGTGGACGCGACGAGTCGCCCGGGCGCCGTCGAGCGGACGCCGGTCGCCCCCGCCCACCACGCCGTCGCCGCGACGCTCGTCGACCACGAGGTGACGATACGCGGCGGCGACGAGCGTCTCCGGGCGGCGCTCGACCGGGAGAGCCGGCGCAGCGATGCGGCTTTCGAGGAGGCAGACGTCGTCTTCGTCGACGGCGACACCGACGGTCGCGTCGTCGACGCGAAGCGCGGCAGTCTCAAGGAGCCAAGCGACGGCGCGACCGTCGTCTACCGGGTCGACGACCTCGTCGCGCCCGACGACCTCTCTGCATCCGACGAACCGACCGACTGCGTCGACACCACCGACGAGTCGACCGACGTCCTCGTGCTCTCGCTCTCCGGTCCAGGCGTCCCCGGCAGCCGCCGGGTCGGCGTCCGCGGCCTCCCCGCGGCCGAGGTGGACGCCATCGCCGAGGCGCAGTCGACCTACCCGCGCGGCGTCGACGTCTACCTCACCGCCGCCGATCGCCTCGTCTCGCTGCCGCGGTCGGTCGACGTCGACGTGGAGGTGGCGTAGATGGGCTACGTCGCCGTCAAAGCGGGCGAGGAGGTCGTGCGCCGGGCCGAGGAACTGTTCGAGAAGCGCCGCGTCGAGGGCGACGCCGAGCCGGTGAGCGTCGAGCAGGTCGAGGAGCAGTTCGGCCGCCTCGTCGGGCAGGTGATGAGCGAGGGTGGACTGTACGCCCCGAAGCTGGCGGCGCGGGCCGTCAAGCAGGCGCAGGGCGACGCCGCCGAGGCCGCCTTCCTCCTGCGCGCCTACCGGTCGACGCTCGAACGCTTCGACGAGACGACGCCGGCGGACCCCGACGAGATGTTCGCCACCCGGCGCGTCTCGCCCGCGTACAAGGACGTCCCGGGCGGCCAGATGCTCGGCGCGACGAAGGACTACACCCAGCGGCTCGTCGACTTCGACTTCGACGAGGCCGACCCCACCGAAGGGTGGGACCTCGGCGACGAGGAGCCCGAGTCGCTGCGCAACGTGATGGAGGTGCTCCGCGAGGAGGGCCTCGTCGCCGACCCCGAACCGGTCGACGACGGAGCGCCACACGACGCGACGCGCGACCCGGTGATGTTCCCGGCGGCGCGCGACGCGGTGCTACAGGAACTCGCGCGCGGCGAGACGGGCGCGATGACCGCGCTCGCGTACAGCGCGCTCCGGGGGTACGGCCAGGTCCACCCGACGCTCGGCGAGGTCCGGGTCGGGGAGCTCCCGGTCGCCATCGAACACCCCTACACGGGCGACGACGTCGAAGTGACGAGCGTCGAGGTGACGGAGTCCGAGAGCGTCGTCCCCGTGTACGAGAAGCGCGACGACCCGCAGTTCGCGTTCGGCTACGGCCTCGTCTTCGGCCGCAACGAGCGCAAGGCCGTCGGCATGACCATCCTCGACGCCTCCATCCAGCTCGACGGCGACGAGCCGGCGGAGGACGCCGAGTTCGTCCTCGACACCGTCGACGGCATCGACTCCTTCGGCTTCATCGAACACCTCAAACTCCCCCACTACGTCACGTTCCAGAGCATCCTCGACCGCGTCCGCGCGCTCCGCGAGCGACGGGGGCTCGGCGACCACGCGTCGGACGACGGCGCGACCGAGACGGCGGACGCGGAACCGGCGGTGAGCGACGATGACTGACGAGACGATCACTCCGACCGACGACGAATCGACGCCCACCGACACGGACGGCGAAACGACCCCGGAACGCGACGCCGGCCCGGCCACCGACGGCGGGACGACAGACGTCGACGCCACCGACAGGGCGGCCGCCGTGACCGAACCGGATGCGGTCGACGACCTCCTGCCCGACGCCGACGCCGGACTGGCGGGATACAACTACGCCTACCTCGACGAGCACACCAAGCGCGAGGTCCGCCGGGGCGTCCTGAAGGCCGTCGCGCTGCCGGGCCACCAGGTCCCGTTCGCCTCCCGCGAGATGCCGCTCGCTCGCGGCTGGGGGACCGGCGGCATCCAGGTGTCGCTGTCGCTGCTCGGCCCCGAGGACACGTTCAAGGTCATCGACCAGGGGAGCGACGAGAGCGTCAACGCCGCGAACATCCGCCGACTGGCCGCGACGACGGCCGACGTGGCGACGACGACGGACACGACCGAGGCGTCCGTCGTACAGACGCGCCACCGCATCCCCGAGGAGGTCCTCACCGGGGACCAGATACTCGTCCTGCAGGTGCCGACGACCGACCCGCTGCGACGCGTCGACGGCAGCGACGACGCGAATCGACGACGACACGCGCACAAGAACTACTCGAAGATGTGGGTCGCACTGTACGAGAACGTCGTCGAGTGGGGCGAGATCCAGATCTCCGCGCGCTACCCCGTGATGGTGAACGACCGGTACCTGATGGACCCCTCGCCCATCCCGCGCTGGGACACGACGAAGCTGAACGACGCCGACTCGCTGTTCCTCTTCGCGGCGGGCCGCGAAGCGCGCATCTACGCCGTCCCGCCACACACCGACGTCGAACCGCTCGCGTTCGAGGACCGTTCGTTCCAGGTCGAGCGCTTCGACGGCGAGGCGTGCCACCGCTGTGGCTCGACCGACACCTACCTGACGGAGGTGACCGACGACGACGGCGCCACGCGATACGCCTGCAACGACGCCTCGTTCTGCGAGAAGCGGGTCGACGACCCGGTCCTGCCGAAGGACCACCACTGCGACGCGGACGACGTCGCGTGGGGGCCCGGGACGCCCGACCCGCTCCTGTCGGACGGGGACAGAGGAGCGGTGACCGACGGGAACGCGGGAACGCCGAACCGCGACGACGACGCGACGGACGGCGATGCGACCGCGACCGACGACGGTGGCGCGGCGGTCGACGGAGGTGAGGACGCGTGACCCTGCTCGACGCCGAGAACGTCACGCGGTTCTACGGCGACGCGCCGCCGTGCGGCCGGTGCGTCGACCTGACCGGGCCGGAGCACGGCCGGAACCGCTGTCCGGAGTGCGGCACGGTCGTCGCCTGCGCCGACGTCGACCTCTCCGTCGAACCGGGCGAGGTGCTCGGCGTCGTCGGCGAGTCCGGGTCCGGCAAGTCCAGCCTCGCGGAGATGCTGGCGCTCGACCTTGCGGCCACCGACGGCCGCGTCGAGTTCGACCCGCACGACGGCGACCTGCTGGCCGCGAACTACGAGGAGCGGGTCGACCTCCGCAACGAGCACGTCGGCATGGTCCACCAGCACGTCCGCGACGGCCTGAACCTGGCGTTCACTGGCGGCGGCAACGTCGCCGAGACGCTGCTGGCGGCCGGCCACCGGAACTTCGAGGACGTTCGTTCTCGCGTGCGCGACCTGTTCGAGGAGACCGAGGTTCCGGTCGACCGGATGGACGACCTCACCAACACCTACAGCGGCGGGATGCAGCGCCGGGTCCAGATCGCGAAGGCCATCGCCAACGACCCGGAACTCGTCATCCTCGACGAACCGACGACCGGCCTGGACGTGAGCGTACAGGCGCGCGTCCTCGACATGTTCCGGCGCATCCAGCGCGAGCAGGGGGTGGCGACCATCGTCGTCTCCCACGACCTCGGCGTCGTCCGCCTGCTCGCCGACCGCACCGTCGTGATGCGCCACGGGCGCATCATCGAGACGGGCCTCACCGACCGCGTCATGGAGGACCCGCAGCGCGAATACACGCAGAAACTCATCAACTCCGTCATATGACCATCCTCGAGATAGACGACCTGCGGAAGACGTTCCAGATGCACGTCGTCGGCGGGAAGCGCGTCGTCGGCCTCGACGGCGTCTCCCTCGACGTCGCGGACGGCGAGTTCCTCGCCGTCGTCGGCGAATCCGGCAGCGGCAAGTCGTCGCTGCTGAAGTGCCTGTACCGGACCTACCTGCCGTCCGGCGGCGCGGTGCGGTTCGAGAGTCGCGACGGCACCGTCGACCTCGCGGCCTGCCCGGAGCGCCGCCTGCTCGCGCTCCGCGACGACGAGATCGGCTACGCGTCGCAGTTCCTCGACGAGATCCCGCGCGTCCCCGCGGTCGACGTGGTGGCGCGCCCACTCGTCGAGGACGGCGTCGACCGAGAGGAAGCGCGGGCGACCGCTCGCGACCTCCTGACCGAGCTGAGCCTCCCAGAGGAGCTCCACGACGCCTACCCGGCGACGTTCAGCGGCGGGGAGCGCCAGCGGGTGAACCTCGCGCGCGCCGTCGCACCGCGGCCGCGACTCCTCCTGCTCGACGAACCGACGAGCGCGCTCGACCCGGAGACGAAGACGGCCGCCATCGACCTGCTCGACCGGTACCTCACGGACGAGACCACCGTCGTCGGCGTGTTCCACAACCGGGACGTGGTGGCGCGCGTCGCCGACCGCGTCGCCGTCCTCGACGACGCCGAACTCCAGCGCGTCGTCGACGTGGAGACGTACGCCGCCGAGACCGCTCCGGAGGACGCAGACGGCGCGGAGAAGGGAGGAGATAGGGCGGACGAGGGAGGAGACGGGGCGGACGATGACGACGCGGACGACGTCGACGAGATAGACGACCGGGAGGTGCGCGCATGAGCGAGTCGGCCGAGCGCGCCGGCCAGTCGGCGTCGACCTACGACGCGGTCATCGAAGACGCTCGCGTCGTGACTCCCGACGAGGAGGTCCGCGGGAGCGTCGCGGTGCGCGACGGCGACATCGCCGCCGTCGAGGCGGGCGACGTCGACGCGGACGCCGACACGCGCGTCGACGCCGACGGCCGGGTGCTGATGCCCGGCATCGTCGACCTCCACGGCGACGACATCGAGAGGCAACTCCACCCGCGGAGCAACGCCGACGTGGCGACGCCGATGGCGCTGGCCGCCGCGGATCGCGCGAACGTCGCCGCCGGCATCACGACGAAGTTCCACGCCATCGCGTTCGAGGACTCGCCCGAGGAGAACCGCTCGCCGGAACTCGCCACGGAGCTCGTCGACGCCGTCCGCGCGAACGATTCCCTCATCGCGGACCATCGCATCCACGCCCGCTGCGAGATAACTGACGCCCCCTGCGTCGACGCCGTCGAAGCGGTGCTCGACCGCGGCGCTGCGACGCTCGTCTCGGTGATGAGCCACGTTCCCGGCAAGGGGCAGTTCCGCGACGTCGAGCGCTTCCGGGAGTATTACGAGAACGACGGCGATCACTCCATCGAGGAGGCCGAGCGGCTCATCGAGGAGCGCACGAGCCTCTCGGAGGAGACGCTCTCGGCGCGCGTCGACCGCATCGTCGACGCCGCCGATGACGCCGGCGTCGTCGTCGCCTCGCACGACGACGAGACGCCGGTCGAGGTCGAACGGCTCGCCGACCGCGGCGTCGCCATCAGCGAGTACCCCATCACCATCGAGGCCGCCGAGCGCGCCCGCGACCTGGGCATGACGACCGCGATGGGTGCGCCGAACCTCGTCCGCGGCGGGAGCCAGTGGGGCAACCTCTCGACGGCGGACGCCATCGACGCCGGCGCGGCCGACGCGCTGCTGGCCGACTACCACCCGCCGTCGCTGCTCGCCGCGCCGTTCGTCGACACCGGCGAACCGCTGCCGACGCGCGTCGCCCGGGTGACCGCGGCCCCCGCAGCGGCGGTCGGACTGACCGACCGCGGCCGCATCGAACCGGGCGCGCGGGCCGACCTCGTCCTGGTCGAACCGGAGCCGACGCCGGTCGTCGAGCGCGCGTTCGTCGCGGGTGCGCCGGCCTACCGCGCGGAGGCACCGCGATGACTGCGGCGGGTTCGCGTCTCGGCGCGGCGATGGACCTCCGATTCGACGAGACCGTCGCGGCGTTCGCCGACTACGTCACCGACCGCGGACTGGACCACGTCGAACTCAAGCGCGAGTACCTGCACGCCCATCCTGACGCGCCGACGCCGCAGGAACTCCGCGAACTTCGGCGCGAGTACGACGTCTCGGTCACGCTGCACGCGCCGTTCCGCGACTGGAACCTCGGGAGCTTCAACGACGCCTCGCGCCGGGCGTCGGTCGAACAGGTGAAGCGGACGCTGGACGACGCGGCCGCGGCCGGCGCCGGTGCCGTCGTCGTCCACGGCGGGTCGGTGCCGCGCCGCTACCCCGAGCGCGTCCGCGAGACGGCGCGGCGCAACGCCGTCCGGTCGCTCGGCGAGTGCGCCGACCACGCCGCGCGCGTCGGCGTCCCGCTCTGCCTGGAGAACCAGCCCCGGTCGGCGACGACGGTCCGGCACACGACGACGCCGGACGACCTCGCCGCCACGCTCGACGCGGTCGACGCCGGCCCGGAGTGGCTCCGGGTCACCCTCGACGTCGGCCACGCCCGGGTGAACGGCCACGACTGGCGCGAGTTCGCCGACCGGTTCGGCGACCGCGTCGAGGTCGTCCACCTGCACGACAACGACGGCGAGGCGGATGACCACGACCCGATGCCCGCCTACCGCGAGGTGGTCACGGGGACCGACGCGTCCTACTACGTCTTCGAGATGAAGCGGGTCGTTGACGTGGACGCCTGTGTCGCCGACCAGCCCCCGCAGGAGGTGATGCGCTGAGACTCCGGCCGACCACCCTCCGACGCGCCATCTCCGGGACGGCGGTCAGGCGCGCGCTCGCGTCGCCGGCCGTCACGTCCCGAACCCCCGCTTTCGCGGGGTTCTGCTGACGATGTCCCTTCCCCGCTAGCGGCGTCACCGGACTGTAGTGCCGCGGCGACCGGCGTCGCTACTGGTCTGACCGCTGTTCCTCGACGAATACGACCCTGACGACGGCGTCCTCGCCGGTCGTTACCGCGATCCGTCGTTCGAGCGTCGTCGCGACGTCGGGCGGTTGTTCGTAGCCCGCCGGCCGCCCGACGACGACGTCGACCGACGGCGGCCGGTCGAGCAGCACGTCGCCGGGCGTGTACTCGACCGACGCGCTCACGAAGTCCAGTCGCGCGTACTCTGGCCCCATGATCGTCGCCTCGACCTCGTCGGTGGCGCGCGCGTCGAAGTCCGCCACCTGGAAGGAGGCGAACGTGACGGCGGCGAGGACGACCGAGAGGACGAGGATGGCGACGACGATGCCGACGGCGCGCGAGCGGACCGCTGCCCATGCCCGGTCGGCGGCCTCGGCCTCCGGCGGCCGGTACCCGGCGAGCCAGAACACCAGCAGCGCCGAGAGGTTGATGCCGAGCAGGTTCACGACCACGAGCACGGTCGCGGTGCTGGCGACGGCGAAGTCGAGCCACGCGAGGCCGATGCCCGCGGTCGCGGCGGGCGGGACGAGCGCGACGGCGATGGCGACGCCGACGAGCGCCGACCCGGCGCCGCGGAAGATACTGACGGCGGCGGCGACGCCCGACCCGAGCGCGAGGAACAGCGACAGGAAGTTCGGGCTAGTCCGCTCTGCGATCTGGGAGACCTGCCGGATGGCGAGGTCCGGCGGGACGAGGACCGTCCCCCGGATGAGCGCGGCGAGCAGGGCGGCGACCGCGATGGCCAGCAGCAGGCCGCCCACCTGGAAGATGACGCCGCGGCGGTAGAGGCGCGCATCGTCGACGACGGTGCCGACGCTCGCGGAGATGGCCGGCCCCATCAGCGGGGCGACGACCATCGCGCCGATGATGGTCGCCGCGGAGTCGAGCAGCAGGCCGGTCGTCGCGATGACGGTGCTCAGGACGAGGAACGCAACGTACGTCGAGGTGGCCGGTGCGAGCTCCTCGGCTCGCGCGAGCAGTTCGTCCCGGGAGATTCGCAGGCCGGAGTATCGCTCCTCCAGTCGTTCGATGCGCCGGGAGACGACCGTCTCGGTCGGCAACACGATGGCGTAGGTGTCCTTCTCGACCCCGGCAGCGCGCAGGTTGTCCATGATCGGTTCGACGCCGCTCGGGGGGACGGGGAACGACACGAGCGCCTCGAACTCGCCGCGTCCCGTCTCCTCGACGAGCGCGTAGTCGATGCCTTCGCCGTCGAGCACGGCGAGGACGGAGTCCCGTTCCCCCTCCGGGACCATCACCTGGACGAGTCGCATACCACTGGTTGGATTTCCAACGTGATACGGTGGGCGGTGGTATCGACGACATACACGTGTTAGGACGTCGTTTCTGGAGCGACGTCCGCCAGCCCTGCACGACAGACGCCCTGCGGTCGGCGAGCCGCACCGCCCTACACCACGTCGTCGGGGTCGTGGCGCTCCCGCATGCGCTCGGCCTCGGTGCGGTAGCGCTCGCGCGTTTCCGTGTCGTCGACGACGGTCAGTCGTTCGGGGTCGACCTCGATGGCGGCGGTTACCTCGGGGACGGCGGCGCGGCTGAAGCTGGGGACGGCGCGCTCCTTCTGGAGATAGGACTCGCCGTCCGGCGTCGCGTACCGGATGACGAGGATGTGCGGAGAGTCCTGGGAGAACGTCCGCTCGACCATCCAGACCTGTCGCTTCTCGGCCGACTCGTCGTCGACGACGGCGTCCGAACTCATGTACGAGGATTGGCGGCCGGAAGGAAAAGCCGCCCTGGCGATTCTCGTCTCGTGAAAACGAGCGCGCGCGGTGTTCTCACGCCGAACCGACCGGCCGTCGACAGTCGCCCGAGACCATCACCGCTTAGTACGACCCGGAGATAGCCCGAGTATGGCCGACCTCGGCAAGGTGGACCGGGCGTTCTTCGAGCAGTACATCTACCCCAACCTCGGCGCGGACCGCGACGACGTCGCCCTCGGCCCCCGGCACGGCGTCGACTTCGGCGTCGTCGACCTGGGAACTGGCGGCGACGGAAGCGACACGGTCGTCGCGCTGGCGACCGACCCCCTCTCGCTCACGCCGGAACTGGGCTTCGAGCGGGCCGCGTGGTTCGCCGTCCACGTCGTGCTGAGCGACGTGGCGGTGAGCGGCCTCCCGCCCACCCACCTCGCAGTCGACTTCAACCTCCCGCCCGAGATCACCGACGAGGAGTTCGCCACCGTCTGGGAGACGTTCGACCGCGAGGCGCGGCGGTTCGACGTCAGCGTCGTCACGGGTCACACAGCCCGCTACTCGGGGTGCCAGTACCCCTGGGTCGGCGGCGCGACGACGCTCGCCGTCGGCGACCGCGCCGATCTCGTGCGACCGGACGGCGCCCGACCCGGCGACCGCGTCCTCGCCACCAAGGGGCCGGCGGTGGAGGCGGCCGGGTTCATGGTCACGCTGTTCGAGGACCAGGTCGACCTGCCCGACAAGACCATCGCCACCGCGAAGGAGCGCTTCTACGACATGAGCCCGGTCGAGGACGCGCTGGTCGCCAGTGCGGCGGGCGACGTCTCGGCGATGCACGACGCGACCGAGGGCGGCGTCCACGGTGCGCTCGTCGAGATGGCCCGCGCCGGCGGCGTCCGCTTCGACGTCGAGCGCGACGCGTTCCCGATGCTCCCCGGCGTCGAAGCAGCGTGCGAGTTCTTCGGCATCGACCCCTGGGCGTCGACGAGCGAGGGGACGCTCCTGCTGACCGTGTCGCCGGAGGACGCCGGCGACGTGTTGTCGGCGCTCGACGACGCCGACGTTCCGGCCGCCGACGTCGGCGCGGTGCGCGAGGGCGACGGCGTCTACGTCGACGGCGAGCGCGTCGAACACCCCGAGGTCGACCCCTCCTGGGCCGTGTTCGCCGAGTTCGCGGACCGCCGCGACTGACGGAACAGCACAGCCACCATCGCCAAATACTGGTCGATGGTATCGCAGACCATGAGCGACCTCGGCAAGGTGGACCGGGAGTTCTTCGAGCAGTACATCTACCCCAACCTCGGCGCGGACCGCGACGACGTCGCCCTCGGCCCCCGGCACGGCGTCGACTTCGGCGTCGTCGACCTCGGGAGCGGCCGGGCGCTCGTGCTGGCCTCGGACCCCGTGTTCGTCATGCCGTCGCTGGGCTTCGAGCGGGCCGCGTGGTTCGCCGTCCACATCCTGTTGAGCGACGTGGCGGTGAGTGGCCTCCCGCCCACCCACCTCGCCGTCGACTTCAACCTCCCGCCCGAGATCACCGACGAGGAGTTCGCCACCGTCTGGGAGACGTTCGACCGCGAGGCGCGCGACCTCGGCGTCGCCGTCGCCACCGGCCACACGGCGCGGTACGCGGGCTGTAACTACCCCATGGTCGGCGGGGCGACCGCGCTGGCGGTCGGGGACAGCGCGGACCTCGTCCGCCCGGACGGTGCCCGACCCGGCGACCGCATCGTCGTCACCAAGGGACCGGCCATCGAGACGACGGGGTTGCTGTCCATCCAGTTCGAGGAACTCATGGACCTGCCCGACGAGACGGCCGAGCAGGCCCAGGAACGGTTCTACGACATGAGCCCGGTCGAGGACGCGCTGGTCGCGGCGGCGGCGGGCGACGTCTCGGCGATGCACGACGCGACCGAGGGCGGCGTCCACGGCGCGCTCGTCGAGATGGCCCGCGCCGGCGGCGTCCGCTTCGACCTGGAGCGCGACGCCGTCCCGGTCATGCCCGGCGTCGAAGCAGCGTGCGAGTTCTTCGACGTCGACCCCTGGTCGGCCATCAGCGAGGGGACGCTGCTCGTCACCGTCCCGCCGGAGGACGCCGGCGACGTGCTGTCGGCGCTCGACGACGCCGACGTTCCGGCCGCCGACGTCGGCGCGGTGCGCGAGGGCGACGGCGTCTACGTCGACGGCGAGCGCGTCGAACACCCCGAGCGCGACCCGTTCTGGAGCACCTTCGAGGAGTTCATGGGGAGGCTCGAGGGATGACGCGCACGCCAGCGCCCGTCGAGAAGCCGGTCGCACTCACCGTCGCCGGGAGCGACTCCGGCGGCGGCGCGGGCGTCCAGGCGGACCTGAAGACGATGGAGGCCCACGGCGCGTTCGCCACCAGCGTCGTCACGAGCGTCACCGCCCAGAACACCCGCGGCGTCGAGGGCGCGTTCACGCTCCCCGTCGACGAGGTCGAGGCGCAGTTCGACGCCGTCGCCTCGGACTTCGACGTGCGAGCCGCCAAGACCGGGATGCTCGCGGAGGCGCCGGTCGTCGAGGCCGTCGCCGAGCGTGTCGACGGGCTGGACGCGCCGGTCGTCGTCGACCCCGTCATGGTGGCGACCTCGGGCGACCGCCTGCTCAGCTCCGCCGGCGTCGAGGCGTACGACGACCTGGTCGACGGGGCCGCGCTCGTCACGCCGAACGCCGACGAGGCCGCGGTGCTGACGGACGTCGAGCCGACCGACGAGGAGAGCGCGCGCGAGGCCGGCGAGGCCATCGTCGACGCGGGCGCCGACGCCGCGCTCGTGAAGGGCGGCCACGTCCCCGGCGACGTCGTGCGGGACGTGCTCGTGACGACCGACGGCGCAGAGACCTTCGAGCACCCCCGCGTCGACACCGACGCCACCCACGGCTCGGGCTGTACCCTGGCGAGCGCCGTCGCCGCCCGCCTCGCGCACGGCGACGACGTGCGGGACGCCGTGGCGGCGGGGACGGCGTTCCTGGAGCGGGCGGTCCGCTACCCGCTGGACGTCGGGAAGGGGCCAGGCTCGGTCCACCATCTCGTCGCGCTGCGGGAGCGGGCCGACCGCCAGCCGACGGCGGAGGCCGTCGAGGCCGTCGTGCGGTCGTTCGTCGACCGGGACGTGAGCGCGCTCGTCCCCGAGGTGGGCATGAACGTCGTCGGCGCGACCTCCTACGCCGAGCGCGTCGACGAGACGGCCGCCGTGGAGGGACGCATCACGCGGACCCTGTCGGGCGTCGCGCCGAACCGCGGCGTCCGCTTCGGCGCGTCGAGCCACGTCGCGCGGTTCCTGCTCGCCGCCCGCGAGTTCGACCCCGACCTGCGGTTCGCGGTGAACTGCCGGTTCGACGCCGACGTGGAGGCCGCCCTCGCGGCGCTCGACAGCCCCGTCGCGGCGTTCGACCGCGCCGCCGAACCGGACGACGTCAAGGAGCGCGAGGGGAGCACGATGCAGTGGGGCGCACGGCAGGCGTTCGAGGCCGCCGACGGGACGCCCGCGGCGGTCGTCGACCGCGGCGAGGTCGGCAAGGAGGCCATCGTGAAACTGCTGGCCGCCGACGAGTCGACGCTCCGCGAGCGCACGTTCAAGGTGCTCGACGAACTGGCGACGGGGTGACCCGAGTGACGACCGGGGTGACCCGGGGCCGCCCCGTCGTCACTCGTCGTCGACCCAGTTGTAACAGCGGAACGTCTCGCGGTCGGTCGTGAGCATCTCGACGGGGACGAACCCCCGGCCGCCGCGCGCGCCGACCTTCGGCTGGTCGGGGTCGTCGGCGACGAACATCGGTTTCGCCGGGAGCTCGAACGTGACCGAGAGCACGCCCACCCCGTCCTCGCCGGGGTCGAACGACATCTCGACGTCCGACGCGCCGACGCCGAAGGTGACGTAGCCGTCCGGCGATTCGACGGCGACGTCGTGGCTGCGCAGGCCGCCGGCGAGGTCTTCGAGCCACCCGGCCATCGCCTCGCGGTCGAGTTCGGTCGCGAGGTCGAAACCGCCGTCCTCGTCCACGGAGCCCGACTCGAAGACGAACTCGGGGTACTCCATGTCCTCGGGCGAACCGTGGTCGTCGTGACCGTCGTCGGCCGAGTCGTCTGACATACACCGGACACGAACTCCGGGGTACGTTAGCCTATCGGACCGGTTGCTCGACTCCACGAAGAATGGATGGTATCGGTGACGCTCCCGGCGAATTACGCCATCATCGCGCGACAGGACTCGGCGCACTGCTCGACGACGTCGGCACAGACCTGGCAGTGCTCGTGGTCGTGGCGTCGACACTCCTCGGCGCACTGCTCGCAGACGCCCGCGCAGGTCTCCGCGAGCTGGGTGCTGTAGTTGGAGTCGCGCCCCATGAATCGAGCGTGCATGCTGGCGACGTCGGCGACGTCCCGACAGAGCCGGATGCACTCGGCCATCTCCTCGCCCTCCTCGGCGCACTCGTCGGCGCACCACTCGCAGGCCTGCACTGCCTCGAAGCAGTCGTCGATGCAGTCGTCCATCTGGTCGTCGAGGTGGTCGATCTGGGTGAGTGCCATCACTGGGCGAAGAACGGTTCCCCCTTTTCCAGTTGTGCCTGCGTTCGCAACCTACCCCCGGACGAACAGCCAGCAGCCGGCGAGGAACGGCACCAGCGCGGCGGTGGCGAGCGCGAGGTGCCAGTCCGCGAGCCAGTAGGGGAGCGCGACGACGTGGCGGGCGCTCGCGAGCAGGTAGGCGAACAGGGGCAGTTGCAGGTCGCCACCGTCGACGCTCGCGTTCGCGCCGTCGTACGCTGCTCCCGCAGGGTACTCGCCCGGCGGGCGGTCGGCCTCGTAGGGGACGGTCGGGACGCGCGCACTCCACACGAGCCCGCCCGAGGCGTTCAGTTCGACGACGCGGTTGTTCCGGCTGTCAGTGACGAGCGTGTGCCCGTTCGCCAGGCGGTCGGCGTCCCGCGGCCAGTCGAAGCCGATGCCGCCGGCGTGGTCGGCCGCCCACGCAACCCGCCACTTGCCCCCGCGCTCGTGGAGTTCGACGACGCGGTCGTTCTCGCTGTCCGCGACCAGGACGGCGTCCGGTCCGAGCCACTGCGGGTTGTGCTGGCGGTTCAGCACCGTCGGGTCGCCGCCCTCGTTGACGACGTCGACGACCCCCCGCCCGCGTTCGAGGACGACCAGCTCGTTGGCGTTGCGCACGCTGACCAGGAAACGGTCTTCGCCGATGCGGTCGACGTCGTTGACGTGCAGCCAGTCGGTCGTCGTGGGGTCGGCGGGCGCGTCGTAGCGGGCGCTCGCGTTCCACTGCCACGTGACGCTGCCGTTCGGTGCGAGGGTGAACACCCGCTCGCGGTCCATGTCCGCGACGAGCAGTTCGCCCGAGGGCAGGAACTCGGCGTCGTGGACCTCGCTGTTCTTGCTCGTCCGGACGGGGAACGTCCACTCGTAGACGACCTGGGGTTCCGGTTCCGGATCGACGATGCGGACGCCCGTCCGCGAGCAGGGCGCGTCGTAGGGACCACAGCGGCTGTAGCCGTGTTCGACGAACGTGGTCAGCACGGACCCGTTGGCCAGCGGCGTCACGTCGTGGTAGCTGGCGGCGTTGCCGTACGACCACAGCTCGCTCCCGTCGGGGCCGAGCGCGACGAGGCGACCCTGGGTCGTCGTGGACTGGACGCCGACGACGGTCCGGTCGGAGGCGTTGCCCGCCGGCGCGGTCGATATCGGCGGGGCGAGCGCGGCGCTGACGGCGAGCGAGAGCGCGACGACGAGGACGGCGCCAGCCACCAGCGCCGCGCCGAGGCGTCGCCGGGAGTCGTCGAAACGCGGGGACATACTCACCGTGGGACGCCGGGCGGCGACTAAACGGTGCCGGTGAAAGCGAGTTCTTCGAGGACCTTCAGGTTCTGTGCGGACAGTCGTGCCGCAACTGCTTCTCAGATGACGACCCCGAAAGCCCCTGGCGGCTCCGGTCGATGCGCTCGCTGCGCGCGCTCCCTGCGGTCGCGTGCTTGCTTCGCCCGTCTTCCCGGACCCGCCAGCCCCTTTCAGTCCCACCTCTGCGGTTGGTCGGTCGAGCTACGTCGGCTGGTTGAACGGTGTCTGGCGTGCACCTGTTCGATTCACCGTCGCCGCCGTCGAATCCACACCGTTTTGGTCGCCCCGGAACTGGCTCCGTACATGCAACCGCGCACGCGCAGCGAGGAGGTGTCGCCGTGAGCGAGGGCGGCATCGTCGGGGAGTTCCTCTCGCTCAAGGAGGAGACGGACGCCGACGTCCTGACGATGCAGGTCGGCGACTTCTACGAGTTCTTCGGGGAGGACGCCGAACTCGTCGCCGACGCGCTCGATCTGAAGGTCTCCCAGAAGTCGAGCCACGGCAGCAGCTACCCGATGGCCGGCGTCCCCGTCGACGACCTGACGCCGTACCTCAAGGGCCTCGTCGAGCGGGGCTACCGCGTCGCCGTCGCCGACCAGCACGAGACGGCCGACGGCCACGCCCGCGAGGTGACGCGCGTCGTCACGCCGGGAACGCTGCTGGAGACGACCGCGACCGACGCCCAGTACCTCGCCGCCGTCGTGCGCGCCGAAAGCGAGCACGCGTACGGGCTGGCGTTCGCCGACGTGACGACCGGCCGGTTCATGGTCACCGGCGTCGCGGGCGACGACGCGACGGCACGGGCGCTGACGGAACTGTACCGCTTCGACCCCGCCGAGGTGCTGCCGGGGCCCGACGTCCGGAACGACGACGAGTTCGTCGGTCGCCTGCGCGAGCGCGTCGACGCCTCGCTGTCGGTCCACGACCCCGACGCGTTCGCGCCGGGGAAGGCGACCCACGTCACACGCGAGCAGTTCGGCGCCGAGACGCTGGCCAGCCTCGGTCTCGACGCCGACCGCGGCCAGGACGTCCCCGAGGTCCAGGCGGCCGGCGCAGTGCTGGACTACGTCGAGACGACCGGCACGGGCGTCAGGGAGTCGATGACGCGCCTGCAGCAGTACCGGCCGGACGACCACGTCGAACTCGACGCGACGACCCAGCGCAACCTCGAACTCACCGAAACGATGCAGGGCGACAGCGAGGGGTCGCTGTTCGCCACGGTCGACCACACGGTGACGAGTCCGGGAAAGCGCCTGCTGAAGGAGTGGCTCCAGCGCCCCCGGCGCTCGCTCGACCTCCTCGAACGGCGGCAGGCGAGCGTCGCCGCGTTCGCCGACGCGGCGCTCGCCCGCGAACGCGTCCGCGAGACGCTCGACGACGTCTACGACCCCGAACGGCTGGCGAGCCGGGCGGTCCACGGCAGCGCCGACGCCCAGGACCTGCTGCGCGTACGGGACACGCTCGCCGTCCTTCCCGACCTCGCCGACGCCGTCGCGGCCGACCCGACGCTCGGCGACTCCCCGCTCGCCGACGTGGTCGACCGTCCGGACCGCGACGCCGCGGCCGCGCTGCACGACGAACTGGCGGCGGCGCTCGCGGAGGGCCCGCCGAACACCGTCACGCAGGGCGGCCTCCTCCGCCGGGGGTACGACGACGAACTCGACGAGGTCGTCGCCCAGTACGAGGAACACCGCGAGTGGATGGACACCCTCGCCGACCGCGAGAAGCGGCGGACCGGCATCACCCACCTCCAGGTCGACCGCAACAAGACCGACGGCTACTACCTCCAGGTCGGCCAGTCGGAGACCGACCAGGTGCCCGACGAGTACGAGGCCGTCAAGACGCTGAAGAACTCCGAGCGGTACGTCACCGACGAACTCCGGGAGCGCGAGCGCGAGATCTTCCGCCTGGAGGAGCGCCGCGGCGACCTGGAGTACGAACTGTTCCAGCAACTGCGCGAACGTGTTGCCGAGCGCGCCGAACTGCTGCAGGACGTCGGCCGCGCGCTCGCCGAACTCGACGCGCTCGCCAGCTTCGCCGTCCACGCCGTCGAGAACGGCTGGGTGCCCCCGGACCTCGTCGACGACGGCCTCGACGTCCGGCAGGGCCGCCACCCCGTCGTCGAGCAGACGACCGAGTTCGTCCCCAACGACGTCCGGATGGGCGACGCGGGGTCGCCGCCCGGCGGGGACCGCGACTTCCTCGTCGTCACCGGGCCGAACATGAGCGGGAAGTCGACGTACATGCGCCAGACGGCGCTCATCGTCCTGCTGGCGCAGGTTGGCAGCTTCGTCCCCGCCGACGAAGCCACGGTCGGCCTCGTCGACGGCATCTACACCCGCGTCGGCGCGCTCGACGAACTCGCGCAGGGCCGCTCGACGTTCATGGTCGAGATGCAGGAGCTCTCGAACATCCTCCACTCCGCCACCGAGGACTCGCTGGTCGTCCTCGACGAAGTGGGACGGGGGACTGCGACCTACGACGGCATCTCCATCGCGTGGGCCGCGACCGAGTACATCGTCAACGAAATCGGCGCGAAAACGCTGTTCGCCACCCACTATCACGAGCTGACGGACCTCGCCGACAGCCTCCCGGGCGTCCGGAACGTCCACGTGGCGGCGGACGACTCCGGCGACGACGTCACCTTCCTCCGGACGGTCGAGGAGGGGCCGACGAACCGCTCGTACGGCATCCACGTCGCGGACCTCGCCGGCGTCCCGGAACCGGTGGTCGAGCGCTCCGAGGACGTCCTCCGGCGGCTCCGCGAGGACGAGGCCATCGACGTGCGCGGCGGGAGCGACGGCGGAACCCAGCAGGTCGTCTTCGACCTCGAATCGGGGCAGTTCGACCGGCGCGGCGACGAGAAATCGGTGGACGCGACGGACAACTCAGGGTCGACGGACGACGAGGATTCGACGGACGACGCGAACGGAACGACACTCACGCCCGAGCAGGAGGCGGTGCTGTCGGACGTGCTCGACGCGTCGGTGAACGAGCTCACGCCCGTCGAGGCGCTGTCGAGGATACAGGAGTGGCAGTCGGAGCTGGAGGACGCGGAGTAGTTCGGGCAGGCGCGACCCCCACGAGAGGCGAACGTTTTTCCCTATTTACGCGAAATCGGAGACGAATGGCCGACAGCAGTTCGGACGAGACGTGCCCCGAGCGCGAGTGGGAGACGCCGCCGGATTCGTTCGTCGAGCAGGCGAACGTCGCGGCGGCCGACCGCGACGCGTTCGAGGAGAGAGGATGGCCCGGGTGCTGGTCTGTGGCCGCCGACCTGCTGGACTGGGACCGCCCGTTCGACGCGGTGCTCGACGACGAGGGGGCGACCCGCTGGTTCCCCGGCGGGCGGCTGAACGCCTCGTACAACTGCGTCGACCGCCACGTCGAGGCCGGACGCGGCGACGAGACGGCCATCACCTGGGAAGGAAAACTCGGCGAGACGCGGGCGTACAGTTACCGGGAACTCGCCGGGGAGGTGAACGCCTTCGCGGCGGCGCTGCGCGAGCTGGGCGTCGGCGAGGGCGACGTCGTCACGCTCTACCTGCCGATGATCCCCGAGTTGCCGGTCGCCATGCTGGCCTGCGCCCGCATCGGGGCGCCGCACTCGGTGGTGTTCGCCGGCTTCTCCGCCGACGCGCTGGCGACGCGGCTGTCGGGTGCCGACTCGGAGTACCTCGTCACCTGCGACGGCTACTACCGCCGCGGGACCGCCATCGACCTGAAGCGCCGCGCGGACAACGCCTGCGTGTCTGCGGACCACGACGTCGAGCAGGTGGTGGTGAACCGTCTGGAGGACGACCGGCCGGTGGGCGACCACCACGCGTACGCCGACCTCGTGGCCGAGCACGAGGGCGCGACGGTCGACCCCGTCTCGCGGGGGGCCGACGACCTGCTCTTCTACATCTACACCTCCGGCACGACCGGCGAGCCGACGCTGGTCCGGCACACGACCGGCGGCTACCTCACTCACGTGGCGTGGACCAGCCACGCGGTGCTCGACCTCGGTCCCGACGACACCCACTGGTGTTCGGCCGACGTCGGGTGGATCACGGGCCACTCCTACGCCGTCTACGGGCCGCTCGCGCTCGGCGCGACGACCGTCCTCTACGAGGGGACGCCGGACCATCCCGAGACCGACCGCCTCTGGGAGATCATCGAGCGCAACGGCGTCGACGTGTTCTACACGGCACCGACGTCCATCCGCGCGTTCATGAAGTGGGGCGAGGAACACCCCGAGGGCCACGACCTGTCGAGCCTGCGCCTGCTCGGCAGCGTCGGCGAACCCATCGACGAGACGGCGTGGCACTGGTACCGCGACCACGTCGGCGACGGCGACTGTCCCGTCGTCGACACGTGGTGGCAGACCGAGACGGGCGGCATCGTCCTCTCGACGCTCCCCGGCGTCGACCGGATGCGCCCCGGCGCGGTCGGCAAGAGCCTGCCGGGCGTCGAGACGGCCGTCGTCGACGAACTCGGCGAGCGCGTCGCCGCCGGCGAGGCGGGTCAGCTCGTCGTCACCCGCCCCTGGCCGGGGATGGCCCGGTCGCTCTGTGAGGGCGCCGGCTGGGGCGCGCGCCGCACCAGGACCGCCGACGGCGAGTGGCACTACGAGACGGGCGACAACGCCGTACGGGACGACGACGGCTACCTCCACCTGCTCGGACGGGCCGACGACGTGGTGAAGGTCTCCGACCGGCGGCTGAGCACGACGGAGATCGAGTCGGCCATCGTCGGCGTCGAGGGGGTCGCGGAGGCCGCGGTCGTCGTCGGCGCCGACGAAACCGCCGTGCAGACGTCCGAGATCCACGCGTTCGTCAGCCCGGAATCGAACGTCGCGGGGGACCAGACGCTCCGCGAGCGCGTTCGCGACGCGGTGCAGGAGGCCATCGGCCCCATCGCGGTCCCGGACGTGGTGACGTTCGCGCCGTCGCTCCCGAAGACCCGCTCCGGCAAGGTCGTTCGCCGGTACCTCGCCGCCATCGCCAGCGGGGAGGACCTCGGCGACACGAGCGCGCTCCGGAACCCGGACGTCGTCGGCGAACTCGAATCGCTCGTCGACAGGTGAGCATCGTTTCGCTTTTCGAGGAGAAGGAGAAATTCGTCGGGCGGTAGCTCCGTCCGGACAGCGACAGCGGCGGTGGTGGCGGTGACGGGCCTGGAGGCGCAACTGGACGGTCCGTCCCCGTCGTTGAGGGGGCCGCCAGAACGGCGCAGCGGCGCAAGCGGCGGCACGGTACCGAACTTTTTATTCGCTTTCCCGGGAGAATCCGAAACGATATGGGCGCCGACACGGCCGACGAGTACCTGACGACCGCGGAGTTCGAGCGGCTCAGGCGCCGGACCGAGACCTATCGCGAGGACCTCGTGGTGGCGCTCGCGGGTCGCGTCGGGCTCCGGGCGTCCGAGATCCCGCGGGTCCGTCCGGCGGACCTCCGCGAGCACGAACGCGGCGGCGAGGTCCACACCCTTCTCGCGGTCCCCGACGGCGACGGCGACGCCCGCGAGGCGTACGTCCCGCCGGCGGTCGCCCACGACCTCCGGAAGTTCGCGAACGTCAACGACGTGGGGCGGCACGACCCGGTCGTCGACGTCTCGGCCCGGCGCGTCCAGATGCTCGTCAACGACGTTACCGACCGGACCGACGGCCTGGAGGACGTCACCTGCCGGGACCTGCGCCAGCACTTCGCGCGGCGACTCCTCGTCGAGGAGGGCGTCCCCCCGCGGGTCGTCCAGGCCGTCGGCGGGTGGGGAAGCCTCCAGAGCCTCGCGCCGTACCTCGACGACCCGACCACGGACGAGGTCGTCGACGCCCTTGGCGGCGGGTCTGGGCGTCGTGCGGCCGCCCGCGCCCCGACCCGTCGTGACCTGCCGCGACGCGACCCGCCACCGCGACGCAACGGCGGTCGAGGACCGGCCGCCGCGGGAGCGACCGCCGCGGGAGCGACCGCCGCGGGAACGACCGATACGCGGAGCGACGACCTCCTCGCGTGCGCCGGCGAACTGGGCGCGGCGCTCGCCGAGGTGTCCACGAGCGAGGACGCGGAACGGGTCGTCTGCGACCGCCTCGCCGACCCGTATCGCGCCGTCTGGGTGTGCGACGAGCGCGGCAGCGTCCGGACGAGCGCGGCACCGGACCAGGCGGACGGGGTTCCAGAAGCGGTGTTCGACGCGGTAGATCTGGGCGACGACGGGGACGACGCGACCGTGGTCGAGGCGGTGACCGAAGGCGTGCTGTCGCGGTGTTCGTACGCCGTCGCACCGCTGCGGTCGAGCGAGACCGTCCACGGACTGCTCTGCGTCGCCGCCGACTCGTTCGCAGCGGCCGACCGGACGTTCCTCGCGGACGTCGGCCGCCGCGTGGGCCGGACGCTCACGGCCATCGCGCGCAAGCAGTTGCTGCTGGCCGACACCGGCGTCGCGCTCTCGCTGCAGACGACCGACCGCGGCGTGTTCCTCGTCGCCGCCTCGGCCGACCTCGACTGCCGGTTCGAACTCGAGGGCGTCGTCCCGGTCGAGGACCACTCGCTGCTCTACTTCGTCACGGCCAGCGGGGCCGCGGTCGAGGACGTGCTCGAGCGGGTGTCGGGCACCGACGCCGTCGACGAGGCCCGGCTCATCCGCGACTACCGCGACGGGGCGCTCTTCGAGTTCGCCGTCTCGAGCGAGTCGCTGGCGTCGATACTCGTCGAGCGCGGCGGCACCGTTCGCGAACTCTCCGTCGAAAGCGGCGTCGCCGACGTGTCCGGCGTCTTCTCGCGGCGAGTGGACGTCCGGCGGGTCGTCGAAGCGGTCGAGGACGCGTTCCCGCGGACGGACCTGGTCTCGAAGCACGAGGTCGAGGAGCCGGTGCGGAGCGCGGCCACCGTCCAGCAGACGGTGCTCGACCGCATCACCGACCGCCAGCGGACCGTCCTCCGTGCCGCCTACCTCGCCGGATACTTCGAGTGGCCGCGCGGCAGCACCGCCGAGGAGCTGGCGGCCTCGATGGACGTCTCGTCGCCGACGCTCCACAACCACCTCCGGAAGGCACAGCAGACGGTGTTCGACGCCGTGCTCGACGGCCCGGACCGCGGCGTTCCGGACGCCGAGTAGTACTTCCCGACGCCAGGTGGTACTTCTGGACGCCGAGAGACACTAACTGTCTAGCGTCGCGGACCGGAGCGAAGTGGTAACACGACCCGAGAACGCCGGAAAGATTCGCCAACCTACGCGACGACGCTCCTTCTCCTGGAATATCGGCGGTTGGGATAGTTAGTCCCCCCACTTATATGGCAGTCTTCGGTCTGTGAACGTAGCTCATGCAGGAAGAACAAGACGTGGAACTCGAAGCCCGACTCGCGGACCAGGAGCGGTTCGAACCGCCGGAATCGTTCGTCGAACAGGCGAACGTCGCCGACGGGTCGGTCTACGAGGAGTTCGAGGAGGAGTGGCCAGGGTGCTGGACGCAGGCCGCCGACCTCCTCGACTGGGACGAGGAGTACGACACGGTACTGGACGACTCGAACCCACCGTTCTACGAGTGGTTCACCGGCGGGTCGCTGAACGCCTCGGCGAACTGTCTCGACCGCCACCTCGACGAGCGCGGCGACGAGGCCGCCATCGAGTGGGTGGGGGAACCCACCGACGAGGACAACCGCACCTTCACGTACGAGGAACTGCACCGCGAGGTCAACGAGTTCGCGGCGGCGCTGCGCGAGCTGGGCGTCGGCGAGGACGACGTCGTCACGATGTACATGCCGATGGTGCCGGAACTGCCCATCGCGATGCTGGCGTGTGCGCGCATCGGCGCGCCCCACTCGGTGGTGTTCGCCGGCTTCTCCGCCGACGCGCTCGCCACCCGGATGAACGCGGCCGACTCCGAGCATCTCGTCACCACCGACGGCTACTACCGCCGCGGCGACCACCTCGAACACAAGGCCAAGGCCGACGAGGGGCTCGCCGGCGTGGACCACGAAGTGTCCGACGTGGTCGTGGTCGACCGCCTCGGCGACGCCTACGACCACCCGATGGCCGACAACCACCACGCGTACGGCGACCTCGTCGCTGAGCAGGCCGGCGCGGCGGTCGAGCCGGTGTCGCGGGATGCCGAGGACATGCTCTTTCTCATGTACACCTCCGGCACCACCGGTCAGCCGAAGGGCGTCAAACACACCACCGGCGGCTACCTCTCGTGGGCCGCGTGGACCTCCCAGTCCGTGCTGGACATCAAGCCCGAGGACACGTACTTCTGCTCGGCCGACATCGGCTGGATCACGGGCCACTCCTACATCGTCTACGGCCCGCTCGCGCTCGGCACGACGACGATGATGTACGAGGGGACGCCGGACTACCCCGAGAAGGACCGCCTCTGGGACATCGTCGAGGAGTACGAGGCCGACCAGCTGTACACCGCGCCGACGGCCATCCGCGCGTTCATGAAGTGGGGCACGGAGTACCCCGACAGCCACGACCTGTCGAGCCTGCGCCTGCTCGGCACCGTGGGTGAACCCATCAACCCGCGCGCCTGGAAGTGGTACTACAAGCACATCGGCGGGGAGGACTGCCCCGTCGTCGACACCTGGTGGCAGACCGAGACCGGCGGCATGATGGTCACCACCCTGCCGGGCGTGAAGGACATGAAGCCCGGCAGCGCCGGGCCGCCGCTCCCCGGCCTCGACGTCCAGGTCGTCGACACGAACGGCGACGAGGTCGAACCGGGCGAGGCCGGCTACCTGACGGCCCAGAAGCCGTGGCCGGGCATGCTGCGGACGCTCTACAACAACGACGAACGGTACATCAGCGAGTACTGGGAGGAGTACTCCGACACCGACTCCGACGACCCGGACGACTGGGTGTACTTCCCGGAGGACGGCGCGAAGGTCGACGAAGACGGCTACATCACGGTGCTGGGCCGCGTCGACGACGTCATCAACGTCTCCGGCCACCGCCTCGGGACGATGGAGATCGAGTCGGCCATCGTCGGCGTCGAGGGGGTCGCCGAGGCCGCCGTGGTCGGCGGCGACCACGAGATGAAGGGCGAGGCGGTCTACGCCTACGTCATCACCGAGGACGGCCAGGAAGGCGACGCGGCGTTCGAGGAGGAGATCGTCGCGGCCGTCGAGGACGCCATCGGTCCCATCGCCCGCCCCGAGGCGGTCGTCTTCACGCCGGAACTGCCGAAGACGCGCTCCGGGAAGATCATGCGTCGCCTCCTCGAGGACATCGCCAACGAGGAGGACCTCGGCGACACTTCTACGCTGCGGAATCCGGACGTGGTCGAGGACATCGAGGCGAAGGTACGCGACGACTGAGCGAGTTCTTCCTTTCGACGCTCGCATCGCTACCAGACGACATCGAGGAACACTTCTGCGGGGGCCAGCCACGCACGGGCGTCGCCGACTTCGGCGACGAACACGACGTCGACCTCATCGTCACGAGAAGCCACGGCCGCTCGGGCATCCCCCGGATGCTGCTTGGCAAAGCGTCACTTGCGGCGGGCCAGGGATAATCTCCACTTCGCCCAGCAGGGAATTTATGTCAGGACAGGGCGAAATCCGTAGCGATGGCGTTCACCGACCTTCCCCTGAAGCGGTCCGCGCCTCTCGGCGTCGGCGCGTACGTCCTCGGGTACCTCCTGGCCGTCGCAGTGACGGGCGGTCGCGTGGACGAGGTGATGCGCATCGAAATCGCCGGCGAGTACGCTGACCCCGCCCCGCTCGCGCAGATACTCGGCTCCCAGTCGCCGTCGTGGGTCGTCAACGGCTGGTTGTTCTACAACGCGCACTTCGTCCCGACGAGTCTCCCGACTGCCGACGCGGTGAACGGGATGGCGCATCTCACGAACCGCAACCTCCTTTCCTCGCTCGGCGGCCCGCTCCTCGCACTGTACCTCCTGCCGCCGCTGCTCCTGCTCGGTTCCGGCTACCTCGTCGTCCGCAGCGGGTCGACGTTCGGTGCGAACGGCGTACGGAACGCCGGGGCGAGCGTCGCCGTCGGATACGTCCCGGCGTTCGTCCTCGGCGCGTTCGTCTTCGACGCGAGCGCGGCGACCGCATCGGTCACCGCCACGCCCGCGGGACTCTCGACGATCTTCTTCGGATTCGGCTACCCCGTCGCGTTCGGTGCCGTCGGCGGGATGCTGGCGGAACGGCGCAGCGACCCCGCGTCGGACGCTCCCGACGGCAAGGTAGAAACCCGGTAACGACCACCGGGCGACTGCGCGAAGCCACCACGTTCCGACCGAGAACGGGAAGGTCCTGATTACGCGTCTCGTCGTTCGGGCCGTCGACCACTGCGTTCGGAAAGCGTAGTGCACGGTCCAGACCGTTCGGTCTGACCAGTTTGGCTGACCGCGACATCAGATGACCCCGGCCGGACCTGTTCGCGGTGATACAGAAAGCATTTGCCGGGTAACGGAATCGCAGTAGCTATGCCAGGTGCACGAGTCGCGAGCGGCAAGCGCGTCGCATTGCGGACGGTCGAGAGCGAAGACGTCCCGTTCCTCCAGCGGGCGTTCGCCAACCCGGAGATCCGCTACCCGCTCGGGACGCAACTGAAGAACCAGGACGAGATCGAATCGTGGAACGAGGACGAGGGAAAGGACCACTTCCTGGTCTGCCTCGAAGACGATGACGCCGGGCCCGGCCAGCCCGACGGGGACGACGTGCGGCCCATCGGGGCAGCGACCGTCGAGGACGCCGCGTGGCGGCGGCCGGACCTCGCCTACTGGCTCGTTCCCGAGGTCCACGGCGAGGGCTACGGGAAGGAGGCCGTCTCCCTCGTCGTGGACTACGTCTTCCGGACGTACGAACACCCCGCAGTGGGCGCCGGCGCCTACGCATTCAACGACGCCTCGCGCGGCCTGCTGGAGTCGCTCGGGTTCACCGAGGAGGGCCGCACGCGCAAGGACCGGTTCGTCGACGGCGAGTACGTCGACGGTATCCAGTACGGACTGCTCCGCAGCGAGTGGTACGACGGTGACGACGCGTAACGGTCGGCGGGTCCCTCGACCGACACCCAATCCTTTTCTCCCGCGCATCCGAGACCGAACGCGATGAATGGTCGTGCCGCTGCGCTCGCCGTCGGACTCGCCGCCCTCGTCGTGCTCGCCGGGTGCGCGAACTTCGACGGGGCGGACCCCTGGCCGACGAAGGGAACCACCGAGTCGACGCTTGCGACCGGGACGAACGACGCAGACGGAGCGACCAACGGAACCGTCGCCACCGTCGTCGAGGTGGTCGACGGCGACACGGTCGAGATAGCGTACGCGAACGACACCCGCGAGACGGCGCGCCTGCTCGGTGTCGACACCCCCGAGGTCCACGCCGAGTCCACTCCGGCGGAGTTCGAGGGCGTCCCGGAGACGAGCGACGGCGTGCAGTGTCTGCGGACGTGGGGCGACAGGGCGAGTTCGTTCGCCCGTGACCGCCTCGCCGGCGAGCAGGTCCGGATCACCTTCGACGAGAACGAGGGACGCCGCGGCGGCTACGGCCGCCTGCTGGTGTACGTCCACCACGACGGGCGGCTGTTCAACCACCGACTCGTCGAGGAGGGCTACGCCCGGGTCTACGACAGCGATTTCGAGAAGGGTGAGCGGTTCTACGCGACGGAGGACCGGGCGCAGTCGCAGTCCGTCGGGGTCTGGGCGTGCCGTGACGGCGGGACGACGCGTTCCGGGTGAAGAAGTGAGGAAGTGAGGAAACGTTCCGGCGATCAGTTGCTGGTGGTCGTCCCGGAGTCGAGTTCGACCGTCCGCTCGGCGGTGACGGGGCCGTCGACGCTCGCGGTCACCGCGTCGGTATCGCCTTCGGAGTCCCCGCCGCCAGCGTACTCCGTGTCGAACGTCTGCGTCCACTCGACGCGACCGCCGGCGTCGACGGAGCGGTCGACGATGGTCGACTCGTCGTCGTCGGCGATGCGAGCGGTGGGCCAGTAGACGGCGGCGAGGAACCGGCCGTCCGTCTCGGAGACGTTCTCGACGACGAGCGAGATGTCGACCGACGACTCGTTCGGGGTCGCCTCGAACGACCGGAGTTCGAACTCGGGCGCGGGGCGACCGAGCGCGTCGACCTGGTCGTCCGAGAGCGTCCACTCGGCCGTCTCGCCGCCGTACCGGCAGCGGACGGCGACGGCGCTCGCGTCGACCGGCGACGGCAGTTCGAAGGCGACCCAGCCGACCTCGTAACTGTTCGCGTAGGGACTATCGTAGGGAATCTCGCCGCGGCCGGCGAGCGACGTGGTGTTCCCGCCCGTCGTCCGGTCCTCGACGTAGATGGGTGAGTACGTCTCGCCGTCGACGACGAGGTCGAAACTGTCGTACGACGGCGCGCCCGTGGCGTTCGTCTCGGACGTCGTTCCACTTCGAACGGCGGCGACGACGAACTGCTGGCCGTCCGGCGCGATGACGCCACCTGAACCCATCGCCGATTCGTACGCGACCGCCTTCCGGACGGTCGCGTCCGTCACGTCGACGACCACGTCGCCGATCGTCCGTTCGGAGGATTCGGGTTCCGAAGTGGTCGACGTTCCGTCGCTGGTCGTCGACGTATCGGTCGGCGTGGTCGTGTCCGTGGTCGACGTTTCGGTCGTCGTTCCGTCGGAGTCTGTCGTGAGGTCGCCGGCGCACCCAGCGAGACCGGTGAGAGCGGTGCCGGCAACGCCGAGGAATCGGCGGCGGTTGCTGGAGGGCATCGCTCGCCGGTACTGTCTTCTGTGCTAAATGTCTTCTGTGCTATCACAGCGCAGTTTCCCCCGACTCTCCCGACGGCACCTCGAAGGAGGGTCGTCACTCGCTGTCGTCGAATGGGTGTCGTCACTCGCTGTTCGGAAACGTTGCCTCCCGTCGCGAAGACGGCGTCCCCGGTGCGAAGACGTCGTCGTCCGCTACGGTGGCCCGGCGGTTATCGAATCCTGCTTATCGCCCACGCTATCGCGAGCATGGCAAAACCGGTCAGGATATGTTTCACGAGCGGACGGACGCCACGGTCTGTACTGTCGTTCTCCACGAGAGGAGTTAGGGTCCGACGCGTAAAACGACCCCGGCGTCGTGCGGATACCTACCGGCTGATGCGCATGTCGTCGAGCGCGCCGGCGACGGTCCAGTCGTCGTCGCCGAGGCTGTAGTGGCGCACCTCCGGCGTCTCCCACTCCCCGTCGACGTACCGGGCACTGATCTCGCAGCGCCGAATCGAGTTCTCACCGGGGCTGATCTCGATCCGGAACCGGTCGTCGGGCAGGTAGTCGACGGGGCTGACCGGCCCTTCCATCGTGGTCCCGTCGTGCAGGGTAACCTCGACGTGGTTGCCCGGGATGAGTTCGTCGAGCGTGTCAGTAAGCGATGTCATCGTCACGTGTTCGACGGCGTGGACCAGTGTAAACGTGGTGGCCTCGATGGAGGAGAAAATCGCCCCACTGCGCGTCGTTCGACCCGTGCAATCGGTCGGTGTGCCAAGCTTGAAGACGGCACGGGGACACGTTTCGAGGGATGAGCGAGGGGGACCACGACCCGGCGGACGCACAGCGGGCGGAGACCGACATCCGCGAGCTGGACGAGCGGACCGTCCAGCAGATAGCGGCGGGCGAGGTCGTCGAACGTCCCGCCAGCGTCGTGAAGGAACTGATAGAGAACAGCCTGGACGCCGACGCCTCCCGGGTCGACGTCGCAGTCGAGGCCGGCGGTACGGAGCGCATCGTCGTCCGCGACGACGGCGTCGGGATGACCGAGGCCGACGCCCGCGCCGCGGTCAGAGAGCACACGACGAGCAAGATACGCGACGTGGACGACCTGGAGTCCGGCGTGGCGACGCTGGGGTTCCGCGGCGAGGCGCTGTACACCATCGGCGCGGTGTCCCGGACGACCATCCGGACCAAACCTCGCGGCGGCGACCGCGGGACGGAGCTCCGGCTGGTCGGCGGCGACCTGGAGGCGGTCGGGCCGACCGGCTGTCCCGAGGGGACGACGGTCGAGGTCGAGGACCTCTTCTTCAACACGCCCGCCCGCCAGAAGTACCTGAAGACCGAATCGACGGAGTTCTCGCGGGTCAACCGGGTCGTGACGCGCTACGCGCTGGCGAACCCCGACGTCGCCGTCTCGCTGTCCCACGACGGCCGGGAGGTGTTCGCGACGACCGGCCGCGGCGACCGCCAGTCGACCGTCCTGTCGGTCTACGGCCGCGAGGTCGCCGAGGCGATGATTCCCGTGGAGGGCGGCACGGACGACGGAACCGTCACCGTCTCCGGCCACGTCAGCCACCCCGAGACGACCCGCAGCAGCCGAGAGTACGTCTCCACCTACGTCAACGGCCGCTACGTTCGTTCCGCGGCAGTCCGCGAGGCCGTCCTCGAAGCGTACGGCAACCAGCTCGCACCCGACCGCTACCCCTTCGCGGTGCTGTTCGTCGACCTCCCGGGCGACCAGGTGGACGTCAACGCTCACCCCAGGAAGATGGAGGTCAGGTTCGAGGAGGAGGGCGCCGTCCGCGACGCCGTGCACGACGCCGTCGAAGCGGCCCTGCTCGACCACGGCCTCGTCCGCTCGTCCGCGCCGCGCGGACGGTCGGCGCCCGACGAGGCCGACGTCGCCCCCGAGCGCGACACAAATGCCGACGCACCGACCCACGAACAGTCCAAACTCGGTGCAGACGGCGACGCTGCGACCGACGCTCCCGTCGAGTCGACCGGTGACGCCGCCGACGCGCCAGAGGACTCGACGACCGCGAGCACCCGTCCGGGCATGGACGAGGTGTCGTCCGCGACCGGGTCGGACGGGCCGTCTGCGAACGAGTCGACGCAGGCGGGGCGAGATCCGACGCCGACCACGTCGGACGCCGCCGCCTCCGACGACCGGACGCTCGACGGACCGCCGTCGGCCGGATCCGGGACTGGTCGGTCCACCGACGGTCACGCGACGGACGCGAGGCCGAACGGATCGACCGCCGACGGAACGGCGGCATCGACCGACGGCGAATCGGAGCCGGCCACCGCGGAAGCGGCGGCCGACGAGAGACCGGCGATGGCGGCCACCTCAACCGACGCCCGCACCGCCGGAGACCCCTCGCGGAAGTTCCAGCCGGCGACGGAGACGGCGACGCTCGGCGACGCGCCCGGCGGGGCGACGACCGAGTTCGACCGACTGCCACCGATGCGGGTGCTCGGACAGCTCCACGACACGTACGTCGTCGCGGAGACGCCGGACGGCCTCGTGCTCGTCGACCAGCACGCCGCCGACGAGCGGGTGAACTACGAGCGCCTCTGCGAGCAGTTCGCCGGCGAGACGACGACGCAGGTGCTCGCCGACCCGGTCGAACTCGAACTCACCGCTCGCGAGGCCGCGCTGTTCGACGAGTACCGCGACGCGCTGGCGCAGCTTGGGTTCCACGCGGGCCTCGTACCCGAGGAGGACGCGACGGACGGCGACGGTTCGCACGACGCGACCGGTGGCCGACTCGTCGAGGTGACGACGGTGCCGGCGGTCCTCGGCGAGACGCTCGACCCCGAACTGCTCCGCGACGTGTTGAGCGAGTTCGTCTCGACGGACCCCGACGAGCGCGGGGAGTCCACCGTGTCGGCGACCGCCGACGCCCTGCTTTCTGACCTGGCCTGCTATCCCTCGGTCACCGGCAACACCTCGCTCCGGGAGGGCGACGTCGTGGACCTGCTCGCGGCGCTCGACGACTGCGAGAACCCATACGCCTGCCCGCACGGGCGGCCGGTCGTCATCGAGTTCGGCGAGCGCGAGATCGAGGAGCGCTTCGAGCGGGACTACCCCGGTCACGCTCACCGCAGACCGGAGTGACCGTCCGGACCTTTTTGTACCATCGCGGGACCATGCGTCGCCGCCGTGGGACACCGAGCACTCGTCGCCTACGAGCGACCCGATGGCCGCTACGACGTCCACTACGCGCACTGGGGCGCGGCGGGGCTCGCGCTCCAGCGGGAGATAACCCCCGCGACGCCGTTCGCCGACCGGCAGCGGAACGGGTGGACGCCCCGCGTCGACCCCACGCCGAGGGCGCGCGCCGTGGCGTTCGACGACCTGCCCGACCACGTCGACGTCCGCGAGTTCGAGGCGCTGTACGTCGTCACGCTGGCGTGGGTCGTGACGGCGTACCTGCCGCTGTGGTTCGGCCCGACGCTCGACAGCGACGTCGACGCCGGCGCGCTCGTCGCCGTCGACTCGCCGGCGGACGCGCGCCGGGTCCGCCGGTGGTTCCGTGCGACCCGCGCCGTCGTCCACGACGTGGTCGCGCGCGGAGCGCTCTCCGAACGCGAGGCAGTCGTGTGCCTCGCCGCCCGCGTGACCGAGTGGACCGGCGACCGTCGGGAGGTGATACCCGTCGGGTGAACGGACGACGCCCGCTGGGACGAGCAGTCCGACGACAGCGTCGCCCAGTCTGCTGACGGGCGGCTTATTACGCCGGGCCACCTACCGCCGGCAGTGACGTCCATCGAGGGTTCGGACGCCCCCGCCACGCTCCTGTCGCCCACGCTCGCGGAGACGCAGGACCACGTCGCCGCCGCCGTCGAGCGCGGCGACCTCGTGACCGTGTTCGGCCGCTGCACCGTCGAGTACGACGGCCGGGCGAGCAGCCACCTGGGTCCGGGCGACCGACTCGTCGTGCTCAAGCCCGACGGAACCGCACTCGTCCACACCGAGGAGGGCCACCAGCCGGTCAACTGGCAGCCGCCGGGCGCGACGCTCACCACCGCGATGCGGGACGACGAGCTACTGGTCCGCAGTGAACGCACGACGCCCGACGAGGCGCTCGTGGTGGCGTTCGAGCGCGTCGCGCAGGCGTCGGCGTTCGACGTGACCGACGCGAACGACCTGTCGCTGTCGGGCACCGAAGAGGACCTCCGGCAGCGCATCCTCGACGACCCCGCGCTCGTGGAACCCGGGTTCCGCCCGCTCGCGACGGAGCGGGAGACGCCGGCCGGAGCGGTCGACATCTACGGGACGGACGCCGACGGGACGACGACCGTCGTCGAACTGAAGCGGCGGCGCGTCGGCCCGGACGCCGTCGGACAGCTCTCGCGGTACGTCGACGCGCTCGAACGCGAACTGCACGCGGCGGCGGCGGTCCGCGGCATCCTCGTCGCGCCCTCCGTGACCGAGCGCGCTCGCCGCCTGCTCGCGGAGAACGGCCTGGAGTTCGTCTCGCTGGAGCCGTAGACTACTCGACCTCGCGTTTCAGTTCGGCGAGTTCGTTCATCGCCTCCAGCGGCGTCATCGTCGCCACGTCCACCTCGCGGAGGCGGGCGGCGATGTCGGCGTCGAGAGCGTCGGAAGTCTCCCATGACGATCCGTCGTCAGCGGGCGAGTCGCGTCTGGTCGGCACCTCAACGTCCTCCTCGCCACCCGCATCAGCGTCGTCGTCCTCGACCGCGTCGAGCAGCGCGGTCGAGCGCTCGACGACGCGCTCCGGGACACCGGCCTCGCGGGCGACCTGGACGCCGTAGGACGCGGTGGTCGCGCCGGGCGCGACGTTGTGATCGAAGACGACGTCGCCGTCCCGCTGGTCGGCCGAGAAGTGGAGGTTGACGGCGTTCGGCAGGTCGGCCGCGACCTCCGTGAGGTCGTGGTGGTGGGTCGCGAAGAGTGTCTTCGCGCCGATCTCGTCGTGGACGTGCTCGGTGACGGCGCGCGCGATGGCGAACCCGTCGGCGGTGCTGGTGCCGCGGCCGACCTCGTCGAGCAGGATGAGGGAATCCTCGGTAGCACTGCGGAGGATGTCGGCGAGTTCCGTCATCTCGACCATGAACGTCGAGCGGCCGCCGGCGATGTCGTCGCTCGCGCCGACGCGGGTGAACACGCGGTCGACCAGGCTCACCTCCGCCTCGTCGGCGGGGACGAAGCTGCCAACCTGCGCCAGCAGCACGATGAGCGCCGTCTGGCGCATGTACGTCGACTTCCCGCTCATGTTCGGCCCGGTGATGACCGCGAGCGCGTCGTCGTCGAGGTGGGTGTCGTTCGGCACGAACGACGACTCGGTGCGCTCGACGACGGGGTGGCGGCCGTTGCGGACGTGGATGCCGTCGCCACCGACCTCCGGGCGCGAATAGCCGTGCTTCGCGGCCACCTCGGCGAGCGCGACGAGGACGTCGAGTTCGGCGAGCGCGTCCGCGAGCGCCTGCACGCGCTCGGACTCGGCGGCGACCGCCTCCCGGACCTCCCGGAACAGGTCGTACTCCAGGTCGTCGGCGCGCTGCTCGGCGCGGACGATCTCGTCCTCGCGCTCTTTGAGTTCGGGCGTGACGTATCGCTCGGAGTTCTTCAGCGTCTGCCGGCGGGTGTAGTCGTCGGGCACGCGGTCGAGGTTGGGGTCGGTGACCTCGATGTAGTAGCCGTGGACCTGGTTGTAGCCGACCTTCAGCGAGTCGATGCCGGTGCGCTCGCGCTCCCGCTGTTCGAGGGCGTCGATCCACTGCTTGCCCGAGCGCTCGGTCTCGCGGAGGGCGTCGAGCTCGTCGTCGTACCCCTCGCGGATGACGCCGCCCTCGGTCACCTCGATCGGGGGTTCCGTCTGGATCGCGCGGCCGATCAGGTCGCGGACGTCGGCCATCTCGTCGAGGTCGGCGCGCAGCGACCGGAGTTTGGCCGACTCGACGTCGGCCATCGCGTCGGCGACGTCGGGGACGACGTCCAGCGTCGCCTTCAGCGACCGGAGGTCCCGCGCGTTCGCCCGGCCGCGGGCGACGCGCGAGATGAGCCGTTCGACGTCGTAGACGTCCCGGAGCAGGTCGTGGACCGTCTCGCGGGCGCGGACGAGTTCCGTCCACTCCTCGACGGCGTCGAGGCGGGCCTCGATGCGGTCGCGGTCGAGCAGCGGCCGCCGGAGCCAGTCCTTGAGCGTCCGACTGCCGAGCGCGCACGCCGTCTCGTCGAGGACGCCGACGAGGGTGGCGTCCTCGTGGCCGTGGACCGCGCGCGGTTCGAACAGTTCGAGGCTCTGGAGGGCGACAGCGTCGAGCAGCACGTACGACCGGGGGTCGTAGCGGGTGAGGTGGTTGAGGTAGTCGAGGCGGGCGTCCTCGTCGTCGGTCGCGCCGCCGCGGGCGTACTCGGCGTATGCGAGGAGCGCGCCGCAGGCCTGTACCTCGGCGTCGGTCGCGAGCAGTCGCTCCGGCGGGCCGAAGTAGTCGGCGACGAGGTCGCTCGCGGCGTCGCGCTCGAACGCCGTCTCGTCGTACGCCGACACCGTGCAGTCGGGGGCGAAGGGGTCAGTCGGGGCGTCGGGGCCGACGATGGCTTCGGCGGGACCGAACCGGCTCAGTTCGTCGGCCGCCGCGTCCCCGGTCTCGACCGTGGTGGCGTAGAAGTCGCCCGTCGAGACGTCGAGCACGGCGATGCCGTAGCCGTCACCGCGGGCGAGGCTGGCGACGAAGTTGTTGTCGTCGGTGTCGAGCAGTTCGTCCTCGGTGAGCGTCCCGGGCGTGACGACGCGGGTGACCGCCCGGTCGACGACGCCGGTGGTCTCCTCGGGGTCCTGGACCTGGTCCGCGACGGCGACGCGGTAGCCCGCGTCGAGCAGCGTCTCGATGTACGACTCGGCGTTGTCGATGGGGATGCCCGCCATCGGGTACTCGCCAGTGCTGTCCTCGCGCTGCGTGAGCGTTATCTCGAGCAGGCGTGCGGAGATTTCGGCCGCTTCGCAGAACGTCTCGTAGAAGTCGCCCACCTGAAAGAGCACGAGCGAGTCGTCGTATCGCTCGCAGAGTTCGAAGTACTGGGACATCATCGGTGTCAGTTCGTCGCTCTGCTCGGCCATCTTCTCCGGTGGCCCCAGCGCCGCGTCCATGGCCGAATCCAGTGCCCCCGTGCCAATAAGCGCCCGGAATCGAGAAAGCGAACGCACTTGGGCCGTCGGTCCCAAGCGGGCGACATGGCCACAGCGAACGCACGACAGCGCGCTCGCGAGAACCCGCTGAAGGTCACCGCGCTCCTGTCGGTGGTCGGGTACGTCCTCGTGCTGGGGACGTTCGCTGGCGTCCTGCCCATCTACCCCTCCATCGGCATCGAGACGGTGAACCTGCTCTCCGACGCCATCGCGGTCGTCAACAGCGTCGCGACCGTCTCGCTCGTCCTCGGCTGGTACTGGATCCGCAAGGGCGAGGTTGGCAAGCACCGCGCGGCGATGCTCACCTCGTTCGCGCTCATCCTCGTCTTCCTGGCGCTGTACCTCGTCAAGGTCGGCGGGAGCGGCGGCGAGAAGCACATCACGGTCGACGGCGTCGTCTACTACGCCTACCTCCTGATGCTCGCGGTCCACATCCTGCTCTCGGTCGTCGCGGTGCCGGTGGTCCTGTACGCGCTCGTGCTGGGGCTCACCCACTCCCCGAGCGAACTCCGGGACACCGCCCACAGGCGGGTCGGCCGCATCGCCGCCGGGTCGTGGATCCTCTCGCTCACGCTCGGCGTCGTCACGTACCTGATGCTCAACCACATCTACAGCTGGTACATCCCGCAGTAGCCCGCGCTTCCGGATTGGTTTCTCGGCGCAAACGTTCGTCGTCAGCAGCGCTCAGCGTTCTGACCGGTGAAAATCGAGCGGCGAGAAAATGTGGCGGCGAATTACGAGACGGCGAGTTCGTCGGCGCGGCGCACGACCTCGACGTCCTCGGCGTCGATGGACTCGGTATCGAGCCAGTGGGGGACGTAGTTCCGGCGCTCGAAGTCCTCGCGCTCGTCCTCGGTGCCGATGACGCACCAGAGCTGCGGTTCGTCCGGGCCGTGCCAGTCGCCCTGGCGGCTGATCGAGAAGCAGACGCGCTCGCCGCCGTCGTAGTCGATGACCGCGTTCTTGCGGATTCCGGGGTCACCGTGGATGATGAGCCGCTTCATACCCGCCGGTTCGGAAGGCGGTCAATTAAGCGCTTCGAAGGGTCCCACGCGGGCGGGTGACACGAGGCCGTCGCTCGAGGAGCAGGTTGCCCGGAGGTCGAGACGGCGCACGTCGACGCACCGGCGTAGGCAGAGGGAGCGGGAACGACCCAGGCGACTCCCGTCCGGCCGTCAGCCGGGGGTCGCCCGACGTGCGAAACCAAACGGGTTTTAAGCCCCGACGCGCAATCTCACCGTAAGGTCGATACTCTATGCAGATGCCACGCCGCTTCAACACGTACTGTCCGCACTGTCACGAACACCACGAACACGAGGTCGAGAAGGTCCGGAGTGGCCGCCAGACGGGCATGAAGTGGAACGCCCGCCAGCAGAAGCGCGGCACGAGCGTCATCGGGAACGCCGGTGGCTTCTCGAAGGTTCCGAGTGGGAACAAGCCCACGAAGAAGACCCACCTGAAGTACCGCTGCAGCGAATGTGGGGGCGCCCACATGCGCGAGGGATGGCGCGCCGGCCGCCTGGAGTTCCAGGAGTAAATCATGGCAGGAAGCTTCTACAAGGTCCAGTGCCCGGACTGTGAGAACGAACAGACCGTCTTCGGCAAGGCCGCCGAGGAGGTCAACTGCGTCGTCTGCGGCCACCGCCTCGTCTCGCCGACCGGCGGCAAGGCCGACATCGACGGCGACATCCTGGAGACCGTGGAATCCCGATGAAGTACAGTGGCTGGCCCGACACCGGTGAACTCGTCGTCGGCAAGGTCGACGAGATCGAGGACTTCGGCGTCTTCGTCGACCTCGAGGAGTACGAGGACAAGCGCGGGCTCATCCACGTCAGCGAGGTCGCCAGCGGCTGGATCAAGAACGTCCGCGACCACGTCAGCGAGGGTCAGACGGTCGTCTGCAAGGTGCTCGACGTCGACAAGTCGTCCCAGCAGATCGACCTCTCGCTGAAGGACGTCAACGAACACCAGCGCAGCGACAAGATTCAGGACTGGAAGAACGAGCAGAAGGCCGACAAGTGGATGACCCTCGCGTTCGGCGAGGAGATGAGCGACGAGCAGTACTCGCGCGTCGCCAACGAACTCCTCTCGGAGTTCGGCAGCATCTACGACGGCTTCGAGCAGGCGGCCATCCACGGCCCCGAAGCGCTCTCGCCGACCGACCTCGACGACGACGAGGTCGACTCGCTCGTCGAGACCGCCCGCGAGAACGTCTCCGTCCCGTACGTCACCGTGACGGGGTACGTCGACCTCGAGAACCCCGCGACGGACGGCGTCGACGCCATCAAGGACGCCCTCAAGGCGGCCGAGGGGAACGGCGACGTTCCCGACGAGGTCGAACTCGACGTGACGTACGTCGGCGCGCCCGAGTACCGCATCCGGGTGAAAGCGCCGAACTACAAGACCGCCGAGTCGCAGCTCGAGGCGAGCGCGGCCCGCGCCGAGTCGGTCATCGCCGAGCAGGGTGGCACCGCCGAGTACCACCGCGACCGACGCACCGAAGAGGAATGAAATCCGACATCCGGGTGTGTTCCGCGTGGGAGACGGAACATGACCGCCCGGTGTACACCCTTTCTGACACCTGTCCCGACTGCGGAGCGGACGCCGTCAACAGCGCCCCCGCTCCGTTCGACCCCGCCGATCCGTACGGAGAGTACCGACGCGCTCTTAAGCGGGGCACCCACGAGTAACCCCATGGACCAAGTTGACATCGATATCGTCGCGGACCCGGAGCTGCAGGATCCGGTGCTCATCGAGGGTCTGCCGGGCGTGGGCCACGTCGGCAAACTGGTCGTCGAGCATCTCCTCGAGGAGCGGGAGAACGAGCTCGTCCGTCGGGTGTACTCCGAACACCTGCCGCCGCAGGTGGGCATCGAGGAGGACGGCACGGCCGAACTCGTCTGTGCCGAGTTCTACGCGCTGACGCTGGGCGAGCAGGACGTGCTCGTGCTGACCGGCGACCACCAGGCCCAGGACAACGTCGGCCACTACCGGCTGACGAACGCCTTCCTCGACGTCGCCGCGGACTTCGGCGTCGAGCGCGTGTTCGCGCTCGGCGGCGTCCCGACGGGCGAACTCATCGACGAGTACGCCGTCCTCGGCGCTGCGACGACCGGGGAGTTCGTCTCGGAACTGGAGGACGTCGGCGTCGAGTTCCGCGAGGACGAACCGGCAGGCGGCATCGTCGGCACGAGCGGCCTCCTGCTCGGTCTCGGCGACCGCCGCGGGGTCGAGGCGACCTGCCTGATGGGGGAGACGAGCGGCTACCTCGTCGACCCCAAGAGCGCGCAGGCGGTGCTGGAGGTGCTCCAGGACGTCGTCGGGTTCGAGGTCGACTTCGAGTCGCTGGAGGAGCGCGCCGACGAGATGGAGGACGTCGTCAACAAGATCGAGGAGATGGAGACCCAGCAGGCCGGCGGTCTCGGCGCCGACGACGACCTCCGGTACATCGGCTAGGGCCACAATTTGTCGTCGCGACCGACGTAGGTGTGGTAGGCCGCCGAGCAGATGAACAGCACGAGGAAACCCCACGCGAACAGGCGGAACGACACGGCCTCGACCGCGAACAGGTCGAGCGAACTGGCGGCCAGCGCCAGCAGTTCCAGCAGGCCGAGTCCGAGGTAGTAGACCGGCCACGACACGTCGTTCTCGGGGACCACCTCCATGTACACCTCCACCTCCTGTGCGCGTTCGGTGAGCCGTAGCTCCTTCGACTGCTGGTCGTACTCGACGATGCCGAGGTCGTCCAGTTTCGGTAGATGGGTCTGGTGGAGGGAGACGTAGACGCTCTTGCGCACCTTCCGCGGGGCGGGCGACTCGTCGCTCTCCAGCGTTGCGATGTGTTCGGCGAGTTCGTCCACCGTAAACGTCCCGTCGTTCTCCCGGAGCGCTTCGATGGTCCGACGCCGACGCTCGTTGCGGAGGACGTTGTGAATCTGACTCTCGTCGAGGTCCGACGGGCGGTCACGCTCCGGATCAGTCAGTGTCATGGCTGTGCCGTAGTTGAGGTCTCTGCGATATGGGAGACGTCACTGTACGCTCGCATTAAGTTTATCATCACCTCCGTGCCAAATATTCCAGGAAAGCAGCGTTCGGGCCTGCCTTCGTCGGAGCGCCGCCGTGACGGCAGGTCCCCGGCGAAACGACCCGAAGACGACGGACCGGAGGCGAAGTCCTGTCCCGACGTTTCGACGCGGTTCGGTCGGTCCGCGACGGGAGGTCCACGAGGCGACAGACCGGGGCAACTGGTCGCGTTCTCGACGGTAAGCGTCGGGCGGAGGGAGCTGGAGGTACGCGACGGTGCGCCGTCCGATGAGTCGACCCGTGCAACTGTGTCGTCAATCACGCTAGCGGCATCGTCGTCCATCATGACAACCGGCTACAACGACGAGGAATAAAGGTCTTGTTCGTGATTATTTTAGGTGCGTCGTCGGCCACCACGTTCGGCTACCCCGTTCGCCGGTGCCAACGAGGCTTCACGCACGTCCACGACGAACAGACATCGCAGCGACAGGTACCGCGGTGTGAACGGCATCGGGCGGCGGTGCGCCTGGCGAAGCGACGGACTGCGACGAAAGAATCAGTGAGCGAAGCAGCCGACGGTTACATGTAGCCGAGGTCGCGCAGGCGCTCCATCAGGTCCTCCTTGTCCTGGGCGCGGCCCGCGCGCTCGGTCGTGTTCTCGATGTCCTGCAGCCACGCCGGTTCCTGGGCGCTCTTCTCGGTCGAGACCTCGCTACCGAGCGAGCGGAAGCCGGCGAAGTACTTCGGGGAGACGGGGATGTCGTCCTGGGTGAGGTCGTTCGGCAGGTCGTCGTCGGACTCCGGCACGTAGCCCTCGTCCGGGTAGCCGGCGACCGTGTCGGGGACGACGAAGTTCCAGAAGGCGTCCCAGACCGCGGCCTCGTCGAACTGGAGAATCGGCTGGATGCGGTCGTGGGGCGGGTAGATGTCGGGGTCGTGGCGCGGGCTGAAGAACGTCTCGTCGGCGCGGGCCTCCTGTTCGTCCCAGCGGACGCCGGAGATGACGCCGTCGACGTCGTACTCCTCCAGCGCGTTGTTCAGGGCGACCGTCTTCAGCAGGTGGTTGCCGACGTAGGTGTCCAGCAGGAACGGGAACTCGTCGTCCTCGTACTCCAGCAGGTTCCGGATGTGGTGCTGGTTCTGCTCGTCGAGCGCGTCGACGGGGATGTCGTCGCCCGGTTCGAGGTCGTGCTCGTCGGCGTACGCGCCGACGTCCTCGTTGCGCGCGTAGATGACCTCCAGACCCCACTCGTCTGCCCAGCGGTCGACGAAGTCGTGGATGGCGTCGAAGTGCTGGAAGTGGTCGATGAACACCGCCGGGGGAACGTCGAGGTCGAACCGCTCGGCGACCTCCTTGATGAAGTAGAGCGTGAGCGTCGAGTCCTTGCCGCCGGTCCACATGACGACGGGGTTCTCGTACTGTTCGAGTCCCTCGCGGGTGACCTCGATAGCCTTCTCGATCTTGTCCTCGAGTGCGGGGTAGTCGGCAGGGTCCTCGCCTTCGCCTGCTTCGTAGTCGACGTCGAGGTAGTCGGGGAAGTCTTGCGGCATGAGTCGTAATTAGATATAATTATGGGACTAAAGTGTTTTTCGGCTCGGTGCTCCCGGAAGGATGTGGCGTGGCAACGCACCACCTGGAGGAGTTCGACGGCGCGAGTTGGCGGATTCGACGGATTGCGACCCACTCTCCCGACGGAAGCGCTACCTCCGGCGACCATGGACGCCTTCGGAACAGGCAAATAACCCGACACCAAAGGGCCGAACGATGACGCTGTCCGAGGAGGCGCGCGAGCGACTCGCCGACCTGGTCGAACTGCAACCGACGAAGAACAGCGAACTCCAGGAGCGGTGGGAGCTAGAGAGCGGCAGCGAGGTGCACCAGTACCTCGAGAACGAACTGAAGGACTACTACTACCGCGACGAGGACAGTTACATCCGGGCGACGACGGAGGCGAACGACCTCGTCGACGTCGAACCCGGCATGGAGGCCGACGAGGGCGAGGACGTGCCGAGCGTCATCCGGGTGCCGGAGCTCCAGCAGCAGGTGTTCGCGGTCGTCGCCGGCCCGGACGAGCGTTCCCAGAGCGTCGTCTCCGTGCTGCACGACCTCCGCGAGGAGTTCGGCGTCGACCCGAGCGCCGACGACGTGCGCTCGGCGCTCCAGGGACTCAAGCGGAAGGGGGTCGTCGAGGTCGTCTACCGCACCGTCCCGACGTTCAGACTCGCCGCACCGCGCGAGGAGATCGACGTCGAGACCTCGGAGTAACCGTCTAGGACGGCCGTTCGCGCTCGCGCCGCTGCTCCAGCAGCCGCTGGATGCCCTTCCCCGGCCCGCCGTCGATGGGCCACCCGTACTGGCGCCACGCCGGCGGTTCGGGCTCGAATCGCGAACAGGACTGCGAGCACTCCGCGGCGGTCTGGCAGCGTCCCTTCGCCCCGCAGTAGGGTAGCATCGTCGCGTCCTCGTGGCGGAGCTGGAAGTGCCGGCAGTCGGGGCGCATCGTCTTCGTGTACGACCGCCAGCCGCGCTCGTAGGCGCGCTCGGCGATTTCGAGCCGCTTCGCCCGTTTCTCCTCGCCGGGGACGTACTCGAAGCGCGCCGCCGACTGGTCGTACTTGCCGCCGTCGGGGCGTTCCAGAATGTCCGTCCCAGGCGCGTCCACGTCGAGCGACCGGGGGTACCACGCCACCTCGGCGTCGCCGCCGTCGATCGTGAGGATGCCGGCCTCCACCGGCATCTCCTCCAGCAGCGCGGGCTCGATCCGGTCGCCGGTCGAGCGCGTCGCGACCCACACCTCGTCGGCGAGCGACAGCGCCACGTCGCGTTCGAGTTGGCCCCGCAGGGCCCGGGCGGCGCTCGCGTCCAGGTCGGGCTTGTTCTCGATGGCGACGATCCGTTCGACCCAGTCGGGATAGCGGTAGCGGCGGCGGATCTGGAGGCGGTTGCCCTGCTTTCGCACGTCGAGGACGCCGCGGTCGTCCGCGCGGTGGATCGTCTCGCGGACGTACCGCCACGGGTAGCCGGGGTCCGGCAGCGCGTCCCGGTACCACGCCCACTCGGCGGGTGCGTTCCGCACGACGTGGAGCAGGTCGGAGTCGAGCCGTCGCCGACCGAACCGGCCGCGTCGCGCGAGCGCGTCCGCGTCCACCTCGACGACGACGGTGTCCCAGCGACGGCGCTTCGTCCCGAGTTGCCGGGCCACCACGACGTCCTGCGTCCCCTCCGGGGGCCAGGACCGCTCGGCCCACCGGCACGTCCGTAGCTCGAAGACGAACTCGGGGTCCATGGTGGTAGCTCTCGCTCGGGGTGTGTAAACTATTCGAACGGCGGTCTGTCAACAGAAAATATTTACAGAACAGTGATGAAATCTCGGCCAGCTCGCCGTCCGGCGAGCGAGAGCGGTTCTACCGCCTGATACTCTGATACCAATGAACGGACGACTCTCCCGCACGTCGGCGCTGCTCGTGACGCTGCTCGTCGGCACCGCACTCGCGGTGTCCGGTAGCGTCGCAGCCGTCGACTCGACGAACGACGTACAGTCCCCCGCACTGGCACAGGACGCAGAGACCGGCGCCTCCCTCCAGGACTCCATCGTGAACGTGGACCGCGGTGAGACGGCGACCATCAACGTCAGCCTCCAGACGACCGACGAGGTGGCCCTCCGCATCGGTGGCGACTCGAAGAGTTACATGCTGAACGCGACCGCCACGGACGGCAACGGTGACGGCACCGTCTCGTTCCAGTTCGACACGTCGAAGGCCGGAGGCAGTGACGGCGCGGCCGTCGCCACGGCCGCCGACGCCGACAACCTGACCGTGCAGAACGAGACATCCCTCGACGAGGCACTCGCGCCCGGCATGTACGGCGTCACCCTCTACGCTCACAACGGGTCGGCGTGGAACGAGTACGACGTGGGCGGTCTGAACGTCAGGGGCGAATCGACGTCCTCGACGTCGACCACGTCCTCGACGACCACCCCGATGACGTCCTCGACGTCGACCACGACCGACACGACGACGAACGACGACGGCATGCCCGGCTTCGGGCTCGGCGTCGCGCTGGTCGCGCTCGCGGCTGCCGCGATGCTCGCGAACCGACGCTGACGTCCACGGGACTTTTTTGCCGAGGCAGTTCGCAGAGCCGACAGCGACGGGTCCGCCTCCGGCGTCGTGAACCCGGACAGGAGCGTTTCGACGGACAACTGGACGAGGGGGCACGTCGACACGGTGGTCGCCAGCTGACGGCCGGTCGGCGCTGTGGCTGACGAGACCGTGAGCACCGCAGTCAGCCGGACCCCGCGTCAGCAGCGACCGGGCGACGTCGGCGGTCGGTCACTCCTCCTCGCGTTCCTCCAGGAACTCGTGGGCGTCCTTGAGGATGTCGCGGGGGCCGTCCTGGGTTATCGTGTTGATGGCCTGCTCGTAGTCGCGCCACTGGAGGTCGCGGTGCTCGTGGGACAGTTCCGCGTTCGCCTCGAACGACTTCGCGATGAACAGGTGGACCGTCTTGTGGATGGTCTTGCCGTTCGCCTCGAAGACGTAGCTGTAGTCGTCGCGGAAGCCGTCGAGGAGGCGGAAGTCGTCGATCCCCGCCTCCTCTTTCACCTCTCTGATAGCGGTCTGCTGTAGCTCTTCGCTCCCCTCCACGCCGCCTTTCGGGAACTCCCAGTCGCCCGGGCGGCTCTTGAGGAGGAGATATTCCTTGCGACCGCGGGTATCCCTGTAGAGGATCGCACCCGCGCTCGTAGCTTGAACTGCCATTGCGTTCAGGTATGCGGTCGGCCATTAAAGGGGTGTCGGAGGCGTATAGGTTCTATTCGGCGCGTTCCGGCCGCAGAATTTTACCCCTGCGAGAGATGGTAGGATGAAACGGCAGAACCGCGGAAGAATCGCACACGGCGCTCCGGCGAAACAGGAATTTTACGTACCAGGACGGAATACCATCACCAGAGCCAGCCATGACCTTCGTCACGAAGATACTGCTTCAGAGCGGCGACCGTCCCGCGCTCGACGGCGTCGTCTCCGACATCCGGTCGATCGCCGAGCGAAAGGGAGCCGAACTCAAGGGACCACACTCGGAGCCGCCGGACCGCAAGCGAGTCCCCCAGTACAAGACCGTCTCGGGCGACGAGAGCCGCCAGTTCAAGAGCTGGGAGTACACCGTCTACACGCGCAAACTGGAAATCGTCGGTCACAACGAGGTCGCACGACGCGTCGCCGACCTGGAGTTCCCGCCGGGCATCCGCGTCGAGGTCGAACTCGAGCAGATCGAGGGAATGGGTCTGGCGTAACGTCTCTTCTTCGTGCGGTACTCGCGCCGTGAAAAAGCGGCGGTCAGTCGTTCGTCCGGACGATCCGGGTGCTGAGCAGGCTGAGGTCGCTGGCGAACACGTTCGCTTCGTCGGTGAACCGGTAGTTCGTGCGCTCCTGGAGTACCCTTCGCGTGAAGATGAACGCGCCGCCTGTCACGACCTGGCCGCCGGTGCCGTACCGGATGGCGTACCCGATGTAGTCGTCGGGCTGGCTGATCTCCGGCACCGTGTTCCCGCCCGGTCGCCGGAGCATCCGCACCGTGATGCTGGCCGGCAACTGGGAGATGACACGGAAGCTCGACCGCGGACTGTAGTCGTCCGCGAACACGAGCACGGTCTCGTCGTCCTGGGCGGCGGCCGTCCCGACACTCCCGACGCCGAGCGCCACGGCACCCGACGCGAGCGCCGCCTTCCGAAGGAAGTCGCGGCGGGAGTCGTCGGTCGTCTCGTCTGATACTGCGTGTGTCAGTTTCTCGTCCATGTTTATACCCCCCAAGGTGGATCCCCACCCATGGGATACAGCTACAGGGAGGAGCGGACCGGGCATAAGTGTAACCTATTCAATAAGTTACCAGGTTACCCAGCGGTGACCTGGAAACCAGGCCATTAACGACGCTGTGTGGAGAAATCGCCGGTTACCTTCCTTTCCCGTCGCCCACCCTCACGCGAAACGTGACCCCATCGGAGGGCATCGGGTCGTGTCGAGACGTCCGGTCGCACCTGGACGCGCAGACGCCCGACCTCAGAACGTTCCGGCACCGACCACGTCGAGGAACGCCGCCTCCCCTTCGTGGTCGTTGTCGTCGAACTCCTCGACGCGCAGACGCACTCGCTTGTCGACTGCGTCGCTCGGTGCGTCGGGAATGCGAAGTACGGTGTCGCCGATACGGGCGACCGGGGTCGTGCCGTTCACGCCGGTGACGTACACCTCGATCTCGTCGCCCACATCGAACTCGGGGCGGTTCGTCCGGAAGCCGAACCCTTCGAAGAAGTGGTCGATCATACGCGCGCCACCTCCCCAGAGCTACGGTCGGAGGTGTACTCCAGACCGAACCCGGTCAGCGCCGAGATGACGAACACGCCGAACAGGAACCAGCCGTGGAAGACGAACGGCCACACCTGGATGGGGTCGACGATCATCGACTGGGTGAACCACTCGAAGTCCTGTGGCATCTGGGAGATCTGTGCGAACCCGACGAGGACGCCGCCACCCCACGGGAAGATGTACCCCATGGCGGAGGTGTTGGCGTCGAGGATGTTCGCGCGCCGGTAGCCGTTGACGTTGAACCGCTGGCCGATGCGGGCGATGTACGGTGCGATGGCGATCTCCGCCGCCGTGTTGATCGTGATCATCGCGTTGACCATCGCCGTCCCGAGCACCATCGTCGTCTCGGCGCGCCGGACGGACGTGGCGACGCTGTTCAGGAGGAACTCCTGGAGCGCCTCGAAGCCGCCGCCGCGGATCATGATGCGTGCGCCCGAGACGATGAGCAGCGTCAGCACGATGAGCGGGAAGAAGCCCAGCGCGCCGCTGTAGAAGCTCCCGCTGACGCTCCCGACCAGTTCGGGGTCGGACGTGACCTCGACGATGGGGAGGCCGGAGAGGGCCTCGCCGAGCGGCGCGTCCTGGGGCGCGTAGAACACCAGCATCGTGCTCGCGGACGCCAGGCCGAAGACTAGGTTGAACGCGACGGCCGCGACCAGCCCCCACGAGATGGCCTCGATGATGTGGCGGCCCTGCACCGCCGTCACGATGACGATGCCCATCGAGACGAGGTGGACCAGTCCGAGCGCGTCGCCCTCCAGGACGCTTTCGGCCTGGATGGGGTCGCCGCCCATCATCCCGCCCGCGATAACGTAGACGGCGAACGCGGGGATGGCCGCGGTGATGGCGTACTTGAACCGCGAGGAGACGACGCCGCCGATGTCCGAATCCTGGGTCACCGCACTCACGATGGTCGTGTCGCTCACCGGCGCGAGGTTGTCGCCGAAGACTGCCCCCGAGAGGATGGCACCGAACATCAGCACGGGACTCGCGCCGACGAGGACGCCCGCCGGGAAGAACAGGCCGGCGAACGCGACGGTCGTGCCGTATCCGGTGCCGATGCCGGTCGCCAGCAGCGCGGCGAGGATGAACGTCGCGGCCGGGAACAGCGCCGCCCCGACGCTCAGGGCGTCGGCGGCCCAGACGAGGCCGCTGACGAACCCGCCGTCCTGCAGCACCTGCGCGAACATGCCGGCCCACAGCCACGCGACGATGGCCGTCGCCGCCACGCGCTGGGTCATCCCCTCGAAGATGGTGTTGGCGTACGTCTTCCAGTCGCCCTTCGCGAAGAACATCCCGACGATGAGCGCCAGCAACATTCCGATGGCGAGGCCGGTCGTGTCGCTGATCCGCAGCAGCGCGCTCTGGACGATGGCCCAGACGATGAAGAACAGTATCGGGAGCGTGCTCATCCACTTGCCCCCGTAGAACTCGATGCGGTCCTCGCTGCGGGCCTGCTGCGCCTCCGCGAGTTCATCCGCTACTTCGTCGCCCGGTTCGGTATCGTCACTTCCTGACGAACTCATCGTTCACCTCTGGCATGGTCAGTGATGGACAGACAAGGTATAAATCACCTTCCTTCGTGATGGATACTGACTAACAAATATACTACACTTTACCAGAGGTTACAGACATATCCGGCAGCGATTACAGACATATCCGGCTCGAAGCCGTCACGCGTGGCTCCACCTCGCCAGAATCCGGTCGACGGGAGCGGTCACCGTCGAGCTAGCCGGTTCTCCAGCACTTAAGACGGTCCCCTCCGTCGGCTCCTGCCATGGGAAACAGGCCCGACCGCGACCGACTCGTCGAACTCCGACGCGAACTCCACCGCCACCCGGAACCGGCGTGGCGCGAGTTCTGGACCACCGCCCGCATCGTGGACGAACTCGAAGCCATCGGCGTCGACGAACTGTACGTCGGCCCCGAGGCACTCGCCGAGGGCGAGCGCATGGCGGTTCCCGACGACGAGGAACTCGCACGCTGGTTCGACCGCGCGCGGGAGGCGGGTGCCCGCGAGGACGTCCTCGAGCGACTGGAGGGCGGCTACACCGGCGCGGTAGCCGTCGTCGAGCGCGGTGAGGGCCCGACGGTCGCCCTGCGCGTGGACATCGACGGCCTCCAGCGCGAGGAGTCGACCGACGACGACCACGTCCCCGCGGCCGAGGGGTTCCGCTCGGAGACGGGCGCGATGCACGCCTGCGGCCACGACGCCCACGCGACCATCGGCCTGGGCGTCCTCGAAGCCGTGAAGGCGAGCGACTTCCGGGGGACGCTGAAGGTGTTCTTCCAGCCCGGGGAGGAGATGATCGCTGGCGGGAAGCCGATGGCGAAGAGCGGCCACCTCGACGACGTCGACTACCTGTTCGCCACCCACGTCGGCCTCGACCACCCCACGGGCGAGGTGGTCGCCGGCGTCGACGGGTTCCTCGCGGTGAGCCACTTCCGCGCCGAGTTCGCCGGCGAACCCGCCCACGCGGGCGGCAAGCCCAACGACGGCCGCAACGCGGTCCAGGCGATGGCGACCGCGGTGAACGAACTCTACGGCATCCCCCGCCACGAGGACGGCGCGACGCGCGTCAACGCCGGCAAGGTCGGCGGCGGCACGGCGACCAACATCATCCCCGAGCAGGCGTTCATCGAGGGCGAGGTGCGCGGCGAGACGACCGAGCTCAAAGACTACATGAAAGAGCGCGCCGGCGAGGTCGTCGAGGGCGCGGCGGCGACGCACGGCTGCGAGGTCGATCGCACGGCCGTGGGCGAGGCTCCGAGCGCCGAGAGCGACGAGGCGCTCGTCGACGTCGTCCAGGGCGTCGCCACCGAGACGCCGGGCGTCGAAAACCCGATCCGCCGCGACGAACTCGGCGGGAGCGAGGACGCGACCTTCCTGATGCGCGAGGTCCAGCGCAACGGCGGCCTGGCGGCGTACGTCGGCGTCGGCACCGACCACCCCGGCGGCCACCACACCGCGACGTTCGACGTCGACGAGGAGACGCTCCCCATCGCCGTCGACGTGCTCTCGGAGTCCGTGCTGGCGGTCGCCGACGAGCGACCCTGACCGGGGAGTCGCGCTCGCCACGGACGGGACGCCCGCCTACCCTCCTTTCATGGGCAAGGCCTCCCAACTACTCGACATGGACCCACAGGAAGTCAGGTCGACGCTCGTCGACCGCGCGGACGCGGTGCGGGCGGACCTCGTCGACCGCTGGGGCGAGGTCCGCCACCGGCGGCGCGACCCGCTGGTCGTCACAGACCACGAGTTCCCCGACGGCCCCGACGGCATCTTCCCCTGGGTCGCGGTCGCCTTCGTCGTCGAGGACGACGACGTGCTGCTCGTCCGCGACGCGGGCCACGACCACGAGTGGGAGCCACCGGGCGGGAAGGGCGAGGCCGGCGAGTCGCCCGCGGAGACGGCCGAGCGCGAGGCGCGCGAGGAAGCGGGCGTCGACGCCACCGTGACCGACCTGCTGTTCACCGAGACCCTGCCGTTCGACTACGGCGCGTCCGTGACCGCGCCCGTCCTCCAGGCTGGCTTCGTCGCGCGCCGGACCGGCGGCCGAGCGCGGGGGAACGAGGACCGCATCGAGGCGGCCGACTGGTTCCCGCTCGACGACCTGCCGGACAGCGCCCAGTTCCGGGGCGACCTCGCCGACCTCCGGCACCGCGCGGAACCGGACGGCGACGGTTCGCCGGAGGCCCGCCGATGACCGGCGTCGCCGTCGTCGGGGGCGGACTCGCCGGCCTCGTCGCCGCCCGCCGACTGGCCGACCTGGGCGTCGACGTGCAGGTGTTCGAGCGCGAGTCCGAGGTCGGCGGCCGGGTGCGCTCGACCCGCGAGGAGGGCTTCGTCTTCGACCGCGGGTTCCAGGTGCTGTTCACCGCCTACCCGGCGGCCAGGCGCGAACTCGACTACGACGCCCTCGACCTGCGGTACCTCTCGCCCGGCGCGATCGTCGCCCGGCCGAACCACCGCGCGGTGCTCGCCGACCCGCTTCGGGACCCTGCCGCGCTGCTGGAGTCGGCGGCCAACCGCGACGTGACGCTGGGGGACAAGGTGCGGACGCTACGCCTGCGGCGCGAACTCGCCCGCAAGCCGGCGCGCGACATCTTCGCCGGCGGCGACCGCTCCATCGCCGCGTACCTCCGCGACCGCGGCTTCTCGCGGAAGTTCCTCGACAACTTCGCCGGGCCGTTCTACGGCGGCATCACGCTCGACCGCGACCTCGGGACGTCGAAGAAGGTGTTCGAGTTCACGTTCAAGATGCTGACCGAGGGGCGAATCGCCGTCCCCGCGGAGGGGATGGGGGCGATCTCAGAGCAACTCGCCGCCAGTGCGCGCGAGGCAGGCGCGGAAATCCACACCGACGCGACTGTGACGGCGGTCGACGGCGGCGCGGAGCCGGCTGCGACGACCGGCGACGCCGGGTCGGCGTCCGACGACGCGGAGCCGACGCTGTCGCTCGGCGAGGAGACGGTGACGGCGGATGCGGTCGTCGTCGCCACCGACCCGAAGTCGGCCCGCGAGCTGACGGGCGTACGGTCGATACCGACGGAGGCCCGGGGCTGTGTCACCCAGTACTTCTCGCTGGGCGAACCCCTCTCCGCGGGCAAGCGCATCCTGCTGAACGCGGCCGACGACGCGCCGAACGAGGTGGTACCGCTCTCGACCGTCGCGCCGGAGTACGCGCCCGACGACCGCGAACTGCTCAGCGCGACCTTCCTCGGCGTTCCCGACCGCTCGGACGCCGACCTCGCCGGGGACGTCCGCCGGACGCTCGCCGACTGGTACCCCGAGCGCACCTTCCCCGACCTGGAACTGCGACACACCGCCTGGGTCCCGTTCGCACAGTTCGCACAGCCGCCGGGCGTCTTCGACGAACTGCCGGACACGCGCGACCCCCACGACCGGGGCGTCTACCTCGCCGGCGACTACACGGAAGCGTCGTCGCTCAACGCGGCGATGGAGAGCGGACGCAAGGCGGCCCGTGCGGCGTACGAGGACCTGTGACCAGCACCGCTTTGCCGCTGGCTCGCCTACGAGGCGTCGGTGACTCGGAGCACACGGATCCTCGTCCGGAATCCCACCAGCGGTGACGGGCAGACGAGCGAACGGGCTCGCGAACTGGCGGTCGAACGGGGGTACGACGTCCGCGACAGCGACGAACCCGGCGAGACGGTGGCACTCGCTGCAGCGGCGGCAACGGAGGGCGCGGACCTCGTCGCCGCCTGCGGTGGCGACGGGACGCTGAACGAGGTGGTCCGCGGCGTCGCGGAGCGCGACGCCCTCGACGACGTCCGCCTGGGCGTCGTCCCCACCGGCACCGGCAACGACTTCGCGGGGAACGTCGGCATCCAGGGCGTCGAACACGCCTTCGACGTGCTCGACGACGGCGAGGTCCGACGGCTCGACCTGGGCAGGGCCGACGGGCGTCCGTTCGTCAACTCCTGTCTCGGCGGCCTGCTCGCGGAGGCGAGCGCGCAGACGTCGTCGACGATGAAACGCCGCATCGGGTCGCTGGCCTACGTGCTGAGCACGCTCCAGCACGTCAGGACGTTCGACGCGCTCCGCCTCGACATCCGGGCCGGACCCGAGGAGGACGACCCCGTCTGGACCGGCGAAGCAGTGATGCTGGTCATCGCCAACGGACGGACCCTCCCCGGCGGCGGCCTGGCCCAGTCGAACGTCGAGGACGGACTGCTGGACGTGGTCGTCATCGAGCGGGTTCCCTCGATCGACTACCTGACCCGGGGCGCGGCCGACCGCCTCCTGCGTCGCGACGTCGATTACCTGACGCGCCTGCGCGTGCCGTCGCTGTCGGTCACCCACGACGGCGACCCGGTCCAGTTCAGCCTCGACGGAGAGATGGTCCGGCGGGCTCGCCTCCAGGTGGACTGTCTCCCCGGCGCGATGGCGTTCCACGTCGGCGAGGCGTACGAACCCGACCCGGAGGAGCGGTCGGCCCTACAGTAGCTCGCGGAACTCGCCAAGCGGCGGGAACCGGAACGTCTCGTCTCCGTCCTCGTCGCGGACCACCGGCCGGAGGTCGTCCGAGCGGGTGACGAGCGGGGTGGCGAAGTCGCGCCCCGACATGCGGTTCACCACCACGCCGCGAGCGAAGCGGGTGAACGCCGGCAGGACGAGAACGTCGCCGCCGCCGTAGGCGTCCCGGCCCCAGAGGTAGCAGGGGCGTCTCTTCCCCTCGATCTCGATGGCCGGGTGGTCGTGGCCGACGACGTAGCGCGGGGCGGTCCCGGCGGGTCGCTCGTGGCCGTGACAGACGAGCGTGTCGTCGGCGAGGCGGTGCTCGTCGCGGTGGTCGACGAGCGTCCCGAGTTGCGAGTCGTGGTTCCCCCGGACGACGACCAGGTCGGCGCCGGCGTCGGTCACCTGCCGGTGGAGCGCGGCCAGCGTCTCCTCGACGCCGTCCGGCACGTGGTCGAACGCCTGCAGGACGTCGCCGGCGAACACGACCTCGCCGGGCGAGAAGGCGTCGAGGAGCGCGCCGAGGCGTCCGGTCAGGTCGGCGCGCTCGCCGAGCGGGAGTTCGACGTTCGCGACGGCGTCTCGGCCGACGTGGAGGTCCGAGAGGACGAGCGCGTCGGCGTCGGGGAGATAGACCGCGCGGTCGCGGAAGGCGGCGTCGGCGAACGCGTCGTCAGCGGCCGCCATCGGCTCTCACCGTCCGGCGGAGGTCGTACTCGTTGCCGGTGACGATGTAGGCGACGTCCTCGACGACGGTCAGCACCTCCGGCACGTCGCGGACGACCAGCCAGAGGATGCCTACGAGCGCGACGACGGCGAGCACCTGGCTCAGCACGCGGTCGGCGATGAAGAACGAGACCATCCCGGGCTGGGTGTAGCCCACGACGGACATGATGGGGTCGACGTAGAACTGGAACCACTGGTGGCCGAAGGCGACGGCGATGAACACGTTCCGGACGACGTTGAGCACCCAGATGACGGCGACGGCCACGCCGAACGCCCGCAGCTTCCGCCGGAGCGGCGCGTCGACGGCCGCGATGAGGCCGCCGAAGATGCTCATGCTGCCGATGCCGGTGCAGGCGAGCACGAGGTAGGTGTAGAAGGAGTGGCCCGCCTCGTTCGTGAAGATGAACGCGCTCTTGTAGCCGTTCTCGTCGGCGACGGTGAACTCGGGGTCGTAGCCGAGCGCCTCGATGACGAGGTGGGTCTGGTAGCTGACCGCCTCGACGAGGAACTGCCGGGCCGGGTCGATCGTCGTGAATGGGAGGTAGATGAGCCCCATCGCGCCGACGGCCCGCGAGAGGAGGAACAGCGAGTCCCGGCCGGAGTACAGCAGGTAGCCGGCGTAGACGGACAGCGGCACGGCGAGCAGGCTGAGCGCCCCTTCGACGAAGCTCTTCATGCCGAAGGCGAACTTCGGGAAGAGGACGGCCCAGAACGCGCCGAACAGCACCCACGATACCGCGCCGACGCTCCGCGCGCGCCGGCGGTCGTACCGCTCCAGGACGGCCGTGGCGAGGAACGCCGCGACGACGACCCAGGCGAGCACGTCCGGAAGGACGTCGAGGACCTCCGCGGGGGCGGCCGGGAGGGCGAGGGGAACGACTGCAGTCACGTCCGATACTGTTCCGGCGTGAAATATAGACCTGACGCTCTCTTTCACGCGCTGAAAAAGGCCCGGCCGCCGCGCACCGCTGGAACTTTCAACTCACCGCCCGAGGATTCGCCCATGACCGACGTGCTGGAGGACAAACGCGTCGCGACCCGCTTCCGCATCCTCGCCGAGATAGCCGACCGACAGCCGGCGGTGAGCCAGGGCGAGATCGCGGAGGCCGTCGGCGTCACGAGCCAGGCCGTCAGCGAGTACATCCGCGGCCTCGTCGACGACGGCCTCGTCGACAAGGAGGGTCGCTCCCGGTACAGCGTCACCAAGGAGGGCGTCGACTGGCTACTCCGGGAGGCCACCGACGTCCGGCGGTTCGCCGACCGCGTCACGGAGGACATCCTCGGCAGCGTCGGCGAGGACGCCGCCATCGCGACGACGGTCGTCGCGGAGGGCGAGCGGGTCACCCTCTCCATCCGCGAGGGACTACTGCACGCCACCCCGGGCGGCGAAGGGCCGGCCACTGGCGTCGCGACCACCGACGCCGACGAGGGCGAGGACGTCGGCGTCACCGGGTTCGAGGGAATCATCGACCTCGACCCCGGGTCGGTGGCCGTCTACCAGGTCCCGCCGGTCCGCTCCGGCGGTAGTCGCACCGTCGACGCCGACGAACTCGCCGCGGCCTGCGACGACGCCGGCGTGCTCGCGGCCGCGGGCGTCGAGGCGGTCGTCGCGCTCAGGACGGCCGACGTCGAACCGGACACCACCTTCGCGGCGGGCGAGGTCGCGGCCGCCGCCGCGGCGCGCGGCCTCGACGTCGTCGTCGTCGCCACCGCCGACAGCGTGGGCCGGGTGACGGACGCGCTCCGGAACGAGGGCGTCGCCTACGAGGTCGCCGACGCCCGCTGACCTAGCTGGCGTGTTGCTTCGCGGTCGTGTACGCCTCGCGAACGCGCTGGAACTCCTCCTGGCTGCCGCCGTGGTCGGGGTGGACGTCCTTGACCCGGGTGCGGTACGCCGACTTCACGTCTGCCAGCGTCGCGCCGGGCGACAGGCCGAGGACGGCGAACGCCGCCTTCGTGGTGTCGACGGCCTCCTCGTCGTCGGCCAGGTCCGGCGTCTCGAACGGGAGGCGGTCGCCGAGGTGGATGCCGGGCATCTCGTGTTCGACGAGGACGGCGTACGTCGGCGACTTGTCGATGCGGAAGTACGCCCGCGCGTCGAACGTGATGGCCACGTCGCGCTCGGGGAGGTAGAAGGCGACGTGCTGGCCCTCGACGAAGTGGTCCTCGGCGAACTCCTCGCCGATGCTCCCCAGGTAGTCGCGTATCTCGACGCGGCGCCTGTTCTCGCCGAGGACGTAGTTCGCGTTGGTCGCCTCCTGGGTCGGGAACAGGCGCGCGCCGACGACGAAGATGCCGACGATGACGAACGCCATCACGACCGACAGCAGGAGGCCGAGGACCAACCAGTCAGCCATGTGCCCGCTTTGGTGTCCGACGACCATCAAACTCCCGCCAGACGTGGTCCCGGCCCCGCCGTCCGCGGTCGTCCCCGGCGATGCTGCGGCCACGAGCTATACGGGCACAGGTGTCGACTCCACGGCCATGACCCGGATCGCGGTCACCGGTGCCGCGGGGAACGTCGGCAGGCAGGCCCTCGACGCGCTGGACGGCCACGACGTGACGCCCGTCACGCACCACGAACACGACGACATCGACGGCGAGGTCGGCGACGTGACCGAGGCCGACGCGCTCGCAGACCTCCTCGCCGGCCACGACGTCGTCGTCCACCTGGCGGCGAACCCGTCGCCGGACGCCGACTGGCGAAGCATCGTCGACGTGAACGTCGAGGGCACCCACAACGTCTACGAGGCGGCCCGCGAGCGCGACGTCGACCGCGTCGTCTACGCCTCCTCGAATCACGCCATGGGGATGTACAACGCCGCCGACCCGATGGAGACCGAGACCATGACGACGGAGGTGGCTGCGCCGGTCGACCACGACGACCCGCCGCGCCCCGACTCCTTCTACGGCGTGAGCAAGGTGACGGGCGAGGCCGTCGGCAACCTGTACGCCGACCGACACGGCATCGAGGTGGTCAACCTCCGCATCGGCTGGCTGCTCTCCCGCGACGACCTCGCCGACACCCAGGACGGCAACCCCGAGCACGCCCGGTTCGCCCGGGCGATGTGGCTCAGTCCGCGCGACTGCCGGAACGTCCTCCGGGCCGCCGCGACCGTCGACCTGCCGGCGACGAGCGTCACCGCCCACGCCATCTCGCGCAACCACGACCGCTTCCTCTCGCTGTCGTGGACCGAACAGGCGCTCGGATACCGGCCGCGTGACGACGCCAGCGAGGTGCTCGCCGGCGACGGGGCGGACTGACGGCGACCCCGCCCCGTCACCGTCTCGTCCGACGGTTCTGGCGCGCCGCCGCGGCGCACAAGGGGAACCTTCTTGACCTGGCCTCGAATCGAGATACAGTATGGCACGCGGAACGAGACAGGGTGGCCTCGTGAGCGCGGTCCGGTACGACCTCCGGGAGCTCCACGACGGCTGGATGGCGCTGTTCTTCCCCCGGCAGCGACGCAAGGAGCACTCGGTGCTGGGCAAGTGGCGGCCCCAGAGCACCGCCGGTCGCGTCTTCTATCGCATCCTCGGTGGCGTCGGCGTCCCGCTCGTCGGACTCCTCTACCCGTTCGTCCTGTTCGGTTTCGCGGCGCGCTACCAGACGAAGCGCATCGACCGCACCGCGGCGAGCCTGGGCGTCCTCGGCGTCCTCGTCCTCTCGCTGCTGGTCTGGGGCGGGCTGACGGTGGTGGCGTGGAGACGGTTCTCGACCGCCGGGTTCTACGCGGTCGGCGCCGCCGGCGGCGTCGCCACCCTCGCGTCGGTGCTCGCGTACCTCGCGCGCCGGGTCGGCGGACGGTTCACGACCGTGCTCTTCGCCTACCCGTTCGGCATGACCGCCCTCTTCCTCCCCCCGGTCGTGGCGGCGCTGTACTCGCCCACTGTCTCGGCGGTCGTCTTCCCGAACAGCGAGTCCATCGCGGTGTGGCTGCTCGACAACGTCCTCACGTACCGCGACCTCGACGCCTACCTGCGGACGCGCTACGACCTGGAAGGGCTGGCGTACGTCGGCATGTGGTTCGGCATCGCGGTGCCGGTCGGGTGGGTCGTCGGCGTCTTCGTCACGCTGGCGAACGTCGTCCGGCCGTCGTCGGGATAATCCTTAATCCGTCCCCGTCCAACCGTCCGGTATGAAGTTCGACCAGACGACCACTGGAATCGCCTTCGCCGTCCTGCTGGCGGTCATCCTCGGCGGGACGCTGACCAGCGGCATGCCCCAGCAGATATCCATGATGGTGAGCGTCGGGCTGACCGTCTTCGGCGTCGTCGTGCTCGCGATCGGCGTGAAACACGGCGAGTACCGCGCGACGAACTGACCCGCTTCTCCCCCTCGTTACTCGACCACGAACACCCGCAGGTCGTTCACGTTCGTCCCCGTCCGGCCCGTCCTGACCAGCGCGCCCGCCGCGTCGAGGAACGAGTAGGCGTCGTTGTCAGCGAGCGCGTCCCGGGCAGCGGCGTCGTCGCTCACCGTCGAGGCGTCGACCAGGCCGCCCGCCGCGTCGGTGCTCCCGTCGCGACCGTCGGTGTCGACGCTGGCGACGGCGACGTCCGCGTCGAGGTCGAGCGCCGCGCTCAGGGCGAACTCCTGGTTCGGGCCGCCCTCGCCGTCCCCTCGCACCGTGACCGTCGTCTCGCCGCCGGAGAGCAGGACGGCTGGCGGTTCGACGGGCGTCCCGGTCGTCGCCACCTCCTCGGCGACGGCGACGTGCGTCGTCGCCGACTCGCGCGCCTCGCCACGGACGCGCGAGGAGAGGACGAGCGCCTCGTAGCCGCGCTCTTCGGCCCGTTCGCGCGCGGCATCGAGCGCCGTCCAGGCGTTCGCCAGCACGTGGTTCTCTACGCGGTCGAAGACGGCCGCGCCGGAACCGGGCGTCTCCGAGAGGTCCCCGTCGACGCCCCGCTCGAGGTGGTCGCGGACCGGCGAGTCGAGGTCGTACCGGTCGAGGACGGCGACGGCGTCCGCGAACGTCGTGTCGTCCGGCGCCGTCGGGCCGCTGCCGACGACGGCGGGGTCGTCGCCGACCACGTCGCTGAACAGCAGGCCGACGACGGTCGCCGGCGCGGCCTGGGCGGCGAGCCGCCCGCCTTTCAGCGCCGAGCAGTGCTTGCGCACCGCGTTCACCGCGTCGATCTCGGCACCGGCGTCGAGCAGGTCGCGGGTCGAACCCCGCAGCGCCGCCAGGTCGAGGTCCGCTGTGGGTGCCGGGAGGAGCGCGCTCGCCCCGCCAGTGACGACGGCGAGAACCAGGGTGTCCTCCTCGGCGGCGGCGGCCAGTTCGCGCACCGTCCGCGTGCTCTCGACGCCCTGCTCGCTCGGCACCGGGTGGTCGCCGGCGAGGACGTCGACGCGCTCCGTCTCGACGGGGTCGTCGGTGACCACCGCGCCGTCGGCGATGCGGTCGCCGAGCACGGCTTCGAGCGCCGCCGCGACCTGCCCGGCCGCCTTGCCGCCGCCGAGGACGACCACCTCGTCGTGACTCGTCAGGTCGTATTCGGCGTCGTCGACCCGGAGCAGGTCGCCGTCGAGCGCGACCCGGTCGTCGACGACCGCGGCCGGCCGTGCGGCCGCGACACCGGCCTCGACGCAGTCCAGCGCCGTCTCGCGGGCGGGCGTCGCGGCGAGGCGGTCGCGGTCGACGAACATGGCTCAGCCGAACAGCTTCTTCGCCCAGTCGCTGGTCGACAACTCCGAGAACGTCTCGTACAGCCGGTCGCGCCACTTCGCGGGCACGAAGCGGCCGTACTCGGCGACCTTCGCGCTCGTCCCGACCGGGTAGCGCGGGTCGGGGTCCTGGACGTTCGCCGCGTCGAGGACGGTGTCGGCGACCTCCTTCGGGGAGACCGCGCCGGGCATCCCCCCGTCGACGGCCTGGCGGTCGCCGTACATCTGGTAGAAGCGCTCGTACGCTCCCGAGCGCTCGATACCCTCGATCTCGCCGTTCGCGCGGTCGTGGAAGTCCGTGTCGACGGGGCCTGGTTCGACGAGGACGGCGTCGACGCCGTACTCCGCGACCTCGCCGCGCAGCGAGTCGGTGACGCCCTCCAGGGCGAACTTCGACCCGCAGTAGATGCCCATTCCCGGGACGGCGATTCGGCCGGCGGCGCTGGAGACGTTGACGACGGTGCCGGTGCCGCGCTCGCGCATGTGCGGCAGGACGGCGCGGATGAGCCGCAGCGGGCCGTAGAGGTTCACGTCGAACTGGTCGTGGACCCGGTCGACTGGCACGTCCTCGACGGGGCCGGGCTGGCCGTAGCCGGCGTTGTTGACGAGGCAGTCCACGTGGCCGTGCTCGTCGACGATGCGCGAGACGACGCGCTCGACGTCGTCGTCTTCGGTCACGTCGAGGCTGGCGATGGTAGCGCCTTCCTCGCCCAGCGTCTCCACGTCGGCGGGGTTGCGCGCCGTCGCGTAGACCTCCCAGCCGTCCGCGAGGAACGACAGCGCGGTCTCCCTGCCGATGCCGGACGAACAGCCCGTTATCAGGACCGTTTCGGTCATGGAGTAACTTTCGGCAGCCCGATGCTAAGTATCAACGGTTTCCGTCAGTTCCGCCGCGTCGGCGTCCGCGAGCCGCGTCGGCTCGGGAAGCTTGTAGCCCGCGCAGGTCTGCCAGACGAGGTCGGCCGCCGTCGCCGCGCCGACGCGATGCCCGGGACTGACGTACAGCGGGTTGACGTGGCGCCGCTCCGGGTCGTCGTACTGGCGCGACTGCAGCGCGTAGCCGACGACGGTGCCGTCGGGCGCAGTCATGGAGTCGTCGGCGACCACCGGGACGCGCTCGCCCGCCGCCATGTGCCCCTCCGGCGGGTCCCGGAGGTGGCCACAGAGCAGGTTCTTCGCGACGCCGACGGTCGGAAGGTCGAGCATCACGCCGACGTGCGTGGCGATGCCGGCCTCCCGGAAGTGGATGCGCCCGCTGCCGTCGACCAGCGCGAGGTCCGGGTCGGCGTCGAGCGCCTCGAACGCCCGCAGGATGGCGGTTCCCTCCCGAAAGGAGAGGAGTCCGGGGACGTACGGTATCTCGGTGTCGGCGACGGCGTGGGCGCGCTCGACCACCTCGCCGTCCCGGAGCGCGACGGCGGCGCTGACGGCCCGGTCGTCGACGAACGCCTGGTCGACGCCGACGACCGGGGCATCCGACGCGGAATCGTCGGGAAGGCTGGCCTGGCCCTCCTCGACCGACCCCGTCCGCACCGCCCCGGGGTCGACGTCGAGGTCGTCCTCGAAGACGGCCGCGTCGGCGATGTCGCGCTGGAGCGCCTCCATCTCCTCGCGCGAGAGGGAGGCGTCCGGTCCGAACTCGGGCCGGACGACGTCCATCAGAACCGGCCTCGACCGGGACCGCCCATCCGGCCGCCGCCACCGCCGCCGAACTGGAGCTGTTCGGGAGCGCTCTTTCCGTCCCGCTTCAGCTTCGCGCCGTACAGCAGGCCGATGCCGAGGCCGGTGAGGTGGGCGAGCTGGGCGACGCCGCCCGCGCCGATGCCGCCGGCGACGCTGATGAACGCCGAGTAGACGGCGAACCCGAGCGTCGCGACCCACAGCGGCATCGGGATGAAGAAGTAGAGGTAGATGCGAAGGTTGGGGTTGAGCACGGTGAGCACGCCCATGACGGCGGCGATTGCGCCGCTGGCGCCGAGCACCGGGACGAACGCACCCGGACTGGTCACGATGGTCGCACCGACCTGTGCGAGGCCGGCGACGGCCCCGGAGACCAGGAACAGGGCGGTGAACTTCTTGCTCCCGACCCGCCGCTCGACCGGCGGCCCGAAGAAGTACAGCACGATGCTGTTCAGGAAGATGTGCATCGGGCCGCCGTGCGCGAACACCGAGGTCACCCAGGTCCAGACGTAGAGGGGATTCGCGGTGTTCAGCGTGAAGACGTCGAGCCACGTCGGCGAGTATCGAGCATAGCCGAGGACGGGGAAGACGAGGAACTGGAACGCGAACGTGATCCACATCAGCCCGAGGAAGACGTACGTCATGTTCCCGCGGAAGTAGCCCAGCGGTCCGCCGGGACCGGTGTTCACGCTGAACGTCCGGCCCTCGTTCTGCACGCTGTCGTCGAAGCCGCTGTCGAAGACGCCGTCCGGGTCGTTCCACTCGTTCAGTCCCGGACAGGAGTGGTTCTCCGGCAGCCGGTGTTCCGCGCAGTGAGTGTCCCCACACATCCTGCACTGGTACGGCATGTTCTCGTCTTTGCCACACACGTCACAGGTCGCCATTGGTCCGGGCTTGGGCCCGACACCTGAAATGGGTTGGGGTGAGCGGCCGCGGTCGACAGCGGTGCGAACGCGGCCGTCAGCAGTGAATCTACTCCTCCGGCCACTCCGCCTCGTCGCCGTAGAACTCGATGCCCATCCGGTTGGCCGACCGCGAGATCATGTGCGCGCCGGTCGGCGCGGTGAGGAACAGGAAGACGATGCCGACCAGCGAGGTCAGCCCCGCCCCCGAGGGACCGTAGTAGACGAACCCCGCGAGGAACAGCGAGGCGGCGCCGAGGGTGGCCGCCTTGCTGGTCGCGTGCATCCGGTTGTACACGTCCGGGAGCCGCAACAGCCCCACGGTCCCGACCGTGAGGAAGAAGCTCCCGACGACGATCAACGCGACGACGATGGTGTCCTGGAGATTCATGTGATGATGTCCCCCTCGATGACGTACTGGCTGACCGCGATGGTGCTGATGAAGCCGATGATGGCGAGCACGAGGCTCACCGTGACGAACAGTCCCTGGTGGGTGTGGAGCGCGAACAGGACCGCGATGGCGACTACGTTCGTGCTGATGGTGTCCAGCGCGACGACGCGGTCGGGCACCGTCGGCCCCCGGATGACCCGGTAGCCGGCGAACAGGGTGAGCGCGCTGGCGAGCACGAGGCTCGCGTTCACTGCGAGAGCGAGCGCGTCACTCGCCACGCTGCTCACCTCCATTGCACGCAAGCGCGCAACGAGGCTCGCGCTCGCTACGCATCGCGCTAACCGCCGTCGTTCCACGACGAGGCTCGCGCTCGCTACGCATCGCGCTAACCGCCGTCGTTCCACGACGAGGCTCGCGCTCGCTACGCATCGCGCTAACCGCCGTCGTTCCACGACGAGGCTCGCGCTCGTTACGCATCGCGCTAACCGCCGTCGTTCCACGACGAGGCTCGCGCTCGCTACGCATCCCGCTCACCCCCGTCGTTCCGCGTCACGCCACGACGCGCGTCGTCGTCGTCCGCCTCACCGGCAGCCTCCTCGCTCCTGCCGTGGACCGGCATCTCCGGTACGGGGTCGCCGGGCTTGTGCTCCTCGTCGAAGATGACGAGGGCGTAGTCCTCCCACGTCCGGATGGGCTCGACGACGGCGTCCCGGTCGCTGGTGTCGATGCTGTGCACGTAGAGCGCGTTGGTCTCCTCGTCGTAGTCCATGGTGAGCGTCCCCGGCGTGAGCGAGATGCTGTTGGCGATGGTCGTGATGGCCGCGTCCGTCTGGACCCGCAGCGGGACGACGACGACGCCGGGGCGGATCGGCATCCCTGGTGCGAGCACGCGGTACGCAACGTCGACGTTCGCCGTCAGCAGTTCCTTCAGGAAGACCCCGAGGTACAGCGCGGCGTACGGCACGGCCCGGACGTTCCGGCCGAGCGCCGTCCGTTCGGTGTAGAACTGGCGGAACGTGAACGCGACGCCGAGACCGACGGCGAGCCCGATGAGGAACTCGCCGACGAGCGTCTCCGCCGTCGCGCCGCGGACGAACAGCCACAGGACGGCGAGCACGACGCCGACGACCGGCCACTTGCGGACGTTCACGCCTGCTCACCTCCGAGGAGGACGGCGTCGACGTAGCCCTGCCGGTCCAGCGCCGCGTTCGCCGCCGCCTCCGCGGCTCGGTAGACGGGGTCGAATCCGACGCCGACCAGCAGTACGAGCGCCGCGAGTGCGACGCCGACCGTCACGCCGGTCGCGGGCGAGGCGTTCCGGACCGCCAGGCTCGGCGACCCCCAGAACCCGCGGTTCCACGCCCGCGAGAAGTAGACGATGGTGAGGATGGCACCGAGCAGCACCACGGCGAGCGCGGCGGTCGCCCGGGCCTGGCCCGCCACATCGAACACGAGGAACTTCCCGAAGAAGCCCGACAGCGGCGGGATGCCGATGAGCGAGAGCATGCCGACGAAGAACGCGCCCGACAGCACGGGGTTCTCGCGGGTCAGTCCGCCGAGCTCGTCGAACTGGATGGTGCCCGCGGCGGCAAACACCGACCCGGAGACGAGGAAGAGCAGGCCCTTCGCCAGCGCGTGGTTGAGCGCGTACACGAGCGCCGCCGCGATGGCGGCCACGCGGAACGCTCCGTCGCCGACCGGCGCCGTCGCCGCCAGCGCCAGCGGCAGGACGATGAACCCGACCTGTCCGATGGAGGAGTACGCGAGCAGGCCGTCGATGTCGTCGCGGTCGACCGCGCCGACGCCGCCGACGACGATGCTCGCGCCCGCCATCACGAACAGGACGGGGCCGAAGAACGCCAGCGCCGAGCTCACGCCCTCGGGGTCCGAGAAGCCGGGCAGGCCGAGCCCGGAGATCGACAGCGCCGAGAAGATGGTGAAGTACAGCCGGATAATGGCGTAGACGCCGACCTTCTTGACGACGCCCGCCAGCATCGCGGAGACGGGCGCGGGAGCGGCGCGGTAGGCCGCGGGCACCCAGAACTGGAACGGCGCGATGCCGGCCTTCAGCGCGAACACGGCGAAGAGGAGCGCCGAGAGGCCGAGCACGGGGAGCACGCTCTCGATGCCGTACTCCGCGGGTGCGGCGAGTCGGCGCGCGATGTCCGCCATGTTCAGCGTGCCGAGCGTGGCGTAGAGGCCGCCGATGGCGAGCAGCATGACGGCGCTGCCGACGAGGTTGAGCACGACGTACTGGAGCGCCGCGCGGGTCTGTTCCGGCCCGGAGTAGAAGACGACGAGGACGTAGCTCGACATCAGCATCACCTCGAACCAGACGAACAGGTTGAACACGTCGCCCGTGAGGAACGACCCGGTGACGCCAACCATCATGAAGTGGTACAGCGGGTGGTAGGAGAGCCGCTGGCCGAACTCGTCGACGTGGCCCAGGGAGAACAGCAGCGCCGCGACCGACAGCGTCGCCGCCAGCACCAGCATGAACGCCGACAGCGGGTCGGCGACGAGCGAGATGCCGTACGGCGCGACCCAGCCGGAGAGCTGGTAGGGGATCGTCTCGGCGGCGCCGAGCGGGTCGACTTCGGTCCACAGCAGCGCGACCGCCCCGGCGTACGCGAGCCCGCCGAGCACGCTCACCGCGCGCTGGAGGCGGGGGAGCCGCCGGACGAGCAGCGTGGCGATGGCCGTGACGAGCGCGACGAGCAGCGGAGCGATGACGAGGTCGTTCATGTCGAATCACCCAGTTCGTTCATGTCGATGGTGCCGTGTTCCTCGTAGACGCGGTACGTGAGGACGAGCGCGAACGCGGTCGTCCCGAAGCCGATGACGATGGCGGTGAGCACGAGCGCCTGGACGAGCGGGTCCGTGATGCCGTGGCCGCCGCCGTGGCCCAGGATGGGGACGCTGCCGCCGAAGTCGCCCATCGTCACCAGGTAGACGTTCGCCCCCTGGCTGATCATCGTGATCCCCCAGACGACGCGGACGACGTCCCGGCGCAGGACGAGGAACGTCCCGAGCGTGAACAGCGCGCCCACGACGGCGGCGAGGACGAACTGCGTCATTCCGCTCCCACCACCGAGAGGATCGTCAGGAGCGCGCCGACGACGACGAGGTAGACCCCAGTGTCGAACGCCAGCGCCGACGCGACGTGGAGTTCGCCGTAGATCGGCAGGTGGTGGTAGACCTCGAACGTCTGCCAGAGGAACGGCTCGCCGAGCAGCATGACGACGAGGCCGCTCCCGGCCGCCAGCGCGAGGCCGACCGCGAACAGCGCGCGGTAGTTCTCCACGATGCCGTACTGGAGGTGCTCGATGGGGCCGCGGACGACGTTCCCGAACAGTTCGTCCTCCAGGTAGTCCAGGCCGTAGACGACGTAGATGAGGGCGAACGCGGTCGTCGTCAGCACGCCGGCGATGAAGCCGCCGCCGGGAAGGTTGTGGCCCTGCAGCATGAGCGCGATGGCGGTGACGAGGATGATCGGAACGACCGTGCGCGTGACGGTGCGGGTGACGACGGTCGTCACTGCGTCTCACCTCGTTCGCGCATCGCGACCAGCGTCAACACCGAGAGCGCGGCCATCGCCACGACGGCTATCTCGCCCATCGTGTCGAAGGCACGGTAGTCCACGAGGATGACGTTGACGATGTTGTGCCCGCCGGCCACGTCGACGGTTTGCTCGGGACTCGTGAAGTACGACGCGATGGCGTCCGGTTCACCGGTCGTCGACAGGAGGACGGTGGCGGCGACCGTCGCGCCGACGACCACCGAGAGCGCGCCGTCGCGGACCGCGCGGGCGCGGTCGATGGTGCCGTAGAACGCCGGCAACCGGTCGAGCACGAGCAGGAAGATGACCAGCGTCAGCGTCTCGACGACCAGTTGCGTGAGCGCGAGGTCCGGCGCGTCCGCCAGCACGTAGAAGACGGCCACCATGAACCCGAGGATGGAGAGGGTGAGCACACCCGCGACGTGGGAGGGCGCGATGGCGACCGCGACCGCGCCCACCACGGCGATGCCGAGGACGATGGCGAGCGGCAGCGTCATCCCCGGCGCGAACTCGAAGCCGGGCACGGCGACGCCCGCCGCTGCGTAGCCAGCGAGCGCCAGCGCCGCGACGGTGCCGAGCACCCACGTGGCGTAGGTTCGCAGCAGGCCGTTCTGGATGCGGGGCGTCGCCGTCGCGCTCAGGTCGGTCAGACCGGCGACGCCGCCGTCGTACCACCAGTTCGCGCGCAGCGGGTCGACCGACGTGATGCGGTTGACGCCCGCGTGCAGGCGGTCGTAGAACGGGTACGCCGCCGCACCGAGCGCGATGGTGACCGCGCTCATGGTGACGGCCGGCGTGACGTGGTCGGGCAGGTAGTAGCTGAAGTGGACCTCCTCGCCGCCCGGCGGCGCGACGCTCGCCATCACCTCCGCCACGAAGTGGTCCAGCGGCGCGGGCGCGGCGCCGAAGGTGGTGGTGACGCCGCCCAGTCCGACGAGCGCGGCGAGCGTCCCGAGGATTGCGGGCGGGACGAGCATCGCCTTCGGCGGACTGTGGACGTGCAGGCGGTCGGGCTGGTCGCCGAAGAACAGCATCAAAAAGCGGACCGAGTAGAGGAAGGTGAAGACGCTGCCGAAGACGGCGACGACGGGGTAGAGCCACGCGAGGCCGCCCTGGAGTTCGGCGGCGTGGTAGGCCGCCTCGAAGAGGAACTCCTTGGAGTAGAAGCCGTTGAACGGCGGGACGCCGGCCATCCCGAGCGCGGCGACGACCGTGATGGCGCCGGTGATGGGCAGGTCCTCCCAGAGGCCGCCGAGTTCCGAAATCTTTCGGGTGCCGGCCTCGTGGGCGATGATGCCGGCGACGAGGAACAGCGCGGCCTTGAACAGCGCGTGGTTCAGGATGTGGAACGCGCCGGTCTCCGCGCCGAGGTCGGAGGCGAAGCCGAACCCGGCGACGATGAGGCCGAGGTGGCTCGCCGTCGAGTACGCCAGCAGTTCCTTGATGTCCGTGGCGCCGACGGCGAGGATGGCCGCGACGGTCATCGTCGCCAGGCCGAGCACGGTGAACACGAGCGACCACTCCGGGATGCCGTGGACGCCCTCGGGGAGGAAGACCGGCCGGAAGCGACCGACGAGGTAGACGCCGGCCTTCACCATCGTCGCAGAGTGGAGGAACGCCGAGACGGGCGTGGGTGCCTCCATCGCGTTCGGCAGCCAGATGTGCAGCGGGACCTGCGCGGACTTGGCCGCTGCGCCGATGGCGATGAGGCCCAGCACGGGCACGAACAGGCCCGCGCCGTGGAGCGCCTCGCGGACGATCTCGGGGTTCTGGACCATGTACGCGAGGTCGAACGTGCCCGTCACGTCGGCCAGCAGGAGGAACCCGATGAGCATGAACAGGCCGCCGGAGACGGTGATGAGCATCGACTTCCGTGCGGCGTACTGCGACGACCGCTGGTCGCTGTAGTGGCCGATGAGGATGAACGACGACAGGCTCGTCAGCTCCCAGAACAGGAACAGCGAGATCAGGTCGGCGGCGAACGCGACGCCGAGCATCGAGCCCATGAACGCCAGCAGCGCGGTGTAGTACTTCGCCTTGCCCGGCTCGTCGTGCATGTACCCCCGTGAGTACGTGAGGATGAGGACGCCGACGCCGCTGGCGAGGAAGCCGATGAGCAGCGACAGGCCGTCGACGTAGAACCGCAACGAGACGCCGAGCGCGGGAATCCACTCGAACGAGACGGAGCCGTGGCTCCCGTACTGGCTGGCGACCAGCCCGAAGCAGGCCAGCGCCACCGCCGCCGCGTAGTAGGCGGTGCGCTCCCCGAGGACGCGGTAGACGAGCGGCGTCAGTGCCGCCGCCGCGAACGGGAGCGCGACCAGCGCGAGTACAACCACGGCTACCGGTTCCGATGTCGGTTGCACGTTCGTGTTTGAGCAACGGGCCCGACTTAACAGTTCTTAAACGGCAGGGCCGGGCGGTCACCGGAACGGGAGCCTGCTCGCAGTATCGTCCGCGTCGGACCCCCGAAGCGCCGAAATCGGCCCGAGCTCCCAGAACGTTCCGCCCGCCGACACGACGCTCGCAGCGACGCGACGACCGGAATCGACACGAGGCAAGAGCGGCAGGAGTACGCCGTGCCACCGCGTCGTTAGCCGCCAGCGGATCAGACAGAAAGCCTAAGTTAACTATCACGCTAGTCAGTAGCGTGGATCTGGACAACGCTCGTCCCATCGCCTTAGCCCTCCTCTGTGTCCTGGCGATCGCGCTCGCGGCCGCGACCCTGAACTCGGCCGTCGCGAGCGAGAGTTCCGGGGGAGGTGGGCTGGGCTGGGGGAACGACGGCTCCGGCGTCGGCTCGTCGGACGGGTCGGAGACCGGCTTCGGCGGTTCGGGCGGCCAGATGGGGTCGCTCGACTTCCCGTGCTATCCGATACTGACCTCGACGTCGACCGTCCTGGCGATACTGGCCGGGTTCGCGGTCCTCGTCGGCATCGCGTACTGGCGCAAGGGGCTGCTGGGTGCCATCGCCGTCGTCGGCCCGGTCGGCATCCCGGCGTTCCTCGTGTACGCGCTGCTGACGTCGTGCCGCGACCCGGAACCGCGCGACAGAGGCATCCTCCCCGGCGAGACCCCCAACATGACGATGCCCGATGGTGGCGGTGCCTCGCCCGGTGACGGCACGGCGACGTCACTGTCGCCCTCGGCCGTCCTCCTGCTGGTGCTCGGCGTCGCCCTGGTCGGCGCGGTCGTCCTGCTCGTGCGCTCGTCCAGCGGGAACGAACTGGACGAACCGCCCGGGAAGGCGGTCGACGACGACGCCGACGTGGCCGCGGTCGGACGGGCGGCCGGCGACGCCGCGGACCGCATCGAGGACGACGCCTCGGTCGGGAACGAGGTCTACCGCGCGTGGCGCGAGATGACCGAGAACCTGGACGTGTCCGCACCGCAGTCGAGCACGCCCGGGGAGTTCGCCACGGCGGCCGTGTCGGCGGGGATGGCCCGCGACGACGTGGACGAACTGACGAACCTCTTCGAGGAGGTGCGCTACGGCGGCGAGGCACCGACGGGCGAGCGCGAGGAGCGCGCCGTGAGCGCGCTACGGCGCATCGAACGCGAGTACGCGGACGACACGACCACGGACGGCGCGGGTGACCGAACGTGAGCGACCGGCTCGGCACCGACCGCCCGCTGCTCACGCTCCTCGGCCTGCTGGCCGTCGCCGGCGGGCTCGCGACGCTGTTCGCACCAGAACTCGCCGGGCTGGTGGACACGAACTACACGTTCGTCAAGCTGGTCGGACTGCTGGCGGCGGTACAGGGACTCCGTGTCGTCCAGGAGCGCCGCAGGAGCGACGTCGACCAGGCCGAGACGGACGACCCCGAGACCGCCGTCCCGGCACCGACGCCCGGCGAGGGGTTCGACGAGCGACTCCGGAGCGTGCGGGTCGGCAGTCGGGAGGAACGGTTCAGGTCGCGAAAGCAGCTCCAGAACGAGCTCGAATCGGCCGTCGCCGACGCCATCGTCCAGCAGGAGGGGTGTTCGCCGGAGGAGGCCGAGGCCCGACTGGAGACGGGCGAGTGGACGGACGACCCCTACGCGGCCGCCTTCGTCGGCGGACCGAACCCGCCCCGTCGGTCGTGGAGCGCGTGGCTTCGCCAGTCGCTCGGCGGTGAGACGCGGTTCGAGCGACGCGCCCGGCGGACGGCCGACGCCGTCGTGCGCTACGTGGAGGGGGAACGATGACGGTACGGGAGACGAAGCGCTGGACGGGCGTCAGCGCGGTGGCGCTGCTGGCCGGCGGGGTGGGCGTCGTCGCCGGCAGCCCGGTCACCCTCCTCGTCGGCGTCGTCGGCGTCGCGTTCGCCGCGTACGCCCGCAGCGGAACGCCGCCGTCGACCGCCGTGTCGGTGTCGCGATCGGTCGACGACGCCGACCCCGCCCCCGGCGACGAGGTACGCGTCGAAGTGACGGTCACGAACGACGGCGACGCGACGCTGCCGGACCTTCGGGTCGTCGACGGCGTCCCCGAGGGGCTAAGGGTGACCGACGGTTCGGCGCGCCTCGGCACCGCGCTCCGGCCGGGCAAGGAGGCCGCGTTCGCCTACACCGTCGAGGCGGTCCGCGGCGAACACCGCTTCGACCCGGCGACGGTCGTCGCGCGCGACTTCAGCGGCGCCGTCGAACGCGAGTTCGACGTGAAGAACGACACGACCCTCGCGTGCACGCCGGAGCTGTCGGCCACCGCGGAGGAGGTGCCGCTGCGCGAGCAGACCACCCGGCACACGGGCCGGGTGACGACCGGCGAGGGCGGTGCCGGCGTGGAGTTCTACGCCACCCGCGAGTACCGACCCGGCGACCCGATGAGTCGCATCGACTGGAACCGCCGCGCGAAGACCGGCGAACTGACGACCGTCCAGTTCCGCCAGGAGCGGGTCGCGACGGTCGTCCTCCTGGTCGACGCCCGCGAGCAGGCGTACGTCGCCGCCTCGCCCGACGAGCCGAGCGCCGTCGAGCACTCGGTCCGGGCGGCCGGCAAGACGTTCGCGGCGCTGCTTGACAGCGGCGACCGCGTCGGCGTCGCCACCCTCGCGCCCGAGAACGGCTGGCTCGCGCCGGGCGCGGGCAACCAGCACCGGGCGCAGGCGCGCGAGTTCCTCGCCCACCACGAGTCGCTGTCGCGCACGCCGCCCGAGGACCCGTTCTACTCGACGGTGACGATGCGGTGGCTCCGCCGGCGGCTGCCGGCGAACGCGCAGGTGGTGTTCTTCTCGCCGCTCTGCGACGGCTACGCGCCCGAGGTCGCGCGCCGCCTCGACGCCGCGGGGCACGCCGTCACCGTCGTCAGTCCCGACCCGACCGTCGACGACACGCCCGGCACCCGCCTCGCGAGGGCCGAGCGCGTCCGCCACCTGCGGTCGCTCCGCGCCGGCGGCGTCAGGGCCGTCGACTGGGACACCGACGACCACCTCGGCGTCGCCCTGACCCACGCCGACCGGAGGTGGCGCTCGTGACGACGGCGGAGGGCGTCGACCGGTCGCCCGCCCGCACGAGCCAGTTGCTCGCCGTCGTCGCGGGGTCGGTCGCCGTCGGTGCCACCGCGCTCGCGAGCACGAACGGCGGCCTCGCTGCCGTCGCGGGCGTCCTTCTCGTCGGTGGCGGCGTCGCCCTCGGGTCGCGGCGGCTGGTCACCGTCGGTAGCTTCGTCGCCCTGGTGGGCGTCCTCTTCGGCGGCCTGAACGCCGCCCCGCCGGAGCTACTGCTGCCCGGAACCGTCGCCACGGTGCTGATGTGGGACTTCGGCGAGCAGGCCATCAACGTCGGCGAGCAACTCGGCCGCGAGGCCCACACCGAACGGCTGGAGTTGGCCCACGCCGCCGCGAGCACCATCGTCGCGGTTGCGGCCGCCGGCGTCGGCTACGGCATCTACCTCGCCGGCACCGGCAACCAGCCGATGACCGCGCTCGTCTTCCTGCTCGTCGCCGCCGTCGCGCTGACCTCGGCGCTGCGGAACTGACCGCCTTTCCCGTCGCAAAACGTAATGAACCCCCGCGAGAGAGTCGGGAACGTGACGGACGACGACACCATCGCCACCTACCAGTCGGTGGCCGACGAGTACCGCGAGCGCCACGACGACCGCTCGCCGGTCGCCGACCTCGTCGAACGGTTCCTCGACGAGGTGGCGGACGCGACCGACCACGAACCGGGGTGGGTCGCGGACGTCGGCTGCGGCCCGGGCTGGGAGTCGGCGACGTTCGCCGAGCGCGGTCACGACGTCCTCGGCGTCGACCTCACGCCCGCCTTCCTCCGGGCGGCGCGCGAGGAGGCCCCGACCGCCGCGTTCGCGCGGATGGACATGCGCAGCCCCGGAATCGGCGACGACGCCCTCGACGGCCTGTGGGCCTGCGCCTCCTTCCTGCACGTCCCGCGCGAGGACGCCCCGGACGCGCTCGCGGCGTTCCACCGGACGCTGCGGCCTGGCGGCGTCCTCGCCCTCTCGGTCAAGCGCGGCGAGGGCGAGCGGAGGGGTGGCACGTACGACGGCGACGAGCGGCAGTTCACGCTCTACCGGCCGGCAGAGCTTCGGGGGCTGGTCGAGAAAGCGGGGTTCACCGTCGGGTCGGTGGACGGAGACGGGTCGCCGGAGGACGCCGACGGGTGGATATGGCTCATCGCGCGTGCGTAAGTACGGTAAGAACCGGTCCGCAGGTCCGTCAACCGGTCCGCAGGTCCGTCACTCGACGGTGGGAACGGGGACGCTGTCCAGCACCGTCTCGACGACCTCGTCTTTGTTCACGTTGTTCACCTTCGCGTCCGGCGTGAGGACGACGCGGTGGGAGAGCACGGGGTAGGCGACGCGCTTGACGTCGTCGGGGGTGACGTACTCGCGGCCGACCATCGCGGCGCGGGTCCGGGCGGCCTCGAAGAGGCGCTGGGTGCCCCGGGGCGAGACGCCGACCTCGACGCGGCGGTCCTCGCGCGTCTCGCGGGCGACGGCGACCATGTACGAGAGGAGGTCCTCCTCGACGCGGACCGTCTCGGGGACGTCCTGGAGTTCCCGGACCGACTCGGCGTCGAGGACCTCGTCGGCGGAGGGGCTCTGGCTGTGGCGGTCGGCGCGGCGGCGCAGCAGTTCGACCTCGCCGTCCTCCGCGGGGTATCCGAGGCTCGTCTTGACGGCGAAGCGGTCGACCTGCGCCTCCGGCAGCGGGAAGGTCCCCTCCTGCTCGACGGGATTCTGCGTGGCGATGACGAAGAACGGTTCGGGCAGCGGGTGGGTGTCGCCGTCGACGGTGACTTGCCGCTCCTCCATCGCCTCCAGGAGGGCGGCCTGGGTCTTCGGCGGTGCGCGGTTGATCTCGTCGGCGAGGACGACGTTGGCGAAGATGGGGCCCTCGCTGAACTCGAACTCGCGGTCCTGCTCGTTGAACACGTGGGTTCCGGTCACGTCCGCGGGGAGGAGGTCGGGCGTGAACTGCACGCGACTGAACGAGAGGCCGAGCGCGGCGGCGAAGCTCCGCGCAGTGAGGGTCTTGCCGGTGCCGGGGACGTCCTCCAGCAGGACGTGTCCCTGCGCCATGATGCCGAGGAGGACCGTCTCGAGGAACTCGCGGTCGGCGATGACGGCGGTGCCGACCGCGTCGAGGACCGAATCGGACCGTTCGCTCGCGTCTGTAACGTCCATGAAATATTCGGCGACGGCCAGTGATGTTAATTTGGTGGTCAGCAGGGTTTCAGTTCCGCGAATCGAAACTCATAAAATGCAGACCGCGGTATATTGTGGTGAGCCGAGGTAGCCTAGCCCGGCCAAGGCGGTTGCTTCGAGAGCAACTGTCCGTCAGGACACAGGAGTTCAAATCTCCTCCTCGGCGCTTCTTCGACTCCCACGCGTCCGCGAGCGGTCGCTGCGTCCCGTGGCGGCGACCGACGCGAACCGCACGACGGGACGGAGCGCCGCGTGCGCTCGTCGAGCTATCGCCACCACGACAATTCTTATGCCGTTGCGGCGTTACCAATGCTCATGGACATCACTGTGGCGCGGATCATGTCGTCTAGCCTCCACACCGTCACCCCCGACACGCTCGTCGAGGACGCGGCGGAGACGATGCTGGAGAACGAGATCGGGTCGCTCGTCGTCGTCGACGAGGACAACGAACTCGAGGGCATCCTGACGAGTACGGACTTCGTCTCCATCGTCTGCGAGAGCAAGCCGAAGGCCGAGACGACGGTCGCCCGCTACATGACGACCGACGTGATCACGACGACGGCGCAGGCGGACATCCGCGACGTCGCGGACGAGATGCTGGAACACGGGTTCCACCACATGCCGGTCGTCGACGACACCGAGGGCGTCATCGGCATGATCACGACGACGGACCTGGCGTCCTACCTGTCGCACGTCCAGACGCCGAGCCCCTGATACTGCGGTCCGTGTGGCGAGACCGCGCGAGACGAACCACCCCTTCTACAGCAGGTGCGAGAAGTTGTGGACGCCGAGGTACGCGTACCAGGCGCTGGCGGCGAGGTACGTCGTCGTCCGGAACGCCGTCGGATACCCCTCCGGCGTCCACCCGTCGGGGAAGGCCCGCTCGATGGCGAGGCCGCTCTCGGCGAGCACCGCGACGCCCACCACGGCCATGACGAGCGTGACGAACGACCCCGGAATCCGCCCGAACGCCTGCATCAGTTCCCTCGTGAGCCACACCGACTCGTAGACGTCGTCGCGGAGATTGAGCACGACGACGGTGCTGACGGCGTCGAGGGTCTTCCCCGCGACGAGTACGGCCAGCAACTGGACGCGGGTCGGCGCGAGCGACGCCCGCCTCTCCCCGGTCCAGAGATCCCCCACCGAACTGTTCGACATACCAGCCGCGTCGGCGGAACGGGTCTTTGTTATGGCACGGTTAACGCGGCGGTAGAGAAGCTCTTCTCCGCGCACGCGAGCGTTAACGGGTCGTTAGACCGGCACGGTTCGGACGGGAGGCCGTGCACGAACCGTTCTGTCGGACGGAAAGTTTCTTCGGGCGACTGGACGATACCGGTCACATGAGCGAGTTCGTCGTTCCGCCGAGCCTCGAAGAAGGCGACAGGGTAGCCATCGTCTCCCCCGGCTCCAACCGGGCAGACGAGTACCCGCACGTGTACGAACTCGGCCTGGATCGGGTCCGGGAGTTCGGCCTCGAACCGGTCGAGTTCCCGACCGCACGGAAGAGCGCCGAGTGGCTGTACGACCACCCCGAGGCCCGCGCGCAGGACGTGATGGACGCGTTCGCGGACCCGGAGATTCGCGGCGTCGTCACCACCCTCGGCGGATTCGACCAGGTGCGCATCCTCGATCACCTCGACGCGGACGTCCTCCGGGAGAATCCGACGCGGTTCTACGGGATCAGCGACAACACGAATCTCGCGAACGAACTCTACAAACAGGGCGTCGTCTCCTTCTACGGCGGCACCCTCTTCACCGAGTTCGCCATGCAGGGGTCGATGCACGACTACACCGTCGAGTACCTCGAACGCGCCATGTTCGAGGAATCGCTGGGCGAACTCCGACCCGCAGAGCGGTTCACCGACGACGACCTCGACTGGGCCGACCCCGACACGCTGGACGAGCACCGCGAGATGGAGCCGAACCCGGGGTGGACGTGGCGCGGCGGCGACGAGACCGTCACTGGCCGCACCTGGGGTGGCTGCGTCAGCATCCTCGACCTGCAACTCTCCGTCGGCCGCCACCTGCCCGACCCCGACGCCCTCGACGGCGGCGTCCTCCTGCTGGAGACGTCCGAGGAGGTACCCTCCGCGATGGACGTGCGCTTTGCGCTGATGGGGATGGGCGAGCGCGGCCTGCTGGAGCGGTTCGACGCCGTCCTCGTCGGCCGAGCGAAGGCGCGGTCGATGGCGGTCGACAACGACCCCGAGGAGCGGGAAGCGTACCGCCAGCGCCAGCGCGACACCATCACCGAGGTCGTCGGCGAGTACAACCCCGACGCGCCGATCGTCTTCGACCTCGACTTCGGCCACACCGCGCCGGTCGCCCCCGTTCCGCTGGGCGGCGAGGTCACCGTCGACCCGGACGCCGAACGCATCGAGTTCGCATAGGGCGGTGATGCCGCGACCGGGTTCGACACCCGGCTGATAATAAGATTCTAATAACTCAATCGCCTTCTGTTAATACATGACGGTCGTCAGCGTCTCGATGCCAGACGAGTTGCTCGAACGGATCGACGAGTTCTCCGAGGACCACGGCTACACCGGCCGCAGCGAGGTCGTCAGGGAGGCAGCGCGGAACCTGCTCGGCGAGTTCGAGGACAGGCGACTCGAAGGGCGCAAACTGATGGGCGTCGTCACCGTCCTGTTCGACTACGAGACGACGAACGTCGAGGAGAAGATGATGAACCTGCGCCACGAGCACGAGGGGCTGGTGGCGTCGAACTTCCACAACCACGTCGGCGACCACAACTGCATGGAGCTGTTCGTCCTCGAGGGGTCGCTGGAGGAGATCTCGACGTTCGTCGGGAAGATCCGCGCGACCCAGAACACGCTCACGATCGACTACTCGGTGACGCCGGTGGACAGCTTCGATCCGCTGGCCGACGTCGAGTCGAGCTAGCCGACCAGCCGGACGGTATCCCCGACCGCGACGTCGTCGGCGCTCCCCGCCGGCAGCTCGAACAGTGCGTCGGCCCGCGCCTTCGCCAGTCCCGTCCACGCCGACAGGCGCTCGACGCGAGTCACCTCGCCGTCGACCGCCCACACGGCGTCGAGCGGGAACGGCACGAACACCATGTGGACGTCCCGGACGCCGGCGTCGTCGAACCGGAACGCCAGCGCGTAGTCGTCCGGTACCGAGCGCCGGAACATCAGCCCGCGCGCTCGCGAGAGGAACGAGTCCGCCGTCTCGACGGTGGTCGCGAGCGTCCGCGACCCGCCGCCGGATTCGTGTTCGACGCGCACGTTCGCTCCTCCTCACGGGGGAGGGAAAACTTTTGTGCGATGGCGCACGGAGCACTCGGGCATGGAGAAGACCCCGTCGGGCACCTCCGTCGGCGTCGACGACCCCTACGAGTACGCCGGGCTCTGCGACCACCTCACCGACGAGGGCAGGTGCCGGTACGCCTTCGAGTACGCCGAGCACGACCCCGAGTTCGCACGCGAACGCCGCGAGGACGAGTACCGGTGTCCGGTCGCCGAGGACGCTGACTGGGCCGACTGCCGCCACTACCGCTGTCGGAACCGCGACCGCGAGTGCGTCCGCTGCGGCCTGGAGGAGCGCCGGATGGCCCACTCCGACGAGCGACCGCTCCTCGAGGAGCACCACCTCTCCTACAGCGGCGAACTCCGGTCGGACGAGGACGCGGAACTCTCCCACGAGATAACGGTGTACCTCTGCCGGTGGTGTCACGCGAAGATTCACGACTCGTGGGCGCGCATCGACGACGACGTGAACCCCGACCCGGAGGCGCTCGCGGAGGCGGAAGGGCGACGGAGCAAGGAGCAGGCCGAGGCCGCGTTCGAGTCCGCCGCCGAACGCTTCGACCGCGAGGAGTAGCCCCGACTCGTCGTCACGCCACAGAGCTCGTTCGCGCGCCACGTCGGACGGTGGCGTCGACGAGGGCCGTCGCGAGCACGCCGGCGACGAACGTCCCGCTCACGACCGCGGACGTCGGCGAGCGGGTCGGCGCCGACATCGAACGCCGCTGCATGTTCCAGATTCCCCGACACGTTCAAGAAGGAGGGGCGAATATAGGAGTTTCATGGAATCGGTGAGGACCACTGTCGAGAAACGTAGCGTAAGTCAGGCCGTTATCGAGGCAGTTGCCGAAGCAGAAGGAGTCGACACCGAGGACCTCACTCCACCGCTGTACGACGTCGTCAACCCCGACGCCCTGGACCAGCTCTTCTCCGCCACCTCGACCGCCGGGAGAACGGCGGGGAAGGTGGTCTTCGCCTACAGGACCCACGAGATAACCGTGTCCGCGGACGGCCTCGTGCGTGTCGAGACCGGCCAGGAGTAGCTCCGGTCGCCCCGTTCGAGGACCGTCGGTCGTCGTCCGTCGGCCATCGTCCGTCAGTCACCGATGGTGGTTCCGTCACCGGATCACTCCTCGCCATCGTCGACGACTCGTTGGTGTGGAGTTCTTGAACTCGGACCCTGTACACTCCGGGCAGCTATCCTTCATCGGCAGTAGTCTCTCCTCGTCCCGTACTGCGGGCACGAAGTGCCCACAGCTCAGGCACATCAGCATGGCCATCACGCCGCCTCGTCCTGCCCGGGGAGTCGTCCGAGCAGCTCCTGCGCCACTGCGAGGCGGGGGCGGTACCTGACGGTCGTGGCCTGGGGGTCGTACTCGACGACGCCCGCGTCCGCGAGCTTCGGGAGGCTCGCGTGGTGAAGTCGAGTCGCGATACGGTCCACGTCGTAGCGGTCGCTCTCGATCCGCCGGTCGGCGACGTACTCGGCGAGTTCGTCGACCGAGGCGACGTCGCCGGACGATTCACTGAAGTAGTTCACCACGCATCGACTGCACTCGCTGGAGAGCGCTGACAGCAACAGGTCCACCGCCGCTGTTTCGAACTGGCTCTCGTGAGGGTCACTCGACATCGTCGTGTTTGCCCGTAGTTGTCCACCACAGTTATCGAACTCCGTTGTTCGGACAACCTCACTAAATGGAGCCTGCTTCAATCGAAGGTCGCGGCCGACGAGAGGAGCGATTCCGCGAGGACCTGCTTCGTCCCCCGTCGGATCCGGTTCGACATCGCCTGCTGGGAGATGTCGAGTTCGTCGGCGAGTTCTTCCAGACTCACCTGGCTCGGCGTGTCGAAGTAGCCCGACCGCAGGCCGAGGACGAGCGCCTCGCGCTGTTCGTTGGAGAGGTCGAACTGGCGGACGCTCTCGGTCCGTTCGGTCAGCGTGTAGGTCCGGACGATGTGGATGTCGATGTCGTGGTCCGTGCAGTGGTTGTAGAACTGCGAGAGCCTGTCGTGGTCGTTGAACCGGATGCGGTACTCCCAGCCGTCGTCGGTGTAGGCCTCCAGTACCGTTCCCCCCGTCTCGGTGATGCCCTGGATGATGCCGTCGTGGTCTCCGAGCCACGCGACGCGGTACAGGGCGCTCTGATCGACCCTGTCGATCGCGACGATGTCCTCGACGTGCTCGGACGCGAGCATCTTCTCCTCGAACGCCTCGTGGTCGTCTCCGGTGACCCACAGGAACGGCATCGCCGCGTCGCCGGTCGGAACGATCCGTTCGAGTTCGATCCGCATCTGCGGCGGTCCCGACAGGACGTCCCCGAGCGTGAACTGGTCGTCGTCGACGGTGAACTCCAGGATGACACTCATGAGTCGCTACCAGTAGGCGACCGAAGGAAGTATGCGTGACGCCCGTTGCTGACCAGCCGATACGGTCCTCCACCGGCCCGGCAGCCGCCTACATCGGCTCTAGCGCCCGTCCGACGCGGCGTCTGCGGGGTCGACGACCCTTCCGGATCCGGGGTCGACGCCCACCTGCTCGCACAGGTCGGCCATCGGGCACGCTTCCGGGCCGTCCAGGCACGCGGGCTTGCGCGCGGAGCAGTACTCGCGGCCGAACTGGATGCTGGCGGTGTGGCCGAAGCCGCACTTCGCGGCGGGGACGTCACGCTCCAGGACGGCGCGGACGGCCTCGTGGTCGGCGTCGGGCGGCGCGACGCCGAGGCGGCGGTAGATGCGGTGGACGTGGGTGTCGACGGGAAAGACGCCGCCGCGGCCGCCGGCGAAGAGGAGGACGCAGTCGGCGGTCTTGGGACCGACGCCGTCCAGGTCGAGGAGTTCGTCTCGCACCGTCGCCGGTTCCCGCTCGCGGACGTACTCGTCGAAGGCGTCGGCGCTCCCGTGCTCCGCTAGCACGCGCTCGGCGGCGTCGATGAGGACCGTCGCCTTCTGGTTGTAGAGGCCGGCCGACCGGATGGTGTCCGCGAGTTCGCCGTGGTCGGCGTGGGCCAGCGCGTCCGCGAGACCGTCCGCGTCATCGCGGTCGGCGTACCGTTCCATCAGTGCGTCGTGGGCGGGCTGGCTCGCCACGTCGCTGGTGTTCTGGCTCAGGACGGTGCGGACGAGACACTCGAAGGCGTCCTGGCCGCCGTAGGTCTTCTGCCAGTACAGTTCTCCGAGGCGGTCGACGACCGCTTCGGCGCGCGTGTCGGCCGCCCCGGCGGCGAACTCGGCCGCCGTCCCGCCGCCCGCGCTGCCGCCGCTGATGTTGACGTCCGGTTCGTCGTCGCTCATGCGCCGGCGTAGGTGCGCGATTCTCAACTACGTTCCGACGTCAGGTCGAGGGGTCGCCAGCGGCGGTCAGCGCGGCCATCGCACGGCGACCGTCACTCGGCTTCCCGGCGTACTGCCCCCACCACGACGGGTACTGGATCGGGACGAGAGTCGCGATCAGGCGCGACAGTTCGGCCCAGAACAGCCCGTAGAGCGCGAACTGGACGGCCCCCGACGCGACGGTGATGAGGGCGGTCACGCCGAGGAAGACGACCAGCGTCGCCGCGGGACCGGCGAGGGGGACCGCGACCGCCTGCCACGTCCTGTCGGGGAACGTCTCGCATCGAAAGACGCCGTACCAGAGCGCGGCGGTCGTCGTCGGGTCGACGGTGACCGAGAGCCGTCCTCGCTGCCACCGCCACCCGTCGTCGCTCCCGACGACGACCGCCGCGTCGCCGTCGGTGAACGCGAGCACCGCTGCGGCGTGGGCAAGTTCGTGGGCGAGGAGTGCGAGGGGTTCGACGAGGGCGTAGAGGAGGACGGCGAGGGCGATTGCCCGACCATCCATATAGATTCGTAGACACGTACGCGATTAAAAAAGTTCGGCCGCTACTCGACGCTCAGCGTCACCGTCAGGTCCGCCCCGTCCGCGAGTGCGGCCACGAGGTCGCGGTCGAACCCCTCGGCGGCGAACTCGGCACCGACCAGGACCGTCCGCTCGTCGACGTAGTCGCTGGTGCGGCCGACGGCGCTGCGGTCGCTCTCGAAGGAGAGGTCGGGGTGGCCGCGGCCGGTGACGGTCGCGGCGTGACCGCCGGCCTCGAACGTGGCGGTGATGGTCGCGTCGGCGTCCCGGCAGGCCTCGACGAACGCGGGGTCGAAGTCGGCGGGCGCGCGGTCGGCCTCGATGCCGAGGATGCAGTCGCCGGCCGGCGTCAGGAAGTCGTCGGTCGTGACCTCGAACGTGCTCGCGTGCGCGGCGGTGACGTTGTCGTGACCGCCGGCACGGATCGTCTCCTGCATGCCACGGGCTTGCGCCCGGGGGTACTTCAGGCGTTCACTTCCCGGTCACCGCGAGACGGTCACCGTCACCGCGCCGCAGTCGCACTCGTAGGCGCGTCGCACCCCGCCGTCGGTCTCCATCGTGAGCATCAACTGGTCCTCCCCCAGGTCGCGGTCGCAACCGGCTGCCTCGCACGTACAGCGGAGCAGTTCTCTCATAGCTCCCCGTTGGTCCTCCGACACCGTCAAACCGCGCCGTCCCCGGAGTGAAAGTGAAAGTGGTCGGCCAACCGCCCCACGGGGACGACCCGTCGCCGCGACGGCGCGAGACTTTTATATAGCCCCCGGAGTCCGTGCGAAGCGTTTCCACTGGTTCTGAGGCCCGTGACAACCGTTTCCACAGTATCCGATGGACAAACTTTAAATAGCTATGCCGATTATGAACTATCACCTGAACGCCTCCGGCGGTCACGGCAGCACAGCGCGTCAACCGATGACATGGGAATATTGTAACCGACGGTTGGTACGACGACATCGGAGTGGCGACGCCACCCGTTTGCCGGGGCGGAAGGCACCGAGGTTTAATTAAGCATGGTAAGTGTAACGGAAGATGAACTTCAGAACAAGTCGAAGGGCGAGCTCATCAAGCTCGCGGGACAGCTCCGCGACCGACGTAACGAACTGAACCAGAAGGCGAGCAAGCGCGCCTCCAAGCGCGACGACCTCAACGCCAAGACGCGCGAGAAGGTCGACGAAGCCCAGGAGCACCGCGAGAAGCGCGACGAGCTCAACGAGAAGGTCCAGGAACACAAGGAACAGCGCAACGAGCTCAACGCCGAGGCCAACGAGCTGTTCGACCGCGTCGAGGAGATGAAGTCCGACCTCGAACTCGACGAGGGCAAGGACCTCGAGGAGCTCGAGAGCGAGATCGAGGACCTGGAGTTCAAGCAGCAGACGGAGGTCCTCTCGACCGAGGAGGAGCGCGAGCTCATCGAGAAGATCGAGGGAAAACGCGAGGAGTACCAGCAGCGCAAGGAGAAACTCGACCAGAGTGACGAGCTCGAGGACCTCGTCGAGGAAGCCGAGGAGGTCCGCGCCGAGGCCAGCCGCCACCACGAGAAGGTGACGGAGCTCGCCGACAAGGCCCAGAAGCACCACAACCAGATGATCGAGGCCTATCGCGAGGCCGACGACATCCGCGACGAGGCCGACGAGATGCACGAGAAGTTCGTCGAGGCCCAGGAGTCGGCCGACCAGCACCACGAGGACTTCGTGCGCGTCCAGAAGCGACTGCGCGAACTCGACAAGCAGGAGGAGGAAGAGCGCAAGTCCGAGAAGGAGAAGGAGCGCGAGAAGGCCAAGGAGGAGGCCGAGGAGATCTACCAGCAGTTCAAGGAAGGCGAGACCCTCGACACCGAGGACCTGATGAAGCTCCAGAAGACGGGGCTCCTGTAACGTCGCTGTTCTGTCTGCCGAAGTTTTAACGCCGGTCCACACCACGGATAGCCCATGGTGAGGACGTAGCATGGCCGAGAACGGTTCGCGACTCGTACGCGGAGCGATCGCGCTGGTCGGACTGCTCGTGGCCGTCGCGGTCGGCTGGGAACTGTTCGTCGTCCTGCCGGGGACGCTCGCCGACCTGCTCGGCGTCGTCCTGGTGCTTCTGACGGGCGTCGCCGGCCTGCGGTTCGCCGGTCGCATCGCCGACAGCATCTACCCCGGCTACGACGTCGCGGAGGTCGCCGTCGAGGGGCCGATCCGCCGCGACGGCGGCGGTACGTTCCCGAATCCGGCCGGCACGCCGACCGACGCCATCGTCGACCAGATCGAGCGGGCGGACGAGGACGACGGTGCCGAAGCCCTGTTGCTCAAGCTGAACACCCCGGGCGGGGAGGTCGTCCCCAGCGACGACGTGCGCCTCGCCGCGGAGCGCTTCGACGGGCCGACGGTCGCGTACGCGACCGACGTCTGCGCCAGCGGCGGCTACTGGATCGCCAGCGGCTGCGACGAACTGTACGCCCGCGAGGGGAGCCTCGTGGGGAGCATCGGGGTCATCGGCTCCCGGGTGAACGCCGCCGGCCTGGCCGACAAGCTCGGGGTCTCCTACGAGCGCCTCGCGGCCGGCGAGTACAAGGACGCCGGCGTCTCGCTGAAGGAGATGTCCGAAGACGAGCGCGAGTACCTCCAGGGCCTCATCGACGGCTACTACGAGACGTTCGTCGAGCGGGTGACCGAGGGGCGCGGCCTCGACGCCGAGGACGTCCGGGAGACGGAGGCGCGCGTCTACCTCGGCCCCGACGCCGAGGAGGTCGGTCTCGTGGACGGCCTCGCCACCCGCGAGGAAGTCGAGGACCTGCTGGCCGACCGACTCGGCCGCGATACGGTCACCGTCGAGGAGTTCGAACCGGAGCGCGGCTTCCGCGAGCGCCTGCGCGGCGGCACGAGTGCGGTGGCGTACGCGTTCGGCGCCGGCGTCGCGAGCGTCTTCGACGACACCGGCGACGCGAACGGCTTCCGGTTCCGGGCGCGGTAGCGGCGGCGTTCCGCCGGCAGCGGCCGTTCGCCGACCCGGACCGGCCGCCTGGCCGTGCTCCGACCTGCCCACGCCAAATTCGACCGACGCGGAGCCGACACGGAACGGCCAATCGTTATGGTCGGCGCGTCCGTGCCTCCTGTATGCGAACTGTGGGGGTCGTTATCGTGGCGATATCGCTGATGGCGGTCGCGCCGGGCGCCGCCGTCGGCGCGGGGGGAACCGACGACGGGTCGGCCGGTTCCCTGGCGGACCCGGAGAACGACGTCATCGGGTGGGAGAACGGGTACTGGTACAACGAGTCCATCTCGGTCGACCAGCGTGACGGCCTGACGGACGCCGAACGACGGGCGTACGTCGGTCGCGCGATGGCGCGCGTCGAGAAGTTGCGCGACAAGGAGTTCAAACGGAACGTGACGGTCGAGGCGCTACCGCGTGCGGAGTACCAGCGGCTGGTCCGGGTACAGGCACAGCGGCAGTTCGGACCCGCCCAGCGCGCCTGGGAGAATCAGGTGTGGGAGGCGCTGTTCGCCGTCGACGAAACGACCGACGCCGTCCGCGAACAGGTCGAGATCCGGACGAAGCGGGTCGCCGGCTTCTACCTTCCCGGGACGGACAGCATCTACACCGTCACCGACCGGCAGGGCTCGCTCGTGGTCGACAACGCGACGCTCGTCCACGAACTCGTCCACGCGCTACAGGACCAGCACGTCGGCCTGACCTCGGAGTCGTTGCGGGCGGAGACGATGGACGGGCGACGCGGCCAGGAGGGGCTCGTCGAGGGCGAGGCCACGCTGGTCGAGAAGCTGTACACCCGGCGCTGTGGAGACGAGTGGGAGTGCGTGACCACGCCCGGTCCGGAGCCGCCGCGGGCGCCGTACAGCGGCGGCCCGCTGCCGGACTACAACCTCGCGATGCAGGTCGCGTCCATCCAGCCCTACTCCGACGGACCGGCGTACGTCGCGGCGCAGGTCGACGCCACCAACGAGTCCGTCGGGAACTGGTCGCGGCTGGACTACCAGCAGCCGCCCGTCAGCTCCGAACAGATCATCGAATCGGAGCGGACGGTCGACCCGCCACCGACGCTCCGGATCGGCGCGTTACCGGCGAACGGCTGGAAGCTGTTCGGCAAGCAGGGCGTGAACGGCTCACAGACGGTCGGCGAGGCGGGCATCTACACCATGTTCTGGTACCAGGGACGCGCGGACGACAACCGGGTCATCCCCTGGCGTCGCTTCGAGTCGCCCGACCAGGGGTCCTTCGACGAGTTCAACTACACCAGCGTCCCCTCCGACGGCTGGGCCAACGACCGGCTCTGGCCGGTCAGGAACGGCGAGAGACGGGGCTACGTCTGGCGGACGGCGTGGGACACCGCCGAGGACGCACGCGAGTTCCAGCGGGCCTACCGCGAGTTGCTCGCCGGGCGCAACGCCACGAAGGTCGGGCCGAACACCTGGGTCATCGACCGCGGCGGCTTCGGCGACGCGTTCCACGTGGTCCGGGACGGGAAGACGGTCACCGTCGTGAACGGCCCCACCGTCGGCGCACTCGACGACGTCCGGCCGAGCGTGACGGTGACGGCGCGGGCCCGCGGCTGACGGCTAGCGGTCCATCCTCCCCTGCCCCGACCGGCACCGCGCCGACGGCGGAACGTTTCATCACCGTGGGGGGCAGAGTAGCGACCATGACGAACGAGCGCATCAGCGAATGGCTCGCGGACCTCCACGACCACCTCGCGGCCACGGCGGAGCGGCCGGTCGCGACCGACGCGAACCGGTGGCTGGGCGAGGCCGAGGCGGTGGCGGCCGACGTGGCGACGGGCGAACCGCCGGCGTCGGTCGTCGCGAAACGGGTCGAACAGGTCCGGGAACTGCTGTCGCACGTCGACGGGACCGGCGACCCGGACGCCGACGAGCACGTCGCGGCCGCCCGCGACCGCGCCGAGCGGATACTGCGGACCGTCGAGCGGGACGACTGACGGGAGTCGGACGAGCCGGCGCGGCGAAGCCCCGGCGACGCGCGACTGCAACGTCTGTCACTTCAGGAGGTTTTAACCGCTCGTGGGACCGACACACGTCGTCATGGGAAACCCGCCGCAGAAGGACGAGTCACTGCGAAGCAGCGAGGTCACCGAAGGGCCCGAACGCGCCCCACACCGGGCGATGTTCCGGGCGATGGGGTACGACGACGCGGACCTCTCCTCGCCGATGGTCGGCGTCGCCAACCCGGCCGCGGACATCACGCCGTGCAACGTGCACCTCGACGACGTCTCGGCGGCCGCCATCGACGGCGTCGACGACTCGGGCGGCATGCCGATCGAGTTCGGGACCATCACCATCTCGGACGCCATCTCGATGGGCACCGAGGGGATGAAGGCGTCGCTCATCTCGCGCGAGGTCATCGCCGACAGCGTCGAACTCGTCGCGTTCGGCGAGCGGATGGACGGCCTCGTCACCGTCGCCGGCTGTGACAAGAACCTCCCCGGGATGATGATGGCAGCCGTGCGGACCGACCTGCCGACCGTCTTCCTCTACGGCGGGTCCATCCTCCCCGGGAGCCACGAGGGCCGCGACGTGACCGTCCAGGACGTCTTCGAGGGCGTGGGCACGTACGCCCAGGGCGAGATGAGCGAGGAGGAACTCGACGGCCTCGAACGCAACGCCTGTCCGGGTGCGGGTTCCTGTGGCGGGATGTTCACCGCGAACACGATGGCGTCCATCAGCGAGGCGCTCGGCCTCGCGCCGCTGGGGTCCGCCGGCGCGCCGGCGGAGTTCGACGAGCGCTACGAGGTCGCCGAGCGCGCGGGCGAACTCGTCCTCGACTGCATCGCCGAGGACCGCAGGCCGTCCGAACTCCTCTCGAAGGCGTCGTTCGAGAACGCCATCGCGCTCCAGGTCGCGATGGGCGGGTCGACCAACGCCGTCCTCCACCTGCTCGCGCTCGCGGCCGAGGCCGGCATCGACCTCGGCGTCGAGGAGTTCGACGAGATCGCCCGGCGCACGCCGAAGATCGCCAACCTCCAGCCCGGCGGGACGAAGGTCATGAAGGACCTCTACGACGTGGGCGGCGTCCCGGTCGTCCTCCGGCGACTGCTCGACGCCGACCTGATCGACGGCGACGCGCTGACCGTCACCGGCCGCACCATCGCCGAGGAGCTCGACCACCTCGACCTGCCGGACGACGACGCCATCGACGCCGACTTCCTCCGGCCGGTCTCGGACCCGTTCAGCGAGGAGGGCGCAATCCGGGTGCTGACGGGGAACCTCGCGCCGGACGGCGGGGTGCTGAAGGTCACGGGCGACGACACCTTCCACCACGTCGGCCCCGCACGGGTGTTCGAGAACGAGGAGGACGCGATGAAGTACGTCCAGGAGGGACACGTAGAGAGCGGCGACGTCATCGTCATCCGCAACGAGGGGCCGCGCGGCGGCCCCGGTATGCGCGAGATGCTCGGCGTCACGGCGGCCGTCGTCGGCCAGGGTCACGAGGACGACGTGGCGCTGATCACCGACGGCCGGTTCTCCGGCGCGACGCGCGGCCCGATGATCGGTCACGTCGCGCCGGAGGCGCGCGCCGGCGGCCCCATCGCCGCCCTCGAAGACGGCGACGAGGTGACCGTCGACGTCCCGGAGCGCCGCCTCGAGGTCGACCTCTCCGACGAGGAACTCGCCGAACGCCTCGACGGGTGGGAACCCGGCGACCCGGCGTACGAGTCGGGCGTGCTAGCGAAGTACGGGACGACGTTCGGGTCGGCCGCCAACGGTGCGGTGACGAACCCCGGCGCGAAGGAGGAGTAGGGAGCGTCGAAAGAGAAGGCGGTGCGGTTGCGGTGCGGACGGAGTGCGGTCGCTGTGGCGGTGCGATAGGCGGTAGCGGAAGCAGCTCAGTCGCGGCCCACGGTCGCGGTTGCGGAGGCGGTTGCAGTGCGGTGGCGGATGGCGGAATGCGGCGGCTGTGGCGGATGCGGTGTCGTACGGCGCGCCCCGCGCGCCGTTTCACCGCGAGCGACCGCAGGGAGCGAGCGGGACGTTTTTCATCGACGTTTTTGCGAGGAGGGTGCCCGCAGCGAGCGCAGCGAGCGAGGACACCCGACGACGTAAAAAGGTCGGAGTCGACACCCGACGACGTAAAAAGGTCGGAGTCGACACCCGACGACGTAAAAAGGTCGGAGTGGAACGGTCGGTAGTTACAGCCGGTCGATCACGGCCTCGGTCACGTCGGCGGTCGTCGCCGACCCGCCGAGGTCGGGCGTGCGCGGACCCTGTTCGAGGGTGGTCTCGACGGCCTCGCGGACGCGCTGGCCCGACGCCTCGTGGCCGAGGTAGTCGAGCAGCATGGCCGCCGACAGCATCGTGGCGGCGGGGTTGGCGACGCCCTCGCCGGCGATGTCCGGCGCGGTGCCGTGGACGGGTTCGAACAGCGCGTTGTCGGGGCCGACGTTGGCGCTCGGGAGCAGGCCGAGGCCGCCGACGAGGCCGGCGGCGAGGTCCGAGAGGACGTCGCCGGCGAGGTTCGGGCAGACGACGACGTCGAACTGCCCGGGGTCGAGGCAGACGTGGGTGGCGAACGCGTCCATCAGGACCTCGTCGGTCTCGACGCCGTGTTCGTCGGCCACGCGGGCGACGGTGTCGCGGAACAGGCCGTCCGTCTCCTGCATCACGTTCGCCTTGTGGACGAGAGTGAACGCGTCGTCGTCGACGTAGTCGCACGCGTACTCGGCGAGGCGCTCGGAGGCGGACTCGGTGACGACGCGGGTGAGCGTGCTGACGTTCTCGTTCAGCCGCGACTCGTGGCCCGAGTAGACGCCCTCGGTGTTCTCCCGGAGGAAGACGAGGTCGGTCTCGGGGCGGACGGCGTCGACGCCGGGGTACGCCCGCGCCGGGCGCACGTTGACGAACGAGTCGACCGCGCTCCGCAGCGGCAGGATGACCTCGGCGGCCGTCTCGCCCGCCGCGCCGAACAGCGTGGCGTCCGCGTCGGCGACGTGCTCGCGGGTCGCCTCGGGGAGCGCGGTGCCCGTCTCCGCCTTCACCGCGTCGCCCGCGCCGGCCTCGACGAACTCGAAGCCGGGGGCGACTGCTTCGAGGACCCTGCGCGTCGCGGGGACGACCTCGTTCCCGATGCCGTCGCCCGGAATCACGACGATCTCGTCGGTCACGCGTCGGGCACCTCCGCCTCGTCGACGTACGGCAGGTCGGCCGCCGTCTCGGCGACGGCGTCGGCGTTCGACCGCAGCAGCGCCGTCGTGTCCCACTCGCCGTCGACGAGCGCCTTCCGCTGGGCGTCGTCGACGGTGGCGTCGATCTCGCTGTCGTCGTAGCTGACCGTCTCGTCTGCGACGTCGACCGCGACCTCGGCGTCGGGGTGCTCGTCGACGTAGTCCTGCAGCGCCTCGACGGCGTCCTGGTCGGCGGTGACAGTCGGGATGCCGAGCGCGAGGCAGTTGCCCGCGAAGATCTCGGCGAAGCCCTCGCCGACGATGGCGTCGATGCCCCAGCGCGCGAGCGCCTGCGGCGCGTGCTCGCGGGAGGAGCCACAGCCGAAGTTGTCGTTGACGACGAGCACCGAAGCGCCCTGGAACCGCTCCTCGTTGAACGGATGGTCCTTGACTCCGACGGCTCCGCCGTCTCCGTCCCGTTGCTCCTCCGGAGCAACGCCGTCGTCCTCGTCGAACCGCTGGTCGAAGAAGGCGTACTCTCCGAGACCGTCGAAGGTGACGACCTTCATGAACCGCGCGGGGATGATCTGGTCGGTGTCGATGTCGTTCCCGCGGACGGGGACGGCCGTGCCGGCGACGTGCTCGACGGGGTCGCTCATACCGTCGCCACCTCCTCCAGGTCGCGCACGTCGGTCACTTCGCCGCGGACCGCGGCGGCCGCGACCATCTCGGGACTCATGAGGACCGTGCGACCCTCCTTGCTGCCCTGTCGGCCGACGAAGTTGCGGTTCGACGAGGACGCACAGGCCTCGTCGCCCTCCAGCTGGTCGGGGTTCATCCCGAGGCACATCGAACAGCCCGCACCACGCCAGTCGAAGCCGGCCTCGCGGAACGTCTCGTCCAGGCCCTCTGCCTCGGCGGCGGCCTTGACGCGCTGGCTGCCTGGGACGACGAGCGCCCGGACGTCGTCGTGGACCTCGCGGCCCTCGACCACGTCGGCGGCCCGCCGGAGGTCCGGCAGGCGCGCGTTCGTACAGGAGCCGAGGAAGGCGACGTCGATATCGTAGCCTTCCATCGTCTCGCCCGGTTCGACGCGCATGTGCTCCTGGGCGCGCCGGGCGGTCTCGCGCTTCTCCGCGGGCAGGTCCTCGGGTTCGGGAATCGGTTCCGTGACGCCGACGCCCTGGCCGGGCGTGGTGCCCCACGTGACGGTGGGTTCGAGCTCGCTACCGTCGATCTCGACCACGTCGTCGTACGCGGCGTCCTCGTCGCTGCGGACGGAGCGCCAGTACTCGACGAGTTCGTCGAATTCGTCGCCCTCCGGCACGGCGTCGCGCCCGCGGAGGTACTCGACGGTCGTCTCGTCGGGGTTGACGTAGCCCGCGCGGGCACCGCCCTCGATGGACATGTTGCAGATGCTCATCCGGCCCGCCATGTCCATGGACTCGATGGCCTCGCCGCCGTACTCGTAGACGTAGCCGACGCCGCCGTCGGTGCCGAGTCGGCGGATGAGTTCGAGGATGACGTCCTTGGCGGTGACGCCGTCGTCGAGTTCGCCCGTGACCTCGATGCGGCGAACCTGCTGTTTCTCCATCGCGACGGTCCCCGTCGCGAGGACGTCCCGGATCTGGCTCGTGCCGATGCCGAACGCCAGCGCGCCGAACGCGCCGTGGGTCGCGGTGTGGCTGTCGCCGCAGACGATCGTCATCCCGGGCTGGGTGAGCCCCTGCTCCGGGCCGACGACGTGGACGATGCCCTGGTTGCCCGTCCCGGGATGGGAGAAGTCGATGCCGGCCTCCTGGACGTTCTCCTCCAGTTCGGCCATCATCGCCTCGGCGGCGTCGTCGCCGTAGGGGCGCGACTGGTCCGCCGTCGGCACGATGTGGTCGACGGTGGCGTGGGTGCGCTCGGGGTACGCCACGTCGAGGTCGCGCTCGCGCAGCATCCCGAACGCCTGCGGACTCGTCACCTCGTGGACGAGGTGGAGGCCGACGAACAGCTGCGTCTGGCCCGTCGGCAGTTCGGCGACCGCGTGGCGGTCCCACACCTTGTCGTACAGCGTCCCCTCGCTCATCGCTCCTCGTCGCGTTCGTTCCCGCGGTCGAAGACGCCGTCCGCGCTACCGGCACCCGCGGGCGGCGTGTGGCTCACGTCCTCCATCGTCTCCTGCTCCTCGGACGCCGCGTCCCGGCGGCCGCCGTCGGCGGCGACCGTCGGACCGCGCTCGAACGGTCGGTTGATGGCGCCGCGGTCGGTGTGCGGATGGGTGTGGCTGATCTCGCCCATCGTCCGGCCGTCCGCGTCGCTCGCGGGTCGCTCGGCTCCCCGCTCGCGTCCTCGCTTCTCCGTCGGAGAATCGCTAGTCATCGGCGGGCACCTCCTCTCGCTCGCCGTCGTCGTCGGCCCACGCGAACAGTTCGCGCAGGTTCTCGCCGACGGCCTCGATCTCGTGGTCCTTCTCTGCCTGGCGCAGCTGGCGGTAGGACGGCCGTCCGGCCTGGTTCTCGTTGATCCACTCGCGGGCGAAGGTGCCGTCCTGGACCGCCTCGAGGACCTCCTCCATCCGCTCGCGGGCGTGCTCGTCGACGACGACGTCGCCGCGGGTGAGCCCGCCGTACTCGGCGGTGTCGGAGACCGAGTCCCACATCCCGCCGAGGCCGCCCTCGTACATCAGGTCGACGATGAGCTTCAGCTCGTTCAGGCACTCGAAGTAGGCCATCTCCTCGGAGTAGCCGGCGTCGACGAGCGTCTCGTAGCCCTGCTTGACGAGCGACGTGACGCCGCCACAGAGGACGGCCTGCTCGCCGAACAGGTCGGTCTCGGTCTCCTCGCGGAACGTCGTCTCGACGACGCCCGCGCGGGTGCAGCCGATGGCCTTCGCGTACGCGAGCGCCTCGTCGGCCGCCTCGCCGGTGGCGTCCTGGTACACCGCGAGCAGGCCCGGCGTCCCCTGGTCGGCCTCGTAGTTGCGGCGGACGAGGTGACCCGGCGACTTCGGCGCGACCATCGTCACGTCGACGTCCTCGGGCGGCTCGATCTGGCCGTAGTGGATGTTGAACCCGTGGGCGAACTGGAGCGTGTCGCCGGCGTCGAGTTCGGGCTCGATGGCGGCGTACACGTCCGGCTGGACGGTGTCGGGGACGAGCATCGACACGACGTCGGCGCTCGCGGCCGCCTCGACCGGCGTGGCGACCGTCAGGCCGTCCGCCTCGGCGGCGCGCCGCGACGACGACCCCTCGCGGAGACCGACGACGACGTCGACGCCGCTCTCGTGGAGGTTCTGGGCGTGCGCGTGGCCCTGGCTGCCGTAGCCGAGGACCGCTACCGTCTTTCCGTCGAGCTGTGCCTCGTCCGCGTCGTCGTCGTAGTGTACTGTGGTGTTGAACTCTGTCATTGTCGTGAATCGTCGGTCGCTGGTTCGTCGTCGGGGACGTCCGGTTCCGTGGAGTGTCCCGGCTCCTCGCCGGGCGTCGTCGGCGTGTCGCCGCGCGCGAGCGCCGTCTGGCCGGTCCGGGCGATCTCGATGATGCCGAACTGCCGGAAGGCGTCGACCGCGTCGTCGATCTTCTGCTGGTCGCCCGTGATCTGGACCGTGATGGTCCGCGGACCGGCGTCGAGCGTCTGGCCCTCGTACATCCGCGTGATGGCGTGGACCTTGTCGGGCTCGTCGCCCCGCACCTTCAGGAGGACGAGTTCGGCCTGGACGGCCGTCTCCGCCAGTTCGCCCACCTGGATGACGGGCGGCAGTTTGGCGAGCTGTTTGCGCACCTGCTCGATGCCGTGGTCGGGTTCCTCGACGACCAGCGTGATGCGGGCGTGGCCGTCGACGGTCGTCGGGCCGACCGTCAGGCTCTCGATGTTGAACTGCCGCCGGGAGAACAGCCCGGAGACGCTGGAGAGGACGCCCGGTTCGTGCTCGACGAGCGCGGAGACGACCGCGGTTCGAGTCTCGGGTTCGGCGTCCGCCTGCGAATCGACGCGGACGCCGTGCTCGGTCCGGCGCGCCTCGGGGTGGGGGCGCTCGACGGGGCTCGGCCCCGGCATCCCCTCCGTCGGCGCGTCGTCCTCGCCGCTCATAGCTGGTCCTCCGACAGTGCGAACTTCCCGTTCGCGCCGCCGCTGGGCACCATGGGGTAGACGTTCTCGGCCGGGTCGATGTGGAAGTCGACGACCGAGGGGCCGTCGTACTCGACGGACGCCTCGACGGCGTCGGCCACCTCGTCGGGGCTGTCGACGGTGATTCCCTTCGCCCCGAACGCTTCGGCGAGCGTGGCGAAGTCGGGACACCAGGAGTACTCCGAGGCGACCCGGTTGCGGTCGTAGAAGGCGTCCTGCCACTGGCGGACCATCCCGATGTACTCGTTGTTCAGGACGGCCACCGTGATGTCGAGGTTCTCGCGGACGGCGACCGACAGCTCCTGGACGGTCATCAGGAAGGAGCCGTCGCCCTCGAAGCAGACGACCTGCTGGTCGTCGCCCGCGTCGCGGACGGCCATCTTCGCGCCGATGGCGGCGGGCAGCCCGTACCCCATCGCCCCGAGGCCGTGGGAGGAGACCCACGTCCGGGGCTGTTTGAAGGTCCAGTACTGCACCGCCCACATCTGGTGCTGGCCGACGCCGGTCGTGACGACGGCGTCGTCGTCGGTCGCCTCGTCGTACGCCTCGACGACGAACTGGGGTTTGACCGGGCCGTCGGTGGGCGCGCGGTAGGTCATCGGGTACTCGTCCTGCCAGTCGGTGACCTGCTCGCACCACTCGTCGGCGTCCGGCGAGGTCGTCATCTCGTCGGTGATCGCCTCCATCGCCGTTGCGGCGTCGCCGACGACCGGCACGTCGGCGTACACGTTCTTCGAGATCTCCGCCGGGTCGATGTCGACGTGGACGACGGTCGCCTCGGGGGCGAACGTCTCGACGCCGCCCGTGAGGCGGTCGTCGAACCGGGTGCCGACGGCGAACAGGGTGTCGCAGTGGGTGACCGCCATGTTCCCCGCGCCCGTGCCGTGCATGCCGATCATGCCGACAGAGCAGTCCTCGTCCTCGGGGAACGCGCCGACGGCCGGCATCGACGTGACGACGGGAATGTCGTGTTCGGTGACGAACTCGCGCAGTTCCTCGCTCGCCTCGCCCTTGATGACGCCACCGCCGGCGAGGACGAGGGGGCGCTCGGCGTCTTCCAGCGTGCGCGCAGCGTCGGCGACCGCGTCCTCGTCGGGCTCGTACTGCGGGTCGTAGTGCTGGGGCGTCTCGGCGGTCGGTTCGCGGTCCTCAGTCGTCGCCTGGGTCACGTCCTTCGGCAGGTCGACGAGCGTCGGTCCGGGGCGACCCGTCTCGGCCAGCGCGAACGCCTCGCCGACCGTGTCGCCGACGGCGTCGGCGTCGCCCGCGAAGTAGTTCGCCTTCGTGATGGGCGCGGTGACGCCGGTCGTGTCCGTCTCCTGGAAGGCGTCGTTGCCGACGAAGTTCGTCGGCACCTGGCCCGTGAGCGCGACGACCGGGTCGGAGTCCATGTTCGCGTCGGCGATGCCCGTGACGAGGTTCGTCGCGCCCGGACCGGACGTGGCCATGCAGACGCCGGGGTCGCCGGAGACGATGCCGTAGGCGTCGGCGGCGTGTGCGGCCCCCTGCTCGTGAGCCATCGTAACGTGGCGCAGCGACGAGCCGGTGAGGGCGTCGTACACCGGCATGATGGCGCCGCCCTGGATGCCGAACAGCGTCTCGACGCCGGTCGCCTCGAGGGCGTCCACGACGGCGGCCGCGCCGGTCGTCTCGGTCGACTGCGCGTCGTCCCTCGCCTGCTCGGTCGGCGCGTCGTCCGCCACGTGGTCGGTCGACGGTGCCTCGTCCTCGGTCGGCGCGTCGTCGACGTCGTCCTGGCTGACGCGCCGTGTCGATGCGTGCTCGCTCATGGTTTACTCGCTGTGCGTGTGTCGTGCGTTCGATACGCGTGTCGGTCGTGTCGTGACTGGTACATTCGTTGGTGCGCGTGCTGCGGTCTGGTCGGCGTCGATGCGTCGATTCCGTCGGTGGAGAAGGGTGGAGTAGGGGCTACGCCCCTACAATACGCGCCGCAGGGCGCACGTACTGGACAGTCAGGGTCCACGAACCGGTGGCGTCGGGTGACTGTCTCATCCGTGTGCACGGTGCTCCGACGCCCGGTCAGATAGACCTTTCGCGGCGCGCAATTCTTGCACGCGCGCTGGGGCGTCCCGGTCGCGCGGACCACGCGCTGCTGTCGGTGGTGCGAACGACGGCGGTGAGGCATGGTTACGCGTTGACCTCCTCGCGCGACCGGACGTCCAGCTCGCGGGCGAACCGTCGCAGGTCCGCCACCGTGACGCGTTCCTTGTCCGCGCCGCGGTCTTTCACCTTGCGGGTGATGGTGCGTACCTCGGAGTCGGTCGGGGCGAACCCGGCCTGCCGGAGGTGCTTGCGGACCGCGTGGGTCCCCGTGTGCTTGCCGAGGACGAACTCGCGGTCGGCGCCGACCATCTCGGGCGTCATCACGCCCGTCTCGAACGTGTCGCTGTTCTCGATGACGCCGGCCGCGTGGATGCCGCTCTCGTGCGCGAAGGCGTTGTCGCCCACCACGGGCTTGTTGACCGGGACGGGGACGCCGCTCCGGTCGGAGACGACCGTCGACAGCTCCGATATCATCGGCGTGTCGATGCCCGTCTCGGCGTCGTAGACGCTCTCGGCGGACATGACGACCTCCTCGTAGGCGGCGTTGCCGGCGCGCTCGCCGATGCCGTTGACGCTCACCTGCACCTGGTCCGCGCCCGCCTCCAGGCCGGCCATCGCGTTGGCGGTGGCCATCCCGAAGTCGTCGTGGGTGTGGACGTCGATGCGAGCGTCGGTGTGGTCGTCGACGTGCGCCACGAGGTCGGCGAACCGACCTGGCGTGGCGACGCCGCAGGTGTCAGGGATGTTGATCCAGTCGACGCCAGCCTCGGTGACGGCCTCGACCACCTCGGCCATGTAGTCCCGGTCGGTCCGGGTCGCGTCCATCGGCGAGAACATCACCGTCGCGCCGGCGTCGGCGACGCGCTCGACCGACTCGACGGCGCGTTCGACCACCGCCTCGCGGGTGGCGTGCATCGAATCCTCGATCTGGACGTCGCTGGTCGACGCGAAGACGTGGACCATCTCTGCGCCGGTGTCCAGGGCGGCCTCGACGTCCCCCTCGACGACGCGGGCCAGCGCGCAGGTCGTGGCGCTGGTCGACGACGCGATGTGACTGACGGCGTCGAACTCGGCCTCGCCGTTCGCCGGGAACCCGGCCTCGACGACGTGCGTCCCCATCTCGTCCAGCGTCGCCGCTATGGCGCGCTTGTCGCCGTGGTCGAACGAGATGCGCGGCGTCTGCTCCCCGTCGCGGAGCGTGGTGTCGAAAATACGAACGTTATCGATCTCGTCGGAATGTGCTAACGTGCCCTTGAAGAACTCGACCCCCCCTTTCGGAGGAACCTGTCGTGTCGTGCTGTGACATGGTACTCGTGTCCAGCGGCCACCTCGTATTTAATAGTGTCGGTCGGACAGGTACTGTTGGGACGGTTAACTGTTCCCAGTACTGCCACGTCGGGGAAAACCGCACGACATCGTCGCCCCGGAGTTTCATTTAAGACCTTATACTCCCTTGGTCGCTACCCAACCGGCGCGCTGTGCGGTGTTTCTCCGCGACCAAGTTTTCGAGGAGACAGATGGAGGAAGAATATCGCGCGCGGTCGTCGGTCTCGACGCCACCGGTGGTCGCACGACCGACGCTACTCGCCCGACAGGACGCTCACCGCAACCTCGTTGCGGCGCATGAACGGCGGCGTCCAGGGCGGGTCGTAGCGCAGCAGGAACGGTTCGCCGACGGTCGTCAACCCGTGGTCGTCGAGGCAGTCGAGCAGTCGGCGCTCCTTGCGTTCGACGCGCCGGTCGGTCGCGTACCACCGGAACGGGAGCACCGCGAGGGTCCGTGACGGCTCGCGCTCGACCGACACGGCCGGGTCGTCCGGCACCGGCGCGGACTCGACGGTGTACCCCTCGGGCAGGTAGAACGCCATCCCGGTCCCCTCGTCGGTCTCCTCGGTGGCCACCGGTGCCGTCATCGGGATGGACTCCGAGCGCGGGACGAGCGCCTCCGGCTGGGTGGCCACCGGCGCCGTCATCGCGACCGTCTCGTCGGCGTGGTTCTCCCCCTCGATGTACCGGAAGAGGCGACCGAACGCGGCCCCGGGGTCGTCTGCACGCGTCCGCGCGACGACCGTCTCGGGGTAACGGCGTATCTCGACGCCGTCGAGCGTGACGGCGGTCTCGTAGGGGACCTCGTCGGTTCGAACCCGGGCGTACGCGCCGGCTCCGATCCACAGCAGCGAGAGCCCGGCCGCGACGCCGAGCGACGACGTGAGCCAGGACCGCACGCGTGAGCGTGACATGGAACTCCCGTACGTCCTGCGGTACCAAGTAGCTGTTCGCCGGGCGGTCAGTCCTCCAGCCCCTCGATGAGGGCCTCCAGGGTCTCGACGTGACCCTCGAACGCCGCGCGACCCTCGTCGGTGAGGCGGTACGTCGTCCGCGGACGGCGGTCGACGAACGTCTTCTCGACGGCGACGGCGTCGGCGTCCTCCATCGTCTGGAGGTGACTGCTGAGGTTCCCCTCGGTCACGTCGAGCGCGTCCACGAGACCGGTGAACTCCGTCTCGCCGTGGACGTAGAGGTGGGCGAATATCTGCAGCCGCGTGGGCTGGTGGACGAGCTGGTCGAAGTTCATCGGCGCGAGAGCACGAGGTACGCTCCGAGCGCGTGGACGAAGAACGTGACGCCGAAGACGGCGTAGCCCCACGTGCGCAGGACGTCCGTGCGCGGGATGGCGACGGCCAGCGGAATCATCCATGCGCCGCCGAGGTAGAACGCCAGCCGGTCGCTCCGCCGCACCCGGTAGGCCTTCAGCGCGTTCCCGAGCAGGAGGTAGCCGACGCCCGCCATGGCGACCCAGACGGCGAAGGGGAACATGGTGGAGGCGACGTAGTCCAGGTCGGCCAGGAACGGCGCGGCGATGGCCTGGACGGCGACGGCGGCGGCGTACGCGACCCCGAACTGGAGCCACGGGTCGGGGGTCGTCTCCGACGGCGCGGCAGGCGCGTCGCCGCCACGACGGCCGAGCCACCACGACCCGACGCCGCCCAGGCCCATCAGCCCGAACCATATCGCGCCGAACCAGTAGCCCGGCAGACGTTCGAACAGGACGTACTGCGAGGCGAGCGACGCCACCAGGACGAGCGCGCCGAACAGCAGCCAGACGCGGACGATACCAGGGTGGCGCTCCTCGATCCCCATCGCGTCCTTGATGTCGTGCAGTTCGCGCTTGAGCACCGCCCTGTCGACGGTCTCGGCGTCCGAACCGACGTCGTCGCTCGCACCGGCCTCGCCCGGGACGACTCCGTCACCCGGCATCGCGGCCCTCCACGTGGAGGTAGTAGTTGAACAGGTCCGTGTACGTCGGCGGCGACTCCGTCACCCGCTCGCGGTCGCTGGCGGGCGAGTCGCCGCCGTCGACGGCTGCTGCGACGTCGTCCACGTCGACGCCGTCGCGAAGGAACCCACGCGTCTGACCACCGTCGCTGAACACGCGGCCGTCGACGACGAACTCCTCCAGCGCGGACCCCGCCTCGACGCCCATGACGCTGGCGACCGGCGGGAGCGCGTCGAGCATCGCGTCGGGCGCGCCCGTGGCGACGACGCTCCCGTCGTCGACGAACGCGATGCGGTCGGCCAGGTCGGCGTCGTGTGGCAGGTGACTGGAGACGACGAACGCGGCGTCCCGCTCGCGGACGACCTCGTGGAACGTTTGTATCATCGAGAGGTCCAGGCCGGCCGTCGGTTCGTCGAGCAGGTACACCGGCGCGTCGATGCTCAGCGCGATGGCGAGTTCGACCTTGCGCTGCATGCCGACCGAGCAGTCCGCCAGGCGCTTGTCGAGGGCGTCCTCGACCCCGAAGCGCGCGACGTACTCCTCCCAGCGGTCGGTGAACTCGGGGTGGAGCCGCGAGTAGAACGAGACGTTCTCCCGGCCGGTGAGGGCGTCGATGCCCATCGCCTCCTGCCGGAGGAAGGCGACCTCGGGCGTCGGGACCTCGCCCCCGAACGCCTCGACGTCCCCGTCGGTCGGCGTCGTGCTCCCGGCGAGACAGGACAGCAGGACGGTCTTGCCGACCCCGTTCGGGCCCATCAGCACGAGGGTCTCGTCGTCCTCGACGTCGAGGTCCACGCCGTCGAGGACGACGGTGCCGTCGAACTCCTTGCGGACGTCCCGGGCGCGGATCGCCGTCATCGCAGGACCCCCCGGTCGTACACCTGCGAGCGCATCAGCGCGACGCCGACGAGCCCGCAGACGACGGCGTACGCGGCCAGCAGGCCGAGGAACGCCGGGTCGGCGGGCATCGCGGGCGGCGTCAGGCCCGTCGTGCCCCAGCTCGACGCGTCGAGCAGGTTGTAGACGACGATGCGCGCCGCCAGCGAGTTCGGGATGAGGTTCAGCAGTCCGGGGTCGGCGGTGAACGCGTTCGGCGACGTACCGTTGTACCCCGTCAGGAAGTAGGCCACCATCGCCACGCTGATGGAGATGATGTTGGCGTACCTGGCGTCGCGGACGAGGACGGCGATGGCGAGCGCGACCACCAGCCAGAGCACGCTCGACAGAGCGAGCGCCCCGAGGACGACCGGAATCGCCGCGGGACTCCGGAGGGCGTACGCCGCGCCGGTGGCCACGCTCACCGCGAGCACGAACCCGAACGCGACGAACGCGAAGGAGAGGGCGGCGACCGTCCGCCCCGCGAGGTCGGCGGAGGGGTGGATGGGCAGCGACCGGAACTGCGCGTAGCGGCGGTCCTCCAGGTCGGAGACCAGGTGCTGGCCGAACGCGTTCAGGCAGACGATGGTCGCGCCGAAGATGCCGTAGCCGATGGCCGTCGCGGCCTTCACCGTCGGCATGGCGTCGTCCGGCACCTGGCCGTCGGGGATGAACACCGCGACGGTCAGCAGGTAGAACCCGGCCGGGAAACCGAGCGACCAGAACAGCACCGCCCTGTTGCGCACCAGTTCTCGCAGGTCGCGGCCGGCGAACGCGCCGGCCTGCCTGAGCCAGCCGTTGCGGTCACCGGTGGACGCGGGACGACCGGCGTCGGCGTCAGCTTCGATCGACATATCGTTCGATACGATATGTTTGTACCAGATAAAACTTTGCAGAAGATTTCACTCTGTACTACAAAGTGAACGGTTACTCTCCCTATACTTCCGCCGGTCGTGGACCGTTCCTCACCGACACACAGGTAACGCTTTTGTCAGTCGTGGACGAGCGACGCGCATGGACGAGATGGCGGCCACTGACGCGTTCTCCGTCCTGGGGAACGACATCCGCGTCGGCATCCTCCGCGAACTCGCCGACGCCATGGGCGAGTCGCCGGACAGCAGGCTCTCCTTCTCCACCCTGCGGGAGCGCGTCGGCGTCCGCGACCCGGGCAAATTCAACTACCACCTGGACCGCCTCCGCGGAACCTTCGTGGAGAAGACCGACGACGGCTACGTGCTCCGGTACCCTGGACTGATGGTCGTCAGCGCGATCCGCGCGGGAACCTACACCGGCGGCGACGACACCGAGACGGTCGAGACGGACCGGGACTGTCCCCGATGCGGCGACGGCCTGACGGTGACCTACGGAGACGGGTTCCTCGAGCTCTCGTGCGACGAGGACGACCTCCTCTCCCGCGTACTTCTACCGCCCGGCGCGACAGAGGGGCGGACGACGGAGGAACTCCTCGAACTCGCGAACCGGAGCGCGCGCCGCGACATGTCCCACGCGGCGGACGGCGTCTGCCCGTACTGCTGGGGGCAGGTGGACGCGACGATCCGATGGCCCGAAGCGACGTCGCGGTTCGAAGACACGAGCGCTCCGGGCCCGAAGGTGCGCTACGACTGCGGCCGGTGCTGGGCGAACGTCGAGGTCCCGCTCGCCGGCGTCGCCACGCTCCACCCGGCGGTCGTCGCGTTCTACCACGACCACGGCGTGAACGTCCACGACTGGCCGTTCGTCGGTCTCTCCTACTCCGGTACGGAGCAGTCCATCGTCTCGGAGGACCCCGTTCGCGTCAGCGTCACGCTGCGCGAAGACGACGAGGAGATGCGGGTCGTGCTCGACGACGAGGGGACCGTCGTCGACACGAAACGAGACTGAAAAGAGCGGAACTACTGCAGGCGCTTCGTCGTCTCGACCAGCGGGTGGCGGGCGTAGTCGACGACGTCGATGTCGTCGATGGTCTCCAGCCCCTCCTTGCGCGCCGTCTCGGCCATCCCGAGTTCGACGCGCTCGTTCGTGAGGATGACGTATGCGTCCATCTCCTCGATGTCGAGGCGGTCGGCGGCCTTCGCGCGGTGGTGGCCGTCGGCGAGCAGCGTGGTGTCGCCGTTCTCGATGACGACCAGCGGTTCGGCGAGGCCGTGTTCCATCTCGTAGACGCGCCCCTCCAGTTCGTCGGCGTACACCCGACCCTGGGTCGGCGTGAGGTCGGCAAGCGGCACCGTCCGGCGCTCCTGGCGCACCTCGGTGTCGTGGATGGATTCGAGCGTCCGCATCAGCTTGCTCACCTTCCCCGGCGTCACCCGCTCGATCTGGCTCCGGATGACGTCCGTGTTGCTGATGATGCCGACCAGGTTGCCGGCGTCGTCGACGACGGGGAGCTTCTGGATGCCCGACCGCAGGATGACCCGGGCCGCGTCGTCGACGTCCATCTCGGGATGGGCGACGATGAGGTCCTGTGACATCACCTTGAAGATGGGCTCCTGTTCGTCGGCCAGAAGCAGGTCGCGCGCGCTCACGAACCCCTCCACGCGCCGGCCGTCGCAGACGGGGAAGCCGTTGTGGCCGTCGCTCTCGGCGATCCGTCGCGCGACCGCTTCCACGGTCGCGTCGGGGGAGACGGTGGCGACGTCGCGGGTCATGTACTCCCCGACCTGCGCCTTCATGTCCTCCGTTCCACCGTCTGACGCGGCGCGGTGCGTCCCGGGGCTCCCGGGCGGTGTGCGGCGATCGTCGGACTCCTCCGCCTCGTCCATGGAGGCAGCGACGGGAGCAGAGGCAAAAAGCTTCCCGACCCGTCGTGGCGTCTCGCTTCCGGCCGACGACGCCCTGACCGAACTGGCCGCCACTCGACAGGTCGTCCGCATCCTTTTCAATCCCCGGCGAGCAAGTTCGAACGATGAGCGACACGGTGCATCGGGAGGCAGTGCGATGAGGGTCGGAGTCGTCGGTGAGTCCGACATCGCGACACGAGTGGCCGAAGCGGTGCGTACCGCCGGCGAGGCGGTCGAACGCGGGGACGCGGCGGCGGTCGACGACGCAGCGGACGTCGTCGTCGCGACAGGCGAGTCGGCGGTGCTGGACCTCGTCCGGGCCGGCGTCTCCGCACCCGTGCTCCCGGTCGCGACGGGGCCCGGACTGGAGAGCGTCCCCGGACCGGCCGCCGAGAGCGCGGTTGCGGCCCTGCTCGACGACGGGTGGGCCACGACCGAGCGGCCGCTCCTGTCGGTGGCGGTCGACGGCGAGCACGTCGCCGACGCGCTGCTGGACGCGACGCTGGTCACGAGCGAACCCGCCCGCATCTCCGAGTACGCGGTCCGGACGGAGCGCGGGACGGTCGCGCAGTTCCGCGCCGACGCAGTCGTCGTCGCGACGCCGGCCGGCAGCACTGGCTACGCGCGCGACGCCGGCGGCCCGGCGGTCGAACCGGGGACGGGCGTCGTCTCCGTCGTCCCCGTCGCGCCCTTCGCGACCCACGTCGACGACTGGATGCTCTCCGGACCGGTGACGCTGTCGGTCGAGCGCGACGAAGGAGCGGTGTCGCTGTACGTCGACGACCGCGAGCACGGCGACGTCCCACCACGGACGACCGTCGAACTCGGATTCGACGGCGCGCTGACGCTGGCGACGGTCCCTGACAGCGAGGGATTCTTCGGGTAAGGCAAACGCGACCGAATTGGAAAGAATATAATACGCCACCGCTCTCAGTTTCGCACATGCAACCGCTATCGCTGCTCGGGCCCGTCGACGTGCTCGAGCCCGTGGCCGGATACCTGGTGCTCGCGCTCGTGCTGGTCAACATGGGTACGCGGTGGCTCGCGTTCCGTAACTACCGCAAACAGGCGAACGACGAGGACCGCGAGGAGGTCAGTCGCTGGATTCCCCACGAGCTGTCGAACCTGCTCCTCGTGCTGGTGTCGTTCTACTACCTGACGCTGCACCACCACGCCGGCATCGTGCTCTCGACGCTCGTGCTCGGACTGTTCATCACCGACTTCTTCGAGGTCGAGGCCCGGTCCGTCGAACTCCGCCGGGACGTGCCGCTCGACCGCCCGACGGCGGCCATGGTGGCGTCGTTCGTCGTGTTCCTCTACGCGGCGTACATCTCGGTGTTCTTCCTCGTCAAGGACTACTGGAACGCCGTCGTCTGAACGGCGTACTCCTTCTCGTTCTCCCCGACCGTCGAGTGGCGAGACGCGGTGCGTCCCCATCTCTAGCGACTGCAGCGTCGGCTCCACGTTCCGGCCGGCCGTCCAGAAACGGCTCCCGCAGGAGTCCGAGACGGAGCCCGTAGAAGTCGCGTCACGCGGAAACGGCGTCGAACCAAACGTCGGTCGAGAGCGAACGAGGTGCGATCGAAAAGCAGCGAGCGAGGGCGGTCGTCGGCTTACAGCGAGTCCCAGGCGTCGACGGCGCGGCCCCAGGACGTCATGTCGGCGATCCATCGCGCGGCGATGGCCTTCTTCAGCGTCTCGGCCGGCCACGAGTTGAAGGTGTTGAGCGGGACGACGGGGACGTCGTGGGCGACCGCCTCGTCGCCGATGGAGATGACGGTCCCCTTGTCCTCGTGGGTCCACGTCGCGAGCGGCTGACCGCGGATCTCGCGGGCGATGTTCTTCCCGGCGACCTCTGCGGCCTGCCACGCGGCCTGCGCGGTCGGCGGCGCGGGGTTGTCGCCCTGGTCGACGATGGCGCAGTCGCCGATGGCGAACACGCGGTCGTCGCTGGTCTGGAAGTTCGCCTCGGCGGTGACGCGGTTGTGCTCGTTGTCGAGGCCGCAGTCGTCCATCGCTTCTCGGCCCGTGATGCCGCCGGTCCAGAGGAACACGTCGTAGTCGAGCGGTTCGCCCTCGTCGAACTGGATCTCCTCCTCCGTGGCCTCGGTGATGGGGTCGCCGGTCAGGATCTCGACGTCCTTCTCCAGGAGGTGCTTTTTGACCGTGCCCTGGAGTTCGGGGTCCTGGCCGGGCATGATCTCGTCGAGCGCTTCGACGAGGTAGATGTCGATGGGGGCGCGGTGCTTGTCGCGGTACTCCGCGACCTCGCCCGCGCTCTGGATGCCCGACAGCCCCGCGCCGCCGATGACGACTTTTGCGGGGTCGTTGCGCGACGCCTCGCTGGCGGCGTCCGCAACGGCCTCGTGGATCTCGAGCGCGTCGTCGAGGCTCTTGAGCGTCAGGGAGTTCTCGTCGAGACCGGGGATGCCGTAGTAGGCGGTCTGGCTCCCGAGGCCGACGAGCAGGTAGTCGTAGTCGACGTCGTCGCCGTCAGCCAGTTCGACGGTCCGCTCGTTCGTGTCCACGCCCGTGACCGTGCCCTGGACGAACCGCGTGCTGGGGGACTTGATGTCGCTGACGGGCAGGGTGATCTTGTCCTTCACCCGGGGGTCCCGGATGACGCGATGGGCCTCGTGGAGGACGAGATGATAATCGTTGTCGGAAACCCAGGTGATCTCCGCGTTGGGTAGCTCTTCTTCGAGCTGCTTGATCGCTCCGGCGCCGGCGTACCCGGCACCGAGCACGACGACCTTCGCACTCATACGCGCATCTCGGGAGTCATGCGATACAAAGGCTTTGAAACCCCGTCCCCAATGCGAGTCATTGTCTCGCTGCCGGCGGTCAGGTCGGCGCCCGAACAGGTCTGTCGGTCGTTATCGCGGTGAGCACTGACGGGCACACTGCGAGTACGAGGGCCAGAACGACGTGCGAGAGGCAGAGCGGCGTACGAGAGACAGAGCAACGGACGGAGACCGGTGTCCTGGACCCGGGGAGCGGCTGCCGAATCGACGCCGCGTGCTACTTGAGGCGCTCCTGGAGGAACGACGGGTGGGCGGCGGTGACGCCGTCGATGGTGAGTATCTCGTCGCTGATGACGTCGCCGAGCGCGTCGCCGTCGGGGGCTCGAACCTCGGCCATCAGCATGTGGTCACCGCTGCAGGTGTACAGCGTCTCGACGTCGTCGAGTTCCTTGAGCGCGCGCGTCGCCTCGACGTACTGCTCGCTGGCGACGTCCATGCCGACGAGCGCGATGCTCTGACTGGAGAGCTTCTTCGGGTCTATCTCGGCGGTGTAGCCGACGATGACGCCCTCGTCCTCCAGGCGGTCGATGTACTTCCGGACGGTGGGTTTCGAGACGTCAGCGCGTTCGGCGATCTGTGCGTACGACGCCTGGGCGTCGTCCTCCAGGACGCGGAGAATCCGGTCTTCGGTCGATTCGGTGCTCATTGCTACTGGAGTGTTTCCCGCACAGGAAAAAATATCTTGCGAACTGTTAAAGACATTGTCGACCGGAGAAACGTTGCGCGAACCGACACGAAGTGACGGCGAGAACCGACGCGGAAGGACGGTGAACGGGCTACTTGTGCCGGTCGAGCAGGTCGTAGCTGCGCTCCCAGTCGTAGTCGTCGTCGAAGTAGCGCTCGGCCAGCGGCGTCTCGGGCATGTCGCCCGTGGACTGTTTCTCCTGCTGGTAGGACGGACGCTCGTCGTCGACGTAGAACCGACCGGTCAGCACCGTCCCCTCGTACAGTTTGTCCTCGACCTCGTGCATCATCTCGGACGCCTCGCGACGGTCGTTGACGTCGAAGTCGTAGTCGTCGCTGTCCTGCACGTCGACGTACGGGACGTACTGCTTGGCGTCCTTGTTCCACGTCGGGCACTGCGTGAGGAAGTCGACGTGGGCGAACCCGTCGTGTTCCATCGCCTCGGCGAGAATCTCCTTCGCCTGGTTCGGGTTGACCGCCGCCGTCCGGGCGATGTACGACGCTCCGGAGGTCAGCGCCAGCGAGAGCGGCCGGATCGGGCTCTTGGCGTTGCCCCGCGGCTGGGTCTTCGACTTGTGACCCTTCGGCGACGTGGGCGAGGTCTGGCCCTTCGTCAGGCCGAAGATCTCGTTGTTGAACACGATGTAGGTCATGTCGTGGTTCTCGCGGGCGGTGTGCATGAAGTGGTTCCCGCCGATGCCGTACCCGTCACCGTCGCCGCCGGCGGCGACGACCTCCAGGTCCGGGTTGGCCATCTTCGCCGCGCGTGCGACCGGCAGCGCGCGGCCGTGGATGGAGTGGAAGCCGTAGCTCTGGAAGTAGCTCGACAGCTTCCCCGAACAGCCGATACCGGTGACGAGCAGCGTCTCGTCCGGCGACCGGCCGACCTCGGGCATCGCCTGCTTCAGCGCCTTCAGGACGCCGAAGTCGCCACAGCCCGGACACCACGTCGCCTGCGGTTCGAGTTCGGGCGTGAACTCGTTTCGGTCGATCTCCCGTTCCTCACCGATTGCGTTGAAAGCACTCATTGTCAGTCACCCGTTGCGGATTCGATGCGCGTGTTGTAGCCGCCCGTTTCGACGCTGCCCTCGATCCGGGTCTCGAACCCGTCCACGACCTCGGCCGGTTCGAAGGGGTTGCCGTCGTACTTCAGCAGGCTGTACAGCTTCTCGCCGTACTGGCCGAGTTCGCCCTGGACGTGTCGACGGAACTGCGCCGACGCGTTCATCTCGACGACCAGCGCCTCGTCGACGTCGGCGAGGAGGTCGCCCACCTCCGCCTTCGGGAACGGCTTCATGTCGCTGATGTTCATCGACGCGACCGAGTGTCCGTCCTCGTTCAGGCGGTCGACCGCCTCCTCGACGCTGCCCTTCATACTGCCGAAGCTGAGGATGGCGTAGTCCGGGTCGTCGGCACCGTAGACGGTCTGGAAGGACTCGTCCATCGCGTTCAGGTCCTCGCGGATGGCGTCGAGCTTCGACATCCGGCGGTCCATCTGGTTGACGCGGTTGTCCGCGTCCTCGCTGATGTGACCGGCCTGATTGTGCTCGTTGCCGGAGGCGAGGAAGTTCCCGCCCTTCTGGCCCGGCAGCGAACGCGGGCTGACGCCGTCCTCGGGGTCGTGGCGATACCGCTGGAACCGACCCGCCAGTCGTTCCGCGTCCTCGAGGTCTTCCTCGGTCACGACCTTTCCGATGTCGGGGTTCGGCTCCTCGTCGAACACCGACTCGGGGACCGTCTCGTGGCCGCCCGAGAGCTTCTGGTCGTACAGGACGATGGCCGGAATCTGGTACTCGTACGCGATCTCGAACGCCTTCCGGGTCTGCTCGTAGGACTCCTTCGCGTTGCCCGGCGCGAACACGACGCGGTTCGAGTCGCCCTGGCTGGTGTAGAGGACGTGTTCGAGGTCGCCCTGCTCCGGCTTGGTCGGCATCCCGGTGGACGGCCCTGCGCGCATCGCCTCGACGAGCACGACGGGCGTCTCGGTCATCTCCGCCAGTCCGAGCGGCTCGGACATGAGGGCGAACCCGCCGCCGGACGACCCGCTCATCGCCTTCGCGCCCGCGTGGCTCGCGCCGATAGCGAGCGAGGCGGCCGCGATCTCGTCCTCGACCTGCTCGGAGATGCCACCGAGGTCCGGCAGGTTCTGGGTCATGATGGTGTACACGTCGGTCCACGGCGTCATCGGGTAGCCGGAGATGAACCGGCAGCCCTCGTCGATGGCGCCGTAGGCGATGCCGTGACTCCCGGAGATGAGCACCGGCTCCTCGTCGTGGGTGCTCTCGGGAACGGTCACGCCGACGTCGGTCTCGTAGTTCTCCAGGACGTCGTTGTAGGCCTCCTCGAGGATCTCCAGATTCGGCTCGAGGATCTTGTCGGGCATCGCCTCGTCCATCAGTTCCTCGACGGGGTCGAGCGGGAGCCCGACGATGGCGCAGGTCGCCCCGACGCCGGCCGTGTTCCGCATGACCTCGCGACCGTGCTCCTTGGCGAGGCCGCGCAGGTCGAGGTCGTACACGTGCCAGTCGTTCTCCTCGACGCGCTCGTCGAAGTTCGGGATCTCACTCGCGTCGAGCAGTCCCGAGTCGTAGACGATGACGCCGCCTTCGCGGAGCTCGTCCAGGTTCTCCGACAGCGGTTTCACCTCCTCGTTGTCGTAGTACGCCTCCTCCTGGGGGTTGCGTGCGAAGCTGTCCCCCAGTGCGAGGAGGAAGTTGTAGTTGTCCCCGCGCGACTTCACCTCGTCGTCGCTCGCCCGGATCTCGACGTAGGTGTGGCCACCCCGGATGCGCGAGGGATAATGTCGATGCGTAAATACGTTCAGCCCCGATCGCATCAGGGCCTTCGCGAAGTTCTGGCTCGTCGAGTCGATTCCGTCACCGGAACCACCTGCGATTCGCCAGATAAGTTCGTCTGTCATAATTGGAACTCCTGGCCTCCCTGGCCTTGGCTACAGTTGCATCGCTAGGAGGTAAAGCCTTTGCCATACATTAGCAAGGAATGATTGTTATAGATGGCTTCTAGCCGGTGGTTTCGGCGGATACAGTTCTGGCGACGAAAGTTTTTCGGCAACCTTTGCCCCGCCATCGTCGTCAGGACGATCGGACCCGTCGTTGCATCCAGTAATCGACACCAATCACCGGGCAATTTTCCCACAATCGTGGCGAAATTTTATAAGATAACGGGAGATTAAACCCCGCTGACACCATGAAGATAGTGGGCGCGAGCTTCGCGGCGCTGGTACTTCTCGCTGCAGCGATGAGCCTTCCAGTGGTCGCGGCGAACGAAGCACCGCTCGCAGACGCCGGACTCGACCAGGACGTGTCGAAAGGAACGACGGTCTACCTGGACGCGACCGGGTCGCGCGACCCTGACGGACGAATCGAACGGTACGACTGGTCGATCGAGACGCCTTCGGGTGGGACCACGGACCCCCGCTGTGGCGACTGCTCGCGGACGCGATTCGAACCGAACGCAGTCGGCACCTACGCGGTCACGCTGACCGTGACCGACGACGACGGTGCGACGAGCACCGACACGTTCTACGTCACCGTCTCGCCAGGGGAGCCGCCGTCGATGGACCTCTCCGGACCGCAGACGACCGTCACCGGGAATTCGAACACCTACACTGCGACCGCCGAAGCAGGAGCGGCGTCGCTCGCGTACGTCGTCTGGTCGGTCGACGGTACTGAAGTTGCGAACACGTCGCTCTCGGGCGTCCAGGGTGTCGACACTCTCACCCGGACGTTCCCGGCAGCGGGGAACAAGACCATCTCCGCCACGGTGGTCGACGTCGACGGACAGCGCACGACCGAGACGATCTCGGCGTCCGTGTCAGCCCCGGCCAGCCCCTCGCCCGATCCGCCGACGGACCGTCGAACGAGCGCCGAACGGTACTCCCCGAACGTCCAGGGTGAGGACGTCGTCACTGGAGCGACCCCGCTTCGCGCGACCTACCGAATCACTGGCGGGGGCGGGTCCATCACGTTAGTCGAGTGGATGGCTAACTCCAGGATGATCGGGACGGGAGAGATGATGACGACGACCTGGAAGCCCGGGGACCACTCGCTCTACGCAGTCGTGACCTACGCGGACGGGTCGACCGACGTCGCACGGTTCGGTGACGGCTCGACGACGGTCGTCGCCGATCCGAAACCCGAGGTGAACCTTACCTCGCTCGACCAGCACGACGTCATCTCTGGGACCGGCGTGGGAACCGACGCGTACGGGAACCTGATGTCGGTCACTGTCAAACTCGACGGTGGCGTCGTCGGTCGCTCCGGACTGAGTCTGAAACGAGGCGAGGTACTACGTCGGAGCCAGGAAGTTCAGTTCAGTCATCGCGACTTCGAACCCGGCAAGAGCTACGAGCTGACCGTCGTCGCGGTCGACGGCCGCGGGCAACGAACAACGGTAACGAAGACTATCGAGCCGACGAAGAGCCCCGACATCGTCGAGGCCGGGTTCGTCAACGGCCCCGTCGATTCGTACCACGAACGCATCGACAGGGATCGCTACGCGGCGCACCACCGGATGAAGATCGACCTGAACGGGATGGACGCGTCGGATGTTGTTGTCGGATACAGCCACACAAAGAATCAGACACACAATCTTCCTTCAATGCGTCATGAGCATGTGAAAGAGAACCTACTAATCATACATACATATTGGGCTGCTAATAAACCAGGAGAATACCAGATTGGAGCGAATATTCACAGCAGACATAATAAAGAAGGTGTAAAAAAGAAAGCTTCAGTTTTTGAAGTTACACCGAGTCCGCCTGAAATGCGAGCAGAAGTGATAGATGATGGAACACCGGAACATTACCCACGAAGATGGGGTCTCGTAGTTGACGCTGGTGCCTCATTCGACCCGGATGGGACGAGAATTAGATACGCATGGAGTACTGGTGCTACACCAATAAGTAAGGATAATTCTACTGCTAAATTTACGCATACCCAAATTGTTGATCTGACGATTAAAGACGGGAATAATCAAACTACCTCAAGAGACTTCCATTTCCTCGACCGATATGTACCAAGAATACAGGATGTGAAAGTAATAAACGACACCAAGTTTAAATCAACAGATGACGTAAGAATCAAAGTGAAGACTCGACAATATCGATTCCCCAAAAATCGCTACCACAAAAAATTTGGATTAGGTATTGACGTCGAAGGTGCAAGCGGAGATGTGGTCAAATGGGAGAAGAAGATAATCAACGAAGAAAACGACTCCGTCCATATAGACGACCCACGTAGATACGTGGGAATATTGGAAGTGGATGCATCAGATTTGGCCGGCAATATCAAAGACCCCAGCGTCCGCGTGTTCAATGAGAAACATCACGCAACAAGCAAGGAGGTCGATCTACCTCACGTTACTGTTCTTCGTCGGTATGGGGAAGTTTGGAGGAACACTACCATCGAAAACGTCGAGTATCTAGTCAAACGGCCAATCTACGACTGGGTCTCCACTGACTCGCCCACCGAAAAAGAGAGATTCCAGAACGAGGGCTACTCCGTGGTCGACAAAGAGCAGCAAGGACGGGAATACCTCATCGAAGAACGCGTGAAGGTTAGCGACGCGAAGTATCGAACGGTTACGAGATCGTTCGAGAACCGGTGGCGGATGGAGAGTTTCGTCGACCAACATCGGAAGTGGTCATCAGCGGGAGCGACCTCGAGAGAGGTGACACGAACGGTGACCGAAACGGCGTGGTACGACTCGAAGTCCGGTCGTGGGACGTTCACTGGAGAGACGCGCAGGGTGAAGACCGAACCTGCAGAATACCGGAACCTGAAACAGTTCGCGTACGAACGGGACATCAGGAAGACGGGAACGCGGACGGTCACCAAGACGAAAGAGGTCACAGTAACGAGAACCGGGACGAAGACGGTTCGCAAGTGTCCGCTCCCGAATCTCTGCTACGACGTCGAAAAGAAGACCACATACCAGACGACGGTCGAGAAGACGTACACGACCACAGAGACGTACACGTATACGGTCTCTCGCACCGAGACGTACTGGGCCACTCGAAAGACGGGCGGGGACCACTGGGCGACCGGTAAACGAAAGCGGGTCAAGGTGAGCGACGCCGAGTACGAGACGCAGTACCGCTACCAGTACACCCACGAGGTGACCGAGACGATCCTCCGCTACGAGGCAACGAAACGGAAGAAGATCCGGGACGCGCGATACGAGTGGCAGAAGAAAACGACCTTGGATAGCTTTTCCGATGCGCAGAGTCTCGCGCGGACTGACGGATACCGAATTGGTGGAACCGAGCCGAAAATCCGGTGGACACTGAACAAGCCCAAAGGAACGCAGACCAAGCAGGTTCCGGTGTATCTGAAGAAAGACGAGGTCGTGAAAACCTATGCCACCGTCACAGGCGACGTCAAGGAGAAGTTCGTCTACATCGGGGAAGATCGAACGAAACTGGTCGACCTGGGTGAGCGGACTGTCGATGAGACGTTCTACGGAAAGATGTCCCGAGAGGAGATACGAGAGAAGGCAGGTGAATTTGGTGATGAATCCGATACCGATGGACGGTGTCTGGAAGGAGGTGGTTGCGTCACTGGCTAGAAAATTTTATTAAATATAATATTAGAATAATATAGTATGAAGGGTGAGATACTGAGTTTGGTCGTCCTCTATTTGGTTATCACGGGTACAACAGTTGGACTTGCAGATGAGAAAAGCAAAGAAGGGAGTTGCGTAGTAAATTCTGAAGATAATACAACTATTAAATCAGAATGGGGATCCTGCATCACCACTAGTATTGACACTAAGGCGAACAAACTACTATTGTTTGTACAGAATCCATCCCATCAAGACATACAAAATGATAGATTGGTGGTGGGAATAGACGATCGGCGGGTCGCTGCTGTATCGTACAACCTATCCGCGGATGAGCGATGGACGAAGACAATCAACGTATCCCGCCATCTCGACGTCCTGAAGGACAACCACACGGTCACCGTGTCGACCTACGGTAATGCGACTCAATTCAATTTCACGAGAGAAATCGACGCCTCGAACACTAGTCTCCCAAAACCCCACATCACAGACGTCCGAATAGCCGAGGGAACGATCGAAGACGAACCATCGTCCGTCGCGTACGTCACGATCGTCAATCCATCCATCCAGTTGTACGCATCCAAGCTGATGGTACACACCGAGGAGACAGACGGGAGTTTCTACGTACCTGCCGTGCAACCGCACGAGTCGAAAACCGTAAAGGTCGAACTCCTCGACGATCGCGGTGAAAGGATAGCCGGCGAGGCCCGCCTGTACACGAAGAACCTCTCCGGAGAGGAGGGCGCCCTCGACCAGGTCGAGTTCGTGGGACGGGCGGGCGAGAATACGACGGTCTGGAACGAGTCGTACGAACCCGTTCGCGGACCGTGGCAGGAGAAGAACACCTACTCGTACGAGAACGAGACGTACTCCAAGAGCGTCGAAGAGAAGGTCAGCAGCTACGAGGTCGAGGGAGTCCCGGTCGTCTACGTCGTCGCCGGACTGCTCGGGGCACTGTTGCTCGCACGCAAGTTACGGTGACGGTCACTCCTCTTTCGTCCGGAGAATCTCGCGCATGTTGACGTAGATGTCGCGCGGCGTGGTCTCCTCCTCGGCGTCGTAGAGGTCGCTCACGCGGTAGAGCAGCGCGGCGACCTGCTTGCTCTCGCTGCTGTCGCCGCGGACGTCGTCGGCGATGTCACGCAGCGTGGCGGCGCGCTCCGGGTCGGGGTCGAACGATTTCGTCTCGCGGGGCATGAGTCACTCCTGCTCGCGCCGGTTGAGGACGCCGACGTTGTTGGCGACGTTCTCGGTGAGGACGCGGAACGCGTCGCCGGTCTCGCTGTCCTCGTCGAGGACGATCGGTTTGCCCTCGTCGCCGCCGGTGCGGACGGAGGGGTCGATGGGGATAGCGCCGAGGAAGGGCATGTCGTTCTCCTCGGCGAACGCCGCGCCGCCGCCGCGGCCGAAGATGTCGTGTTCGCTGCCGCAGTCGGGGCAGCGGAACGTGCTCATGTTCTCGGCGATACCGAGGACGGGGGTGTCGTGCTTGCCGAACATCCGGAGTCCCTTGCGGGCGTCGTCGAGGGCGACGTCCTGTGGCGTCGTGACGATGACAGCGCCGGTGACGGGGACGCTCTGGAGGAGCGTCAGTTGCGTGTCGCCGGTACCCGGGGGGAGGTCGACGACCATGTAGTCGAGCTGGCCCCACTCGACGTCCTCCCAGAGCTGGGTGAGCACCTTGTGGACCATCGGTCCGCGCCAGATGACGGGGTCGTCCTCGCCGACGAGGAAGGCCATGCTCATGAGCTTCAGTCCGTACTTCTCTGGTGGGATGAGCTTCTCCTCCTCGGTTGCGTGAGGGTGTTCGTCCGCGTCGACCATCCGGGGCACGTTCGGCCCGTAGACGTCCGCGTCGAACAGCCCGACGCGCGCGCCGAGCTGGGACAGGCCGGCGGCGATGTTGACGGCGAGCGTGCTCTTGCCGACGCCGCCCTTGCCGGACGCGACGGCAATGACGTTCTTCACGCCGGGAAGTATCTGTTCGTCCGGGGGGACGTCGTCCTCGACCCTGGCGGAGAGGTCAGCCTCGAGTCCCGCCTCGGCGAGCACCTCCCGGACCTGATCGGCGATCTGGGTCTCGTTGGGGGCGTACGGCGCTCCGAGCGCGAGCGAGATGCTTGCCGTCTCACCCTCGACCGTGACGTCGTTCACGAGCCCGAGTGAGACGATGTCGTCGCCCAGGTCGGGGTCCTCGACCTCGCGAAGACGGTCGCGAACGTCGGCTTCGTCCATGCCAACGACTAGGAACCGACTTGTCGATAAGGCTTGTGAAGCGTGAAGTCGACGGCCGACCGAAGCAGGAACGGGCAGGAGTTGCGCGCCCGTCGTGGCGTAACCGCAGACGGTTACATCTGGGGCAGGTCCGTCAGCGAGTTTAAGAAGGTTCGTGCGAAAGTAGCTGACAATGCTCGAAGATTCGTTCGGGCGCGAGGTCACCGGGGTCCGCGTGTCGCTGACCGACCGGTGTAACTTCGACTGCGTCTACTGTCACAACGAGGGACTGGGGGACACGCGCGGCCCGATGGAGCCGCAGGACGACGAGATGAGCGCGGACGACGTCGTCCGGTTCCTCGAGATCGCGCGCGAGTTCGACGTCGGGAAGGTGAAGTTCACGGGCGGCGAGCCGATGCTCCGCGAGGACCTCGAGGAGATCATCCGACGGACGCCCGACGAGATGGAGGTGTCGCTGACGACGAACGGGACCTTCCTCCCCGGGCGCGCGGAAGCGCTCCGGGAGGCGGGGCTCGAACGGGTGAACGTCTCGCAGGACGCGCTGGACCCGGACGACTTCGCGAAGGTGACCGAGAGCGGGGCGTACGAGCAGGTGCTCGCCGGGGTGAAGGCGGCGGTCGAGGCGGGGCTCGACCCCGTGAAGCTGAACATGGTCGTGTTCGAGGCGACGGCCGGGTACGTCCCGGAGATGGTCGAACACGTCGCCGAGAACGACGGCCTCCGCCTGCAGCTCATCGAGTACATGCCGGAGCTCACCGGCAACCCGGAGTGGGCCATCGACATCGAGCGGGTCCACGACTGGCTCGAAGAGCAGGCCGACGAGATAGAGATACGGGAGATGCACGGCCGGCGGCGCTACTGGGTGGACGGCGGCATGGTCGAGATCGTCGACCCCGTGGAGAACCCCGAGTTCTGCGCAAACTGTCACCGCGTGCGCGTCACGCACGAGGGATACCTCAAGGGGTGTCTGAACCGCAACGACGACCTCCGGTCGATGGGCGAGATGACGAAAGAGGAGATCAGGGCGACGTTCCGCGAGACGGTCGCCAACCGCGTCCCCTACTACGGCGAGTACATGGTCCGGAACGGCGACGGCGAGTGGGAGGTCAACGACGAGTACGTCGACGTCCCCGAGGCCTGAACGCGACCCGAAACCCGAACGTGGAACCCGAAACCCGAACGTGGAACGGCCGTCCCTCGTCGCGGTCGCCGTTTCGAAATCCGCTGCCGACTACTCCTTGACGTCGCCCACGAAACTCGGGTGCGGAACGGGCGTCTCGTCCTCCCACTCGTCGAGGTAGGTTCCGAGGCGGTCGTGGGCGCGGCGAGCGCGACGCCGTCGTTCTTCCTCGCTGATCTCCTCGCAGCCCTTCGGAACCTCCCGGCCGCGATTGGTGAAGTACCCCTCCGGCGTCACCCAGTCGTGGTAGAAGTCGGGGTCGGCGTCCTCGACGACGGTGATGCCGACCTGCGAGCCGTGACCGGCGGCGACGATGGCCTGGTGGTACCGTTCGGCGAGGCGTCCGGCAGCGTACAGCCCGTCGACCCCGGTTCGCCCGGCGTCGTCGACGGGAACGTACCGTTTACTCCCGGAATCCACGAGGTCGACGTCGAGCGGGTCGAGGTAGTCGGTGTCGGACCACGAGGCGGCGACGACGCGGGTCGCCTCGACGGTGCCGTCGTCGGTCTCGACGGCGAAGCCGTCGTCGGTCCGGGTGACGGCCAGCGCGCGCGACTCACGGTGGCCGCACCCGGCGCGTTCGACCTGCTCCTCGAGCATGAGACAGAACAGCCGCGGGTCGATACCAGCCGGGAAGCCCGGGAAGTTCTCGAGGATGGCGTTGCGCTGGAGGATGGAGACGCCGTCCTGGAGGACGAGCGTGTCGAGGTCGGCGCGGGCGGTGAACAGCGCCGTCGAGAGGCCCGCGACGCCGCCGCCGACGACCACCACGTCGCCGGACCACCGTCGCTCGTTCGACGGACCGGCGTCGCCTGCGTCGTCTGCTTCGGTCATGGAGTCTGGTAGTCGGCGGAGGGGTACAAACTGCTCGATTCGTTCCGGGGACGGTGGCGGTCCGGACGCCAGAACACTTATTTTCGGACGCTCGCTACTGAATACCGTGGACAACGTCGAACTCAGCACCGTCGTCTACGTGCCGCCGGAGGAGGCCTACGAGTTCCTCATCGACTTCCCGGGGTACGCGAACTACTCGAAGCATCTCGCCGGCGTGACACGGCAGGGCGACGGCGGCCCGGGGACGGAGTACGACATCCACCTCCGGTGGTGGAAACTCAACTACACCGTCCGGTCGAAGGTGACGAACCTCGAACCGCCCCACCGCATCGACTGGGAGGTCGTCAAGGACCTCCACGCTCACGGCCACTGGTACGTGGAGCACGTGCCGGACGAGGCCCCCGACGGTCACGAGACGGCGTCCCGCATCTACCTCCTCATCGAGTTCGACGCGTCGACGGCCGACTCGGGGATGCTCGACCTGCCGGCGTTCGTCTCGCTCGGCTGGGTCGTCGGCAGGGTTCGACCACTGGTGCTAGACGAGGCCGAGCGCGTCGTCCAGCGCATCGTCGCCGACCTGGAGGGGGAACCGCGCGAGGTCGAACTGGAGTTCCACGAGACGCCCGAGACCGTCTGATCCTCTCGACTACGGAATCCGGACGTCGTGGGTGAGCGTGCCGACGCCCTCGACCTCGACCGCCACGCTGTCCCCGTCGTCGAGCGGGCCGACGCCTGACGGCGTACCGGTCAGGACGACGTCGCCCGGTTCGAGGGTGAGGTAGGCCGTTATCTCTTCGAGCAGTTCCGGCACCGAGAAGATGAACTCGTCGCGGGAGGACTTCTGGCGGACGTCGCCGTTGACGCGCAGGCGGACGGCGGCGTCGTCGGGCACCTCGTCGGGGGTCGCCAGCACGGGCCCGAGCGGGCAGGAGTTGTCGAACGCCTTGCCGCGGACCCAGTTCTGCTCGCGGTCCTGGTCGTCGCGGTTCGAGAGGTCGTTCGCACAGGTGAACCCGGCGACGGCGTCCATCGCGTCCGCGGCGTCGAGGTTCCGGCACTGTTCGCCGACGACGACGGCCAGTTCGGCCTCGTGGTCGATGCGCTCCTTCCCGGCGGGAAGCGTGACCGTAGACCGGTGGGCCGAGACGGTGTTCGGCGGCTTGAGGAACAGCAGCGGCCGGTCCGGGACGTCCTTGTTCCGTTCGGCGGCGTGGTCGGCGTAGTTGAGGCCGACGCAGACGATCTTCGAGGGGTCGGACGGCGCGAGGACGTCGACTGCTTCGGGGTCGTACGTCTCGCCGCCGAAGGCGATGCCAGCGTCGGTCCACTCGCCGGTCCGCACGGAGCCTGCGGGGTCGCGGAATCGTACTCGTCGCATACGGAGGTGGTTAGCCCGCCGCCTCTAAACGGTTCGGTTGGCGGAAAACGGACGGCGTCGACGGTAGCGAGCCCTGCGGCCGCCATCATTTATGGGAGCGCGGGAAGAACCTGGAGACGTACCCATGGAACTCACCTGGCACGGACACTCGACGTGGCACGTAACGGTCGACGACACCAGCCTCCTCATCGACCCGTTCTTCGACAACCCCCACACGGACCTCGACCCGGCGGACGTCGACGACCCGGACTACGTCCTCCTGACGCACGGGCACGCCGACCACATCGCACACGTCGGCGAGTTCGCCGACAGCACGGTGGTGGCCATGCCGGAACTGGCGGGGTACGTCGCCGACGAGTACGGCGTCGACGACACCGTCGGCATGAACCTCGGCGGCACCGTCGAGTGCGGCGACGCCTTCGTCACGATGCACCGCGCCGACCACTCCAGCGGCATCGAGACGGGCTACGAGGCGTACGCCGGGATGCCCGCCGGCTTCGTCGTCAGCGACGCGATGCCGACGCAGGTCAGCGACGAGGAGAGCCAGACGTTCTACCACGCTGGCGACACGCAACTGATGACGGAGATGCGCGAGGTGATCGGCCCGTACCTCGAACCCGACGCAGTCGCGGTTCCCATCGGCGACCACTTCACGATGGGACCGATGCAGGCTGCCGTCGCCGTCGACTGGGTGGACGCTGACGTCGCGTTCCCGATGCACTACGACACGTTCCCGCCGATCGAGCAGGACCCGGAGGACTTCGAGCGCGAGGTCGAGGCCACCGGTAGCGACGCGGACGTACAGATCCTCTCCGGCGACGAGACGGTGGACCTCTCCGAGCTGGAGCCGTACTGAGGACTCGCGGACCACCGTCCGTTCTCGACCGCCGTCGTCACTCGCGACGGGCGACACGTCCAGCGGATGAGACGGCGGTCGCTACTCGTCGCCGATACGGAGCGGTCTGAGTTTTCCGGACGCCACTCGCCGTTCGCGTCCGGCGTTCGAGAACGAGAACGGACGGGTTAGCTGTGGATACCCATCGCTTCGATCTGTTCCTGGTAGCGGTTGCGGATGGTGACCTCGGTGACCTGGGCGACGTCGGCGACCTCGCGCTGGGTCTTCTTCTCGTTGCAGAGCAGCGACGCCGCGTAGATGGCGGCGGCCGCGTACCCCGTCGGCGACTTGCCCGACAGCAACCCTTCCTCGGCCGTCGTCTCGATGATGTCGTTGGCCTTCGACTGCACCTCTTCGCTGAGTTCGAGTTCAGAACAGAACCGCGGAACGTACTTCTTCGGATCGACCGGTTTCATCTCCAGACCGAGTTCCTGGGAGATGTAGCGATAGGTTCGCCCGATCTCCTTCCGCTCGACCCGGGACACCTCCGAGATCTCCTCCAGACTTCGGGGGATGCCCTCCTTCCGGCAGGCCGCGTAGAGGGCGCTCGTGGCGACGCCCTCGATGGAGCGCCCCCGGATGAGGTCCTCCTTCAGGGCACGCCGGTAGATGACGGAGGCGACCTCGCGTACCGACCGCGGGACGCCGAGCGCAGAGGCCATCCGGTCGATCTCGCTCAGTGCGAACTGCAGGTTCCGTTCGCCCGCGTCCTTCGTTCGTATCCGTTCCTGCCACTTCCGCAGCCGATGCATCTGGCTACGCTTCTTCGACGAGATCGACCGACCGTACGCGTCCTTGTCCTTCCAGTCGATGGTGGTCGTCAGTCCCTTGTCGTGCATCGTCTGGGTCGTCGGTGCGCCGACCCGGGACTTCTGCTGGCGCTCCTGGTGGTTGAACGCGCGCCACTCGGGCCCGGGGTCGATCTGTTCTTCCTCCACGACCAGGCCGCAGTCGTCACAGACAAGCTCCGCGCGATCAGAACTCTTGACGAGATTGTCGGACCCACACTCGGGACAAGCCCGCTCTCCCTCTTTTTCGTCCGCCGTTTGCTCCCCTTCGAGTTGGCGCTCCCGCTGGCGAGTGGACCGTGTCATCGCACTTTTATAGTAGTATCACCCACGCACTTAAACCCTCGGTCGATAGCGCCACGTTCTAACACGGCCCGCGAGAAACGGCCCCACGGCCCGACGGGCCGGACGTGCCATCGGAACACGTATACTCCGCCACGGCCGAAGCCCGGTAGATGCCGGTCATCGAGTGCGACGTGGACGACGCGCGCGAGCGACTCGCCGACGCTGGCGCGACCATCACAGAGGGGAGCAGCGAGCACGAGCGCTGGCGCGCCGAGCGCGGCGACGCCGTCGCGGTCGCCTACGACGACAAGGTCGTCGTCCAGGGCAAACAGCCACAGGACATCGAAGCCGTCCTGCGGGACGAGGGCGGACACGCCTACGCCTACTTCGACGGCGCGAGCCGCGGCAACCCCGGACCGGCCGCCGTCGGCTGGGTCATCGTCACCAGCGACGGCATCGCCGCCGAGGGCGGCGAGCGCATCGGTCGCGCGACCAACAACCAGGCGGAGTACGCGGCGCTGACCCGGGCGCTGGAGGCCGCCCGCGACTACGGCTTCGACACCGTCGAGGTGAAAGGCGACTCCCAGCTCATCGTCAAGCAGGTGACGGGAGCGTGGAACGCCAACGACCCCGACCTGCGCGAACACCGGATCCGGGTCCGGGAACTGCTCGACGCGTTCGACGAGTGGTCCATCGACCACGTACCGCGAGAGGTAAACGAGCGCGCCGACGAACTAGCGAACGAGGCTCTGGACGATGGCTGACCTGCCAGACGACACCGTCGAGGAGGCGGAACGACTCACCCGACTGGCCCGCAACGCCACCGACGACGACGAGCGCGAGGCGTACCTGGCGGAACGCGAGTCGCTGCTCGACCCGCACGACTTCACCGCGCGCGTCCGCAGCGAGGACACCCGGGACGTGCTCGTCCTCCACCCAGGAGAGTGGACCGAGGACGGGACCATCCGGGTCGAGCGCGTCGACGACACCGACCGGGCGGCGGAGATCCCGCTCGACGGTCCCGGCGACCCCGACGACTGGGACGAGGTCGACGAGCACAACCGGGCGGTCGCCGCGGCCGTGGGCGACGCACACGGCGACGTTCACGGCGCGAACGCGGCGGCGTTCGCCGACTTCATGAGCAACCACTACGCGCGGCCGGTCGAGTCGGCGACCGACGCCGAGGTCCAGGAGTTCCTCACGGAGTACTTCCCGCGAAACGCGTGGCCGACGGACGAACAGAAGGCGGTGGTCGACGAGTCCGTCGAACTCGTCTTCGAGTCGGCAGGCGCTACTCCTCGATGAGCGTGCGGACCTGCTCCGCGCGCTCCTCGCTCGTGACGAACTTCGACAGCGACCAGCTGAGCTGGTCCTTGACGGCTTCGAGGCCCTTCTCCGTGAGCGCGTACTCGTTGGTACGCTTGTCCAGTTCGCTCTTCCCGACCAGGTCACGCTCGACGAGCGTGTCCAGATTGGGGTAGAGACGACCGTGGTTCACTTCCTCGTCGTAGTAGTCCTCCAGCTCACGCTTGATGGCGAGACCGTACATAGACTCCTCGGTGAGCACCATCAGGATATTCCGCTGGAACGCAGTGAGGTCGCGTGCTGTACTCGTCTCACTCAGTGTTTGTGCCTCTGACATTGGCTTTGACAGGACTCAATATGTAACCGGGATATTTAACCCTTCTCAAGTTTCTTGGTGTTTCTCTCCGCTATCACTCGGTTTTAGTGTTCGAACCCGCCGCGGGCACGGAGGCGTGTTCCGGGGCGGTCGTGCATCTGGTACCTTTGAATCCATGCCGAAAGGACTTTTTGGTCTTCCCGTGGAGTCGAAACTGACCCATGACCAATCTCTGGGAAGACCTCGAGACCGGTCCGAATCCGCCCGAAGAGATCTACGCCGTCGTCGAGTGTCTCAAAGGCGAGCGGAACAAGTACGAGTACGACAAGGACGTCCCCGGCGTCGTGCTCGACCGCGTCCTCCACAGCAACGTTCACTACCCCAGCGACTACGGGTTCATCCCGCAGTCCTACTACGACGACGAGGACCCCTTCGACGTGCTCGTCCTCGTCGAGGACCAGACGTTCCCCGGCTGCGTCATCGAGGCCCGTCCGGTCGCGCTCATGAAGATGGACGACGACGGCGAGCAGGACGACAAGGTCATCGCCGTCCCGACCGAGGACCCGCGCTTCGACCACATCCAGGACCTCGACGACATCCCCCAGCAGCAGCTCGACGAGATCGACGAGTTCTTCGAGACCTACAAGAACCTCGAGAAGGGCAAGGAAGTCGAGACGCTGGGCTGGGAGGACAAGCAGGCCGCGATGGACGCCATCGAGCACGCACAGGACCTCTACGACGAAAAGTTCGCCTGACCGGCGACGGTCGCAACCCCTCGACCGAGGCACCGTTCCGCGAACAGTTCATTTTCCGAAGCATCCCATTTTCTCGCACAGGTCCCGGAAAGTATTTGTCCCAGGGGTTGGGTAACCGATACCAATGGCCGTTGGTCTCGCCGTCGAGAACACTGCGACTGTCGTTATCACGGCAACCGTTCTCCTCCTCTCTAGCGGGGTCGTCCTGTACGCCGCCAGGTCACGCCGAACTGACACGACGGAGGAAACGTCACCGGTCGTGTCGCTCCAGAACACCGTCGCGGGACAGAACCGCGTCGCCCTCGTCGTCCCCGAGGGGGCGAGCATCGACGCGCTCGCGGCGGCCGTCGGCCTCCAGGCGCTCTGCAAGGAGTGGGGCGTCGCCGCCCGCGTCCTCGCGGAGGGCGAAGTGACCGAGGAGGACGGCAAGGCGTTCTGCAACATCTTCGACGTCGACCTGACCGTCATCGACGACGGCACGGAAGGTGTCGACTGCGACGCCGCCGTCGCGGTCGGCGGCGGGGGTGCAGTGCCGCGGCTGTCGAACAACCCCCCGGTCGTCGCCGTCATCCGCCACCGACCGACGGCGGAGGAGAACATCCTCACCATCACCCGGGCCGACGACGGTTCCACCTCGACGACGGTGACCGAACTGGTCCGGGAGTCCGGCCTCGTCCCCGACCAGCGCGTCGCCACCGCGTTGCTGTACGGCATCCGGGCGGGCACCCGTGAGTTCCGGCGCGCGAGCGGAACCAACGACTACGACGCCGCCGGCTTCCTCCACACGTACGCCGACCTGGGCCGCATCGAGGACCTCCGCTCGCCGGGCGTCAGCGGCGACACCTTCGACGTGCTCGGCGACGCCATCGCCAACCGCGAGCGACGGGCCAGCCTGGCGGTGACGAACGTGGGCGCCGTTCCCTCGGTCAGCGCCCTGGAGGAGGCCTCGGACTCGCTGCTGCGACTGGAGGGCGTCTCGACGGCGGCCGTGTTCGGCATCCACGAGGAGACCATCGTCGTCTCCTGCCGCGCGGAGGACGTCCGGGTGAACGCGGTCGACATCCTGGACGAGGCGTTCGACGCCAGCGAGACGACGGGCGGAAACGCCGACGCCGCGACGGCGCGGGTGCCGCTGGGTATCTTCGCCCGCGTCGAGGGCGAGCACGAGCGGACCCTCGACTCGCTCATCGACGCCAGCACGCGGAAGGCGCTGTTCTCCGCGTTCGAGCAGTCCTGAGGTGGGCAGTCGGCCACATGTTTCTGGGCGGATGACGCCAGACGACCGTCGTCACCCGCGTAGCGGGTCGTGTACCACCTTCGTGAAGCCTTGCGGCGGAAAAGAAAGTACTTGTGTACGCCCGTGATAGGGCGGCCTATGGGTCTGTTCGACCGGCTGACCGGCGGCGACGAACCCCGAGTCGCCTTCTTCGGTATCGACGGTGTGCCGTACAGCTTCCTGAAGGAGAACGCCTCCGAGTTCGAGAACCTCGCCGCACTGGCCAACGAGGGCAGCGCCGGCCCGATCGACAGCATCGTCCCCCCGGAGTCGTCGGCCTGCTGGCCGGCGCTCACGACGGGCGCCAACCCCGGTGAGACCGGCGTCTACGGCTTCCAGGACCGCGAGATCGGGTCGTACGACACGTACGTCCCGATGGGCCGCGACGTCCAGGCGACCCGCATCTGGGACCGCGTGACCGACGCCGGCCGCAAGGCCACGGTGATGAACGTCCCCGTCACGTTCCCGCCGCAGCGCAACGTCCAGCGGATGGTCTCCGGCTTCCTCTCCCCCGGCGTCGACAAGGCCGCCCACCCGACGGACCTGGAGAACTACCTCGACTCCATCGACTACCGCATCGACGCCGACGCGAAACTCGGCCACGACGAGGACAAGGCAGAGTTCATCGAGAACGCCCACGAGACGCTCGACGCCCGCTTCGAGGCGTTCAAGCACTACGTCCAGGAGGACGACTGGGACCTCTTCTTCGGCGTCTTCATGACGACCGACCGGGTCAACCACTTCCTGTTCAAACACTACGAGGAGGACGGCGACTACAAGGAGGAGTTCGTCGACTTCTACCGCAAGGTCGACCGCTACCTCGGCGAACTCCGCTCGATGCTCGCCGACGACGTGACGATGGTCGTCGCCAGCGACCACGGCTTCACCAGCCTCGACTACGAGGTCCACTTCAACCAGTGGCTCGCCGACGAGGGGTGGCTCTCCTACGAGGACGACGACCACGAGGAGCTGGGCGACATCAGCGACGACACCGAGGCCTACTCGCTCATCCCCGGTCGCTTCTACATCAACCTCGAGGGGCGCGAACCGCGCGGCAGCGTCCCCGAGGAGGAGTACGAGGCGAAGCGCGCCGAACTGAAGGAGGCGCTCGAAGACCTCGAAGGGCCGAACGGCAAGAAGGTCTGCGCCCGCGTCGTCGAGAAGGAGGATGCGTTCGAAGGCGACCACGAGGACATCGCGCCCGACCTCGTCGCCATCCCGAACTACGGCTTCGACCTGAAGGCCGGGTTCAAGGGTCACGACGACGTGTTCGGCACCGGTCCGCGCAACGGCATGCACAGCTTCGACAACGCCTCCCTGTTCGTCGACGACCCCGACGTCACCGTCGGCGACGACGTCGACCTGTTCGACATCGCGCCGACCATCCTCGACCTGATGGAGATGGACTACCCCGACCACGAGTTCGACGGCCGGAGCCTGGTCTAGAGACCGTCTGAACCTCGTCGTTCACCGTCCGAACGCCGTTTCTTCCGCTCTGTCGAACCCTCCTCGACTGATAGAAGTCGGCTGCTGAATACAGAGTTCGGAGGTCGGTGTGGTGTTTTTGAGGCTGGACTACCACCTTCCGCTATGGCACCCGAACACGTCCTCGTCCCGCTCGATGGCTCGCCACTCGCGGACCAGGCACTCCGCCACGCCCTGGAGACCTACGACTGCCAGGTCACGGTCCTCAACGTCGTCACGCCGATCGGGAGCGGGATGAGCGAGGGTGGCGTTCGGGAGCGCAGAGACGAGCGGATCACCGAAGCCGAGGAGAGGGCCGAGGAGTTGGTCGAGGCGGCGTACGAGGAGGCCGCGGAATACGGGCAGGATGTCGAGACCGTAATCGAGACCGGAGACCCGGCCGACGTTATCGTCGCGTATGTCGACGAAACCGACGTGGACCACGTCGTCATGGGTGGCCACGGGGGCGAGAACGACGGCCTGGTCGCACGCCTTCTCGGGACAGTAGCAACGAAGGTCGTTAGCGAAGCACCGGTGACGGTGACCGTGGTCCGGTGACCGATACGCGCCGCGTATGCAGCCACGACGGCTGGGCTTCCTCACCAGTAGAGCGGTTCAAAAGCCGTTTCTGCAGATCAGTCGCCAGCGACGCGTTCGACGGCGCGCTCCTGCAGTCGCTCCCGCGTCCGGTGGCTGGCCTCGGCGTCGGTGACCACCTCGACGACCTGCGTTCCCGACGATTCGACCGACGCCTCGACCGCCTCCCGGAGCGCCGGCAGCGACTCCACGCGGTCGAAGGAGAGGTCGTAGAGGTCGTCCGTCGGTTCGAAGTCCAGACCGTGGGGCGTCCGGAACTGCTCGGTGAACGGCGGGTCGAACGCCTCGATGGGGAGCATGTGGAAGATGCCGCCGCCGTCGTTGTTGATCTCGACGACGGTCGCGTCGACGCCGCAGCGCGCGAGCGCGAGCAGGCCGTTCATGTCGTGGTAGTACGCCAGGTCGCCCGTGACGAGCACGAGCGGGTCGTCGGTGGCGCTGCCCGCGCCCAGCGCGCTGCTGGTGATGCCGTCGATGCCGCTCGCGCCCCGGTTGCCCAGCGCGGTCACGTCCGCCGCCCGCGGGCGGGCGAACCGGTCGAGGTCCCGGACGGGCATGCTGTTGGAGACGAACAGCGTCGCCGGGTCGGGCAGCAGGTCGGCGACCGCGCCGACGACGGCTCCCTCGAAGTACTCCCCGACGTCGTCCACGAGGTCCCAGTACGCCGCCTCCGCACGCTCGAAGCGCGCTCGCCAGTCTGTGCGGGCGTCTGCCCCGCTGGCGTCCGCCCAGGCCCCAGCGTCCCGGTCGACGGCGTCGGCGACGCCGCGTGCGAACCGGGTCGGGTCGGCGACGACGAGGTCGGTCGCGGTGAACGTCGCCTCGCGCCACCCGCCCGCCGGGTCGACGAGGAACTGCCGGGCGTCGGTCCGTTCGAGGTACTGCCGGAGCGTCTTCGAGGTCGGCGACGCGCCGAACCGGACGACGACGTCGGGGTCGGGCCAGTCGTCGGTCACCCCGGGGACGAGGTAGGCGTCGTAGCCCCCGACGACGCCCTCCTCGTGGCCGAACCGGTGGCCGGACAGCGGATCCGCCAGCACGGGGAAGCCGGTCGCCTCCGAAAGCGCGGCGAGCGCGTCGCGTGACGGTGCGGGCGGGGGGACGTCCGACGGGCCGGCGACGAGCAGGCCGCGGTCGGCGGCCGCGACGGCCGCCGCCACGGATTCCAGGTCGTCCGCGTCGAGGGCGGGAGCGCCCTGCGCCACGGAGACGAACGGCCCGTCGCGCCCTTCCCCGGCGAGCGGGTTGCGTTCGGCGAAGTCGGCTGGCACGTCGTCCGGCACCTCGACCGGTTCCAGCGGCTTGCGGAACGGGAGGTTGAGGTGGACGGGGCCGGCCGGCGTCCCGGTCGCCTCCGCGACGGCGCGCGCGGCGGTCGTCCGCAGCGAGCGGAGCTTGCGCGCGTCGGCTTCCGGTTCCGCCACATCGGCGTACCAGCGGACGCTGTCCCCGTACAGCTTCTCCTGGTCGACGGTCTGGTTCGCGCCGCTGTCGCGCAGTTCCGGCGGCCGGTCGGCCGTGAGCACGACCATCGGAACCCGGGCCTGGCTGGCCTCGACGACCGCGGGGTGGAAGTTCGCCGCGGCGGTGCCGGAGGTGCAGACGACGGGCGTCGGCGTCCCGGTGCGCCGGGCGCGACCGAGCGCGAAGAAGGCGGCCGAACGTTCGTCGAGGTGCGAGAACACCTCGACCTCGTCGTGCTCGGCGAACGCCACGGTCAGCGGCGTCGACCGACTGCCCGGCGCGAGACACACCGCGTCGACGCCGCTCGCGACGAGTTCCTCGACCAGCGTTCGCGCCCACAGCGCGTTCCGGTTCGGGGCCGTCATTCGAGCTCGTCCAGTATCGGCAGGTACTTCAGCTGCACTTCCTCCCACTCGGCGGTCGGGTCGCTGTCGGCGACGATGCCGTTGCCGGCGAACAGGGTCGCCCGCTCGTCGGCAGCGACGCCGGAGCGGATGGCGACGGCGAACTCGCCGTCGCCGTCGGCGTCGAACCAGCCGACGGGCGAGGCGTACCAGCCGCGGTCGAACGTCTCCGTCTCGCGGATGGTCCGCAGCGCCTCGCCCAGCGGGAGGCCGCCCACCGCCGGCGTCGGGTGGAGCGCCTCGACGACGTCGAGGACGTGGCCGTCCCCGGCAAGTTCCGCCGAGATGGGCGTCTGCAGGTGCTGGATGGTCGAGAGGCGGCGCAGGCGGCGGTCGGCGACCGTCACCGACTCCGCGAGCGGGGCGAGGCGGTCGCGGATGGTCTCGGCGACGAGGGCGTGCTCCTCGCGAACCTTCTCGCTGTCCGTCAGCTCCGCTGCGAGTTCGTCGTCCTCCTCGGGCGTGTCGCCGCGGCCGACCGACCCCGCGAGCGCCTCGGTCTCGACGGTGCGGCCGCGCAGCGAGACGAGGCGCTCGGGGGGCGCGCCGAAGAAGCCGCCGTCGTCGCCCGGTTCGACGAGGAACCGATAGCAGTCGGGGTACGACGACCGGAGCCGTTCGAGCACGTCGGGGACGGACACCGGACTCGCGAGGTCGACCCCGAGCGCGGTGGCGAGGACGACCTTCCGGAGTTCGCCCTCGCGGATGCGGTCGACGACCCGGTCGACCTGCTCACACCACTCCTCGCGGGCGGTGGTGTGACGGGTCGTCTCGACCCCGGGCGGGTCGCCCCTCGGTCGCATCTCGGGCATGTCGGCGAGGTCGTCACGGGTCGTCACGAGCAGGTCGGCGGCGGCGTTCGCGTCGTCCGCAGCGACGGTGAGCCACGTGTCGCTGTCGGTCCGGGTCAACTGGACGCGCGGGAGGACGAACTCCGCGGCGGCGAAGCCCGTCCACGGCGGTGCGGGGTCGTGGTCGTCTCCGAACGCGAACCCGCCGAACAGTCTCGGGCGCGTGGCGTCGGGGGCGTCGTCGTCGGGAGCCATCGCGTCGAACAGCGCCGACGAGTCCTCGCGAACCGTCTCGAAGCGGCCGGGACCGTCCGCGGTCACGCGCGCCGCCGCCCCGGTGGCGGCGACCTCGAACCCGTCCGGCGCGGCCCAGTGGACGCGCGGTGCGGCGCGTCCGGCGAGAAACGAGCGGAACGAGACGTCCGGGACCCGACAGGACCGCGTCACGAGCCTGACCCCTGCCGACACCTGGCCGTCGCGGTGCGGTGGCATTTCAGTTCAACTCGGGGGTGGCGACCCTTCAGCCTAACTATATCGCTCCTCGTTCCACGGATTCGCGGTGTTGGAGTAGCCCCGTCGCTCCCAGTACCCCCGCTCGGGCTCGGTGAGGAACTCGACGCCGTCGACCCACTTCGCCCCCTTGTAGGCGTACTTGTGCGGCGTGACCACCCGCAGCGGGCCGCCGTGTTCGCGCGGGATCGGCTCGCCGTCGTACTCCCACGCGAACAGCACCTCCTCGCGCATGCAGTCCGTCAGCGGCAGGTTCGTCGTGTACCCGTCGAGTGCCGAGAACATGACGTGGACGGCGTCGTCGCGTACGCCGGCGCGCTCGGCGAGTTCGCGGAACGAGACGCCGGTGAACTCGCAGTCGAACTTGCTCCAGCCGGTCACGCAGTGGAAGTCCTGGCGCTGGCGCTCGGCGGGCAGGTCGGTGAACTCGTCCCAGGAGAACGCGAGGTCGGTCTCGACCGCGCCGGTCACGGTGAACTCCCACGTCTCGGGGTCCCACTCCGGCGTGTCCCCCTTCGAGAGGACGGGGAACTTGCTCGTCTCGCGCTGTCCCGGCGGGAGCCGTTCGCCGTCGAACTCCTCGTGGAGGTCGGTGACGTCCGTGACGCTCATGGCGGACACGTGGGACGGCGCGCACGTATGTCTGACGACACGGTTCGGCGACCCGTTCCGCCGAGAACGCGCCACGCCGGCGACGTCGTCGTCTTGCGAGCCGCCGCGTAAACGGCTCCTTATGCGTCAGTAATCGCGACAACCACACGTACCGTGACCCTTCCCCGGGGTAGCGACTGAATAACAAAGGACGCCCTCGCGCAATCGGTGTGTGCATGTCCGAGGCAGAGCAAACACCGACCAGACCGGAGAGTACGACGATGGAAGCGGCGGAGGAGTCCACGCGCGACGTGGCGATCATCGCGTCGGCGATGTCCGTGCTGCTCGCGTGGCACCAGTTCTTCGTCCGGGGGGACAAGGAGCGCGGACTGTTCGTCGGCCTCTGGCCGCCGACCATCCTCGCGTTCGCCAGCTACTTCAACCAGAAGCGGATGGAGGAACGACTGGAGTCAATCGGCGCCAGCAGCATCGTCAAGTCGCTCGACCAGATGCTCAACCGGTAGCGACGGCATCGACATCTTCCACCTTTATCTGCGACGGGAGCGGACAGCGTTCTCCGAACTGTAACGTTCTTGCCGTGCAGAGGAACTTCTATTCCGGAATTTCAAACATTCGTTTTGCGAGCGTGATGCTATCTACCCGTCAGACTTAAGAACACCCCTCCCGAAGCCCACAATTGTTCCAATGCCGAAGGTAGAGATCACCGTCCCGGAGCACCTCGAGATGCAGATTGCCCAGATGGTTGAACAGGGCGAGTTCGTCAACCGCGAAGAGGCCATCGAAGACCTTCTCGCGACCGGCCTCAAGGCCTACAAGACGAGCGGCCCCATGGAGGACGACGAGCGCGACGCCGGCCTCGAAGACGAGGGAATGATGGGTCACGAGGACGAGTACGTCTTCTAGACCGCTTTCGTTCCGATACGCGACAGTTCTGGGAAACGCTTAAACCGCCGAGTTCCCAATCCGCGCGTATGCACAAAGACGAGCTTCTGGAACTTCACGAACAGATGGTCGCCATCATGGAGTACTTCCGGGAGTCCGAGGACGTCCCCGAGGGAACGTTCGACACGTACGACCAGCTCGACGTGGACCCGTCGCACGTCCACAAGTCGAAGAGCGAACACAAACACGCCGTGTTCGTGCTCGGCAACTCGCTCGCGACCGTCATGAGCGAAGACGAGTTCAGCGAGGCCGGCCGCATCGGCAAGCGCATGAAGGAACTCGCCGACGACGCCGAACAGAAGATCTGACTGCAGTCCTGGATACCGCCGCGTTTTTCTCCACCCCGAGCGGAGCGCCCACATGGACACCCTCGGCGACCTTGTTTCGCGCGAACGCCGGTCCGACGACCCGGCGGTCCGCGTTCCGGGGAACACGCCCCGGGAGTACGACTACCGCCGCTTCTGCACCACGACCTGGAAGACGGGGAACTACCTCCGTCGGCTCGGCGTCCGCTCTACCGACGAGGTCACGGAGCGGGACGAACCGCTCGCGGGAGCGACCGTCGCCGTCGTTCCCTCGCGCGCGCCCGAGCCACTTCTCGTTCTCTTCGGCGCTGCACTGCTCGGGGCGCGCGTCCGGTTCGCCCCGCCACTCGACGTCGCCGCCCGGGTGCTGGTCGCGCCCGGCGACGAGATGGACGCGTACGACCTCCCGCCGGGGAGCCAGCGCGTCGCCTTCGACGCCGAGTCCGACGACCCGGCGGTCGCCTGGTTCGGCGAGAGCGTCTGGAGCGAGAACCCATCGTTCCCCCCGACGCCGGTGTCGCCCGACGCCCCGGCGGTGACGACCGGCGACGCCGACCACGCCCACGCCGACCTGCTCGCCGCCGCGGAGTCCGCCGCAACGGATTGGAACCTCACCGTCGGCGACGAGGTGGCGGTGCGCGCACCGCTCGCGGACCCGCGCGCCGTCGCCGCCGGCGTCCTCGCGCCGCTACTGGCGGGAGCGGCGGTGCTCCTGCCCGACGACGAGGCAGTCGGCGACGCGGCCGTCGTCGAACCGGGCGGCGACGCCCCGGAGGCGGCGACGCTGCCGGTCGACGACGTGTCGCTCTGAGCGGCGCGGAGTCGCCTCGGCGACAGTGAGCGCCGGTGCGGCCGCTGACGAGGGAGCCGTCAGGAACGGACCGAAGGAGTGGCGCAGTCGTTACCGGGCTTCTTCGAGTTCGTCGAGCGCCCCTGGGTTCTCGATGCTGGACATGTCGCCGAGGTCCTCGCCGGTGTAGGTCGCCTCGATGGCGCGGCGGATTATCTTCCCGCTCTGGGTCTTCGGGAACTCGTCGACGAACAGTATCTCGCGCGGGCGGAACGGCTTGCCGAGCTCCTCGCCGACCTGTGCGCGGAGGTCGTCGCGGAGGTCGTCGCCCGGCTCCTCGTCGTCCTCCAGGATGACGTAGGTGACGACGGCCTGGCCGGTCGTGTCGTCCGGGACGCCGACGGCGGCGGCCTGGTTGACCGCCTCGTGGTCGATGAGCGCGCCCTCGACCTCGGCGGGGCCGACCTTGCGACCGGCGACGTTGATGGCGTCGTCGGCGCGGCCGTGCAGGAACCAGAAGCCGTCCTCGTCCTTCTGGGCCCAGTCGCCGTGGTCCCACAGCGGCGGGTCCTCGAAGCTGGACCAGTACTCGTTCAGGTAGCGGTCGTCGCCCGACCAGAGGCTCTTGGTCATCGAGGGACAGGAGTCGCGGGCGACGAGGAAGCCGCGCTCGTGGGTGTCGGCGATGGACTCGCCCTGCGAGTCCACGATGTCGACGTCCATCCCGAGGCCGGGACCGCCGAGCGTGCAGGGCTTCAGCGACTGGATGGGCATCGGCATCAAAAAGCAGCCGCAGATCTCGGTGCCGCCGGAGATGTTGATGATGGGGGCCTCCCCGTCGCCGACGTTCTCGTAGAACCACTGCCAGGACTCGGGGTCCCACGGCTCGCCGGTCGACCCGAGCAGGCGCAGCGTCGAGAGGTCGTGGCCCTCCAGCCACTCGTCGCCGTGCTGGCGGAGCGCGCGGATGGCTGTCGGCGAGATGCCGAACTGGGTCAGCCCGTGGCGGTCGATCATCTCCCAGAAGCGGTCCGGCTCGGGGTGGTCCGGCGCGCCCTCGTACATGAAGACGGTGCCGCCGAAGGCGTGGTTGCCGATGAGCGTCCACGGCCCCATCATCCAGCCGATGTCGCTCACCCAGAAGAAGCGGTCGCTCGGCTGCAGGTCGAACCCGAAGTACAGCTCCTTGGCGCACTGCATCAGCTGGCCGGCGTGGGTGTGGACGATGCCCTTCGGCTTGCCCGTCGTTCCCGAGGAGTAGAGCAGCATCGACTCGTCGCGAGCGTCCATCTCGACGGTGTCGAACGCGTCGTCCCGGGTCTTGACCGCCTCCGACCACCACTCGTCTCGCTCGTCGTCCCACGGAACCTCGACCTCGCCCTCGCTGCCGCCGAGCCGGTCGTAGACGATGGTGTGCTCGACGTGACCGACCTCGTCGATGGCCTCGTCGGCGGTTCCCTTCAGGGTTATCTCGCTGCCGCGCCGGTAGAAGCCGTCGCCGGTGAACAGGACCGAGCACTCCGAGTCGTCGATGCGGGTCGCCGTGGCGTCGGTACCGAACCCGGAGAAGATGGGCACGGCGATGGCACCGGCCTTGAGGATGCCGTAGAGGATGGAGATGACCTCGGGTACCATCGGCATGTAGAGGCCGACGGTGTCGCCCTTGCCGACGCCGCGCTCGGCGAGCGCGTTGGCGACCTGGTTCGACTCGCGGTGGAGCTCGTGGAAGGTCACCTCTCGGACGTCGCCGGGTTCGCCCTCCCAGATGCAGGCGACCTTGTTGCGCCGCTCCGACTCGGGGTCGGCCCAGCGGTCGAGGACGTTGTGCGCGATGTTGATGGTGCCCCCTTCGTACCACTCCGAGAACTGCGGGCCCTCGCTGTCGTCGCGGACCGTGTCGTAGTCCTCGTAGAACTCGACGTCGAGGTAGTCGACGAGTTCGTCCCAGAACCACTCCACGTCGTCGGTGGTCCGTTCGACCAGTTCGTCGTAGTCGTCGATGTCGTGGTCCTGCATGAACTGCCAGACGTTCGTCGACTCGACGAACTCCCGTGACGGCTCGTGGACGACCTCGTCTACGTCCGCTAGCGTATCCATATCGTGTCCCTCCGTGGTGCGAGATTCACGCACGCGCCTCAAAATACTTTACTTCGGCGCGGTTCGCTCCGGTCGGCGACGTGGGCACCGACCGCGCCGGCAGGTGCTGGTGCGGCGTCGAGAGCGGCGACGGAAGGCCCGTCGCGGAGGGCGTGGGAAGCAGTCGGTGGCGGCGAGGAACGTTCAGGGCAGTTCGCTGCCGTCGAGTTCGTCGAGTCGGTCGACGACGCTCTTGAGGTCGGCCGCCTCCTCGACCTCGTCGCGCACCTGTTCGCGGACGCGAACGGCGCTCGAGTCGGCGTCGTACGACCGGACGTACTCGGCGCGCGAGTGCTCGTCGAACGCGTGCCGGATCGCGAAGTAGCCGTCGGGGACGACCGACCCACAGACCTCACACTCGCGGCGTTCGTGTTCGGTCGTCTGGTGGACGATGGCGTCCTCGACGCTGCCGAACTGCTTCCCACAGTCGTCGATGTCGCATTCCCAGGCCGACATTCGTGGATGGACGTTGTAAGGCCGATGATAAAACCTTTTCTTGCGCTTGCCACGCTCGCAACGACGACGGTCGGCCGGCGCGGAACGGGCGAACGCGACGCTGCGGGAACCTGTGGACGTGCGGGTCGGCGGCGTCTGGGGACAGGCCGCGTCGACGCAGAGAGTCGACACTGACGGACGTGAGGTATGAAGTATGAATGCGGACGGCCGGGGTTGCCCGGCGTTCCGGACCGAGTATTCCCAGGTGCCTCCTCCACCCCGCAACCCTACGAGCGACAGATGTCCGGTGGTCCGCTGCTCACTTCCGTGCCTGACGGATTACCACCGATTAACTGCGACGACGACGCTCCTGCGAGCGCGCGCCGCAGACCTCTGTCCCCGCAGGACGAGGCTTCTGCGTCGGCTTCCGGGGCCCGGACCGGTCTGACCGGACGCCCCCGGAGTTCGGTCCCCGCTCAAGACCATAGCGCGGGTGACGAGCAGGGCCTAACTGCCCGACCTAGTCCATCCCAACGTAGCCGTCTATGACTTAAGGGCCTTTCGCCTTCGACCGTCCTCCGTCGGCCGGTCGCAGGAGACGGTCACCGGCGTCGCCACGCCGTCACCAGCGCAGCCACGTCCACCGTGACGGACGCCGCCGCCGACCGTCAGGCCGCGACGGAGGCGATGGCGACGAGGTTCGAGAGGACGACGAGCGTGCCGACCGCGAGGTAGACGAGGCTGCCGAAGCGAAAGGTTCGGCGCGAGCGCCGGGTGAGCGACGGGAGCGCGACGAGCAGCGCCGCGGTGACGGCCTTCAGGAGGACGAGACCGCCCAGTCCGAGTTCGGCGACCAGCGTCGCGACGAACGGGTTCCCCTCGTCGAGGCCGATGTACAGTCCGAAGCCGGTCGTCACCACGTCGCCGAGCATGACCACGAGGACGGCGAGCAACAGCGGTGGCGAGACGTGCGACCATCGCGATCCGGCGTCGGTCGGTCTTGCGGCGTCGGGGTCGGGTCGGTGCACGGTGACGACTCCGGCGTCCCGACACTTTGTTATAGCCAGACTGACCCGTGGTAACGGGCCACTGGCTCACGAAACGTGCGACTACAGGACGGTCCGGGCGTACCAACCCGCGCTCGCCGGGATGGCAAGCGCCGCTAGCAGGACGACCCAGCGGTGGTACGCGAGCGAATCCATCCGCGCGGCCTGTATCAGCGTGTCCGTCGCCGCCGCCGACGTCGCCAGCGCCCACCAGAGCGTGAGGAGGGCGATGACGCCGCCGAGTGCGACCGTCGCACCCGCGACCGTGGGCGGGTCGGTCCGCTCGTTGAGTCCGGAGCCGAAGGCGATGACCGCCACCAGCGCGAACAGGACGTCGAGCAGTTCGACCGGGACGGCGACGGTGCCGTAGTAGACCGCGACCGCCGCGCCCGGCGCGACGAAGTACGGGAAGGCGATGGCGGCGACGAGGGCCAGACACGACGCGATGCCGACTTTCGGGGCGAGTCGCTGGCTCATGCCCGGGGGCACTCACCCGACCGAGTTAAGCCCCGCGCTTGAGTCGGAAAAATGAGGGTATTGCAGCACGAAGGGGAGGGCATGGGACTCGGAGGCACGGCCAAGAAGATCCAGAAAGTGGCCGACCGCGCGGAACAGCTGTACAGCAAGCTCAATGACGTGTACGACCAGGTCCAGCAGTTGCGCGAGAGCCTCGAGGAGACGAGCGAACGCGTCGAACAGCTCGAGGTCGAGAACGCCAAACAGCAGGCGCTCGTCGAGGCGCTCGCCCGCGAACAGGGCGTCGACGTCGACGAGGTGCTGGCCGACCTGGACGCCGAGACGGCGGAGGCCGCCGACGCCGGCGCAGAATCGGAGGCGACGACCGCGGACGGGTCCGGCGAATAACAACGACTAACCGCGACGCCGCCCACCTCCCACCCAGATGACGACACATCGGGAACCGCTCGACTCGGTGCTCGACACCGTCGGGCGAACGCCGCTCGTTCGCGTCCACGCCGCCCCGGAGTCGGTGCCGGTGTACGCGAAGCTTGAGTCGTTCAACCCCGGCGCGAGCGTCAAGGACCGCATCGGGAAGTACATGCTCGAGCAGATGCTCGACCGCGGCGACCTCGACCCCGGCGGAACGGTCGTCGAACCGACCGCCGGCAACACCGGCATCGGGTTCGCGCTCGCCGCCGGCCAGCTCGACGTGGACGCCGTCTTCGTCGTCCCCGAGCGGTTCAGCCTGGAGAAACAGCAGCTCATGACCGCGTTGGGCGCGGAGGTCATCAACACGCCCACCGAGGACGGGATGGGCGGCGCCATCGAGCGCGCCCACCAGCTCGCCGAGGAGACCGACGGCGCCGTCGTCCCCCAGCAGTTCGCCAATCCGCTCAACGTCGAGGCCCACTACGAGACGACCGGGCCGGAGATATTCGAGGCGCTCGACGGCGAGGTCGGCGCCATCGTCGCCGGCTGTGGCACCGCGGGCACGCTCATGGGTATGGCGAAGTACGCCCACGAACAGGACCCCGACACCTACGTCGTGGCCGTCGAACCCGAGGGCTCGCTGTACGCGGAGACGAAGGGCTCGGACGTCGAGGAGGCCGAGTACAAGATCGAGGGCATCGGCACCCACGACCCGACGACGAACGAACTGTTCGAGCCGGACCGCGTGGACGACATCGTCCGCGTCGCCGACCGCGCCGCCCACGAGGAGGTGCAGCGACTCGCCAGCGAGGAGGGCCACCTCGTCGCCTCCAGCGCCGGCGCGGCCAGCGTCGCCGCGCGTGCCGTCGCCGAGGACATCCGCGACGGCGAGATCGACGCGCCCCACGACACCGTCGTGACGGTGTTCCCCGACTCCAGCGAGCGCTACCTCTCGAAGGGCATCTACCGCTCGTTCGAGGCGTGGGAGGGGTAGGCTACTCGTCGTACGGCCAGTCGCCGGTGATCTTCATTCCCTCGGCCTTGTTCTCCTCTTGGAGCGCCGCGGCGATGGTGCCCGGGTCGACGTGGTCGACCGAGAACGCCTCGTCGGCGAGGTGGACGGTCAGTTCCGTCAGGAGGATGGCCTGCTCGCGGAGGTCCCGGACCTCGAGTTTGTCGAGCGTGTCTGCGTAGGTGTGGCCCCATCCGCGGCCCTCGTCGCCCGTCTCGCTCATCACGTGGTAGCCGGGGACGCCCCACCGGACGAACGGCCAGTGGTCGCTGTGGGGTCCCTGCTCGGGGACGGTCTTCACGGGGTGGTCGAAGCGGTCGGCGACCTCGCGGGCCGCCTCGTCCAGCGCGTCGAAGCCGTGGGTGGTGAAGGTCAGCGTGCGCCCACGGACGACCCCGTCGTTGTTCACGATGGCCTTCACGCTGTCGTGCTCGGTGACCTCGGCCTGGTAGGCGGACCCGACGAGGCCGACCTCCTCCGCGCCGTACGCGATGAAGTGGACCCGCGTGTCGAGTTCGTCCTCGCGCTCGGCCAGCGCCCGCGCCATCTCGACGACCGTTGCGGTGCCGGCACCGTTGTCCATCGCTCCCTCGGCGATGTCGTGGGCGTCGACGTGGCTGGTGACGAGCACCTGTTCGTCGGTGTCGGGCCCGAGTTCCGCGTGGACGTTCTGGCTGGTCGCGTCGTGGGCCTCGGCGTCGACCGACACCGTCACCTCGTCGCCGTCGAAGCGCCGCGCGAGGCGCGCGCCGACCTCCTTGCTCACGCCGACTGCCGGGACGTCGCCGATGGGGTCGTCGGCGGTGCCGACGCTCCCGGTCGGCGGCAGGCAGCCCTCGACGTGGTTCCGGAAGACGAAGGCGGCCGCGCCGCCCTCGACGGCGTAGTAGTACTTCTCGCGCCGGTGGACGAACCGGTCGTAGTAGTCGGGGACGTTCGTCGCGACCATCACGACCTTCCCCTCGACGTCGGCGTCCTCGAAGTCCGCGGGGAGGCCGTAGCCGAGGTCGACGAGTTCGCCCGACACCTCGTCGGCCGGACTGCGCGGCAGGGCGATACAGTCCTGGACCGTCCCGCCCGCGCGAATCTCGCTGTCGCCGCGGGTCCACCCCTGGACGTCGAACTCGTCGAGACGGGCGTCGCGCGCGCCGACCTCGGCGAGGGCGTCCCGCGTCGCCTCCGCGGCGCGTCGTTCGCCGTCGCTGCCGGCCATCCGGTCGCCGATGTCGACCAGCGTCTCGAGGTGGTCCCACCCGGCGTCGCTGGTGAACGTCGAACCGATCCACTGTGTCATACCCTGGCACCTCTTCCGTCGCGGGCCTAAGTGTTTCGAATCGGAACATGCCGAAGAATCGTCGGGAGCCCCCGTCGTGTCGCGGTCGAATCCGACGGTCCGTCGAACACGTATTTATACCACTGCCAGATATTTGGGCGTATCCCGCCACCGGCGATGTTTTATAATGAAAGAAGCCGTCCCGCCGATAGACAGTCGCAATGGCTTCACAGGCTCCTGACGTGACGCAGGTCGTCGCACCGGACGGGACCGTCGACGGTGACGTCGAACTGTCGGCGGCGGACGTGACCGAGATATACCGTCTCCAGGTACTCGCGAGGACGTTCGACGAGAAGGCGGTGTCGCTGCACCGTCAGGGGCGCATCGGGACCTACGCCCCGCTCCAGGGACAGGAGGCAGCGCAGGTGGGAGCCGCCTACGCACTCTCCGAGAACGACTACTGCTTCCCCACCTACCGCGACCACGCGATGTACCTCACGCGGGGGCACTCGCTGCGGAACGTCCTCCTGCACCTGCTCGGCGCGGGCAACTACGTCGACCGCGAGGACCCAGGGAGCCTCAGGACGTTCCCGCCGACCATCCCCATCGCAACCCAGTTACCACACGCGGTCGGCGTCGGGATGGCGGCGGACTACGACGGCGACGAGGCCGTGGCGCTGGCGAGCTTCGGCGACGGTGCGACCAGCGAGGGCGACTTCCACGAGGCGATGAACTTCGCCGGCGTGTACGACGCGCCGGTCGCCTTCTTCTGTCAGAACAACCAGTACGCCATCTCGGTCCCGATGGAGCGCCAGACGGCGAGCGCGACCATCGCCCAGAAGGCCGAGGCGTACGGCTTCGACGGCGTCCGCATCGACGGCAACGACGTGTTCGCCGTCTACCGCGCGGTCAGCGAGGCGCTCGACCGCGCCCGTCGCGGCGAGCCGATGCTCGTCGAGGCGGTCACCTACCGCCAGGGCGCACACACGACCACCGACGACCCCACGCAGTACCGCGACCGGTCCGAGGTCGAGGCGTGGGCCGAGCGGGACCCCATCGAGCGCACCCGCGAGTACCTCGAATCCGAACACGGCTGGTCGGAGGACGACGAGCGGGCGCTCCGCGAGGAGGCCGAACGGCGCGTGGCCGAAGCGGTCGAGGCCGCCGAGGAACACGACGGCTTCGACACCGACGCCATCTTCGACCACGTCTACGCCGACGAACATCCGCGCCACCCCGCCCAGCGCGAACAGGTCCCTGACGACCCCGAAGTGGACCGATAGACGGCCGTACGGCGAATCGTCGCCAGCAAGGTTATGTGAAGTCCTGTGGTACCACCGACGGGGGTTCAACATGGAACGACACGACCCACAGCCAGGGGTAGGCGAACCGGGCGTCGAAACGCAGACGGTCGAGGACATCGCCGAGATGGAGATAACGGAGCCCACGCTGACGTGGCTCGAGGTGTCTCATCCCCAGCAGCCGATACCGATCGGGGAGAAAGACCGCGTCCTCGACAGCACGTTCAACGAGCAACACGACGTCTGGGAGGTGCTGCTCATCGCGATACCGAACGAGGAAGGGGAATCCGAGGAAGAGTAACTACAGCATATCCTTCTGCTTCAGGCCTTCCACGAGGTCGTCGACGAGGCTGTCGACGTCGTCGTAGGGGAAGTCCTGCGTGTCGGACATCTTCGTCGCCAGTTCCATCGCCGTGAAACTGGTGTCGCCGGCCTCGAAGCGCGTACCGGGCCCGTCCGGCAGCGCCGGGACGAGGTCCATCGGGTTGCTGACGGGGTAGTCTGCGCCCTCGAAGGCGTCGTGGAACTGCTCTCTGAATTCGGCTTCCTTGTCTGCCATGTGAAGGTTTTGTGTCGTTGCGGGGCAAAAACGTTCCGGAACAACAATACACGAGTTGTGAGTTCATTCACCGCATCGCGTGGGTTTAAGCCCGCTGCCCGCAGATAGAGACGGGATGGACTTCGACTTCGAGTTGCTGCGGGAGCTCACGGAGACGAGCGGCGCGCCGGGGTACGAGGACCGCGTGCGCGAGATAGTGCGGCGGGAGTTCGACGGCGTGGTCGACGAGGTGCGGACGGACGCCATGGGGAACGTCGTCGGGACGGTGTACGGCGACGGCGACTACGAGGTCGTGGTCGCCGCGCACATGGACGAGATCGGTTTCATGGTCCGGCACGTCGACGACGACGGGTTCGTCGCGCTGGAACCGCTCGGGGGCTGGGACCCCCGCGTCCTGAAGGCCCAGCGCGTCACGGTGCACGCCGACGACGGCGACCTGACCGGCGTCATCGGGTCGATGCCGCCGCACCTTCTCGACGACGACGAGGACGACCCGTCGGTCGAGGACGTCCACGTCGACCTGGGCCTGCCGGCCGAGGAGGCCCGGAAACGCGTCGCGGTCGGCGACCTCGTCACGATGGAGCAGACGACGACGCGCGTCGGCGAGCACGTCACCGGAAAGGCGCTCGACGACCGGGTGTGCCTGTTCGCGGTCCTGGAAGCTGCGAAGCGCGTCTCCGACCCCGACGTGACGATACATTACGCGGCGACGGTGCAGGAGGAGGTCGGCCTCCGCGGCGCGGCCGCGCTGGGCGTCGACCTCGACCCGGACCTGGCCGTCGCGCTCGACGTCACCGTCGCCCGGGACGTCCCAGCGGTCGACGACGAGGCCGACTACGTGACCGAACTCGGCGAAGGGGCCGCGATAAAGCTCAAGGACGGCAGCGTCGTCACGAGCCCGAAGGTCAATCGACGGCTCCGCGCGGTTGCCGAGGAGCACGACGTCGCCCACCAGACTGAGATCCTCCCCTCCGGCGGCACCGACACCGCCGGCTTCCAGAACACCCACGGTGCGAAGCCCGTCGGCGCCATCTCCGTGCCGACGCGCTACCTCCACACCGTGACCGAGAGCGTCCACAGCGACGACGTGGCCGCGGCCATCGACCTCCTCGCCGCCTTCCTGGAGACGGAGACGGGCGAACACGACTACAGACTGTAACGTCTCTGAGCCGGACGGTTCTGCGCAGTTCCGTTTGCACTCCCCCTCTGTCGAAACGCCGGTGCGCGCCCCCGTCGGCCACCGAGCAGTCGGAATCTCCACCCCGGGAGGGCGCGGCGACCGCCGGGAGTGAAAACCAAAGTATTCAGTAGCCGGCGGTTCAAACCCCCGCTCATGACAGATGGGGAAACGGACGGATCGGTGACGAGGCGCGGATTCCTGCTCGGTACGGCGGGCGCGGCTGCCGCCGGCGTGGCCGGCACCGCGAGTGCTCAGGAGAACAACAGCTCCGGCGGCGGTGACAACGGCTCCAGCGGCTCCGGCAGTAGCAGCGGTGGCGGCGGAACGGAGGAAGTGATCGTCGGCCCGGACGGCGACTTCGTGTTCACCCCGGGGACGGATGAGCCGCTGTACATCACGCCCGGGACGACGGTGAAGTTCGTCTGGGAGTCGGACAACCACAACATCGTCGTCGGCGAGCAGCCCGAAGGCGCGAACTGGGAGGGGACGAAGGGCGGTCCCTCGGACACGTACAACACGGGCCACACCTACGAGTACACCTTCGAGACGAAAGGCGAGTACCACTACTGGTGCGAACCGCACAAGCCCTCCGGGATGGTCGCCGACATCGTCGTCAACGATTCTGGGTCGGCACCCGGGAGCGGCGGCGGCGGAGCCTCGCTCCCGACCGTCCCCGGCAGCGCCAAGACGCTCGGCGTCGCCACCTCGGGCGCGATGCTGAGCACGCTCGGCCTCACCTACTTCTTCATGAAGTTCGGGGGCGACTACGGCGAAGCCGGCAAGTACGAGTAACCCCCGCCGCAGTGCGGTCGAAACGACCGCCGTTCACGGTTCGACGAATCCAGCGACTGCACCCCGTCGGTGACGCCGTCCCACAGGGGCCACCGTCGCCCGCGACCTCGGCGCAGGCGTCACCCCCTTTCGAGCAGTCCCTTCGTCTGCCGGTGTCGATAGCGGAACATCGGCTCGAAGCCGACCCACGCTAGCTGGTCGAACGCCGGGCCCGCGGGGCCGAGCGGGAACTCGTACTCCACGCGGTCGCGGACCAGCGTCCGGCCGTCGTCGGCGTAGAACTGGTGCGTGTGGTTCCAGGTCGCGAACGGCCCGCCGCGCATCTCGTCCGCGAAGACCGCCGCGCCGTCGCTCTCCTCGCGACGCGTTATCGTCGAGACCCACTCCTGGCGCGGACCGACGCCGAACGGGCGCGCCGAGAGCCGGACGTCCGTTCCCGCCGTCAGGACCGACGTCTCGCTCTCACCGTCCGGACCCCTGATACCCTCGACGCGGAGGTTCATCCACCCCGGCGTGAGCGCCTCCAGGCCGTCGATCGTGGAGTGGAACTCCCACACGTCGGCCAGCGGCGCGTCGACCCATACCTCGCGTTGATACGTCGCCATCGTTACCGACGTGAACGCGCTGGTTGAATAGACTTGCGCGCGTGCACGTGTGAGACGCCGACTGGTGCAACGAGGCGCAGACTGGGTGCAACCGTGTGGCGCGCAACCGTGTACCCGGGGCGCTGGACTGTAGAAGCTTTAAACGAGGGCGACCCCAAGGTGGGTTCACCATGACCGACCAGGAGCTCAGGAAGCAGGCCCACGACCTCGACGTGACCGTCTGGGTCGGCAAGAGCGGCCTCCAGGCAGTGACGGACGAACTCGGCGACCAGCTTTCCGACCGGAAGCTCGTGAAGGTGAAGTTCCTCCGCGCGGCCCGCGGCGGCACGTCGGTGGACGAACTTGCCGAGGAACTGGCCGAACGCGTCGACGCCGACCTCGTCGAGACGCGCGGCAACACCGCGGTGTACCACTGACGACCCCCAGTGTATCGCTGACGACAATCGTTCTCCCCGTCCTCGCGGCGAACCACCACACTCCATCGGATTCGTTGGGCTTAAATAACCCGTCGTCCAACGTACGACTGCAGAGAACTGTAGGGGCGAACGCCCCGAGTCCGGAAGGGCGAACGTGAACACGCGTGTCGAGGTAGCCTAGTCTGGCCCACGGCGCAGGGTTGCTAACTCTGTGGCGTCAAGCCTCGAGGGTTCGAATCCCTCCCTCGACGCTCCGAATCCGTTCGACAGACCAACTATGAGTACAGAACAACCACAGGACGAGGAGGACGAAGACCTCCGATATTTCGTCCGCATCGGGCAAACCGACCTCGATGGGACGAAGACCGTCGAGCGATCCCTGAGCGAGATGAACGGGGTCGGTCGTCGGACTGCACGAATCATCGCTGAGAAGGCGGATGTCGACCGGACGGCGACGTTCGGCCGACTCGAAGACGACGAGATCGAATCCGTCGTCGAGGCCGTCGACGAGTACGCCGAGGAGGTTCCGGAGTGGCTCACGAACCACCGCAAGGGATACTTCTCCGGCGAGAGCACCCACGAGACCGGTAACGACCTGCAGATGACGCGTCGGCAGGACATCAACCGGATGAAGATGATCGACTCGTACAAGGGCATCCGCCACAAGCGCGGCCAGAAGGTCCGCGGTCAGCGGACCAAGTCCACGGGTCGTACCGAGGGTACCATCGGCGTCAACGTCGAAGAGATCAAGGAAGAACAGGCCGCGGAAGGCGAAGAGGGTGGTGAAGAGTAATGTCGCTGCCTGGTGAGAACACCAAGTTCTACGAGACCCCCAACCATCCGTTCCAGGGCGAACGCATCGCCGAGGAGCAGGGGCTGATGGACCGTTACGGCCTGAAGAACAAGGAGGAGCTCTGGCGCTCCCAGAGCCAGCTCCGTAACTTCCGTCGCGAGGCCCGCCAGCTGCTCGGCGGGCTCACCGGCGAGGACACCGACGAGGACGAGGAGTTCGTCTCCCGTCTGAAGCGTCTCGGCATCCTCGACGACGGCGACGAGCTCGGCGACGTACTGCTGCTGGAGGTCACCGACGTCCTCGAACGTCGCCTCCAGACCGTCGCCTACCGCAAGGGCCTGGCGAACACGCCCGAACAGGCGCGCCAGTTCATCACGCACGGCCACGTCCGCGTGGACGGCCGTCGCGTGTCGATCCCCTCCTACAAGGTGGAGATCGACGAGGAGGCGACCGTCGAGTTCGACGAGAACAGTCCGCTCGCGGACGAACTGCACCCGGAACGCGCGGGGGATAACGAATGAGCGACGAAGAGAAGTGGGGCATCGCCCACGTGCACGCATCGTTCAACAACACCATCATCACCATCACCGACCTCACCGGTGCCGAGACCATCGCGAAGTCCTCGGGCGGAACCGTCGTGAAGCAGAACCGCGACGAGTCCTCGCCGTACGCGGCCATGCAGATGGCCGAGACGGTCGCCGAGGAGGTCAAGGCCGCGGGCATCGACGGCGTTCACGTCCGCGTTCGCGGTCCCGGCGGGAACCAGCAGCAGAACCCCGGCCCGGGCGCACAGGCGACGATTCGAGCGCTGGCACGTGCCGGCCTCGAGATCGGCCGCATCGAGGACGTGACGCCCATCCCGCACGACGGAACCCGCGCACCGAAAGGTAGTGGATTCTAACACATGACCGAAGACTTCGACGTGGAGTTCATCGACCGCGACGACCGCACCGCGCGGTTCCTCGTCCGCAACGTCACGCCGGCGTTCGCCAACGGCATCCGGCGTGCCATCGTCGCGGACGTGCCGACGATGGCCATCGACACCGTCCGGGTCATCGAGAACTCGTCGGTCATGTTCGACGAGCAGATCGGACTCCGTCTCGGTCTCGTGCCGCTGGCCGCGCCGGCCGGCGAGTTCGAGGAGGGCGACACGGTCACCCTGAGCCTCGACGTGTCGGGGCCGGGGACCGCGTTCTCGGGCGACCTGATCAGCTCCGACGAGGTGGTCGAACCCGCCGACGACAACATCCCGATAATCGATCTGAAGGACGACCAGCGCCTCGAGCTCGAGGCCGACGCCGTCCTCTCGACGGGCAAGGACCACGCCAAACACCAGGGTGGCGTCGCGGTCGGCTACCGCCACCTGCAGCGCGTCGAAGTCGTCGGTGACCGCGAGGAGTACGAGGAAGCGGAACCGCACATCCTTCGCGGCACCATCGAGGAACACGAGGCAGAACACGCGTCGCCCGGCCCGGACGGCGAGGAGCCGACGGACGGCGACCTCGTGCCGACCGAGACGTTCGACCACGACCTCACCAACCGGTACACCGGCAAGGAGGTCGAGGTCCACGACGTACCGAACGCCTTCGTGTTCCACGTCGAGACCGACGGGTCGCTGTCCATCGAGGACCTCGTGACCGAGGCGGTCGACACGATCGAAGCGCGCGCGAACGAACTCGAAGAAGCAATCCAACTATAGAATGACTGACCCTTCGAACCTCCCTGACGCGTCCGCCGCTGTCGGAGTGGCAACTGCCGTTCGGCGCTCGCAGACACCGACGTCTGCCAGCCGAAAACGGCAGACCGAAAGTGGTTTGAAGGGTCGCCTGCAACTGTGTGATACCCGCGAGGGTGCGCACGTGTTCTCAGCGTGCAGGGATAGCCAAGTCAGGCCAACGGCGCAGCGTTCAGGGCGCTGTCTCGTAGGAGTCCGCAGGTTCAAATCCTGCTCCCTGCACTTCAGCTCTTATTCCAAGGAGGAAGTAGCATGAGCAAGACGAATCCGAGGCTCACTAGTCTTATCGCCGAACTCAAGTCGGTGTCCCGCGATTCGGACGCCGACGTGTGGAGCGACGTTGCAGCACGCCTCGAGAAACCTCGCAGTACGCACGCGGAGGTCAACCTGGGTCGCATCGAGCGATACGCCCAGGAGGACGAGACCGTCGTCGTGCCCGGCAAGGTTCTCGGGAGTGGCGTGCTCGAAAAGAACGTCACCGTCGCCGCAGTCGACTTCTCCTCGACCGCGGAGACGAAGATCGAGCAGGCTAGCGGTGAGCCCATCGAACTCGAACAGGCAGTGGAACAGAACCCCAGCGGCTCGAACGTACGGGTGATTCGATGAGTATCGCAGAATTCGACGCCGACGTCGTCGTGGACGCCCGCGACTGCATCCTGGGTCGCGTCGCGAGCCAGGTCGCACAGAAGGCGATGGACGGCCAGACGGTCGCCGTCGTCAACGCCGAGGACGCCGTCATCACCGGCAGCGAGGACGACGTGGTGTCCACGTTCCGGAAGCGCGTCAACCTGGGATCGGACAGCGGTCCCTACTACCCGAAGCGACCGGACATGATCTTCAAGCGGTCCATCCGCGGCATGCTGCCGTACAAGAAGGACCGCGGCCGCGAGGCCTTCGAGAACGTCCGCGTCTACGTCGGGAACCCCTTCGACGAGGACGCCGACGTCCTCGAGGACACCTCGCTGGACCGACTCTCGAACATCCGCTTCGTCCAGCTGGGCGAGGTCAGCGAACAACTGGGTGCTAACGTCACATGGTAACGAACACGAGCGGCAAGAAGAAGACGGCCATCGCCCGTGCGACGGTCACGGACGGCGAGGGTCGCGTGCGAATCAACTCTCAGCCAGTCGAACTGGTCGAACCGGAGATGGCTCGCCTGAAGATGCTGGAGCCGTTCCGCATCGCCGAAGAGGAGCGCGAGGACGTCGACGTCGACATCGACGTCTCCGGCGGCGGCATCAGCGGCCAGGCGGACGCGGTCCGCACCGCCATCGCGCGCGGTATCGTCCAGCACACCGGCGACGCCGAACTCCGCGACGCGTTCATGGAGTTCGACCGCTCGCTGCTGGTGAACGACGTCCGCCAGTCCGAACCCAAGAAGTGGGGCGGCCCCGGCGCTCGGGCTCGCTACCAGAAGTCCTACCGCTAAGTGATCCAACCATGATGGTACCAGTCCGGTGTTTCACGTGCGGCAAGGTCGTCGGTGAACACTGGGAAGAGTTCAAGGCACGTGCCGAGACGAAAGAGGGCGACGAAGACCCCGAGAAGGTACTCGACGAACTCGGCGTCGACCGCCAGTGCTGTCGGCGGATGCTCGTCTCGCACAAGGACCTGGTCGACATCGTCGCACCCTACCAGTGATGGCCCGACAACGTTACTCCCGGTACGAGAAAGCACGCATCATCGGGGCGCGAGCCCTGCAGGTGTCCTACGGTGCGCCCGTGCTCGTCGACACCGACGAGTCGCAACCCATCCTCATCGCGGCCGAGGAGTACGACGCCGGCGTCCTGCCGTTCACCGTACGTCGGGAGGGCCAATGACGCTCGTCGAGAGCGTCCGCCTCCGGCAGGTGCTCGACTCGCGCGGTAACGCGACCGTCGAGGCCGACGTGGTCACCCAGAGCGGCGGGTTCGGCCGCGCGGCCGCGCCGAGCGGTGCCAGCACGGGCGAGTACGAGGCGATCGAACTCGAACCGGGCGAGGCCATCGCCGCGGCGCGCGAGTACGCCGTGCCGCGACTCGAAGGGAAGGTGTACGTCGGCGACCAGCGCGACGTGGACCGGACGCTCCGCGCGGCCGACGGCACGGACGACTTCTCCGAGATCGGCGCGAACAGCGCCGTCGCCATCAGCATGGCCGCCGCGAAGGCCGCCGCCGACGTGCTCGGTGCGCCACTGTACCAGCACCTCGGCGGTGCGTTCCGCGGTGACGACTTCCCGGTCCCGCTGGGCAACGTCATCGGCGGCGGCGAACACGCCGCCGACGCGACGGACATCCAGGAGTTCCTGGTCGCGCCGGTCGGCGCGCCGAACGTCCAGGACGCAGTGTTCGCCAACGCAGCGGTCCACCACGAGGTGGCCGACCTGCTCGACGAGCGCGGCGTGCCCGCGGGCAAGGGCGACGAGGGCGCGTGGGCGCCCTCCATCGACGACGCCGACGCGTTCGACGTGATGGAGGAGGCCGTCGCCGCCGTCTCCGAGGAGTTCGGCTTCGACATCCGGTTCGGCCTCGACGTGGCCGCCGCCGAACTGTACGAGGACGGCGAGTACCACTACGACGGCGAGACGCGGACGCCCGAGGAGCAGGTCGACTACGTGGCCGACCTCGTCGAGGAGTACGACCTCGCGTACGTCGAGGACCCGCTCGACGAGGACGACTACGAGGGGTTCGCGGAGCTCACCGAGCGGGTGGGCGACCGGACGCTGATCTGCGGTGACGACCTGTTCGTCACCAACACCGACCGCCTCGCGGACGGCATCGACGTCGGTGCGGGCAACTCCATCCTCGTCAAGCCGAACCAGATCGGGACCCTCTCGGACGCGTTCGACGCGGTCGAACTCGCCGTCCGCAACGGGTACGACCCGGTCATCTCCCACCGGAGTGGCGAGACGGAGGACACGACCATCGCACACCTCGCCGTCGCGACGGACGCCCCGTTCATCAAGACGGGCGCCGTCGGCGGCGAGCGAACTGCCAAGCTGAACGAGCTCGTGCGGATCGAGCAGAACGCATCACGACTATGAGTGAAAACGACCCCGAACAGGTAGACGAAGCGGACGGTCTCGACGCCGCGGAGGAGGAGATCGACGCCGAACCCGAGGGCGAGTCGGGCGCGAACCCCGGCACCGACCCCGAGGAGGACGTCGGCGCGCAGGCGGACGAGGCCGAAACGGAGACCGAAGACGAGGGCCCCCAGCTGGACGAGGACGTGCTCGGCGACGAGGAGGCCGACCTCCTCATCCCCGTCGAGGACTACCTCGGCGCTGGCGTCCACATCGGCACCCAGCAGAAGACCCAGGACATGGAGCGGTTCATCCACCGCGTCCGCACGGACGGCCTCTACGTCCTCGACGTGAGCCGGACGGACGGTCGCATCCGGACCGCGGCCGACTTCCTGGCCAACTACGACCCCGAACAGATCCTCGTGACGAGTTCGCGCCAGTACGGCCGCTTCCCCGCGGAGAAGTTCGCGGACGCGGTCGGCGCGCGCGCACGCACCGGACGGTTCATCCCGGGCACGCTCACGAACCCCAAGTACGACGGCTACATCGAGCCGGACGTCCTGGTCGTCACCGACCCCATCGGTGACTCCCAGGCCGTCAAGGAGGCCATCACGGTGGGCATCCCGGTCATCGCGATGTGCGACTCCAACAACAACACCAGCAACGTCGACCTCGTCGTCCCGACGAACAACAAGGGGCGCAAGGCGCTGTCGGTCGTCTACTGGCTGCTGGCCAACGAGACGCTCGACCGCCGTGGCGCAGAGCCCGCCTACTCGCTCGACGACTTCGAGAGCGGGATTTAACGCCGTTTTCGCTGCTATTTAGGCCGTTTTCTCGCGCTTCCTACCGTCGGTAAGCGACGCAGCAACTCGCCACCCGTCACCGCCAGGGTCGCTGCTGATGGCGCTCCTGATGCCGGTAGATGGAAAGGAGAGAACGAGGTGGCGACCGTGCAGCCTCAGTCGTCCAGAACCGCCTGTATCTCTTCCTCGACGGACTCCAGGCTCTCCTCGAGGTCCTCGACCATCATCGTCTGCTCCTCGTTGGCCGCGGCGACCTCCTCGACGGCGTCGGACACCTCCGCGCTCCGGTCGACGGTGGTGTCGACCATGCTGGCGATCTCCTCGGCGCTGGCGGCCTGGTCGTCGGTGGCCTCCGCGATCTCGGTGACGCCGACGTCGGTCTCCTGGATGGCCGAGACGATGGACTGCTGGTTGTCGACGACCGTCTCGATGTCGGCGGCGACCGAGTCGATGCGGTCGGTCTGCGATTCGACGCTGTCGACCGTCCCGAGCGCCGTCTCGCGGACCTCCTCGACGATGCGCTCGATCTCGTCGACGCGCTGTTTCGACTGCTCGGCGAGGTCCTTGATCTCGTTCGCGACGACGGCGAACCCGTCGCCGCCGTCCTTCGCGCGCGCGGCCTCGATGTTGGCGTTGAGCGCGAGCAGGTTCGTCTGGTCGGCGATGTCGTTGATGACGTCGACGATCTCGTCGATCTCGTCGACGCGCTCCTCGAGGGTCCTGGCGTCGTCGGCGACGCCGCCGGCCTCGTCGGCGACGTCCTCGACGGCGTCGAGCGTCTCCTCCGCCGCGTCGGCGGACTCCTCCGCGAGCGCCTTCGCCTCCGAACTCTGGCTGCTGACCTCCTCCGCGCTGGAGGCGATCTGCTCGACCGTGGCGCTGAACGTGCCGACCTCGGACTGGATCTCCTCGAGGTTGTCCGTCTGCTCCTGCGCGAAGTCGCTGATCTCCTGGGCGTTCTCGGAGACCTCCGTCGCCGAGTCGCGCAGTTCGTCGACCGCGACCTCGACCTCGCCGGAGAGCTTCTGCTGGAGTTCGCGCACCTGCTCGCGCTGCTCGACGAGGTCCGTGAGACGGGTGATTATCTCGACCGCCCCGACCGACTCGCCGGCAGGCGTCGTGATGGGGACGCCGAGGGCGCGACCGTGAAACACGTCGCCGTCGGCAGACTCCGCGCTACGGATGGCCGTCTCGCGGATCGGCTCCGCGGTCCGGACGACCTCCTCGGCGAGGGTCTCGTCCTGCCCCTTCGTCCCGAACAGGTCGAAGGCGTGTTCGCCGACGGCGTCCGCCGCCGGGTAGCCCGTCAGCGATTCGACGCCGTCGTTCCAGTGAGTGACGTACCCGTCGCCGTCGACGACGAACGCCGGCTCCGGCAGCGTCTCGACGAGCGATTCGAATGCCTGTCGCCAGAACACGGCGTCGTCGTCCGGTGCGATCGCCGACGTCGCGTTTACCTGTTCGGTCGCCATGGATGAACTCTACCGGGAGAAACCGCACTCTTCCCTGATTAATGCTTGGAATCGACTAACCGATGACAGCAGACTGATAGTACCGCCGGGCGCGGGAGCGACTCCGAAAACCCTGTTACGTCCGGACGCGCAGCCACGACCATGACAGAGTCGAGTGCCCCGGGGAAGGTCTACCTCTTCGGGGAGCACGCCGTCGTCTACGGCGAACCCGCGGTGCCGTGCGCCATCGAACGCCGTGCGACGGTGACGGTCGAGGAACGCGACGACGACCGGTTGCGGGTCCACGCCCAGGACCTGAGCCTCGACGGCTTCACGGTCGAGTACAGCGGCGAGACGGGGGCGACGCCGGACGTCGACGTGTCGACGCCGCTCGTCGAGGAGGGCATCGGGTACGTCGACGCCGCGGTCTCGGAGGCCCGCGAGGCGGCGGACGCGCCGAACGCCGGCTTCGACATCACCATCGAGAGCGAGATACCGCTCGGGGCGGGCCTCGGGTCGTCCGCCGCAGTGACCGTCGCCGGCATCGACGCCGCGACGCGCGAACTCGGCGTCGACCTCTCCGACGAGGAGATCGCCGAGCGCGCCTACCGCGCGGAGCTCGCGGTCCAGGACGGCCAGGCCTCGCGCGCCGACACCTTCTGCTCGGCGACCGGCGGCGCGGTCCGCGTCGAGGGCGACGACTGCCGCAGCATCGACGCGCCCGACCTGCCCATCGTCGTCGGGTTCGACGGCGGCGCGGGCGACACCGGCAAGCTCGTCGCGGGCGTGCGGGCGCTCCGCGAGGAGTACGACTTCGCCGCGGACACGGTCGAGAGCATCGGCGACGTCGTCCGCCGCGGCGAGGACGCGCTCGCCGACGGCGACCTGGCCGAACTCGGACGGCTGATGAACTTCAACCACGGGTTGCTGGAGGCGCTCGGCGTCTCTTCGCGCTCGCTCGACGGGATGGTCTGGGCGGCCCGGGACGCGGGCGCGCTCGGCGCGAAGCTGACCGGCGCGGGCGGCGGTGGCTGCATCGTCGCGCTCGACCCGACCGACGAGACCACCACGGCGCTGCGGTTCACGCCCGGTTGCGAGGACGCTTTCCGGGCCGAACTGGACACCGACGGCGTTCGCGCGGAGGACGCATGACGACGATCGTCAAGCTCGGCGGGAGCGTCATCACGGAGAAGGACCGCGCCGACACCCTCGACGGCGCGGCGCTGGACCGGCTGGCGGACGCCATCGCCGCCGTCGACGTCGACGACCTCGTCGTCGTCCACGGCGGCGGTAGCTTCGGCCACCACCACGCCAGCGAGCACGGGGTCTCGAAGACGGCGGGAAGCGACGACGCAGGAGCTGCGGTGGACATCCACGGCGCGATGAAGACGTTGAACGAGTTCGTGCTCGCGCGCCTGCACGACCGCGGCGTGCCGGCCGTACCCGTCCATCCGTTCTCGGCCGCCACGCGCGACGCCGACGCGACGCTCGCGCTGCCGACGGCGCAGGTCGAGACGATGCTGGGCGAAGGGTTCGTGCCCGTCCTCCACGGCGACGTGGTGGCCCACGCCGGCGAGGGCGTCACCGTCGTCAGCGGCGACGAACTCGTCGTCTCCCTCGCGCGCGGACTCGACGCCGACCGCGTCGGGTTCTGTTCGACGGTCCCGGGCGTACTCGACGCCGACGACGCGGTCGTCGAGCGCATCGACGACTACGACGCCGTCGCCGACGTCCTCGGCGAGAGCGACGCGACGGACGTGACCGGCGGCATGGCGGGGAAGGTCAGGGCGTTGCTGGGCCTGGCGACGCCGGCCTCCGTCTTCGGGCCGGACGCACTCGGGGCGTTCCTGAGCGGCGGGACCCCGGGGACGCTCATCGAGGGCGGTGCGGACGCCGACGGGTGACTTCGGCGGACGGGCGATTCAGCGCTGACGCCGACGAGTGACGTGTGCGGACGTGACGCGCACGGCTCGTGATACCGGCACCTTTTTCCTGTGGGTCGAATACCCCCAACATGGACCAACTGAAGCAGTCGCTGCTCGACGCCCCTATCATCGAGAAGAACGGATACCACTACTTCGTCCATCCGGTCAGCGACGGGATCCCCGTCCTCGAACCGAGCCTCCTCCGCGAGATCGTCATCAAGATCATCCGCAAGGCCGACCTCGAGAACGTCGACAAGATCGTCACGCCCGCGGCGATGGGTATCCACATCTCCACCGCCGTCTCGCTGATGACCGACATCCCGCTGGTCGTCATCCGCAAGCGACAGTACGGCCTCGACGGCGAGGTCGCGCTCTCCCAGCAGACGGGCTACTCCGAGAACGAGATGTACATCAACAACGTCGAGGACGGCGACCGCGTGCTCGTGCTCGACGACGTCCTCAGCACGGGCGGCACGATGAAGGCCGTCACCGAGGCGCTGGGGTACATCGGCGCCGACGTCGTCGACATCGTCGCCGTCATCAAGAAGGTCGGCGAGAACGAACTCGACGACACCGACCACGACGTGAAGACGCTCATCAACGTCGACGTGGTCGACGGCGAAGTGGTCATCGAGGACGAAGACGGCGACGGGTAACGATGCCGTCGCGCCAGTTCCTCGCGATGCTGTCGACGACGGCGCTCGTCGGTGGGGCGCTGCTGGTCGGTGACGCGCTCCACGGCGGCGTCGTGACCAGCCAGTACTCTCCCACGTCGCCGGCGGCCGTCTTCCGGGTCGTCCCCGGCGTCGCCCTCATCTGGGTCGGCTACCGCCTCAAGATCCATCGCGATAGCCTCGTCACCGACATCCTCACGGAGAGCACGCCGTCGGTCGAATCCGACGAGGAGGAGTTCGACGAGGATATGTCGCCGCTCGGGGACGAGGGGCTGGAGCACCTCGAAACGCAGGACGACGAGTGAAGACAAGGCGAAATTGCAGAACTTTTAAGCTTGTTCCACAGTACCACAAACCATGGCGCTCAAAAATAGCGTGCCGAAATCCCTCCGTGGTCCGGTTGGGTTCCTCTCTATCACCGTGGCCCTGTTGAGTACGGTCGTCGGATACATCTTCGTGATGTTCGGACTGTCGCTGTACTTCGACCTCACCAGCCTCGACCCCGGAGCCATGTCGAAGACCGAATCGCTCGTCGTCCTGGCGGTCGGTATCGCCACGCTCGGGCTGGGGTACACCGGCTGGCGCGGCTTCACCTACTTCTCGTACTGACATGGAGATCCGAAAGCACCCTGACGCCCCCGACCCCGAGGAGCTGGCGGAGCTCGTCGTCGAACCCGTCCCGCGCGAGGAGATCGAGCGTCGACGTTCGGACGGACAGGTGCTCGTCGAGGACAACGTCCGCGAGCGCGAGGACCTCGACGTCATGGCCTACCTCAGTCACAAGACCGACGGTACCGACAGCTCGAACATCGGCGTCGGACTGTACCGGCTCGTCCAGCTGTTCGGGACGCCACAGCTCCCCGAGTACGAAGCCGGCGAGGACATCAGCTGGCGGACCGACGCCACGTTCAAGTACCTGTTCCGGGCGACCCATCGCGGCGACCACGACGAACTCCCGTCGGAGTGGCTCATGACCGTCCACGACTCCCACGTCCGGTTCGCCGCGAGCGTCGCAGAGTGGCGCGAGGACGACGAGCCGTTCACCGCGGACACGAAGCTTGCCCTCACCACGTACGCACTCGCACAGCAGCTCGCGGCCGACCCCGTGGAGTGCGTCTACGAGGACGTCCCCTTCTGACGGTCCTGCATGGACGACCCTGGAACGAGACTGGTCGACCTCCTCTTCGACGAGACGAACCGCATCCTCGGCCTGTTCGTCCTCGCGACCCTGCTGGGGCTCGCCAGTCTCACCCTCTTTTTCCTCCACCGCGGTCCGCCGACCAGACTCCAGTTCGCGCTGCTCACCGGGGCCGTCGCGATCTTCTTGTACCTGACGTTCCAGAGCAACGCTCGCTAGCGCGTGAGCAGGTGCATCACCGCGAGCGCCACCGCGATGGTACCGACCAGCAGACCGGCGAACACGGGCACCAACATACCGTACCCGTAGACGTCGTACCAGTACCCCGCGTAGGTGACGAGCAGCAGCGCAGGCACCGAGAGGACGTACAGCAGGGAGGAGACGTAGCTGGCGAGCGTCGGGTCGTCGCCGTGCTTCGCGTACGTGCCGCGTTCCCGGACGGAGCGTTCTCGCTGTGGGGTGTCCTTCGTCACGGCACAGTCATGGCGTGAAAGCGATAAAACGTCCACGGTTTCTCACGTGCCAGACGATACGTTCCACCCGGACGCCGACGGTCGTGGCGGTCAGGTGTACGCGTCGACCACGACGGCCGTGAGGTACCCGCTGAAGTACGCCGCCGCGTAGAGGAACATCGCACCCACGAGGGCCGATCCGAGCAGTGACGGCAGCAACACGTCCCGAACCGTCGGCGAGTAATGGAGCACCCACAATGGGGAGATCCACACGCCGACGAACGCGACGACGCCGGCGAAGAAGCCGGTCATCCCGACGCGGATGCTCTCCCGGAGCGTGTTCGAGAGCAGGTGGGCGTACGCGCCACAGAGAGCCGTGATGACGAGCAGGACAACCGGGTCCACGTCTGCCGCCATCAGCCCTTGCTTGACGTAGACGAACGTCGCCAGACCGGCCGTCACGCCGGTGGCGGTTCCCTTCCCGAGCGTCACCAGCGCGTTCCACACTCGGCGGTGTTCGTATCCGGAGTCCGACCAGCCGTTCGGCGTCTCGGTCACGGCTCGTCACCTCCGACCGTGATCGTTATCGAGTTGTCGCCGATCTCGCCGTCGAGCTCCCCGAGGTAGCGGAGGCCATCCGTCTCGATCGCGCGACGAGTCTGGTCCGCGTGCTCGGCGTCGATCTCGACGGTGCCGGTGATGCGCTTCGTCTCACCGCTCGGAATCGTGGTCTTCGAATACTGCATCGTCGTACCGGTGGACAGCTTCGTGTCGCCGTCGTAGACGTTCACGCGCCCGCTGTTGAACTGAACCGCACGGGGCGTCGGATTGTGAACCGCGAACGTGACTGCAACCGCCTCGCCGTCCTCCGTCATCTCGACGTCGGTCGGCGACACCGTGATGTCACCGACCTGGTAGGTCGCGAGGTGACCGTACACGGTCGGGACGAGGAGCCAGAGCGTGACGAGGGCGGTGAGGAGGACGGCGGCCACGACGAGGGGACGTTCCGGGCGGGCGAGCGACCGCATGCGCGATGCTGACATGACGATAGGTCTACGTTCGGATATCACTCACCTAAGAGTTTCGCACGAGACGACGGAACGACGATAACGAGAGGCGACGAGGTCGTCCGCGACAGTCGGTCGTCTCAGTCGGAGGCGTCGGGCGCGACCGGTTCGGCGCTGGAGGAGGACGACGACTCGTAGAGGTGGCAGGCGGTGGTCTGCTGGCCGGTCTCGCGCTGGTCGGGGTGCTGGTTGGCACAGAGGGTCTGGAACGCACCGTCGAGTTCCGCCTCCGCGGCCTCACGGTCGCCCTCGGCGAGCGCACGGGCCGCCGAACGGAGCGTCTCCTCGGCGTCCCGCGACAGATCGAGCGCCGCCAGGTCGACCGTCGTCGCTGTCTCGCCCTCGATACGATGTTCCTCGGGGACTTCGAGCGAGAGCCCGTAGGACAGCAGTTCGTCTGCGAGCGCCTGCTCGTCCGCCGTCTCCGGGTCGGCAACCACGTCCTCGACGGTGAGTTCGCCGGTCAGCGTCAGGCGCTTGAACTTGTACGCGCGCCGGAACCCGGCCTGACTGCCCGTCCAGTCCTCCGGCGGGATGATCTTCGAACAGCGCGGGTGGAACCGGCACCCGGATGGCGGGTTGCGCGGGTTGGGGACCTCCCCCGTCACGTTCGCGCGCTGGCGTTCCGCGTACGCGTCCACCTCGGGGACGGCGTCGAACAGCGCCTCCGTGTAGGGGTGTTTCGGGTTCGTCACCACGTCGTCGGTCGGCCCCTGCTCGATGACGTTCCCGAGGTACATGATGGCGGTCCGGTCGCACATGTACCGGATGAGCGAGAGGTCATGGCTGATGAACAGGTAGGTCAGGCCGTACTCGTCCTGGAGTTCCTTCATCAGGTTCAGCACGCCCGCCCGGATGGAGACGTCGAGCATCGACACCGGTTCGTCGCAGACGACGAAGTCGGGGTTGACGACGAGCGCGCGTGCGATGGCGACGCGCTGGCGCTCCCCGCCAGACAGCTCCGACGGGAACTCGTCGAGGTACGTCTCCGCCGGGGCGAGTCCGACGTCCTCCAGCACCTCGACGACGCGTTCACGGCGTTCCGAGTAGGAGTCGCCGATGTCGTTGGTCTTCAGCGGCTCGACGACCGACTGGAACACCGTCATCCGTGGGTTGAGGCTCTGGAACGGGTCCTGGAAGATCATCTGGACGCGTCGGCGGAACATCTTCTCCTCCTCGGCGGACAGATCGGTGATGTCCCTGCCGTCGAACTCGATCGACCCCATGGTCGGATCGTACAGCTTCACCAGGAGCTTTCCGAGGGTGGTCTTCCCACACCCGGACTCGCCGGCGATGCCCATGATGTCGCCCTCGTTGATGGTGAGGCTGACGTCGTCGACTGCACGGACGGGCGTCGGTTCGCGACCCAGCAGCCGGTCGACGACCCCCTGGGACGTGTCGAACAGCTTCGAGACGTTGTCGATCTCTATCAGTGGTTCTTCGCGTTGATTTGCTGCCATGTTTCCTCCTTGCGTGCTTCGGTTCGCATCGCGTCGAGTTCGTCGACGCGATAGCAAGCCGAGCGGTGCGCGGACGCCGTCCCGGCCTCGGTTCGTTTCCCGCTCGCTGCCTGTTCGACGTCGTACATCGGCGGATGTTCGGAGTGACACTCCTCGATGGCGAACGGACACCGGTTCGCGAAGCGGCAGCCGTCGCTCGGGTCGAGCAGCGTCGGAGGCGTCCCGGGGATCGAGACGAGGTCCTGGTCGGCCTTCTCGACCGTCGGGAAGGAGTTCTTGAGCCCCAGCGTGTAGGGGTTGGCTGCCTCCTCGAGGACGTCGGCCTTCGGCCCCGACTCCATCATCTTCCCGCCGTACATGACGGCGAGCTTGTCACAGATCTCCGCCATGACGCTGATGTCGTGGCTGACGACGAGGATGGCGACGCCGAACTCCTCCTGCAGTTCCTCGAGTTCCTCCAGGATGCGGTCCTGGATGATGACGTCGAGCGCCGTCGTCGGCTCGTCGGCGATGAGCAGGTCGGGACTGCACGCCATCGCCATCGCGATGACCGCGCGCTGTTTCATCCCGCCGCTGAACTGGTGGGCGTAGTCGTCCGCTCGTTCGGGGTCGATACCGACTCGTTCGAGCAGGTCGCGCGCGCGCCGGTCCGCCTCCGCCTTCGTCGTCTCCGGCTCGTGACGGAGGATGGCCTCGACTATCTGGTCGCCGACCTTGTAGACGGGGTTGAGCGCGTTCATCGCGCTCTGCGGGACCAGCGCGACGTTGCGCCACCGGACGTCGCGGATCTGCTGGTTGTCGAGCTGTGCGAGGTCCGTCATCCCGTCCTCGCGGACCGGATACTGGTCGTCCTCGATGATCTCGCGACGGGGCTCCCCGCGCTCGTCCTCCCAGTGCGGGAGCGTCCCGTCGAACCATATCTCGCCGTTCTCGATGTGGCCGTTCGAGTCCAGCAGGTGGACGAGGGACTTCGCCAGCGTGGTCTTGCCACACCCCGATTCGCCGACGAGACCGTACGTCTCGCCGTGTTCGACGCTGAAGTCGACGCCGTCGACAGCGTGAACCTGCTGGCCGTCGGCGTCGTACCGAACGTGAAGGTCGTTTACTTCTAGCAGTGTCATGATATCAGTCCTGTGGGTTGACGACGTCTTCGACGGAGAAGCCGATGAAGTAGAACGCCGCGGCGATCGACGTGATGGCGAGCCCCGGCGGGATGAGCCACCACGGCGCGCTGAAGATGAACCCCGACGCCTTGACGTTCTGGATCATCAGTCCCCACGAGTTGGTCGTGAAGTCGGCCAGCCCGAGGTACGCCAGCGACGCCTGGGCGAGGATCGCCACCGCCGCGTCCTGCGCGAGGAAGACGAACGCGAGCGGGACGACGTTCGGAAAGATGTGACGGAAGACGATCCGGGTGTCGCTCGCGCCCGCAACCTTCGCGGACTCGATGTAGGACCGCTCCTTCAGCGACAGCGTCTCGCCGCGGATGAGGATGCAGTTGTTGAGCCACGACGTGATGGCGATACCGAAGATGATGTTCGTCGTGCTGATGCCGCGGATAGCGACGAGGACGATGAGGAACGGGATGAACGGCATGCCGTACATCACGTCCACGATGCGCTGGACGAGTTCGTCGACCCAGGTGTCGCCGTAGAACCCACTGATGAGCCCGAGGGGGACGCCCACGAGGCTGGACAGCAGGCCGGCCGCGAAGCCGATGTAGAGCGCCGAACGGGCGGCGTACACCATCTTCGTGAAGATGCCGTATCCGAGCTTGTTCGTGCCGAACGGTGCGAAGAACTCGTCACCGGTGAGCGAACCGAACGCGGGCGGGTGGGGAAGCTGTGCCCGCTGCTGTTGCGTGAGGTACGCGCTCGCGTCGCTGCCGGCGAACGCGCGCCACTCCATGCCGTGCGGTGCGAACACCGACGGGAACAGCGCCCACAGGATGTAGACGGTCAGGATGAGCAGTCCGATGACGCCCATCCGGTGGCGCGTGTAGCGGTCCCAGCCGCGACGGAAGCGTTCGATGCGCGGTTCCCAGCGTTCCTTGAAGTCGTTGACCCTGGAGGCCTGTTCAGATTCCGTCGACATCTATGATTCCTCCCCGAACTTGATCCGCGGGTCGAGTATCGTGTACACGATGTCGGTGAGCAGTCGCATAGCGACGATGATCACCGCGAGCAGGAAGAACGTCGCCTGCGTTATCGGGTAGTCCTGTTGCAGGACCGCCGTTATCATCAGCTTCCCGATGCCGGGCCAGCTGAACACCTGCTCGATGATGACGCTGCCGTCGATCATGAACGCGATGCCGACGATGGCCTGCGTCGCCACCGGGATGAGCGCGTTCCGCGCCGCGTGCTTCATCATCACCGTCCGCTCGCTGAGTCCCTTCGCCTGCGCGAGGAACACGTAGTCCTGGCTGGTGACGTTGTTCATCGACGGACGCATGACGAGCATCGCGCCGACCCAGCCCACGAACGCCATGCTGATGAGCGGCAACGCGATGTGATGGAGGATGTTCGTCATCGCCGTGACCGGCGTCCACGTGAACTCCGCGAACTGGTCGAGCATGAACGTGGACTTGAGCAGCTCGAGTTTGTGATCGAACAGCCAGATGAACAGCCACGCGATCCAGAACGGGGGCATGGAGTACATCGTCAGGCCGGTCGCGAAGATGGACTTGTCCTTCTTCGTCCCGCGCCACCAGCCCAGGTACATCCCGACGAGCGGCCCCACCGTGTACGCGACGATGAACGACGACCCGAAGAGGATGAGCGTCCGTGGCAACCGGCGGATGATGAGAGACCAGACCGCCGTGCGCTCCGTCGGCGAACGACCGAACTCCCCGGTCTGGTAGTTGATCATGAAGTCGATGTACTGTCTCCACAGCGGTTCGTTCAGTCCCCAGACCTCTCTGAGTCGCCTGACCTGCTCGGCGTCCATCTCCCGGGTGATCATGCTGCTGATGAACGACCCCGGCATGCTCCTGACGAGCACGAACAGGATCGTCATGATGACCAGCAGGGTGAGGTAGGAGACCACCAGGCGTTTCGCCAGATAGCGTGCGCTGATGTTTGTCATGGTTGCATCTTCGTCGTGTCCGATTTCCTGATTAGCATATTACGTACGGCTGCGTATCCCAAGCATGGGACAGACTCATTATCAATGTAATGATTATCAAACTTCGTCGGCGTTGCACCCGTCAAAAAACGAGCGAGGAGGGAGGACGTCCGTTTACTCCTTCACGTTCTCTTTCAGGTAGATGTTGTTGAACTGGTCCGTCCAGGTCGCGTAACCGGGGTCGACGATGCCCTCGATGTAGCCGCCGAACTTGGCCGTGTTCATCGGCCAACGGTACTTCGCGTAGTCCATGAGCATGTAGGGCTGGTCAAGGTAGATGCGCTCCAGCGCCTTCGCCCACTTCTTGTTGCGCGGCTTCGTGTCGTAGGTCGAGTACGCGTCCTCGATGAGATCGTCCGCACTGCCGCCGGTGTTCCCGTAGTTCATCGCGTTCGCGGAGAACACTTCCGTGTCGTTGCCCGCGTTCCGCGAGTGGAAGGTGGCCTCGATGGAGAGACCGAACGAGTTCCAGCCACCCCATCCCATGGGGTAGATGTCGAACTGTTCGGTTTCGTACACCCGCTCGCTCATCGCGTTGAACTCGATCGGCGTCGTCTTGATGGGGATACCGACGAGGCGGAGGTTCTTGGTCCACTGCTGGAGCGCCTTCGCCTCGTTGGGCTTGTCGCCCGGCGGGTCCATGAGCAGCGTGATCGCGTCGCCGTCCATCATCTCGGGGATGGTATTGCCGTTGACGCGGATCTCCTTGTCCGCACCATCCTGTTCCCTGATGGCCTCGGACACCGGTTCGCCGAAGCTGTAGTCGTGCTTCGCGCTCGACCGACTCGCATCGACGCCGGAGAACGTGCCGGGCACGTCCTTCCCGGCGAACGTGCCGCCGTCCGCGCCGATGACCTTCCCGCTCGTGAGGAAGTCACGGATGGCCTGTTTGTCGACCGTCTTGCCGGACTTCCGGCGGAACGTGAACATGTTCGTCTCCGGTGCTTCGAGCAGTTTGGCATCGTGGACCGTCTCGGGGCGGACGGCACGGTAGCCCGGCGGCTGTGCGTAGTCGCCGTCGATAACGTAGCCGCCCTTCAGGCTCTGCGTCCAGAACTTCTCGTCCCAGGCGAACGCCATCGCCTGCCGCATCGACACGTCGTCGAGCGGCGCGCGGCGCAGGTTGTAACCGATGTAGGTGAAACCGCTGTCGAAGGCTTTGACGAGACCGAGTCCGGACTGTTTTCGCGCCTTCGGAATCTTCGAGGTGTCCAGCGTTCCGTAGTGGGTGTCGATGTCGCCGTTGAGGAACGCCTGCGTCTTCGGGTTCTTCCCGCCGTAGACCTTGAAGTTCACGCCGTCGAGGAACGGCCCGCCGTGGATGACGGAGGGGTGTTCCTTCTTCCAGTCGAGCTTGTTGAGCGCGTACGTGTTCTCGACGTAGTCGCGCCGGGTCTTGAGCTGCATCGACGTGTCGGGCTTGAACTTCACGAGCTTCGCCGGCCCGGTACCGACGGGGCCTTCCTCGCGCTCCTCGTGGGGGGCGTACGCTTCCCAGTCGACGTTCGACCAGATGTGCTTCGGGATGATCGGTACGCTAGCAAGGATAGCGGACTCCCACGTGCCGACCTGGTTGGACATCTTGATGTGGATGTCCCAGTCGTTGCTGGCCTCCTCGACCGCCTCGTAGTCGTTCCAGGCGGTCCACTCGCCCGGTTCGTTGTCGAGCAGGAACTGGTGGGAGAACAGCACGTCCTCAATCGGCTTGAACTCCTCGCCGTCGTTCCACTCCAGTCCTTCCGTGCGGACGTTCGCGTAGATGTCCGGTTTCTCCGAATCGGTGTTCTCGATCGTCCAGTCAGTGAAGACGCCTTCGTGGAACTCGAACGTGATCGGGTCCTGGGTCAGACCGAAGTCGTAGACCGGGTACCACCCGACTGCCGCGTACACGGAGCCGGACGTCATGATGTTCGAGGTGTCCGGGTTCGTCGCCATCCCGTACCGGAGCGTGCCACCGCGTTCGATCTGGTCGGGACCGATGGTGTTCTCGGTGGCGGTGGTCGTACCGGTGCCACTGGGGCCGTCGTCGGTCGTGCTGGTATTGTTCCCTCCACCGCCGGAACAGCCGGCCAGCGAGAGTGCGACCGCACCGGCACCGCTCGCCTTCAGAAAGTTACGTCGACTGTCATCCTTACCACTTGGGTTGCGTCGCCGTGGCATACCATACACTTGTACAAGATGTATTTAAAGATAATGATTAACAGAAGGTTTTTGTTTCCGCGGGAATAAGGAACCCAAGAATAGGACTGGGGCAATCTACTCGACAGTTGCAAACTTCACCGGGTCACCGGGACCTGTTCGCGCTCTCCTGCGCCAGAGTGCCGTAGTAGATCGTCCCGGCCACGGCAGTCGTCCCCATGACGAGATAGGAGTCACCAGGCAGCATGCTCGGGTTGTCCGGCGCCCAGACGACGCTCAGTCCCGACCAGAGACTCGCCAGCGCGAACCCGGCCGTCAGCAGCCACAGCCCGGTCTGTTCACGTCCCTTCCGGTGGACGACGAGACCACCGGTCATCGCGAGACCGGCCATGATCGCCAGCACGCCGCGCGTTCCGAGCACAATCGATTCCTCTGGCGCAACTGTGTGGAGCAAGTGAATAAATCACACGCTTCGACGTGACCCTGCGTCCGTGGACCTCTCGTTACGCCGACTTCCCTTATCCTACGTCGTACGCGAGGAAGCCACGGACGTGGAAGCGATGAAATGGAGACGGAAGACGGCGTACAGCGAACGGTGCAGTCGGCAGGCCGTACGACAGTCGACGCCCCCGGCGGGAGAGCGCCCTCGCTTGCCGAACGGCGTTACGCCGACGTCCGGACGCCGAGCTGGTCGAGCAGTTCGACGGCCGCCGCGTGCGACGACCCCGGTCCGCGGCCGGTCACGAGGTCGCCGTCGGTCCGCACGCAGGTGTCCGCGTCGAGGTCCGAGTTCCAGTTGCCGCCCGCGGCCGTCACCTCCGTCTCGACCCAGTACGGGAGTTTCCGGCCGTCCGGCATGCAGTCGTTCTCGTCGACGATGTCCTCCTCCCACTCGTTCGGGAATCCAGTGACGTCGCGGCCGTCCGCGACGGGGGTACCGTCGTCGTCGCGGGTGAACGCGAGCAGGCCGACGGCGTGGCAGACGACCAGCGCCGTCCCCTCGTCACCAGCGAGGGCGTCGCGGAGCAGCCCGCGTGCGTGCCGGTCCTGGTTGACGTCCCACGCCGTTCCGTGACCGCCCGGGAACACGACCGCGTCGTAGTCGTCCGCGTCGACGGTCGCGATGGGTGCCGGGTCGGCCAGTCGCGGGTCCGTCTCGTGGACCTCGCGTACGCGTTCGGCAGTCTCCTCGCCGACGGCGTCCGGGTCGACGGACCGCTCGTCGACGACCGGTTTCGACCCGGTCGGCGTCGCGACCGATATCTCGACGCCCGCGTCCGAGAGCGTCTCCAGCGGTTCGACGCACTCCTCTCCCCAGTACCCTTCCTCGCTAACGACGAACAGTGCTGATGTCATCGTTTCCGTTACGGAAGTTCCGGTAATAAGTGGCGGGGCCGCCTGGGTTCGTGCCGGTTTCCCTGCCGTGAAGGCCCCGAAGCTACGTGAACGGAGCGCCAGCGACGATACATATGGGGAGACGAACAACAATGAGGACCCGCTCGTCCCGGAACGAATCAATGACGGGAACCTCGTGACGAACCAACGGGATCGATGACGGTCGAACGGAAGACAGAGCAATCTCGCTGGGGGAGGAAAATTCGGAAGGAAAGTAGCGGGAGGTAGATTTGAACTACCGATCTGCGGGTTATGAGCCCGCCGGAATCTCCTGGCTATCCCATCCCGCTACTATCTGGTAGTCCGGTTTTGTAGTTAAGGGTTGTGATTCGAAGACGGCGTGGCATTTCGTGACGGCCTCGCCGCGGGCGACTTCTCGGCGACCTTTCACGTCCCCAAGATGTTTATCTATCCGGGCCGCCACCAACGACCTGAATGGAGTACGCGCTCGTCGTCCTGTGGCTGGTCGCCTACTACGCGTTCGCGCTCGCCGCGCTGCCGGTCGCCTCCGCCCTCTTCTCTCGCTTCCCGGACCGCGGTGCGACGCTCGCACTACCCGTCGCGCTCGGGACCGTGACGCTGCTCGCCGACTGGTTCGGCCAGGTCGCGTTCACGTCTGCGACCGTCGCTGTCGCCGTCGCCGTCGTCGTCGCTGCATCCGCGCTGCTCGCTCGCGACCGCGACCTCGACCTGCGAGCGTACGCGGAGGCGATGGCGGTGTTCACCGTGGCGTTCCTGTTCCTCGTCGCCGTCCGGGCGGTCGACCCCGCCATCACGCCACGTGCCGGCGAGAAGTTCCTCGACTTCGGCCTGCTCAAGTCGCTCATGCGCGCGCCCGCGCTCCCGCCAGAGGACATGTGGTGGGCCGGGGAACCCGTCGCGTACTACTACGGCGGCCACCTCATGACGGCGGTCCTCACGACGATAACGGGGACGCTCCCGCGCTACGCCTACAACCTCGCGCTGGCCGGCTTCTACGCGATGCTCGTCACGTCCGTCTACGGGCTCGCGGGTGCCGTCGCCGACAGCCGCGGCGCGTCCCGACGGCTCGCCGGCGGGCTGGCGGCCTTCTTCGTCGCGTTCGCGAGCAACCTGTTCACCGCCCTGCGCCTCGCCGCGGGCGTCCTCCCCGCGTCGCTGTCGACGCACGTCGCCACCGTGCTGGAGATGGACGAAGGCCTGGGACTCGCTCCGAAGGACTTCTTCTACTGGGACGCCAGCCGCGTCATCCCCGGCACCATCACGGAGTTCCCACTGTTCGCGTACATCAACGGCGACCTCCACGCGCACATGATGAGCCAGCCGTTCCTCGTGATCGTCGCCGCGCTGACGTACGTGGCCTATCGGACGCCTGCCGAGGACACCCGCCGACGGCAGGCGATCGTCTTCGGCGCGCTCCCGGCCGCGTCCGGCCTGGTCGCCACCACCAACTTCTGGAGCTTCCCGACGACGCTGGGCGTCACCTGGCTCGGACTGACGTTCGCCGACGCCCACCCGCTGTCACTCCTGCCACGCGTCGCGGCGCCGGCCCCCGACCGACGACTCCGGGAGGAGCTCGTCCGCATCCTGGGTGCGCTGGCCGTCACCGCCGTCGTCGGCGTCCTGGCGTTCGTCTGGGCCGGCCCGTTCGTCCTCAACGTCCTGCTCGGCGCAGCGGGGTCGCGCGGCATCGTCTTCTTCCCCGACCGGAGCAGCTTCGTCGGACTGCTCGTCGTCCACGGCGCGTTCCTCGCCGTGTTCGCGCTCTACCTCGGCTCGTACGCGAAGCGCACCGTGACCGACAGCGCCACCGAGGTCGGCGCGCTGGGCGCGGCGTTCCTCTTCGCCGGCTGGCAGTGGAACGTCGCCGCTATCGCGCTCGTCGCCCCGCTCCTGTTCGTCGCGTGGGCGCTGCTGCGCACCACCGACGGCGTCGACTTCGAGACGGTCCTGGTCGTCGCGGGCGCGGGACTGGTGCTCCTCGTCGAGTTCGTCTACGTCCGCGACAACGCCGTCCCGACCCGGTACAACACGGTGTTCAAGGTGTACATGCAGGTCTGGGTGCTGTGGGGGACGGCCGCCGGCGTCGCGCTCGCGAGCCTCGTCTCGGGGGCGGTCCCGGACTGGGACGTCCCCGGCCTCCCCGTCTCCAGACGGCAGGTGAGCGCCGTGCTCGCCGTCGCGCTCGTGCTCTCGACCGGCGTCTACGGCGTCTTCGCGCTGGGCGAGCACGTCGCCGCTGACAAGCGCATCCACCGCGCGGACGACCCGACGCTGGACGGCAAGGCGTTCGTCGAGTCCACGCACCCGACCGAGACGGCGGCCATCGCGTGGCTGGACGCCCGGAGCGGCCGGCCCCACATCGTCTCCGCGCCCGGGAAACCCTACCAGTGGTCGAACCCGGCGGCGTCGCTGACGGGCCTCCCGACCGTCGTCGGCTGGACCAAAGAGCGCATCTACCGCGGCACGGACGCCTACCGCGAGCGCACGGCGGACGTCGATCAGATATACACCGCCGACTGGGAGACCCGCGAGCGCCTGCTCGACCGCTACGACGTGCGCTACATCTACCTCGGCCCGCACGAGACCGAGCGGTACGGACGGGTGAACACCGACTTCGACAGGTATCCCGGCATCTCGCAGGTCGACCACTTCGGCAGCGTCCGCATCTACGAGGTGAACCAGACGGTCGTCGGGAACGCGAGCGGAGCGTGAGGAGCGAATGCGGCGGCGGGGAGTTCACCGAGCGCAGCGAGGTGAACGTCGGTCGGCAAACGACCACAGGGAGTGCGCCGACCGGGATTTGAACCACGCGAAGACGGTCGCCTCGCTCCGCTCGGCGCTGCGTCTTCTCTACTTCAAATCCCTCGGCCGATTTTCCGTCTCCCGCAGTGGCGAGCAGATGAACTGCTCGCCGTGTCGGTCGCCGAAAAATGCGCCGACCGGAATTTGAACCGGAGCAAGACATTCCTACTCGGTCGCTGCGCTCCCTGCGTGGGCTGTGACTTGCAGGGCTCAAATCCCTTCGTACCGCATTCGCTCCTCACGTCCGTTCGTCGCAGAAGTGCGCCGACCGGGAGTTCACCGAGCGCAGCGAGGTGAACGTCGGTCGGCAAACGACCACAGGGAGTGCGCCGACCGGGATTTGAACCACGCGAAGACGGTCGCCTCGCTCCGCTCGGCGCTGCGTCTTCTCTACTTCAAATCCCTCGGCCGATTTTCCGTCTCCCGCAGTGGCGAGCAGATGAACTGCTCGCCGTGTCGGTCGCCGAAAAATGCGCCGACCGGGATTTGAACCCGGGCCATGAGCTTGGAAGGCTCAGGTCCTACCACTAGACCATCGGCGCGCCGTATCGCGTTCGCATCCCCGATTTGCGCGTCGCGGTTTAAGGGTGTTACTGTTCTTCCGCGCGGACGACGGCGTAGCAGTTGCCGCTGGAGACGAACGTCTCGACGGGTGCGAGCGCGCTCGCGGCCACGTCGTCGCGGAACTCCGCTGGCGAGTAGATGTGGTAGAACCGCGGCACCGTCTCGCCGCCGGGCAGCGTCCAGTCCACCGTGGTGTCGAACCCCGACTCGCGGTCGAAGCGGTCGTGGGCGGTGCTCCAGGTGCTCACGAGCGCGCGGCCGTCCGGCGCGAGGACGCGGGCGAGTTCGTCGAGGCTGGTGATCCGGTCGGTCCGGGTCGGCAGGTGGTGCAGCGCCGCGACGTACACCCCGAGTCCGACGGTGGCGTCGGCCAGCGGAAGCCGCGCCGCGTCGCCCTGTAGAAGGTTGACCGCGAACGAGCGCTCGCGCGCCCGCGCTCGCGCCTCGCCGAGCAGGCCGCGGCTCACGTCGACGCCGACCACGCGGCGGGCGCGCCCAGCCAGCAGTTCCGCGTGGCGTCCGTTGCCGCAGCCGACGTCGAGCGCCACGTCCGCGGTCCGCTCGTCGAGGAAGGACTCGACCTCGGGCCACGGGTACTCCCGCGTCTCCGCGAAGTGCCCCGCGATGCGGTCGTAGGTCTCGCGCACGTCCCGACCGGTCATGGTCGACAGTCGCGCGCCGGAGCGTAAAGACGCTACGGAGCGGGCGAACGAGCGGACCCCTGCGGCGCACGCCGCTGGCTCGGCGACACGAGTGGCCACCCCGACGCCCGATTACTGGAACGAATATGGTCACGCGCTCGAACGCCGCGTTGACCGCTCTCTCGGAGGCTGACGCTCAGCTTTAACTGTGTAACCACTTCATAACTTATGAAGAACCTGCCCGGTGATTACCATCTGCCTATAGAAAACTGGCTGTTGACCTATGGGAAACAGTTATATACCTACCCCGCATAGTCTATAATAGATTATGACTGGGTACTACGACTTCATTCTGGGCCTCATTCCGCTCGCGCTGGTCGGTGTCACTGGCGTCCTCAACGTCGCGGGACTCGCCGTGACCATGGCAGTCCCGCTCGGCGCAGGTGTGGCAGTCCTGCTCGTCGGTCACGCACTGTTCGTCAACGGACCCGTCGACTCGGGTTCCAGTTCGTCCGCCACTTCGGCCCACGGTTCCACTCGTAGCTCCAGTCCAGTCAACTCGGCCGACTAACGCGGCTCCCTCAACTGTTTTGACGCTGGCGTTCGACGTGCAGATATGACCGACGCGCTGTTTCTGACGAGCGACGACGTTTCCGGACTCGCGACGCCCGAAGAGTACGTCGCAGCGGTCCGTGAGGGATACCGCCAGCGGGGCGAGGGCGCGCCCGCCGAACCGCGGACGAAACTCGTCAACGACGAGCCGCGAGGGATGCTGACGGGCTACTCCGCAGTCCTGCCCGAGACGGGCGCGATGGGCGGGTACATGTACGCAGCCGGCTTCGGGGCCGGCGACGCGTGGTTCGTGACCCCGCTGTTCGACGCCGAGAGCGGCGAGCCGAGGGCGCTGCTCGACGGCGCGAGCATGAACCCGTTCAAGACGGGCGCGGCGGGCGCAGTCGGGGTTGACGCCCTGGCCCGCGAGGACGCGTCGACGCTCGCCGTCATCGGCAGCGGTGCACAGGCGCGCGGTCAGTTGCGCGCGACCGCCGCCGTCCGCGACCTCGACAGCGTCTGGGTGTACTCCCCGACCAAGGAGAACCGCGAATCGTTCGCCGCGGAGATGAACGAACGGCTCGACGCGGCCGTCGCCGCCGTCGCCAGCAACGCCGCCGCCGTCGAGGGTGCAGACGTCGTCATCACTGCGACGACGGCGAGCGAACCGGTCTTCGACGGCGACCTGCTCGACGACGGCACCCACGTCACCGCGATGGGACAGTACCACCCCGAGAAGCACGAACTCGACGCCACGACCGTCGAGCGTGCGAAGTACGTCCTCGACCTGCGCGAGCGGGCCACCCAGGACGCTGGCTCCCTCATCCACGCCGTCGACGAGGGCGTCGTCTCGGAGGACCACGTCCACGCCGAACTCGGCGACGTCGTCGCCGGGAAGGCACCCGGCCGCGAGTCGGACGAGGAGATCACGGTGTTCGACAGCGGCGGCACCGGCATCGAGACTGTCGCCGCCGCCCAGATGCTCTACGAGAAGGCCCGCGAGGACGGCCTCGGCTCGACGGTGTCGCTGTCGCCCGCGAGCGAGGCGCTCACCGGCGAGTAGGCCCCTTATTTTAAATCCGAAGGCGCGACCACGGCGGTCCATGTGGGACCGCCTCCAGTTCGGAAGCGACGAGAGCGACTGCGCCTGCGAACCGACCGTCGAGAACGGCGCGGTCGTGGTGGACGCCGACGACTGTCCCGGCACCGGCGACCTCGTCGAGGCGCCCGCCTGCCGGGCGACGGTCGTGGGTGCGCTGGCGGAGCGCGAGGCCGACCGCGTGGTGACGCGGGCCAGCGGCGTCGAGCGAGCGTACGAGGGGGGCGCCGCAGCGCTACTGGTCGCGGCGGGACGGTTCGCCGAGCGCGTCGCGTTCCACGACGCCGACCTCGCCGAACGAGCGAAACGAGACCCCCTCGGCGCGGCTCTCGACGCCGTAGGACGTGCCGGCCCGATCGCCGATGCGGCGGCCGAGACGGGACTCGCGGCCGGCGCACGCCGCGTCGACGACTACGCGGACGCACTCCGACCGTTCGTCGGCCCGACCGTCGCCCGCTCTCGAATCGCCGCGCGACCGCCCGCGAACGCCGTGTTCGACGACCGCCGGACGCTCCCGACAGGCGCGACGGTCCGCGTCTACGCCCGCCCGGACGACGACATCCGCACGTACCACCTCGAACCGGCCGAACACGCGCTCGACCGCTCGGCGTGGGCGACGCTGGAGCGCGCCCGCGACCTGCTCGCCGACGGCGGGGTCGGGGGCGGTCGTCACGCTCCGTCGCGGGCGGTTCGACGCGTCGCGGACGACGACGACCCCGTCGACGCGCTCGCCCAGGTCCTCGCGAAGCACACCCGCGGTTACGGCGTGCTCGGTGACCTGTTCGCCGACCCGGCCCTCTCGGACGTGTTCGCCACCGCGCCAGTCACCGAGACGCGACTCCGCGCGACCGTCGACGGCGAACGGGTACGGACGAACGTCCGACTCACGCGGGACGGCGCAGAAGCTCTCGCGTCCCGGTTCCGGCGGACGAGCGGCCGGTCGTTCTCTCGCGCGAGCCCGACGCTCGACGCGACGGCCGACGTCAGGGGGCGGCCCGTCCGGGTCGCGGGCGTGACCGACCCCGTCAGCGACGGCGTCGCGTTCGCGTTCCGCGCGGGCGACGACGACACCTGGCGACTCCCGGAACTGGTCGCCAACCACACCCTCCCCGCGGACGCCGCCGCGCTGCTCTCTCTCGCAGTCGAGCGCGCCGCCGCCGGACTCGTTGCCGGCACCCGCGGCGCGGGCAAGACGACGCTGCTCGGCGCGCTGCTGTGGGAGCTTCCGGCGGCGACGCGGACGGTCGTCCTGGAGGACACGCCGGAGCTCCCCGTCGAGGCGCTCCAGGCGGCGGGCCGCGACGTACAGGCCCTCCGGACGAGCGCCGAAGCGGGGGGCGACGACGGGACGGGCCTCCCGCCGACGGCGGCCCTGCGGACCGCGCTCCGACTGGGCGAGGGCGCGCTCGTCGTGGGCGAGGTGCGCGGCGAGGAGGCCGGCGTCCTCTACGAGGCGATGCGCGTCGGCGCGAACGGGAGCGCCGTCCTCGGCACCATCCACGGCGATGGCGGCGCGGCGGTCCGCGAGCGCGTCGTCGAGGACCTCGGCGTCTCCGCCTCGTCGTTCGCAGCCACGGACCTCGTCGTTACCCTGGAACCGTACGAGACCGACGAAGGACGAGCGCGCCGCGTGAAGGCGGTCGAGGAGGTCGTCGACACCGGCCCACCGCGGTTCGAACCGCTGTACGAACTGCGTTCGGGGAGCCTCGCGGCGACGGGGCGCATCGACCGCGGTAACAGCGTCCTCGTGGAGGGGATGGCCCGCTCGGCGGAGTCGTACGCCGACGTGCTCGCCCTGCTGACCGACCGCGAGGCGGAGATGCGGTCGGCTGCCGACGCGACCGACGCGACCGACGTCACCGTCCGAGAACGGGAGGCGTCCTGATGGCCCGCGCATTCGACGCGCTCGCCGCACTCGGCCGCCGCTGGCCCGCGACGCCGACGCCGGACGACGACCTCGAACGCGCGCTCGCGTTCCTCGGTGCGGACGCCGACGCCGAGACGGTGCTCCGCGCGGGCTACGGCGTGGCGACGGTCGTCGCGCTCGCCGCCCTCCCTCCAGTCGCGCTTGCCCCGCCCGCGGTTCGAGTACCGAGCGTCCTGCTCTCGCTAGCAGTCACGTTCGCCGTGCCCGCGCTCGCCGGGCGCGTCCCCGTCGCCGCCGCGGCTGCACGCCGAACCCGGGCACTCGGCGCGGCTCCCGACCTGGTCGCCCGCGCCGTCCTCCGGATGCGGATCGAACCGGCAGCCGAGCGCGCCGCCGCGTTCGCCGCGGAGACGGGCGACGGCCCGCTCGCGGCGAGTCTCGACGACCACGTTCGGCGCGCGACCGGGACGCCGCGGACCGGGCTGACGACGTTCGCAGCCGAGTGGGCCGACTGGAACCCGGCGCTCCGGCGGGCGACGCTCCTCGTTTCCGCCGCGGCCGACGCGCCGGCGGGCGAGCGCGGACGCACCCTCGACCGCGCACTGGACGCCGTCCTGACCGGGACCCGCGACCGGATGGCGTCGTTCGTCGCCGAGGTCCGCGGACCAGCGACGGCAATCTACGCGTTCGGCGTCCTCCTGCCGCTCGCTCTGGTCGCGGTGCTCCCGGCCGGGCGGGCGGCCGGTCTCCCCGTCACGCCCGGCGTGCTGGTCGTCGTCTACGACCTGCTCCTGCCGGTTGCGCTGCTGGCGGCGAGCGCGTGGCTGCTCGCCCGCCGTCCCGTCGCCTTCCCGCCGCCGACCGTCACCCGCGCGCATCCGGCAGTTCCCGACCGGCGGTGGACCGTCGTCGGCGTCGCGGTCGCGTCCGGCGTCGCGGCGTTCGTCGCGAGTGGCGCGGTCCTCCCGTCGTGGACGCGCTGGGTGGCCACCGCCGGGACGGGCGTGGGAACCATGCTCGTGGGAGCGACCCGGCCCGTCGTCGCAGTCAGGGAGCGCGTCCGGGCGGTCGAGACGCACCTGACGGACGCGCTCTACCTCGTCGGACGCCGGGTGAAGGAAGGTGCGGCCGTCGAGGACGCCGTCGCCGTCGCGGCGGACGAGGTGGCCGGCGAGACGGGCGACGTCCTCGCCGCCGCCGCGCGCAACCAGCGACTCCTCCGGGCGGGCGTCCGCGAGGCGTTCCTCGGAGAGCACGGCGCACTCGCGGACGTTCCCAGTCCGCGCGCTCGCAGTGCGGCGGCGCTACTCGCGCTGGCCGCGCGCGAGGGACGACCGGCGGGGGCGGCGGTGGTCGCGATGGCCGACCACCTCGACGACCTCGACGAGGTCGAGCGCGAGGCGCGGCGGGAACTCGCCCGGGTGACGGGGACGCTGAAGAGCACGGCCGCCGCCTTCGGCCCGCTCGTCGCAGGGGCCACCGTCGCGCTCGCCCGGGGGATGGCCGACACCGGCGAGTTCGACGGCGGCGTCCCGACGGCGACGCTGGGGCTCGCGGTCGGCGTCTACGTCCTCCTGCTGGCTGCCGTCGTGACGGCACTCGCGACCAGCCTCGAACGCGGTTTCGACCGGACGCTCGTCGGCTACCGCGTCGGACTCGCGGTCCTGTCGGCGACCGGCGTCTACCTCGTCGCGTTCGCCGGCGCGAGCACGCTCGCGTAGGTTTAAGTACGGGAACGGGACCAGGCGGGTCCATGCTCGACGCACCCGTGGACGCGTGGTACGTCTGGATCGGCGTCGCCGCAGCCAGCGTCGCGACGCTCGGGGTCGCGCTCTCGTTCCCGACCGCCCCGCCGCCAGACGCCGCCAGCGTCGCCGACACCGTGGATTCGGTCGCTCGCTGCGAGTACGCCGCGACCGCCGAACACCCCGTCGCGGCCGCGACGATACGGATCGGCCCCCACCGTCTCGGACTCCGCAACGACGCCGGGACCGCTCACGCGACGTTCGCTGCGGGCCCCGTCGTCCCCGTCCGCGACGGAACATCGCTCGCCGCCGTCCTTCGCGGCACCTCGCCCGAGCAGGCGTTCGACTCGCCGGCCGCCTTCCGCCGGGCCGTCGAACGGGCGCGCGGCCGCGACGCGACGTGGCATCCGGCCGACGACCGACTGCTCGCGCGCTGTCTCACCTGGGAGGGCGTCGATGCGACGCTGGTCGCCGGCTAGGGGCCAGACGGAGCCGCTGGTCGCGCTCGTCGCCGTCTTCGCTGTCTCCGTCGGCCTCGTGACGTACGCCGGCGCGCTCTCGAACGTCCTGCCGAACCCGGAGCGGGAGCACGCACGGAACGTGCTCCCTCGCGTCGAGAGGGTCGCGACGACGAACGGCGTCGTCGAGCCCGCAGCCCTCCACCGCGCTCACTCCGTAGCCCCTGACGGACACCACCTCGCGGTGACGCTCTCGACCACGGACGAGCGGTGGCGCGCCGGTCGCGACCCGCCGCCAGGGGCCGAGGTGACGACGGCCGCGACCACGGTGAGCGTCCGCATTGCCCCCGGCGTGGTGCGGCCCGCCCGCCTGTCGGTCGAGGTGTGGCGATGAGAGGGATCAGCACCGCCGTCGACGCGACGCTGTGTCTGCTGCTCGTGAGCGCCGCCGCACTGGTTCTCGTCTCCGCCGACGCGCCTGCCGAGAGGAGTGGGAACCCCGCCGCTGCCGTCGCGGAGACCCTGACGACGAGCACTGCCGAGGTGAACTACACGCTCTCCGTGACGGGTCGCGGTGGAGTGTCCCTCCCCGACGGCCCCCGGACCTACAGCCGAGCGGCGCACGACACCCTCACCGGCCTCGCTGCGGCCTGTGCGACCGGAGACGTCAGCGTGAACGGGAGCGACGTCACCGACCGGAACGACGACTTCGAACGTGCGCTAGAACGGGAGTTCCGCTCGCTGAGCGGTGGCACGGGAACTGCGGGTCGGCAGGTCCAGGTCGTCGCCCGGTGGGAGCCGTACCCGGACGCTCCCGTCGCCGGGGGTTGCACGCTGGGGCCGTCACCGCCGCCGGAGGCCGACGTCCACGCCGCGGTGGTCGACGTCCCCAGCGGAATCGCACCGGTTCGACGCACCGCCCGACCCGTCGTCGGCTGGCAGACGTACGACCGGGTCGCAGACGCCGTCGCCCGGCGGATCGTCCGGGGACTGTTCCCGCCGGAACGGCTCCGGGCCTCGCTCCAGCACCGACGGACTGCCCCGCTGACGAGCGTCCGGTTCCGCCGATTCGCAGCGCTGACCGACGCGAACCCCGGGGACGAACTGGCGTCGGACGACCTCGCGGGTGCGCGACACGAGCTCGCGGCGGGACTCTCGGCCACTCTCGAACCGCGACTCGGCGAGCAGTACGCGTCGCCGGACCAGGCAGCGCGAGCGACCGCAGCCGACCGCGTCGAGGTCGTCGTCAGGGTGTGGTCGCCGTGAGACTCGCGGACGACACCAGGGGTCGCGTCCCCTTCGCGTTCGTCGGCGTCCTGCTGCTCGTGGGGAGCGCGACGCTGTCGGCGACCATCGTCGCCCCGCCGACGCCGGCGGTCGAACGCGACGCCGACCGTGCCGCCGAGCGCGCCGTGGCAAGTTCGCGGACCGCGCTCCGCGACGCCGTCCAGCACGTCGCCCGGGACGCTGCTGCCCGTCCGGTCGTCGAACCGGCGAACACGAGCGCTGGCCGCGTGCTGAACGCGTCGACGCCCTTCCGCGACTACCTCCGGGTCCGCGTCTACGACACCGCCCGTCGCGAGCTCGAATCGGTGGCCGCCCGCGTCGGAGACGCAGAGGCCGAGGTGTCGCTGTCCCCCACCCCGAACGCGAGCGCGCTGCGACGAGCGAAGCGCGACGTGACCGTCACCGCCGTCGGCCCGTCGACGGAGAGCGGCGTCCGCGTCCAGGTCGAGAACGTCTCCGTTCGCGTCGAACGCGGCGGACGGGTGATAGCACGCGGCGCACGGACGGTCACGCTCACGGTCGCAACGCCCGTGCTCGCACTCCACGAGCGCGTCGAGCGGTTCGAGCGACGGCTGAACCGCGGCCCCCTGAAGTCGGGGCTCGGACGACGGCTCACGGCGCGCCTCTACCCCGTCGTCTGGGCGCGCGGCTACGCACAGCACGGCGGGGCCCCGATAGAGAACGTGCTGGCGAACCGGCACGTCGAACTGACGACGAACGGAGCGCTCCTCGGGGAGCAGCGAGCGGCGTTCGGACGCAGCGACCCGGCCGGGCGGCGGGCGCTGGGTCGCGCGACCGCCCGCGTGGGGCTGACGGACCTCCTGAAGCCGGGAAGCGGCCGTGCTGGACCGTGGGTCGACGACGTCCTCGCGACGGCGACGTCGGAGGCACTATCGAGGATTCCCGGCGTCGGCGACCCCGCGACCTCGCCGGAGTCGACGACTGCCGTCGCGGTCAACGAGACGGCCGACCGTGCGCTGTACGACCTCCTCGGGGGCGGTTTCGACGACGCGCTCGCCTCGTCCTACTCGATCGACGTCCGGCCGGTGACCTCAGTGCAGCACGTCGCCAGCGAGTCGGAGCCCGAACCCGTACCACCCGGACGCAACTGGTCGCTCGCCGGGGCGGACGAGCGAAGCAGCGTCACGGTCGAGGCGGTCGACGTCGACCCACCTGCACCGCCGACGGGCTGGCACCTGCTCCACCACGAAGGGCGTCGCGTCGTTCGCGAACACGTCGTCGTCCGCACCTGGCGGCACGGGAACCGGACGACGCGAACCGAGCGACGGTGGCGGGACGTGGCGGTCGTCGCGCTCGGCGTCGCCGGCGACCATCGCTCGACGGCGGTCGCGCCGGAGCGGCCAGTGGTGACGGTCCACGAGCGTGCGACCGACCCACCAGGCCCGAACTTCGCCGACGTGGAGCGGAAAGCCCTGGAACGGCTCGTCCGCGATCGCGGCGGTACCGACCGCCTGGCGCGTCGCGCCGTCGAGCGTCCGCTCGACACAGAACCGGTGACAGTACACGGAAAGCGGCCCGACGGGCTCCGCTCCCGGGCGTATCGTGACCTCCAGTCGCTGCGCGACCGCGTCCGGAACGTCTCGGTGACGGTCCCACGCGGACAGCTCGTCGGGGAGACGATTCCGGCGGCGAAGCTGGCGAAGCGCCTGCGCGCTCGTCGGAGCGACCTCCTGGACGCGCCGGTCCAGTACGAAGACGTCGCGGAGCGGGCGCGGTTCGCAGCTCGCGCCGCGTATCTCGACCGGGTGCTCGCACGACTCGACGACCGCGCAGACCGGTCCGCCCGGGCGCGCCGACAGCTCGACGACATCGTCGGTGACGCCACGGGCGTGTCGCTGGGAAAGATCCAACAGATCCTCCGGGCGCGGCGGGCGACCAAGACGCCGGAACGGCGTCCCATGCCGGCAGGCGGTCCAGGGCAGGCGCTCGACCTCCGCGTGGACGGCGCACCGCCGTACCTCACGCTCGCGTCGGTCGACCACGGGCAGGTCGTCGCAGTACCGGACGGCGATTCCGTCCACCCGCTGGCGGCGCGCAACGTCAACGTGTTCACGGTCCCCTACGGCGACGCGGTCGACGCCGTCACGGGGGACCTGGGCGGCAGTCGCAAGCGTGGGCGCGTCGACCTCCGCTCGGCTGCGCTGACGCTCCGGGGGGCGAACCGGACGCTGGCGGCCGGACGGAACGCGACGTTGCGCGAACGCAGAGACCGGCTCCGGTCGTCGCTCGGCGCGTCGCTCGACGATCTCGAACGACGGCTCCGCGACCGGCTCCGGGGGACTGCACCCGGACTCGACGAGTCGACGGTCCGTCGCGGCGTCGGTCGCGGACTGGCCCGCTGGCGGACGACCCACGCGACGGCGCTGGCGGTCGTGAACGGGTCCGCGGCGCGGGCCGTCGCGACGGCGCTCGCCGCCGAACGAGCCGGGAAGTGGTCGACCGTCGAACGAGGGCGCGTGCAGCTAGCGACGCGGTTCGCGCTCGACGCGGCGCGCCGGAACGCGAGCAGACCGAAGCGGAGCGTGGTGAACGGGACGCTGACGACCACCAGGACCGTCGTGAACGAGGAGCTGAAGCGCATGGCGGGGAACGGCGTCGAGAGACTCAGCAGGCGCGCCCAGCGACGCTGGGTCGGCGAGGTGCTGTCGGACGTACCTGGGGGGCTCCCGGTCGTGCCGGTGCCGGGGTACTGGTACGCGACGGTCAACGTCTGGCACGTCACCGTTCGCGGGCACTACGAGCGGTTCGTCGTGCGAGCACCGCAGGGACCGCCCGGTGCGACCGGCGCGTCGACGGCCTACGTCCGGGAGGCCGCGACCGTCCGGATGGACGCGGACGGCGACGGCCACGCGGAGCGGCTCGGTCGTTCGACGCCGGTGTCGTTCCGGACGACGACGGTGGTCGCGATCGCCGTGCCGCCGAACGGTCGCGGCGTCGGCGACGTGGACGGGAACGCCGACGAGCGGTCGGCGGGGTGGTAGCGCCGGAGCGACAACCCCTTTTGTCCGCGCTCCCGACTCGTCGCACATGCTCTACGACGAGGTTGCGGACCCGGCGTCGCTGACGCCGGCCGAGCTCCGAGCGCAGTACGAGGCGGAACTCGCGGCGACCATCGACGCCGTCGGCGTCGACGCGGTAGCCGACCGCGCCGACGTGGACCGCGACGTCGTCGCGGGGCTCGCGGACGGCGAGTCGCCCGGGGTGACGATAGAGGACGCGGCGGCGATACTGGCGACCGCCGGGGACGCTCCGTCGAAGGACGCCATCGTCACCGAACTGCGCGACCACCTGATGATGGGGATGACGACGGCGGTCCTCGACGTCGACAGGCTGGCGTCGGAGATCGACGGGGAGGTCGAACCACGCACGGTCCAGCAGCAGGTGGAGGGCCGTCGGAAGATGACGCTGGCGGAGTACGCGGCCATCCACCACGTCATCGCCGAGCGCAAAGCCTAGAGCGGCGGAGTTATGCGGATTCGGGACCGACATCGTCCATGGACGTCGCCATCCTCGGCTGTGGGTACGTCGGCATCGAACTCGGTGCACAGCTAACGGCGGCCGGACACGACGTCGTCGGCGTGCGCCGGTCGGACGCGGGGGGCGAAGCGATAGCGGACGCTGGATTCGACGCGGTGCAGGGTGACGTGACCGACCCGGACGACCTCGCGGCGGTCCCCGCGGTGGACGCGGTCGTCTACGCGGCGAGCGCCGGCGGTCGCGATGCAGCGGCCGCGCGCGAGGTGTACGTCGAGGGACTGGAGACGGCCGTCGAGACGTTCGCGGCCCGCGACGATCCACCGGACAGGTTCGTCTACACGTCGAGCACGGGCGTCTACGGCGACCGGGACGGCGCGTGGGTCGACGAGGAGACGCCGCTCGACCCGGCGACCGAGCGAGAGTCGGTGCTCGTCGAGGCGGAGCGGACGGCGCTGGACGCGCCCGGGCCGATGGACGGAACGGTCGCCCGGTTCGCGGGCCTCTACGGGCCGGACCGATACCGGCTGGACCGCTATCTCGACGGCCCGGTCGCCGAGGGCTACCTGAACCTCGTCCACCGCGACGACGCGGCGGGCGCGGTCCGGTTCCTGCTGGCGGGAGACCACGCCCGGAACGAGGTCGTCCTGGTGGTCGACGACGAGCCGGTCGAGCGGCCTGAACTGGCGGCGTGGCTGGCCGCAGAATGTGGGGTCGAGCCGCCGGACGTGCGCCCGTCCGACGCTGCGTCGGGACGGGCGCGGTCGAGCAAGCGATGCTCGAACGAGCGGCTGCGGAAGCTCGGGTACGAGTACTCCTATCCGACGTTCCGCGAGGGGTACCGGTCGGCGGTCGACGAGTGGACCGGGGACGTCTGACGGACGGATTACAAGAGTCTGACACGTGTAACTCTCGGGAAAAATTCTTGTCTTCTCGTATTGACCACGTCGTATGGAGATTCCGGGCGGCCAGTCGGCTCGGAGCCTGATCCAGGAGGTGGGGAGCTACGGCTCCGCGAATCCGGCCATCGTGGCCGCCGCCGTGGTCGGCATGGTCGTCCTCGCCGTCTCGCTGTGGCTCGTCGTCCGGTGGATCCGGCGACCGATGGGCGCCCGTCTCAGGCGGGCGCTGGCGAAGCGCGACGAGGTCGTCGTCCTGATGCATCCGAATCCGGACCCGGACGCGATGGCGTGTGCGGTCGGCGTCGCCCACCTCGCCGAGGCGGTCGACACGGAGGCGACGTTGCAGTACTCGGGGCAGGTCCGCCACCAGGAGAACCGCGCGTTCCGGACCGTCCTCGACCTGGACATGGAGACGGTCGACCACGTCACGGACCTCGCGGCTTCCACCATCGTGCTGGTCGACCACAACACGCCCCGCGGCTTCGACGGTGCCGAGCGCATCGAACCGTACGCGGTCGTCGACCACCACCCCGGCAACGGCACCGGCGAGGTGTTCACGGACAAGCGAACGGAGTACGGTGCGTGCTCGACCATCGTCGCGAAGTACTTCCAGGACCTCGACGCCGACCCCATCGGCCCCGACGCAGTCCCGCCGGCCGACGACTTCGTCCTCCCGTCGGACGTCGCGACCGGCCTCCTGTACGGCATCCAGTCGGACACCAAGCACCTGACGAACGGCTGTTCGGAGGCGGAGTTCGCCGCCAGCGCCTACCTCTACCGGGGCGTCGACGAACACCGCCTCGACCGCATCGCCAACCCGCAGGTGAGCGCGGAGGTGCTAGAGGTGAAGTCGCGAGCCATCAGCGACCGCGAGGTGCGGGGCTCGTTCGCGGTCAGCCACGTGGGCGAGGTGTCGAACGTCGACGCCATCCCGCAGGCCGCGGACGAGTTGATGCACCTCGAAGGGGTGACGGCGGTGGTCGTCTACGGCCGGCGCGGCGACACGATGCACCTCTCGGGGCGGTCACGCGACGACCGCGTCCACATGGGCCGGGCGCTCCAGGCGGCCGTGGACGACATCCCGGGCGCGGACGCAGGGGGACACGCCCGGATGGGCGGCGGCCAGGTGCCCGTCGAGTCGGCCGTCGTCGCCGGCGGTTCCGAGGTCGGCCTCTGGTCCGAACAGGAGTTCACCGACGACGTCTTCGACGCGCTGAGCGGTAACGTCTGACGTCGGCGTCCGGGGTCGATCACTCGACGACGATCGTCCCTTTCATCCCCGCGGCCTCGTGGGGCACGCAGACGTACTCGAACGTGCCTTCCGTCTCGAACGTGTGTACGTACGACTGGCCGGACTGGACGGCGCCCTTGCCCGCCTCCCAGCCCTCGCGGGCCGCCTCCTCGGAGTCGAAACCGCCGGAGGCGAAGTAGGTCGCCGCCTCCGGGATTTCGGCCTCGTAGGCGGTGACGGAGTGGGCCTCGCCGCCGGCGTGCTTCCACGCGACGGTGTCGCCCTGCTTCACCGTGAGCTCCGCAGGCTCGAACGAGACGGCCTTCATGTCGACGACATGGTCGGCGTCGTCCGGCACGCCCTGCTGGACGTTCGGACCGCCCGTGAGGCCCTCGTCGTGGCCGCCGCCGGACTCGTCCGAACCGGACTCGCCGTCGACGGGTGCTTTGTCGACTGCGCCGACGACCGCGAACTGGCCGCGGAGCGCGGCGCTGGCGAACGCGTCCGCCGCCGCGTCGACGCCGTCGCCGTTCTTCAGTGCGGTCGCGTAGTCGTTCAGCGCCGACTCGAACGCCTCGTAGGTGGCGTGGTCGCCCTCCTCGAGCAGTTCGTGGACGGTCGCTTTCTCGAACTGGCCGAAGACGTCCTGAACGACGGTCGCGGCCTGCGGGCCGTAGTCGCCGCCGGCCGCGTCCACGATGGCGTACAGCGACCCGACGCTCGTCCCGTTGAACCGCTTCGCGGCGGCGTAGGGGTCGCCGTCTCCGCTCGCGGCCTCGCCCACGCCGACGAGGCGCGTCTCGAACTGCTCGTAGGCGTCGTGGTCGGCCTCCTCCAGCGCCTCGTGATAGCCGGCGGCACCGGCCTCGAACGTCGAGTACGCGTCCTCGACGACGGTCGCCGCGCGGTCGCCATCGCCGAGCGCGGCCACGCCGGCCGCGTCGAACGCGCGTCCGGTCGCCATCGCCGCCTCCGCACCGGAAGCGAGCGCCGGGGCGCCCGCCTTCGCCTCGAAGTCGAGGAGCGCCTGCTGGACGCCGTCGAAGTGCGTGTTCGCCGCTGAGCCGTTCCCGTTCTCCAGTGCCGGGATGAGCCCCTCCTTCAGGTGCTCGTGCTCGAACCGCTCGTAGAGCTTCTCGCTGGTGTCCTCCAGCGCCTCGTGGAAACCGAGTTCGTCCGCCTCGAAGCGTTCGAACAGGCTCCGGGCGATGCTGGCGGCGGTCGTCGTCTCGCCGCTCGCCTGCAGTTCCATCGCGTCGCCGAACCGCGCGCGGAAGAATCCGGACTGGAGGACGGCCGCCGCGGTGCCGCTCGCCAGCGCCTCGATGCCCGCGACGAGCGCGCCGTCGATCTGGTCGATCGCCGACGCGACGGTCGTCCGGTCGCCCGACCCTGCCGCAGTCGAGAGCGTCTCCAGTCCGCCCTCGAAGCTCTCGTAGGCGTCGTGGTCGGCCTCCTCCAGCGCCTCGTGGGCCTTCGCACCCTCGAAGTGGGCGAAGACGTCGGTCGCGACCTGCTTCGCCCGGTCCGTCGCGCCCTGGCTGACCAGCCACGCACAGTCGGCGACGCGGGCGCGATAGACGTTCAGCGCGGCGGCGTGGGCGTACGCGGTCGACGGCCCGCCGAGCGAGGCGAGCGCCTTCGCGTCGAAGGCCTGACCCTGCATCGCCGCGAGGTGGCCCGCGCCGGCGGCCGGCTTCGCGTCCGCGACCGCGTAGGAGCCCTCGACGGCGGCCGTGACGGCGGCGTTGGCCCGCCCGAGGACCATCTTCACGTTCCCGTCGTTCGCCGCTCGCTTCGCCGTCTTCGCCGCGCTCTCGAACGCCTCGTAGCTCTCGCTCGCGGCGGATTCGAGGGCGTCGTGGACCGGACTCGACTCGAAGTCGCCGAGCACGTTCCCAGCGACGGTCGCCGCGGCGTCGGTCTTCCCGGCTGCGGCGAGCATCGCTGCGTTCTCGACGCGCGTACCGAACAGCTGGAGGTCGAGCGCACGGACGTTCGCCTCACCGACGAGCCGTTCCTGGGCCGCCCGGAGGTGATCGTCGCCGAGGCCGACCTCCACGTCGACCTCCGCCTGGTTCCCTTCCCGGAGCCGCGACGTCAGCTGTCCGAGGGCCTCCTCGAACTCCTCGTACTGCTTCTCGCTCGTTTCCTCGAGCTTCTCGTGGGCGCCCCACTCGCCAGACGCCGCCTCGAACCGCGCGAAGACGTCCTCGGCGACCGACGCGCCGGCGTCGAACTCGCCCGCGACGGCGAGGGCTTGCGCGTCGTAGAGCCGGGCCCGCATGGCGTTCCACTCGGCCGCGACCGCCGCATTCGCACCCGAGCCGCCCGTCTCGCCCGACGCCGAGAGCTGCGCGCCACAGCCCGCGACGAGGGTGCTCGCTACCAGTCCGCCGCCTGCCTTCAGCAGGTCCCGTCTGTTCGTCTGCATGCGAGGATTTAGGTCGGCCTAAAGGATTAAAACGTTCCGATTTTTAGGCTCGCCAAAAGAAGGTGCAAGGCCGCTCGTCGAACACGAGCACTGTCCGCGCAGGGACCGGTGGCAGCCGCGACGGTCGGCGAGGCACGGGTTTATGGCTCGCGACCACCAATCGCGACCATGGGCCTTTCGCTGGACGCGACGCAACTCGACCGCTACTCCCGCCACATCATCATGGACGAGGTGGGCCAGGAGGGACAGGCCGCGCTGCTGGACGCGTCGGTGCTGGTCGTCGGCGCCGGCGGCCTGGGGTCGCCGGCCATCGAGTACCTCGCCGCCGCGGGCGTCGGCCACCTCGGCATCGCCGACGACGACGTCGTCGAGCGGAGCAACCTCCAGCGCCAGGTCGTTCACGGCGACGCCGACGTCGGCCGACCGAAGGTGGCGAGCGCCGCCGACTTCGTCGCCGACCTCAATCCGGACGTGACCGTCACGACCCACGAACTGCGGGTCGAACCGGAGAACGTCGGCGACCTCGTCGCCGACTACGACTTCGTCGTCGACGCGACGGACAACTTCCGGACGCGCTACCTGGTCAACGACGCCTGCACGCTGGCAGCGATTCCCTTCTCCCACGGCGCCATCTACAAGTTCGAAGGGCAGGTCACGACCGTCACGCCCGGCGGCCCCTGCTACCGGTGCCTGTTCCCCGAGGCACCGCCGGAGGGGATGGTCGCCGACTGCGCGTCGACGGGCGTCCTCGGCGTCCTTCCCGGAACCGTGGGCTGCGTCCAGGCCACCGAGGCCGTGAAGGCCGTCGTCGACGTCGGCGACCTGCTGGAGGGCCGGATGCTGTTCTACGACGCGATGGACATGACCTTCGAGGAACTGGAGTACCGCCAGAACCCGGACTGTCCGGTCTGTGGCGACGACCCCATCGACTCGGTCGCAGAGGTCGACTACACCGACGAGTCCTGTGCGGTCCAGGGCGCGGACTGACCCCGCTCGGAGGCGTCGTCCGTCGACAGGAACGAAGTGAGGTCCCGAACCCCGGAGAGTGTCTGGCGGGGGCTAGTCGTCGCCCTCCACGAGCGTGCGGTCGGCCACGGGCTGTCGGACGGCCTCCTCGCTGGTCTCGCGCTGGCGGCGGAGTTTGACGGCGACGTCCCAGCCGAACAGGACGGTGCCGAGGATGACGAGCGCGTCGCCGGGCATCCGCAGCCAGAACAGCAACTGGACCAGGTCGCGCTCGTAGAACGCGAGGCTGCGCGCGACGGCGTACCCCTGGGTGAACGCCGTCTCCAGTTGCAGGAAGCCGACGGGGAGCAGGGAGACGCCGACCATCATCGCGAGGCCGACGTTCCACGACCAGAACGCCCAGCGGAGCCGGCGGCCGTCCCAGTCGCGCGTCGTGATGCGGAGCATGTACGTCGCCATGCCGAGCGCGAGGAAGCCGAACGCGCCGAACATGGCGGCGTGGGCGTGCGCGACCGTGAGGTAGGTGCCGTGCTCGTAGTAGTTGAGGATGGGGAGGTTGATGAAGAAGCCGAGCACGCCCGCCCCGACGAAGTTCCACGCCCCGCTGGCGATGATGAACATGAACGGGAGCCGATAGGGGAAGGTCTCGCCGGCGGACGCCAGCGCGCGGTACTCGCCGAGCGCCTCGAAGAGGATGACGACGAGCGGGATGAGTTCGAGCGTCGAGAAGACGCTGCCGAGCGGCACCCAGACGTCGGGCTGGCCGATCCACCAGTAGTGGTGGGAGACGCCGACGACGCCCGACCCCATCACCAGCAGCGCCTCGAACAGTACGGCCTTCTCGGCGGAGCGCTTCTCAAGCAGGTTCATCGAGACGAGGGTGAGGCCGACGATGGCGACGATGAAGAACTCGAACGCCCCCTCGACCCACATGTGGACGACCCACCAGCGCCAGAACTCCGTCATCACGATGTTCGTCTGCGGCGTGTACAGCATCCCGGCGGTGAACAGCAGCGCGATGGAGCCGCCGGCGTACAGGATCATGTGCGAGAGGCCGTACGGCTGCTCGCGCGAAAGCAGCGGCCTGAACCCGCGCGCGACCAGCACCGCCCAGCCGACGAAGCCGGCCAGCAGGCCGAACTGCCAGACGCGCCCGACCTCGAGGTACTCCAGCCCCTCGTTGCCGAGCAGCCACCACAGCGGGCCGTCGAAGAAGCCGTTCATGCCGAGCCAGATGCCGGCGAGGCCGCCGACCGAGACGACGACCAGCGCCCCGAGCAGGACGTTCACGTATCGGCTCTGCCCGTCCGGTTCGTGGCCGGTCAGCAGCGGCGGCAGGAACAGGCCCGCGCCCAGCCAGAGCGTCGCTATCCAGAGCACGCCCAGGTCGAGGTGCCACGTCTTCGCGAGCGCGAACGGCGCGAGTTCGAGCACGTTCACGCCGAGCGCGTCGCCGATGCCGAAGAAGCCGGCCCGCTCGACGTAGAAGTGCGCGAGCAGGCCGCCGAGCAGCGTCTGGGCCAGGAACAGGCCCGCGCCGACGAGGACGAACCGGACCGCTGCGCGCTGGCTCGGAACCAGGTCGATGTCGTCGGGTGCCGGCACGGTGACGCCCGCCGTCGTCGGCTCCGGCAGTTCGACGGAGTTGTACAGCCAGACGCCGATGCCCGCACCGGCGACGAGCAGCACCATGGCGACGACGCTCCACGTCATCGCCGCGCCGGTGGCGTCGTTCCCCGCGAGCGGGTCGTACGGCCAGTCGTTCGTGAAGGTGTGGCTGGACCCCGGACGTTCCGTGTGAGAGATCCAGGCCGTCCAGAGCGCGAAGTCGGCGAAGCGGCGCGCGTCGTCCTCGCTGCCGATCATCTCGGCCGGGACGCCGCGCTCGTGGCTCCCCGCGTGGTAGCGGTCGACGTACTCCTCGCGGACCTGCTGGTGGGCGTACGTCTCCGCCGCGGAGTACCGGACCACGTCGTCGACGGCCCCCGACTCCAGGTCCGTCGTCACGCGCTGGTCGACCGCGGCCTGCTTCGGCTCCGGGAGGGCGTCGTAGGCCGCGTCGTACTGCTCGCGCGCGTAGTACTGCCGCATGTACTGCGCCTTCAGGTCCAGCGCGTCGGCGGTGTAGTCGACGCCGTAGTAGGCGCCGTTGCCGAGGATGGACCCGTGGTTCATCATGCCGTTCGACTGGAAGGTCTTCTTGCCCGCCTGCACCTCGCCGGCGTTGACCACCGTCTCGCCGTCCGGGCCGACGACCCGCTTCGGGATGGGCGGCGCGTTCTCGGCGGAGTACCACGCGCCGACGCCCATCACGACCAGGTTGACGACGAAGACGACGACGAGGAGCTTCGCGAGCGTCTTTCGTTCTACCTTCATACGGTCGACGCTGCCACCGCGACCCCCGTGTAAAGCCGCCCCGCTTCCCGACCGGCGGGAACGCCGTGAATATGTTCGACCGATACGCTATCCGTGGCCGCGACGGCGGACGGAACCGGAGAGTCCGTCGGCTGCGAGGGAGTGGAAAAGCGGCCGGGGGCGGTGACGACGACGACGCGCGCGGCGGGCGGACAGCAGACCCCGCCGTACTGTCTACCCGGCGGATCGACGCACCGAGCGGATGGAGGTGTCTGGACCGCGGACGTCCGTCGGGAACGCAGTCGGTAGCGAGGAAGCAGGCCGGCGGTCAGCAGCAGAAGATGAACGGGTACATCAGCGCCACGCGGTCGCCGTCCTGCAGTTCCGTGGCGAGACCGTCGAGGTGTTCGTTGAACCGGCCGTTGATCGCGACGCGAGCGAACGCCCGGGTCTGTTCGCCCTCCGGGTTCTTCCGCCACGACCCGGGCAGCCCCTCGACCGGTGCCCAGCCGCGGGTCGTCGCCTCCGCCTCCGTCTCGGCGATGACCAGGTCCGCGACGTCGTACTCGTCGAAGAACGCGTCGAGGAACTCCCGGAGCCGGTCGCCCTCGAAGGTGAACTCCAGTTCCGGCTCCCCGACGGCGGTCCGGACGTGGCCCGTACACCGCACCGTGACGGTCGTCTGGTCGTCCACACCGGTCGTCCGGTCGGCGGCGGTCGCCCGCTCGTCGGTGACAGTCGTTCGGTCGCCCATCTGGTCGTGACCCTACGACGCGCCGCCACCTAACTCCCGCGCCGAACACGTTCGCCCGTTATCAGCTTCCGGGAACGGGAGACAGACCCTTTTTGACGCGGGGGATACGACCGGACGAGTGAGACGATGACGACGCGACGAACCTACCTCGCAACGATCGGAGCGGTAGCGACGAGCACGGGTGCACTGGCGGGCTGTCTCGGTGGCGGCGGGGGCAGTGGGTCCTCGAAGTTCGACGGCTACCTCTCCGACACCTCGAACTTCGACGGCAGCGTGACTGACGAGACGGGCAGCGACACGGTGACGGTGAAGGTCGGCACGCAGGGGAACAACGGTGCCAACGGCTTCTCCCCGGCGGCGGTGACGGTGTCGTCGGGCACGACCGTCCGCTGGAAGTGGACCGGCAGGGGCAGCCACAACGTCGTCGAGGAGAACGGCGACTTCCGGAGCGACATGATGGCCAGGAAGGGCGAGACGTTCGAGCACGCGTTCGACGAGACGGGGACGTACAAGTACTACTGCCGGCCCCACAAGACGCTCGGGATGAAGGGCGTCGTCGTCGTGGAGTGACGGTGCCACCGTAGCCAGTAGCACTCGTCGGCGGTCGAGCCGTCGCAGTTCGACCGGACGTACTCGACGTACGCGTCACCGACGAGTCGGCGTGCGCCGAGAGATGCCGATGCCGACCGAGATAGAGGCGAGCGATACGACCGCAGGTGTCGACGTCCACTCCGCCGCGAACGGTCAGAGTTCTGCCGTGAGACGAACGCAGTCAGCGCAGCTCGATGATTCCGGTCTCACGGACGACGACGGAGAAACCGGCGTAGTCGAACTGGACAGCGGTGTCCGGTTGTGGTCGTCCGGAGCCGTCGAACTGGAAGAGTTCGTTCAGCGCATCTGGATTGATGGACTCGTACAGTGGATCGATTCTCGTCGGGTCCTCCCCCGTCGCTGCCGCAACTGCCTGGACGACTGCCTCGCTTGTTCGTTCGTCCGGCCGGATTCCGGTACGGTGGAAGACGTCGCCCGAATGCGTCGACCCGCCCTCCGGCGTCACCGGTCGGTTGTCTGGCGTCAGTCGCTTGTTTTCTGGTGCCATGGGAGTATTTCACCGCGAACAACACTTCACGCAACGACGTGGCATAAATAATCCCGTCAGACGCCCGTCCTACGCGGTACTCTCGCGTCGAGGGCAGTCACGGCCGAACGGTGCCACTGCTATTCCCAGGAACTGGGAACAGTTCCACGGCCCCGGGAACCGGTTAGTGGTTATACGTTTTCCACCGGCGGATCCTCAACCGTAAGGTGAGCCACGATGACCACAACTGAAATCGAACCCGGAACGAACACCTTCGAGAGCACGCTGGGCGGGCTGCAGGTGCGCGGTCGGGCACACAGCCTGAGCGCGTGGTTCGTCCTCGCGCTGCGCCTGATGATGGGCTACGCGTTCCTCCACGCCGGGTGGGCGAAGATCGCCGCAGCCGAGCCGTTCTCCGCGGGCGGCTACCTCACCCACGTCCCGGCGGCCAGCCCCGCGAGCGGGCTGTTCCACTGGATGGGGACCACGCCGTGGTTCGTCGACTTCGTGAACGTCGCCGTTCCCTACGGCGAGTTCCTCATCGGGCTCGGCCTCCTCGTGGGCGCGTTCACCCGCCTCGCGGCGTTCTGGGGCGCGTTCATGATGCTGCTGTTCTACCTCGGCAACTGGGAGGTCCAGCACGGCGTCATCAACGGCGACTTCGCGTACATGCTCGTGTTCCTCGCCGTCGCGGCGTTCGGCGCGGGCCACATCCTCGGGCTCGACAGCGTCATCGAGCGCTTCGAGGTCGACGGCGAAGCACTGGTCGAACGCCACCCGGCGCTCCGGTACGTCCTCGGCTGAGTCGGCCGCCGACCGCGGAGCGCTGGACCGTCTCGTTTTCTCGCGACCGTGGCGCGATGCCGGAGTCGCGCACGTCGTACGAATCCGGAGTTTACATGCACGTTCGGCGATTAGGCCGGGCCATGACTCGGGACTCGACGCGGACGCGGTCGACGCGGAACCGGCCGACGCGGCCGCGGTCGTTCCACGCGGCCCTGCGTCGGCTGGCCGCGTTCGCGGTCGTCGCACTGACACTCATCCCCGGCGTCGCGGCGGCACACGGGAGCCAGCACCCACAGCCGTACCCCCAGTGGCTCGCGCTGGTCGTGCTCGTCGTCGGCGCGGGCGTCGTCGCGGGGAGCGTCATCGCGGGCCGCCGTGGCCTCGACCGCACGACGGCGCTCGGCGGCGTCTTCCTCGGACTGTTCGTCGCCGCCGCCGGTGCGGTGGGGCTCGTCCAGCTCTCGCCGGTCAAGACGTTGAGCGCGTCGCAGACGCCAATCGACCGCGCGTGGTACGCGCCGCTGACGCTGGCGGTCGGCATCGGCATCGCCGTCGTCAGCCTCGTCGTCGGCCGCCTGAAGTTCCCGGAGCGCCCGCGCTACGCGTTCGTCGGAGCACTCCTGGGCATGTGGGTCGCGTACCCCGTCCTTGGCGGACTGGAGAACCCGGTCGGCTACCTGCTCGTGTTCGCCCTGCCGGTCGCCGTGGCCTACGTGCTATACCGCGACGCCCGGGGCATCCTCGCGCGCGTCGCCCGCGACCGCGTCGCCCGCCGGTTCGGCGTCGGCACGGGCGTGCTCGCTGCGCTCTTCTTCGCCTTCTCCATGGGGATGGTCACGTTCGTCCCCGAACACGGCATCGGCGTCCCCGACCACGGGTTCGTCGAGGTCACCCCGGTGGCGAACCCGCTGGTCTACTGGTCCGGCGTCGAGTTCTTCTTCCCGGGCGTCCCCGCGAGCGGCGTCGTCTCCCTCGGGATGGCGATCCAGGTCGGCCTCGTGGCGGCACTCGTCGGCCTGAACGGCGCGGTCATCGCCAGCCAGTGGCGGACCGCCGCCCCCGCCGGAACGACCGGGACGACCGAGACGACGACCGGCACGGCCGCCGTCGCCGCGCCGAACGCCTGCTGTTGCTGCGGGCCGGTCGTCACCGAACTCGCGGTCGTCGCCGTGGGCCCCTCCGCGGCCGCACCGCTGTACTGGCTGTTCGTCGACCTCGCCTCGCCCGTCGGCGCGCTCTTCTTCGTCGGCAGCGTCGGCCTGCTCGCCGGCAACCTCGCCTACGTCGGTCGCGAGCGCTGCTAACGGGGAACGGGACGCCGGGGCGGAACCCCTCCGCAGTCGGGAGGTGGTCGGCCAGTATCTCCAAACCGCCGCCGTCCGTACTGGCGTACGGATATGCCATCGAGACAAGCGGAGACCCACTGGCAGGGCGGAAAGGACGGCAGCGGTGACTTCGAGACCGAGAGCGGGCAGATAGAGGGGACGTTCCGGTTCCCGACCCGGTTCGAGGACGAGCCCGGAACGAACCCCGAGGAACTGATCGGGGCAGCGCACTCCGGCTGCTTCTCGATGCAGCTGACGGCGTTCCTCGAGGAGGAGGGCCACGAACCGGACCGCCTCGAGACGCGGGCGGACGTTCACCTCGAACGGGCCGACGGTGGCTTCGAGATTCCGCGCATCGACCTGACGCTGGAGGCCGCCGTCCCGGACGTCGACCAGAACACCTTCGACGAACTCGCCCAGCGCGCCAAGGAGAACTGCCCGGTCTCGAAGGCGCTCGCCGGGCCGGAGATCACGCTCGACGCCACGCTGGAGCAGTGAGCGAACCGCGACGGGAGCAACAGCAGTATCGCCCGCGGTGACGGCGACGGACGCTCTCCGTCGACGGCGACGGCGTCACTCGGCGAGCAGGTCGTCGACGAGTCGGGTGAACCGGTCGACCATCCGCTCGGGGAGCGAGGGCTCGATGACGCCGAGCATGCGCGCGGTCTCCTCCGGGCGCGTCGGGACGAGCGTCACGCGGTTGCGCTCGTCGCGACGCTTCTCGACCAGGCCCTGCTCTTCGAGGTGGCCGACGTGCCATGCCAGCGTGCTGCGGGCGATGTCGAGGTCGTCGACGACGTCGGCCGGACGGGCCTCGCCCGCCTCCAGCAGGCTGACGAGGACGTCGCGGGCCGTCTCGCGGCGGAGCAGCGCGACCGCGCCCCGCTCCCACTCGTCGTACTCCGGCGGGTAGTAGTGCGTCTTGCCGTACAGCTGTTCGCTGACGAGCGTGTCGTCGGCGAGCAGGTTCCTGACGTGGTACTGGACCTGTCCGGGGGCGAGGTCCAGCCCACGCACGAGGGCGTTGAAGTGGACGCCTGGTTTCGATTCGACGTGTCGGCGGATGCGCGTTCCCTGATCTGTCATAGTTGGTTCTCGACCGTCCGGGCGTAGTACACAGCTCCGACCACCAGCGCGACGACGGCCACGTCAAGGCCGTGCTCGACGAGGTGGTGGGTCGTCGACCCGAGATATCCCCCCATCGTCAGCGCGCCGACGACTGCGCGCGTCGCCAGCGCCGCGATCGCCAGCGCCACGAGCAGGTACGGCAGCGACCGCCGTCGCCGGAGCGCCGCCAGCGCCAGCACGAGCACGGCCACCGACCCCAGCGCGCCCAGCGTTAGCACCACTGTCAGCGCTGACGTCGAGGCTGCGGGGGTCGCCCCGTGCAGTATCGTCGGCACGATGGCGGAGGTCACGGCCGACGGTTGGGACTGGAGCTACGTGAGAGGCTCGGTTCCGTCGAGACGGAAGATCGACGTGCTGGACGACCCACAGCGGCCGGAAACGACGGTCGCGCTATTCGACGAGCCGGTCGAGCTGTTCGGGCGGGAGCGCCCCGCTCGCCTCGTTCCGGTCGCCGACGAACGTCGGGACGCCGGTGACGCCGGCGTCGCGTGCCGCGTCGAACCGCTCTTCCAGGTCGGCGTCGAGCGCGTCGTCCGCGATGGCGTCCCTGACCTCTCCGGGGTCGACGCCCGCGTCCGCGGCCGCGTCGGCGAGCACGTCCGGGTCGCCGATGTCGCGGGCCGCCTGCCAGCGCGCCTCGAAGACGGCGTCGTGGAACGCGCGGAACGTCTCGGCGTCGTAGTTCCGGCGGACGAACAGCGTCGCCTTGTTGGCGTTCCAGGAGTCGGCGTCGACGGAGAAGTCGACGGTCATCTCCGCGTCGAACTGCGCTTTCAGGTGTTCGACGTTCTCGCGGACCTTCGCCATGTAGTCGTCGTCCTTGCCGTCGTCGACGTCGCGGAGTTCGCCGTCGTCGTCGCGCTTGTACCCGCGGAGGTCGAAGACGCGCCACTCGACGTCGAGGGGGTCGTCGCGCTCCTCGCGGTAGTTCTCGAGCGATTCCTTGCCGAGGTAGCTGAACGGGCAGACGTAGTCGCTGTAGACGACCAGGTCGGCGGTGGACTGTTCGGCCATGCGCGAGCGTACTCACGTCCGGGTCAAAAACGAACGGACGCCGGAAGCGAACCGAGGAAGCGAGAGATATTTACCACGGTGCTGGTGGTGGGAGTGGTGGATCGCATTGCGACACATCGATTCCGACTGCCAGCAACCGCATCCCAGTCGAACTGTCGTGCGTGCTCCGTCGGATCGGTCGCCAGACTCTCGCCGGACAGAGTAGCGTCCAGCGTCGACGCCACAGCGTCGACAGTCGGGTCTGGCACCGTGGTCTACATCACCGAAGCGTGTCGGCAGTGTTCCGCAGGCGGACGTCTAGCAGAGACTGATCGGACGTACCGTCGGGTGGGCTTCCACCTCCTCTTAGTCGGGCGTAGGGCTATCCGTTCAGGGTGAACCGTGAGAGAAACGAACGGCGCTACGACGAGAGTCGCCTGAAGACCCGCATCACTCGTTCGTTCGCCTCCGTCCCGTTCCCGAACAGCGACATCGGGATGACGTAGGCCAGCCAGAGCGGGAGGACGATGACTACCAGCAGGGCCAGTTTCAGGACGAGTTTGACCATCCAGCTGACGACGACGATGTTGATCATGGTTTCACCTACTTCGAGACTATATAATCTATCTTTTGGCCCTGGATCATCGAACGAACTACAGTAATTGCGTGTCGGGTCTAGGAGACGACGGGAATCCCTTGCTGATGGCAACGACCACTAGATGGCAGAACGCCAACAGACCGGGCGAGACCGTCTCGACCACCGCGTCGACCTCGAACTGGGCACGAGCGACGTGCGCCCAGCGCTACAACGTCCAACCGCGCTCCGCGAACGAGGACGACAGTGCCGTATCGGGAGAACGCACCTGCGCTGGCAATCGGTAACCCATATATCACCGACCATGATGGCGGACAGTGGCGGGACCGGGCGACATTGCTGGAGATTTCGTCGTCTCGTAGAACCTACGCCCCTCGAATTAGAAACCAGGAATGCATCTTTCGTCGATGCCCCAAACAGTTAGACAATTGATTAGAAGGGGCCGCATAACAAAGATGGGTGTGCGGGTACTCTCTGGGTGCGATGTCGAATCTACGGTTCGATCTCCGATCGACGCGCCGGTCAGTTCTCGGCTCTGCCATCACGAGCGTCCTGGGACTCGGGACGTTCGGCGTGGGGGGAGTGAGAGCAGATTCAGCCACCGACAAGACAGCAGACGTTCGCACGATGGGGGCGGAGGCTGGCACGCAGCGAGTCACCCTCTTCGGAACGATGACCGAGTTCGCCGGTCACGACCACGTCTGGGCGGGATTCACGTACAAGAAGAAGGGGACGACGTCCGGGAGTTACGGCGAGGAGGTCAAGCTCTGGAATCCGGCGGCGGCACCGGCACAGCTCTCGGGCGACCAGCAACAGGGCCAGACGTTCTCGCTGACCTTCGAGTACGGGAACGAGGGGGTGAGCGAAGAGAGCGAGCAGTGGTGGCTCAAGCCAGGTAACACCTACACGTACCGGGCCCAGGCACGCATTCCGGGCACGGTCGGGGCGGTTCCGATCGACGGCGAACGGCGAGAGTTCACGATTCCCTGTCCCGACTGCTGTGAGAAGTAGCGAAACGCCCCATTCTTCGCGTTTATCGAACCCCCAGTCCGGTGGACACGGGCACCGACGAAGCTGGCGTCGTCTGCAGGCGCCGGACAGAATTCGACCGCGTCGTCCGGAAGTCGTCGGGGTGCCCCCGGCCTAAATCGCGAGACCAGGCGACGGGTCACGACCAGACGACGGGTCACGGATCGGAACGCGAATCGCGGCCGACGAGAAGGTTGATGTGGTGCCGGTGGTAGTGGTCCGGTCATGCAACGGCGACGGTTCCTCACCGTGGTGGGTGGCGCGGCCGCCGCGTTCGGGGCGACGGAACTGCTGGGGGCGTCGCAGTCCGGGGACGGTGACGTCGCGGCTGGCTCCGCGGCTAACAACGAGACCTCGTCGTACGCCATCCGCTCCGGAACCAGGCAGGCGACGGAGGTGTTCGTCCGGAAGAGCACCCGGGACGGTCCGACCGCGCTCGTCGTCGGCGGGATGCACGGCGACGAGGCGAGCGGCTATCGCGCGGCCGGCGACGTGGCCAGGTGGCCGCTGGAGTCCGGCACCCTCGTCGCGATACCGCGCGCCAACCGGGTGGCCATCCGCAACGACCGCCGGGAGGGCGCACGCGGCGACCTGAACCGGCGGTTCCCGACGGGGGAGCGGTCGACGACGGCGCTGGCGCGCGCCATCTGGAGCGTCGTCCAGCGTCACGACCCCGACGTCGTCCTCGACCTCCACAGCTCCGTCGGCATCTACCGCTTCCACGAGGACTCGGTCGGACAGACGCTCTGGCCGACCGACGACGGGGCGGCCGCCACGTACGCCGACCGGACCGTCGCCTACCTCAACGACGCCGTCGTCCCGTGGTCGATGCCGTACCACGACTACCGGGTCGGTGGCACGCTCACCGGCGACCGCCCGATGCTGGTCCACAAGGTCGCCGGCGACCTCGACAGGTCGGGGTACATCGTCGAGACGACCGACTTCCTGCTCGACGAAGCCACGCAGGTCCGGTGGACGAGGAAGGCCGCCGCCGACCTGCTAGCGCGCCACGGCGTCGTCCCGGCGGGCGGGAGGGGAACGCGATGAGCGCCGACGGCGTCCCGTGGTCGGACGTCCGGCGGGTGCTGCTCGGCCGTACCGTGTTGGCCACCTACCTCCTCCTGGTCGGACCGCTGGTCGCCGGCGCCGTCGACGCCCGGTTGATGACGCCGCTGGCGCTGCCGGGGTACGTCGCGCTCACGCTCGGCAGTGCCGTCGGTAGTCGGCTGTTCACGACGCTGGAGCCGTGGGTGTTCTGGGGACCCTTCTTCGCCGGTTCGTACCCGGTCGCCGTCGCGCTGGCGGGCGCGTACCGCATACTCCGTGGCCGACTGACCGTCGGTTCGTGAGACCACGACGGCAGTCGTCGGTGAACTCACCGCTCCGTCTCGCTGCTCCGACCACCCACCTCCCGGAGCGCGACGAGCACGTACGCCAGACCGAGCACGCGCGTCGCGGGGACGACCCACGACCTCCACTGGCACGCTTCGGCGTCGTCGTGCGCGAGGCGCGTGCCGAACGCGACGAACCGTCTCGGCGCGACGGCGGCAGGAACGCCGAGCAGGCCGAGCAGTCGCCGGAAGGTCGGCGACCGACCGCGCAGGCCGAGGAGCACGAACGCGGCTCCTTCGACGCGGATCGCGGGCCGCACCCACGACTTGAGCGTGCAGCCGTCCGTGGATTCGAACGCGGCCGCCGCCGAACGCTCGACGAGCCAGTCCGGAGCGACGAGTTCGACCAGTCCGAACACCGAGAGCAGTCGTTCGAGCATACCGCGTGGTTGGACGTCGAGTCGCATAACGCTACGCCGTCGAGCGTGGCCCGCAGTGGCGCTGACGGCAGGGGCGCTGACGGTGGAAGCTCGCCGGTGGACGCTCTCCCCCTGCCCCCGAGAGGGCAGGTGAGCATCCGCCGACGACCCTGCAGAGGAACTCGAACCGGAACCGGGGACCGAAGCGTATCGTCCCGGATGTCGATTCCGCGGCCGTATCGCCGGTAGACCGGGTGACGGTCGCGCGTGTCCAGTGCGTCACACGCCCGGCCGTCTCCTAGTCGTCACGGTCTTTCAGCCACTCGTCGAGGAGGTCGCGTATCGCCGCGTCGCGGTTGTCGCGATGGTTTGCGAACGCGATGTCGTCGATCTCCTCGAGTTCCTCTTCCGTGAGTTCGATTGTGACCGTCGGCATGTCGGCGTCCGCAGTGCGCATACGAACACCACTTGTGACCAGTTTCAAATAGGTACGTCAGACGGACGACTGCCGCTGCGGCGCGGGGCGGTCGGTCGGTGAGCGGGCGCACTGCCGCCCGCGCAACTGTGTCGCCCAGACGCCATCTTCTGGATGGTACTTTCCGACGTATCTGATCGCCAGCACCGAGAATTCGACGATGGCCTGGCACTATGAGATAACAGCCGTTCAGTTCGCAACCGAGTCCAGTAGAAACGTCGGTCCAGCGAGTGCAGATTCCCGAGCCATAGACGGGAAGTGCCCTGCGGTCGACGGTGAGAGGCGTACTGCGATGTCAGTAGAGCGCCTGAAACGACGGCTCGACGGACGGTTCTCGTCGGTCCTCCCGGTGCTGGAGTGGCTGCCACGGTACGACGAGTCGTGGCTGCGGTCGGACGTCGTCGCGGGGATCACCGTCGCGGCAGCCGTCGTCCCCGAGGGGCTGGCGTACGCGTCGCTGGCGAACCTGCCGCCACAGACGGGCCTGTACGCCGGGTTGATGGCCGTCGTCGTCTACCTGTTTCTCGGGACCTCCCGGCAGGTCATCGTGGGGCCGACCTCGGCGCTGGCGATCCTGCTCGCGAGCGGCGTCGGAGCGGTCGCCGGCGGGAGCACCGCCTCGTATGCGTCGCTGGTCGTCGTGACGACGCTGCTCGTCGGCGTCGTCGCGATCGTCGCGTGGGCGTTCCGACTGGGGTTCCTCGTCCACTTCATCTCCGGGTCGGTGCTCACGGGGTTCTCCGCCGGAGCGGCGCTGTACATCATGTCGACGCAACTCGGGAAACTGTTCGGCATCGAGGGTGCGACGGGCGTCTTCTACCAGCGGCTCTGGTACACCGCCACCCACCTCGGCGAGACGAATCCGGAGACGATGGCCGTCGGCGTTGCGGGCATCGCGTTGCTCGTCCTCGGTGAACGGTACCTGCCGCGTGCCCCGAACGCGCTCGTCGTCGTCGCCCTCGCCATCGTGCTCATGTCGGTGACGAACCTGCAGGCGCGCGGCGTCGACGTCGTCGGGGCGATTCCGAGTGGCCTCCCCTCCCCGACGGTGCCGGCGGTTCCCGACGTCGCGACGCTGGGTGCCCTCGTCCCCGTCGCCACCGCGCTGTTCCTGCTCTCCTACGTCCAGGGCATCGGCGCGGTCGAGACGTTCGCCCGCCGCCACGACTACGACACCGACGCGAACCAGGAACTGCTGGCCGACGGCGTCGCCAACCTCGCTGCCGGCCTCGGTGGCGGCTTCGCCGTCGGCGGCAGCATGTCGCGGTCGGCGCTCAACGACGCCGTCGGCGGCAAGACGCAGCTTACGAACGCCGTCGTCGCGCTCGTCCTCGTCGTCGTCCTGCTCTTTCTGACCGACGTGTTCACGACGCTCCCCGAGGCCATCCTCGCAGCGGTCGTCATCGTCGCCGTCGAGAGCCTCGTCGACCCGACCGCACTCCGGCAACTGTATCTCGTGAGCAAACAGGAGTTCGCCATCGCGATGGCGGCTCTGCTCGGCGTCCTCGCGGTCGGGATGCTCTGGGGCGTCTTCGTCGGCGTCGTCCTCTCGTTGCTGGTCGCCATCTCCCGGGTCAGCAGCCCGTCGACGCACGAACTCGGTCGACTCGGGGAGACGGACCACTTCGTCGCGCTCGACGAGAACCCGGCGGCGACGGCCGTCGCGGACGCGTTCGTCTACCGCGTCGAGGCCGAACTGTTCTACGCGAACGCGGAGACGGTCCGGACCGACCTCCTCGACCGCCTCGCGGACCGCGACGCCGACGTCGAACTGGTCGTCTTCGACCTCGCGTCGTCGCCGACGGTCGACTTCGAGGCCGCACAGATGCTGGCGAAACTCCACCAGGACCTCGAATCGCGCGGCGTCGACCTCCGGTTCGCCGGGGCGGAGTCCGACGTCGTGCAGCTGTTCGAGACGACGGGCCTCGCGGCGAACGTCGGTGGCGTGAAGACCGAGGAACCGGTCGCCGACGTCGTCGACCGCTGGCGAGCGCAGCGTTCGTCCTGACCGGCCCCCGGATGCCACGTCCCACAGGACGAACCCCATCGAACACGTCGATTCACCGGGAGCCGCGCTCGCCGACCGTCGCTCCCGGGACTGCTCGCCGACTACCGCTCGTCGGGCGCCTCGTCCGCGACGAGCGACTCGTCGCCGTACTCGTCGCGGAGGCGTTTCTTGTCGAACTTGCCGGTCGCCGTCTTGGGCACCTCGTCGATGAACAGCGTGGCGTCCGGGACCCACCACTTGGGGTAGTCCTCGCGGATCAGGTTCACCAGTTCCGCCTTCACTTCGTCGCGGTCGACGCCGACCTCGTCGGCGAGGACGACGAACGCCGCGGGGCGCTCCTGCCAGCGCTCGTGGGGGACGCCGACGACCGCGGCCTCGGAGACGGCGTCGTGGGCCATGAGCGCGTTCTCCAGTTCGACCGAGGAGATCCACTCGCCGCCGGACTTGATGACGTCCTTCGCGCGGTCGACGATCTTGACGTAGCCGTCCTCGTCGACGCTGACGACGTCGCCGGTCTTCAGCCACGACCCCTCGAAGTCGGTCTCGTCGGCCTCCGGGCGCTCGAAGTACGAGTCGGTGACCCAGGGCCCGCGGATGTACAGTTCGCCGAAGTCCTCGCCGTTCCACGGCACCTCCTCGCCGTCGTCGTCGACGACCCGGAACTCCAGCCCCGGGAGGACGAGTCCCTGCTTCTGGCGCTTCTCGTACTTTCGCTCGGCGTCCCAGTCCTCCATACCGTCCTTGAGGTGCGAGAGGGTGCCGACGGGCGAGAGTTCGGTCATCCCCCAGCCCTGGAGCATCGTGACGTCGAACTCCTCGTCGAACGCCCGGATGAGGCTCTTGGGCGCGGCGGCGCCGCCGACCATCACGCGCTCCAGGCTGTCGAAGTCGAGGTCGTTCTCCCGCGCGTACTCCAGCACGCCCATCCACACGGTGGGGACGCCCGCGGTGAACGTGACGCCCTCGTCCTCGATGAGCCGTGCGAGGTCCTCCGGGTCCGGCGACGGGCCGGGGTAGACGTGCTTTGCGCCCGCGGCGGTCAGCGAGAACGGCATCCCCCACGCGTTGACGTGGAACATCGGAACGACGGGCATGACGACGTCGCCGTCGTCGATGTCGAGACCCTGCGGGGTGAGCGTCGCCATCGTGTGCGACCACAGCATCTGCTGGGTGTACTCGACGCCCTTCGGACGGCCGGTCGTCCCGGACGTGTAGCACATCCCCGCGCGCTGGTCCTCGTCGAGTTCCGGCCACTCGTAGGACGGTTCCTGCTCGCCGACGAACGACTCGTAGTCCGTCACCGGGTCGAGCGACGTCTCCGGCACCGCCTCGCCCATCACGACGAACTGCTCGACGCTGGCGAAGGCGTCGGCGTCGTAGGCGCTCTCCAGCTTCTCGACGAGCGAGGGGTCGACGAACACCAGCCGGTCGCCCGCGTTCTCGACGATGTACTGGACGTGCTCGTCGGGCAGCAGCGGGTTGATGGTGTGGAGCTGTGCGCCCGTATTGGGGACGCCGAAGTACGTCTCGAAGTGCCGGTGGTGGTTCCAGGAGACGGTGGCGACGCGGTCGCCCGCCTCGATGCCGCTCGCCTCGAGCGCGTTCGCGAGCTGCCGCGTCCGGTCGGCGTAGGTCGCGTAGTCGTAGCGCTCGATGCCGTCGTGAGTGCGCGCGACGATCTCCGTGTCCGGGTAGAGACGCTCCGCGCGCCAGAGGAACGATCCGATCGTCTGGTCGTGACCAGCCATGCCGACAGTGAGAACACCATGCGGCTTAACGGTTGGCGTCGGGGAACCCCAGAAGCGACGGACGGGGCGGCGGCGACGTCCGGTCGTTATTTGGGGTGGCGCGACGACGGCCCGCTATGGACGAACTCGTCGAGGCGGCCCGCGAGGTACAGGAACGCGCACACGTCCCCTACTCCGACTACCCGGTCGGCGCTGCGCTGCGGACGGCGGAGGGGACGGTGTACGTGGGCTGCAACATCGAGAACGCCAACTACAGCAACTCGCTGCACGCCGAGGAGGTCGCCGTCGCGGAGGCGGTCAAGGAGGGCCACCGCGAGTTCGACCGCATCGCGGTGAGCTCCGGCCGCCGCGACGGCGTCACGCCCTGCGGGATGTGCCGCCAGACGCTCGCGGAGTTCTGCGACGACGACCTGGTCGTCGTCTGCGACGAGGGCGACGGGACGAGCGAGTACGCGCTCGGCGAACTGCTGCCGGACACCATCACCGAGGAGATGCTGGGGTAGCGACGCCGGGAGACGGAAGAGCCTATTTCGACCGGGGACGACACCCCGGGTATGGACGACAGCGAGGACCCGAGCGACGACGTCCAGTACCACCTGGAGGTCGGCGCGGACGACGTCGCCGACGCCGTACTGCTCCCCGGCAACCCCGAGCGCATCGAGAAGATCACGCAGTTCTGGGACGACGCCGAGGAGGTCGCCCACCACCGCGAGTACCGCACCGTCACCGGGACGTACGACGAGACGCCCATCAGCGTCACCTCGACCGGCATCGGCGGGCCGTCCGCCGCCATCGCGGTCGAGGAACTGGCGCGCGCCGGCGTCGACACGTTCGTCCGCGTCGGCTCCTGCGGTGCCATCCAGCCCGAGATGTCCGTCGGCGACCTCGTCATCACGACCGGCGGCGTCCGCCAGGAGGGCACCAGCGACGAGTACGTCCGCGAGGACTACCCCGCCGTCGCCGACTACGAGGTGGTCTCGGCGCTCGTCGCGGCCGCCGAACGGCTCGGCCACGACTACCACACCGGCGTCACGATGAGCGCCGACAGCTTCTACGCCGGCCAGGGACGCCCCGGCTTCGAGGGGTTCCTCGCCGAGGGCAGCGAGGACCTCGTCGAGCACCTGAAGGACGCGAACGTGAAGAACATCGAGATGGAGGCCAGCGCCATCATGACCATCGCCAGCGTCTACGGCCTGCGCGCCGGCGCGGTCTGTTCGGTGTACGCCAATCGCGAGACCGGTGAGTTCCGCACCGAGGGCGAACACCGCGCCGCCGAGACGGCCAGCCTCGCCGTCCGACTGCTCGCTCGCATGGACGCGGTCAAGGCCGAGGCGGGCGTCGACCACTGGCACCCCGGCCTCTCGCTGGACGACTAGGACGGCCGCGGCGCTTCTCGGGGGGAACGGGAACGGAGTCGAGCGGCGGCCACGCTCGTCAACGCTGGCGAGTCGCGGAGGGAAGAAATCGTGGGGGTGAGAGAGGGAAGAAGACGGGTCGCAATCGCGTTACGCGTACGCCTGGCGGGCCTTCCGGAAGCCGGGGATGACCACCCAGAACAGCAGCATCGAGAAGATGGTGAGCCAGAACAGTACCTCGCGCAGCACGATGGCGAGGCTACCGTACGTTCCCAGACCGGTCGGGATCTCGCCGATGAGCTGCGTGTCCTCGAACCCGGGCGTGGTGTACCAGCCCGACAGGACCATCCAGCCGAGGCCCGCGGTCGTGGCGATGCCGAGCCCTTTCGCGAATTCGTCAGCCATTGTTCGATGGTTCGTCGGAGTCGTCTTTAGGTTTTCCCATTCCTTCGGCGTGGAACCGGGTCGAGAAGGCGTACACGACCGCCCCGGCAGCGATGAGCGCCACGCCGCCGAGCGCCAGCGGAAGCTGCACCTCCTCGAGCGGTGCTCGCGCCCGGTCGGTCGCCGTGTCGAGGACGACGAAGCCCCCGACGACGGTCACGACGGCGAACAGCGTCGAGAACACCGTCACCGCCTTGTACACCCGCAGGGGGACGACGACCTCGCGAGCGGCGATGCCGTCGCCGTCGTCGCGTATCTCGACCAGCTGGTCGTCGTCCTCTTCGTCGTCGAAAACGGAGTACTCGCGTTCGTCGTCCGCGCCAGAAACCATGGGGGAGTTACTTCGGCGGACGCAGCCGGTAGTAGCGGCGGTTCAGGCTGAACATGTAGCCTTCACGCATCGACTTCAGCACCGCGTACGAGATCGTCCCCGCGATGATCGGCAGGAGGAACGTCAGGTCGAACGTGAGGTGGGCGTTGATGGGCAGCAGGTTCTTGATGGACAGCGCGCTGATCGTGATGGCGAAGACGACGCCGGCGACGCCGACGCTCGCCCAGAACGGCTCCTCGACGGGCCGCCGGGCGCTCCCCTTGTTCAGGAAGGGGACGATGGCGATGATGCCGACAACGACGATGTTCGCCACGACGCCGTACGTGCGGTCCGCCATCAGGGAATCGCCGCCCAGGATGGCGAGGTCCGGGTTGAGCGGACCGAGTTTCAGCAGGCCGAACGACCAGTAGAGATACCAGTCCGGCAGGATGATGCTCGGCGTGGTACTCGGGTCGGCCGGCGCGCCGAGGTGGGGCGGCAGCGTCGCGGAGAGGAACAGGATCATGCCCACGAAGAAGCTCGTGATCGAGAGGTTGCGGATCATCTCGTGGGGCCACGTCGGGAACGCCAGCACGTCACGCTCGACGTAGCTGGACTCCTGGCGGAGGTCCTGGTCCTCGCGACGGGCGCGCTCGAAGTACTCGTAGGTCAGCCGGGAGAGGCCCTGGGTGCGCTCCTTGCGCTCGATCCACGAGGGCGTCTCGTCGTCCGGCGGGACGATGCCGGTGCCGCTTCCGTCGGTCTTGGGTTCGTTTTCGTCGGTCATTGTTAGTGTGGTTCAGCGATGCCCTGCATCCAGACGATGCCGATGTGGACGGCGATGAGCGTCGTGACGACGAACGGGAGCAGGAACACGTGCAGGATGTACATCCGTTGCAACGTGGCCTGGGTCAGTGCGAAGCCACCGAACAGCAACTGGGCGACCCACTCGCCTATCAGCGGGACGGAGAGCGACATCTCGACGCCGATCTGTCCGGCCCAGTACGACAGCTGGTCCCACGGCAGCAGGTAGCCCGTGTACCCGAACACCATCGTGAGGCTGATCAGGACGATGCCCAGCAGCCAGTTGAGTTCACGCGGCTCCTTGTACGCGCCCGTGAAGTAGACGCGGAGCATGTGCAGGAAGACGGCCGCGACCATCACCTGCGCCGACCAGCGGTGGAGACTGCGGAGCATGAACCCGAAGTTCAGCTCGGTCATGATGAAGGTGAGCTGGTTGTACGCGGTCGAGGGGTCGCCCGCCGTCGACGGCGAGTAGTAGAACCCCAGCAGCGCGCCGCTGATGGCGGCAACCACGTACGCGATGGTGGAGAAGCTCCCCAGCGCGTACAGCGGGTACCAGTACCAGAACTTGTTGTCGAGGCCGTACTGCTCGGTGTGGCTCTTGGGCATCTGGAGGTTGACCCGGTAGTAGAGGGTCTCCAGCAGCTCGAGGTAGTCGACGATGCGGAACCGGCGGTCGAGCCAGATCAGCGTCGTGAGGAACGTCGTCTCTATCGGCGTGAGGTCCTTCTCCTTCAGCCACTCGCCGTGGTCGTACTCGTCTTTGCGTTCGATGCTCATGGTGTCATTCACTCTCCGTGCGCGGAAGCGCCAGGAAGTCCTTCTCGACGATGGTGTACGGGTCGTAGGTGGACTGGTGGCACGGACAGTAGGACGCGTCTTCGGCGTTGAACTTCGCTGCGCCAGCGAGGCCCTTGTACGCGGGCACGCAGCAGAAGTGGGTACACTTGTTCAGGAAGGCCATGAACCCCTTCTGCGTGCTGGCCTTCATCCAGTCGTCCTCCTCGGCCATCTTCTCGACGTTCTTGCTGCGGATGACCTGGACGGTCAGCGTCTGGGACGACGGGACGTCCTGCGACCGCCACGTCACCATCGCGGGCTTGCCGAGGCCGGACTCGCCGATGCCGTTGCCCCACTCCTCGTAGTCGGAGAAGTCGTCGACGTGGACCTTGTCGCCCGACTCGGCCTCCTCGTTCTGCCAGTCGTACTTGTCGGAGTCCTTGTACCGGAAGTAGTTGTCCATGTCGGCTTCCGGCCTGACGCCCTTGTACGTCTGGACGCCGCAGTACTGGAACCACTTGGGCGAGTAGGTGAGACCGGCGATCTCCTTCTCCGCGACCGTCACCGGCTTGTTGTTGATCATCTTCTCTTCGGCCTCGGGGAACATGCCCTTGAGATACCCCTCCTCGTCGATCTCGATGGGTATCTGGGGCATCCCGCGCGGGGCGGGGCCGCCCGTGTTCTTGACCCCCTTGAACGTGGTGATACCGCCACCACCGCTACCGGGGGCCGTCGCCGACTTCAGTCCGGCCGCCCCGGCGGTACCGACGCCGGCCAGCGTGGCGCTGCCCACGACACCCTTGACGAAACGGCGGCGACCTGTGCTCTCGGGATACTTGTCGTCTCCTGCCATTGTTTATCGTTTGTAGTATGGGTACACTGCTTTCTTGAACTGTTCCCACGCGTCACCGAACGACTCCTCGCCGTACTGGTCCTCCTCGCGCACGTAGAGGTCCTCCCACTTGCGACGACGCTTCTTGACGATCATCACGTCGGGGAGGAACTCCTTGCGGTACAGCATGAGGATGAACGCGAGGTCGATGAACACGACCGCGAGGATACCGCCGAGGTACATGTTCCCGACCTCCGTGAGCCCCCAGCCTTCCAGGAGCCCGTAGGTGAACAGGCCGACGAACACGACCTCGATGATCGTCAGCAGGACGATGGCGATCGCCGCCGTCGTGCTCTCGCGCGCCGGTTCGTATCGGTGAATGTCGCCGTAGTTGCTTCCTGTGGATGACATCTCAGTTCCCTCCGCTGGTGTTGGCGGACTCGCCGTACTTCAGGAAGAAGAACGTGTAGATGAGCGAGACGAGCATCATCAGTATCGTCGCGATGCCGACGTAGTGCGCCAGGAACGGCACGCCCATGTGTTCGGGGTCGGCTTCCTGCGCGCCGCCGCCGCCGGACGGTGCCTGGCCGGTTTCGTTGACGACGAGGTCGGCGACCATCCCCGAGGGCTTGTGCGGTTCACACCAGTAGTGGTACTCGCCCGTCGTGTCGAACGTGTGCTCGTAGGTGTACCCCGTGTCGTAGGTGTCCGAGGGGCCACCGGGCGTCCCCTCCCAGTTCGCGCCCTCGGGCTGTTCGCCGACGACGATGTTGTGGGTGTCGGACTCCCAGACGAACCTCACCGTGGTGCCGGGCGTGATGTACAGCGGGCTGCTGGTCCCCGGGGTGAACACGAAGTCGCCGTCCGGTCCGACGATCACTTCCTCCGTAGGACCCCCGCCGCCGCCCTGGGTCTGGTTGCCGGTCGAATCGTTCCCGCCGGTCTGGTTGCCACCAGCCGTCCCGTTGCCGCTCGACTGGTTGCCACCTCCCGACGTGGTCGTCCCCTGTGCGGCAGCGGACGCGCTCGCAGCTGTGCCGCCAGCCACGCCGCTGGCCGCCAGCAGAAAGTCCCGCCTCTTCATACATGCGAATCTGAGGAAGGGAATTGCTTAAAGCCACCGATGCCGTCGGACTGCCGGTGATTTTCGCCGGTCAATCGTCGGCGTCCTCGTCGTCGAGGGGGAGAAACTCCGGACGCTCGCCCGACTCGACCCCCGCGGCCCTGAGCCGGTTCCGGTACTCCTCGGACCTGAACCGGTCGGAGAGACGCGCGTTCGCCACCAGGAGGAAGACGAACAGACCGAACACGAGGAAGCCGCCACCGACCACCGCGAGCAGCGCTGACGACTGCTGGACGTCCTGGGGGACGCCGAGCAGGTCGAGCCAGATGAGCACCCACGCGGCCAGCATGCTGACGCCGGCGAGGACGTGGATGCCCGCGATGGTCGCCATCAGCTTGTTGCCGAGGTCGCCGCTTCCCTCGGACACCTCGTCCGGGTCGGGCAGCACGTCGTCCCCCGGGTCCTCGGGGACGTCGTACTCTTCCATCGACGCAAGCGCGACGGTCGGCTTGACGTCCCGGAGCACCGTCCCGCTCCCCTCGACGCTGCCGTCGGGGTAGACGACCGCGTACCCCTCGTCGGAGTAGGCCAGCAGCTGCGACTCGCCGTCGCGGGTGATCCGCTCGGTGACGGCGAACACGTCGCGGACGGCGATGCGGTGTTTCAGGTCGGCCTCCACCCTGTCCAGCAGTCGGTCGCCCGTGATCCAGGAGTCGGGGTCGAACGCGACCTCCCACTCCTCGAGACTCATCTCCGCCATGTCCTCGGGGCCGAAGTCGTCGAAGTCGTACTTCTCCTCGACCTCGCGGCGGAGTTCCTCGCGGGACTCGGGTTCCTCGCGGGGCCCGTCACCGCCCGCGGGCGCCCCACTGTCGGAGTCAGCCATCGTGTCGACCTTACAGTTCGACGGCTAAACGTCTTCTGACATCCGGAAGGCCTCGCCGTCGGCGTTCCGCACCGTTTAACGCCGCCCGGTCCAACCGTCGCGTATGGTGGACGACGCGGCGATAGCGACGGTCGTGGCGCTGGTGGTCACCGCGAGCTTCCCCTTCTACCTCTACGGCGCCTGGATCGTCATCGACGAGGACGTCGTCACCTGGTCCGTCCTCACCCACCACCTCAAGTTCATCGTCACCGGGCTCCTGCTGACGACCGTGCCCGTCCTCGTCTGGATGGTCCCCCGCGTCCTGGAACAGCTCGGTGGCATCGTCGCCGTCCACGTCTTCCTCGGGCTGCAGGCGTACGCCATGCTCGTGCTCGCGCTCACGGGCATCGTCCGCATCTTCCAGGTCAAGCGCGCCCACGACATGTACGCCGACGACGCGCCCGACCGCGACGTCGACATCAGCGAACTCCACGAGGACATGGACTCGTGGCGCTGGCGACTGCGCGTGGGGGTCGCCGGCTACGTCGTCTTCTGGCTGCTGGCGTGGGTGCTCGGCGTCGGTCGCTACGTCGGCAAGTACCTCGTCGCCTGAAGAAGAGTCAGGCCTCCCACGGCTCGCCGCTGGCCAGGTCGACGTCGTGGTCGAGCTTCGACGACGGACAGACGTCCGCCAGCACGCAGTCGCCGCAGTCGGGGTTGCGCGCCGTGCAGGTCGCCCGGCCGTGGCTGATGAACAGGTGGGTGAGCTGCTGCCAGTCCTCCTCGGGGACGAAGCCGGTGAGGTCCTCCTCGATCTTTGCCGGCGACTCCTCTTCGGTCAACCCGAGTCGCCGCGAGAGCCGCTGGACGTGCGTGTCGACGACGATGCCCGCGACGACGTCGTGGCCGTGCTGGAGGACGACGTTCGCCGTCTTCCGGCCGACGCCGGTCAGGTCCGTCAGTTCGTCCATCGTGTCCGGCACCTCGCCGTCGTGCTCCTCGACGATGGTCTCGGCGGCGCTGTTGATCCACTTCGCCTTGTTGTTGTAGTAGGTGACGGAGTTGAGGTCCTCGGCCAGTTCGTCGACGTCGGCCTCGGCGTAGTCCTCCGGCGACCGGTACTTCTCGAACAGGTCCGCGGTGACCTGGTTGACGCGCTCGTCGGTACACTGCGCGGAGAGCACCACCGCGACGAGCAGTTCCAGCCGGTTCGCGAAGTTCAACGAGATGGTCGCGTCCGGGTACGTCTCGTAGAGCCTGTCGAGGACCTCCTCGAGCTGCGCCTCCCGGGTGTCCAGCGGTTCGCCCATACTCGCGTGGTCGGCCAGCGTCGATTTCAGTGGTTCGATTGCGGGTGAGGGGTGTGTTTGGAGTAGTACGTCGGGTCGGCTGGAACGGGCTGCAGGACTGGAATAGTCGTGACAACCTCGAAAGCCCCCGCGTGCTCCGGGAAGACGGACGAAGTCATCGTGAGCGAAGCGAACGATGGCTCGGCGAGCGTGCTCGCCGGTGCAAGCACCGCAGCCGCCGACGGCGACGAGGAGCGCAGCGAGTGCATCGACCGGAGCCGCCGGGGGCTTTCGAGGTCGTCACGGTGGCTGAATAACAAGGGGTTGTCGAAGTCTGTAGTCAATGATAGGTTCCAGCGGTCGTGCTGAATACAGGGCACAAGTCGGTCACAAGTCGAGATGGATATTGTTCGGTGTCGTCCATGCTCTTCTCAGATGTGCTGTTCGACGAACGCGCGACGTTCGGCTGCCCGCTTGTTGTGATTGTCCAGTGTCGTCAACCACAGTTCACTGGACACGCGGCCGACTTTCGGGGCGGAATCATTTGGTCTCGGTCGGAACGGATAGTATTTTTTAGTGGTGGTCGAACAAACGCAGCTTCCGGATTAGAGCGACCGACACTCCGAGAGTTGCACAAGACACTTGATTCCTGACGTATACCGATGAACCGAAAGATGGATCGGCCGGTTCAGGAGTATGCCCCCTATTTCGTGGTGTTTCTCGGGATTTCAGTCGGGACTCTACCGACTGTGTTCCTTCCACAAGGAGCCGGTGCCCTCACCATCGTAGTACTCTTTATGAAAGTCTTCACAGGTATTATTGGTCTCAGTATAACTGCAGTTGGTGTTGAGTGTTATCGGACCAAGAACTATCGACTAGCAGTATTAACCGGGCTCACGATCGTCGGCTGGGTCGTTCTTGCGGCCGCTGCCAGGTTCCATAACGAGAGCAGTATGTCGCTCGTCCCGATCTGGATGTGGTGGCTTGCAGTAATCCTCGTCTTCGGTCTCGCTCACCGATCGACGTCTCGAATAGTGGATGCGGCAAGGTAGCTGTCGATTCAAAGCAGGAACTGCGACACGGGTCCAGGGCTGAGTCACCACGAGCAGCGCTGAAAGAAAGACATGTCTTGGTCAGACTTTCGAGCGTCATCTGGTCCATTGCTCCTCGCAAGGTTCGTCTGTTCTCTGTCAACCTTGTGGGGACCACACCCCGGTTAGCTCGCAGGCACGAGCCCTCGTGGAATCCTGGCGTATGCACACGTACTGCGTACACCCACTCTATTCGACAGGAGAATCGTATCAGCTTTCAGGGTTTCGACAGTACAATCCAGGATCCGTCCGCGAGCGGTGCTGAATCGAGGCGGGCGATTGGGACTGTCCAATGTCGAAACTATGCTATCGGGCCAGCGAACGCACCGAAAAAATCGAAACCGCTAATCGCAGGCGGTCAGGCGAACAGCGACGCCGCCGCCGCGAACGCCTCGTCGGTGACGGGACCGAACGCCGGCAGCAGCGCCACCGTCATGATGGCGGCCGCGACGATGGCCACGTAGAGACCGACCGGCCGGTCCTGGAACTCGAACTCCGTCGCGGGGTCCTCGATCCAGATGGCCTTCACGACGCGGCTGTAGTAGAACAGCGACAGCGCGCTGTTGACCGCGCCGACGGCGGCCAGCCACCAGAAGCCAGCGCCGATGGCACCCATGAAGAGGACGTACTTGCTCATGAAGCCCGCGAACGGCGGGAGGCCGGCGAGGCTGAACATGAACGCCGTCATGGCGACCGAGGCGATGGGTGCCTTCGTCGCCAGCCCGTTGTAGTCCTCGAAGGTGCGACCGACGCCCCAGTGCTCGACCAGGGCGATGAACAGGAACGCGCCCGTGTTCATGAAGCCGTAGACGAGCAGGTGGAGCATCGCGCCGCCCATCACCCACTCGTTGTTTCCGGGTTGGCCGTACAGCGCGGCCAGGCCGATGAGCGCGTAGCCCGCGTGCCCGATGGACGAGTACGCGAGCATGCGCTTGACCTTGTCCTGGGTGGCGGCGGCGAAGTTCCCGAGCGTCATCGTGACGACGGCCAGGATCTGGAACGCCAGCACCCAGTCGATGGTGCCCGCGACGGCCTCGATGGGGAAGCCGGTGACGAACACGCGGAAGGCGACGGCGAACCCGGCCGCCTTCGAGGCGGACGAGAGGAACGCCGAGATGGGCGCGGGTGCGCCCTCGTACGCCTCGGGTGCCCAGAAGTGGAACGGCACGGTCGCCGTCTTGAACGCGAACCCGCCGAGCACCATCAGGACGCCGACGCCGAGCACGCCCGCCAGCGGCTCGAAGCCGCCGTTGAGGCTGGCGGCGACGTCGGCGAGCTTCAGCGACCCGGTGACGCCGTAGACGAGGCTGATACCGTACGCGAAGATGGCCGACGACAGCGCGCCGATGAGGAAGTACTTCAGTCCCGCCTCGACGCTGCCGCGGTTCTGCTTGAGGATGGCCACCAGCGCGTACGACGGCAGGCTGGCGAGTTCGAGGCTGACGAACACGACGGCGAGGCTGTTCGCGCTCGCCATCAGCGTCATCCCCGTCGCGGCCAGCACGACCAGGATGTAGTACTCGCCCTGGTTGGGGCTGCCGCGCAGGTAGTCGAAGCTCGCCACCGTCACCAGCGCGGTGACGCTGGTGAAGATGAGGGCGAAGAAGAGGCTCATCGTGTCGACGACGAGCGCGCCGTCGTACAGCGTGATGGCCTCCTCGCCCGTGCCGGCAGCGAGGAACCAGCCGGTGATGCCGAGCGCGACGAGCGAACCGACCGTCGCGATGCCGGACAGCACCGCTCCGCTGGTCTTCCGCGGGTTGAGGCTGTCCACGAGGAACAGCATCAGCGCGGTGAGGGTGAGGATGATGGCCGGTGCCATCGCTGCCCAGTCGGGCCAGACGACCTCCGCCATCAGTTCCCACCTCCCGTGGCCGCGGTGGTCGCAACGTCGGGCATCTCACGCACGGCGTCCTGGATCATCGTGTAGAAGATGTCCGGGTTGACGCCGAGCAGGATGACCAGCAGCACGAGCACGACGAGCGGCGCGACGTCGTGGAACGCCGCGCGGTCGACGTCGTAGTCGGTCTCGACCTCGAACGGGCCGAAGAGCGTGCGCTGCATCGCCAGCAGCAGGTAGCCGGCCACGATGACGATGCCGAACATCGCCAGGCCGGTCAGCAGCGCGAGGCCGTTCGTGCCGAGCACGGTGCCGGCGAGCACGGTCGACTGGAACGAGCCGACGAAGATGAAGAACTCCGCGGCGAAGCCGGCCATCAGCGGCAGGCCCATGTAGCCGAACGCGCCCGCGACGAACACCGCGACGGTGATCGGCATGCGGTCGGCGAGCCCGGACATGTCCGAGACCATCCGGGTGTGGGTCGTGTTGTAGATGACGCCGACGGACATGAACATCAGCCCCGAGATGAGGCCGTGCGCGACCATCTGGAACGTCGCGCCGCCGACGCCGTACATCGTGTACGCGACCAGGCCGAGGATGACGTACCCCATCGAGGAGACCGAGGAGTACGCCACGATGCGCTTGAGGTCGGTCTGCGCCAGCGCGAGCATCGCGCCGTAGATGACGCTCACGACGGCGAAGACCGCGATGAGCAGCGCGTAGTCCTGCGCCACGCCGGGCAGCATCGTGAAGTTGAACCGCAGTAGCGCGTACGTCCCCATCTTCAGCAGGACGCCCGCCAGCATGATGGAGACGGGCGTCGGCGCCTCGACGTGGGCGTCCGGCAGCCACGTGTGGAACGGGACGACCGGCACCTTCACCGCGAACCCGAGGAACATGGCGAAGAACGCCACGACCTGCAGGGTCTCGGCGCTCAGTGGACCGAGCGCGCCGAGCGCGCCGTCGTTCAGCGCCTGCGCGATGGCCGGCAGGTCCAGCGTGTTCAGGCCGTCGATGCCGAACACCATGGCCATGAACCCGATGAACATCACCAGCGAGGCGACGTTCGTGTAGACGAAGAACTTGATCGCCGCGTACTTGCGGCGGGGACCGCCCCAGACGCCGATGAGGAAGTACATCGGGACCAGGACCATCTCCCAGAAGACGAACCAGACCATGAAGTCCAGCGCCGAGAAGACGCCGAGGAGGCTCGTCTCCATGAACAGCATCAGGCCGTAGAACTGGCTCTGGCGCTCGTCGATGGGCGTCCACGCCGCCAGGATGGCGAGCGGGGTGAGCACCGTCGTGAGCACGACCAGCGGCATGCTGATGCCGTCGAGGCCGACGTGCCAGTTCAGCGAGTACTGACCGAGCGAGACCCACGTCGCGGTTTCTTCGAAGGCGAGTTCACCGCCGAGGAGGGCGTTGCCCTCGCCGCCGAAGCGACTGTACATCCAGAGGCTCCCGGCCGCCGGGAGCAGGCTCAACACGAACGCCAGCTTCCCGGCCACCCGGTTGGGGGCGAAGAAGACGACGGCCGCGCTGAGCAGCGTTACCGCGATGAGCGCTTCGATCAACATTTAGAACCAACCTCCCGTGATGCCGAGGAAGACGAGCAGGACGACGAAGCTCAGCACCAGCATGAGAGCGTAGTTCGTCACGACGCCGCTCTGGATGCGCTTGACGCGGCTCCCGCCGAACAGGCTCACGCTGGAGACGCCGTTGACCACGCCGTCGATGACGCCCTGGTCGAACTTGTCGGCGGCCCGGGCGAGCGGGAGCGTGACGCCCTCCGCCAGCCAGACCTGGTACTCGTCCTGGTAGTAGTTGTTGAACAGCAGCGTCTTCACGCTGCCGAGCTTCTCCGTGTGCCGCTCGGGCGACGGAGCGCTGTACAGCGTCCACGCCAGGCCAGCGCCGGCCAGCGCGAGTCCCAGGCTGACCGCACCCGGCAGTAGCGGCGACAGGTGAGCAGCCTCGCCGAAGGAACCGACGACGAGGTCCTCGTAGAAGTGGGCGTTCGTCGCGTGCAGCGGCCCACTGAGCCACTGGTGCAGGTACTCGATGTGCATGCCGGTCGCTTCCGCGACGGGCGTCATGTTGACGAGTCCGACAGTGGCGGCGAGGATGCCCAGCACGACCAGCGGGAACTTCACGTTCCAGCCGACGCCGTGCGGGTCGCGCGCGGTGTCGGTGCGGGGCTCACCGTGGAAGGTGAGCAGCACCATCCGGAAGGTGTAGAACCCGGTGAAGAACACCGCGAGCAGTCCCATGGCGTACGCGCCGAGCAGGATGGGGTTCTCCAGGCCGTGGATGAGCGCCGTGTAGAGCACCTCGTCCTTCGACCAGAAGCCCGCGAACGGGACGATGCCCGCGAGCGCGAGCGACCCCGAGAGGAACGTCCAGTAGGTGACCGGCATCCGCTCTTTCAGGCCGCCCATGTCCCACATGTTCTCGTTGTGGTGCATGGCGATGATGACCGACCCGGCACCCAGGAACAGCAGCGCCTTGAAGAAGGCGTGGGTCATCAGGTGGAAGGTCGCGGCGACGTAGCCGCCGGCGCCCAGGCCGAGCATCATGTACCCGTACTGGGAGATAGTCGAGTACGCCAGCACCTGCTTGATCTCGTTCTTGACGACGCCCATCGTCGCCGCGAACAGTGCGGTGAACCCGCCGACGAACGCGATGATGGCGAGCACCGTCGGGAGCATGGCGTAGAACCCGTACATCCGGGCGACGAGGTAGACGCCGGCCGCGACCATCGTCGCAGCGTGGATGAGCGCGGAGACGGGCGTCGGGCCCTCCATGGCGTCCGGCAGCCACGTGTGCAGCGGGAACTGCGCGGACTTGCCGACGACGCCGCCGAGCACGAGCAGCCCGAGGACCGCGAACCACGCCTGCGGCCCGAGGCCGAAGAACGTGGTGATGCCCTCGGTCGCGCCCTCCTGGAGCGCCTGCTGTGCCATGTGCGGGAACGCGTGGTCGCCCACGAACTGGGCGGTCCCGAACGTGGCGAACACGCCGACGACGCCGATGAGGAAGAAGTAGTCACCGAAGCGGGTGACCAGGAACGCCTTCTTCGCGGCGCTCGGCGGCCCCTGCTCGCGGAACCAGAAGCCGATGAGCAGGTACGAGCACAACCCGACCAGCTCGAAGAACATGAACGCCATCAGCAGGTTGTCCGCGAACACGAACGACAGCATGCTGAAGCTGAACAGGCCGAGGCCGGCGTAGTACCGGGGCAGGCCCGTCTCGCCCTCGTCGTTCATGTACCCGAGGCTGAAGATGTGGACGAGGAACGCGACCAGCGAGACGATGACGAGCATCATCGCCGACAGCGGGTCGACGAAGACGCCCAGTTGCAGGTCGAAGGTTCCGTCGCCGGCGACCCACACGATGGATTCGTGGTAGGTCTTCCCGCCGCTCACCGCGACGAACGCCCACAGCGACAGCAGCAGCGACCCGCCTGTGGCGAGGATGCCAGGGAGCGCACCGCCCTTCGGCAGCATCTTCCGGGCGAACTCGCCGGCGAACAGGGCGATCAGGAACGATACGAACGGCAGTAGCGCGATGACCGGAACCAGTTCGAATGCCGTTTCCACCATCTTACCACCTCATCGTTGTCGCCTTGGTCACGTCGACGTCGTTGAAGTTGCGATACAGCACGAGGATGATGCCGATCCCGACCGCGACCTCGGCGGCGGCCAGCGCCAGCGTGAACAGGCTGAACGTCTGACCCGTCAGGCTGCCGTGGTAGTAGGAGAACGCGACGAGGTTGATGTTCGCGGCGTTCAGCATCAGCTCGACGCTGATGAGGAACATCAGCGCGTTCCGCCGGGTGAGGATACCGAACAGCCCCGTGCAGAACACGGCGGCCGAGAGGAGCAGGTAGTTCTCTATCGGGACTACCATCAGTCGTTACCTCCCTTGCGGCCACCGTCGGCCCGCACCGCGGACGACTCCTCGTCGGTCTCGCGGCGGGCGAGCATCACCGCGCCCGCGAGGGCTGCGACGAGCACGAGGTCGATTATCTCGAACGCGATGAGGAATCCCTCGCTTTCGACGATCTGGTCGCCGCCGATCCCGAAGATGTTGAACATCGCGTAGCCGATGCTAGCGGTGATGTTCGCTCCGGGTGGGAATCCGACGGCGTCGCCGAACGACGCGCCCAGGAACACGACAGCGAGCACGCCGAACAGCGCCACGGCGACGAGACCCGGCAGCAGGGTCGACGCGTCGCGCGTCTGCGGTCTCGAGGTCATGCGTTGGTCACCTCCTCTGTACTTGCTTGACGTGTGAGCATCACGGCGAACGTGATGAGTATCAGCACACCGCCGACGTAGACGAGGATCTGCATCGCTGCGACGAACTCCGCCTGTAACATCACGTAATGGACGGCGAAGCTCAGCAGCGACACGCCGAGCAGTAGCGCGGAGTGCCACACGTCCCGCACCAGGACTGCGCCCAGACTACTCGCCACTGTCACCAGGGCGAACAGCCCGAACGCGAGCATCTCGTATACCATTTGAATCACCTTGTTGGTTCGTATAAACGCCCTTTCAACATTTCGAGACGGGCGCGTTCACTGGTAGTCGACCTCGCCTTCGCCTTCGCCGATCCACGCACCGCGGTCCGGTTCGCGTGATTCGAGCGGGTCGATGTCCTTGTACCACGGTACGTTCTTCAGCTGTTCTTTGTTGTACACCAGGTCGTCCTTCGTGTCGCCGGTGAACTCGAAGTTCTGCGTGAGCAGGATGGCGTCGACGGGGCAGACCTCCTCGCACAGCCGACAGTAGATGCACTGTCCGATGTGGAGGTTGTACTGCTCGCCGTTTCGCTGGTCGTCCATCACGATCTGGATCGTGTCGTTCGGACAGACGTTCTCGCACTGGCGACACCAGATGCAGCGCTCCTGGCTGAACTTGTGCACCCCGCGGAACCGGGGGCTCACTTCGGGTGCCACGTCCGGGTACTCGACCGTGAACGTGGACCCGTCCAGTGCGTGCTTCATCGTGGTTGCCATCGATTTGAGCAGTCCGATCATAGCATCACCCCCACGATGATGGCCGTGAGGACCAGGTTCGCGAACGACAGCACGAGCATGCCCTTCCAGCCGATCTCGATCAGCTGGTCGATGCGGAGCCGGGGCACCGCCGAGCGCGCCCACTGCGTGAACAGGAAGACGGCCCAGATCTTGATGACGAACCAGATGAAGCCCGGCAGGACCGGGCCACCCGGGCCGCCCAGGAAGACGGTGGCGATGATAGCGCCGCCGAGGAAGATGTGCAGGAACTCGCCCAGGTAGAACAGGACGAAGTAGACGCTGGAGTACTCCGTCTGGTACCCCGCAACGATCTCGGTGGGCGCTTCGGGGATGTCGAACGGATTACGGCCGACCTCCGCGAGGTTCGCCACGACGAAGAGCACGAACGCGAACGGGTTGACGAACGCGTACCACGACGGAATCGAGAGACCGCCGAGGCTGATGAGCGTCTGTTGCTGCTGGGCGACGATCTCGCTCGTCTGCAGCGTGCCGGTGAAGATGACCACCGACGCCGCGGTGATGACGAGCGGGATCTCGTACGCGATGTTCTGTGCCACCGCGCGGAGCGCGCCCATCATCGAGTACTTGTTGTTCGACGCGTAGCCGCCCATCGTCAGACCGAGCGTCGCGATGGACGCGACGGCGAAGACGTACGCCAGACCGGTCTCGGGGTCGGCCAGTTGCAGGTTGACGCCGAAGATAGAGCCCATCGGGATGACGGCGAAGCCGAGCAGCGCCGACCCCGCCACGACGATCGGTGCCGCGTCGTACGCCGGACGGTCCGCGCCGTCCGGGATGATGAGCTCCTTGCTCAGCAGGCGGACGGCGTCGGCGACGATGATGAGCAGGCCGAAGGGCCCGACGCGGTTGACCGCGATGCGGTCGGTGAACGCCGCCGTGATCTTCCGCTTCGCCCACGGGCCGGCGACGCCGGTCATCGCCAGCATGATGTTGCCGACGATGAACGCGGCGATGAACGCCGAGACCAGCTCCTGCCAGCCGCTCATCTGGCTGCCGAACAGCGCGCGACCGACGGTCTCGGGGAGCAGCGTCTGCCCGTTCGCCTGGAGCGGGACGAGGAGGTTCATCGGTCCACCTCCCCGAGGATCACGTCGAGGCTACCGAGCGTGGCGACGAGGTCCGGGACGTACTCGCCCTCGGACATCTCCGCCAGCGCCGAGAGGTTGCTGAAGCTCGGGCTGCGAATCTTGAACCGCGCGGGTTTGTCCGTGCCGTCCGCGCGGATGTAGATGCCGAGTTCGCCCTTCGCGCCCTCGACGGAGCGGTAGATCTCCTTGTCGGCGTCCGGCTTGAGCGTCCGGGGGACGTTGGCCTGGATGTCGCGCTCCTCTTCCGGCCAGTCCTCCAGCAGGTCGACGCACTGCTCGATGATCTTCGCCGACTCCTCGACCTCGCGCATCCGGACGAGCAGCCGCGAGTAGTTGTCGCAGCCGTCCTCCGTGACGACGTCCCAGTCGAGTTCGTCGTAGTAGCCGTAGGGGTCGTCGCGGCGCAGGTCGTAGTCGATGCCCGACGCCCGGGCGACGGGACCGGTGACGCCGTACTGCTTGGCGGTCTCCGGCTCCAGGATGCCGGTGCCGACCGTCCGGACCTGGAAGATCTCGTTGCTGGTGATGAGGTCGTGGTACTCCTCCAGCGCCTCCGGGAGGTCCTCGAGGAAGTCCCGGGTCTTGTCGAAGAACTCCTCGCGCGGCTCCGGGAGGTCCCAGACGACCCCGCCGAGCCGGAAGTAGTTGAACATCATCCGCTGGCCCGTGAGGTCCTCGAGGATGTTCTGGACCTTCTCGCGGTCCCGCATCGCGTACATGAAGATGGCGGTGAAGTCGCCGTAGACGTCGAGACAGAACGTCCCGAGCGCCAGCATGTGCGACGCGATGCGACAGAGTTCGGCGCCCATCGTCCGGATGACCTGCGCGTACTCCGGGACGTCGATGTCCGCGAGGTCCTCCGCGACGCGGGCGTACGCCCACTCGTTGAGCAGGCCCGCCGACGCGTAGTCCCAGCGGTCGGGGTACGGCATGATCTGGTGCCGGTAGGTGCCGTTCTGGGCCATCTGCTCCTCGCAGCGGTGCAGGTAGCCGATGTCGGGCTCCACGTCTGCGACCTGCTCGCCGTCGAGCGCGGTCTTCAGGTGGAGCACGCCGTGCGTGGCCGGGTGGTGCGGACCGATGTTGAGGAACATCGTGTCCTGGCCACCCGCGCGGTGGTCGTCCTGCAGCGGGTTCTTGTGCTCCTCCAGGGTGACGATCTGGGGCCGGTCCTGGTCGTAGTCCGAACTCATGGGATGGCCCTGCCACGTCTCCGGCAGGAGGATGCGCCGCAGGTCGGGGTGGCCTTCGTACTCGACGCCGACCAGGTCGTAGGCCTCGCGCTCGTGCCAGTCGGCGGTCCGGTAGACCGGCTCCGCCGTCTCGCTGACGGGGTTCTCCGGATCCGTCGGCACGACGACGCTCACTTCCTGGGTCGGGTCGTCGTACTTCTTGAGGTGGTAGATGCTCTCGTAGCGGTCCTCGTAGTCCTGTGCGGTGACCATCGAGAGGTGGTCGAAGCCGGCCTCGTCGCGCAGCGTCCGCAGCGTCGCCTGAACCTCGTCCGGGCGGACGACGAACGCCGGCGCGTTGAGGTGCTCCTCGCGGTCGATGACGTGGTCGCCGAGCAGGTCGGCGAGCTCGTCGCCGTCGAGCGTCTCTACCGTGTCGGGTAGCTCCGTTCCGGTGCTCATGGCGAGTCACTCCAGTTGTACCGCATGGCGAGCGTGTCGTCGTCGATCTGGTCGGCGAGCTTGTCGACGACCTCGTCGCGCTCCATGTCGCCGAACTGCTCCAGTTCGTACGGCTTCACGGTGACGGGGCTGGTCTCGCCGTTGGCGTTGCGCTCCTGGAGCTTGACGACGCCGTAGATGAGCGCCTCCGGACGCGGCGGGCAGCCGGGGACGTTGATGTCCACGGGAATGACCTCCTCGGCGCCCTTGATGACGTTGTACCCCTCCTGGAACGGCCCGCCGCTGATGGAGCACGACCCCATGTTGACGACGAACTTCGGCTCGGGCATCTGGTCGTAGACGCGCTTCATCCGCGGCGCGAACTTCGAGACGATGGTGCCGGGGACGATCATCACGTCGGCCTGCCGCGGCGACGCCCGCGGCACGCCCGACCCGAACCGGTCCAGGTCGTGTTTCACGGCGTACGTGTGCATCATCTCCAGGCTGCAGCACGCGATACCGAACTGCAGCATGAACATCGACGACCCCCGCACCCAGTTCATGAACTTGTCGAACTTCGTGAGGATGAACGGCGAGGAGCCGAACGCCTCCCGAAGCGTCGAGTTGAACCGGTTGTCGACGCCCTCACCCATGCGGGCCTGTCGGGTCTTCGTCTGCGGGTCTGTACTCGTTTGTATGGACTCCCGTGGCTCGTTGCTCATTGTTCCACTCTCCGTTGCGAACTGCGGGGGCTCCGCACCCACCGCACGGCACCGTTGCGCCAGGCCCACGCGAGCCCGACGACGAGCACGGCGATGAACACCAACATCGGGACCAGTACTGTGGCGAGGCCGACGCCACCCTCGATGGCCGACCGATAGATGACGGTCCAGGGGAATATCAGGACCGTCTCTATGTCGAACACGAGGAACAGCAGTGCGACCATGTAGTACTGGATGTTGAAGCGGATCCGCGTCGTCCCGGTTGGGACCTCACCGCTCTCGTACACGGTTGTTTTTCCTTTTTCTGGAACGCTTGGCCTGAGGAGGCTCGACACCGCCATCATCCCGAGTGGAATGAGGAGCCCCACCAACGCCAGCGCGCCAATGGCTACCCATGGATTCATACCGGTATCTCCTAGCAGGCGGTGTTTTGTGAGCGCACCCCTATAAGCGTTGATTCTTTCGATTCAGGAGGTAGAGACCGGCTTTCCCGAGGATACGACAATTGACGCTTTCCATCACGCAAGACGACATTTCCCCACAGCGAGGCGACAGGAGAACGGGCAGAAAAACCGCGAAACGCGACCGACGTCGGCTACTCGCGACCCTGGAACGTCGACGTTCCCGATTCGTGCAGGCGGCGCGAGACGTCGCCGACGTCTTCCTGCAACGCGTCGTGGTACTCGACGAGTCGGTCGCGAAGCTCGTCGTGCTCACGCGCGAGGATCTGAACCGCCGACAGCGCGGCGTTGAACGACTTCCCCGCGTCGACGGCGACGATGGGCGCGCCGGTCGGCATGCCGATGACCGACGAGACGGACTTCTCCTGGACGGGAACGCCGACGACCGGCAGGGGGTAGGCGAGCGACGCCGTCATGTTCGGGAGGTCGGCCGACTTCCCGCCCGCGCCGGCGATGACGACGTCGAGGCCGCGGTCCTCGGCGGTCTCGGCGTAGGCGTACATCAGTTCCGGCGTCCGGTGCGCGGAGACGACGAACGTCTCGAAGGTGAACCGCGACCCGGGCGGGTCGTCGTAGTCGGTGAGTTCCTCGAAGCCGAGTTCCGTGAGCGCGTCGTACGCGCCCGCCGAGTCGTCGGTCCCGGCCATCACGTCGAGGTCGGAGTCGCTCCCCATGACGATGCCGACGTCCGGCGTCGCCTCCGGCGAACGGTCGCGGTCGGCCTCGGCTTCGAACTGTTCGATCAGGTCGGTGACTGAATCTGCGGTGGGCATGGCTATCAGCGGAAGGTGAGCGTGTCGGTGCAGTCGCGCGCTTCGGCCAGCAGGTCGCTGGCAGACGATTCGCCGACGAGGGTGACGTGCCCCATCTTCCGCAGGGGCCGCACCTCGTCTTTCCCGTACCAGTGGACGTTCGCACCGTGAGTCGCGAGCACGTCGTCGACGCCCGTCAGCGCGGCGGGTTGTGCCTCGTCGACGTCGCCGAGCACGTTCGACATCGCCACCGGGCCGCGCAGGTCCGTCGCCCCGAGCGGGTAGCCGAGGACGCCGCGGACGTGCTGTTCGAACTGGGACGTGAGCGCCCCCTCGATGGTGTAGTGGCCGGAGTTGTGCGGCCGCGGGGCGATCTCGTTGACGAGGATTTCGCCGTCCTCGCGCTCGAACAGTTCGATGCCGTACACGCCGCGCCCGGACATCGCGTCGAGGACGTCGAACGCGACCTCCTCTGCGCGCTCGCGAGCGCCCTCGGGTGCGCGCGCGGGAACGACCGTCTCCCGGAGGATCTCTTCCTCGTGGACGTTCTCGCCCACGGGGAACGTCGCAGCCTCGCCGTCGCCCTTCGCGGCGATGACCGAGAGTTCGCGTTCGAAGGGAACGAACGCCTCGACCATCAGGTCGCCGTCGAGTTCGGCCAGCGCGTCGTCGACGTCGTCAGGGCTCTCGACGGGGACGTTGCCCCGGCCGTCGTAGCCGCCGCGGCGCGCCTTCACCATCATCGGGTAACCGAGTTCCTCGCCGGCCGCGAGCAGGTCCTCGCGGTCGTCGACGGCGCGGAACTCCGGCACCGGCACCCCGCGGTCCTGCAGGCGACGCTTCTGGACCAGCTTGTCCTGGATGGTCCGCAGCGTCGCCGGGTCGGGGTGGACCGGCACGTCGTGTTCCTCGCCGACCCGCTCCAGCAGGTCGGGGTCGGCGAGTTCTATCTCGAAGGTCAGCGCGTCCGAGCGCGCAGCGAGTTCGTCGAGCGCGTCGGCGTCGTCGAAGTCGCCGACGATCTGCTCGCGGGCGACCGGGGCAGCGGGACAGTCCGGCGTCGGGTCCAGCACGACCAGTTCGACGCCGAGCGGGGACGCGGCCTCGGCCAGCATCCGGCCGAGCTGTCCGCCCCCGACGACGCCGAGCGTCGGCGGTTCGTCGAGCCTGCTCATCACCACCCAGTTATCGTCGGGCCTGCATAAGATTTGCCAACTTCACCGCTGGATAGGCACGTTCGTGTAATCGGATCCGGGCGGCGTCCGCACGGCTGACACGCAGTGCTCACCGCAGTCGACGCGCGGAGCCGTGCTTGTCAGGGTACGCAACGAACCCCCGAAGGAAAGTAGCGATTTCCAACGCACGATGAGCGCCCCGACGTACCGGTACGCTGCTCGCCGGAGTTACCCGTGAGCCGACGGGCGGGTACAAGTTGCTTCCTGCCCTACGTCACTCGATGAGGAGAAGTTCCGCAGCGCAATCCGCCCATGAAACGTCCGAGCGAACGGTCGGCGAGACCACTATCGCCGTCGGACGTCCGTGGCTGTTCCTCACCGCCGCAGTCGGGGTGACCTGGGTCTTCTGGCTGCCCGCTATCGTCCTCGGCGTGAGCTTCGACAGTGCGACGGGGGCGCTGTTGCTCCTGGCGGGGCTCGCGAGCCCGGGCGTTGCCGGTATCGCGTTCGTCTACCTCGTCTACGACGAGCGTGGCCGAGCGGACTTCTGGAACCGCGTCACCAACGTCCGACGGTTCGGGACACGGGGGTTCGCCGTCATCCTGCTGGTGCCACTGGGCGTGACCCTCCTGGCGGGGGTCGTCGACCTCCTGGCCGGCGGTGCGGGGCCGGCGTGGGGAGAGGGCGTGAGCCGATTCGGCGTCGACCCGCTCGCGATACTTCCGGCGCTGTTCTTCGCGACGCTCCCACCGCTCCTGGAGGAACTGGGGTGGCGAGGCTACGCGCTGGACCGACTCCAGTTGCGCTGGTCGGCGTTGAGTGCGAGCGTCATCCTGGGGGTCGTCTGGTCGGTCTGGCACCTCCCGCTGTTCTTCATCGAGGGGTCGTACCAGCACGACTCGGTGGGATTCGCGACGACAGAGTTCTGGCTGTTCACGCTCGGCATCGTCGCCCTGTCGCCGACGTTCACGTGGATCTACAACAACACTGAGCGCAGCATCCTCGGCATCATCCTCCTGCACGGCTGGGTGAACTTCACCGCCGAAGTCATCGTTGTTCCGGAGATCATCTACTACCCGCTGTGGTTCGTTCTCGTGGGCGTCCTCGTCGCAGTGTGGGGTGCAAAGACCCTGACGACAGCCGACGAAGTGCCGCATCCTCCCCTTCCCGCGGACTCGTAGCCGCCCCACGTTCCCGTGCCTTCAGTGCGAATCCCCTCGACACCGAATCAGGCGGACCCGCTCCGCGCCGACTGCAACGCGTCCCGGTCGACGAAGATGGTCGTCTCGCTGCCGACGACGGTCAGTTCGTGGTCGTAGCGCGCGTAGCCGTCCAGGTAGGCCGAGACGTTCTCGGCCTTCTCCGTGCGCGTGATGACCACCGGCGGGGTGTCACCCTCCAGGTCCGCCACGTCCTTCGTGCTCTGGACGTTCGCGTCGGCGAGTTCCGTGTACCACGGCAGCGGCAGGCGGTTGTACCAGCCGGGGGCGGCGGGTATCTGTTCGTTGTCGCCCTCGTCGGGGACGTAGAAGACGTACTTGCTCTGGTCGTTGATGAACCCGTAGTAGAGCACGTCGGTGCCCTCGTTGGCGCGCGCGACGGACCGGACCGAGTCCAGCGTCGAATCGATGCCCGTCGCGGGTTGGCCGAACTGGACGATGTAGTTCTTCTCCGGTTCGGAGAGCGGCGGGTCGATCTGCTCCTCCTGGGGGCTGACGTACACCGCGCCGACCATGGGGACGGCGACCTGCCACGCGACGACCAGGACGAGGACGGCCGCCAGCGCGGCGCTCACGGTGTCGTCGTCCTCGTAGGCCTCCCGCGTCCAGCGGTAGAGCATTGCGGCGCCGACGGCCGCGGGGATGGCCAGCGGCGCGAGGGCGTGGACCGTCGCCCACGGCGCCTTGATGTCGGTCACGAGGGGGTAGCCCAGGACGCTCACCGCACCCCAGTAGAACGCGAAGGAGACGAGGTCCCGCGGGCGGTCGTCGACGTACCGCGCGACGAGGAAGCCGACGACCGCGAACGCGAGCAGCGGGAGCGCGCCCTGTTCGAGCACGTTCACGAAGTGTTCCAGGTACGGCAGGTAGGGGTGGCCGTGGCTCTGCGCCCACTGGCCGGCGAACTTCTTCCACGACCCGACGGTGGCCTCCGCGACGACCGGCGGCCAGAGCGTGGGGTCGCCCATCGCGTCCACGATGCCGGCCCCATCGACGGGACGACGCGGCGCGTAGAAGTAGACAACGATGGCGAAGAACTCGACGACGGCGAGCAGGAGGTGGGGCCCCCACGACCACAGACCGCGGGCGGTCGCGGCGACCTCGTCCGCGAGCACGCCGGTCCACTCGCGCTCCCCGTTGCGCGCGAGGTAGAGGCGGTGGTCGAGCAGCAGGGCCGTCGCGCCGAGCCACGACAGCACGTAGAGGAGGACGTTCTCCTTCGTGGTGAACCCCAGGCCGAGGGCGGCGGTGCCGAGGTAGAGGTATCGGACCTTCCGGGTCGCGTGCGCCCGGAGGTAGAATCCGAGAGCGAAGAGCATGAACGCCGCGAGCAGGACGTCGTTGCGCATGAACCGCGAGTAGTACAGCAGGATGGGGTTGACGGCGAGGAAGACGCCGAGCGCGACCATCTCGGCGTCGTCGAGGTGGTCGCGGTATAGCCACGCCGCCAGCGGGAGGAGTCCGGTGACGACGGCGACCGGGAGGCGCGCGAGGAAGTCGCTCGCGCCGAAGAACATGAACAGGAGGCGGTTCACCTGCGGGAAGAAGGGCCCGTGGATCGGGGCGTAGTACTCCCAGGTGCCGTACTCCTGGTACTTGAGGATCCAGTAGCCGACCCGAGCCTCGTCCCAGTGGGCGGCCCGGTCGCCGAGCTCGAACAGGCGGAGGGCGAGTGCGGCGAGGGTGACGGCGACCAGGGCGACGGCCGTCGGATTCCGTCGCCGCAGGGCGTCGAGGAGCGATTCAGGGCGTTCGCTCGTACTCATCGTTTGCTCACATGCGGACAGGGGGTAACAAGCTTTCCGGAGCGCACCGCCCTGGCGGATGGGTTCCGGAGCGTTCCGCCTCGAAGCTTGCGGAGAGCGGTAGTTCTTTTAGGCGCGCTGGCCTCCCCGCACACATGGTATCCCTCGGACTCGTCGTCGCGGAGTTCAACGCGTCGGTAACCGAGCAGATGGAGGAGTCGGCACGCGAAGCCGCCGAGGAACGCGGTGCGGACGTCGTCGAGACGCTGCACGTCCCCGGGGCGTACGACACGCCGCTGGCCGCCGACCGCCTCGCCCGCCGGCCGGGCGTGGACGCGGTCGCGGTCCTCGGCTGCATCGTCACCGGCGACACGGACCACGACCAGGTCATCGCCGACGCCGCGGCGGGGAAGCTGACCGACGTGAGCCTCGACCGGGACACCCCGGTCGCGCTCGGCATCACGGGTCCAGGGATGTCCGCCGAAGAAGCACGCGACCGCACCGACTACGGCGCGCGCGCCGTCGAGAGCGCGGTCGATCTCGTCGAGGAACTATGAACTTCTCCGAACGCATCCAGCGAGTCGAACCGAGTGCAACGCTTGCAATCAGCAACCTCGCCTCCCAGCTCGAGGCCGAGGGCAAGGACGTCGTCGACCTCAGCGTGGGCGAACCCGACTTCCCGACGCCGGACAACATCGTGGACGCCTGCGAGACGGCGATGGCCGAGGGCCACACCGGCTACGCGCCGTCGAACGGCATCCCCGCGCTGCGAGAGGCCGTCGCCGAGAAGCTCCAGGGCGACGGGCTGGACTACGAGGCCGAGAACGTCGTCGTCACGCCCGGCGCGAAGATGGCCCTCTACGAAGCCGTCCAGTCGGTCGTCGACGACGGCGACGAGGTCGTCCTGCTCGACCCGGCGTGGGTCTCCTACGAGGCGATGGTGAAGCTCGCCGGCGGCGACCTGAACCGCGTCGACCTCTCGCCGTACGACTTCCAGCTCGAACCGGCGCTCGACGACCTCGCCGACGCCGTCTCCGACGAGACGGAGCTGCTCGTCGTCAACTCGCCGAGCAACCCGACTGGCGCCGTCTACTCCGACGCCGCGCTGGAGGGCGTCCGCGACCTCGCGGTCGACCACGACGTGACGGTCATCAGCGACGAGATATACGAGCGCATCACCTACGGAGTCGACCCGACCAGCCTCGCGACGCTCGACGACATGTACGAGCGCACCATCACCGTCAACGGCTTCTCGAAGGCCTACTCGATGACGGGGTGGCGGCTCGGCTACTTCGCCGCGCCCGAGGAACTGGTCTCGCAGGCCGCGAAGCTCCACTCCCACTCCGTCTCCTCGGCCGTCAACTTCGTCCAGCACGCCGGCGTCGAGGCCCTGCAGAACACCGACGACGAGGTCGAGCAGATGGTCGAAGCGTTCGAGGAGCGCCGCGACCGCCTGGTCGAACTCCTCGACGACCACGGCGTGGACGTCGCGACGCCCGACGGCGCGTTCTACGCCATGCTCCCCGTGGCAGACGACGACCGGCAGTGGTGCGAGGACGCCATCGAGCAGGCGCAGGTCGCGACGGTCCCCGGGAGCGCCTTCGGCGCGCCGGGGTACGCGCGGATGTCCTACGCCAACAGCGTCGAGCGCATCGAGGAGGCCGTCCAGCGCTTGGACGACGAGGGGCTGCTGTAACGCGGTTTCCGGCCCCTCCGACAGGTATCGCCGAAGGGAAGCCTTTCTTAACTGTCCGGCGCGTACGCCGATTCATGACAGGCGTTCGGATAGCAGGCGTCGGGCTCACGCACTTCGGGGAACATCCCGAGCGGACGGGTCGGGACCTCTTCGCGGAGGCCACCGCGGCGGCGTTCGACGACGCCGGCGTGGACCGCGACGACGTCGAGGAGCTGTACTACGGGAACTTCATGGGCGAACTCGCCGAGCACCAGGGCCACCAGGGGCCGCTGATGGCGGAGGCGGCCGGCGTCCGCGCGCCGGCGACCCGCTACGAGAGCGCGTGCGCGTCCAGCGGGACGGCGGTGCGCCAGGCCGTGAAGGACCTGCGCAACGGCGAGGCCGACGTCGTGCTGGTCGGCGGCGCCGAACGCATGAACAACCTCGGCACCGCCAGGACGACGGAGGCGCTGGCCATCGCCGCCGACGACCTCTTCGAGGTGCGGGCCGGGATGACGTTCCCCGGCGCGTACGCGCTGATGGCGCGGGCGTACTTCGACGAGTACGGCGGGTCGGAGGAGGACCTCGCACACGTCGCGGTGAAGAACCACGAGAACGCGCTGCCGAACGAGTTCGCGCAGTTCCAGCGCGAGATCACCGTCGAGGAGGCGCTCGACGCGCCGACGGTCGCCAGTCCACTCGGCCTCTACGACGCGTGCCCCATCACGGACGGCGCGAGCGCGGCCGTCCTCGTCAGCGAGGAGTACGCCGCAGAGCACGACGTCGACGCTCCGGTCACCGTCACCGGCACCGGCCAGGGCGGCGACCGGATGGCGCTCCAGGGTCGCGGCCACCTCGCGCGGACGCCCGCGGCCGAGCGCGCCGCCGAGGAGGCGTACGCCGACGCCGGCGTCGACGCGACGGACGTCGACGTCGCCGAGGTCCACGACTGCTTCACCATCGCCGAGGTGCTCGCGCTGGAGGCGCTGGACTTCTACGCACCCGGCGAGGCCGTCGGCGCAGCGCGCCGCGGGGAGACGACCCGCGACGGCGACCGCCCGGTGAACCTCTCCGGCGGCCTCAAGGCGAAGGGCCACCCGGTCGGCGCGACGGGGACGTCCCAGATCGTCGAGATGACCCGTATCCTGCGGGGCGACCACCCCAACAGCGACGCCGTGCCGGACGCCGACCTCGGCGTGACGCACAACGCCGGCGGCACCGTCGCCAGCACCACCGTCCACGTCCTGGAGGTGGAAGAATGACCGACGCAGACTACCACGACGAGGGCTACGACGACTGGCTGGACGCCGTCGAGGACGGCGACGGCTTCTACCTGGAGTGCGAGAACGGCCACGGGTCGCTGCCGCCGCGCCGGGTCTGCCCCGACTGCGGCGCGACCGACCTGGCGGAGGCCCCGCTGCCCGACGCCGGCGAGGTGGCGACGTTCACCGAGATCGCCGTCGCCCCGCCGTCGTTCGAGGACGAGACGCCCTACGTCACGGCGGTCGTCGACTTCGGCCCGGTCCGCCTGACGGGCCAGGTCCGGGACGCCGACGGCGCGGAACTCGTCGGCGACGACGTGGCCGTCGGGATGACCGTCGCGCCCGCGGTCGGCGAGACCCAGACGACCGGCGAGCGCGTCCTCGTCTTCGAGCCGCGCTGAGCCCCGACCTCGTTTTCCGAGCCCGCCGATTTTGCTTCTTTCTCGAAAGGAGTACCGGCCGTTCAGCCGTCCGGTTCTGCCTCTATACGTCTTCGTATCCCCTGCGGACCTCCCCCCGGACGACGAGCATGCCCCAGAGGATGACGGCGGCGACGACCAGCGCGTTCTCCGGGTCCAGGTAGAACCCGAGCGTCGCGGCGACGAGACAGAGGCCGAACAGGGGCCAGTCGGCGGCGCTCACAACCTCGGCCATAGCGTTAGATACCCTACAGGACCGTGTGAAACTATCGTCCGTTCGCGAGAACGTCCGTGGTTCCCTATCCGGGCTCCTCCATCGGCGCGAGTTCGTCGAACAGCACGTCGAGGAACGGACCGGGGTGCTCGGCGTGGGGAAGCAGTCGCGTCTCGTCGAACACGACGAGACGGGTGTCCCCGCGGTCGGCCAGTTCCTCGCCCTCCGAGAGCGGCGTCACCGCCGCCTCCCGCCCCCAGACCAGCGTCACCGGCACGTCGAGCGCGGCGAGCTCCGCGCCGAGGTCCGCGTCGGGGTCGAGGTAGCCCGCGACGAAGGAGGCGGGCGCGAACCGCGCGCCCGGCTGGTGGGCGGCCTGCCACTGGTGGTCGACGTCGCGCTCGGTGTACGACACCTCGCTGTAGTAGCCGTCGCGGTCGTTGAACCGCCGGATGGAGCGCTTGCTCGCCAGCGCGTTGAACAGCCCGGTGCCGACGAGCGGCGACCGGAGGAGCGTGCGCAGCCAGGGCCGCTGCTTCGTGGTGTCGGCGGTGGGACAGATGAGTTCCAGGCGGGCGAACGCGCCCGTCTCGCGCTGGGCGAGCACCGCGTACGCGCCCGACAGCGACGAGGCGACGCAGATGGCGTCGTCGACGAAGTCGTCGGCGAACGCGGTGACGAAGTCGACGTACAGCGGCGCCGTGTAGTTCACGGGCGGGCGCGCCGAGCGTCCGAACCCCGGCAGGTCAGGCGCGACGACGTGGTAGGTCTTCGATAGCTGGTCGAACACCTGGTCGAACTCCTTGTTCGACGCGGCGGCGTGGACCCCGTGGAGCAGGAGGACGTCCTGGTCGGCGGGGTCGCCGGCCTCCGTGTACGCCACGTCGAACCCGCGCCAGCGATAGGTGCCCTGGTGGCCCTCCAGCGGCGGGTCGAGCGGGTCGGCACGCCGGGCGAGCGTCCTGTTCGCGACCGCCGTCGCGCCGAGTCCACCGGCGACGGCAGTGGCGAGTCTCCGGAGCTTCATGTACGAACAACCAACGTCGCCGGGTTTAGCCGTTGTGCCAGTCCGTAGCGGTCGCCGGGAGAAACGAGCGGTATCGCGGCGTCGTCAGGCCTCGTCGATGCAGTCCTCGACGGGGGCGAGGACGTCAGCCGCGACCGCGTACGGGTCGGTCTCACGGGCCAGCACGGCGTCGACGAACGCCGCCATCCCGCCCTGGTCGTCGAGTTCCGCCTCGACGAGGTCGCCGAGGTCCTCGCGCAGCAGCGTGCGTATCTCCTCGGCGTAGCGCGTGCGGGCCTTCGCCTCCTTCATCCCCGTGGATTCGAGGACGTCGCGATGCTCGGCGAGGACGTCGAGGAACTCGTCGACGCCGTCGCCGTCCTTGGCGACGGTCTCGACGACCTGGGGCTTCCAGTCGTAGTCCTCGACGCCGTCGACCTCGCCCGGGAACTCCAGGTTCGCGCCGTAGCCGTCGCGCAGTTCGATCATCTCGGTGAGCTCCTGGACCGTCCGGTCGGCGCCCTTCAGGTCGGCCTTGTTGACGACGAACACGTCGCCGATCTCCAGGATGCCGGCCTTCAGCATCTGGACGTTGTCGCCGCTCTCCGGCGGGACCAGCACGGCGACGGTGTCGGCGGTCTTCACCACGTCGATCTCGTTCTGGCCCGCGCCGACGGTCTCGATGATGATCTTGTCCTTGCCGAAGGCGTCGAGCGCCTTCACGGCGTCCGTCGTCGCCGTCGAGAGGCCGCCCAGGCTCCCGCGGGCGCTCATCGAGCGGAAGAACACGTCCATGTCGCCGACGTTGCTCGCCATCCGGATGCGGTCGCCGAGGACGGCGCCACCGGTGAACGGCGAGGAGGGGTCGACGGCGATGACGCCGACCGTCAGCCCCCGCTCGCGGTAGCGGTTGGCCACCTTGTCGACGAGCGTCGACTTGCCCGCGCCGGGACTGCCGGTGACGCCGACGACGTCGGCGGTGCCGGTGTGCGCGTGCAGTTCGGAGACGAGGTCGCGGTAGCCCGGCTCGCGGTTCTCGATCTTGGTGATGACCCGCGCGAGCGCCCGGTGTTTGCCGTCCAGTAGCTCGTCGACGAGGTCGCCCTGCTCGGCGTTCATCGCTCGGGCGCGTTCTCGCGGACGAACTCGATGGTCTGCTCCATCGGCGTCCCGGGACCGAACACCTCGGCGACGCCCGCCTCCTTGAGTTCCTCCTTGTCGTCGTCGGGGACGACGCCGCCGACCAGCAGGAGCGTGTCGTCGAACGCGTCGTACTCCTTCAGCCCCTCGATGACTTTGGGGACGAGCGTGTTGTGCGCGCCGGAGAGGATGGAGATGCCGAGGACGTTCACGTCCTCCTGGACCGCCGCCTGCACGATCTCGTCGGGCGCGTTGTGGAGGCCGGAGTAGATGACCTCGAACCCGGCGTCCCGGAACGCCCGCGCGATGACGTGGGCGCCCCGGTCGTGACCGTCCAGACCGACCTTGGCGACGAGACAGCGGATCGACTGCGGTTCCTGATCTGCGCTCATACCACCCACTTCCGGGTGTTCGGCTTTCACTTTAACGGAAATCCGTGTGAAATGCTGTTTGCTGTAAGGCAACTATGTTTGTAGAAGTGGCGCGGACGGTGCGGTCGGCTCGACGCGCGTCCAATCGTGAGAGGGGCCCGGGCGGCGGAGAAAGAGGGTCGCGGGCCGGCAGGAACGACGGTCGCGGGTCGGTGACCGTCCGGTCCTCAGATGCCCTTGCTCATCAGGTGGCTGCGGAGGATGTCGTCGTCCTTGTTGCCCGCGCCGGTGTTCAGCAGGACGACCGTGTCGTCCTCGTCGAACGCGCCTTGCCGGGAGAGTTCCCAGGCACCGCTGGCGGTCGCGGCGCAGGTCGCGCCCATCTCGACGCCGGCCTGCTGGGCGACCGCCACCGCCGCGTCGAGGATGTCCTCGTCGCTGGTCGCCACCGCGCCGCCGCCGCTCTCGCGGAGCGCGTCGAGGACGAGCGGGCTAGCGCCGGGGTCTGGGATCTCGATGCCGCCGCAGATAGTGTCCGGGGTCTCCCACGGTTCGTGGGCGTCGCGACCCGCCTCGAACGCCTCGACGATGGGCGCACAGCCCTCGGCCTGGGCGGCGTACATCGCGGGGCCGTCGTCGACCAGTCCGAGTTCCTGGAGTTCCGTCGCGGCCTTGTGCATCCCGACGAGGCCGACGCCGCCGCCGGTCGGGTAGACCACGGCGTCCGGAACCGCCCAGTCGTTCTGCTCGACCAGTTCGTACAGCATCGTCTTCTTCCCTTCGTGGCGGTACGGCGTCTCGAACGTCCTGACCGAGTACCAGTCCTCGTCGGCCATCGCGTCCTCGTAGGCCGCGGCGGCGTCGCCGATGCGCCCCTCCACGACGGTCATGTCGCCGCCGTGGACGTTCACCATCGCCTTGTTCGTGAACCCGGCGCGCGTCGGGAGGAAGACGTGGGAGTCGAGGCCGGCCCGGGCGGCGTACGCGGCCGCGGCCTGGCCCGCGTTGCCGGCCGAGTTCAGCGCCACGTCGGTCGCGCCGTGCTGGACCGCCGCCGTCACCGCTGCGGACTGGCCGCGGTCCTTGAACGTCCCCGTCGGGTTGCGACCCTCGTCCTTGATGAGCACGCGCCCGACGCCCATCTCCTCGGCGAGCGAGGGACAGTCGACGAGCGCGGTCGCGCCCTCGGCCATCGAGACCGCCGATTCGCGCGTGAACGGCAGCAGTTCCTCGTAGCGCCACATCGTGTCGAACCGCCGGGCCGCCAGGTCCTCACGCGAGAGTTCGATATCGTCGTAGTCGTAGTCGGGGTCGAGGATTCCCCCGCAGTCCGGGCACCGGTGCGTCGCCGTCTCCGCGTCGAACGTCTCGCCGCAGTCGACGCAGGTGAGGCCGATGAACGCGTCCGTCGTCTCCATGTCCGACCGTTCCGCGGGCGGGAACAAATCCCTGTCCATCCCCGTCTCGGAACGACGACAGGTTGGACCCCCGCCAGCGTTCCCGTGGCGACGCCCCGGCGGGGAAAGTAGCTTCGTTGGGCGAAAGTTGCTTTTCCCCGGACGTCGATTCGGGTTCCATGGGGGGTACCACACGGCGCGGCTTCCTCCGCGCGATGACCGGGGGAGCAGCAGCGTCGGCCGCCGCCGGTGAAGCAGTCGCACAGGAACAGCAGACCATCGACATGACCGACGCTCTCGTGTACGAACCGGCGGAGGCGACGGTCGCCCCGGGAACGACCGTCGTCTGGGAGAACGTCGGCACCGTCGGTCACTCGGTGACCGCCTACGAGGACGAGATCCCGGAGGAGGCGGAGTTCTTCGCCAGCGGCGGCCCGTTCGACGGCGAGGACGCCGCCCGGCAGGCGTATCCGGACCAGGGCGACATCGGCGGCGGTGAGACGTACGAGTACACGTTCGAGACAGAAGGGGAGTTCGGGTACTTCTGCATCCCGCACGAGTCGGCCGGGATGGTCGGCACCATAACGGTCGGCGCGGGCGGCGGCGAAGGGGACGGTGCAGCAGTGCCGTCCATCCCCAACAGCGCCAAGACCATCGGCGTCGCCACCGTCTCGGCGATGGCGTCAGTCCTCCTGCTCGTGTACTTCTTCCTGAAGTACGGGGGTGACTACGGACTCGACTGACGGCCGGTTCTGTGGCTGGCGCACAATAGTGAAATCCTTCCAACCGTTTCAAAGACACACGGCAATTTTTATATTCCTCTGCCCGGTTTGGACGGAGTAGGCAACTGCGGCACGCGACATCCAACGCACAACGAGGATTATCATGAACGGAAACGTCAACGACGAGAACGCGGTAACGCTGAAGAACACCGAGCGAGCGACGCAGTACACGACCTACGCCGACGACGAACCGCTCAGCACGGCGGTCGTGGTGGCGATCGCGGACGCGGCCGGGGTCGACCCTGCCGACATCGGGACGCCTTTGTACGACATCATGGACCCCGACGCGCTCGACAACCTGTTCAGCGACAAGATAGACGGGTCGCCGCGGATCGGGGGCCAGGTCGTCTTCACCGTGCTCGACTACGAGGTGACGGTCTACAGCTACGGTCAGATCGTCGTCCGCGACCTGAACTGACCGGCGCGCGACGGACGAACGCGACGAGCGTGCGTATCGGCGGACGAAGTCCACCCGGGACGTATCGAGAAGGGTCGTCGGCTCAGTACTTCGGTTCTGCACCGGTCGTCTCGTAGACGCGGTCGAGCAGCGAGTCGCGCGTCTCCTGCCACGCGGGGAGTCCGCGCGGGTCGGCCGGGTAACGCTCGTAGTGGTCGATGATCTCGTCGGCGAGGTTCTTGGTGCGGTAGAGGTCGGTGACCAGGTCGAAGTGGCCGATGGACCTGATCGCCGTCCGGAGCTTCAGCTTCCAGCCGATGCTGGCGCTGCCGGAGTACAGCGCCTCCGAGAGCTTCTGGGTGGGCAGCGCGCCGAGCAGCCCCATCAGGTCGTCGACGTCGACCGCGGTCGTGAAGATGTTGTACACGTCCAGGCCGGCGTAGCGCGCGCCGAAGTGGTCCATGACGCGCTCGTTGTACTCCCAGAGTGCGGCCTCGCTCACGTCACCGGACTCGACGGCCTCCATCGCCTGTTCGGCGGCGTACTTGCCGGCGTAGGCTGCGCCCGCGATGCCGCCGCCCGTGGTCGGGTTGACGTGGCCGGCGGCGTCGCCGACCGCCATGAAGCCGGGCGCCACGGCCGAATCGTAGGGACGCCGGGTCGGCAGCGCCGCGCCGAGTTTGTCCTCGACGGTCGCACCCTCGAACTCGGGCCGGTTCTGGAGGTCCTCCTTGAGGTCGTCGACGAGGTGCATCGGCTCCTCGGTCATCTGGAAGCCCAGGCCGGCGTTGATCTCCGTCTCCGTGCGGGGGAAGTACCAGAGGTAGCCCGCCGCGCGGTCGGTCGGCTTGAACACGAGCGCGTCGTCCCACTCGACGGGTTCGTCGACGTGGACGATCTCGCGGTACGCCGAGCAGAACTGCGAGTAGTTGACGTTCGTGTCGAAGGTCGCGTCCGCGAGGTCGGCCTTGTCCTGGAGGATGGAGAGCGACCCGGCGGCGTCGACGAGAACGGTGGAGTCGAACTCGACGGCGTCGCCGTCGCACGTGGCGCGGACGCCGGTGACCGTACCGGTCTCGTCCTGTTTCACGTCCTGAACGACGGTGTCGTAGTGGAAGTCGGCACCCGCCTTCGTCGCGCCCTCGATGACCTTGCGGCCGTACTCCCAGCGGTCGATGACCGCGAGTTCGCCGGGGACGGGGATCTCCAGGACCGTGTCCTCCTGGGGAATCTCGAAGCGGCCGTGGTCGACGTCGGTGTTGGTGAACGCCGACTCGATCTGGGACTTCGGGATGGCCTCGGGAAACTCGTCCGCGCCCTTCAGCGCGTCGCCGCAGGCGATGTGTCCCGCTTCCTCCTCGGTCTTGCGCTCGACGACCGCCACGTCGTAGCTCTCCCGGGCGGCGGTCGCGGCGGCGTAACAGCCCGACGTCCCCGCGCCGACGACGACGACGTCGTACTCGTGTGTAGTCATACCTTCCGCTACGTGACGGGAACGAGAAAACTCTTTATCCACGGTTTTGTCCTCTCACGAAGGTCGAAGCGGTGGATAAAACGTTTAGTACGGGTCGTTCGTATCGCGCCGTATGACCGAGTACACCGTCGAGTTCGTCGGGACGGGCGAGACCGTCGAGGTCTCCGACAAGGAGACCATCCTCTCCCGCTGCATCGAGGAGGGCATCGCCCAGGAGTACTCCTGCCGCGTGGGCATGTGTCTCGCCTGTTCGGCGAAGATAATCGAGGGGGACGTGACCCAGCCCGCGGCCCGCGGCCTCACCGACGCGGAGGCCGAAGAGTACGCCCTCACCTGCATGGCCCGCCCGCAGAGCGACCTCGTGCTCGACCGGGGCAAGTACCCGCCGAGCATCGAGACCGACGTCGAGGCCATGGGCGACGGTGCGGCGGCCGACGACGACTGACTCCAACCGACGGACGGTCCGTGCTCCTTCTCTGCCGAACGTCTCGCTATCAACCCGACCGTCACACTACGGCGGTCGCTCCATCGAGAACCGGCCGTCCGTCCGAGCGTACTGGTTGCCGGCGAGGCGACCGACCGCGTCCAGTTTCGTCACGTCGAGTCGCCCATCGGTCGTAACGTCGTCGTCGACGTGGACGCGCTCGACCTCGCCGAGGACCAGCGTCGACGAGCCGACCGACAGCAAGTCGTACAGCGAGCACTCGAAGGCCACGGGGGCGTCCGCGACCCGCGGCGCGTCGACGACGGTCGCCTCGGCGCGCTCGACGTCCGCGTGGTCGAACTCGCTCTCGCCCGCCGGGAGCGTCGCGCTGGTGGCGTTCATCGCCGTCGACTGCGGTTCCGTGACGACGTTGACGACGAACGCTTCCGTCTCGCGGACGTTGCGCGGCGTGTCCTTCAGGCCGTCTGGGCCGTCGACGGGGGCGAACAGGAGCACGGGCGGCGCGACCGACGCCACCGTGAAGAAGCTGTACGGCGCGAGATTGTCCACTCCGGCGGGCGAGCGCGTGCTCACCCACGCGACCGGCCGGGGAACGACCGCGCCCGCCAGCGTCCGGTACAGCGACCCCACCTCCTCCGGGTCTATCTCCATACCCGACCGTGCCGTTCCGGCGGCGAGTAGGTTCCGGGTGCGGCGCGGGTTGCCGGAGTCCAGGCCGTCGATGCCGCTCCGGCGTGGCTGCCGCCACCGTCCCCGATAGCCACACCTAACTTGTCGGCGGCCGTCGAGGGTACAGCATGGACGTCTCCAGACGCGGGCAGTCCGGCACGGGCCTCGTCTCGACGGTGCAGTCGGTCGTCGGACTCGCGCGTGAACGCAACATCACGTTCCTCGCCGCGAGCTTCGCGTACTACGCGTTCATCTCGCTGTTCCCGCTGCTGTTGCTGGCGGTGGCGGTGGGGACCGCGGTCGGCGGCCAGGCGTTCGCCGACTCCCTCATCGAGGTGACCAAGCGGTACCTCTCCGCGGAGGGTGCGACCATCGTCGAACGGACGGTGGACAACACGCAGGGTACGGCGGGCGCGTCCGCCGTCGGGCTCGCCGTCCTGCTGTGGAGCGCCCTGAAACTGTTCCGGGGACTCGTGCTCGCGTTCGAGGAGGTGTACGAGACCTCGCCGAACCCGGGCATCGTCGAGGAGGTGAAGACGGGGACCGTGGCGCTCGTCGGCGTCGCGCTCGCCGTGGCGCTGATGGTCGGCGTCGGCGCGGTGCTGGGAGCGCCCGCACTGGCGAACGTCCCGTACCTCGACCTCGTCGGCGGACTGGCCCTCGTCGTCGGCCTCGTCGTCGCCTTCCTCCCGCTGTACTACGTGCTCCCGCCCGTGGACGTGTCCGTCCGCGAGGTGCTTCCTGGGACCGTCGTCGCGGCCGTCGGCTGGCTCGCCCTCCAGGCAGGATTCCAGGTCTACGCGGGCAGTTCCAGCAAGTTCGGTCTCTACGGCCTCCTCGGGACCGTCCTCGTCTTCCTGACGTGGCTCTACTTCGCCGGCGTGGTCATGCTCGCCGGCGCGACCGTGAACGTCGTCCTCGAAGGGCGAAGCAGCTACGTCGAGGGCGAGTGACGCCGCGACCGGCGGCCCGGCACCGTCGTGACGACCGTGGCCCGTCGCCGTCGTCCGGCGTCATCGTCCGTCGGCACCTGACGCAGGTCCACGGGGCGCCTTGCCCCCAGGTCAATCCTTTTACCCCCGTCGCGTCAAACCCTCTCGCATGCCAACGCGTGTGCCGGAATCGGAGTTCAGAGAGCGTCTCGCCGCCGTCCGCGAGCGGATCGGCGATGCCGGTGCCGACGCCGGCGTCTGGTTCGGCGCCACGAGCATCGAGTACCTCACCGGCTTCGACCACATCCAGACCGAGCGACCGGTCGTCCTCGCGGTGACCGACGACCGCGTCGAGGTGACCGTCCCCCGACTCGAAGTGGAGCGGGTCCAGCCGAACCCGCGCATCGACGACGTCCACCACTACTTCGACTACCCCGGCGGGAAGCCCATCGCCACGGCCGCCGAGATGCTGGACGGCCTCGACGCGGAGACCGTCGCCGCCGACTCCGACGGCGCGCCGGGCGTCATGGGCTACGAGGGGCCCGCGCTGTCGACGTTCGTCGACGTCGAGTCCCAGTCGTGGGTCGACCGGATGCGCTGGGCGAAGTCCGACGTCGAGGTGGAACTCGTCCGCGAGTCCGCGAAGTGGGCCAACCTCGCCCACCGCTATCTGGTCGACCACACCGAACCGGGCGCGCATCCGGCGACCACCAGCCAGCGCGCGTCGATGGAGGGCTCGCGGGCGATGCTGGACGCGCTCGGCGACGAGTACGTCCCGCGGACGCGCGGCGACGGCCCGGTCGTGGCCGGCTACATCACCGGCGAGCAGACGGCGCTCCCCCACGGCCACACCGTCAACCGCCGTATCCAGGAGGGCGACGTGCTCGTCACCGGCGCGTCAGCGAACGTCGACGGCTACCACTCGGAACTGGAACGGACGATGTTCGTCGGCGAACCGACCGACGAACAGGAGCACTACTTCGAACTGATGCTGGAGGCCCAGACCATCGCCATCGACGCGCTCGGTCCCGGCGTCTCCATCTCGTACGTCGACGAGCAGGTGTGGAGCTACTTCGAGGAGCAGGGCGTCACCGACCTCGCCCAGCACCACGTCGGCCACAACATCGGCCTCGGCGGCCACGAACCGCCGTACATCGACCGCGGCTGGGACGACCACGTCGACGCGGGCGACGCGGAGATGGAACCCGGTCACATCTACACCATCGAACCCGGTATCTACACCGACACCTACGGCTACCGCCACTCCGACACCGTCGCCGTCACCGAGGACGGCACCGAGATGCTCACCTACTTCCCGCGCGACCTGGAGTCGAACGTCATCCGGACGTAGCACTGTCAGCGAACTTTCCGGCCAGCACAGTCAAACGGCCGTCCGTCGTACGATATGCCATGCTACAGAACCGTCACGGGGAGACGGTCGACCCCGTGCCGTTCTTCGTCGTCGCCGCGCTCGGCCTCCTGCTCAGTTACGCGTTCTTCACGCCGACGCTGGCGGCGCTGGGGGTGGCGGTGCCGCAGGCGTTCGCGTTCTCGACGTGGGGGTTCGCCGGCGTCGTCGGGGGGACGTACTACTACCTCGTCTGGACGGTGACGCCCGGCGGGCACGGGGCGGCACAGCAACTGGTCGGCGTCGGCTACGGCATCGTCGCGGTGGTCGTCCTGCTCGCCGCGCTGGCGCTGCTGGCGTCGCAGTGACGGCGGTCAGTCCGCGAAGACGGCGGCGAGCAACTGCTGTTCGGCCTGCCGGAGGTGGTAGTGCAGCGTCGCGGACGTGATGTCGAGCGACTCCGCGACCTCCTCGGCGGTACTGCCGCGCGGCCAGTCGTAGTAACCGGCGAAGTACGCGGTCCGCAGCGCCGTCTCCTGGCGCTCGGTGAGGTGCTGGGTCAGCGACCGGCGGAACTCCTGGGCGGTCTGGATGGGACGGTCGACGGTGCGCTTGCCGACCAGCTCCGAGTCGGGGTAGGCGGCCTGGAACGTGTCGACGATGGCGCGCACGTCGGCGTCCTGCGGGACCTCGGCAACGATGGTCGCCTGGCCCTCGGCCGTCGTGGCGGTCTGGACCGCCGCACCAGCCTCGACCAGCCGCTTGATGGGCGAGGCCGACATCACGACCTCGATGACCGAATCGTCGTCGTCGTCGCCGATCACCCGCTGCTCCTCGACCTGGTCGCGTTCCTCGACGGCCGCCGCCACCTCGCTCGCCGGCGCGTCGTCGACGCGGACGTAGTGAAGCAGTTGCCCCTCCGACGCGGGGACCAGCCCCCGGAGGCGGCAACTGCAGTCCAGCGTATCGCAGGCGTCGACGAACACCGCCTGCGAGCCGGTCATCTCGAACTCCAGTTCGACGGCCGTGTCCGAAAGCAGCAGCTTGCGGTTCTTCGCGGCGTTGATGGCGAACCCGATGGTCTCCCCGAGGATGGCGAACGCCGACTGCGCGCGCTCGCTGAACACGCCGGTCCGCGTCGAGACCAGCGAGAGCGCGCCGTAAATCGTGTTCCCGTACGAGAGCGGGATCGAGATGCCCGACGCCACGTTCCGCTCGCGTGCCAACGTCTTCATCCGCTCCGTCAGCAGCTCCGTGTCGTCGATGTCCTGGATGACCTGTAGTTCGTCGCCGTCCATCGCGCGGGTGGCCGGATCCGTCACGACGTCGCTGCCGAGGTCGACCAGCGCGTCGAGGTAGCCGTCGACGCCGCCGGCGCGCGCCCGGGGTGAGAGCCCGTCGCGGCGTATCTCGTTCTCCGCCGTCCAGGCGACCTCGTACAGGTCGGAGTCGACCAGGCGGTCGCACACCATCTGCTCGATCTCCTCCCGCGTCGCCGCCTGGACGAGGCCGTGGAGGACGTCCTGGATGACCTGGTTGATACGGTTCAGCGTCTCCAGTTCCTCGTGTTGTCGTTCGAGACGGCGCTCGCGCCCCCTGCGGTCGGTCACGTCGCGTGCGACCCAGACCACCGCGTCCTTGCCGTCGATCTGCTGGCCGAGCGCGGTCGTCCGGGCCTCGTACCAGCGCTCGTTGCCCGCGAGGTCGACCGGGTACTCCATCGTCTCCACGCCGTCGGAGGCGAGCGTCTCGCTGATGTGGTCGAGGAAGCGGTCGGCCTTCGCCGCCGGGAACACGTCGTGGACGTTCTTGCCGATGAGGTCGCGCTGGTCCTCGACCACGAGCGGAACGGCGTTCGGCCCGACGAGCAGTTCGCGGTAGTAGCCGTCCTCGTCGATGAGAAACGCGACGTCGGGGAACGCGGTCGTGAGCGCGCGGACGCGGTCGTCGACGGTGGCCTGTCGCTCGGTCACCGCCAGGATGCGGTCCCGGAGTGCGTCGGGGCCGTCGACGGTCCGCGCCGGCAGGTAGTCGGTCACGCCGGCGGCGATGGCGTCGCTCGCCAGTTCCTCGTCGCCGTCCACCGCCAGCAGGACGAAAGGGATGCCGGGGCGGCGCTTGCGTACGGCATCGAGCACCGCGAGGCCGTCGTCGTCGGGGAGGTCGTCGTTGCAGACGACGCAGTCGACCCCTCGCCGCTCGACGCGGAGTCTGGCGTCGGCGGCGGTGTCCGCGACGAGTACATCGAGTTCGTCGTACCCGGCCAGCTCAGGTGCGTACGCCGTCTCGTGCTCGAGCAGGAGGACGACCGTCTCCTCAGTCATGGATGGAGCGAGTGTGGAAAGTCGTCCTTCGGTACCCCATTTCGTCCGACAGATGAGTCCCAGTACCAAAACGGTTTATGTTGGAACGGCGATGCGTCCGGGCGCGACGGGTACGAAGGTGGGGAGATGCCGGAGGTGGACCGCGAGCGGGCGCGGTCCGACGTCAGCTATCGAAGGAGCGACGTGATTCCGGAGCGACGAGACCGGTCAGGCGCCTTCCGCCGCGACGCCCGCGCCGCCGGTGATGCGGTGGTAGACGCGTGCGACGAGGCGCTGGAGCGCATCGAACCGGGTCGCGAGTAGCAGCAGGCCGAGCGCGACGTACAGCACGCTGAACCCGACGAGCGCCTCGTAGTGGTGGAAGTCGGGGTAGAGCTGGACGAGGAAGAGAAAGAGGAGCGCGACGGCCTCGCGAATGCTGATGCTGAAGTTGACGAGGATGGCGAGCGCGAAGAAGCTCTGGGAGGCGGTGAGCCAGATCTCGCCGGTCTGCTTCTGTTCGAGCGGGAGCGCGCCGTACTCGCCCATCGAGATGCTGTAGACGAGCACGAGCGTACCGATGAGAAGCGTCCACTGGTTCAGCTTCGAGGAGATGAGCGCGTTGAACGCGGCGGTCGAGCGCGCCTTGTGGACGAGGTAGGCGACGACGATGAGTTCGGGCGACTCGGAGGCCAGCGGCGCGACCCACTGTATCATGAGGAACTTCGGGACGCCGAACTGCTGTCCGAGCTGTTCGAGGCCGTGCGCGAACGGCTCGACCGCGACCATGATCGTGGCGCCGGCGTAGAGGAACATCCCGACGTAGACGGGGACCCGGAGGTGGGTCGGGAACGACTGGAAGTACGCGGGGATGCCGACCTGCTCCCCCTCGTCGCCGTGGGGCATGTTCAGCGTGAAGACGATGTAAGCGAGGTAGAGCCCGACGAGAAAGAGCATGTCGGGGGCGCCGATGCCGCGTCCGAGCGGCACGAAGAACGCGTAGACGGTGGCGACGAACAGGAACAGTATCTCGGTCGAGATGTCGACGTCGAGTCGCACCCGATTGGCGAGCGCGTCGTCGAGTCGGGCGAGATACGTGCCGCCGGGGAACCGTTCGACGTCGCGGTCGGCCAGCCAGCCGTGGCGGTACTCGACGGCGGGGTCGTCGGTCGAGAACGCCTTGTAGACGGCGAACATCGCGATGGCCGACCAGCCGATGCCGATGAGGATGCGGTTCGCGCCCGTCATGTTCGCGACGGCGAGGCTCGCCTTCTCGTTACCGAGCGGCGTGCCGACGTTCGCGCCCGCCTCCCAGGCGTACAGCGCGTCGACCGCGTACTCCGGGGCGACGGCGAGCACCGCGAGGACCGCGAGCGCGAACGCCCGCGGGACGTCCTTCTCCGCCGTCTCGGCGGCCCACGCCAGCAGGAACGACGCGCCGAGGACGGCGATGCCGGTGAGACCCACGGTCGCGAGCGTGCTGACGCTGTGGGCGTTGCCGGTGGCGGTGATGCCGAGCCAGGGAACCGTGAGGAGGGCTGCAAGGAGGACGGCAGTCAGCGGACGACGGAGGCTACTGGACATTCGTTCAATCGTACAGATACCCGCAAGGTAGTTCTTCTGTTGCGGGTCGCCGAGAAGGAAAGCGACGGACGGTAGAGAGCGAGACGGGGGACGGACTACGGGAGGAGGAAGTAGACGAACCCGAGGTAGCCGGCGAGGAGGACCGCGCCGTTGAGCCGCGAGACGCGGTGATTCGTAGCGACGAGCGCGAAGACGCCGACGGTGAACCCGATGAGTATCGGGAAGTGGAACGACTGGACGCCGGTCTTCACCGAGAGCGGGTTGACGATGGCGAGCAGGCCGATGACGGCGAGCACGTTGTAGATGTTGCTCCCGATGACGTTGCCGACGCTGAACTCCGCCTCGTCGCGCATCGAACTCACGACCGAGGTGGCGAGTTCGGGCAGCGACGTGCCGAAGGCGATGACGGTCAGGCCGATGAAGAGGTTGCTGAAGCCGTACGATTTGAGCAGGCCGGTACTCCCCTCGAGCAGGCCCATGGACCCTGCGAGCAGGCACACCCCGGCGGCGACGAACTTCGCCACGTCGCGGGCGTTCGCGGACACGTTCTCCTCGAGGTCGACCTCCTCGGTGATCACCGCGTCGTCGTTGCCCTGGCGGGACTGGTAGAGCAGGAACCCGGTGAACACCGCGAGCACCAGCAGCATCGCGCCGCCGTCGAGGACGCCGAGGTGACCGTCCATCCCGAGGACGACGAGTAGCAGTGCGGCCGTGAGCATGAACGGACCGTGTTTCACCAGCAGTTCGCGGTCGACGCTCATCGGCTGGACGAGCGCGGACGCACCGAGCACCAGGCCGATGTTGGCGATGTTCGACCCGACGATGTTCCCGAGGCCGATGTCCCCGGAGATGTCGATGCCGCCGATCATGCTGACGAACAGTTCCGGTGCGGTCGTCGCGAACGCGACGACGGTGACGCCCACCGTCGCCGGCGCGATGCCGAACCCGATGGCGAGCGTCGACGCGCTACTGACCAGTAGTTCCGCACCCAGGTAGAGAAACAGGATGCCCGCGAGGAGGAAGACGACGTCCATCGCGAACGGGGTGCCGATTGAAGCGAGTACGAGGGGTGACATCGCGCATTTCTACCAAGTTGTACAGCTAAAGCTTACTGATATAGTTCGGACCAGCGAACGGCGCGTTATCGTTGGAAAAATTAACTGTGGCCTCGGCTGACACTGCCAGTGAATCACAGGCGTTATCGTCGTCCCGACGCTCCCCGGACGTATGCAGGTGTACGGACTGCTCGGGAACCCGGTCGGCCACTCGCTGTCGCCGCCGATGCACGAGGCGGCGTACGACGAACTCGACATCGACGCCCGCTACGTCACCTTCGAACCCGACGACGTCGGCGACGCCGTCGCAGGGGCGCGGGCGCTCGGCATCCGCGGCCTCAACGTCACGATTCCTTTCAAGGAGACGGTGCTCGACCACGTCGAACCGGACGACCTCGCGACCCGAATCGGCGCGGTGAACACCGTCGACCTCTGCGGCGAACCCACCGGTCACAACACCGACGCGGAGGGGGTCCGGCGCTCGTTCGAGCACCACGACGTCGACCTCGCGGGCCAGGACGCGGTCGTCGTCGGGGCCGGCGGCGCCGCGCGGGCCGCCGCGTTCGCGCTGGCCGACGCGGACGCGACGGTCCACGTCGCCAACCGGACCGTCGAACGCGCCGAGTCGCTGGCAGCGGACGTACCTGAAGCGACCGCCGGCGGCCTCGACGGCGTCCAGGGGGACGTCGCGGACGCGGACGTGCTCGTCAACGCGACCAGCGTGGGGATGGAGGAGGACCGCTCGCCGGTGCCCGCCGACGCGCTCCACGGCGACCTCGCGGTGCTCGACGCGGTGTACCGACCGGTCGAGACGCGACTGCTCCGGGACGCGGGCGAGCGCGGCGCGACGACCATCGACGGCGCGTGGATGCTGCTGTACCAGGGCGTGGCGGCGTTCGAACTGTGGACCGGGCGGTCGGCCCCGGTCGAGCGCATGGACGCGGCGCTCCGAAGACGGCTTTAAGTACAGGGACTATGTACTGTCCAATAATGGGGCTTATCACCAAGCTGAAATCGTTGCTTGGACTCGCGGAGGATCGACCGCAACCGCGGTCGAGCGAGTCCGGCGTCACGATCGAACGGGAGCCCGACGAGTCGAACGAACGACCCGACGCCGAGACCGAGCGAGCGATCAAGACGACCGACGAGACGGTCGACGGCGGCGGGACAGCAGCGAGCGAAGCGGACGTCGACGAGACCGATCCCACCGCTCACATCGAGCGCGTCGAGTCCGACTCCGCCGAGTCGAACGGCACGGAGGGGGACGCTGGGGGAGCGGAGGAACCGGAGGCGGAGGAACCGACGCCGTCCGAGGCGGACGCCGACGCACGTCCGCTGGAGGACGTGAAGGGCATCGGGCCGGCGTACGCCGAGCGACTCCGCAGCGCGGGCGTCGAGAACACGGCGGCACTCGCCGAGGCAGACCCCGAGGAGATCGCCGAGGAGACCGACCTCTCACCCAAGCGCATCGCGGGCTGGGTGGAGCGTGCGAAGTCGCTGTAGGCCGCCGGTCACCACCTCGCGGACCGTGTTCCGCGACGCCGCCCGGGCGGCCCCGCCGGGCGTGGCGTCCCGGTCGAGGTCCAGTTCACCGATAGATACCGAGTTCGTCAGGACGTCGTTCTGGTTGGGCATGGAGTATTTTCGGAGGGTGCATACGCGCGCGCTGGATCTGTACCATGACATAAGTGAACTCCCATCAGGGTGTGCATCCATCACGGGAAGTACGTACAGCAGCAGTGCCAACTCCGGGAGGAGACGGGGAGGGGAGCCCGTCGGCCGACGGACTGCAAGAAGGGCGCACTGACGGTAGCGTCGTCCCACGGAAGACGACCGTCGCGCGTCGACGCCTCAGTAGTGCCGCCGTTCGACGCGCTCGTCGAACGCCCGTACGAGTCGCTCCGTCACCGGCCCGCCTCCGAGTTCGACGCCGTCGAGGCAGGCGAGCGGACGGAGTTCCCAGGTCGAGTTCGTCAGGAACGCCTCGTCGGCCGCGCGGACGTCGTCGGGCGAGTACCGCCCCGTCTCGGTCGGCACGCCGACGACGTCGGCGAGGTCGAGGACGACCCGGCGGGTGATGCCCGGCAGGACGGGGCCGTCGAGGCTCGGCGTCTTCAGCACGCCGTCGCGGACGAAAAAGAGGTTGCTCGTCGCGCCCTCCGTCACCGCGCCGTCCGAATCGATCATCACCGCCTCGTCCGCATCGTCGGCGTCGAGACGCGCAAGGATGCCGTTCAGGTAGTTGTGGGTCTTGGCGCTCGCAGGGAGCGCGGCGTCCGGGACGCGCCGGGTCTCGACCACCGCGGCCGTCGCAGGGACGTCCCACACCGACTCGCCGTCGGCGCCGCCGCGGGGGAGGTCGGCGACGTACACCACGACCGTCGGGTCGTCGACGGGGGCGGGCGTCAGCTTCCCGGGCTGGACGCCCCGCGAAATGGAGAGTTTCACGTAGGCGTCGTCCAGGTCGTTCGCCGCGAGCGTCTCGTCGACGTGGGCGCGAAGGTCGGCGTCCGGGATGCCGTGGTCGAGCGCGAGCGCGTCGCAGGTCGCACGGAGGCGCTCCGCGTGCGCCGCCCACTCGAACGGGTCGCCGCCGTAGGCGCGCAGCGTCTCGAACGCCGCGTCGCCGTACATGAACCCGCGGTCTCGGACGCTCACCGTGGCTTCGTCGGCCGGAACGAGATCGCCGTCGACGTGGAAGTACATGCCGGACAGTCGAATCGGGTATTGCGAGCGCCGGGGCTAAAGCGTGCTGGTGGACGAAGCGTGCCCACGGGCGGCCGCGGCCGCCGTTGGAAAGCCTCAAACCGCCGCCGTGAGTAGTCGCGGGCGATGGACGAGGACAGTCGGATTGCCGACGTCGACGACGTGCCCGAGGAGACGACCCTGCTGTTTACCGTCCGCGAGGGGTTCGACGAGGTCGAGGCCATCCTCGTGCGACGGGACGGCGAGGTCCAGGCGTGGAAGAACTACTGCCAGCACTGGACCGACGTGCGCCTCGACAAAGGCGACGGCGCGACGGTACGCGACGGCGAGATCGTCTGCGGCAAGCACGGCGCGCTGTTCGAGGCCGACAGCGGATACTGCACCTACGGTCCCTGCGAGGGCGCCGTGCTCACCGAGATCGACGTGACCGTCGAGGACGGAGCGGTGTACCTCACCGACGACGACTACGAGTTCGTCGAGCGCGGGTCCACCATCCAGCACGACCTCTCCTCGAACCGGTCGCTCGGCTTCCAGTGACTACGCCTCTATCGCGAACTCCGGTTCGTCGAGTGCCTCGCTCTTGCACTCCGGGCAGCGCGACGGGCGGTTCGCCGGGTCGTCGAACCGGTCGAAGCCGCACTCGCGGCACTCCGGCGGCGCGGCCAGCAGTTGCTCGTCGCCGTCGACCGAGCGGGCGACGTGTCGGACGTGCCGGATGGCCGCGTCGGGGCTGATGTCGAACTCGGCGGCGAGTGCGCTCGGGGAGGCTGGCTCCTCGCGAAGGAAGTCGGCGATGCGTTTCCGCGTCGTCTCGGCCTCGCGCATACCCCGGTTTGGAACCGTACCCTGAAATGCCTATCGTGGAGTCGGACGAGCGATTCCATTGCAGGCAAGGCGACGCGGACCGACGACCGTGGTGACGCGTGGACGGCCCGGTCGTCTCGACGGCCGATTCGACGCCCTTTTTCCGAGCCGTCACGCACCTCCGGGCAACAGTGATAGCCGTCGTCGTCAGTCGCGCCGACCACGCCTCCGAACATATCGGCGAGCACCTGCTGGACCTCGCGGAGTGGACCGAACGCGAAGACGCCAGCCGACCGGACGGCGAAGGGGGTGGCGGGTACTACCGGACGGACGGGGTCGAGCTTCGAGAGTTCGACGCCCTCCACCTCGACGTCGAGGACGCCGCGGCGGCGTTCGACGACCCGGACCTCCTCCTGTTTGCCTCGCGCCACTCCGGCGAGACGGGGCCGCTGCTCACCGGCCACTTCACGGGCAACTTCGGCCACGCGGAGTACGGCGGGACCGAGGGCGACCTCGCGCGGGCCTGCCCGAACGCCCAGGCGCGCCTGCTGTCGGCGTTCGACGAGCACGCGCCCGAGGGGTACGAGGTCGGCATGGAGTGCACCCACCACGGCCCGAGCAGGGTTGGCGTCCCCTCGATGTTCGTCGAACTCGGCAGTGGCGAGGAGGAGTGGTCGGACCCCGACGGAGCCCGCGCGGTCGCGCGCGCCATCCTCGACCTGCGCGGCGTCGCACCCCATCGCGAGCGCCAGCTGGTCGGCTTCGGCGGCGGCCACTACGTCCCGCGCTTCGAGCGGGTCGTCCGCGAGACGGACTGGGCCGTCGGACACGTCGCCGCCGACTGGTGTCTCGAGTCGCTGGGCGACCCGGCGAAGCGCCGCGACACGGTCCGGCAGGCCTTCGAGCGGAGCGACGCCGACCACGCCCTCGTCGAGGGCGACCACCCAGGGCTGACGGCCGTCGTGGAGGACCTGGGCTACCGCGTCGTGAGCGAGACGTGGGTCCGGGAGACGACGGGCGTCCCGCTCGACCTCGCGGGCGACCTCGAAGCGGCGCTGACGCACGTCGACGACGGCCTGCGCTTCGGCGACCTGGCGGACGAACGCCGGTCGTTCTCGGTCGTCGACCTGCCGGCCGAACTGCTCGACGACGCCTCCGGCGTCGACCACGAGCGAGCACGCGAGGCCGTCGCCGGGCACGCGCTTGCCTACGAGACCACCGACGGTGGCAGCCGCGTGGCGGGCCGCGCGGCGGTCCGCGACCGGGACGACTACGACCGCATCGTCGACGAACTGGCCGCCGTCGTCGCCGAGAAGTACGACGCCGTCGAGCGCGCCGACGGTGCCGTCGTCGCCCACGAGACCGCGTTCGACCCCGCGAAGGCCCGGAAACTGGGCGTGCCGGAGGGACCGGCGTTCGGAAAGCTGTCGAACGGCCAGGCGGTCGAGGTGGACGGCGAGACGATCGTCCCCGAGGCCGTCCACAGCGAGCGCACCCACCGGTTCCCCGTCTGAGGTGGGCGTCGGACCCGCTGCAGAACGGCCGCCACGCCAGCGGGACCGGCGCAAGCCAGCCGTATTACGTCAGCCGTATTACGGAAAGGCGCAATAGTACCCCCGCAAGAGATGGCGGAGCAGCGGCGCCAGAGGAAGCGTTTACAGCGGTTAGACGAGTCGGTGGATGGCGAGTGATACGGGTCCGGAGCACGTCAGAGGCCTAGCGGCGAAGAACGGAACGGTCCGCACGGCACGAGGGCACATCGCGCACGGCACGAGAACACATCGGGTCGGTGAACCTACACAGCCGTCGCTCGGAGTCGAGCGACGGCAGAAGTAGTCCGCCCTCCCCGATTTGAACGCCGGAAGACGATTCCGCTCACTTCGTTCGCGGACTGCGACTTCCGTGCTCAAATAGAGTCGGTCAGGACTTTTCACTGCTTACGATGTTCGCAGGAAAAGTCCGCCCTCCCCGATTTGAACGGGGGACAAGTCGATCTACAGTCGACTGCTCTACCAGTCTGAGCTAAGGGCGGGCACGCAGTTACAGGTAGGAGCCCTGCCGGACTTAAGAATTGTTATTCGCGGAGATGGCCTCGACGGAAAGATTCAAATATGTTGGAGCAAGTGGTATCGTCACACACAGCAATTCAGGTGGCCGACATGAGCAAGATTACCTTCCGCGCGGACGACGACCTTGTCGAGCGTATTGAGGCGCTCGACACCTCCAAGAGCGAGGTGATGCGGGAGGCACTCCGACAGTACCTCGACGCGTCCGACGCTGCCGACGACGACGAGGGCAGCATCGACGCCGTGGTCGCGGAGCGCGTGGACGCGCTCGTCGAGGAGCGACTCGGCCGACGTCCGCCGCGCCAGGACGCACAGGACATCAACGTCAACGTCACTGTCGAGGGTCCGAACGAGGGCAGCGTGCGCGAGGCGTCCGCCGAACGCGCCAGTGCAAGCGACGATCGGCGTGCCGAGAGCCGCGACGCGGACCGTCAGACATCCGCCGACACACCCTTGGCATCTGATACGTGCGCGCAGTGCGGCGAGTCCATCGCGGAGGGACACGTCTACTGCCCCAACTGCGGAGAGAAGGCCACCCGTCGCGTCTTCTGCGATTGCGGCGACGAACTGCGTTCGGACTGGGCGTTCTGCCCGGGCTGCGGCCGCAGAACCCCGTCGGCGGACGTTTTAGACCCGTCGTAAAACGAGTTGTTTTACAGCCGCCGTTAATTATATAAGCAATGCGTATGTGGGTAAGTCTACGTAAGACGGTCGTCTTACGCCGCACGCCAAAGCCGGGCAAATAACTGCCTCAGACCGTAACGCGGCGTAAGACGGGGCGGCGCACACCGCGCGCATCGTCTTACCGAACAAGGGGAATACAGCTATGGAGCGCGTGACACTTCGCATTCCGAAACAGCAGATCGAGGAAGTCGAACAGATGGTCGAGACTGGCGAGTTCCCGAATCGCAGCGAGGCGATCCGGGCGGCAGTCCGAGACATGCTCAGCGAGAGCGACTCGAGCACGGAGACCACGAACAACAAACGCACCTGGGCGAAGGTGTAACGATGCAGGACATCGTCCAGGAAGCCCTCGACAACGCCGAGGAAGAACAGCGCGAGATGGACGCGGCGACTGGCGACGAGTTCGGCGACCCGCGAATCGTCATCGTCGGCTGCGGCGGTGCGGGCAACAACACCATCAACCGCCTCTACAACATCGGCGTCGACGGCGCCGACACGGTCGCCATCAACACCGACAAGCAGCACCTGAAGATGATCGAGGCCGACACGAAGATCCTCGTCGGCAAGTCGCTCACCCAGGGACTCGGCGCTGGCGGCGACCCAGAGATGGGCGAGCGTGCCACCGAGATGGCCCAGGGGACCATCAAGGAGGTACTCGGCGACGCCGACCTCGTCTTCGTGACCGCAGGCATGGGCGGCGGCACCGGTACCGGCGCCGCTCCCGTCGTCTCGAAGATCGCCAAAGAGCAGGGCGCCATCGTCGTCGGCATGGTCTCGACGCCGTTCAACGTCGAGCGCGCCCGCACGGTGAAGGCCGAGGAAGGGCTGGAGAAGCTTCGCAACGAGGCCGACTCCATCATCGTCCTCGACAACAACCGCCTGCTCGACTACGTCCCGAACCTGCCCATCGGCAAGGCGTTCTCGGTGATGGACCAGATCATCGCCGAGACGGTGAAGGGCATCTCCGAGACCATCACCCAGCCGTCGCTCATCAACCTCGACTACGCCGACATGACCTCCATCATGAACCAGGGCGGCGTCGCGGTGATGCTCGTCGGCGAGACCCAGGACAAGAACAAGACCGAGGAGGTCGTCCGCGACGCGATGAACCACCCGCTGCTCGACGTCGACTACCGCGGCGCGTCCGGCGGCCTCGTCCACATCACGGGCGGCCCCGACCTCACCCTCAAGGAGGCCGAGGGCATCGCGGCGAACATCACCGAGCGACTGGAGGCCAGCGCGAACGTCATCTGGGGCGCGCGCATCCAGGAGAACTACAAGAACAAGGTGCGCGTGATGGCCATCATGACGGGCGTCCAGAGCGCCCAGGTGCTCGGCCCCTCCACGCAGCAGCAGGCCGACAAGTCCCGCGAGAAGATGCGCGACGTCGACGCCCAGGCGTTCGACGCCAGCCAGAACGTCCCGACGGAGGACACCGCCTCCTTCGGCACGCAGAGCGACGGCGGGCGCGACGAGGTCGAACAGAACAACGGACTCGACGTCATCCGGTAATCCGCCGTACCGTTCACGGCGATCGTCTCTGATCGCTTTTCATCGGGTCGCAACGTCCCCCAACCGCAGGTTCTCCCGTCCACGGTCCCGAACGCCCTCCGTATGCCGGTCACACGGACGGTCCGCCGGGGCGAACGAGAGTCCGCTCGAACTCGTGGGCGAACGCCTCGACGTCGTCCCAGTCCGTGTACTCGTAGTCCCGCGAGGTGTCGGTGTCGCCGGAGTGACGGCCAGCGATGAACCGCATCAGCAGGCGCTTGATCCGACCGTACTGGCTGTACCGGAGCGCCCCCGCGACGGTCGTCGCCACGTCGGGCGACCACCCGGTCTCGTCGAGGAAGTCGTCGACGACGGCCTGCGCCTCCTCGCGACCGTCGGGACTCTCCGACGCGGCCGACAGGCTGACCGAGAAGAAGCCGGACGGCATCGCGTTCAGTTCGTCGCGGTGGTCGGCGACGAACTCCGTGACAGGCCGCTGGTGCTTGCCGGCGTGGACGGACGCTCCGACGAGGACGCCGTCGTAGTCGGCCGGAGCGGCGTCGATAGGCAGGTCTGCAACGTCGACGTCGTGACCCGCCCCGCGGAGGACGTCGGCGATGCGGTCGGCGACCGTTGCGGTCTGTCCCTCGGTGGTGCCGTAGCAGACGAGCACGTCGGTCATCGCCCACACGAACGCGCTCCAGCGGAATAGAAGCACTCGCCGCCGCGGGTCGACGCACTGGACGGTTACGCCGCGCCGGCGAGCGCGAGGTGTTCGGCGACTGCGAAGCCGATGGCAGTTCCGAAGCCGATGCCGGCCCACCGTCGGCTCGAGCCACCGACGAGCGCGAACAGGCAGAGCGTGACCGGGACGCTCCCAGCGCTGCGGCGAATGGCTGCCACAGCACGTCCAAGGGATTCACCGTCAGGCAGGTGGCCGGCGTGACGAGACCGAAACCGCCGGCGACGGCTCACTGCTGGGGGATGAACTGTCGAAATAAAGGACCATTGGAGTTCGTTTCAGTACAAGCCGGGGTCGTCCTTTCGGAATCGACTCGAACGCCAGCGGACGGTCGACCCTCTGGTTCACGACCGCTACATCGTCACGTCTACGGAACGTTTCTCGAACACCCCAGTGTGACACTTCCATTAGTTATTTATTCTGTTAATATTTGATAGAATATATGTTCGAAGCTGGGGGAAGACGAAAATTTGTCAGCTCCACACTAGCGCTTGGCGGCGCAGGCCCACTGAACCTTTCCGCACGTCCTCTGTTCGGACTGGGGGAGCGTATCGTCGAGACCACAAACGAGTTGTACTACGGCAGTAAAGAGGGGAAAAGAGGCACGAGCAACGCCCTAATCCAGACGAGCGACGGCTACGTCTTCACTGGCAACGTCGCCAACAACGGACTCTGGTTCGTGAAGGTTGACGCCGACGGGACGAAGCAGTGGGAGCGCAGGTACTGGACCGGCATTACCTACGAAGTGTCGGGGAAAGACGTCGTCGAGACAGATGACGGCGGATTCTTCATCGCCGGAGATGGAACAAGTGACGACGGCGGCGAGCACGAGACGTTCGCCGTGAAGACCGGCCCCGACGGAGAGAAGCAGTGGCGAACGCGCATGGAATGGTCGGAAATTCCCGGGGAGCCAGTCGACGAGGAGGTCACGAGCGCGGTTGAACTCGAAGCCGGCGGCTACGTCATCGCCGGGACGACCCTCAAAGGTGAATCCTCCTATCCCATGTTCACGAAACTGACGTCCGACGGTGAAGTCGCGTGGAGACGGACCTGGGAGACGAAAAGGCATTATAAGTACAAAACTGACGTCGTACTCCTCGAACCGACCGAGAGTGGGTTCCGTGCGGTGCTGGACTACCGCGATTATCAGTCCAGCATAGCCGACCCGCAGGTCGTCCAGTTCGGCGACGACGGAACGGAGCAGGGGAGCAGAAGCGTCGACCTCGAGTTGAAAGGCAAGATAGCAGTGAACGCGATGGCTCGCCATCCGGATGGTGGATACGCGATGGCAGTGGACGTAGAGCGTGAACGCGACGCCGGGAACGGATTTAAACGTATCACCGGGTCCCGTCGACTCGTCTCGCTGACGGAGTCGTTCGAGGTGCGCTCGCAACACTCCCTGACGGAGGCCGGAAGAGTGAGAGGCGTTTCCGTCGGCGACGACGGCGATATTCTCGTCGTCGGCATAGGGAGCGGCGGTACAGCGGTGAGTCGATACGCGGCCGATGGCACGAAACGGTGGGGGCGGACCGGCTATCGGGAGCTGGACACCGTGGCCGGTATCGTGGTTCGAGACGATTCGGTCGTCGTCGCTGGAACAGACACTGCGATAACAGGCCAGCGCCAAACCGCACGGCTGTTCGAACTCGTCGAGGCTGACGACGAGAAGTTGGAGGGAGTCCTCGGTCTGGCAGGACTGGGGCTCGTCTGGACCCTCGGCGCGATCGTTCTCGGAGGTGACGACGATGAGAGCTGAATCCACGGGTCGGGAGTCGACGGTCGGCGGGGCACCCTCGTGGAACCCGTTCGAAGCGCTCGTCAAGGGTATTCAGGTCGCTCGTTCACAGCCGATAGTCGTGGGGCTGTTTGTTACACTGGGGGCCATCTATGGGCTTGAGAAGGTGATCAGCGACGGACCCATCGAGAATCTATTTCTCGCGGGGTCATGGCTGGTCGGCACCGTCTTGATAGCGACCGCGGTACTCGGAATCACGCATCGGTATGCTGCAGTCGCCAGATATGGTGGTCCGACGGGCCTCGAACCCCACCTGCGGGCATTGGTGTGGTTGATACCGATGTTCCTCTCACTGAACATCCTCATCATCATCGGCATGACCCTCATCGTCGCGGTGCCGTACGTGTTCGCGTCGATAACCGGCCAGCACGTGTTTCAACTGGTGGGCGTTCCGATTGCCATCTACTGCCTACTGCGCATCTCCCTGGCTTATCCGGCCGTCACCATCGGCAGACAGAATCCAGTACAGGCCCTCGTCTACTCCTGGAGGTCAGCAAAGGGACAACTTGGCCGGCTATTCGTCCTCGTCATGGCCGCGAGCGCAATCCGTGCAGTCGAGGAACTGAACGGATTCCAGTTCGGTACGAACGTTACGCACGCCGCGTTCATCGGGGCAATCGGAATAGCCTACGGTTTCGTGTATCTCGCATTCGCCCACGCGTATCTCGAAACAGCCGACCCACCCAGGTGGACGGACAGCGGCGAGCCAGCGCGGACGGACCGACGATAGGTCCCTCCTCGCGCCTGTTGGGGGAAGAACGGCGGGGATTCGTACCACGTGAGTTTGCCCCCTGCGCGGAATCGCCCGACTCGGGGTCGACTCGAACGGCAATGACGCACGGCGACAGTTTTATATATAAATAATCTTATGTGATTTAATGTTGTTAAGTATGTTTGTGAATACTTCTTGTAGTTTCGGATACGGTCACAGCGGCGGTCGGGCCGGAGGTGACGGCGGTGAAGACTGACTCCACGGACTGGGAGTCGGCGGTCGGCGGGGCACCCTCGTGGAACCCGTTCGAAGCGCTTTTGGAGGGCGTCTGGGTCGCCCGCTCACAGCCGACAGTCATCGTGCTGTTCCTGATAACGACCGTCGCGTACGGCCTCGCGAAACTTATCCGCGACAGCGCCATCGAAGACCCGCTCCTCGGCGGGGTGGGTCTGGTCGGCGTTCTCGTGGTCATGACCGCTGCACTCGGACTCACCCACCGGTACGCCGCCGTCGCCAGGTTCGGCGGACCAACGGACGTCAGGAGTCATCTGCGCGCGATGGCGTGGTTCGTTCCGATGGTGTTCGCGGTGGAGATCATCTTCACACTCGTCATGGCTGTCGTTATCGGGATTCCAGCCGTGGTAACGTTGGTAACGGACCAGTGGGTGTTCGCGCTCATGGGTCTGCCGGTCGCCATCTACTGCCTGCTGCGGTCTCGTTCGCCATTCCGGCAGTCACCATCGACGGTCAGGAGCCGATCCCGGCGCTCGTCCAGTCCTGGATAGCGACGAAGGGGCAAGTGGCGCGACTGTTCGTCGTCATCGTCGTTGGAGCCATCATCGGTGCGCTTGACAGTCTGAACGGTCTCCAGTTCGGTAGCGTGACGTATGCAGCCTTCGTGAGCGTAGCCGGGATTGGATATTGCTTCGTACAACTCGGAATCGTCCACGGGTACCTCGAAACGGCCGACCCACCGGAGTGGACGAAAAACGAGTGAGGCGGTAGCTCACGCAGCCTCGATGGCGTCGACGAGCGCGCACTTCCGGCACAGGTCGCGCGTCGTCGACGCGCCGCAGCGTTCACACTCGACGAGTTCCCGGTCGCCCTCGCCGGCGCCGTACTCGTCGGCAGCGAGGGCGGCGAGCTGCTCGTACCCGGCCATGATGGAGTGGCGGGTTCCGGGGTGGTTGTCCTCCAGCGAGAGCATGAGGTCCTGTATCTCCCCGCGGTAGGCCTCGCTGGAGTGGGGACACTCCGTGATGTGCGCCGGGAGGTCGGCCAGCCGGGCGTAGAGAGCGACCTCCTTCTCGGGGACGTCCCGGAGCGGCTTCGCGCGCGGGACGAAGTGGTCCTGGTCGCTGCGCGTCGCCTCGTCGTCGCGCTCGCCGAACGGGGCGAGGCTGGCGTCGAAGTGCTTGGCGGTCTGGGCGACGTCGCCCTCGAGGAAGTTCATCAGCGCCGTCTCGGCCTCGTCGTCGAGGTTGTGGCCGGTGAGCAGCTTGTCCGCGCCGAACTCCTCGGCGTACTTCGACAGCAGGTCGCGGCGGAACACGCCGCAGTAGGCACAGGCGGCCATGTTCTCGGGGTCTTTCTCGACCACGTCGTCCATCCGGAGGTCGAACTCCTCCTCGTAGGTGACGACCTCGTGGCGGATGCCGAGGTCGGCGGCCAGCTCCTCGCAGGCTGCCAGGCTCTCGTCGCGGTACCCCTCGATTCCCTCGTGGATGGTCAGCGCGACGAGTTCGACCCGCGGGTCCTCCTCGAAGGTGTCGTGCAACAGCTTGGTGAGGACGACGCTGTCCTTCCCGCCGGAGAGGCCGATCAGCCACGTCTCGGGGTCGTCGGGCGTCGCCGACGATGACAGGAGATCGTCCTCGCGGATGCGGCGCCGGACGCGCTTGTCGACCGACCGACGGAAGTGCTCGTCGCAGAGGTGCAACCCCGAGTAGGCGGCGTGCATGACCGCCTCCCGGTCGCACTTGTCGCAGTCCATTACGAGCGGGTTGCGTCGCCGGCCGTTTCACCGTTTCGGGTTCGTATAAAGCCGATGATGCTATAGCAAATCGGCCCTGGGTCGGTCGTGTCGGCTGCGAGAGAGGCCGCGGCTCGGCGCGACGGCCGTCGCTGAACCGGATATCGGGACAGCGACCGACGGTCGCCGAAGCGGCCATCTCCGGGGGAACACACTTCTGCGAGGGTCACGTACCTCGGTCGAGAATGGGGTCGAACGGGGGGACCGGGACGGCGACGGGGGTCGAACCGCCCGGAACGGAGGAGTGGCGAAGCCGGTTCTCGGCTGGCGTGGTGGTGACGGGCGTCGGCCTGCTCGTCGTCGGCCTGCCGGCGTTGCTCGGCGTGCTCACCGGCTGGCTCGCGGTCGCGCTGGTCGTCGTCGCGCTCGTCCTGACACAGCACGCCGTGGCGGTCCCCGACGACACCGAGGAGACGGTCCGAGGGCTCGCCCTGGCGGTCGTCTACGGCCTCGCCGCGTTCGGCCTTCTGGCGTTCCCGGTCGGGCCGACGACGGTCGCGCTGTTGCTCGCCGGCGTGCTCGGTGCGTTCGCCGCCCACCGCGTCGTCGCCGGCCTCCGGGAGACGGGCGCGGACCGACGCTCGCTGCTGGCGACGGCCGCGGTCCAGCTAACGCTGGCGGCGCTGCTGGCGGTCGGCTGGCCCGGCGGCGCACACGTCCGCTGGTCACTGTTCGGCGTCGGCCTCGCAGTCGGCGGTACCTCCATGGCGTTCGCCGCGGTCCGCGACCGCAACGGCAGGTGGCGGACGGTGACCTGAAGCGTCGGGCGGCGCAGGAAGAAAATGACCGATCAGGGCGCTGAACAGCGGTTCGGACCGAGTTCGAGTTCGGTCGCTGCCTGTTCGTCGTCCGGCTGCTCCGCGCCGCGATTGATGGCGATGACCGTCTCGTAGTTCGGCGGCTTCTCCGGGACGTCGCTCGACAGTCGGTCGACGAACGCCTCCTCGTCGAGCTGAAGCACGTCGAGGGTGGTGCGCAGTTCGCCGATGGTCGAGTAGATGGGTTCGCCGGGGCTGCCGTAAGCGTAGCGCCCCTCCTCGGTGACGGTGACGTGGCCCGGAAGGACGACGACGCTGTCCGGTTCGCTCATCAGCGACCGGTGCAGCGACTCGTACTGCATCCGCGCGCCGCGGGCCGCACCCGCGTCGCCGAACTCCAGTTCCGTCCGCCCGATGGAGTCGACGAAGAGGGCGTCGCCCGTCAGGACCGCCTCGTCGTTGACGAGGTAGCTGACCAGCTCGGAGGTGTGGCCAGGCGTGCGGACGGCCTTGATCTCGGCGTCGCCGACCGTCAGCACCTCGTTCCTCCCGAGCGGTTCGTACTCGTACTCGACGTCGCGCTCCGTCGCGCGGTCGCCGAGGTGGTACGGCACGCCGAGTTCGTCCGCGAGCTTCCGCCCGCCGGAGACGTGGTCGGCGTGGACGTGCGTGTCGAGGACGTGCGTTATCTCACAGCCCAGCATCGCGGCGGCCTCCTGGAACTCCCGGACGTGCCGCGTCGCGTCGACGACGACGGCCTCCCTGTCGCTGCCGACGACGTAGCCAAGACAGCCCTTCGCACGCCGCTGGACCTGGACGACGTTCGCGTCGCCTGGCGTGTCGACGAGGACGTGCTCGTACACCTGGCTCCAGTCCTCCATCCCGCCTTTCACGACCGTCACATCGTCGAACCCTTGTTCGCGTAGCTCCTCGGCGAAGTGGAACGACGAGATACCCTTCGCGCAGATGGTCAGTATCTCGTCGTGGCCGTCCAGCATCGAGTGGACTTCCTCTACGTCCGACTCGGAGAGCGAGTCGTCCGAACTGAACGGGAAGTTCTTCGCGCCCTCCACGTGCCACGACTCGAAGCTCTCCTCGGGCCGCGTGTCCAGGAGGAGGTACTGCTCGCCGGCGTCCTGCCGGTCTGCCAGCTGTTCCGCTGTGATCTCCGTGACCATGGCTCAAGCATCAGAATCGACGCGTACCGGCTTAACGGTGATGGACAGTGCGACCAATGACGGACAATATCCGGACCTGCGTCGAGGCGGCCAAAACGTTCTTCACCTACTTCTTCGAATCGCCCCTATGTCGTTTCTACCGCCGGTAGTGCAGAGTATCATCCTCGCACAGGGCGACGGCCCGGTTCCGAACTCGGTCGACGAACTCCTGAGCCAGTACAGCGGCCTCGTCGGCAAGGTCCTCGCGTTCCTGCTCGCCTTCGTCGTCGTCTACCTGCTCGGGAAGTTCGTGCTCTTGCCGCTGGTGCGGCGCGTGCTCGACCAGCGCGGGTTCGATCCGACGGTGCGAAGCCTGGGCGAGAACGTGGCGAACGTCGTCGTCGTCCTGCTCGCCGTCGCAGTCGCGTTCACGGTCGCCGGATTCGGGAGCGTCATCGCCGCCTTCTCCGTCTTCGCAGGAGCCATCGCGCTGGCCGTCGGGTTCGCCATGCAGGACCTCCTCGCGAACTTCGTCGCCGGCGTGTTCATCCTCAAGGACCGCCCGTTCGAGGTGGGCGACTGGATCGAGTGGGTCGACGGCGAGGGGCGCGTCGAGGAGATCGACCTGCGGGTGACGCGCGTCCGGACGTTCGACAACGAACTCGTGACGGTACCGAACGGGACGCTCGCCAACGACGCCGTGACGAATCCCGTCGCGTACGACAAGCTCCGGCGGACCATCGTCTTCGGCATCGGGTACGGCGACGACATCGACCAGGCAATCGAGGCCATCCTCGACGAGGCCGCCGACGTCGAAGGGATCATGGACGACCCCGGACCGTCGGTACGGGTGACCGAACTGGGGGACTCGTCGATCAACCTCCAGTCGCGGATCTGGATCCGGAACCCCGACCGCGGCGACGTGGTAGGCGTCAACTCCGAGTTCGTCAAGCGCGTCAAGGAGCGCTTCGACGCCGAGGGCATCGACATGCCCTATCCCCACCGGCAGCTCACGGGCGACGTCGGCGTCGACGGCAGCGTCCGGACCAGCCAGGTCGAGTCCTCCCCCGACGACTGAGGACCTGTCGATAGCCGACCTCCAGCATCCAGCGCGTTTATGCGGTGCGAACCCGAACTGACCGACCGAATGGAGCGAAGCGTGGCCATCGAACGCGTCGAGGAGATCGTCGACACCGTCGAGAACGACACGATGCCGGTCCCGGTGCGGGAAGTGTGGGTGTACGGCGACGTCGCGCTCGGGCTCGACCCGATCGACCGCCTCGACGTGTACGTCACGAAGGACATCCTGCTGCGCGGCGACGCCGACCGCGAAGAGGAGTTCCACAGGTCCCACGGCGTGAAAGGCGTCGGCAAGACGGTCCGGGCGGAGTGGGCCGACGCCCACCCCGACCTGCTCCGCGCGAACGAGAACGGACACGCCGCGCCCGAGAAGTGCCTCGCGGCACATCTCCTGCACGACGACGAACCCGTCCATCTCGAGGTGTGCAACTCCAGTTTCGAGGACAACGTCACCCAGCGGCTGAAGGGCGCCGTCGCCCGCGAGGCCTACGAACAGATCCTCGACCCGCGCGGGGTCTGTCTCTGGGCCGGGGGACAGCGCAGCGACGAGGCGTTGCGGAAGCTCCAGGAGAGCGAGCTCGCCTTCCCGACGCTACCCGACGCGCTGGAGATGCTCGGCATGGCCGGGGAGAAGACGGACGAGGCTGCCGCTGCGGTCGAGTCCTACCGCAAGCGTCAGGACGGAGCGACGGTCCGCGGCGACGTGGTGTAAGGGGCGAACAGGCGGTGCAGCGTCGGTTGCGCGCGAGGGAGCACCGCACACCCGCTTCGGCCGCTCGCGCGCCGGCGTCAGGTCACGCCGGGTGTGGCCGCGGGTTCGTATTTAAAATCTCGTGCCGGTCGGTCAGCCCTCGAAACCGTCCTCGAACCGGAAGGTTCCGTCACGCTGAACCACCTGCCCGCACCTTTTGTCTCGCTTCGCTCGCAAAAGCTGCACCAAAAAGTCTTGACGTCAGCCCTCGAAACCGTCCTCGAACCGGAAGGTTCCGTCACGCTGAACCACCTGCCCGCACCTTTTGTCTCGCTTCGCTCGCAAAAGCTGCACCAAAAAGTCTTGACGTCAGCCCTCGAAACCGTCCTCGAACCGGAAGGTTCCGTCACGCTGGACGATCTCCCCGTCGACCTCGATGTAGGAGTCCTCGCTCATGTCGACGATCATGTCGAGGTGCGTCGCGCTCTCGTTGTAGGGCTGGCCCTCTGGCACCGTCTCGCGGATAGCCTTGCCGATGGCGAGGTGGACGGTGTCGCCCATCTTCTCGTCGAATAGCATGTTGTAGGTGAACCGATCGATGTCGCGGTTCATTCCGATGCCGAGTTCGCCCAGACGGCGCGCGCCCTCGTCCGTCTCGAGCACGCCCGTCAGGACCTCCTCGTTCTTCGCTGCACGGTGGTCGACGACCTCGCCGTCCTCGAACTTCAGGTAGACGTCCTCTATCTCGCGACCGTTCCGGACGAGCGGCTTGTCGAAGAGCACCTCACCCTCGACGGAGTCGGGGACGGGCGCGGTGAACACCTCACCGCCGGGGAGGTTCTTCTCGCCGTAGTCGTTGACCGTCTTCATGCCGTCGACGCTCATTCGGAGGTCGGTGGCGTCGCCGGAGACAACGCGGACCTCGTCGGCCGGGTCGAGGATCGCCACCATCTGCTCCTGGTGGGTGCGCTGGGCCTCCCAGTCCTTGTTGACCGCGCCGTAGACGAAGTCCTCGTACGCCTCGGTGCTCATCTCCGCGAGCTGGGCCTCGCCGGACGCCGGGAACTGGGTGCCGACCCAGCGTTTGCCCATCCGCTCCTCGCTGACGGCGCTGTTGGCGCGGGCCATCGCCGCGGTCTTCTCGGGCGGAACGTCGCTCGTCTCCGCCGCGTTCCGGGTGCCCTTGACGATGATGACGACGTCGGTCTCCTCCATCTCGGCGAGTTCGTGCCCGTGGAGTTCGAAGTCCTCCTCGTCGGTCGCCCGGAGGAAGGCGCGGTCGGCGCGCGGACTCCGCATCGCGAGCGAGGGGTTCGCACCCCGGTCGCCGAGCCGTTCGAAGACGGCGACGGCGAGGTCCTCCGCGACGGCCGGCGCACGGACGAGGACGTTGTCGCCCGCCTGCACGTCGGTGCTGTGGTCGACCAGGATCTCGGCGTGCTGCCTGATTCGTGGGTCCATGCGGATAGGCGGTACGGCAGTCCGATAAGGGTTTTCGAGACCGGTCGCGTTCTGCCGCGCGTCGGCGAGGCATCGGGGCCGTCGGCTCGTGTCGGTGCGGTTACCCCGCGGAGGAGGTCGGGGGGCCGTCGACCCGGCCGACGGTCACGTAGAAGGGGACGACCTCCGAGCGCCGATAGTCGCCGTCGGCCATCTGCTCGACGACGTCGCGGCCCATCTCGCGCCACGCCGTCCGCAGGCGGTCGTACTCCTCGGCGTCGAGCGGGCCGACCAGCGTCTCGCGGCGGTCGGCGAGCGCCGCGCCGCTGGCCTTCCGCTTCGCGGCCTCGACGTCGCGCTCGTCGTACGGCGGTTCGACGGTCTTCGCGTGGTAGTGTTCGCGGGTCCGGACGTCGTGGAGGCCGACGTCGCGGAACGCCGCTCTGGTGCCCCCGCCGCCGAGCGCGACGTCCGTGTCGACGCCCGCGACGAACGCCTCCCTGGCGCGGCGGGCCAGGTCGCGCTCCGCGTCGACCGTCGACTCGACCGACACCGCGGCGTTGTCGGGTTCGACCGCGGCCACGAGGTCGCGGGAAACGCGGGCGAACTCCTGGACGGCGCGTGCCGGGTCGGGCAGGTTGACGAGCAGGGCCTGGCAGACGACGAGGTCGAAGTGGTCGTCCGGGAACGGAAGCCGGTTGGCGTCGCCCGCGACGAACGACGTGCGGTCGCCCGGCTCCCGGTGGTCGTTCGCGACGGCGAGCAGGGCGGTGTCGGCGTCGACGCCGACGACCTCGCCCGACGTCTCCGCGGCGAGGACGCGGGTCAGTTCGCCCGTCCCACAGCCGACGTCCAGCACGCGCTCGCGGGACCCGAGTTCGAGGTCCGCGAGCGCGTCGCGGTCCTCCCAGAGCCCTTCTCGCGTGCGCCGCAGGTAGTCGGCAGAAAACTCTCGCACGCGCGACTGTTCGGATGGGAGGGGCAAAAGTGAGACGATACGCCGTCGTCACTGGCCGCGATACCAAGCTTGATACCACCACCGGGGCCTACACCGAGGCAGTGTCTTCAGCACGTGCGGACTTCCTCTCCGGCGTTCGTGTCGCGGTTCCGATAATCCTCGGCGTCGCCCCGTTCGGGATGGTCGCCGGCGTCGCAGCCGTCGGCGTCGGCGTCCCCGCGATCCAGGCGCTCGCCATGTCGGTCGTCATCTTCGCCGGCGCGTCGCAGCTCGCTGCGATCGAGCTCATCGGCCAGAACGCTCCGGTCGCGGTGGTCGTGCTGACCGTCATCGTCGTCAACCTGCGGCTGGTGATGTACAGCGCGTCCATCGCACCGTACTTCGAGCGCCAGTCGGCGCGCTGGAAGGCCTGGCTCGCGTACCTGCTCACCGACCAGGCGTACGCCGTCTCGGTGATGGAGTTCCGCAGCGACGAGGCGACCAGCCGCCGGTGGTACTACCTCGGCGTCGCGACGCCGCTGTGGGTGGTGTGGCAGGCCTCGACGGTCGCCGGTATCCTCCTGGGGAGCAGCGTCCCCGCGAGCTGGCACCTGGAGTTCGCCGTCCCGCTGGTCTTCCTCGCGGTGCTCGTCCCCGCGATCACCGACCGCACGACCGTCGTCACGGCCGTCGTCGGCGGCGCGGTGGCCGTCGCGGCGAACGGCCTCCCGTTCAACCTCGGCCTGCTGACCGCCGCCGTCGCCGGCATCGCGGCCGGCCTGGTCGTCGAGGAGGTGCTCGATGACTGAGACGACCTTCGACGCGGGGACGCTGTGGCTCATCATCCTGGCGGCGGGCGTCGGAACGTTCGCGCTGCGCCTGTCGTTCATCGCCCTGTTCGGCCGCCTCGACGACGTTCCCGAGAGCGTCGAGCGGGGCCTCCGCCTCGTCCCCGCGGCGGTGCTGTCGGCGCTCGTCGTCCCGCAGTTCGTCTTCGTCGACGGGGCGATGTCGCTGTCCCCGACCAACGCCCGCCTGCTCGCGGGGACGCTGGCGGTGGTGGTGTCGTGGAAGACGGAGGACATCCTGGCGACGCTCGTCTCGGGGATGGCCGCGATGTGGCTGCTGTCCGCGCTGCTGCCGTGAGAGGACACAACAGGAAGAGGAGTGACGGAGTCGGGTTCGATTACTCGCGCAGTTCCTTCACGCGCTCGATGTTCCACGCGAAGCCCTTGCCGTCCTCGTTGGGCGTCTCCAGGACGAGGGGGATATCCGCGAGGTCGGGGTGGTTGACGATGGCCTCCATCCCCTCCTCGCCGATGAGTCCCTCGCCGATGTGGGCGTGCTCGTCCTTGTTCGTGCCGCACTCGTGCTTGGAGTCGTTGAGGTGGATGCACCGGAGGTGGTCCAGGCCGACGACGTCGTCGAACTCCGCGACCGTCTCGTCGACGGCCGCGGCGCTGGAGAGGTCGTAGCCGGCGGCGAACATGTGCGCCGTGTCGAGACAGACGTCGAGGTCCTGTTCGCTGCGGTCGATGACCTCGGCGAGGTGCTCGAAGTCGCCGCCGAGCTTCGTCCCGCTGCCGGCGTCGCTCTCGACGAGGACGGTCACGCCGTCGGGGACGTCGAGCTCGTCGAGGGCGCTCGCGGCGTTGTCGAGGCCGCCGTCGACGCCCGCGCCGGTGTGGGCGCCGAGGTGGACGTTGACGTAGTCGATGCCGAGCTTGGCCGCGGCGTCGACCTCCTTCTGCATGCTGTCGACGGACTTCTCGCGGAGGTCGTCCTTGGGCGTACAGAGGTTGACGAGGTACGAGGAGTGGATGACCCAGGGGCCGTCCAGCTCGGCCGCCGTCTCCTCGCGGAAGCGCTCGGCCTCCCCGTCGCCGATGTTGGGGTCCTGCCACACCTGCGGGGAGTGGGTGAAGACCTGTCCGCAGTTGCCACCGACGTCGAGTTCCCGTTCGACGGCGTTGTCGACGCCGCCAGCGATCGAGACGTGTGCTCCAACTCTCATGTGGTTGCGCTAGCAACCAGCCCTCAAAGGTACTTCGAACCGCCGTCACGGGCCAGTGGCTGAAATCTTAAGTAAGAGTGGTGAGACGATAGCCCATGACTCGTTCAGCGGGACTCGACGTGGGCGACGCGGCGCCGGAGTTCTCTGCACCGCTCGTCCACCCCGACGGGACGGTCGAGGAGACGTCCCTCTCCGCGCTGCTCGACGAGCGGCCGGCGTTGCTCTCCTTCTACACGAACGATTTCGCGCCGGACTGCGTCGACGAGTGGTGCTCGTTCCGGGATTACGAGTGGTTCGCCAGCGGCGAACAGGTGCAGGTCGTCGGTATCAGCAAGTCCAGACCCGGCACCCACAGGCGGTTCATCGACCACCTCGACCTCCAGTTCCCGCTGTTCTCCGACCGCGACCTCGCCGTCGCGGAGGCGTTCGACGTGAAGTACCGGACGTTCAAGGTCGTCGCGCGGGCGCGGCGGTCGTGCTTCCTCGTCGACCAGAACAGGGAGGTCCGGTACGTCTGGGTCGGCGAGCATCCGGTCGACCCGACCCTCGACACGCCGCCGCTGTCGGAGATACACGCCACGCTCGAAGACGAGTTCGGGCCGGAGATGGAGACGTTCGGACTGTAGCGGGTCAGGCCGTCGGGTCCTCCCGCCGCCGGTTCCACGCCTCGCTCGCGAACTTCGCGTCGGCGTGGTCGCGGGCCCGCGCCAGTTCCTCGTCGGTCCACGCCCCCGCCTCGGCGTCGGCCCAGTCGGCCAGCGCCTCCTCGACCGCCCGGACCGCGTTCTCGCGGTCGACCTCGGACAGCGCGTCCACGGTCGTCACGCGGTCGCGGAACTCGGCGGGCGTCGCGTCGGGGGCGTCGAAGACGCCGAGGTGGCGGTCCGCGTCGAGCGAGAACTTGAGCGACCCGTGCTGGATGACGGCGTCCTTGCGCCGGTACTGGGCGTTGCCGCTGATCTTCTTCGCCGGTACGCCCCCGTCGTCGCCCTTTCGACCGTCCGCGACCACGTCGTGGGCGGGGTGAAGCTCGCGCAGGTAACAGGCCGGCTGGTGGATGGCCGGCCGCTCCTCGTCGGTGAACCGGGCGTCGACGCCCATGCGCTCGAAGGCGTCGAAGATGGGCGCACAGAGCAGTTCGTAGGTCTCCATCAGGTCGCCCGGGAGTTCGTCGGCCGGCGCGACGATGGTGTAGGAGACGTCGCCGTAGCTGTCGTGGTAGATGCCGCCACCGCCGGTCGGCCGGCGGGTCACCGTGATCCCCTCCCGGTCGCAGAACTCCCAGTCGACGGTGTCGGGGTCCTGTCGATAGCCCAGCGAGAGCGTGCTCGGCTCCCAGCGGTACACCCGGAGCGTCCGGGGACCGCCCGCCGCCGCCGTCTCCGCCGCTATCTCGTCGAGGGCCATGTTCAGCGGACCCTCCCACGACTCCTCTCTGATCAGCCGCCACTCCCGGTCCGCCAGCGTCATACCGGTCGCTTGGCGCGTGGCGACCAAGTGGATTGCGGAGCGCGACGTCGACAACGACACGCCGCTTCGCGGACTGGTTGCGGTGCGTCGGCGGACGGAACCGACGACAACGATTAAATAATTAGGCCGGCCTAAACCCTCGCATGGAGAGCGAACGACTCGGCAAGCGCCGTGCCAACCGCGGCAGGAGCTGGGCGTACGTCTGTCTCGGGCTGTTCGGACCCGGAGACGACGGAGAGGACGACGAATAGTCAGGCACCCGTCGGCACCGTCGGCGCTGGTCTCGCCGCGGCGACGACCGCCGGCACGCCAGCACGAGTGCAGGCTAGCGTTCGAGCGGCGTCTCAGCCTCGATGACGTCCGAGAAGCCGCGCAGCATCGCCGTGAGACGCTCGGCGTCGGCCGTCGCGTGCACCACCAGGTCGTCGAACGCGACGATGCCGCGGAGTTCGACGCCCCCTCGACAACCACGCTGCCGACGCCGCGTTGGAACATCTGCTGTGCATCGTTTCTACCGTATCGTCCTGGTCGACGCTGACCACGTCGTCCGATGCGACTTCTGAAACCCCAAGGCACCGGGACTACGAGAGATTCGTCGAAAAGCGTTGGTGTCGACGCTCGCGGCCCACGATTTCAGGCGGAGAGGAAACGGTCGCGTACTGGCGGTGACGCATACGTCTCCGCGGCGTTCGACCGGTGAGCGTCGAGCACGGCGTTGCGGGACGAACGGCGTCGAGGGAACGACGTCACGGGGCGAACGGCGTCGCGTCGAGGCCGACGAACGCGAGTCCGACCCCACCGCGGTCAGCGAACGCGTTCCTCCAGGCGTCCATCCACCAGCCGCGATGCTACGTCGTCCGCTTCAGCAATTGCGGGACGAGCACGGCCTCGACGACCGCCATACCGAGCACCAGCCACTTCACCGTCCCGTCGAGGAAGACGAACGCGACCGCTGCGAGGACGAGAGCACTCGTAAGACCCATTCCGTGTCTGACGATCGGGGGGACCATGCTGACAAGTTGAAAACGAACTGAATAAAAACCTGTCTATTACTCCAGTTCTTCGGGCGTGAACCATCCCGCGACCCCGTCGGTCTCGCCGAGTTCCTGTGCCCTGAAGTTCGACCATTCGACGAACAGTTTCCCAGCGACCACCAGCAGGGCGATTCCCCCCTCGACCAGCGCCCGCTGGTCGAACACTCCCACGAGCGGCAGCGCCACCATCGGCAACCCGAACTGCGCGACCGGCGTCAGGAGGAACCAGAAGACGACCTGCCGTGCCGGAATCTCGGCCGTCATGGGTGCCGAGAGCCGCTCGTACACCCGGCGGCCGAAGAACTCGCGACGCACGGTCACGACCCGTGAGACGACCAGCGCACACACGCTCAGGAGAACCGTCGGCGAGTAGGCGGCCGAGACGACAGCGGCGAGTTCGCTCATACCGGAGTCGTACCCGGCGTGCCGAGGGGACGGAAGCACGACCATCAGGACGCTGAGACACGCCCAGAACCCGAGCCCCCAGACGAACATTCCGGCGGCGTACCGGAGGTTACGGTAGTGAATCGGCGGCAGCCAACTGACGGGGCGTATCGAATCGGACGAGGTACCCACGAACGGCACCGACAGCGTCACCGGGCGCATCGTTCGTTCCTCCGGTCGCGGTTCCCGCTGCGCGAACAGCGTCAACCCACTGTAGAGCAGGACGAGCACGCCGACCTCGACCCAGTACACGAACAGGACGTTCCGTGCCGACCAGCCGAGGAAGGCGATTCCCGGGAGCGGAACGAGGTTGGAGAGCAGGATCGGAACGAACGCCAGTCGCTCGGGACGGGGCGATTCGAGGACCATCGCACGACGCCGATAGCGCCACCGACCTAAAATGCAGTCGAACTGCGCCACACCCACACGCTCGGGCGTTCGAACCGGAAAAAGGCGCCGGGCAACCGTTCGAGGACCGGAATCGTGGCAGAGTCGCCGGGCCGGTCCCGACGACTTGCAGCGACACGGCAGAGTCCACGGGGGCGAACGAACGACATTCTATATCGCAGTATGTGATTTATCGAGGTGGATAGGGGGACTCGCGTGGGCAGAACCAGAACGCGCAGCACTCGCCGACGGGAGCCAGGACGAGCGATATTCAGTACCATTTTATCCCCCCGGCGAGCTAATCCCGTGTGAGAGAAGCGTGAAAGGGCAGGAGTGGTACCAGGCGACGGAGGTCGCCGAGGAGTACGAGGAGAAGCGGTTCTCGCGCGGCGGTCGCCTCATCGACCGGCGCGAGAAACAGGCCGTGCTCGACGCGCTCGCACCCGTCGACGAGAAGAAGGTGCTCGAGATAGCCTGCGGAACCGGACGCTTCACCGTCATGCTGGCCGAGCGCGGGACGGACATCGTCGGCCTCGACATCTCCTCCGCGATGCTCCAACAGGGGCGGCACAAGGCACGCCAGGCCGGCGTCGCCGACCACCTGGAGTTCATGCGGGGCGACGCCGGGCGGCTGCCGTTCCCGGACGACCACTTCGACGCCGTCTTCGCCATGCGGTTCTTCCACCTCGCAGACACGCCCGCGACGTTCCTGAGCGAGATGCGACGCGTCGCGAAGGAGCAGGTCTTCTTCGACACGTTCGCCGGTCCGAGCACCCGCAGCCTCTACAACTGGCTACTGCCGATGGGGTCGCGGCTCTACTCCCCCGACGACGTCGAGAAACTGCTCGACGAGACCGGCCTCACGCTGGTCGACGCCGAGCACGACTGGGTGCTGCCGTACGGCTTCTACCGGAAGATTCCGGACAGCGTGGCGAGCCCGATCCGCAACGTCGACGAGACGATCGTCGACTCGATGGTCGGAGACAGCCTCGCGTCGGTTTCCTACTGGAGTACGGCCGTGGAGTAATCCCGGAGAACTTTTAGGGGGCTGGAATCTGAGAGGGTCGTATGGATATCTCCGTGGTCGTGCCGACCCTGAACGGTCGGGAGCGCCTCAGCACCTGTCTCGACGCGCTCGACGACCACGTCCCGGACGCCGAGGTGGTCGTCGTCAACGGCCCCTCGGCCGACGGAACCACGGGGATGGTGCGGGAGCGCGACGACGTGAGCGCGCTGGTCGAGGTGTCCGACCGCAACCTCAACGTCGCGCGGAACGCCGGCATCGTCGAGGCGACCGGCGACGTCGTCGCGCTGGTCGGCCACGACGTCGTCGTCGAGGAATCGTGGCGCGACGGCGTCGCCGAGGCGATGGCGGACGGCGCGGCGGCGGCGGCGGTGACCGGTCCGGTCCACCGGGCGGTCCGGGCGGGGATGACGACCGAGGACAGAGAGACCCGGACCATCGCCGGGCGCGAAGTGACGTACTTCGCCGGGGAGAACGTCGCGTTCGAACGCGAGACCCTGGAGAGCGTCGACGGCTTCGACGAGAACCTCCTGACCGGCGGGGCGCGCGACTGCGCCCACCGACTCACCCACCAGGGGTTATCGGTGTCGTGGTCCACCGACGTCTGCGTCGAGTCGACCGACGACGGCGAGGGCGTCGACCGGGACTGGGGCGTGAAGTACCACGCGCTGAGCTACCGACTGGTGAAGAACTACGGCCCGCGACTGACGGTGTTCCGGCGAACGCTGCAGGACGCGGTCGAGGACGGGACGTCCGTCGCAAGGGAGGTCGTGGCCGGCGACGCCCAGCCCTCTTCGTGGATCAACTCCGGCAAGCACGTCCTCCGGAACATCGCCGCCGGTACACGCGACGGCGTGCGAGCGCGCGTCGAAGACCGGACCGACGCGCGCAACCCGGCGGGGCTCTCCTCGCGCGCCGACCGCGCCGTCGAGCGCTACGACTGGCGATAGCGACGGAGGGGTGCGCCGACGCTACTCCGATGCGAGCGCGTCGACGACGCGCCCCGGATTCCTGGAGAAGACCTTCCGCATGGCGTCCTCCGGGACGTCGAGCGTGAGAATCTCCATGACGGCGACGTTGGGGTGGACGTCGGGGGTGCCGCTGCCGAACAGCACCCGGTCGGGGTGTTCCATGATGGCCCGCTCCATCGGGGCGCGATAGCGGACGAAGCTCGTGTCGAGGTAACAGTCGTCGTAGAACTCCAGCAGGTCGATGGCGTCGTCCATCAGGTCGCGGTCGAGGGGGAAGCCGCCGAAGTGCGAGAGGACGACGGGGAACGACCGGCCGAGCAGCGCCTCCGCAGCCGCGTCCGGCGGGAACCCCTGCCCGGCGGTGACGAGCACGGGCAGGTCGACGGCCTCCAGTTCGTCGAGCACGTCTTCGGTCGGTAGTCCGTCGGTCGTCGGGTCGAGCTTGAAGCCGTGGAAGCGGTCGTCGTAGGCGTACTGCTCGACGTCTCCCGGCGACGTGTGGTGGTCCTTGCGCCGTGCACCGAGGTTGCGCAGTCGTGCCGTCGCGTTCCCGGTCGGGTCCCGCGGACCGTTGATGCGGGCGAAGGTGACGAACGGCCGGTCGACGCTGCGTCGCGCCACGGCGTTGTTCGCGCTCAGGTAGCTCTGCCCCTCGCGGGGGCCTGCGAAGACGACGGTCGACACGACGCCCGCCTGATGCATCTCGCGTTCCAGTTTCTCGGGCGAGATGGCTCGCCCGCGCGCCGTCACCGCCTCGTCGAGCGTGAGTCGTGCGTGGACGTCGACGACGCGAAAGCGGTGCTCCAGTTCCAGCATCGCGAAATCCTTGGCACGTATCGGTCTTAGTAGTTGTCGGTCCCGGTACGTGTGCGAACGGCTGACCAGCCCGGCATCAGTGGAAAAATATATATAGAACATCAAACATCGTTTAACATGATGTCAGGATCAGATTACGGTCAGCGGCGCATGGGTGGACGACCGATGTTCATCCTCGGCGAGGACACCCAGCGCACGCAGGGTGAGGACGCACAGGCGTCGAACATCAGCGCGGGCAAGGCCGTCAGCGAGTCGGTACGCACGACGCTCGGCCCCCGCGGGATGGACAAGATGCTGGTCACCGACAGCGGCGACGTGACCATCACCAACGACGGGGCGACCATCCTGGAGACGATGGACATCGAGCACCCCGCCGCCCAGATGATCGTCGAGGTCGCCGAGACCCAGGAGGAGGAGATCGGCGACGGCACGACGACGGCGGCCGTGCTCGCCGGCGAACTCCTCGCGAAGGCCGAGGACCTGCTCGAACAGGACGTACACCCGACCACCATCGTCGAGGGGTACGCCCAGGCTCGCGACATCGCCATCGACGGCATCGACGACCTGACGCTGGAGGCCGACGTCGACGACGACGTCCTCCGGCAGGTCGCCGAATCCAGCATGACGGGCAAGGGTACTGGCGACGTGACGACCGAGCGCCTCGCGGAGGTCGTCGTCGACGCCATCCGCCACGCCGAGCGCGAGGACGACGTCGCCCGCGGCGACGTCCGCGTCCACACGCAGGTCGGCTCCAGTTCCAGCGCGACGGAGCTCGTCGAGGGCATCGTCGAGGACGCCGAACCCGCCCACAAGAACATGCCGACCACGGTCGAGGACGCCACCGTTCTCGCCACGGACGGCTCCTTCGGCGTCCGCGAGACCGAGGTCGACGCCGAGTACACCGTCGACGACGTCGAACAGCTGACCGCCGCGATGGACGCCGAGGACCGCCAGCTACGTGAGCTCGCCGACGCCATCGCCGACGCCGGCGTCGACGTCGTCTTCTCGCACTCCTCCATCGACGACCGAACCGCGGCCTACCTCGCTGACCGCGACGTCCTGGCGTTCGAGGACGTCGACGACGACATGACGTCCGCCATCGCGCGGGCCACCGGCGGCAAACGCACGAGCAAGCCCGACGACGTCGAGGACGACGAACTCGGCCACGCCGACAGCGTGAGCGTCGAGAAGTACGGCGACGACACCTTCGCGTTCGTCGAGGGCGGTGCGGCCGCCGAGGCCGTCACCGTCTTCGTCCGCGGCGGCACCGACCACGTCGTCGACGAACTGGAGCGCGCCCTCGAGGACGCGCTCGACGTCGTCACCGCCGCCGTCGACACGGGCAGCGTCGTCCCGGGCGCGGGCGCGACCGAGATCAACGTCGCCGCGCTCGTCCGCGACGAGGCCGCCGGCATCGAGGGGCGCAAGCAGCTGGCCGTCGAGGCGTTCGCCGACGCCGTCGAGACGCTCCCCCGCACGCTCGCGGAGAACACCGGCATGGACCCCATCGACGCGCTGGTCGACCTGCGCGCCGCCAACGACGACGAGCAGGGCCGCGCCGGCATCATCTCCTCCGGCGAGACGGGCGAGATCGCCGACCCCGTCGAGGCGGGCGTCATCGACCCGGCCGCCGTCAAGCGCGAGGCCGTCGAGAGCGCCACCGAGTCCGCGACGATGATCGTCCGCATCGACGACGTCATCGCCGCGGAGTAAGCTGAACTCACTACTTCTTTCGAACGCGATAAGACTGCCGAGCGACTGCATCGAGAACGGTAGCGCCGACGGGACGACGGCTCGTCCTAGAACAGTCCGAAGTCGTCCTGGACGTCGCGGTAGCAGTCGAGATAGCGTTCGAGCACCTGCTGGTGGTCGTACTCCGCGAACGCCTCGTTGACCTCCATCTGGGGGAGGTCGGCGGCGGTGACGAGCGCCTCGGTGAGCTCCTGTTCGCTCGTCGTCCGGAAGGTGCGGTCCTCGTTCTCGACCAGTTCGTGCGCGCTGGAGTCGACGTGGTACTCGACGACGCCCGAGCACCCGCAGGTCAACGCCCGGAGGAGGTCGGTCGGGAACGCCTCGCGGCGCGCCGTCTGGACGTAGACGTGCGCGCCCTTGAACACCGGGATGCGCTTCTCGACGGGCTGGCTGCCGGTGAACTCGACGCGGTCGTCGATGCGCAGGTCGCGCACCTGCCGCTCGTAGCCGTCCCGCTCCGGACCGTCGCCGATGACGACGGCGTGCCAGTCGCGGTCGCGGAGCTCCGCCAGCGCCAGCAGCAGGCTCTCGAGGTTGGCGTCCTCGTCGAGTCGCCGCGAGTACACCACGTCGGCTCCCTCGACGACGTCGGCCTCGCGGATGGCGTCCACGTCGATGCTGTTGGGGATGACGCGCACGTCGTCGCCGTCCGCGCCGAGTTCGCGGACCCGGGTCTTGACGGTCTCGGACGGCGCGACGATCTCGTCCGCCGCCCGGGCCGCCATCCGCAGCGTCCGGGTGTTCGACGCCTCGCTCGCCAGCGGGGCGTCGTACCAGTCGACGACGAGGGGCGCACGGACGAGCTTGCTCGCCGTCTTCGCCGCGAGCACGTGCTCCGGCGCGGCGTCGGCGTGGATGACGTCCGGCTTCGCTCGCCTGAGCGCGCCGGGCAGCGCCATCGCGAACCGGCGCGACGGCCCGTCCGTCGGCGGTTCGGTCGTGACCGCACGGTACGTCACGTCGTCCTGTTCGAAAGCGTCGTGTTCGCCGTCCCACCACTGCGCACAGAGGACGACGACGTCGTGTCCCCGGCCGGCCAGGAGTTCGGCCGTGCGCCGGAGCCGACGGGTCGCCCCCGTGTCTGCTTGCTGGGCCGTCACTTCTACGACGAACGCGACGCGCATACTCGTCGGCACGAAACGGGTAAGTAAAAAACTTCTTTCATAGCCGTCGGAAGGATGGCCGGGTGGGGGACGGGACCGCCAGTCGCGGCGACGAGACGGTGGAAGCGGAGAGGACGAACAGCGGGTCAGGACGTGGAAAGGACGGGCGGCGGGTCGAGGAAACCGGACGGGCATCGGAGAGGACACGCGGCCCGTGCATTGGCAACGGGGACGGGGAGGAAAGGGGACGGCGAGCGGACGGGAGCGACGCGACTGTGGAGTGACGTGCGTGGACGATGCAGCGCGAGCAGAGCAAGCGGCGTTACGGTCCGTGCAGCGTCGGCGGGTCGACGGGGTCAGTCGTCATCGAAACCAGCGCTGGCCGTCGAACTCCAGCGCGAAGTCGGGGGTCGTCCCGTCGAATCGCTGTCGCCAGCAGTAGCGGTCGTAGACGTGGCCGACCGCGGCCGTTCCGAAGAGGACCAGAAGCAGGGTCGCCACGCCCAGCGGCGAGACGGTGAGGACGCCGAGCCACGCGAGGCCGACCAGCGCCGTCCCCAGAACGGAGAAGAGGAGGTAGAGCCTGTCCCACGGTATCGTCGTTCCGGAGTCGTTCGCCAGGTACAGCTGGAAGTCGTTCGCACAGTCGGAGAACGAGACCCGCTTCGACTCCCGGTCGTAGGTGACGATGCCGATGTCCTCCAGTTTCGGCAGATGTGTCTGGTAGAGCGCGCTGTAGACGGACTTGCGTTGCTCCGGAGAGACGTCCTCGACGGCGACGTTGTTCTCCCAGGCCGCCACCTGTTCGGCGAGGTCGCCGAGTTCGACGGGGCGGCCCCGTTCGTTGAGATAGTACAGGACGTAGCGACGACGCAAGTTCTTCACCGCGTCGTACACCTCCTCCTCGGAGAAGTCACGTGACCGCGTCGAAGACTCTGATTGTGTCGTTGACCTTGTCGACATTCCTCCCACCCAGTCCCGGTGACGCCGAACGGCCGCATAAATCGGCGACTCCGTTTAGACCGTATCGGAAGATGTCCCGAGCTGCTGAACAGTCAGTTTCGCGGCAAAGTAGTATTGAACCCTTCCACCGGCGTCAGAATGATTTCCTGCGCATCGCGTCCGACGTCGGTGGTTCAATCGCTCGTTACCGGCCCACCGACCGCCCGGTCACGGGCCGGATTCTCGGCGTAACACCGTTCGCTTCGACCTCGACGGCGCGGAAACCTGGACAGGGGTCGGCGACCGCCTCGTCGCCAGCGAACCGGGAACGTCCGTTCCTGCCCCCCGAGGAGAGGGCGGGACGAACGGCCAGGTCGTTCGAGGCGGCGGCTCGTCGCTGGCGGGACGAACGGACACAGATATCGTCGGACGGGACGGCGGTCGCGATCGGTCGCCGTACGTCCAGATTGAGAGCGGGCGGCGTCGACGAGGCGGCCACGAAACTCGTCGTTACCGCAGGGATGCGTTTCGGGTCGGCGAGTGGTCAGGCGTCGTCGGACTCTTCGAGGTAGGTCACCTCGACCATCACGTCGGGGACGCCGTCCTCGGGGTGACGGAACGTCCACGACCGGTCGAAGTCGATGCCGTTGCGTGCGCCGACGGCGACGAGGTCACCCAGTTCGCGTTCGAACTCGCCCAGCGAGACCAGTTGCGTGTCCTCCGACACGGTTCTAACACCTTGAGCTCTCGGGGGTGAGACGGTCGTCCGTGTAGTACACCTGGATCGTGCCGGTCGTGTCGACGCGGACCGTACAGCCGTGGTACGGGAACTGCACGTGCGCGACGTCGTGACCGGGGTCGAGCGACGCGAAGAGCGTCTCCACCGCGTCGCAGTCCAGCGTCGCCTGCAACGGCGGTAGTTCCTCCATCGGCGTGTCGGTGACGTCTGCGACCGCTTCGCTGATGGCGACGACCAGGCCGTCCACCCGCCCCTCGTCGTACGTGAACTCTCGTATCAGTTCACGCTCAGTGTTGGTCCCCGAAGATGTCGCATCCATAGTATATCCCAGTACGTGGCTCAATTCAATCTACCGGTTCGACAGCACCCCTCAGTGGCTATATCCGTTCTCCATGAGGGGTGAGACGTCACATCTCCTGTTGGGCTGCTTTCGACACCCACAGTTCGAGTGACACGTTACCTGAGCCCGAAGGGATTTGGGGGTCCCCTTACAAGAGAAGACAGATGGCTACCTACGATTTCGAACGGTATCTCAACGTACGAAGCGCCCACAGCGCCTCGTTCGGCCCGGACGGCGAACGGCTGACGTTCCTGATGGACACGACGGGCGTTCCGCAGGTGTGGCGGCTCGACGAACCCCGGTCGTGGCCGACGCAGATGACGTTCTACGACGAGCGAGTGACCTTCGCCTCGTGGTCGCCCGAGCGCGACGAACTCGTCTTCGGCATGGACGAGGGCGGCAACGAGCGCGCACAGCTGTTCCGGCTCGACGGCGACGGCGAGGCCATCACGCCGCTGACCGCGAAACCCGACGCGAAACACCGCTGGGGCGGCTGGAACTCCGACGGGTCGCAGTTCGCGTTCACCTCCAACCGGCGCGACGAGGCCGTGTTCGACGTGTACGTCCAGGACCGGGACGCACGGGGCGACGACGCGGAACTGGTGTACGAGGGCGACGGCTGGCTCACGGTCGCCGGCTGGAGCCCCGACGACGACCGCCTCGTCGTCAGCGAAGCCTACTCCAGCTTCGACCAGGACCTCTACGTGCTCGATCTGGCCTCGGGCGACCTCGAACACGTGACCCCCCACGAGGGCGACGTGCGGTACCAGAGCGTCCAGTGGGGACCGGAGGGCGACGCACTCTACCTGGTCACCGACGAGGGCGCGGACACGATGTACCTCGCCCGCCTCGACCTGGCGACGACGGAGCTGGAGACGGTCGAGGAGGGCGGCGACTGGAACGTCGACGGCGTCGCGCTCGACGAGGACACCGGCCGCCTCGTCTACTCGCGCAACGAGGACGGCTACACCGACCTCACGGTCGCCGAGCTGACGGGAGAACGGACGCTCCGGGAGTTCCCGACGCCGAACCTCCCGCGCGGCGTCGCGGGGGGCGTGAGCTTCGGCCCGGACGCGGAGCAGTTCGCCATCACCGTCACCGGGAGCACGAACAACACGAACGTCTACGTCGTCGAGACGGAGACCGGTGACGCCGAGCGCTGGACCGACGCCTCGACCGCCGGCATCCCCCCCGAAACGTTCGTCCGACCGCGGCTCGTCCACTACGAGACGTTCGACGACCGCGACATCCCGGCGTTCTTCTCGGTGCCCGAGGACGCCACCGACGGCGAGACGCCGGTCGTCGTCGACATCCACGGCGGGCCGGAGTCCCAGCGCCGACCCTCCTTCCACGCCGTCAAGCAGTACTTCCTGAACCGCGGCTACGCCTACTTCGAGCCGAACGTCCGCGGGTCCTCCGGCTACGGCCGCGAGTACACCCACCTCGACGACGTGGAGAACCGGATGGACTCCGTCGCCGACATCGAGGCGGCCGTCGAGTGGCTGCACGACCAGCCCGCGGTCGACCCCGACCGCATCGTCGCCATGGGCGGCTCCTACGGCGGGTTCATGGTGCTCGCGGCGCTCACCGAGTACCCCGACCTCTGGGCGGCGGGCGTCGACGTCGTCGGCATCGCGAACTTCGTCACGTTCCTGGAGAACACCGGCGACTGGCGGCGCGAACTCCGCGAGGCGGAGTACGGCTCCCTGGAGGAGGACCGGGAGTTCCTCGAGTCGGTCAGCCCCATCAACAACATCCAGGACATCGAGGCGCCGCTGTACGTCCTCCACGGCGAGAACGACCCCAGGGTGCCGGTCGGCGAGGCCGAGCAGATCGCCGACGAGGCCGCCGAGCAGGGCGTCCCCGTCGAGAAGCTCATCTTCCCCGACGAGGGCCACGGCTTCACGAAGCTGGAGAACCGCATCGAGGCGTACACCTCCATCGCGGACTTCCTCGACGAGCACGTCTGAGCGGAAGCCGCCCAGCGTCGCCCGCTCGAGGGTGACGGTCAGACCTCGGGCGGACGTTCGTCGCCGCCGAGGCGCATCTCGCGGCTGTAGTACTCGTGGGCGAGTCCAGAGCAGGTGAAAAGCAGGGCGATCACGCCCGCCACAATGACGCCGGGGACGCGTCCGAACGGGGGGACCGCGACCAGCTGCGCGAGCACCAGCGACAGGGAGAACAGCCCCAGCAGCAGGTAGTACTGGCTCCACGAGATCTCGTTGCCGGGGACGATCTCGAGGTACACCTGCAGGTCGTCGAGTCGCTCCGACGCCGACACCGTTCCCCGGGCCGCGTCGAATCGAACGACGCCGGCGTCGTCCATCTTGTGGAGGTGGGTCTGCTGGAGGGCGTTGTACACGCGACGGCGCTCCTCCGACGTCACCTCGCCCGGTCGCTTGTCGTTCTCCCACGCCGCGACCACCCGGGCGATGTCACGGAGGTCGGATTCGTCCTCCTCGTGGAGCAGGTAGTGGACGACGTACCTTCGGCGCCGATTCCGTAGCGTCTCGAACACTTCCTCCTGCGTGAGGTCGTCCGAGGCGGTGCCTGTCGAGGCGGTGCCTGTATCGTCCGTGCGAAGGTCGACTGTCATTCTCTCTGTAGTCCCCCGGCGCGAACCGACGACTGCTGTCAGGTTGATAGCACGTGACGCCATCCCCTTGTACCTATCGCCACCGGACAATTTATTACTCGCCAATACTTCCGGGCCGATCCCGACGATCGTCGTCCGCCGGAGTCGGCTCGATGCGGTTCGGGCGACCCCCGTCGCCTGCACCGACTTCTGCCACTCCATGCACCGACGTCTGCCACTGCATGCACCGCGTCTGGCACTCTTTGCACGGTTTCTTGGATCGACTGTCGTTCGTGTCGGAGCTCATGAATAATACGGAACGGGTCGACTGCCCGAATCGAGTGCTCCGGCGGAGCGGGCGTCACGGAGCACGAACACAACGACCGAAACATGAAACCGAACATGGATCTCGATCGACGGAAGGTACTGGGCACAGTCGGCGGACTCGCCATCGCGGGGAGCGGACTCGCGGCGTTCACCGGGAGCGCGGCCGCGAGCGTGAGCACGGAGTTCAAGGCCAACAACGCGGGCACGGTGACGACCGCGGACGGCAGCGTCCGGAAGGTGATGGTGGACACGAGCGGGACGGTGTCGTGGAGCGGCCTCGACTCGCCCGCAGACTCCGCCGAGGTGACGCTGGAGGCGAAACGGCACGGCGTCGGGGCAGCGCACTACTCGGAGGTGGCCTCGGACACGTACGACGTCAACGGACTCTCGGGAGAGGCGGCGTTCGAGCTGCCCACGGTCGACCTGACCGAACACTTCGGGGACGACCACTTCGAGAGCGACACGGATGGCAAACTGACCGCGACGTGGGTCGACCTCCGAGTCTCCGTCACCGTCACCTCCCAGGACGGGAGCACGAACGGTGCGAACGCGGCCGACTCGATGCGCGTCCGGTCGAAAAACGAAGCGTCGGACGCGAACATCGACGGCGAGTCCGACGCCAGCGCGTCGAGCTACGACCAGTTCTACCAGGGCGAGTACTACTACGACTCCGACGACGAACTTCAGATAGACGGGAAACTGAAGCTGTTCATCTACTACGGTCGGAACGGTAACGTCGTGTTCGAGGTCGTCCTCGACGAACCGGACGACGCGATCGACCACCTCTACACCGAGAGCGGGACGACCGCGAACGTCACGATGGGGTTCGACGTGGACGCCGACGGCGTCGGGGACTTCCAGATAGCATGGCACCCCGAGAAGTTCCAGAGCGAACTCGGTAGCGACTGGGGGTACTCGGGCGTGACCAGCACGCCGCAGTGGGAGAAAGACACGTCCGCCGGGTGGAGCAACGTCCCCACCGACATCAGCGTCTCGAAGGCCGGGAACACGTTCACGTTCGTCGTCCCGCGTTCGAGACTCGACGACGGCGGCGCACAGTACAAGACGGGAGCGTACATGGCCGCCGGCGGCGAGGCACCGAACGCCGCAGTCGGGAGCAAGGACCAGTCGTTCTGGTCCACGAAGAACAACTGGACCTCCTCGGAGTACTACCTGACGGAAGAACTGCCGACCGGTTCGGAGTAGCGACTGCAAACGCTCTCTGACCGACCCACGCCGGCCACGCGGGGGTTCGACTCCCCCGGTGGGTCCTCCATGAACGCCGACCGACGACGACTGCTGGGCGCGCTCGCGGGCGTCGCAGCCGGCGGAACGGGAGCGGCCGCGCTCGCCCAGCGAACCGGAGCCAGCACCCGCGTGCGATTCGACGCCGGCGACGTGATGGTCACAAGCGACGACGGGACGCTGCGCTCCCTCAGCGTCGCGCCGTCGGGAGCCGTCTCGTGGTCCGGGCTGGAGAAGCCGGCGGGAAGCGTGACGCTGGCGCTGTACGCGAAGCTCGCACGCGACCGCGAGTACGCCGCACTCGCCACCCGGCGACTCGACGCGGCCGGACTCCACGGCGAAACGGACTACGCCTTCGAGACGCTAGCGCTCTTGGACCACCAGGGGTTCTCGGCGGCGGACTTCGCGGCCCGCGACGGAGACGCGAAGACCACGCCGGTCCAGCTCCGGTTCGAGATCGCAGTGAGCGCGCCCGACGGGACGACGCTGACGACGGACTACGCGGTCGGGACGTTCGTGGTGACGGTCAGGAACCTCGCCGAGACGGCGGACGTCTCGGGGACGGCCAACGTCGAGGTGAAGACGCCGACCGCGACGTCGACGGGTGAGCCCGACGATACGACGACAACGGAACGGAGCGGAACCACGACGAAGCGGGAGACGACAACGACGAGTCGGACGTCGCCGAACCAGACGACGAACCAGAGCGTGACTTCGAAACCAGACGCTAGCGACGCCACGACGGACGAGGCGGACGAGGGCGCGTGACCATGGCGAGCCGTGGCGTGTCCGGACTCGTGCTCACCAAGCGCGGCGTCATCGTCCTGCTCGTCGCCTCGGCCGGCGTCCTGGGGGCGGGAGTCGGGTACGTCTTTCCGGTGCTGACCGACTCGACGGACGTCCCGGCTGGGGCCGGACCTCCGTCGTCCGGGCCGACCGGGACGACGAGCGACCCGACGACGACGGCGAGCGAGCGAGCAACCACGAGGCAGTCGCCAGGGGAGACGACGAGGGCATCGGAGAGAGGAGACGACGGGACCGCGGTCGTGACCCCGACGGCCACGACGACCACCGCCGACGCCAGCGACGGGACGAGCGACGACGAGAACTGGTGGTACGAGACGGACGACGACTCGGAACCGTCGGACGGGACCGACGAGGACGCCGCCGTCGGAATCCACGCGGAGGTCAACGCCACGGTCGCGTCGCTCACCGACTCTACCCGGCCAGCAGTCGGAGGTTGAACGTCGTGGTGAACGCGCCGAAGACGGCGAGCACGGCAGGGGGTGCGTAGACGACGACGGGGTCGTCGGTGTCGTCGATCGCGGCGACCTGCACCCCGATGCAGAGGAGGAAGACGGCCAGTTTCAGTCCCACGAGCCCCGCAAGTCCGAACGCGTCGACGGCGGTCCGGACGAGCACGTTCGCCTCGTCGACCCGGCCGCTGAATCGCACGAGCGCGACGGTCGTCACGACGTCGCCGACACCGTAGGTGACCGTGGCGAGCATCCAGAGCCAGTAGAACTCGTCCGCCTGGCCCTCGAACGCCGTCCCGTCGAGCGTCGCCCACGTTCGTCCAGGCATCGCCCGGAAAGTGTGCCAGTAGTGATAAATGTCTGTCGGTGGACGGTCGCCGCCACCAGACCTGCCGAAGAGTATACACGCACCTGCACATGGAAAGGCATTAATCCGCGCTGTCTGTACAGGAGAGTGAATGAGCCTCTCCGACTCGGATCGCGAACTGGTGGTCGCGGAGCTGGGCCGCGACCCGACCCCGGCCGAGGAAGCCCTGTTCGAGAACCTCTGGAGCGAACACTGCGCGTACCGCTCCTCCCGGGCGCTGCTGACGGCGTTCGACTCCGACGGCGAGCAGGTCGTCGTCGGCCCCGGCGACGACGCGGCGGTCGTCGCGCTGCCGTCGGGCGACGGCGAGGACGAGACGTACGTCACGATGGGCATCGAGAGCCACAACCACCCGTCCTACGTCGACCCGTACGACGGCGCGGCGACGGGCATCGGCGGCATCGTCCGCGACACGCTCTCGATGGGCGCCTACCCCATCGCACTCACCGACTCGCTCTACTTCGGCGACTTCGACCGCGAGCACTCCCGCTACCTGCTTGAGGGCGTCGTCGAGGGCATCAGCGACTACGGCAACTCCATCGGCGTCCCGACGGTCGGGGGCAGCACGCAGTTCCACCCCGACTACGAAGGCAACCCGCTCGTGAACGTCGCCTGCGTCGGCCTGCTGGACGACGACCGCCTCGTCACGGCCGACGCGAAGGAGCCCGGCAACAAGCTGGTGCTCGTCGGCAACGCGACCGGCCGCGACGGCCTCGGCGGCGCGAGCTTCGCCAGCGAGGACCTGAGCGAGGACGCCGAGACGGAGGACCGCCCCGCGGTGCAGGTCGGTGACCCGTACACCGAGAAGCTGCTCATCGAGGCCAACGAGGAACTGGTCGCGGACGACCTGGTGATGGCCGCTCGCGACCTCGGCGCGGCCGGCCTCGGCGGCGCCTCCAGCGAGATGGTCGCCAAGGGCGACCTCGGCGCGGAGATCGAACTCGACCGCGTCCACCAGCGCGAGCCGAACATGAACGCCCTGGAGATCCTGCTCGCGGAGTCCCAGGAGCGGATGTGCTACGAGGTCCGGCCCGAGGACGTCGACGCCGTCCGCGCCGTCGCGGAGAAGTACGACCTCGGCTGCTCGGTCATCGGCGAGGTGACCGAGGGCAACTACGTCTGCACCTTCGAGGACGGCGAGGCGCAGAGCGCCTCGGACGACCCGAGCGGCGAGGGCAGCGAACCGCGAGGGCGCGAGACGGTCGTCGACGTGCCGGCGGAGTTCCTCGGCGACGGCGCGCCGCTGAACGACCTGCCGACGGAGAAGGTCGCGCAACCGGAGCGTGACCTGCCCGACGCCGACCTGGCGGACGCGTTCGAGGCGGTCGTCGGGTCGCCCAACTGCGCGAGCAAGCAGTGGGTGTACCGCCAGTACGACCACGAGGTCGGTACCCGGACGGCGACGCCGCCCGGCGACGACGCGGCCCTGCTCGCCGTCCGCGAGGCGGTGAGCGAGGGCGAGGACGGAACGGGCCTCGCCGTCTCGGCGGGTGCGAACCCCCACTGGACGACGGCCGCGCCGTACGACGGTGCCCGCGCCGTCGCGCTGGAGAACGCGACGAACCTCGCCGCCAAGGGGACGCGACCGCTCGCGGCGGTCGACTGCCTGAACGGCGGCAACCCCGAGAAGCCGGACGTCTACGGCGGCTTCGCCGGCATCGTCGACGGTCTCGCGGACATGTGTGCGACGCTCGACGTGCCGGTCGTCGGCGGGAACGTCTCGCTGTACAACGACTCGCCCAGCGGCCCCATCCCGCCGACGCCGACGCTGGCGATGACCGGGACGAAGGCCGGCTACGACGCGCCGCCGACGGCGCTCGCCGGCGAGGGCGACCTCCTGCTGGTCGGCGGTCCCGTCGCGAGCGACCTCGGTGGGTCGGAGTACCTCGCCCAGTTCGGCGGGAACGACCGCTTCCCGGACCTGCCCGACGAGCCCGCTGCGGTCGTCGACGCGCTCCGCGAGGTGGCCGAGGCGGACGGGACGCTCGCGGTCCACGACGTCAGCGACGGCGGCCTCGCGGTGACGCTCGCGGAGATGGTGACGGCGGAGGCCGGCGCGTCCGTGTCGCTCGACGGCGACGGAAGCGCCGCGGAGTTGCTGTTCGGCGAACGGCCGGGCCGCGCCGTCGTCGAGACGACCGACCCCGCGGCCGTGGAGGCGGCGTTCGACGGCGTCGCGCCGGTGACCCGCATCGGCAGCGCCGACGACTCCGGGGCCCTCGAACTGACCGTCGACGGCGAACGACTCCAGTACGACGCGGCCGAGATCGCCGACCGCCGCGACCTGCTGGCTCGCGAACTCGACTGACCCGCGGGACGACTACGACCTGCAGACGGCTTCGCAGTCGCGACGCGGCAGTTCCTCGGCAACAATCGTTATCATCTCTCACACCTGAGCACCTACCATGGGGGAGAGCACCAGCGGCGAGCGCGCCAGGCCGACGTTCTGCATCGAGGACCCGGAGGAGGGAAGTCTGGTCTTCCGACCGGACGACTACGACGACTACGAGTATTCGGGAGACGGCGACTGGCTGACGCTGTACTTCGGCGGGACGGACGCACCGGAGAAACGGACGTTCTGGATCCGCTACGAGTGAGGTAGCGGGCGGCGCGGCCCCAGGGGGTCGAGAGTAAACTGTTTTCCCACCGCGCGAGAGAGGTGGGGGTATGTTCGAGAAGTCCACCTGGATTCGCCTGCCGCGGAACGTCGTGGTAGGCCACGGCGTCCTCTCGGAGACGGTGGACGCCGTCGACGAGCTCCACCTCCACGGGCGGCCGCTGATCGTCACCAGCCCGACGCCGCGCGAGGTGGCGGGCGAGCGCGTGGCGGCGGGGTTCGCCGACGAGGGCCTCGATCCGAAGACGGTCGTCGTCGACGAAGCCAGCTTCGCCGCCGTGACGCGCGTCATCGACGCCGCGCGCGAGGCGGAGGTCGGCTTCCTCGTCGGCGTCGGCGGCGGGAAGGCCATCGACATCGCGAAGATGGCGAGCGACGAACTCGGCCTCGGCTTCGTCTCCGTCCCGACCGCCGCGAGCCACGACGGCATCGTCAGCGGGCGCGGGTCGGTGCCGGACGAGGGGACGCGCCACAGCGTCGCCGCCGAGCCGCCGCTGGCGGTCGTCGCCGACACCGAGGTGCTCGCGGACGCGCCGTGGCGGCTCACCACTGCCGGCTGCGCGGACATCATCAGCAACTACACCGCGGTGAAGGACTGGCGGCTCGCCCAGCGACTGCAGAACGTCGAGTACTCGGAGTACGCCGCCGCGCTCGCGGAGATGACCGCCGAGATGCTCGTCGACAACGCCGGCTCGATCAAGCCAGGCCTGGAGGAGTCGGCGTGGGTGGTCGTGAAGGCGCTCGTCTCCTCCGGCGTCGCGATGTCCATCGCCGACTCCTCGCGGCCCGCGAGCGGCGCGGAACACCTCTTCTCGCACCAGCTCGACCGCATCGCGCCCGGGGCGGCGCTGCACGGCCACCAGGTGGGCGTCGGTTCCATCGTGACGGAGTACCTCCACGGCGGCGACTGGCGCGGCATCCGCGACGCGCTCGCGACCATCGGCGCGCCGACGACCGCCGAGGAACTCGGCATCGACGACGACACGGTCGTCGAGGCGCTGACGACCGCCCACGAGATCCGCGACCGCTACACCATCCTCGGCAACGGGATGAGCGAGGCAGCAGCCGTCGAGGCGGTCGAGACGACCGGCGTCGTCTGAGGCGTCGGGAGAAGGGAGAGCCAGACGGGCGTCCGGCAGTCAGCCCAGGTCCGCCCGCTGGAACCGCCAGTAACCGAGGACGAGCGGGACGGCCAGCCACGCGCCGAGCACGACCAGCATGAACCAGCCGTCGAGGTAGAACGGCAGGTCGGCGGACGCGTCGACGTAGCGGGAGTAGTACAGCTGGTCCTCGAACACCATGTTGCTCGCCTTCTGGAAGGCGTACGGCGGGCTCAGGAGGTAGACGAACTCGTATACCGACGCGCCGAGGCTCATGCCGAGCGTGTCCTCCGCGACGTACTGGAGTATCTTCGTGGGCGACACCGCCGGCACCGTCCAGAGCACGTTGAACACGAAGAAGACGCCGACGGCGCCCGCCATCGCGCGCGACCGGGAGGCGCAGGCCGCCGAGATGCCGACGGCGATGCCGACGTACACCACCGCGAAGAACAACAACAACAGGAAGAACGACGCGAACGTCTCGAGCGAGACGGAGGCGAGCATCACGGCGCCGAGCGCACCCGCGACGACGAACGCCAGCAGCAGGCCGACCGCCACGACCGCGGTCCGGCCCAGGAACTTCCCGACGACGACGTCCCTGCGCGTGTAGGGCAACCCGAGCAGGTACTTGATGCTGCCCGACTCGCGTTCGCCGGCGACCGCGAGGTAGGCGACGACCAGCGCACTGATGGGCACGATGAAGATGGCGACCATCGCCACCAGCTGGAGGACGTCGGCCATCGCGAGCTCCGACGAACCGTCGCCGCCGACGTAGACGATGATCGACAGCAGGGCGACGTACAGCGTCACGAGCGCCAACAGCCCCTTCGAGCGGCGGGCGTCGAGGAAGTCCTTCTTCGCCACCGAGAGCCAGCTCATGCCGACACCTCCGCCGGTGCTTCGACCGCGTCGTCCGCCGCCTCGTCCTCGGTCGTGTAGGAGGTGAACAGGTCCTCCAGCGACGCCTCCTCGGACTCGATGTCGGTGACGCGCGTCGCCGCGTTGACGCGCTCGACCGCCGCCGCCTTCGCCGCGGGGTCGGAGAACGCCACGCGCAGTCGCTCGCCGTCCGCGGTGACGCTCGACACCCCGTCGACCGCCGTCAGGTCGAGGTCGGTCGGGACGCGCTCGACGTCGAGCAGCAGTTGCGACGTCGCGTCGGACATCTCACGGAGTCCTTCGACGGTGTTCTCCGCGACGAGTTCGCCCTCGTTCATGATGCCGACGCGGTCGCAGACCGCCTCGACCTCCGAGAGGATGTGGCTGGAGAAGAAGACGGCCGTGCCGCGGTCGGCCTCGGCGCGGAGTATCTCGCGCATCTGCTGGATGCCGTGCGGGTCCAGCCCGGAGGAGGGCTCGTCGAGGACGAGGAGGTCGGGGTCGCCGACCAGCGCACAGCCGAGCGCGAGGCGCTGGGTCATCCCCTTGGAGTAGCCGCCGACGCGGCGTTCGGCCTCCTCAGCGGAGAGGCCGACCCGCTCCAGCAGCGCGTCCGGGTCGTCGGCGGCGTCCTTCGCGTCGACGGTGAACGACAGGTGTTCGCGCCCGGTGAGGCGGTCGTACAGGCTGTACCCCTCGGGGAGGATGCCGACGCGTTCGCGGACGGTCCGCGACTCGGTCTGGGCGTCGTGGCCCAGCACCGTCGCGGACCCTTCGGTGGGGCGCATGAAGTCGAGGAGGAGGTTGATCGTCGTGGACTTGCCGGCGCCGTTCGGGCCGAGGAAGCCGTACACCTCGCCCGCCTCGACGGTGAGATCGAGGTCTCGAACGGCGACGACGTCGCCGAACCGCTTCGTCAGGGACCTTGTCTGGATGGCGGCCATACCGGTCCCTGTATCCCCGCCCATATCAGTTTTCTGCGTTACATGTAGACACAGCGATTATCGTCGACGCGACGGAGAGAAAACGGGTCGACGATGAGGCGGTCGGGATGGACAGACGAGAGAGGCGGTGGCGCGTAGAGAGACCGAGGTCAGTGCACGCGCGAGAGGAACTGCTTCGCGCGATCCGTCTCGGGGTTGTCGAAGAAGTCGGCGGGAGACTTGCTCTCGACGACGCGCCCGTCAGACATCAGCACGATCCGGTCGCCGACCTCGCGGGCGAAGCCCATCTCGTGGGTCACGACCATCATCGTCATGCCCTCGTCGGCGAGCGTCCGCATCACCGAGAGGACCTCGCCGACGAGTTCGGGGTCGAGCGCGCTGGTCACCTCGTCGAACAGCATCACGCTGGGGTCCATCGCCAGCGCCCGGGCGATTGCGACGCGCTGCTGCTGTCCCCCCGAGAGCTGGTTCGGGTACGACATCGCCTCGTCGGCGAGGCCGACGCGTTCGAGCAGGTCGAGGCCGGCCTCTTCGGCCTCCTCGCGCGGCACGCCGCGCACCTTCATCGGCGCGAGGATGACGTTCTCCAGCGCCGTCTTGTGCGGGAAGAGGTTGAAGCTCTGGAACACCATCCCGATGCGCTGGCGGAGGCGGTTCACGTCCACGTCCGGGTCGGTGATGGCCGTCCCCTCGATGCGGATCTCGCCGCTCTGTATCTCCTCCAGGCGGTTCGTACACCGGAGCAGTGTCGACTTCCCGCTGCCGCTCGGGCCGACGATGACCACGACCTCGCGCTCCTCGATGGCGAGGTCGACGTCCTTCAGGACGTGCGTGTCGCCGAAGTACTTGTCCACCCCGTCGAACTCGACTTCGGGGGTTCCATCGAAGTCGCTACTCATCCGTCCCACCCCATTCGGAGCGACGTTCGAAGTAGCGCACGGTCTTGCCGAGCGGGAGCGTGATGGCGAGGTAGGCGACGGCCACGAGCACGATGGGCGTCCACGCGTCGAACTCGGTGCTGTTGACGTTCCGGAACACGCTGATGATCTCCGGCACCGCGATGACCGTCAGCAGCGAGGTGTCCTTCACGAGGATGACCTGGTCGTTGCCCAGCGCCGCGAGCGCGTTCCGGGCGGCCTGCGGCATGACGACCTCCCGCATCGCGTCGATGTACGACATGCCGAGCGACCGGGCGGCCTCCATCTGTCCGTCGGGGACGGAGTTGATACCGCCCTTGATCGCCTCCCCCGAGTACGCCGCGTGATTGAGCGTCAGGCCGATGATGGCGGCTGGGACGTTCCAGTTGCCGATGGGGAACTGGCCCGGCGGCCAGAAGGCCGGGATGCCCAGGTAGATGATGAACAGCTGGAAGAGCAGCGGCGTCCCCCGGAAGAACTCGACGTACCCCGTCGCTATCGAGCGGGTGAACCTGGTCCGGGAGACGCGACCGAGCCCCACGAAGACACCGGCGACGAGCGAGAGCACGCTCGATATCAGGAATATCTGGAGAACCAGCAGGTACGCGTCCAGGAACCGTGGGATAACCCCGACGAGCAGGTCGTAGTCGACGAAGTCACTCAGGATACGATACAGCAGGTACGCCACTGCCGTGGTGAACACCCCGGCCACCACGATGCCGAACCACTTGACCCGCCTGTCGGTGAGGAGTCCGTCCTCAGTCCGACGTTCGGCCGTCGTCTCTTCGGAATATGTTCCTGCCATTGCTACTCAATGTGTATCACGGTGTTACCAAAGACCAAAAATCACTCGTTCGGGGGTTAGTTACCGCCGGAGCCGAAGTACTCGTTGTAGATCTCGTCGTACCGGCCGCTATCCTTGATGGCAGCCAGGGCATCGTTGACCTGCTTGCGGAAGTCGTCGTCGTCCTGGCGGAACGCGATGCCGTACTCCTCGACGGTGAGCGTGAGGTACGGCGGTGCGTTCTTCCCCTGCTCCGCGGCCTCGCCTTCGCCCTCGAGGAAGCCGACCGCGTCGTTCTCCTCGACGTACTGCGCGTTGACCGTGTTGTCGTTGATGACCGCGGCCGCCTGGTTGTTCAACAGCGCGTTGAACGCGCCCGTGATCTGGTCGTAGCTGTCGATGGTGAGGTCGCCGCCGAACTCCTCCTTCAGGTCCTCTGCGGCCGACTGTCCGGTCGTCCCCTTCTGGACCGCGACGGTCGTGCCCTTCAGGTCGTCGAGCGTCGAGATGTCGTCCCCCTTCAGCACGGCGACCGTCTGGTAGGCGGTGAAGTACGGGTCCGAGAAGTCGACCTTCTCCGCCCGCTTGTCGTTGATGGTCATCGCGGACATGATGATGCGGAAGTTGCCGTTGTTCAGGCTCGGTATGATCGTGTCGAACCCCGTCTGCTTGAACTCGTACTCGAGGTCGAGTTGCTCCTTGAACAGCGCCTCCGCGATATCGACGTCGAATCCCTTGAGCTCGCCACTCTCAGTCTTGTACTCGAACGGCTTGTACGGGATGTCCGAACCGATGACGATCTTCTCTGTGGACCCCGAGTCCCCGGTCGTGGTACCCTCGGTCGTCGTGTCCTGGTCCGACCCACCGTCGGACCCGCCGAGACAGCCAGCCAGCGTCAAGCCGGTAGCGGCACCTGCGCTACCCTTGACAAAAGTGCGCCGTTTCATGTATGTGGTGTGGCGTGGTTTAACGTGGGTGTGTTTATCTGTTTTGATTCACCCAATACTTCTGTCTTCAACCGACGGTCTTCGAGGGTGACGCCGACGAGAAACGGTCCGACGGTCGCGGGTCCGGACCAGACCGATCAGGTGGTCGTGCCGGTACCGGTGGTCGTGGTTCCCTCGGTTCCCGTCGCGGTCCCGCTCGCCCGCTCGATGATTGACGCCGGCGGCTCGCCGGAGAAGTACTCGGAGTACAGTTCCTCGTACGTACCGCTCCTGACGACCGCGTTGAGCGCCTCGTTGACCTGCTGGCGGAACTGGTCGTCGTCCTGGCGGAACGCGATGCCGTACTCCTCGACGGTGAGCGTGAGATAGTCCGGCGCGCTCTCGCTCTGCTGGGCGGCTTCGCCTTCACCCTGGAGCAGGACGATGTTCTCGTTGTCCTCGGAGTACTGGACGTTGACCGAGTTGTCGTTGATGACCGCGGCCGCCTGGTTGTTCAACAGCGCGTTGAACGCACCGGGAATCTGGTCGTAGCTGTCGATGGTGAGGTCGCCGCCGAACTCCTCTTTCAACTCTTCTGCGGCCGTCTCGCCGGTCGTCCCCTTCTGGACCGCGACGGTCGTGCCCTGCAGGTCGTCGACCGACTGGACGTCGCCTCCCTGGAGCACCGCGACGGTCTGGTAGGCGACGAAGTACGGGTCCGAGAAGTCCACCTTCTGGGCGCGCTCCTCGTTGATGGTCATCGCGGACATGATGATGCGGAAGTTGCCGTTGTTCAGACTCGGGATGATGGTGTCGAACCCCGTCTGGACGAACTCGTAGTCGCGGTTCATCTGGTTCTCGAAGACGGCGCCCGCGAGTTCGACGTCGAAGCCGATGAGTTCGCCCGACTCCGTCCGGTACTCGAACGGCTTGTACGGGATGTCCGAGCCGATCCGGACGACGCCGCCGTCCTGTGCGGCGGCGCGTCCGACCACGGTCAGTCCCGCGACGGTTCCTGCACTCCCCCTGAGAAACTGCCGTCTGTGCATTGTGATATCCCCCGGAACTACATGGTCGATAGTGCTATATAACCTTACTATCGGTTGTCCGGAGGCGGACGCTAAAACTTTCTCCGACGGCGGAGAACCGCGTCAGTCGTCGGAGGGGTAGCCGCTTCCCGCCTCGGCCGTCGCGCCGGTCTTACGGCGCGGTTCCTCGTAGGCCCACAGCGTCGTCGCCAGCAGCGCGCCGAAGATTATCAGCGCCGCGCCGTGGTGGGCGACCTGGACCCAGGCCCCGTAGAACAGGACGGTGCCGCCGCCGAGCAGAATCTGGACCGGCAGGACGAGCAGCGCCAGCGTCGCGGCCGCGCGGATGCGAGTGCTGTCGTAGTACCGCCAGGCGCCCCACGTCGACCCGAGGATGAAGAAGCCGGTTATCATCGCCACGAGACGGTGGAACCACTCGATGAACCCGGGCACCGTCTCCCACATCAGCCCACCGTTACAGAACGGCCAGTCGGCACCGCACGACAGGCCGGCGCCGGCCGAAGCCGTGTAGACGCCGAGCAGGATGAGCGCGAACGTCAGCGCCGTCGTCCCGGCGAACAGACGGCGGAGTCGCGCCCCCATCAGGCCGTCACCTCGATTGTGTCGGTGCGTTTCATGCTCCTGTTCGCGACGATTGGTGGCGGTCACACTTAGGTCTGTCCGACCGTGATTCACCGGGCAGCGGACGGATGGCGGCGGTGGGATGTGTGGCGTCGGGATGGGGGAGACCGGCGGGAGCGACGGGGCGGGAGCGGGAAGTCGCCGACGCACGCGCGGACGGAGTCGTCGGGCAGGCAACTTGACGGGCAGGGCCGACTGGCAGGCGGGCAAGGCTGACAGGCAGGGCCCGCGGTCGCGCGGAGAATCCCGCGTTCACCCAATCGTGCTGTCACGTCGCGACGGGCGGCGGACCACAGGACGGGCGGACGGCCGGCCCCGGTACCGTCGGCGGGTCTGGTCGACGAACCGACGGGGTTCGCGCCGTCGCCGTGCGTCGCCGCCGCGGCGACCTCTCGGGACCGAAAGATTAAGTCGCGGGTGCGAGAACTGTCCAAGGAATCGAATGTCGAGTGACGAGGCGTGGGCACTGGGGCTGGACCTTCCGGACTCGGTCGAGGAATGGCTCGACGAGCGTGCGGAGGACGCGGGGACGACGCGGGAGGCCGTGGTCCGCGAACTGCTCGCGGCCCACCGCTCGATAGACGGCGAGGAGGCGGACCCCGTAGAGGCGGACCGCCCGGCGGCGGCCGTCGAGGACCTCCGCGAGGAGTTCACGGAGAAGCTAGAGGACGTCCGCGAGCGCGTCATCCAGGTGAAGCGCGAGGCCGACGAGAAGGCCCCCGCGGGCCACGACCACGCCGACCTCCGCGAGGACCTCGCGGAACTCGACGCCGCGGTCGAGGAGATGGAGGAGTTGCGCGAGCAAGTCGAGGCGAACCGCCGGCACGTGGACTCGGGGTTCGAGAACTACGAGGAGGTGCTCTCGTACCTGACCGAGACGACCGACGAGCTGGAGGAGAAGCTCGACGTGCTCGCGGCGGCGATGGTGGACGTCCGCGACCGCACCCGGCAACTGGCGGCGGCGGCCGAGGAGCGGGCGGCCGTCGCCGACCTCGCGCGCACCGCGAACCGCAACGGCGTCAAGAGCGCGGTCTGTGAGAGCTGCGACCTGAGCGTCACCATCTCGCTGCTCCGGGAGCCGGAGTGTCCGCACTGCGGCGCGGCGGTCCGCGACATCGATCCGAAGCAGGGCTTCTTCGGCTCGAACACCCTGGTCGTCGGCGACCCGCCCGCGCTCGAGGGCGAGACGCTCGACGACGTCGACTTCGACGAACTGTTCGACGAGGTGAGCGAGGAGTGAGACGGACCGTGGGGGCGTGACGGACGTGAACGACGACGAACCGACGACTGACGGCGACGGAACGACGCCCAGTGGGGAACCGGCGGCCGACGAGGAGCCGGCGACCGGCGACGAACCGATGGCCGACCTCGTCAGCGAGATAGAGGAGCGGCGTGACCGGGCGGACGCGTCGGTCGACGACGCGTTCACCGCGGTCGACGTCGGGGAGGTCGACCGGGACGAGCTGTGGGCGGACCTGCGGGGCGACGACGGGACGGACCGCGTCAGCGTCAGGGCGGCCGAGGATGACGCAGACCGCGACGTCCACACCGTCGACAAGGCGACGTGTCACGGCTGTCCCCACCTCGACGACCCACCGGAGCTCCGCTGCACGCACGAGGGAACGGAGATACTGGCGGTCGAGGACACGGAACACTTCCGGGTGGCCGACTGCCCGGTCGTCGCCGAGGAGACGGACCTCGGGTTCGACGCCGACGAGTGAACGCGCGAGAACGGGGTCCGGCCGCTACTCCCCGACCAGTCGCACCGCTTCCAGGCGCACGCCGACGTCGTCGACGACGACGGTCGTCCGACCGAACTCGTAGGTCGTCCCGCCGACGGTGAACTGGAGTCCGCTGACGGTGGTCGTCGACCGCTCGACGGTGATGGTCTGGTCGGTGAGCGTCAGGTTCGGGAGTCCGGTCCCGCGGATGGTCGTGTTCGAGACGGTTACGGTCGCGTCGCTGATGGTGATCCGCTGGCTGCCGACCTGCTCGGTGGTGTCGCCACCGCCGCCCGCGAAGGCGGTGGCGACGCCCACGCCGACGAGCAGCCCACAGACCAGTACGGTCGCCACCAGCCGTGATAGCCGTCGCATCGTGTTCCGGCGTTCGACGGTCTCCGGAAAAAGGCCGGGTGTCGGTTCAGGCGCGTTCGCGCCGTCTGACCGCGGTTACCGGGACACAGACCACCCCTGAGCCGCAACGGTCATCCGGCGACCGCGTTACGCCGTCCCTGACGTCGCCCGGCCCTGACGTCGCCCCAGTTCGTACCGCCCGGGCGCGACCGGAGAGCGGAGGGGCCGTCACGCCCCGAGCAGCGGCGTGTCCTCGAACGACCCGTCGCGGGCCGTCACGCCGACCACGTCGACCGCCGTGACCGCGACGTCCACGCCGAGGCGGTCGGCGAGACTCGGGTCGGTGCGTTCGCCCGTGGCGACGGCCGGGACGTCCGTGCCCGCGTCGACGGCGAACTCCAGCGTCGCGGTGCCGTCCCCGAACTCGCCGGTGACGTCGCGGAGCGTCCGGGTTCGCTCCTCCGCCGTCGCCTCGCTCCGCTGGCGGACGCGCTCGCCGTCCAGGGTGGCCACCGCGTCGTCGAACGCCGCCGCGTCGACGCCGTCGTCGAACGACAGTTCGAGGCGGAACCGCTGTCGGAGCCGCGTCTCCTTGACGCGGTCGACCATCTCCCGCTCGGCGATGGCGAGCGCCTCGACCTCGACGCGGCCCCCGGCGCGCTCGGCGACGGCGTCGGCCAGCGCCGACAGGTCCGGCGTCCGCCGGCGCGGCGCCTTCACCTCGACGACGAACGGCCGGCCGGACCCCAGCACCAGCGCGGCGGCCTCCTCGCGCCCCGCGCCGTGGAACACCGCCTCCCGTCCCCGCATCGCCTCGCGGACCGGCGGACAGACCAGTTCCTCGACGCTGGTCTCCGCGAGGCGACCCGTCCCGCCGCACTGCTCGCAGGGCCGGGCCTCACCCTCGCGCCAGACCGACCCCCGGCCACCGCAGGCGCTGCAGGTGGCGTCGGTCTGGGCCACGTCGCGCTCCAGTTTCCGGTAGCGCCCGTAGACGAACGCCGGGTTCCGCTCGACGTCGACCGTCGACCGCTCGAAGTCGACCAGGACGGTCACGTCCGGGCGTTCGAAGTCGACGGTCGCGTCGGTGCGGTCGCCGAGGCGCTTGCCCACCTCGCGGTTGCACTCCGACCGGAACGACTCGCCGGCGTCTGCCGGGAGGTCCGCCTGCTCGCGCGCGCTCCGTTCGCGGTCGGCGAGGTCCGGCGGCGGGCGCGTCCCGACCAGGTACGTCGCGAACTCCGTGTCCGCGAGCGCGTTCGCAGCGCGCTCGGCCCACGCGTCGTACTCCGACGCGTGGCCCGCACAGACCCGGCACGTCTCGTCGGGCGGTGCGAACGACTCGTCGTCGTCGAGCGCGACGGCGACCCGGAGCGCGCGCCCCCGTTCGCGGTTCGTCAGCCCGTGGCTCCGCTCTGCGAACGGCCGGCCGAGACAGGGGTCACAGAGGGGCCCGGTGGCCAGCAGCGCCCGGGCGTCGTCGAGGACGGTCATCGTCGCTCACCGCATCCCCACATGACGGCCGGGTACGACGGACAGCGGCAAGTCGCTTGTCGCCGAGGGTCCGGCGGACGCGAACGGGCGCGTCGGTGGCGAGAGAGGCGGAGCAGCGCCGGTAACGCCGGGCGAAACCTACATGCCCGCGCCGCTGGAACGGTTCGCACGATGATCGGCAAACTCGACCCGGAAGCGCTCGGGCTCATCCTCTCACGGACCGGCGCGTCGGACGACGACGTGCTGGTCGGTCCGCGGTACGGCGAGGACGCCGCGGCGATACAGGTCGGCGACGAGACGCTGGTCGTCAGTTCGGACCCGCTCTCGCTGGCGCGCGAGCGACTGGGCTCGCTCGCAGTCGACGTGGCCTGCAACGACGTGGCGGCCAGCGGCGCCGACCCGCGCTGGCTGACGAACGTCGTCTTCCTCCCCGACGACGACCCCGAGACGCTGGACGTCGTCACGGGACAGATCGACGCGGCCGCCGAGTCGCTGGGCGTCTCCATCGTCGGCGGACACGCCGAGTACGCGCCCGACCTCGAGCGGCCGACCGTCTCGATGACGTGCATGGGGCTCGCCGACGAGTTCGTGCCGACCGGCGGCGCGCGACCGGGCGACCGCCTCGTGCTGACGAAGGGCGCGGGGGTCGAGGGGACCGCCATCCTCGCGACCGACTTCAGCGAGCGCGTCGAGTCGGCGGGCGCGGAGACCATCGAGCGCGCGGAGCGCTTCTTCGACGAGATCAGCGTCGCCCACGAGGCCCGGGTACTCCGGGAGTACGCCACCGGGATGCACGACCCGACGGAGGGCGGCGTCCTCACGGGGCTGCTGGAGATGGCAACGGCGGCGGGCGTCCGCCTCGACGTCGACCGCTCGGCGGTGCCGGTCCGCGAGCCGACGCGCGCGCTCTGCGACGCCGCCGCCGTCGACCCGCTTCACATCTTCGGGTCCGGGGCGCTGCTGGCGGCGGTCCCGGAGGAACACGTCGACGTGGCGCTGGCCGACCTCGACGACGCGAACGTCGACGCGGCCGTCATCGGCACCGCGGTCGAGGCCGACCGTCCGGCCGTCGCGCTCGACGACGAACTGATCGAGGAGGCGCCACGCGACGACCTCTACGCGCTGTGGGAGTAGAAGGGGACGGCAGGAGAACGGAGAACCGCGGGTCAGTCCATCGACCAGGTGCCGCGCTCGCGGGCGAACGAGCCGGCCTCCTGCAGGAGCTCGGACTGGTTGGCGACGACGTCCGCGGTCGTGAGGATGCCGACGAGTTCGAAGTTCTCGGCGACGGGGAGCTTCTTGACGCGCTCCTCGCGCATCTTCTCGGCGGCGGTCCGGACGGTCGTCGTCGGGTCGACGGTGACGAGCGGGCTGCTCATCGCCTTCGCGACGGCGATGTCGGCGAACGGTCGTTCAGCGCGGTAACCGGCCATCAGCACGTCGGTCTCGGTCACGATGCCGGTCGGGCCGTCGTCCTCGACGACGGCGCTCCCGACGCGCTCGCGGAGCATCCGCTCGACGGCCTCGTGGAGGTTCGCGTCGACGTCGACGGTCACGACGTCGGTGGACATGGCCTCCTCTACCAGCATGGTCACTCCGTCTCCGTCTCCAGTTCCTCCTCGGGTGGCTCCATCTCGGCGTCCATCTCCTCGATGACCTCGTCGGCGCTCTTGATGTTCTTGGGGTCCTCGCCCTCCTTGATGGCCTGGGCCTCCTTCTCCATGGCCTCGACGTCCATCTCGGCCTCCTCGTCGATCTGGCCGAGGATCTCCTCGATGTTGTCCAGGCCGAGGAGTTCTCGGGTTTCCTCGTCGAACTCCAGGCTCTCGAGCTGTTCGCCGTCTTCGGCCACGTCGCTACCGGTGAGGTGCTTGCCGTAGCGGCCGAGCATCGACGACAGCTCCTGGGGCAGGACGAACGTCGTCGACTCGCCCTGGCCGATGTGTTCGAGCGTCTCCATGCCCTTCTCGATGACGGCGCGCTCGCCCATCGACTCGGCGGACTTCGCGCGGAGGACGGTCGAGACGGCGTCACCCTGCGCTTCGAGGATCTGACTCTGCTTCTCACCCTGCGCGCGGATGATGTTGGACTGCTTGTCACCCTCGGCCTTCTCGATGGCGCTGCGGCGTTCACCCTGCGCCTCCAGGATCATGGCGCGGCGCTTGCGCTCCGCGGACGTCTGCTGTTCCATCGCCTGCTGGACGTCCTTGCTCGGGTTGACCTCGCGCACCTCGACGCTCTCGACGCGGATGCCCCACTCGTCGGTGGGTTCGTCGAGTTCGCGCCGGATCTTGGCGTTGATCTCCTGGCGCTTGTTGAGCGTGTCGTCGAGTTCCATGTCGCCGAGCACGGCGCGCAGCGTCGTCTGGGCGAGGTTCGAGACGGCGCGCTTGTAGTCCTCGACCTCGAGGAACGCCTTCTTCGCGTCCATCACCTTGATGTAGACGACTGCGTCGGCGGTGACCGGCGAGTTGTCGCGGGTGATGGCCTCCTGGCGTGGCACGTCGAGCGTCTGGGTCCGCATGTCGAAGCGGTGGGTCGCGCTCACGAACGGCGGGACGAAGTTGATGCCCGGTTCGAGCAGCTTCCGGTACTCGCCGAACACCGTCAGCGCCCGCTTCTCGGTCGCGTCGACGATCTCGACGGACTGCCAGATGGTGACGATAGCGAGAACCAGGAACAGCAACGCGATTATCGTGAACGTCCCCGTTCCAGGGACTGACTGTAGGGGTACTGGGGGCAGCATACATGAGTCTTGGAATGAAGACTTGTTAAGTATTCTGCCGTTCACGAGTCCGATACCGCTGGAAAATTCCGCGACGAAGGCAGACGCGCCGGAATACCGGAGCGTTGCAGATTCGAGAGAAGCGACGGGTCCGACGGAGCCTCACACCCTGGCCAGGGTCCGTCCGGGTGACCGGTGGCGGGGATGGCGACCTGCCACGTCCTCGGGCGTGACCGTCCGCGGCGTCCTCACGCCCCCTCGGTCTCGGGTTCGCGGTCGCGCGTTTCGCGGTCGCGCTCCTGCGCGAGTTCGCGGTCGATGCGGTCCTCGACGTGTTCGAGCGGTTCGACGGTGACGACGTTGCCGCCGCCCGGGTCGATGACCATCACCTGCGTGCCCTCCGGTATCTCGCCGTCCATCGACCGCGCGGCGTAGTAGGGGCTGAAACCGCCCTCGTCGAGTTTCACCTCTCCTTCGGAGGTCGTGACGCGCTCGGTCACCCGGCCCATCGCCCCCTTCAGCGAGTCCGAGTCGCTGGTCCGGCCGGTCCCCTTCCCTCCGTAGAGGTCGAGTTCGCGGTAGCCGTACAGCGCGACCCCGCCGATGGCGAGCACCAGCGCAGCCAGCACGAACGGCGTCGCCAGCGGTGGGAACAACAGCGCGACGAGGCCGGCGACCAGCAGCGCGACGCCGAGGACGATGAAGTGGGCGCCGGGGATGATCGCCTCCGCGAGCGCGAGGCCGGCTCCGGCGATGACGAGCAGGAGCGGGAGCGAGTCGAGCGGCGATGCCATGGGTAGACGTTAGCGTCGTGAGGGTTAAGGGTTTGTGGAGTGAGAACCGGCGACGGGGCGGCGGTCGGAACCGCAGCGAAAATCTCGTGAACGAAGGATGCGGTAAGAAGCATTTAACTCGGCGGACTCGCTAGTGGGGGACAGTGACCAGTACCCAGAAACGCCCGTGGCTCGCCGCCGTGTTCGCGTTCGTCTACCCCGGCCTGGGCCACGTCTACCTGCGAAAGTGGCTTCGAGCGCTCCTCTGGTTCGGGCTGACCATCGCGACCGCGTTCGTGTTCATCCCCGAGTCGACGTTCCAGGCGGTCGAACCGGGGAACCTGCAGGCCGCCGCCGAGGCGACGCGGAACCTCGGGCTGGACGCCGTCCTCCCCATCCTCGCGGTCCAGGCGATAAACATCATCGACGCCTACTGGACCGCCATCAGGGGCAACCGGACCGTGAGCGTCGGCCCCGACGTGCCCGTGGGGTCGAACGGCGCTAGCTGTCCGCACTGCGGCAAGGAACTGGAGGAGGACCTGGACTTCTGTCACTGGTGTACGACGCAGCTGGACGACGACGCCGCGAAGTGAGCGGCTACTTCTCGATGATGCTCTCCTCGACCGTCTCGCCGAAGTGGCGCGCCCCGCCCTCGAGGTAGACCTGCAGTTCGTCGCCCGACTCGAGGTCGGTCACGGCGGTCCGGCCGTCGCGGGTGGGGACCTTGATGGTCTCGGCGTTCTGCAGCAGCGTCTCGATGCGGTCGCCGTCCCCCGTCTCGACCTCGACCCGGAACATCGGCCGCTTCTCTATCTTCACCCGACCGACGACCGCCTCGCGGGTGTTGCCGTCGGTGTCGACGACCTGCACCTCGTCGCCGCTCGACAGCTCCGAGAGGTACTTCGTGCCGCCGTCGGGCGTCCGGACGTAGGCGTGGACCGCGCCCGCGTTCACCCGGAACGGGCGGGAGGCGACGTAGGGCGACTCGGCCGTCTCGGCGTGGACGAAGAAGAGACCGCGGGACATCGACCCGACGAGCATCCCCTCGTCGTCGTCCATCAGGTTCCCGGTGTCGACGCAGACGCGGTCGGCGCTGCCCGTGCGCTCGACGGTTCGCACCTCCGCCCACTCCAGGTCGAGGGTCTCGCGTTCGGCGTCGTCGCGGACCGACACCGTGGCGCGGATCTCGTCGGGGTCGTCGGTGTCCAGCAGGACGGCGTCGGCCCCGATCTCCAGCGTCTCGAAGGCGGTGCGGGCCTCCTCCGCGCTGGTGACGCCGGCGACGAGTTCCGTCTCCTCGCCGATGCGTGCGATGAGGTTCTCCAGCGGGATGATGGTCCAGTCCTCGCCGACGACGACGGTGTACGTCGCGTCGTCGGCCGCCGACTCGGCGAACGCCTCGTACTCCTCGTCGTGGATGCGGACGTACGCGCCGTCTGCCCCGTCGCGCCGGAGCGTCGAGAGGTCCGCGGACCCGGAGAAGTCCGAGGGAAGGTCGACCGTGCCGTCGCCCTCGCCGCCCTTGCCGACGAACAGCGTGTCGGGGTCGGCGGCGTCGTCGCTGCCCTCCGCGTCCATCACGTGGACGTCGCCGTCCTCGCGGAACGCGGCGACGTTGACGTCGCCCAGTTCTCGGACGCGGGCCACGTCGGCCTCGTCCACGAGTACCCAGTCGACGCCCGCCTCCAGACCAGCGGTGATTCGCTGGCGGCGAGCGTCCCAGTCGCCGACCTGGTCGTCGGCCTTCAGCCACACGGAACGTGTCATACTCTCACCGTGGAATCGGGGTGGCTTCAACGTGGCGGATACCGCAACGAGTGAGGCGAGCGCCGACCGCGCCGGCGCGTCGGCCTACCAGTCCTTGCAGTCGGCGCACACGAGGTCGTCGCCGTCCCGCCAGCGCGCGGTGACCGTCGCCGCACAGCGGTCGCAGGCCGCGCCGTCGGGCACCCACGCGTACGTCGCCTGCGCGGGGTCGACGCCGTCGAGTTCGGGCGCCGCGTCGGGGTCGTCCGCCGCGTCGTCCGTCGCTGCTTCGCGCTCGTCGTCCCCGTCGCTGTCGGTGGCGGCGTAGTCGGAGAGCGACGCGTCTCGTGACACGCGCGCTCCTACGGATGCCCCCGTCGTAAGCGTGACGGAGCACACAAGTACCAGGACTACACACGTCGACACATGGCAGGACTCGTGCAGAACGTCATCGACATGGTGAACCTGTTCGCCGACGTGGCGACGACCAGTCCGGTTTCGGCCGTACTGCTGCTGTTCGGTGCGGCGTTCGTGGGCGTCTCGGTGCTCGTCTTCGGCTACCTCGCGATCGGCGGCATCGGCGCGGCCATCATCCCCGAGCGGCCCGGTCGAGGGCCCCAGCAGCGAGGCTGACGGCCTCGGCCCTGTCGGGACCGAGCGGCGACCCGACGACGAAGCTGTCGACGTACTCCAGCACCGCTTCCATCCTGTCGGCGACGGTTTCGGGCGTCCCGACGATGCAGAAGGCGTCGACCATCGACGGCGTCACCGCCTCGAACGCCGCCGCGAAGTCGCCGGCCTCGATCTTCTCGCCGACCAGCCGTGCGCGCTCGCGGTCGATTCCGTGCCTGTCGAGCACCGGCTCCGGCGCGCCGCCGGCGATGAACGCGACGGGCGGCCGGGCCGCCTCGCGGGCGGCGTCGCCGTCCTCGTCGACGCTGACGCTGGCGAACGCCGCCGCGTCGAAGTCGCCGCGGTCGTCGGGGCGCTCGGCGAGTCCCTCCTCGATGCGCTCCGCGGCCCACGCGAAGTCGCGCGGGTGGGCGGCGTTGACGAGCACGCCGTCGGCGTGCTTCGCGCTCATCCGGAGCATGTGCGGGCCCTGCGCGCCGACGTACACCGGCACGTCGCCGGGTTCGTAGTTCAGCCCGGCGTCGCGCGCCGCGAACGTGCCGTCGTGGGTGACGCGCTCGCCGTCGAACAGCCGCTGGGCGACCTTCATCGTCTCCAGCACGCGCCGGAGCGGCCGGTCGCGCTCGACGCCGAGGTTCGTGAGCGTCGAGCGGTCGCCCGCCCCGAGACCGAAGACGGCACGGCCGTCGCTCGCCTCGTCGAGGGTCGCCACGCGCGAGGCGAGCGCCACCGGATGCGTCTCGTAGGGGTTGGCGACGCCCGGCCCCACCCGTATCCCGTCCGTGGCGGCCGCGATGCGCGACAGGACCACGAACGGGTCGCGGTTGTTGTAGTGGCTGCTGGCGAAGGCGGCGTCGAACCCGGCCTCCTCCGCGCGCTCGCCGAGGGCGACCATCTCCTCGACCGGCGCCTCGGGCGTGAGTTCAATCCCGCGCATACTCCCACTCCCGGAGCGCCTGGCGGACGAAGTCGCCGTCGACGGCGCGGTACAGTTCGTCGCTGCCCTCGTGGTTGCCGAACTCCCAGTCGCGGACGACGGCCACCGGGAGGCCGTCGTCGCCCTCGCCGGTGACGAGGTTCGCCGTGGCCGCGAGTTCGTCGACGACCGACTCGACCGTGACCTCGAGTTCGTGGCCGTCGCGGTCGCGCTCGCCGCGCCAGTCGCGGCTGGCCGGCATCCCCGCCCAGCCGATGGCGACGCCGCGCTGGCCGTGCCGGAACGGTCGCCCGCTGGTGTCGGTCACGACCACGGGGACGTCGACCGAGAGGCCGTCGCGGATGCGCGCCGCGCTCTCGCGCGGGCGCTCCGGCAGCAACAGCAGGTCGGCGTCGCCGGTGTTCGAGCGGTCGATGCCGGCGTTGACGCCGACGTGTCCGAACCGGGTCGCCGTCAGCAGGAACGGCGCTTCCATCACGAGTTCGGTGCTCTCCTCCAGGACCGCCTGGGCGAACCGGGGGTCCTTCTCCTCGCCGGCGACGTCGGCGAGGCGGTCGGCGATCTCCTCGGCGCGCGGACTCGGCGGGAAGTCGTCGAGGTCGGCCGTCCGGCCCTCCGCCTTCGAGACGACGGTGCTCGCCACCACGAGCACGTCGCCCGGTTCCAGGTCGACGCGCCGTTCGACCAGCGCCGCGAGGTCGTCGCCGGGTCGGACCTCCGGCAGGCCCTCCACCGCGAAAACGTTCATACCCCTCGTTGGGACGGCCCGGTAAAAACCCGCCCGGAACGTGCAAGCGTGGCGGGTATTCTCGGCATCGTTCATTACGACCGTACCATTTCACAGCGTTTTCACGCCCCAAGCCGCCGCCTCGGTTGGGCACTGGACAACCGCCGGTGTCGAGGTCCGGACCAGGCATCACCCTGGCGGATTGAAAGGGCGAGGCCGTGTCGACGTCTCCGCGAGTGTAGCGAGCGGATGGCTCGGACGACGAGCACCGCGAGTCGTCCGGCGAACCCCGACGACGCAAGCACCGCAGTCGCCGACGGCGGCGAGGAGCGCAGCGAGCGTCCCGTGAGCGGAGCGAACGGGACCTCGGACGACGAGCAGTGCGAGTCTTCCGGTGCGCGGGAGTCGAGACGGCCGAGGGCTTTCTGGCGGTTCAACGAAACCGCTCACGTTACCGACTCTTTCCAGCACACGGGTACGACACTTCCCCACACGTTCAAGGCGACGAACGCGGTCAGTTCCGGTATGGACGAGACGCACGTCGTCACCTGCTTCCTGCGCAACCGCGGCGAGGTGCTGTTGCTCCGGCGAAGCGACGAGGTCGGGTCGTACCCCGGCCAGTGGGGCGGCGTCGCCGGTCACGCCGAGGGCGACCCGGACGCCGCCGCGCGCGAGGAGGTCGAGGAGGAGACGGGGCTGCTCGACGCCTGCACGCTCGCCCGCGAGGGCGTCACCTTCGAGTTCGAGGACGCGGACCTCGACACCCGCTGGGTCGTCCACCCCTACTGCTTCGACTGCGACGGCCGCGCGGTCGAGACCGACTGGGAGACCGCCGAGGCGGAGTGGGTGACGCCGACCGAGATACTGCGGCGCGACACCGTCCCGCAGCTCTGGACGTCGTACTCGCGGGTCGCGCCGTCGGTGTCGAGCGTCGCCGACGACGACGAGCACGGGTCGGCGTACATCTCCGTCCGCGCGCTGGAGGTCCTCCGGGACCGGGCGGGGAGCTTCGCGGTCCGCGACGGCGGAGGGTGGAACGAACTCGCCGCCCTCGCGGGCGCGCTACTCGACGCCCGGCCGAGCATGGCGGCGCTGGGCAACCGCGTGAACCGCGCGATGGCGGCGGCGAGCGACGAGCGCACCCCCGAAGCGGTCGAGGCGGCGGCGACCGAGAGCGTCGAGCGCGCGCTGGCGGCCGACGAGGAGGCGGCCGCCGAAGCACGAAAGCGCGTCGACGGCGAGGCGGTGCTGACGCTCTCGCGGTCGGGGACCGTGCTCGACGCGCTCGACGCCGCCCGGGAGGTCTTCGTCGCGGAGTCGCGGCCGGCGCGCGAGGGCGTCGGCGTCGCGGCGACGCTCGCGGAGGATGGAGAGCGAGAGGAACGAACGGTGACGCTGCACACCGACGCCGCCGTCGCGCACGTGCTGGCGACGCGGGACGTCGACCGCGTGGTCGTCGGCGCGGACACGATACTGCCGGACGGCGACGTGGTGAACAAGACCGGCACGCGCGCCGCCGCGTTCGCGGCCGACCGGGAGGGCGTCCCCGTCGACGTCGTGGCGGCGAACGACAAGGTGGCGACCGACGAGGAGGCGGCGCTGGAGGACGGTGACCCCGCCGCGGTGTACGACGGCGACGCCGACCTCGACGTGCTGAACCCGACCTTCGACGTGACGCCCGCGGACTGCGTCGCGGGCTACGTCACCGAGCGCGGGGTGCTCGACGCCGACGACGTCCGCGCGGTCGCCGAGGAGCACCGCGACCGGGCGACGTGGCGGGGCTGACGGCGGCGGCCCCGGGGCCTTACTTCGTGACGCGGTGGTCGGCGACTGCCTCGTATATCTCTCGGGCTTTCGCCTCTCCGTGAGCGAGCGGCGGCGTGAGTATCGACGTCTGGTATCGCAGTTTCGAGTCACCGCGACCGTCGACGACGTCGTTCGAGAGCACGGCGATCAGCATTCCGCCGTCGACCTGATACTCGACGGACCCGTCGACCCGCTTCGAGCGGATACCGTCGACCTCGGCGGCGATGATCCGGTGCGCGTCCGTCGTGTCGATGGAGAGATGGACGGTCTCGAAGCTCCGCGAACTCATCGTACGAAGACGTGTCACGCGACGACTTAACCGTTCATGCAGAGAGGGTCGTTGCGTTCGTCCGGAGACGGACGCCGGCGTTTCGATTCAACGACAGGGGCACGTCGGTATCGTCTTCTACTGGCGGGGCGACCCTGTGGACGCATGACGTTTATCACGCCGCAACGCCCTGTATTCACTCATGACGGTTTACGAGACGGACGTCCCTGGGGTGGGACACAAGTTCGAACTCGAACTCGACGGGGAGTCCCGGCTGGTCGTGATCCTCCACCACGACGGGAAGCGGGAGGTCTATCTCCGCCCCGAGGAGAACGCGGACAGTCGGAAGCTGTTCGAGCTTCCGGGCAAGCGCGCACGACAACTGGGGTCGATCCTCGAAGGGGCGTACTTCCAGCCCGTCGAGATGGACGACATCCAGGTCCCGATGGGGGAATCCATCATCGAGTGGAACGACGTTCCCGGCGGGTCGTCGCTGGTCGGGCAATCGCTCCAGGCGGCGGAGATCCGCGAACGGACTGGCGTCTCCGTGATCGCGATCCAGCGCGGTGACGAGACCATCGGCAATCCGCAACCGGACACCGTCGTCCAGGCCGACGACATCCTCGTCACGCTCGGGACGCGCGACGAACAGCAGTCGTTCTCCGAACTCACCGAGCAAACGGACGACAGCGGCGGCTGAGAATGGCGAAGACGCTGCTGCTCGAGGCCGGGATCGCGCTCACGGGTATCGCCATCGCCGGCGCGATCGCCGACCGGGTCGGCCTCTCCGTCATCCCCGCGTACATCCTCGTCGGAATCCTCATCGGCCCGAACGAACCTTCGTCGGTCGGCGGCGTCTCGCTCACGCTCGTGGAGAACCGCGAGTTCATCGACGTCCTCGCCGAACTCGGCATCGTCTTCCTCCTGTTCTTCCTGGGGCTGGAGTTCAGCATCTCGCAACTCCTGTCCGATCGGACGCGGATCGTGAAGGCCGGGACGATCGACTTCCTCGTCAACTTCGGGCTCGGGACTGCCCTCGGGTTCGCGTTCGGATTCTCGATAGTCGAGACGCTGTTCGTCGCCGGAATCGTGTACATCTCCTCCAGCGCCGTCATCACCAAGTCGCTGACGGAGAACGGCTGGATCGCGAACCCGGAGAGCGGTCCGATACTGGGAACGCTGGTGTTCGAGGACGTCCTCATCGCCGTCTATCTCGCGCTCCTGTCGGCGGTCGTCCTCGGAGGCGGGTCCGTGGTCGAAGCAATGACGTCCGTCGGCGTCGCGTTGGGCTTCCTCGGCGGCCTGGCAGTCGTCGCCTGGTACGGCGCGGAGACGGTGGAACGGGCGTTCGACGTCTCGTCCGACGAGCTGTTCCTGCTTCGAATCCTCGGGGTGACGACGCTCGTCGCCGGCGCAGCCCTGGCCATCGGCCTGAGCGAGGCCGTCGCGGCGTTCTTCATCGGCACCGCCTTCAGCAACACCGACCACACCGACCGCATCGAGGACGTCGTCGCCCCGACGCGGGACTTCTTCGCCGCGGTGTTCTTCTTCGCCATCGGGCTGACGACCGACGTGACGGTGCTCGACGACGTCGTCCTCCTGCTCGCCAGCGCCGTCGTCCTCACGACGGTCGGGAAGGCCGCGAGCGGGACCCTCTCCGGTCGGACGTACGGACTCGACGCGAGACGGTCGCTCCGCGTCGGCCTCGGACTGGTCCCGCGAGGGGAGTTCTCGCTCGTCATCGCGGCGCTGGCCTCCGGTGCGGGGACTGAGACGCTGCGGTCGGTGATACCGGCGTTCGCCGTCGGCTACGTGCTGATCATGAGCGTCCTCGGAACGGTCCTCATCCAGCACGCCGACGGCATCAACGCGATGCTGATCAGCGGTCCGGGTGGGCCCCCCCGGGAGTGAGGGCGACCTCGCGTCGACACCGTTCGCCAGAGGGGACCGACACTGCGTGACGCTTTTCACGGCGAGCGGTCTACCTCCATCCGGGCGGCGGTGACGAGAGTTACCCCCTCCGAGCCCCTTGTGACGAGGCACTCACCCCGAGCCGCCCCGTTCCGAAGATTGAATCCTGAGCCCGCGGTATCGGGGGCCATGCAGGTGTCCACCATCGGCGTCCACGAGTCCGTCGAACAGGTCTTCCCGCCCGGGGAATTGCGGGACGAACTCGCGGACCTCGACCAGACCGTCCGCGTCGTCGGCGACGACATCGGCGAGTGCGACGCAGTCGTCACGTTCGAACACCGCGAGGCGTTCCTCACGTCGGTCGACTGGGTCCACTCCATCCAGGCGGGCTACGACCGCTTCCCGGTCGAGGCGTTCGACGACGCCGGCGTCGTCCTGACGAACAGCACGGGCATCCACGGGACGAGCGTCGGCGAGACGGTGCTCGGGATGATGCTCGCGCTGGCGCGCCGCCTCCACGCCTACGCCCGCAACCAGACCGAGCGCGAGTGGGCCTGGCCGGCGTGGGACGAGCCGTTCACGCTAGCGGACGAGCGCCTCTGCGTCGTCGGCCTGGGCACGCTCGGGCGCGGCATCGCCGAGCGCGCCGCCGCCGTCGGCATGACGGTCGACGGGGTGCGCCGGACGCCCGACCCGGTCCCGAACGTCGACGAGGTGTACGCGGCCGACGACCTGCACGAGGCCGTCGCGGACGCCCGGTTCGTCGCGCTGGCGACGCCGCTCACGGAGGCGACGCGGGGGCTGATGGACGCGGCGGCGTTCGACGCCATGCGCGACGACGCCTACTTCGTCAACGTCGCGCGCGGCGCCTGCGCGGACCAGAACGCGCTCGTCGCGGCGCTGCAGGAGGGGTCGCTGGCCGGCGCGGCGCTCGACGTGTTCGAGACGGAGCCGCTGCCGGAGGAGTCGCCGCTGTGGGGGATGGACGACGTCGTCGTCACGCCGCACGCGGCGGCGGCCGAGCGCGACTATCACCGCCACGTCGCCGACCTGGTGCGCGAGAACGTCCGCGACGCCGCCGACGAGGGGTTCGTCAACCGGGTCGCCTGAACAGGGCGCATACCGAGGCGCTTTTGCCACCACCCTGCCAAGCGTCGCCCGTGCTGACGGTCGAGCTCCACACGCACTCCGAGCTCTCGCACGACGGTCGTGACCCCGTCGAACTGCTGCTGGAGCAGGCCGAGGCGGTCGGCCTCGACGCGCTCGCGGTCACCGACCACGACGAGATAGAGGCGAGTCTCCGGGCCGCGAAGTTGGCGTCGGACTACGGGCTGGTCGGCATCCCGGGCGCCGAGATAACCACCAGCGCGGGACACGTCCTCGGACTCGGGCTCGAGGAACTCGTTCCGGCCGGGCTCTCGTTCGGCGAGACGCTCGACCGCATCCACGACCAGGGCGGCGTCGCCGTCGTTCCGCATCCCTTCCAGAAGTCGCGGAGCGGCGTCGCCGCCAACGTCTCGCGGACCGAACTCGCCGAAGCGGACGCCATCGAGGTGTACAACTCGCGGCTGCTGACCGGGCGCGGCAACCGCCGCGCCCGCGCGTTCGCCGAGGCGCACGGCCTGCCGATGACGGCCGGCAGCGACGCCCACATCAGCGAGATGGTCGGCCAGGCCGTGACGAGGATCGATGCCGACGGCCGGAGCAGCGGTGCGATACTGGACGCCATCGCCGCCGGGCGGACCGTGACCGACGGCAAGCGGACGCCGTGGCACATCAGCTTCCGCCAGGCCGCCGGCGGGGCGAAGCGCCGCGTCATCAACCGCCTCGTCGGATTCTTCGGGTGACGGGGGCGTCGATGCGGGGCACCGACGCCGCGGTCGTCCGCCGGGCGGTCGACGAGGGCGACCCCCTCCCGGGGACGCGGGGGTTCGCCGGACGCCTGGCGGACGGCCGCCTCGTCAGGGACGTGCTCGGGCGGGTCCCACTGTTCTCCGAACGGACGGACCCGACGACGTGGAGTCACGACCCCACCGACCTCGACGACCCCGACCCCGTCCCCGCCGGACACGCCCGCACCCCTCTCGACGGGGACGGTAGTGACGAGCGGCTCTGGGACCTGCCCGACCCGCCCACGTTCGCGGACGAACGGGCGGCCGTCGCGGCCGTCCGCGAGGCGCTGGCGGCGAGTCTCGACGACCTGACCGCCGACGGGACCGCGGTGGCGTTCTCCGGCGGCGTCGACTCCGCGCTGGTCGCCGCCGCGCTGGACCTCCCGTGCTACGTCGCCGGGTTCCCCGGCAGCCCCGACCTGGTCGCCGCGCGGGAAGGGGCCGCCATGCTGGACTGCGACCTCCGGGTGGTCGAACTGGACCACGACGCCGTCGAGCGCGCCGTCCCGCGGGTCGCTCGCGCGACGGGACGGACGAACGCCATGGACGTCGAGATAGCCTTGCCGCTCCACCTGGCCGCCGAGCGCGCCGCTGCCGACGGCCACGACCGCCTCGCCGTGGGCCAGGGCGCCGACGAACTGTTCGGCGGGTACGACAAGGTGGCGCGCGTCGACCACCGCGTCGACGCCGACACGGTCCGCGGGGCGACCCGGGAGACGATACGGACGCTCCCGGAACAGTTGCCCCGCGACGTACTGGCGGTCCGTTCCGGGGGCGTCGAACCGGTCGCGCCGCTGCTGGACGACCGCGTCGTCTCGACGGCGCTTCGACTCCCGGGCGAGGCGCTGGTGAGCGAGCGCGGCGACCGGAAGTGGGCGCTGAGGCTGGCCGCGCGCGCGTTCGTCCCCGACCGGGTCGCGTTCCGGGAGAAGAAGGCGGTCCAGTACGGTAGCTTCGTCGCGCGCGAACTCGACAGGCTCGCCCGTCGGGCGGGATTCAAGCGGCGGCAGGACGACCACGTGACGGAGTACGTCCGGTCGCGAGCAAGTGAGGGAGGGCCGCAGTAGCCGGGGGATCAGGACGTGGATTCAGTGGTACCCGCGTCGTCGAGTTCCCGTTCGAGCCACGAATCGCGGTAGCCGATACAGAAGCACCCACACTCGGGACACTCCTGCCGGTTCAGTTCGTACGTCGAACCGCACGCCTTGCACTCGAACCGCTCCGGTTCCACCTCCGGTTCACGGTGGAATTCCAGCGCGGCCCGGCTGACAAATCTCATCTCCGAGTTGTCCCAACAGCCAGGAACGGTATTATTATACGCCGCCTAAAGGTCAATTCAGCGGCGTCTACCGGGAAATTACCGGATTCAGCTGTCGCAACGTCCGAACGATTGCCTGACACGTCCGACATCCCATTCCCCGTCTCACGGTCCGGTTCGTCCCGTACGGCCGTCTCGGTGACACGTCGCTGTGGCGAACCGCCACCCGGTCCGTCGGTCGGTGCCATGGGATACCCACACACGGCAGTGCCACCGCCGCGACCGCAGACGTCGTCGAGCGTGACGCGCGCTCGTCGCTGGCGCACCACGCGTCGCCCGTTCGAGGCCGCCGGCGGGCACCGGCGACGCGCGGGCTGGACGGGGAGAGACGGCCGTTAGGCAGGGCCTAATCGCGCGTGAGGAACGGAGGTGCGGAACGGAACTACTCGGACGTGGCTCCCGCGACCCGGATGGCTTCGACGCCGAGTTCGACGACGTCCGAATCGAAGTCGCCCGCGCGGAGGTCCGCGGGGGTGTACCAGTCCCAGGCGTCGGCTCCCTCCTCGCCGTCGGCGGGGTCGACGTCGCGATCCGGGACCGTCGCGTAGTAGACGTGGTCGACGTGCTGGTGGGCGGCCGTCCCGTCGAACACGTCGATGTCGTAGAGCATCTGCCGGCGGGGGCGGGGGAGCGACCGGCCCGCGTCGGCCTCGATGGGGTCCTCGTCGGTGACGATGGTCGGGGTGAGACCGGTCTCCTCGCGGCACTCGCGGACGGCCGTCTCGTGGGGGAGTTCGTCCCTGTCGACGTGTCCGCCGGGCGGCGTTCGGATGCCGAGTCGCCTGTGCTCGTGGAGGGCGGTCGCGCCGTCGTGGACGACGTAGACGGTCGCCGTGAAGTGACGGGTCGTCTCCATGCGGATGCCGTGTCGGAGCGGTGGCTTCCCGGTTACGGTCCGCACTCGCTCGGTCGGACCGACCGCTCCCGGTAGAAGAGTGTCGTCAGGGAGCGACGGTGCCGTCCTCGGCCTCGAGGAGTTCGTGGTAGCGGTTGCGGATGGTGACCTCGCTGATGCTGGCCACGTCGCTGACCTCGCTCTGGGTCACCTTCTCGTTGGTGAGGAGGGCGGCGGCGTAGACGGCGGCGGCGGCGAGGCCGACCGGCGACTTCCCGCTGTGGATTCCCTTCTCGGTCGCGGTCTCGAGCAGCGACCGCGCGCGGCGTTCGGTCTCCTCCGAGAGGTCGAGTTCGGAGACGAACCGCGGGACGTAGCTCTTCGGGTCGGCGGGTTCGATCTCCAGGCCGAGCTCGCGGACGACGTAGCGGTAGGTCCGCGCGATCTCTTCCTTCTCGACGCGGGAGACGCCGGCCACCTCGTCGAGGCTGCGGGGGTTGCCCGACTGGCGCGCCGCGGCGTACAGCGAGGAGGTGGCGACGCCTTCGATCGAGCGGCCGGGGAGGAGGTCCTCGTCGAGGGCGCGACGGTAGATGACCGACGCCGTCTCGCGGACGTTCTCGGGAAGGCCGAGCGCGCTGGCCATGCGGTCGATCTCGCCGAGCGCCTGCTTCAGGTTGCGCTCTTTCGAGTCGCGGGTGCGGAAGCGCTCGTTCCACTTGCGCAGGCGCTGCATCTTCTCGCGCTGGCGCGACCCCAGCGAGTTGCCGTAGGCGTCCTTGTCCCGCCAGTCGATGTTCGTCGACAGCCCCTTGTCGTGCATCATCGTGGTCGTGGGGGCGCCGACGCGGGACTTCTGCTCCCGCTCGGTGGCGTCGAAGGCGCGCCACTCCGGCCCGCGGTCCATCGCGCCCTCCTCGACCACGAGACCGCAGTCGTCACAGACGCGCTCGCCGCGCTCCTCGTCGGTTACCAGCGGCCCGCCGCACTCGGGACACCGCTGGCGCTCGTCGGCCGTTTCCTCGGTTCGTTCACTGCGTTCTTCGTCGGCGTTCGTTCGGATACGTGTGTCAGTCATGGGAGCGTGCGTTGGGAGCGGTAGAGAGCGTACGTCGGGTGCAGCGGAGCGTGGAGAGCGTGGAGAATTCGACAGACATATCCAGTATGTGTTCTTCGTACTTAAATCCGGTGGGTAAAGCAGAGATTCTCTCGCTCCGTTCGAGCCGGAATAATCGGCCGAGAGGGGCCGAGAGCAGCTGTTCCAGTATCTTCCGATTCCCCCGGTTACGGCACCATTTATGTACTGTCGTGCGGCCGCCGCGCGGGTCGGGTGTATCGAAACCCTTACCGCGCGTCCGGGGCTTCGTGAAACCATGAGCGACACGGCCCCAGGCCCCGACGAGGTCCGCTACGTCGCCCGACTGGCCCGCGTCGGCGTCTCCGACGAGGAGGCCGAGGAGTTCGCCGGGCAGTTCGCGGACATCCTGGGCTACTTCGAGACGCTGGACGAGGTGCCGGAGGTCGACCGCGACGCCGACCTCGTGAACGTCATGCGTGAGGACGAAGTGCGCGAGGGTCTCTCCCAGGAGGAGGCGCTGGCGAACGCACCCGAGACCGAGGACGGCTACTTCAAGGGACCGAACGTGTCATGAGCTCGAACGTCTTCATCACCGAGGAGACCATCGAGGGGAGCGAGGACGGCCCGCTCGCCGGGAAGACGGTCGCCGTCAAGGACAACATCAGCACCGAGGGCGTCCGGACGACCTGCGGGTCCGAGATGCTCGAAGACTACGTCCCGCCGTACGACGCGACGGTCGTCGAGCGCCTGACCGACGCCGGCGCGACCATCGCCGGCAAGGCGAACATGGACGAGTTCGGCATGGGGACGACCACCGAGACGTCGGCGTTCGGCCCGACCGAGAATCCCGTCGCCGAGGGGCGCGTCCCCGGCGGCTCCTCCGGCGGGAGCGCCGCCGCGGTCGCCGCGGACGAGACCGACCTCGCGCTCGGCACCGACACCGGCGGCTCCATCCGCTGCCCGGCCGCGTTCTGCGGCGTCGTCGGCATCAAACCGACCTACGGGCTCGTCTCGCGCTACGGCCTCGTCGCGTACGCGAACAGCCTCGAACAGATCGGCCCCATCGCGCCGACGGTCGAGGAAGCGGCGGAACTACTCGACGTCATCGCGGGCCCGGACGGCAACGATGCAACCACGCGCGAGGACGGTGCCGACTCGAACTACGCTGCCGCTGCGGACGGCGACGTCGAGGGGACGACAATCGGCGTCCCGACCGAACTCGTCGACGGGGCCGACGAGGGCGTCGTCGAGCAGTTCTGGGCGGCGATGGACGACCTGGAAGCCCAGGGCGCGACCGTCGAGGAGGTGTCGCTGCCCTCCGTCGAGCACGCCGTCGAGGCGTACTACGTCATCGCCATGTCCGAGGCGTCCTCGAACCTCGCACGCTACGACGGGGTCCGGTACGGCCACTCGGGCGGCTACGACGGCAACTGGAACGAGACGTTCGCGAAGGCCCGCGAGAAGGCGTTCGGCGACGAGGTCAAGCGCCGCATCCTGCTCGGCACCTACGCGCTGTCGGCTGGCTACCACGACAAGTACTACAAGAAGGCCCAGGACGCCCGCGCGTGGGTCAAGCAGGACTTCGACGAGGCGTTCGAGGACGTCGACGTGCTGGCGAGCCCGACGATGCCGACGCCGCCGTTCCCGATGGGCGAGAGCCTGGACGACCCGCTGACGATGTACCTCGCGGACGCGAACACGGTGCCCGTCAACCTGGCGAACCTGCCTGCCATCTCCGTGCCGGCCGGCGAGACCGACGGGCTACCGGTCGGCGCGCAGTTCATCGGCCCGAAGTTCGGCGAGGAGACCATCGTCCGGGTCGGCAGCGCCCTGGAGTGACCGCGCTCCCGGTGTTCGACACACGGTAACCTGCAACACCGCGACTGATTCCTGTGGCACCGGTTTGCGGCCCCGACGCCGAGAACGGGGCGTGAGGACACCTACCGCCGGACATGGCAACATACCCGACAATGTTTAATAGGTTGATTTCGTACGCCAAGACGTAATGTCGGAAGTCTGCTCGACGTGCGGGCTGCCCGAGGAGCTCTGCGTCTGCGAAGACGTCGCGAAAGAGTCCCAGCAGATCACCATCCGCATCGACGAGCGCCGTTACGGAAAGGAAGTAACGATCATCGAAGGATTCGACCCCAAGGACGTGGACCTGGACAGTCTGTCCTCAGATCTGAAATCGAAGTTCGCCTGTGGCGGGACTGTCGAAAACGGCCAGATAGAACTCCAGGGCAACCACACCGGACGCGTCGAGGATTTCCTGCGCGATAAGGGATTCAACGTCGCCTGACCTCACGTCGACTCTGCCGCTCTCGCGGGGTGAAGAGCGCCACGCGGCTCTCTAACTAACTCTCGCCGGTCGAAAGCCCGAAAAGTGGCGACGCTCGCGGGACTACGGGCGTCCACGGCCCATTGCGCGTCTACGGCCCACGGAGCGTAGCGGCCGCCGTCTCAGAACGGGGCGTCGGACGCTGCGTCCGAGGTCGGCTCGTCGCTCGACGCGACGTCCGCGTCGGACTCGAGTTCGTGGTCCCACGCGTCGAGTCCGCCCGCCATGCTCTCGACGCGGGCGTCGTCGGGGACGCCCTCGTAGGACCCGATGAGTCGGGCCGCCTGGACGCTGGACTTGCCGTGCGGGCAGACGGTGACGACGTAGCTCGCGCCGTCGAGCTCGTCGATGCGACCGGGGAGCGCGTGGAAGGGGATGCACTCGCTGCCCGGAACGTGGCCGGTCTCGAACTCCGCCTCGGAGCGGATGTCGACGACGCGGACGTCCTCGCCGTCCTCGAGGAGTTCGTACACCTCCGCCGGAGCGATCTCGCCGTCCATCGACGGGCGATTGGGGAGCCGGCCGAATAAACGCCCCGGTCGGCACGGATTCGCCCACGTCGACCGCGGACGATGCGAGCCGGCGCGCCGTCGTTGGCCGAGCGCAGACGTGCATACCCCCTGACACCGATGTAACGACGACCACCGTCGCCTGGTCCGGCGAGTATTCAACCATCCCGGAGTTCACCTGTGTTTTATCCAAATTCTTGCATCGGGAATTTCGTCTCTGATAACGGTAGGAATTTAAAGGGGTGTCGACAGTAACCGTCATGGAAAACCCCGAGGAGATTTTCGGGAACTCTAGCCGGTCGAAGCAGATCGACGCGAGGGGACAGCTAGAGAACATCGGAATGGACGAAGACGAGATCGAGTGGCGGAAGGACTTCCTGAACATCGACGACGAGGACGCCGAACGGCTCGCCGAGATGCGCGACATGCTGATGGCGAACCGTGAGGAAATCGCCGAACAGTTCTACGACAACCTTCAGCAGTACGACCAGACGATGGAGATCCTGGAGTCGTCCTCGCGGTCCGTCGAGTCGCTGAAGGAGACCCAGGCGGCCTACCTCGTCTCGCTCGCCGACGGCGAGTACGGCGAGGAGTACGTCCGCAACCGCGCGCGCATCGGCAAGCTCCACGACATGATCGACATGCCGCTGAAGCACTACATCGGCCAGTACGGCGTCTACTACGACCTCATCCTGCCGCTGCTGTCCGGTCGCCTCGCGGACCAGGTCGAGGAGATGGTACGCGAGCGCGTGTCGTCGCACGCCGCCGACGGCGGGCAGGCGGCGGCCGCGGGCACGGACGTGGACGCGCTCGTGGACGACCTCCGGTCGGCCGTCGACGACCGCATGAACGACGCCCTCTCGCTGTTGCGTCTCATCAACTTCGACATGCAGATCGCCGCCGACACGTACGTCCACTCCCACTCCGAGGAGATGCGGACGGAGATCGAACACTCCCGCGAGATGCGGGAGGAGACGGCGTCGACCATCGTCGACCTCCACGAGTCCGCCGAGGAGGTCGCCGAGAGCTCCCAGGAGATCAGCGACCTCACCGGCGAGCAGTCCGAGAAGATGGACGACGTCGCGAAGGAGGTCGGCACCCAGAGCGCGACGGTCGAGGAGATCGCCGCCAGCGCCGCCGAGGTCGAGGAGCAGAGCCAGGAGGCGCGCGACCTGGCCGAGGAGGGGAAGGAGCTCGGCGAGAAGGCCATCGCGGCGACGGAGTCGACCGACGAGGCCCGCGAGAGCATGGTGCAGGACGCCCGCGCGCTCCAGGACGCCGTCGAGGAGATCGGCGACGCCGTCGAGATGATCAACGACGTGGCCGACCAGACGAACCTGCTCGCGCTCAACGCCTCCATCGAGGCGGCGCGCGCCGGCGAGGCCGGCGACGGGTTCGCCGTCGTCGCCGAGGAGGTGAAGTCGCTCGCCGAGGAGTCCCAGGACCGCGCCGCCGAGATAGAGTCGATGGTCGGCCGCATCGAGCAGCGGACCGGGAGCACCCTCGACAGTCTCGAGGACAGCGAGTCGTCGATCGAGGAGACGGTCGAGGCGGTCCAGGAGACGAGCGAGAAACTGGAGCGCATCGTCGAGGCGGCGACCGAGACGGCCATCGGGATGGAGGAGATAACGGAGGCGACGGACGAGCAGGCCGCGAGCACCCAGGAGGTGGCGAACATGATCGACGAGGCCGCCGCAACCGCGACGCAGGTCTCCGAAGAGGTGACGACCATCGCCAGCACGAACGAGGAGATGGCGAACACCCTCAGGGACCTGGACGAGACGGTCGAGCAACTTGGAGAGAAGTCGACGGACACCGACCGCATCTGACGCTCGTTCCGCGAACCTGGCCGAACCGCTATCCTTTTTCCACCCTGATTCTTAACAGGGTTATGACCAACCAACAGGGTATCGTGATGGAAGCGACGGAGCGGACGGCGTTCCTCCGTGAGATGGGGTACGGGACGCTCGCCCTCGCCCGGGACGACGAGGCGTACGCGATACCGATGTCGTACGGCTACGACGGCGACCGCCAGTTCTTCTTCCAGTTCGGCAGTCTCGACGGCGGCACGAAAGACGAGTTCCTCGAGACGACGTCCCGCGCCCGCCTCGTCGTCACCGAGATGGACGGCGTCCACGAGTGGCGGAGCGTCGTCGCCGCCGGGGCGCTCACGCCCGTCCCGGACGTGGAGTCGGCGGAGGCGTTCGAGCGACTGGCGACCGACGCGTCGATACCGCCCCTCCGGGCGTTCGGGGCGCGCAGCGAGGACGTCGAGTTCGAACTCGTGCGGATGAACGTCGACGAGCTGACGGGCTACCAGGGTACGGCCTACGACGCCGCCTAGCCGGTGTTCTTCATCCCGGCCGCGACGCCGGTGACCGTCAACCGGAGCGCCCGCTCCTCCGCCGGCGTCCGGTGGGTTCGCCCCAGGAGGTCGGCCTGCAGCAGGTTCAGCGGGTCGACGTACGGGTTTCGGCGGTCGAGGCTCTCGCGGAGCCACTCCCGCGCCAGCAGGTCGTCGCGGCCGACGATGGCCGTGACCAGTTCGACCGCGCGCTCGTACTCCGCGCGGAGTCGCGGGAAGAACTTCTCGTCGAGGTCGTCGGAGGCGAGGTCGGCGTACTCGGCCGCTATCTCGAGGTCGGTGCGGGCGAGCGCCAGCGCGGCGTTCTCCAGCGTCGTGCGGAAGAACGGCCACTCGGCGTACATCTCCTGGAGCCGTTCGAGGTCGCCGCCGCCGTCGAGGTAGGCGTCGAACCCGGACGCCAGCCCGTACCAGCCCGGGAGGATGCAGCGGGTCTGGGTCCACGAGAACACCCAGGGTATCGCGCGGAGGTCCTCGACGGTGCGCTCGCCCGACCGCGAGGCCGGCCGGGACCCGAGGTTCAACTGTTCGATGACCGTGATGGGCGTCGTCTCCTCGAAGTAGCGGACGAACCCCTCCGATTCGAGGAGGTCGCGGTACGCGACGCGGGCGCTCTCGGCCGCCGTCGACATCGCGTCGACCCACTCCTCGCGGGGGGCCGTCCGCTCGTCGCTCACCGCGCCGTACCGCGCCCGGATCTGGGCGTTGAGCATCTGTTCGAGTTCCCGCTCCGCGACGGCGGGGTTGGCGTACTTCTCGGCGATGGACTCGCCCTGCTCGGTGAACTTCACCTGCCCGGAGACGGTCTCGGGCGGCAGCGCCAGCAGCGCCTCGTTCATCGGGCCGCCGCCGCGGGAGATGGAGCCGCCGCGCCCGTGGAACAGCCGCAGGCGGACGCCGTACTCGTCGCAGACGGCCGCGAGGTCGCGCTGGGCGCGGTTCAGCTCCCAGTTCGCCGCGAGGAAGCCGTTCTCCTTGTTGGAGTCGGAGTAGCCGAGCATCACCTCCTGGGTCCCGCCGCGGACGTCGAGCGCGGCGGCGTACGCCTCGTTCTCGAACAGGGTGGCGAGGAACTCCTGGGCGCTCGCGAGCGCCGACTCCGTCTCCAGCAGCGGCGCCACGTCGATGCCGCAGTGCCCCGGCAGGTCGACGACGCCGGCCTGGTCGGCCAGGAACAGCACCTCGAGGACGTGGCTCGGCTCCTCGGTCATGCTGATGCAGTAGGTGTCGATGGCGTCGGTGCCGTACTCGCGCTGCCACTCGCCCAGCCGCTCGAACAGCGTCAGCACGCGTGCGGCGGTCTCCGAGAGGCCCTCGCCGTCGAGTGAGATCACCCGTTCGTCGTCCAGGATGGCCTCGGTGAGCAGCTGTTGGCGCTCCCCCTCGTCCATCGCCGCGTAGTCGACACCCTCCCGGGCGAGCGCCTCGTCGACCGCCATCTCGTGGTTCTCGCGGTGGTCGCGCAGGTCGAGGTTCGCCAGCGAGAGGCCGAACGTGTCGACCTGGCGGGCGAGCGGCGTCACCTCCGCGGCGACGACGTCGTCCAGGCCGGCGGCCCGGAGACCGTCGGCGACGGCGTCGAGGTCCGCCAGCAGTTCGTCGGCGTCGTCGTACCCGCCCGGACGGACGCTCCCGACGCGGTCGACGCGCTCCAGCATCACCGCGAGCTTCTGGCGGTACGGCTCGTCGGGGTAGCGCTCCTGCACGGCCTCGGCCACGCGCGGCAGGTGCTCGCGGTCGGCGTCGAGGCTCGCCTCGAACGCGTCGCTCGTGGGGATGCGAGCGCCGTCCTGGCTGAGGACGCCGATGAGCCGCTCCAGTTCGGAGCGGTAGCGCTCGCAGGCGATCTCGCGCTGGCGGTCGAGCGTCTCGGCGGTCACCTCGGGCGTGACGTAGGGGTTGCCGTCGCGGTCGCTGCCCGCCCACGAGCGGAACTCGAAGAGCTTGGGGACGTCGGCGTCGAAGTCGTCGAACGCCTGCCCGAGCTCCTCGTACACCTCGCCGACCACGTCGAAGAGTACGTTCTCGAGGTACCACTGGACGTTGCGCGCCTCGTCGGCCACCTCGGGCTGGCGTTCGCGCACCTGCCGGGTCGTCCAGAGGCCGACCACCTCGGCGTCGAGGCGACGCTCCAGGCGGCGCTGCTCGCGCTCGGTGAGCCGGTGTTCGTCGAGCGTCTCCAGCAGGTCGGCGACGGTGCGCAGCTTCGCCTTCACCGTCTTCCGGCGCGCCTCCGTCGGGTGCGCGGTGAAGGTCGGTTCGACGAGCACGTCGTCCAGTAGCGACTGGACCGTCTCCGTGTCGGCGTCCGACGCGGCGAGTCGCTCCGCGGCGGCGCGCACGTCGTCCGGCAGCGTCCCCGACTGGCGGCCCTCCCGGATAGCCCGCACGCGCTGGCGCTCCTCGGCGAGGTTAATGAGCTCGAAGTAGAGGGCGAACGCGCGCGCGACGGCCACGGCCCGGTCCGACGACAGTTCCGCGACGGTCTCGCGGACCGCGTCGCGGGAGTCGGCGTCGCCACGCCGGTAGTCGATAGCCGCAGTGCGAAGCGTCTCTACCGTCTCGAACGCCTCGGAGGAGGCGTGCTGCTCGAGCGCCTCCCCGAGCATCGTGCCGAGCTCGCGGACGTCCTGGCGGACGTCCCTGGCATGCAGTTCCATGCCAGAAATTTACACGGGCAGGAGGAAAAAATCTGCGTCAGAGCAAATATTGCGAGCGTTCGTCACTCAAACACAACTGGTCATCTACGACACCATTCTGGCAGGTGACCTCGAGCGGCACAGACAACGCCGAACGTCCACCTCGTCGCACGTCAGGGACCACAGGAGAAACGGGGCTACGCGTACTCCCGCCAGCGGTAGCCACACTCCTTGCACTTGAAGAAGCGCGTCGGCGGTTCGTCGGCAGCGCCGGTCTGCTTGATGGTGTACCACGCCTCGCCGTGGCCGCACTTCTCGCAGGTCACGTCGTCGGCGGTCGGCTTGCCCTCGAAGTTGGCGTTCTCGTCGGTCTCGATGACCTCGTCGCCGGTCTGCTCCTCCGTCGAGACGAACTCGGCGGCCTTCTCCTCGTCCTTGCCGACCGTCGCCTGGCAGTCGTCGTTCGTGCAGATCATCTTCGACCCCATCGACTTCATCATGGAGCCACAGTCGTCGCAGAACTGCATACCGGGCCGTAGTCGGTCCGTCCTCAAAAGCGCCACGTACGCGACCCGAACGCTGCAACCCGAGTGAACGCCAAGATAGTGTTGCAATCGTATCGGGCGGCTACTGGACCAGTTTCGAACACCCCGAAAGCCCCCGCGTGCTCGACGCCGGGGACTCGCTGCGCTCCTCGGTCTTCGACCTGCGGTGCTTGCGTCGTCCGGGCACGTCGAGCACGCGGCCCCTTTCAGTCCCACCCGTTCCGGCTGGCCGGGAAAGCACACGGGTGGGACTGAAAGGGGCTGGCGGCTCCGGGAAGACGGGCGACGTAAGGACCGCAGCGGAGCGAGGACCGCAACGAGCCCCTCGACCGGAGCCGCCAGGGGCTTTCGGGTCGTTCACGGCCGTCGTTGATTTCTCACACGCAGAGTCGTTCCCAGCATCGTCTTCGAGCGTACTCATCGTCTTCGAGCGTACTGGTGGTGTAGCGCGGAAGCCCGAAGACCTAATCGACGCGACGCCGTGCCGGCGGCATGGAACTGGCCGAACATCTTGCGGAGTTCACGCGGCGCGACTGGCAGACGGTCGACGTCCCCGACGAGCCCGTTCGGTTCGCGCTCGTCGGCCTGGGGTGGTGGGCGCGCGAACAGGTCGTCCCGGCGCTCGCGGCGAGTGACTACTGCGAGGTGGGAGCGGTCGTCAGCGGGTCGTCGTCGAAGGCCGAGCGGGTGCGCGAGCGGACGGAGGCCGAGCGGGCGCTGGACTACGAGGCGTACCACGACGGCGAGGGGACGGACGCCTACGACGCCGTCTACGTCGCGACGCCGAACGCGACCCACCTGGACTTCGCCGCGACGGCGGCCGACCACGGCAAGGCGGTCCTCTGCGAGAAGCCGATGGAGGCGACGGTCGAGCGCGCCGAGCGGCTGGTCGAGCGCTGCGACGCTGCCGGCGTCCAGTTGATGGTCGGCTACCGGATGCACGTGGAACCGGCCGCGCGGCGCATGCGGGAGCTGGTGCGGGACGGGTTCCTCGGCGACCCGGCGCTCGTCGAGGGGGCGATGTGCCAGGACGTGTTCGCGACGGTGTCGCCGGACCCCGACCAGTGGCGACTCGACCCCGACCTCGCCGGCGGGTCGGCGCTCGTCGACCTCGGGGTGTACCCCCTGAACACGGCGCGGTTCGTGCTCGACGCGGACCCGACGCACGCCCAGGGGACGACCGCGAGTCCGGACGAGGCGTTCGCCGGGGTGGACGAGCACGTCTCCTTCGAGGTCGCGTTCGACGACGGGGTCGCGGCCGCCTGCGTCGCCAGCCAGTACGCCCAGCGGCGCGACCACCTCACCGTCACCGGAACGGAAGGACGGGCCACGCTGAAACCGGCGTTCTTCGGAGAGGCCCAGTTGACGGTCGAGCGCGACGACGCCGAGGCGGCGTTCTCGGTCGAACCGGTGGACGAGGTGCGCGCGGAGTTCGACTACTTCGCCGACTGCCTGCTCGACGGGCGCGACCCCGGCCCGGACGGCGAGCACGCACTGGTCGACGTGCGGACGACGACGGCGATATACGAGTCGGCGGACGCGGGCGAGCGCGTCGCGGTGACGTCCTGACGGCTCGAGGACCCCTGACGGCTCGACGGCAGCGCCAGCCGTCGGGAGAGCGGAGAAGACGACGACGGCGGACGCCAGCCACCGCCCAGGGTTAACTCGGATAAGAATAAATCTTTTGCGTGTGGGGTGACAACGGTCGGGTATGCAAGCAGTCGCACTCCGCCGGGGGTCGTCGTCCCCGGAACTCGTCGAGAAGCCGCGTCCGGTTCCGGACGACGGCGAGGCGCTCGTCCGGACGCTCCGCGTGGGCGTCGACGGCACGGACCACGAGATACTGGCGGGCCATCACGGCGAGTTCCCGGCTGACGCCGACCACCTCGTCCTCGGACACGAGGCGGTCGGCGTCGTCGCGGACGCCAACGGAACGGCGCTGTCCGAGGGCGACGTGGTCGTGCCCACGGTCCGACGACCGCCCGCCGACGGCCCGACCGAGTGGTTCGACCGCGGGCAACCGGACATGGCGCCGCCGGACGAGACCGTCGAGCGCGGCATCTCGGGGGCGCACGGGTTCATGAGCGAGTACTTCACGAGTCCCGCGGAGTACCTGGTCCCCATCCCCGCGGACCTCGCGGAGTGGGGCTTCCTCGTCGAACCCGTCAGCGTCGCCGAGAAGGCACTCGAACTGGCCGACGCCTCGCGGTCGTCGTTCGACTGGCGGCCCGAGTCCGCGATGGTGCTCGGCAACGGGAGCCTCGGACTGCTCACGCTGGCGATGCTGGGCGACCGCGTCGAGCGCACCTACTGCCTCGGACGGCGCGACCGCCCCGACCCGACCGTCGACGTCATCGAGGCGCTCGGCGGCACCTACGTCGACTCCCGGGAGACGCCGGTGTCGACGGTCCCGGACGCCCACGAGGCGACGGACCTCGTCTTCGAGGCGACGGGCTACGCGCGACACGCCTTCGAGAGCGTCGACGCGCTCGCGCCGAACGGCGTCGCGGCGCTGCTGGGCGTCCCCGACTCGTGGACGTTCGAGGTCGACGGCGGTGCCCTCCACCGCGAACTGGTGATGACGAACAAGGCGCTCGTCGGGAGCGTCAACTCCGGTTACCGCCACTTCGAGGCGGCCGTCGAGACGCTGGCGGACCTGCCGGCGTGGCTGCTCGACGACCTCGTCACAGAGGTCGCGGACCTGGAGAACGTCGACCGCGCGTTCGCCGACGACGAAACGACAATAAAGACGGCCGTGAAATTCGATAACCAATGAAGAACGTAGACGACCTCATAGAGAGTGCGGCAGAGCTGGCCGAGGGCGGCCTGTCGAAGGGAGAGATCGCCGACGAACTGAACGTCTCGCGCGAGACCGCCAGCTGGCTGGTCGAGCGCAGCGGAACGGCGGCGACCGCGAGGGACGAACCGGCCGGCGGCACCCAGGACATCCACGTCGACTGGAGCGCAGTCGGGCGGGACAGCGCCCGCCTCGGCCACGTCGGCGCGGCAATGGCGGACCTCCTGTCGAAGCACGGCGAGGAGGTCGACCTCACCATCGGCATCGAGAAGGCCGGCGCGCCGCTCGCGACGACCGTCGCCCGCGAACTCGACACGGACCTCGGGACGTACGCTCCCCGCAAGCACCAGTGGGAGGAGGGCGACATCGAGGAGTACGGCGGCAGCTTCTCGCGCAACTTCGCCCAGATCCGCGACCGGGACTGCTACGTCGTCGACGACACCATCACGAGCGGGACGACGATGACCGAGACCATCGAGGCCATCCAGGACCAGGGGGGCAACCCCGTCGCCTGCGTCGTCCTCGCGGACAAGCAGGGCATCGACGAGATCCGCGACGTCCCGGTCTACTCGCTCGTGCAGGTCATCGGCGTCGGCAGCGAGGAGTGACGGCGAGGGAAGAGCCGTCCGCGACGGCCCCGTTCCGGCGATAGAAACGCCCAGAGACGCCAGTAATCTTTCCGTTTAGCCCTAAAACCAACCGTCTGTGTGGTAGGTGTTGGCACTACGTTTATAACTTGTGTCCGTGACAAGCGATGTATGTCAGGGGCCGGAGAAAAAAGCGGGCGGGCGTCACAGATCGACGGACAGGACCTTCTCGGGGACATCGGCATCGACGAAGCGGAGATTCGGTGGCGCAAGGAGTACACCGGGTTCGACGCCGAGGACGCACGACGGCTGGACGAGATGTCGGGTCTGTTCGACGACGTCAGCGAGGACCTGGTCGAGCGGTTCTACGCGCACCTCCAGCAGCGCGACGAGACGGTAGCGTTCCTGGAGAAGTCGACGCGGTCGATGGACCAGTTGAAGGCGTCCCAGGTCGAATACCTCCGCGGCCTCGGCCGCGGCCGCTACGACGAGCGCTACTTCGAGGGACGGGCCCGTATCGGGAAGATACACGACCTGCTGGACCTGGGACCGAAGATCTACCTGGGGGCGTACGCGGTCTACTACGAGGGCATCCTCGAGGCCATCGCGGAGGACGTGTCGGCGGCGTACGGGAGCGGCGGTGGCGACGACGCGGTCGAACTCGCCGTCGAGGAGACCGTCGAGCGCGCGATGTCGGTGCTGCGGCTCATCAACATCGACCAGCAGGTGGCGATGGACACGTACATCCACTCGTACAACCAGACGGTCGAGGGCGAACTGGCGCGACGCGCGGAGGCCACCCGCGAGATAGAGGAGTCGGTGTCGGACCTCCACGAGTCGGCAGGGGGCGTGGCGGACGGGACCCAGGAGATCACCGACCTCGCCGACGAGCAGTCCGACGACATGGGGTCGATAGCGTCCGAGGTGTCCAGTCTGAGCGCGACGGTCGAGGAGGTCGCGGCCAGCGCCGAGGAGGTCAAACGCGAGAGTCAGGAGGCCGAGGAGCTCGCCCTCGACGGCCAGGAGTCGGCCGGCGACGCCATCGAGGTCATGACCGACATCGAGGAGGCGAGCGAGCAGGTGTCGGACGACATGGACGACCTCCAGACCACCGCGAACGAGATAACCGAGATCGCCGACGTCATCAACGACATCGCCGACCAGACCAACCTCCTCGCGCTCAACGCCAACATCGAGGCGGCGCGCGCCGGGGAGGCCGGCGACGGGTTCGCCGTCGTCGCCGAGGAGATCAAGGGACTCGCCGAGGAGTCGAAGGCACAGGCCGGGCGCATCGAGGGGATGATCGACGAGATGCAGGCGAACACCGAGGAGACGGTCGAGAGCCTCCAGGAGACGGACGAGCGTATCGACCGCGGCATCGAGCACATCGAGTCGTCGCTCCGCCAGCTCGAGGAGATCGTCGACGCCGTGCAGGCCACCGCGGACGGCCTGGAGGAGGTCGCGACGGCGACCGACGAGCAGGCCGCCAGCTCCGAGGAGATCGCCGCGATGGTCGACCAGGCGTCCGAGAAGGCGGACCTGATATCCGACTCCGTCCGCGAGATCGCCGCCGCGGCCGAACAGCAGACCGCGGAGTGCAGGCAGATCGAGCGGTCGCTGGAACGGCTGAACGAGTGACGGGAGGTGGGCGAGCGGAGCACGTTCACCTCGACCGGCGGTGCAGGTGCCCGTAGCGACGAAGGCAGACGGCCGTAACGACGAAGACAGGCGCTCGTACCGACGAAGCGGTCGCAACTTCTTTGCGTTGGGAGCGCTAACGTAACCGTATGACGTTCACGCCTGGCGAGGAACTGAGCGAGGACGACGTCCGCGAGCGCGTCGACACGGCTCTGGAAGAGGAGGACGTCGTCCTCTTCATGAAGGGCACGCGGATGATGCCCCAGTGTGGCTACTCGCGACGTGCGCTCGAACTGATCGACCAGCACCGCGAGGAGGAGTTCGAGACCGTGGACGTGCTCGAGAACCTCGAGGCGTACCGCGAGGTCCTGGCGGAGCACAGCGACTGGGAGACCATCCCCCAGACGTTCGTCGACGGGGAGTTCGTCGGCGGCAGCGACGTGCTCGCGGAGATGGCCGAACGCGGCGACCTCGCCGAGACGCTCCGGACCTGACGCCATGCCGACGACGAGCCGAAGGGCAGGCCCTATAAGTTCGGACCGCGTACTGTACCGTGAACAGCCGATGGGAGACGGACCACAGCATAACAAATGAGCCAGGTATACAGACTGCACTCGACGCTCGAACTGCCGCTGGAAACGGTGTACGATTATTTCGAGGACGACCCGGATCTTCCGGGCGCCATCGACAGCGTCGACATCACGCGGCGGAACAACACGCTCATAATCAGCGCCGTCTCGACCGACGAAAGCATCAGCAAGTACACGCCGACGGCGCAGTTGAAGGCGAGCGTGACCGAGACGCGAGTGTTCACGGAAGAGGAGGAAGAGTTGCGCAACCAGCCCCAGTGGGGCAACGAAGAGGAAGAGGAGAACGAGGAACCGCTGGGCGAACTCATCGAGGTCGCCGCGTTCAAGGGCGACCGCGAGACCGTCCTCCAGAACAGCGCGCTCCAGTACCCCATGTTCGAGGTGCTCTGCGAACTCGCCCGCGAAGCCGACAAGGGGACGCTGACCGCCATCGCGGAGATCGACGAGGAACTCGAAGCGACCCGCATCGTCGACGGCGAGGACCGCCCCGCGACCATCGAGGTGGTCGAGGGACCGAGCAGCGACAGTTCCTCGAGCGGCGGCGTCGACTGGCGCGACAACAAGTTCATCTCCTGAACGTCGTCGGACCGATTTTCGTCGCCGGTTCGAGAACGGCACCCCTCCGATAGCGACGTGTCGACTGACGGGACGTCGAACAGTCGGACACCGACGAGTCGGCGGCCACCAGTGAGCGGTCAGCGACCAGCAGCGAGGCCGCCGCCGTCGGCACCCACGTCCACGGTCGAGAGCACGGAACGAAGAGCCGGTCTCCCTGTGCCACCGGGTCCCCGCGTCCCCCGGAACGCTTACCCCGCCCCCGGGAGACGTATCGCGCATGTCAGAGTGGGACACCATCCGACTCGAGATAGAGGACGACGTCGCCACGCTCACCGTCGACCGACCGGACCGGCTGAACGCCGTGAACGTCGCGACGCTGACGGCGATGAAGGAGGCACTCGCCGAGGCAGCCGAACAGGAGGCGCAGGTGGTCGTGCTCACCGGCGCCGGCGAGGACGCGTTCGTCGCCGGCGCGGACATCGGGTACATGCAGGACCTCTCGACGCCGGAGGCGCAGGCGTACGCGGAACTCGGCCACGAGGTCGCCGACGCCTTCGAGACGTTCCCGGGGCCGACCATCGCGGCCATCAACGGCTACGCCTTCGGCGGCGGCTGCGAGCTCGCGCTGGCCTGCGACCTCCGCGTCGCCAGCGAGAACGCCGTCCTCGGCCAGACCGAGATCGACCTCGGCATCGTCCCCGGCTGGGGCGGCACCCAGCGCCTCGCGCGGCTCGTCGGCGACGAACTCGCACGCCGACTCGTCTTCTTCGGCGAGCGCGTCGACGCCCAGGACGCCCACGAGATGGGCCTCGTCGGTGACGTGGTCGCCCACGACCAGCTCGACGGCTACGTCGCGGACATGGCCGCCGACCTCGCCGCGAAGCCGACCTACGCACTGGAGGCGGCCAAGGAGGCGCTGAACCAGGTGCAAGAGGGCGACCTGGACTCGGGGCTGCGCTACGAGCGCCGGCTCTGGAGCTCGCTGTTCGGCACCCACGACCAGCGCGAGGGGATGGAAGCGTTCGTCGAGGACCGCGAACCGGAGTTCGAGTAGCGTCAGTCCTGCGGCGCGGCTCCCGGTTCGGTCGCGCCCGGCGTCACCGTCTCTTCGACCTGCGAGTAGACGAGCACCGCCGCGAGCGCCGCCAGCGTCGCGCCGAACGCGAAGGGGGCGACGAAGCCGTGGGCGACGAGCGCGCCGGAGGCCAGCGGCCCGACGGCGGTGCCGAGCCCGAACGCCATCGTCAACACGGAGAGCTGGGTGCCTGACTGGCCCTCGCGGGCGAGGTCGCCGGCGAGCGCGAGCGCCGGCGCGAACACCAGCGCGCCCGCGACGCCCGGGGCGACGTAGACGGGGAGGACGACGATGAGAAAGAAGTTACCGACGGCGTCGGCCATCCGGGCCAGCGCCAGCGCGAGCACGCGCCGGTCGATCGCCAGCACCGAGCGCATCGTCCGTAGTTGCGGCGCGGCAGTGAAGACGGTGGGGGTGAGGCGGCCCTCGGCCGGTCAGTCCCCGGCGGTCGCCTCGCGTATCTCGGCGACGGTCGCGGGCGTCTTGAACGTCGTCCCGCCGTAGTGGGTGCGCGAGGCGGGGAAGCCGGCGTCGCGAAGGCGCTCCAGGAACGCGTCCATGCCCGAGGCCTCCCGGGTCCACTCCTTGCAGAGGCGGTGCTGGTCGTAGTGGGTGGGCTCGTGGAGTTCGCCGGCGAGCGTCGCCAACAGCTTCCGGGCACGCTTGGCGGTCGCCATGTCGTCGGTGACCTGCTCGCGGACGGCGTCGACGAAGTCGGCGTCGTGGGCCGGCCCGAGCCACAGCGGGCCGGCGGTGAGCATCCGGTTGCCGCCGCACGCCGGACAGGTGTCGAGCGGGTTTGCGATGAGTCCGAACTCGTGCTCGCGGTGGAGGCAGTCCTCGCAGTGGTAGACGTGGCCGAGCCGGTCGACGGCGTCGTTGGCGTCGGTAGCGCTGTGGTCGAGTTCGAGGTAGGTACGGACGTAGTGGTTCGTCGCGTGGGTCAGCACGGGCGTGACGCCGACGTCGTAGCGGGCGGCCGTGCGCGCCATCGCCGACAGCAGGACGCGCACGCCCATCTCGGCGTGGTAGTCGGTGTTGCGCGGGACTGCGCCGTACTTGCGGACGCCGCTGTCGAAGTGGGCGCCACAGAGCGGCGCGGTGTCGGTGGCGGTCACGCAGACGAGGTCCCGCGTGTTGGCGAACGCGGCGTCGGCGAAGGGCACCGGCGTCCCGAAGGGGTCGACGTCGACCACGTCGAAGACCGACTCGTGCATGAGCGCGTTGGCGTTCCGGTGGACGACCTCGCCGTCGAGGTCGTTGCGCGCGAGGTTCTCGCGGCAGAGGTCGACGGCGTCGGGGTCGATATCCGCGCAGGTGACGTCCCACCCCGCCGCGGCGGCGCGGACGCCGCGGATGCCGGAGGCGGCCATCGCGTCGAGGTACGTCTCCGCGCGCGGTTCGCGGTCCTCGTAGGCCCGCAGCACGGCGACCGTCACGTCCCGGTTGAGCTCCTGGACCGGGTTGAAGAACACCTCGTCGCCGATTCCCTCGCTCCCTTGCTCGGGGACCTCGACCTCGACTCCTCCCTCGCGGACGTTCATGTACACGGGTCGACGGTCCGGGGCGAAAAGAGATGCGTTTGCCAGCGAGCGGGCGGAACCGCTCCCGGGGCGACCGGAACGCGTATGTCGCGCCCGTTCGAACGCCCCGCTCGTGCTCCCGGCGACGCGTCCGTCCGGCCTGCGGGTTCGCGAGGAGGTGCCAGCGTGAACGCCGTCGAAGAGTGGCAGGCCGACCTGGACGACGCCGGGGAACTGACGCCGGAGGTCGTCCAGCGCATCCTCGCCGTCCACGGCGACCGCGGCCAGCACGCCATCGAGGCGGTGACGGAACGGCGCGTCAAGCAGTACCGCGACTTCGTCGTCGTCGTCGGCTACGAGGACGAGTACGTCGTCGAGGACGGCTGCACCTGCAAGGACAGCGAGTACAACATCGACCCCGACGACCCCACCGAACAGTGCTGGCACGTCCTCGCGTACGAGATCGCCCGCCGCGTCGACGCGATGGACGACCACGACATGTGGTACTCGGACGTCCGCGACTTCCTCTGACTGCTCCTGACGGACGGCGATGGCTGACGGACGCCGATACCGTTCCGACTACTCCTGACAGATGTCGACGAAATTCCGGAGAATCTGCAGTCCCGTCTCCCCGCTCTTCTCGGGGTGGAACTGCGTGCCGAAGACGTTGCCCGCCTCGTTGGCGACGACGCTCGGGAACGCGCCGTCGGTGCGCGCGTCGTCGCTCTCACCGTAGGTGGTCGTCGCCACGACGGCGTCCCCGTCGTCCGGGACCGCGTAGTAGGAGTGGACGAAGTAGGCGTAATCGCCGTCGACGCCGTCGACGATGGGATGGTCGCGCTCGACCGAGAGGCGGTTCCAGCCCATGTGGGGCACCGTCAGGTCGCCCGAGAAGCGGACGTTCGTCCCGGGAATCAGGTCGAGGCCGCGGGCGTCGCCCTGGCCCGTGCGCTCGGCTTCCTCGCTGGACGTGAGCAGCATCTGCATCCCGAGGCAGATGCCGAACAGCGGCGTGCCGCGCCCGGCCTCCTCCACCAGCACGTCGCGGTACGGCCCCGCGTTCTCGACGCCCTCGCGGAACGCACCGACGCCGGGCAGGACGACGCCGTCTGCGGCTTCGAAGTCGTCGGGGTCGTCGGACACCTGGACGGTCGCCCCGGCGCGTTCGAGGCCGCGCGAGACGCTCCGGAGGTTCCCGAGCCCGTAGTCGACCACGACGACCGACGCGGTCTCGGCCTCCCGTCGCTGTGAACTGGCGCTCATGCGACGACCTAGTGGGACCGCGGGCAAGTCGCTTTCCGTTCCGGCAGTTGTCCTGCGCGGGCCGTGGGTGGCTCCGGGGCGCGCCATCGCCGCATCGTTCCCGCGTGGTCAGATATAAATGAGTGGTCGCGGACCGTACTACCATGTGTCCCCCGAGCAGCGGTTCCCTCTCCCGGCGCGGCCTGCTCACCGCCGCCGCGCTCGGCGCGGCCGGCCGTGGTGCCGCAACAACGACCAGCGAGACGACCACCACGACCGGCGGGTCGGCCCCCGAGACGCGGTGGTCGGTCAACGAAGAGAACGCCGAGCTGGTCTATCCGCCGACCGTCGACGGCGGACTGGCCCACGCCGTCGTCCGGTTCCAGACCGACGGCGGGTTCGAGAATCGGAGCGAGGGCGCGGAGATGCGCGCGTTCGACCTCGATAGCGGCGAGACGAAGTGGAAGAAGGCCCTCGGCGGCTTCGGCGCGTTCCACGAGCGGGGCGGCGACCGCGTGTACGCCGTCGGCACCGTTCGCGACGACGACCAGACCACCGCCACTCTCTACGCACTGGACGCCGACAGCGGCAGCGTCGAGTGGGTGAAATCGGCCGAGCGTTTCGCGGGCGTCCCAACGTTCGTCGACGGGACGCTGTACGTCGCCCGGTCCCGGGCGCTCGTCGCGTACGACGCGGCGACGGGCGAGGAGCTGTGGACCTTCGACGGACCGGCAGGGGTCAGAGCGTCGAACATGGGTTCGCCTCTCGTATACACCGACAGGGCGGTGTTCGTCGGCGAACGAGGGTCCGGCAACGTGTACGCCGTCGACCGGAACGACGGGACGGAACTGTGGCTGGCGGAGCCGGAACACTTCGACGGCCCGCCGGTCGCTACCGACGGCGAGCGCGTGTACGTCTGGGAGGAGGGTGGCGGCGGCGTGGCCGCACTCGACGCCGGAGACGGCAGCGTCGAGTGGACGCTCACCGTCGACGGCGAGTCCTACTGGTACCCCGGGCGACTCCACAAGGGGACGATGTACGTCTGGGGGACGGCGCTGCACGCCATCGACGTGGCGGACGGGACGGAGCGGTGGCGGTTCGAACTCGACGATGCGACCCAGGAGCAGAACGTCGGGTACCGCCCACAGGTTGCGAACGGGACGGTGTACGCGCCGACGCGGCTGGGAACCATCTACGCGCTCGACCCGTCGGACGGGAGCGAGCAGTGGTCGTTCGAGACGAAGCGCCGGATGAACGTGCTCTGGGGCGAGGTCGCCGGCGGGACAGTCTACGCACCGGGCGGCGGGTACCTGTACGCGCTCGACGCCGACGACGGCGACCGACGGTGGCGGTACACGGTCGGGGGCCCCTGGGAGTCGGACGACACGACCGACCCGGCCCAGGAGGAGCGCCCGGAATCCCGCCCCGACGTCGTCTGGACCGAGGTCACCGGGGAGACGATACTCCTGGGAACCGACGAGGGCGGCATCTACGCCCTCGAACGCAACCGCCCGTTCCTCGCGGCCACGGTCGACGACGCCACCGACTTCCTCTCCTCGGGGACGGGGATGGCGCTCGCGGGCGTCGTCGGCGGCGCGGGCGTGCTGGCCGCCTATCGCCGCCTCGACGCCGGCGGGTCGGACGACGACCCGGCCGCTGTCGGGGAGCCGTCGCCGGAACCGGAGTTCGGGACGCTCGAACGGGTGCGGGCGGGACCGATGACCGATACGTACCGGGTGCGCGAGCGGACCGAGGACGGCCCGCGCCTCGTCGCCGAGACGCGACTGACCGACCCCGAGCACGCCGAGTCGTTCCTCGCGGCGGTCGAGCGCTGGGCGGCGATGGCCGACCGGCCGGGCGTCGTCCCCGTGCTCGAGTACGGCGAGGACCCGGAGCCGTGGGTCCGGACGCCGTACTTCGAGCGCTCGCTCGCGGACGCCGACGACCTGTCGGTCGCGGAGCGCGTCGACGCCGTGTCGGCGGCGAACGCGGCGGTCCACCGGGCGCACGGCGACGGCGTCGTCCACGGCGGCGTCGACCCGTCGACAGTCCTGTTCGACGACCCGACGGCCGCGGCGGTGAGCGACTGGGAACTCGCGGCGGCGCTGGACCGGCCGTCGCCGTACGCCGCGCCGGAGGAAGACGCCGACGACCCCGACGAGAAGACCGACCAGTACCGCCTCGGCGCGACCGCATACCACGCGGTGACGGGCGAGCCGCCGGCGCTCGACGAGGACCTGACGCCGCCGAGTCGGGTCGACCCGACGCTCCCGGAGGAACTGGACGACGTGCTCGCCACCGCGACCGCGGCCGACCCCGACGACCGCTACGACTCGGTCGTGAAGTTCGACGACATGCTCCGGTGGGCCGCCTTCCGCGCGTAGGTCGGGGTCCGGGAGATACAAGCCGCTCGCGCGAGCAGAGGCGAGCATGGACCTCGCCGAACTTGCGGCCCGCTACGACGAGCGCCTGCGAACTGACGACTTCGCCGACCTCGACGCGAGCGAGAACGGCGTCCAGGTCGGGCCGGACGACCACGAGGTGGAGACCGTGGCGTTCGCGGTCGACGCCGCCGAGCAGACCGTGGCGGCGGCCGCGGACCGCGGTGCGGACGCCCTGGTCGTCCACCACGGCCTCTCGTGGGGCGGCATCGACCGCCTGACGGGACGCACCTACGACCGCGTCGCGCCACTCGTCGAGAACGACGTCGCGCTGTACGTCTCCCACCTGCCGCTGGACGCCCACCCCGACCTGGGGAACGCCGCGGGCGTCGCCGACCTCCTCGGACTCGAGGACCGCGAGCCGTTCGGCGAACTCGGCCCCGAGCACGTCGGCCAGCGCGGCCGCGTTCCGGACGGCGTCCAGACCGACGACCTCCAGCGGCTGCTGGTGGACGAACTCGACCACTTCGGCCAGGGCGTGCGCGTGCTCGACTTCGGCCCCGAAACCGTCGAGGACGTCGCCATCGTCACGGGGAGCGGCGTCGACTGGCTCGACGAGGCGGTCGAGACGGGCGCGGACGCCCTCATCACGGGCGAGGGCAAGGGGAAGGCCTACCACATGGCCCGCGAGAGCGAGCTGACCGTCCTCCTCGGCGGCCACTACGCGACCGAGACGTTCGGCGTCCGCTCGCTGCAGTCGCTCGCCGACGAGTGGGGGCTCGCGACGACCTTCGTGGACGCGCCGACCGGCCTCTGAGAAGGAGAAACATTCAGACGAACGGGAACAAACTGAACGCGATACGTTCTCTCGTTCTGATACGAGCGTCAGACGATTCCGCTCGAACCATGTGGTATTAAAAGCGGTGCCGCCGACCATCGGGACGTGTTCGGTGGGTTTCTACGGTCCAGGAGGACCGCCGGGACAACCGGGTCACGTCCCGGCTCTCGCCGGACACGGGCCGCCGCCGACCGGCCCCGATAGCCGAACCCCCGGGTTGCGGCTAATCGAAGCGCCGCTGGCGCTCGACCCCGCGCCACGCGCACCCCCGCGGTAGTCGGCAACACAGTTTCTTCCGGACAGCCGCGTGTCACGTAGCGGAACGCGGAAGGGTAACAGCGTCGACTGGACGACACCGACGAGCTACATCGTCGGGATAGCGACGCCGCCGGACGCTCCCGTTCGGGGACCTGGTCGAGCGGTGTTCGGGGGCGAGGATCGAACTCGAACGGGTCGTCCGACAATCGCGGCGTTGAAGCGGATGGCCTCCGCAGGAACCACCATGACCGACGACCACGAGGACGGCGACCACCACGTCCACCGAGAGGCGTTCCACCACGACCCCATCGCCCACGCGGAGGCCCGCTCGGGGATGACCGTCGGCGAACTCGCCGACGAGTACGGGTCGGCAGGCGTCGGCGCGGCCACCCTCCACGAGGCCGTCGACGTGTACGCCGAGATGCTGGGCGACGACGACGTGACCAACTTCTTCGGCCTCGCGGGCGCGATGGTGCCGACGGGGATGCGGCGCATCGTCGCCGACCTCATCCGCGACGGGCACGTCGACGCGCTGGTGACGACCGGCGCGAACCTCACCCACGACGCCATCGAGGCCATCGGCGGCAAGCACCACCACGGCGAGGAGACCGCCGAGGGGAAGACGATGCGCGAACACGACGAGCAACTGCGCGACGAGGAGGTCGACCGCATCTACAACGTCTACCTGCCCCAGGAGCACTTCGCGCTGTTCGAGAACCACCTCCGCGAGCGGGTGTTTCCAACGCTGGCGGAGGAGGGCGCAGTGAGCATCCAGCGGCTCACCGAGGAGCTCGGGCGCGCGAACGCCGAGGTCAACGAGAGCGAGGACGTCGCGGAGGGCCAGGGCGTCGCCGCGGCGGCCTACGAGAACGACGTCCCCATCTACTGCCCGGCGGTCCAGGACTCCGTGCTCGGCCTGCAGGCGTGGATGTACTCCCAGACCTCCGAGTTCACCCTCGACGCCCTGGCCGACATGACGACCATCACCGACCAGGCGTTCGAGGCCGAGAAGGCGGGCGCGATGGTCGTCGGCGGCGGCGTCCCGAAGAACTACGTCCTCCAGACGATGCTCGTCTCGCCGGACGCCTACGACTACGCCGTCCAGTTGACGATGGACCCGCCCCAGACCGGCGGTCTCTCGGGCGCGACGCTCGACGAGGCGCGGTCGTGGGGCAAACTGGAGAAGGCCGCGCGGAACGCCTCCGTCTACGCCGACGCCACCATCACGCTGCCGCTCGTCGTCGCCGCGGCGCGCGAACGCGTCGAGTAACGCCCGGACGCCGCTGTCGACGTCCGTCGGCGCAGTCGTCGGCGCACGCGCACTATGAACGGCCTTTTAAATGGCGAGGCCGTACGAACGTCCATGATTTTCGAGACCCTGCCGACGACGCCCACGTCGGAGGAACTCATCGACAAGGCGTTCTCGCGGGCGGCGCGGGCCGGACGGGCCAAGAGCGGCGTCGAGGCCCAGCAGTCGATGCTCCAGACCGCGTCGAACGTCCTGTCGGACAACCTGCAGAACGTCGTCACCGCCTGGCCGGACTTCCACGAGGTCGACCCCTTCTACTACGAACTCGCGGACGCCATCGTCGAGGACCCCGTGTCGGACGCCGACGCAACGGCGGACGACGTCGAGGGCCCCGAGGACGCCCCGTCCGGCGTGGACGCGGTCCGCCAGAGCCTCTCCGAGATACAGTGGGCGTCCCGGAAGACCAAGGAGATCGGCCGCGACTACCAGGGACGGCTGCCGAACGACACCGAGGCGGCGCGCAAGATCCGCAAGCAGGGGTTCGCCCGCCTCGCGGACGTCGTCGAGGAGGTGAGCGGGGACCTCGAACGCGTCGGCGAGGCGCGCAACGCCCTCCGGGACCTGCCGGAGATCGACCCCGACGACCCGACGGTCGTCGTCGCGGGCTACCCGAACGTCGGCAAGTCGTCGTTCGTCAACGGCGTCACCCGCGCCAGCAACGAGATCGCGGAGTACCCCTTCACGACGAAGGGCGTCCGCGTCGGGCACTTCGAACGCGACCACGTCCGCTACCAGATCGTCGACACGCCGGGCCTGCTCGACCGCCCCGCCGAGGAGCGAAACGACATCGAGTCCCAGGCCGTCTCGGCGCTCGAACACCTCGCCGACTGCGTGCTGGTCATCGTCGACCCGAGCGGCTACTGCGGGTACTCGCTGGACGCCCAGCTCGCGCTGCGGGACTCCATCGCCGAGCGGTTCGGCGACGTGCCCGTCCTCACGGTCGGCAACAAGTCCGACCTCTCGACCGACGTCGACGCCGACCTGTTCATGAGCGTCGAGAACGACGAGAACGTCGACGAGACGCTCGACGCCGCCGTCGAGGCCATCGGCTACGAGCCCGAACTGCCGTTCGAGGGCTGAGCGCCGGGCCGCGACACCGCGTACTCGACGTACTGGACGCGGACGGTGACCGACTGGCCCGTCGCCGACGATATCCGTCGCCTGAGCCGCTGCGGGAGGTCCGGATACGACTTGCCGGCCTGTCGCTCCAGCACGACCGTGACCGTCCGCGAAGAGGAGATGAACGGCGACGAGTAGCTCGGCCGGACCGAGACCACGTCGACTTCGCCGTACCGGGAGTCGTCGACGACCTCCTCGACCGCCGTGGTCGCCTCGCGTTCGAACGACAGCTGGCTGTACGTACCGGCGAACACCAGGCCGACGGCGGCGACGAGGACGAGCCCCCCGACGACCAGCCGCGTCCGCTTCTCCAGGCGACCGACGACGCTTTCCTCCGACCGGTAGCCGAGGTACCGGAGCGTGGTCCAGACGCCGACGTTGATGCCGACGACCGTGACCGAGAGCAGCAGGAACGACCCGACCGCAACGGGGAGCGACCCCCAGACGATGGCGATGCCCGTCGTCGCGGCCGCCGGGACGAGCGCCGCGGCGACCATGACGCCGACGAGCGACGTCGGCCCCTCGGTCGTGAGCGAGAACGCCGCTGCACCGCCCGCCGCGACCGAGACGACGACCGCCACCACCGACGGAGCCACGCGCAGGCTCACCAGCTCCAGCGCCGTCACGCCGAGTCCCGCCGGGACGAACCCCAGGGTCTTGAGGAGGAACGCGAACGCGGTCGCGCCGGCGACCGCCACGACGAGGCCGGCGATCTGGAACTCGACGCTGTCGACCACCATCTCCCGGTCGCCCGTCACCGAACCGACGCCCGCGGTGAGCGCGGGGCCGACCAGCGGCGCGATGACCATCGACCCGACGACGATGGCCGGCGAGTCGGCGATCAGCCCGCCGGTGGCGATGACCGCCGACAGGAAGACCAGCCAGACGTACGAGCGCCAGTCGTTTGCCAGGTCGCGCGCCTTCGAGCGCAGCGAGGGCGCCGTGATGGGCGAGAAGTTGTTGGCGTAGCGGTCTTCCAGCAGTTCCATCGTCCCCGTCGTCGCCGTCTCGGCGCTGCCGACGACCGTGTACGCGTCCTCCGGAAGTCCGGCGTCGTGGAGTTCGTTGAACACGTCCCCGACCGCGTCCGTCGGGAGTGGAAACTCCACGAGCGTTCCGCCCTCCTCGGACGACGCCCCCGTGACGACGTAGTCCACGTCGGCGTCGTCCAGCGCGGCCAGTATCGCGTCGCGCCGGTCGTCGGGGACGAAGACGTGTACGAGACGCACGCCCGTGCAAGGACGCGGCGACGAAAAAGCGTTCAGGCCGTCGCCGGGAGCGTGGCGACCGTCCGGTCACTGCGTCGGCTCCGGGACTAGTCGTCCGCGGGCACTTCCGGGCGGCTCTCGCCGGCGACGTCGGCGTTCTGCACCCAGAGGTCGCCGAACAGGTCGTCCTGTTCGAGCGTGAGGAACCCGCGGTGGGCGAGAAAGAGCAGCGCGAGGTACGTCTCGACGCGCGTGGTACCGACGTCGTCGATCTCGGCGTACAGCACCTCGTTGCGCCCGCGCTCGTACTGGGTCTCCAGTTCGGCGCGCACGTCGTCGATGACCGACTCGATGTCCTCGTCGTGGGTCGTCCCGGTCACGTCGTCCTCGGTCGGCTCCTCGTCGAGGCGCATGTCGTCGGCCGCGTGGTAGTCCAGCGTCTGCGTGCCGCGCTGGTACCCCTGCGGCGAGTCGCTGGTGTCGTACGTCCGTGACTCCTTCCACCACGACCCGCGCTCGCGCTCGCGCAGGTCGCGGACGAGTTCCTCAAGCGTCTCGGGCGTCCCGCGGGCGTGCTTGCGGTCGAGGCGGCGCTCCATCTCCCGCTCAAGCGAATCCACGGGGTCGAAGGCCGGCGCGTCCGCGCCCTCGGCCTCCATCGCCATCGGGGCCTCCCACGGTTCGGGCTCGTCTTCCTCCTCGTCGTCGTCCGACAGCATCGCGTCGCTCTTCATCCGCAGGAGGACGCTCGCGTAGAACAGCGCCCGGCCCGACGTCCGGAGGTCCGCCTCGTCGAGACGGTCGAGGAACTTGTCGGTCACGTCGACGATGTCGATGTCCCACGGCTCGATCTCGCCCTCCTCGGCGAGTTGCACCAGGAGTTCGACCGGTTCGACCGCATCGTCGTCGCTGTCGTCGGGTTCGAGTTCGCCCGGGAGGACGGCCTCGCCGTCCGCGCGGGCGGCGTCGCCGTTCGCAGCGGACACATCGTCCGCCGGAGCGTCGTCGCCGCCGGGCACTGCGTCGCCGCCCGGCACGGCGTCGACCTCGCGTTCGCGCTTGCGCTCCTCGTGGCCGGCGATGTTCAGCGGGACGTCGTCAGTCATCCGCCGGCACCTCCTGGCTACCGTCGAGCTTGATGCCGGTGACGGTGCTGACGTTGTCGCCCTGCATCGTGACGCCGATGGCGCGCTCGGAGCGCTCCATCATCGCCGAGCGGTGGGAGACGACGACGAACTGCGCGTCGCCCGCGAGTTCGTCGACCATCTCGCCGACCCGCTCGGCGTTCGCGGCGTCGAGGAACGCGTCCACCTCGTCCAGCGCGTAGAACGGCGCGGGGTTGTGGCGCTGGATGGCGAAGATGAAGGCGAGCGCGGTCAGCGACTTCTCGCCGCCGGACATCGCGTCGAGGCGCTGAACCGGCTTGTCCGCGGGCTGGGCCTTCATCGTCAGCCCGCCCTCGAACGGGTCCGCCTCGTCCTCGAGGTGGAGCTCGCCCGACCCGTTCGACAACCGGGTGAATATCTCCCGGAAGTGCGAGTCGATGGCGTCGAAGGCGTCCATGAACGTCGACTTCTTCTGGGCCTCGTAGGAGTCGATGCGGTCGGTGATGGCCTCGCGCTCCTCGACCAGCGTCGCCTTGCGCTCCTCGAGTTCGTCGAGGTCGGCCTCCACCTCGTCGTACTCGTCGATGGCGAGCATGTTGACCGGCTCCAGCTCCTCCATCTGGCGTTCGAGGCGGTCGATGTTCGACCGGACCTCGTCGTGGTCCGGCACCTCGTCGGGGTCGTACTCGCCGACCTCCTCGGCGAGCTCCTCGACCTCGTCTTCGAGGCGACGGACGGCGTTCTGCAGGCTCTCGAGTCGGTTCTCGACCGACTCCACCTCGTCGCGCTTCTCGTCGCGTTCGCGCTTGGCGGCCTGGAGGTCGTCTTTGAGCTCCGACCGTTCGTCCTTGAGGTCGGTCAGTTCGTCCTCGAGTTCGGCGACCGCCTCGCGCTTCTCCGCGAGGGCCGCCTCCTTGTCCTCGACCTTCGCTTCGAGCTCCTCGATGTGCTCCTCCTGTTCGGACTTGCGGTTCTGGGCGGCCTCGATGTCGTCGTGGAGGTCGTCGATGGCGTCCTCGGCGTACTGCTTCTCCAGCTGCAGCTCGTTGAGCCGGCCGTCGAGGTCGTCCATCCGGTCCTCGAGGTCGTCGATGTCGGCCTCGATCTCCTCGGCCTCGGCGGTCAGCTCCGGGATCTTCGAGTCCGCGAGTTCGGACTCCAGCTCCGCCACCTCGTCCTCGATGGTCGCGATGGCGTCGTCGTGGGCCGCTATCTCGCTCTCCAGCTCCTGCATCTGCTCGTCGACCGACTCGCGCTCGTCGCGCAACTCCTCGATGTCGTCCTCGAGGTCGTCGATCTTCTCCTGGAATGACTCCAGCTCCTCCTCCCGACGCTCGATGTCGTTCTCGATGCTGCGGACCTGGTCGCTGGCGTCGCCCTGGCGGTCCCGGGCGTCGTCGAGGCGCTCCTCGACGTCGCGGATAGACTCGCGGACGGACCGGCGCTCGTCCTCGAGGTCGTTGATCTTCCGGGCGACGCGCTCCAGCTGGCCCTTGCCGGACGCGGAGAAGGAGTACCGCGACCCGCTCTTCGAGCCGCCGGTCATCGCGCCGCTCTTCTCGACGAGTTCGCCCGACAGCGTGACGAGCCTGAAATCGCCCATCAGTTCGCGTGCCGTCTGCATGTCCTCGACGACCAGCGTGTCGCCGAGCACGTACGAGAAGATAGGGGCGTACGCCGAGTCGAAGTCCAGCAGGTTGTACGCGAAGTCGACGACGCCCGGCAGGTTCGGCGCGCTCGGCAGCGACCGGTTCTGCATCTTCGTGATGGGCAGGAAGGTGGCCCGACCCGCGTTGCGCGATTTCAGGTACTCGATGCAGTCCTGACCGACGCCGTCGTCGTCGACGACGACGTGGGCCATCCGGCCGCCCGCCGCCGTCTCCAGTGCGGTGGCGTGCTGCTGGTCGACGCTGCCGAGCTGGGCGACGGTGCCGTGGACGCCGTCCATCCCCGCGTTGAGGATGGTCGAGACGGCGCGGCCGTAGGAGGAGTCGCCGCTCTCCTCGGCCTTCGCCTCGAGTTCGGCGTACTCCTGGCGGCGCGCCTGCAGGCGGTCCTCGACGTCGTCGAGGTCGTCCTGCAGCGCGTGCTTCTCGCTCTTGAGGTCGTCGACGACCTCCTGGATCTGCTCCCGGTTGCGCTCGGCCTTCATCAGTTCGTCCGCGAGGTCGTCCAGCTCCGTCTCCAGCTCCGGGATGCGCTCGCGGGCGGCGTCGATCTCGTCCTGTTTGTCGTTGACGGCGTTGGACTTGCGTCGCGCCTCGTCGAGCAGGCGGTCCTTCTCGCGCTGGCGCTCGTTCTTCTCGCTCTTCTCGGCCTCGAGCGCCTCCTTCTTCTCCGCGAGGTCGGCCTTCAGCTCGTCGAACTCCGTGTCGACGCTCTCGATCTCGGCCTCGATTTCCTCGAGTTCGGCCTCCTTGCTCTGGACGTCGCTTTTGACGGACGCCTTCTCGAGTTTCACCTCGCGGATCTCCTCGTCGAGCTCGTCGACCGTCTCCTGCTTGCGGTCGATCTCGACGAACGCCTGGCGGCGTTCGTTCTCCGCCTCGGATATCTTCTCCTCGGCGGACTCGATCTCGCCCTCGATGCGGGAGATCTCGCCCTTGACCTCCTCGATCTCGCTCTTGATGGCGAGCTGTTCGTCCTCGCCCTTGCGCTCGATCTCGGCGTTGAGCTCCTCGAGGTCGTCCTCGAGGCGGACGACGCGGCCCTGCTTCTCGTCGAGGTCGGCCTGCAGGGCTTCCAGTTCGTCCTCGCGGTCCGCGACGTCCTCGCGGGTCGCTTCGAGGTCAGAACGCTTCTCCTCCAGTTCGGCGGCCTTCAGGTAGCCCTCGTACTCCTCTTTCTCCTCGCGGAGGCCCTTGTACTCCAGTGCGGCCTCCCGCTCGTCGCGCAACTGGTCGAGGCGGTCGCGCTTCTCCTCGATGCGGAGTTCGGCCTCCTCGATGCGCTCGGTGACCGTGTCCAGTTCCGCGAGCGCGTCCTCCTTCTTCGCGTCGAACTCCGCGACGCCCGCGATCTCGTCGATTATCTCGCGGCGCTCGTGGGGCGTCATGTTGATGATGCCCGTCACGTCGCCCTGCATGACGACGTTGTACCCCTCCGGCGTGACGCCGGCCTGCGCGAGCAGGTCCTGGATGTCCGAGAGGTTGACCGAGCGACCGTTGAGGTAGTAGTAGGAGTAGTAGTTGTCCTCGGTCTCCTTGACGCGGCGCTTGATTCGTATCTCGTCGACGTCGCCGACGTTGTCGGACCCGGCGGCGTTGACGACCTGCGAGCGGTCGAGCGTGCCGTCGGTGTTGTCGAGGACGACCTCGACGCTGGCCTCGCGGGGGCCGCTCGACTCCTCCGCCCCGTCCTCGTAGCCGGGGTTGTAGATGAGGTCGGTCAGCTTCTCCGCGCGGATACCGCGGGTCCGCGCCAGGCCGAGCGCGAACAGGACGCTGTCGATGATGTTGCTCTTCCCGGAGCCGTTCGGCCCCGTGACGACCGTGAAGTCCTCGTAGAACGGAATCTCGGTCTTCCGGCCGAAGCTCTTGAAGCTATCGAGGACGAGCTTTCGTATGTGCATGGGTTGCTCGTGGGGGAGAGAGCGGCCCTACGCTACGATGATGTCGTCGCCCAGTTCGGAGCCACCCTCGTCGTCGGTTTCGTTCTCCTCGTGGAACTCGTCGGTTTTAGCCTCTTCGTCAGCGGTCGATTCGGTCGGCGCGGGCGACACCGACGCTTCGGCACCGTCAGCCGACTCGGCCGCGTCCGCCGTGGCGTGCTTCGTCTCCAGTTCCTTGATGCGCTGGTTCGCCTCCACGAGTTCCTCGGTGAGGCCTCGGATGGTCGCCTCGAGTTCCTCGACGCGCGACTCGAGCGACTCGATGCGATCTCGCTGGCTGGTCATATCACCTATGCGTCACGGTGACACCATAAAGCTGCGTCAGACATCTGTCTGCCGTCCAACTCGAACAGGGGGTTCGACGCCCCGTCGGTCACGTTCCGCGCCACCGGTCCGTTGAAGCAGGGCGGTTCGGACGCGGACGGATGGCACGGCAGTCGGTGCCGGTCCAGCCATACGGGCGGGCGGTGACCGTCGACGCGAACCGCCGGACGGACGACCGGCCGTGACGGTGCCGAACCGCCGCGACGACCGCGGTGAGCAAGCGACTTACGCGCCCGACGCGAGCCTCCGGACATGCGACAGTTCATCGTCCTCGGTCACGAGGCCCCGACGACCCCCGACTTCTCGCTCGACGACCTCGCCGGCGGCGCGGGACGGCTCGACGCCCTCTGCCGGTGCGTCAACAGCGCGTTCTTCCTCTCGCACGCCGTCCGCGACGACGTCCGCTGCACGCTCGTCCACCAGGACGAGGTGGCGATTCGCTTCGAGGGGTCCGAACTGCGGCGGCTCAACCCCGACGAGCGCAGCACGGCCGCGCTCGTCCGGCAGGCGCTGGCGGCGAAAGACGAGGCCGTCGGGCACGTGGAGGCCGAGAGCACGCCCGGCGTCTACGTCTCCAGGCGCGGGTTCGAACCGGTGCTCGAATCCGCCGCACGCGAGGGGACCGTCGTCGAACTCCACGAGGACGGCCGACCGGTCGTCGACGTCGAACCGCCCGAGGACCCCGTCTTCGTCCTCTCGGACCACGGCGACTTCGCCGACGCGGAGGCCGACCTGCTCGCCGACGCCGCCGACGAACGCCTGCGCCTCGGCCCCGAACTCCTGCACGGCGACCACGCCATCACGGTGGCACACAACTACCTCGACACTGCGGGGTTCACGCGGTACTGAACGTCGGCCTCGACACTCACGCCGACGAACGGTCGTGGACGACGAGCCCGACGACCGCGCGAGGCTCCGACGCAAGCTATCGCTGCCGGGGCGTGCCGTCGGATCGGACGCGCCTCGAACCCGGGCGACGCCGGTTCTCACGCTCGTCGACACGGCGAATCAGGTCGTGGGGTCTTCCTTTCCAGATATCCCGTATTGTTCGATACCCCGCGGTAGTTTCGCTCACCCCCAACATAATGAATAGCTACTATATAATTATTTTTAGTATTTTTCAGGTTTTCTTCACCAAGTTTATTGTGGTTTGAAAATCTTTGTTAGGGTATGGCACACAATGATGTCGGTTCCGTGGACGACGACAACCATTCAGACAGACGGGCGTTCTTGCAGGCGGCCGGTACCGCCGGGGCGGCCGGTCTGGCGGCAACTGCGGGATGTCTCGGTATGGGTGGCGGCGGGAGCGGCGGAAGCGGCGGGAGCGGCCCACTGAACGTCATCGTCTGGAACGACTACACGGAGATCCAGGACGAACTTTCCGACCGCATCGGGACGGAGGTCAAGATGACGGCGATGACGAGTTCCACCAAGATGTTCACCAAGTGGAACACCGGCGGTGCCAGCCAGTTCGACATGGCGCTGCCGAACAACAACCTCGTGAACAAGTTCTACCAGGCCGACCTGCTGCAGTCGATAGACACTGGTTCGATCTCCAACTGGGGTTCGATGTACCAGCAGTTCAAGGACATCTCCAAGCGACAGTTCCAGCACGACGGGAAGATGTTCGGAGTCCCCATCCGGTTCGGCTGGTACGGCATCTCCTACGACAAAGAGCAGGTCCCCGAACAGAAGCGCAAGACCGTCGACACGCTCTGGGACGACGAGTACGAGGGAAAGGTAGCGGTGTACGACAACCACTTCAAGGCCATCGCCATGGCCGCGCTCAAGCTCGGCTTCCAGGACGCCTTCGAGGGCCAGAAGGTCACGCTCTCGGACAGCCAGCTGAAAGAGTGCAAGCAGGCGCTCATCGAGCAGAAGCCGCTCCTGTTCGGCTACCTCTCCGGCAACCCCTCGTGGGTGAAAGCCTACAAGCAGAACAACGTCCACGCGGGCTGGAGCGGACGGAACGAGATAGTTCAGCTTCAGCAGGACGGCGTCTCCCGCGCCGGCACGACCGTCGCGAAGGAGGGCGGGCTCGCGTGGTACGAGGGTGCCATCGTCTCGAAGAAGTCCGACCGGAAGGAGGACGTCCAGAAACTGATCAACGAGATGCTGTCGCCCGACCTCGGCGCGAAGCTAGCGAGGGCCGGCGGCGCTCCCACGACCAACCCCGACATCTCGAAGAACCTCTCGAGCAAGGAGGAAGAGAGGTTCATGGTGGACCCGGCCCGGATGAAGAGCCTCATCCCGTTCAAGCCGATGGCCGAGGAGGAGAAGTGGATCAAGGCGTGGGAAGAAGTGAAGAACGCCTGACTCCATGTCCGAAACAGCTTCGGTCGACCGGTCGTACCGCGAGCGGCTGTTGAGTTCTTTCCGGGACCGCCAGTCCCAACTGGCGGTGACCACGGGACCGAGCCTTCTCTGGCTGGTACTGTTCCTGTTGACGCCGGTCGCGCTGATGACCGCGTTGAGTTTCGTGCGCGTCGACCCGACGACGTTCCAGGTCGTCTGGGAGCCGTCGCTCGGCAGCTATCGGGCGCTAATCGCGGGGGACACGTTCGTGTCGGTCGTCGTGTTGTCGTTCAAGATAGCAGCCGTGACGACGCTCATCACGCTCGCGCTCGCCTTCCCGGTCGCCTACACGCTCGCTACCCGTCTGGAGCGGTCGTTCGGCGTGGTGATCTTCCTCGTCCTGCTACCGTTCTTCACGATGTACATCGTGCGGGCGTACTCGTGGCTCCTGCTGTTCGGCTCGGGCGGAATCCTCAACACGCTGCTCATCCGGTTAGGAGTCATCTCACAGCCGACGGGACTGTTCGAGTTCGGCCAGGCCGCGATCGTCGTCGGTCTGGTTCACGCCTACTTCCCGTACATGCTGCTGTCGCTGTACGCCAGCCTCGACGGCGTCGACTTCTCGCTGGTGGAAGCGGCTCGCGACCTCGGCGCGAGTCGCATCGAGACGTTCGTCGACGTCGTCCTCCCGCTGGTGATGCCGGGGATGATAGCGGGGTCGCTGTTCGTGTTCGTCCCGAGCCTCGGAGCGTTCATCACGCCCCGGTTCCTCGGCCAGGGGAAGATACTGATGCTCGGTCTCTACATCGAACAGCGCATCGGATCGCTCTACCAGGTCGACTACGCCAGCGCCGCCAGCATGATCATCGTCCTGACCATCGTGGTGCTGTTCGCGCTGAGCTTCAGGTACATCGACGTCGAGGACCTGGGAGGCGTCTAGAATGCGACGTCGAACCATCTCCTACCTGCTGTACGGTATCACGGCCGTGACGCTCGTCTTCCTCTGGCTCCCCCTGTCGGTGATGATCTTCCTCTCGGTCGCCGAGAACGCCTCGACGGTCTTCCCCTTCCGAGGGTTCACGGTGGAGCACATCGTCGCCGCGCTCTCCGACAGGACCATCGTCCAGTCGGTGCTGAACAGCCTCGTCGTGGCGACGGCCGCTTCAGCCATCGCCACGGTGATCGGCGTGCTCGCGAGCTTCGCACTCGCGCGCTACGAGTTCCCCTGGAAGGACGCCTACCGTACGGCGCTGGTGACGCCGATGATCGTCCCCGGCATCGTCCTCGGACTCGGCCTGCTGGTGTTCTTCAACACCATCCTCGGAGTCCAGCTCTCGCTGTTCACGATCATCCTCACGCACAGCCTCTACGGACTCCCGTTCGTGGTCCTCCTCGTCTCCTCGCGGCTGTACGCGTTCGACACCAGCGTCGAGGAGGCGGCCAGGGACCTCGGGGCCGACAGGTGGGAGGTGTTCTGGGAGATCACCTTCCCGATAGTTCGCCCCGCCATCATGGCCGGTGCGGTGTTCGCGTTCATCCGGAGTTTCGAGGACTTCATCCGGGCGTTCATGGTCCAGGGGACGGGCAACGTGCTCACCGTGACGATGTTCTCGCTCATCAAGTACAACTCGACGGCGAAGATGAACGCCATCTCGACGGTCATCATCTTCGTCATCGCCGTGCTGCTGGCGATAGGGATGAACCTCGGGTCGGTGGTCGAGTACACCGCCGGGGAACGGGGCGAATGACGGACCTCGTCGACCGCGCCAGGGAGGTCGTCCCGGGCGGGGCCCAGACCGGTCTGCGCGAGCAGGCGTTCTATCCGGACGACATCGCGTTCGCGTCGGCCGACGGCGCGACGATGACGACCGTCGAGGGGGAGACCTACACCGACTACCACCTCGCCTTCGGGCCGGTCGTCCTCGGTCACGGCGACGAGACCGTCGACGCCGCGGTGAGAGACGCCATCGACGACGGCGTCCTCTTCGGGACGGCCACCGCCCCTCTCGAGGTCGAGGTGGCCGAACGAATCGTCGATAGTCTGCCGAGCGCGGAGATGGTCAACTTCTGTAATTCGGGCTCGGAGGCGACCTACCACGCCATCCGCCTCGCCCGGGCGTACACGGACAACGAGACGGTCCTGAAGTTCGAGGGCTGCTACCACGGCTGGCACGACTACGTCGACGTCAACGTCTACCCGCCCGCGGACCAGGTCGGCGAGAGACACCCCGAATCGGCCGGCATACTCGACGCCGCCGTCGACGCTACGGAGGTCGTCCCGTTCAACGACCTCGGAGCCGTCGAGGCCGTCTTCCGCGAGCGAGGGGAGGAACTCGCGGCGGTCATCCTCGAACCGATCCCCCACTCCGTCGGCTGTCTGCTGCCCGACCCGGAGTTCCTCGACGGGCTCGAAACCCTGTGCGAGGAGTACGACGTCCCCCTCGTCTTCGACGAGGTCATCACCGCCTTCAGGCACTCCCCGCACGGAGTCCAGAGGGAACTCGGCGTGGACCCGGACCTGACCTGCGTGGCGAAGGCACTGGGCAACGGCTATCCGGTCGCCGCCGTCGCGGGAACGGAGCAGTTGCTCTCGCAAGCCGGCGGCGACAACACCGATGGAGTCGTCATCAGCGGAACCTACTCCGGAAACCGCGTCGGACTCGCGGCCGCGCGAGCGACCGTCGACGCACTCGCCGAGCGCGACGTCCAGGGACACCTCACCGACCTCGGAGAGCGATACCGCGAGGGGCTGCGCGACCTCATGGCCGACCACGGCGTCGAGGGACGGGTCGTCGGCCACCGCTCCATCTTCAGCCCGCAGTTCGGCGTCACCGGCGAACCGCGGACCTACGAGGACGTCGTCGAACTCGACGAGGAGCGATTCCGCACCTACGCGAGAGGGATGCGCGAGCGGGGCCACTTCTTCACGCCGAACCCGTTCAAGCGCCACCATCTCTCGACGGCTCACGGCGAAGAACACCTCGAACGATATCTCGCCGACGCCGACGACGTGCTGACCGAGCTCTGACCCGACGACAAGTCTTGGCGAACCGTCGGGACGAAAAAGTCGGCGGCGAAGGCGCTCGCCGCTCGCACTGCCGGCGGTCAGTACTGGTCGAAGACGGATGGCGCCCCCTCGCGGACGGTGACGGTGACGCGCTCTCCTTTCTCTACCGGTGCTTCCTGCCCCTGCATGACTATCTGGAGATCCGACACGTCGTCGTCCGGCGACAGGACGTAGACCGTCTGGTCGCCCTGGAAGTAGCGTTCGTCGATTTCGCCGGCGAGCGCTCCGTCCTCGGCGAGCGCGAAGTCCTCCGGTCGGATGGAAACGGTGACGTCGCCGTCGACCGGTTCGTCGGTCCGGAACGAGAGGTCACCGACCGTGACGATCGCGCCGTCGCCGTCGGGGTCGGCCCGGCCCTCCAGGAGGTTCGTGTCGCCGATGAAGTCGGCGACGAAGGGGGAGGCGGGCTCCCGGTATATCTCCTCAGGAGTCCCGACCTGCTCTATCTGACCGTCGTTCATCACCGCGAGGCGGTCGCTCAGGGTCATCGCCACCTCCTGGTCGTGGGTGACGTAGAAGAACGCGCCCTGGGTCTTCTCGTGTATCTTCCGGAGTTCGACCTGCATCCGTTTGCGGAGTTTCCGGTCGAGACTCGACAGCGGTTCGTCGAGCAGGAGGACGCTCGGTTCGTTGACGAGCGCTCGGGCGAGCGCGACCCGCTGCTGTTGGCCCCCGGAGAGTTCGGTCGGATCACGGTCGGCGAACCCCGACAGGTCGACGAGGTCGAGATATTCGGAGATGCGGTCGTCGCGCCGTTCGGACTCGGACCGACCGTCGTCTTCCTCGCCCGGGAGACCGCGCTTGCGGAGCCCGTAGCCGACGTTCTCGCCGACACTCATGTGCGGGAACAGCGAGAGATGCTGAAAGACGAGGTTCGTGTCCCGGTGGTCGGGTGAGACGCCCGTCATGTCGGACCCGTCGAGACTGACCGTGCCCGTTGTCGGCGTCTCGAATCCGGAGATCATTCGCAGCGTGGTCGTCTTCCCGCATCCCGAGGGGCCGACGAGTGAGAAGAACTCCCCACTGCGGATCTCGAGGTTGATGTCTTCTACAGCGACCACGTCATCGAACTCCTTGCGAACGTCGTCAAGCGCCACCAGACTGTTCCTTGTTGACATGGAGAATGCTTTCAGGCACGACGACAAAAACCCTGCGGGACTTCGTAATAATATGTATCCTACGATATATAAATTATTAAAATTACTTCGGAATAATCACTGGTCCGATATCGCTCCAACGGCGCACTGATCCAACCAGGACGGACACGGCTCGTCGACGTCTGCCCGTGACGTCCCGCCGAGCCAGCGTGCGGCGGGAACCTCGAACGCAAGACGACTGCGCCCCGACGACGGCTCGCCCCCGTCTTCGGCGTGTCGACCGACGACGCGTCGGAGAGGAACCGTTTACCGGGTTCGGTGCCGTACGTCGACCGAGGACACCTTCGATTCATGCGAGTTAGCGTTATCGGCGGAAGTACCGTCACGGACGCGGAAGCAGAGCGGGCGGAGGAAGTCGGACGACTGCTCGCCGAGCGCGGCCACACCCTGGTGTGCGGCGGCCTCGGCGGCGTCATGGAGGCCGCCTGCCGCGGCGCGAGCGAGGCCGGCGGCCACACCGTGGGCATCTTGCCCGGCGAGGACCGGCGAGCGGCGAACCCGCACGTCGACACCGCCATCGCCACGGGACTGGGTCACGCCCGGAACCCGCTGGTGGTGATGAACGGCGACGCGGTCGTCGCGGTCGACGGGGGGTCGGGCACCCTCTCCGAACTCGGCTTCGCCGGCGTCTTCGACCGGCCGGCGGCCGGACTGGGCACCCACGACGCTCCCGGCGTGGAGTCGGTCGAGACCCCCGACGAGGCGGTGGCGTACGTCGAACGCGCCGTCGAGTCGGAGGGCGAATTTCGGAAGCGTTAAAGGCGGGGATTGCCTTGTTCGTAGTGCGGGCCGGTGGGGTAGCTTGGTATCCTTCGGCCTTCGGGTGGCCGTAACCGCGATTCGAATTCGCGCCGGCCCACTTCTCCCGCAATCCGACTCGATCAGTGGTATCCTTCGGCCTTCGGGTGGCCGTAACCGCGTCCGCACGAGCGACAGCGAGTGAGGGCTCGCGGAGCCTTGCTCCGCGGCGATTCGAATTCGCGCCGGCCCACTTCTCCCGCAATCCGACTCGATCAGTGGTATCCTTCGGCCTTCGGGTGGCCGTAACCGCGTCCTCACGAGCGACAGCGAGTGAGGGCTCGCGGAGCCTTGCTCCGCGGCGATTCGAATTCGCGCCGGTCTCCTGCTCCGACGTCGCTTCCTCCCTCGATGCGTAGCGTCGGCCTCTCCATTGCAGAAGGTTTCCCGACAACTGTCCGTCGCCACCGAGTAGTCACCGAAGGTTCTAACGCATCAGACAGCGAACCGTCATGTTGATGCCCCTGAATGCTGTCGTCGAGAAGGAGTTCCTCGACTCGGTACGGTCCAGTTCCCTGCTCGGGCTGACGGCTCTCTTCGTGCTCTTCGCCGGATTCCTCGCCGCCATCCAGTGGGTGCCGAACCTGACGGACACCGACAGCGCGTCGACGAGTACGCTGGCCCTCCTGAACAGCATGAAACAGCCAACCGTCGTGTTCGTGCCGATGATCGCCCTCGGCATCGGGTACGACGTGATCGCCGGCGAGCGCGAGAACGGCAGCCTCAAGCTCATGCTGGGACTGCCGAACTCGCGGCGCGACGTCGTGTTCGGGAAGTTCCTCGGTCGAACCGCCGTCGTCGGAGTGGCGATACTGGTCAGCTACGTGACCGTCGGCATCATCGCCCTGCTTACGTACGACTCCTTCGACGCCACCATGTTCGGGCTCTACACGCTACTGACGATCTGCTACGGAGCGGTCTACATCGCCATCTCCATCGGAGTCTCCGCCGGCACGAGGTCGAGAGCGCGGGCGCTCGGCGGCGTGGTCGCGATCTACTCGCTGATCATGTTGCTCTGGGACGCTCTCCTGTACGGCCTGCAGCTGGTCGTCTACGGGCCAGAGCCGCCCGCCGGTGGGCTCCCTGCCTGGGTCCAGCTCGTCGGTCTGCTCAACCCCTCGACGGCGTTCATGTTCGCTGCGAGAGCGGTCATCCCGGAGTACTACGAGCTCACGGTGTATCCGGAGTCGGACGCGTTCTACCTGCAGGACTGGGTCGGGTTCGTCGTCCTCGGCCTCTGGGCGGTCGTCCCGCTCGCGCTCGGTTACTGGCGCTTCGAGACGACGGACTACACGGGGTAGGCATCTCTCGCGCAACGGCCGTGCGAGTTTCAAACGGACGCGTCGAACGCGACGTATGACCAGCGGCTCCGAGCTCGGCGACGTCACGAAGCGCGTCTTCTCGGACTTCTCCGAGAAGAACGTGACGTTCATGGCGGCGGGTATCGCGTACAACGCGTTCGTCTCGCTCGCGCCGATGCTGCTCCTGCTGTTGTTCGTCGTCTCCATCTTCGGTGGAGGACTCGAGGCACGTATCGCCACCACCGCCGGGAACTGGCTGCCGGGTCCGATAGCGGACGTCGTCAGGCGGATATTCCAGGGCGGGTCGGCGACCACCGGCGTCTCGGTCGTCGGCCTCGTCGTGCTGCTGTGGGGGACGCTCAAGATCTTCCGCGGCCTGGACACCGCCTTCTCGGAGATCTACGAGACCGAGAACCGCAACTCCTTCGTCGATCAGTTGACGGATGGCGTGGTCGTCCTGGCCGCGCTCGTCGTCGCCGTCGTCGCGACTGTCGGCGCCACCGCCCTCTTCTCGGTGTTCGCCGACCTGATCCCGTTCGTCGGCCTCCTGTCGCCGCTCGTGCTCGTCGTCGGTCTCGTGGCCGCGTTCCTCCCGATGTACTACCGCTTCCCCGACGTCGACGTGAGCGTCTCCGACGTGTTGCCGGGGGTCGTCATCGCGGCGATCGGCTGGGCGGCGCTCCAGGGCGTCTTCCAGGTCTACCTGTCGTTCAGCAACCCCGGGACGGGGAGCTTCTTCGGCGGCGTCATCGTCGTCGTCACCTACCTCTACTTCTCGGGGCTCGTCCTCCTGCTCGGCGCGGTGGTCAACGCGGTCGTCGGCGGCCACGCCACGGGGAATCCAGGTGGCGTCGGACGGGGTGCGACCAGCTACGAGACCCGACGCGACGAGTCGCTCGACCGCGACGACCTCGCCGCGTACCTCGCGGACCTTCGTTCGGACCTGACCGGTCGCTACGACGGGATGCGGCCGGCCACCGAGACGGCCGACGAACGCCCGCGACCGACCGCGAACGTGGACGTGTCGGAACACCGGTCGACGGACGGCGACGCCGAGGAGTGGACGGTCACGCTCCGGTGGGCGGTGTCGCGCGGGACGGACAGCGATGCACGGACGGACGACGAATCCCGGAGTGAGGACGGAAGGCAAACGGACGAAGGAGCGCGAGTCACTGACGATTGAACCGACGCGGAAGCGGGTGACGACCGACGCCCGGAGGGTCACTCGCTCGCGTCGTCAGGGTCGGCGCGACCGAGCCAGCGGCCGGGGTCGGCGAGGTCTCGGAGAGCGTCGACCAACGACCGTCCCTCGTGCTCGCCGGGTCGGAGGCGGGCGCGGATGCGCGAGGACAGCAGTTCGATGGAGATGACGATGACGAACACCATCACGATGCCGGCGGCGGTCTCCCTGTAGTAGAGGAGGTCCTGGCGGTTCCGGATGTACCGGCCGATGCCGCCGGCGCCGACGACGCCGAGCGAGATGGCGATGCGGGTGTTGATCTCGAGGATGTACAGCGTCCACGCGACGTACGACGACGAGACCTGGCTCAGCATCCCGAACCCGACGACCTGCGTCCGGGAGGCGCCGGTCGAACTGACGGCCTCGATGGGGCCGTCGTCGATCTCCTCCAGTTCGTCGGTGAACAGGCGGCCGAGGTTACCGACGGTGTCGGTCGCGATGGCGAGCACCGCCGTCACCTGGTTGATGCCCGAGAGCGGGACGTAGATGAGGATCCACACCAGCGCGGGGATGGCGCGGATGGCGCTCATCACGCCCCGGAACAGGAAGTTGAACGGGAACGGCGTCACGCGCTCGCTGCCGAGCACCCCGAACAGGAGCGCGAGCGGGAAGCCGAGGACGGTCCCGGTGAACCCGAGGACGACGGTGACCAGGCTGGCCCGGACCAGCGACGGGCGCTGCGACCCGAGGCTGTCGAGGATGCGCCCGCCGAAGTCGCCGAGACTCGCCGGGACCGCCTGCAGGCCCGAGATGCCGTTGTTCTGGGTGTAGACGGTGAAGTCCACGAAGTTCGGCGGCAGGAAGCCCTGGATGAACTTGATCTCCTCGGGAATCTGTTTGACGAGGTCGCCGGGTTCGAACTGGATGAACTGCAGGCCGAGATAGGTCAGCGCGAGGACGGCGACGACCAGCCCCACCTCGAGCAGTTGCGTCAGCCGACGGCGACGCTCCAGTCGCCGGAGTTGCTCGTCGCGCGCTCGTTCGTCGGCGTGCGACTCGCTCACGCGCCGTCACCCCCGGCGACCGTCCGACCGGACGAAGGGGAGCGGTCGGCGGCCGCGGAGCCGTCCAGCCCCGACCCGGCGAAAGTCCCGTCTGCTCCCTCGTCGCCGTAGTAGATGCGGTCGACGACCTCCATCGTGAGGTCCTCGCGGGACCCGTCGAAGAACAGGTCGCCGTCGCGGAGTCCGAGGAACCGGTCGCCGAACTCGCGGGCGATGTTCACCTGGTGGAGACTGACGATGGCGGTCAGGTCGCGCTCGCTCGCGGCGCGTTTCATGTATCGCATCACGTCGCGGGCCGCCTTCGGGTCCAGGCTGGCGACCGGTTCGTCGGCGAGCAGCAGGTCGGGATCCTGCACGAGCGCGCGGGCGATGCCGACGCGCTGCTTCTGGCCGCCGCTCATCGACCCGGCGCGCTGGCCGGACTCGGCCAGGAGGCCGACGGTGTCGAGCGCGTCCAGCGCCGCGCGCTTGTCGGCCTCTGCGTGCCAGGTGAGCAGGCTCCGGAGGAGGCCGTTCCGGGAGAGCGCGCCGGTGAGCGCGTTCCGGAACGCGCTCATGCTCTCGACGAGGTAGTGCTCCTGGAACACCATCCCGACGTCGCTACCCGACCCCGCGGCCGGTCGGGTCCCGTCGACGACGACCTCTCCCTCGGTCGGTTCCGTGAGACCGTTGAGGACGCGGAGCAGCGTCGACTTTCCGGCCCCGGACGGACCGAGCAGGACGACGAACTCCCCCGCCTCGACGTCGACCGTGACGTCGTCGAGCGCGACGGTGTCCGTCCCGTACTCCTTCGTGACGCTATCCAGTGATATTGCAGGCATTGATGGAGAGAGAACGGCGTTTCAGGCCTTCTCGAACAGCTCCGGCGTCACGCCGAGTTCCTTTGCGGTGTCGATGACGCTCTGGTAGTCCTCGACGGACGCCTCGCGGACGTCGCTGAACCAGAGGTCGTCGTCGCCGCCCTCCTCGCCGTCCGCACCGTAGTAGATGGTGTCGGGTGCCTGGAGGAACGCCTGCGCGAGCGCCTCCTTGGCCTTCGAGCCGAGCTGCGAACTGACCACGATGGGCGCACGCGGAAGCCCCGTGTGCTCGTTGACCGTCCTGGCGTTCGCCGAGAAGTCCTCCACGATACCCGGCACGAACCCGCCCATGCCGGCGGCGTCGACCTGTCCCTTCTGCAGGAGTGCGTAGGACTTCGTGTGGCCGCCGGCGAACACCGGGTCGATGTCGGCCTGCGAACCGTTGCCCTCGGGCAGTTTGCCGATGTCGACGTTCCCCTTGGTCTTCATGTCGTGCAGCGGGTAGAGACAGCCACTGGTTGAGAGGCGGTCGGCGAACGCGACCGTCTTGCCCGAGAGGTCCGAGAGGCTCGTGATGTCGCTGTCCTTCGAGACGGCGATGAGACTCTGGTACGTCCAGGAGCCGTACCCCTTGCGCTGCAGGATGACCTCGGCGTTCCCGGCGTCGACGCCGAGCGCGGCGGCGAAGGGACCGGTTTCGGCGATGTCGGCCGTGCCGGACCCGAGCGCCTGGATGACCGCGCTGTAGTTGCTGCCGATGCTCATGTTCGCGTCGAGTGCCTCCGGGACGTCGTAGTTGCTCTCGACGTACTGCTCGAGGTGGTCGCGCACCGGGCCGTACTGGACGTAGAGGTTCTTCTGCGGGACGCTCGGCGAGAGGCTCATGTTGATCTCGTCGTCGCCGCCGAACGTGACCGCCGGCCCTTGCTCGGCCGTCGTGTCGTTCCCGTCGTCGGACGAGTCGTCGCCGTCCTGCGACGAGGTCGTGCTGGACGTCGTGGTGTCGCTGGTGTCCGTGTCGCCGGTACAGCCGGCGAGGCCTACGGTACCTGCCAGCCCGATCGCCTTGAGGAATCGTCGCCGTTGTGCCATACGCACGGGACAAGGAAAAGTGTCGGAAAAAGAACTGCTATGAGGCGTCATGACGTCTAAATAACACCACCTACCTGAAATGTGAGTACGGTCGACATTGCCTTCCAGCGAGAGGAGGGTCACCGACGAGCGTCGTCGGCGACAGGTTCCGGTCCGTCGCGTCCGGGGGCCGTCGGCCGCAACGGTCGCCGGTCAGCGTATCCCGCAGTCGGTCGCGGTCGGGGTCGTCGCCGCCGGGCGTTCGCTGATGGAGAACGGCGTGAGGTCGAGTCGCCACGTCAGGCGCTCGTCCGGTGACGCCGGTTGCCAGCCGACGGTGAACGCGTTGCGGCCGGGGTCGAGCGTCGTCGGCGGATCGTCGGTGGCGTTGCCGACGAGTTCGCTGGGCACGAGAAGTGCAGCGTCGTTCGGGTTCTCGTAGCCGAAGACGACCTCCCCGCCGCCGTCCCCCGGGCCGCAGTCCACGGCGAAGGGGCGGATCGGCTCCGGACGGATGGACTGGATGCACTCCTCGAGGTTCGGGTTCCGCACGTTGAGCGTCGGCTCTGCCCCGAGTTCCGCACCCGCCGTGATGCGGGTGATGACGAAGCCGCTGACGTCGGCGATGTCGCCGGCGTTCGACCGGTCGACGACGGTCCGACCGCTCACTGGCCCGAGGACGGTGAACGACGTCGCGAACCCGTCCGACGCGAACCACACCGTGTCGACGGCGACCGCGCCGAAGTCGCCGCGCACGACGGCCCGGTCGCAGTCGGTGAACTCGACGGACGGCCGCGGCGGTGGCGTCGGTGTGCCGAGGTCCGCCGGTCGCACCCGCTCGCCGTCCAGGAAGACCTGGGCGGGGCCGTCGAGGCCGAACTCGGTTATCTCGCCGGAGTAGCGGTAGGCGTCGGCGCCGCCGTAGACGGTGCCGGTGACGCGCGAGTCGGTGATGCGGTCGTGGGCGTCCACGCTGACGCGGCGGCCGGCGACGGGCGCGTCGCCGGCGTCGTCGCTCTTCCGGACGCTGCCGCTCACCGCGAACTCGTAGTCGGCCGTCGTCCCGGGACCGCCCTCGCCGGCGACGAGGAGGTGGTTCGGGAACTGGTTCTCCTCGCGCTCACACCACGGTCCGGCGAAGGGGTTCTCGGCGGTGAACTGCGCCGGTGCACCCGGCGTCGGTATCGGGTCCGGGTCGAGGCCGAGCGACTCGATGGTGAAGGGGAACGGGTCGAACTGCTCGGCGGGGTGGAGCGTCGTCACGCCGCTGACGGGGTCGGGGAAGAGGATGCTCGTCCCCAGACCGCCCTCGTCCCAGAAGCTCGCGTTCAGTTCGACGCCGTCGAAGTCGCCGACCACGACCGCCGTGTTGCAGTCGAGGAACTCGACGGGCGTCGCCGCAGCGGGGTTGTCGCCGAGTTCGGCAGGGCTGACGCGCCGGCCGTTCAGGAAGATCCGCACCGCGTCGAGACGCCGGCGGACGAGTTCGATCCGGAATCGCGTGATGCGGCCGGTGAAGATGTAGGCGTCGGCGCCGCCGGCGACGGTGCCGCTCGCGACGCTCCGACGCTCGCCGTCGGCGCTCACCGAATCTCCGGTGTCGACGGTGACACAGCTATCTGCGAGCGGCGCGTCGCCAGCGCGCCCGTTCCGGCGGACGTCCCCGGTGACCACGAACTGGTACTCGACGGGGTCGCCCGGGCTCCCGCCGGCGACGACGAGGTGGTTGCGGTCGGTCTCATCGTCGCCGGTGCGGTCGGTTCCGTGGTCGTCGCCACCGGCCGCACCGACGCCGGTCGCGACGAGGCCGGCACTGGCTGCGAGAACTGCCCGCCGGCTAACGCGCTCCGGTTGCATGGATGTGGACGCGGTTCACCGGCGAGACGGATAAGTCGCGGCTACCGTTTTTCCGGAACCCGCGCACGGAACGAACGGCCTAGGCCGGACCGCCTTCGTCAGGTCCGGCCTGAAGGAACGCTCAGGGGCTCCCGGAGGGCGACGGTCGCACCGTGGAACGCCGTTACGCCTCGCCGCCGACCGTCCGCGCGGCCGATTCACAGCGGTTTTCTCCGTCCGCCATCGAGAGCAGACGATGAGCGAGCCGTTCGAACTGGACGTCGACTCGGGGACGGACGTCGCGGACCGCCGCGACGAGGTGGTCGCGGCGGTCGAGACCCACGCCAGCGAGGTAGCGCGCGAACTCGCCCGCCTCCAGGGCGGCGACTACGGCCAGCGGACATTCGGCACGGACGCCGGCGAGTGGACGCTGAAGTACGAGGCCGGTACCGTCCAGTACCTGCGGTTCGAGAGCGGCGGCGACCAGGTGTACGTCGTGTCGACGAAGCAGCCGCCGGAGCCGGCCGCGCTCGCCGACGCCCTGCAGGATTACGACGCCTTCGTCGCGGCGTTCAACGACCACGTCGCGTCGCTGGAGGGCGTCCTCGACGACGTGCCGACCGACTTCCCGGACGTTGCCTCCACGGAGTCCATCGTGCAGGAGCGCTCGCGCGTCCTCGACCGCGTCCGCGAGGTCGCCGACCGGATGGCCCACGAGCTCTCGCGGTACGAGGGCGGCGACTACGGGAGCTTCACGACCCGCGTGGCGGGGACGCGCTGGGAGCTCAAGTGGGAGGACGGCAGCGCGTCGTACCTCCGCGTCGGCGGCGAGGGTGGCGTCTACCTGCTCTCGCAGTACCAGCCGCCCTCGGCGCGCGACGTGCGCGAACTCGCCGGCGACGTCCCGGCGTTCGTCGCGGCGTTCAACGAGCACGTCGACGACCTCGACGCGGACCTCTCCGGCGTCTCGCTCTGACGCCGGACCAGCCCGTCTCGCTCCGGTCGGGGCGAACCAGCTACCTTTTTGCCCCGCAGGTGACCACCAGCGAGAACGGATGGTCGTCGAGCAACTCGACGCGCCGACCCCCGAGGCCCTCGTCAGCGAGGCGAAGGCCGCGTTCCGGGACGGCGCGGTGTTGACGGTGCAGGCGCGCTGCGAGGTGGAGTACGACGGACGCACGAGCGGCTACCTCGGGCCGGGGGACCGACTGCTGGTCGCCAAGCCCGACGGCACCTTCCTCGTCCACCAGCCGACCGGCAATAAACCGGTGAACTGGATGCCCGGCGGCGGGACCGTCTCGGCCCGGGTGAGCGAGGAAGGAGCGGTGGAGAGCGAGGACGGCGCGACGGACGGGGACGAAGGAGACGGCAACTCGCGGGCCGCCGTCCTGCTCGCGCGACGGACGAACCCGACCGAGCGCGTCGAGGCTCGCATCCACGAGGCCCACGGGCTGACGCGCTTCGACGCGACCGACGGCGCGACCTACGAGGAGTCGGGCACCGAGGCGGAGATGCACGAGTACATCGAGTCGAACCCCGACGTGCTGGAGCCGGAGCTTCGCATCGTCGAGCACGAGCGCGAGACGAAGTACGGCTTCATCGACTTCTTCGCCCGCGACGCCGACGGCGTGCCGGTCGTCGTCGAGGTCAAGCGCATCCAGGCGACGCTGAACCACTTCGACCAGCTCCAGCGGTACGTCTCCCTCTACGAGGAGGGCGAGGCGGCCATCGACGGCGAGGCCGACGCCGGACGCGAGGTGCGCGGGATGCTCGTCGCGCCCGCCGCCTCCGAGCGCGTGAAGCGCGCCCTGCGGGACAACGACCTGGAGTTCGTCGGGCTCTCGGAGTTCGACACGGACGCGAAAGGCGCGACGGAGGCGAAGCTGACCGACTTCTGATGGAAACGACCATGTGCGGTGGTCCCCACGACTCGACCGTGTTCGGAGCGGACGAAGCGGGCAAGGGGCCGGTACTCGGGTCGATGTTCGCCGCCGCCGTGGCGGTCGCCGACCCCGCCGACCTGCCCGCGGACGTCGACGACTCGAAGAACGTCGCGCCGCAGCGACGCGAGGAGCTCGCGGCGGAGCTGCGGGCGAGCGACGCCGTGACCGTCGGCGTCGCCGAGATACCGACCGAGCGCATCGACGACCCGGCGACGGACATGAACTCGCTGACCGTCGCGGCGCAGGCCGAGGCCATCTCGCAGGTCGCCGCGGCCGACGCGACGGGCGTCGTCGACGCCGGCGACACCGACGCGGCGCGGTTCGGTCGTCGGGTCGCGGACGCGGTGGCAGTCCCGGTCGACGTGACGGCCGAGCACGGCGCGGACGGGAGCCACGCCGTCGTCGGCGCGGCCAGCGTGGTCGCGAAGGTCGAACGCGACGCCCACGTCGACCGCCTCGCCGACGAGCACGGCGACGTCGGGAGCGGCTACCCGAGCGACCCGACGACGCGGCGGTTCCTCCGGGAGTACGTCGACGAACACGGCGAGCTCCCCGACTGCGCGCGCACCTCCTGGGGAACCTGCGACGACGTGCTGGCGGCGCGCGAGCAGTCCGCGCTGGACGAGTTCTGAACGGTAATCCGCGGTTAGGGCAGTTATCCTCCGCCTGTGACGAGCGGCAGGGGAGAGCAGGTTGCCGACGCGCACGCTCGACGGTCGGTGCGAGTTCGAGGACGTTGGAGGACTGACTCTCGACGGGACGGTGACTGTGCGAGGAAGGCTCGAAAATAGAGTCCTCAGCGGTCGGTGAGCAGGTAGCGCAGGATGTCACCGTACGCCGGGCGGGTGACGAGCACGCCGATGAGCACGCCGAGGATGGTGATGATGGCGAAGCCCTGCATGTCGCCGAGGCTGAGCACCGCCAGCGGACTCATGGCGATGATGGTCGTCACGGCGGCGGCACCGATGACCCAGAACGCCTTCTTGAACCGGGACTGGAAGACGCGGTTCGACTGCACGTCGCCCTCGGACATCACCTCGTCGGCGATGATGATGAGGTCGTCCACCCCGGTCCCGATGACCGCGATGAAGCCGGCGATGTGTGAGAGGTCGAGCGGCAACTGCACCGCGGCCGCGAACCCGAGCAGGATGACGACTTCGGAGAGGGCGGTGACGATCATCGGGAGCGCGACCTCGGGCTTGCCGTAGCGGACGAAGACGCTGCCGCTGACGGCGAAGACCGCGGCCAGCCCCGCGATGAGCGAGTAGGTCTTGAACTGCTCGGCGAGGGTGGGCGCGAGGTAGGTCGTCGTGCCCGCGTCGGTGTCGAGCGCCGCCGGCAGCGCGCCGGCGCGGAGGTTGATCTGGAGGTTACGCGCCTCCGAGAGGTTGTTCGCCGTGACGCTGAACGTCGGGGACTGCGCCCACGACCCGCTCGCCCAGTCGGCGGCGAGGGTGTCGCGCACGCCGGCCGAGTAGACCGTCTGGCCGTCGACGACGGTGTTCAGACAGTACCGCTGGCCCTCCGGCGCGGCGTGGCAGGCCTGGACGCCCGGCCCGGTGAAGCCGTAGTCCACCATGTCCTGCTGGAACCGCTCGGCGGCCGAGTCGGCGACGACGACGTTGACGGACGCGCCCGTCTCGGTCTGGGTCACGCTACCGACGTCGGCGATCGTCTCCGAGTTCAGGACGGTCTCGTTGCGGTAGCCGGAGCCGTTCTCCGCCGGGAACTGCGCGACGAGACGGACCTGGCCCTTGCTGGTCACCAGTTCCTCCATCCGCGACTGGTTCGCGTTCGGCATCTCCACGACGATGAAGTGCTCGCCGGTCGGCGTCGTCGTGGTCTGGACGCGCCCGCCGGCGAGGCCGGCCTTCGAGACCTTGTCGCTAAGCGTCCGCCGGATCTCCTCGCGCGTCGTCTCGGTGACGCCCTCGCGGACGGTGTCGTACTCGATGCCCATCCCGTCGAGCGTGGTCGAGAGGTTCTGCGTCGACACCGTCTCGGTGAACACCTCGACGGTCGTGCCGGACTGGGTCGTCCGAACCTGCACGTCGGAGACGGTCACGCCCGAGATGTTCGCGGCGATCTGCCTCTGGGCGTCGCCGGGCGAGGCGCCGCCGAGCTGAGCCCCTTCCGCCGTCACGCCCTCGACGGGGGCGCGGATGCGCGTCCCGCCGGCCAGTTCGAGGCCGAACTTGAGGTTGCTCGGTCCGTCGCCGGTCGTGAGGTTGCCGCCAGCGGCGTCCGACGACGACGACCCCTGGGGGACGAACAGCGCGAACCCGCTGGCGAGCAGGAGCACGACCAGCAGTACGACGCGCCAGTTCTCGCGGACGTTCATCGTGCCACCCCTTCGAACTTGTACCAGCGCAGGAGACTGAGATTGAGCATGTACGTGTTCATCAGGTCGGTCGCCAGCCCGAGCACGAGCACGACGCCGATGGACCGGAGCAGGTCGACCTGGAAGAATGCGGCGACGAGTGCCATCACGGCCATCGCGGAGATGGACGTGACGGTCATCGTCACACCGGTCCGCATCGCTCGGTACGTGCTCTCGTAGAAGTCACCCGAGCGGCGCAGGATGTGGTTGTTCAGCAGGATGTCGGAGTCGACGCTGTAACCGATGAGCATCAGGAGGGCGGTGACGGTGCCCAGCGAGAGCTTGATGCCCAGCACGTTCATCAGCGCCACGGGGATGACGATGTCACTGAACGCGGAGAGCACGACGGCGATGGAGGGGACGAACGACCGGAACATGAGGAAGACGAGGACGCTCATCCCCACGAACGCGGCGACGATGCCGTACAGCGCGAGCCGTTGCGACTCGGCACCGAAGCTCGCCGACGTGGTCTGGACCGACACCACCTCGAAGCCGGCCTGCTGGGCCTGCGTGCTGAGCGTGTCGGTGTTGGTCGACTGGAACTGTACGATGTAGGCGTTCCCGCTCGATTGCGTCGCGGTCACCGAGGAGACGTCTTCCTCGAACGCCTGCGGGACCTCGGACTGGGGGACGTCGGTCTGGATACGCATCTCCGTGCCGCCGGTGAACTCCATTCCGGGCGTCACCGGCGCGCCGGTCGTGACGTACCAGCCCGCGATGATCAGCAACGCGAGCACCAGAACGGCGAGTGGAATGCTCGCGAGTTGCCGGTTCGAGTACCGGGTGTAATCGACCTCCGGCACTTGCAACTCTACCATGCTCGTTGGGTCCGGGACGGCCTTGAATAAGCTTTCTTAATTACTACGAGGTCGCGGCCCCGTTTCTACGCGCCGGAGCGCTCCGGTGAGCGCCGAAAACGCCGCCCGCGGCGGTGACGTCGCCTCCCCCCGAACAGAAGTCACCGCTACTGACAAGTGCGACGAGCGAGAGCGCACCGACGTGCGACGCGCAGGTCCCCGACTGGTGCTCGCGCTCGGCCTCGTCCTCGGCGTGGCGACGCTGGCGTACCAGTCGCTCACGCAGGCCGGAAAGTTCGCCATCGACTTCCAGGTGTACTACTACGCCGCGCGGGCCAGCCTCGCCGGTGACGCGATGTACGCCGCCTCGCCGCCGGCGTTCCCCGCGTTCGGCTACGTCTACCCGCCGGTGACCGTCGTCGCGTTCTACCCCTTCGCGCTCGTCGACGACTGGCTGGTCTCGTTCGCGCTCTTCGCGGCGCTCAAACTCGTCGCGGGTATCGCGCTGGCGCTGCTGCTCGTCCGGACCGTCGAACGGTTCGGTCCCTCGCTCTCGCGGGTCGACGAGGTGCTCGTGGGCGGCTACGTGCTCCTGTCCATCCACAGTGTCGTACCGCAGTTCTACGGCGAGACGAACCTGCCCCTGGCGTTCGCGCTCGCGGTGGGGTTCGTGGCGCTCGAACGCGGCGACGAGGGCAGGTCCGGCGTCGCGTTCGGCCTGGCGGCGCTGGTGAAGGTGTTCCCGGCCGGCGTCGGCCTGTGGCTGCTGCGACGACGCTCGTGGCGCGCCGTCGGCGCGGCCGTCGCCACCGGCGGCGGCCTGCTGGCGCTCGGCGTCCCACTGTTCGGCCTCGACGTCACCCGAACGTGGCTGTTCGACGCGGTGCTGCCACGACTGCGCCACGACGCCTTCGCCGGCGGGCTCGCGCCGGAGGCGACCTACTTCACGCTCCGCCGGCCGCTGTCGGTGCTGGGCGTGGACCCGTCACTGCTACCCGTCTTCGCCGCCGTCATGCTCGCGCCCGTCGTCGCCTACTGCTACCGCGACCTGCGGACGCCGACCGACCGCCTCGTCGGCGCGTACGTCACGCTGGTCGCCGTCCTCCTCTTCTTTCCGACCTACTTCGTCTACTTCCCGCTGCTGTTCTTCCCGCTGGTGCCGCTGCTCTACCTCCTGGAGGGACGCGCCCGACGGCTGTTCCTCGCCGGCGCACTGGTCACCGACCTCCCGCTGACGCTTGGGAGCGTCCGGCGGTTCCTCGACCTCGTCTCGGCACCGACGGGCGTCCGGCCGCCGGTCCTCGCGGCCGCCGAGCCGGTGTTCACGCTCGGGACGCCCCTGCTGTGGGGGTGCCTGCTGACGCTGGCGGGCTGCGTCTGCCACGTCCGACGGACCGCCGACGCGCCGGAGCCGTCCGGGACGGCGGAGGGCCGGCCGTCGGGACTCGACCGTCGGTGAGCCGCGAAGACGGCGAACGACGCCGTCACAGCGGCCCCTTCGTCCGGGCGACTCCTCGCCGCCCGCGTCGCCCCGGCCGACGCCGAACAAAACGTTCTTTCGGACACACGTCACCGTTCCAACCATGGACGAGTTCGAGACGGTCGCGGTCGAGGCGTGCGAGGCAGCGGGCGACTACCTCGTCGCGGAGTTCGAGCGGGCGGAGACGACCGCCGAGTACGGGCCGCGGGACGTGAAGGCCGAGGCCGACCGCGGCGCGGAGGACCGCGCGCTCGACGTCATCGCCGGGGCGTTCCCCGACCACGCGGTGTACGCCGAGGAGCGCGGCGAGCGGCCCGGCGACGCCGCGTACCGCTGGGTGCTCGACCCGCTCGACGGCACGAACAACTTCTGCTCGGGCATCCCCTACTTTGGCACGGCGGTCGCGCTGCTGCACGAGGGCGACCCGGTGCTCGGCGTCGTCCACGACCCGCTCCACGACGACACCTACGTCGCGCGCCGGGGCGAGGGCGCGACCCACGACGGCACACCTGCGAGCGCTCGCAGCGACGTCGAACTCGACCGGGGGACGGTGGCGTTCGTGGTCGGCCTCGACGCCATCGAGGACGACGACCTCCGGGCGCGTAGCGAGGAACTCGAGCACTCACTCGCGGGGCAGTGCAAGCGGGTCTGGGAGAGCTGGGCGCCCGCGCTCGACTGGGGGCTGCTCGCGCGCGGCGACGTCGAGGCCGTCGTCGCCTTCCACCCCGACGCCATCGAACAGCACGCCGGGTGGCTGCTGGCCGAGGAGAGCGACGCCAGCACCGCCAGCCAGGGCGAACTGTACGTCGCCGCCGGCGACGACGCGACGCTCGCGGGACTGCGCGACGCGCTGTTCTGACCGGCCGACGGCTCGCGCTTTTAAGCCGCGCGGGACCCTCGGGTCGACCATGAACGACCACGCGGACCACGACTGGCCGGTGCTCGAATCGGAGACCGAGTACGAGACGGGCTGGTACACCGGCGGCTACGACCTCGTCGAGCAGCCGGACGGCTCGACGAAGAAGTACTACTGGGCCGAGCTGCCGCCCGCGGTCGTCGTGCTCGCTCGCGCGGGCGAGGAACTGGTGTTCGTCGAGCAGTACCGCCCGACCATCCGGGAGACGTGCCTGGAGTGCGTCGCCGGCATCGTCGAGGACGGCGAGTCCTACACCGCGGCGGGGGCCCGAGAACTCCGAGAGGAGACGGGGTTCGACGCGGACGTACTGGCACAACTGGAGACGTTCGACGTCGCGACCGGCGTGCTGCGCCACGAGCGCGGCATCGTCTACGCCGAGGGACTCACGCCCGTCGAGCGCGACCTGGACGACAACGAGTTCCTGTCGGTCGTGACGGTGCCGGTCGACGAGGCGCTGGCCGCCGCTCGCGAGGGGCCGGCAAACGACGCGACGCTCGAAGCGGTGCTGCTCGCCCGCGAGGAGGGGCTGCTGTAGCTACTCCGGTCGCCCCTCGCAGACGGCGCGGAGCATCGGCGTCCGCCGCGCGGACTCCGCGCCGTCCATGTCGTCACGGTCCTCGCCCCGTTCCGGGAACGGCGTGACGATCGTTACCTTTCGGCTCATGGCGAGACCCGGGATACGCTCGCTATGTACTAAAGTTCTCAGGCCGGCGGAGCGCCGGCGGAGAGACGACATCGTGGCGCGGCCGCGACTCGCCTGGCTCACCCGAGGCGGGCGAGCAGTTTGAGCGCGTACGCCGTCCGGAGCACGTCGCCCGCCTTGCCGCGGTCGAAGATGAGTTCGTCCGTCCGGATGACGTGGTCGAGGACGTCGCGCGAGGCGTGCTCGGGCGCGGCGGCGATGCCGCTGTCGGTCTCGGCGACCCACTCCATCACGCGGAGGTCGCTCTTGCTGTCGCCCATCACGAGCGAGAACGGGTCGTCGACGCCGAGCACCTCGAGGGCGGCCTCCACGCCGACGACCTTGTTCAGTTCGCGGCTGCCGATCTCGGCGGCGTCGCCCTCGTAGTACGCGACGTCGATGCGCTCGAACGTCTCGCGGACGTCGGCGGGGACGTCCTCCGGCGCGCAGTCGGCCGTCTGGCCGCGTCGCTCGAGGACGCCGCGTATCTCGGGGTCGCTGTCGGCGTAGACGGCGCGGGCCCAGTCGCCGTTCTCGGCCGACGCCGCGTCGGAGCCGTCGTGTGCGCCCGCGACCGTTTCCCCGAGCAGGTCGAGCAGGTGGACGAGCGCGTCGTCGATGACCTCGACGGCGTCGGGACTGCCGGTCTCGAAGTTCGGCTTCAGCGTGACGTTGAACTCGTTGCCCTGGAGGTGGGTCGCGCGCCGGAGGTCGTCCGGCGCGTCCGAGAGCACGCGCGACCGTATCTCGTCGAAGGCGTCCCGGATTGCGGCGTCGAGGTCCTCGTACAGCAGCCGCTTGGTGTCCGCGCCGTGGCCCGGCGTGAACACGCCAGTCCCCGCCTCGTAGACGATGCTCACGTCGCCCGAGTGGACCATCTCGTTGCCGAGCCCCTGGATGGCGAACCCCTTGACGTTCTCCAGCGTCTGCCCGGTGCAGACGACGATGGGGACGCCGTCCTCGTGGAACTCGGTGAGCAGGTGCAGCGTCTCGCGCGGTATCTCGTTGTCCGTGTGCCCCGCCGAGCGTAGCGTCTCGTCCACGTCGAGCACGAGCGCGTTCACCGGCCGCTCGTAGGTGTTGCAGAGGTCGAGCGCCGTGAACGCCTGGTCGCGGGTCGCGTGCACCGCCACGTCGGCGTACGTCTCGCCCGCGTCGAAGGCGTCGCGGATCTCGTCCTTGCGCTCCTCGAGTTCCTCGCTGGCCGACTGCCAGTGGTCGAGCGCGACCCGGGAGTCGACCGGCGGAAACAGGTCGACGAAGTCCTGGTAGGCCCGCAGCGCGTCCACGTCGAACTCGTCGTAGAGCCGGAAGAGGGCGTCGTATCGTTCCATGGATTGAGTGGGTCGCTCTCCGGGATAAAGTTCGGGGCGCGTCGTCCCCTCACTCGTTCCGTTCGCGTCCCTCCTCTGTTCGCCCGGTCGGCCACCCGGAACGGTGACGACCGGACGTCGACGACGGGCCCCATCGTCACAGGTGTTCCCCATTCTTAATTTTCTCATTTCTTAATAAATATTTATGCGTGTACCCAGGCACACATGGTATGTAATGGCGAAACAAGACGGCAGCGGGCGGGGTACGACAGCGAGCAACGAGGGAACGTCTCGACGAACGTTCATACAGGCGACGGGCGCGGCGACCGCAGCCGCGACGGTCGGGTTCGGTGCCGAACGGGGCGCGGCGGAGGGACAGTCGGTGGAGCGACTGGTCGACGACATGACAGTCGCGGAGAAGGCCGGCCAGATGCTCCAGCCCGTCGTCAACAGCTACGACACGGAGGCGGAGTCGACGTTCGAGGACGTCGACCGGATCGGCTCACTCCTTTCGGACGTGGCTCCCGGGTCCCTGCTGTCGGGGGGCGCGGCCCCGCCGACGATGGACCCGCAGGCGCTCGCCGAGGGCGTCAACGCGCTCCAGGAGTACGCGATCGAGAACTCGCCGCACGGCATCCCGTTCTTCTACGGCATCGACGCCGTCCACGGGGCCGACTACCTCGACGGTGCGAACGTCTTCCCGCAGCGGCTCAACATGGGGGCGACCCGCGACGTCGAGACCATCGAACGAGCCGAGCAGCACACGGCCGCAGTGCTCGAAGCGACCAACTGCCACGAGACGTTCGCACCCACGCTCGAACTCCAGCGCGACCCACGGTGGGGACGGTTCTTCGAGGGAATCAGCGAGGACCCCAAACTGCTCGCCGACGTCTCGGCGGCGCGGACGCGCGCGCTGGAGAGCAACGACCGGGTCACGTCGACGGTCAAGCACTTCGCCGGCTACGAGGTCCCCCACAACGGGAACGACCGGGCGGCCGCCAACACGTCGATGCGTGACCTCCGCGAGACGCTGCTCCCGCCGTTCGAGGTGGCCATCGACGAAGGGCCGGGGATGGTGATGGTGAACAGCGGGTCCGTCAACGGCGTCCCGGCACACGTCTCCCACTGGCTGCTGACCGAGGTGCTCCGGGAGGAGTACGGCTTCGACGGCGTCGTCCTCTCGGACTGGAACGACCTCTTCCGACTGATCGACATCCACGAGTACCTCCCGAACACCGAGGACGGCCGCCGCGCCGCCGTCCGGGCCGCCATCGAGGCGGGACTGGACATGGCGATGCTCGGCGGCGGCGGGCTCACCCCGCCGGAGTTCGTCTCGCACGTCGAGGACCTCGTCGCCAGCGGCGAACTCGCCGAGGAGCGCATCGACGAGTCCGTCCGGCGCATCCTCCGACTCAAGCGCGACCTGGGCCTGTTCGAGGACCCGTACGTCGACCCGTCGGAGGCCGCCTCGCTCGTCGGCAACGACGAGTCGCTGTCGATAGCGACCACCCTCGCCCGCGAGTCGATGGTCCTCCTGAAGAACGACGCCGTCGCGGAGGACGGCGACCCGGCCCTCCCGCTGTCGGGCGACGAGGACCTGCTCGTGACCGGCCCCGGCGTCGACCCCGAGACGGGAATCGAGAACCGGCTCCTGATGCAGCACGGCGGCTGGACGCTCGGCTGGCAGGGCATCGAGAGCGGCAGTCTCTCGGAGGACGGCCCCCGGCCCGCCGGCTCGACGATGGTCGCGGAACTGGAGGCCGACCACGACGGGACCGTCACCCACGTCCCGACGGACTTCGACCGCTCGCAGTGGTGGGACGTCCCCGAGGACGGGTCGAGCGAGAACGGCGACTACGGCTTCACCGATCGACAGCGGAGCGACGTCGAGAGCGCGGCTGCTACCGCCGACGCCGTCGTCGTCGTGCTGGGCGAGGGGCCCCACAACGAGGGGTTCGGCGACCGCGACTCCCTCGCCATCCCCGACACACAGCGGGAGATCGTCCGGACGGTCGTCGAGAACGCCGGCGACGGGACGCCGGTCGTCGGCGTCGAGTACGCGGGGAGTCCGCGCGGCGGCGAGGAGACCTTCCAGCACCTGGACGCGCTCCTGTTCGCCGGCCAGCCCGGTTCCGGTGGCGGCGTGGCCGTCGCCGAGACGCTGCTCGGCGAGTACAACCCCTCGGGTCGGCTCGGGTTCTCCTGGCCCAAGACCGTCGCCCACGAACCGCTGTACCACAACGCCTGGTCCGGGAACCGGGAGGAGCCGCTGTACCCGTTCGGCCACGGGCTGAGTTACACGACCTTCGAGTACGCGAACCTCTCGGTCACCCCGGGGACGCTCGGTCACCCCAGGGGCGGCCGGGCGGTGACCGTCAGCGTCGACGTGACCAACGCCGGCGACGTGGCCGGCGAGCACGTCGTCGAGGTCTACAACACCCAGGCCTACGGCTCGGTCATCCATCGCGACCGCCGCGTCGTCGGCTACGAACGCGTCCAGCTCGACCCCGGCCAGACCCGGACCGTGGAGGTTCCGGTCGACCTCGCGGCGCTGGCGGTCGTTCCGGGTGACGTCCCTGGCACCGAACCCAGGACCGTCGAGGCCGGCGAGTACGTGCTGTCCGTCGACCCCGACGGCGACACGACGACCACCCTGACCGTCAAGAACGCGGGGTGCGTCGAGAAGCGGTGACCGTCCCCGGTCGGTCCGACGTCGGGGCAAAGCAGCGACGTCGTCTCAGTTGCGACACTCGTCGGCGGCGCGCGCGGCGAGGCGGGCGACCCGGAGCGGCTCCGGCCGGCCGCCCTCCGGCGTGAACGCCCGGACGACGTCGCGCGCCTCGCGCTCGTCGACGCCGACCGAGCGGACGAACACCGTCTCGTCGTTGACAGCGAGTTCGCGACGCGTCGGCTGGGCGCAGTAGCGCTCGCGCCGCAGGGCCAGGTCCTCGCCGTCGAACTCCTGCTCCATCGCGTCGAGCAGTCCGTCGCTCTCCTCGAAGGTGACCGACAGCACCGGTCGCTCGACGCGCTCGTGGAGTCGATAAAGGTCGAGAACGTTGTACCACGACAGCGCGACGCCCGCGACGAGGACGTATCGAACGTCCTCGCGGTCGAGTCGGTCGACGAGGTCCGCGACGGCGTCGGTGACGTCCGTGCCACCGACCGTGCAACTGCCGAACGCGAACCCGTCGACGACCCGACTCGCCCGGACCACCACGCCGGCGAGCGTGCTGGTGTCGCCGCGGTACGACTCCGCGACGCCGAGCGCGCGGACGCCTGACTTCACCACGCTACTGGTTGTCTTTGATCTCCGAGAGGCGGTCGAGCAACTCGTCGTTCGACGCTCCGATCTCGAAGTCGACGTCGCCCTCGTGGTCGTGTTCAGTGGTGTTCACGCCACTGTCGTCGTCCAGATCGGCGTCGTACTCCTGGTTGTCTTGTTCGGATTCGTCGTAGCTCCCGAAGCCCATACGTACTCGTTACTACTCACTTCGACCACTAAAATCGCACGCCGCCCGTCAAGATTTTGGTAGTTGGGCCACAAGCGGCCGATATGCGTATCGTCAACGTCACCGCGGACGCGGAGACGTTCACCTGCAACGCCTACCTCGCGCCCGGCGACCGGACCGTCCTCGTGGACGCCGGCGCGACCGACGACGTCGTCGAGACCGTCCGGGAGCACGCCGACGAACTGGACGCCGTCGTGCTCACGCACCAGCACGGCGACCACGTCGAGAGCCTGCCGGACGTCCTCGACGCGTTCGACGTTGACCTGGAAGCCTACGGCCCCCATCCGCGCCGGACCGCCCCCATCGCGGACGGCGACGCGGTCCGGATCGGCGACGAGACGTTCGAGGCCGTCTACACGCCCGGTCACGCCGACGACCACCTCGCCTTCGTGAGCGACACCACCCTGTTCAGCGGCGACGTGGTGGTCCACGACGACGGCGCGTTCGACGACGGCAGTTTCGGCCGGACGGACATGCCCGGCCAGTCCCGCGAGCGCCTCATCGAGAGCCTGGAGGACCTCCTGGACCGCATGCCGGACGGCGTCGAGCACATGTACGCCGGCCACGGCGGGGAGTTCCACGGCGACGTCCGGGCGGTCGTCGAGCGCGCCCTGGCGCGCGCCGAGCGGCGCGAACCGAAGTACCCCGACGAGTGACGGGCGTTGCCGGCGACGGACGTCCGGTGCCGTCGGTCGCGGTCAGGAACGTTTTTGTTCACGTACAGTTCAGCCTCCCCCATGCCCGGCCCCGTGTTCATCGACGGCGACCGCGTCGAACTGCGAACGGTCGAGGAGGAGGACGTCGACTTCCTCCAGAAGCTCATCAACGACCCGACGATACGACGGTCGCTCGTCAACCGGACGCCCGTCAACGGCCAGCAGGAACGGGAGTGGTTCGAGGAGAGCGCGTCCGACGGCGACGGCGACGACGTCGACCTGCTCATCTGTCGCGACGGCAACGCCCTGGGGTCCGTCGGCCTCCACGGCCACGACCCGCTCGGCGTCTCCTGCGAGATCGGCATCTTCCTCGCCGAGGAGCACTGGGGCGAGGGGTACGGCACCGCGGCCAGCCGCCTCGTCACCGACTACGCGTTCCGCGAACTGCGCTACCACCGCGTCATGGCCCGCGTCTTCGAGGACAACGTCGGGTCGACGCGCATCTGGGAGAAGCTCGGCTTCCGCCACGAGGGGACGTTCGAGGAGAGCGAGTACGTCGACGGGGAGTACGTCGACGTCGACGTCTACGCCGTCCTCGAAGACGAGTGGTTCGACCGGACGGCGTAGAACGACGGGTCTCGACCTCGCGCCGGCCGGCAGAGTCCCCTTCCATCCGCCGACCGCCGCGATAGCAGTCGCTGGCGGACGCGAGTGTGCTGAAGAGAAGTGCGGGATTACGCGCTGCGCGATTCCTTGCTCTTCGGTCGCAGGTTGCCGTAGCCGCACTTGCGACACTGGTCGGCTCGCTGCGGGTTCCGTGCGTTACAGCGCATGCAGATCATCTTCTCGAGCATCCGCTTTTCCGCTGCGTCGAACTTGGCCATACCCTCCGTTCCGCTCCTGCGCGTTTAAACGTTTCCGAGTCGGTTCGGGGGTCACTCCCCGGCGTCGAGGTACTCCTGCTGGACGGCGACCACCTCGCCGGAGTCCTCGCAGTCGGCGTACCGCCGCAGCGGTTCGGCGTTCAGCTCCAGGAACGTCTCCCCCCAGCGGAACTTCGAGAGGACGTCCTCGGCCTGGTCGCGTTCGCCGAGGATGACCAGGGCTGCCGCGAACGCCTCGACGGTGGTGAGCTGGAACGGCTTCCCGTAGTTGACGGGGTTGGCCGCGACGAGGAACGGGAGCGCGCGGTGGACGCCCGGCATCTCGAACAGGGCGGCTTCCGCCGTCTCCCACGAGCAGTCGAGCGCGACGAGGCTGTCGCTCTCGGCCCGGTCGGCGGGCGACAGCGCCTGCTCGGCGTGGGGGTTGAGCACGACCCCGTACGGCGTCGCCCGCGCGGAGCGGTGGAGCGTCGCCCGGTCGAACCGGGCGAGCTTCCGCGCCGTGCACTTGTCGGGGTCGTCGTCGCCCTCGTACCGCACGTGAAGGTTCACTGTCGCGAGGTAGGCGTGGGGCGCTCAAAAGGGATGCGGGAAGGCCCGACGGCGGGACGGGCCGGCGGTGAGACGAGAGAACGCACGAACCGCACTGACGCGAACCTGACCGTGCCGGACTGGCGACCGGCACGTGGAGGTGGACGCCGGGCCCAAGTAGCCGTTGCTATGACGGCTACGTTCGGCTCTGTATCACACACCGGCAGCGCCATCCTCAAGGGGCGGCCGGCCGTCCGCCCGCGCATGGACGGAGAGAGCGTCGTCCGGGCGTACTATCGCGCGCTCGACGACCACGACTACGAGGCGTTCGCCGACCGCCTGGCCGCGGACGTGGTCCACCGCCGCCCCGACCGGACCATCGACGGTCGCGAGACGCTGGTGGCGTTCATGCGCGACGACCGCCCGAACAAAGAGACCAGCCACGAGGTGCGCCGGGTGTACGGAGGTGACGACGTGGCGGGCGACGGTGCGGTGGACGGTGATGCAGGAGACGGTGACGCTGCAGGAGACGGTGACGCTGCAGGAGACGGTGACGCGCCGGACGACGTGGACGTGGTCGTCGAGGGAGGCCTGCTCGACGCGACGGGACGGGAACTGTTCGCCTTCGCCGACGCCTTCTCGCTCTCGGACGGCCGAATCGCGGAGATCCGGACCTACACGCGCTGACCGACACCTTCGGTGGGTCCGACCGACGCTCGTACTTATACCGTCGGACGCAGTCGCAGAGTCTGCGACTCCGAGTACGGCATTAAGGGGACGGACAGCCTCGGTCGACCCACGATGGCAGCTATCGACACCGACGGCCTGACGCGCCGGTTCGGCGAGTTCGTCGCAGTAGAGGACCTCTCCATGAGCGTCGAGGCGGGCGAGGTGTTCGGCTTCCTCGGTCCGAACGGGGCGGGGAAGTCGACCACCATCAACGTGCTGCTCGGCTTCCTCGACCCCTCCGCGGGGTCGGCCACCATCCTCGGTCACGACGTGACGACCGACTCGCGGGCCATCCGCGAGCGCATCGGCCTGCTCCCGGAGGGATACGACGTGTACGAGAACCTGACGGGGCGCGAGCACGTGGTCTCGGCCATCGAGACGAAGGACGCCGACGACGACCCGGACGCCGTCCTGGAGCGGGTCGGGCTCGACCCCGATGACGCACGTCGCCCCGCCGGTGACTACTCGAAGGGGATGCAACAGCGCCTGGCGCTCGGTGTCGCGCTCGTCGGCGACCCCGACCTCCTGATACTGGACGAGCCCTCCTCCGGCCTCGACCCCAGCGGCATCAAGCGCCTGCGGCGCATCGTCAGCGAGGAAGCGGAGCGCGGTGCGACCGTCTTCTTCTCCAGCCACGTCCTCGACGAGGTGGAGAAGGTCTGCGACCGCGTCGCCATCATGCAGGCTGGCGAACTCGTCACCGTCGACACCGTCGACCGACTCCGCACGGAACTGGACGTCGAGTCGGTCGTCGAGGCGACGGTCGACCGCGTTCCGGAAGACCTCTCGCTCGACGACGTCGAGGGCGTCACCGACGTGACCGTCGACGGGACGACGGTCCGCGTCCGCTGCGCACGACCGCGGGCGAAGATGCGGGCGTTGCGGCGACTCGACGACGCCGTCACCGTCACCGACGTGACCATCGAGGACGCCTCGCTGGAGGCGCTGTTCGAGGAGTACACGGCTAGCGGCGAGCGCGGCGACGGGGACGGAGACGACGAGCACGACAGTGACGCAGCAGTCGCCGCGAGTGGGACGACGCAGCCCCCCGTCGCGGACGGGGGAGGTGACCGGCGATGAGCGCCTACACCGTCCTGCGGGACGACTTCCGGAACGCCCGCCGCTCGTCCGTCGTGCTCGGGGTCATCGGCGTGTTCACCGTGCTCACCGCGCTGGTGTTCGTCTCCGAGATCGACATCTACGACGACGCCTACCGGACGTTGTTCGACGTCACGATGCTCGTCGGCCTCGTCTTCCCGCTGTTCCTCGCGCCGCTGACGTACCTCTCCATCGCGGGCGACCGCAGCGGTGGTGCGATGAAGTACGTGCTCGGGCTGCCGAACAGCCGCCTGGAGTACTACGTCGGCAAGTTCGTCTCGCGGGCGAGCGTCGCCGTCGCTGCCATCGTGGTCGCGGTGTTCGTCGGCTTCGTCGTCGCCGCGGCGACGTTCACCAGCGGCGCCGACCCGGTGCGATTCCTCTCGTTCGCCGCCGTGTCGGCGCTGTACGCGCTGGCGATGGTCAGCATCTTCGTCGCCATCTCGGCGTCGAGCGCGAGTCGGTCGCGCGCCATGTTCGGCGTGTTCGGAAGCTACTTCGTGCTGGTGCCGTTCATGTTCGGCTTCCTGCCGGTGCTCAGCCTCGGCACCCTCGTCGACGCCGTCTCGTCGCTGCTCGGCGTCACCGTCTCGGCCGAGACGGAGGAGCTCATCACGATGCTCTCCCCGGCGACGGCGTACCTCCAGTCGACCGAACTGGTCTTCCGCGGCGTGTTCGACCAGTACGAGGCGTTTGGGATGTTCAGCCCGGGAAGCGACAATCTCGCCAGGCAGGCCTGGTTCACCGTCCTCGTGATGGTGGGGTGGACGGTGGCCGCCTTCGGCGCCGGCTACGCGAAGTTCCGCGCGTCCGAACTCGGATAGCGCCGTCGTCGCGCCGTCGAAAAATCAGGGTCGACCGACCCAGTTACTCCAGCTTCCCGGCGAGCACCTTCGCCGCGGTGAGGACCGGGTCCCAGACGGGGCTGAACGGGGGCGCGTACGCCAGGTCGAGGTACTCCACCTCGTCGACGGTCATGTCGGCGTGGAGCGCGGTCGCGACGGTGTCGATGCGCTTGGCGACACCCTCGTGGCCGACGATGCTCGCGCCGAGCAGTTTCCCGCTCTCGCGGTCCGCCGTCATCCGGACCTCCAGGTCGGACCCGCCGGGGTAGTAGTGAGCGCGCGACTCCGCGGTTATCTCCTGGGAGACGGGGTCGTAGCCCGCCTCGCGGGCCTCGTCGTGGTCGATGACGCCGGTGCGAGCCACCTCCAGGTCGAAGACCTTCACGACCGCCGTGCCGACGATGTCGCCGACCGGCGTCGGGTCGCCGGCGACGGTCTGGCCGATGGCCCGCCCCGCGCGGTTGGCCGTCAGCGCGAGCGGGACGTGGTCCGGCGCGTCGGTCACCGCGTTGTGGGCCTCGGCGCAGTCGCCCGCCGCGTACACGTCGTCGTAGTTGGTCTCGCCGTACTCGTCGGTCGCGATGGCTCCCGTCTCGCCGAGTTCGATGCCGGCCTCCGCGGCGAGGTCGGCGTTCGGCGCGACGCCGGTCGCCACCAGCACCATGTCGACGTCGAACCGCTCGCCGCCCGCCTCGACGCCGGCGACGCGGCCGGCCTCCTCGTCGATGCGCTCGACGGTGGTGTCGAGGTGGACGTCGACGCCCTGCTCGCGCAGGTGGTCCTCGACGGTCTCGGCCGCACCCGGCCCGAACGGCGCGAGGACGTGGGGCAGCATCTCGAAGACGTGGACGTCGAGGCCGCGGGCCTCGAACGCCTCGGCCATCTCCAGGCCGACGTAGCCGCCCCCGACGATGCCCACCGACTCGGGCGTCTTCGCGGTGAGGTAGTCGTGGACCTCCGCGCCGTAGCCCTCCAGGAACTCGTCCTCCGGCACCGACCCCTCCTGCGTGAGGTAGCTCTTGACCTTCTTGGCCGAGTCCATGCTGTGGAGCGTGAACACGCCGTCGAGGTCGACGCCGTCGATGGGCGGGACGATGGCGCTCGCCCCGGTCGCGACGAGGAGGTCGTCGTAGGGCTGTTCGACGGTCTCGCCGTCGTGGACCGCCGTGACGACCTGCTCCTCGGGGTCGACGTCGACCACCTCGTGGTGCTGGCGGAGGTCGACGCCGCGCTCCGCGAACTGTTCGGGCGTCATCGCCACCAGGTCGTCGAGCGTCTCTATCTCGCCCTTGACGTAGTAGGGCAGTCCGCAGGCGCCGTAGGAGACCCACTGTCCCTTCTCGAAGACGACGACCTCGGTGTCCGGTGCGTCGCGCTTGGCCTTGCTCGCCGCGCTCATCCCCGCTGCATCGCCGCCGATGACGACAAAGGTCCGTGCCATGTTCGACAGTTGGGACGGAACGGATAAAACAGTAATGCACTAATTGTACAAGACAGCTTGCGGGAAAAATCGACGGGCGACGGACGTCCCGAAGCCGAGTCGGCGGGAAACGACGGTTTCGGGGCGATTGCGGGCGATGCGGGCGAGGCAGGCGTAGCGGGACGTGTCCGCGCCCTGTAATGTGTGAACGGTCGGCAGGCTGCTGGCGGTCCGCGGCGAGCTGGCGGTCGGGGGACTACCGCGCAGGTTCCTGTGGGCGGGCGGCGGGAATCCAAACCGATAGGTTCCCGGCCCTCCGACAGGTCCCCGTGAACTACGTCGCCTGGGCGGTCGTGGCGCTCGTCGGCTACTCCGTCTTCACCCCGCTGGCGAGTCTCGCGACCGACGAGATACCGAGCACAGTCGTCGCACTCGTTGCGAACAGCATGCTGGCGCTGTCGGCGGCGGCCGTCATCGTCTACCGCGACGAGGCGGTCGTCCCGTACCTCACCGGCGGGAACGCGATGTACATGTACGCCGCCGGCGTCTGTCTCTCGGTGGGCATCATCGCCTACTACCAGGCGCTCGGCCAGGGCCCGGTCAGCGTCGTCGTCCCCATCTTCGGGATGTTCCTCGTCGGGAGCGCGCTGCTGGGCGTCGTCTTCCTCGACGACCCGATGAGCGCGAAGAAAGCGACGGGAATCCTGCTGGCCGCGGTCGGCGTCTACCTGACGACGAGCTAGTCCTTCTCGCCCGACCCGAGGGCGCTCTCGCCGACCTTCTCGTGACCCTCGATGACCTCCTGGCCGCCCATGTACTGCCGGAGGGGTTCGGGCACCGTGACCGTGCCGTCGTCGTTCTGGTAGTACTCCAGGATGGCGACCATCACGCGCGGCAGCGCGACCCCCGACCCGTTGAGGGTGTGGAGGTACTCGGCGCTCTCGTGGCGGTCCGGGCGGTAGCGCAGGCCGGCGCGGCGGGCCTGGAAGTCCTCGAAGTTCGAGACCGACGACACCTCGAGCCAGCGGCCGCCCTCCTCGGGGCCGTCCGCCATGTCGTCGGCCGGTGCCCACACCTCGATGTCGTACTTCTTCGCCTGCTGGAAGCCCATGTCGCCGGTACACATCGTGAGCACGCGGTAGGGGAGCCCGAGCCGCTGGAGCACCTCCTCGGCCTCCGAGAGCAGTCCTTCGAGGCGGTCGTAGCTGTCCTCCGGGCGGACGAAGTTGACGAGTTCGACCTTGTTGAACTGGTGGACGCGGACGTACCCCCGCGTCTCCGTCCCGTGTTCACCGGCCTCGCGCCGGAAGTTCGGCGTGAACGCCTGGTGCTTGAGCGGGAGGTCGTCGTCGAGCAGTATCTCGTCGCGGTACATGTTCGTCACCGGCACCTCCGCGGTCGGGAGCAGCCAGAGGTCGTCGTCCTCGTACTCGTCGTCCTGCCGTGAGCCGATGCGGTAGGCGTCCTCGGCGAACTTCGGGAGCTGGCCCGTCCCCTGCATCGAGGCGCTGTTGACCGGGATCGGCGGGAAGACGTCGGTGTACCCCTGCTCGCGGTGGACGTCGAGCATGAACTGTACGAGCGCGTACTCCAGGCGCGCGCCGTCGCCCTTGACGAACTGGAAGCCGCCGCCGGTCACCTTCGCGCCGCGCTCGAAGTCGAGGATGTCGAGGTCCTCGCCGAGGTCGTAGTGGGGGACGACGTCCTCGGGGACGTCGCGGAGGTCGTCGAACCCCTCGCGGTACCGCTCGACGTTGTCGCTCTCGTCCTCGCCGACGGGGACCGACTCGTGGGGGACGTTCGGGAGTTCGAGCATCGCCTCGTCGAGGTCGTCTTTCAGTTCGTCGGCGCGGTCCTCGACCTCCTCCAGTTCCGCTTTCAGTTCCTGCGAGCGCTCGATGGCCTCCTGTGCCTCGTCGTCCTTGCCCTCCTGTTTCAGCTCCCCGATCTGCTGGCTGACCTCGTTGCGCTCGTGCCGCAGGTCGTCGCCGCGCGCCTTGAGCTCGCGCCACTCCTCGTCGATGTCGAGCACCGCGTCGAGGTCCACGTCCTCGACGCCCTTGGTCTCGAGCGCCCGTCGGACCTCCTCCGGGTTCTCACGTACGTACGTCCTGTCGAGCATTCCTGGGTCGCTATTTCACGCGCCTGCAAAAAACCGTATCGTTCGCGCGACCCGACGGCCGCCGCGCGGACGCCGCCGACGGGGACTCCCGGGCGGTCGCCGTCGCTCAGACGGGACGCGAACCGCTTTTGACCCCGGGAGCGCGAGTGGGAGTATGGCAATCGGAGACGTACAGGAAGTGACGACGGGGGAGTGTACCGACCTCTACTACGTCGACACCGGGATGTACGACACGGAGGCGTACGGCGCGGCGTTCGTGCTGGACGCCGAGCGACCGGCCATCGTCGAGACCGGCATCGGCACCAACCACGAGTACATCCTCGACGCGCTCGACGAGATCGGCATCGACCCCGCGGACGTGAAGGTCATCGCACCGACGCACGTCCACCTCGACCACGCCGGCGGCGCGGGCTTTCTCGCACAGGCCTGCCCCGACGCAGACGTGTACGTCCCCGAGATCGGCGCGCGACACCTCGTCGACCCCGGACGGCTCGTCGAGGGGACGAAGCGGGCCGTGGGCGACCAGTGGCAGTTCTACGTCGAACCGGAGCCGGTGCCCGAGGAGCGCGTCGTCGAACTGGAGGACGGCGACGTCGTCGACCTCGGCGACCACGAACTCCAGGTGTACCACGCGCCGGGCCACGCGCCGCACCAGGTCGTCTTCTACGACCCGGCGAACGACGCGCTGTTCGCGGCGGACGCGGCGGGCATCTGGGTGCCGAGCATCGAGGCGATCCGCGAGACGTCGCCGCCGTCGAACTTCGACCTCGAAGGGTGCCTCGACGACGTCGAGACCATCCGCGACGTCGCGCCGTCGACGCTGCTGTACACCCACTTCGGGCCGCGACCGTATTCCGAGGCGGCGATGGACGAGTACGCCGACGTCCTCACCGCGTGGGTGGAGGCCGTCGAGGAGCGACGCGAGGAGCTCGGCAACGACGACGCGGTCGTCGAGCACTTCGTCGAGGAGCAGGAGATGACCGACGTCTGGGGCGCGACGAAGGCGGAGGCGGAGACGGCGATGAACGTCCGCGGCGTTCTCCGCTACCTCGACGAACGCGAGTCGGAGTGACCGGTCGTCCCCGGACGCACAGGTCGTTCGACGACCGACGACGGGGCGTACAACAACGATGACAAACTCTCCCCCGGTTCTACCGTAACTTAATGGGACCTGGTTCTAAAACGAGAGGCATGGGATGGCGAGACGCAGAGGCGGAGTACACGGACGAGGTCATCGAGCGGACGACGCTCGCCCGCATGTTCGAGGACAGCGCGGCGCGACACGCGAACCGTCCCGCCCAGCAGTACAAAGGGGGCGTCTACGACCGCTCGCTCACCGACACCGCGTTCCCCGGTGCGCCCGACGGACAGTTCCGGGCGCTCTCGTACGGCGAGATGCGCGACGTGGTCCGGAACCTCGCCGCCGGGTTCCGTGACCTCGGCGTCGCGGCCGACGACCGCGTCGGCATCTTCGCCGACACGCGGATGGAGTGGGCACAGACCGACTTCGCGCTGCTGGCCGCGGGCGCGGTGGTCACGACCGTCTACCGCAGTTCGTCGGTCTCGCAGGTCGAGTACCTGCTCGACGACCCGGACGCCACCGGCGTCGTCGTCGAGAACGAGGAACTGCTCGGGCGCGTCGACGACGCCGACCTCGACCTGGAGTTCGTCGTCGTGATGGACCACGCGCCGTCGGTCGAGGACCGCGACGACGTTCACACCCTCGCGGACGTGCACGACCGCGGCGCCGAGACGTTCGACCGGGAGGCGTACGAGGGCTGGATCGACGACCGCGACCTCGACGACCTGGCCACGCTCATCTACACCAGCGGGACGACGGGCAAGCCGAAGGGCGTCCGGCTGACCCACTGGAACTTCCGCGCGAACGTCAACCAGTGCTACCGGCGGTTCGGGCCGCGCCCGGACAAGGGTGACGTACCCGGCATCGACGAGGACTCTCGCTCGGTCTCCTTCCTGCCGCTGGCGCACGTCTTCGAGCGGATGGCGGGTCACTTCCTGATGTTCGCCGCCGGAGCGACCGTCGCGTACGCCGAGAGCCCCGACACGCTCAAGGAGGACTTCCAGGCCGTCGAGCCGACCACCAGCACCAGCGTTCCGCGGGTGTACGAGCGCATCTACGACACCATCCGCAACCAGGCCGAGGAGACGGAGACCAAGCGCCGCATCTTCGACTGGGCGACCGACGTCGGCCGGGCCTACCACGAGACCGACGACCCCGGACTGGCGCTCCGCGGCAAGAAGCTGCTCGCGGACAAGCTCGTCTTCGACACCGTGAAGGACGGGCTCGGAGGGAACGTCGACTTCTTCATCAGCGGCGGCGGCAGCCTCTCGAAGGACCTCTGTCAGCTCTACCACGGCATGGGCCTGCCCATCCTGGAGGGGTACGGCCTCACGGAGACGTCGCCGGTCATCGCCGTCAACCCGCCGGAGGAGCCGAAGCCGGGCACCATCGGGCCGCCGGTCGTCGACGTGGAGGTGACCGTCGACGACTCGGTGGTCGGCAAGGAGTTCGACGACGCCGCGGGCGAGGTCGGCGAACTGCTCGTGAAGGGACCGAACGTCACCGACGGCTACTGGAACAAGCCAGAGAAGACAGAGCAGGCGTTCACCGAAGATGGATGGTTCCGGACCGGCGACATCGTCGAGATCCGCCCGGACGACTACATCGCTTTCCGCGAGCGCGCCAAGGAACTGCTCGTGCTCTCGACGGGGAAGAACGTCGCGCCCGGCCCCATCGAGGACGCGTTCGCGTCCAGCGACGTCGTCGACCAGGCCATGGTGATGGGCGACGGCCAGAAGTTCGTCAGCGCCATCATCGTCCCCGACTTCGACGAGATAGCGGTCAAGGCGGACCGCCAGGGCGTCGACCTGCCCGACGACCGCCAGGAACTCGTCCGCGACGACACCGTCTACGAGTGGGTCGAGGCGGAGGTCGACCGCGTCAACGAGAAGTTCGAGTCCTACGAGAAGATCAAGCAGTTCCGGCTCGTCCCCGAGGAGTTCTCCGAGGACAACGACCTCCTCACGCCGACGATGAAGAAGAAGCGCCGGAACATCCTCGACCGCTTCGCCGACCGCATCGACGAGATCTACGCGGAGTAGTCGACCCGCACGCTCGGCTCCGTTCCTCGCGCACCCCCGTTCTCCCGTCGCCCCTCCGACCGTCGTCGCCCCCGTCCGACCCCGGAATCTGTCGGCGGCTTTCTTCCGTACCGACGGGACGAGAATACGTGCCAGCGAGGGGGTCGTCGGCGGAAAGCCATATCTTCAAAGATATTGTGCAATCTTTTATGCCATCGACGGTCGTTCACCTCGCGGTGGCAGGCCTGATCGCCACGTCGCTGCTCGCCGAACACTTCGACGGGCGGGCGGCGCTGGTGGTGCTGGCCGCTGCCGCGGTGCCAGACCTCGATACGCTGGTGGGGCTGTGGGTTCCCGGGGGACACAGGGCGGTGTTGCACACGCTCCTGCTTCCGGCAGGCGTGGGTGCGGTGCTGTTCGCCGACTCGGTCGGCGGCTCGTGGCTCGTTGACCGGTGGGGGGCGTACGGGAAGCGCGTCGCGTGGGTCGCGTTCGCCTCGCTGCTGGTCGCGGGCATCGGCCTCGACCTGTTCACCAACGGCGTGAACGTGTTCTACCCCATCCACGACCAGTTCTACAGCGTCTCGGGAAAGGTGTCGTTCTCGAACGAACGCGGACTCGTACAGACGGTCTTCGACGCGAAGGCGAGGGGGTCGACGGCCACCACCCACTACAGCACCGGATTCGACCTGGCGCGCGGGGCGGACCCGACGGGAGCCGAGCGGACGTTCCCCATCGCCCGCTCGGGGAAACAGCTGTTCCTGGGGGTGGCGAGCTTCGGCATCCTCGGCTTCCGCCTCTGGGAGTCTCGCAAGAAGTAACACACCCCCACCTCAACGTGGCGTATGGACGTTCGTCCCTACGACCCGGACGGTGACGCCGACTCGCTGTGGACCCTCAAGCGTGGCTTCGAACTCGGCCTCGGCGAGGGCACCGGCGACGACGACAAGGCCGACAGGTACGCCGGAAAGGTGACCGACGAGTACCGCGAACGCTACCTCGACTGGGTCGCGCGCTGTACCGACGACGACGAGCGCTGCGTCACGGTCGCCGACCCCGGCGACGGGGAACTCGCAGGCTACGTCTTCGTCCTCCCGGAACGCCTCGCGATGATCTGGGACGCCGCCGTGCTGAACGAGGTGTACGTCCGCCCCGAGCACCGCGGCACGGGCGTCGCCGACGACCTCATGCACGCCGCCGTCGACCTCGCTCGTTCCCAGGACCTGCCGCTCGACCGCCTCGTGCTCGACGTCGACCGTGAGAACGAGCGCGCCGGCGCCTTCTACGAGCGCCACGGCTTCGAACACTGGGGCGAGATGGTCGCGCGAGAACTGTAGGCGCAGGCGTGAACGGTTGAAGCTACGGGCGTGAACGGTCGCCGCCGGGAGCGTACGCCGTCGTTACGCCCGTTCGCCGAACGCCGAATCCTCGCTATCGGACGGGGTCGCCGAAGGCGTAGACGGTCTGGTGGCCCGTCACCTCGACCTCGAGGAAGTCGCCGGGTTCGACGCCGTGCTCGCTGGCGTTCTGGACTATTATCTGCCGGTAGGCCTGGTCGCGGCACTTCACGGAGTCGCCGGTGCCCTCCTCGACGACCAGCACCGAGCGGTGGTCGCCGACCATCGACTCGTACGCCTCGCCGACGACGTCCATCTTCAGGTCGGACATCGCCTTCGAGCGCTCCTTCTTGAGGGTGCCGCCGAGGCCCTTCATCTCCGCGGCGTCCGTGTTCGGCCGCTTGGAGAATCGCGTGACGTTGACCTTCTCCGGGCGGACCTCGCGGAGCAGGTCCATGCTCTGCTCGTGGTCCTCCTCGGTCTCGGTGGGGAAGCCGACGATGAAGTCGGTCGACAGCGTCCACTCGTCCAGGCGGTCCTCGAACGTCTCGACCACCTCGCGGAACTCCGCGACCTGGTGCTGGCGGCGCATGTCACCGAGTACGTCGTCGCTACCGGACTGGACCGGCGCGTGGATGAAGTTGTACAGTCTCTCGTGCTCGGCGAAGACGTCGGCCAGTTCCTCGCGGATGCCGTGGACGCCCTTCGGGTTCGCCATCCCGACGCGGACGCGGAAGTCGCCGTCTATCTCCGTGCAGATGCGGTCGAGCAGGACGTGGAGCTTGCGCTCGCCCTCGTCCCAGCCGTAGACCCCCGTGTCCTGGCCGGTGATGCGGAGTTCCTTCGCGCCCGCGTGGACGAGCGCGCGCGCCTTCTCGACGTTCTCCTCGACGGACGGCGAGTCGATCTTCCCCGTCGCGTGCTTCGTGATGCAGTACGAGCAGTCGCTCATGCAGCCCCTGGCGATGGGGAGGATGCCGACGACGCCGTCGAGGACGGGTTCGACGCCGGGGCCGGGCGTCGGACACTCGCCGTTGGTCACCGCCTCGGGGACGTCGTCCCAGTGGAGGACCTGCGCGTCGACGTCCGCCGCCGCGAACTCCTCGCCCTGCGCGAGCGCCATGCAGCCGGTGACGATGAGGTCGGCCGTCGCCTCGTCCAGTTCCTGGGCCCGGCGAAGCATGTTCCGCTCCGTCTTCTCGACGACGGTGCAGGAGTTCATGATGGCGACGTCGGCCTCCTCCGGCCCGTCGACGCGGTAGTGGCCGGCGTCGCGGAGCGCGGACTCGATCTGCCGGCTCTCGCCGCGATTGGAGGTACAGCCGTACGTCTCGATGTGGTACCGGGCCATTCGCACCGAACGTTGCGCCCACGCGGTCAAAAGGGCGACGGATTGGCAGGGCGACGGACCGGTGGACGCGACCGTCGACGGCGGCGGGACGACACCGCCAGCCGTCCGCCGATGGACGTGTGAACCGTTGACAGACGCGAATCGGGCGGGGGTGGACCGGGACCGACGGCGTCGGTGTCAGCAGTCCCCCAGATAGTGGTAACGCGACGTGTCAGAAACTGGGAAACGGCCGGGAAAGCCCGCACGTCCGCTTCGTTTCAGCGCGCGCCGAACTGTGCTTTCCAGTCGGGATGACATCCTGTTTCGGACCCACACGGTTTGTATCCATGCGTATCTTCGACGGAACCAGGTTCCATACATCCCTCGTTACTCGAACGGCGACGGAGTTCAGTCGGCCAACAACAAACAGGCTCTGGGCCGACGGTCAGGTGCCCACGCGACAGCGTGGTGGAGAAATCATGACTCGACAAGACACACTCGCAAGCATCGTACTGCAAGACGGTGGCGGCCTGTTCGACGGAAACATGCCGGGATGGCTGCAGGACCCGGTATCGTCGTTCATCGCGTTCCTGCCCCGACTGGTCGCCGCCATCGTCGTGCTGCTCATCGGCTGGGCGATCGGCCGCGCCGTCGCCGGACTCGTCAGGCGCATCGCCGACCGGGTGGAACTGGACCGGATGGTGCTGGAGACGCCGCTCGGGCGGATGATGGGCGGAACCGAACGCGCCGTCTCCGGCACGTTCGGCAAGATAGCAGCGTGGTTCGTCTACGCGCTCGCCGTCCTCGCCGCGGCGAACGTGCTGGCCATCTCGGTCCTCTCGGAGTGGATATCGACCGCAGTCTCCTACCTGCCGGCGTTCATCGCGGGACTGCTGGTCATCATCTTCGGGTTCGTGGTGGCCGACTTCATCGGCGACGCCATCCAGCGGACCCGCGCCGCGACCCAGACCGCCTACACGACGTGGTTCGCGACGGGGACGCGGATGTTCCTGTACTTCACCGCGGTCGTCATCGGCCTGGACACGATGGGCATCGACGTCGGCATCCTGTTCGTGTTCGCGCGGGCGCTCGCGTGGGGCTTGGCCGCCGCGCTCGCCATCGGCCTCGGCGTCTCGTTCGGCTGGGGAAGCCGGCACTACGTCGCCGACCACATTGACGGCTGGGTCCAGCAGGCGAACCAGGGGACGCCGAGTCCCCAGCGCGGTGCCGGTAGTAGCGGTGACGATGACTAACGACGGAAGTCCTCGACGATAGCGACGCCGCTGCTCGCGCCGATGCGCTCGGCGCCCGCCTCGAACATCTTCTTCGCCGTCTCGAAATCGCCGACGCCGCCGCTCGCCTTGACCGGCAGGTACTCGCTCATGAGCGCCACGTCGTCGACGCGCGCGCCGGCCTCGGCGAACCCGGTCGAGGTCTTCACGAAGTCGGCGCCGGCGTCGGCCGCGAGGCGGCAGGCGTCGTGCTTGTCCTCGTCGGTCAGCAGCGCCGTCTCGATGATGACCTTCACGGGGACGGCGACGGCGTCGACGACCGTCGCGAGTTCGTCGCGGACCGCGTCGTGCTGGCCCGCTTGCAGTCGACCGACGTTGATGACGACGTCCAGTTCGTCGGCCCCGTCCTCGACTGCCGTGACCGCCTCCGCACGCTTCGCCCCGGTGGCGTGCTGGCCGTGCGGGAAGCCGACGACGGTCGCCAGCGTCACGTCCGGCGCGTGCTCGGCCGCTTCAGCGACGTAGCACGGCGGGACGCAGGCGTTCATCCCGTACTCGGCGGCCTCGTCCAGCACTCGCTCGACGTCGGCAGGGGTGGTCTCCGGCCCGAGGACCGTGTGGTCGATGCGGGCCGCGAGTTCGGCTTCGTCCATGCCCGGAGGGATGGCGAGCGCGAGTAAAAATCCCCGCCATCGACTACCAGACGCCCTGCTGGCGGTCGAGCAGCGACACGACGACCGTGTGGGGGAGCGTGAGCGCGGCGAGGACGGCGAGGTAGAGGGCGGCGAGTTCTCCGGGGGCGGCCGGTGCGGCCGGCACGACGACCGCAGCGCTGCCGAGCAGCACGAGTGCGACGACGGTCAGCGGCGCGGCGTCGCGAGCGAACGCACCGAGCGCGGCGCCCACGCGGTCGGCGTCGAGCGCCGCACGTCCTCCGGGGTCGAGGGCGACCATGCGGGCGACGTGCCGGACCGAGTGCCACAGCGGAAAGTAGACGCCGATGGCGAGCACCGGTGGCACCACCGCGAAGTACGCCGCGAGCAGCGTCGTCTCGACCGCGTCGTACCGCCACGCCGCGCCGCCGGTCCGTCTCCCGAGTGCCAGCGACGCCAGCGCGGCCGAAAGCAGCGCGACGCCGAGCGCCGCGCGCACCTCCGGCCGGAACAGGGGGTCGAGGCGCGCGACCGCGCCTGGGTCGAACAGTCCGACGACGAGCGACGCCACCCGGCGGTACGTGGCGGGGAAGGCGACGAGCGGGACGACCATCGGCAGGCCGCCGCGGACGACGACGACCAGCGCCCGCTGGAGGCGCGTCGGGGCCGCGCCCGGGTCGAGCGCCCGCAGCAGGTAGAGGTCGCCCTGCCCCCAGTGGAACCACGTCAGGGCGATGAAGGCGACGAACGACGCGGCGGGCGCGAGGAACCACGCCGCGAAGAAGGCACCGCCGAGCACGAGGTAGAGCAGGCCGACGCCGGCCAGCGCGCGGGGCGTGACCGGCCGGTCGTGGACCCACGGGAGCGCGAGGTGGTCGACGGCCCCGTGGGGGAGTCCGAACGCGACGACGCTGGCGAGCAGCGGGAGGAACTGCCACGGCGGAACGACGGTACTCGACGGAGGCGGCGACGGTCCGGCCGTGAGCGCGCGGGCGACGGCCACGACCGCGAACGCGAGCGCGAGCGTGCCCACCAGCGCCCACGCCGGGCGGACGACCCAGCGCAGGAGGGTCGGCCGGACGTCGGGCGTCACCGCCATCGGACGACTCCCGTCCGCCGCCAGTCGTCGGACACCCGGAAGTACAGCACCAGCCCCTGGACGAGCAGGAGGTTCGTCAGCAGGAAGAACAGTCCCTCCTCGACGGGGAGGCCGAGGACCGTCAGGCCCGTCGTCTGGGCCGGCGAGAGCTTCCAGACGCCGGCGGCGATGGCGACCCTGTCGACGGTGGCGAGGTACAGCGTCGGCACGAGGACGGCGACGGCGCACCGTCGCCGGCAGCGCCAGAGGTAGCGACCGCCGTAGGCCACCTGCAGCGCGAGCACCGGCGCGGCCCACGCGAGGATGGCGCCGAGGTAGTACCCGCCGTCGACGCCGAGCAGCGCCACGCCGGACAGCGCGACGACCACCCACGCCGCGGCACCCGCGACGCTCCCCTGGACGGGGGTGCGGTCGTCGTCGGGCGACGAGAGACGAGCGACCCACAGCCCCGTCAGCAACGACTGCAGCAGCACGAACAGGTACTCGCAGACCGGCGCGTACCAGAGTCGGCGCTCGACCGCGCCGTCGCCGTACCACCAGACGCCGCGTGCGATGAGGTAGTTGTCCCACGGCGTCGTGTAGCCGAGCGCGATCGCAGCGAGGACGCCGACGCCGACGCCCGCGACGCGTCCGCGCCCGGCGAGCGGCCGCGAGGTCGTCACCGCCAGCGCAAGCACTGGCGGGACGACGAACAGCGCGAGAAACTGGAGGTACGTGATGGGCGTGCTCATCCGGGGACCGGCGAACCGGTTACGCCGGTGCCTCGGCAGGGCGGCGCGTCGCCTGTTCGAGGACGTTCCGGCTGCGGAGCAGCAGGAACCCGAACCCGACCTTCGCGCTCAGGTCGAGGACCATGAACGCCGCCGTCTCCCAGTACAGCGGCACGAGTTGGAGCGTGCTCTCGGTCCCGAGTATCCAGACGACGGGGTACAGCACCCACAGGGCGACGGTGAGGTTCCGGAGGGTCTGGAACAGGTTGCCGACGTCACCCGGCCGCTCGCGGGCCTGCATGGTGAGGCTCCCGACGAGGATGTACAGGAGGAACAGCAGCGCACCGGAGCTGATACCCCACCAGACGATGCGGAACGCGGGGTCGGGCGTCAGCGCCGCGACGAGACCCGTCACGATCATGAACACGTCGACGCCGACGAGCGTGGCGATGGTGTTGCGGTCGGCACCCGCGAGCAACGCGAGGTCGAACAGCAACAGGGGCGTCGTCACCAGCCAGTCGGCGTACCGCGCCCAGTAGATGTCGAGGGTCCGGTCGCCGACCACGACCTCGGTGAGGCCGAACCCGGTCGCCATCGCGAGGTACGAGGCGAACGCCGTCGTCGTGATGAATATGGTCGCGATGTAGAACAGTTGCTGTTCTACGTCGCTCACCGACCATCCGCGGCCGATGAAGTACAGCGTGCCGATTGCCATCCCGAGTGCACCGATCCAGAGCCATATCGATTCCGCACCTGGTTGTGCCATTGCACTGGAGATTGCGCCCGGGCAGACTTATAGGAAGCTTATCAAATCTGATTTTCACGACGTTGAATGAGTGACGAGGAGGAAATCAAATCACGGGGCGCGAACCGGTCGTATCGGCGGAATCAGCGGCCGATAGCGACGCCGGCGGTCAGCCGTCGTCGGTGGCCGACCCCACGAGCCGGTCGGCGTCGGGGTCTTCCTTCCACTCGCCGAGCTCCTTGGGGTCGACGTGGACGAACACGTCGTCGACCTCGGGCAGCTCGCGGACGGACTCGACGACGTCCGTCTCGATGTCGTGGGCCTCGCGGAGGGTGCGGTCGCCCTCCACCTCGATGTGCATGCTCACGTCGATCTCGGGACCGACGTAGTGGGCGACGACGTCGTGGGCACCCTCGACCTCCGGATGGGCGAGCGCCCGCTGGACGATCTCGGCTCGCAGGTCCTCCGGCGGCGCGCGGCCGACGAGGTAGTCGACGTTGTCCTCGACGATCTCCCAGCCGGTGTAGAGGATGCCCAGCGAGACGACGCCGGCGGCGACGGGGTCGAGCACTGGCGCACCCATGCGCGCGCCGACGACGCCGACGAGCGCCGCGACCGCCGTCAGGATGTCGTTGCGGTTGTCGAGCGCCGTCGCCACCACGGCCGGCGAGCGCGTCTCCTCCCCGACGTACAGGCAGTAGCGGTAGAGGCCGTACTTGACACCGGCGGTCGCGGCGAGGACGCCGACCGCCAGCGGCCCCGTCGTCACCGTGACGTCGCCCGTCAGGACGCTCGTCGTCGAGCGCCACAGCACAAGCCCACCCGCCGCGAACACGCCGACGGCGACGAACAGCGAGACGAACGGCTCGATGCGCTCGTGGCCGTGGGGGTGTTCGAAGTCCGGCGGCTGGGTCGTCAGGTACAGACCGGCCAGCACGACGACGCTGTAGACGGCGTCCGAGAGGCTGTTGACCGCCTCGGAGCCGACCGCGAGACTGCCGGTCTCGAACCAGACGCCGCCCTTGGCGACGGCGAGCACCACGTTCGCCGCGAGGACGACGAGCCCCGCTCGGCGGACGGCGCTGGAACGACTCATCGCCGTAACCGTTGTACCCGGGACCTAAAGGGCGTATCGTTCCCCCGGAGCCCCGTCTCCGACCGGACCCCGGCCGGTTCAGAACCGAACGGCGCCGTCGTCGGTCGTCGCGCCCTCCTGCTCGGCGAACGCCGCGTGGACCCGGTCGTAGGTGTCGTCGAGCGCCTCGACGACGACCTTCGTGTCGGCGACCACCGGCATGAAGTTGGTGTCGCCCTCCCACCGCGGGACGACGTGGGTGTGGAGGTGGTCGTCGATGGAGCCGCCGCTCCCCTGGCCGAGGTTCAGACCGGCGTTGAACCCGTCCGGCCCGAGTCCGGTCTCGAGCGCGTCGAACGTGCGCTGTTTGAGCCGGGCGTGCCCGAGGAGGGCGTCGTCGTCCAGGTCGCGGTAGTCGCCGGTGTGCTGGCGGGGAACGACCATCGCGTGGCCCGGGTTGTAGGGGTAGTTGTTCAGCATGACGACGGCGTGGTCGTTGCGGGCGACGACCAGGTTCTCGCGGTCGTCGTCGCGGTCCGGAAGTTCGCAGAAGACGCACTCGTCGACGTCGGCGTTCTTGTCGTCGCGCTCGACCCACTCGATGCGCCACGGTGCGAAGACCTGGTCCATGACGGCGTCTGAGACGGCGAGGGCTTTATCCTTTCCGCGAGCGGACGTCGACGTCCGCCGCCCCTTCTCTCGCCCGGTAACGTGGCGATAACGGGCGTGAAATCGACGGTTCGACGCCGTTCACCGACCGTAACGGACGTTTCGGCGGTCCGACCCGGACAACAGTATCTTTTCAACGACCGCCTTCGGACGGTAGGTAAGGGATGTATCTCATCATCGTCGGCGCTGGCGACATCGGCTCACAGCTCATCGAGATCGCAACCCAGAACACCAACGACGTGGTGGTGATCGAGAAGGACGAGCAGCGCGCCGAGCGCGCGTCGCGGGAGTTCGACTGCCTCGTGTTGCACGACGACGCGACGGACATCGCCACGCTGGAGGACGCCGGCGTGAACCGGGCGGACGCCCTCATCAGCACGACCGACCAGGACGCGACCAACATCATGGTCTGCCTGCTCGGCCAGGAGGCAGACGTCCCGTCGCTCGTCTCCGTCGTCCACAACCCCGAGCACATGAACATCTTCCGCCAGATCGGCGTGAACGTCATCGAGAACCCCCAGCGCCTCATCGCCGAGTACCTCTACCGCGCGGTGAAACGCCCCTCGATCAAGGACTACATGAAACTCGGCGAGCACGCGGAGGTGTTCGAGATAACGGTCGACCCGTACGCCCCCATCGCCGGCCAGACCCTCGCTGAGGCGGCGGAGGAAGGGGTGCTCGACGAGGGCCTGCTCGTGGTCGCCATCGAGCGCGACGACGCGGTCATCACTCCCAGCGGGACGACGACCATCGAGGGCGGCGACCTCGTGACCGTCTTCTCCGAGCGCGGTGCGACGCCGGACGTGACGGACAAGTTCGGTCACTTCGAGGACCGCGAGTGAGATGACGCGGGACGAGCGAGTCGCGGGCGTGCCGACCGACCTCGCCATCATCGTGCGCGACGTCGGCGCGCTCGTGCTGATGCAGGCCGCGCTGATGGCGGTGACGACTGGCGTCGCCGTCGTCTTCGACGAATGGTACGCCGCGCTGTCCTTCTTCGCCGCGGCCGCCGTCACCGCCGTCGTCGGCTGGATAGCGCGCAAGCGGTTCGCGGCCGCGCCCGTCCCGAAAATGAAACACGGCATGGTCATCGCGGCCAGCGGCTGGTTCGTCACCGCCATCTTCGGCGCCGTCCCCTTCTTCCTGGCGGCGACCCTCACCCCGCCGGGGGTAATGGACACGTACGTGCCGGCAGGTGCGTCCTACCGCCCGATACCGGTCGACGGGACGACGACGCTGTCGAGTCTCGCCTACTTCCAGCACCCGCTGCACGCGCTGTTCGAGAGCATGTCCGGGTGGACCGGGAGCGGTCTGACGATGGCGATCCACGAACCGTCGCTCCCCCGGGCGTTCCAGTGGTGGCGGTCGCTCATCCAGTACGTCGGCGGCGTGGGCGTCATCGTCCTCACGACGGCCATCCTCGCGCGGCCGGGCAGCGGGAGCTACGCGCTCTACCGCGCGGAGACGCGGGAGGAACGCATCCACCCTAGCATCGTTCACACCGTTCAGACCGTCTGGCGCATCTTCGTGCTCTACACGGCGCTCGCCGTCGTCGTGCTGTTCGTCGCCATCCGGCTCAGCGAACCCCGACTCTCGCTGTTCGAGACGGGGTGGCAGGCGCTCAACCACGCGATGACGGCGCTGTCGACCGGCGGGTTCAGCGTCACCGACAACTCCATCACGTCGTACGACTCGCCGCTGATAGAGACCGTCCTGCTGCCGATCATGACCCTGGGCGCCATCGCCTTCCCCGTCCACTACGTGATGTTGCACGACCGCGACCCGTCGCCGCTGTGGTCGGACCTACAGACGCGATGGCTGCTCCTGCTGCTCGCCGGTGGCTCTGTCCTGCTCACGCTCCAGAACGAACTCGTTCTCACGGCGGCGTTCGAACCGACGGCCGCCTACTTCGGATTCGACACCGCGAGCGCGACCGCCACCCGGGATTCGGCGTTCCAGTTCGTCAGCGCGCTCTCCTGCACCGGGTTCCAGTCGTCGCCCGTCGGCGACTGGGGCGCGGGCGGGAAGCTCATCCTCAGCGGCGCGATGGTGCTCGGCGGCGCGGCCGGCAGCACCGTCGGCGGCATCAAGATCATCCGCGGGTACACCATCGGGAGAGGCATCCGCTGGCAGTTCTCCCGCGTGTTCCTCCCCTCCTCCGCGGTCGTGAGTACCCACCTCGGCGACCGAACCCTGGGCCGCGACGAGATGTTCGAGGAGTTCAGCGAGGCGGCAATCGTCAGCATGCTGTGGCTCGTCCTGCTGCTCGCCGGCAGCGTCGTCCTGGTCAACGTTGCCCCGGAGTTCGGCTACGCAGACGTTCTGTTCGAGGTGGCGAGCGCGCAAGGCAACGTCGGCCTCTCGACCGGCATCACGGGGCCGTCGATGTCACCCATCGGCGAGGCGATGCTGGTGCTGAACATGTGGATCGGCAGGCTGGAGATAATCCCCGTCCTCGTGTTCGTTCGGTCCTGGCTGTTCGGTCTCGAACCGTAACTATAGTATAAATAGTATTCGGCCGTTGTGCCGTTTTTCGCCAGGGTTAACGCCGCACAGGATTCGATAAACAGAACGAGACGTTTCCCGCCGCCAGTGGCCCGGAATCGCCGGACAGGAACCGGATGAACGGTTCGAACGTCGTCCAACAGAGTCGGGTTTTTATGCGATTCTCGGCGCAAAGAGTGTCCGAACAGGTAGCAATCATGGCAACAAAGAATCAGGGGTTCAAGGCTATCGTCGAACTGTGCGACAACTGCGGACAGGAGACGTCACACGAGGTCTCCGTCGAGATCAGGACCGAGAGCAAGAAACAGGAGAACGCGGAGTTCTCGCGCGAACCGTACCGCGTATCGAAATGCCAGCGTTGTGGCGAAGAGACGAGCCAGCGGATGAACAACGCCTGAACCTCAGGGGGTTTTCCGGGGCAGTACTCTTCTCGAAATCTCGTTCTCCACGGCCGACACCGCCGGGCAGTCGACGACAGGAAACGACCGTAGCGTCGACCGTTCGCCGTCGACGACTCAGGCGGTGAACACGTCGCAGCCGTCCTCGGTGACGATGACGGAGTGCTCCTTCTGGCTGACCAGGTTGCCTTCGTCCTCCTTCAGCACGGGGTAGCCGTGGACGACGTCTGACATCTTCAGCCGGCGGAGCGCCATCTCGGGGCGCGAGACGTCGAGCCAGCGAGTGGCGAACGGGAGGGTGCGGAACTCCTCGGTTATCTGGTCGAGCGCCTGACGGGCCTGCCGGTTCCGGACCGACCCCTCGCGTTCGAGGGCGAAGATCTCCTCGTCGGCACCCTCGGTGACCTTGCCCGACCCGTCGGTGGCGAACGGCTCGATGGCGACCACGTCGCCGACCTCGAGTTCGATGCCCTGCGAGACGGCCCGGTTGGGGATGTTGGGGTCGGTGTGCTGTTCGTAGTGGGCGAGGCCGTGGCCGGAGAGGTTGACGACGGGGTTGAACCCGTAGCCGTCGATGACCTCCTCGATCTCGGCGCCGATAGCGCCCGTCTCGACGCCGGGTTCGACGACCTCGAGGGCGGCGTCGAGCGCCTCCGCGCTCGCATCGGCGAGTTCGTCGTGGCCGGAGAGGTCGACGGTGATGGCGGTGTCGGCGATCCAGCCGTCGATGTGGACCCCGATGTCGAGGTTCACCATCTCCTCGCCGAACGTCGTCTCGTCGTCGATGCCCGGCGTCGCGTGGGCGGCCTCCTCGTCGACGCTGATGTTCACCGGGAACGCCGGCTTCCCGCCGAGTTCGCGGATGCGGTCCTCGGCGTACTCGGCGACCTCGAGCTGGCTCGCGCCGACCTCGACGCGGTCGGCGGCTTCCTCGCGCACCTGGGCGAGGATCTCGCCCGCCTCGCGGTGCTTCTCGTACTTCTCGGCCGAGAGATCGACCTCCTGCTCACTCATGCCCGCTACTTTGCCCGAACGAGCCAAAGGGTTTGCGTTCCCCGAAGCGGCGCCGCGTGCGCCGACGGACGCGCCGCGTCGGTGGACGCGCCGCGTCGACGGACGTCACTCCACGTCGACGCCGCGCTCGACGGCGGTCTGCATGGCGTCGCTGTTGTACGCGCTCCCGGCCTCGCCGTCCCGGTCGAGGACGATGACGCCGGCCGACGAGCCGGTAAGCTCCGCGAACTCCTCGACCGCGCGGTCCGCGGCCGCCTGCGCTCCCATGCCGGATTCGAGGTGCCGGACCGCGCGCCGGGTGAGCGTCGTCTTCGCGATGTCCTCGCCCGCGCCGGTGGCGCTGGCGGCCCCCGCCGGCGCGGCGTAGAAGCCCGACCCGATCTGGGGGACGTCGCCGACCCGACCGGCGAGCGCCAGCCAGCGCCCGCCCGTGGAGGTGGCGGCCGCGAAGGCGTCGCCGTCGAACGCCACCGCGCCGACGGTGTCGTGGTCGCCGGGGTCGACGGTGTGGTCCTCGTCGACGTCGTCCGGGGCACCGCCGAACCGGTCGTCGAGCCAGTCGAGGTGGTCGCTCGGGGTGCCGTCGGGGGCGTCGAGGTCGGCCCAGCGCTCGCGCTGGTCGTCCGTCCAGAGGTCGACGTCCGTCTCGACGCCGAAGTCGCCCGCGAGGTCGACCGCGTGGCGACCGGAGACGAGGACGTGCGGGGTCTCCTCCAGCACCACGCGCGCTGCGCTGACGGCGTGCTCGACGCCCGGCATCGAGCAGACCGCGCCCGCCGCGCGGTCGCTGGTCATCAGGCCGGCGTCCGTCCGGACGACGCCGTCGCTCTGGACCGCGCCGCCGACGCCGGCGTTGAACCGGGGCGACGATTCGAGGACGTGCACCGCCGCCTCGACCGCGTCGACCACCGACTGCTCGCCGGCCCCGGTCGCCGCCGCCTCGTCGAGCACTGCCTGTCGTGGTGCCGGTTCGTCCGGGTCGCTGCCCGCGCCGCCGTGTACGATGACGTTCATGCGGAGTCGTGTCCACCGCGACGCCTTAACTTCCCGTCAACCGGAATCTGCTCCTGTCCTCACCGGTCGTCGTACACGACCTCGCCGCCGACCAGGGTCATCGCCACGTCGATGTCGACGACGTCCTCCGCGTGCTCCCAGGGCGAGCGCTCCAGCACGACGAGGTCGGCAAGCTTGCCCGGTTCGACGGTGCCCATGCGGTCCTCGTCGAAGCCGGCGTACGCCCCGCCGAGGGTGTACGCCCGCAGCGCCTCGGTGACGGTGAGCCGCTGGCCCTCGGCGGGCGCGTTCACCGCGTGATGGACGCCGAGCAGCGGGGAAAGCGGCATGCAGTCGCTGCCGAAGGCGAGGCGCGCGCCGGCGTCGAGCAGGTCCCGGTAACGGTTCGTCCGGTGACGGCGCTCGGTGCCGATGCGGTCCTCGTAGAGGCCGTCCGGCCCCGCCCACTTCAGGAAGTTCGGCTGGACGGAGGCGACGGCACCGGACTCTCCGAACCGCTCGATATGCTCGTCGGTGAGCATCTCGGCGTGCTCGACGCGGTGGCGGGCTTCGTCGGGGTCGTCGGTGCGCTCGAACGCGTCCAGCACCGCGGTGATGGCCTCGTCGCCGATGGCGTGGGCGACCGCCTGGAGGCCGGCGTCGTCCGCTCTCGCGACGATTTCGTCGAGTTCCTCGGGCGGGACGACCCACTGGCCAGTTCCCTCGCCGTCCTCGTACGGCGTCGAGACCTTCGCCGTCCGACCGCCGATGCTCCCGTCGGTGAGCGTCTTCACGCCGCCGGTGCGGACGAACTCGCTGCCGTGGTTCGTCCGCAGGCCGAGTTCGTCGAGGGCGTCGAGGTGGTCGCTCCAGTAGTTCAGCCGCACCCGCAGCGCGAGGTCGCCGTCGAGGTCGAGCCGGCGGTACACCTCCGGCGCGCGGGAGCGCCGTACCATGTCGTGGACGGCCGTCACGCCCTCGCGGTGGGCGTGGCGCTGGGCGGCCAGCAGGAGTTCGCGCGTCTCCCCGGCGTCCGGCTCGATGGCCTCGTAGACGGCGTCGACGGCGTCCTCGACGATGACGCCGGTCGGTTCGCCCGTTTCGGCGTCGTCGGACGTCGACGCGACGCGGACGTCCTCGTCCGGCATCTCGTCGCGCAGGCGCTCCAGCGCGACGCCGTTGACCGCGCCGACGTGCATGTCCTCGCGGAAGGCGGCGACGGGCCGCGTCTCGCTCACGGCGTCGAGGTCCGCGCGCGTGAGGTACCGGCTCTCGTCCCACGTGCTCTCGTCGAAGCCGTAGCCCAGTATCCACTCGCGGTCGTCGTGGGCGTTCTCGGCCAGCAGGTCGACGCAGTCGGCCGGGGAGTCGGCCGCCGAGAGGTCGGCGTGGACGAGGTAGCTCCCGAGCGTCTGGACGTGGGTGTGGGCGTCGACGAACCCGGGGAGCAAGACGCGCCCGCCGAGGTCGACGACCTCCGTCTCCGCGCCCTCCAGGAACCCCACCTCGTACTCGTCGTCGACGCGGACGATCTCGCCGTCCCGGACCGCGACCGCCTCGGCCGTCTCGTCCGGCTCCGCGAGCGTGTGGACCGTCGCGTTCGTCAGAATCAGGTCCGCAGGTTGCGTCATGGTTCCGCAGTGTCGGGCGACCGCGTTAACTGTTCGGGGTCCGGAAGCAGATGGGCTGCCGGGAAACGTCCGCCGGGCGGAGAGTTGTCGCCACCTCGAACCCACCGGCGGTCGCTCCGTATCTGGACGAGACAGAATCGTGTCAGCTCACCTACGGCAACGCAGTTCAGCGAGCGCTTTAGTGGCTCTCGCCGCAAATCCGGAGTATGAGCCGCACGCAGACCGACACCCGTTTCCCGCCGCAGCGAGCACCATGACGGAACGCTCCCTCCGCGTCGGCGTCGTCACCGGCGAGGACGCCCCGGACCTGACCGAGAACGGCCGGTCGGTGCTTTCGGCGCTGCGCGACCGCGGCCTGGCAGCGGAGCCGGTCGTCTGGACCGACGACGCCGTCGACTGGACGACGTTCGACGTCGCGCTCGTCCGGTCGTGCTGGGGCTATCACGCCCGCATCGACGCCTTCCGCGACTGGCTGGACGCCGTCGAGGACGCCGGGACGACGCTGCTCAACCCCGGCGACGTCGTCCGGTGGAACGTCCACAAGTTCTACCTCCGCGACCTCGAGGCGACGGGCGTGCCCGTCGTCCCGACGACGTGGGTCGAGCAGGGCAGCGACGCCGACCTGGCGGAACTGCTGCGGGACGAGGGGTGGCGGGAGGCCGTCGTGAAGCCCGCGGTCGGGACCAGTTCGGTCGGAACGTGGCGGACGTCGCTCGCCGACGCGGCCGACGACCAGGGGCGGTTCGCGGCGGCCGTCGCCGACGGCGACCTCCTCGTCCAGGCGTTCGCGCCGGAGGTGTTCGACGGCGAGCGTTCGCTCGTCTTCTTCGGCGGGGAGTACAGCCACGCCGTCCGGTGTGTCCCGGCCGAGGGGGAGTTCCGGAGCCACCCAGACTACGGCGGGACGGTGGAACCACACGACCCGCCGCAGGCCCTCGTCGACGACGCGGCCGCCGTGCTGCGGGCCGCGAGGTCGGTCCTGGGCGTCGACCCGGTCGACCTCCCCTACGCACGGGTGGACGGCATCGTGCGCGGCGGCGAGTTCCGGCTCATGGAGCTCGAACTCGTCGAGCCGTACCTCAACCTCGACGTGCCCGAGCGCGGCCCGGCCGCGCTAGCCGACGCCGTCGTCGATGCGCTCGGCGTCGGCGCGGTGACGGCGACCGACTCCTCGGCGGGGAGCCCATGAGCGACGACTGGAGCGCACCCGCGACCGAGGTCCTGCGGCGCGTCGGCGAGCGCGTGGACGCCGCGAAGACGGACGCCGTGGGGACGGACGTCCTCGCGACGGTCGTCGACGTGGCGGACAGCGCGTACCGCCGCCCGGGCGCGAAGGTGCTGTTCACCGCCGACGGCCGGAGCATCGGCAGCGTCGCGGCCGGCGGGTTCGAGACCGAACTGCGCCCGGCCGCCGACGCCGTCCGCGAATCCGGGCGACCGGCCCTGCGCACGTACGACCTGAGCGGCGACGCGTCGGGCGACGCGCCGGAGTCGGGCGCGAGCACCAGCGGCGTCGTCGACGTCCTCCTCGAACCGCTGACCGCGAGCCACCGCCCGATGGCCGAGGCGTTCGCGGCGGGGGAGGCGGTCGTCGCCGTCACCGTGCTATCGACCGGCGGCGACGCGCTCGCCCGCGGCGACCGGGCGTACTACCACCCGACGAACGACCGGTTCGAGGCGGCGGACGGCGACGAGGCCGACTGGCCCGTCGACGACGTGGCCGACGTCGCTGGTGACCTCGCCGGGCGCGACGTGGGCGACGTCGTCTGCCTCGACCGCGACGGCGACCGCCTCGAACTGTTCGTCGAGCGCGTCGCGGCGCCCGCCGACTGCGTCGTCTTCGGGACGGGTCACGACGTCGCCCCGGTCGTCGAACTGGCGGCGCTGAGCGACCTCCGGGTGACCGTGGTCTCCTTCCGCGAGGCCGTCGACGTCGCGGAGCGTCTCCCGGCCGCCGACCGGACGGTCACGACGTCGCCGGCGGACGTCCGCGACGCGCTCGACCTCGACGACCGGACGTACGCGGTGCTCATGAGTCACGACTTCGAGGCCGACCGCGTCGCGGTCGAGGAACTGCTGGCGTCGCCGGTCCCCTACGTCGGCGTCATGGGACCGGCGAAGCGCGCCGAGGAGATGCTCGCGGCGTTCGGCGCCGACGTCGAGGGGGAACTCGACCGCCTGTACGCGCCCGTCGGCCTCGACCTCGGCGGCGGGTCGCCCCACCGCACCGCGCTCGGCGTCGTCGCGGAGGTGCTGGCCGTCCACGCGGGCCGCGACCCCGGCCACCTGCGGGACGCCGGCGGACCGATACACGACCGCGTCGACCTGGACCGCTGATGAGGGAGTCCGACCACAGCTGCGTTCAGGTTCCGGAAGCACGCTCGCGGGGACGCCTGTAAACCGTTAAGTGCCACGCGCCGAGACCTCCACGGTGGTATGAGCGACCTCCCCGACGATTTCAAGTGCACGATAACCAACTGGGAGTACATCTACGGTCTCTGCCGCGACGTGAGCGACCAGGTGAAGACGTCGGAGTTCGAGCCCGACGTCGTCGTCGCGCTCGCTCGCGGCGGCTGGTTCGCGGGGCGGTGCATCTGTGACTTCCTCGGGCTGAACGACCTGACGAGCCTCAAGATGGAACACTACGTCGGGACGGCTGCCAAGAGCGGCGAACCCGAGGTGCGCTACCCGATGCCGGAGGGGAGTGTCGAGGACAAGGACGTGCTCATCATCGACGACATCGCCGACACCGGCGGGTCCATCGAGCACGCCTACGAGTACGTCACGGACCGCGACGCCAACGAGGTCCGGACCGCGACCCTGCAGTTGCTCCAGACCAGCGAGTTCGAACCCGACTACGTCGGCGAGCGCCTGGAGGAGTGGGCCTGGATCGTCTACCCGTGGAACTTCATCGAGGACATGATCGACATCGTCAGCGGCGTCATGGACCAGGCCGACGCGGAGGTGTTCTCCGAGGCGGACCTGCGCCACTACCTCAACGAGTTCCACGACGTCGAGCGCATCCAGATGGAGATCGCCCAGCCGGACCGCCTCGACGAGGTGCTGGAGGAGATGGTGCGCCGGGACGTCGTCACCGAGGCCGACGGCGGCTGGCGGCTGCTGGAGAACGCCACCGGCGTGCAGGCGTAGCGACACAGCGACGCGAGCATGGACACCATCGACGCACTCGCCTCGGCGTACGCGCTCAAGGACGAGGAACGAACGGGGTGGCAACTGCGGGGCGTCGCCGACCCGGAGTCGGTGGCCGCCCACACCTGGGGCGTCGCGCTGCTCTGTCTCCAGTACGCCGACGCGGCGGGCGTCGACGTCGACCGCGCGCTGCGCCTGGCCGTCGTCCACGACCTCGCGGAAGCGGAGACCGGCGACGTGGCGACGCGGGCGAACGACGACCGTCAGCGCGTCGACGCCGAAGCGAAGGAGCGGCGCGAGCGCGAGGCCATGGACGACCTCGCCGCGCCGCTCGACGACGCCGTCCGGTCGCTGTGGGAGGAGTACGAGGCCCGCGAGACCGCCGCGGCGCGGTTCGTCAAGGACATGGACCTCGTCGACATGTGCCTGCAGGCGCTCGTCTACGAACGCGAGGACCGGTACGCGGGCGACGACGGCGAGGCGTTCGAGGAGTACGACGACCTCGACGAGTTCTTCGCCACCGCGGAACCGCGACTGCGGACCGGGGTGGGCGAGACGCTGTTCGCGGAGATACGGCGTCGGTACGAGGACGCGAAGTGACGGGTCGGGGTGAGGCGCAGTCTCCGCAGTCGGACGACCTACGTACCCGAACGTAACCGGTCTCCGAAGAACCCGACGAGCCGGCTCACGTAGCCAGTCCCCCAGACCGCGACGATTGCTGCGCCAACTGCGTTGAATACGAAGTCAGTGACGATGTCGTCGATTCCGTAGACCGTCACGAGCCCGCCGAGGACGTACTCCAGTACCTCCCAGAGGACGCCCGCCGCGAGGACGAACACGACGACGAAGACCGCTCGAAACTCCGACGGGACGTCGATGTCGTCGGAATGAAGCTCCAGTGCCCGGAAGGCGGCGTAGCCCACGCCGGCGATGAGCGTCGCCGAGACGGCGTGGGTTATCTCGTCGTACCACTGGTACTGCGCGTAGAGGCGCAGCGATCCCGCGACGTGGAGGACCATGGCGACGGTGATCCAGAGGACGAGACCGGGGTCCATCGCGTAGCCGTACTCCCGCCGCAGCAGCGCTGGCAACAGCGTCACGCCGAGCGCCAGGCCCACGGAGGCGACCACCTCGACCTGCACCGTCACCACCCCGAAGAACAGCAGACCGACCAGCACGAGTTGCAGCGCTCGGACGATGTGTCGTTCCCTGGAGTCCGACAGTCCGAGCGAGTCGCCGACCGTCATCGTGACTCCACGCCGTCGGACGACCGCTCTACGGCTCCTGCAGACTCGACCCGTTCGAAGTACCAGAAGAACAGCGCCCCCAGCGCGAAGCCGACGACGGTGACGATGACGATGTCCTCCTGGAGTTCGGTCTGGGTGGTCAGGAAGTCGGTCCCGAGCCACCGGTCGGAGTAGAACTGGGCGACGATCCACAGCGCCTCGACAGCCATGGTCGTCAGGACGCCGAAGGCGACGGCGAACCGACGGCCGAGTTCGACGGACGTGAACACGTCGAGTTCGACGACCACGAGGAGCGCGAGGGTCGCGACCCCGAGATACCCGGCGGTTTCCGTGGAGAGTTCGGTCGCCCTCGCGATCACGGCCACCGCAGCGCTGAACGGGAGCGGCCACGGGACCATCGCCAGCCAGTCGCGGGTCGTCAGGGCCGGCAGCGACGCAACGGCGGCGAGAAGAAGCGAGAACCCACCCCAGAGGAGATCGCCTGTCAGAATGCTCTCGACAGCCCATAGCGTTACCATCGCTACCGACACCCATCCGACGACAGCGTTGAGACGTTCGCTGGTCACGAGTGCGTCGAGCGCCACTAGCGGCCATTCGGTACAGCGACCGTAAAACCTGTAGCCGGTCGTGCCCCTCGCGTCTTCCCGTCCGCCTGCCCGTCCTGGAAGCCCCACTCGTCGCCCCGGAACAGTGGCGTACGTCCGGCGGGACCGGACCAGCGTTCGCAGGGAGCGGTCGACGTCCAGCCGCCCAGGAGGAGAACGGCGACGAGTACCGGCCCGCTCTTTTTCCGACTGGAGACGCTAGCGCGAGCCGATGACACACGGCTGGTTCCTCGATGGGGTGACCCGGGAAACGGCGACGCAGGGAGGGAGACGCCGTCGAAGCGGTCCCGAGAGCGACGCCTGAAAGGAAGACCACCAGAGCAACGCATGAAAGAAGAAACGATCCTCGTCATCGTCATGGGGCTGTTCCTGCTCGTACTGTTCCTCGTCGCGATCGCGAGCGACGCGGTCGCTATAGCGACGCTCCCGATGGTGAGCGCGGGGACATCGTCTCCGATGCCACAGACACAGAACCAGGGCTTCTTAGGAGCCTGACGGTGCGTGAGTAAACATGGTAGCAATGAACTCGCTAGAAGTAGGGATCCGTCTCGTCGCCGGCGTCCTGTTGATCCTCGCCAACGGGTTCTTCGTCGCCATCGAGTTCGCACTGACGCGTGCGCGGCAGTTCAGCGAGGAGGAGTTCGTCGGCGAGGGTCACAGCGCCCTGGAGCGGGCCTGGGAGATGACGAACAACCTGGAGATCTATCTCACCACCTGCCAGGTCGGCATCACGGCGTCGAGCATCGCGGTCGGTATCGTCGCCGAACCCGCGCTCGCGGCGATCTTCGAACCGCTGTTCGCGGACACCGCGCTGGCAGCGGTGGGTTCGGGCGCGATCGTCGCCTTCCTCATCATCAACCTCGTCCACCTGACCCACGGCGAACAGACGCCGACCTACCTCGGCGTCGAACGGTCCCGGATGGTCTGCAAGTACGGCGCGACGCCGCTGTACTGGTTCAACTGGTTGATATCGCCGCTCATCACGTTCGGTGACTGGATCGCGAAGGCGACGCTCAAACTGTTCGGCGTCGAGATGACCGGTGCGTGGCTCGAAACCGAGGAGGACGTCATCGAATCGCGGGCCGACCTGCGGAACCGCCTCGGCTCGGTCCTCGACGAGGGCGACCTGTCCGACGAACGGCGCGACGAGGTGATGAACGCCCTCCAGATCGGTGAGCGGCCGGTCCGGGACGTGATGGTCCCGGCCGAGGACGTCGTCGCCCTCTCCACCGAGGACGACGCCGACGAGAACTTCCGGCGGATGGCGGAGAACCCACACACGCGGTACCCGTTGATCGGCGGGGACATGACCGACTTCCGCGGGATAGTCTATCTCCCGATCATCACCCAGCACCGCGACAAGGTGGCTGACGGCGACATCGATTTCACCGAACTGGCAGCACCGCCGATGACGGTGTCGCCGGACGTCGACGTGAGCGACGCCATCGACCGGTTCCAGGCGGAGAATCAGGAACTCGCGCTCGTCATCGAGGACGGCGAGGTGGTCGGGATGGTGACCGTGACCGACCTGCTCGAGTCGGTGACGGGCGACATCGAAGACCCGCTCGACACCAGGTCCGTCGTCACGTCCGAGGAGGGATGACGACAGCGGCGAACCGGCCACGCACTTTACCCGGGTCGGAACCGAACGCCCGACGTGTTCACCGAGATACTGGTTCCGACCGACGGAAGCGACGCGAGCCTGGCCGCGGTGGACCAGGGCGTCGCGGTCGCACGTCGGTTCGAGGCGACCGTCCACTTCCTGCACGTCGTCGACGTGGGCGCGGAGATGTCTGCGTCTGCGGTCGGCGACATCGCCGACGACCTCACGACGACTCTCGAAGACGTGGCAGCAGACGCACTCGACACGGCGGAGTCGCGGGCCGAAGATGCTGGCGTTCCCTGCGAACGAACGGTGCTGGAGGGGATACCGCACGAAGCGATCGTCGAGTACAGCACCGACCGGGACGTCGACCTCGTCGTCCTGGGCGAGAGCGGTCGTTCGGGACTCAAGGAACACCTGCTCGGGAGCACGACGGATCGCGTCGCTCGGTCGGCCGATACGTCCGTGCTGATCGCCCGTTCCTAGCGCGTAGGAGTCCGACGGTGTGCCAGACGGACACGGAAGACGGTCGAGGAGTTGCCGGCATGGACGAAGTCGAGAGCGGCCCAGCATCAACGGACGGCCCAGGATCGCCGTACGCGCACGGCCTGGAATCACTGGTGGAAGTTCGCCGGTCGAGGGCCCGACCGTTTCCGACGGTCGCCGCCGCCCGAAGTAAACCGTTTTGTAGCTCCCGGGGCGACTCGGAGGCATGATAGGCTTCATCGGCGGCAGCGGCATCTACGACGCGCTGCCACTGGAGGACACCCGCGAAGAGAACGTGACGACGCCGTTCGGCGAGCCGAGCGCCCCCGTGACCGTCGGCGAGATGGCCGGCGAGGAGGTCGCGTTCCTGCCCCGCCACGGACCGGCGCACCAGCACACGCCGACGAACGCGCCGTACAAGGCGAACGTCTACGCGCTCAAGGAGATGGGCGTCGACCGCGTGCTGTCGAGCAACGCCGTCGGGAGCCTCCGCGAGGACCTGCCGCCGCAGACGCTCGTGGTGCCCGACCAGACGTTCGACCGGACGAAGCACCGCGACTCGTCGTTCTTCGGCGACGGCATCGTCGTCCACATGCCGTTCGCGGAGCCGTACTGTCCCCACATGGTCGACCACCTCGCCGAATCGTGCGAGACGGCGACGGACGCGACCCACGAGAAGGGTGGCACCTACGTCTGCATCGAGGGGCCGCAGTACTCGACCCGGGCCGAGAGCGAGTTCTACCGCGAGCAGGGCTGGGACGTCATCGGCATGACGACCATCCCGGAGGCCAAACTCGCCCGGGAGGCCGAGATGTGCTACGCGACGGTCGCCGGCGTCACCGACTACGACGTCTGGAAGGAGGACAGCGAGGTGACCCTCCAGGAGGTCCTGGCGAACGCGGCGGAGAACGAGGACGCCATCAAGGAGGTCGTCGAGCACGCCATCCGGACGATGCCCGACGAGCGCGACTGCGACTGCGGGCAGACGCTCGCCGGCACCGTCAACACGCCAGTCGAGGAGATACCGGCGGAGACGCGCGAACGCGTCGACCTGCTCGTCGGCGAGTACCTCGACGACTGAGCTATCGGAACTCGTGGTAGTAGCGGTACACCGGTTCCGTGTCGCCGGCGAGCAGGTCCGCGACGCGGTTCTCTATGCGCTCGAATCCCTGTTCCTCGAAGAAGGACTGCTCGTGGAGCGCGTCGGCGAACACCAGCACCTCCAGCTGGCTGTACCCCCGGTCGCCGAGCACGCGCTCGACGTGGTCGAGCAGCGCGGTCCGGACGCCCTCGTCCCAGTTGTCAGGGTGGACGTGGAGAGCCCGCAGTTCCGCGTCGCCGACGCGCTTCACGGGGTCGACGGGGTCGGCGTAGGCGAACCCGACGACGCTGCCGTCCTCGACCGCGACGACGAACTCGTCCTCGTCGTCCGCGAGGACCCGCTCCAGTCGGTCGAGAGAGTAGCGTTCGCGCATCGCCGCCTCGTGTTCCCGCTCCGGGAGGAAGTCGTACGCCGTCTCCCACGCCTCGCGTGCGACCTCTCTGACGCCGGGCATGTCGTCCGCGGTCGCCTGTCGCGTCTGCATGCCCGACACGTACCGCACGAGCGGCCAAGACGGTACCGGTCGGAGCGACGACCGCGACGCGGTCGACGAACGGGTCCCGCGACGGCGCGAACGGCATCCCGCGGACGGTCCTCGCGACGGCGCCGAACCGGCAACTGTTAGGGGGGACGGTCCGCAACCCTCCGAGTATGAGCGACGCAGACGACCTCGCCGAGCAGGTACGAACCGGGGACCTGCGCCTGCACGAACTCGAAGACCACGCCGACCACGACACCGCCGCCGCGGCGCGGCGGCGACTGCTCGAATCGGCCACCGACGCCGACCTCGACGCCGTCGGCGACTACGGCTTCGACGCTGCGGTGGCGGACCCCAACATCGAGAACATGGTCGGGACGGCGGAGGTGCCCCTCGGCGTCGCCGGGCCGCTCGCGGTCGACGGCGGCGCGGCCGACGGCGAGTACTACCTCCCGCTGGCCACGACGGAAGGCGCGCTGGTCGCCAGCGTCAACCGCGGCTGTTCGGTCATCAGCGCGTCCGGCGGCGCGGACGCCCGCGTCACCGCCTCGGGGATGACCCGCGCTCCCGTGTTCAGCGTGACCGGCATCGCAGAGGCGGAGGAAGTCGTCGAGTGGGTCGCCGACAACCGAGACCGCCTCGCCGAGGCCGCCGAGTCGACGACGAACCACGGCGAACTGCTCGACGTCGACCCCTACGTCGTCGGCGACTCCGTCTTCCTGCGGTTCGTCTACGACACCAAGGACGCGATGGGGATGAACATGGCGACCATCGCGACGGGCGAGGCCGCGTCGCTGGTCGAGGCGGAGACGCCGGCCGACCTCGTCGCGCTCTCGGGCAACCTCTGTACGGACAAGAAGCCCGCCGCCATCAACGCCGTCGAGGGGCGCGGGCGAAGCGTCACCGCCGACGTCCTCGTCCCGCGCGAGACGGTCGAGGAGCGTCTGCACACCACGCCGGAGGCCATCGCGGAGGCGAACACGCGCAAGAACCTCGTCGGCAGCGCGAAGGCCGGCAGCCTGGGGTTCAACGCACAGGCCGCGAACGTCGTCGCCGCCGCCTTCCTCGCCACCGGACAGGACGAGGCGCAGGTGGTCGAGGGTGCCAACGCCATCACGACCGTCGAGGCGCGCGAGGACGGCCTGTACGCGAGCGTCAGTCTCGCGAGCCTCGAAGTCGGCACCGTCGGCGGCGGGACGAAGCTGCCGACGCAGTCGGAGGCGCTCGACGTGCTCGGCCTCCGCGGCGGCGGCGACCCCGCCGGCAGCAACGCGGACGCGCTCGCCGAGGTCGTCGCCGTCGGCGCGCTCGCTGGCGAACTCTCCCTGCTCGCCGCACTGGCCTCGCGGCACCTCTCCAGCGCCCACGAGGACCTCGGCCGCTGACCGGACGACAGAGGTTTTCGCGAGCGCGTCGTGGCGCCACAGGATGAACGGTGCAGAGCTCGCGGTGCTGCTCGTCGTGCTGGGAGTCGTCGGTCTCTGGTTCGGCGCTCGCCTGTTCGTCGACGCGGCGGCGGCGTTCGCGCGCCGGGCGGGCCTGTCGGACCTGGTCGTGGGCCTGACCGTCGTCGCGATCGGGACCGGCCTGCCGGAGTTCGTGGTCAGCGTCGACGCCGTCCTGGCTGGGAGCGGGGCGGTCGCCGTCGGGAACGTCGTCGGGTCGAACGTCTACAACGTCGCCGTGGTACTCGGCGTGACCGCCGTGTTCGGGACCGTCTCGGTCCCGCGAGCAGTGCTGGGGCGTGACGCCGTCGCGCTGGTCGGGTCGTCGGTGCTGGCGTTCGCGGTTCTCCGGGACGGGCGACTCGCGCGACCGGAGGCCGCCGTCCTGCTCGCGCTGTTCGTCGGCTACCTGCTCGTGCTCGCCCGCGCTGACGACGACGAACTGCACGACGTCCCGCAGACGGGGGTGGCACGACCGGCGAAAACGGCGGTCGAACTCGGTGTCGGCCTCGGTCTCGTGGTCGCCAGCGGGCACGTCCTCGTAGACTCGGCCGTGACGCTGGCGCGTTCGGTCGGGGTCTCGGAGTGGGCCATCGGTTCGACGCTGGTCGCCGCCGGGACGTCGACCCCGGAACTGGCGGTCTCGCTGACGGCGCTCGCTCGCGGACGCACCGGCGTCTCGGTCGGCAACGTCGTCGGGAGCAGCGTGTTCAACGTGCTCGGCGTCCTCGGGGTCGCGGGACTCATCCAGCCGCTGTCGGTGGGCCGCACGGCCCTGGCGGACACCCTGTGGCTGGTCGTGCTGACCGTCCTCACCGTCGCGGTGCTCTGGACGGGGCGACGTCTCACCCGTGCCGAGGGTCTGCTGCTCGTCGCGTCCGAGGCCGGTCGCTGGGTGGTCGACCTGATCGGCTGACGACGGGCCGCCCGCCGACAAAATTCACAATATCTAGAGTGGGAATTTATTGCGGTTGGGGTGGAATGGATTCGTGGTGCGCGCGTGTGTGGAGCGACGGACCGACCGGGCGAGGCGACGGTCGGTCGCTGAACCGCTCTCTGCGGTTCCACGCTCGCGTCGCGCCGACCGTGGTGAGCCCTATGTCAACGCAGCGCTCCGACCGGAACGCGCCGATAACCGAATCCCGCGCCTACCGACGATTACAGTTCCTGAAGCTGGTGCTCACGGTCGTCACTCTGGTCGTCACGATCTGGAAGGCGGTAACGGGTTCGGTGCCGTAGCTCAGAGGAGCCGATAGTGCCCTCTGCTCTCGCTGACCTCGCCGCTCCGAACCATCTTTTCGAGCGCGCGTTCGGCGTACTCGGGGGCGACGCCACGCTCTTCGGCGTACGCGACGACCTCGTCCTCGGTCGGCCGGTCGAGCACGTCGAGCGCGTTGTGGACGGCGTCGCGTTTGCTCGTGCTACCGCGTCGCGACCGATCGGCGGCGGCTTCCACCTCGTCGGCGTCGATGCCCGACCGGTCGAGGAACTCCGCGTCGTCCATCCCTGCGTCTTCGGCCTGCGCCTCCATCTCGGAGAACGAGTCCAGTTCCGCGAACGCCTCGCCGTGCCCCTGCCGGTTGGCGAGCATCGACGCGCGGACCTCGCGTGCGTGGTCCTCGTCGTCGGTCCGGACGAACTGCTTGAGCTTCCCGAACTGGTGGCGCTTCCCGCACCGCGAGCACTGGGTCGTCTCCGGACGACCCTCGACGAGCCACAGGTTGGAGCACTCGCTGCACCCGACGACGCTGTACATGTCGGTACGTGGGACCCCCTCCGTTTTGAACCCTCGGACGGACGGCGGACGAGGGCGAGCACGGTAACCACGACGGCGACGAGCGGACGCATCGCCGGCGTTGGTCCCGGCCTCGTTCATAAACCCTCGGACGTGGTCGGCGTCGGCCACAGTGCTTTCGGACCTCCCACCGGTACCAGTGGTCGCAGCGACCGCTATCGGACAGTGCAGTTTCTCGAACGGAGAACCAGCGATGACAGACGACCAACGACCATCGAGACGGCAAGTGCTATCGAGCGTGGCCGGCGTCACGGGCGCGGTGGCGCTGGGAAGCGGCGCGGAGGCCGCGAATCAGGACGCGGCGGACGACGGAGAAGAGGAGGAGGAAGCTGGAGCGCGAGTGAACCGCCAGATCGTCGGCCCGGCGGTACAGCCGTTCGAAGGGAACTACGTCGGACAGTTCCTCATCGCGAGCTACCCGTCGGAGAGTGAGGTGTCCCCGGCGGTCGTCGACGACTGCGACTGGCCGAACTGGCAGGCCGACCAGACGCGACTCTACCAGGGGATGTACCTCGACCGGCTCAGCCGCCGGCCGCAGTACGTCAGGGTCGAGTTCTACATGAACGCGAACAGGCCGTCGGTGAAGGCCGGCGCTCCCTTCATCATCACCGAGACGGCGTCCTGCCCGGACGACTACCTCGGGATGGAGGTGCAGTCGGTGCCCGGCGACGTAACGCAGGGGGAACCGCCGGGACCGACGGTGCCTCCCAGCGAGTTGCGGTCGGACGACCGGTCGTCCGGCGGCTAGTGGCGGAGGGGAACGAGAGCTGACGAGGTGCCGGCCGCGACGTCGGTGGGAAACGACACCCGGCGCTAGTCGTCCGCGCCGTCGAAGAAGTGCTCGTACGCCCAGCCCGCAGTCGTCGTCAACCGCTTGGCGTACGCGATGAGAAAGAGGAGCAAGAGCTGAAGCTTCGTCACCGACACCGCGTCGGTCACGCGTCGGTAGAATCGGCCGGGGTGAGGCGGCAGGTAGTGCCGCGGGTTCAGGACGCTCGGCTTCTCGACGCGTTCGGGATGGTAGCGCTGCATCTGCGCCTTTCCGCGGCCCAGCCGGAAGTGTTTCTTCAGGAACGAGGACAGCGACGACCGGGCGGGATGGTACATCGTGATGTCGGGCTGGAAGTGCTGGTCGAAGCCGGCGTCGTACACCCGGTTGCCGAACTCCTCGTCCTCGCCGGAGAACAGGCGCTCGTCGAACAGGCCGACCTCGTCGAACACCTCCTTCCGCGTGACCAGACAGCCCGTCCCCGAGAACTGCTGTTCCTCGATGTATCGCCGGATGGGGAAGCCGAAGATCTGGTTGTACCGGGCCGTGAGCGTGTCCTTCCCGTCCTCGACGTAGATGTCGACGTCACAGCCCATGTAGTCCCAGTCGTTGGCCTCCAGCGACTCGACGGCGTCCTCGAGCCATGACTCCTCGACGGTCATGTCGGCGTCGACGAACGCGAGGATGTCGCCGTTCGCGTTCCGTATCGCTTCGTTCCTCGCGGCTGCCGGCCCCTGGACCTCGTCCTCGACGAGGAGCGTCACGAGGTCTGGGAAGCGGTCGCAGTACTCCCGGACCACCTCGCGCGTGTCGTCCTCCGACCCGTTGTCGACGACCAGTATCTCGTACGCCGCCGACGGGTACGTCTGGTCGGTGACGGCGTCGAGCGTCATCCGAATCCCTCGGGGGTCGTTGTAGACAGGGATGATGACGGAGACGGGCGGCCGCTCGGAAGCCATATCCTCAAACTGTTCTAGCACGCTTATAGCCCCTTCGATTCACCAGACGACGGCGTGGCAATTTCGTTCGCGCGGACGACGACGTCCGAATTCAGGCGTCGACGCCGTTCGACCGTACGCGTTGGTTGCTGTGCGCGGCGAGAAATATCTTTTTATAATGTGAAAAATTGTTCTGTGACAACCGGTGAGAAGAGCGTCGGTCCGCGTCAGCGGACCAGGGTGGCCTGCTCGGCGACGGTTCCGGCGACCGAAGCGCCGGCGTCGATGGTCGTCCCGGGACCGACGAGCGTCCCAGGGACGAAGCTTGCGTTCCCGCCGGCCCGGACGTGGTCGGCGAGCAACGCGCCGAGTCGCTGGTCCTCGTGGACGACCTCGTCGACGCGCACGTCGCCGGGGCCGCCCGGGACGGTCGTTCCCGCGCCGAGGCGGACGTCCTGGCCGGTCACGCAGTCGAGCAGGGTCGCGTTCGCCCCGACCCGGGTGCCGGCGTCGAGGACGGACCGCTCGACGACGGCGTTCGCCCCGACCGTCGCGTCCACGCCGAGGGTGGCGAACGGACCGACGACGGCGCCCGCCCGGACCTCGCTGTGCGGGCCGACGACGACGGGCGGTCGCAACGTGGCGCTCTCGTGGACGGTCGCCTCGTCGGCGACCCAGACCCGGTCATCGCGCTCGGGTTCGTCGACGCGGCCGCGGACGAGCAGTTCGTGGGCCAGGTCGAGCAGGTGCCACGGTCGACTCGCGTCGAGCCAGACGCCGTCCGTCCGGACGCCCCGGACGGTGGTCTCGGAGGCGACGAGGCGTCGCAGCGTGTCGGTCAGCGCCAGGTCGCCGGCGTCGCGCGGCGTGGACTCGATCGCCTCGAAGACGCCGTCGTCGAAGGCGTAGACGCCGGCGTTGAGCAGGCGGTAGGCGTCGGTCCCGGGGTTCTCGACGAGTTCGGTGACGCGGTCGTCCGAGAGCACGACCGCGCCGTACTGCGCGAGGTCGTCGCGCTCGACGGCGGCCAGCGCCACCGTCGGTCGCTCCCGGCCCCGTTCGAACGCCTCGCACACGTCTGCGACCATCGCCGGGTCGAGGATCTGGTCGCCGTTGACCGCCAGGAACGGAGGCTCGACCGCACCGCGAGCCGACAGTAGGGCGTCGCCGCTCCCGAGACGGTCGTCCTGGACGACGTAGGAGAGCGGCACGCCGCGGTACGAGGAGCCGAAGTGCTCGCGCACCCGGTCGCGCTTGTAGCCGACGACGAGGTGGATGCGCTCGACGTCCGCCGTCACGAGCGCGTCGAGGACGTACTCCAGAACTGGGCGCGTGGTCGCCGGCAGCATCGGCTTCGGTCGGTTGCGCGTGAGTGGCCGGAGCCGCCGTCCCTCCCCGGCGGCCAGCACGACGGCGGAATCGAGTGTCATGTTGCAACGACCGACGACGAGGACGGCATTGAAAGTTCTGCCTCGATTACGGGTTACGCGCCCGTTACCGTCGCGGAAACACCGGAGAAACCGGTCGGACGACCGAGACGTTCGCGCGGGTGTCAGACGACGAGCGCGATGCCGGACGGACCGGCGGGAGCGACCATCCGTTCGAATCGACGCTGATTCCCGCCCGTCCTGCCGCCGGGTTACGGTCGGGATGCGCACGACGTGACGGCGGTGGACGGCGTGCGGGCGACCGGTTAGCCCGCGCGTTCTCCGGGTCGACCGGGCCGAGAAATCGACCGGGCCCGGAACCGGTCCCGCGGAGGGGTCAGGACTGACGGCCGACCGCGTCGGGGTGCAGACGGGCCGCGAGGGTCTCGACGCCGTCGAGGAGGCGCGGACTCGGCTGGTTGAGCAGGGAGTCGTCGAGCACGTGGACGGCGTCGCGCTCGACGGCCGGGACGGCCCAGTCGCGTCCGGTGACGGCGGTCGGGTCGCTACGCTCGCCGTGCCCGCAGACGTGGAGGACGACGTGGTCGGGCGCGGCGTCCTCGACCGTCTCGCGGTCGACCTCCCGGGAGCGCTCGCCCGACGGGACGAAGGGGTAGCGTCCGCCCGCGGCCCGCACCGCGTCGGGGACCCAGTTGCCGGCGGCGGTCGGCGGGTCCGACCACTCCTCGCAGTAGACGGTCGGGCGGTCGCGGTCGCGCGTGAGTCGGCGGACGCGGTCGATGCGACTGCGGGCGCGCCAGGCGAGGTCGTGGCCGGCGCGCTCGCGGCCGACGGCGCGGGCGACGTCGACGAACGACTCGACGACCTCGCCCAGCGTTCTCGGTTCGACGTGCGCGACGCGGTGGCCGCGCTCGCGAAGGCGGTCGCGCACCTCGCGCTGGAGCGGGTCGGCGGTGAGGACGACGTCGGGGTCGCAGTCGTCGACGACGTCGTAGTCGGGGTTCAACCAGCCGCCGACCGGCGGCGCGTCGGCGTCGCAGTGGTGCGTGACGCCGGCGAGGGAGTCGGTCGCGTCGAGCGCCCGGAGCGTTTCGGTCGCGCTGGGGGCAAGCGAGACGACGGTCGGGGCAGTCACGCTGTTTTCCTCCACGCCCTTCGGGGGTAAACCCTTCGCGTCGAACATTACGCTTAAACTTTTGGTTCGTCCGACGTTGGACAGGCGGCTCACGTCCCGTGTGACTGTTTCACGAACCCGCGGGCAGCCAGCATCGATGGCTTTAAGTGAGTTTCGGAATAACCGCAAGTTAAGAATTCACGCGCCGGGTTTTTCAGGTTTTCCCCTGCCCGGTAGCCGACGCACTCTCGTCCAGAGAGGTGTATCAATCATGCCAGACACGACCATCCGAGCGCGGAACAGGGCCGACGAGAACGAGGTAGAGGACCAGCGAGACGAGGGTGAGAGCTGCCCCGAGTGCAGCGGCAACCTCATCACCGACTCCGAGCACGGCGAGACCGTCTGCGAGGACTGCGGTCTCGTGGTCGAGGAGGACAACGTCGACCGCGGGCCGGAGTGGCGCGCCTTCGACGCCAAGGAGAAGAACGAGAAGTCCCGCGTCGGGGCACCGACGACGAACACGATGCACGACAAGGGGCTGTCGACGAACATCGACTGGCGGGACAAGGACGCCTACGGCAACTCGCTGGGGTCGCGCCAGCGCGAGAAGATGCAGCGCCTGCGCAAGTGGAACGAGCGCTTCCGCACCCGCGACTCGAAAGAGCGCAACCTGAAGCAGGCGCTCGGCGAGATCGACCGCATGGCCAGCGCCCTCGGCCTTCCCGAGAACGTCCGCGAGACGGCGTCGGTCATCTACCGCCGCGCGCTCGACGAGGACCTCCTCCCCGGCCGTTCCATCGAGGGCGTCTCGACGGCCTGCGTCTACGCCGCGGCGCGCCAGGCCGGCGTCCCCCGCAGCCTCGACGAGATCGCGGACGTGAGCCGCGTCGAGAAGAGCGAGGTCGCGCGCACCTACCGCTACGTCGTCCGCGAACTGAGCCTCGAGGTGAAGCCCGCGGACCCCGAGAGCTACGTCCCGCGGTTCGCGTCGGGGCTCGACCTCTCCGACGAGGCCGAGCACCGCGCGCGGTCGCTGCTGAAGACCGCCAAGGAGCAGGGCGTCCACAGCGGGAAGTCGCCGGTCGGCCTCGCCGCCGCCGCCGTCTACGCTGCCGCCCTCCTCACCAACGAGAAGACCACGCAGGCCGAGGTCAGCGATGTGGCCGACATCAGCGAGGTCACCATCCGCAACCGCTACCACGAACTCCTCGAGGCCGAGGAAGGCACCGTCGCGCTGTAACGCCCGGAGCGCCAGGCGCTGCGAACGCCCGACCGTTTGAAAAGATGTTTTTGTGGGGGGTGAAACGTTCCCGTAGCGACCGAAATGAAGACCGAGCACGAGATACACGTCGGCGACGCGGCGGCGATGACGACGGTGCCGGACGACTCGGTCGACCTCGTCGTCACCTCCCCGCCGTATCCGATGATCGAGATGTGGGACGACCTGTTCGCCGACCTCGACCCCGCCGTCGGCGAGCACCTGGACAGCGGCGACGGCGACGCCGCCTACGAGGCGATGCACGACGCCCTCGACGCCGTCTGGGCGGAGCTGTCGCGCGTGCTGGCGCCCGGCGGCGTCGCAGCCGTCAACGTCGGCGACGCCACCCGGAAAGTCGACGACTCCTTTCAGCTGTTCCCGAACCACGCCAGGGTGACCCGCGACCTCCAGGACCGCGGCCTGCGACCGCTGCCGGACATCCTCTGGCGCAAGCCGTCGAACCGCCTGACGAAGTTCATGGGCTCGGGGATGGTGCCGCCGAACGCCTACGCCGCGCTCGAACACGAGTACGTCCTCATCTTCCGGAACGGCGACCCGCGCGAGCTGGAGCCGGGGGCCGACCGCCGGTACGAGGCGGCGTACTTCTGGGAGGAGCGCAACCGCTGGTTCTCCGACCTCTGGACCGACGTCCGCGGCGAGACCCAGGACCTCGACCACGGCGACCTCCGCGAGCGCTCGGCTGCCTTCCCCTTCGAGCTCCCATACCGTCTCGTCAACATGTACTCCGTCTACGGCGACACCGTCCTCGACCCGTTCTGGGGAACCGGCACCACCTCGCTGGCCGCGATGGTCGCCGGGCGGAACTCGGTGGGGTACGAACTCGACGCGGAGTTCACGGGCGTGTTCGACGACCGCGCCGCCGAGGCGCCCGCGCTCTCGCGCCGGAAGGCCGACGAGCGCCTCGACGCCCACCGGCGGTTCGCCCGCGAGCACGACGGCGACCTCGGCTACGACGCCGCGAACTACGACTTCCCGGTGAAGACCCGCCAGGAGGAGGACCTGCAGTTCTACGCGGTCACGGACGTCGACCGCGTCGAGGCCGACCACCCCGGCGACCGGTTCGTCGCCACCCACGAACCGTACACCGGGTGACGCGCCGGAGAACTACCGGCAACCGGGGACTCTTTTGCCCGTGCGCGACGACGCACCGGCATGGAGTTCGACTCGTTCGTCCTCGCGGCGAGCACGGCCGACCTCGACGCGGCGTCGCGGGCCGACCCCCACGCCGACGCCGTCGAGTTCCGGATGGACCTCGCGACCGACCCACTGGCCGCGCTCGACGACTACGACGGCGACCTGCCGATACTCGTCACCAACCGCGTCACGTGGGAGGGCGGCGAGGCCCCCGACGGCGACGAGCGCCTCGACAAACTCGAAGCGGCGGTCGACCACCCGGCGGTCGAGGCGGTCGACGTCGAACTCGAGAGTCTGCTCGAGGACGGCGCTCGCGTCGCCGAGCACGCCCGCGACCGCGACGTCGCCGTCGTCGCCTCCGTCCACGACTTCCAGGCGACGCCGGACTGCGCGTCGATGCGTGAGCTACTCGTCACCGCGACCGACCGCGCGGACGTCGGCAAGCTCGCCGTGACCGCGGAGTCGCGACGGGACGTCCTCGACCTCCTCGCCGTGACCGACGAACTCGACGCCGAGGGACGGACCGTGGCGACGATGGCGATGGGCGAGGCGGGCCGGCACTCCCGGGCCGTCGCCCCGCTGTACGGGTCGAAGATCGGGTACGCGCCGGTCGACGCCGCCGACGCGACCGCGCCCGGCCAGTACGACCTGGCGACGCTGTCGGAGCTAGTCAGCGAACTCGAAGCGGAGAGCGCGGGCGGGTGAACGGAACAGGGCGGCTACGCGGTCGCCCCGGCTCAGAAGACGAGGATGCGGACGAAGACGAGCAGCATCGAGAGCACGCCGAGCAGGACGAACGCCGCGTTCTCTATCGACGGCGAGCCGGGTTCGAGCGGTTCGTCCCGCTCGTCCGCGGTCGGGGACGCATCGTCGCCGACCTCGTCGAGGTCGTACTTCCAGTCGGACATGGATGCCGGTACGGGCCGGCGCAACAAAAGGCGACCGGCTCGACAGTCGCTCAGCGTCGCTCGCGCGAGCGGACGTCGCCGTCGTAGACGACGCCACGCTCGGCGTTCAGGGTGACGACGTCGCCGTCGCCGACGCGGGCCCCCAGCGGCGCACCGCTTATCATCGGAATCTCCAGTTCGCGGGCGATCATCGCCGGGTAGCCGGTCATGCCGGGACGGGCGTCGACGATGCCCGCCAGCCGCGTCGCGTCGCCGGTGAACTCGCCGTCGAAGTCGGGGTCGAGGACGAGGATGGTGCCCTCCGGGATGCCGGTGAGGTCGCCGGTCGCCGTGCGCTCGACGGGACCGACGGTCTGGCCCCGGACGACGCTGCGGCCGGTGGCGATGGTCTCGGCCGCGACGTGAACCTTCAGCATGTTCGTCGCGTCCTGGGTGTCGAGTTCGCTCATCATGCCAGAGAGGACGACCACCGTGTCGCCGCTCTCGGCGACGCCGGCGTCGAGGGCGGCCTGCACGCCGTCGTCGATGATGGTCTCGACGCTGTCGCCGAGGTCGGAGTACTGGGCGTTGACGCCCCAGGAGAGCGCGAGTTCGCGGCGCACACGGTGGTTCGGGGTCGTCGCCACGACGGGGACTGGCGGGCGGAACTTCGCCACCTTCAGCGCGGTGTAGCCGGATTCGCTGGCCGCGACGATGGCGCTCGCGCCGATGTCGCGGGCGAGGTAGCGCGCCGAGCGCGCCAGGGCGTCCGTGCGGGTGTCGTCGGCGGTCGGGACCCGCTGTTCGAGCGTCTCGTCGTACTCGCCGCTGGACTCGACCTCGCGGACGATGCGGTCCATCGCCTCCACGACGCGCACGGGGTGGTCGCCGACCGCCGTCTCGCCGGAGAGCATCACCGCGTCCGTGCCGTCGAGCACGGCGTTGGCGACGTCGGACGCCTCCGCGCGCGTCGGCCGCGGCGCGTGGACCATCGAGTCGAGCATCTCGGTCGCGGTGATGACGGGGACGCCCTCGGCCTGGCAGTTACGGATGATGCGCTTCTGGATCATCGGCACGTCCTCCATCGGGCACTCGACGCCGAGGTCGCCGCGGGCGACCATCACGCCGTAGGCGGCGTCGATGATCTCGCCGAGGTTCTCGACCGCGCCGCGGCGCTCGATCTTCGCGACGATGGGAACGTCGGCACCGAGGTCCTCCAGGACCTTGTTCACCGCCAGCACGTCGTCGGCGTCGCGGACGAAGCTCGCAGCGACGAAGTCGACCGTCCGTTCGAGGTCGTCCACCGTCGCGTCCTGCCCGGGACGCTCGCCGGCGGCGAGCCGCAGGTCCTCGCGGTCCTTCTCCGTGACGGTGTCGAGGCCGAGTTCGACGCCGGGGACGTTGACCCCCTTGCGGCTCGCCAGGTCGCCGCCGTTCTCGACGCGGACGACGACGTCCTCGCCCTCGACGTGGTCGACGACCGTCTCGATGCGACCGTCGTCGAGCAGGATGCGGTCGCCCGGGTCGGCGTTCGAGAGGGAGACCGAGATACCGACCGCGTCGGCCGTCACCTCGTCGCCCGGGACGAACCGGACGGTCGAACCGGTCTCGAGGTGGACCGGCTCGTCGGTTGGGGCGGTGCGGATCTCGGGACCCTGGAGGTCGAGCATCACAGCGAGCGGCTGCGACGTCGCCTCGTCGACCCGTCGCACCGTGTCGATGAGGTCGGCGCGGTCCTCGCGGGTTCCGTGGCTGGCGTTGATCCGGGCGACGGTCATCCCGGCCTCCGCCAGGTTCCTGACCGTGCTCCGGTCGCTCGACGCGGGGCCGAGCGTGCAGACGATCTTCGCGTTTCTCATGCTTGCACGTTCGCCAGGCCACGTGAAAAAGCCAGTGTTAACTCGGGTTCGAGTGTAAAATCGGGGTGTCCGGAGCCGTCGCGGACGGCGTTCTCACTTGATCTTCGTGCCGGGTTCGGCGTCGCCGTAGGTCGTCAGCAGGTCGGCCTGCTCGCCCGCCGCGAGCAGCATGCCGTTGCTCTCGGTGCCGAACAGCTCGGCCTTCTCGAGGTTGGCGACGACGACGATCTTCGTCCCCGGAAGGTCGTCCAGGTCGTGGAGTTGCTTGATGCCGGCGACGATCTGGCGCTGTTCGACGCCGACGTCGACCGTCAGCTTGACGAGGTCGTCCGCGCCCTCGATGGGCTCGGCGTCCTCGATGCGGGCGACCCGCAGGTCGAGGTCCTGGAACTCTTCGAAGCCGATGCGTTCGTCGTCGATGGGTTCGATGTCCTCGCTCATGTCTTCGTCCTCGTCGTCCGCTTTCTCCTCGTCCGCCGTAGCCGCTTCGATGCGCTCCTGCAGGTTCTCGTTCAGCTCCTCGACGCGCTCGTCCTCGATCTTCTCGAACAGCTCCGACGGCTCGCCGAAGTCGGCCGGCGGCGCTTCGAGGGCGGCCTCGACCGCGACGTCGTGGACGGAGCCGTCCTCGCCGAGTTGCGACCAGAGCTCGTCGGCCTTGCCGGGCAGGACCGGGGCGAGCAGCACGGCCAGCGCCTTCGCGATCTGGACGCAGTCGCGGATGACCTGGGCGGCCCGCTCGGGGTCGTCGTCGGTCAGCTTCCAGGGCTCGTTGCGCTGGATGTACTCGTTGCCGAACGCCGCGAGCGCGGTGGCGGCCTCGCCGAGTCGCTTGAGCGAGTAGTCGTTGACCGCCGCCCGGAACTCGTCGACGGCTTCCTCGATGCGCTCGCGGACCTCGTCTGAGACCCCGGCGTCCGGCGTCCCGTCGAAGTTGCGCGCGGCGAACAAAAGCGAGCGGTAGGCGAAGTTACCGACCGCGCCGACGAGTTCGCCGTTGACCCGCTCCTGGAAGCGGTCCCACGAGAAGTCGACGTCCTGCTGGAAGCCGCCGGTCGTCGTGAGGTAGTAGCGGACGAGGTCCGGATGGAACCCCTCCGCGAGGTAGTCGTCGGCCCAGACGGCGCGGTTGCGACTCGTCGAGAAGCCCTTGCCGTTCAGGTTGACGAACCCGCTGGCGACGACGGCGCGGGGCTCGTTGTACCCCGCGACGTGGAGCATCGCCGGCCAGAAGACGGTGTGGTGCTGGATGATGTCGCGGCCGATGATGTGGATTATCTCTCCCTCCTCCCTCCAGACCTGCTCCCAGTCGTACTCCCCGGGGCCGACGCGCTCGGTGTACTGCTTCGTCGAGGCGATGTACTCGATGGGAGCGTCGACCCAGACGTACAGGACCAGGTCGTCTGCGTCCTCGTCGACGGCTTCGCCGTCTCCGTCTCGATGCCCCTCCGACGCGTCGCTGTCGGGGTAGTCGATGCCCCAGTCCATGTCGCGGGTGATACACCAGTCCTGGAGTTCGCCCTCGATCCACTCGCGGGGCTGGTTGCGGGCGTTGCTGGTGCCTTCGAGGCGGTCGATGAACCCCTGGAGGTACTCCTGCAGTTCCGAGACGCGGAAGAACCGGTGCTCGCGGTCGCGGTACTCCGCGGGATTGCCCGTCCGGATGCTGTGGGGATCCTCTATCTCGCCGGGTTCGAGGTGGCGGCCGCAGCCCTCGTCGCACTCGTCGCCGCGCGCCTTCGCGCCGCAGTACGGGCAGGTGCCCTCGACGTAGCGGTCGGGCAGCGGTTCGTCCTCGATGGGGTCCCAGGCGACCTTGATCTCCTTCTCGTAGACGTACCCCTCCTCGTCGAGCGTGCGGACGATGTCGCGGGTGAGCTCCGTGTTCGTCTCGTCGTCCGTGTGGCCGTAGTTGTCGAACTCGACGTTGAACTTCGGGAACGTCTCCTCGTACTTCTCGTGGTGACGGAGCGCGAACTCACGTGGCGTGACGCCCTCCTCCTCGGCGTTGACGGCCACCGGGGTGCCGTGCATGTCGGACCCGGAGACGAACGCCGTCTCCTGGCCCAGCTTTCGCAGCGCGCGCGACGTGACGTCGCCGCTGACGTACGTCCGCAGGTGACCGATGTGCAGGTCGCCGTTGGCGTAGGGGAGCCCGCAGGTCACCACCGCGGGGTCGTCGGTCGGATAGTCGTCGTGGCTCATGCTATCAACTCCTTCGTTGCGGGTGTAAAACCCGCCGGTTTCGGTGTCTCTCGCATCTGTCGTGGTTCGGTGAGTACGCAGTGGCTGGAAAGCGGTGCCCGGTCAGCCGAGTTTCACCACCGCAGAACCGGCCGCGCGTCGGTCCGGGAGGGTCCACTCGGCGCTACTGCTGGCCACGCATACGCATCGCCGCCGGACGGACCCTCCGTCGCATACCGACTCGTATGCTCGTCACCCTATAAAAACGCTTGCCCGGTCGACGCGGCGATGTTCGAATCCGAAGTCTCGTCGAAACCATCAGCAAGGTTGGGTTTCTGAGTTCGTGCCGAATACGGGGCGCGTATCGGTCACAGCGGGATCGGGTCAGGTGTGCTTCGTCGAGCGGCGCTTCCCGAACAGATACACGAAGTAGATGAGTGCGAGTGGCAAGAAGTACAGTCCGCCAAGCACGCCGCCTACAGCGACAGCTTCCAGTGCGGAACCGCCAGCGAGCGCACGCCCGACGATACCGACGAGGACAGGGATTACGAAGAGAATTCGTAGTATCTGGAGTTCCTTCGGTGTAAGCGGGAAGACGGCCATGTATCGAGTTGGGTTAGTGACAGTATAGGCTTTGCCGTGAAGCTTGCACAGTTTCCCGACGTCTCGTTCGTGAGCGTGCCCTCATTACGCGCTCGCTTCGGTCGCGTGCTCTCGCGGACCGCTCTCCTCAAGCCGCCTCATCCAGTCCATCTGTATCGGCCGCTCGACCGACCGACGGTGGGCGGGGCTTTCGAGGTGGTCACGGTTTTACTGTCCCGGCCAAGCACCACCGGCGAGGCGCTCCGCGGACGGACGAGTTACGTACCCCGGACGAGAACGACCGCTCGATGCCGACCGACCTCGCAGACCGCGTCGCCGACCGCACCGGCGACCGACCCACGGCGCTCGTCGAACTCGACGGCGGCGAGATCGGCACCGTCTACCGCGTCGACTTCGCCGACCGCGACCCGCTCGTGGCGAAGACCGGCGAGACGCCCCTCTCCGTCGAAAGCGAGATGCTGACCCACCTCGGCGACGCCGGCCTCCCCGTCCCCGCAGTGGAATCCGCTACCGACGACCTGCTCCTGCTGGAGTACGTCGAGGGGGACGCGGAGATCTCCCCGTCGGTCGAGCGCGACGCCGCCGACCACCTCGCGGCGCTTCACCGGACGACCGCGCCGGCGTTCGGCTTCGAGCGCGACACGCTCACCGGGACGCTGCGCCAGCCGAACCCGTGGACCGACTCCTGGGTCGCGTTCTACCGCGACCGGCGGCTCCGGTACGCCGCCGAGGTGGCCCGCGACGCCGGGCGACTCACGCCGGCCCTCCACGAGCGCGTCCTGTCGGTCGCCGAGGACTGCGACGCCCTGCTGGTCGAACCGGACGCCCCGTCGCTGATCCACGGCGACGTCTGGACGAACAACGTCCTCGCGCGCGACGGCAGGGTGGCGGCGTTCCTCGACCCGGCGACCTACTACGCCCACGCGGAGGTCGAACTCGCGTACGTCGACTGGACCGACACCTTCGGGGACGTCTTCTTCGACCGCTACGACGCCCGGCGGGGTATCGACCCTGGGTTCGACGAACGCCGGGACGTGTACGTACTCTACCCGCTGCTCGTCCACGTCTACTACTTCGGCGACCCCTACCCGGACCGGCTCGCGGGGACGCTCGACCGCCTCGGCTACTGAGTCGCCGTCCCGTCGACCGCCGAGAGGTGTGCGGCGATCCAGTCGTACTCCCGGAGGTCCGGCAGTTCGTCGGGGGCGAACCACGCGACGTCCGCGACTTCGCTGTCGACGCACAGGAGGCGACCCGCGTCGTCGGTGACGACGGCCCCCGCCGCGTAGGGGTAGAACCGGTCGCGGAACGCCGCCGCACTCGCCGGAAACGGCCCGTCGTCGCCGGAGAGCGGCGAGACGACGAGCGGGTCGAGGCGCGTGACGTCGCCCCACCGCGCCTCGACGTCCGCGAGCAGGGCCTCGGCGTTCCCCAGGACGGTCTCGCGGACCGCCGCGGGCTCTCGTTCGTCCAGAACAGCCGTTCAGATATCATCTAGAAAACGGTTTCGGCCGGGACAGCGCTCGAACGCGGCCCGAACGCACACGAGGGCGCGGGCCGAACTGTCGAGCATGACGGCAGAGTTCACCGACAAGCACGTGGGCAAGCGGGTCGTCGCGGCCGACGGCACCGAGATCGGGACCGTCGACCACGTCGACCACGGGTCGCTGTACGTCGAGGTCGCCGCCGGGGCCGACCGGGACATCCTGGAGGACCTCCGCTGGACGGGCACTGTCAACCGCGAGGTCTATCACCTCAACGACAACTTCGTCGCGGACATCACCGAGGACGCGGTACGGCTGAGAGTGTAGGGGCTACCCCTTCGACAGGGAGCGACTGGCCGTCTCGCCGCCCTCGTCTCCAGTCGTCTCACGCCCGTCGCGCACCTCGAACGTCGCGAGGCGGTCACGGAGCAGTTCGGTCCGCCCGGAGAGGTCCGCGACCGTCTCGGAGACGGCCGCGAGGGTCTCGGTCTGTTCGTCGGCGACGGCGTCAGCGCGTTCGGAGGCGTCGGTCATCTCCGCGGCGATTTCGGCGACGTCCTCGGCCATAGCGACGACCTCGGCGGCGGACTCGGCGCCGTCGTCGGTCGCGGCGTCGATCTGCTGGACGCCGGCGTTCGTGTCGGCTATCTCGTCCTCGATCGCCGAGAGCGAGGAGAGCGCGCCGGAGATGGCGTCGCTGCCGTCGGCCACGCGCTGGCGCGTCTCGTGCATCGCGTCGACCGTCTCGTCCGTCCGGCGACGGACCGCGGCGATCTGCTCCTCGACGCCGTCCGCCGCCGACGTGGCCTCCTCGGCGAGCGACTTCACCTCCTCGGCGACGACGGCGAAACCCTCACCGCCTTCCTCGGCGCGGGCGGCCTCGATGGAGGCGTTCAGCGCGATGGTGTCCGTCTCCTGTGCCACCTCGGCGATGAGACCGACCACGTCCTCTATCTCGGCGACCGTCTCGTCGAGGTGCTCGATGCGCGCGACCGCTTCCTCGGTCCGCTCCTCGATGGCGTCGAGTTCCGCGAGCGCGTCCCGGGCGGCCTCGCGGCCGTCGGCACCCACCTCGACGGCGCGCTCGGCGCGGTCGGCCACCTCGTCCGCGGAGACGGCCACCTCCTCGACGGTCGAGGAGAGGTCCTCCATCTCGGCGGCGACGCGCTGGAGGTTCCGGTCCTGTTCGTCGGTCCCCGCGGATATCTCCGCGACTGACTCGCTGACGGTCTCGCTGGCCTCGGCCGCGGCGGCGACGCGCTCGGCGGCCGCGTCGCTCGCCTCGTCCGCCGTCGCCGCGAACGCCCGGGTGGCACCCACGGTGCGTTCGAGTTCGTCCATCATCGCGTTGAACGAGTGGGCGACCGCCGCCAGCGCCTCGACCTGCGCGTCGGGGTCCATGCGGCGGGTCAGGTCGCCCTCCGCGCAGGCGGCCATGACGTCGCCGTACTCGCTGGCGCGGTCGATGAGGTGGTCGTTGAGCCGTTCGGCCTCCTCGCGCGCCCGTTCCGCGTCGCGCTGTGCGCGTTCGGTCCGCTCCTGGGCCTGCTCCGCGTCGAGACGCGAGCGTTCGGCCTCCTCGCGTGCGTCCTCTGCCTGCTCTCTGGCTCGCTCGGCCTCGCGTATCTCGTCGCGGAGGGAGCGCCGCATGGCGTCGAAGGCCCGGAAGAGGTCGCCGATCTCGTCCTCGCGGTCGGTCTCTATCGGGTCGTCGAGGTCGCCGTCGCGGAGGCGCTCGGCGCTGGCGGAGAGGTCACGCACCGCCCCGACGGTTCCGCGTCCGATCGTCAGACCGACGAGTCCGGCACAGAGCAGGGTCAGCGCCACGAGCGCGAGTATCTGGGTCGAGATGTCCGACTGGAGGGCGAACGCCTCGCTGGTCGGGAGTCGCGTCGTCACGGTCCAGTCGCGAGATTCGAGCGGCGCGTACCCGACCGCGCTGCCGTTGGCCGTCGTGAACCCCTTCGACGACCCGTACGTCACGCCGAGGCCGTCCCGGGTGAGCAGCGACCGGTTGTCGGTCGCCATGACGGTCCGGCCGGTGCCGTCGACGACGACGACCTCACCCTCGACGTCGTCGAGCAACGCCCCCGACAGGCTCTCGACGTTCACGAGCGCGACGAGGCTCCGATGCTCGTAGGCCGGCACTGGCGCGACGAACACCACGAACGGTGACCCGTCGGTCGACAGTCGGAACGCCCCCGACGAGTTCACCTCCTCGCTCGCCGCCGCAGAGACGCGCTGGCCGACCGCCTTTCGCAACGTCCCCTCCGCCGTGACCGGCACTGGACTCCCCGAATCGAGCACGACGTCCCCCGTCGTTCGGTCGACGTAGTACATCCCTTCGACGTGGTCGCTCTGCTGGACCGCGTCGGTCAGCAGCGTCGAGATCTGCTTGTAGTTGTCGTTGGGGAAGGCGACCGACTTCGGCAGCGTCTCGTACCGCTGGTGCTTCCGCGTGAACCACGCATCGACGTGGTCCGCCTCGATGTCGGACGTCGTCGTCAACTCCGACTTCGTGTCCTCCTGGAGGACGGACCCGGCGTGCAGGTACATGTACCCCCCGAACGCCCCGGTCACGACCACGAGCGCAGCGAGCGTGAGTGCGAACGTGGCCGCGTAACTCTGTCGGAGCCGTCTCGGAAGAAGCCGGCGCAGGCGTCGACTCATTGTACGCGAAGTGAAACTACCGACAGTAGTACCCTTCTAAGAGGTCGACGGAGAGAGACGTCCCCGAACGTAGTCAAACGTTTCGAACTGTGAGGAACATACACGTACAGACGGGAGGGTTCCGAAGCGGAGTCAGTGCGGCCAGCCCTACGTCGTGCGACCGGCGATGGTGTCCATCTCCAGTTCGTACAGCACGGGTTCGACCTCGTCGATGGCCTCGCTGAACACCCGCAGCGGCGCGAACCACTCGTTGACCTGGGTGTCGGTGAACTCCTCCGTCGTCTCGCGGAGGCTCCCGACGACGAGGACGCTCCAGGACTCGTCGGTCGTCGCCTCGTAGACGACGAAGCAGGCCTGCCCCGTCTCCTCGACGAACGACATCTTCTCGCCGCCCGACTCGACCGCGAGGCGGAGTAGCAGTCGGTCGCCGTCGTAGTGACAGCCCACGGGCACCGCGTACGCGTCGTCGTCCCGCGCGAGCGAGAGGACGCCCGTCATCGCCTCCCGGAGATGCCGCTCGACCTCCTCGTCGTCCATACCGAACGTGTAGACGTAGTCGACGTGTTCCATGCTAGCCCCGTCGGCGGCAACCGGCATAAACTGGCACCCCCGGCACACCTCCGACAGACCGGGTCGCGGTCGCCGTTGTTCTCGGCGAGGCCGGGAGCGTCCTGTCATCGAGAGTTCATCAGCGGCGAGGTCGTCACGCTTAATGTTCGTCCGGGACCATCGAGTGAACAGTGGGACTGTACGACCGATACCTCGCCGCCCGCGTCCGCCGCAACCCCGCCGACCCGCCCCGCCACATCGCCGTCGTCATCACCGAGCGCGACCTGCTGGAACAGGGCGCCTACCGGACCCTGGGCCAGTTCTTCGGCTGGGCGTTCGACTACGGCGCCGAGCGCGTGACAGTGTACGTCAGCGTCCTCGACCCGGGAGCGGTGCCGACGCTCGAACGCGAACTCGAGGGGGTCGAAGCACCGCAACCGGTCGCCGTCCGCGGCCCCGACGACACCCAGCGCGCCGACGCACCGATACAGGTGAGCATCGGCCTCGGCGGGAAACACGAGTTCGCCAAGGCGGTGCGAGCGGTCGCCGAGGACGTCGCCGCCGGCGCGACCGCCGCAGCGGCGGTCGACGAGGAGGCGGTCGAATCCCGCCTGGTCTTCCCGACCGACCCCGACCTCGTCATCAAGACCGGCGCAGAGCGCCTCTCGGACTTCATGATCTGGCAGTCGGTGTACTCGGAGCTCTACTTCACCGACGTGAACTGGCGCGACTTCCGGAAGCGCGACTACCTGCGCGCGATCCTCGACTACAAGCACCGACAGCGGCGGTTCGGACAGTAGCGACGTGGAGACAGGATCTCGATTCTCCGGGGCTCAGTCTGCCGACCGCTCCTCCAGGCTCTCCAGTTCCTCCGCGGTGGTCCCGTCCGGCAGGTAGTCGCGGAAGCGCTGGATGACCGAGCGCGCCTCGTCGAGTTCGACGCCGCCGACTGCGCGGACGAGCGCGAGCGCGCGCTGGACCTTCGCCTGGCGGAACGACTCCTCGCGCGACTCGTAGGTCCGCACCGCGCGCAGGAAGTCGATCTTCGAGAACTCCGGCCAGTAGGGGGTGCAGAAGAACGCGGCCGCCTCGTTGCCGTTGGCGTGCCACGGCAGGAAGTTGCTGGTGCGCTCGTTGCCGCCGGTGCGGATGATGAGGTCGACGTCGCGCACCGGGCGGTCGTAGAGGCGGTCCTCGATGGTCTCGGCGGTGATGTCCTCGGGCGCGAGGTCGCCGTCCTCGACTTCGCACGCCACGTCGCGGGCTGCGCCCAGCAGTTCGTTGCGGCCGCCGTACGCGAGCGCGATGTTCAGCACGAAGTCGTCGTACTCGCGGGTCCGGCGCTCGGCGTACTCGACGGCGTCCTGGACCCGCTCGGGGAGCATCGACTCGTCACCGATGACGCGGATGCAGACCTCGTTCTCGTGGACGCGGTCGGCGTCGGCGAACTCCCGGAGCTTCGTCACCAGCAGGTCGAACAGTTCCTCGCGCTCGTGCTCGGGCCGGTCGAAGTTCTCTGTCGAGAAGGTGTAGAGGGTCAGCTCCTCGATGCCGAGTTCGTCGCACCAGTAGAGGATCTGTTCGGTCGTCTTCGCGCCCGCGCGGTGGCCGTCCGTGGCGTCCTCGCCCTCCTTTCTGGCGTAGCGCCGGTTGCCGTCCTGGATGACCGCGACGTGCGTCGGCGCGCCGGAGATACTCCGCCGCAGATGTCGCTCGTACGCCGTCTCGAACTGCTGCCGAACCCACCGTAACATCTCGGTCAGTAGTGACTCGCTGGACGAGTATCAGCCTTGCCACTCCAAATTTAACGTGCACCGGTAACGTACCACACTACCCCGGCGGAGGTCCATACCTTTTTAAGCATGGCGTTGTTTGGGTAGAACGCAATGGCGAAAGGTACGGTTGACTTCTTCAACGAGACGGGCGGTTACGGTTTCATCGAGACTGACGACGCGGACGAGGACGTCTTCTTCCACATGGAGGACGTTGGTGGCCCTGACCTCGAAGAGGGTCAGGAAGTCGAGTTCGACATCGAGCAGGCCGACAAGGGCCCGCGCGCGACGAACCTGCAGCGTCTGTAATCGGCACCGTAGCAACAAGTTCTGTCGCGGGAGTGCTCTGCGCTGCCGCGCGAAAACCATCACCGGGAGCGGGTAGCACCTCGGACGGCGGTCGCCGTTCGACGGTCTGCGCGGTCGCGGTGGGCCACTTTTTCGGAGCGACAACGCATGTCATCACCAGAATCGGTACTACTCGAAGAGCTCACCTGGCCGGAGGTCGAATCGGCGCTGGAGTCCGGAACGCGGACCGCCGTCGTGGCCGTCGGGTCGGTCGAACAGCACGGCCCGCACCTGCCGCTCATCATGGACACGCTCGACGGAGACGAGTTGGCGCGGCGCATCGCGGAGAGGCTCGGCGACGCGCTGGCCGCGCCCACCATCCGCCCCGGCTGCTCGGGCCACCACATGGAGTTCCCGGGGACGATCACCGTCCCGCCCGAGACCCTGATGGACCTCGTCCGCGCGTACTGCAGGTCGCTGGACGAGCACGGGTTCGAACACCTCGTGCTCGTTCCGACCCACGGCGGGAACTTCGCGCCCGTCAACGCCGTCGCGCCCGAGATCGCCCGCGAGATCGACGCGAACGTCGTCGTCCTGGGCGACCTCGACGAGCACATGGAGCTGCTGAACGAGGGGTTGCGCGAGGCCGGCGTCGAGTACGAGGAGCCGGTGATCCACGCCGGCGCGGCCGAGACGGCCATCGTCATGGCGGTCGACGAGGACCTCGTCCGCACTGACGAACTGGCGGTCGGCCACGAGGGCGACCTCTCGACTGCGCGACTGCTGAGCGAGGGCTTCGAGTCGATAACGGAGAACGGCGTGCTCGGCGACCCGCGGAAGGCGACGCCGGAGGCCGGCGAGGCCATCCTGGAGACGGTGACGGCGGCGTACGTCGAGCAGGTCGAAGCCGAGCGCGAGGCGGTCGACGGAGCGGAGTAGCCCGCTCGGACGCGTTGGGCACGAACTCTATATCCGTTGCGGCCGAACGGAGTCTATGGCCAACCGTGTACCGGCCGGGCCGACCGGCCTCCCGGTGGTGGGGACCAGCCTGGAGTACGCCGACGACCCGCTCGGGTTCATGGAACGGGCGGCCCGCGAGTTCGGCGACGTCGTGTCGATCGACGTGTACGGACAGGAGGTCTACCAGGTGACCGATCCGGAGGCGATACGGCGCGTGCTCGTCGGGAACGCGGGGAGCTACCGCAAGCCGACCTTCGGCGACGACGAGGGGCTCGCGGGACTGCTCGGCGAGGGGCTGCTGACGAGCGACGGCGACCTGTGGCGCGACCAGCGCAGCGCGCTCCAGCCGGCGTTCTTCGGCCAGCGCCTCGACGCGTACGCGTCGGAGATGGTCGAGAACGCCGAGCTGACGGGCGCGTCGTGGTCGGACGGCGACGTCGTCGACGTCCACGCGGAGATGTCGCAGCTCACCCTCCGCATCGTTGTCGAGACGCTGCTCGGCGTCGAGCTCGACGGGATGGAGCGGGTCGTCGCCGACGCGCTGATGGACGTCGGCGAGCGGTTCCGGCCCGGACCGCAGGTGTTCGTCCCCGAGGACGTGCCGACGCCGCGCAACGTGCGCTACCAGCGCTCGGTCCAGACGCTCGAACGCGTCCTCCGGGAACTCCGCCGCCAGCACGAGGGGCGGGAGGGCGACGACGTGCTCGCCATCCTCCTGCGCCAGCACGAGGCGGGCGCGGTCGACGACGAACTCGTCCGCGACCAGATGATGACCATGCTGCTCGCGGGGTACGACACGACGGCGCTGACGCTGACGTACGCGTGGTGGCTGCTCGCCGACAACCCCGATGTCGAGCGGCGCTTCCACGAGGAGGTGGACGCGCTGGACGGCCCGCCGACTGCCGACGACCTCGCGGACCTCGACGTCCTCGACAGGGTCGTCACCGAGGCGATGCGGCTCTACCCACCCGCCTACGTCGTCTACCGAGAGGCCAGGGAGGACGACGAACTCTGCGGGTTCCGGATTCCGGCGGGGAGCGTCGTCTCGACGCCACAGTGGGTCGTCCACCACGACCGCCGCTGGTTCGACGACCCGTGGTCGTTCCGCCCGGAGCGCTGGACCGACGAGTTCCGGCGGGAACTCCCGGGCTTCGCGTACTTCCCGTTCGGCGGCGGCCCGCGCAAGTGCATCGGCGACGGGTTCGCCGTCCGGGAGGCGAAGCACGTGCTGGCGACTCTCGGCCGGAAGTACGAACTCGACCGCGTCACCGAGGCGTTCGACCTCGTGCCGCTGGTGACGCTCCACCCGGACGGCCCCGTCGAGATGACCGTCCGACGACGGTAGGGTCGTTCCGGAGACGGAACGGCCGTTCCGCGCCGGCGGTACCGACCGACGGAAGGACGGTGACCGACGCCACAGTATTGCGTGTTTTAGACATCTCTACCCGCCGGGCGGGACGTCTGAACCGAGTTGCGGGGCGGCAGCCCACCCGAGATATGCGGCCCGTCTGCGGGGCAGAAATGGGAAGACTGCGCCGCCACCGAAGGCGACTTCGATGTCCGCACCGTCTGTGGTCTTGGACGTAGTAATCATGACCAACGTCAACGACATCGACGTCGACGAACTGGGAACGATGCTCGAAGCGGTCGAAGACGACCCCGACCTCGCGTCGTTCACGTTCAGCGCCGAGACGGAGTGGACGGGCGGGTTCGAGAGCGAGACGCGCATCGCGAACTTCGAACAGGCGGGCGAGACCGTCGAGTCCGAGGAGTTCACGATCGTCGGCGACGAGCCCGAGGAACTGTTCGGCGACCGGGCAGGACCGAACGCCGTGGAACTACTGCTCGCCGCCATCGGTTCCTGTCTTAGCGTGACCTACGCCGGCCACGCGGCGACCAAGGGCATCGAGATAGACGACATGCGGTTCGAGTTCGAGGGCGACATCGACCTGCGCGGGTTCTTCGGGATGAGCGACGAGGTCCGTGCCGGGTACGAGGAGATTCGCTGCACGACGTACGTCGAGTCCGACGCCGACGAGGAGGAGCTCCGCGCACTCCACGAGGAGGTCACCGAGACGTCACCGCTGTACGACAACGTGACCGACACCGTGGAACTCGACTTCGACCTCCAGTTCGAGTGATGCCGACGACCGCCGCGACCGCGTCACCGAGGCGTTCGACCTCGTCCCGCTGGTGACGCTCCACCCGGACGGCCCCGTCGAGATGACCGTCCGGCAGCGATAGGGAGCCGTCGGCTGCGCACGCGGGCCTCGCGACCGTCACCGGCGGCGTAACGACTGGTCGAGCGCGGTGTCGTCGGCCGAAAATAACGTAAGATTCGTTGTGAAAGGACTGTGCCTACCGAGCGCGAGAACCGATTAGAGTCGGGTGACGTTGGTCGCGCGCGGGCCCTTGTCGGCCTGCTCGATGTCGAACTCGATGTCCTGCCCTTCCTCGAGGTCGGGGCCACCAACGTCCTCCATGTGGAAGAAGACGTCCTCGTCCGCGTCGTCAGTCTCGATGAAGCCGTAACCGCCGGTGTCGTTGAAGAAGTCGACCGTACCTTTTGCCATTGCCTGTCGAGAGAGGAGGCAGGCACATATAATTCTTCCGTGAGAACAGATGGCGTGGAAGGCGCCGCACAGTCCGTTCCAGCACCCGTCGCCGACAGTACAGATAACGATACTGGTGATTTCGAGACCCGGGACCGAGGCCCGCCGAACGGGAAACGAGGCACGTTCCGTCGACCCCGCTCGAACCGGAGCCTGTCGGCTCGTCGACGAGTCCAAAGTAAAATCAGGTTAGTGTGGTGTCGTCGCGTCGCGACCGGTCTGCCTGGTTACAGGCGGGTGACGTTCGTCGCGCGCGGGCCCTTCGGGGCCTGTTCGATGTCGAACTCGACTTCCGTTCCTTCTTCGAGATCCGGACCGCCAACGTCCTCCATGTGGAAGAATACGTCGTCGTCCTCGTCCTCGGTGGAGATGAAACCGTAACCGCCAGTGTCGTTGAAGAAATCAACGTTACCTTCTGCCATTGCGACTAAACCGAGTCGGTTCCCACGGAAAAGGCTTGTGATGTTCGTAAAGCAGAACCGGCGTTCGGTGGACGTTAGTTTCCGATATGGCCGATATTCTGGACAAACGTGCTCGAACGGTCGGGGGCGGAAGGGATCGGTGTGCGTTCCACCGCCGAACGGGCGTCAACGGTGGTGGAACCCACAGTTCTCGGCGGTCGTGGGGCCCACAGTCCGTTGGCCACTGGCGGTGCTGCGGTCCGGTGACGCCGACGCAAAGCAGCGGCGAGGGGCGACGACGAGCGGCGGGCGGTCAGTCGGACCGTTCCAGGTGGGGGACGACCTCGTCGAGCAGGTACGCCAGGAAGTCCGCCGAGTCGAACGCGGCCGGTCGGTACACCTCGACGTAGCCGCTCTTCGCCGCCGTCATCTTCAGGTCGTCCTCGTCGTAGCCGTACTCCAGTCCGAGCTGGTTCAGGTCGCCGCGGCGGACGAGGTGGGCCAGGTCGTCGTCGGCGAGCAGGTCGGACCCGTGGAACAGGCCGCTCTCGGCGCTCCCGTCCGCGCCGGAGAATCCGGCCTTCCACACGTCTGCGTCGGCGTGCGCGTCGAGGAAGCCGTCGAGGTCGAACGTCGCCCGTTCGACGTCGGTGCCGGTGTCACGCGCGATGAGGTCGAAGGCGAACCGTCCCGCGCCGCTCTCGGTCACGACGAACTCCCCGGGCACGCCGACGAACCCGGTGACGCGCGTCTCCGTCTCGTTCGTCTCCCGCAGTCTGACCTCGCCGTAGTCCAGTTCGGCCGTCGCACGCTCGGCCGTGCGCTCGACCGCCGCGCGCCCCTCGAACGCGATATCGCCGGACGGGAGCGAGAACACGCGCCCGACGTCGAGCGTCCGCGTCAGTTCGCGGTCGCCCTCGACGACGGTGTCGGAGAACGAGTCGACGGCCTGGAAATCACCCTCCACGAGTCCGATGACGCCAGCGTTCATTTCGTGTCAGGGTTGAGAGAGGGGATAGTTAACTGGCGTGGATTCCGGTGCGAAGAGAAGCCGAGCACACCAGCGGCGGAACGCTGAAGCGTGCCGACCCACTGACGTCCAGCATGGACGACGTGGACACGGCCGACAACCCCGTCCTCCTCTTCGACGGCGTCTGCAACCTCTGCAACGGTCTCGTCCGGTTCGTCATCCGCCACGACCCCGACGCAGTGTTCCGGTTCGCGCCGCTGCAGTCGGACGTGGCCGCCGCCCTGCTCGCCGACTGCGACGTCGACGCCGACCGCGACACCGTCGTCCTCGTCGACGGCGGTGACTGCTACACGAGGTCGACGGCCGCGCTCCGGGTCGCGGCACGCCTCGGCTGGCCGTACCGAGCGCTGGCCGCCTTCCTGGCCGTCCCCCGACGCGTCAGGGACGCCGTCTACGACGTCGTCGCCGCCAACCGCTACGACTGGTTCGGGCGGCGCGAGGAGTGCATGGCTCCGACGCCCGACGTCGCGGAACGGTTCCTCGTCGACCCCCGAACCGACGGCGAGTAGGGGTCGGGAGACTCAGTCGTCGGCGACGGGCGACCCGGGGCGGAAGTCCCGGCTGATTGCCTTCCACTTGCCGGTCGAGAAGCGGTGGTAGTTGATGACCGCGGGGACCGCCGCCTCGGCGAGGAAGGAGAGGTAGAGACCGGCGATGCCGAGGCTCGTCGTCGCCCCGAGGTAGGCGATGGGGATCGCGCAGCCGAACATGCCGACGACCTGGCTGTAGAACGGCCAGCGGGTGTCGCCGCTGGCGTCGAGCGGGCCGGCGGCGGCACCCTTGACGCCCTGTGCGATGACCGCCGCGCAGGCCGCGTAGACGAGCGCCACCGCGACCGGTACCGCGGGGTCGGCCGGGTCGCCGACGAACGAGACGACGATGGGTTCAGCGAACAGGCCGACGACGACGGCGGCGACGGCGTACGTCGCCACGGAGAACGCGATGACGTCACGGGCGTACGCCGCGGCGGCGGCCTCGTCGCCGCTGCCGAGCTCCTGGCCGACGAGGCTGCTGGACGCGAGGCCGAACCCCCAGCCGGGCGTGTTCATCAGCCCCCAGATGCGCCGGGCGATGACGTACGCGGCGACCACGTGCTGGCCGAACATGGCGACGATGGCGAGCATCGGGAACTTGGCGACGGTCCACACCAGGTTCCGGCCGACGACCGGCAGGCCGATGCGGACCAGCTGGCGGGCCGTCTCGCGGTCGACGTAGGAGCCGAAAGGTCGCACCGTGACCGGCAGGTCGCCCGCGCCGGGGAGTCTGCCGGCGACCAGACCGGCCGCGAACGTCGCGGTCACGACCACGTTCGCGAGCACCGTCCCCAGCGCCGCGCCCTCGACGCCCATCTCCAGGCCGAAGACGAAGACGGCGTTGAGGACGACGTTCGTGACCGCGCCGCCCGCGCGAACCAGCATCGGCGTCCACGCGTCGTCGGCGCCGATGTAGATGCGGCTGCCGATGAGGTTGAGGCCCGCGAACGGGACGCCGACGGCGAGGATGCGCAGGTAGGCCGCCCCCAGCGCGACGGTCGTAGCGTCGTCTGTCATCACCGAGACGAGTTGCGTCGGGAACAGCCAGAAGACGGCGGCGACGGGAACGGAGACGGCGAGGACGAGCGCGACGCTGGTCCGGACCGCCTGCCCGAGTTCGTCGAACGCCTCCGCCCCGTAGCGCTGGGAGACGAGCGCGATGGTCCCGCCGGCGATGCCGCCGCCGAGCGAGAACGCAACGCCCCAGTACGGCGTCGCGAAGCCGACCCCGGCGATGGCTGTCGACCCCACGCCGATGCCCACCATCGCCACGTCCGCCGCGTTCTTCGACATGCGCGCCAGACCGGTGACGATGCGCGGCCACGCAAGGTCGGTCGTCCGCCGGACGTGGTCCCGGTCGAGGAGGCCGGCGCGCGCGAGCGACAGGCCGATGCCGAGGATGAGGAGCCGGACAGGGTTGGGGAAGCGGGGCACGTCGTAGGAGTGTTTCGAATCGAAAGTAAAGTTCTTTTCATATCCGGCAGCTGTAATGGCGACGGAGTTCCGTGAGACGCCGCTCCCGTCCGCCGAAGACGCCAGACGGCAGGCGTCGTGGGGGAAAATATATGAACCGGCGAACGTTCCTGCACGCCGGCGCGACCGCCATCGTCGGCGGTCGACCGGCTGACGGTGTCCCAGCCGGACGCCTACCCCGGACCGGGTCGCTACCCGACGGCGTACGCGGTCCGCGACTGCGGCGACGCCGTCACGGTGACGCTGGAGGGCTTCGTTCCGCGGTCGGGCGGGAGGACGGCCCGCCTACACAACGCGAACCGGGACGTCGGACTGTCCGAGGACGCGCTTCGTCGTCGACCCGACGAGCGGCTTGTCCGGGTCCGAGCGGCCGCGCCGCCCCATCACGACGAGGTCGACGTCGTGGTCGTGGGCGTACTCCAGTATCTCCTCCTCCGGGATACCGGACTTCACGACCGTCTCGCAGTCGACGCCGCGCTCGTCGGCCAGTTCCGCCACCGTGGCCACGAGTTTCCGGCCCTTCTTCTCCATCCGACCCCGCGTCTCCCCGATGTCGCTCGGCACCGCCACGAAGCTCGCGTCGCCCATGTCCATCACGTAGAGGGCGTGGACCATGCCGCCGCTCCGTTCGACGAGGTCGACCGCCTGTTCGGCCGCACCCCGGGCTCCTTTGCTCCCGTCGGTCGGGACCAGCACGTTCTCGTACCGTACCGCCGCTGACTCTCCCATACCGTCCGCATCGCTCCGCGAGGTATTGAATCGTCCCCCGGCGACGGACGCGGTCACCGGCGCGCCGTTCGACACCGCCGCGACCGTTCGCGGGAGCGACGCCGGGCGAGCGGTCCCCGCCACAAGCCTCACCACCGACTTGCACTGTCAGCGCACAACCCCTTCCGTGCGGAGGCCGAACCCTGGTTCATGTTCGAGGTCATCACCGCACGCGAACTGGCGGACGAGGTCGACGCGGACGACGAGGGGTACGTGCTCGTCGACACGCGACCGGAAGACAGCTACGAGTCCTGGCACGTCCCCGGGGCGGTGAACGTCCCGTTCGGGGCGGCGGAGACGCTCGACGACGAGCAGAAGGCCCGAATCGACGAGCTCGCCGACGGACGGGCGATACACACCATCTGCGGCAAGGGCGCGACGTCGACCAGCTCTGCGGCAAGGGCGCGACGTCGACCAGCCTCGCCGCGGAACTCGACGCGAGCGGTTACGACGACGTCGCGGTCGTGAAGGGCGGGATGCGCGACTGGAACGCCCTGTACGAGCAGGCGCGCATCGACACCGGCGACGACGTCGGCATCGTGCAGTTCCAGCGGCGGGGCAAGGGGTGTCTGAGCTACCTCGTCGGTTCGCCGGAGGCGGGCGAGGCCGCGGTCGTCGACCCGACGCGACACGTCGAGCAGTACGTCGTCGCCGCCGCCGAGCACGACGTCGAGATAACGCACGTCCTCGACACGCACGTCCACGCCGACCACGTCTCCGGCGGCCGGAAGCTGGCCGACCTGCTCGCGTGCCGTACCACCTCGGCGCACGCGCGACGGAGCGCGACCTGGCGTACGAGTTCGACCACGTCGAGGACGGCGACGTCATCCGCCTCGGCGACCGGGAGATATCGGTGCTCGACGCGCCGGGCCACACGTCCGAGATGGTGAACTACCGGGTCGACGACGAGGCGATACTGACGGGCGACGCCCTGTTCGTCGACTCCGTCGGCCGGACCGAGGTCCAGTTCGGCGAGGAAGACGCCGAGACGGGCGCGGAGATGGAGTACGACACGCTCCACGACACGCTGCTCGACCAGCCCGACGAACTCACCGTCCTCCCGGGCCACGTCACCATCGCGAACGACGGACGGTTCGAGAACGGGACGCCAGGGCAGCCGGTCGCCACGTCGCTCGCCGAGGTGCGGGAGCGACTCGACCTCCTCGACCTGGACCGCGAGGCGTTCGTCGAGCGGATGGTGGGGAACCTCCCCGAGAAGCCCGACAGCTACGAGACCGTCATCGCCATCAATCTCGGACGTGAGCAGCCCGACAGTCGCCGGGCGGCGGCGAAGCTCGAGACCGGCGCGAACAACTGTTCGGCGTAGACGCTCAGTCGTCGGAGTACGCCCTGTCGAACGGCGTCGGCGGCAGCAGGAGGTCGTCGAGGTCGGGCATGTGCTTGACGTTGTAGACGACCTTCAGCTCGCGGGTGATGGGGATGGCGTTACAGGACAGTCGGATGCCGCGCTCCATCATCTCCTGGGGGAGGACGTGACTGGCCGGCATCGACAGTTCGCCCTCGACGAGCAGGATGGCGCAGTTGGCGCAGGCCCCGCCGCGGCAGGCGAACGGCCAGGCGAAGCCGTGGTCCTCGGCGGCTTCCAGCAGCGACTGGCCGGGGTCGACGTCGAACTGCCCGTAGTCCGCCTCGTCGAGGTCCGCAGCGGCCGCCTTCCGGAAGAGGTCGGCGTCGTCCGTCTCCCAGCCGAAGTCCGCGAGCACGTCGTAGTCGAGGTAGGTGACCTCGGAGTGGGCCCGCTGGTCGGGAGCCTCCTCGTCGGGGTCGCCGTCGTCGAACTCGGGCGCCTCGCCGTTCTCCTGATAGCCGGCCTTGAGTCGTTCGTAGGCCGTCCTGACCGCCTGGAACTCCTCGACCGTGCCACCCTGGTCCGGATGGACCTCCTTCACCCGGCTCCGGTAGGCCTGCTCTATCTCCTCCTCGTCGGCATCGGCGTCTACGAGCAGCACGTCGAACGGGGACCTCATCACCGGTTGCTAGGGAATCCGAAGTAAAAACCTTGGCTCGGCGGACACGCCGACCGCTTCCGCCCGGCGTCACGCGAACCGAGGAAGTTCTGTCCGGTTCCGGACCACTTCGACGCAACCGGACCGAACGCCACCGGGACGCGACCGCACGACGACTGCGGCCGCGGTGACTGACGGGGTCGGCGACAACCGTTATCACCCGTCGCGGTGACTCGTCGCCAGTGCGATCAGCGACCGACTACGGGGCGGCGGGCGACGGCACCGGCGACGACCGTGCGGCGATCCAGGCGGCCGTGGACGACGCCCACGGGGCCGGCGGCGACCGCGTCTGCCTGCCGGCCGGCGAGTACCGGGTCGAGGGACCGATAACTCACCGCTCGGGCGTCCACCTGGTCGGCGACGGGATGGGCGCGACGACGATACGGGGCGAGGGCGCGGGGTTCGCGGTCCTGGAGGGCTTCGGCGACCCGGACGACCCCCTGACGGACCTCTCCGTCGCGGAGATGACCGTCGACGCCTCGGGCGTCCCCGGCGACGAGGCGTACGCGCCGGGCGAGAAGTGCATCTACTTCCAGCACGTCCGCCGCTGCCGCATCGTGGGCGTCCACGCCTACGGGTCGGCGGCGACCGGCATCGGGACGGACATGATGGTCGACAGCCTCGTCCACGGGTGCGTCGCGGAGGACTGCGGTCGCAACTTCGCGGCCGCACGCGACGGCCTCAACGTCGGCTCGAACGGCATCGGCATCGGAACGGGCCTCGCGGCCGACGTCGAACCGGTCGTCGTCGCCGACTGCCACGCTCGCGACAACGGCAACAACGGCGTCATGTTCGAGAACCAGGCGACCGGCGAGCGCGACCGCGAGCACCACGCCGGCCACTGCGTCGCCCACGGATGCACGGCGGTCGGCAACCGCGTCGGGTTCCGGACCTCCGCGGACCGCCGGGTCCGGTTCGCGAACTGCTCGGCGCACGCGAACGCGAGGGACGGCATCGTCGTCGACGAGAAGGAGGAGATGGACGGCGAGGTCGCGCTCCCACCATTCCCGGCGCGGGAACACCGTATCGACGGCTGTCACGTCACCGGGAACGGTGGCCACGGCGTCCACGTGACGGCGGCGGACGGGAGGGCGGCGATCGACGTCGCCGCCTCGCAGATGTCCGCCAACGACGGGGCGGGCGTCCGCGTCGCGACGGGCGAACCGATCGCCGGCGTCGCCGTGGCGGACTGCCGCGTCTTCGACAACGGCGGGCCGGGCGTCGCCTTCACCGACGGCGGGTCCGACCTCCGACTGGCGGACTGCGACGTCCACGACAACGGCCGTGACGGCGGCGCGGCCGGCGTCCGGTTCGGCGACGACGCGACCCACGTCACGGTGACCGGGTGCCACGTCCACGGCGCGGCGGGGTCCCAGTCGCCCGGCGTCGCCTTCGCCGCGGACCACGACTCGGCGGCGCTCGTGGGGAACCAGTTCCACGACTGCACGCCGCTCGCCGCCGACGCCCCGCCGGCGGTCGTGCGCGCCAACGTCGGCCTGCCCAGGGCGGCCGCCGGGACGGTCGACGCCGCAGGCGACGGCGAGACGGCCGAGTTCGCCCTCCCGCACGGCCTCGACGTCGCGCCCGCCGTCCGGAACGTCTGGCCGGAGAGCGACGCGGCGACCGGGTTCCACGTCGCCGAAGCGGACGAGACGTCGATACGCGTCGTCTACGACGAACCGCCCGCGGAGGGTGTCCGATTGCGCTGGGGGTTCGACGCCCGCGTTTGAGTTCCGGCGCGTCGCTACGAACCGCGTGCAGCGCGTGCTCCGGGAGCGGTTGGCGAAGTTACGCGAGCGCGTCGATCACCCACGCGACGACGCCGACCCCCAGGAGGAGGATGCCGAGCGCCGACGTGGCGGGTTCGGGGAAGAAAAGGAGGACGACGCCGGCGAGGAGGACCAGCGAGATGATCCCCTCGTCCAGCCACGTCCCCTCCTCGTCCGTCGTCGCCTCGTCGTATCGGTCGTCGCGCCGACTCCCGTCGTACGCCTCCTCGTCGGTCACCGTCTCCCCGGTTCCGTAGACGGACGGGAGCGCCGACCCCAACCCCCAGCTACCGGTGTACGGGAAGAAGGAGTCGCTCGCCCGCTCGTTCGCGTCGTACGGTCCGTCCGAATCGTGGTACGGGTCGTCCGATTCGTCGCACGGTCGCTCCGGGCCTCGGCTCACGCTCTGGACGGCAATCCTCGGACAGTTAGGTCTGGGGGCCGGTCCGGTGGCAGTGCCGGGTTTATCCGACGCGACGACGAACGTCCGTCGTCATGGACTCTCCCGAGCCACCGCCAGGAGAGGACGCCGACGCGGCGACGACCGACGGCGGAGCGACGGCAGGCGAACACGTCGACGTGGGCGTGCTCATCGCCCACTCACCCGAGGCCGACACCGACGACCTCCGCTCGTTCACCGGGCGGATGGCCACCGACGCGGTCGACGAACTCGAGACGGCCACGGACACGGAGTGGCGATTCCACACGGAAGAGCTCGCCCGTCTCTCCGACAACGACACCCGGCGGCCTTCGGAGTTCCTCGACCGCGCGACCCACCGGATGGTCGAGGGGCCGTACGACCTGACCGTCGTCGTCACCGACGTCCCGCTCCTGTCGAACCGACAGCGGTTCGTCCCGGGGCTCGCGTCGCCGCTCGGCCGCATCGCCGTCGTCTCGACCGAGATTCTGCAGCGGGCGACCCGCAAGGGGCCGGCCCGCCCGCTCGACTCGCCGCCGGTCCGCTGGAACGCCGCGACGCTGCTGCTCCACCTCGTCGGTCACGTCCTGGGCGCCCGCCATCGAGACGGCGGCGGCGTCATGGCGCCGTTCCGGTTCGACCCGGACCGACGGGGCGTCCCGGCGTTCGACGCGACGGTCGAGCGGTACCTGTACCGCATCAGGGACAGGGTCCCAGAGGAGGAGGTCCCCACCCGCGGTCCGCTGCGTCGACTCGGGTTCTACGCCGTCAGCGCCGCACGGAATCCGGGACAGATACTGCGGGCGCTCGTCGACAGTCGAGCGCCGTTGCTCCCGCTGTCGCTACCGAAACTGGCGACGGCCGCCGTGACGCCGACGCTCGTCATCGTCTTCAGCGCCGAGTCCTGGGACGTCGGGTTCAACATGACCGACGCCACCGCGGCGGCCTTCGCAGTCGCGAGCGTCGTGTTCGCCGCGCTGTACCTCCTGTTCGTCCAGAACCTCTCGTTTCCGCGCGAACGCCACCGCGTCATCACGGAGCACACGGCGCTCGTGAACGTCACCGTCTTCCTCGTCCTCCTGTTCGCGATGGTCGGCCTGTTCGCGCTCGTCGGGGCGATCATCCTGACGATAGAGCTGTTGGTCTTCCCGCAGAACCTGATGTCGAACTGGCCCAGCCTCGAGGAGCCTGCGGTCGGGATCGCCGACCTCGTCCGGACCGGCGCGTTCATCAGCACCGTCGGCGTGCTCACCGGCGCGCTCGCGGGCGGTCTGGAGAGCCGGACGATACTCCGCCACCTCGCGCTGTTCCACGACACGCCGTAGGAAGCGGCGGCCGCACCTCGCATTCGATAGTTGTGACGTACAGCCGTTAACACGGACCGCAGGATTTTCACGGGACTCGGTGAGTACTGCCGACACGCATGGACTCAACTACGTCGGACCGCCGTCGAGTCAGCGAAGCGTACACGTCGGCGTATCCGGACCCGATACGGCTGGTGGAAGGGGACGAACTCGTGGTCGAAGAGCGGCCGACGGAGTGGGACGGGTGGTTGTGGTGCGTCGACACCGCCGGGCGAGAAGGATGGATACCGGAGGCGTACGTCGAACGGACGGGCGAGCGGTGGGTCGCGCTAAAGGGTTACGTGGCGAGGGAGCTCACCGCGAGCGCGGTGAGACGGTCGTATCCCACGTCGCATCGCCGGCTGGGAGTGGTGTGAGAAACCGACCGGGGAGACGGGATGGGTGCCGTCGGAGAACCTTCGCTCGACGTCGGACGACGGTCGGTGAGGAATCGCGTCGCCTGGTGCGTGACTTCCAGGATTCGAAATCCACCGGTGAGCAGCATCTGTCGATCGCCGGAAAGAATTGGCGGCGGGTCGCTACGCGGTCAGTAGAAGGACTGACCACCGGACCGCGACGACGGAGTCTGGCCGCCGCCCTGCCCACCCATCTGTTGTGACTGGCGCTGCTGTCCGACCTGCGAACTCGCCTGCGTTATCGTCTGGGAGACCTGCTGGACCTGCTGGACGACCTGCTGGACGCCCGGAATCTGGGACTGGTGGAGCTGCTGGGTGCTCTGCTGGAGCGCCTGCTGGGTGCACAGGCTGACCGTCTGTGCCAGGTCGGACTCCCGCAGGAGGAGGGTCTTCTGGAGGTGGACGATCTGGGTGACGTCCGCCAGCTTCCCGGAGGTGAACCGGTCGCCGGCCTTCATCGCCTGTCCGTGCGCCCATTCGGCGTTCGTTTCGAGCTGTTCGAGCTGGTAGATCGCCTGCGAGACCTGCTGCGGGACTGCCTGGTCGAACGACTGGGGCTGCTGCTGGTACTGCTGTCCCGTCTGTTGCTGGGTCGACTGGCCCTGCTGTTTCGTTGGCTGTCCCACTTGCTGTTGCGGTAGCTGTTGCTGTGACATCGTTCTCTGGGCGTTCGCCTACGAGGACGGGAATTCGGCTGCGCGTCGCCTCGTAGGCCATGCTGCTCATCCAGTCGCGCCAGTAAATACCCGGGCTACCGTTTACTCCCGTTCGGAACCCCGGAGTGACCGTTTGCATCCGTTCGGGTGTCTCACCCGAAACTACGGCCGATTCAACAGACCGTTATCGGACGCGTTCACAGGGCGTCGAACCCTACGACACCACTGCTTTCACATCTCATTCGCCCCGCCAACCAGGAACCACACTGATCGAAGTATCCCGCTGTTTCCCGGCCGGTTGCCTCACTAATCGAGGTTGCGTCGTGGTAATGCCATCACCTGCACGCGGGCCTCGCCAAGCGAGCCGGACATGCTGCGCTTGATGCCGCCCTCGGTTGCGACTTCCAGGATTCAAATCACGGTTGTGAGCATTTTCACGGCTCACGTTGTTCGCAGGAAAATGCCGCCTCCCGGATTTGAACCGGAACCAGAGGGTCCTGCTCGCTTCGCTGCGCGGGCTGCCTCTGGTAGGGTTCAAACCGGTCGGGATACATTCTGGATTTCGACGCACATCGCTCGGTGATGAAACGCCTCGCTGGCGGTGTCGAAATCCAAGAAGTGCCGCCTCCCGGATTTGAACCGGGGACAGCTCGATCTTCAGTCGAGTGCTCTCCCAGTCTGAGCTAAGGCGGCGCATCTGGAACGAGGAGGATGGTACAAAAAAGGATTTCGAAGTACGGCGACGGAGTCAGGCGTCAGTCAGCGTCGCAAACACTTTGTCTGCCCGCGTGGCACACGGGGACATGGGCGACCGCGCGTGCTACCTCGACTTCTGTCCGAAGTGCGACGCGCAGGTGACGGTCGCGGACGAGACGTGCCCGGACTGCGGCGCGGCGCTGCCGGAGCGCGACTAACTCACTCCTCGGCCGGGGCGTCCGCGTCGAGCGACACAGCCAGCAGGTCGTCGACCTCGGTCGACACCGACCCCATCGCCAGCGTCTCGCCCGCCTCGTCGTACTCGACCAGGCCGGCGCGGCGCATCAGCGGGATATGGTGGTTGCTGAGGGAGGTGCGGACGCGTCGGTGGTCGTCGGTCTCGCTACCGGCGCGGTCGGCCAGGTGCTCGGAGAGGTCGTCGAGTGTCGTCGGCCCCTGCTCGCGGAGGTGCGAGAGCGCGACGCGCCGCTGGCCGTCGGCCAGGATCCAGCTAACGAGGTCCCGCGGCTGTCGGTCCCGTCCGTCGTGGTCGGAGCGATTGCGGTAGTCGGACATCTGAAAACCTCCACGCGCCCCAGCACCATCAAAGGTGTCTGTGTTTCTATATTTTTGACGGGGGAGAGCATCGTATGTCAACGGTTGTCGAGCGAGGAGGAGGAAACACGCGATAGACCAGGGAAGCGCTCCCGATGGAGCGGTAGAGAGACGAAAGACGACGGCGGGCGTCGCCGAATCCGACAACGGTTACTACCCCACGTCCGTACGTGGGTTCGATGCGCAAGCAACTGTCCACCGCACTGAAGCTCGCAGCCGTCCTGTTCGTCGTGGTCGAACTCGCCGCCCTCGTCGAGTGGGGCGTCAACGAAGGCCGCCTCTGAACCGCGACAGCACCGCTTCGTACCGAGCAGACCCCAGCCGTCCGCTGCCGCCCGATCGCGCCGGTACGTGTCGCCGACGACGCACCGCGGACGCCGTTCTTTCACCGGACCGACCCCCGTCGAAGGCGTTCTCTGCCGACGGACGACGAACCGCCCGGTCGAGTTGCGTCGAACCTCGCCGTGCGACAACTTGATGCCCGTTCTCGCGGTATGCTACCCTCAATGAGCCTCCTCGCCGCCGTCGTCGTCTTCGTCGTCGGGTTCGTCTCCGGGACGGTCGTCCGCTGGTTCGCCGGCGTCGCCGCTGTCGTGGCGCTCGTCCTCGTGCTCCTCCAGGTGACGCCCGACCCGCTGCTCCCACTCGTCGACCACGTCGTCCGGCGGTACTACGTCGGGAACGAACTGCTGTTCGTGTCCGGCTTCCTGTTCGGCATCGACGCGAAGAAGACGAAGGAGGTGGTCGTCGAACGGCGGACGACGAGCCAGTGACGGGGACGAATCGGTGGGATGGGGCAGGAAAGGCTCCACGCGCCACGCGTGACGCGAGCGCTGCGGCGTCTCACCCGGACGCCAGTCAGCGCGACGGCCCCGTGACGCGTCGAGCGTCGCAGGAGCAGCAACGACCGACTTCTGGTGGACAGTGGCGGACCGTCCGAAGTCGGGTGGAATGGTGGTGTGATCGTGATGTCCGAGGTCTCTTTGGGAGTCGTCCGTTCCATCACCTCCGTCTGTGGTTGGCCATAGCACCCCCCACGATAAATCACTTTCTTAGAATCAGCTAGTAATCCCCGGAGTGGTTAATCGTATATCGAGAGTTAAAGGACAACGGCGGACATACGGACACTACATCTCCGAAGGAACGCCATACGACAACTTCGGCGTGCGCTCGCTTCGCTCGTTGCGGTACGCCGTCAGAAGTGGGTCCGGGCGGATTCGAACCACGGTCGTTCCGCTACGCTTCACTCCCTGATTCGAATCCAGAGAGGGCAATCCGCTCCTCACGTTCGTTCGTCGCAGGATGGGTCCGGGCGGATTCGAACCACCGGTCTCGGCCTTGTAAAGGCCGCGTCATAACCAACTAGACCACGGACCCGCATTGGCAAGAACCCGCTCGGCAGGAATAACGTTTACTTTCTGTCCCAGGGCGTGCGAGATGGTCCCGGGGCGGTCTCGCCGGTCACGGCACTGTGCAGTGAACCAGCGAAGGTGTCGGGACAGGACGACCGCGACGGCTCCAGTCGGTGGTGGGAACGTCGGGTGCCGGCCGTCTGTTCCTCTATAATCACTGAAATAAGATATTTATCGACGAGAAATTATGTTTACGTGGTATGCCGGAAGTTCACAGGCGAGACCTCCTGAAAGGTATGGCAACCGGTGCCGTCGCACTGACGACGATGGGCGTCGCCAGCGCGGCGGACGGCCGGGACCAGTACGTCGTAACTGGCCGAGGCAAGGGAACCGAGAAACGACTCGAACGGGCGGGCGTCGACGTCCAGGCGACGGTCGCGGATGGACGGGTGGCGCTCGTCGCGGCCGAAAGCGCCGACGATGTGAGCGGGGTCAGCGGCGTGAAGGACGTCACGCCGAACCAGGGCTATCGGCCGGTCGGACCCGAACTCCAGTCGACAGCGGAATCGAAAGACGAGCAACTCGCCGACCTCCAGTGGGACAAGCACGCGGAGACGACGGGCGCGTTCGAGGCGCACGACGTCGCGACCGGCGAGGGACGAACGGTCGCCATCATCGACACCGGCATCGACACCGAACATCCCGACCTGCGCAACAGCGTCGGGAAGGGCGCGCTGTTCCGTGCAGACGGCGCGAGCAGTCCGGACGGTAGTCCCGTCGTCGACGGCGACGCGACCATCCAGGCGCGGCTGAAACCGGACGCGGAGGAAGTCGCTGCGTACACCTACCTCGGAGAACCGAAGCTCCGCGAGCAGGCGGCCGCGGACGACGTGGACTCCCACGGCAGCCACTGTGCGGGCATCGCGACTGCGCGGAACGGCGACACCGCGGTCGGCGAAGACTTCGGCATCGCGGGCGTGGCCCCGGACGCCGAGGCCGTCCCGCTGCGGGTGTTCTACTGGAAGGAGTACGACGGCTATCCGTACGACGTCGACGGTGACGGCGAGGAGGAGTCGGTGACGGTGACGACGCTGTGGACGACGGACTTCGACATCCTGAACGCCATCGACTACGCGGGCGAGATCGGCGTCGACGCGGCGAACATGAGCCTCGGCGGCGGGGTCATCAAGGGCAGCGCCCACAGGGACGGCGAGCACGTCGCCTACCAGACGACCATCCAGAGCGCGGTCCAGCGGGGGACCGTGGTGACGACGAGCGCAGGCAACGCCAGCGCCGACCTCCAGCACGGGGGTTACTACACCCTGCCGAACAGCGTCCCGGGGTCCATCGGCGTCTCCGCGACGGGGCCGAACAACGAACTCGCGTTCTACTCGAACTACGGCACCAGCGACGTCGACGTGGCCGCCCCCGGCGGCGGCTACGAGACGCTGGAGAAGACGCTCGCCACCGACACCGAGTGGCCGTACCCGACGAACCTCGTGCTGTCGACGGTGCCACCGGACCTCAACGACGGCGCTGCGTTCGACTACTACGCCGGCACGTCGATGGCGGCGCCGCAGGTCGCCGGCCTCGTCGCGCTCGTCCGCGAGGTAAATCCCGACCTGAACGCAAAGCAGGTCCAGAGCATCATCGAGAACAGCGCGCGGTACGCGAACGGCAAGGGCGACCCCGACCTCGGCGCCGGCATCGTCTACGCGCCCGGGGCGGTCGAGGAAGCGAAGAAGCGAAAGTAGGAACGCGAAGCAACGCCTCGTTCCGTCGCTTCGTTGGCAGGTTTCAGGCGGCGCGCGGGCGGTGCCGGCGTCGAACGGGGGCGACCCGAACCGACTCGACTACGGCCAGAGCCCGCGGGCGTCGTGGGCTTCGGCGAGTCGGGAGAGCGCGACGACGTAGGCCGCCTCGCGCCAGGTGACGTCCCGGTCGTCGTACTCGGCGCGGACGTCGTTCCAGGCCGACAGCATCTCCGACTCGAGTTCCTCGTCGACGCGTTCTTTCGGCCACTTGCGGCGGTTGATGTCCTGGAGCCACTCGAAGTACGACACCGTCACGCCGCCGGCGTTCGCCAGGATGTCCGGGATGACGGGGACGTCGCGCTCCGCGAGCACGGCGTCGCCGGCGGACGTGGTGGGGCCGTTGGCACCCTCGACGACGACGTCGGCCTGCACGTCGGGAGCGTTCTCGGCGGTGATGACGTTGCCGACGGCGGCGGGGACGAGCACGTCCACGTCCAGCTCCAGCAGTTCGTCGTTGCCGATGGTGTTCGTCGCGTAGGTCGTCACCGCTTCCGGCTCCTCCTCGTGGGACGGGATGGCGTCGGTGTCGATGCCGTCCGGATCGTACGCCGCGCCGTTGACGTCGCTGATGGCGACGACGGTCGCGCCCCAGTCGTCGAGCAGGCGGGCGGCGTTCGCGCCGACGCTGCCGAAGCCCTGCACGGCGATGGTCGTGCCGTCGAGGCCGTAGTCGTAGTAGTCGCAGGCTTCACGGGTGACGATGGCGACGCTGCGGCCGGGCGCCTCCTCGCGGCCGTAGCTCCCGCCGACTATCGGGGGTTTCCCCGTCACGACGCCGGGCTGGGTCTCGCCCTCCTGCATCGAGTAGGCGTCCATGAACCACGCCATCGTCTCCGCGTCGGTCCCCATGTCGGGCGCGGGGATGTCGCGCGTCGGGCCGACGATGTCGCGCAACTCCTGGGCGAACCGACGCGTCAGTCGCTCCTTCTCGTCCGTCGAGAGCTCCTTGGGGTTGACGACGACGCCACCTTTCGCCCCGCCGAACGGGATGTCCATCACCGCGCACTTCCAGGTCATCCACATCGACAGCCCGATGCACTCCTCCTCCGTCACGCCCGGATGGTACCGGAGTCCGCCCTTGTAGGGGCCGCGGACGGCGTCGTGCTGGGCGCGGTAGCCCGCGAACACCTCGACGGAGCCGTCGTCGCGCTCCAGCGGAACCGTCACCCGCTGGACGCGGGTCGGGTGGCGGAGTCGCTCGACGATGTCCGGGTCGATGTCGAGATGACCGGCCGCCGCGCGCAGCTGCTTGCGGGCCGTCTCGAGCGCCGTCTCCGGCTCCTCAGTCGGGTCGTCCGACGTGGTCCTGTTGGCTTGCATCTGCCGGTGTCACTCCAGCGGCGTCCCACGGTTGCGGAACGTGATGCCGCAGTCTGCGCACGTTCCGGGGTGGGACTGCGCGGTGACGAGGTCACCGCAGCGGGGGCACTCGTAGTCCTGTTCGGCCGTCGAATCGTACTGGACGTCTCTCATCGTGGTAGCCTCCGTGGCGGCTGGCTCCGCGTTCGGCGCCGACTGGTCGCCGCGCTCACGCTCTGCAATTTTTGCGAGCCGAGCAAGTAGCTGGCCGTTGAATAGTCTACCCCCACCGAACAGCGAGGGCTAGTTGTTGAACCTCCCTGTCGTGCCGACCGCCGTCTCGAACAGGGTCTCGAACAGCGTCCGCTGCACCTTGCGGAGGTGGTCGTAGAACGCCGCCGGCGAGATGTCGAGCGCCGCGGCGACGTCCTCGCCGCTGTTCGCCCGCGGCGCCTCGAAGTAGCCGCTGTAGTAGGCCGTCTGGACGACCTCCAGCTGGCGCTCCGTGACGTCGTCGAGGAACCGCGAGCGGAACTGCCGGGCGGTCGCGACCTGTCGGTCGCGCTCGCGCTGGGCGACGAGTTCGGAGTCCGCGAGCGCGGTCGAGACGACGTCGTCGACGGTGTGGGTCTCGACCGGGTTCGGCACGCGGACCGTCGCCGTCGCCGCGTCGGGGTCCGCGGTGAGCGACGTGAGGGTCGCGCCGTGGTCCGCGAGCTTCGTCGCGAGGAACGGGCGCGTCAGGGTCAACTGGACGACGCCGCCGTCACCGACGGTCGAGAGAGCGCGCGCCGACGCGACGCCGACCAGGTCGTCCGCCGCCGACACGACCGTCGCGGGGTCGCGGTCGACCGCGACCAGCACCCGGACGCCGTCGTCGGCCTGCCGGAGCCCCCCTTGCAGGTCGACCGAGCAGTCGGTCCGCCGCGCGAGCGCGTACAGGACGCAGTTCGAGTCCGTGATGCGGTAGTCGAGTTCGGTCACGGTGTCGCTGAACAGTGCCTGCTTGCGCTCGACCGAGCGGATGGCGGACGCGATTGTCACGCCGAGTTCGCCGAGGACGGTGCGCGCCCGCTCGTCGAACTCGTCCGCCCGGTCGGCGTACACCGACAGCGTCCCGTAGGTGACGCCGTCGTGCGTCAGGGGCACGCTGATGACCGACTGGTAGCCGTGCGACAGCGCCGCGGTCCGCCAGGGAGCCACCTGCGGGTCGTCCGCGACGTTGTCGACGGCCGTCACCGTCTCGCTCTCGGCCGTCTTCGCGGCGGGCGTCGCGGGGTCGTCGAGCCCCAGGTCGACGCCGTCGAGATAGCCGCGGTCCGCGCCGGCCCAGGCGCGCGGTTGCAGCGTCGACGCACCGGGCGACACCTCGCCGACCCACGCGAACGCGAAGCGGTCGCTCGCGGTCAGGCGGTCGCAGACGGCGCGTTCGATCGCCTCCCGGGAGTCGGCGGTGACGAGCGCCTGGTCGATCTCGCGGATGATCTCGTTCGTCCGGTTGAGGCGAGTGAGCTGGCGGTTGCGGTCCTGGAGCGTCCGCTCCTGCTCGCGCAGTTCCTCCTCGCGCTCGACCCGGTCGAGGCCGGCCTCCACCGTCGCCGCCAGGAGGTCGACGACCTCGCGCGTCACGTCGTCGAACGCGCCGCGCTCGCGGGCGACGGCCACGAAGACGCCGTGGTCGGCGAGCGGGATGAACATCGCGCTCCGGACGTCCGCCGCCGGCCCCCGGAACGCCTCGACCGTCCGGACGTCGTCGACCGCGCTGGTCTCCTGCTCGACGAACGTCCGCGCTGTGAGGCTCGTCTCGTCGAGGCCGAACCGTGGGAGCGGTCCGTACAGCGACGCCAGGCTGTCGGTGCTGGCGGCCGGCCAGAGCTCGTTGCGGTCGCGGTCGAACAGGTAGATGGCGGCACCGTCGACGTCGAGGACGTCGGCCGCGTCCTCGATGACGCGGTCGGCGATCTCACGCTCCGTCTCGGCGTACAGCAGCTCCCTGGACGTCCCGTGGAGCGCCGTCAGCGCCCGCTCGCGCTCCTTGCGCTTCGTGATGTCGCGACAGCTGTACAGCGTCGTCCCGCCCTGTATCGACACCTGCCGGACGTTGACGAGCAGCGTGTGTTCCCGGCCCGCCTTGTCGGTCGCCGTGCACTCGACGTTCGTCAGGACGCCCTCCGATTCCAGTCGCTCGGGGTCGTACAGGTCCTCGCCGAGCAGTGCGTCGATGGACCCGAGTTCCTCGATCTCCTCGACGGAGTAGCCGAAGATGAAGTGGACGTTCGGACAGATGTAGGTGAACTCGCCGTCGTCGTCGGTGACGAGCACCGTGTCGGTCATGTTGTTCAGCGTGACGCGGTGGAGCTCCTCGGACTCGCGGAGCTCGCGTTCGAGGTCGGCCCGTTCGGTGACGTCGACGCCCTCGACGACCACGCTGGCGACTGTCCCGTCGGGGCCGCGCACGGGCCGGAACGACAGGTCGAGCGTCGGGCCCTCGTCGGCCAGTTCGGTCTCGAACCGCGTCACCTCGCCGTCGACCGCCGTCCGTAGCGCCGTCCGGACGTCGTCGCGCGTCGACGGGCCCCACCACGGCGTCGCGGCGAACGGTTCCTCGACCAGGTCCGCCCGGGCCGCGTCGACGTGGGCGACCGCGGTCCGGTTCGCGCGCCGGAGACGGCCGTCCGGCGCGACCACCCAGGTGAAGGTTCCGGGGTCGTCGAACACGGCGTCGAACTGCCGCGCTCGCCGACGACGCGTCCGCGTCGCCCGGTAGTCGGCCGCCGCCTGCCTGACGTGACGCGCCACGTCGGCCGCCAGCGAGGTGCGGCCGTCGTCGACGACGTACTCCGTGACGTCGGCGGCGATGGCGCGTCGCGCGAGGTCCTCGCTCCCGTCGCCGGCGACGAGGACGACCGGCACGTCCGGGGCGACCGCGCGGACCGTCTCGACGAACCGCACGCCGGTCATGTCGGGCAGGTCGTCGGGACAGACCACGCAGTCGACCTCGCCTGGCTGTGTCGCGAGCCACTCGTAGCCGTCGCGACCCTGCGTCGCCGTCGTCGCGAGCAGCTCCCCGTCCTCCCGGACGGTCGCGACGACGTCGTCGCGCCAGTCGGCCCGGCCCGCGACGAGAACCGATATCGACTCCGGCGGGTCCGCGGCGCGTCGTGTCGCTGCCATGGTCCGGGGTTCGGTGGGGCTGGCGGTTAAAGCTCGTGTTCGACCGCGGCTACTCGACCGTTTCCGGCGGGTCGCCGTCCGTGACCCCGGCGTGGTCGAACGCGAGCCGGAGGCCGGCGTCGCCCGCGCGGTCGTACGCCTCGAACGCGGCCGGCGTCAGCTCGCGGTCCGGTTCGAGGACGGCCGCGTCGGGGTCGGGCGTCCAGTGGTACATCGCGCCCGCGACGTTGGCGGTCAGGCCAGTGTTCGGCAGCGTCACCTCGACCGCCTCGCCGAACGACTTCGGCGCCTGGCCGGAGGGGACGCCGACGACCTCTGCCCCGAGGCTGGTGAGCTGTGCCGCTCCCGCGAAACCGGAGCTCAGCGTGCCCGTCGAGACCGCGACGACGATGCGTTCGGGTGCGTACGCGCCCTCGTAGCTCCCGTCCTCGACGAACCGCGCGAAGGTGTCCGACTGCGTGAGCCCGTCCCTGAGCCGCTCTGCGGTCCCGCCACCGTCGTCGAGGAAGTCGCTGAAGTCGTAGTCGACCGGGCTGTCGGCAGCAGTGCCGAGGCCTGCCTCGCCGGTCCCGTAGCGCTCCCGATGGCGGTCGGTCCGGCGCTTGAGCGACCGGACGCCCGCCACCGTGTCGGCGACGGCGTCCCAGCCGGCGAGCACGTAGGCCAGGTGGAAGACGAACTGCGAGTCGCCACCAGGATTGTCGCGGAGGTCGACGACCAGCGTGTCCGTGTCCGCGGCGGCCATCGCGTCGGCCAGGTCGGCCAGCGTCTCGGCCATCGACGGCAGCGCCGCCACCATCGCGTCCAGGTCGTCGGGCGGGTCGCCGCCGACGTGCCGCTCGTAGGCGGCCGGCGCGAGTTCGTCGGCGGTCGTCGCCCCGCGAGCCATCGCCACCTCGAAGCTCTCGCGGTAGCCCTGCAGGTCGCCGGGAACGAACACCGCGGCGTCGCCGCCCTCGTACAGCCGATAGCGCGGCCCGGACCCGGTCGGGTGGGGGAACGTCGCGCCGAGGTCGTGTGTCGGTTCGCGGTCGTGGGCGACCGGCGTCATCGCGACCGACCGCTCACCGTCCGCCGTCTCGAACCGCAGCGTCGGCTCCGCCGGCGGCTCCGGGCGGTCGAGGAGGCGCGCCAGCCGGCGGTGGTGCTCGATCATGCCGGCAGCGAAGTAGCGCTCCATGTACCCGTTCTCGGCACCGCGCAACGACGCGCCGCGGTCGACGAGCGTCGCGACCGACTCGCCCGCGACGGCGAGCAGGCGCGCGCCGACGAGGTCCGCGAGCGCGTCGTCGGCCACCGATTCGACGTAGAGACGGTCGCCGACCACCCTGAACTCGACCGGTAGCGTGCGGTCGCCCGCGCCGTCGTCCGTCCGCTCCGGGGCCTTGAGGAGGGAGTGGGCGTCCTGCAGACCGGCGACCAGTGGCGCGGCGCGGCGGTAGAACTCCTCGGTGGTCGCGGACTCCGGCAGCTCCCGCACGAGCCGTTCGAGTCGAGCGTGCAGGGCGACCCGGCCGTCGTAGCCGACGTAGGGGTCGGGATGTATCTCCTCGATGGCCGCGACGAGCTCCCTGGCGTCCTCGGCGAGCGCGTCGCGGTCGAACCGCTCCAGAGAACTATCGTCCTGTCGAACGTTTTCGGTCATATCACGTCCCTGGTCCCGCGCTCCGATAAGCGATTTGAGAAGCGCGTTTCTTAAAGAAATCCGACACCACCGAAACGGTTTCACCGACCCGGGAGAGAGTGGGGCGCATGAGCGACGCGTCCCCGTCGACCGACCTGTTCGAACTCGTCGGCCAGGAGGCCCGGATGGCCATCCTCCGGGCGCTGCTGTCCGCGCGACGGGAGTCGGACGACCCCCACCACTCGTTCACCGAACTCAAAGAGGCCGCGGGCATCGAGGACACCGGCCGGTTCAACTACCACCTCGGGAGGCTCGTTGGCACGGTCGTCGCGAAGACCGACGACGGCTACCGGCTCTCGCGGTACGGCTTCCGCGTCCTCGCGCCGATGACCGCCGGCCTCTACGACCCGGACACCACCGTCGACGGCATCGAGTTGCCCGGAACGTGCCACGAGTGCGGCGGGTCGCTCCGCGTCGAGTCCGAGGAGAACTCGCTCCGGGTGGTCTGTCGGGCGGGCCACACCGTCAACGAGGGTATCTTCGGGCACGCGGACGTCGTCGCCGACCAGTCCCCCGAGGAGGCTGCGGCCACGCTCGGCCTCGTCAACACGCAGGCGACCGAACCCGGCGTCTCCGGAGTGTGTCCGAAGTGCCACCGGCGGCGGGAGGGTGAGATCGAGTGGCTCGACCGCGGCGACTGCTACGTCTACCGGGCGCCCTGCGACGGCTGCGGCAGCCGGTTCATGGCCACCGTCGGAAGCTGCGTGGCCACCCACCCGACGGTCGCCTGCTTCCTCGCCGACCGCGGCGTCGACGTGCGGCGGCGGGTTCCCTGGACGCTGCCGTTCCGGCAGGCCGGCGCCGAGACGGTCGTCTCGGAGGACCCACTCCGTCTTCGGGTCGCCGTCGGCACGGACGTGGCCGACGACCCGCTCCAGGTCACCGTCGACCGGGAGGGGTCCGTGGTCGGCGTCGACCAGCTAGCGGAGGGCGCTGATGGCCCGGAACGTCGGTGACGCGGAGCGTCGGCGACGTCGCCGGTCCCGCGTCCGTGAGCGGACGTCGTCCGTGCCCGACGGCCAGGTTCGTAGAACGCCTGGTGTGATTATCGATCTACGCGAGTTCGACCCCTTGCTCCGACGCTGGGGCAGGAGATGCCGATGCTGTGCTACGGCCGCGTCCGGGTCGTCTTCGGACTCTCCCTCCGGGAGCGCGGTAGCGGCGCGCTCGCGACTGGAGCGGTCGCTCGGTAGCGTCCTTCGTCCGGGTTCGAGACGACAGCAGTCGCTGGAGAAGCGTTGAAGCCGCGAAATTAGGGGGCTGGGGAGTTGCGGCCCCAGTTCCCCGTCGGCCAAGAGCCGACAGGGATGGAGGTGGGCCAACGCGGGGTATGTATTTCGGCCGTGTGATGCGGTCGTAACTCGGGAATTCGCGTGTTTCGGCGTCATGGTTAGAGTTCCTCCGGGATGTGGTCGCGCCGACGGCGCATCCGTTGGCGCTTCGATGCCTTGTCGTAGTGCTTCTCCAGAATCTTCTCGCTCACGTCGCCACGGTCGCTCACGACCTGCCGGGGCGTCCCGGCATCACGGAGGGCCGTGATCGAGCCGGTCCGAACCGGGTGCGGAGACAGCGACGACGGGCACTTGCTCGCTCCGTCGTTGCCTGCCGCCTCGCAGGTCGTCGGGTCCTCGTCGTGCGGGCACGCCTCGCCCATCTCGCACGGCCGCGTGATTCGGTAGATCCAGTTCTGAATCGTCGTCAGCGACGGACGGCCGTACTGCGTCGTAATCAATGGCTTCCGCCCATACTCGTCGGTAACGTCGTGCCGGTTCGGCCCACGAATGTAGTCCTCGACGACGTTCGCAACGTGGGGCTCAAGCGAAACGTCGCGTTCGCCCACGTTCTCGTTCTTCAGCGGGTTCCTTCGCCCGACCGATGACGGAAACACACCGCTCGGTCGTCGGCGTCGAAGTCCTCCAGGTCGAGCGCGCGAATGCCACCGCGTCGGGCCGACGTTCGCCACATGAGCAAGAGCGTGACGTGCTCCTTCGACGCGTAGCGGTACTCCCGGAGAAAGTCGAGAATCGTCTTCGCTCGGCCGGCGTCGAGCTGCGTCAGTTCGAGCATGGTCTGTCCAGTGTTCGATTCGGCGTCAGTTGTCGTGTAATACAGACGTCACGGTGATCGCTCCTACACGGCCCATGATATTCAGCGCAAATTGATTGTAATGGAGTGAGTCGGTTTGCAATCCAGCGTTGGAGTATTTTTGCTGTCGAGTCGATGCGAGATAGATTTCCGAGTCGTCATTAGCAGCTTGGGCTTGCGCCGATGCAACTTTTTGGAAGCCGGTCGCAGATATGTTACTGTCTGAGGCTGGTTTCCCAACTTGGAATAGCCAAAACGGCATGTGTGATCCCAGACGAGACTGGAGTGTTTTGACCATAGTTTGGAGAGCTGTCAAGTAGTCTTCTTGGCTTATTTTACCGTTGTTGATGGCCTGGGCGTCCCTTTCTCCTTGGTGCCATAGTACGCCCTGAATCTGGGGACGAAATCCAGAGTCCTGTAGTGCATCAAGTGCGATACCCGTCCTATCAATCAGTGCATTTGTGAGGCCCCCAGTATCCCAGTTACCGTATCCGAGATCGGCGTCGGCGTGCTGCGCTGTTCCCCCCTTAGCGGCACCGATGATTGCGACGTGTCTATCGGTTAATGTAGTGTATGTTTTTGCGAACGAGGGCCATGCACTACCGGTAGACGATTTCTGTCCCAGCATTCGAATCGGATCGCGGAGAGGCTTTAGTCGGGCGTCTCCAGACGCCCTGGGATCAATCTTGATGGCAGTCTCCGCTGACAGGTTTGGGCTGTTTGATCTGTTCCCTTTCCCAACTGCGTTGGACTGTCCACCAACAATGAAAAGGTCGATAGTAGGTTTTTTCTTCCGTTTGAGGGTTTCTAGCGAGGGCTCGGTTTGAAGTGAGACGTAGTCCTTCCCAGGGTGTTGTTGGTCCTGCTGTTTTGGAGCCGTGCACCCAGCGAGTGCGATGGTGCCAGCGGCAGATAGGAATCTTCGTCTCGAGGTCACCATTTGGACACCCATATATTCTCAGATATAGGGTATACTTCTTGGGTTGTATTATAGTAGATATGAACCCGTTTGTGGCTCTGCAGATCGGTTATTCTCGGAGTATCCTCCATTTCAACGACGTTCTACTCGACGTAGATTGGCTGATTGAACCGTTGCAGTTGTAAGTATTCAGAATACGTCTTATCCTGACGTAAACCGGAACCATATCGGAGAACAATCGCGACCGTGACCGAAGCGAAAACAACTATTCGTCTCCGACAGACCATCGCGTCCCCGCCTGCACTGGTATCGCGTCTGTGTCGAGTATCTCGGCGATCTCCTCTGGTGTGACGCCCCTCTGGCGCTCGGCGGTCGTCATCAACTCCTCGAAGGCCCCGTTCGGGACGGCCGCGGTCCCCCGCGCATCTGCAGGTAGAACTCGGCCAGCTCGATCACGGTCGAGCGCGAGTCAATGTGCACACGGTGGGCGCGGATGATGTGTGCAATTTCGGGGATTCATTTCTCTCGTTCTGCAACCCCTGGTGGTTGCGGTTCAGGGCTGATTCATCGACACTCAGCTCTGTCGAAGCCCGCAAACGATGAGCGGTTTCAGACGTCGAGCCGCATACAGGGCACGATTTGAGCAGACAGAAACTATTCACCAACTCGGATATGATTTCCTCTATGAATGTCAGTAGGCGGGCACTCATCGGGGGAGCCATTGGTGTCAGCGCTATCGGAATCTTCACTCTTGACGCATTAGAGTCGTACAGTAGCACCTTTGTAGTAGAGAACTCTAAATCAACACCGAGTAACGTCGATCTTTCGTTATCGAACCCCAAATCGCAGCAGCCTATCTTGGAAGGGTCATTCACCTTTGCTGCCGATGAGAGGATTGCTACGCACGGGGTATTCTCAAACGATTCGCGATACTTACTCACCGTCAGTACTGCGAATGACTCTCTCGAGGAAGAAATCGAAACATGCTGTCGGGGATACAGCGTGTACGTGTATCTCAAAAACGATGGTATCGATATTACCCAAGCACACCACGATTAGAAATTTCCTCTATAGAGCCGAATACCACCCCGTTCGATAAGTTCTCTGTATTCAGAACGAGAATCCTATCAGTCTCTCTGCGTTTCAACAGGGTCTGACACTCACAAGCCGGGAATTTCCATCACCTCCGAGAGTGGGCGCATCTGGTCCTCGGTGACAGAGCGGACGAGATCCGCGCCCTCGCCGAGCCGCTGGACGTGCATCTGTTGGTCGTCGGGGATCTCACCGTCGTCGGAGAGGACGTTGTCGATGCGGAGCTCGTCTTTGTCGAGCGCAACGAGTGGCGTCCCGTCGTGGTCGCGGAGTTTGCGGAACATGGCGCTTGTGCGGGCCACCCGCCGTGACTTAATTCTTAGTGAGGCGATAGGCGCGAGTTACTGACGGTATCCTTTTCCAGAAATTTAAGGCAAGGCGGGTCTCCGCGTCGGCACACCAAATCACGCAGAAAAAGTGATAGAGGAGCTGCGCCGGCCGGGACGTCTTGGCGGCGCTCAGACGGAGAACTGCCCGCGAACCAGTCCAAAATTCGACTCAAACAATGGGAATCCTAGAAGAACACTACGACCTGGGGGACATCTTCGGGTCGCTCGTGCTGTACAGTTCGACAACCGCACTCACCGGCATCTCGGGCTCCATGCTGTACGGAATGGACCTGACGAAAGTAGCGTTCGCCGCCGGCCCATTCGAATTCTCAATGTCGACGCTCGGCATCTGGCTCGCCGTCTCCGTCGCGTTCGCGACGAACGGCAACCTCCAGTTGTCGCAGTTGATGGCGCGCCCCGAGTGGGAGCGCTACGCCGTTATCGGGACGCTCGCCGCGCCTGTCCTGGTCAAGAGCTTCGCCGACCATCTCGCTTCGGCTACAGTATTCGACGGACTACGACGGGGTGCGGTAGGATTCCTTCCGAGTCGAACAGAAAGCCGTCGCTCGTAATTTCGTCGAAGCCGCGAAATTAGGGGGCTGGGGAGTTGAGGCCCCAGATTCCCTCGGGCTGAAGAACGCCCGAATTGGGTATGGGCCAACGCGGATTTGAACCGCGAACCTCCCGGTTATCAGCCGAGCGCTCAACCTGATTGAGCTATTGGCCCAGGCGAGCGCATTCTCAGATTGCGCCTTGCTACCTTTAAGAGTTTCCTTTCGTGTCGCCGCCGTCGTCGAATTCCACGTCGTACGCGTCGTCGTCCATCCGGTAGGTGTCGTCGTCAGCGCCGCCCGAGTCGCCGAGGTTCTGGCCACCGGTCCCCGGTCCGCCGAACCCGCCCGGGCCGGACCCGCCGGCGTCGCCACCGTTCGGGAACCCGAAGGTGTAGACGTTTCCCGTGGCGAAGCCGCCGGTCTGTTTCTCGACGTAGGGCGTGATGACCCACTTCTTCGCGGCGACGCGGAAGACGGCCCGCGTCGGCGGGAGGGTGAACAGGAACCCGAGCGCGTCGGTGACGAGGCCGGGCGTGAGCAGGAGCGCGCCGGCGACGAGCAGGAACCCGCCGTCGATGATGCGGTCGGTCGGGAGGTCGCCGCGCGCGATTCCTTCCTGTAGCTTCCGGATGGTGTGGCGACCCTCGGCACGGACGAGCAGCGTCCCGACGAGTGCGGTCAGTACGACGAGGGCGACGGTGACCTCCCAGCCGATCTGTCCCGCGACGTAGATCAACAGGAACCCGTCGACGAGGGGGACGAGCAGCAGGAGCGCCAGCAGCCGTTTCCACATGCGAACACGTTGTGGTTCGGACTGTAAACGCTTTACCCCCTGCGCCGGCGCTCGCCGACGGGCGACGCGACCGGGAGCGGCGACGCTCTCCGGGCGGTGTGCCGGTCGCGGCGGTTCCCTATCCACCTGTCAGCACGTCGGGGAGGCGCTCGGGCATGTCCGCGCGGCGGACGTGGTCGTCGGCCGCGGGGTGAGGGCCCGGACCGCCGTCGTACACGACCTGGATCGCGGAGAGACCGGCGTCGGTCGCGCCCTGCACGTCCATCTCCGGGTCGTCGCCGACGTAGACCGTCTCCGCCGGCGTCGCGTCGAGCGCGTCGAGCAGGGCCGCGAACGCGCGCTCGTCGGGCTTGCCGGCGTCGAGTTCGCCCGTGACGACCGCGGCGTCGAAACGGTCCTCCCAGCCCAGCGCAGCGAGCTTGCCGCGCTGGGCGACGACCGGGCCGTTCGTCAGCAGGCCGACGCGGTACCGCTCGCGGAGGTCAGCGAGCATCTCGGCGACGCCGGGGACGGGTTCGAGCGCGTCGAGGATGGCCCGCCGGTAGGCGTCGGCGACGTCCGCGGCGGCGACGCTGGCGTCGTCCGGGAGGAGGTCGGCGAAGATGGGTTCGCGCGTCTCGCTGGCGAGGTGGCGGCCGTGCGCGTCGAGGTAGTCCTCGCGGGCGAGCGACGGGGCACCGGCCGTCTCCGTCGCCTCGGCGAGCAGCGCCGTCCGCGAGCGGTCGGTCACGGCGAGCGTCGAGTCCAGGTCGAAGGCGACGGCGGTCGGTGCCATTCGTCGGCACGTTGAACTCCCCCCGTCTTCAGGACTGCGTTCGACAGAGCCATGCCGCCCCCGCGAGAACCGGCGAACATGAACTTCTTCGACCGGCTCGCCGACCGCATCGCGGCGACCGACAGCATCGTCTCGGTCGGGCTCGACGCCGACCTGGACCGCATCCCCGACCACCTCCACGACCGCGACCTGCCGCAGTGGGCGTTCAACCGCCGCATCATCGACGCGACATACGAACACGCCGCGGCGTACAAGCCCAACGCCGCCTTCTACGAGCACCCGGGCGGGTGGGCCGCCCTGGAGGAGACCATCGCGTACGCACACGGCAAGGGCGTCCCCGTGCTGCTGGACGCCAAGCGCGCCGACATCGGCAACACGACCCGCCAGTACGCCGACCTGCTGGAGATGGCCGACGCCATCACGGTCAACCCCTACATGGGCCGGGACTCGCTCGACCCGTTCCTCTCCCGCGAGGAGGCCGGCGTGTTCGTCCTCTGTCGCACCTCCAACCCCGGTGCGGCCGACCTGCAGGACCTCGAACTCGACTCCGGCGAGCACGTCTACGAACGGGTGGCGTCGCTGGCCGACCTCTGGAACGGCAACGACAACGTCGGCCTCGTCGTCGGCGCGACATCGCCCGACGAACTCGAGGAACTGCGCGAGCAGGTGCCCGACCTCCCCTTCCTCGTCCCCGGCGTCGGCGCGCAGGGCGGCGACGTCGAGGCGGCCGCGACGTACGCCACCGCGGGCGGCGCCGGACTGGTCAACTCCTCGCGCGGCATCATCTTCGCCGGCGAGGAGAGCGAGGGCCGGGCCGCCGCGGGCGACCGCGCGGCGGACGACGACGAGCAGTACTTCCGGGCCGCCGGCCAGGCCGCGAAGCGACTCAAGCAGCAACTGAACCAGTACCGCTGATCCCGACGGCGGCGCAGCTATCGACGTCGACGGTCAGAACCGGTGGGTCTCGTCGTCGGTGTCCGGCGGCCGGACGTCCTCCGCACCGGGACCGGACGGCGTCCGGCGCTCGCTCCCACCGAGTTCCGCCGCGCACTCGACACAGATTCCGCTGTCTCCGTCCCAGTGCTCCTCGCAGACCAGCGTCCCGCAGCGGTCGCAGTCGTGGGACGCCGCCGCGGCCTCGCAGACCTGGCACAGGCCACTGACGCTCATACCGGGGGTTCGCCGGCGAGGCGTATCAGTGTGGGGGCGACGGCGAGAGGCGGAATCACTGACCATCGGCAGATTTAGAACCGTCGTCAATGAGTGAGGGATATGAACCGTCCCCGCGTCCGATACCTCGCCGTGGCGTTCGTTGCCCTCGCCGCGGTCCTCGGGTTCCAGGCGGTGACAGCCGACCAGGGCGTCGACGCCAGGACGATTGCAGAGGGACCGTACGAGGGGAACACGCTCATCTCTGTCCAGAGCTACAAGACGCGCGGCCGCCTCGTCGAGGTGAACACCACGACGAACGACGTCGTCTGGGAGTACGACCCGCCGGACTCGCGCGTGTTCGACGCCGAGCAACTGGCGAACGGCAACGTCCTCGTCGCGGTGACGACGAAGCTCCCGCCAGCGCAGTGTCCCGACCAGCACCTCCAGGTCGCGTCCGACCAGTGCATCGAGGCGAAGGTGCTCGAACTCGACCACCCGGGCAAGGAGGTCGTCTGGGAGTACTCCTGGTACGACGAGTACATCACCCACCACGAGGTCCACGACGTCGACCGCCTCGACAACGGGAAGACGGCCATCGTCGACATGGGCAACGACCGCGCGTTCATCGTGAACCAGGCCGGCGAGATAACCTGGGAGTGGCAGGCGGAGAAGCACCTCTCGGAAGGCACCGAGTTCCACCGGAAGTACGGCGGACCCGAGGACCCGGGCGGCGAGAAGGACTGGACGCACATGAACGACATCGACGTGCTGGAGAACGGCAACGTCCAGCTCTCGGTCCGGAACTTCGACGCCGTCGTCGAGGTCGACTGCGAGACGAACGAGATCGTCGACGTCGTCGGCGAGTACGGCAACCACTCCGTGATGAACGAGCAGCACAACCCCGACCGCCTGGAGCGGTGGAACCACCTGCTCGTCGCCGACAGCGAGAACGACCGCGTCGTCGAACTGAACGCGACCACGGGCGAGGTGGTCTGGCAGTACGGCGGCAAGAGCCTGCTCCACTGGCCGCGCGACGCCGACCGCCTGCCGAACGGCAACACGCTCGTCACGGACACGTTCAACAACCGCGTCGTCGAGATCAACCCGGCCGGCGAGGTGGTCTGGCGCTACGAGGGCGTCCGGATGCCGTACTCCGCCGACCGGATGACCGTCCCGGAGAACTCCACCGACACCGTCCCCGCGACGCAGTTCGACAGCCACTTCCGCGACCCGAACGCGGCGACCGGACTGCTCCAGCAGGCCGAGGCGTACGCGGCGTTCGTCTTCCCCGCGTGGGTCAAGTTGCCGGAGCTCGCGACGATGGCCGCCATGCTTCTCGTCGTCCTCTGGACGCTCGGCGAACTCGCCGTCGGCGCGTACCGCGAGTACGCGGGCTGACCCACTATGCGGGCTGGAGCCGCAACACCCGGTCGTCCTGGGGTGCCGGCGTCCCACCGCGGCCGTCCTGGTTGCTGGTCGTCACGTAGAGGTGGTCGTCCGGTCCGGTGAACGCCGTCCGGAGGCGACCGTACTCGCCCGCCAGCAGGCGCTCCTGTTCGACGACATCGCGACCGTCGAGGCGGACGCGGTGGAGGTGGGTGCCGGCGAGCGTGCCGAAGAAGAGGTCCCCCTGCCACTCCTCGATGGGGCCGTCGTAGAACGTCGCGCTCGCCGGGGCGATGGTGGGCGTGTACGTCGCGATAGGGTCGACGTAGTCGCTGCCGCCGACGCCCATCACGTCCGGCCAGCCGTAGTTGCCGCCGGCTTCGAGGACGTTGATCTCGTCGTCGTGGTCCGGCCCGTGCTCGGTGCTGAAGAGGGTGCCGTCGCGGAACGTCAGCCCCTGCGGGTTGCGGTGGCCGTAGGTGAACACGGAGGTCCCGAAGGGGTTGTCCGGGTAGGGCTCGCCGTCGAGCGTAAGCCGGAGGACCGACCCCGCGAGCATGTCGCGGTCCTGGGCGTTCGCCCCGTCGCTCGCGTCGCCGGCCGTCGCGTACAGCGCGTCGCCGCGGACGGCAAGTCGGCCGCCGTCGTGGATGGACGCACCAGGGATGCCGTCGAGGAGGACGCGCTCGGGCTCGAAGCCCTCGCTCACCCGGTGGCGGACGATGCGGTTGTGGAGGCCGCCGTCGGCCCGGTACGTCTGGTAGGTGAACGCCAGGTCGTCGTCCTCCGGGTGGAAGACCAGTCCGAGCAGGCCGCCCTCGCCCTGGTGGGCGATCTGGTCCGTGAAGTCCGCGACCGTCTCGTTCTCGTTCGGGCGGATCCGCCTGATGCGTCCGGGGCGTTCGGTGAGATAGAGGTCGCCGTCGGGGGCGAACGCCGTCCCCCACGGAATCTCCAGATGCATCGCGACCGTCTTGACGCGCACCTCCGGCCCAGGCTCCGCGGTTGTCGTCTGGGACCGACTCCCCGGAGCGTCCACACACCCCGCGAGACCGGCGATTCCGGCGGATAGCGACCGGAGGAACGTGCGTCGTCGCATGCGGGAACCAAAGAGGTCGGGGCGAAAAACTGTATGGGTTTCAGTTCGCGGTCGGGTCCGGACGCGGTGGTGGCGTCCACGCGCGCCGGAGACAGGACGCCGCCAGCGCGCCGGACGAGGAGGGCGCTACTTCGGCGGCTGGAGGTCGCGCTGGAACTCGTCGAACACGTCGAGGTCGTCGTCGAGGTCGTACTCGATGCGGCGCTCTTCCTTTCGGTTCGCGTTCGCGTCCTCCAGCGGTTCGGCCACGTCCTCCCAGCCGGGCTTGACCTTCACGCTCTTGGCCGGCGTGCCGACGGCGACGTGGTGGGCGGGGACGTCGCGCTGGACGATGGACTTCGCGCCGACGACGGCGTTCTCGCCGACCTTCACGCCCGCCTGGACCATCGCGTCGTAGGTGATGCGAGCGTCGTCCTCGATGACGGTGTGGTAGTTCGACACCTCGGTCTGGTCGACGACGTCGTGGTCGTGGCTGTAGACGTGGGCGTCGTCGGAGATGGACACCCGGTCGCCGATGGTGAGCTTGCCGCGGTCGTCGAGGTGGACGTCGTCGTGGACGACGACGTTGTCGCCGACGCTGATGTTGTGGCCGTAGGTGAACGTGATGCCCTTGAAGAACCGACAGTCGTCGCCGCACTCCTCGAAGAGGTGCTTGGCGAGCATCCGGCGGAACCGGAGCGCGAACTCCACGTTGTCGGCCATCGGCGTCGCGTCGAACTGCCGCCAGAGCCACTGGAGGTGCTTCGACTCGCGGAACGTCTCCTCGTCCTTCTCCGCGTAGTACTCGCTCTCCAGCGTCGAGTTGCACGGGTCGTACCCCTGCAGGCGGACCCGCTCGGCGTTCGAGACGGGTTCGCCGTTCTGCCACGCCTCGTAGGCGTCCCGGTCGCCGTAGAGGTCGACGAGCACGTCCTCGACCACGTCGCACGTGTCCTCGTCGCTCGCCAGTCGTTCGTCCACCTCCTCGATGAAACCCCGCAGTCCCGCCTCCGCGGACTCCGGGAGCGTGACGTGTCGCTTTGTCATACTGGTGTCACCATCGGTTTCTTATCGCGTACTACTGGTCCCGCAATGATGGGGGTTTTGGTTGCGGCGGTGAATGCTGACTCCCCGTCGTCGCGGTCGTCAGGCACGGAACTGGCCGTGAGCGGTCTCCCCGGTGGTCGAGCGTCGCGACGGGAAGGGGAAGCGTCGCCGACTACGCCAGGAAGACGTGGCGCGGGCGGTCGGCCAGCACGTCGCGTCCCCAGTCGACGGTGTCGCTGAAGGCGTCGCTGCGGAAGAAGTCCATGGCGTCGTCCTTCGAGCGCCACTGGCTGTCGATGAACATGTCGTTCTCGTCCTCGTAGTTGGCGAGCAGTTCGGACTCGTGGTGGCCCTCCATGTCGGCGAGCACCTCGCCCACCGTCTCGAACTTCGCGACGAACTCCTCGCGACGCTCGGGCTTGACCGTGTAGAACATCCCCATCGTGCCGAAGCCGCTCTCCTCGCCCGCCTGCGAGACCACGCCGGGCAGGTCGGAGAGGAACCCGCCGGCCGTCTCGGCGGCGGACTGGGTCTCCCAGATGCTGACGACGGCGGAGTGCTGGGCGTCGCCGCCCGACTCGTCCGTTCGTGCCTCGTAGACGGCGGTCTTGACGTGCGTGTCGTAGTGCTCGAAGTTCGCGCGCAGGCCGTCGACCTCCTCGAACAGCTCGTCGGGGTCCGTCTCGGAGTAGAGCACCATCGCGTACACGTCCTCGCCGTGGGGCTGGCCGGCGTAGATGTCCATGTCGGCCAGCTCCTCGCGGATGCCGCCGGACTCGTCCTCGTCGGCGTCGCCGTGCGGGTGGCCGCCCTCGTCGCCGTGGCCGTGTCCGCCTTCGCCGTGCGGGTGGCCGCCCTCATCGCCGTGGCCGTGCGCGCTCTCGCCGCCGTGCCCGTGTGCGTGGGCCGTCTCGCCGGCGTCCTCCGGCACGGGGACCTCGTCGCCGGCCATGAACGCCGGCAGGTCCGTCGGCGGGAAGCGACGCCCGAAGTAGAACGGGCCGAACTCGCCGTAGATGGAACTCGCCTCGTCGAAGCGCATCTCGTACAGCAGGTCCTTGATGTGGGTCGGGTCGTTGCTGAACAGGTCGACGCCCCACTCGTAGTCGTCCATGCCGATGGAGCCGGTGATGACCTGGGTCACCTTGCCGGCGTAGCCCTTGCCGAGTTCGCCGTGGCTGTCCATCATCTCCGCGCGCTCGTCGAACGGCAGGTCGTACCAGTTGGCGTCCGGCCGGCGGCGCTTGCTCATCGGGTAGAAGCAGACGAACTCGCTGTCCGGGATCTCGGGGTAGAGCTTGCTCTCGACGTAGCGCGCCAGCCCAGTGTCCTCGATGTCCGCGGGGTCGTTCGCCATCTCCTCGGAGTTGTACCCGCCGACCTCCGTGACGGAGACGTAGGACGTCGCCCGTTCGGTGAACTCCGCGAAGGCCGTCCCCTCGAACGTCCGCTCGGCCGTGTCGAGGGCGGCCATCGTCGGCCGGTAGTGGATGACCAGCAGGTCGGCGTCGTGGCCGAGGACGCTGAACACCGCCGAGGAGCCGTCCTCGGCGTCCGTCACGTCCTCGTGGGCCTGCAGGTAATCGACGCCGTCGTCGAGCGCGCGCTCGCGAACGTGCTCGGGAGCGTCGCGCCAGGCGTCCCAGTCGACGGTCCGGAAGTCGTGGAGCGCGTACCAGCCCTCGTTCGTCGCAGGGGGTTCTCTCGTCATAGGCGGGACTTGGCAGCGACCGACCAAGGAACTTTTGAGTCGCCGGCGCGCCCGGCGCGTGGGAGTCGGGGGCGAGCCGACCTCGCAGACCGGGCGGGTAGCGGACCGACCGCAGTTCGGGGCCGTCGAACGCGGGTCGACCCGTGGACGGAGACGACCGCCAGGCCCCTCCGCCACCGTTCGACCGCGGCGACGGTTGAGGGAACGGGACGCGTTCCCCCACCGACCGAAACCCTTTCAAAAACTCGACTTAAATGAGGAGTCGATGCGGAAGAGTGGTCCGCCGAAAGGCCTGATCTCGTACATGGTGCTCGAACTCCTCGACGAGCGGCCGAGGTACGGCTACGAGATACTCAAGGAGATCAAGGATATCAGCGGCGGACACTGGGAGCCCTCCTACGGGTCGGTGTACCCCATCCTCTACAAGTTCGAGGAGAAGGGATGGGCCGAGCGCATCGAGCGCGAGGACGAACCCGACCGCAAGTACTTCGAACTCACCGACGCGGGCCGCGAGGAACTCGAAGAGAAGCGCGATGAGACCGGCGGCAAGGCCCGCGACTTCGCCGACGTCATCCTCGGCTTCTACCACGTCTTCGCGGCGTTCGCCACCGACGACCGCTTCGAGGTCGAGGACCGCCCGGACGAGTGGCGGTTCGACGAGACGTTCAACGCCTGGATCGTCGAACAGCTCGTCCGCCACTACGAGCGGGACTTCGGCGACTTCGAGCGCATCCCCGACACGCCCGAGGAGTTCTACGAGCGACTGGGCATCGAGCACTGAGAACGGTACCGAGCACCGAGAACGAAGACGTTCCGCGCGCTGTTTCTGACCGTCCGTCGAACGCCGAGGAGCCGCGCCGTCACCCCGACAGCAGGCGCGGCCCGAAGAGCATCAGCACGAGGCTGGCCAGCATCACCAGGCCCACCGTCGTCGTGATGGCGGTGGTCACCTGCCGGCGCTGGGTGGTCGGCAGCCGCGAGACGACCGCCTCGGCGCTCATCCGGAGGATGTGCCCGCCGTCGAGCGGGAACGCCGGGATGCAGTTGAAGAAACCGAGGTTGAGGTTGATCCACCCGGTCCAGAACAGCGCGTTCGCGAGCAGGAAGACGCCGCCGCCGAGCGCGGCCAGCGGCCCCTGGACGAGGAAGAAGTTGCTGTTCCAGGCGACGAAGCCGGCGAAGTTGTACCCGAGCCCCATCGAGAGGCTGGCGAACGGCAACAGGAGGGTTCCGGCGACGCCCATCAGGAAGGAGACGACCGGGCCGTTGCCTCCGCCGCCGAAGACGGAGAGGAACCCGCCACCCAGCAGCGACTCGTACGTCGACGCCGGGTAGAGCTCCGTGCCGAAGCTGCTGACGGTGATGCCGGAGACGCCGGGTGCGGGGAGGATGCCGACGAGCGCGTCGCCGCTGCCGTCGTCACGGAGCGTGACGTCGTACGTCTCGCGGTCGAAGCTCTCGCCGTCTGCGACGTACGTCTCGACGGTCACCGTGTCCTGGGGACCGTACCCGTCCAGGACCGTCGACAGGTCGCTGCTGTTCGTGACGCGGGTCCCGTCGACGGCCGTGATGACGACGGTCTGACCCTGGCTCAGGTTCGACGCCGCGGCGAGCGCGCCGTCACCCTGCACCGCCGCCAGCGTGCCGACCGGACCGGTCACCGTCGTCCCGTCGGCGGTGGTGAGCGTGGCGATGCGCCGGTCGGCGAGCGCGTCGGTCAGCTCGCGTTCGGTGTAGACGGCGGTCCCGTTCACGGCGGTTATCGTCTGGTTGGTGTCGACGCCGGCCGGTCCCTCGGCGGCGAACGGCGACGTCTCGACCATGCGGGTGACGAGCAGCGACCGCTCGATGACGGTCGTCCGCGTCCCGTCCCCGTCGTCGACGGTGACCGGAACTGCGCGGCTTTCGACGCTCGCCAGCGCCTCGTCGAGGTCGGCGTTGCCCGCGACGTCGGTCCCGTTCACGGCCACGATACGGTCGCCGCGCTGGATGTCGGCGTCGTCGGCCGCGGAGTTCGGGAACACGCCGCCGACGGCGGCGCCCGGCGCGACGGCGACCGCCCCCATGACGGGGCCGAAGAGCAGCGCGAACGCGAGCAGCGTGACCGCGAAGTTGTTCGTCACGCCGGCGGCGAACATCCGGCTCTGGCTGCCGCGGTCGGCCTCGCGGCGGTTCTCCTCGTCCGGTTCGACGAACGCGCCGATGGGGACGACGGCGAACAGCGCCAGTCCCATCGACTCGATGTCGATGTCCTCGACGCGGCAGAACAGGCCGTGGCCGCCCTCGTGGACGACGAGACCGACCAGGAGACCGAGCAGGATCTCCGGCGCGACCGACAGCGGGAGGAAGTCGTTCACGCCAGGGATGACGAGCACGTTCCGCGGCTGGCTGACGGCGGTCGGCTGGGGCGGGTTCTGCACCACCAGGACCGCCTGCACGACGAGCACGAGGAAGGTGCCGGTCATCACCACGAGCGCGATGCCGAGGCCGAAGTTCCCCCACGCCCGCCAGAACCGCTTCGGGCGGGCCAGGCGGTCGAGCAGTTCCTTGCCGCGCCGGGTGTGCAGGGTCAGTATCGGCCCCTGCGTGCCGACGTAGGAGGGCAGCAGACCGTTAGCTCTGAGTGCGATGAGGGTACCCCAGTAGACGACGAGTCCAACGAGCACCCACACGAGCGTATCCATCGGCCGAAAGGAGGGTCGCGTCGCTCAAAGGCGTTTGGGAACGGGACGAAAACGGTGGAAGCGAATCGACGCCGGAGCTTACTCCGCCGTCTGCCAGTCCTCTTCGATCTCCGCCTGGTCGTCGTCGCTGCTGCGGCGCTTGCGTAGCTTCCGCGCGGCGACGACGCCGGCGACGGCACCGCCGAGGATGACGACGCGGCGCACGAGCGTCCGGATGGTTCCGCGGCCGCCGGACTCCTCGTCTTCCACGGTCACTTCGGTCGTCTCCTCGTCGTCCTCCACGGTGACTTCGGTCGCTTCGGACGCCTCGGTCGCTTCGGTCTCCGACGACTCGCTCTCTTCGACGCGTTCGGTTCGCTTCAGTGCCGGCTTCTCCAGATTGAGTTCGATTAGGGCCATCGTAGTATCACCACTCTGTTGCTGGCGTGACGCCAGTGAGTTCGTGCGCCTCACAGTACTGCAATCAACCACTTTGTTATGCAGTTGTTAGGGCGGCTGTAGTTGAACGATGTCTCTGGTAGATATTAACTCTGCCGGCAGTAACCGGTGGCTGAGAACGGCGCCGTCACCCGATGCCGGGATTCGATGCTTCGTCCGATGCCGGGATTCGATGCTTCGTCCGATGCCGGGATTCGACGCTGGACGCTCGGCGGCGACGGTGGGTGCGCAGAAAAGCGGGGCGGGTCGAGTCGTTCAGTCGCGGCGGGCGAGCAGGGCGGCACCGACGAACGCGACCAGGGCGGCGGCGACGCCGAAGCCGGGCTGACCGCCGTCGTTCGTCGTCGTGCTCCCCTCGTCACCGCTCTGGTACTGGACGCCGAGGTAGTCCGAAACCTCCTGCTGGTCCATCGACGGGAACTCGCGGCTCCAGTTGCCCGGCATGACGATCTCGGTCTCCTCGTCGGTGACCTCAAGCGCCCGGACGTCCTCCTTCGTTGCGTCCTCGCCGACGAGGTCTTTCACCGTGACGTAGGTCGTCGTCGAATCGTTGCCGGCCTCGCCAGCGATGCTGGAAACCGTCATGCCGCCGTACTGCTTGGCGAACACGTCACTCATCGCGGTGAGGTTGTCGAACTTCGCACCGCCTTCCAGGGTCATCGTACCCTCCTCGGCGTCGACGCTCATCTTCGCCTTCTGGAAGTCGCTGTCGCGGAAGGCCTCGACGAACTCCATCGCCTTCGTGTCGGTGCTGGGGTCGAGCGACGAGACGGCGGAGTCGAGCGCGGTCGACAGCATCTGCTGCTGGTTCACCTCGAACGACGCGTCGACGGACACCTCGTCACCGCTGGACTGGGCCTGCACGTCGAACGACAGCGAGCCCATCTTGATGCCCTTCTCCTGGACGGCGCTCGCGTAGGCCTTCCAGTTCTTCGTGTCGTAGTGGAGTTCGGCCTCGACCGTCGCCTCGTCACTGCCGGCCTGGGAGACGTCGGCCGTCCACGTGATCTTCTGCTGGAGGTTCGAGGACTGCCGGGCCTCGATAGTCTTCTTCATCCGGTCGATCTGCTTCTGGTCGAGGTTCTGGCTCTCCATGTTCTCGACGAGCGTGACCATCGCGGCGGTCGCGCCGTCGAAGTTCTCGACCGTCGCGTCCCAAGTGACGGACATCTCGCCGTCGCGCTGGACCATCTCGAACGACGCGTGGTCGACATCGATCTTCGCGAGGTCGTCGGCGACCTGCTGTGCCGCCGCGTCGCTCAGGTCGACCTCGGGCGAGCTGGCGAGCTGCGTCGCCAGCTGGTCGGCGAGGCCGTCCTTGACGTCGGAGTACTCGACCGAGTACTCGACGTCGAGGTTACCGGCGCCGTCGGACTCGGTGTACTCGTAGTGGTCGATGGTGACCGTCGCCGACCCGCCGAGCTGCTCGGCGACCTCGGCGTACTGCGTCTGCAGGTGGGACTTGGCGGCGCTGCGGGAGTCCCACTGCTCGCGAGCGTAGTAGTTGACGGTGCCCGAGCGTTCACCCGTCAACACGTACCCGTCCTGGGTGCTCTCGAGCTGGAACCCGAGAGCGCTGTCGGACCCCGTCGCGGACGGCATCGAGAGGGTCGCCGACCCGGACGTGGAGAACGCGTCGGACGTCATGGTCACGTGACCCTCGGTGTGCGCCGGGGCGAACGCGCTCACGCTGCGCATGCCGCCGACGGTCGCCGTCATCGTCGCGTCCATCGACGCCTTCTCCGCGTTCTGGACGCCGGACGCGTCCATCGAGAAGCTCGACAGCGTGCTCGGCTGGGGCACGCTCATGGAGCCGTTCCCGGTGATGCTGCTGGGCGTCATGACGACGTTCCCCTGGCCGCTCACCTCGGATATCTCCTCGGACTCCGTGGTGACCAGCATGTGGACGAGACCCGACGTCACGTCGACGCCGAACTGGCCGGTGCCGTCCGACGTGCTCGTCTCGTTGTAGGCGAGCACGGCGTCGCCGTTCTCCTTCACGTAGACGGTGTCGGCCGTCTCGATGTCGTCGTCGTCCGCGCTGGTCTGGAGGGCGTTTCCACTCATCGTGTCCGCAGTGGGGGCGGTCGCTGCAACCGGAGCGACGAGCAGGACGAGCACCTGCATCACCGCCAGTGCAGTCGACACTTTCTGTCTCCGACTCATAGGAGATATCGTCGGAATGTTATGATAAAGCTCTTTGGTTAAACTGGTGCATCTGCTACCCTTTGCCGTGGGAACGTCTGGCGATTGAGGGGACGCCGTCGATTCCACAGGCGACGACGAGCGTGAGAACGTCAACGCAGGACAACGAACCGACGGCCGAGGCCAGCGGTAACCGACAGCGATAGGACACGTCTGACGACAACGAGGGGACACGTCTGACGGCAACAGAGTGGCACGCCGCTTTTCACCGGGCGAGCCGAAGGACGGGCGATGAGATGGGCAGAACTGTTCGACGAGGCGGACCGCTACGCGACAGACGTCACGACCGTCCGCGAGGCGCTCGCGGAGCGCCGCGATGAGTGACCCGAACCCCGCCCGCGTCGTCGCCGACGCGGACGTGCTCGCGGCAGACCTGCTGGTCGGCGGTGACGCGCGGCAGGCGATGGACGTCGTCCGGAAGCACTCGTGGGTCGAACTCGTCGCCAGCGACCCGCTGCTCGACGACGCCGAGCGCATCGTCGCCGACCTGGCGGACGACGACCTGGCGACGGCGTGGCGCGAGAAGGTAGACGACCTGCGCGTGCGCGTCGAACACGAGGCCGGCGACCAGCCCGCGCTCGCCAGCGCCTACGCGGGCGGCGCGGCGCACGTCCTCTCGTACGACGACGCACTCCGGAGCGCGAAGACCGGCGCGGCGCTGCAGGGACGCATCGACGTCAGCGTCAAGCGCCCCGACGGGTTCGTCTCGCTGTTCGACGCCGCGAGCCTGTACGAGGCGGTCGTCGGCGGGGAGTATCCCGGCCCGGACAGGGACCCGCGGGACTAGTCGTCGGCCAGCCAGTCGGCGAACTTCGCCAGCGCGCGACCCCGGTGGGAGATGGCGTTCTTCCGTTCGGTGCTCATCTCGGCCAGCGTCGTCCCCTCGTGTTCGAAGATGGGGTCGTAGCCGAACCCGCCGTCACCGCGCGGCGCGACGATGCGGCCGGGGACCGCGCCGTCGAACGTCTCCGTTCGTTCGCCGTCGTAGTAGGCGACGACGCAGCGGAACCGCGCCCGCCGGTTCTCCTCCTCCCGGACCAGTTTCCAGACGCGCTCGACGCCGAGCGTGCCCTCGACGTACGCCGAGTACGGCCCCGGGAAACCGCCGACGGCGTCGACGAACAGGCCGGCGTCGTCCACGACGACCGGTTCCTCGCCGCCGGTCGCCTCGAACGCCTCGCGAGCGCCGGCGACCGCGACGTCGGCGAGGTCGTCGCTCTGGACCTCCGTGTAGTCGTAGTCGATTTGCTCGACGTCGTCGTCGAGGTACTCGCGCGCTTCACGGACCTTCCCCTCGTTCCCGGTGACGAAGCGGATCATGTGCGGGGAGTCGGGTGCGCAAACGAAATAGCCGTTGATTCGCAGCGTCCGGCGGCGACAGTCGGGTCGACTGACGGCACCCGGAAACGACCGGCAGAAAACAGCGGGGTAGCGCCCGTCGTCAGTCGTCGACGACGACCTCGACCGGTTCGTCGTCGGCCGGAGCCGCCTCGTCGCCGCGCTCCTGCCAGAACAGCACGCCGGCGACGGCGAGGATGACCCACGACCGCCAGTTGGCGAGGTTGAGCGTGTAGCCGATGCCGAACGGCTTCTCGACGAGCATCCCTTCGCCGGGCTGCCAGTACGCCGACAGCATCCGTCCGACGCTGGGACGCTCGAAGTTGTACGGTACGCCAAAGAGGGTTCCTGTGGTCTCCTTGTCGGCCATGTGATAGCGGTTTGTCCGCCCGGAATATAGCGTTTGGGGCATGGCTCGGGGACGAACCGAAGGGCCCGCGTTCACTCGCCGTTGACGCGGTCCGCGCCGAGCATCGCCGTCGAGACGCCGCCGAGGACCACCGGGAGCAGGTACGTCGCCGCGCGGTGGATGACCGCCGCCGCGGCCGCCATCGAGCCGGAGATGCCGGCGATGGGGCCGAGCAGGAACACCAGCGCGGCCTCGACGCCGCCGAGGCCGCCGGGCAGCGGTGCGACGCCGGCCATGCTCACGAGCGGGATGACGAACAGCACCGCCGCGAAGGGCACGACGACGTCGAGCGCGTACAGCGACAGCCACAGCGACGTCGCCGACAGCAACCAGCCGAGTGCGGAGAAGGAGACGGCCAACAGGAGGCTGCGCCGGTCGCCGGCGACGCGCTCGATGGCGCGGAAGAACCCCCGCACGCGTCGCCGGACGGCCGAGCGAGTCGTCGGTTCGACCCGGGGAACCACCCGCGCGACGGCTCCGAAGACGGGGACGACGACGCCCGCCACGCCGACCTCGACGCGGTCGCGCGCCCGCCACGCCAGCGTGGCGGCGACGGGAACGCCGACGGCGAGCCCCCCCACCGCGAGCGCGATGTACTCGATCTGCAGTCTGTCGCCGACGGTCAGGACGGTCGCGTAATACCCGACGCCGACGAGCGCGAACGCGATCGAGGGGACGAAGTTGATGGAGTCGACGCTGGCGATGGCCGCCAGCCCCGTCTCGTACTCGGCGCCGGTGTCCTGGGAGATGAGCAGCGCGCTGAACGGTTCGCCGCCGGCCTGGCCGAACGGCGTGATGTTGTTGGCGAACGTCGCGCCGGCGTAGAGCATGAACGCCCGGAGTGGCGAGATGCCGACGCCGAGCACGCCGAGGACGGTCCGCAGCGCCATCGCCCACGACGCCAGCCACCCGAGCGCGACGACGAGGATGAGCGCGACCACCTGCGTGTCGGCGAGCGAGAGCGCGTCCAGCACCCGGTCGACCCCGACGACGGTGAACAGCGCCAGCAGCACGACGATGGCGGCGACGAACCCGACCGCGATCGTCCGGAGGTCACCCAGGTCTAGACGCATCGGTTCGACCGTCTCGGGGGGAGTGCTTGAACCCAGCGAAGACCGGTCGGCTTTTTTCCCGGGCGCGAGAGAGAAGGGGTATGGACGAGCGGGCGGCGCTGCGACTGCTGGCCGACGACCTCCCCGACGCGGGCGACGACGCGGCCGTCGTCGACGGCCAGGTCGTCACGACCGACATGCTCCACGAGACGACCGACTTCCCGACGGGGACGACCAGGTACACCGCCGGCTGGCGCGCGGTCGGCGCGTCGCTGTCCGACGTCGCCGCGATGGGGGCGCGAGCGACGGCGACCGTCGCGGTGTACGCCGCGCCGGAGTTCGACGCCGACGAGTTACGCGACTTCGTCGCCGGCGCTCGCGACGTCTCCGAGGCGGTCGACGCGCGCTACGTCGGCGGCGACCTCGACACGCTCTCCGAGTTCTCGGCGACCACGACCGCGCTCGGCCGCACCGAGGAACCGGTACGTCGCTCCGGTGCCCGTCCGGGCGACGTGCTCGCCGTCACCGGCACGCTCGGCCGGAGCGGTGCCGCGCTCCGCCTGTTCGAGCGCGGCGACCACGACCGCGCCAACGAACTGTTCCGGTTCGAGCCGCGGGTCGCGGCCGGGCGGGCGCTGTCACCGCACGCGACCGCGATGATGGACTCGAGCGACGGGCTGGCGCGGTCGGTCCACCAGCTCGCGGAGGCCAGCGACTGCGGGTTCGACCTCGACGGCGACGCCCTCCCCGTCGCCGACAGCGTCCGTGAGGTGGCCGAGGACGACGCCGAGGAGCGCCGGCTCTCGACGTTCTTCGGCGAGGACTTCGAACTCGTCGTCACGCTCCCCGACGACGCGATCGCGACGGCCAGGGAGGCGTCGCCGGTCCCGCTGAGGGTCGTCGGCGAGGTCACCGAGGACGGCGTCCGGATGGACGGCGACCCCCTGCCCGACCGGGGGTACACCCACGGCCAGGAGTGAGCGAGGGTCGACGGCGAAGGGTGACGGAAAACGTGGTCAGGGGGCGATGACGGAAAGCGCGGTCAGGGGACTATCTCGATCGGCGTCGGCGTGAAACAGAGGAGGCCGAGCACGAACGTGAACACGCCGAGGAGCTTCCGGCGCGGGTCGAGGTCGTCGTCGTCGATGGGGTTCGCGGGGCCGACGTAGGCGAAGAACATCGACAGGAAGCCCCAGATGACCCACAGCACCGTCGCGTTGCTCACGTCGAGGACGTAGAAGACGTACGCCGCGAGCCCGAAGAGGGCAGCGGGGACGAGCGCCGCGACGCTCTCCTGGCGCTCGCCGATGATGGCCCGAACGATGTGCCCGCCGTCGAGCTGGCCGACCGGGATGAGATTGAGGAACGTGACGAACATCCCGACCCAGCCGCCGATGACGACCGGGTTGACCGACTTCGTCGGGTCGTCGTAGGTGAGCTGTTCGCCCATCAGCGCGGCGATACCCTTCAGCAGCGGCGGATAGCCGAACTCGACCTGCACGGTGCTGGATTGCCTGATGAACTCCTGGGAGACGGTCACCGGCTCCATCGTCAGCCCGACGGCGGTGACGACGACGGTCGCGACGAGCCCCGCGAGCGGGCCGGCGATGCCGATGTCGAACAGCGCCTCGCGGTCCGGCATCTGGCCCTTCATCCGGATGACGGCCCCCATCGTGCCGATGAGCGTCGGCATCGGGATGAAGTAGGGAAGCGTCGCGTCGACGCCGTGGTAGCGGCTCATCACGTAGTGGCCGAGTTCGTGCGTGCCGAGCACGCCCAACACGGCGAGGGCGAAGGGCCACGCCTCCTGGAGCGCCAGCACCGGGTTCGTGAGGGGGTTGACGTGGTACCACGACGCGCCGGCCCAGAGCGTCGACACCACCGTGGCCAGGAAGAGCAGGACGTTCTTCCACGGGACCCCGTCCGGCCCGAGGTCGAGCGGCTCGGCGACGATGGCGTACTCGCCGGTCCGGGTCGTCAGCGAGGCCTCGTACCCGGCCTCGCGGAACAGCGGCCAGACCGTCTTCATGAGCCGGTCGTGGGGGACCAGCGGCTCGCCGTAGTAGACCAGCTGGTCGCCCTCCTCGCGCACGTCGTACACCCGGAACACCGAGTTCAACCTGTCGAGCGGGGGACCGGCTTCGGGCGGCTCGGTCGAAGCCATTCGTCCGCAGTACGATGTGGACGCGTATAAACCCCTAGACGACGGCAGGCTGTCGGGGGAAATTTCGTGTGCCAGACGACGTCGGACGACCTCAGACGACGGCACCGGACTGCAGGACGGCGATGAGGAGGGTGAGGACGGGAACGCTCGCGAGCGTGCTGGCGAAGATCGCCGTGCTGACGTACTCGGGACCGGATAGCCCGGAGTCGACGCCGCGTTCGTACTCGATGGTGAGGATGAGGGGCGTGACCGCCGCCGGCATGGCACACTCCAGGACGAACACGCGTGCGACGGTGGCGTCGCCGAAACCGAGGACCAGGGCGACGCCCGCGGCGACGACCGGTGCGACGAGGAGCTTCATCGCGTTCGAGACGCCGACGCGGCGGATGGCGGCACCCGAGTCGGTGTTGGCGAGCTGGATGCCGAGCAGCAGCAACATCACCGGGATGGCGGCGTCGCCCGTGAGCTTCAGCGTCTCCATCGCCGCCGAGTCGGCGGGCGGGACGACGTCGAGGACGCGCGCTAGCCCGGCCGCGAGCACGGCGTACACGAGCGGGAGTTCGAACACCTCCCGGACGGCGCCGAGGTTCGACGTGTCGTCGCCGCGCGAGGCGAGGTAGACGCCGACCGTGTACATGAGCACGGACTGGACGGCGATGTAGAGGATGGCCGTGCTCCGGCCGACCGGACCGAACGCGAACTGCGAGAGCGGGATGCCGTAGTTGCCGGCGTTGGCGAACGTGCTCGTCAGCACGAGCGCACCCAGTACCGGTTCCGACTCCCCGAGCGCGCGGCCGACGAGCTCCGCGAGCGCGACCATGACCAGCGTGAACGCCACGACGCCGGCGACCAGCGTCGCCGCCGTCTCGCCGTCGATGGACGTGGTGGCGAGGCTGTGGAAGACCAGCGACGGCGTGAGGACGTAGATGGTGACGGTCCCGAGCCCGTCGACGTCGATCTCGCGGCGCGACCCGAGCAGGAAGCCGACGGCCGCGACCGCGAGAACGGGCAGGATGGCGTTCGTCAGCGCAGAGAGCAGCGACACACGCCGACGGAGTTGCCGCTGGACTACAAATGCATCGAAGGGGGAAAACGAGGGGAGCGCGTCACCGCGGCGACGCGACGGTCGGGGCCGCCGTCAGGGGACAACGGCGGCCCGAGGCGGTGGCGGGCTGTCGTGGCACCGAGGCGGTTCGGCGACTGGAGGGGCGGGGAGCTGTTCGGGGACCGGGCCCTGCATCAGGCGGGAGCGACGCGCCACGTCGTCGCGCTCGTGTACGACCACTTCTCGACTTCCAGTTCGGCGCAGTCGGTCAGTTTCACCATCAGCGCACCGATCTCCTTCGCGGAGAGGCCGACCTCGTCCGCGATGAACTTGCTCTTGAAGTACATCTCGCCGTCGCTGGCTTTCCGGCTCAGGTACTGTTTCAGGCGCTCTTCCTTGCTCTCCGGTTCAGGGCTTTCAGTGGCGGACTGCGTGGTTGCGCTCATCGTTGGGCTCCATCCGACCCATGGATACGGGGGCTGTTATAAAGGAAGGAAGCTTCGGCTCGTTTCGGCATTCTTTGTCATTTTCGAGGGCGAAATCCGCATGAACAAGGCGAAAATGGTCTTTTCACAACCTACTTAGATTCCGCTAAAAAGTTCAAAACCATCTCTAATATTTTGTTTCGAGACAGATATCCAGAATTGATTCGGCGGCTGACGCCACCAGAAACGCCGGTATTACCGGTTCGCGTCGGCGATGCGCCGCGGAGACTGAGACGGCCCATGATGGCCGTTCACGGTTTCTCTGCACTGCAGCGGCGGCCGAACGCGGGCCGTCGCGTCACGACCGCTGGTGGACCCAGAACTGCTCGTCGGTCGTCACTTCCTTCTTGAACAGCGGGACCTCGTCCTTGAGGCGGTCGATGCCGTCCTCGACGGTCCGGAACGCCTCGCGGCGGTGGCCCGCCAGCACGACGACGAAGACGATGTCCTCGCCCGCCTCGACGACGCCGGTCCGATGGTGCAACAGGACCTCGAAGACGCCGTCCCGCGCCTCGAGTTCCTCCCGGATGGTCGCCATCCGCTCGTCGGCCACCCCCTCGTACTTCTGGAACTCCAGGTACTCCGTCGGCGCGTCGCCGTCGCTGTCCTTCGCACGCACGCGACCGGTGAAGGTGGCGATAGCGCCCGATCGGTCGGCCGACTCGGACTGCTTCGCCCGTGCGACGAGCGACTCGAGCGTCTCGTACGGTTCGGTGGCGTCGAGCGCGGCGCAGACGTCGTCGACGTCCAGCGCGTCCGCGTCGGCCGCGGTGGCGACGGTGTCGCCCGCCGGGTCGGCGTCGCCCAGCGCGACCTGGGGAATCTGTGCCCCGGGGAAGTCGACGACGACCACGTAGTCGTGGTCGGTCGCGAGGTCGTCCAGCACGGACGGGAGGTCGCGTGCGTCGTCGCGGACGACCCGCTCCTCGTCGCCGAGTTCGACGGCGGTGGTCGCGACGGCGTCCGACGCCGTCGCGTCGGCCCCGTCGCTCCCGGACGCACCGCGTTCCACGGTGGCGACCCGCCCCTCGTCGGCGAGTCGCGCGGCGAGGCGGTCGCCAGCGCGCTCGGCCTCCGGACCGCTGACGCCAACTGGCTGCATGGCCGTGGGGACGGGCGGAAGGTGCTTTTAGCCTTCGGTCGCGGTGCGCGGCGAAGCGGCGGACGAGGCGGTGGAACGGTGCAGTGGCGCGACGGGCGAGGTGGCGGAACCGGGCAGCGACGACAGGACGGGGCGACGCGTACCGTCGACGGATCGAATCGGCTCCGGAGGCGGAACGCCGCGAATCGGCGGATGTCGTGCGTGTTCGCGGCACGAACGCCGGGCGGTCGCTCTGAAGTTGAGAACGCTTAAGGCCGCGTCCGGGTAACTCGGCGATAACATGAAGGTGGTCGTCTCCATCGGCGGTAGCGTTCTCGCGCCAGACCTCCAGTCACAACGGGTCCGTGAGCACGCGGCCGTCATCGAGTCGCTGGCGTCGGAGGGGTGTACGATCGGTGCGGTCGTCGGGGGCGGTGGCGTGGCCCGCGACTACATCGGAACCGCCCGCAACCTCGGAGCGAACGAGATCGAACTCGACGACATCGGCATCGACGTGACGCGGCTGAACGCCCGCCTGCTCATCGCGGCACTGGGAGAGCAGGCCGCCCCCAGCCCTCCGGAGACGTACGAGGAAGCCGGGACCGCGATGCACCGCGGCGACATCGCGGTGATGGGCGGCGTGATGCCCGGGCAGACGACCGACGCGGTGAGCGCCGCGCTGGCCGAGTACGTGAACGCCGACCTGCTGGTCTACGCCACGAGCGTCCCCGGCGTGTTCAGCGACGACCCCAACGAGGTCGACGACGCCACGAAGTACACCGAACTCACCGCGGGCGAACTGGTCGACGTCATCGCCGACCTGGAGATGGTGGCCGGAAGCTCCGCGCCCGTCGACCTGCTCGCCGCGAAGCTCATCGAGCGGTCGGGCGTCCGCACCATCGTCCTCGACGGCACCGAACCGCAGCGCATCGCCGACGCCGTCCTCCGGGGCGAACACGACGGGACCGACGTCGTCCCGGCCGGAGCGGACGACGAGATGACCTACTGGGTGGACGACGAGCTATGAGCGACGGGGACGGGCAGCGACACCCCGACGACGACCCCTACGTCCTCCAGGAGGCGGGGGAACACGCCTTCTGGGCGGACGCGGTCGCCGAGCGCATCCTGGCGCGCGACCCCGACGATCCCATCGTCATCAAGGGCGGCATCTCGCCCTCGGGCGTTCCGCACCTGGGCAACATGAACGAGATCGTCCGCGGCTACTTCGTCGCGGAGGCGCTTCGCGACCGGGGACGCGAGGTCAGGCAGGTGTTCACCGCCGACGACCGCGACCCACTCCGGAAGCTCCCCCGGAAGCTCGCGGACCTCGACGGCAACGTCGTCGACTTCGGCGACGTTAACGCCGGTGCGCTCGGCCGCAACCTCGGCAAGCCGTACACCGACGTGCCGGACCCCTTCGGGTGCTGCGAGTCGTACGGCGCCCACTTCTCGAACCTCATCGAGCGCAGCGCCGACCTGCTCGGCATCCCCGTCGAGATGGTGTCGAACACGGAGCTGTACGAGGACGGCGACCTCGAGGAGGTCACGCGCTACCTCCTCGAGAACCGCGAGCGAGCGCGGGAGGTCCTCGCGGAGTACCAGGACAAGGTCGACGAGGACTACGTCCCGTTCAACCCCGTCTGCGAGGAGTGTGGCAAGATAACGGAGACGGTGACGGACGTCCGCGCCGACGAGGGCACGGTCGACTACGTCTGCACGGACATGGAGGCCGGCGACCGGACCATCGAGGGCTGTGGGCACGAGGGGACCGCTACCCTGCGCGAGGGCAAGCTCCCGTGGCGGTTCGAGTGGCCCGCGCAGTGGCAGGTGCTCGGCGTCGACTTCGAGCCGTTCGGCAAGGACCACGCCGAGGGCTCGTGGCCCTCGGGTGCCGACGTCGCGCGGAACGTCCTGGAGAACGAGCCACCGGTCCCGATGGCCTACGAGTGGTTCACGCTCGACGGCGAGGCGTTCTCCTCGTCGGCCGGCCACGTCGTGATGGTCCACGACGTGCTGGAGACCGTCGAACCCGAGGTCCTGCGGTACTTCTTCACCAAGGACCCGAGCAAGGCCCGGGACTTCAGCGTCGAACACCTGGAGTTCCTCGTCAACGAGTTCGACGAGTTCGAGGCGACCTACTACGGCGAGTTCGAGGCCGACGAGGTGGCCGAGAAGGTCGCCGACGCCGCCTACCGGGCGGTCGTCCGGCCGACCGTCGCCGCCCGATTCGACGAGGACGGCGCTCCCGTGGCGGCCGCGGACCGCGACAGCGTTCCCGTCGGCGACCCCGACCGACGCGCGACGTACACGGACGTCGTCGACGAGACGTTCGTGGAGCGCGTGCGCCTGCCGTACACGTTCGCCGCCGTGCTGGGGATGACCGAGGACGTCGACCTCCGCGAGCAGATCGCCCGCCGCGAAGGCCACGTCACGGACGCGGCACCAGAGTGGGCGGTCGACTACGCCCTCGAACGGGTCGAGCGCGCTCGCGAGTGGGCCCACCGCACGGACAACGCGTACAACTACCGGCTGAAGCGCGCCGAGATGCCCGACGTCGACCTCGACGACGACACGAAGGCGGCGCTCGACGAACTCGCCGACTTCGTCGAGACCACCGACGACCCCGAGGCCATCCAGGGCGAGATATACGAGACGGCCAAGCGCCACGACGTCGACGTCGGCGGCTTCTTCGCGACGGGGTACCGGCTCTTCTTCGACGACGACGAGGGGCCGAAGCTCGGACCCTTCCTCGCCAACCTCGACCGGGAGTTCGTCCTCCGGCGCCTGCGCCGCGAGGGATAGGCAGACCTTTTGGTCGTCCCCGCGCGAGAGCGACCATGGAAATCCCGGGCGCGAGGGTGTTACCTGGCCGACGAGCGATCCCGGAGCGGTACGCTCGCTACTACCTGGAGAACGCGCCGAGCCTCGTCTGGCTGCTCGTCGTCAACGCCGCAGCCATCCTCGTGGGCATCCGCTTCTACGTCGAGACGATGCCGTCGGTGTCGACGTTCCTCTGGCCGCTGTACGCCGACTCGCCGACCGCGCTCGCGCTCGTCGCCGCCTCGCTGGTGACGCTGCTGCCGAACCTCGGCAAGCGACTCGACGACGCGCCCCAGAACCGCCCGCTGGCCTACCTCCACACCATCGCCTTCGTCTGGCTGGTGAAGATGGGTCTCTGGACGTTCGTCGCGCTCAACCTCGGGTTCGGCGACTACTTCGGCCCGCCGTGGGACCCCGAGGCGGCATGGGACTACTGGGGCATCGTCGTCACCCACCTCGCGTTCGTCGCGGAGGCCTACCTCGTGCCGCACTACGGGACGACGACCCGCGGCGCGCTGGGGGCGGCGCTCGGACTGGCGCTCGTCAACGACGCGCTCGACTACGGCCTCGGACTGCACCCGCCACTGCGGTACGACCCCGGCCTCCTGCTGCCGCTCGCGAGCGTGGGACTGACGCTGCTCGCGGTGGTCGCGGCCGACCGCGCGTTCGGACGGCTAGGCGACGCCTAATCCGCCTTTGAACGCTCTACAGGAATCTCTCCCGCTCGTTTCGACCCGTGAACGGAACGAACGAATATCCGCATTTTTACCTACGGGGTCGGTAAGGAGGGATAGATGAACTCCGCTCGAGCCGTCCTGCTGGCGACGGTCGTCCTCTGTGGGACACTCCTCGTGGCGGTGCCGACGGCCGCCGGCCCGACCTCCTCCCCCAGCGACGCGAACGGCGACGTCCGCTCCGTCCAGTCGACCGTCGAGTCAGTTCAGGCGAACCAGACGACGAACGAATCGCTCGGCGCCGAGATCTCCTCGTTCATGCAGGTCAGCTCCGCCGAAGCACAGGGAGCGGTCGACACCGGCATGTGGGTCGCGGAGTACAACGCCTCCGGTAACCAGTCGGCCAAGCAGTCGCTCGTCGACCAGCAGGTGACGACCCTCGGGAGAGAACTCGACACGCTCCAGCGCGAGAAGCAGGCCATCATCACCGCCTACCGGAACGGGAACATCACCAGGGTGGAGTACAAGGCCCAGATGAGCAGCATCATCGGCCGCATCCAGTCCGTCCAGCAGGCGATCAACGAGACCGAACCCCGCGCACGGGCCGTCGGGGCGGACGTCCGCGCCGTCACGGCGCTCAGTAACCGGACGAACGCAACGGTCGGGCCGGAGGTCGCGGCCGTCGCCCAGTCGCTCAACACCGTGAACGTGCCGAACCAGAGCGCTCGCGCCGCCGGCACGACGCCGCCCGGCCAGAGCGGCACCCCCGGCGCGTCCACCGGCAACGGCAACACCCCCGGAGCGTCCGCCGGCAACGAGTCGAACGGCCCGGGAGCGGGCACGGGCAACGGCAACGACGGCGGCAACAACAACGACGTGGCGACCGGGCCAGCGAACAAGGCAGGCGTCGGCAACGAGACCGACGTCAGTGCCGGCAGTGGCACTGACACCGCGCCCGACGGCGGACAGACCGGCGGCGTGGACAGCGGGCAGGACACCACGCCGAGCGGCGGCGGTGGACAGGCCAACAACCCCTCGCTGGGCGATACGGGGGTTCTCGCCCCCGTCGAGACCGAGATAGCCCCGTAGCCGGCGAGAGACACCCTTTTCAGTTCACGCGACGAAACTCCCGATGTGAATGGATTCCGCAGCGCTGCTCGACATCCTCGGTAACGAGAATCGCAGGCGCATCCTGCGATTGCTCTCGCAGAAGCCCTGCTACGTTACGGAGATAAGCGAGTACCTCGGCGTCAGCCCCAAGGCGGTCATCGACCACCTCCGCAAGCTGGAGGAGGCCGGCCTGGTCGAGAGCCGGACCGACGACCAGCGCCGCAAGTACTTCCACATCTCGCGGAACCTCCGCCTGGAGGTCGACGTCTCCCCTTACGAGTTCGGCATGAAGAGCGCGTACCCGGCGAGCGCGAGCCTCGACGTCAGCGCCTGTCGGTACGTCTCGCTCGACCTCCAGCAGACGATGCAGGTCAGCGACGACGATTCCGACGCTGCGGGCGACGAGACCGCGAGCGAGGACGACGCCGCGACGGCGATGGCCGACGGCCCGCCCGCGGACGCCGTCGCCGCGAGTTCGACGGACGACGCCAGGGAAGACGACGACGGGGAGAGCCTCGACGACGCAGCGGTCGACGACGTCGCCGGGCTCGCGGAGGAGCTCAGCTGCCTGGAGGACCTCAAGAGCGAGCTGTCGCTCGCCCAGCGGTGGGTCCACGGGCGGATGACCGACGTCCTCGACTCGCTGTCGGACGCGGTCGACGGCGACAACGAGGGCCACCTGCGCGCCGAGATGCTGGCCGCCATCGCCGCCGGCGCGGAGACGGTGCCGGCGATCAGCGACGAGGTGCGCGCGCCCGCCCCCATCGTCGAACGCAACCTCTCGGAGATGGCCGAGCAGGGCGTCGTCGAGCGCGACGGCGACCGCTGGACACTGGCGACCTGAGAGCGAAGCGGCTGGTTCTGGACCGACGCCGACCGCCGAGAGCGACTGCGTCGGCGAACGGGAGCCCTATATCTCGCGGGTGAGGCCGTCGCGGAGGTCGTTGCCGAAGTACGCGCCGAGCGCGCCGACCAGGAACCCGGCGCCGGCGCCGACGACGGCCCACGGGACGCCGCCGATGGCGATGAGCATCAGATTCTGGAGGAGGAAGGCGAGGCCAGCGCCGAGTGCGCCGCCCGCGGCGGTCTCCAGGATGCGGGAGTCGCTCGTGACCGCGCCGAGGACGAACGACGCGAGGAACACCGAGACGAGGCCGGCGAGGCTCCCGCCGAGCGGGACGAACGCCCCGCCGAACAGCATCGCGACCGTCGAAACCGCCGCCGCGACCAGGAAGAAGCGCGGCGAGAACACGCCGACCGCGCGCTGCTTCGCGCGAGCGCGGAACCCGTCGTCGGACTCGCTCGACGACTCCTCCGGCTCCACGTCGTCGAGCAGGTCCGCCACGTCGTCCGACTCCCGCGTTCGACTGCGCTGGGGCATGGATTCGGTTTGGCCGGCTGCCGTAATGGGCCTTTCCCCGGGCGTGACGCGACGACGACCGTGAGGCGAACTGTGACGCGAACCAGCGGCCGTCGCGGAACCCAAACGAGGGGATTCAAGTCTCGCGGAGCGTAACGGCGAGACATGAACGCAGGGGACAGAGTCCGGGTAGAGCGGGCGGACCAGACGTACGAGGGCGTGCTGCTGCCCTCGTCGACGGACGAGAACCTCGTCGTCAAGCTCGACGGCGGGTACAACGTCGGCGTCGACCGCGAGGCGGCGTCGGTCGACGTGCTCGAACCGGACGTCTACGAGATCGAGCAGGGCGAGACCAGCGAGTCGTCGGCGGTGGAGTTCGACCCCGACCTGCCGACCATCTCGCTCATCTCGACTGGCGGCACCATCGCGTCGACGGTCGACTACCGCACCGGCGCGGTGACCGCGCAGTTCGACGCCGAGGACGTGCTCCGGGCGGTGCCGGACCTCGCGGGCCGGGCGAACTACCGCGGGCGCGTCGTCGCCAACATCCTCAGCGAGAACATGACGACGGACGTCTGGCAGGACCTCGCGCAGGCCGTGTACGACGAGATCGAGGCCGGCGCGGACGGCGTCGTCGTCATGCACGGCACGGACACGATGCAGTTCACCGCGAGCGCCCTGTCCTTCATGCTCGACACGCCCGTCCCGGTCGTGTTCACGGGCAGCCAGCGCTCGGCGGACCGGCCCTCCTCGGACAACGTGATGAACGCGGTCTGTGCGGTGGAGGCCGCGAAGGCCGACGCCGCCGAGGTGATGGTCTGCATGCACGCCTCCGAGAGCGACGACGACTGCGCGCTCCACCGCGGCACGCGCGTCCGGAAGAACCACACCAGCCGCCGCGACGCCTTCGAGACGGTCGGCGCGGAGCCGCTCGGCGAAGTCGACTACGACACCGGCGAGGTCACGTTCCGACGCGAGTACAGCGAGCGCGGCGAAGCCGACCTCGCGCTCGCGTCCGACCTCGAATCGGAGGTGGAACTGCTGAAGTTCACGCCCGGCATGGGCGTCGACGCGCTCGACGTCGCCGAGGACAAGGCCGGCCTCGTGCTGGAGGGCACGGGCCTGGGTCACGTCCACTCCGACTGGGCGGACCGCATCGCCGACCTCGTCGACGACGGTACGACCGTCGTGATGACCAGCCAGTGCCTCGAAGGACGGGTCTGCGACCGCGTGTACGACACGGGCCGCGACCTGCTCGACGCCGGCGTCGTCGAGGGCGAGGACGTGCTCCCCGGCACGGCGAAGGTGAAACTGATGTGGGCGCTCGCGAACGCCGACGACCCGGCGACCGCGATGCAGGAACCGCTCGCGGGCGAGATAACCGAGCGGTCGGTCCCCTGGGAGTGACATGGCCGACGGCATCGAACTCCGCGCGGCGACCCACGACGACTACGACGCCGTCGCGGCGTTCACCCGCGACACGTGGCCGGACCGCGACGGCGGCGACTACATCCCCGACATCTACCACGACTGGATCGAGGGCGACGAGCGGCGAACCGTCGTCGCAGACGCGGGCGACGACATCGCCGGCATCGCCCAGGGCGTCGTACTCTCCGACTGGGAGGCGTGGGGCCAGGGGATGCGCGTCAACCCGGCGTTCCGCGGCGAGGGCGTCGCCACGGCGATGACCCACGACCTGTTCGACTGGACCCGCGGTCGCGGGGCACGGGTGTTCCGGAACATGGTGTTCTCCTGGAACGTCGGCGGCCTCGGGCAGTCGCGGGCCTGCGGCTACGACCCCGCGACCGAGTTCCGGTGGGCCACCCCGGAGCCGGACCCCGACGCCACCCCGACCCTCGACGTGACGGCGGACCCGACTGCCGCCTGGCGCTACTGGACGGACAGCGACGCCCGCGCGCACCTCTCGGGGCTGGCCCTCGACGAGGAGGAGACGTGGGCGCTCTCGGAGCTGACACGCGAGAACCTCCAGCGTGCGGCGGACGACGACGGCCTGTTCGTCGTCCAGGACGACGGCACACGGGGGTTCGCCCACCGCGTCCGGACGTACGACCGCGAGAACGAGGACGGCGAGACGGAGACGTGGGCGGAGTACGGCGTCGGTGCGTGGGCCGACGCGACGGCCGCCCGGAGCCTGTTCGCGGCCGTCGCCGCCGACGCGGCCGACTGCGGCGCGACGCAGACGCGCGTCCTCGTTCCCGAGACGCCGCGCCACGTCAGCGACGCCGCCTACTGCCGGGTCGGCGTCGCCGACGAACCGGACTTCGTACTCGCCGCCGACCTCACGCGCGACTACTGACGCCTCTCGCGGTTTCCCTGCTAGCCGACTGAACACTCCGGGCGCTCCTGTTGACTTTCCCCGGATTCGCGCCGCCCGCGAAGCTACCGCAGAGCCGACGATGCCGCAGTCCACTCCCGTAGCTCTGCTGGCCAACCGACCGGGTGGGGCTGAAAGGGGCTGGCGGCTCCGGGAAGACGGGCGCAGCAAGCACGCGACCGAAGGGAGCGCGCGCAGCAAGCCCCTCGACCGGAGCCGCCAGGGGCTTTCGAGGCGTCCGTCGCCGGTGGTGACCTCGAAGAACCTTCACAGAAGGCAGTCTCAGCGATGCCGAGCTCCGCTCACCGTTCGCGACGCACCCGGTATCGAACCCCTTCCCTGCTATCCGCCGCTGACGGGCGGGAACAGCGCGAGTTCGTCGCCCTGCTCCAGTTCGGTCGCGAGGCCGTCCTGTGCGGTGACGTTGGTGCCGTTGCGGAGGAGGTTGACGTGGTCGCGAAGCGTCCCGTCCTCGTCGAGCACGCGCTCGCGGAGTTCGGGGCGCGGGTCCAGCAGTGCGTCGAGGGCGTCGCCGACGGTGTCCCCGGGCGCGACGTCGACCGACACCTCCTTGCCGCCCGCGAGGTCCGCGAGGTCGGCGAACAGCTTCCACTTCATGTGTCGTCCGTGGGCCCGGGACGGCAAGTCGTTTTCCGTCCGCAGGGTTCCGGACGATTTTTCTGCCCGTCAGCGGAACCACATCGCATGGCAACGCAGCCACACCTGCTCGTCGACGAGGGTGACCTCCACGACGTCGCGCTCATCCCGGGCGACCCCGGACGGGTCGACCGCATCGCCGCGCTGTGCGACGACTCCGAGGTCGTCTCCCAGAACCGCGAGTACAAGGTCGTCAACGCCGAGTACGAGGGCACACCGCTGACCATCTGCTCGACCGGCATCGGCTGTCCGTCGGCCGCCATCGCCGTCGAGGAACTGCACGCCGTCGGCGTCGAGACGGTGATCCGCGTCGGGACGACCGGTGCGCTCCAGTCCGACATCGACATCGGCGACATGGTCGTCGCGACGGGTGCGGCGAAGAACGAGGGGACGAGTCGACGCTACGAGGCGGTCGAGTACCCCGCCGTCCCGGACTACGACGTGCTCTCGGCGCTGGTCGACTCTGCCGAAAGCAACGAGGAGCGCGCGGCCGGCGAGGCCGCGGACGGAACGAGCGGCGAAGCCGCGAGTCGCGTCCACGTCGGTCCCATCGCGAGCGACGACGCCTTCTACGCCGAGACGGACGAGTACGTCGCGGACTGGGAGGCGGCGAACATCCTCTGCGTCGAGATGGAGGCGGCGGCCGTCTTCTCCATCGCGCGCCGGAAGGGGATGCGCGCGGGCGCCATCTGCACCGTCGACGGCAACCTCGTCGAGGGCACCCAGAAGGGCACCGACACCGAGGACGAGGAGCTCCCCGAGAAGGCGAAGAACAACGTCGAGCGCGCCATCCGCATCGCGCTCGACGCCGTGACGACGCTGTAGTCGGCCACCGCGACGGTCGCGGTCGTCGGCGATTCTCCCCCGCCACGAACCGCCGCCAGCCGCTGCGCTGGCTCTCGGGACGAGTGGGACGGTAGCCTCGCGCCGGAACTGAGCGACGGGCGGTCTACAGGCACCGCAGACAGGCTTTTCAGCCCCAGTGGCGTTGGTAGCAACTGGAATGCCGGGGACAATGTCGAACTTGCTGGACACCGCCCGCCAGTGGCTCCGCCGGGCCAGGCGGGCCGAACGGCGCGAACTCCGCGAGTTCGTCGTCTGGCTCGAACACACGCGCAACCTCGTCCACCTCTCCGTGCTGCTGTTCGTCCCCATCCTCATCGCGATTGTCACGGTCATCTCAAACAACGTGAACGTGTTCCCGTTCGTCCTCTTCCCGCCGCTGGCGTCCGGGACGTTCACCCTGTTCGCCGACCCGGAGGGGAAGTACGCCTCGCCGCTGACGTTCGTCGCGGGGCTGACCGTCGGCGCGCTCTGCGGGACGGCCGCCATCTGGGTCGCCGCCTACACGACGCTGCAGAACCCGCTCCAGGCCGAGACGCTGGCGGTGTCGCCGGTGACGGCCGCGCTCGCCGTCTTCCTCACGGGCGCTGCCACGTGGGCGTTCGACCTGGAACAGCCGTCGGCGTTCTCGACGGCGCTGCTCGCGCTCATCGCGCCGGAGTTCACGAGTCCCGTCAGCGTCGGTCACTTCCTGCTGCAGTACACGGGGTCGGTGTTCGTCGCCAGTAGCGTCGTCGCCGTCGCGTTCGACTTCTGGCGACGCGAGTTCTACGAGCAGCGCAACCGGTACCTCTACCGGTCGACACAGGGCGACGACCGGGTGCTCGTGCCGATGCGCGGCGAGGACGCCGAGGCGACGGCGATGTTCGGGGCGAAGCTCGCGGCCGCCCACGACACCGGGAAGGTCGTGCTCGTCGACGTCGTCGACCAGGACGCCATCGAGGCGGCCGCCGAGACGCTGGCGGCGGCGGGCGACACCGACACGGACGTCGTCGACGCCGAGACGGCCGACCTGGACGCCGAGGCGGCCGAAACGCAGGCCGCCGACACGGCTGCCGAGCGTCTGGAGCGGCAGGCCAACCGCATCCGGACCCAGGTGGGCGTGCGCTGCGAGGTCGTCGTCGCGAGCGACGGCTCGGACCCCGCTGGGACCGTGCTCGACACCGCGGACGAGACCAACTGCGACCTCGTCGTCGCGCCGTACGAGGAACATCGCGGCGCGCTCTCGGGGTTCGTGCGGTCGCTGTTCCAGGGCGACGTCGACGCCATCGCCTACCGGCCAGCGCCGGACAGCGACCCCCGGCGGCGCTGGCGGCACGTGCTCGTCCCGGTCCGCCGGGCGGGCGACACGGCCCACGCGATGATCGACTTCGCCCGGCGGCTGACCGGCCGCACCGGGTCGGTCGGGGTCTGCAACTGCATCCAGCGGGAATCCGACCGCCGCGACGCGGAGTCGATGCTCGCCGACCTCGTCGAGGCGTTCGAGGGAACGTTCGAGACCCGCGTCGCCCGGGCGGACATCACGCGGTTCCTGGCGGCCAACGACGACCACTACGACCTGTTCCTCATCGGCGCGAGCACGGACCGCAGCGCAGCCTCGCGGTTCGTCTCGCCGCCGACGTTCGAGCGGCTCCAGGAGCTCGACGCCGACGTCGCCATCGTCCATCGGCCGTGAACGGTCGGAATCGTGCGTCCCGGTCAGACGACTGTCGCGCCGCCGTCCGTCGGCTCGCAGGTCGCCCGAGCGGTCAGTCGTCGGCGCGGTCCGCGCCGTCGTCGAGCGCCGACGCGACGAGCAGGTCTCCGACGACCGCCGGGCCGACGACCGCATCGGCACCAGCCCGCTCCAGTTTCTCGACGGCGTCCTCGTCGCGGGCCGCCGCGACGACGCGCACGTCCGGCGCGACCTCCCGAACGCCCAGCACGGCGAGCGCGGTGGTCGCGTCGTCGACGGTCGCAACGACGACGGCACGCGCTCGGTCGACGCCGACGCGGTCGAGCGTCTCGTCGTCCGTCGGATCGCCGACAAGCACGGGAACGTTGCTGCCGTCGATACCGGCCGATTCGTCCTCGGTGACAACGACGACGAGGTCGGCGTCGTCGCGGTCGCCAGACCGTACGGTCGTCAGTACTCCCTGTCCGCGTCCGAGAACGACCACGTGGTCGTCGAGTCGGTCCACGTCGACGCCGCTCCTGTCGGTGTCGGTCGAATCCACGTCAGTCGTCGACGTGGCTCCGTTCTCGCGTCGGGACGAGAACAGCGGTTCGACGACGACGCCGACGGTGGCGGCGACCACGCTCGGACCGAGGAGGACCAGCGAGAGGACGAACAGTCGACCGCCCTGGGTCGTCGCGTGGACGTTGCCGAATCCGATGGTCGTCGCGGTGTCGACGGTGAAGTACAGGGCGTCGAGCGGCGTCGAAACGCCGGTGAACTGCCCGCGGAGCGTGTACGTCCCGACGACGCCGTACAGCAGCATCGCGAGCAGGGTCGAGAGCGCGACGACCGGGGCACTGGTCGCGGCGAGTCGTCGGTCGAACCGCCGGTAGTCCCGGGCCACGACCGCGAGTGCAACGAGTGCGACGACGAGCAGGACGAGCGAGAACGGACTCGCCTGCAGGACACCGTGGAGCGCGACGACGGTCAGCAGGACGACCGTCGTGACCCACGCGAGGCGGTACCCGCGCTGCAGGCCGTACGCCGCCACCAGCAGGAGGAAGCTCGCGACGACGCCCGTGAACCCGGCCAGTCGGCGAACGGTCGCCGGAACGACTCTCCGGAGCGGCCACACGACGGCCTCGGTGCCGATGACCGCGATACCGGTTGCTATCCCGAGGAAGGCGACGACCACGGTCAGTCCGACGGGCGATTGCCACGAGGAGCCCCTCGACTCTACCCCCATGCGCTCCCGTCAGCCGTGGAGAGCCATAAACCGTCGGCCAGCGCCGACGCCGCCGCAAGGAGTCAGGGGAGGTACCGGACGCAGACGACGCCCTCGTCAGAGCGCACCTCGACGCGGTTCACGCCGAGGCGCGCCGCGCGGCTGTACGTCCCCTCGTCGTCGAGCACGTCGGCGACCGCGTCCGCGGTGTCCGCCGGGGGGACAGAGAGGACGTGTATCTCGCCGGTGCCGGCGCGTTCACGACGGTCGACGTCGCCGACGTCCTGCTCGGCGGCGACGTCGCGCTCCTGCGGCGTCGGCGGTTCGTCGCTCTCGGCCGCGCTGAGCGACCACTGCTCGGCGACCTCCACGACCTCCCACGTCACCTCCATCGGCGGTTCGGGCGCGACGGTCGCCTCGACGGCGTCGTGCACCTCCACGCCGGGGTTGTCTGAGAGCGTGTGCACCTGCCCGTCGTGGACGTCCTTCAGCACCGCCGAGTCGCTCTCGGCGTGCGTGACGAGGAACGTGCTGGTCTTCTCGGTCATGGGCGAGGATAGACGCTCGCGGCTTTTCCGGATTGCGTTCCGTCGTCCCGTCGTCAGCGGAGAAGCCGGTGGACGGCGACGACCAGCGCCGCGCCGACGACGGGCGGGACGAGCCCCCAGAGCTGGGGGAGCGAGTAGAGGACCGACCCGACCGCGCCGGGGTCGGCCGACTGGTACTGCGGCGGGACGGAGACGACGAGACCGACGTACAGCGAGACGAGGAAGACGAATCCGGCCAGCGCGACGCCGGCGTCGTAGGTCGGCGTGCTCTCGTCGCGGCGGTGGCGGCGCGCGACGAACAGGACGGGCGCGAAGAGCGGCCCGAGGACGAACATGGCGACGACGCCGAGGAAGGCGTTCGACGTGGTGGCGAGCGCCGACTGGCCGAGGGTGGTGAAGAACCAGCGCACGAGCGCCAGCACGAACACGAATCCGAGCAGGAGGCCGACGACGAAGCTGACGAAGGCGTAGACGCGGAACAGCCGCGAGTCCGACGCGCTGAAGCCGTACCGGAACGCGCCGAACAGCCCGGCGTATCCGTCCTCCTCGTCGGGAGCCGACTCCCCGGCCGTGGCGGTGTCGCTCATCACCTCGGCCTCGGGTCCGATGACAGGTAAATGGCGCGGGTCGCGGTTCCCCGTGGCGAACGACCGGCGCACCGCCGGTGGCGGCTGCGACGCTACCGACCGGAGTCTGCGACGCAGCCAGCGGGTGAGGTTGACTCGCGGAGAGGCCTGAAACCGACAGACCCTTTCGCGAACGCACGAATCCAGCAGGTATGAGCACCATCCGGGTCGTCTGGGGGACCGCCAGCGGACCGACGAGGATGTCGTCGTACGACGCCGCGCTGGCGGACGCCAACGTCCACAACTACAACCTCGTCGCCGTCTCCTCCGTGATTCCCGCGGACGCCACCGTCGAGGCCGTCGGCACCGCGCCGGACCTCGGCCCCGCCGGCGAACGCCTCACCGTCGTCGAGGCGCGCGCGACCCGTGCCGGGCCGGGCCACGTCACCGCCGGCCTGGGCTGGACGACCGGCGACGGTCCCGGGCTCTTCTACGAGTCGGCGGGCGAGACCGACGAGGCGGAGATCGACGAGCGCGTCCGCGCCGGACTCGCGGCGGGGCGCGAACTCCGCGACTGGGACTTCGCGGACGAGGAGACGCGGACCGTCACCACCGACGCCGACAGCGGCACGTACGCGACCGCCGTCGTGCTGGCGGTGTACGGCGACAGCGAGCCGATCTGCTGACCCGTCTCCGGGCCGCTCCGAAGCCGATTTACGCCCGTGGCCGTTCGGTTCCGGTAATGAGCAAGCCGAGTCCGGACGTCTACGAGCGGGGCAAGGGCATGGACGCCCACAACGAGGTGATGCGCCGTATCCGGGCGCAGAAAGAGGCCGAGTACGACCCGCACGAGCCGACGCGCGTGTGGATCGACGAGGACAACACGCCCGACGGCATCTACCAGAGCCTCACCATCATCCTCAACACCGGCGGGTGCCGGTGGGCCCGCGCCGGCGGCTGCACGATGTGCGGCTACGTCGCCGAGTCGGTCGAGGGCGGCAGCGTCGGCCACGAGGCGCTGATGGACCAGATCGACGTCTGCCTGGAGCACGAGCGGGAGAACGCCGACGAGAAGAGCGGCCTCATCAAGATCTACACCTCCGGTTCCTTCCTCGACGAGCGCGAGGTCGGCGCGGAGACCCGCCGCGCCATCGCCGAGACGTTCGCGGACCGCGACCGCATCGTCGTCGAGAGCCTCCCGGACTTCGTCGAGCAGGAGAAACTGGCGGAGTTCACCGGGAAGGGACTGGAGACGGACGTCGCCATCGGCCTGGAGACCGCGACCGACCGCGTGCGCCACGACTGCGTGAACAAGTACTTCGACTTCGAGGACTTCGTCGCGGCCAGCGAGGCGGCCGACGCGGCCGGCGCGGGCGTGAAGGCCTACCTGCTGATGAAGCCGCCGTTCCTCAGCGAGTCGGAGGCCATCGAGGACATGAAGTCCTCGGTCCGACGCTGCGCCGAGTACGCTCACACCGTCTCGATGAACCCGACCAACGTCCAGCGGTACACCATGGTCGACGAACTGTACTTCCGCGACGGCTACCGCCCGCCGTGGCTCTGGTCGGTCGCCGAAGTGCTGGAAGACACCGCCGACGTCGACGCCATCGTCGTCTCCGACCCCGTCGGCCACGGCAGCGACCGCGGCCCGCACAACTGCGGCGAGTGCGACGACGTCGTCCAGAAGGCCATCAAGGACTTCGACCTGCGCCAGGACCCGTCCGTCTTCTCCGAGGTCTCCTGCGACTGCGAGGCCACCTGGGAGGCCGTCGTCGAGCGCGAGCGGAGTTACAGCCTGCCGCTGGCGCGATAATCAGACGACGGTCTGGGTTCCGCAGTCCATCGACGTCGACACCGTGCTCGACTCGATTCCGTCGCTCGTGACGACGACGTCGGTCGCAGCGTCGTTGCAGTCGAAGTCCATGTACCCGTAGGCGACCTCGTGCGTCCGGTCGCCGACCCTGGTCGTCAGCACGTAGTTCTGTGGCTTCCGGAGCGAGACAGCGACCGCGTCGCCGGCATCGAGCGGTATCGACCTCTCGAAGACCTTCTTCGGCATGCCCCCGAGTACGGCCGTCGTGAGGCGCAGTTCGACGGTCGTCTCTCCGTCCGTCCCGTTCCACACCCAGACGTGACGAGGTTTCGGGTCCTCTCCGTCGTCGGTTCCGACCGCGAGCGCGTGGGCGGGCTGACCGTCCAGCGAGACGCCGGCGTCGGGGAGCGCGAGCGGGACGCCGCGGTCGACGCGTTCCGGCGACACCGTCCGTTCCTCCATCGATGCGGTGCGCATGGTGGTCGTTCCGCCCGTCGTCTCCGCCGGCCCGTCCGACGTTCCGGACCGACCGGTCGTCCCGGTGGGCCGGGTCCCGGTCGCGCTGTCCGGTGAACGCTCCGGTGGGTCGTCGGACCCACGGGTGAGCGACGAGAGACAGCCGGCGAGGCCGGTCGCTACGACACTCACGCCAGCGCTGAGAAGGGCGCGTCTGGAGGGCATGGACGGGAGTGCGGGGACCGCCGGTGAATGTTTTCTGTCACGACCGTTGCGGTGCAAAGGTCGTCGAGGAGTCGACGGCGAGCGGTTCGGAGACGTTTCCGCTGGTAGGTGCGCCTTACCGCGCGATACCCGGCGTGTAACAAAGTCGTGTTCCCGCGAACCAGCGGCCGGGTGAACTGTCGACGACGTCGGTGCCGCGCCGCCGTCTGCTCGACGACCGACGATGCCAGACGGATGGAACGACTACGAGACCGTCTTCTGCTCGAACGGGTGGCTGGAGATACGCGACCCCGACAGCAGGAAGCGGTGGATAGCGACCGACTCGCCGGCAGAGGTACGTCGATGAGCGCGTGGGTCCCGGCGACGAGCGTCGCGGGGCCGGTCGTCCTCTGGCCGCTGTTCGTCGCGTTCCTCGGGGTCGCCCTCGTCGGCGTCGTCTGGTCGCTGCTCGTCGGACGGGGCGACCGGTCGACGTAGCGTCCCGGGGTCGCTCGACGCGTGTTCTTCGGACCCGGTAGCGGTGAGGAGACGGTGGGACAGTTCCACCGTCGTCCGGACGTTCGACGACGGAGAGCGACGGCCCAACTGGCGGGGCGAAGCTACCAAGTGTTTCGCCGACGTATGGTAGCACACGACATGAACGTCTGGGGCTGGATCGTCCTCTACGTCGTGCTCTTCTCGGTCCTGCAGTTGCTGATATACAGGTACCTGAGAAGCGACGACGACGCACCACTGCTGCGGTCGACGCCACCGAGCGCCGACCGGTCCGTGTCGGACGACGTCCGCAACGACTACGTGCTGGACGAGCTCGCCGAGGACGAGACGACGAGCGACGCGTCCGACGACGCGGACGCACGCCACTGCCCGCACTGTGGAACGAGCAACGGGGACGGCTACACCTACTGCCGCGAGTGCGTCGAACCGCTGGGCGTCTGGTAGCGGGGACCGGGGGAACGGGGCGCTTTTTGCTCGGGGACGCCGACCGACGGGTATGGCTCGCGCCGTCGCGCTGAACGTGGCCGCCAACACGAACGAGCCCGGCGTCCGCGGTCCCATCTACCCGGACGGCCGCTTCGAGTACGTGCCCATCCCGGAGTCCGAACCGACCGCGACACCGGTGCCGACGTACGCCGACCTGGACCTCGACGTCGACCTGCCACCGGGCGCGGGCGAGCGGCCGGTCCACCTCGACCCCGAGTTCGCCGAGTACCCCGGGTGCGAGCGCTACACCTACGGCGACCCCTTCGGCGTGAAGGCCCGGCCGCTACTGGAGTTGACGGCGGGCGACTACGTGTTCTTCTACGCGACGCTGACGACGTCGGACGTCGACGACACTACCAGCACCGCCGACGCCCGACGAGACTGGATCGCGCCCGACTGGGGCGCGTACGTCGTCGGCCAGTTCCGACTGGCACGGGACCCGCTGGACGGCGACGCCTTCGAGGCGCTACCGACCGACGAGCGGGCGGCCTTCGCGAACAACGCCCACGTCAAACGGGAGACGTTCGACGCGGCGGTGCTGCTGCTGGGCGACGACGAGGGGTCGGAACTGTACGAGACGGCAGTCCCGCTGAGCAGTCGCGAGCGCGGGGTGGACGCCAACCGCGTGGTGACCGACCTCTCCAGCGACTCCGGGAAGGGACCGTGGTGGCGGCGGCCGATGCGGTTCGACGAGGCGGCGACCACGGAACTGCTCTCGATTCGCGACGACGGGGCGTTCGGAAGCTGTTTCGGGTAACGGCAAATCCGACGGCGTTGAGTGGTCTGAGTTCGTTGATGTGCAGTTGTCAGGAGAAGATACGAACAGCCGCCGCGTCAGGTCTTCGTCGCGGTAGCTCCCGCCCAGACATCCAGTATGCGTTACGGCCACTTTTCTCTTGACCCCGGCATAATCCACTACATACACCTCCTTGGCTGGGATAGTGCCAGCGATGGTGATTGTGGTGTGTGCGTTGAACGGTCGCCCGCCTTTACTTACCCGAAATCGGGGTAGGACAGATTTGCTGATAAGTCGATGCTGGCGGCGATTAACCCGGCTCGAATCTCAGTGTCATCGGAGAAGTAGGCGAGTGTACCTACTCCGCCTGCAGCAGCGGCCCTAACGAGACGGAGTGTGGAGAGCAGTTTTCGTTTGGTGAGCTTCATCGGTTCGTAGAGTCGTCTTGGCTGGGTGTAGCTTCATCCCACAAGTCCTTCGCAGTCAGCGCGATGTACAGGATGGATGGGACCACGATGAACGCGAGGATGCCGAACCTCGCTCCGGCGAACTGCAGGAGATCCCCTATGAGTGGGACACTGAACGCGACGACCCCAATAATTTCGTCGGGCTGTCGTGTCTCAGCGTCACGGTTTTCGTTGTTATCTCCTTTCGTGATGAACGCGACCTGCCCGCCCTGTGTTGTTTTCTCAACTACACGGTGGGTGGTCGTCTTCCCCGCGCCGCCTTCACTGAACGTGATGACGTCTCCTTCGTTGATGCTCTCGGCAGGAACATCGTTGACGTATATGACGTCTCCGGAACTGAGTGCGGGTTCCATGCTTCCTGAGAGGACGACGTAGCTCTCGTCCATCCCTCCTGCTGCTGGGAACGCGTGGAACAAGAATGGGATGGCGATGAGTAGGAGTACAGCTACACCGAATCGGTGTAGCCACCTGTTCACGGTTACGTGTTACTGGTGGTGCTGCTGGCGCTGCTGTCTTCCTGCCCGTTGTCAGGGTGCGGACCCAGAATCACGTCCTGCTCAGCGAGCGACATGAACGCCTCGTCTGCGTATTCGCCCTCCCACGGGTTGGCTGGGTACTTGGAGTCCGGCGTCGCGCTTTCGCCGTCATCGGTTCCACGGAACCGCCCGTTGGGATTGTGGCGGGACTGCTCCGAGTAGAAGTCGAAGCAGACCGTGATAGAGTCACCCTGAACCTCGTTGCCGACGGACTTCGGAAGACGCCATCGAACGAGCACGTACTGGGACGTGCCATTCCCGAACGGGTCGATGGGCTCGCCTTCGGGATAGGCGCCACCGACCACGTCAGGGGACTCAGCGTTGCGAACGCCATCGAGCAGAACAGGGATTGATCCCTTCTGCGGTTCCGTCGTCTTGACCTCATCGAGCGTGAGCGGCTTCTGGATGTAACGGTCGTTCCAGAGGTCGCCCTCGTGAGGACCGTCGCCGTCATTGACGGTGTGATTGCCGTTCTGGTCGTAGAACGACCTGAACTCCAGCGTCTCGTCCAGTTCACCGTAGCCGTCGGTGTCTTCACCCTCCGCTGCCAGTTCAGCGTCGTTTTGACCGTTCTCCCGCGAGTTCTTGAGGCGGCCGCGGAACCAAACCCACGCCGGGTTTGCGATGTTCTTGATTTCGAATCGAATCCAGCCCTTGTCGCCGGGCTTTATGTCGTTGAGTTGGATTCCCATCTCCGACCCGTCGGTGTCACCCACAGAACGGGTGGTCGGCTGGACGTTGTTCCCATAGTGGCTGATTTCCCAACCAATCTGGAGGTCGAGTTTACCGGCGGTGAACGTGCCGCTGGTGGATTCGCTGTCGCTGAACAGCGCAGCAGTTCCTGCACCACCAAGCGCAGCGCCAGCGCCGATACCGCCGAGTCCGAGCAGTGCTTTGCGTCGCGTCAGATCGAATTTGTCGTCCGACATTGTTGTTACCGCTCCCCGATCCTCGCCACGGCCCGGTGCAGGGCCGGACGGGCCGAGGATGCGAATCGAGCTACCACGGACACCCCAGTATATATACACACGGTCGTGGTTCCATAGACGATGTATCAGATACCGATACGGAGGCTGTATTCGGTGCCGGGAGGGATGACGAACAGTCTAGCCGACGCTACGTCCAGTATATCGCCGTTTTCGGACGTGATATCGGGGGCAATACCCGGGAGATACTGTCAGCATACCTTCACCAAAAATGTTATAATCCGTATAACTATCCCGTCGAGAGACGCAGGGTCGACCGGGTGAGCCCCATGAGAATCAGCCACACAACCGGATACTACCTCGTCCGACCATGAGCACGACGGTCTCTCCGTCGGCCGATGGGCCGTCGATAGACGACGGGTCGGACGACATCACGCAGGACGTCGCCTTCAAGATGCTGAGCTCCCGACGGCGGCGGCACGTCATCCACTACCTGCTGCAGCGGGAGGAGGACGTCTCCCTCCACGAGCTCTCGAAGCGACTCGCAGCCTGGGAGAACGACGTCCACTACGACGAGGTCACGTACAAACAGCGGATGCGGGTGTACACGGCGCTACGACAGTCGCACCTGCCGAAGATGGACGACGAGGGGCTCGTCGAATTCGACCCCGACGCCGGCGAGACGCGGCTCACGGACGAGGCGACGAAGCTGGAGGTGTACCTCGACATCGTCCCGCACGACGAGATTCCCTGGAGTAGCTACTACCTCGGACTCGGCGTGCTGTCGGGGGTCGTCGTGACGGTCGCCTGGATCGGACTGTTCCCGTTCGACGTCCTCCCCGGCATCGCGTGGAGCGCCGTCGTGACGGCGCTGTTCGTCGGATCGGCGGTCGCGCATCGGCGGCACGACCGACGCAACCGGCTCGGCGCGGAGGGCAGCCCGCCGGTATGAGCGGTTCGCCGTCGACCCTGCGACAGTTCGTCGCGACCGTTCCAGCGAAGCGGTTGGTCCACCTCGGCGGACTGGCGCTGCTCTGTGCCGGCGTCGTGGTGAGCGTCGCCGTCGCCGCCCCGCAGGTGGTCGGCGCGAACCACAGCTACGTGGTCATGTCCGGGAGCATGAGTCCGACGATCGAGGCGGGCGACGTCGTGTTCGTACGCGACGCAGCCCCGGCGTCGATCGAGGAGGGCGACGTCATCACGTTCCGGTCGGGGACCGACTCCAACTCCGTCCTCACCACCCACCGCGTCGTGGCGGTGGACCACAGCGGCGGTCAGCCGGCCTTCCAGACCAAAGGCGACGCGAACGAGGACCCGGACCCCCGTCCGATACCGGCCGACGACGTCGTGGGACGGGTCTGGTTCCATCTGCCGTACGTGGGGCATCTGGTGCTGTTCGCGCAGTCCCGTCTTGGCGTCATCACGCTCGTCGTCGTCCCGTCGGTCCTGCTCGTGGTCACCGAGGCGTACGAACTCGCGCGCGCGGCGTTCGGCGACTCCGACGCCGGAGCCACCTCCGGGGAGGGGGAGGGATGACCCCACGCACGGGCCTCCTCGCGCTCGCGCTGGTCGCCGTGCTGTCGTTGGGGGCGGGCAACGTCGGATTCTCCTGGGGGCTGCTGTCCGACACCGAAACCGTCGACTCCGGACCGATCATCGCCGCCGACTCGACGCCGTCCGACGCCGAGGCGACGCCCGCCGATATCAGTTCGACGGAGAACGGAACGACCCCCAACGGGACGGCTGGCGAAGGGACGACGGCCGTCCACGGAACTGCGACCACCCAGACGACGACCATCGCCGGAGTCGACACTGCCGACGGGACGACGACCGCCGGCACCACTGCAACGACGACCGCCACCGCTACGACAGCGACGACTACCGACGCCACGACCATCACGTCGACCGCCGATTCGACCACCACGACCACCACGGCGACGACTACCGGTACCACAACCTCTGCTACCTCGCGAACCACGACTACCACGACGTCCGGGTGAGACCGCAATCGACGTCCTGCTTCCGTTCTTCGGGTGTCCCCGTCCGACGAGTAGCGGCGCTCGTCGGCAGGACGTAGTCACCCACGCACGGCGACCCAGACCGGAAAGTGGTCGGACGCCCGCTCGGCCACGGGACGGTCCGGGTCGGTCGCGGCCGGCCAGGCGACGCCGGACGCCGCGACCTCGAAGTCCGTCGACGGGAGGACGTAGTCGGCCCGGGTGGGACCGCGGGAGAGGTCGCCGGTCGCGTGCGGAGCGCCGCACTCGCGACCGCCGCGACCGGACGGGGTCGTCGGAACCACCCGCGAGCAGTCGAGCAGGTGGCGCGCGACGGCGTCGTCGGTCGGCCGGTCGCGGGGGTCGGCGTTCAGGTCGCCGAGGAGGACGAACCGCTCGTCGGGCGAGAGACCGCCCGCGACGCCCTCGTCGTCGATCGGGTAGTCCGCGCCGGCGACGTAGTCACCAAGGAAGCGGATCTCGTCGTGGCAGCGCGGCGCGTTGAGCGTCGCCATGCCGTCGGCGAGCGGCGGCGACGGATGTGCGACGACGGCGTGGACCGTCCCGTCGGGCAGTTCGATGGGGACGTCTGCCACCGTCTTCGCGGGGAGGCGGAACCGTTCGCGCTCGGCGGACGTGAGATAGAGGTCTCGTTCGGGGTCGGTCGGGATGCGGTGGCCCGGGAGGTCCGCCCAGCGGAAGGTCCGGAAGGTGCGGACGGCGTCGGTGTCGATGGGGTACGCGCTGTACAGCGTCATACCGTACCGGCCGGGATAGGGAGCGTAGCTGAAGCAGTCGCGGGCGTACGCGTCCGTCCCCGGTTCGACGCCGACGCCGTCCTTGCCGACGTCCATCCCGCTCGGGATGCCTGTGTTGCACCGCGGCGCGTACCACGCCGCGAAGTCGACGCCCGCGAGGTCCGGTTCCTGTGGCTCGCGGAGGTAGTCCGCCAGGAACGCCGCCGCGTTGTGCCGCCGTTCCCACCCCTGGACGAAGTTGTCGTCCATCTCGTTCACCAGCAGGACGTCCGGCGTCGGCAGGCGCTGGACCATCTCGGCGGCCGCCTCGAGCTGGTCGGTGCCGCGTCGCTGTACCTTCTCCGTCGTCAGCCGTTCGACGTTGTACTGCGCGAAGACGTACTCCCCCATCCTGTCACCGTCGGCGGTAGCACCCGGACGGCCGAGACTCTCCCGGCCGACCTCACTCCCTCGCCAGCAGTTCCTCGGCGTGACGCTTGCCGAGCGCGATGGTGTCGTAGTCCTCGGTGCCGATCTCCAGCGTCGCCGTCCCCGACCAGTCGGCGTCCGCCAGCCCCTCGAACACCGTCTCGAAGTCGACGGTCCCCATCCCGACCGGGAGGTGTTCGTCGTCGCCGCCGCGCGTGTCGACCAGGTGGAGGTGCCCGATGCGGTCGGCGTGCTCGCGGCAGAACCGCGCCATCCCGGCCTCGTCCATCCCGGCGAGCAGCGCGTGGCTGATGTCGAAGGCCATCGACGCCTCGGGGTAGCGCTCCAGCAGTTCCGGGAAGGCGGTCACGTCGTAGTAGCTGGAGACGACGTTCTCCAGGCAGGGCTCCAGGCCGCGTTCGACGGCAGCGGGCACCAGGTCGTCCAGCGCGTCGTGGACGAACTCGCGGGACTCCGCCGCCGTCCAGCCGAGGTCCCAGGCGTCCGACGACGGATGGAACACCACCGTCTCCGCGCCGAGGTCGGCCGCGAGGTCCATCCCGGCGGTGAACTCCTCGACCACGCCCGCCCGCACGGGCGCGAACGGTGACCCGGGGTCGGCGGCGAACGGCAGGTGGACGACGACGCCCATCCCGGCGTCGTCGAGCGTCCGCCGCATCGCCGCCCGCTCGTCGGCGATGCGCTCGCGGGCGTACGGCCCGTCGAGCAGCAGTTCCACGAACCGGAAGCCTTCCTCGGCCGCCCACGCGACGGCCTCGTCGAACGGCATGCCGAGGCCGACCGTGAAGCCGAGGTCGAGGTCGGGGGCGCTGGTCATCAACTAGTCGATGTACTCCACGACGTGGGAGACCGCCCGCTCAACGACATCCTCGCGGAGCGCTCCCTGTCGGTAGTCTATCCACTCGCTTCTGATGGCGTTCACCGACCACGGCATGATAGAACTGGACTTTGGCGCACCTCCATCTGTCCAGTGTTCGTCTTCGAGTGGAATTCGTTCGTCGTGCCATGTCCGCGTCGTCAGCGAAAGCGCGATGTACTGATCGCCATGAAACGGCGTCTCGCTGTCACTGATAACGAGAAACGGGCGGCCAGCTGTATCGTTGTCCTTGAACGGGTCGATTGCGACCACGACGTCCCCGCGTCCCCAACTCATTCGTCTCGGTTCGCCGCGGCATGGTCCCGCCACTCGTCGATGTCTTCTGCTCCGAACCGGTCGTCTAGGTCTTCCATGCTCCGGTGGAATCGAAACGCCTCTCGGACCGTTTTCTCGTCACCGATCGCCCAGTAGTCTCCCTTGTGTTCGACGAGATTCCGCTCTCGTAGTCGACGGAGGACGGTACTTATCGAACTCTTCTTGACGCCTGCACCCTCCGCGATCTCGGAGGGAGTGAACGCCTTGTCGTTGTTCCGGTGGAGGAACCGGACGACCTTCTCGGCGTTCGTCACCTCCGTGAGCTCCTCGTCGCTGGCGTTACTGAAGGTCTCGATGTCGATCGGCACGTATGTCAGTACTGTCTCCAGTGTCATAATCGTTCCTCTGTCAGTCAGGTCACGATAGTCGGGGTTCGGCACGTGAACGGAAGACGAACATCCGCTGTTCGGCAACGACTCACGGTCACTGGCTCTTGATGGAGCGTGTCGAGAATCCGTATTGCGGTTCCTTCCGTCCACCAGTCCATACGACTCCACAGACCGGGACGCGAGACGTATGCGAACCCCACTCCCGATCCAGTCGTTGGATTCAAGTAATCGGATCGACCCAGGGTTATGAGCTACGCACCCATCGATGGGAGAGAAGTAGCTCTCAAACGCCTGAGTTCGACCAAGAGAAACCCGGATGCGCCGACCGGGAGTTCACCGAGCGCAGCGAGGTGAACGTCGGTCGGCAAACGACCGAAGGGAGTGCGCCGACCGGGAATTGAACCGGAGCAAGACATTCCTACTCGGTCGCTGCGCTCCCTGCGTGGGCTGTGACTTGCAGGGTTCAATCCGTGGGCGATTTTACGGCTCCCGGAGTGGCGAGCAGATGAACTGCTCGCCGTGTGGTCGCCGAAAAATGCGCCGGCCGGGAATTGAACCACGCGAAGACGGTCGCCTCGCTCCGCTCGGCGCTGCGTCTTCTCTACTTCAATTCCCTCCGTACCGCATTCGCTCCTCACGTCCGTTCGTCGCAGAATGCGCCGACCGGGAGTTCACCGAGCGCAGCGAGGTGAACGTCGGCCGGCAAACGACCGCAGGGAGTGCGCCGACCGGGAATTGAACCCGATTGCAAATCCTCGCTGTCGCTCGGATTTGCGTGATTCAATTCCCTCCGTACCGCATTCGCTCCTCACGTCCGTTCGTCGCAGAATGCGCCGACCGGGAATTGAACCCGGGCTATGAGCTTGGGAAGCTCATGTCCTACCACTAGACCACCGGCGCACGAAGGTCGTGCCGGGCGGGCAGACGAACGGATCGTCGGACCACGGCACGACGGATGCACCCGGAAGTTCACTCTGGCGGCACTTGAACGTAGCGCTTCCGGACGTTCGTCCAGAAAACGACGGCGGTGGAGAACCTTTAGTCGTCACCTGCCCTACACACGGCCATGATAGAGCTGGCGCTATCGGAGGCGGAGCTAGAAGCGCACCGGGAGCACATCGTCGAGTTCGTCCGCGCGTCGGTCGACGACGCGGGCGTCGAGCGGGCGGTGCTGGGGCTCTCCGGCGGCATCGACAGCACGCTGGTCGCGAACCTCGCCGTCGAGGCGCTGGGGAGCGAGAACGTCCACGGGCTGGTCATGCCCGGCGCGGTCAGCCGCGAGGAGAACATGAGCGACGCGGAGTGGGTCGCCCAGGGCCTCGACGTCCCCTACGACGTCTTCGAGATCAACCCCGTCGTCGACCAGTTCCTCGACGCCTACCCCGAGGCGGAGGGCGACACGGTGGCGGTCGGCAACGCCCGGGCGCGAACGCGGGCGGTGCTGAACTACCTCGTCGCCAACCACGAGGACGCGCTGGTGCTCGGGACGGGCAACCGCACCGAGGCGCTGGTGGGCTACTTCACGAAGTACGGCGACGGTGCGGTCGACTGCCACCCCATCGGCAACCTCTACAAGCAGCAGGTCCGCCAGCTGGCGAAGCACGTCGGCGTGCCCGCCGAACTGGCGGAGAAGGAGCCCACCGCCGGGCTCTGGGCCGGGCAGACCGACGAGGAGGAGCTCGGCATCGACTACGACACGCTCGACGCCATCCTCGCGCTGCACGTCGACGGTCCGCTGTCGGTCACCGCGACCGCCCGCCAGGTCGACGGCGCGAGCGAGGACGACGTCCGGCGCGTCCGGGAGATGTACGAGCGCAGCGAGCACAAGCGCGCCGTCCCGCCGAGCCCCGAACGGCTGGACTGAACGTTCGAACGCGACTGCTACTCCTCACGGCTCGCGGCGATGTCGGCGGCGCTGGTCGCGACGAGGTCGCCGAACGCGCCGGCCTCGCGCGCCTCCTGGACGCTCGGCGCCGACGCGTCGCGGACTCGTTCCTTGACCACCCGGAGCGCCATCGGGTCGTTGGCGGCGATCTCGTCGGCGACCGCGCGCGGGGATTCGACGATCCGCGAGACGAGCCCCATCTCCAGCGCCCGGTCGGCGTCGACGGCGCGGCCGGAGAGCGCGAGGTCGAGCGCCTCGCCCTGGCCGACGACGTCCGGCAGGCGGACGGTGCCACCCCACGCGCCGAAGATGCCGAGCTGGACGCCGGGTTCGGCGAAGGTGGCGTCCGGCGTGGCGACGCGCACGTCGCAAGCGAGCGCGAGTTCGACGCCGCCGCCGCGGGCCGCGCCGTCCACGCCGGCGACGACGACGCTGTCGGCGTCGGCTATCTCGTTCGCGACGCGCTGGCCGCGCTCGGCGAACGCCACCGCGGCGTCGCGGTCGAGGTCGGCCACCACGTCGAGGTCGGCACCGGCGCAGAACGCCGGCCCGGCACCGCGCAGGAGGACGACGGGCTGGTCGGCGTCGGCGACGGCGTCTGCGAGGTCGTCGAGGCCGTCGCGGGTGAGCGCGTTGCGGCGCTCGGGGCGCGAGAGGGTCACCGTGCGGACGTCCGGGTCGTCGGAGACGCGAATCATAGGCCGTACTTGGCGGCGGTTTCCAAAGGTCTTTGGCAGTTCCGTCGTAACCCACCGACGATGGAAGAGGCCGTCCGGGCTCGTGGGGCAGCGCGCGAGGCAGTCCGGGACATCACGCCGGAGCATCTCCGTGATTACATCGACGGACTGCTCGAATCGTCGGCGATGACCCCGGGCGTGCTGACGTTACTGAGCGCTCGTGCAGTGGATGGAGCGACGGGTGCGACCGGCGCCCGGAACCGCGCCGCCGGCGTCCAGCTCATCTACGAGGGGTTGCGACTCACCCGCTCGCTCGCGGTGGACGAACCCTGGGAGGAGACGTCGACGGAGACCGAAAGCAACGTCGCCATCCTGGCAGCCACCGTGATGGTCTCCCGCGGGTTCTACGTGCTGGCGCGCACCGAGGCCGCCGACAAGGCCGTCGAAACCGTCCAGTCGTTCGGCCGCGACCAGACGACACCGGACGGTCTCGACCGGTCGCTGGAGGCCGACGTGTTCGAACTCGCCATCGTCGCCGGCACCACCGTCGCCGGCGCGGACGCCCCCTCGAAGGCGAGCGAGTACGCGTCCGAGCTGGCAGATTCCGTGGTCGACGGCGACGAGACGCCCGTCGACGCGCCGGAGATCGGCGCGCTCCCCGACGACGCCGAGGACGCGCTGTCGAAACTGTCGCGGAACGCGACCGTCGGCGTCGACGAACGGCGGTCATCGTCGGTCACCGACCCCTGATGCGAATCGAAACGCCTAAAGACGGTTCGGCGTGTACGAAATAATGCATCCAAGCGACACCGCGCCTGGGTAGCTTAGCGGTAAAGCGCGTCCTTGGTAAGGACGAGAGCCCGGGTTCAAATCCCGGCCTAGGCTTTTTTCCGAGCGATGATCTCCGAGCGATAGCGAGGGGTCTGAGCGAGTGAAAAGCCAACCCGGGATTTGAGCAGACGAGTCGCAGCGCTCGAGCGAACGAGGGCGACCGTCTCGGCGTGTTCGAATCCTGGCCTGGGCTTTCACTTCCGTCGGCTGTTCGGCAGCCTGATAGCTCGGTGTGTCAGGTCACGAGAGCAGAACCTCGCTCAAACGCACCCGAACGCGACGATCCCGGAGCCGAGACGCTTCGACCCGAACGCGACGATCCCGGAGCCGAGACGCTTCGACCCGAACGCGACGATCCCGGAGCCGAGACGCTTCGACCCGAACGCTACACGTCACCACGAGGGTCCAGCACGTCCCGGAGCGCGTCGCCGAACACGCTGAAGGAGACGACGAGCAGCGCGAAGGCGATGACAGGGAACACGGAAGACCACCACATCGTCTGCCAGTCCTGGCGGAGACCGTAGGCGATGGTCTCGCCGAACGACTGGACCATGATGTCGTTCAGCTCCATGTAGGCGATGGCGGCCTCGGCGAGCAGCAACGTCGGAATCTGGCGCGTGACGGCGGTGACGACGGTGCTGGAGACGTTCGGGAGGATGTGGTTGCGGATGATGAAGCGGTCGCTCGCGCCGGCGTTGCGCGCGGCGACGACGTACGGCTCCTCGCGGCGCTGGAGCACCTCGCTGCGCACGAGGCGGGCGGCGCTCCCCCAGCTCGTCAGTCCGAACACGGCCACGACCAGGAAGAGGCTGGAGTCGAAGAGGAATATCGTGACGAGGTAGATGACGAACGCGGGCACCGTCTGCTGGACGTCGGCGTATCCCATCAGGACGTCGTCCACCCAGCCGCCGCGGTAGCCGGCGAGCAGGCCGACGCCGGTCGCCAGCGGCACGACGATCATCGACGTGACGAGCGCGACGATGAGGCTGACGCGCGTGCCGGCGACGATGAGGCGCAGGACGCCCTTGCCGTCGGCGTTCGTCCCGAGCGGGTACCGCCACGTCCCGTGACAGAGGCCGTTCGACTCGACGCCCAGGCAGTGCAGCGCGTAGGCGTCGTCGACGGGGAACAGCAGGGGCGGCTGTTTCGCGTGCGCGAACTCGATGTCGGGGTAGTACACCATCGACCCGACCGTACCGACCAGGAAGAAGGCGACGAGGAAGACGAAGCTGGCGAGCGCGGCGCGGTCCGACCGGAGGCGTCGCCAGTACCGCCGCGTCTGTTCGCGGTTCGTCGCGAGCGGGACGACGACGTAGCAGAACAGCGCCAGCAGCGAGAGGACGAACAGCCAGTCGATCCGGGTGAAATCCCACCACCGGACGAGTTCCTCCTGCCTCGTGAGCACGAGGAGGTCGTAACAGAACAGGACGGCGAGGATCGCGGTCCCGAGCAGGAACGCCTTCGTCCGCACGGCGACTCGCCACCTGCCACCGTCGAGCGACTCCCAGTCGATTCGTTCGAACTGCTCGCTGGAGGGCTCCGCGGCCATCGACTCGGAAACGTCTCTCCTCCGTCATAAGCGTTTACAAGATGTCGAAGTGCGGACAGAAACGGACGGCGCCTGTCGGCGTCGCCGACGACAACGACGACGCCGACGAACGTTCGACCGGCCCTGCGTCGTCGCAGGCCATCGACGAGGCCGAACCGTCGGCCGGGTCGGGAGAGGACATGAACGTTTAAAATGAACCATCAGTAACAGGAACGCAAGCGATGTTCGCCCTGACGCCCCTCCAGAGCGGTCCCGACGACGAACGAGGTGCCCAGCGATGAGCTACCGGGAACGCGTCCTCAAGCGCGTTGGCTTCGCCATCCTCTCCATCTACCTCGTGATGACGGTGGCGTTCATGTTCGTCGCACTCACGCCGGACCCCAACCTCGGGATGGTGGCGTACGGCGTGCGCGACGCAGGGACGGACGCTTCGGAAACCCACGAGGCCCTCGCCACCTACAAGGAGGCGCACAATCTCGACGACCCGGTCCACGAGCGATACCTCCGCTGGCTGGTCGACGTCAGCACGCTCGACTGGGGTCGCTCGCTCGCGAAGAAGGCGCCGGTGACCGACATCCTCGCCCGCGCCATCCCGGCGACGCTGGGGTACGTCGTCCCGGGAATCCTGCTCGCGACGCTCCCCGGAATCCTCCTCGGCGTCGCCACCGCGATCGGCGACAGCGGCGCTACCGAGCGGTTCGCGAACCTCGTCGCGTACGTCGGTCTCGGGCTCCCGAACTTCTGGCTTGCAGCGGTGCTACCCGTCCTCGTCGCGGACTACGCGGGCTGGCTCCAGACAGTCCTCCAGCCGCATCCGTTCGTGGTGGCGGGGATTCCGTTCACGATACGCCCGATGCCGGCGCTCGTCCTGGCGACCACCCTCTTCGCCAGCTGGGTCCGGTACGCCCGCGCGGAGTCCTCGGAGTACGTGAACGCCGAGTTCGTGAAGACCCTGCGTTCGAAGGGCGCGAACAATCGGGCGCTCGGCCGACACGTGCTCCGGAACGCGGCGCTCCCGCTGGTGACCCTCTTCGCCACCGACCTCGTCAGCGTGCTCGTCCTCCACGTCTACGTCCTCGAACACGTCTTCTGGATTCCGGGCGTCGGGAAGATGGGCTACCTCGCCGTCCGGCAACGCGACATGCCGCTCATCGTCGGGACGACGATGGTCATCGCCATCGCCGGCATCCTCGCGACCACGCTCCAGGACCTCCTGGAGCCCTTCCTCGACCCCCGCATCGAGTGAGGGGGACGGGCGCGACCCGTCCAGCACCAACGCTTTTGGTCCACCTGCGCGATTGACCAGCCATGCGATTCGTTATCGTTGGTGCAGGTCGCGTGGGGCTCCGGACCGCGCGCGTGCTCCGCCAGGAGGGCCACGAGGTGACCCTGGTCGAGAACGACCACGAGAAGGCCGAGCGAGCGAGAGAGGAGGAGTTCTCGGTCGTCGAGGGCGACGGCTCCAGCGAGGACGTCCTCGAGAAGGCGGCGGTCGCGTCGGCCGACGCCATCGGCGGGCTGACGGGCGACCTGAACGTCAACTTCGCGGCCTGCATGGTCGGCAAGCACCACGGCTGTCGAACGGTGATGCGCATCGACGAGGACTACCGCGAGGACATCTACCGGAAGTTCGCCGACGACGTGGACGAGGTCGTCTACCCCGAGCGGATGGGCGCGGCAGGGGCGAAGACGGCACTGCTCGGCGGCGACTTCCACGTCATCGCCGACCTGACCGAACAGCTCCAGCTGACGACGCTGGCGGTGCCGGAGGCGTCCCCCGTCGTCGGCGAGCGCCTGTCGGCGGTGGACCTCCCGCGCGACGCGCGCATCTACGCGCACGGACGGGAGAACGAGCGGATGACGATACCGCTCCCGGCGACGACCATCGAGGCCGGCGACCGGGTGGCGCTCATCGCCGAGCGGGACGCCGTTCCCGAGGTCCGCGAGCGCCTCCAGGGCTGAGCCGGCGTCGGGTCACGATATCCTCGCTTCGACTGCTGGCCGGCGGGAGACGCACACCGCTACTGGTGATTCGGAGGGAGGAAAATGGGCAGCGCGGGGTTCTGGGGACGGCCGGAACGAGAACTTTCGTGGGGAGGTTGGTGACACTGTGGCGGGAGGCCAGCCCGCCGCCAGAGCTCCCGGCGTCGCCGGACGTCCACCGCGAGACTGCGACACGCTTCGCGCCCGAGCCGTCGGGCGCACCTGTACGGATGACCGAATCCCCCTTTGTTATGGGCCGTCTGGACGGGTGACAGGCGCAGTTTGTCACTCACAGGCTCCGATTGTACCGGTGAGGGAGCAGACGTTTCCGCAGTAGGGAACGCCTGACGGCCCCCGACAGCGCGGTGGCACCGAGCGAGCGACGACGCGGGAAATCCGTCGAACGCCGGGACTGTGAGGAGCGAGCGACGTCGGTGCAATCGCGTCTCGGTGGCAAGGGGAACGGAGGTGAAGGGGGAGAGCGGGGAGGGGAGGGGAGGATGTGGGTGGTGGTCCGGGCGCGCGAAGTGGGAGGATGGGAGAGAGGCTGTGGTGCGCGCCCGTTTCGGAGTCGGCACTTCGACGACTTAAAACCGCGTCAGACGACCGCATGACTCCGCGGAAGGCGTCGGGGGACGGCCGGGTGACACGCCGGCGTCAGCGAGTACTGCCGTCGGTGGCGCTGGAGCGAACCGAGCGATTCACCCCGCTGGAGTCGCAACAGGGACGCATGAGCACCACGGACGCGGCGGGGAAGGTCCGGTTCGGCCTGGCTCTGGCGCTGGGCGTCCTCGTGCCGGGGATGGCGAAGTACGCCCTGACGGAGGGAGGATACGACACGCTGGGGACCGTCGTCTTCTACACCGGCTACTTCACCGCGGCGGTCGCCATCTGGTTCATCTGGATCCGACCGCTGGAGTTCGAAGGCCCCGGAGGGGCATAGCGGAAGTTTAAAGGACAACTCGGGGCGATTTCTCGACAAGGATGATCGAGTTCGTCCCACTCCCCCTCGTCGACGATTTCTTGGTGAACTACCACGTCGGACACGCGGTCCTGGCACTGTTCGTGCTGTCGATTCTCGGTGCGATTCCACTCGGTTCGCGGAAGGTACTCGCGATCAACACCGTCCTGTTCGGCGTCCTGTTCATGCTCGTGGTGTCGATGGGTGCGCCGTCGACGTACGCCTTCCTCGGCCTCGCGCTCGTGGTGGTAGCGCCGCTTCTGTACACGACGGCGAGCAAGTAGGGACGGAACGCTTTTTCCCGCCGGGGGCCCTTGGTTGGAGCATGGCAGACGAACTGACAGCGACGCTTCACACGAATCACGGCGACATCGACGTCCGACTGTTCGACGAACGCGCCCCCAAGACGGTGGAGAACTTCGTCGGCCTGGCCACGGGCGAGAAGGAGTGGGAGGACCCCGAGACGGGCGAGACCGTCGACGGCGAACCGCTGTACGACGACGTGCTCTTCCACCGCGTCATCGAGGACTTCATGATCCAGGGCGGCGACCCCACCGGAACCGGACGCGGCGGCCCCGGCTACCAGTTCGACGACGAGTTCCACCCCGAACTGCGCCACGACAGCGAGGGCATCCTCTCGATGGCGAACTCCGGCCCGAACACGAACGGCTCGCAGTTCTTCATCACCCTCGACGCCCAGCCCCACCTCGACGACCGCCACGCCGTCTTCGGCGAGGTGACCGACGGCATGGACGTCGTCCGCGAGATCGGGAATGTCGAGACGGGCCCGAACGACGAGCCGAAACAGGACGTCGTCCTCGAGTCCGTGACGGTCCACCAGTAGCACGCCGGACGGCAGTACTCCGCAGCGGCTAGTCGTCCTTCCAGACCAGACCGGAGAGGGTGCCGGTCAGGACGACCTCGTCGCGCTCGTTCTCGCAGACCACGTCGACGGTGAGCTCGTAGCGGTCCTCGCGCTCCTCGACGTCGTCGTGGGTCCAGGTGCAGGTGATCGCCTGGCCGGTGTACACCGGCCGGACGAACTCGAACGACATCGAGCTGGCGAGCACCGCCAGGTCGCCGCCGACGGTCGTCGGGAGGGTCGCCGTCAGCAGGCCGTGCACCAGCAGCCGGCCGTCCTCGTCCGGTTCGGTGTGACGCGGCTGCTGGTCCCCGGAGACCGCAGCGAACCGCCGGACGTCCGCGGTCGTGAACGTGCGCTGTACGGTGTGGGTCTCGCCCGCCGTCGGAGGGGTCGTGTGCCCGGCCATCGGGTTCAGGCGACGGCTGCCGGCGACTTAGTTCACGCGCCGCCGCTCGTAGGCCGCGCTTCGTAGCCGACGGTGCTCGCGCGGTCAGAGCTTCGTCCAGTCGCTCGTGATGTCGTGTTCGGGGACGTGCCAGCGCTGTTCGGGGACCAGCCCCTCGCGTCGGCGCAGTTCGATGCGGGCGTCGAACAGCGGCGAAAGGTCGGCGACCGTTGGATGGTCGTCGGGGAGCGACAGGTGGACGTGGCCCATTCCGTCGACGCCGCGGACGATCGCGCCGACGGCTCGCAGGAACCGTCTGACGGTCTCCCGGTCGTGCGCGTCGAACAGCGGCGTCACGGACGCGATCCCGACCCGGAGCTCAGCCGGGCTGAGGCCGTTCCGGACGTCGTCGAAGAAGCCTACCGCCTGCACGAGTTCCGCCCGCAGACGGCCGAGGTCGCTCCTGTCGGCGCAGTCGGCCGGCAGTTCGACGCCCGCCGCGTCCGTCGGGACGGACCGCTGGCTGCCGGTCGGGTCGGCGACCCACACGTCGGGGTCGGTCCGGCGCACGCCGGCCGGCAGACAGTGGTCGACGTGGTCGGCGGTCGGATCGGTGACGGCGAGCACGCGCTCGCGGTCGCGGTTCGGGTCGCCGAGCAGACGACGCGTCGCCCGGCCGGCGACCCCCCCGTCGACGTCGCCGGTGACGAGGAGGTGACAGCCGTCGCGTTTCAACTGCCGGAGCACGGCGTCGAACTCGCTCGGCGAATCCTCGCCCCGGATGCGGAGTTGCAGGGACGACATCTTTGAATTACTTACCTATCGAAATGATAAAATTGTTGGGGTCGACGGGAGGTGACCGGCGGCTTCTGCGGGCCCGCAGCCGTCGAACGGCGGCGAGCGCAGCGCCGACGGGGGTGCAGCTACAGTCGGAGCGACGACCGGAGCTGGGGGAGTTCCCTCGCGAGCGCGCGGCGTTTCAGCAGGCAGAACCCGGCGAAGATGACCAGGAAGCCGAGACCGGTCACGACCGTCACCTGCTCGTGCAGGAAGAGCCAGCCGGAGACCGCCGCGAACACGGGCGCGACGTAGGAGACGAGGTTGATCTCGATGGGGCCGAGTCGCTCCAGCAGGTCGAAGTAGACGAGGAAGCCGAGCGCGCTGGCCGCCAGCGAGAGATAGGCGAGGGCGGCGACGCCCTCCGCGGTCCACTCGACCATCGCGAGCGACTCGGCGGGGCGGGCGAAGCTGATGACGTGCATCATCACGGCACCGAGCACCATCGACCACGCCTCCATTGTCTCGATGGGGAGGTCGGCGTCGATGCGCCGTGTGAGTACGCTCCCGAGCGCGAACGAGACGGCGGCGGCGAAGACGAGGAGTTTGCCGACGACGCCCGGCGTGACGACGGCGCCGGCCTGGGACGTCCCCAGGCTGAGGATGGCGACGCCGACGAGACCGAGGAGCAGGCCGACGATGCCGACGGGCGTGAGGCGTTCGCTCGGCAGCAGCACGCGGGCGAACCCCGTCGTCAGGATGGGGCTCGTGCTGACGACGATGGCCGCCACGGCGCTCGTCGTCTCCATCTCGCCGACGAACAGGAAGGCGTGGTAGCCGGCGATCATCAGCGCGCCGCCGACGAGGACGAGTCGCCACTCGTCGCCGGTCCGCGGCCGCCAGCGGTCGGTCGCGTAGACGGCGTACGCGAGCATCAGCACGCCGGCCACGTCGTAGCGGATGGCGGCGAACAGCACGGGCGGGAAGTAGTCCAGACCGGCCTTGATGGCCATGAAGGCGGACCCCCAGACCGCCGCGAGCAACACGAACAGCGCGACGTTCCGATAACTTGTCACTGTGGATGCTCTCGTGGCGGCCGGAGTCAAGCTTTCGGAACCCGTCGTCGAGTGCCGGGTTCTCCGGGGGCGTTCCGCTATCCCACCGGTTTTTATCCGTCGGACCAGTTGGACGGGTATGGCCGACGCACGGAACCGGAGCAACGTCCCCCGGGGCCGGTTCGACTTCGAGCACCGCCCCGAGACGGACCAGTCGTTCGAGAACGCCCTGGCGAAGGCCCGCGACGGCCGACGTCTGGACGTCGCGGACGGCGTCGAGTTACTGACGACCGGCACGGACGTCCCCGGCATCGACCGGGCCCGCAAGGAGCGCGTCCTCGAAGCGGCGGACCGCCGCCGGGCCGAGGTCGTCGGCGACCGGGTCACCTTCGTCGCCAACCTGAACAACAACGTGACGACGGCCTGCAACACCGGCTGTCTGTTCTGCAACTTCAAGGACACCGCCCAGGACTTCGAGGTCGGCACGGACGTCGACCACGGCGGGTTCACGAAGACGCCCGCCGAGTCCCGGAACGTCGTCAGCGACGCGCTCGACCGCGGCATCTACGAGGTGACGTCCGTCAGCGGCCTCCACCCCGCGCTGGCGCTCGACGACGAGCACCGCGAGATACTCGAGGCGAGCGACCGCGGCGACCTCAACTACCGGTCTGCCGACGCCTACGAGACCGACCCCGGCACCTACGCCGAACAGATGCGGGCGATGTCGGTCGGGGACGTCCACCTCCACTCGATGACGCCCGAGGAGGCCTACCACGCCCGCAGAGGCACCGACTGGAGCTACGAGGGCGTCTACGGCCGTCTCAAGGACGCCGGCCTCGACAGCGTCCCCGGCACCGCCGCGGAGATTCTCGTCGACGAGGTCCGCGGCGTCATCTGCCCCGGCAAGATCGGCACCGACGAGTGGCTGGAGGCGATGGCGGCCGCCGCGTCGGTCGGCCTCGACACCACCGCGACCATCATGTACGGCCACGTCGAGAACGAGATGCACCGCGTCATGCACCTCGACCGCGTGCGCGACCTCCAGGACCGAACCGGCGCTATCACGGAGTTCGTCCCCCTGTCCTTCGTCCACCGGAACACCCCGCTCCACGAGCGCGGCATGGTCGACGCCGGCGCGTCGACCGACGAGGACGAACTGATGATCGCCGTCTCGCGCCTCTTCCTCGACAACGTCGACCACGTCCAGTCGTCGTGGGTGAAGTACGGCGACGAGCAGGGCCTGAAGATGCTCTCCTGTGGCGCTGACGACTTCATGGGCACCATCCTCTCCGAGGAGATAACCAAGCGCGCTGGCGGCGAGTTCGGCGAGTTCCGCTCCTTCTCGGAGTACGCCGAGATGATAGCCGCCATCGGTCGCACGCCCGCCGAGCGCTCGACCGACTACCGCCAGATTCGCGAGGTCGACCCCGACGAATCGCCCGTCGGCCCCCGACTCGGTCCGCGCGCCGACGGGACGCCGCTCGTGGAGTAGGAACTGCGTCACCCGTCTGTGAAACCGTCGCCGTCCCGCAACACCGACCGGAAGCGCTCGCCGTGGACGTCCTCGGCGGCGATGGCCGCCTCGATGCACTCCGAGAGCCAGTCGCCGTCGTCGACGAACCGCTCGTAGACCGGGAGCCGTTCGCGTAGCGGGACGCCCGCCTCGTCGGCGATGGCCTCGAGTTCGCGCAGCGCCGGCCACTCGTACTCGGGGTTGATGTGGTCGTCGGTGACGGGGGAGACGCCGCCGAGGTCGTCGACGCCGCAGTCCAGCAGGTCGCGGGTCGGCGAGAGGTTCGGCGGCACCTGCACCGACACCTCGTCGGGGAGCGCGTGGCGGGCCATCGCCACGACGCGGCGCATGGTATCGACGTCGGGGCGCTCGAACCGGGAACGCTCGTTCGGGACGACGTTCTGGACGATGACCTCCTGGACGTGGCCGTAGCGCTCGTGCAGTTCGCGGATGGCGAGCAGGCTCTCGGCGCGGTCGCGCCAGCTCTCGCCGATGCCGACGAGGATGCCCGTGGTGAACGGCACGCCGAGTTCGCCGGCAGTACGGATGGTGGCGAGCCGCTGGCCCGGGCTCTTCTGGCGCGGGCCGGCGTGGGCGTCGACGTCCGCCGTCGTCTCCAGCATCACGCCCATGCTGGCGTTGACGTCCGCGACGCGTTCCATCTGCTCGCGCGTCTGGTCGCCCGGGTTGGCGTGCGGGAGCAGGCCCTCCTCCAGCGCGAGTTCGCAGACCTCCCGGAGGTAGTCGTGGATGGAGTCGTGGCCCCACTCGGCGAACTGGTCGTGGATTCGGGTGTAGCGGTCGTCCGGGTCGTCGCCGAAGGTGAAGAGCGCCTCCGTACAGCCGGCGTCCGCACCGCGCCGGACGACGTCCCGCACCTCCTCGGGCGAGAGCAGCGACGCCTCGCCCGGCGCGTCGAAGTAGGTGCAGTAGGTGCAGGTGTACCGGCAGGCGGTCGTCAGCGGGACGAAGACGTTCTTCGCGAAGGTGAGTTCGTCCGCGGGGTCGACGTCCGCGGGCGTGACCGCGAGCAGGTCGTCGACTTCGCGCTGGTCGATAGTGACGTCGACGTCGTACTCTGCGGTCCCCGGAATCATCGCTTCGTACTACGCGACGCCGGGGAAAAGGGTTTGGAACCGCGGAGACGGTTGCCGGAGCGAACGCCGACGCCGCCGACCGGTCACGGAATGGGAACGTTCAAGCGACAGCGAGACACAGTCTCGGGGCGATGTCACCGCCGACCGACGCCGACCCGCGGGAGTGGCTGCGCTGGTTCCGGACGACCGACGCCGAGGCGGTGGTCGTCGCTCGCGAGGTGCTGACGACGACGGCCGTCGTCGTCGGCATCGGCCTCCTGCTGTTCGCCGTCAGCGGCATCTGGCCGCCGCTGGTCGCCGTCGAGAGCGGGAGCATGGAGCCGCACATGCACCGCACCGACCTCATATTCGTCATGGAGGAACACCGCCTCGCGGGCGACGCCGCCCAGGCCGGCACCGGCGTCGTCACCCACCGGGCAGGCCAGCGGGCCGGCTACGAGCGGTTCGGGAGCTACGGCGACGTCGTCATCTACAGGCCGGACGGCGAGTCGGGACGGACGCCCATCATCCACCGGGCGATGTTCTGGGTCGAGAAGGGCGAGAACTGGTACGACGAGGCCGACCCCGACTACGTCGGCGGCGCGGACGACTGTGGCGAACTGGCGCACTGCCCGGCACCGCACGCCGGATTCATCACGAAGGGAGACGCCAACGGCGTCTACGACCAGGCCGGCACCTACGCGAACACCGGCCCGGTCAGGCCCGGGTGGGTCGTCGGCACCGCCGAACTGCGCGTCCCGTGGCTCGGCTGGGTGCGACTGCAGATGGCCGACGCGCCGGCCCCGACGCTCGACTCGACCGGACTCCGGGCAAGTTACGTCGCCAACGCGTCCGCGTAACGCTATTCTCTGGCCGCCTCGACGCGGCCGTCGGTCACCGACAGCGAGAAGCCGGCGTCGACGAGCCAGTCGCGCGCCCGGCCGTCGGCGTGCAGCAGGACCTCGGCGAGGTCGCCGCGCTCGTCGACGTCCGTCGCGAGGCGGTGGGAGTCGACGGTGGTGACGGTCGCGCCGACGTCGCTCGCGGCGGTACGGTGGTCGAGGTACGACGCGCCGTGGTAGTCCACGCGGAACCCGGGGTGGCGGGCGACCAGCGCGTTCGTGCCGCCGCCGCGGCCCGGCGCGAGGACCACGTCGCCGTCGGCGTCGAACAGCCGTTCCAGCGCGGTCGGCGTCGCGAGTGCGAGGTCGGCCATCACGACCGCCGTCGGATCGTCGTCCAGCACGTCGTTCACGGCGGGCGTCAGCGGCCGCGGGTCGACGGTGACGGGAGCGTCGACGTCGACCGGTTCGGTCGCGAGCACCGTCGGCCCCCGGCCCGTCGCGCGGACCGCGTCGAGCACGTCCCGGAGCATCGCCAGCGCGAACGCGCGCCGCTCGTCGGGGGCGAGCACTCCGGCGAGCCGCGTCTTCGGCTCGGCGGCCGAGAACGGGACGACGACCTGCATGGTCGGCCGTAGTCGACGGGGGGTTAAGGAACTGTGGAAGGCGTCCGGACGAGAAAAGACGGGGTTACTTCAGCTTGCTCGTGTTCCCCTGCTGGGAACGGTACCAGTAGACGCCCCCACCGACGAGCAGCAGGAGCACGACGGCGATGCCGCCGTACATCAGGAGCTGGGACTGCTGCTTCGACTGCTCGGCCTTCTTGGCCGCGGTGTTGGCCTTCTCCGTGGCCTTGTCGGCGAGTTCGACGGCGAGGTCGAAGTTCTCGCCGTTGTAGGCCGTGATGGCGGAGTCGAGGTCGCTCTCGGCTTCCGACGTGTCGGCGCCGCTCGGCGCGTCCTCGATGGCGGCCTCGGCGTCCGAGATGGCGCTACGGGCCTCCTTGCTCGCGTCGGTGTGGTACTTCGGCGTCCACGACGCGATGGCCTCGGTGTTGCCGCCCTGGCGGACCTGGTCGAGCGTCGCCAGTTCGAACGTCTGCTGGTCGGCGTAGGTGAAGTTCTCCACCTCGGGGACCGTCCCCGTGACCTTCACCTCGATCTTGCTGGCGTCCGAATCGATACTCACCGACTGGTTGAACGACTGGCCGTCGTACGCGTTCGAGGCCTCGCCGATCTTGTTACCGGCCTGGTCGTACTGGACGACCTTCCAGGTCACGCCGGTCAGTTCGGTCTCGCCGTGGAGCGTCCACTCCTCGTAGTTCTCGTAGAGCTCCGTGACCGTCAGCGTCGCGCTCACCTCCTCCTCCACCGCGGCGTCGCTCGGGACGCCGCTGTCGCTGGTCGAGAACGCCGCGGCCGGGACGACGGCCGAGAGGGCGAGGGTTGCGACGACGAGCAGTGCGACGAGCCTAGAACAACGGGTCGAGTTCATCTTCTTCATCTTCTACGAGATTTTCGAGGTTCTCTTCGCTCTCCTGACGGATGTCGTCGATGTTCTCCTGGGCCTCGATGGCGACCTGCTGGAGCTCCTTGATGCGGGGGACGTTGTTCACGCCCGACAGCAGGACGACGCTGGCCACGTTCGGTTCGTTGACGGGGTAGTCGCCGCCCCGGACCTCCATGCTGCCGGTCTGCTCTTCGAGCCACTTGCGGCCGCGCTCGATTCCCTTCCGGTTGAGGTGCTCCGGCGGGCCGGACATGACGAGCAGCGCGCGCTCGGTGCCGTCGATCTCGCACGGGAGCGTGAGCCGGCCGAGCGCCGCCTTCCGGACGAGGCTGGTGATGCGGTTGGTGGTGTGTGCCGTGTCGCCGGCGTCGCCGTCGCCGCCGGTGAACCGCGAGAGCAGACCGCCTGAGTCCTGCATCTCGACCTCTTCGGCCGCGTAGCCGATGGTCGAGACGCCGCCGCCTGCCAGCGTGTTGATGATCTCGCTGGAGTCGACGACGCTCTCCGCGACGTCGTCGTCGCCGCCGACCTCGCCGGCACCGAACAGGATGCCGAACCGGGTGACGATCTCCTCGTTGATCTCCTCGTAGCCGCCCTCCATGCTCTCGCCGGACTGGCGCCAGGCGTCGTTGTCGAACACCATGAGGTTGTCCACCTCACGGACGAAGGTCTGGAACGAGCGCGCGGCGTTGAGGGTGTAGATGCCGCCCTCGTCGCTGCCCGGCAGGATGCCGAGGCCGTACACCGGTTCCGTGTAGATGCGCTTGAGATGCTTGGCGATGACGGGCGCCCCGCCACTGCCGGTCCCGCCGCCCATGCCGGCGACGATGAGGAACGCGTCCACCTCGTGGACGGGGATGCTGTCGATGGCACCCTGCACCTCGTCGATGTCCTCTTCGGCGATTTCCGCGCCGAGTTCGTTGTCCGCGCCGACTCCGTGCCCCTTGACCCGGGACTGCCCGATGAGCACCCGGTTGTCCTGCGGGATGTTCTCGAGCCCCATGAGGTCGGCCTTGGCCGTGTTGACGGCGACTGCCGCGCGGACGATTCCGCTTTGAGTTCGCTGGTCGTATTCCAGGAACTTGTCGACAATCTTGCCACCGGCCTGACCGAACCCGATCATCGCGAGTTTCATTTTCGGTACCGTTCTCCGTTTGAAGAACACCAGAATGAATAACCAGATAAGCTTTTTGGTGTTTCGCGTTTCACTTAAAAGACAGGCTCTGCAAAAAATCGCCAGACGGCGTCGTTCTATCAGTGCCTTGGTAATCGACGGGACACCTATCAGACACCCTCTCTTTAAGTCTGGATATGTCCACTCGTGTCTGCCGACCGTCAGTTCCGTGCGGGAACTGTCACTGCGGGGACCGTCAGACGGAGGCGCGCCGTTCAACCCCTAGATATTCTCGGAGGGTTTTCAGGTCTTCGGGTGCGACGCCGAACGCGTCGACGTCGTTGTCTGTAACCGTGTTGTCAAGTTCGAGCGAGCGGAACTGGTCCGCGCCCATCGGCACGCCGGGGAGCGCCCCCGCGACCTTCAGGCCCGCACCGGCGAGGGACATCGGAACGGGGACGACGGTGACCGACTGCCCCTCGGCGCGGCGAGCCAGCTTCGCCACGTCCGCGAGCGTCAGCACCTCCGGCCCGCCGACCTCGTACGTCTCGCCGTCGTGTTCCTCCTCGACGGCGTCGGCCAGCATCGGCGCGACGTCGCCGACCCAGATGGGCTGGAAGCGGGTCTTCCCGCCGCCCGGCAGGGGGGCGAGGTACGGCGGCGTCAGCTTCTTCGTGAACGGGACGAACTCGCCGCCGTCGCCGAATATCACCGACGGGCGGAAGATGGTCCGCCGGAGGTCCGCGTTCCGCACCACCTCCTCGGCCTGTCCCTTCGAGCGGAGGTACGACGTCGGCGCTGCCGGGTCCGCCCCGAGCGCGCTCATCTGCACGACCTTGTCGACGTCGTGGGCTTCGGCCGCCCTGACGACGTTCTGGGTGCCGCCGAGGTGGACGCTCATGTGGGTCAGTCCGCCCGGCGGTTCGAACAGCGGGGAGAGCGCGACGAGGTTGACGACGACCTCCTGGTCCGCGAACGCGCCCTCGACTGAGTCGTAGGCGGTCACGTCCCCCATCGCCGTCTCGGCCTCCTCCGGGAGGTCGGCCGACGCCGGATCGCGTGCGAGCGCCGTCACGTCGTGGCCGCGGTCGTCCAGTTCCCGGACGAGGTTGCGGCCGACGAAGCCGGTCCCACCGGTGACGAGAACCCTCATACCATGGATATGTACGGCATGGTAGGTAAAACTATCTGCCAGTCGAACGGTCGCCGCTACCGGAACGTCGGTGGCGGACGCCAGACCCTTGCCGGCGATCTGCTCCGGGTGTCGCGTCGCGAACCCCACTCGAAGGGGGTTCGCCTTTCGCTACCGCAGTTCGCCCGTCGCAATCGCAGGCCGTTTAACGCCTGGAACGCGTACCGTCACATATGGACGGCGCCATCGACGAGGAACTCTACAGGCGGACGAAGCAACTGCTCGAACCCGGCGACATCGAACTCAACGGGGCCATCGTCCACACGGACCTCGACGGCAGCGACGACATCGAGATGCACCAGTTGACGGTCGACGTGGGCGATATAATCGCCGAACACGCGGGCCACGACCCGACGGACACGTTCGTCTACTCGGGGACCGACGACACCGACTTCGCCTCGAACCAGCACCAGGGGCTGACGCTGGACGACGAGGAGTTCGTCTGGGAGTGCCAGCAACTGCTGCGCAACGGCTCCTTCGACGTCGTCTTCTACTACGAGGCCAGCGCCGACCAGGACGCCATCCTGTCGGACGTCCGCGACATCGGGGTCGAAGTCACCGGCGTCGAGGGTTAGAAGGGTTTACGTACCGGCCGTTCCAAGCTTCCGATAATAACCACCCGGATGGTCTGCGATGAATCGAACGACAACGCTCACCCGAGGGGGAAACCCGTGACCGCCGGCATCGGCGTCATCTCGGGGGTTCGTATCTCTCACGACCGCGCTAGCCTCGACGACGTGGCGCGAGCCTGCCACGCCGACCAGAGCGACGTCGTCGAGCGACTCGCGGACGAGTCCGGCGTCCACGAGGCGTACGCGCTGCAGACGTGCAACCGCTTCGAAGCGTACGTCGTCACGGACGCGCCGGAGACCGGTCGGGCCGTCCTCGCCGAGTTCGCGCCCGACGTCGGCGGGCACGGCGTGGTCGAGATGGGCCACGAGGAGAGCCTCCGCCACATGCTCCGGGTCGCGGCGGGACTCGAATCGATCGTCATCGGCGAGGACCAGATCATCGGCCAGGTTCGCGATGCGTACCAGGACGCCCGCGAGGCCGACGCCATCGGTCCCGTGCTCGACGAGGCGGTGACGAAGGCCATCCACGTCGGCGAGCGGGCACGCGCGGAGACGGCCATCAACGAGGGCGTCGTCTCCATCGGGAGTGCCGCCGTCGAACTCGCCGCCACGGAGCGCGACCTCGCGGACGCGACGGCGCTCGTCGTCGGTGCCGGCGAGATGGGCACCGTCGCAGCCCACGCGCTCGCCGAGGCAGACGTCGCGACGCTCGTCGTCGCCAACCGCTCGGTCGCTAGCGCCGAGGCGCTCGCAGGGGCGGTCGAACTCGGCGACGCCCGCGCCGTGGGACTGACGGCGCTCGACCAGTGGGTCGCACGCGCGGACATCGTCGTGACGGCGACCGGGAGCGACGCCCACGTCGTCGACGCCGAGACGCTCGACGAGGCGGGGGAGACGCTGGTCGTCGACATCGCCCAGCCACGCGACGTCTCGCCGGCGGCCGCGGCCAAGGAGGACGTGACCGTCCACGACATGGCGGCGCTGGAGTCGGTGACCAACGAGACGCGCGCACACCGCCGCGCCGCGGCCGAGTCCGTGGAGGCGATGGTCGACCGGGAGTTCGACCACCTGCTGCAGCAGTACAAGCGCAAGCGCGCCGACGAGGTCATCGCCGCGATGTACGAGGGTGCCGAGCGCGTCAAGGAGCGGGAACTCGACACCGCGCTCTCGCGGCTGGACGCCCACGGCGACCTCAACGACGAGCAGCGGGCCGTCGTGGAGTCGATGGCCGACGCGCTGGTCTCCCAGCTGCTCGCGCCGCCGACCAAGAGCCTCCGCGACGCCGCCGGCGACGACGACTGGACGACCATCAACACCGCGCTCCGCCTGTTCAACCCGGCGTTCGACGAGGAGGAGGAGGAGCTCCCGCCGTTCGTCACCGAGGCGTCCGACGACGCCACCGCCGACGACTAGCGCCGGCAACGAGCTTTATTTTCCCGGGCGACGTCGGTCGGCGTATGGCAGACCTGCTCTCGAACGAGGAGATCGACGACCGCCTGCCGGCCGACTGGGAGCGCGACGGCGACGAGATCGTCCGCGTCTACGAGTTCGACGACTACCTCGAGGGGGTCGCGTTCGCCTCCGAGGTCGGCGAGATAGCCGACGAGGAGTTCCACCACCCCGAGATGGTCGTCCGGTACGACGAGGTCGAGGTCCGCCTGACCAGCCACGAGGCGGGCGGCATCACCGACCGGGACGTCGAACTGGCCGAGCGGTTCGACGACGTTCGCTGATGGACGCCCGGTACGTCTTCGCCGTCCGGTTCCGCCTCGACCCGGCAGTCGACGGCGTCGCGGTCGAGCCCGCGGAGTTCGAGACGCGTCTCTCGCGGTCGGCGGACCCGCCCGGCGAGGAGGGGTGGCTGTTCTTCCGCGACAACCTCTGGCGCGGCGAACTCGGCGACGAGCAGCACTTCCGGCGGCTGACGTCGGACGCGCTCGGCGTCCCCGCGACGAGCGTCGAGTACCGCGCGTTCGAGACGGACGAAGCGTACCTCGACGCGCTGAAGGACGCGATCCGCGCGGACCTCGACGAGTTCAAGGCGGACTCCGTGTCCGAGGTTATCTCGAAGTACCTCGGGAGCTCCGTCGAGGTACAGGACTGACGGCGGCCGCGGTGGCGACGGGAGCGGACGCCGGGACGACGCAGCGGACAGTGGGACGACCGCGATAGCTGCATCGCGGATGCGCCCGTGGTGTTCCGAAGAGACTTTGAAACGAAGCAACCGTCTGTACGGGCATGAGCGCAGACGAGGCCTCCGGGTCCACCGAGGACGCACTGCACGAGAACGCGGAACAGCACGTCGTCGCGGTCGACGCCGAGGACAACGAGCAGGGGACCGTCAACCGGCTCGAAGCCCACACCGGCGACGGCGTCCGCCACCGCGCGTTCACGTCGCTCGTCTTCGACGGCGACGGCAACATCCTGCTGGCCCAGCGCAGCCCCGACAAGCGCCTGTGGGACACCTACTGGGACGGCACCGTCGCCTCCCACCCCGTCAAGGGCCAGACCCAGGTCGAGGCGACGCGCCAGCGCCTCGAGGAGGAACTCGGCATCACGCCGGACCAGTACGACGAGATCGAACTGACCGACCGCTTCGAGTACCGGCGTCACTACCCGAACGAGGGGCTCGAACACGAGGTCTGTGCGGTGCTGAAGATCAGCCTCGAGGACACGAGCCTCGACCCCGACGAGGAGGAGGTCGCCGGCCTGATGTGGGTGCCCTACGAGCGCCTGCACGAGCACCCCGAGTGGTACCGGCAACTGCGGCTCTGCCCGTGGTTCGAGATCGCGATGCGCCGTGACTTCGAGTGAGGAGAACACCGCCGGCCGTCCGTCGGCCGGTCCGCTTCCCTGGGGACCCCGCGTCTTCGGGAACGTTAAGTGTACGTCCCGAAAACGGCCAGTAACGTGAAAGGGAGTGTTCGGCGGGCGGCCGCGTTCGCCGGGGTCGGGACGCTCGCGCTCGCTGCGCCGCTGCTGGTCGAGGGCGTCGCCGCCCTCTTCGCAGCGCTCGGTGCGCTCGCGCTCGTCGTCGACGACGGGCCGCTGTTCGAACTCTTCGCACGACCCAGCGACCGACAGGAGCGACGCCTGCGCGGGCTGGCCGCCTTCTCGTTCGCCACGGCCGGACTCGCGATGCTCGTCATGCTCGTCGACCTCCCGGTCCAGGTGTTCGCGGCGACGGTCGTCCTGCTCGCGTACGGCAACCTCACCGAGCAGGTCGCCCGCCAGCGGACGACGTCGGCCATCGGCGCCACGGCCGCGTTCGCCGTCGGCGGCTTCCTGGCAGCGACCGCCGCACAGGTGATCGTCCCGACCCTCGAGGGGGTGAGCACCGTCGACGGTCCGGAGGTCGTCTTCCTCGCCGCCAGCGGTGCGCTCCTGGCGGCGCTGCTGCGCTCGGTCCTCTTCGAGCGCGACGATCCGCTCGTGCTGTTCTCGGTCGCGCTGCTGCTGTGGCTGTTCACGTCGCTGGCCGTCGACGTGACCCCCTCGGAGATCGCCATCGCCATCGCGGTCACGGTCGGGTTCGGCTACCTCTCGTGGGCGCTCGACACCGCCTCCGTGACCGGCATGCTGACCGGCGTCCTGCTCGCACTGTTGACCATCGTCCTCGGCGGCTACCCGTGGTTCGCCGTCCTCATCTCCTTTTTCGCCCTCGGCGGCCTCTCGACGAAGTTCCGCTACGACCAGAAGCGCGAGAACGGCGTCGCCGAGGCGAACGAGGGCGCGCGCGGTGGCGGGAACGTGCTCGGGAACGCCGCGGTGGCGCTGGTCGCAGTGCTGGCGTTCGCCGCGCGCACGCACCTGCCCGTCGACGGCGGCGTCTTCCTGTTCGCGTTCGCGGGCAGCATCGCCACCGCGATGAGCGACACCCTCTCCAGCGAGATCGGCGGCGTCTTCGACGACCCGCGGCTCATCACGACGCTCGAACCGGTCGAACCCGGCACCGACGGCGGCGTGACCTGGCAGGGTGAACTCGCGGGCGCGGCCGGCGCTTCCTTCGTCGCCGTCATCGCCGTCGCGCTGTTCGAGGCGGTCGGCGTCCTCGGCGGCGCGGTCGTCGCCCTGGCCGGCGTCGGCGGGATGACCGTCGACAGTCTCCTCGGCGCGACCGTCGAAGGAGAGACGGTCGGCAACCAGACCGTCAACTTCCTCGCCACGCTCTCGGGGGCCATCCTCGGGGCCGCGCTCGCACTGCTGGTGGGCCTGCCGTGATGCGCGAGGCGACCGCCGACGACCTGCCGCGCCTGCAGCGCCTCCGCGAGTTCCTCCCGGAACCGACGCCGCAGCTCCTTGAGTACGCCGTCGACGGTCCGCCGCTCGTGCTCGTCTCGACCGCGGCGGGGACGCCGGTCGGCTACGCGCTCGTCCTCGCGGACGGCGACGCGGGCTACGTCGCCGAACTCGTCGTCGAACCCGCTCACCGACGGGAGGGTCGCGCACGACGGCTCCTGACCGCCGCGTTCGACCGCCTCCGGAGACGAGGCTGTTCGCGGGTGACGCTCTCAGTGCGGCCCGACGCCGACGCGGCGCGGGCGCTGTACGCGTCGCTCGGCTTCGAGGAACGCGACCGCGAGGAGAACTACTACGCCGACGGCGCGGACGCGCTCGTGCTGGGTCGGGACCTCTAGAAGCGGTCGGCGGTCACGACGCGGACGTTCGTCGGTTTCTTGACGAACTCCCCCTCCTCGCGAGCGACGACCTGGTCGACGCCGCGCTGGGCGGCCACGTCGAGGACGCGCTGGTCGAGCGGACCGTCGAGGACGACCGCTTCGGGGGCCGTCGCAGCGCCTTCGATGGCGTCGAACGCCTCGTCGGCGGGCGCTTCGGCGACGACCGCGAACTCGTCGTCGAGCAGCCTGACCGTCCCCGTCCCGTCGCCGACGACCCCGTCGACGTGACCGCGGAGGGTCAGGGGGCTGTCGTCGGTCGGTTCGGCGTCCGCGTCGTCGGTCGACGCTCCAGTCGTCGTCTCGTCGCCCGGCGACGACGCGGACGCCGCCGCGTCGGCAGACGATTCGGCCGTCTCGCTCGCGGACGTGGTCGCGGCGGACGACGCCGCGGCGGTCGGGTCCGGCTCGTCACCGCCGGCCTGGTTCCCCGACTCGTCGTCGGGGACGACGGGGTCCGGCGGTGACTCGGTGACGGACGCGTCGTCGCGCTCCGGCGCGGGGAACGTGCTCCCGTCGGTCGCGGCCGCGACCTCGCCCTCGACGAACGACTCGTAGGGGCGCTTGTCGCGGAGCGCGGACATCACCTCGTCGCGCGAGAGGTCCTCGACCGACTTGCCGGCCGGCGCGACGGCGACGTGGTCGACGTCCGCGACCTGGTCGAGTTCCTTCTGGATGAGGTCGCCGCCGCGGTCGTCGTCGAGGAACACGGTGGTCGTGCGCTCCTGCGTGAGGTCGGCGACGGCGTCGGGGACGTTCGTTCCCTCGACCGCGATGGCGTTCTTGACGCCGTACCGGAGCAGGGTCAGCACGTCCGCCCGGCCCTCGACGACGATGATGGCGTCGCTGTCGGCGGCGTTCGGGCCGGCCGGCAGCCCCTCGTACTCGACGATGTCCTCGACGCGGATGCTCTGGCGCACCTCCTCCAGGATCTCGTCGCTCGTCATCACGCTGTCGTCGAACGACGACGACAGCAGTTCCTTCGCGCGCTCGACGACCTGGCGGCGCTTGGCGGCGCGGACGTCTTCGATGCTAGCGATGCTGACGCGGGCGCGGCACGGGCCGACGCGCCGGATGGTCTCCAGCGCGGCGGCGAGGATGGCCGTCTCGACCTTGTCGAGACTGCTGGCGATGGTGACGTGTCCGAACGACTGGCCGTTCTCGCTGTCGACGCTGACGTCGATGCGACCGACCTTCGAGGACTGCTGGAGGTCCCGCAGGTCGAGGTCGTCGCCGAGCAGCCCCTCCGTCTGTCCGAAGATGGCCCCGACGACGTCACTCCGCTCTACCACCCCGTCGGCGGTGATGTCGGCGTGAATGAGGTATTTCGCTGTATCGTCCATGAGTGGTGAACTCCCCCTGTCGGGGGCGTGGCGTGTCCATGAACTGCGCCATGGAATTTTCGTGTATGCTTGGCGCTCCAGCACCCAAATAGCTGTCGTCACCGGGATTCTTTCCGGCGGCCCCGAACGCGACGAATCCGCCAGTTCGGGGGCGAGCGCGTCGGTCAGCGGCGGTCCGCAGTCGGCGGAGCGCTGTCGTCGACGGGCTATGAAGAATAATCTTCTTCGAAACCCTCCTTTGGACCCAATCAACAATTTTAACGGGATTCAGTCGAACGTTCGAATCATAATGGCCAGCTTCGAATCCTACGCATGGGCGACCGCGTTCGTCGCACTCGCAGTGCTGTCGATCCCCTGGTTCCTCTGGGGGTCGTCTGCGGTGGTCTTCGGCCTCCCGGTCTGGCTGTGGTGGCACGTCGGCTGGATGGGCGTCGTCGCGCTCGCCTTCCGGACGTTCGCCCGCCGGGCCTGGGGCGTCGGCGTCGAGGGCGGCCGGTCCGCGGGTGACCGCTCCGCAACGGAGGGTGGTCGCGCGTGAGCCAGACGGGCCTCCAGCTCGCCATCGTCGGCGGCTACCTCGTCGTGGCGCTCGTCGTGGGGCTGCTGGCGTACCGGCTGACCGAGCGCAGCGCCGAGGACTACTACCTCGCGAGTCGAACGCTGGGGACCGTCGTCCTGCTGTTCACGACGTTCGCCACGCTGCTGTCGGCGTTCACCTTCTTCGGCGGGCCGAACCTCTCCTACGCGGCCGGGCCGGAGTGGATTCTCGTGATGGGGCTGATGGACGGCGTCGTCTTCGCCATCCTCTGGTACGTCGTCGGCTACAAGCAGTGGCTGCTCGGGCGCGAGCACGGCTACGTGACGCTGGGCGAGATGCTCGGCGACCGCTTCGGCTCGCCGCTGCTGCGCGGGCTGGTCGCCGCCATCAGCCTCTTCTGGCTGTTCCCGTACGTCATGCTCCAGCAGGTCGGGGCCGGCACCGCGCTGGCCGCGCTGACCGGCGGCGAGCTCCCCTACGCCGCCGGCGCTGGGCTAGTGACGGTGTTCATGATCGCCTACGTCGTGCTCGCGGGGATGCGCGGCATCGCGTGGACCGACACGCTCCAGGGCGCGTTCATGCTCGTCATGGTCTGGGCCGCCGTGCTCTGGGTGCTCGCAGAACTCGGCGGTGCCGAGGCCGCGACCGCCAACCTCGCCGGCGTCGACGGCGAGTTCCTCGCGCTCGGCGGCGGCACCTACTCGCCGCAGTGGATGCTCTCGCAGGCGATCGGCATCGCGTTCGGCGTCGCCATGTTCCCGCAGGTGAACCAGCGCTTCTTCGTCGCGCGTTCGAAGAAGGTGCTCCAGCGCACCTTCTCGCTGTGGCCCGTGCTCGTCGTCCTCCTGTTCGTCCCCGCGTTCATGCTCGGCGCGTGGGCGCGCGGACTCCCCATCGACGTGCCCGACAACGCCAACGTGCTCCCCATCCTGCTGAACGAGTACACGCCTGGCTGGTTCGCGGCACTGGTCGTCGCGGGCGCGATGGCCGCGATGATGTCCTCCTCCGACTCGATGCTGCTCTCGGGGTCGTCGTACTTCACGCGCGACCTCTACCGCCCGTTCGTCAACGCCGACGCCAGCGACCGCCGCGAGGACGTGCTCGGGCGCATCGGCGTCGCCGTCTTCGCAGTCGCGGCGTTCGTCGCCAGCCTCTACTCGCCTGGCACGCTCGTCGACATCGGCTCCACCGCGTTCGGCGGGTTCGCCCAGCTCGCACTGCCGGTCGTCGTCGCGCTCTACTGGACCGGCACGACCCGGGCCGGCATGTTCGCCGGCGTCGTCGGCAGCCAGACGTTCTACCTCGCCAGCGTCTTCCTGCCGCAGGTGCCCGCCTCCTACGGCGGCTGGCTCGCGTCGGTCGTCGGGATGGTCCTGGGCCTCGTTCTCACGGTCGGCGTCTCCGCGGTCACCTCGGCCGCGCCGGAGGAGGAGACGACGCTGTACGCGAACCTCCGCGCTGACTGACGGCGGGTTCCATCGCGCTGACTGACGGCGCGTTCCCACGCGCGGAGGCGGCGGGTTCTCTCGCCCGTTCGACAGTTCACCGCCGTTCCGCCGGCGTCTCAACACACTTATCTGGCGCGTGGCGCGTAATCCGCCCATGAGCGACATCGTTGTCACGCTCCCGGACGGCTCCGAACTCCACGTGGAGGAAGGGGCGACGGTCGAGGACGTGGCGTACGAGATCGGACCCGGCCTCGGCGAGGACACCGTCGCGGGCGTCGTCGACGGCGACCTCGTCGACAAGGCGACCCCGCTGGACGACGACTGCGAACTCGTCATCGTCACCGACCAGAGCGACGAGTACCTCGACGTGCTCCGCCACTCGGCGGCCCACGTGTTCGCGCAGGCGCTCCAGCGGCTGTACCCCGAGGCGAAGCTCGCCATCGGTCCGTGGACCGACGACGGCTTCTACTACGACGTCACCGGCGTCGACCTCGACCAGGACGACCTCGACGCCATCGAGGACGAGGCACGAGACATCATCGAGGAGGACCTCGACGTCGAGCGGTTCGAGCGCCCGCGCGAGGAGGCGTTCGAGGTGTACGAGGACAACCCCTACAAGCGGGACGTCCTGGAGACCGAGGCGGCCGGCGAGGAGTCCGTCTCCTTCTACGAACAGGGCGAGTTCGAGGACCTCTGCCAGGGCCCGCACGTCGACTCGACGGGCGAGATCGGCGGCTTCGCGCTGCTGGAGACGTCGGCGGCCTACTGGCGCGGCGACGAGGACAACGACACGCTGACCCGCGTCTACGGCACCGCCTTCCCCACGCAGGGCGCGCTGGAGGAGTATCTCGAACAGCGCCGGAAGGCCCAGGAGCGCGACCACCGCCGCCTCGGCCAGGAGCTCGACCTGTTCTCCATCCCCGACGTCACCGGGCCCGGGCTGCCGCTGTACCACCCCAACGGCAAGCGCATCCTCGACGAGCTGTCGTCGTACGTCGAAGAGCTCAACCTCGACGCCGGCTACGAACCCGTCGAGACGCCGCACCTGTTCCGCACGGAGCTGTGGAAGCAGAGCGGCCACTACGACAACTACCGCGACGACATGTTCCTCCTCGACGTCAACGACGAGGAGTACGGCCTCAAGCCGATGAACTGCCCGGGCCACGCCACCATCTTCGACCAGGGCTCGTGGAGCTACCGCGACCTCCCCGTGCGGTACTTCGAGGACGGGAAGGTCTACCGGAAAGAGCAGCGCGGCGAGCTCTCCGGACTCTCGCGCGTCTGGGCGTTCACCATCGACGACGGCCACCTGTTCGTCCGGCCGGAGGGCATCCGCGCCGAGGTCGACACCATCATGGAGATGATCTTCCAGGTGCTGGAGACGTTCGACCTCGACTACGAGGTGGCGCTGGCGACCCGCCCCGAGAAGTCCGTCGGTAGCGACGAGATATGGGAGAAAGCCGAGTCCCAGCTCGAGTCCGTCCTGGAGGAGTCCGGGATGGAGTACGAGGTCGAGGAGGGCGACGGCGCGTTCTACGGCCCGAAGATCGACTTCGCCTTCGAGGACGCCCTCGGGCGCAAGTGGGACGGTCCGACCGTCCAGCTCGACTTCAACATGCCCGAGCGCTTCGATCTGAGCTACGTCACCGAGGCGAACGAGGAGGAGCGCCCGGTGATGATCCACCGCGCGCTGTACGGCAGCTACGAGCGCTTCTTCATGGTGCTCATCGAGCACTTCGACGGGAAGTTCCCGCTCTGGCTCGCGCCCGAGCAGGTGCGCGTTCTCCCCGTCAGCGACGACAACCTCGGGTACGCCCACCGGGTCGCAAACGACCTCGACGGCTTCCGCGTCGAGGTCGAGGACCGCTCGTGGACCGTCGGCCGGAAGATCCAGCAGGCCCACGACGACCGCGTCCCCTACATGATCGTCGTCGGCGACGACGAGGAGGAGAGCGGCACCATCTCGGTCCGCGACCGCAAGGAGCGCGAGACCAAGGACGTCGCCGTCGAGACGTTCCGCGACCACCTCGTGAGCGAGCGCGACGAGAAGCGGACCGACCCCGACTTCCTCGCCTGAGCACGGCGGGCCGCCGTCCCGGACCGATTTCTATCGCCGTTCCCCGTCGAGCAGTCACCGGTCTCCGGGCCAGCTGACGGCGGCCTCGTCGGTGTAGCGCGTGCCGAAGGAGGAGAACAGCCAGCGAACAGCGGAAAGGCGAGCGGGCGGGGAGGACAGAGTCAGTGCTCCGGTCGCGGTCGGCGGAACGCCCGACCGTCGAGCGGGAGGGCGAGCCGACGAGCGAGGCGGGCGGCCTGGGAGGCGGCGGTCGGGGTCAGGAGCTCTCCTCGTCCTCTCTCAGCTCCTCGAGCTCCTCGTCGATCTCGTCGCTCGACGAACTGCCGGCGTCGACGTCCTCGAGCGAGACGTCCTCCGTCTCGGTCTCGGTCTCCTCCTCGACGCCCATCTCGGCCTTCAGCGTCTCCAGCTCGGAGTCGACCTCGCCGCTGGTCCGCATCTCCTCGAGTTCGCGGTCGAGCTGGTCCTTGTCCGACATGGCGTCCTCGAACGCGCCCTCGTCCTGGAGTTCGTCCATCGCCTCGGCGCGCGCCTCCATGTCGTCGGTGCGCTCCTCGGCCCGCTCGATGGCGCGGCCGACGTTCTCCATCTCGTCGCCGACGCCCGTCATCGCCTCGGAGACGCGGGTGTTGGCCTCGGCGGCCTCGTAGCGCGCCTTCATGCTCTCTTTCTTCGTGCGGAACTCCTCGATGCGGTTCTTCAGCTCGTCCTTCTTGTCGACGAGTTCGTCCTGCGTGCTCTGGAGCTGGGCGATCTGCCCCTCCAGGTCCTCTATCTGGGTCATCTTCTGTTTCTTCTTCTCCAGCGCCTGCCGGGCGAGGTCCTCGCGGTCCTGCTTGATGGCCTCCCGGGCCTGGTCGTTGTGTTTCTCGACGTTCTCCTCCAGTCGGCGCTTCTGGATCTCGAGGCGCTTCTTCTGGGTCGTGAGGTCGGCGATGCCCTGCTTGACGTCCTGCAGTTCGTCGCGCATCTGCTCGTAGGAGTAATCGAGCGTCTCTGTGGGGTCTTCGGCGCGATTGAGGGCCGCGTTGACCTTCGACCGGATGACGTACGACAGCCGTGAAAGCACTCCCATACAGCTACATTCAGTACCCGATACTTAAAATCCTCACCACGCTAACAGCCGGACATGACGTCGAAGGAAGTCGTCGTCCCCGGCGCACGGGACGTCCGCGCGACGCTCGACTCGCCAGACGAGGAGACCGACGCCGTCGTCGTCGCCTGCCCGCCACACCCGGAGTTCGGCGGGAGCCGCACGGACCGGCGGCTCGTCGCGCTCGGGAAGTACCTCACCGAGCGCGGGGTCGCCTGCCTGCGGTTCGACTACGGCGACTGGGACGAGGGGTACGGCGAACGGGAGGACGCCCGCAACGCCGTCCGCTGGGCGCGCGAACGCTACGACCGTGTCGGCCTCTTCGGGTTCAGCTTCGGCGGCGGGGTGGCGACGCTGGCGGCCGCCACCCTCGACCCGCAACCGGACGCCGTCGGCCTGCTCGCGCCCGCCTCGCGGCTCACCGAGGACCTCGACGCGGCCGCGGCGCTGGCGGACGTCGAGGCGCCCCTGGTGGTGCTGTACGGCACCCGCGACGACACGGCGGGCTGGGAGCCGCTCGTCGAGGCCGCCCGCGAGCAGGGCCGGACGGTCGTGGAGTTCAGCGCCGACCACTTCTTCGTCGGCCAGGAGGAGAAGGTGGCCGCCGAGGTGGGGGAGTTCCTCGTCGAACGACTCGGGTGACGGCGACGAACGGGGGCGGAGCGGGCCGCGAAACCGCCGGCGAGGAGGCCGACGCAGCCGTGCTACTCCCTGGCGGAGAACCGGGGGTCCGAAACCGTTTTCACCACCGCTCGCAGACAATCGGTATGCCGACCGAACCAGAGACGGACTACGACCCCACTCTGGGGAACAAGTTCATTTTCGTCACTGGGGGCGTCATGTCGGGGCTCGGGAAGGGCATCACGGCCGCCAGCACCGGCCGACTGCTCTCGAACGCCGGCTTCGACGTGACCGCAGTGAAGATAGACCCGTACCTGAACGTGGACGCCGGGACCATGAATCCCTACCAGCACGGCGAGGTGTACGTGCTGAAGGACGGCGGCGAGGTCGACCTCGACCTGGGGAACTACGAGCGATTCCTCGACGAGGACATGACCTTCGACCACAACGTCACCACGGGGAAGGCGTACAAGCACGTCATCGAGAAGGAGCGCGCCGGCGACTACCTCGGGAAGACGGTCCAAATCATCCCGCACGTCACCAACGAGATCAAGCGCCGCATCCGCGAGGCCGCCGAGGGCCACGACGTCTGCATCGTCGAGGTCGGCGGCACCGTCGGCGACATCGAGGGGATGCCGTTCCTCGAGGCGCTGCGCCAGTTCGCCCACGAGCAGGACGACGACGACTTCCTGCTGACCCACGTCACGCTCGTCCCCTACTCGAAGAACGGCGAGCAGAAGACGAAGCCGACCCAGCACTCCGTGAAGGAACTGCGGAGCATCGGCCTCCAGCCCGACGTCCTCGTCGGACGCTGTGACGACCGTCTCGAACCGAAGACGAAGGAGAAGATCGCGCTGTTCTGCGACGTCTCGACCGACGCCGTCTTCTCGAACCCGGACGTCGAGGACATCTACCACGTCCCGCTGCTCGTCGAGGAGGAGGGCCTCGACGAGTACGTGATGCACCGCCTCGACCTCGCCGACCGGGCGCTCCCGGAGAGCGAGCGCGACAACGAGTGGCGCGAGCTCGTCACCCAGGAGACGACCGGCGAGGTCGACGTCGCGCTCGTGGGCAAGTACGCGCTGGAGGACGCCTACCTCTCCATCCACGAGGCGCTGAAGCACGCCGGTCTGGAGAAGAACGTCGACGTGAACGTCCTCTGGGTCGACAGCGACGAGATGACCGAGGCGCACGAACGCCGCCTGGAGGAGGCCGACGGCATCGTCGTCCCCGGCGGGTTCGGCAGTCGCGGCCTCGACGGCAAGATCGAAGCCGTCCGCTACGCCCGCGAGAACGACGTGCCGTTCCTCGGCCTCTGTCTCGGCTTCCAGATGGCCGTCATCGAGTACGCGCGCAACGTGCTCGGCCTGGAGGGCGCTCACTCCGCGGAGGTCGCCCCCGACGCCGAACATCCCGTCATCGACATCCTCCCCGAGCAGTACGAGGTCGAGGACATGGGCGGGACGATGCGCCTGGGCGCCCACGAGACGGCAATCGAACCCGGGACGCTCGCCGAGGAGGTGTACGGCGCGACCTCCTGCACCGAGCGCCACCGCCACCGCTACGAGGTCAACCCCGAGTACTTCGACGCGTTCGAGGGCGAGGACCTCGTCTTCTCCGGCCACTCGGGCAACCGGATGGAGATACTCGAACTGGAGGACCACCCCTACTTCATCGGCACGCAGTTCCACCCCGAGTTCCGCTCGCGGCCCGGCCGGGCGAGTCCGCCGTTCGTCGGCCTGCTGGAGAGCGTGCTTGCGACGGCCGAGCAGCGCGAGGAGGTGGAGGCCTGATGGTCGAAACTGGCAAGTTCATCGAGGAGGCGGTCAGCGAGATCCGCAAGGAGGTCGGCGACGAGCACGCCATCATCGCGCTCTCGGGCGGCGTCGACTCCTCGGTCGCGGCCGCGCTCGCCTACAAGGCCATCGGCGACCAGCTGACGCCGGTGTACGTCGACACGGGCCTGATGCGGAAGGGCGAGACGGACCAGATCCGAAAGACCTTCTCCTACATGAGTTCGCTGCGCGTCGTCGACGCCGAGGAGCGGTTCTTCGACGCGCTCGAAGGCGTCACCGACCCCGAGGAGAAGCGCCACGTCATCGGCGAGCAGTTCATCCGCGAGTTCGAGCGCGAGGCGACCGAGTCCGACGCGAAGTACCTCGTCCAGGGGACCATCTACCCCGACCGCATCGAGAGCGAGGGCAACATCAAGTCCCACCACAACGTCGGCGGACTCCCCGACGCGGTCGACTTCGACGGCATCGTCGAACCCGTCCGCGACCTGTACAAGGACGAGGTCCGGGAGGTCGCCCGGGCGCTCGGCCTCGAGGAGATCATCGCCGAGCGCATGCCGTTCCCCGGGCCCGGGCTCGCGGTCCGCGTCATCGGCGAGGTGACCCCCGAGAAGGTGGCGGTCGCGCGCGACGCGACCCACGTCGTCGAGGAGGAACTGGAGGAGTACGACCCCTGGCAGGCGTTCGCCGCCGTCCTCGGCAAGGCGACGGGCGTCAAGGGCGACAACCGCGTTCACGGCCACGTCGTCGCCGTCCGTTCGGTCGAGTCGCGCGACGGCATGACCGCCCGCGCCCAGGAACTCGACTGGGAGACGCTCCAGCGCATCCAGTCGCGCATCACCGGCCAGAACGAGAACGTCGCGCGCGTCGTCTACGACGTGACGCATAAGCCCCCGGCGACCATCGAGTACGAGTGATGCGCGCAGTCATCGCCGGCCCCGACGACGACGGACTGGGCGACGCGCTCGAATCGGAAGGCGTCGAGACGACCCGCGTCGACGGCGTCGCCTCCCGACCCGCGCTGGAGGAGGGCGGCATCCACGACGCCGACCTGTTCGTCCTCACGGACGTCACCCAGGCGACCGCCATCCCCGTCGCCAAGGACGTCAACGACGCCGTGAAGGTCGTCGTCTACGACGAGGACACCATCCCCGAGTTCGCTCGCGGGCAGGCCGACCTCATCCTCGACCCGAACCTGCTCGCCCCCGCGACGGTCGCCGAGGAACTCGTCGCCGAGTAGAACGGACAGAACTACGTCCGGACGGGCACGACGCTCGTCCATGCCCTACGAACTCCGCGACGAACCGCCGACGCCGGAGCGGTTCGTCGCGCTCCGAGACGCCGCCGACATGGCATCCCGGAGCCCGAAGGCCGTCGAGCGCGGCCTGCCGAACTCCCTTTTCGCCGTGACGGTCGTCCACCGGCCGGACGGCGACGGTGGCCGAGGCGACGACCGAGCAGCGGACGCCCGAACGGCGGAGGCACAGTCCGAAGACACCGACACCGAGGAGAGGGTCGTCGGCATGGCCCGCATCGTCGGCGACGGCGGCAGCGTCTACCACGTCTGCGACATGGCGGTCCACCCCGACCACCAGCGCCAGGGTCTCGGCTCGCGGATGATGGAGCGACTGCTGACGTACCTCGACGAGAACGCACCCGATAGCGCGTACGTGAACCTGATGGCAGACGTCGAGGGGTTCTACGAACGGTTCGGCTTCGCGTACACCGCGCCGGCGTCGCGCGGGATGTTCCTCCGCGTCGGCGACGAGTCGTAGCACGGCCGTTCCGGTACGCAAAAGAGTCCGGCCTTCCTACGTCCGGACATGATTTCGGCCGCCACCGCGTTCGGGTTCCTGTTCATCATCCTCGTGAACACGGTGATCACCGCGGTCACCGTGCGGTTCTTCCGGATGCGGCTCTCGACGCGCTGGGGCGCGGTCGTCTACACGCTCCTGCTGATGCCGCTCGTGTACGTGGCGACGACGCTCGTGCTGAGCGGCGCGGTCGGCCTCGGCGGCAGTGGCCTCGGCGACCGCGGCACCGTGCTCATCCTCGTCTGGGTGCTTCCCTTCACCCTCGGCATCTCCATCGACCTCTTCTGGATGCCGCCACCGGACGAGATGGAGCTACCGGAACAGGCGCGCGAGGACCAGCAACGTCGCTGACGGCGCGACCGCCAGCCACGGCAGGCCGGCCGTCGCGGCGACGGCCTCCCAGGCGTACGCCAGTGCGACCGGGCCGACCAGCGGCGCGAGCGCGAGCGTGCCGACGAACGCGCGCGGCCACGGGACTGCCGCACCGGCGAGGAGCACCACCAGCGCGTCGAGGAGGTCGAACGCCAGCGCGGCGACGAACACGGTACGGGCGTCGACGCGGACCGGGGCGCGCTTCTCCGGCGTCCGGGGGAACGCGAACCCGAGGTGGTCGGGCAGCGTGAACGCCGGCAGTCGGAGCGGCGGGAGGGTGAACCCGAGGCCGTCGTCGCCGTCGTCGTCCGCCATAGACTAGCGTACGGGACCGATTGACAAAGGTGGCTCGTCCGCAGGCAGGTGTTGGCTATCCGTCGTCGTGCTCGTCGGTGACGCGCTCGACGACGTCGAGGACGCCTTCGACGACCGCCTCGGGGGACTGGGTGGCGTCGACGCGGACGAACCGCCCCGGTTCCGCGTCGATGAGGCGCTCGTAGTTCGCCCGCACCTGCGCGAGGAAGCCGGCCTGCTCGAACTTGTTGGTCGCGCCGCTGCGGGCCGCGGCCGTCTCGGGGTCGACGTCGAGGTAGATGGTGCAGTCGGGCTTGCGGGTCCACGGCCGGTGGACGCCCATGATGTACTCCATCGGGCGCGGGACGACGCCCTCCAGGCTGACGGCCTGGTAGGCGTACCGGGAGTCGGAGAAGCGGTCGGAGACGACGAGCTTCCCCGACTCCAGCGCGGGTTCGACGGTGTCGGCGAGGTGGGCTGCGTGGTCGGCGGTGTAGAGGAACAGTTCGGCGACGGCGTCGGCGTCGTCGTCCTGGATGGAGCGTTCGACCGCCTCGCCGTACCACGAGTCGGTCGGCTCGCGGGTGAACACCGCGTCGTCGTACTCCTCGCGGAGCACCTCCCAGACGGTCGTCTTCCCGCTGCCGTCCAGACCCTCCAGCGTGATGAGCATACTCGCGGAGTTCGTCCCCGCGCTTAAAACCTCCCGCGTTCTGCGTTCGGGGAGGACCTGGAGAGGTGGTCGAGGGAGTGGCGATAGCTCTCGTTCGAGGGAACAGCAACCGTGACGACTCGCATCCGAGCGAACAGCGAGGGTGATAGGAACCTCGAAAGCCCCCGCGTGTTGGGCTCCCAGGTCTCGCTGCGCTCCTCGCCGCCTCCGGCGGCTGCGGTGCTTGCAATGGCGAGCGAGCTCGCCGAGCCGTCGTTCGCTTCGCTCACGACGACGTCGCCCGGGTTCGCCCAACACGCGGCCCCTTTCAGTCCCACCCGTTTCGGCTGGCCGGACGAGCTACGCAGGCGAGACTGAAAGGGGCTGGCGGTTCCGGGAGGACTGCCCTCGACCGGAACCGCCATGGGCGTTCGAGGTAGTAACGACCGGCCAAGTGGAGTACTACGCGACTCAAACACTCCCATCTGGAATCACAGCACGCGACCACGTTCAGGCCCACAACCGCCAGCTTCGTGGGGTTTTTCGCGCTCGGCGACCCCGGTACGACCATGAGAACTCTCGCGTTCGACGGACGGATGGGGGCCAGCGGGGACATGATTCTTGCCGCGTTGCTCGACGCGGGCGCGGACCCGGCCGCGCTCGCGCCAGTCGAGGACGCGCTCGGGGTGGAGTACGCCACCGAGAACGTCGTCAAGAACGGCATCGCGTCGACCAGCGTGACGGTGTTGCTGGACCGTGAGGACGGCGACGCAACTACGGATGACGGTGGCGACGAGCACGACCACAGTCACTCCGACGGCGAGCACGACCACGAGCACGGTCACTCGCATAGCCACGGCCACGAGCACGAGCACGACGACCATTCGCACAGCCACGACCACCACCACGACCACGCGGAGGGGGCCGGGCCCCAGCGGACGTACCGCGAGGTGGTCGAACTGGTCGAATCGATGGACCTCGACGCTAGCGTCGAGGCCGACGCGAAGGCGGTCTTCGAGATACTCGGGCGGGCGGAGGCGAGCGTCCACGACACCGACCTCGAATCGACGCACTTCCACGAGGTCGGGGCCGACGACGCCATCGCGGACGTGGTCGGGGCGGCGCTGCTGCTCGACGACCTCGGCGTCGAGCGCGTCGTGACGACGCCGCTCTCGACCGGCGGCGGCGCGGTCGAGATGAGCCACGGCATCTACCCCGTCCCGGCCCCGGCGGTGGTCGAGATCGCGCAGGGCGCGGACTGGTCGCTCGACGGCGGGCCCGTCGAGGCGGAACTGCTGACCCCGACCGGCGCTGCGATACTGGCGCACTTCGCCGACGGCGTCGAGACGCTTCCGGGCCTCGACGTCGAAGCGTCGGGGTACGGCGCGGGCGGGTACGACTTCGCCGAGCATCCGAACGTCCTGCGGGTGCTCGTCGGCGACGGAGAAGGGGGGCTGGTCCGCGACGACGTGACGGTCCTGGAGACCAACCTGGACGACGCGCCGCCGGAGGTGCTCGGCGGGCTGCAGGAGACGCTCGCGGACGCAGGCGCGCGGGACGTCTCCATCGTGCCGACGACGATGAAGAAGTCGCGGCCGGGGCATCTCGTGAAGGTGGTGGCCAGGCCCGAGGACGCCGAGCGCGTCGCGCAACGCCTCGCCGAGGAGACGGGGACGCTGGGCGTCCGTGAGACGGGCGCGTCCCACCGCTGGATCGCCGAGCGCGAGGTCCGGACCGCGACAGTCGCGGTCGGCGGCGAGGAGCGCGACGTGGACGTGAAGGTCGCGAGCACGGCGGACGGGACGGTGTTCGACGTGAGCGCGGAGTTCGACGACGCGCTCGCGGTGGCGCAGGAGACGGCGGTTCCGGTGCGCGAGGTGATGCGCCACGCGGAGGCCCGCGCCAGGGAGAACCTATAACCGACGACGGAACCAACCGGACGCATGGTCCTCGTTCGCGTGCAGTGCCCCTACGACGGCTGCGACGGGATGGGCGAGTTCGAGACCGACCCGGAGGGCGAGGTCATCGCCCGCGAGAAGGGCCACGTCGAACTGAATACGCTCCAGAAGGTGGGAAAGCAACTGTTCTCGGGGACCATCGTCAAGGAGGAGCACCTGCAGTGTCCCGTCGACGACGACCACCGGTACACCGTCCTCGTCGAACTCTAGCTTCGGTGCTCGTCCAGCGCCTCGTCGACGGTCAACTCGCCGGCGGCGACGCGGCGGGCGAGGTCCTCGTCTATCTCGCGGTTGTCCGCCGAGCGCTGGCGTGACCGGCGCTTGATGGCGGTCAGTTCGCCCGCCGTCGGCTCGACGTCGCGCTCCTCGACGACCTCGCCGGAGAGCCGCGCGATGTTCACCGCTGCGAGCACGTCGCCCATCCCGCGCGCGCCGGTACCGAGGTACGGCGTCGTCCCCGTCTCGTCGATCAGTTCGACCGGGACGTCCTCCAGGTTCTCGACTATCTGTGCGCCCTGGAGGCGCGCGCCATCGCCGACGCGGACGACGGGGTCAACGGCGTCGGCCACCTCCGCGCGGACGGTCTCGACGGCGTCCTCCAGCGGGACGTGGAACGCCGCCGTCACGACGTCGCCGGAGAGGACGGCGATGCCCGGACGCGTCCCGGGGTCGACGCCGACGACGGTCCGGCCCTCGCCGCTACGGAGCAGCGCGAGCGCCTCCTCGACGGCGCGGCGCGGGTGCTCGGGGTCGGCGACGACGACGTCGCGGTCGGTCGTCACCTCGTCGTCCGGTGCGGTGACGACCACGCGTGCGCGGTCGGGCACGTCGTCGCCGGGTTCGACGGTGGTGAAGTCGACGCCGCGGTCCCGCAGCTCGTTGACGACCCCGTGGTACAGCTCGAAGTCCTCGGTGGCGACGACGACGGTCACGACGAGACGTAGGAAAGGGGGCTACAAAGCCGCCACGGTCACCGCGAGTGTCGCTGGGCGCGGTCTCCGCGGCGCTCGCCCGGATTTCCGAATTTCGAAACTCGATTTCGCTACTCGTAATCTTTCGTGGAGCTTATTACGATGTACGAACTCGGTGTTGACAACGAGCCATGAGTGAGGAAGCCGAGGACCGCACGATTCTACTCATCGGGAGCGGACCGATACAGATCGGACAGGCCGCGGAGTTCGACTACTCGGGCGCGCAGGCCTGCCGCGCGCTCCAGGAGGAAGGGGCGCGGGTCGTCCTGGTGAACTCGAACCCGGCGACCATCATGACCGACCCGGAGATGGCCGACGAGGTGTACATCGAGCCCATCACCACGGACGCCATCGCCGAGATCATCCGGAAGGAACGTCCAGACGGCGTCATCGCCGGCCTCGGCGGGCAGACGGGGCTGAACGTCACCGCCGAGCTCTCCGAGGAGGGCGTCCTCGACGAGTACGACGTCGACATCATGGGGACGCCGCTGGACACCATCTACGCGACCGAGGACCGCGACCTGTTCCGCCAGCGGATGCGCGACCTCGGCCAGCCCGTCGCGCGCTCGACCACCATCACCCTCGACGAGGACGAGTCGGCGACGGAGATGACCGAAGCCGACCTCCGCGAACGCGTCGAGGCCGCCGTCGACGAGGTGGGCGGCCTGCCGGTCATCGCCCGCACCACCTACACCCTCGGCGGGTCCGGGTCCGGCGTCGTCCACGAGATGGAGGAACTCCTCGACCGCGTCCGCAAGGGCCTGCGCCTCTCGCGCAACGACGAGGTGCTCATCACCGAGTCCATCGCGGGCTGGGTCGAACTGGAGTACGAGGTCATGCGGGACGCCGACGACTCCTGCATCATCATCTGCAACATGGAGAACATCGACCCGATGGGCATCCACACCGGGGAGTCGACGGTCGTCACGCCGTCGCAGGTCATCCCCGACGACGGCCACCAGGAGATGCGCGACGCGGCGCTGAAGGTCATCCGCGACCTCGGCATCCAGGGCGGCTGTAACATCCAGTTCGCCTGGCGCGACGACGGCACGCCCGGCGGCGAGTACCGCGTCGTCGAGGTGAACCCGCGCGTCTCCCGCTCCTCGGCACTGGCGTCGAAGGCGACCGGCTACCCCATCGCCCGCGTCACCGCGAAGGTCGCGCTCGGCAAGCGCCTCCACGAGATCGAGAACGAGATCACCGGCGAGACGACCGCCGCCTTCGAACCAGCCATCGACTACGTGGTCACGAAGGTGCCGCGCTGGCCGAACGAGAAGTTCCCCGAGACGGAGTTCGAACTCGGCACCGCGATGAAGTCGACCGGCGAGGCGATGGCCATCGGCCGCACCTTCGAGGAGAGCCTGCTGAAGGCGCTTCGCTCCTCGGAGTACGACCCCGACGTCGACTGGGCGACCGTGAGCGACGAGGAACTGGAGACGGCGTACCTCGAACGGCCGACGCCGAACCGCCCGTACGCGATGTTCGAGGCGTTCGACCGCGGCTACACCGTCGAGGAGGTCGTCGACCTCACCGGCATCGAGGAGTGGTACGTCGAGCGCTACCAGAACGTCGCCGAGGCCGCGGAGGCCGCTGCCGAGGGCGAGTTCGGAGCCGCCGCCGAAACCGGGTTCACGAACCGGGAGGTCGCCGCGATGGCCGGCGCCGAGGGCGGCGAGACGCCGATAGCGTCCCACAGCACGGGCGCTGCGGACGGCGACCTCGTCGGCGACGTGGAGGCGAGCGCGCCCGACCGCTCGTTCAAGCAGGTCGACACCTGTGCGGGCGAGTTCGCCGCCTCGACGCCGTACTACTACTCCGCGCGCTCGGCGCTGGAGACCGATTTCGGCGGGCGCGACGAACTCCGCGTGAACACGGACGTCGAGAGCGTCGTCATCGTCGGCGGCGGCCCCATCCGCATCGGACAGGGCGTCGAGTTCGACTACTGCACCGTCCACGCGGTGCGCGCCCTGCGCGACATGGGCATCGAGACCCACGTCGTGAACAACAACCCCGAGACGGTGTCGACGGACTACGACACCAGCGACGGCCTGTTCTTCGAGCCCATCACCGCCGAGGAGGTCGCCGACGTCGTCGAGGCGACGAACGCCGACGGCGTGATGGTCCAGTTCGGCGGCCAGACCTCCGTCGACATCGGCCACCCGCTGGAGACCGAACTCGACCGGCGCGGCCTCGACTGCGAGATCCTCGGCACGACCGTCGACGCGATGGACCTCGCGGAGGACCGCGACCGCTTCAACCGCCTGATGGACGACCTCGGCATCGAACAGCCCGAAGGCGGCAGCGCGACCAGCGAGGCGGAGGCGCTCGAACTGGCCCACGACATCGGCTACCCCGTGCTCGTGCGCCCCTCCTACGTCCTCGGCGGGCGCGCGATGGACGTCGTCCACGACGACGACGAGCTCTGCCAGTACATCGAGGAGGCCGTCCGCGTCTCCCCGGACAAGCCCATCCTCGTGGACGAGTTCCTGGCGGACGCCGTCGAACTCGACGTCGACGCCGTGAGCGACGGCGAGCGCGCCGTCGTCGGCGGCGTGATGGAGCACGTCGAGAGCGCCGGCATCCACTCCGGCGACTCGGCCTGCGTCATCCCGCCGCGCGGCCTGACCGACGACGAACTCGCCCGGGTGCGCGAGGTGACCGAGGACATCGCGACCGCGCTCGACACCGTCGGCCTCCTGAACGTTCAACTGGCCGTCAAGGACGGCGACGTGTACGTCCTCGAGGCGAACCCCCGCTCGTCGCGCACCGTCCCGTTCGTCTCGAAGGCGACCGGCGTCCCCATCGCCAAGCTCGCGGCGAAGGTGATGGCCGGCGAGTCGCTCGACGACCTCGACGTCGACGAGCAGGTGCCCGAACAGTTCAGCGTCAAGGAGGTCGTGCTGCCGTTCGACCGCCTGCCGGACAGCGACCCGCGTCTCGGCCCCGAGATGAAGTCCACCGGCGAGGTGATGGGCACCGCCGAGACGTTCGGCAAGGCCTACGAGAAGGCCCAGTCGGCCGCCGACAACCCGCTCCCCGAGGGCGGCGTCGCCGCCGTCGAACTCCCCGTCGACGGCTTCAGCGAGTACTACGAGGTCCGCGAGTTCGACGACACCGCCGAGGCGGTGAAGAACGGCGACCTCGACCTGCTGGTCAGCGACGACCCGGACGCCCTTCGGATGGCCATCGAGGAGGAACTGCCGTACTACTCGACCGTTCCCTCCTCCGAGGCCGCACTGGAGGCGCTCGCCGCGCGCGACGAGCCGCTCGCCGTCGAGTCGGTCGACGACCGGCCGAAGAACGACGAGCGGTGGGGCTAGCGGACTAGCGGACTTCTCGGCTTCTTCCTCGCTCGCACCGCGACGCGCCAGCGACGCCGCTCACCGTCGCGACGGACGCGGTGAACTGCTCGACGACGCACGAGCGGTCACAGCACCGTGACGAGCGCGCCGCCGACGAGGAACGCCGCGAGCCCGTACCAGGGTTCGCGGCGCAGCGTCGTCTGGGCTGCCGGCAGTTCGCCGCGTGCGCCCAGGCCGAGCGCGAGCGCGACGAAGACGACGCCGCCACCGACGGCGACGGTCTCGTACCCGACGACGCGAGCGTACCCCGCGAGAACGCCCACGACGACGCCGATGATCGCTGCGTGGACCTCCGTGTACGTCAGCGCGTTGGAGCTGCTGAAGACGGACTTTCCCATGGTCGTCGTTCGGAGCGCGCCTTTATCTTTGTTTTGCTGGCGAGAAATAATCGGGGCGAGACGGCGAGGGACCGAGAAGGTTCGCGGGGACCGGCCGGACGGTTCAGACGGCGTCGTCGCCGCCCTCGATGCCGGCGTCGGTGATGCGGAACTGTGCGCGCTCGCCGGCCGGCTTCGAGCGGTGTTTCTCCAGGGTGGCCCGGCGCTTGCCGCCGCGGAAGCGGTCCACGCGGAGCACGACGCCGGTCCAGTGTTCGAGGGTGTGGCCGCCGAGCGGGCGGGTCCCGTCGGAGTCGGGGTCGGTGTACACCTGGTTCGTGAGCACGACGGCGATGTCGTGCTTGCGGGCGAGCGAGAGCAGGTGGGTCACCTCGCTGGCGACCTTCCGGAGCGACTCGCCGCCGGACTCGTCGGCGGCGCGTTCGAGGCGGTAGAACCCGGTCGCGCTGTCGAGGACGACGAGGTCGGCGCGCTCGGCGAACTCCGAGACGTCGCGGACCGCCTCCTCCTGCTCCTCGAAGTCGTACGCCTCCTTGATGATGATGCGGGAGGCGACGTCGTCGACGTCCTCGGCCCGCGCGTCGGCGACCTGTTCGAACCGCTCGACGGACAGCCCCTCAGTGTCGATGTACACCACGGTGCCGCCCTCGCTCGCCGCCTCGACGGCGGCGCCGAGCGCGACGTTCGTCTTGCCCGCGGCGGGCGGGCCGTACACCTGCGTGACGGTCCCGCGCTCGAAGCCGCCACCGAGCAGGTCGTCGATGGGCCGGCACCCGGTCGAAATCTTCTCGGCGTCAGTCACGGGCGACTCTTGGAACCTCCGGGGCAAAAGCCTCCGGATTCGCCCCGACGACGCTTGAATCCCGGGACGGCGGCCGTGGCAGGGCCGTCATCGGCCCGGCGAGGGCAGGGGGCGTCGGCCGCGAGGCATTTACTCCCGGGCGTCGTCGCCACGGGCCATGACCGACATCGAACGGATCCTCGTGGCGGGCGCCAGCGGCGGCACCGGCAGCGAGATACTCGACCTGCTCGCCGACGCGGACCTGGAGGTGCGGGCGCTGACCCACTCGCCCGAGAAGGAGCGCGACCTCAACGAACGGGGTGCCGACGAGGTCGTCGTCGGTGACCTCCTCGACCGAGACGACGCCGCGCGCGCCGTCGCCGGCTGCGACGCCGTCCTCTGCGCGGTCGGGACCCAGTCCGCGCGGCGGATGCTCGTCGGCGACCTCGTGGACGGCGAGGGCGTCGAGAACCTGGTCAACGCCGCCGTCGCCGCCGACGTTGAGCGGTTCGTCATGGAGAGTTCGCTCGGCGTCGGCGACTCCCGCGAGCAGATGCCGACGCCGTTCCGACTGGTCATCCGGCGCGTGCTCCAGGCGAAAAACAGGGCTGAGGCCGCGCTCCGCACGTCCGGAGTCTCACACACGATACTCCGTCCCGGCGGACTGACCGACGCACCGCCGACGGGCGACGTGCTCGTCGGCGAGGGCGGCGCGACCGTCTCGGGCTCCATCCCTCGGGCGGACGTGGCGCGGCTGATGGTCGCCGCGCCGTTCACGCCCGAGAGCGAGAACCGCACCTTCGAGGTGGTGAGCCGCGACGGCCTGCGCGGACGGGCGCGCGGCCTCGTCGAACTCGACTGGCGTTCGCCGACCGAGACGTCCATCGCGGTCGAGGAGTCGAACGGCGAGTCGCCAGCGGAGTCAGCAGGCGAGACGGCGGGGGAGTGACGAGCGAAACCGCTGGGAGAGCGGTAGAAATCGGCTGGTGAGGGGGACTAGCTAGTCCGCGGAGACGAGTCGTCGACGGGGGCCGGTCATGTCGAGGACGTCGTCGAAGAAGTCGAGGGTGTCGTGCGGGCCGGGGTTGGCCTCGGGGTGGTACTGGCGCGTGATGACGTCGAGTTCGTCGCTCTCCAGTCCTTCGGCGGTGTCGTCGTTGACGTTGACCTGCGTGACGTCGAGTTCGCCGGTGTCGGCGACGGTGTACCCGTGATTCTGGGTCGTCATGACGACCCGGTTCGTCTCCAGGTCGCGGACGGGCTGGTTGACGCCACGGTGGCCGAAGTCCATCTTCTCGGTGGTGCCGCCGAGCGCGCGGGCGATGATCTGCTGGCCGAGACAGATGCCCGCCAGCGGGACGTCGCCGGCGTAGGTCTCGACCAGCGCCTGGGTCGCTTCGAAATTCGCAGGGTCGCCGGGGCCGTTCGAAACGAACAGGAGGTCGGGGTCGACCTCCTCGATGTCGGCGGGCGTGGCGTCGTGGGGCAGGACGTGCACGGTCGCGTCGCGGTCGACCAGCGACTCGACGATGCTGCCCTTCGCGCCGCAGTCGACGAGCGCCACGTCGGCGCCGTCGGCGTCGGCGTTGTGGACCTCGGGTTCTGCGACGCTGACCTGCGCGCCGATGTTCTCGTGGTCGCTCATGCCCGGACACGCCTCCAGTTCGGCGAGCGCGTCCTCGGGCGTGGCGTCGGGGCCGGCGGCGATACCGCACTTCATCGCCCCTTCCTCGCGGATGCCGCCGACGAGGTCGCGCGTGTCGAGGTGGTCCACGGCGGGGACGTCCTCCTCGTCGAGCCACTCGGCGACGTCGTCGGTCAGCTCGCGCGCGACGACCGCGGTGGGATGCACGCGGTCGCTCTCGAAGCGCTCCTCTCGGACGCCGTAGTTGCCGATGAGGGGGTACGAGAACGTGAGTACCTGCTCCTCGTAGGAGGGGTCCGTCAGGCTCTCCTCGTAGCCCGTGTACGCTGTAGTGAATACCAGTTCTCCACGGCCTGTACCCGGAGCACGACAGCGCGCTTCGACGACGCGGCCGCCCTCCAGTGCGACGTAGGCACCAGCCATTACGAGATTCATATGAAAGCCGGCATCATAAACCTTGCTTTCGAAGCGATGTTACGATATTCGTAACAGCCAAGTTCCACCGGCCGCAACCACCGGCATGGACGCACTCGACCGTCAGATACTGGATCTCCTGCGACGCGACGCCAGGATGCCCTACACCGAGATCGCCGACGAGGTCGGCACCTCGGAGGGGACGGTCCGGAACCGCGTCGAACGGATGACCGAGGACGGCGTCATCGAGCGGTTTACCGTCGCCACCCGGACCGGCAACGTGAAGGCGATGATCGAGATCGGCGTGGACGTCGCCGTGAACACGACGACGATGTCCGACCGGCTCGCCGAGTGGGAGCAGGTCGACTTCGTCTGGCAGGTCTCCGGCGAGGACGACATCGTGCTCGTCGTCGACGCCGCCGACACCCAGGGCGTCAACGAACTCATCACGCGCGCCCGGGAGCTGGACGAGGTCATCGAGACGAAGACGCGACTCATCCTCGACGAGCGGCGCGGCTAGGCGACGACCTTCGTAGAAGAAGTTCGAATCTCGAAAGAGGGGACGAACCCCGGAGGAAGCGCCGTCAGTACAGCAGATCGGGGTCGTTGTCGATGACGTAGAAGAAGTTCGAATCTCGAAAGAGGGGACGAACCCCGGAGGAAGCGCCGTCAGTACAGCAGATCGGGGTCGTTGTCGATGAGGTACAGCGTGCGCGCGGCGACGTTGACGGCGTGGTCGCCGACGCGCTCGATGTCGCGGACGGTCAGCAACAGCTTCGTCACCTCGGTGAACAGCCACTCCGTCGTCGGGTCGTCGTCGGTGGACGTGAGGTGGCGGACGACGAGTTCGCCGACGCGCTCACAGAGGGCGTCGAGTTCGTCGTCGCGGTCGGCCACCGCGACGCAGGCGTCGGCGTCCTCCTCGGCGTAGGCCGCCAGCGCGTCCTCGACCATCTCGACGGCGAGTTCGCCGATCTGGAGCAGGTCGACGTCGGGGACGAGTTCGTGGTCCCGCGCGAGCGTGTACGAGCCGACGTTGACCGCCAGGTCCGCGATGCGTTCGAGGTCGGTGAGGATCTTGAACGACGCGGCGACGAACCGCAGGTCGCCGGCGAGCGGCTGCTGGAGCGCGAACAGATCGATGCAGTCGCTCTCGAGGTCGAGGTACAGTTCGTTGATCTCGTCGTCGCCGTCGACCACCTCGCGGGCCAGCGCCGCGTCGCGCTCCTCCAGCGCCATCAGCGCCGTCTCCAGGCGCTCGACGACGACGTCGCCCATCTCGACGACGTCCGCGCGCAGCGCCGCCAGCTCGTCGTCGAAGCCGTCCCGGACCATCTATCCGAACTTGCCGGTGATGTAGTCCTCGACGCGCTGGCTGTTGGGGTCCTCGAAGATCTGTTCGGTCTCGCCGTACTCCGCGAGTTCGCCGCCGGTGAGGAACACCGCCGTCTGGTCGCTGATGCGGGCCGCCTGCTGCATGTTGTGCGTGACGACGACCACCGTGTAGTCCTCCGCGAGTTCCTGGATGAGTTCCTCGATCTTGGCGGTGGCGATGGGGTCGAGCGCGCTCGCGGGCTCGTCCATGAGGATGACCTCGGGGTCGACGGCGAGACAGCGGCCGATGCAGAGCCGCTGTTGCTGGCCGCCCGACAGCCCGAGTGCGTTGTCGTCGAGGCGGTCGTTGACCTCCTCCCAGAGCGCCGCCTGCTTCAGCGACCGCTCGACCAGTTCGTCTTCCTTCTCGTCGGTGCTGCGGCCGAGCAGCGACGCCAACAGCCCGCTGTCGAGGTCGCCGTGCTTGCGCGGGCCGTAGGTGATGTTGTCGCGGATCGACTTCGGGAACGGGTTCGGCGACTGGAACACCATGCCGACGCGCTTGCGCAACTCGACGAGGTTGGCGTTCTCCTGGTAGATCTCCTCGCCGTCGATCTCCACCGACCCGTCGACGCGCGCGCTCTTGATCCGGTCGTTCATCCGGTTGAGACACCGCAGGTACGTCGACTTCCCGCAGCCGGACGGCCCGATGAGCGCGGTGACGCTCTCCTCGGGGATGTCCATCGAGACGCTCTGGAGCGCGTGGTCGTCGCCGTAGTGGACGTCGAGGTCTTCGACGGAGATCTTCGGCTCGCCCGCGAACGCGTAGTCGGTCCACTCCTCGCGGATCTCCTCCGCGCTCTCGCCGCTGGTGGTCTGTGACGGTTCCGTACTCGCCGTGGATGGTTGTGCGTTGCTCATTGCTGTAGTTTCCTCCGGAAGTAGATGCGCATCGAGATGCCGACCGCGTAGAACGACAGCACGACTATCAGCAGCATCAGCGCGGTCCCCCACGCGTGTGCCGTCTCGCCCTGCGTGATGTTCGAGTACACCTCGTAGGGGAGCGCGTTGATCGACTGGAGCAGTGCGGTGTTCTCGACGAACGGAGCGCCCGTCGTGAACTGGAACGACCCGAGCACCTCCGGTGCCGGGACGTTGTTGATGGTCGCGACCAGCATGATGGGTGCCGTCTCGCCCGCGATGCGACCGACGCCGAGGATGCTGCCGGTGATGATGCCCGGCATCGCCGCCGGCAGTACGACGCTCTTGATGGTCTCCCACTTGGTGACTCCGAGGGCCGCGCTCGCGTCGCGGTACTCGTCGGGCACCGTCTTGATGGCCTCGTAGCTGGTGATGAGCACCAGCGGCAGCATCATGAACCCGAGCACGAGCTGGCCGGCGAGCAGCGTGGACTGGTTGCCGAGCCGCGGCACCAGGAACGCGTAGCCGAACAGGCCGTAGACGATGCTCGGCGTGCTCCAGAGGCCGTTGGTCGCGATCTCGACGGCACTGGTGAACGCCTCGTTCGCGGAGTACTCGGTGAGGAACACCGCGGCACCGACGCCCAGCGGGACGGAGAACACGACCGCGCCGAGCACCAGCCAGAAGGTGCCGGCGATGGCCGGCGCGACGCCGTTGACCGTCTCCTCGCCGAGCGTCTCGCCCGTCATGGTGAACGGCCAGTGGAACCAGACGCCGGGTGCCTCCAGGATGACGTACTCGTCGAGGACCGGCATGTGGAACCAGAACATCGGCTCCGTGAACAGCCCGAACTTGACCTTCTGCGTGAGCGGTCCCCAGCCGTTCTTCAGGACCTGGCCGATGAGCAGCAGGAGGACGGCCAGCATGGCGACCGCGGTCATCCCGATGAGCAGGTAGGCGCCGGTCTGGCGGCCGCGCGTGCCGAAGCCCTCGTGGGCCTTCGCCGCACCCCACGCACTCACGAGGCCGACGAAGACCACGAGCAGGGGCACGACGACGTCGCCGCCGAACGTCGCCGAGAAGTCGTTCGGCGACCACGTCCACCCGGGCGTGAACACGCCGCCGAGGACGAGCAGGCCGACGAGCGCCGAGAGCGCGCCGGTCGGGAGCGTCGACCCGACGTCCTCGCGCGGGAGGACCGTCACCGCCGCGACGCCGAATCCGGCGAGCAGCGCGACGACGACCCAGCCGACGAGTCCGAGGCCGAACGTCTGCGAGGCGACGAGCCCGCCGGCGGCGAGGCCGACGAGACCGAACAGCGCACCGGTGAGGAGCCCGGCGGAGTCGCTCGGCGTCGTCTCGGCCATGCCGGCGGCGGAGACGGCGCCGAGCGCGACGATGCCCAGTCCGTTCAGCGTCAGCGCGACGCCGAACAGGTCGAAGAGGGCGACGCCGAACAGCGTCCCCGTCGCGGTCGTCCACTGGAACAGCGTCGTCCAGCCGAGTATCATCGAGAGGAGGCTGAGGCCGACGAGACCGGCCGCAGCCTGTTCCATCGACGACGATTCGTCCTCGACCAGTACCGCGTTCTCGTAGCTCATTCTTTCCCACCCAGCTTGCGCTTCATGCGACGTTCGATGAGTTGCGACGCCACGCTCAGGACGAGGACGGTGACGAACAGCACGACGCCGGCGGCGAACAGTGCCGACAGCTGCGTGGGCGTCGCGTTCCCGTACTGGCTGGCGATGAGCGTCGTCAGCGTCTCGGTGTTACCGAAGACGTCGTACAGCGGGTCCGGGAGCTTCTGCGAGTGGCCGATGATGACCGTCGCGGCCATCGTCTCGCCCATCGCGCGGCCGACGCCGAGCAGGACGGCGGCGGAGATGCCGGAGAACGACGCCGGGATGGTGACGGTCTTGATGGTCTGCCAGTCGGTCGCGCCGAGCGCGAGCGCCCCGCTCTTCATCGGTTCGGGGACGCTGGAGATGGCGTCCTCGGCGACCGAGACCACCGTCGGGAGCGCCATCGCGCCGATGACGGTCCCGACCAGGAACAGGCTCCCGAACGTCGGGGTCTGGAACTCCTCGAACACGTACGAGTTGAGGATGGTGTACCCGAGCAGCCCGTACACGATGGAGGGGATGCCGGCGAGCGTCTCGACGCTCGGTTTGAGTATCTCCCGCGCCCACGGGGGTGCGATCTCGCTGATGAACACCGCGCCGGCGACGCCGACGGGGGCGGCGATGAGCATCGCGATGAACGTCGTCACCAGCGTGCCCCAGATCATCGGCACGAGCGAGTAGAGGTCGCTCGTCGGGTCCCAGAGGTCCGGGTTGCTGGAGCTCGCTCCGGCGACGTCGGTCTTCAACACGAGGTCCAGCCCCATCAGTTCGAACACCGGGAGCGCCCGCGAGATGAGATAGACGATGATGAGTCCGAGAACGAGGATCGTCGACACCGTCATCAGGAACATCAGGAGCTTCGCCGTCGTCTCCTGGTCGGTCACCCAGCCGTAGGCGACCGCGGCGAAAAACAGGAGCGTGGGGAACGCGAGCAGTCCGGGGCTGGCGAGGAACGACGTGACCATCGCCAGGACGGCGAAGACGACGACGGCGCTCGTCGCCTTCGTTCGGCGGTCGGTGTTCTCGACGAAACCGCCGAAGCCGCTCGCCTGAAGTACGTTGCTCAGCATGTCACCGCTCTGGGTCGGGGAGTTTGTCGATCTGGTTCTTCTGGCGTTCTTTCGTGAGCTTCGAGTAGCCCTCCGGTTCGACGAAGTTCTGCTGTCCGTAGTCCGAGAGTATCAGTCGCAGGAAGGCCGCCTCCTTCTTCGAGGTACCCTCCCACGTGTAGCAGTGGAGGTCGCGCGACAGTGGATAGTCCTCGTCGGCCAGGTTCTCGCCCGGGACGTACTCGGTGCCGTCGAACGACAGCGCGATCGTCTCGACGTCGCCGCCGACGAACGCCAGGGCCATGTAGGCGATGGCGTTGTCGGACTTCTCGACCAGCGACTTCACCTTCTGATTCTGTCCCTTGCGGACGTCGAGGCCGGGCATCGGTGCCTTCGAGTCGCCCAGCAGGTTCGACCGGAACGCGGTGTCGGTGCCGGAACCCTCGGCGCGGCCGACCGCCTGGATCGCCCTGTCGGGGCCGCTGTAGGAGTCGATCTCCGACCAGCTCGTTATCTGGCCCTCGTAGATCTTCCGCACCTGCTCGGCGGTGAGCTTCGTGACGCCGGCGTCGTAGATCTCCTTGCTGACGACGATGGGCTGGGCGTCCACGCCGACGACGTGGTTCGCGAACTTCTCCAGCGTCGACTCGTCGGCTTCCGGGAGTTCGGCCGACACCGGCGCGCTGGCGTTGGCGATGTCCGTCTGGCCGTTCTTCAGCTTCTTGATGCCGGTGCCGGAGTGGCTGAGGCCGACGGTCACGTCGAACGGAGCACCGGACCCGTCGTCGAAACCGTACAGGCCACCCCAGTACTCCGCGAGGTTCTCGTCGGTCTGGATGCCGTACTCGCTCGGCTGCCAGTAATCCTCGTCGCCGGCCGGTCGGTTCGCCTTCCAGACGGACGCGGCACCGCTGACGATGGGGTACACCGTCGAGGAGCCGCCGGCGCTGAGTGGTCGAACGCTGTTCCCCCCGTCGCTCGTGTCGTCGTTTCCGGACCCGTCGGAGTCCGACCCCGCGTCACCCGGCGGGGTCGAGTTCGTACTGAGACAGCCCGCGAGCGACGCCGCCGCCGCCCCGCTCGCCAGTAGCACTTTCCGACGGTCTAGAGGACTATCACGCATCGTTCCCGATTTGCCGAAGAATGAGTAAATACCCTTCTATTATATCTATATAGACGTACGTAGTCATGCATATCGGGATGGATAGACGGCGGGACACCCGGTGAAAGTCCCGTAATCTAACGCACCGTACGGCAGGGAAGCTAAAGTAATCGACAGTATATCCTGAATTCTCTCCAAACATCGCTTGATTTTCCGGGCCCCAACGTGTCCGTTCTCGCCGATATATAGATACAGGTACTTTTATAGTCCAACGTTCACGAACCTCGGCCATGGAAACCCGGAAGGTGCAGGTGACGGGCGGGTCCACGTACACGGTCTCGATTCCCAAGTCCTGGGCGAACGAGAACGGTATCGAAGCGGGAAGCAGGGTCGAGTTCCACCCCGAGGGCGACTCGATGCTACTGTCGCCGCGCACGGCCGACGACACCATCGAGGGGTCGTTCGACATCACGGGACTGGAGGGGGCCAACCTCACCCGGACCGTCTTCACGCTGTACGTGAGCGGCTTCGACGTCATCAGCCTCGAGACGCCGCGCGTGAGTGCCGACCAGCGCCGCACCATCCGCGACGCCACGCAGGGACTCGTCGGCCTGGAAGTCATCGAGGAGACCGGCGACCGGGTCGTCCTCCAGGACCTGCTCGACTCCTCGGAGCTGTCCATCCACAACGCCGTCACGCGCATCCGGCTCGTCGCTCTGACGATGCTGGAGGACGCGCTGACCGCGCTCAAGGAGGACGACGACGACCTCGCCAACGACGTCATCGAGCGCGACGACGACGTCGACCGCCTCTGGTTCATGGTCTCGCGCGTGTTCCGCTCGGCGCTGCGGAACCCCAGCGCCGCCATCGACATCGGCGTCCCGCGCGAGACGTGTTTCGACTTCCACTCCAGCGCCCGTCAGCTGGAGCGCATCGCCGACCACGCGGCCAAGATCGCCCACATCGCGCTGGACCTCGACGAGGTGCCCGAGGAGGCCTGCGACGCGCTGGACGAACTCCACGCTGACGCCACCGAGGTCGTCGACATGGCGATGGACGCGCTGTTCGAGGACGACGGCGACGAGGCGACCGAGCTCGCCAACGACGCTCGCGAACGGGTGCGCGAACTCGACCGCCAGAACCGCCACGTCAGCGACGTCGTCCGGGAACTCGACGCCGAGCAGGCCCAGCTCCTCCGGCTCGTCGTCGACTCCCTCTCCCGCTGCGCCGACTACGGCGGCAACATCGCCGAGACCGCGATGCAGAAGGCGGCACCGCACCCCTGAGTCGGCCAGGACGCCCTCCCGGCCCTTTTCCGGCACCCGCCGTTTCTCCGACCGGCCGTAGTCGCGTCTGCTCCCGATAGAGTCGTCGACAGCGTGACCACGGAACGGGACAGCAGTCGCTCGTCGGCGTGTAGAACGGTTCGGCACGCCCGAACGGGCGCGGCGGAGAACCAGTTACTCCTCGACGGCGACGGCGTTGACCTGACCGGTCTGGCCGGGACGCGACGTGACGCGGGCGCGGCCCTCGCTCGTCTCGATGACGGCGCCCTTGGTGATGATGTTCCGGCGGGCGTAGTTGGGGTTCGCGTCGTTCTCGACGACGTCCTCGATGGTGGCGCTGACCGTCTCGCCGTCGTCGGTGACGTTGACCACGTTCGTCGTGAGCGCACGGGTCTTCTCCGTGTTGCCGCGCGCGTCGATGGTGCGGAAGTCGGGGTCGCCGACCTGCGTCTCCGTCGGCTCGCGACCGAGCTCGTGCTTTTTCTTCTTGTGGAGCGGCTTCAGTCGGCCGCCGGTCCGCTTGCGCGTGGAGCCTCCCTGGTCTTTCATGTACGGCAGGTCGTGTACGTCGTACTTCAATGACTCGATTCGGGCGGCCGACATCGGCAGATTTAGGCCGCCGCGGGCGGGACGGCGGGACGATGAGCCTGCGGATAGCGGTCGCAGCACCGTTCCGACAGACCGGCAGCGAGCGGATGAGCGAGAGCGAGTACGTCGTCGCGCTGTCGCTGGACCGCGACTGGTTCTCGCCGGACCAGGCCAAGCGCCTCGTCGACGTCGCGACGAGCCAGGGGCTGCTCGCGCGCGAGGACGGCGACCTCGTCGCCGAGTTCGACCCGAGCGACGTGTCGGTCCCCGAGGAGTTCGTCCCGGACGAGAGCCTGCTCCGCGAGCAGTCGACGTTCGAGAAGGTCCTCGACCAGGTCGTCTCCGCGGGCACCGACAAGCAGACCGCAGTCGCCGAAGTCAACGAACTCCAGCAGGAACTCGGGCTGACCGTGGAGGCCGCCGCGGTCGTCTACGCCCGCCGGCGCGACCTCGACGTGCACGAGGAGGCGACGGCCGCGCTCGACGAACTGAAGGCCGACGAGTGACCGCCGGCGGCACCGCCGTTCTCCGTGCGGGTCCGACCGCGAGACGGGAGGCCTAAGCGCCGGCCGCGCCAACGCCCGGTATGGTCGAGGACCGAATCACGGACGGCACGCGCATCGCCGAACTCCTTGCGTCCGAACTCGACGGCCGGGAGGACCCACCACTGGACCGCCTCGCCGTCGTGAACGCCGACGACGACGTGGAGCCGACCGTCGACGGCGCGCTGGCGTACGAGATAGCACTGCGAGGCGAAGACGGCACCGGCGGGGAGAGCGACGACGACGGGAGCGAGGAGATTCTCGGCAGCGTCCACGTCCACCCTGACCGGGCGCACGTCGAGTTCGCGACGGGCGTCGACGCCGTCGAGGAAGCCGCGAGCGACGCCGGCCTGCGCGTCCGGCCGAAGGCGGTGACGCCGCCACGGGTGCTCGTGTTCGTCGAGAGCGGTGCAGAGGTCAAACGCGTCGTGCCGGCCGTCGCCGCCGCGGTCGAAGCAGAGTTCTAGTCGTCGCTCGTCATCTCGACTTCGCCGTCCACGGGATGGTCGGGCGTCGCGGCGTCGGCCACGTCGGAGAGGCCGAGCTGGTACTCGCGGCCGGGGTCGCGCAGTTCGGTGCGGCCGCGGTGGACCGCGACGTCGCCGTTGAGGTGCAATCGGACCGCTTCCAGCAGCGCGTCGGCCTCCAGGGGCTGGCCGCGCTCCCGGATGTCGTCGACGCTCGCGCCGTCCGGGACGTCGAACGCGCGCTGGGTGACGATGGGGCCCTGGTCGAGGTCGGTCGTGACGTAGTGGGCGGTGACGCCCGCGACGCGGACGCCGGCCTCCTTCGCCTGCCGGTAGGCCTTCGCGCCGGGGAACGCCGGCAGGAGACTGGGGTGGATGTTGACGATGCGCCCCTCGTAGCGGAAGACCACCTTCGGGCTGAGGATGCGCATGAACCGCGCGAGGACGACGAGGTCGGTGTCGTAGTCGTCCAGCAGTTCGAGCAAGCGCTCCTCGTCGTGGCTGCCGTCCTCGTCGCCGACGTCGTGGAACGGGATGCCGTGACGCTCGGCCAGCGGCCGGAGGTCGTCGTGGTTGCCGATGACGACGCCGATCTCCGCGTCGAGTTCGCCCGCCTCCCGCGCGTCGAGGAGTCGCTGCAGGCAGTGGGACTCCCGGGTGACCAGCACCGCGAGCTGGCGGGCGTCGCGGTCCGCGGGGAACCGGACCCGGACGTCGACGCCGAGGTCGTCCCCGAGTTCCGCCAGTTCGCGCCGGAGGCGGTGCTCGCTGGCGTCGGCGTTGGTCGCGTCGACGTGCATCGTCATCCGGAACAGTCCGTCGCGGACCGCCTGGTCGACGTCCTCGATGTTGACGCCGTGCTCGAAGAGCAGGGTGGTGACGCGAGCGATCAGTCCGGTGTCGTCCTCGCCGACGACGGTTATCTCGGTCAGGTCGCGGGCTGTCATCGTTCCACCGGCCGCTGTCGGGGGCCTACCATGTACCGTCGGGGATGACCGCGTCCGGAGATAAGCGTTCGGTCAGGCGCAACACTCCCCGGCCGTATCCACGTTCGTGGATAACGCAGTCGTTCCAAAAGAGCTTTTGAGCATGGACGACCACCAACGGATGATGACTGCCTACACCGCGACGGTGACCGTCCGACTCAAGTCGGGGGTCCTCGACCCCGAGGCAGAGACCACCCGGCGGGCGCTGGAGCGCCTCGGCTTCGAACTGGAGGCGCTGCGCTCGGCCGACGAGTTCGAGATCGACCTCGACGCGGCCGACGCCGAGGCGGCTGCCGAGCGCGCCGACGAGATGGCCGAGCGACTGCTCGCCAACCCGACCATCCACGACTACGCCGTCGACGTCGAACAGAAATGACAGTTGCAATCGTCCAGTTCGGCGGCAGCAACTGCGACCGCGACGCCGAGCGCGCACTCGACCACCTCGGCGTGGACGCCGAGATCGTCTGGCACGAGGACGGCCTGCCGGACGACGTCTCCGGCGTGATGCTCCCCGGCGGGTTCTCCTACGGCGACTACCTCCGCGCGGGCGCCATCGCCGCCAACTCCCCCGTGATGGCCGAGATCCGCGACGCCGTCGAGTCGGGCGTCCCGCTGCTGGGCGTCTGCAACGGCGCACAGGTCGGCTGCGAGTCTGGGCTGACCCCGGGCGCGTTCACCACAAACCGGAGCGCCCGCTTCCAGTGCGAACCCGTCCACCTCCGGGTCGAGAACGCCGACACGCCGTGGACCGAGGCCTACGACGAGGGCGAGGTCGTCGAGGTCCCCATCGCGCACGGCGAGGGCCGGTTCGAGATAACCGACGAGAAGCTGACGGAACTGGAGACGGAGGACCGCATCCTCTTCCGCTACTGCGACGAGGACGGCAACGTCACCGACGCGGCGAACCCCAACGGGTCGAAGGGCAACGTCGCGGGTATCCTCGGCGAGACGGAGGACGTCGCGGTGATGATGCCCCACCCCGAGCGCGCGTCGCTGCCCGACATCGGGAACACCGACGGCCAGGGCGTGCTGGCGGCGTTCGAGTAACTCGGCGCTCGCTCTCGTTTTTCGCAGAAAATATCGGACGACGGCGAGCGGTCGCCGTCGCGGTTCGTTCCCGCCGTCGTTCGCGTTACAGTTCTCCCAGCTTCCGGAGGAGCTGGCCCTCGTACTCGCGGTCGCTCTCGAGGCCTTTCAGTTCGAGGACGTTGCGTTCGAGGGTGTCGCGGGCGACGCTGAACGCCTGCTCGGCGCCGTATCCCTCGCCGGAGCCGGCGACCTGGCCGCGGTTCGTCCGGAGGCGGATCTTCGCCTGGATGAGCGGCGTGCCCCGGAGCTTCTCCTTGTGCTCGTGGAAGCGGACGTGGGCGTGGCGCACCTGCATCTTCTGGTACTTGTCGGTGATCTCCTCGATGCTCTCGCGGATGTGCTGGCGGGAGATGGTGTCCAGCAGGCTGACGTTGGTGATCTGGACGTCCATGTGGTCCTCCTCGGTGAACGTCAGCGCGCGGAGCACGTCCGTCTTGGTGATGACGCCGCCGACGACGCGGTCGTCGTCCTCGGGCGTCACGACGAGGCCGGCGTAGTCCTCCTCCAGCATGCGACGGACGGCGTCCTCGACGGTGTCGGACAGGGACGTCGTCGAGGCGGGCGACGTCATCACGTCGTAGACCGGCAGGTCGAGCATCCGGTCGTTGTCGCCGGTTCGTTCGCCTTCCGTCGACTTCTCGACGTTGCGGGTGACGAAATCGACGACGTCGTGGGTCGTGACGACGCCGGTGAGGAAGCCGTCGTCGTCGACGACGGGCAGTCGCGAGATGCCGTGCTCTCGCATCAGGTTGATGACGCGGCCGAGCGTCGCGCTCTCGGGCACCGAGATGGGGTCCTCGGTGTATATTTGCTCGACGGTGAGCGCGTCGAGGTTGTCGAGGACGCCATCGAGGATCATGTCCTCGTCGACGATGCCCCAGAGAGTGCCGTCGTCCTCGAAGACAGGTGCGACCTTGGTCCCGCCCTCGACGAGTTCGCGGGCGACGTCACGGACGTCTGCGTCGCGACCGATCTTCGGCGCGGGCTTGGTGAGCGTCGACACCTTCGTGTGGTCCTCGATGTGAGACTGCAGGAGCTGTTTCTGCGTGATGACACCTTCGTAGTCGCCGGCCTCGGTGACGATGATGCCTTTCGGATTATGTTCCTCGAACGTCGAACGGGCCTTTCCAAGACGTTCCTCGGCCTCGATCTCGTAGTAGTCCGTGGTCGCAATGGTAGAGATATCCATCTTCGTTTTGAACGAGGCGCTCCTCGCTCTTGAACTTTGTCGCAATTCCCGCATTTCTGGAGACTTTTGCCGTCCCGCCGCGTACGTTCCGCCGTGCCGTCTACCATCGCTAGCCTTCCGCCCGACATCGCCGGTCTGCTCCCCGACGTCGGCGCGTGGTTCGGTCCGTACACGTATCTCGCCTCCGAGATAGCGTTCGGGGGCGTCGCGCTGGCGCTGCTGATCCGCGCCGACGCCGTCGAGCGCGCCGGCAAGACCATTCTCGTCCTCTACCCGGTCGCCTACGTCTGGGACTGGTACACGCTCGCCATCGGCGTGTTCGCCATACGGCTCCGGACCGGCGTGGAACTGCTCGGCATCCCCGTCGAGGAGCACCTGTTCATGATAGTCGTCCCCGCGCTCGTCGTCGGCGTCCACGAGAACCTCCACCGGGGGGAGTGAGACGAACCGGACCACGTCGACCGACCCCGGAAGAACACACCGGCCCCGGACGCCACCGAGCTCACCCATCCGGCACGAACAGGACGGAGGATGCGGTCGCACTCGACCCGGAACCGCCCACGGTCCAGACCGGCGTTTTCGAACGGTAAGGAGCCGTTACCGCGAGACGGCGCGGCGGTACGACGGGGCTGCGGTTTCCGGTAATGGTAAGTTTCCGACCGGTAAATGGTGAATAACAAAGGCTAAACCCGGTAATGTTCGAATCCATGCTGGGTTACGAGCTTGGGGTGGCATAGTAATGAGTACTATCGGCGACTCCTCCGGTGCAGGCAGCGACGATCACGACGAAACAGACGGGGAGAAGTCCGGGATGGCCGAGCACGTCTCCGACATTCTCGACTCCGACGGAGCACCCGATTCGGAAGCCGAGCTCCTCTCGCGGGACATGGTGTTCGACGTTCTGAAGAACCAGCGCCGTCGGTACGCGCTCCACTATCTGAAGAGCGTCGACGGTACGGTCCAGTTGAGCGACCTCGCCGAGCAGGTGGCGGCGTGGGAGAACGACACGACCGTCGACGCGATCTCGGCCGCCGAACGAAAACGAGTCTACACTGCTCTCTACCAGTCCCATCTACCGAAACTGGACGACGCAGGCATCGTGGACTACAACCAGAACCGTGGCATCGTGGAGCTGTCGACCGCGGCCGAACAGATCGACCCCTACCTCGAGATGGACGCCCGCGACGACATCACCTGGTGCCGCCGCTACCTGGCGCTTGCTGGCGTCGGGGTCGCGGCCATCGTCGCGGCGGCCCTCGGGGTGCCCCCGTTCAACGGACTGGCCGGTCTCCTCCTCGCGGGCATCCTCGCCGCCGGGTTCACGCTGATCGCCATCGCGCACACGGTGGAAGCACGGAACGCGCCGGGGATGGGCGCACAGACGCCCGACCTCGAGGACCGCTAGGCGCGACTCCACGGTGACTTCTGGCAGTTCTCGGGGCTCGACGGACGCGACACGTTACAGAGGAACGAGTTTAGGACCACGTTCCGTTCCGTCACCGGATGGACGAATCCGCGCTCCGGGGCCGGCTCGACCGGATCGAGCGACGGCAGCGACTCGTGCCCGTCCTGCTCGTGGTCCCGTACCTCGTCGGCATCGCCGAACTGATCGGCGTCTGGGTCGCCGGCGTACTCTACGTCGCGGCCAGTCTCGTCGTCCTCGTGATAGTCGTCGTCCGCCGGAGGCGCGAGAGGAACACGGCTGGACAGTAGCCGTTCCGTCGAGCGCAGTTGACGCAAGGGTCGAATCACGGCAGCACGGATGGCTCGCCGTGTAGTTCGCGGAAGGAAAGTGGGTTTGGGCAGATTTGAACTGCGCCGAGACGTTCCTGCTCACTTCGTTCGCGGGCGTTCGTCTCGTCTAGTTCAAACTGCCAAACGACAGATTCGTGCCTCACGAGTTCGTTCGGCACAGAACGAGTGGGTTTGGGCAGATTTGAACTGCCGGCCTCCTCCATGTCAAGGAGGTGTCATAACCAACTAGACCACAAACCCAGTCGGCTTCTCGAACGCATCTCATCGTTGGCGGCAGGGATAATTGAAGGTTTCGGAATCGACCGCAGGCTGTTGGTTCGATGGCGTTTCTCCACCCAGCAGATTTAAGTCAGTGTACTATGTTGTTCATTGTAACCCGAAACAGTACACTGGTGTTCCAGCATGAAGGCTCACATCGAACGCGTGGCGGACGGACAGGACCTCACCCTCGGCGAAGCGCAGGACGCGGCCAGCGAGGTGTTCGAGGGCGCGACCGACGCCCAGATCGGGGCGCTGCTCTCCGCCCTGCGCTCGAAGGGCGAGACGGAGACAGAGATTGCCGGATTCGCCCGGGGGATGCGCGCGGCAGCGCGGACCATCGACCCCGACCGCGAACCGCTCGTCGACACCTGCGGCACGGGCGGCGACGACTACGACACCATCAACGTGTCCACGACGGCCGCCATCGTCGCCAGCGGCGCGGGCGTCCCCGTCGCGAAGCACGGCAACTACTCCGTCTCCTCCTCGTCGGGCAGCGCCGACGTGCTGGAGGAGGTCGGGGTCACCATCGACGCCGAACCGCCCGCCGTCGAACGCGCCATCGAGGAGCAGGGTATCGGCTTCATGCTCGCAACCGTGTTCCACCCCGCGATGAAGGCCGTCATCGGCCCGCGCCAGGAGCTGGGGATGCGGACCGTGTTCAACGTGCTCGGCCCGCTGACGAACCCGGCCGGCGCGGACGCGCAGGTCGTCGGCGTCTACGACCCCGACCTCGTCCCCGTGCTCGCGCGCTCGCTGGCGAAGATGGACGTCGGGCGCGCGCTGGTCGTCCACGGCGACGGCATGGACGAGATCGCCGTCCACGGCGAGACGACCGTCGCCGAGGTCGACGGCGAGTCGGTCGAGGAGTACCGGCTCGAGCCGGAGGACCTGGGCGTCGACCGCCACGACGTCACGGCGGTCGCCGGCGGCACGCCCGAGGCGAACGCCGCGGACCTGCGCGGCATCGTCGAGGGCGACGTCCGCGGGGCGAAGCGCGACATCGTCGTCGCCAACGCCGGGGCCGCCGTCTACGTCGCCGGCGAGGCGACGTCGCTCCGGGACGGCGTCGAGCGCGCAGAGCAGGCCATCGACGACGGCGACGCCGCCGAGCAGCTCGCGGCGATGACGCGGACGGTGTCCGCATGACGCGGGTGAAGGTCTGCGGTATCACCAGCGAGCGCGACCTCCAGGCGGCCGTCGACGCGGGTGCCGACGCGGTCGGCCTGCTGGTAGACGTCCCCGTCGACTCGCCGCGCGAGATATCGCCCGGGCGGGCCGCCGACCTCGCCGGGAGCGTCCCGCCGTTCGTCACGACGGTGCTCGTCACGATGCCCGACGACCCCGGTCGCGTCGTCGAACTCGCGCGGTCGGTCGACCCCGACGCGGTGCAGGTCCACGGCACCGGCCGCGGCGACCTCGCGTTCCTCGCCTCGACCCTGGACGCCGACCTCGTCCGGGCCGTCGACGCCACGTCGGAGCGTCCGGCGGACTACGACGGCGTCGCGGACGCGCTGTTGCTCGACGCGGCCGCTACCGGCGGCACGGGCGAGACCCACGACTGGGAGCGCGCGGGCGACCTCGTCGACGGTCTGGACTCGCCGGTCGTGCTCGCCGGCGGCCTGGACCCCGCGAACGTGGCCGAGGCGGTCCACGCCGTCGACCCCTTCGCGGTCGACGTGGCGACCGGCGTCGAGGCCACGGGTGGCGAGAAGGACGCCGACGCCGTCCGGTCGTTCGTCGCGAACGCACGGCGGGCCAGACGCATCGTCAGTCCATGATCGACCGCGAGACGTTCGTCGAGCGGGCGGCGGGTCGAGACGAACCGGTCGTCGTCCACGTCGCGACCGACCTCGACGTGGACGTGGACCCGCTCGCGGCGTACGCCGCGCTCGGCGACGACGAGTACGACTTCCTGCTGGAGAGCGCCGAGAAGGTCGCTTCCAGCGACCCGAACGGGGCGTTCGCCCCGACCGCGGACGACCGCCACGCCCGCCACTCCTTCGTCGGCGTCGACTCCGCGGCGGTCGTCACGGTCGACCCCGACGGGACCCGCGTCGAGGCGCTGGGCGACGACCGGTACGCGGAGTTGCTGCGACCACAGGGGGACGACGCCGACGCTGATGCTGACGTCCTCGACCGACTCCGCGGCGCGCTGCCGGACCTGCCGCGGCGCGGGTTCGACGACGCGGGACCGCTCCCCGGCGGCCTCGTCGGCTTCCTCGCCTACGACGCGGTCTACGACCTCTGGCTCGACGAGCGCGGCGTCGAGCGACCCGAATCGCGGTTCCCGGACGCACAGTTCGTCCTGAGCACGACGACGGTCGTCTTCGACCACGTCGCCGACGGGGTCTCCCTGTCGCTCACCCCGGTCGTCTGGCCCGACGACGACCCCGGGGCGGTGTACGACGAACTGCTCGCGGACGTCGGACGCGTGCGCGAAGGACTCGAACGAAGTGCGGCCGAACCGCTGGAGACCGACGGGTTCGTCCCCGCCGACGAGCACGCCGGACCGCGCGAGGCGTACGAGGACGCGGTCAGGCGCGCGAAAGAGCACGTCGCGGCGGGCGACATCTACCAGGGCGTCGTCTCGCGCGAGCGACGCCTCGACGGCGACGTCGACCCCCTGGGGCTGTACGACGCCCTGCGCGAGGTGAACCCCTCGCCGTACATGTACCTCCTGGGGTACGGCGACCGGACAGTCGTCGGCGCGAGTCCGGAGACGCTCGTCTCGGTCCGCGACGACGAGGTGGTCGCCAACCCCATCGCCGGCACCTGCGAGCGCGGCGCGAGTCCGATGGAGGACCGCAAACTCGCGGGCGAACTGCTGGCGGACGAGAAGGAGCGCGCCGAACACGCGATGCTCGTCGACCTCGCGCGCAACGACGTGCGTCGCGTCAGCGAACCCGGTAGCGTCCGCGTCCCCGAGTTCATGAACGTCCTGAAGTACAGCCACGTCCAGCACATCGAGAGCACGGTGACCGGAACGCTCGCGGACGCCGACGGGAACGGTGAGAACGGCCCCGACGCCTTCGACGCGACGCGGGCCGCCTTCCCCGCCGGGACGCTCTCGGGCGCGCCGAAGATACGCGCGATGGAGATCATCGACGACCTCGAACGGACGCCCCGGGGCGTCTACGGCGGCGGCGTCGGCTACTACTCCTGGACCGGCGACGCCGACGTCGCCATCGTCATCCGGACCGCGACGGTCGAGTCCGGGGACGCACACCCCGACGCGGACGCCGACGGAGAACGCGCGGACGACGCTCCGGACCGCATCACCGTCCGGGCCGGCGCGGGCGTCGTCGCCGACAGCGACCCGGCCGCCGAGTTCGCGGAGACCGAGCAGAAGATGGACGGCGTGCTCGCGGCGCTGGAGCGCATCGAGCGGGTCCCGGAAGAGGCCAGCGACGACCCGACCCCAGAACCGACGGAGGTGTCGCGATGACGCGGGTCACGTTCGTCGACAACTTCGACTCGTTCACGTACAACCTCGTCGAGTACGTCAGCGAACGCGCCGAGACCACGGTTCTCAAGAACACGGCCTCGCTGGCCGACGTGCGCGACACCGACCCGGACGCCGTGGTCGTCAGCCCCGGCCCGGGCCACCCGAAGAACGAGCGCGACGTCGGCGTCACCCTCGACGTCTTCCGCGAACTCGCCACCGAGGTGCCGACGTTCGGCGTCTGTCTCGGTCTGGAGGCGGCGGTGTACGCCTACGGCGGGACGGTCGGTCGCGCGCCGGAGCCGGTCCACGGCAAGGCGTTCCCCGTCGACCACGACGGCCGGGGCGTCTTCGCCGGCATCGAGCAGGGGTTCCGCGCCGGTCGATACCACTCGCTGGTGGCGACCGAGGTGCCGGACTGCTTCGCGGTGACCGCGACGACGACGCACGCGGTCGGCGACGACACGACCGAGGGAAGTACGGGCGGGGAGCACGACGGGGGTGCCGCCGGCGAGGAGGAACTCGTGATGGGCGTCCGCCACCGCGAACACCCCATCGAGTGCGTGCAGTTCCACCCCGAGAGCGTGCTGACCGCGCACGGACGCGACGTCGTCGCGAACTTCGTCGACGGCGTGGAGGCGGGGACGGTCCGCGACGGTGCGACGCCGACGACCCGTTGAGCGCGCCGGTCAGCCGACCAGAACGCCGAAGCCGTACAGCGCGACGGTGACGGCTAGCGCGAGCATGACGAGTTTCCACGCGACGTTGAGGACGAGACGACCGACGAGCAACAGCACCGCGAGCAGGGCGAGTGCGGCCAGCGCGGTCGTGGTGTTCAGCGCCAGGAGCGGTGAAAGCATGTCGAGACAGTCGACCTGCTGCGGGGTAAACGTACCGGCGGGAGAGAATCTGACGCGGGACCCTGACTGCGGGACGCAGCGGTGTCAATCGGTCGTTACAGGCGGTAATTCACCGTTGTCGAACACTTTCACCGCGGTCTGAACACTCTTATAACCTTCCGGATGTTAGGTGTGGTTAGGGGACCGTGACGCACCCGACGGTCAGTCGAGCGATATTTTGAACCGCCAGACCCATCTCCGCACGAGTGCAAGTAGAATTGAACCAGGGAAAGTAAGCTTAATTTAGGTGGGGTAAGATGGATTCTCCGTCACGAATGAAACGGGTTCACCGACGCACCGAACGAAGAATCGGGAGACAGAGCACGGAAACGGGGACGGTGACGATCGCATGAGCGGCGCGCACGACGCGGACGCCGACGAGGTCACGCTACCGGTCAAGCGGACCCGGGGCGAGACCCTCGAGGACCGACTGACGGGGAACGCCTACCACAACATCCTTCCCGCGCGCTACCTGCGCAAGAACGCCGACGGCGACCTCATCGAGGAGCAGGAGGACCTGTTCCCGCGCGTCGCCCGGAACATCGCCCTCGCGGAGGCAGTGTACGAGGCCGACAAGCAGGGCACCGAGATTACGGTCACGCCCGACCAGCTCAAGCCCGACCACCCCCGGCGCGACGAGCTCGCCGCCGAGGTGTTCGGCACGGGCACCACGGCCGACGACGACGCCGAGACGGCGCTGTCTATCTACAACGTCAACAAGTTCGCCTACGAGACGGTCGTTCCGGAGCTCCCCGACGACATCCAGGACCACGTCCGGTCCGTCGAGTCGGAGTTCCGCGGCCTGATGGAGAATCTCAAGTTCATCCCCAACTCCCCCACCCTGATGAACGCGGGCGACGAGCTCCAGCAGCTCTCGGCCTGCTTCGTCGACTCGCCCGACGACGACATCGACGACATCCACCAGACCGCCAAGGAGGCGGCCCAGGTGTTCCAGTCCGGCGGCGGCATGGGCTACGCGTTCTGGCAGCTCCGCCCCTACGGCGACGCCGTCGGCTCGACGGGCGGCATCGCGTCCGGCCCCATCACCTTCATGCGCACGTACGACCAGATGTGCGAGACCATCGCGCAGGGCGGTGCCCGGCGCGGCGCACAGATGGGCGTCATGCGCGTCTCCCACCCCGACGTCATCCAGTTCATCCACGCCAAGAACAAGGACGTCAGTCTCGCGGAGACCCTGCGGCTCAACGACCCCGACGACTACACGCACAACTCCTTCAAGGAGGCGCTGGAGGAGGCCCGCGAACTCATCGACGAGGACGGCCGCGTCCCCAAGCACCTCCGCAACGCCGCCGAGGGCCACCTCTCGAACTTCAACATCTCCGTCGGCGTCACCGACGGCTTCATGGAGGCGCTCCAGAACGGCGAGGAGTTCACGTTCACGAACCCGCGCACGGGCGAGGCCCACGTCGCCACCGAGCACACGAAGGAGCTCTACGACATGTTCGGCCTCGGCGAGTACGTCGAGGTGGGCGAAGAGCTGTCGCTCCCCGCCGAGGTCCTCTGGGACCGCATCGTCGAGGGTGCCCACGAGAACGGCGAACCCGGCGTCATCTACCTCGAACGCGTCAACAAGCAGCACTCCTTCGACGTCGAGAAGCACCCCGACCACCGCATCCTCGCGACGAACCCGTGCGGCGAGCAGCCCCTTGAGGAGTACGAGGCCTGCAACCTGGGCCACATCAACCTCTCGACGCTCGCCGACAACGAGGCGCCCGACTGGCGCGTCTGGTACGACGAGCACGGCGACGACTACGACTCCTTCGAGGCGGCGGTCGACGCCTTCCTCCGCGACGCCGTCGACTACGAGGAGTTCGACCACCGCATCGAGTGGGGGACCAGGTTCCTCGAGAACGTCGTCACGATGTCGGACTTCCCGGTCGAGAAGATCGAGCAGAAGGTCCGGGAGATGCGCAAGATCGGCCTCGGCGTCATGGGCCTCGCGCAGCTGTACATCCAGCTCGGCGTCGAGTACGGCAGCGAGGCGGGCAACGAGATCGCCCGTCAGCTGATGACCCACATCAACCACGAGTCGAAGTGGACCTCCCACGAACTCGCGGAGGTCCGCGGCTCGTTCGACGAGTGGGACAAGAGCAAGTACGCGAACCCGACGGAGTACCGCGAGTGGTTCGAGCACCAGACCGGCCTCGACGCCGACAACTGGGAAGACGGCTTCCCGATGCGCAACCACAACACGACGACCATCGCGCCGACCGGCACCACCTCGATGGTCGGCAACACCACCGGCGGCTGCGAACCCATCTACAACGTCGCCTACTACAAGAACGTCTCCGACGACGTCCAGGGCGACGAGATGCTCGTCGAGTTCGACGACTACTTCCTCCGCACGCTGGAGGCCAACGACATCGACGTCGACGCCGTCAAGGAGGAGGCTCAGGAACAGATGGCAGCGAACGAGTTCGATGGCGTCGAGGGGCTGTCGACCGTCCCGAACGCCATCGGCGAACTGTTCGTCGTCACCTCCGACCTCTCCGGCAAGGACCACGCCGCCGTGCAGTGCGCCTGCCAGGAGGGCGTCGACTCCGCCATCAGCAAGACCTGCAACTTCCCCAACTCCGCGACGAAGGAGGACATGGACGAGGTGTACCGGTACATCTACGATAACGGCGGCAAGGGCGTCACCGTCTACCGGGACGGCACCCGCAGCAAGCAGGTGCTCACCACGCGCGCCGACAACAAGGAGTTCGCCGACGAGAGCGAGGCTGCCGAGAGCATCGTCGAGACCATCGAGGAGGTCTTCGGCGGCATCGACGGCTTCCTCGACAACGAGGACGTCCAGGCGGCCCTGGGCGAGGACCTCGAAGCCATCCTCGACACCGACGAGGTCGAACTCGGCAAGAAGCGTCCGCGCCCGGACGTGCTCCACGGCGTGACCCAGCGCATCGACACCGGCTACGGCAAGCTCTACGTCAACATCAACGAGGACGCGCAGGGCCAGCCGTTCGAGCTGTTCGCCAACATCGGCAACTCCGGCGGCTTCACGGCCTCGTTCACCGAGGCGCTGGCGAAGACCATCAGCACCGCGCTGCGCAGCGGCGTCGACCCGCGCGAGATCGCCAACGAACTCCGCGGCATCCGCAGTCCGAAGGTCGCCTGGGACAAGGGCGAGCAGATCAACTCCATCCCGGACGCCATCGGCACGGCGATGCAGCGCTACCTCGACGGCGACGTCGAGAAGGCGTACCCGCAGCAGCAGACCCTCGAAGAGACGGCCGACGAGGCCGATGCGGACGCCAGCGTCCCCGAGACCGACGGCAGCGGCGCGACCGCCACCGCCGGCGTGACCACGAAGGAGACCACCGACGGAGCGGACAGCGACCAGCAGAGCATCATCGACGCCGGGGAGAGCCCCGAGTGTCCCGAGTGTGGCTCGATGTCGCTGTACTTCTCGGAGGGCTGCAAGACCTGCGAGTCATGCGGCTGGAGCGAGTGCTCCTAGGCTAGCGTCGACGACCGTCTTCCGGAATCGTTTCTGGCAGTTTTCCGTCCTGTTCGCCGTCAGCTGGTCGTCTCTCCCGCGTCGTCACGGTCGTGCGGGCGGGAGCGGACGCATCCGAAAGACATCGCGGTGTGCAGTGGTCGGCAGGGCAGGAAAGGACAGGTCGCGGCTGTCTTCAGAGGTCGTTGACGGCCATCACGGCGTCGGCGAGCGACGGCGCGTCGAAGAACTCGCGGTCGACGTAGGCGTTGGTTCCAGCGGCGTAGAGGTCGCGCGCCGCGGTGACGACCTCGTCGGGGAGCGGTTCCGGGGTGGCGTCGCACAGCGACTTCCAGTCGGCGACGTCGTTGGTCTTCGCCTCCTCTTTCGCCTCGACGACGGCGTCGGCCCAGGTCGGCTGTTCGCGCTTGTGGTACTGCCGAAGGAACTCCTTGCTGACCTGCTGGCCGTGGAACGTGAAGCGGTTCTCGTCGAACGTGCCGACGACGTCGGCGACGCGGATCTCGCCGTCGTAGTAGAGACACTCGATCTTGCCGTCCTCGTGGACGAGGTCGGCCTCGGCGGCGTGCTCGGTGACGACGCGGTTCACCTCGCGAGCGACCGCTTCGAGGTCGTCGACGTCCGCGACGCCGGCGATACGGTCGGCCTCCGAGCGGGAGAGGTAGCGGTCGCTCTCCTCGAACTTCGTGGAGAACTCGACGATGGGCTCCTCTAGCTGGACCGCGCCGTCGGGCCACTCGTCGAAGGAGAGGCCGTGGTCCGCGGGGTCGGTGCGCCGCCGGAGGCTGGACCCGACGGGGACGCTGTTGCGGAAGACGACCTCCAGCGGGATGAGGTAGTTGTCGTCGGCCGCGCCGTGGAACATCTCGTAGTCGTAGTCGCGGCCCTCCCGCGGGAGGTTCGGCACCTGCGTGAGGTCGATGGCCATCTCGGTCGGCCGCGACTCGGCCTCCGAGAGCGGGACGACCTCGCCGTCGTCCGCGCCCCACCGCGTCTCGCTGTCGACGACGCCGCGGTAGTGCGTCGGGATGCCCGCCGCTTCGAGCAGTTCGAAGTTGTACGCGCCCATCGTGCAGAGGCTCGCGCCCTTGTCGGGAATCTCGTCGGGCATCTTCCCCCAGTCGAACACCGAGTAGTCGTCGGTGAAGACGAAGGCCCCCTGCCCGAGCGAGTCCGGGGTCGCCTCGCGTTCGACCCGGAACTCCTTGACACTCGTCATGCACGGGAGTTGCCGTGACTCGACTAAGTAGTTTCCATCTCCGTGCTGAACTATCGCCGGTTCGACGGGCGAGATATGCACGAACGTGCGCTTTCGGCGGTGTGAGAGGCGCTACCGACGGACGCGAACGGCCAGGCGCGGGCGACCGGACGCGGACGCCCGACGCGGACGGCCAGACGAGGACGGTCTTCTGGTCACCCCATGTCGACCGGGTCGGTCTTCAGGTACTCTCGGAGGACCGTCGTCGCGTACGACCCCGAGGGGAGCGCGAATTCGAAGGTGAGCGGGTCGGCGGTGACAGTGAGGTCCGTCCGGACGAGGACGGCGCGGCGCGTCCCCGTCGAGTCGAACTCGCCCGGCAGGTCGAAGTCCCCCGGTTCGAGGCCGAGGTCGGCGAGCACGGCGCGCTCGATGTCGCCCTGCTCGCCGTCGGCGAGTTCCGTCTCGGTGCCGACCAGCGGCGCGGTGACGAACGCCCGCCCGCGCTCGCAGTGGCGCTCGACGGTCCGGAGCCGGCTCTCGGTCACGCGCTGCAGGCGGTCGGTGTCGGGCACCGTGAAGCCGTCGACCGTCTCGGCGAACGCGACCACGTCGCCCGCGACGGGACGGTCGAAGGGAAGCCCTCGCTCCAGGCGCTCGCTGAGGACCCGGTTGAAGACGTACGACTGGGCGGCGTTGACCAGCAGGCGCTGGAGGTTCGTCGGCAGCGTCTCCAGCGCGGCGCGGAAGTCGGCGGGGTCGTCGCCGCCGTTCTCGACCAGTTCGTGGACCATCGCGCGCTCGAAGCCCAGCTTCCGGGGGAGCGCGTCGAGGACGGCGGGCCAGTCGGGCGCGCACTCCTCGGCGCGGCGGCGCGCCTGCTGGGTGTCCTCGGGTTCGCTCTCGTAGGGGTTGCCGACGTAGGCCATGACGGCGTCCTCCCACTCCTCGCGTACCACGTGGAGGCCGACCTCGTGCGTGACGGGGCGCAGGCTCCCGAACCGCTGCTGGCCGAAGAAGTTGGGGACGCCGACCGCGGCGTCGCGGACCACGTCACCGTTCGCCTGCGTCGACTCGCCGCCGGCGAACGCCGCGAGTTCGTCGGTGACGGCGGCGACGTTCTCCGGGCGGTCGGGGTCGCTGGCGACGATCTCGAACTCGTTGCCCGCGAGGTCGCCGAACTGGAGCGCCCGGCCCGCCCGTCCGACGACCTCGACGTCGGCGTCGCTGACGTCGGGCAACGCCGCCGGGTCGACGTGCCGGAGACTGAAGAGCTGGGTCGTGACGGCGTGTTTGTCCTTGGTTCCGGCCCACGAGACGCGCTCGCGGCTGATGCCGAGCGCGTCGGAGAGACGGCGGGCGAAGTCGTTGGTGTCCCACCCGCGCAGGGTCGCCCTGACGACGAGGTGGGGGTACGACCCGGGGTCGGCGTCGAGCGGTTCGGCGTCGAACTGCTCTATCTCGCGCACCCGGAACGCCGCGTCCGCGTCCCTGAGGTGGCCGCCGACGCCCTCGGCGTCGCTGACGTAGTACTCCATGCCGACCGCCGCCTCGATGGGGTGTGCCTCGCGCATCCGTCACCGACTCCGCACCGCGGAAACTAAAGGCTACGCTCCGACCGCTGCCGGCCGCGGACGCCGGGCCACGCGACTCACTCCGCGACGACGAGTTCGAGGAACGGGATCGCGTCGACGGTCCGGGCACTGGACGCGACGACGGCGCGTTCGGGGTCGTACTCGACGAACTCGTGGTCCGCCAGCTTCGGGAGGTGAGCGTGGTACAGCACGCTCTCGACGCTGTCGCACTCGTCGTCCGGGACGTCGGCGACCGGGCAGCCGATCTCCTGTGCCGTTACCCGACGTGCGAGTTCGGGCACGGTCGTCGGCGTCCGGCTCCGGGCGAGTTCCGCGAGAACGAGGCGGCGGTAGCGACTCGCCAGTACCTCGAAGAGCGCGTCGGTCGGCGACTCTGTGCCATGGCGGGAGGACGGTACCGGGGAGTGTGGTTGGTTGCTCATCGAACCTTCACTCGAACGGAGGTAGTTGACGGGCAAGAGTCCTCCACCTACGTGTGTCGGTCGCGCCGACTTCCGTTCGACGGCGGCGGCGACGGACACTGCGGGAGAACGCGGTCGTGAAGGTCGCTCGAAGCGTTCGGAGCGGGTCGCCGCGGGTCAGTACAGCGAGAGGTCGCCGGTGACGCGGTCCACGAGGTCGTCGTCCGCCGGACCGACCGCCAGTGCGGTGACGGTCCCGGGGTCGAGTTGCGTGTGTCCTGCGTCGCGGACGACCGCGTTCGGCAGTCCCTCGGCGTTCGCCTTCTCCGCCAGCGCGAAGACGGCGTCCTCGCAGCTGGCCTGCAGGACGACCTTCTTCTGCCCCTCGCCCTTCCAGCGTTTGCGTGCCCGACTGCCGGCGTCCTCGTAGGCCGACAGCGACGCGTGAGCGACCTGGGCGGCGAGTTTCCCCTCGCCCATCCCGAGGTCGGCCCGTGCGACGATTGCCTGTTTCATCCTTCTTCAAGCAGGAAACCCCGCCGCTTGCGGCGAGGAGGAATGCGCCACTTGGCCGTCTGTCCAACTACTGCGTTCCGTCGGTGTCGAGTGCCTTCGCGCCCTCTAACATGAGGCCCTTCCACGTGTAACCGCGCTTGTCTTTGAGGTCGCTTAGCCATTCGTACTGTTCGTCCTCCACTTCGAACCGTATTGATTTGCTCATACATCTTTATCGTATCCGTGCAGTTTATGTGCTTTGGTCGTGTTAACTGTACTGTCGGATGACTGCCACCGCCACCAAAACGCTTGAAGCCACGCTCGCGCCACCGACGGCGCACAAAGAGCATCGGCTTCAGCGTACCATGGCGGCCTACCGCCGTGCCCTCGCCGAATCGTTCGAGCGCGGTGCGGACACGCAGTCGGCGGTCAACGATGTCGTCACCGGCTACACCCTCACGTCCTACGCGAAGGACGCGCTCAAGAACTACGTCCCGCAACTCCGCGACACGTACAACGCTTCGGAACTCGACGATGACCATCCGGTTCGATTCACGAACCGTGGGTGGCGTCTCGACCACTCCGAGGAACGAACGCACGAGTTCTGTTGGCGCGTTCCGCAGGCCGGACGTGGCAACGCCTTCTGGATACCGCTCTGCATCAACCCCGCTCAACGAGAGTTGTGGACGGACCTGCTCGACGGCGACGTGACGGTCGGAGAGTTCCGACTGCAAGAACACAGAACGACGTGGGTGCTTCACGTCACCGTCGAGTACGAGGTCGCGGAACCAGAGGAGCCGGACGACCCGACGCCGGTCGGATTCGACATCGGGGAATCCAAACTCCTGACGGGCTGTGCCTGTCAGGATAATACTCCGACCAACCCAATGCTGTTCGACGGCGGGCGAGCGCGACACCTCCGCAAGGAGATGTTCACGACGCTCCGCCGTCTCCAAGAGCGTGACGCCGCCGAGTGGCGGATTGACGAGCGATTCGACCACCATCAGAACGCTCTCACGGACATCGTAGAGAAGGCGTCTCGGGAAGCCGTCGAGTACGCCCAACAGTTCGAGAAACCCGTTATCGTTCTCGAAGACCTGTCGTACATCCGCGAACATCTCGACTACGGCAAGTGGATGAACCGCAGTCTTCACAACTGGGCGTTTGCACGACTCACCGGGCGCATCGAGGACAAAGCCCTCGAAGCGGGAATCCCGGTGCGGTTCGTGAATCCGGCGTACACGAGTCAGACGTGTCACGCCTGCGGACACCCTGGTTCTCGGAGTTCGCAGGCACAGTTCCGATGCACGAACGATGAGTGTTGGGTGACGGAGTATCAAGCAGACATCAACGCGGCGGGCAACATCGCTGGCCGCCTCAACCCGTGGGGAGAGAGCCTGTCGCTGAAACCGACGGGCGATGACTCGCCTCGGGACGGGAGTGCTTGTGACAGCACCGCAGGACACCGCACGCCGAGTCCGAAACCTGGACAGACGACGCTTGCGGCGTTTCAGTCCTGAAACCTCCCTCGACGCGAGGCTTCCCTTGTAGGAAGCCCCGCCCTTTAGGGCGGGCGAGGATGTCACGTCCGGGGGTCGTCGGCGGGGCCTAAAACGCTGGCTACTCGCGCCCGCAGCGCCCCCGAACTTATCTCGCTGGCGCCCGTCCACGCTGCCATGCGTCGGCGAGACTTCCTCCGCATCGCCGCCGTCGGGGGTGTGAGCGCGACGGCCGCGTCCCGGGGCGTCGCGCGCGAAGGGTACGGACCGCTCGGGAGCGTCGACATCGAGAACGCGAAGGAAGCGGTGGTCGGGCCGGACGGGACGACGGCCTACGTCGCCGCGACCGACGGGTTCGCCACGGTGGACGTGAGCGACCCCGCGAGTCCCGCAGTCCTCGCCGAGCGGCGCGGTCTGCTCGCCGACCGCGAGCACGGCCCGCTCACACAGATCTGGGACGCGAAGGTCGAGAGCGACCGCCTGGTCGTCGCCGGGCCGGCCAACCCCATCGACAGCAAGGGCGTCCACGCACTCCTGCTGTACGACGTGAGCGACCCGGCCGACCCGCAACGGACCGGGATCCACGAGATGGACGTCCCCATCCACAACGTCGACCTGAAGGACGGGGTCGCCTACCTGACGGGCAACGACGGCGACGCGAACCCGCTGGTGATGGTCGACGTCACCGGCGACGACCTCCGGGAGGTGGGGCGCTGGTCGATGCTCGACCACGACCGGGCGTGGTCGGAGGTCGACGCCTGGGTGCGGACGCTGCACGACCTCTGGGTGCAGGACGGCGTCGCCTACCTCGCCCAGTGGGACGCCGGGACGTGGGTGGTCGACGTGAGCGACCCCGCCGATCCGAGTTACGTCGCCCACCTCGGCGGGCGACCCCTCGACGAACTCGCGAAGATACCGTCCGGGCAGACCAACGAGGCCGTCGTCGGGCGACCGGGCAACCACCACTACGTGATGACCAACGACGACGCCACCCTGCTCGGGGTGGGCAAGGAGGCGTGGGACGCCAACCCCGACGACGGCAGCGGTGGGCCCGCCGGTGTCGAACTCTGGGACGTCTCGACGCCGACCGAACCGCGGAATCTGTCGACCATCGCACCGCCGGCGACCCCGAACCCGTCCTACGGCCTCGGCGGTCTCGGCGCGGGCGTCGCCGCCGACGTCGGGAGCCTCGACCTGGCGGTCGGCGTCGGCGCGGCGGGAGTCGCCGGCGGCGTCGCCCACCGCGGCTGTCACGACTGCAGCGGCGGGGGGTCGTCGTCGAGCGGCGTCTGGACCACCGCCCACAACTTCGACCTCGTCGGCGACCGCCTGTTCACCTCGTGGTACCAGGGCGGGGTCAAGATCCACGACGTGAGCGACCCCTCCAACCCCCGGCAGCTCGCGTGGTGGCGCAAGCCACAGGAGACGTCGTTCTGGACCGCCAGGCGCGTGAACGGGCGGTTCTTCGTCGCGAGTAGCATGGGACGCGGCGACGACGGGCGTGGGGCGCTGTACACGTTCCCGAACCGCCCCGGCGAGCAGTCGAGTCCGCCCGCCCTCGTCGGCAACGGAAGCGGGAACGCCAGCGAACCGACGGCGCCGCGGCAGTCGACGCCGGACCAGGACGACGGGGCGGAAGAGAACGACGCCGTGCTGTCGGCCGGACAGGCGGGAGTCGGCGTGCTCGCCGGACTGGCGAGCGTGGGGCTCGGCACCTGGGCCCACCTGCGACGCGGCGACGACTGAGTCGCTCATCGCGCAGTCGCTCGTCGGGGCGTCGGCCGGGAGAAAAGTGGAAGCGGTCGGGAGTTCGTTCGTCAGGAGTTCGTCCGCAGTCGCCGCGCGAACGCGACGACGCCGACGACGACGCCGAGGAGGCCGGCGACGCGAGCGACGCTGCTACCGACGAGCGGCAGTCGACTCGTCTCGTCGGCGGCGGTATCGGTCGACTGTTCGTCGGACGAGGAGCGGAGTCGCCGGACGGCGAGCGCGACGACGAGGACCGCCGCGAGAACGCCGACCGCCAGGAGGCCGGGACCGCGTCCGCCGTCGTCCGTCCCGGACGGGCCGGTCGAGCGGGACGTACCTGTCTCGGTCACCCGCTCCTCGACGAGGGCGGGTTTTTCGAGGTTGAGTTCGAGGAGCGCCATCACTGGTGGAATCGTCGTGCTCCGAGGTTATAACTTCCGGCCTTCCCCGATTCCTGGGTCGTCACACCGCAAACCCATCAATCTTGATATGATTAGTGCACCAAATTTATGTTCCGAGGCGAGTAGAACTGGCCATGGCCGAGGACGTTCGCGTGCTGGTGGTCGACGACGAACCCGACCTGGCGGAGATGGCGAGCGTCTTCCTGGAGCGGGAGGGGACGGCCCTCGTTGCCGACGTGGAGACCGACCCAGCAGACGGCATCGAACGGTTCGACGCGGAACCGTACGACTGCGTCGTCAGCGACTACGACATGCCGGGGATGAACGGCCTGGAACTGCTCGCCGCGGTCCGCGAGCGAGCGCCGGACCTGCCGTTCGTCCTCTTCACCGGCAAGGGGAGCGAGGAGATCGCCAGCGAGGCGATATCGGCGGGCGTGACCGACTACCTCCAGAAGGAGGTCGGGACGGACCAGTTCGCCGTGCTGGCGAACACCGTCGAGAACGCCGTCGAGAAGCACCGCACCGAGCGCGCCCTCCGCGAAAGCCGGTACCGCTTCGACGCCGTCTTCCACGACCCCAACTCCTTCATCGGGCTCCTCGAGACCGACGGCACGGTCACGCGGGTGAACCAGACCGCCCTGGACGCCGTCGACGCCGACGCCGACGACGTCGAGGACGAGAAGTTCTGGCGCACGCCGTGGTGGCCCGACGACGTCCGCGAGGACCTGCGCTCGTGGATCGACGCGGCTGCCGACGGCGATTTCGTCCGGTTCCACGCCCGGAACGTCGTCGAGGACGACGGGAGCGGCAACGAGGGTCGCGTGCTGCTCGACGTCCTCATCCGCCCGGTCCGCGACGAGGACGGCGAGGTGGACACGCTCATCGCGGAGGGGCGGAGCCTCGAGGCGCTGAAGGAACGCGTCGAGGCCCCGTGACGGCCCGGCCTCGCCGGCGGTCCCGGAGCGTCCGGTCGTCGCTCCGGAGCGTCTGGCGTCGCGGGCGGTCCACCGGCACGGCGGCGCGGACGCGGCGCGCGAACCGGGACCGACCGGGAGTCGGCGGGGGAATCCGCTCGCTTCAATCACAATGCAGTTAAACCACCATTCCGTAGGCCCCGACATATGGTGAACACACTGGGACTGGGACTCGGACTGTTGCTCGCGCTCGTCGCGGTGGCCCTTCACTTCACGAAGGGGACGGAGTGGCGACCCGCGGACGACATCTCCCAGGAGGTGCTCGAACGGCGGGCCGAAACCGTTCCCGAGACCGACTTCCCCGAACCGATGAACCGTTCCATCGGCGGCGGCGGTGGCGCTGTCGCCGTCGGCGCCGGTACCGAGGGCGAACTCGAAGGCGAGGAGGGCGAGGAGGAAGAGGAAGGCTTCGACCCCGACGCCATCCCCGAGGACGAGATCGAGTACTACGACGTCGAGTACGTCAACGAGGGCGCGACCATCGAGGTCGCCAACAACGAGACCCTGCTCGACGCGGGCGAGGACGAGGGCTGGGACCTGCCGTACTCCTGCCGGCAGGGCCAGTGTCTCTCCTGCGGTGGGAAGATCGTCGAGGGCGACCCCGAGGACGTCGTCCACAGCACCAACGAGACGCTCAGCGACGACGAGGTCGAGAAGGGGTACGTCCTGACCTGCACCGCCCACCCGAAGGCGGACATCAGCATCGAGACGAACGAGACGCCCTGAGGACTGCGGACTGCTTCGTCACCGCGCGCCCCGCCGGTCCGGGGCCGCACGACCTCTCCGTCGACCAGCGACGGTCGGCACCCCCGATTCCACCGATCGCGTTCACCCTGGACGGTGCAATCTGTCTCCCGGGACGGTCGTTGCACACCGTCGACCGCCCGTTCTTCGACGTCCGACGGCGAACCGCAGCGGTCGCGCCGCGGAGCGCCGACCGGTGTCGCCGTCACGGCGAACCTCCGTCGAGGCACGGGCGACCGCGCGCGAGCGACGTCCGGTGGGCCGCTGGAGCGTCGACCCCCTGGGAGACGCGCCCTCCGAACTGCCTACCGTGGGACGTTCAACCACGGCATACCGCCGGTAAGGGGTGATTACCGCCGCGCGAGCGGAACGACGACCCCGGTTCGTTACGTCGGCCGAGGTGGAAATTTCTGCCTACGAACCGGTAATATCGCCTTAAAATCGCCCAGTTTGAAGGGAAGCGTTGAAGATGGACCTGTGCATAAGACACTACGTATGTCTGAGGCACAGGCAGTGACCCTCACCTACGAGGATGGCACGCGCGCGGTCGAGCTGGCACGGGAGGCGGTCGATTCTTACGTGATAAACGGACAACGTGAACAGCCCGGAAGCATGCGTGAAGCGTTCTACGCACGAACCGGGGTGTTCGTCCGACTCGTGTCGACGCGGGGGCGCCAGAGCCTGCGCGGGTGCGCCGGTGCACACGACACGAGCGAACAGCTCGGACACGTCATCGTCGACTCCGCCATCTCCGCGGCGAGCGACGACTCCTGCGGGTCGGAGGTCGAACCGCCGGAGCTCTCGAACCTCCAGATCTCCGTCTTCGTCGTCGAGAACACCGTCGAGACGGAGAACCCGGCGGAGGACATCGAACTCGGCACGCACGGGGTCGCCGTCGAAGGACGCGGCACCAGCGCGTCGATGTTCCCGACGCTCCCGGTCGAGAACGACTGGAACGAGTTCGAGTACCTCGACCGCACCTGCCGGAAGGCCGACCTCCCGCGCGGCGCGTGGGAGGACGACGACGTCACCGTCCTGCTCGTCGAGGGGCCGGTCTTCCGCGAACGCGAACCGGAAGGCAGCATCGAGCGGATATAACCGACGCGTCGCCTTCAGTCCCGAAATCCGACCGCAGTAGCGTCGGCGGTAGCGCGTGCCGACGCGGCGTCGAGGTCGAACTCGCGCACTATCTCGCCGTCGCGCAGCAGCGGTTCGAGGAGCGGTTCGCCGTCAGCTGGACCGTCGTGGCGCGCGAGGCCGACGTGATGGCCGCCATCCCCCGTCCGATACGCCTGTTTCTTCCCCGAGAGCTTGCCGCGCTTGGCCGACGGCTCGCCGTCGACGGTGACGATGTCGAGCGCGAAGTCGACCGGTTCGGCGTTGCTGACGTAGCTGCCGACGCCGAAGCCGTCCGCGACGTCCCGTAGCTCCCGGAGGTCCGCCGGGCCGAGGCCGCCGCTGGCGAACACGCCGACGTCCTCGTGGCCCCGTGCGTCGAGCTCCCACCGCAGCTCGCGGAGGATGTGTCGGAAGTCGCCGCGGCGCGACCCGGTCGTGTCGATGCGGACGCTGTCGAGGTCGTCGCCGAGCGTCTCGACGGCCCGCAGCACCTCGTCTTTCTCGTCGGAGTAGGTGTCACAGAGCGCGACGCGAGGGACGTCCGCTGGCACGGCGTCGTCGAACGCCCGCCACGCCCGCTCCTGGTCGCCGAGGCAGATGACGAGCGCGTGCGGCATCGTCCCGCCGGGCTCGCGACCCAGCACCTCGCCGGCGGCGACGTGCGAGAAGCCGTCCAGTCCCGCGAGCAGGGCCGAACGCTCCACCATCGCGGCGATCGAGGGGTGGACGTGTCGCGCGCCGAAGCTCAGCACCGTCGAGTCGGGGGCGGCCCGCCGCGCCGCCAGCGCGTTCGTCGCGACGCCGGAGGCGTGCGAGAGGAACCCCAGCAGCGACGTCTCGTAGCGCGCGAAGTCGCGGTAGCGGCCCTCGATGGTGAGGACGGGGCCGCCGTCGAACAGTCGCCCCTCCCGCATGGCGTCGACGTCGACCGGGAGCCCCTCGAGCAGGTGGGCCGCGTCCTTCACGCCCGCCAGCAGTTCGAACTCGCCGGTCGGGAACTGGTCGGCGGTCACCTCGGCCACGACGCGCGGGTTCGCCCCCACCGCGTCGAGCGTCGTCTCGGTCCGCAGGAAGTACGCGTCGGTCGCGCTGCCGTCGCGGATCGCCTCGTCGGGAACGACGTCGAACCGCCCGCCGCCCGCTTCGTCGGTCATGCCCCGGGGTATGCGACGGAGGCGAGAAAAAGGGTCCGGATTCGCGCGGGGAGTGCAGCAGCGTCCGGGCGGTGGCGTCCGGCCCGACTGGTCGCCGTCCCGTCTACTGCTTCGGCGCGGCCCCGGCGTGGACGTCCGAGAGGTCCTCGACGGTCGGCGCGTTGACGACGACGACGGTGTCCCCGCGCCGTTCGACGTGGAAGGCGTCGTCGAAGTCGGAGCTCTCCGGGATCCGCCACGTGTTCGCGCGACCGTCGACCTGCTCCGCGTTCCGGTACTGCAGCAGTCGCCGGTACGCGTCGGCGAACTCCGTCGCGTCCTGCGGGGAGTCCCACCGCGTCTCGAACACGTACCCCGTCTCCCCGCGCGGGGTCCCGGGGTTGGTGTAGACGGCGATGCGGTCGCCGTCCCAGCCGGCGCTCGGTTCGCTCACGTAGTTGAGCGGGTCGAGCGTCTGGATATTGCCGTCCTTCGTGTTGAGGAACCTGTCGAGCGGGACGATCTGGACCTCGCGACTGCTCTCGTAGCCCGGGAACATGAACATCGAGAGCATGCCCGCCTCGCCGACCTCGCCGTAGTTCGGTCGCCCCGGCGGCTTCAGGCGCGTCCAGCCGTCGCTCGTGTTGTCGTCGATGGTGAACGAGGTGGGTTCGTCCTTACGGAACTTCTCCGGGTGGATGACCTGCTCGGTGCTCGCGGGCGGGTTCTCGTACAGGTCGTTGACGGCCTCCCAGCCACCCTGCTCGCGGATCCCCTTCACGAACGGCGGGCCGTCGCTGTAGGGCTGGAACTTCAGCAGGTACGGGCCCATGTTCGCGAGGCCGCCGCCACCACCGCTCCCGGCGCCGTCGGCGTTCGGCATCAGGCAGGTCCCCTCCCACTCGTCCTTGCAGCGCTGCTCGTAGAGGTAGTCGACGTAGTTGCCGTCGCCCTCGATGAGGCCGTCGACGGCGTTGTGCTTCTCGCGCGTCGACTGGTCGAACGACGAGAGGTTGAACTTCTGGTCCTGGAGCGCGTGGAACAGCTCCTGGGCCAGCGTCACCTCGTTCATCTTCGGCGCCGTCTCGTTGTTCGAGACGATGACGATGGCCTCCTTCTTCGGGCTGTAGTACCCACCGACCGACGCCCCGGCGTTCTGGGTCTGGACGTCGATGGAGTCGTCCGGTTCGCCGATCATCATCAGGGCTTCGTACTTGACGTTGTCGAACAGGCGCCGCTTCGCCGGCGTCGTCCTGTTCTGCTGCTGTTCCTTGAACTCGGAGCGCGAGATCACCTTGACCGGGACCGTCTCTTCGAACTCCAGCTTGCGGATCCGCTCGACGCGCGCCATCGACCGGTTGACGACCGCGTCCAGTTCGGTCTCGTTCAGGCCGTCGGCTCGGGTGACCGACACCGTCTCGTTGTACCAGACGCCGTTCTCCCAGCCGAGCCTGTCGGACGTGGGGTCGGACGGAGTGGTAGCTGCCGAGCCGTCTTGCCCGGCGGGCGACTGTTCCAACGCGTCCGGACCGGTCGGGGAGGTACCGGGGGCCTGCGAGCAGCCCGCGAGGACGAGCATGGCGGCGACCGCGATGGCGGTGACGGTTCGCATTCGTGTGCCAACACGTAGGACTACTCAGTGAAAAAATCTCGTGAAAGGCGACCGCTCCCGGGGTTGCGAAAGCGTTTCGTGTCGACAGTCCATACAGTCACGCATGACCTTCGACCCCGATTCCACTGCGGTCGTCGTCGTGGACATGCAGAACGGGTTCTGCCACCCGGACGGGAGCCTCCACGCGCCGGAGAGCGAGGCCGTCATCGACCCCGTCGGATCGCTGGTCGAGCGCGCCCGCGACGCCGGAGCGTCGGTCGTGTTCACCCGCGACGTCCACCCGCCGGAGCAGTTCGAGGGCAACCACTACTACGACGAGTTCGAGCGCTGGGGCGAACACGTCGTCGAGGGGTCGTGGGAGACCGAGATCGTCGACGAGCTGCCGGTCGGGGACGCCCACGTCGTCGACAAACACACCTACGACGCCTTCTACCGGACGGACCTCGAAGGCCACCTCGACGCACACGGCATCGACGACCTGCTCATCTGCGGGACGCTGGCGAACGTCTGCGTCCTCCACACCGCCGGTAGCGCCGGGCTCCGCGACTACAGACCGGTGCTCGTCGAGGACGCCATCGGCTACCTCGAGGAGGAGCACCACGAGTACGCCACCGAGCACGCCGACTGGCTGTTCGGGGAGCGCGTCTTCCTCGACGACGTGGCCTTCGACTGACGGACTACAGCGCCTTCCGGACGTTCAGCGCGACGGCGACGGCGACGGCCACGAGCGCCAGCGCCATCGCGACCGGACTGCTCACGCCGTCGCCGAACCGCCAGCCGTAGACCACGTAGCCGACGACGGCGACGACGAACATCGCGAGACCGACGACCGTGCCGATTCGGGAGCGGGAACGCATAGGCGGGCGTTCGCTCCCCGTCGCAAAATAATTTCTCCACCGATAGGTTTGAGCGTGACCGACCGGGCGACGAACGTTTATCAGTGATGCCGGGACCAGAACCGGCGAGGTGAACCGAACCATCCACTGACGACGACCGAACGCGACCCGGTCAGACGACCGTCACCTCGACGCGTTCGCCCACCGCGAAGTCGTGGTCGGGACAGACGAGTTTCGCGCCGAACTCGTCCCGGGAGAGGAACAGCGAGACGCCCGTGATGGGCGTCCCGTTGGCGCACACCTCGACGTCGTCCCACGAGACCGTCCGACCGTTCGCCACGCCGACGCGCCGACCGGCGAGCGAGACCGGGGACTCGTGCGTCCCGGTCCCCACTGCCCCGCTCGCCGACGCACCGCCGCCGTCCGGGTCGCCGACCCACGTCCCGTCGGCAGGCAACGCTCCTCCGCCGGCGTAGTGCGGGAAGCCCCCGTCGAGCACCGTCCCGTCGCCGGCGGCGATGCCCGCGAACCGCTCGCCCGGTGCGGGGTGCTCGGGCGCGTCCAGTACCACGTAGGTCCCGCCGCGTCGGACGACCCGCCCCGTCCCGTCCCACTGGACGGGGTCGAGAGAGACGTCGACGTCAACCGGCAGCGACCCCGAGGCGCGCAGGGGGTCGGCGTCTCGCTCCCGGAAGCCGAGGTGGACGTGGTTGCCGACCCAGGGCGCGAAGAACCCAGAGCGCACGAGCTCACCCAGCGAGTCGCCGACGGCCACCTCGTCGCCCGGTTCGACCGCGGGGTCGACGTGCAGCATCCGCGCGAGGTGCTCGCCCGTGTCGACCACGACGAGGTGGTCGTGTTCGACCGCGTACGGCTTCGGTGGCGCGTCGACGGTGCGCGTCTCGACTACTTCGCCCGCGACGGGCGAGGGCGCGCGCGTCGCGCGAGGTCGACCCCCCGAGGTGTCCGTCGACGCCGCCAGGTCGTCCGCCGACGCCGCCCTGCTGTCCGTCGTCGGGTCCGACGCACCGGGGTAGAGGTCGATAGCGCAGCCCTCGTCGTGGGCGACGTACGGCGAGTTGTACAGCGAGAAGCGCGGGAAGTGGGCGAGCGCCCCGTCGGAGAGGGTGACCATACCCCCGGTTGGAACGGCCAGCGTTTACATACGTTGGGTCACAATGGGTGCGTATGCGCGTGCTCCGTGGCCGGGCAGGGACGCGGGACGAGGACCGGGCGGTGACCGCGGCGATGCTCGCGGACACCGCGGAGACCGGCGAGCCCGCGGTCCGCGTGTGGACGCCCCACCGCCAGGTCGCGTTCGGGCGACGCGACGCGCGGACCGACGACTTCGAGGTGGCGAAGTCGGTCGCCCGGGCCTGTGGGTTCGAACCGGTCGAGCGGAGCGTCGGCGGACGGGCGGTCGCGTACACCGGGACGACCGTCGCGTTCGCGCGGACCGTCCCCCTCGACGACATCCGGACGGGGATGGAACGGCGGTACGCCGAGACGACCCAGGCGGTCCAGCGTGCGCTCTGGCGGCTGGACGTCCCCGCCCAGCACGGCGAACCGCCGCGGTCGTTCTGTCCCGGCGACTACTCCCTCCAGTGGGAGGGGAAGATCGCGGGCGTCGCCCAGCGGGTCCGCAGCGGTGCGGCGCTGGTCTCCGGCGTCGTCCTCGTCGCCGACCACGACGAGATCGCGGGCGCGCTGGACCCGATCTACGCCGCGCTCGACGTCCCGTTCGACCCCGACTCGGTCGGCAGCATCGAGCGGGCGGGCGGCGAGGCGGACCCGGACCGCGTCGTCGCGCTCGTCGAGGAGTTGCTCGTCGGCGACGCGGACCCGTCGGTCGAGACCGTCGACCGGGCCGGGTCCGCCTCGCCGCAGCCGGGGACGGAACCGGACGTGGAAGCGGCCGAGGAGTGACGGAGAAGCGTCGGCGGCTCGACGCGAAAGTTTATACCGACTGACCGGACAACGGCCGGTATGCTCACCATCCGGGACGCGACGCTCGCCGACGGCAGCCAGCGCGACGTTCGAATCGACACGGACGCCGGCCGCATCGCCGCCGTCGGTTCGTCGCTCACCGAGTCCGGCCAGGTAATCGACGCCTCGGGGAGACGGCTCCTTCCGGGCGGCATCGACGCCCACGTCCACTTCCGCCAGCCCGGCTTCCCGCACAAGGAGACGTGGGAGACGGGGAGTCGCAGCGCGGCCGCCGGCGGCGTCACGACGGTCGTCGACCAGCCGAACACGGACCCGCCGACGGTCGACGGCCCGGCCTTCGACGAGAAGGCCGAACTGGCGACCGCGTCGCACGTCGACTACGGCATCAACGGCGGCGTCACGGCCGACTGGGACCCGGACGAACTGTTCGAGCGCCCGCTGCTCGCGCTCGGCGAGGTGTTCCTCGCCGATTCGACGGGCGACATGGGCATCGACGAGGACCTGTTCCGCGAGGCGCTGGAGCGCGCGAGCGACGCCTACCGGGTGGTCACGGTCCACGCCGAGGACGCAGACCTGTTCGACGAGGCGGCCCGCGAGCGGGACGACGCCGACGCCTGGAGCGCCTACCGGACGGCCGAGGCGGAGATCGCGGCCGTCGAGCGGGCGCTCGAACTCGCCGAGGAGGTGGGCGCGCGCGTCCACGTCGCCCACACGAGCACGCCGGAGGCCGTGGACGCGGCGTCGGACGCGGGCGCGACCTGCGAGGTGACGCCCCACCACGTGTTCCTCTCGCGCGACGACCTGGACGACCTCGGGACGTTCGGCCGGATGAACCCGCCGCTGCGGAGCGAGGACCGCCGCGAGGCGCTGTTCGAGCGAGTCGCGGACGGGACGGTCGACGTGGTCGCGACCGACCACGCGCCCCATACCCGCGAGGAGAAGGACGCGAGCATCTGGGACGCGCCCAGCGGCGTCCCCGGCGTCGAGACGATGCTGCCGCTCCTGCTGGAGCAGGCCCGGCAGGGCACCCTGAGCTACGAGCGGGTCGCCGACCTCACGGCTCGCAATCCGTCGGAGGTGTTCGGCCTGCCCCGGAAGGGACGCATCGAGGAGGGTCGGATGGCCGACCTCGTGCTCGTCGACCCCGACGCGACCCGCGAGATCCGTGGCGACGACCTCCACTCGAAGTGCGGATGGACGCCGTTCGAGGGCATGACCGGGGTCTTCCCGGAGCTGACGATGGTGCGCGGGCACGTCGTCTACGAGGACCCCGAAGCGTCGCTGACGCCGGACGGGGTCGGACCGGCCGACGGCGCGTTCGGCGCGGCGGCCGGCGAGAACGTCCGCGAGTAGGCGGACGCTCCCGTCCGGGACGGACCGCGACGGAGAACGTTCCCCGTTCGCGCCGTTCGGCGACGGAAGACACAGGACGGCAGACGGACGCCGCTTTCCGACGCCGTAACCGCTTTCCGGGCGCTGTGCCAAGTCGGCGACACCGATGTCTGGAACGCTGGAACGACGAGAGATGCCGAAGCTCGGACTGGGAACGTGGCAGAACACCGACGCCGAGACCTGTGCGGAGAGCGTCGCGCACGCGCTCGACCTCGGATACCGGAACGTCGACACGGCCCAGGCCTACGACAACGAGGAGTACGTCGGCGAGGGCATCGCCGCCGCGAACGTCGACCGCGAGGAGGTCTTCCTCGCGACGAAGGTCTGGATCAGCAACCTCGCGCACGACGACGTCCTGGCGAGCACGGACGAGAGCCTGGACAAACTCGGCGTCGACGCGGTGGACCTGCTGTACGTCCACTGGCCGGCGGGCGAGTACGACGCCGAGGAGACCCTCCCCGCGTTCGACGAACTGTACGACGCCGGCAAGATAGCGCGCGTCGGCGTGAGCAACTTCGAACCGCGCCACCTCGACGCGGCACGGGAACTGCTCGACGCACCCCTGTTCGCCAACCAGGTGGAGATGCACCCGCTGCTCCAGCAGGACGAACTCGTCGACTACGCCCAGGAGCACGACCTCACGCTCGTGGCGTACTCCCCGCTGGCGCGCGGGAAGGTGTTCGAGGTCGACGAACTGACCGAGATCGCGGAGAAGCACGGCGTCAGCGAGGCGCAGGTCAGCCTGGCATGGCTGATGGGCAAGGAGAACGTCGTCGCCATCCCGAAGGCGAGCAGCGACGCCCACATCGAGGACAACTTCGACGCGCTGGACCTCGAACTGGACGACGAGGACGTCGCGAAGATAGAGAGCATCGACCGCGAACAGCGGCAGGTCGACCCGGACTTCGCGCCCTGGTAGCTAGCCCGCGAAGAACGCTTCGAGTACCTTCTTCTGTGCCTTCCGCAGGTGCTGGTGGAGCGTGGCCGACGAGATGTCGAGCCCCTCGGCCACCTCCTCGGCGGTGCTGGCGCGCGGCCAGTCGAAGTAGCCTGCACGGTACGCCGCTCGCAGCGTGACCAGTTGGCGGTCCGTCAGGGCGTCGTCGAGCGCCGTCCGGAACTCCTGAACCGTACCAGCGGGGCGTTCGACGTCGCGTTTTCCGACCAGTTCCATGGCGGGGAACGTCGACTGTAGCGACTGGACGATGGAGCGGACGTCTGCGTCCGGGGCGAGTTCGGCCACGACGTGCGCCTCGCCGACGTCGGCGACCGCGCGCGTGATGGACGCGCCGTGTCCGGCCAGCGTGACGATGGGCGAGGCGCCGGTTATCCGGAACTCGATCAGCGCCACGTCGTCGCCGCTTTCGACGATGCGCGCGCCGTCGGCCGCCTCGGCGTCGTCGATCGCGTCGAGGACGGTTTCGGGCGACGAGCCGGTCACCTCGACGTAACAGAGCATGGTCTCGTCCTCGGCGGGGATCGCGTCCCGGAGTCGACACTCGCAGTCGAGGTCGTCGGACAGGCCGACGAACAGCGCCCCAGGGTCCGCCAGCCGGAACTCCAGTTCGACGACGGTGTCGGCGAACAGCAGTCGTCGACTCTCGACGGCGTTGATGGCGAACGCGACGAGGTCGCCCAGCGCCGCGAACCCGGCCCGCTCGCGCTCGCCGAAGGCGTCCGTCCGCGTCGCGTAGACGACGAGGACGCCGAAGGTCGTCTCCCCGAAGGAGAGCGGGACCGCGATGCCGGACTGGACCGGCAGGTCGCGGGTGAACTTCTCGACGGTCGTGGACATCTCGGTGTCGACGGTAGCGTCGTTGACGGCCTGTATCTCGCCGGTCCGCAGCGCGACGCTGGCCGGACGCTCCCACCCCTCGCGGTCGGCAGCGTCCCCGATTATCCCGCGCGTTCCGACGTCCGCGCCCGCTTCGGCGCGGACCGAGACGTCTGCGTCGAGCGTGCGCTCGCCGATCCACGCGAACTGGTAGAGATCGGAGTCGGCCAGGTGGGTGCAGACGGTCTCCTCGATCTCCTCGCGGGAAGCCGTCGTCGCGAGCGACCGGACGAGTTCGCGGATGACGACGTTGATGCGGTTCAGCGTCTCCAGCTGGTCGCGGCGCTGCCGGAGTTCGCGCTCGCGGGCCTTCCGTTCGCTCACGTCGCGGCTGACGCCGACGGTCCCCTCGAACTCCGCGTCGCTCGGGAGGAGCGAGAAGTGCGTCTCCAGGGGGACGAAGTCACCGTCCGCGGTGACGAGGCGGCTTTCGAGCGACGCCACGTCACGGTCGCTGTCGCGTATCTCCTCCGACAGTCGCACCGCCGCATCGAGGTCGACGTCGCGACTGACCGTCGAGACGTCCTCCCCGAACAGTTCCTCGCGGTCGTACCCCGCCATCGAGGCGAACGCCTGGTTCACGTCGACGAACCGCATCTCCTCGTCGAGGACGAACACGCCGTCGTCGATGGTCTCGAACAGCGTCTCGTACTGCCGGAGTTCCTGCTCGCGCTGCTTGCGCGCGGAGATGTCGCGGCCGACGCCGGCCAGGCCGACGACGTCGCCGGACGGGTCCGTCATCGGCGACCCGTTGAACTCGAAGGGGATGCGCTCGCCGTCCCGGGTGAGCAGTTCCGACTCGGCCCGCCGCGTCTCCTCGTTCGTCAGCACGTCTTCGACGATGGCGCGCATGCGGTCGCGCTCGTCCTCGGGGACGAACTCCAGCGGGCTCATGTCGGCGATCTCGTCGGACGTGTACCCGGTGCGTTCGAGGAGGCTGTCGTTCCAGCGGCGAAGTTGCCAGTCCAGGTCGAACGCGTAGAGGACGTCCGGGAACACGTCGTAGACGCTCGCCGAGAGCGCTTCGTCGAACGACTGGCCGTCTGGGTCCGGTTGTGGAGGTTCGTTCATGCTCGGTCGGCAGGGGCTCCCGAGAGTGTTTGTCATCAAAGTATGATATACTTGACGGGGAGAGAACGTTCCACCGACGGTGGAACGACAGTCGAGGCGTAGATCGGACCGACGGACGACGACGCCCGGTTGGCGGTGCCCGGTCGACGACCGGACGAACTATGGGCGTCGCTGCCATCCTCGCGCACATGACCGACCTCGTCACCTTCGGCGAGACGATGCTGCGCCTCTCGCCGCCGGACCACGAGCGCCTCGAGACCACGGCGACGCTCGAACTCCGGGCGGCGGGCGCGGAGAGCAACGTCGCCATCGCGGCCGAGCGACTCGGTGCGGACGCCGTCTGGGCCTCGAAGCTACCTGACTCCCCGCTCGGGCGTCGCGTCGCGACGGAACTGCGGTCCCACGGCCTGGAGACGGCGGTCGCGTGGAGCGACGAGGGTCGCCAGGGGACCTACTACCTCGAACACGGGGCGGCCCCGCGAGGGACGAACGTCGTCTACGACCGCTCGGACGCCGCGGTCACGACGACCCGCCCGGACGACCTGCCGCTCGACGCCGTCCGGGACGCGGCCGCGTTCCACACGAGCGGCATCACGCCGGCGCTCTCGGACACGCTCGAATCGACCGTCGCCGACGTGCTCGAGACGGCGCAGGCGGCGGGGACGACCACCACCTTCGACGTGAACTACCGGGGGAAGCTCTGGTCGCCGGCGTCGGCCCGGGCGACGCTGACCGACCTCTTTTCCGCCGTCGACGTGCTGGTGACGGCCGAGCGCGACGCCCGCGACGTGCTGGCGCGCGAGGGGTCGGCCGCCGAGATCGCGCGCGGCCTCGCCGACGACCACGGGTTCGAGACGGTCGTCGTGACGCGCGGCGACGCCGGCGCACTGGCACTCCACGACGACGCGGTCCACGAGTGCCCGGCCGTCGAGACGGAGACGGTCGACCCCATCGGAACGGGCGACGCCTTCGTCGGCGCGTTCCTGGCACGTCGCATCGCGGGCGACGACGTGCCGACCGCGCTCGAGTACGGCACCGCGACCGCCGCGCTCAAGCGGACGATTCCGGGCGACGTGGCGGTCGTCACGCGCGAGGAGGTCGAGGCGGTCGTCGACGCCGACGCCCGCGAGATATCGCGATAGCGCGCCGGGTAGCCGGCCGCCAGTCCGATGCGACCGTCGAACGGGGACGAGTCCGCCGGTATCGACGACAGGGGGCCGTTCCCGCCGACTGACAAACCCCTAAATGCGCGGCTGGCCTCTTCGCCACCATGAGCACGCACGTCGTCATCATCGGTGCGTACGGAAGCGCGGGCGTCGCCGTGGCGCGGCGACTGGTCGACGACCCCGACGTGGAACTGACGCTGATCGACGACGGCGACCCCGGCGGCGGGCTCTGCATCCTCCGGGGCTGTATGCCCTCGAAGGAGGTGCTGTCCGCCGCGGCCAACCACTACCGGGCACGCCACGACCCCCGGGTCGAGGCGACGCCCGCCGTCGACCTCCAGAAGGTCGTCGACGTCAAGGACGAGCACGTGCTCGACTTCGCGGAGCACCGCCGGGCCGGCGTCCACGACCTGGCCGAGCGCGACGGCGTCACCTTCGTCCACGACACCGCACGGTTCGTCGACGACCACACCGTGGCGGTCGGCGACCGCGAGATAGACGCCGACTACGTCGTGGTCGCGACGGGGTCGGTCGTGAACGTCCCCGACCTCCCGGGCCTCGACGACGTCGACTTCATGACCAGCGCCGACGTCCTCGACGCGACCGAGTTCCCCGACTCCGGCGTCGTGATGGGCCTCGGCTTCGTCGGCCTGGAACTCGTCCCATACCTGAGCGAGGCGGCCGAGATGGACGTCACCGCCATCGAGCACGACGCACGGCCGCTCGACGAGGCCGACGACGCCTTCGGCGACGAACTGCTCGACATCTACCGCGACCAGTTCGGCGTCGACGTCCTGACCGAGACGTACGAGAAGCGCGTCGAACCCACCGACGACGGCGGCGTCCGCCTCCACGTCGAACTGGGTGGCGAGGAGCGCGCAATCGAGGCCGACGACCTGTTCCTGTTCACCGGGCGGCGACCCAACCTCGACGGCCTCGGCCTGCAACACACTGCGCTCGAACCCGGACCCGGATGGGTCGCGGACACCATGCAGGCCCGCGACGACCCCCGGACGTTCGTCGTCGGCGACGCCAACGGCCGCGAGCCCATCCTCCACGTCGCCAAAGAGCAGGGGCACACGGCTGCCGACAACATCCTCGCGCACGCCCGCGGGGAGTCGCTCGAACCGTACGAGAACGTCCACCACCACGTGATGTTCGCCGGCGCTGGCGTCTACCCCTTCGCCCGGGTCGGCCTCTCGGAGACGGCGGCCGAGGCAATCGGCCGCGACGTGGTGGCGGTCACCCGCCACGCCAGCGACGACGGCGTGTTCAGGACCAAGCAGGCCGCCGAGGGGCTGGCGAAACTGGTCGTCGACGCCGCCGACGGCACCGTGCTCGGCTACCAGGGGCTGCACTACCACGCCGACGTGATGGCGAAGACGATGCAGGTCGTCGTCGAGACAGGGATGGACGTCCGCGACGTGCCGGACCGCGCCTACCACCCGACGACGCCGGAGATACTCGACAGCCTGCTGGGCGACGCGAGCGAGCGCGTGGAGAAACGGTAGAACGGGATATCAGCGATTACCGGTCGAGGTCGTACAGGTCGGCGAACTTCGACTCGACGTAGTCGAGGAAGTAGTCGGCGGTGAACGACTCGCCGGTGGCCTCCTCGATGAGGTCGTCGGTGGTGTACCGGGCGCCGTGCTGGTGGACGTTCTCGGTCAGCCACTCGTGCAGCGGTTCGAAGTCGCCCTCGCGAATCTTCCCTTCCAGGTCGTCGATCTCCTCCTCGGCGGCGGCGTAGAGCTGGGCGGCGAGGACGCTGCCGAGCGAGTAGGTCGGGAAGTAGCCGAAGTTGCCGTGGCTCCAGTGGATGTCCTGCAGGCAGCCCTCGGCGTCGGTGTCGGGGCGGATGCCGAGGTACTCCTCGTACTTGTCGTTCCACAGTTCGGGGACGTCCTCGACCTCGATCTCGCCGCGGATGAGCTGTTTCTCGATCTCGAACCGCACGACGATGTGCATGTGGTAGGTCAGCTCGTCCGCCTCGACGCGGATGAGGTTGTCCTCGAACACGCGGTTGAGCGCCTCGTACATCTCGTCGACGGTGACGTCGTCGGCCTCGGGGAACCGCTCGGCGAGTTCGGGGAGGAACCGCTCCCAGAACGCGCGCGAGCGGCCGACGTGGTTCTCCCAGAGCCGCGACTGGGACTCGTGGACGGTGAGGTCGCGCGACTCGCCCAGCGGCGTCCCGTACTCCTCGTCAGGAAGGCCCTGGGTGTAGGTGGCGTGGCCGAACTCGTGGACGGTGCTCGTCAGTGCGCCGAGGGGGTCGGACTCGTCGAAGCGCGTGGTGACGCGCGCGTCGAACTGGTTGCCGCTGGAGAAGGGGTGGGCGGCGGTGTCGAGGCGGCCGCGGTCCCAGTCGTACCCGAGCGCGTCGAGCGTGTCGCGGGCCAGGTCCTCCTGGGTGTCAGCGTCGTAGGTCCCGTCGAACGGCGTGGCGAGTTCGACGTCGCTGTCGCGGATGTCGTCGACGAGCGGGACGAGTTCGTCGCGGAGGCGTTCGAGCGTCTCCTCGGCGGTGTCGATGCCCAGGTAGGGCTCGTACTCCTCGAACAGCACCTCGTATGGGTCGCGGTCGGGGTCGATGTGCTCGGCGTACTCCCGGCGCAGTTCGACCAGTTTCTCGAGCGTCGGCGCGAAGATGGAGAAGTCGTCCTCCTCCTTGGCCTGCTCCCACTTGGGCAGCGCCTCGGAGGTGGTCTGGGTGAGCTCCTCGACCAGTTCGTTCGGCACGCGCGCTGCGCGCTCGTACTCGCGGCGAACCTCGCGGACGACGGCCTGTTGCTCGTCGTCGAGGTCGCGGTCCTCGAGTTCGTCGAGCAACTCGCCCATCTCGTCGTCGGTCAGCAGTTCGTGGCTGATCGCAGAGAGCGTGGAGCTCTGCTGGGAGCGAGCAGGCGTGCCGCCCTCCGGCATCGTGACCTGCTGGTCCCACGAGAGGATCATGCCCGCGTGCTTGACGTTGTGGATTCGCTGCACCTTCTGGAGGAACTGCTCGTACGCGTCCACGTCCGCGTCTGCGGCTTCGGTTGCCATCACCGCTGAATTTACTGTCAACGGTTATCAAGTCGTGGGTTCCGGAACCGGCGACGACGGCGCTCCGGACCGGGAGACGGTGCCGCCGATCCCCCGACTGCGGAGCGGTCAGCGTGCGTGTCGATGACACAACGCTTTTGGCCGAAAAGGACGCGGTGTGAGAGTATGGACCGCGACGCGGCGAACCTGACGGCGAACAGTCGGGCGATGGAGTTCTGGGAAGAGGTCGTCGAGGACATGGAGGTGACGGCGAACCAGTACGCCGACCAGGGCTGGTACGCGTTCATGTGCCACCCCGGCGACGTGACGCCGGTCGTCCACACCGACGACGACGGCGAGGTGGCCGAGTACGGCCTCGACGTGCTCCTCCCCGACAACGAGTTCGAGGACCTGGAGGAGTTGCTCGACGACGGCGTCGGGTTCGACTCCTTCGAGGCGTTCAGCGCGCGGGCGGAGGGGATGGTCTACCTCGTCGTCGCCATGGAGGACCACGACGCCGAGACGGCCGTGCTCTACCCCGCGTACTACGACGTGCAGGGGGCACAGGAGATGCTCGACGTCGCGGCCGAGACGGGGACGATGTACACGTTCGTCCGGACGCTGAGCGAGGACCGCATCCGGTTCACCCACGACGACGGGAGCGCGTTCCAGCCGCCGGAACCGTCCGGGGAGGGCGACGACGGCGAGTCGACGGATTCCGGGACGACGGACGCGGAGTAGGGACGAGGTTCACTCCGCGTCGGAGCGGATCTCGTGACCGCAGTTGGGGCACTCCACCTCGTCGTGGCGGAGTTGCTCGCTCGACTCGCGCACCTCGCGCATGACGTCGGAGATGCGGTCCTCGGCGGCCAGTTCCTCCTCGACCGAGAGGTCGACGCCCTCGACCTCCAGCAGGAACTTCGCCACCTCCGTCACCTCGTACATCAGGTCGTCCAGTTCCTCGGCGGTGAAGAAGTTACACATCGCGCCGTAGAGGAACGTCGCGCCGGCCTTGTGGACCTTCTCCTCGAAGCTCGACCGGGCCTGGTTGACCGCCTGCGGGGTGTAGGTGTCGGTCATGAACGGGATGAGGTGGGGCAGGTTCTCCCCGATCTTCGTCATCTCGACGCCGGTCTCCGTCCGGAAGTCGGCGCAGAGTCGCGCGATGGCCCACTCGCGGGCGGTGATGTACGTGCGCTCGCGGAGGAACTCGTTGACGCGGTCGTACTGCGCGCCGTCCATCTTCTTGAACCGCTCGTACTTCTGGACGTCCGGCGGCAGGTCCGGCGTCGCGTCGTCCGCTCCGGGAGCGTCGGCAGCGGGACCAGCATCCGTCGCACCGTCGCCGTCCGGAGAAGCGTCGACCGCGGAGTCCGCGACGCCGGGGCCCGTGCCGTCGTCCGCGTCGGCGGCATCGTCTGCGGGGTCTGCACTCGCGTCGTCCGCGGCGTCCACGTCTGCAGCGTCGTCCGCGGCGGTCCGCCGGTCGGCGGACGACGCCGGCCGGTCGTCGGCGTCCTCGTCCGTCTCCGCCGGGAGCGGGGAATCGTCTGGCATACCCGACCTTACGAACGGGGGTGGAAAAGAGTGTCGTCGGTGTGACGGGCGCAGGCGCGTCCGGAACACGGTGACAGCGGCGGCCCGTACGCGACCCGACCGGTGACGTCACGGGTGCCGGACAGTGAAACGAGACCGGCGCGAGGGGCGAACTGTTTTGACGTCCGGTCCGGAAGTGGGTGGTATGAAAGTGCTGCTGGGAATCGGCGGAAGCGACGACTCGTTCACGGCGCTCGAACAGACGCTCGAACGGGCGACGGCGGCCGGCGACGACCTCACCATCGGCATCGTCGAGAATCCCGAGAGCGAGCGGACGCCGGACGAGATACGCGAGCGGATCGACGAGGCGCTCGCCGACGTCGAGCTCGCCGTCGACGTGCGGACGCTGTCCGGCGACCCGGGGAGCGAGCTACTCGACGTGGCCGAGCGGGAGGGGTTCGACCAGATCGTCCTCGGCGGGGGACAGCGGAGCCCGATGGGCAAGATAAAGCTGGGTCACATCGCGGAGTTCGTCCTGTTGAACTCCCACGTCACGGTGAAACTCGTCCGAGAATCATGAACGCCAAGGACCGGAGCTTCCCGGACAAGCGGGCGGGCCCGTTCCCGGAGCCGCCGCTCTCGTTCACCGACCGCGAGGGACGCGACGTCGAGGTGCGGGCGTACGAGGAGGGCGACGAGGAAGCGCTGGTCGAGATGTACGTCGACTTCGACCCCGCCGACCGCGCGCAGGGCATCCCACCGGCCATGGAGTCGCGCGTCCGCGACTGGGTGGACACGCTCGTCGAGGGGCTGAACGTCGTCGCGTGGCACGACGACGAGGTGGCGGGCCACGCCACGCTCGTCCCGGACGGCGACGAGGCCTGGGAGCTCGCCATCTTCGTCCACCAGACGTACCAGCGCGCGGGCATCGGCTCGAAGCTCATCCGCGCGCTGCTCGGCCACGGGAAGGACAACGGCGTCGAGAAGGTCTGGCTCACCGTCGAGCGGTGGAACCGCGCGGCGGTCAGCCTCTACGAGGACGTCGGGTTCGAGACCGCCAGTTCGGAGAGCTTCGAACTGGAGATGGTCCTTCGCCTCTAGCAAAGGACTCAAACATCCGCGCCCCATTCTCGGCAACATGACCCAGCGGGTTTCTAGCGAGACAGTCGACACCGTCCGGGCGACGATTACCCGGAGCGGCGCCACCGACCGCCCGTGCGTCGAGATCCCCGCGGACGACGCCGACGCGTTCCCGGCGGACGAACTCGTCCGTCTCGTCATCGACGACACCGAGTACCGCGCGCGCATCGAGCGACCGCTGACCGGCGACGGCCGCCTCGTCCGCGGCGCCTACGACACGCCCACCCTCGCCCGCAACCCTGGCGACGGCGAGAACCGCCTCGCCGAGTGGTTCGAGGCGAGCAACCGCGAGTTCGACCAGTCGGTCCTGCTGGACGTCGTCTCGGAGGGGTTCCGGTACGGCCTCCGCGAACCTGGCAAGCGCACCGTCTACGACGCCACTGAGGGCCCCGACGAGGGCCTCGCGAACATCGCCGAGCAGGTCGAGGACCGATGACCGACCGCGACGCCTTCCTGGCCGGCGACCGCCCCGACCACGTCGCGCTCTTCCTCGCGGACTCCTTCGTCTCCGGCGACTCGCTGGCGGAGCACGGCGAGTCGGTGCCGGGCGGCACCCTGCTGGTCGTCCCCGGCGACACGGGCCGCAGCGTCTTCCAGACCGCGACCGGGATGGAGGCGATGGGGTTCGCCAAGCGGGCGATGGGCACCGAGGGGCGCATCGACGCGGACCTCGCTGGCGGCGAGTGCCCGGCGGCGAGCGGGGACGCGGAGAGCGGCGAGGACGCCGACCACGACCCCGAGTTCGTCTTCGCGTTCGCCGAGGAGCAGAACGAGGAGGTCGGCGGCCTGTACGGCGAGGGTGACGTCATCCACGCCTACGCCTACTGCGACTGCGGCACGGCCTACTCCGACAAGTGGGTCGCCGGCGACAGGTAGACGGTATCGACGGCCAGCACGGTTTTGCCGCGCGCAGTGGGGGAACGTTCCATGCCCACCGACCCCGAGGACGCCCGTTACGACCGCGTGACGACAGACGACTTCGACGCCGTCGAGGAGCGCCTCCGGCGGTTCGCCGACACCGGCCGCGTCGACGCCGCCGGGGAGCGCATCGTCGCAGAGATGGACAGCGCGTCGTTCTCGGTCGGCCGCGACGGCGAGGTGAGCGCGGGCATGCCGCTGCACGACTTCGAGGCGGTCGCAGACGTCCTGCTCTTCGACCACGACGGCGGCGCTATCGTCGTCCGTGGCGACGACTTCGACTACGAGTTCCGCCGGCCGTAGCCGCTCACACCGCGTCGACGAGGGCCGCGACGCGCTCTCGGTCGACGGGGTTGCCGGCCTCGCCGCCCTCCTCGAACGCGCTGCCGACGATGGCGCCGTCGGCCACCGCGAGCAGGTCCGCCGCGTTCTCCGGCGTCGTGCCGCTGCCGACGAACACCGGCGCATCCGCGCCGAGGTCGTCGCGGCGATCGACGACGGCCGCGAGGCGGTCGGCGTCCACCGCTCGACCCGTACCGGGGCCGCTGATCACGAGGCCATCCGCGCGGCCGCGGTCGAGCGTCTCCGCGACCACCTCGTCGAGCGGCCGGTCGGCGAGCGGCGCGGAGTGTTTCACGGTTACGTCGGCGAGGATGGCGACGTCGGCGTCGAGTTCGGCGCGGCGACGCAGCGTCTCGTGGGCGCGCCCCTCGACGACGCCCTGGTCGGTCACCCGCGCGCCCGTGTGGACGTTCACGCGGACGAACGCCGCGTCGACCGCGGCGGCGACCGCGAGAGCGGCGTCGGCGTCGTTCCGGAGGACGTTCACCCCGAGCGGCACGTCGACGGCGTCGCGTACCGCGGTCGCGACGCGGGTCATCGAGGCGACGACGTGGTTCGGCACCGCGTCGGGGTAGAAGGGTGCGTCGCCGAAGTTCTCGACTAGCACGGAGTCGACGCCGCCGGCTTCGAGCGCCCGGGCGTCCGCCAGCGCGCGTTCGACGACCGCTTCGAGGTCGCCGTCGGAGTCGGGCGCGCCCGGCAGCGCGGGCAGGTGGACCATGCCGACGACGGGCGCGTCGGCGTCGAGGACGTCGAGGACGTCGATTCGGTTCATAGCGGGGCGTCGGCGCGACCGGGGTTAAGCGACCCGGAGCGTCAGTCCTGTTCGCCCGCCGGTTCCTCGGGAAGGGTGCGGAACGCGTCGAGGATGACGCGCTTCGTGACCGCGCCCTGGGTCGTCCAGTGGTGGGCGTAGTCGAGCATGTCGTCGTAGACGTCCGGCTTGCATCCCGCAGCCTTCGGGTGGCCGCCGCCGTTGACCTGCCGGGCGACCTCGTGGCAGCGCTCGAACTCGTCGGTGCCGCGGATGGAGGCGCTGCCGGCGGGCTTGACGACGACCGAGGCGTCGGCACCTTCCTCGCGCATCGCCTCGGCGACCTCGTTCTGCGAGCAGCGGCCGTAGGTCACCCCGACCGTCCAGTCGCCGACCGTCTTCAGGTCGGCGCGGTCGACGGCGCGCTCGATGAGCGCCTCCTTCTCGACGCGGCGCTCGGCGATGAACGCCTCGACCTCCGGCGGCAGGTCCGCGCCGTGCTCCTGGACGACGGCCATGTACTCCTCCGGTTCGGCCCAGTAGGCGTAGTCGGCGAGGTCGTCGCTGCGCGGGTCCTCGCGCAGCCAGAGGTCGTGGTCGCGGGTGACGGCGGCGAGTTCGACGAGGTACTCCGGGAAGTCGTAGTCGAGCGAGCGCGCGACCACGTCGGCTGTGCACTCCTCCTCGGACTCGCCGACGACGAGGTCGACGCCCGCGTCGCGGACCGCCTCGGCGACCGCGTCGTCCCACTGGTGGTGGTCGTACCACGCGACGCCGTCGGACTCCTCGACCAGCACGGCCAGTTCCGCGGCGATGGGGTCGAACGCGTCGGGGCAGAGGTCGCAGACGACGACGGTCGCGCCGGGCTCGGTGTAGGCGGCGACGCGTTCGAGCGCGTCCGCCAGGTCGTGCGGACCGGCGTCGATGAGCGCCGCCTCGCCGTAGGCCTCGCGGACGAGCGCCGTCGCGGCCAGGCCGTCGGCGTCCGGGTCCGCCACGACGGCGACCTCCGCGCCGTCGAGGGCCTCCTTCGCTTCCTGTTCCTCCTTCGCCTCCTCGACGGAGTCGGGGACGAAGAAGCCCTCGCCCGGGAGCAGCGACTTCCGTTCCAGAGAGAGATCGTCGTCGTCGATGAGCCAGTCTTCCATACCCGTGCTCCGTCGCCCGGCGCAAAGAGTTCCCGGTTACGCGTCGACGCTGCGGCGCAGGTGGTGCCGCGACCGGAGCGGTGACGCGTCGACCCGCGTCAGAGGTCGGCCCGCCGGAAGCGGCGGTAGCCGAGCGCCACCGGGACGACCGCCCACGCGACGAGGACGAGGACGCCGAACCAGTCGCTGAAGTAGAAGGCGTCTCCCGACGAGACCAGCGCCCCCTCCGTCTCGACGTAGCCCGAGAACGCGGCGTCGTACGCTTTCACCGGGCTGAGGCGGTCGAGGAAGACGGCCCACTCCGGCTTCGGGCCGGGCGGGGCGGCGAACCCGTTCAGCACGTACCGCAGCAGGTTCGGGATCGACGACCAGCCCAGCAGCGTCAGCAGGAAGAAGCCGACGGTGGCCGCCATCGCGCGGTTGGCCGTCGAGAGCGCGGCCGAGAGGCCGACCGCCGGCCCCACGTAGGCCGCCCCGAGGAGGACGGCGAGCGCGAGGAAGGCGACGAACGACCCGACCGGCAACGAGCCGCCGAGCGCGACGAACACCAGCGCCGCCGCGACGACGCCCACCACGGTCGCGGTACCGACGACGACGCTCCGCCCGACAGCGATGCCGGCCACCACGTCCCGGCGCGTGGCGGGCAACCCGAGCAGGAGCTTCAGGCTGCCGCGCTCGCGCTCCCCGGCGACGGCGTCGTAGCTCAGCATCAGCGCCGCCAGCGGGACGAGGAAGAGGACGAAGCCCACGCCGGAGAAGAAGCTCGGGTCGTCGGCGAACGCGCTGTCCATTCGGAAGTAGGTCGGGACGGCGAGAAAGAGGACGAACGCGACGGCGGTGATGCCGAGCCGCCACGTCCGATAGGCGTCCAGCACGTCCTTCTTCGCGAACACGCGCCAGTTCATGCCGGGACCTCCGTCGTGTACGTCGCGAACAGTTCCTCTAGCGACGCCTCCTCCGTGTCGAAGTCCTCGACGGTCGCGCCCGCCCGCTCCAGCGCGTCGAGCGCAGGCTTCTTCGCGGCGTCGGTGCACGCGACGGTGACCGTGGTGCCCTCGACGGCGACGCGCGCGACGCCCTCCACGGCGCGGACAGCGGCGGGGGCGTCCGGCGGCACGCGGTCGACCGTGACCGACAGCGTCGCCTCGGCCCCCGCAGCGTCGCGGAGGCCGTCGATGGAGTCGACCGCGACGAGTTCGCCGTCCTGGAGGATGCCCACCCGGTCGCAGACGGCCTCGACCTGTTCGAGGATGTGGCTGGAGAAGAAGACGGTCGTGCCGCGCTCCTGTTCCGCGCGGATTATCTCGCGCATCGCCAGCGCGCCGTTGGGGTCCAGCCCCGTCGTCGGTTCGTCGAGGACGAGCAGGTCGGGGTCGCCGACCAGCGCCATCCCGAGCACGAGGCGCTGGCGCATCCCCTTCGAGAACCCCTCGACGCGGCGGTCCGCAGCGCCGAGGATGCCAACGCGGTCCAGTACCTGCTCGGGAGCGGCGTCCACGCCGCGCGCTTCGGCGACGAACGCGACGTGCTGGGTGGGCGTCAGGTGTCCGTAGGTGTGGTAGGCGTCCGGGAGGACGCCCATGCGCTCGTGGACGCTCCGGGTCTCGCGCTGGGCGTCGTGCCCGAACACGCGAGCGGTGCCCGTCGTCGGGCGAACGTAGTCGAGCAGTACGTCGATGGTGGTGGACTTCCCGGCGCCGTTCGGGCCGAGGAAGCCGAACACCTCGCCTTCCTCGACCACGAGGTCGACGTCACGGAGGGCGACGACGTTCCCGAACCGCTTCGAGACGCCGTCCAGTTCGATGGCGGCCATACCCACTCCTGTTCGCGGGAACGCATATATTTTCGTGACGCCGGCCGGAGAACGTAGCTCTCGCCCCGCACGACGGGCGTGACCGATGCGACCGAGACGGGCGTCTCGGTCGCCTACGCCGCGCCGTCCTCCAGCTGGCGCACCGTCAACACGGGTGTCGGACAGCTGCGGACGACGCGCTCGGCGACGCTGCCGATGAGGAACCGGTTCTCGCCGTGACGGCCCCGCGTCCCGGTCGCGACCACGTCGGCGCCCTGCTCGCGGGCGTACTCGGTGATCTCGGCGGCGGGGTCGCCCTCCCGGACCGCCGTGGTGACCGAGCGGTCGGCGTGCTCGCGGACGGTGTCGAGCGCCTCGGTGCCCTGCTCCTCCAGGGCCTCGTGGAGTTCGTCCTGGATGGGTTCCGGGGAGGACTCTACCTCACCGCTGTCGACGACGTAGAGGGCGTGTACGTCCGCATCGAAGCGGCGCGCGAGGTCCAGCGCGACGGTGACCGCTCGCGTGACGCTTTCGGAACCATCGGTGGCGACGACGACGGTGTCTATCATGCCTGGCAGTTGGCCCGTCATCCCCCTTAAACTCTCGTTGCCCTCGTGCCGCGAGGCGGACAACTAACTGCCCGCGCGCCAACGCCCGCGCATGGACGAGACTCGACGGGACGAACTGGTCGCACTGACCCGGGACCTCGTCGCCATCCCGAGCCACGACGACGAGACGGCGGCGGGCGACCGCATCGAGGCGTGGCTGCGCGCCGAGACGGACGCCGAGGTGACCCGCGACGCGGTCGGCAACGTCGTCGCGCGGCGCGGGAGCGGCACGTCGCTGGCGCTCGTCGGCCACCACGACGTGGTGCCGCCGGCCGACGCGCAGTGGGCCGAGCGGGGAGAGACGTTCGCCGTCGCCGAGCGCGCCGGCCGCCTCCACGGCCGCGGGACGGCCGACATGAAGGGCGGCGTCGCGGCCGCGATGCTCGCGTTCCGGGACAGCGACCCCGACTGCGAACTCGTGTTCGCCAGCTTCGTCGGCGAGGAGGTCGGCGGGGAGGGAGCGCGCGCGGCCATCGACGACGGGTTCGCGCCCGACTACGCGCTCGTCGGCGAGGGGTCGACGGGCTACTCAACCGACGGCGTGACCGACGTGGCCGTCGCGCACAAGGGCCGCCGCGGGAGCACCATCACGGCCCACGGGGAAGCCGCCCACGCCAGCGAACCCGACGCGGGCGAGAACGCGGTGTACCGCGCCTGCGACGCGGCGGACGTCGTCCGCGACTGCGAGGTGCCGACGGTCGAGGTCGCCGGCGAGCGACTGACGGGGAGCGTCGCCGTCACGGGCATCGACGGTGGAAGCGCGTGGAACGTCGTCCCGGAGACGTGCGAGGTGACGGTCGACGAGCGTACGGTGCCGGGCGAGCGTGCGCCCCTCGACGCCGTCGAGGCGGTCCCGGGCGTGGAGTGGACGGTCGACCAGGACCTCCCGCCGATGCGCTGCGACGACGACGCGTTCGCGGAGGCGGTGCTCGCCGCGGCCCGCGACGCCCAGGCGGGCGCGCCGGCGCTCGTGACGAAGCCCCACGCCACGGACGCCGGGTGGCTCGCGAAGGCCGGCACGACCTGCGTCGTCTGCGGCCCCTCCGAACCCGGGGAGGCCCACACTGACGACGAGAGCGTGAGCGTCGAGGTGCTCGAACGCTGCTACCGCATCTATCGCAGGACGGCGGAGCGACTGTGAGGAGCGTCGTCTCCGTGGGAACGTGGTTCATGATACACACGACCGAACCATTTTTTGCCGCGCACCGTCCATAGCCGCGTAATCGTGACTGATCTGCTATCCATTTCCAACCTCAAAACGCAGTTCAACACCGAGCGAGGGACGGTCGAAGCGGTAGACGACTTCGACCTGACCATCCGCGAGGGCGAGACGGTCGGGCTGGTGGGGGAGTCGGGGTCCGGCAAGAGCGTCACCGCCCTCTCCGCGATGCAGCTCGTCGACGACCCCGGCGAGGTCGCGGCGGGTGACGTCCGCTTCCAGGACGCCGACACCGTCGCCCGGTTCGCGCGCAAGTATCCCGACGGCGTCGCGACCGACGGGCAGGACGGCTTCGTCGTCGTCGAGGAAGCGACCGTCGACCGGGGGGCCGCCCCTGACGGCGCGATTCCGGCGGACGAGGAACTGTCCGAGACCGAGCTCGCCGGGCGACTCGCCCGCCAGCACCCCGACGGCGTCGCCGTCCCCGACGACGACGAGGAGACGTTCGTCACCGTCGAGGCGGGCTACGTCGACCTGATGGAAGCGCCCGAGTCGGTGATGCGCGACATCCGCGGCGGCGAGATGGGGATGATCTTCCAGGACCCCATGACGTCGCTGAACCCCGCGCTCACCGTCGGCGAGCAGGTCGCCGAGAGCCTCCGCCTCCACCGGCACGGCGACAAGAGCGAGGACAACTGGTGGAACGCCGTCCGGGAGATAGCGCCGAAGCTGAGCGACGAGGTCGACGAGGAGGTGCTCGAAGAGACCATCGAAATCCTCGAGGAGGTCGGCATCCCCGAACCGGAGTCCCGCGTGGAGGAGTACCCCCACGAGTTCTCGGGCGGGATGCGCCAGCGCGTCCTCATCGCCATCGCGCTCGCCTGCCGGCCGAAGCTGCTCATCGCCGACGAGCCGACGACCGCGCTCGACGTGACCATCCAGGCCCAGATACTGGACCTCATCGACGACCTGCAGGAGGAACTCGGCATGTCCGTCCTGTTCATCACCCACGACCTCGGCGTCGTGGCGGAGGTCTGCGACCGCGTCGCCGTGATGTACGCGGGCGACCTCGTCGAGGTCGGGCCGGTCGACGAGATTTTCCACAACCCGAGCCACCCCTACACCTACGCGCTGCTGGAATCCGTCCCGCGTGAGGACCGCGAGCGGCTCACCCCCATCGAGGGCAACGTCCCCGACCTCATCGACATGCCCGAGGGCTGTCACTTCGCGGACCGATGCCCGTGGGCGCAGCCGGAGTGCACGCAGGGTGCGATCCCGAACCTCCAGCACGGGCCCGACGACGTCGACCACCGCGCGAAGTGTATCCTCGAATCGTTCGACGAGAGCGAGTACGTCGAGGACCAGTCGACGGTCACGGCCAGTGACCACGAGACGGGCGACTCGCTGCTCAGAGCGGATGGGCTGAAGAAACACTTCTCGCGCGCCGACGACGTCCTCGACCGGTGGCTCTCCAGCGAGTCGGAGAGCGTGAAGGCCGTCGACGGCGTCTCCTTCGACATCTACGAGGGCGAGACGCTCGGCCTCGTCGGCGAGTCAGGCTGCGGGAAGTCGACCGCGGGCCGGACGCTGCTCCGCCTCGAGGAGCCGACCGACGGCCGGGTCCTGTTCGCCGGGACCGACGTCGCCGACCTCGAGGACGACGAGCTCCGGGAGTTCCGGAAGGACATGCAGATGATCTTCCAGGACCCGCTGTCGAGCCTCGACCCCCGGATGACGGTCGGCAACACCATCGCCGAACCGCTGAACATCCACGACCTGCCCCAATCCGACCCGGACGTCGAGACCGTCGCAGCGGTCGACAGTAGCGTCGACCGCCCCGTGGACGTCGACGTCGACGACGACGCGGACAAGCTGGTCGACGCCGAGGGTGGCGTCGCGCGCGTCCCCGTCCGCGTGACCCGGGAGGGCGGCGAGGTCGTCGCCAGCGTCCCGCAGGGGCTGGCCGCGACGGTCGACGAGCGCGACGGCGGCATCTCGGTGTCGGTGTCGACGCGCTCGACCAGCGCGGTCCGGCGTGCCCGCGTCACCCAGCTCATGGAGGCGGTCGGCCTCGAACCCGGCCAGCGCGACCGCTATCCCCACGAGATATCCGGCGGACAGCGCCAGCGCGTCGGCATCGCGCGGGCGCTCGCGGTCGACCCCGACTTCATCGTGGCCGACGAGCCGGTCTCCGCGCTCGACGTCTCCGTGCAGGCCCAGATCATCAACCTCCTGGAGGACCTCCAGGACGAGTTCGGGCTGACCTTCCTGTTCATCGCCCACGACCTCTCCGTGGTTCGGCACATCTCCGACCGCGTCGCCGTGATGTACCTCGGCGAGATCGTCGAGGTGGCCGACACCGACGAACTGTTCGCCGACCCCAAACATCCCTACACGCAGGCGCTGCTGTCGGCCATCCCGGAACCCGACCCGCGCGCCGACACCGAGGACCGGGTCATCCTCGAGGGCGACGTCCCCTCGCCCATCGACCCGCCCTCTGGCTGTCACTTCCGGACGCGCTGTCCGCAGGTCATCCCGCCAGAAGGGATGGACATCGAACAGGCGGCCTACCGGCAGGTGATGGACTACCGGGGCCGGGTCGAGGACCGCGCCATCAACCTCGAATCCGTCCGCGAGGAGGCCGACACCCGCGGCGGCGCGCCCACGCAGGAGGCGACCGCGGCCGACGGTGGTCGACGAGACACGGCGGCGTTCCACGACGTCCTCTGGGAGCGCCTGTTCGCCGTCGAACCGACGGGACGGCCGCGGCGGGTCGTCGAGGAGTCGTTCGACCACCTCGCCGACGGCGACTGGGAGGCGGCCGAGTCGCTGCTGGCCGAGGAGTTCGAGAGCGTCTGCGAGCGGGTCGACCCGGTGCTGCAGGACGAGGCCCACCCGTCGGCGTGTCACCTCTACGACCAGCCGAACTAGCCATTCTGTTTCGGTGGCCGAACGGTATGATTCTCGACCGGTTCTCGAATTGAACCAAACCCCCGTCGTCCCTGTCCTGTCCGGCAGAATTATCACCATAATCGTTGACGTCTTCGCCGGATGATACCAAACGACACGGACGTTTCGAGGCGAACGTTCCTGAAGGCAGCGGGCGGCGCGGCGGCGGCCGCAGCGGTCGACCCGGCCAGGGGGGCGGGGACCGGCGCGGCGAGCCAGCAGGGCAACCAGCAGGGCGGCGGTCTGCTCACGTACGCCCGCGGCAACGACTCGGGAACCCTCGATCCACAGAACACGACCAGCGGCGAGGACGTGAAGGTCACCAACCAGATATACGACACCCTCATCGCGTTCGAACCGGGCGAGACCTCGCTCACGCAGGGGCTGGCGACGGAGTGGAACCTCGACGGAACGACGACGACGCTGACGCTCCGCGAGGGGGTGCAGTTCCACAACGGCGAGGAGTTCACCGCCGACGACTTCATCGCGACGTACCGTCGGTTCACCGACCCGGACTACGAGAACTACCCCGGAGACGAGTACGTCTCGGCGTACAGTTCCTTCACCCTCGGGAACTGGGTCGGGAACGTCAACAAGGACGGCGACTACAGCCTCACCATCGAGCTGAACCAGCGGTACGCGCCGTTCCTGCGCAACCTCGCGATGTTCGCGTCGAGCGTGCTCTCCGAGCAGGCCATCCAGAACCTCGGCCAGGACCTGTCGGACCAGCCGGTCGGCACCGGTCCGTTCCAGTTCGACAACTGGAACAAGGGCAACCAGCAGATACGGCTGTCGGCCAACGACGACTACTGGGGCGAGGGGCCCCAGGTCGACGAGGTGGTGTTCACCGCCATCGGGCAGAACTCCACGCGCGCGCAGGCGCTGTCGACGGGCGAGGTCGACATCATCGACGGGCTCGGCGCACAGTCGTCCCAGATCGTCGACCAGGCCAACAACGCGGAGCTCATCCAGGAACAGGGCATCAACGTCGGCTACATGGCGTTCAACATGGCGAACGTGGAGGCGTTCCGGGACCGGCGGGTGCGCCGCGCCATCAGCCTCGCCATCAACACCGAGGCTATCGTCAACAACATCTTCCAGGGCATCGCCGAACAGGCGAGCCAGCCCATCCCGTCGAACGTGCTCGGGTACAACGACGACCTGGATCCGTACCCGCACGACCCGGAGCGCGCCCAGCAACTGCTGCAGGAGGCCGGCTACGAGAACCTCGAGTTCGAGCTGGCGACGTTCCAGAACCCGCGCACCTACAACCCGAACCCGGCGCAGGCCGCGCAGGTGGTCAGATCGAACCTCAACGAGATCGGCGTCACGGTCACCATCAACCGCCAGCCGTTCAATCCCTTCCTGACGTACATCGACCAGGGGAAACACGACGCCTGCTTCCTCGGCTGGATGACCGACAACGCCGACCCGGACAACTTCTACTACGCGCTGTTGCATCCGGGCATCTCGCAGGACGACGTACCGCAGGGCCAGGACTGGGTGAGCTGGGACACCGAGGGGTTCAACACCAACGACGCCGCCGCGTGGGCCAACACCGACTACATGGACCTCGTGGAGCGCGCACAGACGACGTACGACGAGCAGGAGCGGGCGAACCTCTACCGGCAGGCCGGCAGGCTCGCCCACGACGAGGCCCCGTGGGTGTTCATGGACCACGCCCAGGAGCTACGCGGCGTCAGCAACCGCGTGAACGGGTACGTTCTCGAGCTCATCTCGGGACCGTTCCTCCGGCTCGTGTCGCTGGGCAACCAGTAGGGATTCGGTAACATCCCACAACGTTGTTTTCTCCTAACGCTTCGGTATGTTTATATAGAGCTCACCGCCACTCTGGTTTATGGCACCACGCGACAGTGGTACTGACAGGCGTAGCTTTCTGAAAGCGGCTGGCGGTGCTGCGGCTGCGGCCGGCTTTGCGGGATGTATCGGCGGCGACGACGGCGACGACGGCGACGACGGCGACGGCGGCGGGAACGGCGGCCCGCTGACGTACTCCCGGGGTGCCGACTCGGCGACGCTCGACCCCCAGGACACGACCAGCGGCGAGGACGCGAAGGTCACGAACCAGATCTTCGACCGCCTCGTCCACTTCAAGCCCGGCGGAACGAGCCTCACCGCGGGGCTCGCCAAGAAGTACGAGCTCAACGGCACCGAGGCGAATCTCACCCTCCGCGAGGGCGTGAAGTTCCACGACGGCGAGGAGTTCACGGCCGACGACTTCATCGCGACGTACCGGCGCTTCCTCGACGAGGAGTACGAGTACTACGTCAACAAGGTCTACGACAGCGGGACGCACGGCTCCATCTACGGCCCGTACCTGCTCGGGAAGGTCGACGACGTCAGCAAGGACGGCGACTACGGCGTGACCATCTCGCTCTCGTCGAAGTACACGCCGTTCCTGGCCAACCTGGCCGTGTTCGCGCTGTCGGTCCTCTCGAAGAAGCAGATCGAAGAGGACGGCGCGGCGGTCATGGACGACCCCGTCGGGACCGGCCCGTTCGAGTTCGACAACTGGAACAAGGGCAACACGACCATCCGCCTGACGGCCAACGACGACTACTGGGGCGAGGGCCCGCACGTCGACGAGGTCGTCTTCGAGGCAGTCTCGCAGAACTCCACGCGCGCCTCCTCGCTGCTGAACGGCGAGACCCACATCGTCGACGGCCTTGGCGTCCAGCCCGCCAAGCAGGTCAAGAACGGCGACGGCGCGAGCCTGGAGCGGACCGAAGGGATGAACATCGGGTACATGGTGATGAACATGTCCCGCGTCGAGGCCTTCCGGAAGAAGAAGGTCCGTCAGGCGATCAACTACGCCATCAACACGGAGTCCATCGTCAACAACATCTACAAGGGGATGGCCGCGCAGGCCAGCCACCCGCTCCCGCCGGGCGTGATGGGCTACAACGAGAGCCTCGACCCCTACCCGCACGACGTGGAGAAGGCGAAGTCGCTGCTGGAGGAGGCCGGCTACGGCGACGGGTTCACCTTCGAACTGGCGACGATGACCAACCCGCGCCCGTACTTCCCGTCCCCGACCCAGACGGCGAACACCATCAAGTCCAACCTGAAGGACGTCGGCGTCACGGTCAACATCACGAAGCAGAAGTGGGACGCCCACACCACCTACATGGACAAGGGCAAGCACGACGCCGGGTTCATCGGCTGGATGTCCGACAACGGCGACCCGGACAACTTCTTCTACCCGCTCCTGCACCCCCAGATGGAGTCGCCCGACGGGCAGGACTGGATCGAGTGGAGCAACCTGATGGAGAACGGGAACACCGGCAACTACGCCGCCTGGGCGAACGCGGAGTTCATGGAACTCCTCGACAAGGGCCAGAAGGAGTCCGACAAGAGCAAGCGCGAGGAGTACTACACGGAGGCCGGCAAGATCGCCCACGACGAGGCCCCGTGGGTGTTCGTCACGCACACCGAGGTCATCCGTGGCGTCCACGACGACGTGAAGAACTTCAACCTCGCGAAGATCGGCGGTCCGTTCCTCTCGCGAGTCAAACTGTAGACCGCGAGGCGCGACCGACCACCCGGGACCGCAACCGGTTCCCGGACCGCGAACCGACCCCCTGACCGCGAGCTGACCGGGCTCTCGAATCGGGAACCGGAGCCGACTTCAGGGACCGCGTAACGCATCTTTTTTGTCTCCCACCCTCATCCAGCTAGGTGATGATTAGCAAGCGGTTCGTTATCAAGCGGCTCCTGCTGCTCATCCCGGTGCTGCTGGGGGTTGCGACGTTCGTCTTCGCCATCCTCCATCTCTCGCCCGGGAACCCGGCCCGCGTCATCGCGGGGCAGCGGGCGTCCGAAGAGTTCGTCCAGCAGGTCGAGCGCGAGCTCGGCCTCAACGACCCGATCTGGGTGCAGTACGGCCGGTTCCTCTTCGACGCCGTCCAGCTTGAGTTCGGCCAGTCGTACTCCATCCAGAAAGGAACGCCGGTGACGCAGGTCCTCGCGGACAGGCTGCCGGTCACCATCGAGATGGCCATCTACGGCCAGATACTCGGCATCCTCTTCGGGATTCCGCTCGGGATAATCAGCGCCGTCAAGCAGAACACGGTGACCGACCACCTCACCCGCGTCGGCGCGCTCACGGGCATCAGCGTGCCCATCTTCTGGAGCGGCCCGCTGCTCATCCTGTTTTTCGCCCAGTTTTTGGGCGTGCTCCCGACGAGCGGCCGCATCGCCACGCAGTACTCGGTGCCGGCCATCACGGGCATCATCACCATCGACACGCTGCTGGTCGCCGACGTCGACGCGTTCGTCTCGGCGGCCCGGCACCTGCTGTTGCCGACGGTCGTCCTCGGCGTCTACCAGATGGCGCTCATCTCGCGGATGATGCGCTCGTCGATGCTGGAGGTCGTCCGCCAGGACTACATGCGGACCGCCCGCGCGAAGGGTCAGGGCGTCAAGATCACGACGCTGAAACACGGCTTCCGGAACGCGCTCATCCCCGTCGTCACCGTCATCGGCATCCAGTTCGGAACGCTGCTCGGCGGTGCGGTGCTGACCGAGACGGTGTTCGGCATCTCCGGCATCGGCACGCTGCTCGTCAGCGCCATCCGCGTCGGTGACTACCCCGTCGTACAGGGCACCGTCCTGCTGTTCGCGTTCCTGTTCACGCTGGTGAACCTGGGCGTCGACATCACCTACTCCTATCTCGACCCGAGGATCGAACAATGAGCACGGAAACCCAGAGCGAGGACGTGACGACGCGCGGCTTCCTCGAACGTCTGCGCGCGTCGCCGTTCCTCTCCGAACTCCTGTCGAACCGGCTCGCGGTCGTCGGCCTCGCCATCATCGGCGGGATGGTCGTCACCGCCGTCGCGTCGCGACTGCTGCTCGACGTCGGCGCGCTGTCGTCGTCGCAGTTCGGCACGAACCCGTCCCTGCAGGGGCCGTGCGGGGAGCGCGCGGTCCTCGACATCTTCGCCTCGGCGGGGTCCTGTGGGTCGTACCCGTTCGGGACCGACGTCCAGGCGCGCAACATCTTCCACCGGACGATGTACGGGGCGTGGCTGGCGCTGAAGTACGGCACCATCACGGTCGGGGCGTCCACCGTCCTCGGCGTCGGTCTGGGGACGCTCGCCGCCTACTACGGCGACGTCGCCGACAACGTCATCATGCGCTCGATGGACGTGCTGCTGGCGTTCCCCGCACTGCTGCTCGCGCTGGCGCTGGTCGCCATCTTCCCCGAGGACTGGGGTCTCTGGCGTGCGGTCGCCGCGCTGACGCTCGTCTACACCCCGCGGTTCGCCCGCGTCGTCCGGGGTGCGGCGCTGAAGGTGCTGGAGGACGAGTACATCGACGCGACGGTCGCGCTCGGCGCGAAGGACCCGCGCGTGCTCGTCCGCCACATCCTCCCCAACTCGCTCGCGCCCATCACGGTCCAGAGCACGCTCAACTTCGGCCTCGCCATCATCGACCTCGCGGCGCTGTCGTTCCTCGGCTTCGGCGCGAGCGTCGGCACGCCCTCGTGGGGCCTGATGCTGTCCAACGGCGTCGAGCAGGGCCTGCTGACCGGCCAGTGGTGGTGGTCGTTCTTCCCCGGCCTGTTCCTCGCCGTGACCGTCCTGGGCTTCAACCTGCTCGGTGACGGGATGCGGGACGCGCTCGACCCGCGCATGCGGGAGACCGTCGACTGATGGACGCGCGCGCCACCCTCCGCCCCCGCGTCCGCCTCATCGTCCGGTACGGACTGGCTGGCGTGGCGGTCGGCGGCGTCGGCGTCTCGACGGTCGTCGCGGCGGGCGAATCGATCCGGTTCGCCAGCACGAAGGTGTTCGCCGTCGGCGCGCTCGCCTTCGGGTTCGCGCTGCTCGGCTGGTCCGGGTCCGTGTTCGCGGGCGAGGCCGTCGAGACCATGCAGGACCACCTCGACTCCGGGTCCGACTGGACCGAGGCGGACTCGCGGCGCGCGATGGCCATCGTCGGCAGCCTCGGTGCCGGCGGGATGGTCGGCGCGAGCGCGATGACGTACGTCTTGCGAGCGGCGTACTGACGGCTTTCGTCCGTCGTACCAGTCGAAAGAGATTTTACTATATACTCTATGTAGTGAAGATATGATAGCGGTCGAACCGGCGTTCGTGGGACTCCTGCTGGCTGGCATCGGCGCCGCGATGGCGACGCGACCGCGGGACGTGCTGGTGCTCGGCCAGTCGCTCCACCTCGCCTCCCCAGGGACCGAGTCCGGCGGGTTCGGAGTCGTCCGGTGCCAGGCCTACGGTCTCTGCGTGCTCGTGCTGGGACTCGTCCTCGTGCTCGTCCCCCTGTTTCTGCCGTAGAGACGACCGTGCCCGCCGCCGGCGACGCCACCGACGGCGCGCCGACCACGACTCGCGCTCGACGACGCCACCGACGGCGTGCGGGCGGACCGTGACGTCACGCTCGACGACGCCGCGTCGGCCACAGCCCTGAAACCCGACGCCGTACTCTGTTCTGCCGATGACGGTCGCACTCTCGACGGACGACGAGGGGAAGCGAGTGCTCGACGCCGACGGCACGGAGGTGGGGATGGTCGCCGACGTCCAGCACGGGACCGCGCACGTCGAGGCCCCCGACGACGTCGTCGAGGAACTGAAGACGCGGTTCGACGCCGGGCAGTACGGGGACGACACCTACGCCATCCAGGACGACGACGTGGCGGACGTCGACGACGAGCGCGTCGTCCTCGAAACCGGGAAGTGACAGGTCCGGAACAGCCGGTCGGCGAGAGATACCGACGGCTGGCGCTCGTCCTCTGGCGCTGAAAGAATACCTCGTGTACCCCTACCCGAGGTGTGTAAAACGAGAGGCCGATTCGGTATATACTTTGTGCATATCGATTTCCCGGGGGTCAGGAACGTGATAGCTCGCCCGTCCTGCCGGGCGGGCGCGGTCGTCGAACGGCGCGGATGTCGGACGCCCTACACCAGTTTGCGGGCGGCGCGCGCCGCCTCGTCGGCGCGGTCCGCGAGGACGTAGGTGATGGGTTCGATGCCGTATCCGCCGGTGTGGTAGAGCACGGTCGCGTCCGGAGTCGCCGACAGCGCCTCGCCGACGGCCTCGTCGACGTCGTCGTACTCGGCGTCGAACTCGGCGGTGACGTGGCCGAGTTCCTTCAGGCGGTCGATCAGGTCGGGGTCGTAGCGGAGGTTCAGCGCGGCGCGGGCGTCGGTGCCGTGCTCGCGCGCGGCCAGCAGGACCGAGGCGACGTGTTCGCTCGTCCCGAACTCCGGTTCCGCCGGGATGGTCGCCTGCCCCTTCACGTCGAAGATGCGCCCCGGAACGGCCGCCACGTCGTCGATGCCCTCGGCGTCCGGCAGGCACTCACAGAGGTTCGACCCGACGGCCGGGATGAGCGAGGCGAACCCGCTGGTGTTCTCGACGACGCGGATGGCGCGCCGCATCGACGTCAGCACGCGCTCGGTGGCGCGCAGTTCGTCGTCGGGGTCGTGGACGTTGAAGTCGCCGCCGTACCCCTCCAGTTCCGGCATCGCCTCCTCGTGAAGCTGGGCGATGAGGTCGTGGTCCTCCAGTCGCCGGACGAGCACCTCGACCTCGACGAGCGCCTGGACGGGGCTCATGCTGCCGTCGGCGAGCCCCTCGCCGACCTCCGCGACGAGCGCCTGGACGCGCTCGTCGTCGCGGACGCGGTCGTTCTGGGCCACCTCGCCGTGGGCGTACTTCGAGACGGCGCTCTGGCTCACGCCGAGCGCGTCGGCCACCTCGCTCTGGGTCAGCCCGCGCTCGCGGAGGTCCGCTGCGAGCATCGACCGGAACGTCGGGAGGAACTCTTCGACGACGATCTCCTCGGCGAACTTCACGTCTGCTCACCGCCGAACTCCTCGTCGCCGCCGATGCGCGAGGCCTGCGGCCCCTGCTGGTCCTGGTACTTCGACCCGCGTTCGCTGCCGTAGGGGCGCTCGGAGGCGTTCTTCAGCTCGGTGAAGATGAGCTGGGAGATGCGCGTGCCGGGCGTCAGCGCCACCGGCGCGGTGCCGAGGTTCGACAGTTCGAGCGTGATCTGGCCGCGGTAGCCCGGGTCGACGACGCCTGCGGTCGCGTGGACGACGACCGCGAGGCGGCCGAGCGACGACCGCCCCTCGACGTGCGCGAGCAGGTCGGCGGGAATCTCGACGCGCTCCTTCGTCGTCCCGAGGACGAAGTCGCCGGGGTGGAGGATGAACTCCTGGCCCTCCGGCACGGTCGTCTCGTCGACGTAGCTCTCGACCTCCTGCTCGCTGTCGGGGTGGATGCAGGGGATGTTGGTCCGCTTGAACTCCAGGAACGTCTCGCCGAGGCGCAGGTCGACGCTGGCGGGCTGGATCTGCAGGGCCGGGTCGTCGATGGGTTCGACGACGAGGTCCCCCTCGTCGAGGCGACGGATGATGTCCGCGTCGGAGAGTATCATGTGCGGAGGTTCGGCGCGGGGGGCGTAAATATCTCGGTGTCCGACGAACGGCGGCGCGGCCCGAGAGCGTCGTCAGAGCAGGTCGAGCACGACGACGAGGACGGCGACCGCGCCGGCCGCCTTCGCGGCCTGTCCAGTCGGGAGGTTGCGGCGGTGTTTCAGGCCGTAGCTCCAGACGTACCACGACCAGGCGGTCACGAACAGGGTCATGACAGCGTTGCCACCCCGAGCGGCCCGGGTCAGGGTCCGGAACTGCTGGACGAGAGCCTCGGGCGTCGTGGCGAAGTCGGCGTTCCGGACGGACAGGTAGAACAGGCCGATACCGACCGCCGTCTGGAAGATGCTGGGCACCATTCCCCACGCGGTGACGACGAGCGTGTCCGAGAACGACCCCTCGCCGCCGGCGAACCACGACGACGCGTGGAGGAGCACGCCGAACAGCAGCCACGCCGCGTACGATCCGAGGAACACGACGGGAAGCCGCTGGACGAACTCGTCCCAGAGCTTCGCGCCGACGTCGACGGTCTTCGTCTTCGGGGCGTCACAGCCGGACGGCGTCGTGCCGAATCCGTCGCCGTCGCAGAGCAGATCGCCCGGGTAGGCGGGGTTGTCGACCTGCGTGGTCACGTCGACCTGCTGGCCGAGGTACCAGCCCATACCGGCGATCGACAGCGTCGAGACGAGCGCGACCAGCGTGACGACGAGGGCGGCACGCGGGAGGGTCGCCCGCGTCCGGTCGCGGAAGAAGCGGTCCGGGGAGAGGAGGGCGTCGCGGAGCACGTTGGCGGGCTCTCGCGGTGCGATGATAAGTGTTCCCGTCAGCTCCGCATCCGGCTGCGGTCGCCCGTCCCGTCGGTGATCGCGCTCGCGATTGCGCCCTTCAGCACCACCTCGTCGCCGAGCGTGGTGAGCTCGACGTCGGGGACGTTGTTGAAGACGTAGTCGTCGATGCGGTCGCGGAGGGGGTCGACGACGAGCTCCTCGTTGTTCAGCGCCACCGCGCCACCGACGTAGATGACGATGGGCGCGTACGCCTGGGCGATGTTGGTGAGACCGAGCGTGTTCCAGTGGACGAGCTGGTCGACGACGTGGTCGGCGAGCTGGTCCATCCCGGCGTACTCGAACACGTCGGGCGCGGAGAAGTCGGGGTCGTCGAGCGGGAGCGCGGTGTCGACCTGGGACTCGTCGGCGAGCATCCGGGCGTACTCGGGGATGTTGTCGCCCGAGCAGTACGCCTCCCAGTGGCCCTCGCGGCCGCAACCGCAGGTGCGTCGCCCCTGCGGGTCGACGACCATGTGCCCCACCTCGCCGGCGTTGCCGTCCCACCCGGAGAGGACGTTGCCGTCCACGGTGACGCCGGCACCGATGCCGCTGGAGATGGTGACGTACGCCATGTCGTCCGGGTTGCGGTCGCTGTGGAAGCGCTCGCCGATGACGCCGGCGTTGGTGTCGTTGTGGAGGAAGACCTGGTCGCTCTCTATCAACTGTTCGACGGGACCGGTCAGCGGGATGCGGTCGATGCTGTCCGGCAGGTTCGCCGGATTGTCGACCGTCCCCTCGGCGAGGTCCAGCGGCCCGATGCTGCCGATGCCCGCCGCGCGTATCTCCGACGGCGCGACGTCCGCCGACGTGCACGCCGTGCGCAGACATCCGAGCACGGCCTCCGTGACGGCGATACCGGCCGGGCCCTGTGGGGTGGAACGGTCGTGGGTCGCGATGACCGTCCCCTCCTCGTCGGCGACTGCCGCCCTGACGTTCGTCGCACCCAGGTCGACGCCCGCGTAGTAGCCCATTTAGCTGTACAAACGACCGCCTGCACACTTAACTACAAGCATTTACTCGCCAGCGAGTTCTGTGCCGCCGACCGGTCGGCGAACTGTTCGGTCTCGCACCGTCCGGCGACGACCCCGACGCACGGACGACCGACGAGTCGGGTCGCTGGCCGACGGCGTCTCCCGTCGGTGGACGACGTGGGAAAGTAAAAACTTAATGAATCATGGAGTCATCGGTCGTCCATGCGGGGATTCAGCGACGAGGAACGGGCGGAGATCCGGGAGAACCTGATCGAGACGGGACGGGAACTGTTCCTCAGGTGGGGGCCGGAGAAGACGAACGTCGCGGACGTGACCGACGAGGTCGGCATCGCCAAGAGCACGTTCTATCGCTTCTTCGACTCGAAGTCGGAGCTCTACTTCGAGGTGTTCGTGCGCGAGCGCGACGACTTCCTCGACGCGCTCGCGAGCGAGCTCGACGGCGTCGAGGACGCGGAGACCGGCCTGCGGACGCTGTTCGAGGTGTATCTCACCTGGATCGAGCAGAGTCCGCCGATACAGCGGGTCGTCCTCGAGAACGAGCACGAGACCGTCTACCGCGACGTCTCCGAGGAAGCGATCGCCGAGGAGATGCAGGTCATGCTGGACGCGCTCGCGCCCATCCTCGAGGCGTGGCAGCGCGACGGCCAGATGCGGGCGGTCGACCCGCTGCCGTTCTTCGGTCTCATGAAGTCGATCGGATTGCTGGCGCTCTACGAGGAGGAGTTCGGGGAGTACGGGGATGGCTGGTACGCGGAGATTCGCGAGTTGCTACTCGACTCGGTCGCGAAGGGGCTGACGGCCTGACTCAGTCCGTCCGGACGAAGGTGACGGGACAGGGCGCCGAGAGCATCACTTCCTGTGCAGTGCTGCCGAAGACGGCCTTGCCGGTGGGCGACCGCTTGCGTCCGCCGACGAAGACGCTGTCGGCGGAGACGGCCTCCGCGAGGTCGACGATGGTCTCGCCGTGCTCGCCGACGGCGCCCCGGATGGCGTAGCCCACGTCGGCCTCGTCGAGGTCGTCGGCGAGCGAGCGGATGGTCGCGTGCCTGGCCGCGACCTCGTCCGGATTCGGCTGGCCCGTCGGGTCGTAGTCCAGCCGGTCGACCACCTCCTCGAACTCGTCGTCGGTGAACACGTGCGCGAGAACGACCGTCGCGCCGGCCGGCCCGGCCACGTCGGCCACGGCCGAGGAGAGCTGGTCAGCCCGGTCCTCGTCCCCCGGTCCTACCGCGAGCAGAACGGTTTCTATCGCCATGCTACCACGCCGCCACCCAGAATGATAAAGGTGGGGGAGCGGTTCATCCGGGAGCGCAACGGCGGTCGAACCAGCCGGGACGGGTCGCGACCGGCGGCGCGAATCCGGCAGACCCTTGGCGATTCGCCGCCAGCGCACGGGCATGGAAGCCGACGCTGTCGTGCTGGACATCGACGGGGTGCTCGTGGACGTCGCCGACTCCTACCGCCGCGCCATCGTCGACGCCGTCGACCACGTCTACGGGGACACCATCCCGAAGGCGGACGTGCAGGCGTTCAAGGACGCGGGCGGGTTCAACAACGACTGGGAGCTCACGGACGCCGCCGCGCTGTACGTCCTCGCGAGCCGCGAGGGGCTGTCGGCGTCGGTCGACGAGTTCACCGACCGCATCGCGGAGACGGGGAGCGGCGTCGCGGCCGCTGAGGCGGTCGTCGACGACGCGCTGTCCGCGGCGGCCGCCGAGCGCGTCCGCGAGGCGTGGGACCGCGAGCGCCTGCGCGACGTGTTCCAGCAGCTCTACCTCGGTCCGGACCTGTACGCCGAGATCGAGGGCGGCGAGCCCGACCTCGCCGAGGACGCGGACGGCGCGGGGGACGAACTGGGATACATCGACGACGAACCGGTGCTGGTCGACCCGGAGACGGTCGCGACGCTCACCGAGCGGTACCCGGTCGGCGTCGTCACCGGCCGCCCCGCGGCGGAGGCCGACATCGCGCTGGAGCGGGCCGGCGTCGACGTGCCGGCGGACCGCCGGTTCACGATGGACGACTGGGAGGAGGGCAAGCCCCACCCGCGAGCGCTGACGACGCTCGCAGAGCGGTTCGAGGCCGGGAGCGTCGTCTTCGTCGGCGACACGCTCGACGACGTGCGGACGGCGGTCAACGCCGCCGAGGCGGACCCCGACCGCGACTACCACGGCGTCGGCGTGCTCACGGGCGGGCTCACCGGCGAGTCGGGCCGGCGGAAGTACGAGGACGCCGGCGCGGCCGCCGTTCTCGACTCCGTGAACGACCTGCCGGACCTGCTGGCGGAGGACTAAGTTCCGCGGACGCGACCCGTCAGGCATGGTCTCCCTGGAACGCGCCGGGAACGCCCTCCCGCTCGCGCTACTGGTCACCTTCCTGCTCGGCGCCGTCTTCTCGCCGCCGGACCCGTTCACGCAGGTTGTGTTCGCGCTGCCGCTGCTCGTCGTCGCCCTCCCTGGCGCGTACGTCGTCCTCGGCCGCGACCCGTCCCGCCGACAGCACGCGCTGTTCGTCGGCGCGCTGTGGGTCGTCGCCTGGGCCGGCGTCGCCGCGCTGGACGCGACCGTCGCCGGGGACCCGACCCCGTTCAGGGTGACGTGGCTGGTCGTCTCGCTCCCGTTCGCCGGCTGGCTGGCGTACGTCGAGGGCGACGCCGTGCTCGGGGCGCTCGCCGGGTAGCGTGACGTCAGTGCGCGTCTACTCGCCGTCAGGCGGCGTATAACGAAGACCCCGTCCCCCGTTCGGGTCGGCAGTGAGCCGCCCCGAGACCACGACCGACGCGGTGACCGAGCGTCGCCTGGCGGAGCAGAGCACACCCCCCGCCCGCGCGTCGGTCGTCTCACCCGACGACCCGCACGCCGGACCGGAGGACAGTTGGACGAATCGCGACCCATCGCGGGGGCCGGACGACCGATGAGACGGGGCGCGACCGCTGTCGCGCTGCTCGTCGTGGCGTCGGTCGTGCTGAGCGGCCTCGCGGTCGCCCTGCCGCCCGGGCCGCCGCCGGGGCTGCCCGGCGACGACCTGCCGGACGCGCCCGCCGCCGACGCCGGAACGTTCTCGGTGAAGCAGGGCGACACCTGCGTCCCGGTCGAGCCGTTCCAGGGGAACCAGCGCGTCGACGAGTTCTACGACTACCGGACGCCGTACACCAACGAGAGCAGCTACCGGTACAGCTCGTTCGTGCCCGACCGGTTCACGCGCGAGAACGCGAGTTCGCTGTTCCTCTACGAGGGGCCGGACGGCGTCGTCAGCCTCGTCGTCGTCCACGACGAACGGGCAGCCCGCGAGGTGCGGCCGCTCCCCCGCAGCGCCGTCACCTTCCGGTTCGACGGCCTGCCGGACAGCGGCGAGTGGGTGCTCGTCGACGACACCTACGACGGCCGCGACGACCGCTTCGACCGGAACCGCATCGACTGGCGCTGGGGCGGGTCGCGCACCGACGGCGGCGTCTTCCGCGGGCTGGCCGGCGACTTCAGCCTCACCATCGCGCCGACGTTCAACGAGGACGCCGCCCTCTACACGCCCGACAGGCCGACGGAGCCGATCACGTCCTGGGCGGTCGTCTCGGGCAACGCGTCCAGTCCCACGCGGACGGAACTCGACATGAGCGAACCGGTGGTCGTCCGGTCCGGCGGCTGTGGCGCTCCGCCCGACGCCGCGCTCGCCGCCGCCGACGGCTTCGTCGGCGAGGCGGTCACCCTCGACGCGAGCGGGACGACCGACCCGGACGGTGACGTCGAACGCTACCGCTGGGACTTCGACGGCGACGGGAGCGTCGAACGGACCACGACCGGGCCGACCGTCGAGCACACCTACGACGCCGCCGGAACCCGCGACGTCAACGTGACGGTCGTCGACGACGGCGGCAACGCGGTCACCGCGACGGCGACCGTCGACGTCCACCGGCCCGGCGCCGTGGCCGTCACGAACGCGACGCTCTCGGCGACGACGGTCGCGCCGGGCGAGACGGTCACCGTGACCGCCACCGTCGAGAACGGCGGGGAGAGTGCGAGAACGGTCGCTGCGAACCTCACCGTCGGCGGCGAGGTGGTCGCCAGCGAACGGGTCGAGGTGCCGGCCGACGGTTCGGAGCGGGTGACGTTCACCTACAGCGCGAACGAGACGGGAGAGCGCCGGCTCGCCGTCGACGGCGTCGGGGCGGGAACGCTCAGGGTGGCGGACTCGCCGGGAGCGACGACGCCCGGCGACGGCCAGGGTGACGGGTCGCTGCTCGACCCGGCGACGGTCCTCGACCACCCGCGGATCGGCGGGGCCGCACTGCTGGTGGCGCTGCTCACCGCGGCGATCATCTCGCGGCGGTCGGACCTCACCTGAGCGCCGACTCGACGCTCGCGGCGACCGAGCGCGCCTTCTCCGCGAGGGCCTCGGAGACGTCGCCGTCCTCGACGGCGGCGTCGAGTTCGTCGTCGTCAACGCGCTCGACGCGGCCGTCGGGGAACTTCACCACGTCGACGTGGAGGTCGACGTACCGGACCGACGACGGGAACAGTTCGACAGGCGTGCAGACGTTGACGTAGGTGCCCTTCGCGTCGCCGTCCTCGTCCCGGTACACCGTCGGGTACCACCAGCGACCCTCCCGGAGCTTCGTCACCGCCACGTCGCCGTCCTCGCGAGGGACGCCGAGCGCGTCGTAGTCGCCGCCGCCGCGCATCTGCCGACGGACGGTGACGGTCCCCTCCTCCGGGTCGCAGTCGGTCACCTCGCCGCGACCGAGCGAGAAGCAGCGGCCGTCCGGCTTGCCGTGGTCGATGGCGACGCTCGCGCCCTCCGCCGGGCCGAACTGCCGCAGCGCGGCCCCGGTCGGGAACGACTCAGCGGGCGCGCAGAGGTCCTCGACGAAGTCGACGGCGGTGCTGGCGGCCTCGTCGGCGGCCTTAACCCGGTGGTGACCCGGCATCGTGGTCGCCACCGCGCGGCGGACGGCGTCGAGTTCGAACCGCGACTCGCGGCCGAACCAGAGCCACGCCGTCTCCTCCGGCGCGGCGACGAGTTGGGTCGCGTGCTCGCCGGGGTCGGGCGCGTCGGCGAGCGCGTCCTCGACCGTCGTCGCCGCGTCGACGGCCCGAGCGAGCGCGGCGTCCATCTCGTCGATGCTCGCCTCGCTCGCGGCGTACTCCCAGCGGACGCCCCAGTCGTCGGGGACCTCGGTCGGGAGCATCTCGGTCGTCCGGGCGAGCTCGCGTCGACTCGCGTCGTCCGGCGCGCTGGCGACCACGCTGCCGACGCCCTGCGAGAGGCTGGCGACGCCGCCGAACACCTCGACGTCGGTCCCCAGCAGCGGCCGGTCGCTCTCCCAGGGCGCGGCCGGGTCGTGGACCTGCACGCGCACGCGGTCGCCCTCGTCCACGCGGCGGTCGACCGTCCGGAACGGGAGGAACCCCTCGCGGTCCCCGAGGTCGACGACCGCGCCGCTGCCGAGCGTCTCGTCGACGACGCCGTGGAACACCGCACCGCGCGGCGCGGCGTCGGTCCAGCGGAACGTGTCGCGGCCGACGTCCGCGAGGTCGGCGGCGACCGCCGCGGCGTCCGGTCCGAAGACGCCGACCCCCTGCCGGTCGTCGGTCGTCTCGACGGTGGCGTCGTACTCGGCGGTCCCGAACTCGCGGTCGAAGCGTCGCCGGATGGGCGGCGACGCCTGCACCACGTCGTACTCGTCACGTTCGTCGGTGAGCAGGTGGGTCAGCGCGGTCGTGTAGATGCCGCGGACGCGCACCGTGCTCATGGTCGCGGCGACGCCGGACGTGCTGGTTCCGGCGGTCGGAGAACGACGTAACGGTCGGCGGTAGCTGGCATGTCACCCAGTTCGTGGGGTGACCTTTTGAGGGTGGCGAGGTCGGTCGCCGGGCGGCCCGCCGACGCGACCCAGAAGTGTCGTCCGGAGTCAGTCGTCGGCGGGGACGCTGCCGGTCCAGTTCGCGTCGGTCACGCCGGGAGCGCCGATCTCGTTGGGCGATCCGGCGTCCGTCGTCGATTCCTCGTCGAGCGCGTCGTCCGCCCCGCCGTCGGCCGCGACGGCGTCCGCGGATCGTGTCTCGTTTCGTTTCTCGGTCGTGTCGTCTGCGGTCGGGGGTGCGGAGTACATCATCCCCCTGCTCGAACTGTACGGAGCCATGTTGGTACAGCGTCCCCGATAGTCAGTGATAAGCACACCCCTACGAGAATGAATGGAATATAAATACATTTTAGGGATAATAATGGTCGGTCGCCGAACGATTTACCGCCTCCCCGTACGCATCCCACCGCATGGACGAATCACGGGACCCGGTCGCACGCTCGGCCGACGACTCCGTCGACCTCTACGGGGTCTCGACCTGGGAGGAGCGCAGTCGCCTCGACTGGTTCGCGGCGCGGGTCTACGGCGGCATCGTGACGATCACGCGCGTCGTCGTCGTCCTGCTCGCGGCCGTCATCCTCGCCGCCCAGTTCGCCCTCGGCGGCCTGGCGGCGCTCACCGACCCCTGGGTCGGCGCGTTCGTGCTGCTGTCGGTCGTCCCGGCGACCGCGCTCGCGGCGTACATCTGGCACGCCGACGTGACGACCGGCGAACCGCTGAAACTGCTCGTCGGGACCTTCATGCTGGGCGTGCTGTTCGCCGGGTTCGCCGCCGTCGTGAACACCCTGGCGCTCCCGGCGTTCGAGGGCGTCCCCGTCGTGGGGATGGTGCTCTTCTTCTACATCGTCGTCGCGCCCGTCGAAGAGACGGTGAAGTGGCTCGCGATACGGCTCTACCCCTACCGGCGGCCCTCGTTCGACGCCGTCGTCGACGGGGCGGTGTACGGCGCGATGGCGGGCCTGGGCTTCGCCACCATCGAGAACGCCATCTACATCAGCCAGGAGGTCCTCGCGACGTCGACGACGGCCGAGACGTTCTTCCGGGCCGGCCGGACGGCTGTGTTCCGGCTGTTCGCCGGGCCGGGCCACGTCATCTACTCGGCGTTCGCGGGCTACTACCTCGGGCTCGCGAAGTTCAACCGCGAGAACGCCGGCCCCATCGTCGTGAAGGGGCTGATCGTCGCGTCGTTCATCCACGCGACCTACAACTCGCTTGTCGGCGTCGTCCCCGCGATGGTCACCGCGTTCTACCCGAGCGTTCCCGAGTCGGCGGCGTTCGTCGGCTTCGTGCTCGTCTACGACGGCATCTTCGGCTTCCTGCTCTACCGGAAGCTGTCGCGCTACCGTCGCATGTACGAGCGGACCGCGGCCTCGGCCGCCAGCGACTAGTCGTCCAGCATCCGTTCGACGTACTTCGCCAGCACGTCGACCTCGAGGTGGACCGGGTCGCCGGGCTCCTTCCCCGAGAGGTTCGTCAGTTCCCGCGTCGTCGGGATGACGGCGACGGTGAACGTCTCCTCGCCCCGTTCCGCGACCGTGAGGCTGATGCCGTCGAGCGCCACCGACCCCTTGTCGGCGACGTAGGCGTCGTACGCCTCGGGGACCGCGAACTCGTACTCCCAGTCTTCGCCAACTTCCCGGACGTCCACCACCTCGGTCACGGTGTCGACGTGCCCCTGGACGAAGTGGCCGTCGAGGCGCGCGTCGGCCCGGAGCGCGCGTTCGAGGTTGACCGAATCACCGACCTCCACCACGTCGAAGTACGTCTTCTCCAGCGTCTCGCTGGCCAGGAACACCTCGAACGTCTCGTCGTCGAACGCCTCGACCGTGAGGCAGGCGCCGCTGACGCTGACGCTCGCGCCGTGGTCCAGCCCGTCGAGCACCTCGTCGGCAGCGATGGTCAACCGCCGGCCGCCCTCGTCGTCGACGACCTCGCGCACCTCGCCCGACTCCGCAACGATTCCGGTAAACATACCAGATTCGTGGTGGCGGTCGGGTGAAAGTCCTTCCGGAAGCCGGTCGCGACGCCGGACCGCGACCGTACCCCCGTCCGGCCACGACGCCGGTCGCCCCTCCGGCGGACGGTTCGCCGAACGGGGCGGTCGGCGAACCGTGCACTCACCGACTCCCGGCGGACTTTTACTCGCCCGCAGGCTACCGGCGTGCATGAACCTCGGCATCCTCGACACCGTCAGCCTGGCGGCGACGCTGGTGTTCGCGCTCCCCGTCGCCCTGCTGGGCGTCGACCGCCTGGTCGCGGGCGACGCCCTGGTCGGCGGCGCGTTCGTCGCCGTCGGCGTCCTGATGGTCGTCCTCCAGGAGTGGCTGACGACGCCCTCGGACCTGCCGGCGGCGGTCGCCCAGCGCGTCGCCGGCCGCGTCGCCACGACCGACGACGAGGAGGAGTGACCTCGACCGACGACGAGGAGTGACCGGGACCGCGGACGGACCGGAAAAGTACGGAGGAGAGTCGCCGGGTGTTCAGGGCGTGGTCTCGACTTCCTCGCCGAGCACGTCCTCGACCGTCATCTCGCCCGGTTCGTTGTCCAGGAGGACGTCGATGGGGAGCGTCGGCGCGCCGCTGACGAGGTTCTCCATGAGCACGAGGCGCTCGCGGGCACGGCTCATCCCGACGTAGAAGACGCGGCGCTCGTTGTCGGTCAGGATGGGCACGGGGTCGGTCCGGGAGGTGAACTCGTCGACCTCGGGTACCTCGGTCTCGTCGTCGATAGAGGCGGCCATCTGCTCGACCACCTTCTCGGTGAGGTCGGTGGCGACGAACACGTGGTCGGCCTCGCGACCCTTGGCGCTGTGGATGGTGCCGACGCGGACGCGGTCGCGGTCCATGTCGCGGTAGTCGCCCGCGAAGTACGCCTCCATCGAGTTGCGCTGGTAGCTCGTCACCTTCCGGACCATGTCGGCGGCCGACGACGGCGCGGGCATGAACGGGACGTGGTCGGTGACGAACTCGGGGTCGACCTCGATCTCGGTGAGGTCGTCGACGCCGGCCTCCTCCTTGCGCTCGTCGATGTCGTCGAAGAAGTCGTCGCGCTCGTTCGTTCCGAACGCCGAGTCGGCGAGCATGTCGGCGAGCCGTCGGGCCTCCAGGCCGTCGACCGGTTCATCGCGGTCGACCTTCTCGACGGCGTCGACGTACTGGTTCAGCCGGTCGGTCCACATCCGCTGGTCGGTCAGCGTGCTGAACGGGATGCCCTCGTCGATGAACTCGTCGATGAACCGGAACATCTGGTAGCGGGCGCGGAACAGCACCATCAGCGTCCCGTCGTGTTCCTCGACGGTGTAGCGGACGTTGCGCACGAGTTCCAACATCGACGGGCTCTCGACGGCCTCGACGGTGCCGCCCTCGACGCGCGGGGAGAGGTTCTTCTCCTGGCGCTCGTCGATGTGGCCGACCTCCTGCTGGACGACCTTCAGTATCTTCGAGGGGAGACGGTGGGAGGTGTCGAGGATGACGTCGTTGCCGCCCTCGCCGAGCAGCAGCTGCGGGTCCGCACCCTGCCAGGCGTAGACGACCTGGTCGTCGTCGCCCGCGATGAGGACGTTCTCCATGTGCGGCTTCCACTCCTCGTAGATGTCGTACTGGAGCTGGGTGATGTCCTGGAACTCGTCGATGACCAGGTAGTCGACGTTCGGCAGGAGCGAGCGCTGCTTCACCCGTTCGAGCATGTCCGCGAAGCCGACGAGGTCGTTCTCGCCCTTGTACGTGCGCCAGCCGCGGATGGCCTCGGGGACGTCGAAGCGGTCGTCGTCGCTCGGCCAGGTCGGCGTGTACTTGTTGCCCTCCTGGGCGTTCGGGTCGATCTCGGGCGGCAGACGGACCTCCTCCTCGTTCCACTGGAAGGGGACGTCGTACCAGTCGGCGACGTCGCGCCGGGTGCGCTGGAGCCACTGCGAGGTGGCGATTATCTTGTTGCCCAGCGTCGTCGAGCGCGCGGTCCGCCGACCGGAGCCGCTGTACTCGTCCTCGTACTCCAGTCCGTACTCCTCGCAGAACTCCTCCTTGTCGCTCTCGCCGACCACGTCGCCGCGGGAGAGGTTCAGCAGTTCGTACGCCTTCGCGTGCATCGTACAGACGTTCCCCTGGAGCGTCCGGGGGTCGACGTCGAGCCGTTCCGCGAGGCGCTCACGGACCTCGTTCGCCGCCGCTCGCGTGTAGGAGACCACGAGCACGTCGTTGACGTCCACGTCGTCGCGGTCGAGGATGTCCTCGACGCGGTCCAGCAGTTCGGTCGTCTTACCGCTTCCCGGTCCACCGAACAGCCGGGTCACTTTCGCGTCCGTCTCGGCCTCGGTCGTCGTCATTACACCACCACAGGTGACGGGAACCCATAAAACGACGTGAATCGAGACGGCGCGACGGCCTCGATTGTTTGGAAAACGGGACGGTCCGACGGCGTCAGTTGCCGCGGGGCGAGCGCGCCTCGCGGACGTCGGCGCCGTCACGTATCTTGTCCTCGCACTCCGGGCAGACGCGGGGTTCGTCGACTCCCTGGGGGGTGAACACCCGTGCGTAGTCGGCGGTTACGAACGTGCCGCAGTTCTTGCACTCTGGCATGCTCTCTCTCCCACGAACCAATTTTTTATGTTACACTAAATGTCTATCGGCATCCTTCGACGCTGCTGCAACGAATCCACGAAGCCGGACCGCACCGACCGAACGACCGGAACGGGACCGCACCAGCTAAGCCGCCGGAGCGGCGAGTACCGGCGATGGCGTCACCGCTCGACGTGTACGCGCTTTCGCTGGTCCCCGCGCTGCTGTGGGGGTTCGAGCCCGTCGTCTCGAAGCGAGGGATGGACGCCGGCGGGAGCGCGCTCCAGGCGTCGCTGGTCGTGGTCGTCGTCGACAGCACCATCTACTGGGTCGCGCTGTTCGCGCTGCGCGGCACCGACCCGCTCGCCGCGCTCGCCCCGAGCGCCATCGCTGTCTTCCTCTTCGCCGGCTTCGTCGGCACCGCGGTGGGCCGGCTGGCGACGTTCGAGGGCGTCCACCGCGTCGGCGCGAGCGTCAACAGCGCCGGTATCAGCGCGCGCCCGCTGTTCGCCACGGCGCTGGCGTTCGCGTGGCTGGGCGAACCGGTGTCGGTCGCGACGGCGGTCGGCATCGTCGTGCTCGTCGCGGGCCTCGCCGTGCTCGCGCTCGCCAAAGGCGGCGACGTCCGCGGCTGGCAGCCCCGCGACCTCGCCTTCCCGCTCGCCGCCGCGGCCGCGTTCGCCGTCGGCAACGTCGTCCGGCGGTTCGGCCTCGACGTCACGCCGGCGACGCCGCTGCAGGCGGTCGCGATCAACGAGACCGCCGCGCTCGTCGCGCTCGCGGCGTACGCCGTCGCGCGCGGTCGCCGGGACGTGCTGGACGCCCCCCGGCGGACCTACGGCCGGTTCGCCGTCAGCGGCCTCCTCACGGCGGTCGCGCTGCTGTCGCTGTTCGCCGCGCTGGCGCTCCCGGAGGGCCGCATCGCCGTCGTCGACCCGCTGACCGGGACCGCGCCGCTGTTCACGACAGGGTTCGCCTACTTCCTCCTGAAGGACCTCGAACGCGTGACGCGGGGCGTCGTCGCGGGCGCGACGCTGGTGGTCGTCGGCGCGGGCATCATCACCGCCCTGTAGGCTCACGTGGGCGCGCCTACCGGGAGTAGCCACGCCGTACCGCGGCCGCGGTCCGCGACGGACGTCGCGCCCTGGCGGGCCTGCTCGCTGGCCAACCCGTGCACTGGTGGACTTCCGTGCGGGCTCGTTCCGCGCCGGAATCGTCGGCGCACACGCTCTCCGGCAGGGACACTCCTAAAAATGGCGTTCGGAAGGCGGTTCGGTCGGTCGCTGGTCGCCGCTACGGGGACCACCCACAGACGGTACAGTCGGCCGCCGAGAGGTCGTGGAGTCCGCCGCACTCCGGGCACTGCTTCTTGTTGTACTCCCGTTCCCAGTCTACCTGCTCTGTCTCGTGACCACGGTCGGACAGGAACTGGTCGAAAACGGATTCGTCAGCGTCGCCGGTTGGTGCGGAAGCCATACGTGCTATGGTAAGGCACACCACCCATATAACCCTGATGGTCAGACAGACCGTCGCCGGAACCGAAACCGTGATTCCGGCCGTTCGGCCCCTCTGGCGGCAATCCTGTCCTCGACCGCGACGCCCGGTGCGAGTCGCGTTCCAGACGACGACGCCGAGTCCCGGGGGAAACTACTTTCAACCACCCAGGTATATCACTAGGTGGTATGCAGGAGTTCAACGGCTTCAGCGACGTCGGCGAAGCGGAGGTAACGCGCGCTATCGGCCAGGAGTGGAGCGACGAGTTCATCGACTTCAGCGAGAGCGAGGTCGTCGTCGTGGGCGGCGGTCCCTCGGGGCTGACGGCCGCGAAGGAACTCGCCGAGCGCGGCGTGAAGACGATGGTCGTCGAGAAGAACAACTACTTCGGCGGCGGGTTCTGGCTCGGCGGCTTCCTGATGAACAAGGTCACCGTGCGCGACCCCGCCCAGTCCGTCCTCGACGAACTCGACGTGCCCTACGAGGCGAGCGACGAGAGCGAGGACCTCTACGTCGCCAACGGGCCCCACGCCTGCTCGGCGCTCATCGAGGCGACCTGCGACGCCGGCGCGAAGATGCAGAACATGACGGAGTTCACCGACGTGGTCGTCCGCGAGGGCCACCACGTCGGCGGCGTCGTGATGAACTGGACGCCGGTCCACGCCCTGCCGCGCGAACTGACCTGCGTCGACCCCATCGCGGTCGAGTCCGACCTCGTCGTCGACGCCACGGGCCACGAGGCGGTCGTCGTCTCGAAGCTGCAGGAACGAGGGGTCCTCGACGCTCCCGGCATCGAGCACGCCCAGGAGCACACCACCGGCATGGACCGGTCGGGCGACGACGAGTACGGCGCGCCCGGCCACGACTCGCCCGGTCACGACTCGATGTGGGTCGCCAAGAGCGAGGACGAGGTCGTCGAACACACCGGGACGGTCCACGACGGCCTCGTCGCCACGGGGCTGGCGACCGCGACGACGTACGGCCTGACCCGGATGGGACCGACGTTCGGCGCGATGTTGCTGTCGGGCAAGCGCGCCGCCCAGGTCGCGCTGGACGAACTCGGCGTCGGCGGCGACGTCGAGATGACGCCCAGCCCCTCGCCCGCGGACGACTGACGACGCCAGCGCGGTTCAGGGGACCCGCCCGCCGGTGACGCGGACGACGCCGAGGACGTGCTCGCTGTCCGCGACGTCGACCGCGCGCTCGGCCAGCGCCGCTCGCGCCGCCGCGACCCGCTCGTCGAGCACCTGCCAGGGCGGGTCGTCGAACCCGGACCGGTCGCCGGGCGTCGACGCGAGGACGAGGCCGCGGAACGCGACGTCGACCGGCCAGGCGGAGGCTCGTCCGCTCTGGGCGGCGTCCAGCAGCGCGAGGTGACCGCCGGGGCGCAGCGAGTCGACCCACCCGTCGACGGCCGCGGCGGGGTCGTCCAGCATCCCGACGACGAACGTCGCCAGCACGGCGTCGACCGGCTCCCGGGGCGCGAACGAGGCGGCGTCGGCCTGCACGAGGTGGACGTTCGTCCAGCCCTCCCGCCGGACCCGGTCGCGGGCCTGTGCGAGCATCTCTCGCGTGAAGTCGACGCCGACGACCGTCCCCGACGGGCCGACGCGGTCGCGCAGGTGCGGGAAGTTCGCGCCGGTGCCACAGCCCATCTCGACGACGGTGTCGCCCGGCGCGAGGTCGAGGCGGTCGACCGCCAGGTCGCGCAGGCGGGCGAGTCCGGGGGTTGCCGACGCGAGGACGTCGTAGAGCCGCGCCCACCGCCCGTAGAAGCGCTGGGCGGCGGACGGTCCGGCGTGAGACATGCCGTCGGCTACGACGACGGCGGCAAAAAGCGGAAGGGCTCGCGCGCTCACGCGAGGTGGTCGACGAACCAGTCGCCGGCGTGGTCGGCGACCGCCTCCAGCGCGCCGGGTTCCTCGAAGAGGTGGCCCGCGCCCTCCACGACTTCGAGCGACTTCTCGCAGGTCAGGTCGTCGTATGCCTCGCGGTTGAGTTCCAGCACCGTGTGGTCCGCGCCGCCGACGACGAACAGCGTCGGCGCCGTCACCTCCCCGAGCACCGCCGACGCCAGGTCGACGCGGCCGCCGCGCGAGACGACGGCGTCGACGTCCCGGCGTGCCGCGGCCCGGAGCGCGGCGGCCGCGCCGGTGCTCGACCCGAAGTACCCCACCCGGAGGTCGCGCGTCGTGGCCTCCTCGTCGACCCACTCGCTCGCCGCGACGAGGCGGTCGACCAGCAGGTCGACGTCGAAGCGCGTCTCGTACCGCTGGTCCTCCTGTTCGGTGAGCAGGTCGAAGAGCAAGGTCCCGAGCCCCCGGTCGCGCAGGCGCTCGGCGACGAACTGGTTGCGCGGGCTCTTCCGACTGCTGCCGCTCCCGTGCGCGAAGACGACCAGTCCGGTCGCCCCCTCGGGAATCCCGAGGTCGCCTTCGAGCGTGACGCCGTCCACCGGAATCTCGACCGGCGTCGGTTTCTCCCCCGATGACATGGCACGTCGGAGTTCGACGCGCGGCGAGTTAACCGTTCGCGCCGACGGCTACACCTTCTCCGGGAGCCACCCGCCGTCGACCGTTACGTTCACGCCGCTGAGGTAGCCGCTCGATTCTTCGAGGAAGAAACGGACCGCCTGCGAGAGGTCGTCGAACTCCGCGGGGCGTCCGCGGGGGAGTTCGTCCGGGAACACGTCGGAGTTCTCGACGACGTACGGCGAGACGGCGTTGACCGTGATGCCGTCGTCCTGGGTGTCGGCGGCGAGCATCCGCGTGAACGTCAGCACGCCCGCCTTGGCGATGAAGTACGGCGCGTTCTTCGGCGCGACGAGGCCCTTCTCGGCGCTGGCGTACCCGACGTTGACGATGCGGCCGTACCCCTGCTTGCGCATCCCGTCGAGCGCGCGCCGCGACGCGAGGTAGGTGCTGTTGACGTTCCCGAGCAGGACGGCGTTCCACTCCTCGACGGACAGTTCCTCCCAGTGCTTCGGCGCGAACGGGCCGACGTTGTTCACCAGCACGTCGACGCTCCCGAGGTCCTCCTCGACGGCCGAGAACAGCGCGTCGACGTCGTCCGGGTCGGTCACGTCGCCCTGGACGACCGTCGCGTCGACGCCGCGCTCGCGGGCGACCGTCGCCACCTCCCGCGCCCGCTCGTCGCTGCTGCGGTAGTGGACGGCCACGTCCGCGCCGCAGTCGGCCAGCGAGAGCAGCAGTTCGCGGCCGACGCCCTTCGAACTCCCAGTGACGAGCGCGACCCTGTCGGCGAGGTCCGGTTCGATCATACCGGCCCTTCGGACGCCGGGCTAAACTAGGTTGGCGCTCTGGAAGGGGTGTAGAGAGTACGCGCGGTCGAAACGAAGCGATTCAGCAGGACCGCCAGAAAGCCCTCGCCTGGTTCGACTCCCGCGGCTCGGTGTGCTCCTCGCCGCCTCCGGCGGCTGCGGTGCTTTCGTCGCCGGGGTTCGCCGGACGACGAGCACCGCGAGTCGTCCGAGCCATCCGCTCGCTGCGCTCGCGGAGACGCCGAACCAGCCTCGCCCTTTCAATCCGCCAGGCCGCCGGCCGACCGGGTTTCCGACACGGAGGTGGAGAACCGCATCCGAACTGCGTCCCGGAAAGAGACGCCAACGAACAGAATGAACTGTTCGAGTACGGTCAGGCGTTGTTCCCGCGGAGCACGAGCGGGTCGCGCGTCTGCAGCCACACGTGGCCGTCGCCCTCGAACCGCGTGACGAAGCCCTCGCCGCCGAGCAGCGAGGACTTCAGGCTGGAGTCTTTCGTCCGGCTGACGTCCAGGCCGTCGGTCCAGGCGAGCAGGTGGTCCTCGTCGACGACCAGCGGGTCCTCGGGCGTGACGTCGTGCTGGCGCAGCGCGCCGAAGGCCGAGAGGAAGGCGACGCCGTCGCCGTCGAGCGCCAGCACGGTGAGTTCGCCCGACGAGAAGAAGTTGCCCGCCTCGTTGACGGCGGTCGACTTCTCGACGTCCGGCGTCCACGCGACGATGCCGCCGGACTGGACCTTCACGCGGCCAGTCTCCGCCAGGTCGACGCGCGTGATGTCGCCCGGCAGGTCGGGACCGAGCGTGACGGTACTCCCGTCCGCCTCCGCCTCGAAGACGGTCTTGAGGACCTCGCGCTCGTCGCTGAGCGCGCTCTTGAGCATGCCCGTCGCACCGTCGCCGTTGCTCGTCGCGTCGCTTTTGACGGCAGCACTCCGGGAGATCATGGTCCCCGGGTCCGCCTCGATGCGCTCGTCAGCGTCCAGCGTCGCGACGAGGACCGCATTGCTCGGGCCGTTCTCGATGTCGAACTCCATGTGTCGTCGTCCTAACGCGTCGCTCGAATACTTTGTGGTGTGCGTTGGTTCGGCGTATCAAAGAGCCGGTTCGCGCGACCGGACGACTCCGTCCGCACGAGGAACCTACTCGCGCGCCCAGAACAGGGTGTCGCCGGGGATCGTCTCGCGGCGGACGGCCACGGCCGGCTGTTCCGCGCCGAGCGTCGTGAACACGGCGTCGGCCCCGTGCTGGCGGGCCACGGCCGCGAACGGCCGGTGGAGCTCCGGCGGCAGGTTGAGCGCGTACAGCACCTCGGCGTCGGCGTAGACGTCGGGGGCGGGGTCGGTCACGTCGTCCACGACGAACTCGACGTCTCCCGGGACGTCGCGGGGGACGACGTCGGTCGCGGTCACCGCGACGCCGGCCGCCGCGAGTGCGGTGGCGACGTCGTGACGATTGCCGACGCCAACCTCGACGGCGGCGTCGCGGTCGGCCAGTTTGGCGACGATGGCGTCGCGGGTGGTCGGCTTCACGGCGGGATGTTTATGGGGGGCCCCGCCATATGGGTTGCTATGCTGATTGACATCGTCCCCGTGGGGGACGTGACGGGACGGGTCAAGCGGGAGGCATCAGCCGCCCTGCGGTCGGTCTACGACAGCGACGTGACGGTGCACGAACGGCAGGAGATTCCGGCCGGGTCCCACGACCCGAACCGCGACCAGTACCGCGCCGAGGACTTCATCGAACTCGCGGGACGGGTCGGCACCGGCGACAAGAACATCGCCATCACGCCCCGCGACCTCTTCTACCGGCGGCGCAACTACGTCTTCGGCCTCGCCTACCTCGACGGTGCCGGCAGCGTCATCTCGACCTACCGCCTGCAGACCTCCTCCGACGGCGGCCTCGCCACGAAGTCGGCGAGCGACGTCTTCTCCGACCGCGTCCGCAAGGAGGTCGTCCACGAGATCGGCCACACCATCGGCCTCGAACACTGCGACAACTCCCGCTGCGTGATGAACTTCTCGCCGACCGTCCGCGAGGTCGACGTGAAAGAGGAGAACCTCTGTGGCTCCTGCCAGCGGCAGGTGCTCTGACGCGCCGTCGAATCGCGTCCATAGACCCTTTCTCGGCGTTCGTCCCCCCGTGAGCGACCGGAATCGCGGGTCCGGAACCGGTTCCTGGCCGCCGTAGCTCCAGCCTTCGTCCGCACCAGTCCCGACCGTCAGTTGACCAGCAGACTTATATTAGCGAAGTCTAATATTAGCACGTGCTAAAATGAGTGGGCAGAAGACGGACAGTCAGCGAGCCGAGACGGAACGCCAGCAAGAGACCGGATGCTGTTCGGCCAGTCACTCCCATTCGCTGTCGGAGTCGGAGGTAGCTGCGGACGTCGACATCCTCGCGACCCTCGGTAACGACACCAGGTACGAGGCGCTTCGGCTCATCGCCGAGGCCGACGACGACGTCTGCGTGTGCGAACTGGAGCCCGCGCTCGGCGTGAGCCAGGGGGCGGTCAGCCAGGCGCTCTCGCGGCTCTTCAGCGCCGGACTGGTCGAGCGGCGGAAGGAGGGACGGTGGCGGTACTACACCGCGACGCCGGCCGCCGAACGACTGCTCCGCGTCCTCGACGACAGGAGGGCAGAGAATGGCCGATGAGGCTCCCGCCGTCGACGCGGACGGCGACGGCACGGACGGCAGCAGTGCGGACGGCGACGGTCTCGACCCGGCAGCGCAGCGCACCGCGGTGCGCGAACGGTACGGGGGCATCGCCGAGGAGTCGTCGACCACAGCGTCGTCGTGTTGCAGCGACGACAGCGACGACGACGCCTGCTGTGGAACTACCGCCGCCGATCAGTCGCTGAAGCTCGGCTATTCGGACGACGACGTCGACGCCGTCGACGGGGACGCGAACCTGGGCCTCGGCTGCGGGAACCCGACCGCCATCGCCAGCCTTGAGGCGGGTGACACGGTCCTCGACCTCGGCTCCGGCGGCGGCTTCGACTGCTTCCTCGCGAGCCAGGAGGTCGGCCCGGACGGCCACGTGATCGGCGTCGACATGACGCCCGAGATGGTCGAGAAGGCCCGCGACAACGTCGAAGAGAACGACGCGTCGAACGTCGAGTTCCGCCTGGGGGAGATCGAACACCTCCCGGTTGCCGACGCATCCGTGGACGTCATCATCTCGAACTGCGTCGTCAACCTCTCGCCGGACAAGTCCCAGGTGTTCCGCGAGGCGTATCGCGTCCTCCGACCAGGTGGACGCATCGCCATCTCGGACGTGGTCCTGACCACGGAGCTACCGACCGAACTGGAGGCCGACCCGTCGTCGGTGGCGGCGTGCGTCGGCGGAGCGGCGTCGATCTCCGCGCTGGAGGCGATGCTGACCGACGCCGGATTCACGGCCGTATCCATCGAGCCGAAGTCGGACAGCGACGAGTTCATCCGCGACTGGGACGACGAGCGCGACCTGAGCGACTACGTCGTCTCGGCGAGGATCGAGGCCGAGAAGCCAGCCACGGAGGCGGAGTCGTAGCCTGAGAACGGGCCCGCACGAGCGCCATCGTCGCGGTGACGAGCGGGCCGCCGGCCGCGTCAGTTGGAACAGCCACGACAGACGCCAGTACACAGGATACCGTATCAATGTACAGACCACCGTCTGATCCACGAGACCGTCCACGAATCGAACAGCCGACCTGGCGGAAGGTCCTCCTGAGCTACGCCATGGTCGCCGCGATCCCCGTGCTGCCGTGGGTTGCGAGTCGACCCCTAGTCGGCACCGCGGCCATCGCGGCCGCCGGCGGCCTGGTCGTCGGCGGGCGCCGCGCCCACGCGCTGGTCCGCTGCTTCTACGACTGCGAGGGGTTCGCGTTCGACCTCGGCGGCAGGGCCCGAATAACAGTCAGACAGCTCCCCGCCGACGAGGTGTGCTGACCGATGCGTCGACCACAGCGCAGTGCCCGAACGCCTTCACAGGAGGACAGCGATACTGCATGACCGCGCCATCGCTGACCGTCCGGCAGGCGAGCGACGACGACGTCGCTCGCGTCGAATCCCTGTTGGAAACGAACGAGCTTCCGCATCGGGACGTCCGTTCGAAGCCGGAGTGTTTCTTCGTCGCCCGCTCCGGGACGGAAGTCGTCGGAATCGGCGGAATCGAGAGATACGGAGCGAACGGACTCCTTCGGTCCGTGGTCGTCGCGGAGTCGAACCGCGGACAGGGGTACGGGACGGCGCTGTGCGACGCGCTGGAGGACCGCGCACGCACTAGCGGGGTGGAGACGCTCTACCTGCTGACCACGACCGCAGCGGCGTTCTTCAACCAGCGCGGGTACGAGGCGGTCGCCCGGGAGACAGTCCCGTCGAGCATCCAGGGAACGACCGAGTTCGCGGAGCTGTGTCCGGACTCGGCGACCTGCATGCAAAAGCAGCTCTGAGGGAAGTTCGCGGCGCAGTTCGGGCGTCGAGCGTGAATCTCGACGGTCAGGTCCTCGCTGACTGACGGGCGTCGGTCAGGGGAACACGAGGACCGTCGCGTGCTCGGTCTCCAGCACCTCGACCTCCTCGCCGCTCTCGGCGCGGTACTCCTCCTCGACCGCGAACCAGTCGCCGTCGAGGGTGACCTCCTCGCCGCCGGCGTCGAGGGTGACCTCGCCGTGGGTCTGCTTCTGGGCCTTCAGTTCGGCGGGGTCGGCGGCTTCGAGCGCGCCGACGACGGCACCCGCGCGGTCGCGGAACTCCGGCCCGATGGACGAGTGGTCCGGGTCGACGTCGACCGGGGCGAGTTCGACGTTCGGGCGACCCTGCTCGATGTACACCGGCGCGGCCACCGTCTCGCTCAGGTCGTAGGTGTCCGGCGCGCGTTCGAGGTCGGCGTACAGTTCGATGCGGTCGAGGTCGGCGTTGAGCGCCATCCCCTCGTCGGACTTCCAGGCGCGGACCTCGCCGGCGACCTCGGCGATGACCTCGCCGGCCAGTTCGGCCTGCTCGTCGTGCATCGCCACGTCCGGCCAGTCGGCGCGGTGGACGCTGCCCTCGGTGCCGGGGAGGTGGTCGTACACCTCCTCGGTGAGGTACGGCGAGAACGGCGCGAGCATCCGGACGACGCTTGAGACGCAGGTGTACAGCGCGTGCCGGGCGGCGTCGCGCTCGCCGGGACGGCCCTCGTAGAGGCGACCCTTGACGAGTTCGAGGTAGTCGTCCGCGAGGTCCTCCCAGACGAACTCCCGCAGCGTCCGCAGCGCGGTGTCGTAGCGGTGGTCGGCCATGTCCGCCTCGACCGCGTCGGCGGTCCGCGAGAGCTTCGAGAGGATCCAGCGGTCGGCGTCGCGGTACGCCGGGTCCGCCACGTCGGCGGTGTCCTCGTCGAAGTGGCTGGCGGCGAACTGGAAGATGTTCCACACCTTCGTCAGGAACCGCGAGGCCGACTTGACCTCCTTCCACTGGAACTGGATGTCGCTGCCGGGCTGGCCGCCGAGCGCGAGCGACTGCCGGAAGGCGTCGGCGCTGTACTCCTCGACGGCCTCGGTGGGCGCGACGACGTTGCCCCGCGACTTGCTCATCTTGTTGCCGTCCGGGCCGAACACCATCCCGTTGACGAGGATGGTGTCCCACGGGTGCTCGTCGGCCAGCGCCGCAGTGCGCAGGAGGGTGTAGAACGCCCACGTCCGGATGATGTCGTGGCCCTGCGGGCGCAGGCCGACCGGGTCGAACTCGTCGAGGTCGAGGTCGTCGGGCCAGCCCGAGACGTGCAGCGGCGTGATGGAGGAGTCCATCCAGGTGTCCATCACGTCGGTCTCGCCGACCCACGCGTCCGCACCGCACTCGGGGCAGTCGCCGACGACGGGGTCGTCCTCCGTCGGGTCGACCGGCAGGTCCTCGCGGTCGGCGATGTGCCAGTGGCCGCACTCGTCGCACTCCCACGCCGGGATGGGCGTGGCGAACACGCGCTGGCGCGAGATGACCCAGTCCCAGTCCATCCCCTCGGTCCACTCCTCCAGGCGAGCCTGCATGTGGTCGGGGATCCACTCGACCTGCTCGGCCTGCTCCAGGATCTCGTCCTGGCGGACCTCGACGAACCACTGCTCCTTCGAGAGGATCTCGATGGGCGTGTCACAGCGCCAGCAGGTGCCGACCGACTGCTCGGTCGGTTCCGAGTCGTTGAGGTAGCCCGCGTCGTCCAGCGACTCCGCGACCTCGGTCTTCGCCGCGTCGATGGGGAGCCCCTCGAACTCGCCGGCGAGTTCGTTCAGGTGACCGTCCTCGGTGAACACCGGGCGCAGGTCGAGGTCGTGTTCGGCCCACCAGTCGACGTCCTGCTTGTCGCCGAAGGTGCAGACCATCACCGCACCGGTCCCGAAGTCGCCGTCGACGTCGTCGTCGGCGATGAGTTCGACCTTCTGGCCGAACAGGGGCACCTCGAAGGTGTCGCCGACCCGGTCGGCGTAGCGCTCGTCGTCGGGGTCGACGGCCATCCCGACGCAGGCTGGCAGCAGTTCCGGTCGCGTCGTCGCTATCTCGATGTCGTCGTTACCCACGCCCTCGAAGGTGACGTAGTACAGCGTCCCCGTCCGGTCCTCGTTCTCGACCTCGGCGTCCGCGATGGCGGTCTCGCAGCGCGGACACCAGTTGACGGGGTGTTCGTCGCGGTAGACGTAGTCGTCCATCTCGACGAACGAGCGCTGGGTCTTCGCCCAGTAGTCGGCGTCCATCGTCCGGTACTCGGCGTTCCAGTCGATGGAGAACCCCAGTTCGTTCATCGTCTCCTTCATCGCGTCGATCTGCTCCTCCGTGTGGTCGATACAGCGGTCGCGGAACTCCTCGCGGGAGACGTCCGTCCGGTGGATGCCGTGGTTCTCTTCGACCTTCACCTCGGTCGGGAGGCCGTGGCAGTCCCAGCCCTGCGGAAAGAGCACGTTCTCCCCCTGCAGTCGGTGGAAGCGGGCCGCGAAGTCGATGTACGACCACTGGAGACCGTGGCCGATGTGGAGGTTGCCGGTCGGGTACGGCGGCGGCGTGTCGATGACGTAGTCCAGGTCGGCGTCCTCGTCCGGCCGGTACACGTCGGACTCCTGCCACTCCGTCCGCCACTTCTGCTCGATACGTTCCGGGTCGTAATCGTCTGGCACGTCAGTCATGTGTTCTGGAGAATGTCAGTCGTGTCGCTGCGAGTTGTCAGGGAGAACGCGGCCGACTCGTAACGTTTCGCTACGCTAGAGACGTACTACCGACGCAGTCACGCTCATACTTCGATTGAACCCGCCTTCGCTGATAAATGTTCCCGTCCTGCGCTCCGCCGGAGCGTCAGTACCCGTCGACGGCGTCGGGGTCGCGTTCGTGTCGTTCAGATGATAGCTGCGGCGACGGTCGGCCGCCACCACGACCGTCGGGAAAGCGACGCGAAAGCGGAACGTAAGCGAGCGCTACCCCCGCAATCGGCCACCGTCCGTCGACTGGCGACATCGGACGAGTGAGCCGCTGTACGCCGACGAAGACCGTGGCTAGCAGCCGGTAGTTCGCGTCCGCTCGGCAGAACCGTCCGGTTACGGCGAGGTCGCCGACGGTGAGGTCGTCGCACGCGAGACCGTCAGCGCGACGCGCCGTCTCGCGTGGGGAGGGCCGTCCGTCCGTACCGGCTCTCGCCGCGGCCGGTTCACTCGACCGTCCGCGCAGTCACCGTGCGGTCGGCGGTCGCTCGGCGTCGCCGAGATGACGACGGCGCACGTAGTGGACCAGCGCCGAGAGGGCGAACGCCGCGACGATGATGACGCCCCAGATCTCGTCCGGGATGGCGGTAAACGGCGGGATACCGAGCCAGTCGGCGAGGACGAGGACGGCGCTGACGATGGCGAGGCCGAGGTAGTACCTGATCCACGGGAACTCGTCCTGCGGGCGCAGGTACCCCTCCAGCTGGGCGGCGTTCTCCGAGAGTTCGACGACCCCGCGACTCTGGTTGTAATCCACGATACCAGCGTCAGCGAGCTTCGGGAGGTGGGTCTGGTAGAGCGACGTGTACACCGACTTGCGTTCGTTGGCGGACAACCCCTCGACGGTCGTGTCGTTCTCCCAGGCCGCCACCTGCTCGGCGAGTTCGCTGAGTTCGACCGGACGGTCCTGCTGCTTGAGATAATGGAGCGTGTAGCGACGTCGCCGGTTTTTGAGGATGTCGAAGATGAGATCCTCGGAGAGCTTTTGTGGAGTACCGTCAGTCGAACTCATGCTATCTGGAACCCGCAATCGGTTGTTGTATCTGTGCCATGGCCACCCGTCGTTCCGCGACCGTGAGATTACCGCGGACGGCACTTTGTTATCCAGTGCTTAGCCGAACCCCACTGTAATCCACCTTACAATATCGGGGTTTAAGCCCGCAGTTCGGACGGACAACGCTAGCATTCACGCCGAGAGAGCACTTCTCGAGGCGATTCTGGACAGGAGCCCCCGTATCGCGTCGCGTCAGATTCGTGACCGTCGACCGTCCAGAAACGGAACCGGTCACGGACGGTACCCGTGCGACCCGTCCGCAGGCACACGCGCGACGCCGAGGACGGCGGCCGTGCGCCGCGTCAGCGTCTCAGTCGTCCATCGCCGCCGGCGCGCGCTGCTCTGCACGCGGCCCGTCGAGGTCGACGTCCGGAAGCTTGTCGCGGAGGTACTTCCCGGTGAAGGAGTCCTCGTCGCGCGCGACCGCCTCCGGGGTCCCGGTCGCGACGACCTCGCCGCCGTTCTCGCCGCCTTCGGGGCCGAGGTCGACGACCGTGTCGGCGTTCTTCACGAGGTCGAGTTCGTGCTCGATGACGACGATGGTGTTGCCCTGGTCGGCGAGGCGCTGAAGGACCGAGATGAGCTTGCGCTCGTCCTCCTTGTGCAGGCCCGTCGTCGGCTCGTCGAGCAGGTAGAGCGTGTCGCCGCTGTCCTTCTTGCCGAGCTCCTCGGCGAGCTTGATGCGCTGGGCCTCGCCGCCCGAGAGCGTCGTCGACGGCTGGCCGAGCTTCATGTAGTCGAGGCCGACGTCCTTCAGCAGCTTCAGCCGACGGCGGATCTGGCTGTTCGCCTCGAAGAACTCGTAGGCCTCCTCGACGCTCATGTCGAGCACGTCCGAGATGGTCGCGTCCTTGTAGGTGACGTCGAGCGTCTCGTCGTTGTAGCGCTCGCCGCCGCACTCCTCGCAGGGGACGTACACGTCCGAGAGGAAGTTCATCTCGATCTTGACGGTGCCCTGGCCGCCACACTCCTCGCAGCGGCCGCCCTTCACGTTGAACGAGAAGCGACCCTTCTCGTAGCCGCGCTGCTTGGCGAGCTTCGTCTCCGCGAACAGTTCGCGGATGTAGTCGAACACGCCGGTGTAGGTGGCGGGGTTCGACCGCGGGGTGCGTCCGATGGGCGACTGGTCGATGAGCCGCACCTTCTCGACGTTGTCGATTCCCTCGATGGCGTCGTGGTCGCCGGGGTCGACGCTCGTGTTGTCGTTCATCTCGCGGGCCAGCCCCTTGTAGAGGATGTCGTGCATCAGCGTCGACTTGCCCGACCCCGAGACGCCGGTGATGGCGGTGAACTCCCCGACCGGGATGTCGACGTCGACGTCCTTGAGGTTGTGCTGGCGTGCGCCCCTGACCGTCAGCGTGGCGTCGCTGTCGCGGCGCTCGTCCGGGACGGGGATGTCCTTGCGCCCCGCGAGGTAGTCGCCCGTGATGCTGTCGTCGTGGGCCATCACCTCGTCGACGTCGCCCTGGACGACGACCTCGCCGCCGCGCTTGCCCGGGCCGGGGCCCATGTCGATGACGTTGTCCGCGCGGCGCATCGTCTCCTCGTCGTGTTCGACCACGAGCAGGGTGTTTCCGAGGTCGCGCAGTCCCTCCAGGGTGTTCAGCAGGCGGTCGTTGTCGCGCTGGTGGAGGCCGATGGACGGCTCGTCGAGCACGTAGAGGACGCCGACGAGGCCGGAGCCGACCTGCGTCGCCAGCCGGATGCGCTGGCTCTCGCCGCCCGACAGCGTCGACGCCTCGCGGTCGAGGGTGAGGTACTCCAGGCCGACCTCCTCCATGAACCCGAGGCGGGCGCGGATCTCCTTGAGAATCTCCTCGGCGATCTTCGTCTCGCGCTCCGAGAGGTTCGCCTCCAGCCCCTCGAAGTGGGCGAGGGCGTCGCCGATGGACATCCGGTTCACCTCGGTGATGGAGGTGCCGTCGACGAGCACCGACCGGCTCTGGTCGTTCAGGCGCGTCCCGTCGCACTCGGGACACTCGGTGACCGCCATGTAGTCCTCGATGTGCTCGCGGGTGCTCTGGCTCTCGGTCTCGACGTGGCGGCGTTCGAGGTTCGGGATGACGCCCTCGAACGGTTCGTCCTTCTCGCGGACGCCGTTCTTCGTCGTCCACTCGAAGTGGACCGACTCGCGGGTACCGTAGAGGAACGCCTCCTGGACGTCGGGGTCGAGGTCCTCGAACGGCGTGTCGACGCTCACGCCGAAGTGGTCGGCGACGTTGTCGAGCTGGCGGCGGTAGTACGACCGCTGGTAGCTCCACGGCTCGAAGACGTGTTTCAGGGGTTTGCTTTCGTCGACGACCACGAGGTCCTCGTCGACCTCCTTGGTCTCGCCGATGCCCTCACACTCGGGACACGCGCCGTGCGGGCTGTTGAACGAGAAGCTCCGGGTCTCGATCTCCCGGAAGTCGATGCCACAGTGGGTGCAGGCGAGGTCCTCGGAGAACTCGACGACCAGTCGGTCGTCGCCCTCGCCCGCGGTTCCACCGCTCGCATCCGAGGCGCTTTGCGCCTCGCTCGCCAGGTCGCCGGTCGACCGCACCGTCGCGCCACCGATGTCGACGTCCGCGGGCGGGTCGGGCACGATGAGCTTCATCGCGCCGTCGGCCTCCTCCAGCGCCGTCTCGACGCTGTCGGTGATGCGACTGCGCGCCTCCTCGCTCACGGTGATGCGGTCGACGACGACGTCGACGTCGTGGTCGTAGTTCTCGTCGAGGTCCGGTCGGTCGAGGGTGAGGTCGAACTCCTCGCCGTCGACCTCGACCCGGCTGTACCCCTCCGAGACGAGGTCGTCGAACAGGTCCTCGAACGCGCCCTTCTGGTCGCGGACGACCGGCGCGGCGATCTTCGCGCGGGTCCCCTCCGGGAGTTCGAGCACCCGGCTGACCATGTTTTGGGCGCTCTGCTCGCCGACCTCCTGGCCGCACTCCGGGCAGTGGGGCGTCCCGACGCGGGCGTACAGCAGGCGGAGGTAGTCGTGGAGCTCCGTCACCGTCCCGACCGTCGACCGCGGGTTGTTCGCCGCGTTCTTCTGGTCGATGGAGATGGCCGGCGACAGGCCCTCGACGTTCTCGACCTGCGGTTTGTCCATCTGCCCCAGGAAGTTTCGGGCGTAGGCCGACAGGCTCTCGATGTAGCGGCGCTGCCCCTCGGCGTACACCGTCTCGAAGGCGAGCGAGGACTTCCCCGACCCCGAGAGGCCGGTCACCACGGTGAACGACTCGCGTGGAATCCGGACGTCGAGGTCCTTGAGGTTGTGTTCCTCGGCTCCTCGGACTTCGATGTACTCCTTGCTCATCTATACGAGAACAGCCACCGGACCGGCCTATGCCTGTCGGTTGCTCACGAAAGCGGAGCGAAAGTGGAAGCGCACGACGGCGAAGACGCGGACGTGCCGGCGGTCCGACGGCGACCGGTCAGCCCCGACTGAAAGGCACAAAGCCGCGCGGCCCCTAGCTCGTTCGGTCGGTGGTACGATTCAACGACAGTGACGAGACACGGACGGACGACGCAACGCGGCGGGAGGACGGCGACGCGACACCGGGGGAGGACGACGCAACGCGGCGGGAGGACGCCGGTCTGCCCGGAGAAGGCGACGGTCCGGCGTGGGAGGACGGTGGGGGGTCGATGTGGCGACTCTACGCGACCTACGGGCGCGGCCGCACGGTCCAGTTCGCGACCGGCGTGGTGGCGACGCTGCTGGCGCGCCTGCTGGGGCTGGTGCCGCCGCTCGTCCTCGGGCTGACCATCGACGGGGTCTTCCTCCGGGAGCGGCCCTACCGGCTCCCGCTGGTGCCGGCGGAGTGGGTGCCGGCGACCGCGCTCGACCAGCTCGCGCTGTCCATCGCCGTCATCGCGGGGTCGTTCGTCGTCGGCGCGCTGTTCTCGTGGCTGCAGAACTGGGGGTGGAACGCGTTCGCGCAGGGCGTCCAGCACGCGCTCCGGGTCGACACCTACGACGCGGTGCAGGGGCTCGACATGGGCTTCTTCGACGACCGCCAGACCGGCGAGACGATGAGCGTGCTCAACAACGACGTGAACCAGCTCGAGTCGTTCCTCACGGACGGCGTGAGCACGGGGCTGACCATCGCCGTGACGGTGCTCGGCATCGGCCTCGTCATGGTCTCGCTCCAGCCCCAGCTCGCGCTCGTCGCGCTGCTGCCGGTGCCGCTGCTCGCCGCGTTCACCTACGGCTTCGTGCGGGTCATCCAGCCGAAGTACGCCACGATGCGGGCGAGCGTCGGCGCGCTCAACGCGCGCCTGGAGAACAACCTCGGCGGCATCGCGGTCATCAAGACCGAGCGCGCCGAGCGGTTCGAGAGCGCGCGCGTCGCCGACGCCTCTCGGCGGTACTACGACGCCAACTGGGACGCCATCCGCACGCGCATCACCTTCTTCCCCGGGCTGAGCCTGATCACCGGTCTCGGGTTCGTCGTCACGTTCGCGGTCGGCGGCTACTGGCTGCTCGCCGGGCCGCCCGGCCCGCTCTCGGGGTCGCTGGCCCCCGGCGAGTTCGTCACGTTCGTCGTCCTCAGCCAGCAGTTCGTCTGGCCGATGGCCCAGTTCGGCCAGGTCGTCAACGCCTACCAGCGCGCGAGCGCCTCCAGCGACCGCGTGTTCGAGCTGCTGACCGAGCGCGGCCGCCTCGTCGCCGACGCGGACGCGCCGGCCCTCGACGTCACCGCCGGCCGGGTCGAGTACGACGACGTCAGCTTCGGCTACGACGACGAGGTCATCGTCGAGAACCTCTCCTTCGCGGTCGAGCGCGGCGAGACCCTGGCGCTGGTCGGCCCCACGGGCGCGGGCAAGTCCACCGTCCTCAAGCTCCTCGTCAGGCTCTACGACGTCGACGAGGGCACCGTCCGCGTCGACGGCACCGACGTCCGCGAGGCGTCGCCGACCAGCCTGCGTGCGGTCGTCGGCTACGTCGGCCAGACGCCGTTCCTCTTCGACGGCACGGTCCGCGAGAACGTCGCCTATGGCACGTTCGACGCGAGCGACGAGGAGATCGAGGCAGCCGCGAAGGCCGCGCAGGCCCACGAGTTCATCACGAACCTGCCGGAGGGGTACGACACGGCGGTGGGCGAGCGCGGGGTCAAACTCTCCGGCGGCCAGCGCCAGCGGGTCTCCATCGCGCGGACGATACTGAAAGACCCCGCCATCCTCGTCCTCGACGAGGCGACGAGCCACGTCGACACCGAGACCGAGGCGCTCATCCAGCGGAGCATCGCCGACGTCGCCGCCGACAAGACGACGTTCGCCATCGCACACCGCCTCTCGACCGTCCGCAACGCGGACCAGATCCTCGTGCTCGACGAGGGGCGGGTCGTCGAGCGGGGGACCCACCAGGAACTGCTCGCCGCGGACGGCCTCTACGCCGACCTCTGGCGCGTGCAGGCCGGCGAGGTCGACGACCTGTCCAGCGAGTTCGTCGAGCGCGCCATCCGGCGACGAGCGCGGGTCGAGGACGCCACGACCGACGGCGGCGAGGACGGCGACGCCGCGGTCGAAGAGGGCGGATGAGGGTCGGACGACGAAGAAGGGAAGGGTCTTTCCGTTCCGACACCCTCCCAGAGGTATGGATTACGATTCAGCTCTCGACAGGGGACTCGACGAGGTCCCCGACCTCGAAGGCGGCGACGACCGGTTCTCCTACCCGAGCGCGACGGCCCAGAAGGACGGCTCGTTCACGCGCCTGACCAACCTCGACGCCATCGCGGAGGCGCTCTCGCGCGACCCCGAACACGTCCACAGCGCGCTCCAGCGCCAGCTCGGCACCAGCGGCACCCTCGACGAGGGACGCGCGCGGTACAGCGGCAACTTCTCGGAGCGGGACTTCGACGCCGCGCTCGACGCGTACGTCGAGGAGTTCGTCCTCTGCACGGAGTGTGGCCTGCCGGACACCCGACTCGTCCGCGAGAACCGCAACCTGATGCTCCGCTGCGACGCCTGCGGTGCGTTCCGGCCCGTCACCAAGCGGACGGCCACCCAGCAGCACCAGCAGCAGGAGGCCGTCGAGGAGGGCAAGACCTACCAGGTGGAGATCACCGGCACCGGGCGGAAGGGCGACGGCGTCGCCGAGCGCGGCAAGTACACCATCTTCGTCTCGGGCGCCCGCGAGGGCGATACCGTCACGGCGTACATCGAGAGCGTCAACGGCGACCTCGCGTTCGCTCGCAAAGCGTAAGGTAGCGGCGCGGGCTCTGTCTTCGGCGCGGGCTCTGTCTTCAGGGGTCGTAGAGGCGGTCGTCGATCGCCCAGCTGACCGCGAAAAGCCCCACGACGAAGACGGCTGAGAGAACGGCCCCACCGATCGTACCGGATTCTAGCCATCCCATGACGAGTCCAGCACCTGCTGTGAATCCAGCCACGACGGTTCGCCAGTCCATACAAACGTTCACCGGTCGGAGTCGTAAGCGTGTGGCCGGCCTCCAACGGCCGTCGTACACGACACGTCGGACGGATGAACCGTTTCACGTGCCGGGGGTGCGTGCAGTCGACGGGCGGACGGCGTCACTCCGTCAGGGGCAGCAGGATGCCGAACACGAACGGCGAGAGCAGCATCGCGACGACGCCGATCGCCTCCATCTCGGTGAAGAGCACGTTCTCCCAGCCCGGTAGCGAACCGTAGAGTGCGGTGCCGACGATCTCGCCGAGTGCACCGAGCGCGAGCAGTGACACGCCGAAGAGGAAGCCGTACTTGGTGTACGTCGGATAGTCGATGTCTCCGTAGCGACCCATACGTGAGCGATATCCGCGCTAGAAGAAAACGATTCCTGACCGTAGCCGACAGTTCGTTGACACAGAAGCTACTTGCGTGGCGGGTGCCGAGAGCGGGTATGCACGATTCGCTGCTGGAAGCGGGCATCGAGATCGGGACCGTCCTGCTGTACGCCGCAGGGTCGGTGCTGTTGACCGCCATCGGCGTCGTCGCGGAGTACGACAGCCTCCAGAACGCCACGGACGGCCACCTGACGCTCGCGGCGTGGTTCGCGGTCATGGGCGCGGTCGCGCTCGTCGCCGGCGCGAAGCTCGGCTACGAGAAACTGCTCCTGCCGCGACTGGCCTGAGTCCGCTCGCAAATCGTATGGTTCTTATCGCTCGTTTGCCTTCCTCCACGTGAATGGACGACCCCGTTCTGCTCACGGGTTCCGAGGGCCGCGTCGGGTCGGCGATCCTCGCCGATCTGTCTGAGTCGTACGACTGGCGACTGCTCGACCGCGAACCCCCAGCCGAGGAGACGCCACACGAGTTCCACGTCGCGGACATCACGGACTACGACGCCGTCCGCGAGGCGGCCGAGGGCGTCAACGCCATCGTCCACCTCGCCGGCGACCCGCGCCCGCAAGCGCCCTGGAACAGCGTTCTCGAGAACAACATCGACGGGACCCGGACGGTCCTGGAGGCCGCCGTCGACGTCGGCGTCGACAAGTTCGTCTTCGCCTCCTCGAACCACGCCGTCGGCTCCTACGAGACCGAGGAGCGCAAACCCGACCTCTACCGTTCCCACGACGAGTTCCGCCTCGACGGTACCGAACTACCGCGGCCCAGCAACCTCTACGGCGTGAGCAAGGCGACCGGCGAGACCCTCGGCCGCTACTACCACGACGAGCACGACCTCCCCTTCGTCGCGGTCCGCATCGGCAACCTGACGAAGAACCACCCGCCGAAGGACTACGAGCGCGGGCAGGCGATGTGGCTCTCCCATCGGGACTGCGCGCACCTGTTCGACCGCTGCCTGCAGGCCGACTACGAGTACGAGATCGTCTACGGCATCTCGGACAACGACCGCAAGTACTACTCCATCGACCGCGCCCGCGAGGTCCTCGACTACGACCCGCAGGACAACTCCGCGGAGTACGACGCGTAGCGCACTTTCTCACCGTCTCCAGTCGCGTGCGACGTCAGTCGAACAACCCCTCGACGTCCTCCTCGCGGTGCTGGCGCTTGCTCACGTGCTCGCGCAGGCGCTGGAACACCAGTCCGCGGTTGGCCTCGTCGCGCGCGAAGTCCATGACGAGGGTGACGAACGGGCTGGTCGCGCGCCCGTCCTCCAGGTCGGCGCGGCCGAACGCGACGCCGCGCTCGACCACCGTCTCGTCGTAGGCGTACTCCTCGGCGAGGGCGTGAGCCGCCACGCCCGCCGCCTCGAAGTCGAGGTCCTCGGGCACGATAGCGGTTCCCTCGTGGGTGAGACGGGGCACCGCGACCCGTTCGACGTGTTCGGGGTCGGCGCTCGCGGCGCGGAGGTACTCGCGCACGCGCCCGACGTTCACCTCGCGGTACGTCGAGGGCAGGTCGGCGAGGTAGCCAGCGCCGCTCTCGGCGAGGCCGCGCACGCCCGCCCAGTTGTTGCCGTGGGCGTGGTGGACGGCGGCGGTGAACTGGATGAGACCGTGGAGGAACCGCTCGTCGTCGGTGCCGCGCTGCAGGTCGAGCCAGTGGTCCTCCCAGGCGTCGTGGGCGGCGTGGTGCTCGCCCGCGTTGAAGATGGCGACGCCGGCCCGGAGATGCGCGTCCATACGCATCCCGTACTCGCTACTGGCGAAAAGTTCCTTCGAGCGACGGCCTCGCGCGCCGGACGGCGCGCCGGGACCGCCTCGACCGCAGATCGCCGGGAAGGATGGTTCTACTTGGCGAGCTTCTTCGCGGCCCACTTCTTGAAGTCCTGTGCGAACAGCCGGAGGTGAACACTTTTACTCATACACGAGTAAATATTCGCGCCGAGCTCAAAAGTCCTTCGGTACGGGACGAGCGCCACGAGAGGCCCTGACAGGGCCATCGTGGAGCTACGACCGTAGAGCCGCGACGGGACGACCGGAGATGGACGCGACGACCGGAGCGGTAGCTACCGGACGGGCAGTCGAAGCAGGAAACACAGCAGTTGCTCGTCGGTGTGGCGGCTACCGTCGACCGGGAAGACGCGTCGCTCGTCGACGTCGCGTCGGCAGAAACGTCCTGACGGAGATTTGAACTCCGGTCCCTGGCTCCGCAAGCCAAGAGGATAGTCCACTACCCTATCAGGACTCATCTTCTCCTTTCGTGGTTTGGGTAATAGGGGTTACGGTCTTCCGGTGCAGTGAGACGGCGACTCAATGACCGTCGTCGTGACACGACGGTGCGACGGAACGCGATGGGCGACGACGACGTCGTCGAGTCGGCGGTCACTCAAATCCCTCTTTGCGCTACCACGAGCGTTTTTGGAAGTGGAAGCGAAGGACGACCATGAATCGCCGAGACGTGCTCCGGGCCGGAGGGGTGGCGGGCGTCGGCCTCCTCGCGGGCTGCATCGACCGGTATCGCGACGCGACGGACGCCGCAGCGCCCGTCGACGGGACGACCGGAACGACGACTGACGCGACGGCCGGGACGACAGAGGGAAGACCGACGCTGCGGAACCACTCGTTCGAGGTGCTCGATTCGGGGTGCGGCACCGTCGGCGGCGACGCGTCCCTGGCGTTCGACCGGGACGCCGCGACGCTGACGGTCGAGGGGACCATCAGCGGTAGCGACTCCTGCGCCGTCGCCCGGATCGCGAGCGCGCGGTACGAGGACGGGGCGTTCACCGTCATGGTGGAGACGACGCGCCAGGCGAGCGAGGGGACGGCCTGCGCCGACTGCATCACCGAGATCCGGTACCGGGCGACGTTCGCGTTCGAGGGCGCGCTCCCGTCGTCCGTCGCGGTCGTCCACGACGGACAGGCGGGACGGCGGACCGTCGCGACCGCGACGCCGGAGACGACCACCGCGTGACGGACGCCGGCGGGCGCGGCGACGCCGGAGGGTACGAGCCCCGAGCGGAGACGGACCGACGCGACCGATGTCCCGGTTCGCGTAGGTTTATAGAGGAAAACGGACAAAACGTCGGCGTGAGCGGAACGACGATCAAATCGCGGGACTGCGGCGGGTCTCCAGGTCAAGGACAACGCTTAAGCAACGGCCAATCCACCATTTCAGTACGATTATGGGCGTTATAGAGGACGTACACGGGGACCTCGACGCCGACGTCTCTCTGGAGGAGTTCCGGGAAGCGGTCGAGGACAAGGTCGACCAGATGGGCGGGCTGGCGGACGAGGAAACCGCCGCGATGCTCATCGCCCACGAACTCGGGGAGAACGAGGTGAACGGCGTCGCGGACGTCGAACCCGGTATGGAGGAAGCGAAGTTCGTCGCCAAGGTCGTCAGCGTCGGCGACGTGCGGACGTTCGAACGCGACGGCGAGGACGAGGACGGCTACGTGCTGAACGTCGAAGTCGCCGACGAGACCGGGTCCATCCGCATCTCGCTCTGGGACGAGCAGGCGAAGGCCGCCGAGGAGGGACTCGAGAAGGGGCAGGTGCTGCGCATCAAGGGCCGCCCGAAGGACGGCTACAACGGCACCGAGGTCGCCGTCGACCAGGCCGAACCGGACGAGGACACCGAGGTCGACGTCCAGATACAGGACACCTACGCGGTCGAGGACCTCTCGCTCGGCCTCTCGGACGTGAACCTCCGCGGGAAGCTGCTCGACACCGACTCGGTGCGCACCTTCGACCGCGACGACGGCTCGCAGGGGAAGGTCGCCAACCTGACGGTCGGCGACGAGACGGGCCGCGTACGGGTCACGCTCTGGGACGACCGGGCCGACCTCGCCGAGGAGCTCGACCCCGGCATCTCCGTCGAGATCGTCGACGGCTACGTCCGCGAGCGCGACGGCAACCTCGAACTCCACGTCGGCAACCGCGGCGCCGTCGAGGAGATCGACGAGGAGGTCGAGTACGTCCCCGAGAGCACCGACATCGCCGACCTGCAGCTCGGAGACACCGCCGACGTCGCCGGCGTCGTCCGGTCGGCCGACCCGAAACGGACGTTCGACCGCGACGACGGCTCCGAGGGGCAGGTGCGCAACGTGCGCGTGCAGGACGAGACGGGCGACATCCGCATCGCCCTCTGGGGCGAGAAGGCCGACCGCGACATCGCGCCCGGGGACAAGGTCCAGTTCGCCGACATCGACGTCCAGGACGGCTGGGAGGACGACATCGAGGGATCCGCCGGCTGGCAGTCAACGGTGACCGTCCTCGAGAGCGGCGACGACGTCGGCGCGGGCGGTGGTTCGGCTGAGTCGACGGGCGACGGCGGTAGCGGAGCCGACACCGGCCTCGACGCGTTCGGCGACGACTCGTCGGGAACGACGGACGAGAGTGCGTCGACGGCGGGCGGTGCGACGAGCGACGAACCGGCGAGCGACGGCGAGCACGTCGAGTTCACCGGGACGGTCGTGCAGGCGGGAAGTCCCGTGGTGCTCGACGACGGCGACGAGACGGTCAGCGTGGAGACGGACGCCGACGTGCACCTCGGGCAGGAGGTCACCGCGCGGGGCGAGCTGCGTGACGGCCGCCTCGACGCCGACGACGTGTTCTAGCGCAGAAGAGTGCAGTTCAGGACCGGCCGGCGGTCGCGAGCCGGCGACCGCTAGCTCTGGTGTGGTTCTCCGTCGCGGTGGTCGTCGACGTTCTGCTCCTCGGCAGCGGCGTCCTCGCGCGCCTGGTCGTGCTCGACCCTGGTCTCGTCCTCCAGTTCCTCCTCGCGAGCGTGCTCTGCTTCGGCCTCGTCCTCGGTCGGCGATTCTTCCTCGCCTTTCTCCTTCGCCATCGTGCGGTCGCGTTCGTGTTCGTCGGACACACGAACGGGGTCGGGAGCAACGTTTGTAGACCTGCTGGCGGCTGTCTGTCGAGTTCGGGTTTCGAGGAAACGACGGTAGGGAAAGATTAAGGACAACAGGCTTCCGCCTTTGGACCATGAGCGTTGAGCTTCCGTTTGCGCCGGTCGACACCATCATCCGACGGAATGCGGGGGATCTCCGAGTCAGTGCGGACGCCGCCGAGGAACTGGCCCATCGCATCCAGGTCCACGGGGCCGAACTCGCGGCGGACGCGGCCGAGCGCGCGACCGCCGACGGACGGAAGACGCTGATGGCCGAAGACTTCGAGGTCGAACAGGTCGTCGACAAGAACGACCTCACGCTGCCCGTCGCGCCCGTCGACCGCATCGCCCGACTCGACATCGGCGACGACTACCGGGTATCGATGAACGCGCGAATCGCGCTCGCGGACATCCTCGAGGACTACGCGGACAACGTCGCGAAGGCGGCGGCCGTCCTCGCGCGGCACGCCGACCGCAGAACCGTTAAGGCCGAGGACATCGAGACGTACTTCGAACTGTTCGAATGAAGTTCGGCTACAGCGAGGTCTGTCTGGAACACGACACCGGCGGGCGCCACCCGGAGAGCCCGGACCGGTTGCGCGCCATCCGGAAGACGCTCGCGCGCCGCCACGGCGTCGAGTACGTCGAGGCGGACCCCGCCGACGAGGCGACGGTGACCGCTGTCCACGACGCCGACTACGTCGAGGAGTTCCGCGAGTTCTGCGCGAACGGCGGCGGCAACTGGGACCCCGACACCGTCGCCGTCGAGGCGACCTGGGACGCCGCACTCCAGAGTGCGGGCCTCGCGCGCTGGGCGGCGTCGGCCGCGCTGGCCGGCGACGCAGGGCGCGAGACGCCGTTCGCGCTCGGGCGACCGCCGGGCCACCACGCCCTCGTCGACGACGCGATGGGGTTCTGTTTCTTCAACAACGTCGCGGTCACCGCCCGGCACGCGCTCGACGCCGGCGACGCCGACCGCGTCGCCATCTTCGACTGGGACGTCCACCACGGCAACGGGACGCAGGAGATCTTCGAGGAGGACGACGACGTGTTCTACGCGTCGCTGCACGAGGACGGCCTCTACCCGGGCACGGGGGACGTCGACGCGGTCGGCGACGGCGACGCGGCGGGGACGACGCTCAACGCCCCGCTCCCGGCCGGGTCGGGCGACCCCGAGTACCGCACCGCGTTCGACGACCTCGTCGCGCCGGTGCTTTCGTCGTTCGACCCCGACCTGCTGCTGGTGAGCACGGGCTTCGACGCCCACCGCCACGACCCCATCTCCCGGATGCGGGTATCGACCGAGGGCTACGGGATGCTCACCGCGCGCGTCCGCGAGGCGGCCGAGGAGACGGACGCCGCGCTCGCGTTCGTCCTCGAGGGCGGCTACAGCCTCGACACCCTCTCGGACGGCGTCGGCATCGTCCACGAGGTGTTCGACGGCCGCGAACCGGTCGTCTCCGACGAGGGCGCCAACGATGACGTCCTGGAGTTGATCGACGAGGTTCGCGAGACGCACCCGTTACTCTCCGCCGACTGACGCGCCCGCTTCTTCGCGGAGGACAGGCAGACCGCTAGCTCAGCGTCCAGCGTTCAGGGTCCGGGGTCGAAGTACCGCGCGAGTTCGACGCCGAACTCCTCCGCGAGTGTCGCCACCTCGTCGCCGGCGAGCACCGCGTAGTCGTCGCGCAGCGCCTCGGCCACGTGCACGCCGAGCGCCGCGTCGAACAGCGCGTCGCTCGCCAGGAAGTCGGTCGCGGTCGTGAACTCGCGCGGGCGCTCGACCACGTAGCGGTCGCCGTCGACGAACGGGCCGTACGCGTCGGCGTCGTCGGCGTACGCCTCGTAGAACCCCGTCGCGTGCTCGCGGACGTGGACCGGCGGCCCCTCGTGGCGCTCGACCGCCGGCCGCTCGGCGACCGCGAGTTCGAAGAGGAGGACCGCCGAGTCGTCTGCGAACAGGTCGGCGCGCAGCACGTCGAAGTCGCGCCGGTCGAGCGCGTCGCCGACGCCGGACAGCGACTTCGCCAGTTGCGGGTAGAGCTGGTCCTCGACGACGTCCGGGGCGGCGAAGCGGAGGGCGACCGGCGTGGTCCCGCGGTCGGCGAGATAGTCGCGGACGTCGGCCGCGGAGAGCGGGGCGGGCGGGTCGGGGAAGAACATAGAGGGGTCGGGGTCGGCGAGTTGCTGGCGGGCGGCGTGCTGGAGTCGCGCGAGGTTGGCGTCCGAGAGCACGGCCGCCACGTTGCGCTCGGGGTCGGTCGGGTCGACGACCACCAGCGGGTCGTCGAACGTGCGGGTCCCGTGGTCCTCGGGGTCGAAGCGGACCGGCGGGTGCCAGTCGGCGGCCGCTTCGAGGAGGTCGCGGAAGCCGCCGTGTTCGAGCACGAGCAGTTCGGTCAGGTAGCCGGAGAAGCCCTTCGTCCGGAGGTCACTGCCGTACGCGCCGATGCCCGCGAGGAACTGCTTGAACACGCGGACCTCGCCCGCGAGGCCGTCGTCGAGGCGCGCCTGGAGGTACCGGTTGTGGAACGGCGTGCGGTCGACGGCCGACCGGATGTCGGTCGCGGACTCGACCCGGTAGCAGGGGACGAGGTCGACGTCGAACCCCTCGAACTCGCCTTTCACGTACGGATGCTCGGCGAACTCCTCGTGGCCGTCCGGCAGGACCGCGTGACCGACGTCCAGCCCGCAGGATTCGAGGTCGTCGCGGTCGAGGTCCGGCGGGAAGCGCACGAAGAGGTCGATGTCGCGGTCGCCGCTGAGCCACGTGCCGCGGGCGGTGCTGCCCACCTGGAGCACGTCCGCCTCGACGGGCAGGTCGGCGACGGCCGCCTCGGTCCGCTCGACGAGACGGGCGACGACTTCGCGGAGGCGCTCGCGCTCCGCCCGGTCCGGTTCGACCCGCTCGCGAACCGTCGCGACGGCGTCCTCGAAAGCTGTCATTGTCGGGTACGTCCCCCCGCGGAGGTGAAAGCGTGTCGATGCCGTCGGGTGAAAGCGAAAGCCCTATGAACGAACTGCGTCAACAAACGAGTGCGTTCGGAAGCCGTCGTAGCTCAGCTGGTAGAGCACCACGCTGTTAACGTGGTTGTCCCAGGTTCGAGCCCTGGCGACGGCGCTTCTCTTCGTCGCTACTCCCCGAGAGCTACTCCTCCGCGCCGCGGTTCCGCTATCCGGACCTTGATAACGAGTGACGGAGTTCCAACGCGCATGGCAACTGCCGAGACCGACGCTGACGAAGCGTACGCGGAACTGCACGACCGGGTGCAACGCATCTCGAACGTGGGCAACGCCGCCGGCGTGCTCTACTGGGACCAGCAGACCAAGATGCCCGACGAGGGGACGCCCGCCCGCTCGAAACAGCTGTCGACGCTCCAGTCGGTCAGACACGACCTGCTGACCGACGAGCGGACGGGCGAACTGCTGGACGAACTCGCCGACGCCGACCTCGACGACGAGCAGGCCGCCGTCGTCCGCGAGATTCGGCGCGAGTACGAGCGCGAGGTGACGGTCCCTAGCGGCCTCGTCGAGGAGCTGTCGGAGACCGTCAGCGAGGCCCAGCAGGCCTGGCGCGAGGCGAAAGAAGAAGACGAGTTCGAGACGTTCGCGCCCTACCTCGACCGGCTACGCGAACTCCACGTCGAGCGCGCCGAGCACGTCGACCCGGAGACGGACCCCTACGAGGTGCTGTTCGAGGACGGCGAGCCCTACCTCCCGCTGTCGACCGTCGAGCGCATCTTCGACGAGCTCCGCGAGGGGCTGGTCCCGCTCATCGAGGACATCAGGACGGAGGGGGCCGACATCGCGACGGACGCCTTCGCGGGCGAGTACGACGTCGACACCCAGGAAGCGCTGGCCCGCGACGTGCTCGACTACGTGGGCTACGACTGGGACCGCGGCCGCCTCGACACCGCGCCCCACCCGTTCATGTCCGGCAACCAGTTCGACGCGCGCGTCACCACGCGCTTCGACGAGTCCGACCCCCTCGGCGCACTGACGAGCACCGTCCACGAGTTCGGCCACGCCACCTACCAGCTCGGGCTCCGCGACGAGGCGTACGGGACGCCGCTGGGCGAGTCGCGCAGCTCCGGCATCCACGAGTCCCAGTCGCGGTTCTGGGAGAACCACGTCGGTCGCACGAAGGCGTTCTGGGAGGGGTTCCTGCCGACGTTCCAGGAGCGGTTCCCGCAGGCAGAGGACGTGACCGTCCAGGAGGCCTACGAGGCGGTCAACCAGGTGTACACGGACAACTGCATCCGCACCGAGGCGGACGAGCTGACCTACCACATGCACATCATCCTCCGCTCGGAGATCGAGAAGGAGTTCGTCGGCGGCGACCTCGACGTCGAGGACGTGCCCGCCCGCTGGAACGACCTGATGGACGAGTACCTCGGCGTCCGCCCGGAGACCGACGCGGAGGGCTGTCTCCAGGACATCCACTGGTCCAGCCGGTTCGCCGGCTTCCAGAACTACACGGTCGGCAGCGTCCTCGCCGCCCAGCTCTGGGCGACCATCGAGGACGAACTCGACGACCCGACGGCGCTCATCCGCGAGGGCGAGTTCGGCCCCATCCGCGAGTGGCTGACCGAGAACGTCCACCGCCACGGCCAGCGCTACACCACGGACGAACTCGTCGAGGAAGCCACCGGCGAACCGCTCACCGCCGACTACTTCCTCGACTACGTCACCGAGAAGTACGGCGAGCTCTACGACCTATGACGTCCCCCGCACCGTGAACGGCGAGAGCAGTCCGAGAGCAGACACTGTTTCAAATACTACATTCAATTTATACGTAAGACGGCCGTAGCATCGCCGAACCCAGGGAGTAGTAGATGAACTACGGGATAGAGGACGTTTCGGTAGCGGTGTTACACGACAGGTTCCCGGGGATGGGGGGCGGGGAGCGGTTCGCCGTCGAGGCCGCCCGGGTGCTCGACGCGCCCATCTTCACGACCTACGTGGCCGGGGGGACCGACCTCCCCGGCGACGTGACGGTCGTCCCGATGAAACAATCGAAGTACACGCGCGGGCTCTCCGGTCGGCTACTGGAGTGGAAGAACGAGGGGATGAACCCGCTGGAGACGCTGTCGGTCGCGCTCGACATGACCGACGCGCACCCGGACCTCGAACGGTACGACGTGGTGCTGGAGAGCGCGCCGCTGTCGAAGTCGTACGTGCCGGCGGTCGACCAGACGGTGGTGCACTACCCCCACAGCCCGCCGCGCTGGCTGTACGACAGCTACCGCGACCGCCTCGGCGCGCTCGACTACCCCGGCGTCGGGTTCGCGGTGCGGGGATACGCGAAACTCTGGCGCGCGCTCGACAAGGAGGCCAACGACTACGTCGACCGGTTCGTCGCCAACAGCGAACTCGTCCGCGACCGCATCCGGCGGTTCTACGACCGCGACGCCGCCGTGGTCTACCCGCCGGTCACGGGCGACTGGCGCGACGACGGCGACGACGGCTACTTCGTGACGTGGTCGCGGCTCGTCCCCGAGAAGCGGATGGACCTGATCGTCGAGGCCTTCACCGGGCTGGACGAACGCCTGCTCGTCGCCGGCGACGGTCCCGAACGGGAGCGCCTCGAACGGATGGCCGCCGGCCACGACAACGTCGAGATACGCGGCTACGTCGACGACGTCGAGAGCCTCGTCGCCCGGGCGACGGCGGTCGTCTACGCACCGAAGGACGAGGACTTCGGACTGGTCGGCGCGGAGGCCCTCTCGGCGGGCAAGCCGCTGCTCGGCGTGGACGAGGGGTTCACGCGCCACCAGGTCGTCGAGGGGACCACCGGCCTGGCGTTCGAGCCGACCGTGGCGTCGCTGCGCGAGACCGTCCGGCGGTTCGACCCCGACGACTTCGACCCCGAGGAGATACGGGAGTTCGCCGGCCGCTACGACTACGCATCGTTCGCAGAGAACCTGCAGACGGTCGTCAGCCGTGCCCACGTGGCCGCCGCCGACAGGCGCGCGGCAGTCGAGATCGATGATACGGAGACCGTACGCGTCGGCTGACCCCGACGTCTCCGTCGTCGTCCCGACGCTGCCGACCAACGACCACGACGAGGTGGTCGACGCCCTCCGCGCGGGGACGGCCGACGCGTTCGAGGTGCTGGTCGTCGACGACGCCGACCTCGACATCTGCGAGGCGCGCAACGCCGGCATCGAGGCCGCCGAAGCGGACGTCGTCGCGCTCACCGACGACGACTGCGTGCCGCCGCCGGAGTGGGTCGACCGCGTCCGGGCGGCGTTCGCGGACGACGACGTCGTCTGCGTCGAGGGGCGCGTCGAGGGCGGTCGTACCTACCGCGGCACCGGCATGTACGTCGGCTGCAACCTCGCGTTCGACCGGGAGACGGCGCTCGACGCGGGCGGCTTCCGCAGCGAGTACGCCGGCTGGCGCGACGACACCGAGTTCGGCTGGCGCATGGAGGAACGCGGCCCGACGCGGTACGACCCCGACCTCGTGATGCAGCATCCGCCCCGGACGCGCGCCCGCATCGACGACGAACTCGAGACGCGGCTGCAGCGGGAGTACCCCGAACGCTACGAGGAACGCGTCGTCCCCGACACCGCGCTCGGGAAGGTCAACGACTGGCTCTGGCGGCGCGGCGTCTGGGAGGCCGTCGACCGCATCCGCTATTCGGGGGCCGACGGATGACCTTCGGCGACTGGCTGGCGGAGACGCACGAGCGCGTCCGCGAGGAGGGGTGGCGCGGTGCCGAGACGTCCGCGTACGAGTTCTACAAGGGCGTCCTCCGGCGGGTCGGCGAGCGCACCGACTACGGCGACGCCGTCTACGACCGCGAGTGGGACGCGCTCGTCGTCCTCGACGGCTGCCGGGTCGACCTCGCACGCGAGGTGGCCGACGAGTACCCCTTCGTCGGTCGCGTCGACGCCTTCGAGTCGGCGGGGACGCGCTCCGACGAGTGGATGCGGGCGAACTTCGGACCGGCGCACGCGGCCGAGACCGCTCGCACCGTCCACGTCACCGCCAACCCGAACTCCGCCGAGCACCTCGACGCCGACCGGTTCGCCCTGCTCGAGGAGGTGTGGCGCGACGCCTGGGACGACGACCGCGGTACCGTCCCCGCCCGCGCGGTCACCGCCCGCGCCGTCGCCGCCGCCCGGGCGCGCGACCCCGACCGGCTGGTCGTCCACTACATGCAGCCCCACTTCCCGTCCGTTCCCGACCCGCTACCCGGCGGCGAGATGAGCCGCGAGTCGTTCGGCGACCGGGTGGGCGTCTGGGAGCGCACGCGCCGCGGCGACCTCTCGCTGGACCGCGTCTGGCGCTCGTTCCGCGCGAACTGCCGATACGTGCTCGACGACGTCGCCCTGCTGCTCGACAGCGTCGACGCCGACCGCGTCGTCCTCACGGCCGACCACGGCAACGCCTTCGGCGAGTGGGGGCTGTGGGGACACCCCGACCGCATCCCCATCCGCGTCCTCCGGGAGGTGCCGTGGATCGTCACGAGCGCCAGCGATTCGGGCGAGTACGAGCCGGAACCGGCGCTGACGACGCCCGAACGCACCGACGACGCCGGCGCGGACGAAGCAGACCCGACGGACGCACAGGTCGCCGACCGACTCGCCGCCCTTGGATACAGATGAACGTCGCACTCGTCGTGCTCGACACGTTGCGGAAGGACGCGTTCGACGACCACTTCGACTGGCTGCCGGGCGTGCGCTTCGAGCGCGCGTTCTCGACGAGCCACTGGACCGTCCCGGCGCACGCCTCGCTGTTCGCCGGACGCTACGCCAGCGAACTCGGCGTCTACGCCGGCGCGCAGTTGCTCGACTGCCAGGAGCCCGTCCTCGCGGAGCAGTTCCAGGCCGGCGGTTACACCACGCGGGCGTTCAGCGCGAACGTCAACGTCTCGCGCCCGTTCGACTTCCACCGCGGGTTCGACCAGTTCGAGGGGAGCTGGCGGCTGCGCGCGCTCGCCGAGGACAGCTTCGACTGGGACCGGTTCATCGTCGAGACCGAGGACGTGGGCCCACAGCGCTACCTGTACGCCCTGAAGAAGGTGCTGGCCGACGACTGCGCGACCGTCCCGTCGCTGAAGCGCGGCGCGCTCCTCAAGCTCCGCGACCTGGGCTGGGGACGGGCCACCCGCGACGACGGCGCTGCCGAGGCGCTGGAGTTCGTCCGCGACACCGCCTTCGGCGACGACGAGTTCCTCTTCGTCAACCTGATGGAGGCCCACACGCCGTACGACCCGCCCGAGGAGTACCAGACCGTCGACCCGCCGGAGCTGAACGGTCTCCGGGCGACCCTCGACGAACCGGGCGCGGACCCCGAGCGCATCCGCCAGGCATACGACGACAGCGTTCGTTACCTCTCGGACGTGTACCGCGACATCTTCGCGGAACTCAGCCGGGAGTTCGACTACGTCGTCACGCTCGCCGACCACGGCGAGGCGCTCGGCGAGCGCGGCGACTGGGAGCACCTCTGCGGCCTGGCGCCCGAGATAACGCAGGTGCCGCTGTGCATCTCCGGCGAGGGCCTCGACGGCGAGCGGCGCGAGGCCGTGAGCCTGCTCGACGTCCACCGCACCGTGCTCGACCTCGCCGACCTGGAGGGCGAGTCGCGGGGCCGCAATCTGCTCGGCGACGACCTGGAGGACACCGACGAGTCCGACGGCGAACGGCCGCCGGACACTTCTGACTCCGACGGCGAGCGGCCGCCGGACACTTCTGACTCCGACGGCGAGCGGCCGCCGGACACTTCTGACTCCGACGGCGAACGGCCGCCGGACACTTCTGACTCCGACGGCGAACGGCCGCCGGACACAGATTGGCTCGTCGGGTACCACGGGCTGACCGACCGCCACCGCACCGCGCTCGCCCGCGACGGCTTCGACCCGTCGCCGCTGGACCGGGAGCTCCACGCGCTGGCCAGCCGGGACTACTACGGCTGGGAGACGCCCGACGGCTTCCGGGAGGTCGGCGAGACCGAGGACCCGCGCGACCGCCTCGACGCGCTACTGGACGACCTCGACCGCACCGAGACCGAGAACGACGTCGCCGTCTCCGAGGCGGTCGAAGCGCAACTGCGCGACCTCGGATACGCATGAGCGAAGCCGCCGGCGTCAGCCTGAGTCGAGAGACGCTCGGCGGCGCAGTGGCCCAGTTCGCGATGGCCGCCATCGGCTTCGCGGGGACGATACTGTTCGCGCGGTGGCTCGGCCCGACGGAGTTCGGCGGCGTCTACCTCCTCTACGGCGTCGTGAAGCTCGCCGACCGGCCGATGAACGGCTGGTCGCTCGCGGCGAAGAAACGCCTCTCGGAGAGCGACGCGCTCCGGTCGCCCGCGTTCGGCGCGCAACTGGTCTTCGACGCCGGCTGGGTCGTCGTCGCGGTCGTCGTCGCGCTGCTGGCGGGCGACGCGCTCGTCTCCTACACCGGGCTGGCCGCCGCCCCGCTGCTGTTCGTCGCCCTGCTCGCCACCGAGTCGACCTACGAGAGCGTCGACAGCCTCGTCCAGGGCCGCGGCCGGGTCAGTGCCGCGACCTGGATCGACGCGCTCCGGTCGCTGCTCACCCTCCCGCTGCAGATCGCCTTCGTCGCCGCCGTCGGGGCCGCCGGGATGGTGTACGGCCTGGCGACCGCGTCGCTGCTCGTGCTGCCCGTCGTCGGCTACTTCGTCGCCGCCAGGCCCGCCCTGCCCTCGCGGTCGTTCGCGCGCAGCCTCGCCGACTACGCCCGCTACAGCGTCCCGTCGACGGCGCTCGGCACCGCCTACGACCGCCTGGACGTCCTGCTGCTCGGCGCGCTGCTCGCGCCCGCCGCCGCCGGCTACTACGAGGTGGCCTGGAAGCTCACCCTGCCCGCCGTCTTCGTCGCGGACGTGGCGGGCCGCGGCCTGATGGCGAAGGTCAGCGGGCGCGCGGCGGACGGAAACGGCGTCGGCCGCGACGTGTCGAACACGGTGGCGTACGCCGGCGTCCTCGCCTTCCCCATCCTGTTCGGGACGCTCGCGCTCGCCCGCCCGCTGGTCGTCACCGTCTACGGTCCCGAGTACGCCGAAGCGACCCTCCTGCTCGTCGGACTGGCGGGCTACCGCGTGATACGGACCCAGTCCGGGCCGCTCATGCAGGCGGTCAACGGCCTCGACCGGCCGGACGTCGGCATGAAGCTCTCGGCGGCCGCGCTCGCGGTGAACGTCGCGCTCGGCGTCGTCCTCACGCTCCGGTTCGGCCCCATCGGCGTCGTCGCCGCCACCGTCGTCGCCGAGGCGGTCCGGTACGCCGGCTGCGTCGCCTTCCTCCGGTCGACCGTCGAGCGGTTCGACCCCGTCTCCCGTCCCGTGGGCATCCAGGTCGGCGCGAGCGTCGTCATGTACGGCGTCGTCTCCGCCGCCCACGGTGCGCTCGGGGTCCGGTCGTGGGTCGACCTGCTCGCGCTGGTCTCGCTCGGCGGGGTCGTCTACGTCGGCCTGCTGGTGGCGCTGAGCCCCGGCTTCCGTCACACCCTCGGGACGGCGCTGGAGGGCTCGTTCGCCGACCCCCGACCGTGAGTAGGGGACGCCGACCACGCCCGGCGGCGACCCCCGTCCCGACTACTCCAGCAGCGACTCACCGGTCATCGCCGCGGGCTGGTCGAGCTCGATGAGCGACAGCAGCGTCGGCGCGACGTCGCAGAGCGACCCGCCCTCCCGGACCGTCCGACCGCCGTCGTCGCCGTCCGGCGTCAGGTAGACGAAGGGGACGAGGTTGTAGGTGTGGGCGGTGTGGGGGTCATCGGGCGTCCCCATGTCGTCGGCGTTACCGTGGTCGGCCGTGACGAGCACGTGCGCGCCCGCCGCCTCCAGCGCGTCGACGAGTCGCCCCAGCTGTGCGTCGACGGCCTCCACCGCCGCGACGGCGGCGTCGAAGTCGCCGGTGTGTCCGACCATGTCGGGGTTCGCGTAGTTCAGCACGAGCACGTCCGGGTCGTCGCTCTCGACGACGTCGATGGCCGTGTCCGTCACCTCGGGGGCGCTCATCTCGGGCTGGTGGTCGTAGGTCGGCACGTCCGGACTCGGGGCGATCTCCCGGCGCTCGCCGTCGAACTCCAGTTCGCGCCCGCCGTTGAGGAAGTAGGTGACGTGGGCGTACTTCTCGGATTCGGCGATGCGCAGCTGGGTCAGGCCGCGCTCGGCGAGCACCTCGCCCAGCGTGTCCTCGGGCCGGTGGGGCGGGAACGCGACCGGGAGGACGAACTCCTCGTCGTACTGGGTCATCGTCGTCAGTTCGACGTCGGGCGGGCTGGTGTCGAACGACCAGTTTGGGTCGACGTCGGCCAGCATCCGGGTGAGCTGGCGGGCGCGGTCGGCGCGGAAGTTGAAGAAGACGACCGCGTCCCCGTCGGCGAGCGCGGGGCCGCCCTCGACGACCGTCGGCTCGACGAACTCGTCGGTGTCGCCGCGCTCGTAGGACTCCCGGACGGCGTCGACCGCCGACGCCGCCGTATGCTCGCCCTGGCGGTTGACGATGGCGTCGTACGCTCGGCGGGTCCGCTCCCAGTTCTGGTCGCGGTCCATCGCGTAGTAGCGGCCCGACACCGTCGCCACGTCGCCGGTGCCGTGCTCGTCGACCACGTCCTCCAGGCCGGCGAGGAACCCCTCGCCGCTCTGCGGCGGCGTGTCGCGGCCGTCGGTGAACGCGTGGGTGACGGCCTCGACGCCGCGCTCGGCCGCCAGTTCGACGAGCGCGTAGAGGTGCTCCTGGTCGGAGTGGACGCCGCCGTCGCTGACCAGCCCCATGAAGTGGACCCGACCGCCCTGCTCGCGGGCGTGTTCGATGGCCCCCGAGATGGCGTCGTTCGACCCGAGTTCGTCGTTCGCGATGGCGTCGCTGATGCGCGTGTACTCCTGTTTCACGACGCGGCCCGCGCCGATGTTGAGGTGGCCCACCTCGCTGTTGCCCATCTGCCCCTCCGGCAAGCCGACGCGGCGGCCCGTCACGTTCAGGGTGCCGTACGCGCCCACCTCGGCGTAGCGGTCGAAGTTCGGCGTGTCCGCCGCCTCGACCGCGTTCCGGCCGCCGTCCTCGCTGCCCAGTCCCCAGCCGTCGAGAATCACGAGTGCCGCCTTCATGCGCGAGTGGTCGACGCCTCGCGGTAACTATGCTTCGCTTGCGTCCGGTTCGGCCGCGGTGCACCGTGTCTCCGGACGACTACTCACCCCTGACATTTGCCACGCACGGCCCTTCCATCCCGATACCCTTGCTGTGCCTATCACTCCGTCGACACGGAGTACGTACCGCCGTCGGCGACGTCGACGACCGTCGCCGAGTCGTCGAGCGTGAGCTCCAGTCGCTCTCCTTCGAGGGAGACGGCGACCTGAACGCGGAGTGGGTCCGCGGAGCAGACGGCGGCCGTTTCGACGTTCTCGACGAGTACCTCCCAGGTGCGCTGGAACACGTCGACGCCGTGCTGGTAACAGAACCCGACGACTGCGGGATGAAACAGGACGCAGCCGCCGGCGCTGTTCTGGAGGAAGACGCCGCATCTGTCGCACGTCCATTCGTACAGAATCGGGACAGGCTCGCCGGGATAGCGGGTCACCGTCCCGGAAGTCTGGCCGTCACAGTACGGACAGACCCCGTCCATCGTCGACCTGGCTTCCCACAGCGACCGGCGCATCGCGACGTCGAGTGCCTCTATCACCGAGTGCGAATCGAGAAGCTCGGGCCCGACGTTCAACACCATGGTGTGGTCGTCTTCACAGACCGTCCGGAGCGACCCGTCCTCGTAGGTGACCGTCGACGGCGCGCCACAGACGGGACACGAGGTCTCGGTGTCGGGGAACTCCCGCCGCCTGTCGGGGTCGAAGCGGCCGGAGAGAAGGACCGCGACGAAGTGATGGCCCACGTCCGAAAGCCGGTAGCCCGCGTCGGTCTTCTCCACGAAGGCACCCGACAGTCGCTTGAGGTGGTAGTTGAAGTTCCCCGGGTCGTCGTGTCCGACCCGGTCGCGCAACTCCGAGAACCGGAGCGTCGCGTCGCGGGGGTGTTCCTGCATCCGTTCGGCGAGCGCCAGCAATATTTCCGCGCGCACCTCGTGGTTCAGGAGCTCGATTCCCCCGGTGAGCGGCTGGTCCGCCATTCCGTCCCGATGACTGCACGCCACATAGATGTAACTTTCTGTATAGTAATCGGTTGCTACACACGCTTATCACGTCAGTCGATTTTCACCACGTATGGTCGCTACGAAGGCGTCGACGACCGATATCGAACGGCTCGAAGAGAAGGCACAGGAACTTCTCACCGATCAGGGCTGTCCCGGAATCAGCGTCGCAGTCGTGGACGGGACAGAGACAGTGTTCGCGGACGGGTTCGGCAAACGACGGCTCGACCCGGAGGCACCAGCGACCCCGGACACGCTGTACGGGATCGGCTCGTCGACGAAGCCCGTCACGGCGACGGCGGTGATGACGCTGGTCGACGACGGCGAAGTCTCGCTGGACGACGCCGTGTCCTCGTACGTTCCGTACTTCGAGGGCGCTCCCGGGGAGCCGATCACGGTGCGCGAACTCCTCTCGCACACGTCCGGGATGCCGTCCGACGACGTCGCGACGATCACGCTGATGGACGCGATCCTCGGCGACGAGTACGACGACTCGCTGGACGGCTGGGAGGAGTTCCGGGAGCACGTCGACGGCTCGCTCGACCGCCGCCGGCTCGACGGGGACCGGTGTCTGTACTACAACAGCGGGTACGTCGTCCTGTCGCGGCTCGTCGAGGCAGTGAGCGACGCTCCGTTCGCCGAGTACGTCGAAACGAATCTCCTGGAACCCCTGGGGATGGACCGGTCGACGTTCGACGTGAACGTCCTCACCGGCGACGCGAACGACGCCATGACGCCGTACTACGAGCGAGACGGCGAGATGCACGGCGTCGGCCTGCCGGACGATCCGCTGTTCGAGGGCCCTGGCGGACTGCAGGCCCCGGTGACGGACCTGGCGACGTTCGTCGCCGCGTGGAACGAACGGGACCTCCCGGTCGACGACGACCTCGCTTCTGCGATGGTCGAACCGGTCGAGCCGTTCAGGACGCTCCTCGACGGTACGGAGGTCGGCTACGGTTACGGCTGGATGACCCGCCCGTTCGGGGACGACGTACTAGTCGGCCACGGCGGCGGGACCGGCGTCTCCGCGGGCTACCTGGGGTTCCTCGAAGACCGGGGGCTCGGCATCGCGCTGGGCTGTAACGCGGATCCGGACACCTCGCCGGAGCGGCTGGCGATCGAACTGCTGGCAGCGACGACCGGAACGGACCCGGAGAGGGTGTTGCCGAAACGGGCGGTCGAACGGAAGGAGCGTCGCGTCACGGGCGAGTACGCGGCCTACGGTGGACTCCAGGAGGCGACCGTCTCCCGGACCGACGAGTTCCTGGAAATCGAGCACAGCAGCCCGATGGGAGTGGAGTCGATGCGACTGATGCCGGCGTCGCTCGATCCGAACGACTACACCTTCCGGGTCGCAAAGCGAAGCGCGAAACGAACCACCGTCGAGTTCTTCGTCGAGGACGACGGCGTCGAACTGCTCGTCCACCGGAACCTCTACGAACGCGTCGGCGACCTCGACGACGGATAGAGCACGTCGCTGCCCCTCGTCGGAGAATCCGCTCACGCCCGGACAGGACAGGTCAACCGACGGTGGAGGAGAGACAGCGGGATGGGGACGACGGTATCCCGACCCCGACGGAAAAAGGCGACCGAACGTGGCGGGCGCAGCCTTGCTCGCCGCGCTAGGTATAGTAGTACTCGCCGTCGTTCTTCTGCTGGCGGTCGAGCTGGCTGCCCGGCTTGTTGATACGAGGTCGGCCGACGTTCTCGTCGCGGCGGAAGGTGATGTCGAGGTTGGCGAGGAAGTCGTTCATCCCCTCGCGCATCCCCTTCGGCTCGCCGGCGTGGCCGTGGACCGCGGGCTCGCCGCCGAACACCATCAGGCGGTCGGAGACGAGGTCGATCATGTAGGTGTCGTGGTCGATGACCAGCACCGTCGCGTCCTGCATCTCGGCGTAGCGGCGGATGGCGCGCGTGGCGCGCACGCGCTGTTCGACGTCGAGGTAGGCGCTGGGCTCGTCGAGCAGGTAGAGGTCAGCCGACTTCGACAGACAGGCCGCGATGGCGACGCGCTGGCGCTCCCCGCCGGAGAGGTCGGTGAGGTTCTGCTCCATGATGCGGTCGAGCTGGAGCGGCTGGGCGATCTCGGTGTTCCAGTACGACGTGCCGAAGTCGTCGGTGAGCGACGAGAGGAACGCGTCGACGCGCATCGGCTGGTCGATCTCGATGTACTGGGGCTTGTAGGAGATCTCAAGCCGGGAGTCGAGCTCGCCCTCGTCCGATTCGAGGCGGCCGGCGAGCAGTTTGGCGAACGTCGACTTCCCGATGCCGTTCGGGCCGACGACGCCCAGCACCTCGTTCTCGCGGATCTGGCCGCCCTCGACGTCGAGGGAGAACTCGCCCTCGCCGTAGGACTTCCGGAGGTCGGGGTACTCGACGAGCACGTCGGCGTTGCTCGCGGTGCGCGGCGCGTGCTCCTCGAACTCGATGGCGTCCGGTCGGATGCGCATGTTCTCGTTGTCGAGGTAGCCCCTCAGGTACTCGTTGATGCCGTTGCGCACCGACTTCGGCGAGGTGATGACACCGTACGCGCCCGGTTCGCCGTAGGCGATGTGCAGGTTGTCGGCGACCAGGTCGAGGATGGCCAGGTCGTGCTCGACGACGAGCAGCGACCGGTCCTCCTCCTCGGCCATCTCCTGGAGCAGGCGCGCGACGGTGACGCGCTGGCTGATGTCCAGATACGGCGTGATCTCGTCGAGGAAGTAGAAGTCGGCCTCGCGGGCGAGCGACGCCACCAGTGCGACCCGCTGGAGTTCGCCGCCGGAGAGGCTGTCGATGTCCTGGTCGAGGACGTGCTCGATGTCCAGACGCGCGAGCAGGTCGTCGAGGACGCCGCGCTCGTCGGTCGGTTCGAGCAGTTCCGCGGTCTTGCCGTCGAAGCGGTCCGGGATCTTGTCGACGTACTGTGGCTTGCGCGCGACCGTCACGTCGCCGTCGCGGACGTCGCCGAGGTAGTCCTGCAGTTCCGTCCCGCGGTAGCGGTCCAGGACCTCGTCCCAGCCCGGCGGGTCGGCGAACTCGCCGAGGTTCGGCTCCAGTTCGCCCGCGAGGATGCGCACGGCCGTCGTCTTCCCGCTCCCGTTCGGGCCGAGGATGCCGGTCACCTGCCCCTCCTGTGGGACGGGCAGGCCGTACAGCGCGAAGGCGTTCTCGCCGTAGCGGTGGGCGGGGTCGTCCTGCAACTCCTGCGGGAGGTTGATGATCTCGATGGCGTCGAACGGACACTTCTCGACGCAGATGCCGCAGGTCTCGCCGAGACAGATCTCCTCGCTGATGTGGACCTGGTCGGGGCCGCCCTCGTCGGCGTCCTCGCCGCGGAGCGTGATGCACTCTTTCCCCGTCCGGTTCGGCGGGCAGTAGTTCTTGCACTCGTAGTTGCAGCGGTCGGGCTGGCAGCGCTCCAGGTCCACGACCGCGATGCTGTCCTCCGCCATGATTAGAGCTGGACGTGGTTGATGAGGAGGATGCCCCAGGTGATGAACCAGAGGGAGAAGGTCATGAACGCCACGTACAGGTAGTCCTTCGCGCCGTCGAGTTCGTAGCCGAGCGCCTGGTACAGCGGCAGCTGGACCACGACGAAGCCGAGCATGATCGCCAGCCCCATCTGGTCGTTGGCGGCTGCCGACGCCGTCCCGACGACGACGCCGGAGGCAACGCCGGCGGCGATCCCCGCCAGCGATGCTATCGCGGTGACGGTGATGCTCCGCAGATGGGACGCCCGTTGCTCGGACGCTTGTTCGGTCGCCATGGAGGCAACTCTGATTCCCGGCCTCAAAAGGAGTTCGTTTGACGGTACCGCGTCCTGACGGTCCCGTCAGGGAATGGTAAACGTTTAACCGTCGCCGCTCTCACTTTTGGGTGAGGGCCGGTAGCTCAGTTAGGCAGAGCGTCTGGCTTTTAACACAGCCACCCGCGCGACATTGTCGGATGGTTGTGGAAGACACCAGACGGTCGGGGGTTCAAATCCCTCCCGGCCCGTTTTCCTGCGAACGAAGTGAGCAGTGAAAACGCCACGGAGGATTTGAACGAGGCGAGTCGCACGCCCGCGCAGGGAGCGCGAGCGACCGAGCAGGACCGTCTTGACGTGGTTCAAATCCCTCCCGATCCGCTTCTGCGACGAACGCACGTGAGGAGCGACGCGGTTCGTTGGATTTGAAGTAGACCGGACGCGCGCAGCGGAGCGAGCACGTCCGGGCGTGGTTCAAATCCCTCCCGGCCCGCTTCTGCGACGAACGCACGTGAGGAGCGACGCGGCCAGTCAACGCAGTGCTCGTGGTGAACCCTCTCCGACCGCCACTCGACGGTGAGATTCCGGAACTGTTCAGTAGAGGTTATATGTCGTCCGCGCACAGAGCACTGACATGAACAGCCTGGTTTCGGACCCGATCGAATCGGTCGGCACCGCTGCCGGAGTCTTCCTCGTGCTCGTCGGTATCGCCACGCTCGTCGGGATGCCGTGGGCGCACAAGTCCGGGGGCGCCGTGCTGATGCTCGGACAGATCGTCGGCGCGCTCTCGGCGGTCGGCGTCGGCGCTGGCCTCGCGTGGCTCGTTCGCACGCAGAAATAGAGAAAGTTCCGGCGATTCTTCGATTCTCGACGGGCAGCGACGGTCTCAGTCCTTGACGGGCATGAGCGCGAGCATGATCAGCAGGATGGCCGCGAGCGCGCTGAGGATGGCGACGCCCCACAGGCCGGCGATGCGCTCGTTGAAGTGCGCGATCTCCTGTTGCTGGGCGTTGTAGCCCTCGATGTCGGCCGACAGCAGGAGGTTCCCGTTCGCGGCGTGTGCGATGAACTCCTTGTCGTTCGGGCCGAGCTGTCCGGTCGCGCCGTCGTCGAAGGAGACGCTGGTGGTCTGCTCGCCAGTCCACTGGAGCGGGACCTCCTCGGCCGTGATGTTGCCGATGGTCGTGGCGTTGCCCTCGTACTGGAACTGGTTGCCCTCGCTGATGGTCCGGGTCTCGGGCTCGCCGAACTGCTGCTGTTTGTACTCGTCGACCGGCACCAGGGTCCGGTTCGCGGTCTGGTTGCCGCCGACGACGACGTACGTCTGGCCGTCCTGGGTGACGGTCGGCGTGTTCTCGCTCAGGTTCTGCACCTCGCGGAGCGTCGCCTGACTGGGGTCGGACGCGTTACCGACGAGGACCCGGAAGGTCGTGTTCTGGCGCTGGATGGTCGTGTTGTTCTCCAGCGCCGCGGTGAACCGCGCCGATTCGTTCGTCCACGCGACGGTCGCGCTCCCGTCACCGACGGACGTGACGTTGTACTGGCGGTCGTCGACGGTGAACTTCTGTCCCGTCTCCTGGAGCGTGTAATCGGGGTCGTTCACCTCGATCGTCGGCTCTTCGGCGACGCCGATGTACGTGTACGCCCCGGCAGCGATGACGAGAAAGACCGCGACGTATATTCCCGCTGCACGTCGTTGCATATGCTAGGGCGAGTCCCCGCGCAGTATAATGGTTACCTTTTGGGGAGCAAACCCTGTGGCAAGTGTTGACGTCGCCTAGCGGCCGTCGGAGCGTTCGACAGCGCCGGAGCGGCGCGGGGCGACGGGGCAACGGGGCGAGCCCGATTGGACGTCGCTTTCCCGCCAAACGCCACCGCTGCCGACGAGCGCCGCCGTTTCAGTTCAGAAGAAGGAACGATGAGCTGATAATTTTCGGCGTGTCGACGGGCAGTATCCGACTCGGATGGTACCAAGAATTAAATAGGTCGAGTAGCTTGTATTCGAAACATCAGAATGACCGTCGACCCCGGCGACTACGACCTGCGTGAACTGCGCAGGATGGCTGACGAAGACGACCCGCCGCTGGACGTCCCCGAGGAGTCCGGTGAAGACGTGTTCCGGCTCGGACAGCGCGAGGAGCTGATGCGGCTCCAGACGCAGATCATGGCGACCGGCGACCTCCCGGAGAAGCCGTACCTCGAGACCCTGCCTACCCGGCACGGGGCCGAGGTGGTCGTCTTCGAGTGGCTCGACTTCCTCGTCGAGAAGGCCGGCTTCGAGAACACCGGCAACGCGCTGTCGTACTACGAGGACGTCGAGTGGCTGAGCGCGGACGCCCGCGAGGCGCTGCGCGAGTACATGCACGGCTTCGCCGAGATAGACCGCTTCGAGGAGGAGGAGCCCGACGAACTCGACGGCAACGACCACGTCCTCAGCCTCGTCTACATCGCGCGGCTCGCGTCGATGTCCTAGTCGCGGTACGTCCTATCGAACGCGGTTCACGCCGTGTATCCGAGGTTCGTCAGCCGGTCCTCGATGACCTCGTCGGTCAGTTCCTCGCGCGCGGTGGGCGGGTCGGCGGTCACGTCGCGGCGCTCGCCATTCTCCATCTCCGCCCACGGCACCTCGATTAGCGCGCGCTTGTGCAATCCGCCGGGGTGGCCGTACGTACGCAGCGGAATCGGGTAGGTTCGCTCGCCGATCAGGTTCCCGTGGTCGGCCGTTATCACCGACTTGCCCGACAGCTTCTCGACCAGTTCCTCGACGTGCGGCAACACCACGTCGAGGTTCTCGCGGTAGGCCGCCAGGATGGTCCCGGCGTCCGTCACCTCGCCGTGGAACAGCGCGTTCCAGGGGTGGGGGTCGTCGCCCCGCTCGTCGGCGTCGAGTTGCATCTCGATGCCGGCGTGGCCCATCTCCCGGCCCGTCTCGCCGACGAAGGGGAAATGGGGCTGCATGAAGTGGGTGACGATGCGCTTGTCGGGATACTGCTCGTGGGCGGCGAGCGTCTGCTCGACCATCGTCTCCGGCATGACGGTGCGGTGGTCGTCGTCCCAGTGGTCGTCGAGCAGGTTGACGACGGCGTGGAAGGTGTCGTCGGGGAGCTTGTAGGCGTGCGGGTTGGCGGTGACGTAGACGGTGTCGTGGAACTGCCGACCGACGAAGCTCTCCTGCATGAACTCCCAGCTCTCGCTCCCCGGCGACAGCTTCCGTTCCAGGGTGTCGCCGAGGTCGGCCTGCTCGGCGTACATGTCGTACCGGCAGGCGTCGAGGACGACCAGGTTATCCCAGTCCTCGGCCATCACGTCCACGCGCTCCGCGCGGTTGAGTTGCCGGTAACACCAGGCGTTCAGTTCGAGCGCGTCGTCGCGCAGTCGGCGCATCTCGCCGCGGAGGAGGCTCGGGTCCCGCAGGACCCGGACCAGGTTGTCCAGGGAGTACCGCTTCAAGATCGACATACGCCACCGTTCCGACGAGAGGGGCTTATTTATGGCATTGCTAAAGTGATAGCGAAGAATGATTGGATTTTCTGTAAGTTCGATAAGGAATCGGTGTTGATACGTTCGTGAGCCGCGCTCCGGGAGACGCCGACCCCGAAAGCGCACCTGTCGGCGTAGACGTCCAGCGGCCTGCTGGGGTGGACGTCCGACGGGCATCACGCGCGCTCGAACGCGGCCGCCAGGTCGCGCTCTATCTCTCCCTCCTTGCTATCGTCGTAGAAGGTCGCCGCCGGGTGATACGTCGGGACGACGTCGTAGCCGTCGCGCTCGAACGTCTGGCCGTGGACGTCCGATAGCTTCTCGTCGCCGGACAGCAGTTCGCCCGTCGCGAAGCTGCCGAGTGGAACGACGACTTCGGGGGCCACCCGCTCGATCTCGGCCGCCAGCACCGGCCACCACGCGTCGATCTCCGCCCGCCGCGGACTGCGGTTCTCCGGCGGCCGCACCTTCACGAGGTTGGTGATGTAGAGGTCGTCGCGGTCGACGCCGATGGACGCCAGCGAACTGTCGAGTAGCCCGCCCGCACTGCCGACGAACGGTTCGCCCGCCTCGACCTCCTGTGCGCCGGGGGCCTCGCCGACCAGCATCACGTCGGCGTCGAGCGGCCCGGTCGAGGGGACGAACCGCGACCGGTCGAACTGCTCGTCCGGGACCGCCGCGAGCGCGTCCTCGAACTCGGATTCGAACGCGGAGCTCATGGCGGGCGGAGTTGGGCGCGCAGCGCCGAAAGCCGAACGGCCGGACGAGGGAGAGCGACCGTGACGGGTAGCGTCGTCGGTCGGGACGACTGTCGGCGGAGTTGGACGTGGCCGTTATCCGCGGCGATGTCCTAGGGGGACTCCATGGGGGTGTTCTCGCAAGCGATGCAGTGGTATCCCTACGTCGTGCACCCCATCACGGTGCTCGGCGTCGGGATACTGGTGCTCATCCGCTACGAGTGGGGTCGCCAGGCGGTCGACTCGTCGGCGTTCTGGCACCGGATCGGAGGTTTCCTCGTCGCCGGCGCGTTCGCGCTCCTGCCGACGGTCGTCTACTTTCTCACGCGGGACGTGAGCGTCGTCGCCGCCACGAAGGGCAACGCCTGGGAAGTGGACGCGCTGGTCGCCGGCGGGGTGTTCCTCGCCGCGGTCGTGAACTGGGTGCTCTGGCGGCACTACCGCTGGGGGCGTCTCGTCCCCGACGCGATGCAGGCGCTCGCGGCGGTAACGGTCCCCTACGCACTCCTCTCGCCGTTCTGGAACGTCTCCGGCCACGTCACCATCGCGCTGATGCCGACGCTGTATCTCACGCTGCTCGACCGGCGGTTCTGGCCGACGCTCCTCCTCCCCGTCGTGATGGTGCCCAACCGCGTCTTCCTGAACGCACACACCTGGGCGCAGTCGGTCGGCGCGTTCGTCGTCACCGCCGCCGTCGTCGTCGGCGTCCACCGACTCCAGACTGGCGAAGAACACGCCTGAATTCGACGGAACTCACGACCCCGGGCAGAGCCGGCGTCCGAACGGCGACGTCGCACCGGTTGGGGGCGGGTCAACGAAGCTGGCGCGGCAGTCCGCGCGACGCATCCGACTCGGTAGCGACGGCAACGATGCGGTCGCGAATCTGCCTTGCGGTGTGCTTGACCGCCCGCAGCGGGCGCGAATCGCGCTCGTACTCGATGCCACGGTCGTCGAGCCAGCGGCGCATCTCCGCGCTGCCCTCGTGTCTCCGGATGTCGACCTCACGGGCGTGCTCGACGGGGTGGCGTAGCCAGTTGAACTCGTCGTGGGCGTAGACCTCGGTCGACTCCGACCCAGTCGCGAACAGCACCACGTGGAGCTGACGGTCGCCGAGCAACGAGGAGCGGTACGCCCAGCTACCGTCGGTGTCGTTGCCCTCCTTCGTGTAGTGATACATGCTCAGCGGGTCCCAGGTGAACGGGCTGTCGTCGAGTTCGGCCGCGAGGTCGTCGAACGAGAGCGGGACGGTGCCAACGTATCCGGCGGGGTAGACGCGCGTGGTCGGCTCACCGACCGCCTCCACGGCCCGGTTTATCCACGGACCCAGCTGCTGGCGGAGCCGGCGAAGCGTGCCCGCCTGAACTGCCCTCCCGGTCATGGCCACGGCAGGTACGGCGGCCATCGTGTTACGTGTTGCCCCCGCGGGCGCCCGGAACCAGCAATCGATGGCCTGCCCGCGAGTACGGTTCGTCTGGGGGCCGCCACATCGAGTGGTCCGTCCCAAGTCCGTGGAGCAGGACGAGCGGGTCGCCGTCCGAGAGCAGCGGCGTCGGGCGGTGGGTCCGTTCGGGGTCGACCTGGAACGACACCCTACCCGCGAGCACGACACTTGTGTAGAGCTAAAACTATTTGCAAGCGATTTTCGCCTATCAAACGCCACTGAACCCCACCACCGGACGATTGCAAAGAGTTAATTGAGCCCTTGCTCAAATGAGAGTGATGTCAACAGCGACGCAACGTCTCCAACGGTATCTCGACGACGAACTCGAGGACTGTCGTCCCGAGGACGTCGACCAGCGACTCGACGAGCTCGACGCGCTCGAAGCGGTGCTCTCGCCGGGCCACATCGAGGCCGACCTCGAGACGCTGACCGCGCTCGCGAACGAGACGCGCTACAAGCTGCTTCGGCTCCTCGTCGCCGCCGACGGCGAACTCTGCGTCTGCGAACTGAACGCGATGGTCGACGCCAGCGAGAGCGCCATCAGCCACGCGCTCTCGACCCTGACCGACGCCGGGCTGGTCACGCGTCGAAAGGACGGCCGGTGGCGGAAGTATCGCGCTTCGAACGGTGCCGTCGCCATCCTGACGCTCCTGGACGGAGTGGTCACCGATGAGTAACGCGGACGCACACGAACACGGGCCGAACTGCGACTGTGAGAGCTGTGGCGACCCCCGGTCGATGGACTTCCTCGACAAGTACCTCACCGTCTGGATCTTCGGCGCGATGGCCATCGGCGTCGGCCTCGGCTTCGTCGCGCCGTCGGTGACACAGCCGATCCAGGACTTCCACCTCGTCGAGATCGGACTGATCCTGATGATGTACCCGCCGCTGGCGAAGGCGAACTACTCCCAGCTTCGCGCCGTCTTCAGCAACTGGCGCGTGCTGGGGCTGAGTCTCGTCCAGAACTGGCTCATCGGCCCGACGCTGATGTTCGGACTCGCCGTCGTCTTCTTCAGCGGCCTCGTCCCCGGCCTGCCGGCGCGTCCGGAGTACTTCCTCGGGCTCGTGTTCATCGGGATGGCCCGGTGTATCGCGATGGTGCTCGTCTGGAACGAACTCGCCGAGGGCTCGACCGAGTACGTCACCGGACTGGTGGCGTTCAACAGCCTCTTCCAGATCGTCACCTACGGCGTGTACGTCTGGTTCTTCGGGCTCGTCCTCCCGCCGCTGCTCGGGATGGAGACGCTCGTCGCCGGCATCGAGACGTTCAACGTGACGCCGATGCAGGTGTTCGAGGCCATCGTGGTCTTCCTCGGCATCCCCTTCGCCGGCGGGTTCCTCACCCGCTACGTCGGCACGCGAACGAAGGGCGAGGAGTGGTACGACGAGGTGCTCGTCCCGAAGATCGACCCGCTGACGCTGGTCGCGCTGCTGTTCACCGTCATCGTGATGTTCGCAACGCAGGGCGAGAACATCGTCGCGTCGCCCGGTGACGTGCTCCTCATCGCCGTGCCGCTGACGATCTACTTCGTCGTGATGTTCCTCGTGAGCTTCGGCATGGGCAAGGGCATCGGCGCGGACTACTCGACGACGACGGCCATCGGGTTCACCGCCGCCTCGAACAACTTCGAGCTCGCGATCGCCGTCGCTGTCGCGGTGTTCGGCGTCGGCTCTGGCGTCGCCTTCACCACCGTCGTCGGCCCCCTGATCGAGGTGCCCGTCCTGCTCGCGCTGGTCAACGTCGCGCTGTACTTCCAGCGGACGTTCGACTGGAGCGACGCAACGACCGGCCGTCTCGAAACGTCGCCGTCCGGACCGACCACCGAAGATGACTGACGAGGGACTTCCATGACCCAGGACACCGCTTCCGCCGACCCGACCCGTATCGCATTCGTCTGCGTCCAGAACGCCGGCCGCTCACAGATGGCCTACGCGTTCGCCCAGCAGGAGCTGAAGGACCGCGACCTCGACGACGTCGACCTCGTCACCGGCGGCACGCGCCCTGCCGACCACGTCCACGACGAGGTCGTCCAGGCGATGGACGCGGTCGGTATCGACGTCGCAGATCGGACGCCTCGAGAGGTCACGTTCGAGGAGATCCAGGAGAGCGAGTACGTCATAACGATGGGCTGTTCGGCCGACGACGTCTGTCCGGCGGGCTGGGCGGGCGAGAACCGGGACTGGGATCTCGACGATCCGGACGGGAGGTCACCGACCGAAGTCGCCGATATCCGGGACGATATCGAGCAGCGAGTGAGGGAGCTGTTCGACGAGATAGAGTCCGCTCGATGAGGGCGCGGACTCCGGATGAGCCCCGACGGATTCGAACCACGCCGACGGCTCGCCACGCTCGCCGTCGTCTCGTTCGAACCGCCAGGAATCCATTCCGCACCGCTCGCAGTCGCTTGCGGGCGTCATGGGCCCTGACGGATTCGAACCATCGACCACTCGGTTATGAGCCGAGCGCTCTAACCAGACTGAGCTAAGGGCCCTCGTCCGGATTTGTCCACTCGGCCTCTTTAGCTTACCGAATAGGCGACGGTCTGAACGGACGACGGCGGAGACCAGCCCCCGGCGTCCACCGGTCGTATGGCAGGCTCCTGCTCCCGGCCAGCAGTGCGCGTGTGAACGGCACACACCGGTTCGAACGCTGAAACCCTTATGAGTGCACCGGACCAAAGACCGGACATGAACGTAGTGCCGGATACGAGCGCCGTCGTCGACGGCCGTATCTCCGGGAAGGTCGACGACGGTGAGTTCACGGGGGCGACGATTCTCGTGCCCGAGGCCGTCGTCAGCGAACTCGAATCGCAGGCCAACGACGGGGCCGAGAGCGGATGGAGCGGCCTCTCGGAGCTCCAGCGGCTCGCGGACCTCGCGGACGACGGCGAGATAACGGTCGAGTACGTCGGCCGGCGACCCGGGCCGGAGGAGCGCGGGTGGGCCCACCGCGGCGAGATCGACGCGGTCATCCGCGAGATCGCCGACGAGCGCGACGCCGTCTTCGTCACCAGCGACCTCGTCCAGAGCGAGGTGGCGAAGGCGAAGGGGCTCGACGTGGAGTACATCGCGCCGAAGACGCGCGACGTGAGCTCGCTGTCCATCGAGGAGTACTTCGACGAGACGACGATGAGCGTCCACCTCCGGGCGGAGAGCAAGCCGATGGCCAAGCGGGGCGAGGTCGGCGACATGCACTACCAGGAGATCGGCGACGAACCCCTGACGGAGGACGAACTCGAGGAGTACGGCCAGGAGATCGTCCAGAACGCGAAACAGAGCAGCGAGGGGTTCATCGAACTCGACGAGCCGGGGATGACCATCGTCCAGTTCCGCGACTACCGCATCGCCATCGCGGAGCCGCCGTTCGCCGACGCGTGGGAGATCACCGCCGTGCGGCCCATCGTGAAGACCGACATGGAGGACTACGAGTTCGCGGACGAGCTCAAAGACCGCCTGCTGGAGCGCCAGCGCGGCGTCCTCATCTCCGGGTCGCCCGGTGCCGGGAAGTCGACGTTCGCGCAGGCGGTCGCGGAGTTCCTCGCCGGCCACGACTTCGCGGTGAAGACGATGGAGAAGCCCCGCGACCTGCAGGTCGGCCCCGAGGTCACCCAGTACACCGAACTCGGCGGGGAGATGGAGAAGACGGCCGACTCGCTGCTGATGGTGCGGCCGGACTACACCATCTACGACGAGGTGCGCAAGACCGACGACTTCGAGGTGTTCGCTGACATGCGGCTGGCGGGCGTCGGCATGGTCGGCGTCGTCCACGCCACCCGCGCCATCGACGCCCTCCAGCGGCTCGTCGGTCGCGTCGAACTCGGGATGATTCCCCAGATCGTCGACACCGTCGTCTACATCGAGGCCGGTCAGATCGAGAAGGTCTACGACGTGGCGACGCAGGTGAAGGTGCCCGAGGGGCTGATGGAGGAGGACCTCGCGCGCCCGGTCATCACGATTCAGGACTTCGAGACGGGCCGTCCGGAGTACGAGATCTACACCTTCAACCGCCAGGTCGTCACCGTCCCGCTCACCGAGGGCGAGAGCGACGAGGGCGGCGTCGACCGCCTCGCCCGCCAGGAGATCGAGCGCGAGATACAGTCGGTCGCCCGCGGGCGCGTCGACGTCGACCTCCAGGGCCAGAACAAGGCGGTCGTCTACGTCGAGGAGAGCGACATCTCCTACGTCATCGGCAAGGGCGGCGGCCGCATCGAGGACATCGAGAACCGGCTCGGCATCGACATCGACGTCCGGACCCACGACGAGAAGCCGTCGACGGTGGACTCCGGCGGCGGTGGGGGTGGCGGCGTCGCCCAGCCCCACGGCGAGGTCGTGACGCCGGAGATAACCGCCCGCCACGTCGTCATCCCCATCGACGGGCACGCCGGCGAGACGGTCGAGGTGCAGGCCGACGGCGAGTACCTGTTCACCGCGACGGTCGGCCGCGGCGGCGACATCCAGGTGTCGCGCGGCAGCGCCATCGCCGAGGAACTCGAGCGCGCCATCGACATGGAGCGACAGATAACGGTCGTGACCGAGTAGCGACCGGGAGAAAGACCGGATTGCAGTTCAGGCGTCGGCGCAGCACTCGGCCTCGGCGTCGGTCTGGACCGTGATGTCGTAGAGGTTCTGCCGGGCGTCGGCGAAGTAGATGTTCTCCTCGACCACGCCGATGTCTTCGAGCCGTTCGAGCGCGTAGCGGACCGTCCGTGCCGACAGCATCGACTCGTCGACGATCTCCTTCTGCGTGAGAGAGCCCTTGTATTCGAGGACCTTGAAGACGAGTTTCGCGCTCGGAGGGAGGTCGTCTATCTCCTCGCGCTGTGTCTGGGACATCATCGTTACGAATCGAAACAGGCCAGCGGCATAAAACTATTGAGACTCGGTGACACGGCACTGGATGGAACGACGCCGTCTCGCGCCGCCGTCCGCGGATTCTCGTGTCAACGGTCGCGAGTTTCGGCGGTCGGAACGGACCGGCGCGCGACGCCGGTTGGCAGGCGATTGCACTCACTGCCGACAGCGACGGTCGCTGCTCAGCGACCGTCGCAGAGTCGCGATGCCCGCACGTTTTAGCCCCGGCGCGTGACCCTCCTCGCATGACGTTCACCGACGGGTGGAACGAGGACCTGCGTTCGTTCACCGAGCGACTGCTGGCGTTCGACACGACCGGCGGCGCGGAGGCGCCCGCCCAGGCGTGGCTGACCGACCGCCTCGACGAGATGGGCTTCGAGACGTACGAGTGGACGGCGGACGCCGAGACGCTCGCCGACCACCCCTCGTTCCCCGACGACCCGGACAACGCCGAGGCGGGCGCGGACGGCCCCGACCTGGCCGACCGGCCGTCCGTCGGCGGCGTCCTGGAGTTCGGCGACCCGGACGACGGACCGACGCTGGTGCTGAACGGCCACGTCGACGTGGTGCCCGCGGCCCGCGAGTCGTGGGACACCGACCCGTTCGACCCGACGTGGGACGGCGACGACCTGACCGCCCGCGGTGCGGCCGACATGAAGTGTGGGCTCGCGGCCTGCGTGTTCGCGGCGCGACACCTCGCCGAGCGTGCCGACGACCTGAACATCGACGGCCGCCTCGTCGTCGAGAGCGTCGCCGGAGAGGAGGAGGGCGGCGTCGGCGCGGCCGCGGCAGCGCTCTCGAACCCCTACCCCTTCGAGCGCGACGCCGCCGTCGTCGCCGAACCGACCGACCTGACGCCGGTGCTCGCGACGGAGGGGTCGGTCATGAAGCGGTTGCGGCTCACCGGCCGCTCCGCCCACGCTGCGACGCGCTGGCGCGGCGAGAGCGTCCTGCCGCGATTCGAGCGCGTCCGGACGGCGTTCCGCGACCTCGAAGCCGAGCGGAGCGAGACGGTCACCCACCCGCTGTACGAGGAGTTCCCCGTCCCGTGGCCCGTGACCGTCGGAACCGTCGAGGCCGGCACGTGGGCGTCGAGCGTGCCGGCGACCCTCGAGGCGGAGGTCCGCATCGGCGTCGCGCCGGGCGAGACGGTCGCGGAGGTCGAACGAGCGTACGAACAGCGACTGGCCGACGTCGTCGCGGACGACGACTGGCTACGCGAGCATCCGCCCGAGTTCGAGCGGTTCTCCATCCAGTTCGAGCCGGCCGAGACGGCGGCCGACGAACCGGTCGTCGACGCGCTCCAGGCAGCGATGGCGGGCCACGACCTCGACACCGCACCCCGGGGAGCGACCTACGGCGCGGACTCGCGGCACTACGTCGCCGCCGGCATCCCCACGGCGCTGTTCGGGCCAGGGACCATCGAGCAGGCGCACTTCCCGAACGAGACGGTCCACTGGCCGGACGTGCTGACGGCGGCCGCTGTGCTCGCCGAGACGGCGCGGGAGTTCCTGGGCGGGTCGCGGACGAACTAGTCGAGGTACTCCCCCAGTGCGCGGGCGACGACCGTGCCGGGGTCCTCGTCGGTGAGCGCGGCCTCGCGACGGAGTTCGCGGTACGCCGCGGGCGGCAGCGACAGCGTCACCTCGCCCGGCGTGACGCCGTGCTCCGTCAGCGCCCGCTCGACCGACGTCCCGTTGTTGACCGCGCTGGCGAGGTTGCGCACCTCGCGGACGGTCAGGTCGCCGTCGAGCGTCGCCCACGCGAGCTGGTAGCGGGCGTCGCCACCGACGCGGGCGACGTGCTTGGCCGCCGACGGCGCGAGGTGCCCCTGCGCGACGTGGCGGCGGATCGACCGCGGCAGGTCGTGCACCCGCGCCCACTTGCGGATGAACGAGACGCCGACGCCGTCGCCGGCGCGCTCGGCCGCGCCCTTGTACGACTGTTCCGCCCGGACGAGCGCGGCGCAGGCCGCGGCCCCGCGCAGCATGACGACGTTGTCCTCGTCGCCGGCGCTGGCGGTGGCGAACGCCCTGACCGTCTCCACCGCCTCCGCGACGCTGTCGGGGTCCTCCGGGTCGAACGCCTTCGCCGTCGCCGCGCGCTCGCCGGTGACGTCCTCGTCGCCGCGGATGACGGGCGCGCCGACGGGCGACTCGCGGTCCGCCGGCGGCTCCCGACCCGGCCAGTCGTCTGACATGCGAATTCGCTTGGGACGCCGCCAGCAAAAAACAGCCTGTTCGGAGAATTGGACGTACCGGACACGGGCGGGTGCCGTCGTCGCCGGTCGTCCCGGCCGTCGTGCCACGTCCCGCGGAGGTCGGAACACGCTCCTGGTGAGCGATGCCTGGGCCGTCCGCTGGCGTCCGGCTTCGTCTGTCATCGACGCCCGCAGAAGGGTGGTTGTCTGTCATCGACGCCCGCAGAAGGGTGGTTGTCTGTCACCGACGCCCGCAGAAGGGTGGTTTCACGTATGCTTCAGAGTCCCGGAGCGGGTGTCCCGACCCACCAACCGTTATGTGCGGCGACGTCGAGGGTCGGGCCGTGACAGAGCGCGGCACCGACCACGCGACGGAGGAACGCCAGCTTCGTCGGCGCGACGAGAAGGAGGGGACGGAACTGTTCCTGCAGGACGTCTTCTTCGCACTCGGTGAGGTGACGTTCCTCGGCCTCCCGGCCTTCCTCTGGCTGCTGGTGGCGGAACCGAACGCGCCGCTGAAGTACGCCGCGCTGTTCTCGTGGGCGACCCTCTCGGTCGCCGTCGGCGCGTTCCGCGGTGGCCGGTTCGGCGTCGCGTGGCCGCCGACGTCGCCGTCGCTGGTCGTCGTCCGCCTCCTCTACTACGACGCGACCATCCTCGCGGCCGCCTACGCCGGCGCGGCCGGCGACCTCGTGCTGCGGTCGCCGGTCGTCACGGCCGCCGTCGCGGTGGTCGTCTCGCTCGCCGCCGCGCTGGCGTTCCCCCGCGTCGCCGCGGCCGTCGACTCCCGGACGCCGGAGTGGTAGCGGCCGGGAGCAGCGATGCTCCGACTCGCACCAGCGCCAGTATCGGGGTTTTACGGTACCGTGGCACGGACGACCGGTATGGACGACGCAGTCATCGTCGACGGCGTCCGGACGCCGTTCGGCAAGCGCGGTGGGGCGTTCCGGGACACGCACCCGCAGGACCTCGCGGCAGCGCCGCTTTCGGCGCTCGAGCGGCGCGTCGGCTTCGACCCGACGGCCGTCGACGACGTGGTCTACGGGTGCGTCACGCCCGTCGGCGAGCAGGGACTCAACATCGGCCGCATCGCGCCGATGGTCGCCGGCTGGGACGAGACGGTGCCCGGCGTGCAGTTGAACCGGATGTGTGGCTCCGGCCAGCAGGCCGTCAACTGGGCCGCCGCGACGGTCCAGGCGGGCCAGCAGGACGTCGTCGTCGCGGGCGGCGTCGAGCACATGACCCGCGTCCCGATCGGCAGCGACGGCGAGGCCGAGGAGGGCGTCGTCGGCCGGGAGGCACTCACGGACACCTACTTCGAGCACTACGACGAGGCGACGACCCAGGGCGAGGGTGCCGAGCGCATCGCCGAGGAGTACGGCTTCACCCGCGAGGACGCCGACCGGCTCGCGGTCGACTCCCAGCGGCGCTGGGGCGACGCCTGGGAGGCCGGCCACTACGACTCCCAGATAACGCCCGTCGAGACGACGCTCGACGGCGACCCCGTCACCGTCGAGCGCGACGGCCACCCACGCCCCGACACGGACGTGGACGCGCTCGGCGACCTCCCGCTCGCGTTCCGCCCGGAGGGCGAGGGCATCCACCACGCCGGCAACTCCTCCGGCATCGTCGACGGCGCGAGCGCCACCATCGTCGCCAGCGAGGACGCCGCCGCCGAGCACGGCTGGGAGCCCAAGGCGCGCATCCTCGAAACCGAGGTCGTCGGCGTCGACCCGATAACGATGTTGACGGGACCGATTCCGGCGACGAAGCAACTCTTCGCGGACAGCGCGTACAGCGTCGACGACGTCGACCTGTTCGAGGTGAACGAGGCGTTCGCGTCGGTCGTCCTCGCGTGGCTCGAAGAGACCGGCGCTCCCTGGAAGCGGACGAACGTCAACGGCGGCGCCATCGCTCACGGCCACCCGCTCGGCGCGACCGGGAGCGCGCTGCTCACCAAGCTCGTCCACGAACTCGACCGGACGAACGGCGACCTCGGCCTCGCGGCGATGTGCATCGGCTTCGGCCAGGGCATCGCCACGCTAATCGAGCGCGTCTAGCAGTCGCCGGCCCTGTTGAAACCCTCAACAGCTGATAGCGTCGGCGTACGAGATACAGCGCGTCTATTGCTCCATCGTCCTGGTCAGCACCATCACTCCCCCAGAAACGATCGCTCCGAGAGAAAGCGGACCGAGTAGGCAGATTGCGGACGTGCTATCTGCCGAAAGCCAGAGGTTAGTCGAAAACCCGATATTCCGGCCCAGGAGTACGACATAGGGTTCAAAGAGTGCCGAAGTCCAGAATCGATGTGAGAGCAGATGTTCGCTTACGGCACTGGTGGAAACAGTTTCGAGAGCTCACAATCGCCCGCCTCGCTCACGATCTCGGTCGATCACTCCAATCGGTAGTACAGGAAGTCTAGTGGACGGTCATCTCCGAGAGTACGTTTACACAATACACGCCACCGAGGATCAGGAGGATACCGACGGCACCAGCCGGGTCGAGGGGTTCGTCGAATACGACGACACCGATAGCCGCGACACCGACGATGCCGAGGGCAGCCCACGTCCCATACACCACCCCGATTGGCAGATCCTCCAGGGTTAACGAAACCAGATAGAAAGCGAGCCCGTATCCGACGACGACACCGAGACTCGGTAGTGGGTTCGAGAAGCCGTCTGAGAGCTTGAGAGCAGTCGTTCCGACAAGTTCGGACACGATCGCACCGGCGAGCAACACGTACGGATTCATGTGTGCCGCTACTGCGACGCCAGATATGATGATTCTGAAACCAACTGCCACTTGCGGGTCATTTCGTGCCTCCCGATTCAGCGACACGAGGACGACCGAATACGCAGAGTACCGTTGTGCAGGACGCGTTCAGTACATTCTAACTGTTGGAACGCAGTAGTGATCGCCAATGACTGACCTCGGCGAACTCGGGCTTTCAAGCTACGAGGAGAAAGTCTACCGCACGCTACTGGTCACCGGTGCAGCGACAGCGACCGAGGTATCTGAGGCTAGTGGCGTGCCAAAAGGCCGTATTTACGACGTTCTCAATAACCTCAAAGCTCGGCAGCTCGTTCGAACGCAATCGACTGAGCCGACTCGATACGCCGCAGAACCGCCCGAAATCGTCGTCGATAGACTCCTCGCCGAGCGCACCGCTGAACTACAGCAGGAATGGGCCCGGTATCGCGAAGTAGCTAACTCCGTCCGTTCGAATCTCCTTCCGACGTTGCCGGCCGACGGGAGCGTCTGGCTTGGCGCACTCGGCAGTGAGGAGATGCAAACAGCGCTCGAAGAGCACATGCAGACGGCAACGAATTCAGTTCGTGCCGCGGTCGGGCCGCCCTACGAGTCTGCATCGTGGCAGGCACTCAAACAGGAGGTCGATGCGTTTTTCGACGGGGCACAGCCAGGTCTCACTGTCTCGTTGCTCGTTAGCCAACAAGTTATCGAAACGGCCCCCGATGCACTCTTCGACGTGGCGGAAGAACACGCAGCGGAGGTACGAATCAGAGTACTTCCCGAGATTCCAGTCTCCTTCGACGTGATCGACCAGACGGTAACGACCATCGACATCCCACACCCACAGATGACCGCAGACCGTATCGGCGTCGTTGCGGTAAACGACAGCGACATCGTCGGCGAATTCGAACGCCAGTTTCAGGAGCTGTGGGCCGAAGCCGTGCCTCTCCTGCGATAGACGTACGAGCGCCGCGGCGGACAATCGCAGCAGGTGCGGTCGTCTGCCCGAATAGTAAGGAGTGTAGAGAATAGTGGGCAGACGGACTGGACGGTCAGCGTGATTCGACTTTGCCTGCCTGGCCGGTCCCGGCTCGCCAGCTGCTGTCCCGCTCCGACTACCTGCTCGTCGGGGCAGCCGACTCGCCAAGTCGCCAGGAGACACCGAGGGCGTCGACCAGTCCGCGGTGGTCGCGGACGTGGACGAGCGACAGCGACTCGTTCGCGTTCGCGTCGTCGCCCTCTAACTCTCCGGGGTCGGGGACCGTTAGTCGGAACGTCGGCGTGTGGTCGTCGTCCATCCCACCCAGTCGAACCGTCCGCGTGTCGAACGCCCGGTCGACGGCGTCCGCGGTGACCTCGAGGTCGGTCACGGCGCTCCGTTCGAGCCGGGCCTGTGGTTCCTCGAGCACCCAGTCGTAGACGACGAGCGTGCCGTCGTACCCCCGGTACTCGACGGTCCCGTACCGGAGGTACCGCGAGACTGCCCTGACACCGGCGAATACGGCGGCGACGCCGAGGAAGACGACTCCGACGGTCGTCGCGCCGAACGCGAGGAAGAACGCGGCCGCGAGATAGACGACGAGGACGCCACTGGTGAGCGTGTACGTGACGCCACGACCGAGCGCGTCGAGGAGGGCCGCACCTCGTGGTGGGCGGTTCCGGACCACGGGGTCGCCCGGGGGAACCTCGACGGGGACCGGCTCCGGTTCGGTCTCGGCGCTCCCGTAGAGCCGGTAGAACAGCCCCCGAGCGTCGGGGTCGCGTGCCACCTGGAGCCGTCGGAGGTCGTAGAGGAACTTTCCGACGACGAGGATTCCGAGGACGACCTCGCCGCTCACCGCGGCACCCTGGAGCGGTCCGGCGACGAACAGCAGCGCTCCGACGCCGAACAGGCGTTTGAACGGCACGAGGACGACCGAGCGCGGCGAGTGCTCCCGGTACCCACCGTGGGCGAAGTACTCACTGGCCGTCTCGACTCCTTCAGCGAGGAACACGCCGACGCCGCCGAGCAGCAACTGCTCGACGACGGGGGTCGTGATCGTCGGGTCGGTGAACGCGAAGACGAGGAACGCCGCGCCGACCTCGAGCGGTGCCAGGAAACACCCCGTCAGGAGCAACGTCGGGACGTTCCGGAGGTAGACGGGCGGGAGCGGCCCGGGGAGAGTGACCGACCCTCGTTTCGTCTGGAGCGGGCCGAGGAGCCGGTCGTCCCCGTCGATCATGTTTCGGGGGCGCTTGACAGCGAAGGGAATCTTCACCACGGCCCAGCAGACGACCGCTACAATCTCAAGGACGAACACCCCGAGGACGACTGCTTTGGGCCAGTCGAGAAGGAGGACGCCGACCGGGACGACCAGCCCTGGGAGGAGGGTAGCGTACGGTTCGGAGCGGAGCAGAGCGGGACGCGACACACTCGGCGGTCCCACCACGGGGACAAATAGCCCTGCGGTTGCCGCCGATTCGGGGGTGGCGTCCACCGGGCGCCGCAGCCAATCCGCGTACCCCGGCCGCTCGGCGTACGCGATGGAATCTTCGATCCCCGTCGCTGGAACACCTGTGGCCGCGCTCCTGCTGGTGGATCGGGACTACCGCCACGTCGTGCTGGATAGTGGGCGCGAATGTGGCACGGAGTCTGGATAGCGGATCGCCCAATACAGAAAAGAAGCTACGCAAGGGGCGAGATTCGGACTCATCCCTGCAATACAGAGACGATCGAGAATAGAAACGCGATAGTAGCGACGCCAGCAAGAGCGTACAGATAGGTCGGAGCAGGCTCCGTTCCACGAGAGACTTTGTCGGGTCTGAAATACACGAGTACACCACTGCCGATTGCAAAGAGACCAAGAACGACACCGCTAATCCCGGTGAGAGAACCGCTGGCCGCGAGCACCGACAGGGCGTTCTCAACGACGAACAGGAGTCCGAGTAGAATGAGAAGGTATCCTTGGAGGGCAGCCCGCTGGATGGAAATTGAGGACCCTCTCACGGTACCGCTGTATAACCGGGATACCAATCAGGCTTACGGGATTCATCCCACCCCTTCAGGGGTGGGCTTTCTCCCTGCTTCCGCTGTAACCGTTGTGCCTGCGAGGGCGTCCGTGAAACGCAGGGACGTTTTGAGTGCCCCGAGTGTGGACTGGACGACAATGCAGACAAGAATGGTGCGCTGAACATCGGCAAACGAGCCTTGGGCAAGTTCCCGAAACCGCTGTCTGAGGCGGGGCTGTACTGGCACAGCCCGAAACGCAGGTCATCGTCCAACGCGACGACGAACCTGCGAACCTCTCCGTCTCCGTGGGTTCAACCCCCAGTGGGGGAACCCCACGGCTTTAGCCGTGGGAGGATGTCAGTCGACCAGCACACCGCTCACGGCGAGATCCAGACGTGGCTGAGCAACCAGGGCGGGTGCCGCGACGTCCGGTACGCGCCGAGTTCGATCCGGCGACACGAGGTCTGTGCGACGGTCGATCCCGAGGTCCTGTTGGGGGAGCCGTACCCCTCGGAGACGACCGAGCTTCGCGTCGAGTTCGACTTTCCGGACGACGTCGAGTACGACCACTACGAGATTCAGTGGGTCGACGGGGAACGGAACTACTCGTTCGGGTGGTATCAGGACGGAACCCACCCCGACCTCGGGACGTGTCACTACCAACTCGACCACCGTGACGAAACGGTCGCCCGAAAGCCGGCCGTGCTCCACGACAGCCATCCGGTGAACGTCCTGGAACGACAGCTCTCGCTCGTGCCATCGATCCTCGAGTTGGTGGCGTGGGAGAACGACCGGCCGGGGCTCTCTCGGTGGCCTCCTGACGACGTGTGACAGCTATTTCCGGCCGACGACGGAGCAATTGGGGGAGCTCAGATTGACATCCTCCTGCGCCTTCAGGCGCAGGAATCCCGAGCGGTGGGAGTTTCAGGTTCGCAACCATGATTCGACGTTGTCAAACGGCACGAACGACTACCGGTCGCTAATGCATATTCGGTTCCTCGGCGGCGCTCGCGAGGTCGGCCGCAGCGCCATCCTCGTGAACGACCGCCTGCTGCTCGACTACGGGATGAAGACCGGGAACCCCCCGCAGTACCCCGTGGACGCGCCCGACCCGGACGCCGTCGTCGTCAGCCACGGCCACCTCGACCACGTCGGCGCCGTCCCCTCCCTCCTCGCCGGCGACCGCCGGCCGCCCATCCACTGGACGCCGCCGACGCGCGAACTCGCGCTCGTCCTCGCCCGCGACACGCTCAAGCTCCACGGCGGCACCTACGACTGCCCGTTCACCGAACAGGAGGTCAAACGCGTCACGCAGGTCTCGCAGACCCACGGCTACCGCGAGACGTTCGAAGCGGCCGGCCACGAGGTGACCTTCTACAACGCCGGCCACATCCCCGGTAGCGCCCACGTCCTCGTCGACGACGGCGACACCCGCCTCTTCTACACCGCCGACTTCCACACGGAGAGTCAGCGCCTCGTCTCGGCGTCGACCGCCCGCCCAGACGCCGACGTCGTCGTCTGCGAGAGCACGTACAGCGACGTCGAACACGACCCCCGCCAGCAGACCGAGGAGCGGTTCGTCGAGAGCGTCCGCACCACCCTCTGGGAGGGCGGCACCGTCGTCGTCCCCGCCTTCGCCATCGGCCGCACCCAGGAGATGCTCATGATCTGTGCGGCACACGACGTCGACTGCTACGTCGACGGCATGGGAAAGGGAGTGACCAGGATGCTGCGCCAGCACCCCGAGTTCGTCCGCGACCCCGACGCGCTGCGGCGGGCGAAGTCCAACGCCCGGTTCGTCACGGGTCGCGACGGCCAGCGCGAGCGCATCGCCGACCAGAACACCGTCGTCGTGACGACGAGCGGGATGCTCTCGGGCGGCCCGGCGATGACCTACGTCCCGGCGGTCCGTGCGAACCCGACGAACAAGATCGCGATGACGGGCTACCAGGTCGAGGGCACGCCCGGCCGAGAGTTGCTCGACCGCGGGCGCGCCGAGATCGACGGGCGAGTGATGCCGGTGAGCGCGCAGGTGGAGTCGTACGACTTCTCCGCGCACGCCGACCGCGACGGTCTGCTGGACCTCCTCGGCTCCTATCGAGACGCGCAGGTGCTCGTGAACCACGGCGACCGGTGCGAGGCGTTCGCGGAGGAACTCGGGGGCGAGGGTTTCGACGCGTCAGCGCCCGGGCCGGGTGACGAACTCACGGTGTAGTCGCCGGGACGGAGCGCGACGAGTCCCGGGGCGGTCGAACTGTCGTGAAGTCGCACGGGGGAAGAACAGAAGTCGACTGTCAGGTCCGAGACGGCCGGAGTCAGACGTCGTCGCTGAGCTGTCGGAGGTCGGAGGTGACCTTGAACACCTTCGCGGTCTGCTGTTCGTTGGCGGTGGCGATCTCGTCGATCTCCTCGTTGATCTCGCTGATGCGGTCGGTGGCGTCGTCGAGCATGCCGGCGATCTGCTCGGCGACGGCGGCCTGCTCGTCGGTGGCGTCGGCGACCTCCTCGACGCCGACGGCGGCGTCCTTGACGACGGCGGCGATCTCGTCGAGCTGTGCCATGGCGTTCTCGACCTGCTCGATGCCGGTCTCGACGTTACCGGCGGTCTCGTCGATGGTGTCGGCGGTGCGTTCGATGTCGTTCTGGATGTCGACGATGGTCTGCTCGATGCGGTCGGCCTGCGACTGTGACTCCTCGGCGAGGCTCTTCACCTCGTCGGCGACGACGGCGAACCCGTCGCCGGCCTCGCCGGCGCGCGCCGCCTCGATGGAAGCGTTCAGCGCGAGCAGGTTCGTCTGGTCGGCGATGTCGTTGATGACAGTGATGACCTCGTCGATCTCCTCGGTCTGCTCGCTGAGGTTCTGGACGTCCGTCTCGATCTCGTCCGCGGACGCCTGGATGTCTTCCATCACGTCGATGGCGGTCGTGGCCGACTCCTGGCCGTCCTCGGCGGCCTCGACCGCCCGCTCGCTCGTCGCCTCGACCTCGCTGGAGGTGGCGGCGATCTCCTCGATGGTCGCGCTGAGGTTCGACATCTCCGAGCGGATTTCGTCCATGTTGCCCGCCTCGTTGTCCGTCAGGTCGCTGATGCGCTGGGAGCTCTTGGAGACGTCGTTGGCGAAGTTCTGGAGGTCCTGGGCGGCGTTCTGGGTCTCCTCGGCGATCTCCTTGCGCCGCTCGATCTCCTGCTCGACCTGCTCCATGTGGGCGTGGATGTAGGTGTCCATCGCCACCTGCATGTCCAGGTTCATCAGCTTGAGCGCCGAGAGGGCGTCCCTGTTGCCCTCGTCGATCTCCGACCTGACGGTCTCGATGGTGTCCTCGCCGACGCCGGCCGCGCGGAGGTGGTCGGCGACGTTCTCCTGAACGCGGTCGGTGAGGACGGAGAGCAGCAGTTCGAAGTAGACCCCGTACTGCCCGATGTAGTGCTTCGCGGGCATGTCGAGGATGTCGTGGAGCTTGCCGATGCGCGCGCGGTTGCGGAAGTACTCCTCGCCGTACTCCCCGGCGGTGAGGGTGACCCAGTAGGCTCGCTGGGTCTGCTTGAGCTGTTCGACGTCCTTCGGGGAGTTGTCGATGATGGCCTCGGTGTCGTCGAACGACGTCAGGTTCTCGTAGAAGCGGTCCGCTATCTCGTCGTCGTGGTCGCGGAACGTCTCGGCGAGGGCACGCAGGCGACGCGCGTCGTCGTCGTCGAAGTCGACGAACGCCTTGCGCCACGCGATCTCCTCGGCGTCGAGGCCGATGTCGTCGACGAGTTCGTCGGCGTCGACCTCGTCGTTGTGCCCGCCCGTTCCGAAGACTGAGTTGTACGATTCCATGGCTAACCCTGTGAATCAGAAACTTTCATTGTTGCGAGACGGTCGAGGGGCCGCGGAGCGGTCGGGACTCACTCGAACTCGTAGTCCTCGACGTCCTCGGCGAAGTACTCGCCGTAGCTCTGGTCCTGCTCGTCGCCGGCGATGTGGCCGTCGAGCCAGTCGCGGGCGAACTCCAGGACGTCCATCGTGATGAACTCGCCGTTCTCGTGTTTCTCGCGGAACTCCGACACCGTCGCGGCGAACTCCTCGTGCATGTCCTGGTGGCTGTGGAAGCACTCAGAGCAGTCGTGGGCGTATCCGCAGTCCTTCATGAACTCCTCCTCGTCGCCGAAGTGGTACTCGGTGTACTCCTCCAGTTCGCGCAGGGCGTCGCCGACCTCCTCCTCGCCCTTGCCCTGCTCCATCGCGTCGTAGAGGTCGTTCAACAGCTCGAACAGGTTCTGGTGCTGCTCGTCGAACCGGTCGATGTTCGTGCTGTACTTGTCGTCGTTCCACTCGATGAGCGTCATGAGTTTTCTCCAGCAGACATGTTTCCGCAGTCACCCAATGAATACTCCCACCATTTTCAGAAGTTGGGAAGCCAGGCAGTGTCCGCCCCTGGAGCCCGGACAGCGACGATTCTCGCCGAGAACTTGTGAACCCGTTCCAGGTCAGCGGGGTGAGCCGGCGAGATACTACTGCTCGCCGTCGCTCACGCCACCATCGTCCACACCACCGTCGTCAACGTCACCGTCGCTCACGCCGCCATCGCCCACACCACCGTCGTCAACGTCACCGTCGCCGACGTGGACGTACGTCTTCCCCGCTCGTCCGCCGGTCTCCTCGACCTCGGGGAGTTCCGCGAGCCACGAGCGGAGCGCGCTGCCGCGGCGTTCGACGCTGGACTGCGAGAGTCCGGTCGTCTCGGCCGCGATGCAGTCGTCGACCGCCTCGCGGGACAGTTCGCCGGCGTCGACGAGTCGGGACCGGACGCGCCGGACGAGGTCGACGTCGCGGATGGCGTCTTCGAGGACGGCCCGTGCCGCGGCCGACTCGGGGTGGGCGTTCAGGTACTCCGCACCGCTGGCGGTGACCCCCCAGCGCGCGGCGTCGCCGCGGGGCGTCGGTTCGGTCCGGGCGAGGCCAAGCACGGTCGCGGCGTTCGCGTTGATGTAGACGTGGCGGTCCGAGAGGTCGAGGCCGCGGTTCCGGGCCGCCCAGCGCCGCACGGCGTCGCGGGTGCCGTCGGTGTGACGCAGCGCCGCGAGGACCGCACGGACGCGGTCGAGGTTGCTGGCCAGCGGCACGTCGCCGGCCGGGACCCGCTCGTCGCTCTCGTCGACGCGGTCCCAGAACGTCTCGTCGAGGTCGACCCCGTCGCCGGTGCGGACGACGCCGACGCCGCCGTCGACCATCGACCGCACGAGGTCGTCGCCCGAGACGAGTTTCACCGGAAGGCGCTCGGCCGTCTCGGTCGCCGGCCCGGTGTAGGAACTCGTCGTGACGAACGTGCCGACGTGGTAGTCGTTCTCCGCGAGCGCGCCAGCGAAGCGGTGGATACGGTCGTTTCCGACGCGGTTGTCCGCGGCGTATCGCTTGACTTGGACGCCGAAGTCGGCGGCGAACCAGTCGTCCTCGAGTCGGCCCTCGATGTCGATGCCGCCGTCCTGGGACGCCGGCGTGACAGTGAGCGCCGCCGTCCGCAGGCGCTCGCCGAGGACGGTCTTGCAGAGCACCTCGAACTCCGGGGGCGAGAGCGAGCGCATCCGGTCGAGCAGTCGGTCACGGGTCGCCGCGGTCGCCATGCGCTCACGTTGTCAGGTGGCGATCATAAGTTCGGGGGTCGTGGAGTTGGAGACGTCGGCGGGCGTTCGCCGACCAGCCTCCCGTTCCGCTGCCGACATTCGTCTCCACCGTCCGCCGCTTTCCTGTTCTTTATCGGGGGGCGAACCCAATCTCGGGGTGCGAATGTCAGAGTCATCGTTCACCATGGACGCGGAGTGGAACGCCCTGTACATCGACGGCGAGTGGGTCGACGCCGGCGACCGCGACGACATCGCGGTCGAGAACCCGGCGACGCGCGAGACAGTCACCTCCGTACCGGCGGCGACCGAGGACGACGTCGACCGCGCGTACGAGGCGGCCGCCGAGGCGCAGTCCGAGTGGGCCGACCGGCCGGCCGAGGAGCGGGCGGCGGTCGTCGAGGACGCCATCGACCTGCTGGACGAGCACCGCGACGACATCCTCCAGTCGCTCGCGGTCGAGTCTGGCAGCGCGAACGCGAAGGCGTTCGCCGAGTGGCAGACCGCACAGGGGATGTGCTACCACGCCGCCGGCCTCGCGGACGAACTCGACACCGAGACGCAGGACTCGATGATCCCCGGCAAGCAGAACCACGTCGAGCGCGTCCCGATGGGCGTCGTCGGCGTCATCTCGCCGTGGAACTTCCCGTTCAACCTCTCGATGCGGGCCGTCGCGCCCGCGCTGGCGACGGGCAACGCCGTCGTCCTCAAGCCCGCCTCCGCGACGCCCGTCACCGGCGGCCTCCTGCTCGCGCGTCTGTTCGACGAGGCCGGCCTCCCCGACGGCCTCCTGAACGTCGTCCCCGGGTACGGCTCCGACATCGGCGACCGGGTCGCCGGGCACCCCGAACTCGACGTGATGGCGTTCACCGGGTCGACCGACGTCGGCAAGCGCGTCGCCGCCACGGCGGCGGAGAACCTCGCGCTGCCGGCGATGGAACTCGGCGGCAACAACCCCCACGTCGTCACCGAGGACGCCGACCTCGACGCCGCCGTCGACTCGGCGGTGTTCGGCTCGTTCCTCCACCAGGGCCAGGTCTGTATCTCCATCAACCGCCATCTCGTCCACGAGGACGTCTACGACGAGTACGTCGAGCGCCTGGCCGAGCGCGCCGAGAACCTCCCCGTCGGCGACCCGACCGACCGCGAGAACGTCATCGGGCCCGTCATCGACGAGGGACAGCGCGACGAGATGCTCGACTACGTCGAGCGGACGGTCGAGGCTGGCGCGACGCTCGAAACTGGCGGCGAGGCGGACGACCTGTTCGTCGAGCCGACCGTGCTCTCGGACGCCGAGAACGACATGGCGGCCGCGTGCAACGAGACGTTCGGCCCCATCGCGCCCGTCATCCCGTTCGCCGACGACGAGGAGGCCGTCGAACTCGCCAACGACACCGAGTACGGCCTCGCCGCGTCGGTCCACGCCGGCGACCTCGACCGCGCGCGCGACCTCGCCGACGCCATCGACGCCGGGATGGTCCACGTCAACGACCAGCCCATCAACGAGGAGCCGTCCGTCCCGTTCGGCGGCGTGAAGGCCTCCGGCATCGGCCGCTACGACGGCGACGCCATCCTGGAGGAGCTCACCCAGACGAAGTGGATCTCCGTCCAGGAGGAGCAGCGCGAGTACCCCTTCTAACTCCGCTGCGGCAGCGATAGCGGTCTGCGAGACGGCGACCCGCTCGCCTTCGGGGGAGCCCTCACCGTCAGTCACGTTCTGGGTCGCCGTCCGACGTGGCGTCGGTGGACTGCCCGTCGGCGGCCCGTTCCTGGACCGCGCTCTCCTCGCGGTCGTCCGGCGACCCCGCGACGACCGTCCGGTCGGGGATCTCGGGGGCGGGCGGTCGCCGTTCGGCGAGCAGTCGCTGGAGGAACGAGAGCTCCTGTCGCGCCTCCTTCTCGACGGTCTCGTACTCGACGAGCACGTCGCCCGCCTCCTCGCTGATGCGGAAGTAGTTCAGCCGGAAGGAGGGACGGTAGATGGGCGGCAGGAGGCCGATGCGCGGCGACACGCGGTGGAGTCGCTTCAGCCAGGTTCCGGTGTTGATGACGACGCGCTCGTCGAGTCGCGTGAGAGAGGCGCGGTGGGTGTGGCCGTAGACGTACACCGCCACGTCGGGACGCTCGGCGAACACGTCGCGGGCCGCGTCTAGGTAGGCGGCGTCGCGGTCCCCCGCAGCCCCCTCGAACGAGATACCGAACCGTTCGAGGGTCCGTTTCACGTCGCGGACGAGGACGTAGAGCGGGATCGAGATGAGGATCAGGAGCAGGACGACGGCGGCGTTGACGGCGAAGACGAACGCAACGAGGTCGCCCGCCAGTCCGAACAGACGCAGGAAGGCCGTCGTCGCGTCGGTGACGACCGTCGTCCCGAGGACGCCGCTCCCCTCCAGCAGCAGGATGGCGAGGTAGAGGACGCTCACGTTGAACAGCAGGAGGAACGGGAGTGCGGCGTACCGCAGGAACGGACTCATCTCCCGGTAGTAGTAGTTCGAGAGGAGCCACGTCGGAATCTCCTCTAGCGGCGTCATCGACTGGATGTCCTTCAGCCAGTTGTACTTCCCGTGCCCCGACAGCTGTCCGGCCTTGCTCGTGACGTGACGGTTCACGAAGTACCCCAACGGATTCGCCCGCGGGTTGCCGAAGTCAGGCATCCGGTTGTTCGGGTCGTGCTGCATCCCGTGTTCGATCCAGACGGTCCGTCCGGCGACCGGCCGCTCCAGCGAGAGCGTCGCGTCGAGCGTGACGTTGTACTCCGCCAGACGGTCGACGTACGCCCGATACCCCGCGAGTTCCGCGTCGTGGTTGCCCGGGATGAGCGTGATGTCGATCCGTTCGCCGGTCGCGCAAAACTGCTCGAAGAGGCCCGGGTGGTTCTCGACGAGTCGGTCGAACTTCGCCAGTCCCTCGACCTCCGTAAACTCCCAGAGCCCGAACGCGTCGCCGAGGATTATCAGTTCGGCGTCCTCGTCGCGGTCCGCGAGTCGTTCGAGGAACGCCACGAACTCCGACTCGAACTCGGCCTCCTGTAACTGCTCGTCGCCGCCGACGTGAAGGTCGCTGACGAAGTAGTAGACCTCGGCCATCCTCCCCCGATACACAGACGTCGGCCCGCTGGAAAGGGATTTCGGGGGTCCGCCCGCTACTCGTCGGTGAGTCCTTTCGCCGATCCGCAGTTCGCCAACCTGGCGAACGAGCTCGTATCGACCGCCAGCGACCGGAAGCGCGGCGGAGCGTTCTCGGAGCCAAAATCGTATTCCTTTTACCGAGCGCTCGCCATTTCCCCCGTATGGCAAACTTCCAGGTCGTCGTCGCGGACCCCGACTCCGGGGCGACCTACCAGCGAGACGTGGACGGACAGGACGCGAACCGGTTCATCGGCAAGGAGATCGGCCAGACGGTCGGCGGCGACGCGGTCGGCCTCGACGGCTACGAGGTCGAGATCCGCGGCGGTTCGGACAACGCCGGCCGACCGATGCGCGACGACGTCAACGGCCCGGCGCTGAAGGAGGTCCTGCTCGAGGGCGGCACCGGCTACAACCCCAAGCGCGACGGCGAGCGCAAGCGCGTCACCGTCCGCGGCAAGGAGGTCAGCGACGACATCGCCCAGCTCAACGTCTCGATTTCGGAGCGCGGCGAGGAGTCCGTCGAGGACCTTCTCGGCGGCGGCGACGAAGAGTAACGACGCCAGTTCTCTCGGCGACCCAGTTCGGTCTCTCTGCTCGACGAGCGACGCCGTCGTCTCTCCTCTCAGACCGACAGCACCGGCTGGCTCGCGTACAGGAGCACGTACTCCGCGGCCTTCTCCAGCACCTCGCCCGGTTCGCCGGTGAGCGGTTCCCGGGGGATGACGATGAAGTCCGCCTCGACCTCGTCGGCGGAGTCGAGGACGGCGCTGCCGGGGTGCTGGGTCTTCCGGCGGGTCGAGAAGCCGTACGCGATAGAGTTCCCGAGTTCGACGCCGTAGTCGTCGGTGATGTCGCGGGCGCTCTCGATGAACGACTCGGTCTCGACGACGACGTCGTCCTTCTCGACGGCGCCCGTCTCGATAGCCTTCGACACCTCCTCGTCGAGCACGTACAGCGCGTGGACGTCAGCCCCGTACTTCTCGGCGATTCCAGCCGCGTACTCGACAGCGGCTACCGACTCGTCGCTCCCGTCCACGGGGACGAGAACCGTGTTCACCTCGACTGGCGACTCCGTCATACGCGTGGTGTGCGCGGAGCGGGACAAAAAGCCTTCTCCTGACAGAAGAACCGCAATCGTGGGGATTGCGGTTCGGGTGCAACCTGCCCCATCGGGGCGTGATGATTGTTATCAGCATACCACTTAGCAGTTTGCCTTGCCGCAATCTGAAACGTGCGAGTTCGTCCCGTTGCCGGTCGCTGGCCGGTCGTCCGCCATCACGCGAACTTTAGTGGCGGGGCGCGTGCCATCGGACATGGACCCCGAGACGAGCGAGACCGCCTGCTTCGAGGCGGGCGTCAAGTTCGGCGCGCTGTACCACCAGTTCGCCGGGACCCCCGTCAGTCCCGACACCGCGGACAGCCTCGCACGCGCGATGGAGGAGAGCATCGAGAACCAGCCGTTCTGCGAGTCCGTGACGGTCGACGTCCTCACCGACGAACTCGCCGACGCCATCGACCACGGCTACACCGAACTCACGGGCCGGTTCATGGAGGTCGAGATCGTCGTCGAGCAGGACGGCGTCGAGGTCGTCGCCCGCATGGAGATGGAGGACGGCTACCCCCTGATGCGGGTCGCGGACGTCCGAGCGTAGCTTTCGATTTCCTGCCGACAGGCCGCCCCCCGCACCGCGATTTCACTTCCGGTTTCGGGCCGGTCTTTAAAACACGTGCCGTCCAAGTGACGGGTATGAGCCAATCGACCTTCGACGACGAACTGTTCGGCGAGGCCGCCAGCGAGGTCCGCGAGAACGTCGAGGAGCACCTCGACGCGGCGCGAGAGGAGCTCCCGGCCGTCGAGGCCGTGTGGGAGAGCGACGCCGACAACACGCTCGGGACGCTCAACGCGCTCCGGTCGGCGCTCGACGTCGCCGACGCCGCCGACCACCTCCGTGACGCCAAGAAGTGGTTCGCGATGGGCGAGCGCGCCGACGCCTTCGACGACGCCGACGACCTCGAGGCCGAGATCGCGGCGCTCGACTCGGCCATCGAGGACGTCGAGGCCGCCCGCGAGCAGGTCGGCGAACTGGCGAGCACGGTCCCGAGCCTGAAGAGCGCGCTCGAGGACCTGCAGGCCGACGACGAACCGGAGCCAGCGGCCGACGACGCGGACGCCGGAGACGAACCGGACGCGACCGACGGCGAGGCCGACGAGGCGGACGCCGAAGCGTAGGGACGTCGCGCCCGTCGCGACCCGTTCACACGGTCGCTACCTGTGGTCGGGCAGGCGCACGTCCCGCGATTCGACCGCGTCGAGTAGCGCCGCCAGCGCCGCGCCCGCAAGGTCGAGCAGTTCCTCGCCGCGCCGTTCGTCGCCCGCCGTCGGGTCGCCGACCACGCCGTTCTCCGTGAACTCCGCGCTGTCGACCGCGAGGTTCGCGTGCGAGACCCACTCCCCCCAGCCGTCGCTGGCGCCCTCGCGAGCCTCGTCGACGCGCTCCTCGCGGACGAGGTCGGGGTAGACGTGGCGCAGCAGGGCGGTCTCCAGCGGGCCGGCGTGGCCCATGTCGCCGGCGTGGTCGCCGACCGCCTCGAACCACGTGAACGGGACGGCGTAGGCGTCGTCGTCGCGCGTGATGGTCCCCGCGACCTCGCGCAGTGCCGCCACGTTCCCGCCGTGGCCGTTGACGAGCACGACGCGGTCCCAGCCGTGGTGGGCGAGGCTGGCGACCGTCTCGCGGACGTACCGCCGGAAGGTGTCCGGGCTGACCCACAGCGTCCCGGTGAACTGGCGATGCTCCTCGCTGACGCCGACCGTCACCGGCGGCGCGACGACCACCTCGCCGTCGTAGGCGGCCGCCCCCGCGTCGGCGACCGCCTCGGCGTTCAGCGCGTCGGTCGCCAGCGGCGCGTGCGGACCGTGCTGTTCGGTGCTCCCGACCGGCAGCAGTGCGAGGTCCGTGTCGAGGTCGTCGGCGTCGGTCCACGTCGCGTCCGAGAGGTGCATACGCGTCGGAAGTGGCGGCAGTATCTTGTAAGCCCCGCCTCGGCACCCGGCCGCAGGGTGCACGGAGCGAGGAAGTGCTGTAAACAGAACGGTTGGCCAGAAGGCCTTACCCGTCGTCCGGCGTCGGTCGGTACATGACCGAGGACAAACGAGACCGCACGCTGGGGGTCGACCTCGGCGAGTTGAGCGACGAACTCGACGAACACGAGTATCCGGTGTCGGCGGACGAACTCGTCGAGGAGTACGGCGACCACGAGTTAGAACTGGAGAACGGGTCGGAGACCGTCCGGTCGGTGCTCGGGCCGCTGAACGAGGACTACGAGTCGGCCGACGACGTGCGCCAGTCCATCGTCGGCATGGTCGACAGCGAGGCGGTCGGGCGCCAGCGCTACTCCGACCGCGGCGGGTTCGAGCAGTCCGCGCCCGACGACGACGACCCCGACGTCGAGTCGTTCTGACCGGTACGCCTCCGTTCTTCGATGCTTTCGACGCCGGTCGCGCCACCGCGGGTGACCGGCCGCCCTGAACTGTTCTCCGTCCGACCGGTACGTTCCCTGTCGTGCAGCGCCAGGTTCGCGCTGCGATCGATAGGCGCGGGACGACCGTCCGACGTGCCCGCGGTCTGCCGCCGAGTAACGGGGCGTTTCGGACGGGTAGGCCGAGCCTGAAACCCGATATCTGGGCCGTAAGACAGTTCAGACGTTCAAACTGTGATGAACGGGCGACCCGCTTATTCGGTGCAACGGGGAACCACTGGTAGCAGATGAGAGGTGTACACGGTGCCGCGGGGAGGGTCCCGCGGGCCACAGAGTTATGACAGGGGAATCGCCGACGCCCGAGGACGTGTCCTCGCTGGTGGAGGACCGCAATCTCGTGGTCGTATCGAATCGTGAACCGTACAGTCACGAGTACGACGACGATGGCGAGGTGTCCGTCAGCTGCCCCGCCGGCGGACTGACCTCGGCACTCGACCCGGTGATGCAGTCGGTCGGCGGGACGTGGGTCGCGTGGGCGAGCGGCGACGCCGACGACGTGACGTCCGACGAGGCGGGTCGCGTCGGCGTGCCGCCCGAGTCGCCCGCCTACACCCTCCGGCGCGTTCCGCTGTCGGACGAGCGGGTCGACGGCTACTACTACGGCTACAGCAACCAGGTGCTGTGGCCGGTCTGTCACCTCGACACCGCGAAGGTGAACGCGAAAGGAGAGTTCTGGGAGCACTACCAGGCGGCCAACCGGTCGTTCGCCGACGCCGTCTCGGCGGAGGCCGGCGACGACCCGATCGTGTGGTTCCAGGACTACCACCTCGCGCTGGCCCCGGAGCTTGTGCGCGAGCAGCGACCAGACGCCTTCTGTATGCAGTTCTGGCACGTCCCGTGGCCGCCCCGGGACGCGTTCCAGGCCGCACCGCAGTACGAACAGCTGCTGGAGGGGCTGCTCGGCAACGACCTGCTCGGCGTCCACACCGACAGGTACTGCCGGAACTTCCTCGACTGTGCTGCCGCGCTGTCGGGCGCGACCGTCGACCGGGCGACGCGCAGCGTCGTCTACGACGGCCACCGGACGTTCGTCCGGCCGTTCCCGCTCGGCGTCGACGCCGACCACCGGCGCGACCTCGCCCGGTCGGCGGCGGCGGCGGAGTTCTGGCGGTCGTTCCGCGACAGCCACGGCCTGGACGGCACTCGCGTCGCGCTCGGCGTCGAGCGCCTCGACTACACGAAGGGCATCCCGGAGCGCCTCGCCGCGCTCGAACGCCTCTGGGAGACGCGGCCGGAGTGGCGCGGCGAACTCACGTACGTCCAGAAAGCCAGCGAGAGCCGGACCCGCATCCCGGCCTACCAGCGCCTGCAGGACGAGGTCCGCGGGGAGGTAGCGCGGGTCAACGACCGGTTCGGCACGGACGACTGGCGGCCCATCGTCTACGTTGAGGACCACCTCCCGCAGGAGGGGCTGGCCGCGCTGTACCGCGAGGCGGACCTCTGTCTCGTCAGCGCGCTCCGCGACGGGATGAACCTCGTGGCGAAGGAGTACGTCGCCTCGCAGGTCGACGACCCCGGCGTGCTACTGCTGAGCGAACTCGCCGGCGCCAGCGAGAAGCTCGGCGACGAGGTGCTGACGATCCACCCGCGCGACACCGACGGGGTCGCCGACGCCATCGAGCGGGGGCTGCAGCTACCCGCGGACGAGCGCGAGCGCCGGATGGGCGAGCTGAAGCGGCAGGTCCACGCCGACGACGTCTACGCGTGGCTGGCCGCCCAGTTCCGCACGGTGAAGGCCATCCAGCGCGGACGCGAGCGGGCCGCCGCGCCGCCGCGGGGACGATGACCGGCGAACCGATTCCGTTCGACGAGCAACGCGACGCGCTCGCCGAGCGCCTGCAGGGCGTCGACGGCCTGCTCGTGCTGCTGGACTTCGACGGTACGCTCGCGCCCATCGCGGACCGTCCCGACGCGGTGGCGCTCCCGGAAGCCACCGGCGACGTGCTCGCGGACCTCCGGGACGCGCGCGGCGTCCGGGTCGGCGTCGTCAGCGGCCGCGGTCTCGCGGACCTCCGCGACCGCGTCGACGTCGAGGGGCTGGCCTACGCCGGCAACCACGGCCTCGAACTCCGGGTCGACGACGAGACCCGCTACCCCGTCGGGAGCGACTTCCGGGCGACCATCGAACGGGTCGTCGCGGACGTCGACGCGCAACTGGCGGACGTCGACGGGGCGTTCGTCGAGGACAAGGGCGTGACCGCCTCGGTCCACTACCGCCTCGCGCCGGACGAGGCCGTGCCGGCGGTGGAACGGGCCGTCCGGACCGCCGTGGCGGACGTCGACGACGTCCGCGTGACGACGGGCAAGGCGGTCCTGGAGCTGCGACCCGACGTCGACTGGGACAAGGGTCGGGCGACGCGCTGGCTCTACGACCGTCTGGTACCCGACGACGAGGCGTGGTCGGCGCTGTACGTCGGCGACGACCGCACCGACGAGGACGCCTTCCGCGCGCTCCCGGACGCGGGGTTCGGCGTCGCGGTGGGGCGCGAATCGGAGACCGCGGCCGACTACCACGTCCCCGACACGGACGCCGTCCGCGGGGCGCTGCGCTGGCTTGCCGACCGCGGCGTCGACCGCCTCGACGCCCCGGACGGCCGGTCGACCGCCCGGCGTTCGTGACCGGGCCCGGACGACGCGCGCTCGTGCCGTGCGAGACCCCCGACGAGGTCCACACCCCGTCGGTCGCAACCGGGGGACGCGCCGCCCCGTTCGCGTGTAGCGGTAACTCGTCGTTACGTCGACGAGCGACGGCACCGGCACCGCCGTGACGAGGGTAACGCCGCGACGAGGGCTGCGAACGGTCTGAACGGTCAACGCGGTTTATTCGCCAATTTCGAGTAGGACGGGGCGAACCATGGCACCCGAAGACGACACCGAGGAACACGAGGAGCGAGCCGAAGAACGAACGGCGGAGGAACGGACCGGAGAGCGCGAGGAACGGACGCTTCGAGCGGGCAGCACGTGGGAACGCGAGCGCGAACCGGAACGCGGCGGGACGTCGGACCGGCCCGTCGGCCGGTCCCAGCAGCGGTCGGGGTACGGCCAGGCGTCGGAGACCTACGGCGACCGCTACGTGAGCGGCGTCGAGAGCGGCAGCGGGCAGGGACGACCGTCGGGTCCCGGTGGAACCGAGCGGGCGCGCCTGGAGACGACCGACAGCGGCGGGGACGAAACCGACAGGGGCGAGGACGAGGCGCGAACGGAGCGACGCGAGGGCGAGCGGCAGGAGGAACGTGAGGGCGGCGAGCAACGCGAGGAGGTGCCGCGGTACGGGGGGCGGCTCGAATCCACCCGGCAGTCGCGCGGTCGGTGGGGGCGCAACGAGAACGAGCTCCGGGCGTACGAGCGGCGCATCGACCGTGCGATAGCGCGACAGTGCGACCTCCAGCGGGACAAGAGCGGCCAGCCGTACCACCGCGGACGGCGCTGAGTCCGTCAGACAGCCGATGGCGGTCAGTCGTCGTCGACTTCCGTGCGAGCGGTACGGCGCGCGGCACGCTCGACGAACTCCTCGGGCAGCTCGTCGATCTCGCCGGCCTGGACGCCCCAGAGGTGGGCGTAGAGCCCGTCGTTCTCCAGCAGGTCGTCGTGGGTCCCGCGCTCGACGATCTTGCCGCCCTCGAGGACGACGATCTTGTCGGCGTCCTTGATGGTCGAGAGGCGGTGGGCGATGGCGAACGTGGTCCGGTCCTCGGTGAGCCGGTCCAGCGAGCGCTGGATGAGCATCTCCGTCTCGGTGTCGACGTCGCTGGTCGCCTCGTCGAGGATGAGTATCTCGGGGTCCTTGAGGATGGCCCGGGCGATGGAGATGCGCTGGCGCTGGCCGCCGGAGAGCTTGACGCCGCGCTCGCCCACCTCCGTGTCGTACCCCTCCGGCAGGTTCGTGATGAACTCGTGGGCCTCCGCGGCCTTCGCGGCCTCGACGACGGCCTCCTCGTCGGCGTCGAACGTACCGTAAGCGATGTTCTCGCGGACCGTGCCGTAGAACATGAACGTGTCCTGGCTGACGTAGCCGATGGCCTGCCGGAGACTCGGCAGGCTGACGTCGCGGAGGTCGGTGCCGTCGATGCGGATGGCACCCTCGTCGACGTCGTACATGCGCAACAGGAGCTTGAGGACGGTCGACTTGCCTGCGCCGGTCGGCCCGACCAGCGCCAGGGTGTCGCCGCCCGCGACGTCGAAGGCGACGTCCTCGACGATGACCTCCTCGTCGTCGTAGCCGAAGGTGACGTCGTCGTAGACGACCTCGCCCTCGTCGACCACGAGTTCGTCGGCGTCGGGGTCCTCACGGATGCGACTGGGTTCGTCCATCAGGCCGAAGATGCGCGAACTGGAGGCGTAGGCGCGCTGGTACATGTTGATGATGGAGCCGAACTGCGCCATCGGCCAGATGAACCGCTGGGTCAGCAGCATGAACGTGACGAACTTGCCGGCCGAGAGGTCGCCCGTGAAGAACCACGGTCCCTCGCCGTTGAGCACCCACAGGCCGCCAACGACGAACGTGAGCGCGAAGCCGAGTCCCGAGAGGATCTGGAGCGACGGGAAGAACTTGATGCGGGTGACGATGGCCCCCCAGTTCGAGTCGAAGTACTCGTCGGAGACGTCCTCGACGCGGTCGGACTCGTAGGTCTCGGTGTTGCTCGTCTTGATGACCTGGATGCCGCCGAGGTTGTTCTCCAGTCGGGAGTTGACCTTGCCGACGGCCGAGCGGACGTCGGCGTACTTCGGCTGGATGATCTCGACGAACTTGTAGGTGAACAGGCCGATGAGCGGCACCGGCACCATCGCGACGAGCGCGAGTTGCCAGTTCGTCGTGAAGAGGATGACCGCGATGGCGACGACCATCACCGACAGGCGGAACGCCGAGTTCATCCCGTCGTTGAGGAACCGTTCGAGCCGGTTCACGTCGTTGCTGAGGATGGACATCATCTCGCCGGTCTGCTTGTCGGCGAAGAAGTCCATGTTCAGCCGTTGCATCTTGTCGTACGTGTCGGTCCGGATGTCGTGCTGGATGTTCTGCGCGAAGGAGTTCCAGCCCCAGTTGCGCGCCCAGTGGAAGGCGGCACCGAAGGCGAACGCCGCCGCGATGACGACGACAGAGAACCAGAACTGGTCGGTCGGCGTCGCGGGCGATATCGCGGCCGCGACGCTCTCCGAGAGCAGGGGAAGCTGGCTCGCGAGCGCCTCCGAGTACGGGATCTGTCCCGACCCCTCGGCGAACAGCGCGTCGATGGCGACGCCCAGGACGATGGGCGGGAGGAGGTTGAGCACCCGGGCGAAGATGCTCGCCACCACGCCGGTCGCGAACGCGAGCGTGTTCTCGGCCCCGTATTCGAGGAACAGCCGTCGCATCGGATTCTCGGCGTTCTCCTTCTGCTCCTCGAAGGGGTCGTCTTCGTCCTCGTGTATGCTCATTACACACACAGAGACGACGCCGCGTTGATAAGAGTTTCCTACGAATCGAAATACTCAGCTCTAGGAGACGAATCGACCGCCTCCAACGGCGTCAGCGACGGCGGTTCACCGGGATGGGACTGGCAAACCCTCAGCGTCGTGTCACAGCGTGCGGTCCTCGACGGCCGGGTCGACGTCGGCGGCCGCCAGGTCCTGCCGCACGCGTTCGCGCAGCGGCGTCGGCACCGTGTCGCGGCCGACCGGGACCGCGGTCGTGCCGTCGCCTTTCACCTTCCAGTAGAGCACGCACTCGCTGGGGTGGTAGTACTCGATGCTGTAGTGGTCGTCGGCGCCCTGGTAGTGGACGCGAGCGGCGAACTCCTCGGCCTGCCAGCCGTCCTGCTCCGCGAGCGCTGCCAGCGCGTCGTCCATGGGCCTCGAAGGGACGCGAACGTGGTAGCCGTTACGGAATCCGGTTTCTAGTGGGGGTCAGGCGTCGGGGTGCTGGTCCCGAGCATGTATCGAGTGTACCAGGCGGAGACCCGCGCGAGGCCGTTCAGGAGGTGCAGCGAGAGGACGCCGAGGCCGACGCCGACCGCGGCGACCGCGAGCGCCTGCGAGAGCGTCGTGACCTGCCACGAGCCGACGTGGACGACCGTGTCGACGCCGACGAGAAGTTGCCGCCAGGCGACGTACAGCGTCGGGTGGAGTTCGATGGGGGCGTCGGTCACGAAACCGACGTACACGCCCGGCTGGTCGTAGACGAACGGGACCACGAGCATGCTCGTCGCCGTCGTCAGCAGCGTCATGATGAGGACGAACGACGCGACGCCGAGGAAGAGCTTCGAACCGAGGTAGACGACCGCCTTCCACGTCCCGAGGTCGGTCACCAGTCGCTTCGCGCGTTCGACCAGCGAGTCGAGCGTCGAGTCGGCGTCCGTCGGGCCGAGCACCGGCGAGCCGTCAGACTCGATGTCGACGCCGAGCAGCAGCGCGGTGAGTTCGCGCTCGACGGCCGCGAGTCCGGTCGCGAGCGCCAGGACCGCCAGGAACAGCGGCACGCCGACGACGGTGATGGCGAGGCCGACGCCGAGCGAGAGGCCCACCGACAGGAGGACGAAGTACAGTAGCCCGAGTGGGAAGGCGAGCGCGAGGTACAGCAGGTTGCGGTACGTCTGGAGTCGGAACGGCACTCCGAGGGCCGTCCGGAGGAAGGGCAGGACCGAGTCGCGGCGCTGGGAGACCATCTTCGATATCCGAAAGTCTCCCTGCCCGACCAGTTAAAGATACTGATGCGAACAGATAGATTACTTAAAACTATCGGCAAGTCGCACGGTCGACGAGCATCCGAGACCCTTTAACTGGCGGCCGTGCGAAGCTGGCGACGGACGGCGATGGAATGTACGTTCGAGTCCGGGAGCGAACGACGCCGGCTCGCTTCCGACGGCGACGGGAGGGAGTCGCGATGAGCGACGACGTCGCCGAACTGCTCGAACTGCTGGACGACGAGTACGCGCGGACGATACTCGTCGAGACGCACGAGGAGCCGATGGCCGCGGACGCGCTCGCGGACGCCTGCGACGCGTCGCCGTCGACCGTCTACCGGCGCATCGAGCGGCTGAAGGACCAGCGACTGCTCGAAGCCGAGCAGCGCCTCGACCCGGACGGCCACCACCACGAGGTGTACTCCGCGTGTCTCCAGCGCGCCACCGTCGAGGTGACCACCGACGGATTCCAGCTGGAGGTCGACCGGACGGAGGACCCGGCCGACCGGTTCACCAAGCTCTACGAGGGGTTCAAAGGATGACGGCGCTCGCCCCGCTACAGACCGCGGCCGGTGGCTCCGAGACGGTGGTCAGCTTGGCCATCGCCGGAATGCTGCTCGCCGTCGTGCTATCGCTGGCCGTCGTCTACCGACTCGTTTCCGGCTACCGGCGCGACGGCACCCGCCTGATGCTGTATCTCGGCGTCGGCCTGGCGCTGCTGGTTACCGCCCCGACCGTCCTCCGGTTCCTGCTGCCGACCTTCACCGACGCGACGCCAGGCGCGCGGTCGCTCGCCACGACCGTCTTCGAACTGCTCGGCCTTTCGGCCATCCTGTACGCCATGTATGACCCCTGACACAGTCACAGTCGCCGCCGGCCTCACCGCCGCGCTCGGTCTGTTCGTCGCCTACCAGGCGTACCGCGGCTACCGGCGCAACGGGAGCAAGCCCATGCTCTACCTCGCGGTCGGCATCGCCTGCTTCACCGCCATCCCCTTCGTCCTCACGGAACTGCTCGCCCCGGCGATGACGTGGTCCGACGGCCAGACCCTGCTGGGCGTCGTCACCGCCTACAACGTCGGTCTCGTCGCCATCCTCTGGTCGCTGCGGTAGCGCCGGCCGGGGTCCGCCACCGGCGCGTCCGGGAGCGCCGCCGAGCGGCGACCCCTCACCGTTCTAGTACAAAAATGTTGTCCGCGTTCGCCCGCTCAGCGACGCGCGGTCCCGGTTTAACAGGTGTGCGTTCGACGCATCGAGCGAAGACGACCATGACGACCACCTCACTGCGCGACGCCGCGACGTCGTTCGTCGGCGTCGCCGTCCGCCCACAGACGTACCGGAACCTGCTGTACCTCCTGCTGTCGTTCCCGCTCGGGACGGCGTACTTCGTCGCGCTGACCGTCGGCTTCTCGCTCGGCGTCGGCCTCGCCATCACCTGGTTCGGCATCCCCGTCCTGCTGGCGACGCTGGCGGGGGCGACCGTCCTCGCGACCGTCGAGGCCAGGCTGGCGAACCGACTGCTCGGTACGTCGGTTCCGTCGCGGTCGCCCGACACCTCGGGCGGCATCACCACGGCCGTGAAGCGTCTCGTCACCGACGCGCGGACCTGGGTCGACGTCGGCTACCTCCTCGGGCGGTTCGTCTTCGGGGTCGCCGCGTTCGTCGCCCTCGTCGCCCTGCTGTCGCTCTCGCTGTCGCTGCTCGCCGCCCCGCTGACCTACTCGACCGCCTTCTACGTCGACGTCCAGGTCGGCACGCTGTCGGTCGGCCCGTTCGAGAACGGCAGGATGGCCGTCGACACGTTCCGGGAGGCGCTCGGCGCGGCCGCCGTCGGCGCGGTGACGACCCTCGTCTCGCTGCACCTGCTGAACGGCCTCGCACGTCTCGCCGCCGAGGTCACCGAGGCCGTCCTCGGCGCGACCGACGACTGACCCGGGCGTCCGGGTCCCAGGTCCGCGTCGGCAAGGCGTCGGCGTCCCGCTTCGGCCCTCCGCCCCGCTTCGGCCCTCCGCCCCGCTTCGGCTCTCCACCCCGCTTCGGCCCTCCGCCCCGCTTCGGCTCTCCACCCCGCTTCGGCCCTCCGCCCCGCTTCGGCTCTCCACCCCGCTTCGGCTCTCCACCCCGCTTCGGCCCTCCGCCCCACTTCGGCCCTCCACCCCACTTCGGCCAACGCCTGCTCGCGCTCCGCGTCCACTTCGATGCCCGTCAGCGTCACCTCGTCGCGCTGGTCGGGGACGGCGACCGGGACGGTCACGCCGAGACGCGTCGCTCCAGCGTCCGACGAGGGACGGAGTTCACCGGGCAGATCGGGTGGACCCACTGCGCGGGCGACAGGTGAGAGCCGTGTGCCTCGCAGGGCGGAGCGTGGTCGAGCGGCGTCCGCGAGAATCAGTCGAGTTTCGAGACGGAGAGGTCGCCGTTGGTGCTGGCGATGCGGAGTCGCCCCTCGCCGTCGCCGAGTTCCCCCTCGACGAGGTGTTCGGTCCGCATCGAGTCGTCGAGGGACAGGCCGCGGACCGCGACGTCGCCGAAATCGGTCGTGGCGGCGAGTTCGGCGTTCAAGTCCGGCGAGACCGCGACCGCGATGTCGCCGTTCGTCGTCTCGACGGCCGCGGCGTCGCGGACGGCCGGCACGTCGACCGCCACCTCGCCGTTCGTCGTCGTCACGGATTCGACGCCAGCGACGTCCCGCGCCTCGACGTCGCCGTTCGTCGTCTCGGCGCTGAAGAAGCCGTCGAGCGACCGCACTGACACGTCACCGTTCACCGTCTCGAGCGTCGCGTCGCCGGCCACGCGCCGGACGTCGACGTCGCCGTTCACGGTCCGGACCGTATCGAGGGCGACGCCGGCGGGGAGGTCGACGGTCACGTCGACGGTCGTCGACCCTTCGAGCCAGGAACCGCCGCTCTCGCCCCGGGTCGCGATGCGGAGCGTCCCGTCGTCGCGGCTCACGTTCACGGTCACCTTCGAGACGTCGGCGAACACCGAACTCGACTGCTTGACCGTCTTGACCCGCACCCGGTCGCGGTCGGTGGGGCGGACGGTGACGTCGCCGTTCGTGTCGACGGTGACCTGGTCGTCCGACGCGACGTCGTAGCTGTCGGTCGATTCGAGGCGCTTGCCGACGAACGGCGTGGCGTTGGTACACCCCGAGAGGCTGGCGATGGCGGCGGTCCCGCCCAGCGCGAGGAGTCGCCGTCTGGTCCTGTCGACTGTCATGTCGCAACCTACGAAAACGGACCGTATAAAAATAGAGACCGGAACGCTCGCCCGGCGAACGTCCCGAAGGCTTAAGTACGATGATCTGTCCGGGCGTCGCTTTCACGCCGGACGGCGGTCGAATCGAGAGGTACGGTTAATCTCGGTGGCGTCGTATGGGTGGCGGAGGGTTTCCACTTCGTGATACCATGCGACCACTGACTACCAGGATCGACGACCCGGAACCGACTGCCGACATCGACGACTCGGACCGCCGTGCAGGGGGACCGGGATGACCGAGCGCATCGCCATCGTCGGCGGCGGCACCGGGGGGACGGTCCTCGCGAACAAGCTCGCCGACGACCTGGCGGACGAGATCGACGCCGGCGACGTCGAGGTGGCGCTCGTCACCGCCAGCCCGGACCACGTGTACAAGCCACTGTTCCTCTACGTCGCGTTCGGGCGGCGAGAGGCCGACCAGGCGCGACGCCCCATCCGGGAACTGCTCGACCGGCGCGTCACGCTCCACGTGGCGCTCGTCACCGACGTCGACGTCGACGACCGGCGTCTCACGCGCGAGGACGGCGCGACGCTCGACTACGACTACCTGGCGCTCGCGACCGGGGCGAACGTCGCACCGGAGGACGTTCCGGGCCTGGCGGAAGGGGGCCACCACTACTACGCTCCCGAAGCGGCCGAGTCGTTGCGCGACGCGCTCGCCTCGTTCGAGGGCGGCCGACTCGTCCTCAGCGTCGTCGGGATGCCGCACATGTGCCCGGTCGCGCCGCTGGAGTTCGCGTTCATCGCCGACGCGTGGTTCCGCGAGCGCGGCCGCCGTGACGAGGTCGAACTCGTCTACACCTACCCCAGCGAGCGGGTCCACTCGCTCGACGCCATCGCCGACTGGGCGTCCCCGCGGATGGCCGAGCGCAGTATCGAGCGGGAGACCCCGTTCGAACTGCAGGAACTCGACCCCGACGAGCAGGTCGCCGTGGGGACGGACGGCACCGAACTCCCCTACGACCTGTTCGTGACCATCCCACCCCACCAGGGCGACGAACTCATCGTCCGGTCGGGACTCGGCGACGACGGCTGGATCGACGTCGACCAGCACACGCTCGAGTACCCGGGCGCCGAGGGCGTGTTCGCGTTCGGCGACACCGCCGACCTGCCGACGAGCAAGGCTGGCAGCGCCGCCCATTACGAGGCGGGCGTCGTCGCCGACCGCATCGCCAGCCTCGTCCGGGACGAGACGCCGACGGCAACCTACTCGGGGAAGACCATGTGCTTCATCGAGACGGGCACGGACGAGGCGACGTTCGTCTCCTTCGAGTACGGCGAACAGCCGACGCTGCGCGAGCCGTCGCGGACCGTCCACTGGGCGAAGCTGGCGTACAACGAATCGTACTGGCTGACCGCACGCGGCCTCCTCTGACATGTCCGAGACCGACGAACACGAACACGAGTCCGACGTCCTCGAGGAAGCGATAGCAGAGAATCCCGAAGCGGTCGCGACGTTCGTCGACCAGCTCGACCTCGTGAACGAGCTGCTGGCGGCGCTCGACCTGGCGACGGCGGCGCTGGACGACGACATGGTCGTCTCGCTGGCGAACACCGGGTCGTCGCTCGGCGAGGTCGCCGACGTCGCCGCCGACCCGGAGACGGTCGCCGCCTTGCGGACGGTGCTGTCCGCGGTCGGCGAGGTCGACGTCACCGACGGGTCGGCGGAGCCGGTCGGCACCCTGGGGCTCGTCCGTGCCCTGGGCGACCCGGACGTCCAGGCCGGGCTCGGGTTCCTCGTCGCCGTCGCTCGGGAACTCGGCGCTGAAATCCGAGACGGGGAGTCGTAGCGTCGCGGGAAAGAGAGGCGTCGGTTACTGGAAACCGATGCGACCGCTCGTCCGGCGCTGCGCCCCGGACGAACCGCCCTTGAACTCCTGTTCCATCTCCTCGTAGTAGTCGAGCAGGTCGTCGGTGATGGTGGCGCGCACGCTCTCCATCGCCGAGCGGAAGTGCCGCATCTCGACCTCCTCGGCGTCGTCGTCCTCGCGCAGCGCCTCGATGGCCGCTTCGCGGGCGATGGACTCGAGGTCGCTCCCGACGTAGCCGTCGGTCATCTCCGCGAGTTCGCGCAGGCTGACGTCGGCCGCCAGCGGCGTCTCGCGGGTGTGGATCTTGAGGATCTGCTCGCGGCCGTCCGTGTCCGGCTCGCCGATCATCACGAGTCGGTCGAACCGGCCCGAGCGGATGAGCGCCGGGTCGATCATGTCCGGACGGTTGGTCGCGCCGATGACCATCACGTCGCCGGCCTCCTCGAGCCCGTCGAGCTCCGTCAGCAGCTGGTTGACCACGCGCTCGCTGACGTTGCTCCCCATCTCCTGGCTCCGCGAGGGCGCGAGGCTGTCGAGCTCGTCGAAGAAGATGACGGTCGGGCTGACCTGGCGCGCCTTGCGGAACGTCTGGCGGATGGCCTTCTCGCTCTCGCCGACCCACTTCGACAGCAGCTGGGGCCCGCGGACGCTGATGAAGTTGGCGTTCGTCTCGTTGGCGACCGCCTTCGCCATCAGCGTCTTGCCCGTCCCGGGCGGGCCGTAGAGCAGCACGCCGCTCGGCGGGTCGATGCCCATCCGGTCGAACTTCTCGGGAGAGGACAGCGGCCACTCGACGCTCTCCTTGACGTCCTCCTGGGCCTCCTCGAGGCCGCCGACGTCGTCCCACGATATCTTCGGGAGTTCGACCAGCACCTCCCGCATCGCGGAGGGTTCGACCTCGTTCAGCGCCCCGCGGAAGTCCTCGCGCTTGACGATCATCCGGTCGATGAGCGACGGCGGGATGGACTCCTCGTCGAGGTCGATCTCCGGCAGGTAGCGCCGGAGCGCCTTCATCGCGGCCTCCTTCGTCAGGCTCTCGATGTCGGCGCCAACGAAGCCGTGGGTGTCGTTGGCCAGCCCGCCGAGGTTGACGTCGTCGGAGAGCGGCATCCCGCGCGTGTGAATCTGGAGTATCTCCTTGCGCCCCGACTCGTCGGGAACGCCGATCTCGATCTCGCGGTCGAACCGGCCGGGTCGGCGCAGCGCGGGGTCGACCGAGTCGACGCGGTTGGTCGCGGCGATGACGATGACCTGGCCGCGGGCCTCCAGGCCGTCCATCATCGTCAGCAGCTGGGCGACGACGCGCCGTTCGACCTCGCCGGTCACGTCCTCGCGCTTCGGCGCGATGGAGTCGAGTTCGTCGATGAAGATGATGGAGGGTGCTTCCTCGGCCGCGTCCTCGAATATCTCCCGCAGTTGCTGTTCGGACTCGCCGTAGTACTTCGAGATGATCTCCGGACCGGCGATGGAGAAGAAACTGGCGCTGGTCTCGTTGGCGACCGCCTTCGCCAGCAGCGTCTTGCCCGTCCCCGGCGGGCCGTGCAGGAGCACGCCCTGCGGCGGTTCGATGCCCAGCTTCTGGAAGATCTGGGGATGCTTCATCGGGAGTTCGACCATCTCCCGCACGCGCTGGATCTCGTTCTGCAGGCCGCCGATGTCCTCGTAGGTGATGCCGCCGCCCGTCTTCTCGAAGCCCGAGATGGGCTCCTCGCGCAGTTCCACGTCCGTGTCCTCCGTGATGAGACAGACGCCGTCCGGCTCCGTCTCGACCGCGATGAGCGGGATGGCCTGCCCCGGCGAGCGCATGAACGGGTGGTTCGTGCTCGACATGACCGGCACGATGTCGCGCTCGACCACCGGGCGCTTGAGGATCTGGCGTTTCACCATGCCGGCGGCGTCGCTGCCGAACTGGACGCTCGCCTCCTCCGGCGGGGCGAGCACCAGCTTGTCTGCCTTCTCGGCCTCGGCCTTCCGGATCTCGACGCGCTCGCCGATCCCGACGTCGGCGTTCTGGCGCGTGAACCCGTCGATACGCACGGTGTCGGTGTTCCAGTCCTGGCGGTCAGCGCGCCAGACCTTCGCCGCCGTGGTGTCGGCACCTTCGATCTCGATGATGTCTCCCGGACTCAGCTTCAGGTGGAGCAGCGTGTCCGGATCGAGACGGGCGATACCGCGACCCGAGTCGTTCGGGTACGCCTTCGCCACCTCGAGTTGCACTTCGTTCATGATTTTACACTTGCGGGGATGTTCGTGGCTGATGGTTCACGGGGCATAAGTCCTTTGTTACCGGGAGTTTCAGCACTCCAGCCCCCCGATACGCCTGGACCCAGCCCGCGTTCGATGCCAGTTGCTACGTGTTGGCCCTACAAAGGGATAGTGGTGTAACAGTGGCGGCTTGAAGTGGGCAGGGGACCGGGCGGACCGGTCGACCCGCCCGCGCCGGCTCGACGTCGAGCCGTGCTACCGCGTCGAGCGGTCCGACGTGACGGACGCCGTCAGTAGATGAGTTCGTCGTCGTTCTCGATCATGTACAGCGTTCGGGCGGCGATGTTGACCGCGTGGTCGCCGACGCGTTCGAGGTCCCGGACCGTCAGCAGGAGGCGCGAGACGTCCTGGAGGAGCTGTTCGACCTCCTCGTCGGAGTTGGCCTCAAGCTCCGTCTCGATGAGGTCGCGGACGACGAGCGCGCTCGCACGTTCGCAGAGTTCGTCGAGTTCGTCGTCCTGCTCGGCGACCTCGTAACAGGCGTCGATGCTCTCCTCGTCGTAGGCCGTCATGGCGTCCTCGATCATCGACAGCGCCAGGTCGCCGATCTCCTGGACGTCGACCTCCGGGAAGACGTCCTTGTCGGCGTCGAGGGTGTGCTCGCCGAGGTTCACCGCCAGGTCGGCGATGCGTTCGAGGTCGGTGATGATCTTGTACGACGCGGCGACGAGCCGGAAGTCGCCCGCGATCGGTTCGTGCAGGCGCAGCAGGTCGATGCAGTCCCCCTCGATGTCGAGATAGAGCTGGTTGATCTCGTCGTCGGCGTCGATGATCTCCCGAGCGAGTTGCCTGTCCTTCCGTTCGAGCGCGTTCAGTCCCTTGCGGATCCGCTCCATGACGAGTTCGCTCATGTAGAGCACGTCGTCCTGCAGATCGCGGAGACTCTCCTCGTACTCCGTTCCGGGCATACCCGCTCATTGCGGGAGTCACAGGTATGAACTTTTTGGAGCGACGAGAGTTCGCCGACAGGTCGGACGCGAAAAAGCTTACACGCGGGCTCGCCTCTCCCCGACCATGACAATCACGGCTCGCGACCTGATGACGACGGACGTCGAGACGGTCACCCCCGACGACGACATCAGCGAGGCGCTGACCCGCCTCGCTCGCGTTGACTTCAACGGCTTCCCCGTGGTCGAGGAGGACGGCACGCTGGTCGGCATCGTCACCCAGACCGACCTCGTCCAGCTGTTCCAGCCCAGCGACCGGACGCTGTGGATCCCCATCGGCTTCCCGCCGTTCCTCGAGAGTCTGGAGTACGCCATCGACCTTTCGTGGGACGAACTCGACACCAGCATCGACCTCGCGAAGAACGCCGGCAAGCCGGTCTCGACCGTCATGACCGCGGACGTGGTGACCGTCGAACCGGACGACGACCTCGACCGCATCCTCGACCTGCTCGTCGACGACGAGCGCGACATCAACCGCCTGCCGGTCGTCGAACCCGGCACCGCGGACGACGGCGCGGGTCGACTCGTCGGCATCATCGCCCGCCAGGACGTGCTCGGCGTCATCCGCGACGAACGCCGGTCGGACGACTAGGGGCGGTTCTTCTCGGTTCCCTCTCGCGTTCGTCGGGGGTTCGGCCGCGGCGTCCGAACGTCACAGCAGTCGGAGTCGTCACTCGACCGTCTGGGGCGCACGAACATTCGTCAGAACGAGTCCGCTCGCCGGAAAGCAGTGGTTTCGGGATGCTAGCCCGATACACACCCATGAACCACCGTAAAAACGGAGGTTCACCCATAATTTGATTGCACAGACACATAAATCTTTGCGAGAGATGGGTCGGGCCAGCGTCCGTCGCTAGCGTGCGGCGGTCGAGCGGTCGCACGGCCGGAACGACGCCGACGCGTCGGGCAACTGACCCGAGATCGACAGCGGGGTTTTCACAAGCGTTAAACTGCGGTACCGCATACCGGTGCACGAGGGCGCGTAGCTCAGCGGACAGAGCACTTGGTTCCGGACCAAGATGCCGCGGGTTCAAATCCCGTCGCGCCCGTTCGATTCTGCGACGAACGAACGTGAGGAGCGAATCGCCGCAAGCGAGGGATTTGAACGAGGCGAGTCGCAGCCCGCGCAGGGAGCGCAAGCGACCGAGCAGGACCGTCTCGACGTGGTTCACAATCCCGTCGCGCCCGCTCGATTCTGCGACGAACGGACGTGAGGAGCGAATCGCCGCAAGCGAAGGATTTGAACCGGACCGAGGTTCTGCGCCAAGCGCAGGTTCTCGGGCGTGGTTCACAATCCCGTCGCGCCCGTTCGATTCTGCGACGAACGAACGTGAGGAGCGAATCGCCGCAAGCGAGGGATTTGAACGAGGCGAGTCGCAGCCCGCGCAGGGAGCGCAAGCGACCGAGCAGGACCGTCTCGACGTGGTTCACAATCCCGTCGCGCCCGCTCGATTCTGCGACGAACGGACGTGAGGAGGAAACTGACGACGAGCGACTGATCTGAAACGGATACCGACGACGTCGTGTCCACCCGGTGGGCAACGACCGAACGGACGGGGACGAACGGGGAACCGCTGAGTCACCGAAACTCGTTCTGAACGGACACGTCCGCCGGTGAAAGTGACGGCTCCGACGCGGACTGGTACTCCCGAAGCGATCCACGCCGACCGGGGCTATTCGTTCGGCATCTCCGGATCCACCGCCGGGTGTAACCCGGTCGCCATCAGCCGCCGTGCGATCACCACCAGCCCGTTTTCGAAGCCGCGTCCGAACACGGCGCGTTCCGTCTCGACGTCGCCAGTCGCGGTCTCGTGGATCGAACTCACCAGGATGGTGTTCTGGTCGACGAGCAGCAACCGACTGATCGTGGTGTCGTCGTCGAGGTCGTGTGATGAACTGTGCAGCCACTCCAGCTCCGAGACGAAGACCTTTGCCTCCGGGAGCGTCTCGGCCACCTGCTCGCGGAGCTGCTCGGTTACCGTACCGACGAGAACCCTCAGGTCCCTCTCGATAGCTGCCTTCAGCTTGTCGGACAACTCGTCGGTGAGAGCCTCCTCACGACTAACGATGAGAACGACCTCCTCGTCGGCAGCGTCGATGAGCTGTTCGGTTCGGGTCGCGATCGACGTGGTGCCCGAGAGCGCCCAGACCTCGTGCGTAACCTCTTCGTCACCCTCCGGCTGTGCTGGTTCGATGTTGTTGACTGCTTCGACGAGCGTCTCCGTCCGCGTCGCGTATTCCTCGCGAAGCGTCTCCGCCGCTTCCTCGATCGGCACGGACCGGAACTGCTGGGGGCTCGAATGCTGGACTTCGACGAGACCCTTTGCTTCCAACACCCCGATCGCGTCGTAGACGCGCGTTCGGGGGACGTCGGAGGTCTCGCTGATCTCCTTGGCGGTCGCTTTCGGAAGCCGCGACAACGCAACGAGACACTTTGCCTCGTACTCTTTGAGCCCGAGTTTCTGGAGCAATTCGACTGCCTGCTGGTGATTAGTTAAGCCTTTCATGGGTCCCAACCATGCGACCGGCGGTTCCGGTGCTGTCTGTGGTGTTCCGTCGCCGCTCACAAGTCAGTTGCTCTCCCACCGACCGATTCCCGCTGGAAGAACTCCTGGTCACAGTTACGCCAAATGCTTTCTCGGTCTTGAACCACACTCATTCGGACACTATCACATTGCGGATTGTGAGTATATTTTCCCCAGGAGTTCGAGAATCAACAGGACAGACCCACTTAATGCGCAGATTTCTGGGCGATAATTCGGGATATCACACTGCTATCCTGCAGCTGACACTGGCGATACAACCCGGAGGCGAGAACAGGGGTCGCTCTCGCGCACCCCGCTGGCGGCCACGTCTCAGTGGGTCGCTTCGTCGACCGCCAGAGGAGTAACTCAGATAATCACAGTAAGGTTATACCCGGGGAGTGCGAACCAACGTGTGCACGGAGCTCGTATGGGTCCCAACCGATCGCTGCTCCGTGCCGAGCTGCCACATCCGTGGCAGTTTTTGCCACGAGATGTCAGTCCGGAACGCCATCTTCGGAGAGTACATCTTGCATCTCGTTCAGTGCAGTGAGAAGTGGTACGATGTTCTCGAACTGCGGACCCCTCGCCACGGTCCGTGCCTCTTGATTCCAGTCGACGTATCCGTGGTCTGCTAGCTTCGGGAGGTGGACGTGATACAGTTTGATCGACTCGGGATGTTTTCCGCCGTCGGCGGAGGGAGTCCCACCGTCGGCCTGTACCGCGCGCGACGTGGGGATCGGCTCGTCCGAGGGGTTCGTCTGTGCCAGGATGTTGAGCAACCGTCGTCGGTGGCCGTTCGCCAACACGGACAGTTTCGTATCTAACATACACGTAGAGATGGGGGTCGAACGTGTGTAAATGCGGAACATTTTCAGAGAAACTGGTTGCGTGATGAAGTGAGTGACACCCCACCGGGAACAATCACAGAAACCAGACGTCGTCCCCCATATTTCAGGCAGGGGAGTCGTCCTCGTCGTGTTCGCCGCGGGTGCTCATCGATCCAGTCCCCTGGAAGAAGAAGTGGGTGAACGGCTGGACGTGCCGCGTCCGCATCGTCTCCGAACTCTCGGTGTCGACGCCGAGGTCGTCGATCGCGTCCGTGGTTCGCGTGATGTCGGTCGTGCTCGTCCCGACGACGTCGACGTGAATGTTACGTCGGCCGGTGAGCATCTCCCGAACGTCGATAATGCCCTGGATTCCCCGCAGTTCGCGCGAATGTGACTCGAGTTCGTCGGACGGCGCGGAGATGACGGACGACACTTGCAACGGAAGATTGGCTGCCTCGTGGTCGACCTCCGGATGGTAGCCACTGATGATGCCGTCCGCTTCGAGTCGGTCGATTCGATTGCGGATGGTGCTGGGGGAGACGCCGACGCGGTCGGCCATATCCTGTGCAGTCACGTCCCGGGCATCCTCCCGGAGCGAGTAGAGGACTCTGGTCCACGTCGTCCAGGTCGCCCCGTGTCGCCAACATCGGGACGGCAAGTGTTAGCGTATTGTCCTCAGCGCGATGACACAGTCGAGTATCGTATTCTCGGATAGCGTCAGGAGAACGTCTGTGTTGGGTTCCAGTACGTTCGTTCGACGGCTGAACGAACTCCCGTCGCGCCCGCTCGATTCTGCGACGAACGGACGTGAGGAGCGAATCGTCGCAAGCGAGGGATCTGGATCAGGGAGTGGAGCGTCGCGGAACGACGCGGTTGGCGACGTCGGTGCTAGTACTCGCTCGAGTTGACCCCGACCGTGCCGCCGCTGGGCGTACCGACGCCGCCGCCGGCCGTCGTCCCATCGTCGATGAATCCGGTAGTGTTCTCGACGCCGGCGCCGGGGGCGGTCCCCGGGGTTCGCGTCGGCGTCGAGACGCCGGTGGTCGTCACCGTCGGCGTCGACGTCAGCGTCGTCGTAGTCGTCGTGGTCGTCGTGGTCGTCGTGGTCGTCGTGGTCGTCGTGGTCGTCGTGGTCGTCGTGGTGGGCACCCAGCTATCGACGATCGTGAACGAACCCTGGGTCGCCGCACCGCCGGCAGTCGCCGCCTGCGTCGTCGCGCGCAACGCGTAGGAACCGGTCCCGTAGACCGACCCGACCTGCACGAGGTAGTCGCCGGACTGGTTGGTGATACCGGAGACCGACACGTACTGGGACCGGTTCACCAGGCCGAAGTCCTGCGGACCGATCGGAACCACGTTCCCGCTCGGCGTGAAGACGCGGAAGAACAGCGTCCCCGGAGTGCCGCGCCGGGTCGTGAGGTTACGAGCGGCTTCGAGTTCGATGGTGAGGTTCTGCCCGCTCTGTGCCTGGACCGCGTACCAGTCGACGTCCCCCCGGTGGTCGAGTGCGGCCGCCGCGACCTGACCGGACTCTATCGGCGTCGCCTGCGTGTAGTTGTCGTTGGGTTCGTACGGATCGGCGCTCCCCGAGGTCGTCTGCACCGCGGCCAGCGTGCCGCGCTCCGCATTCGACTCGACGGGCTGCTGAGCGTGGGTCGCGAACGCGTCCACGCCGGCGCCCCACACGATCATCCCCAGGACCGCGAGCAGGACGAGCGTTCGACTGCGGGATGAGGCTGTCATCAGGTCGTGTCACTCCGGGAACCGACTCGCCGTCCCGCGTCGTAAACACCGCCGGCCGTTCGCAGCGTTGTGTGCGTTACGACCCCGTTGCTGGGGAATACCCTGTCGCGGACTCGACAGTGGGGCTAATTCTCGCCCGCGTCGGGGCGGCCCGTGTCCGCCGTCCGTCGTCGACATACGGCCGGAATAACGACGGTCTCGCTGCGAACGGCACCGGGAATCGTGTCACTACGGTCGTTCGGCGCGGTGAACGATTTGCGGGCTTCAAGCCGCTGCTGGTCGGGCAAGCGCCTGGACACGATGGAGACCACGGTGAAGGCCAAACGAACGGCGGTCGTCGTCGTCCTGCTGCTGGCGAGTGCGGTCGCCGCGCCGGTCGGCGTGACGGCGTCGGAGCGCCGGACGGACCAGACGACGCCGTCTGTTCGCTACCAGCAGGTACAGTCCGCAGTACAGGGGCAGACGACCGCGGCGAACGGGACGACGACCGCGGGCGTGACGACGACGAACGTCGCTGACCGGGGGTCGGTCCCGGACGAGAAGCGGGCTCCGACTGCCTCGCCGGTCGGGTAACCCATCGTCACCGTCGGCCCGACTACGACGCAAGATCGTCGATACGGTTCGACGTGCGGCCGTGGGGAACGCAGCGAGTCTCGCCCCGGTTCAGACTATCGTCGCGCCGGTTCGATTCTACGACGAGCGGACACGGGGGGCGAAGCGTCTCACGGGAACGCTGCGTACACCGCCGCGGCCCACGCTACATCGTTAAGTGACAGCACACCAAACGCGGAGCCATGTCCGACGCGACACTCGACGACGACGCACAGCGGCGATTCCCGGTTCCGGACTACGACGAGATTCCCGACGACCTCCGGGAGCGCATCGACGAGGAGACCGAGCGCGCCGGGTTCACGCCGAACGTGTTCGCGGCGCTCGCGTACAAGCCGTCCCACTTCCGCGCGTTCGTGGACTACCACGACGCGCTCGTCGACGACACGGCGCTCGACCGCGAGGAGGTGGAGATGATCATCGTCGCCGTCTCCGGCGTCAACCACTGCTACTACTGCAACGTCGCCCACGGCGCGCTCGTCCGCATCTACGCGAAGCGACCGACGCTCGCCGACCAGCTGGTGGCGAACTACCGCCAGGCGGACGTGAGCGAGAAGCGGATGGCGATGCTCGACGTGGCGGTGAAGCTCACCGAGCGCCCGACGGAGGTGACCGAAGATGACCTGCAGCGACTGCGCGACGCCGGCTACAGCGACGAGGAGGTCTGGGACATCGGGAGCGTGACGGCCTTCTTCAACCTCTCGAACCGGATGGCCACGTTCGCCGACTGGCGACCGAACGACGAGTTCCACGCGATGGGCAGGGAGTAGTCGTCGCCAGACGACGCGCTACGCCGACCCCGACGTCAACTCGAACGTGTAGAGGCCGGTGAACGAGTCGCTGGCGACGACGAGTCGCCGGTCGTCCGAGCCGTGGTAGTCGGCCCGCCACGCCATCGGCGGTTCGCCGAACCGCGAGACCGTGTCGTTCGGCGTCAGCGATTCCGTGCCGTCGTCGGTCTGGTACCGGTCGACCGGGTGCGGGTTCGTCGGGTCGGTGACGTCGTACAGCACGACGCCCTCGTGCCAGTCGCCGGCGGCGAGCAGCGTCGCGTCCTGCAGCGGGACGACGGCGAAGTGGTGGCCGGTCCAGTCGAAGTACGCCGCGGTGTCGTCCGGGTTCATGCGCTGGGCGTTCGGGGAGAGGGTGAACCCGACAGGGACGGGGTCGGACAGCGACCCGTCCCGCCATCCGACGTCGAAGACGTGCTTGCCGCCGGGACTCCCCTTGACGCGCTCGTCGCCGAGGTAGAGCAGGTCGCGGCGCGGGTCGAAGTGGCCGTGGTGGGCGCGTCCGAACGCCTCCTCGCCGATTTCCACCTGGTCGTACTGCGTGCGTTCGTCGTAGTCGAAGCGCCCGATCTCGGTCGGCTGCCGCGGGGCGCTCACGTCGTAGAGGACGAACCCGATGTACTCGCCGCCCTGGAACGCGGCGCAGAGCACCTCCCGGTCCGGGTCGACGTTGACGTCGTGGCACGCGCCCTGCGGCCCGTACTGGCCGGTCTTGCGCGGGGCCGTCGGGTCGCTCAGGTCGTACGCGTCGAACCCGTTGGTCTCCAGGTCGTAGTTCACCGTGTAGAGGACCGGCTCCGTCGGGTGGGGCGTCAGGTTGTGCGACTTCCCCTCGTCGACGGAGCCGACGACCGTCGGGTCGGACGGCGACCCGGCCGAGTGGCCGTAGTCGACGACCTCGAAGTTCCCGGGCCAGGTCCGCTCTATCGCCCGGTAGTACAGTCCCGTCCGGTGGCCGAACTTGACGTCCAGGTTCGGCGCGGCGTCCGGATTGTCGAGATGGTGGACCTGTTCGGGGGCGGTCGGGTCCGAGACGTCGACGAGATAGGACCCGGAGGTGCCCCACTTGGTCCCGAGGATGGCGTAGCGACCGTCGTCCCGGACCTCGGTCTCGGAGTAGCCGCCGCCGGGCGGCGACCCCGGCGACGGCCGTATCTGTCCCCGCTTCCGGAGCGACACCTGGTCGGCGTCGATCGGTTCGCTCCGTGTGGTCGTCGGTTCGTTCTCCGTGGTCGTCCGCGTCCGCTTCCCCTCGTCGTCCCAGGACGTCAGGCCGGAGCACCCGGCGAGCGACGTCGCCGCGAGTACGGCGCCTGACAGTCGCAGGACGCTACGTCGGGTCGTCGGAGCAGATTGTCGAGTCATCGGAGGTCACTCGGACGCTGAAACGGATGGCTGACTGATTGTTATACCCTGCCTGAACCCCGAATTAAAGAGTCAGGGGCCACCTACCGGCCCGAGCGACCGTCCCACACCGACGGGCGCTGCACCGAGAACCGACGACGGGGCGCTCTACGACTCGCCGGAGATGCGGTACGGGTGGTCGACGTCGAAGTCGAGGTAGCCGACCACGAGGTGAAGCGTCGCCGCGATCGCCAGCAGACCGCGGTTCCACCACGGCGAGTTGTACCAGGCGACGTCGACCGACCAGGGCTTGCTAAACAGGGGCCAGAACGGCTCGACCGGCTTGGCGATGTCGGGCGCAGACAGCATGTCGGCGAACAGGTGGCTGAACCCGCCGAGGACGAGCGCGCCCGCCACGAAGACGAACAGCGCGCCGGCCGAGATGGTGTGGCCCTCGCTGCGCAGCCAGGCGCGTTCGAGCCACGACTTGAGTCCGTACTCGACGACGGCACCGGCGACGACGCCGACCGTCACCACGAACAGGACGGTGTGCGTGATGCCGTGGTGGGCGATCGGCAGGAACTGGCTCAACACCAGATCGACGTCCGGCAACATCGCCGTGGAGAGCACGAGCGCGATGAACGCGAGGCTCGCCCGCCCGTTCCAGACGACGAGCGCCGGCAGCGCCCAGAGCAGTGCCATCCCGAAGTGTCCCATCACGTCGACCATCGTGCCCACGGAGTAGGGCGATGAGTCCCCTAAACGTGCTGCCTGCGTGAACAAGCGTGGACGAAGCGGCGGCCGGTGCGTCCGTTGCACCGTCGCCGCCCCCCGGTGTGGCGTCGTCGTCCCCCGGCGGAGCACCGTCGCCGCCTCCGAACTACCCCCGTTCCTCGCGGATGACACCGCGGATGGCGAGCAGGAAGAAGACGGTCATGACGGTCGCGATGACGTACCCGATGGCGCCGAACAGCGGGCTCTCGCGGGTCAGGATGGACGAGCCGACGACCCACGACGCGGTGATGATGGCGTACGCCAGGGTGCGCCCGACGCGGGTGAGCGGGTCGTGCAGGTCCAGGCCCTCGACGCTGAGCTCGCCGCGCCGGACCGTGTCGAGGGTCGCCTCCAGCTTCGTCGGCGTGCGGAGCGCCGCCCGGAACGACTCCCACGCCTCCCCGCGCGTCTCCGCGGCGACGTTCCGAGCGCCGCGCTGCATGTAGCCGTGCTCGACGAGGAACTCGCGCGCCGCCGCGATGAAGTCGAACTGCGGGTCGAGCTGTCGCAGGACGCCCTCGCCGACGGTGCCGACCCGGATGACGAGCATGAGGTCGGGCGGGAGGCGGAAGGGGAACTCCTGGAGGACGGTCGTCACCTCCGTGATGATGCGGCGCCAGTCGGTGACGGCCCGTCCCTCGAGGTCCTCGATGACGAGCGTCAGGACGCGAGCCATCGCCTCGCGGTCGACCGTCGGGTCGAGCGCGCCGAGGTCGACGAGGACGTCCATGATGCGGTCGACGTCGCGCTGGGCGATGGCGAGGTAGAGTTCGACGATGGCGTCCTGCATCCGCGGCGTGAACCGCCCGGTCATGCCGAAGTCGTAGAAGACGACGCGACCCCGCTGGTCGACGCCGAGGTTGCCGGGATGGGGGTCGCCGTGGAAGATGCCGTCCTCCAGCCCCATCTCGAAGTAGGCGTTCGCGACGTCCTCTGCGATCACGGCCGGGTCGAAGCCGGCCCGGCGAAGCTGGTCCACGTCGGTTATCTTGATGCTGTCGACGCGCTGCATCGTGAGCACGCGCTCGGAGCACGCGTCGGGGTACCGGCGCGGGATTCTGACGGTGTCGTCGCCCGCGAAGTTCTCGCGGATCTCGTCCATCATCCTCCCCTCGCGCTCGAAGTCCAGTTCCTCGCGGATGATGCGCTCGAAGTCGTCCGCCATGTTCCGCAGGGAGAAGCGGTGACGCTCCGGGGCGATGCGGACGACGACGGGCAGCAGGCGGCGGATGACCCGGAGATCGGTCTCGATGAGGGCGACGATGCCCGGCCGGCGGACCTTCACCACGACCGGGTTCCCCTGGTAGGTTGCCTCGTACACCTCCGCGAGCGACCCGCCAGCGACCGGGTCGGGGTCGAACTCGTCGTAGACGTCCCGACCCACGTCGGCCTCGACGGTCGGTTCCGCCTCGCCGTACGCGCCCGGCGGGACGGCGTCCTGGAGCGACGACAGCTCCTCGGCGTACGTCTCGGGGACGATGTCGGGCCGGGTCGAGAGCACCTGTCCGATCTTGATGAACGTCGGGCCCAGGTCGAGCAGCGCGTCCCGCAGTTCGCGGGCGCGCTGCTGGCGCTGCTCGTCGGTCAGGGTCCGCGACCGGCCGAAGAGTACGAACCGTCGGCGGTCACGGAGGAACGCCGTCAGGAACGGCAGGAACGCGAGGCCGACGCGGACGAGTCTGACGAGATAGCTGACCATTCGGACGCCCGACTTCGCTCACGGCACACACGTACAAAAGAGTGGACGCCTGGCACGCGATACGCCCGGCACGCAGCGGTCGAAAGAGTGGCCCGGCTCACAGCGGTCGGGAGAGTGGCTACCGGAGCCAGATACGCCGCACATCCCGGGGGAGAATGCCGGATCGGACGTTCAGGCCGCCACTGACCGATTGCAGGAGCGACTGACTCGGGAGCGGACGCGACGGGACCGAGGAGCGTCAGCAGAGACAGTCCGGCGCTCCGTCGAGTCCCGACGCGACCGCCCGCGCTCGCGCCCGGATCTCGTCGGCGTCCGCCACCAGCACCTCGCCGTCCGCCTGCAGCACCTCGCCGTCGACCATGGTGAACTCGACGTCGTCGCCGTGGGCCGAGAACACCAGGTGCGAGAGCGGGTCGTACAGCGGCGTCGCGCGGGTCTCGTCGGTCGTCAGGCCGACGACGTCCGCGCGCCAGCCCTCGCGGAGTTTGCCGACGCGGTCGAAGCCAGCGGCGCGCGCGCCGTTGACGGTCGCCATCTCGAAGACGGTCCGGGCGGGCGTCGCCTCCGGGTCGTGGTGGTCGACCTTCTGGAGGAGGCTGGCCTGGCGCATCTCAGTCAGCGGGTCGAGCGTGTTGTTGCACGGCGGCCCGTCGTTGCCGAGCGCGACGTTGATGCCGCGGTCCAGGTAGTCGACGACGGGCGCGATACCGCTCGCGAGCTTCATGTTCGAGGAGGGGCAGTAGGTGACGTGCGTGCCGGTCTCCGCGAGCACCTCGCGCTCGCTCTCGGTGGTCCAGACGCAGTGGGCGAGCACGACGTCCTCGCCGGTCAGGCCGACCTCGTCGAGCCAGTGGACGTTGCGGTAGCCGGTGTCCTCCTCGACGGTCGCCACCTCGTCGCGGTTCTCGCTGGCGTGGGTGTGGATGCGGACGCCCTCGTTCTCGTCGGCGATGCGGCGCGCGCCGCGGAGACAGTCCTCGGTGCAGGAGACGGCGAACCGGGGCGTGACGGCGTACCGGATGCGGCCGTCGGCGGCGCCGTGGTAGCGGTCGACGAGCCGTTCAGTTTCAGCGAGCGCCGCGTCGGTGTCCTCCCGGAGACCGTCGGGCGCGCGCTTGTCCATCAGCACCTTCCCGAGGCGGCCGCGGACGCCCATCTCGACCGCGGCGTCGAACGCCCGGTCGGCGTGGTGGACCGAGAGGTGGTCGACGCAGGTCGTCGTCCCGCTCTCGATCATCTCCAGGTAGCCGAGGCGCGCCGCGACGTACATCGCCTCGGCGTCGAGGCTCGCCTCCATCGGCAGGACGTGGTCGAACAGCCAGTCCAGCAGTTCGGTGTCGTCGGCGATGCCGCGCCCGAGGCTCTGGACCGAGTGGACGTGGCTGCCGACGAACCCCGGCGCGAGCAGGTCGTACGAGTGAACCTCGCGGTCCGGATACGCGTCGAGGATTGCCTCGCGCTCGCCGACCGCGGCGATCCGGTCGCCCTCGACGGCGATGCCCCCGTCTTCGATGGTCGTCGACGCGTCCGCGACGACCGTTCCCGTCAGTATCATACCGTGTCCCCGCTTCACCAGTGTCCGTCCCGGCATGAGCGCTTCGGTTTCGTACCCCGACGGCGGGGACAGCGCAGCTTAGCAACGGTCTAATCCGGCAGCAGCGGGCGGACGAGACGCGCGCTCGCCGGCGGTGCGTCGACCCCACCGTCGAGCCGGCGACGGTGCGGCAGTGATAGTTCTTCACGTGCCGCACACGAGTCGAAATATTGAAACGCCGCTGTTTCGTTCCGAAAGTACGATGAGTAGCCCGCGCGCCAGCGGGTCGATTACCGAGGGCGGCCTCGTCCGCCCGATGTTCGAACTCGCGTGGCCCATCGTCGTCATCCAGCTCCTCCAGGTGGCCTACAACGTCGCCGACACGTTCTGGCTCGGACGCTTCTCCGCAGACGCCGTCGGGGCGATGAGCCTCGCGTTCCCGCTCATCTTCTTCCTCATCTCCATCGCGGGCGGGTTCAACGCGGCCGGGAGCATCCTCGTCGCCCAGTACACGGGCGCGGACAGCGAGGGGTCCGCGGGCGAGGTCGCCGGCCAGGTGCTGTCGTTCGTCACGATGCTGGCGGTCGTCCTCGCCGCCGCCGGCTACCTCCTCACGGACCCGATGCTGGCCGCCATCCCGAGCCAGCAGGCGACGGGCGGCCAGGTCTTCCCGCTCGCCCGGGACTACATGAAGGTGTTCTTCCTCGGGCTCCCGTTCCTGTTCGGGTTCTTCGTGTTCAGTTCGCTGATGCGCGGCTACGGCAACACGCGGACGCCGATGCGCGTGATGGCCGTCAGCGTCGCCATCAACGTCGTCCTCGACCCCCTGTTCATCTTCGGGGCCGGACCCATCCCGAAGATGGGCATCGAAGGGGCCGCGCTGGCGACCATCCTGGCGCGCGCCGTCGCGAGCGTCATCGGCCTGTACGTCCTGTTCGGCGCAAGCGCCGGCCCCGACGTGGGGTTCGACGACCTCGTCCCCGACCTGGGCTACATCAAGGACATCGTCAGCATCGGCACGCCGAGCGCGCTCGAGCAGTCGACCAGCGCGCTGGCGATGATAACCCTGACGGCGATGGTCGTCCAGTTCGCTCCGCCGGTGGTGAGCGCCTACGGCCTGGGCAACCGCCTCGCGTCGCTCGTCTTCCTCCCCGCGATGGGGCTGGGCCGGGCGACGAACACGATGGTCGGCCAGAACCTCGGCGCGGAGAACCCCGAGCGCGCCGAGCGGGCGGTGTGGCTCGCCGCGAAGGCCGGCTCGGCCGTGATGCTCGCGGTCGCGGTCGTCGCGGCGCTGTTCCCCGGCCCCATCGTGGGCGTGTTCATGGCCACCGGGACCGAGAAGGCCGCCCAGACCATCGAGTACGGCAGTTCGTACCTGCGCATCCGCTCCATCGAGTTCGCGTTCATGGCCTTGCTGCAGGTGCTGCTCGGTGCCTACCGCGGCGCGGGCAACACGAAGACGGCCATGGCGTTCTCGATGGTCGCGCTGTGGCTCGGCCGGGTGCCCGTCGTGTACGGCCTCGCGTTCGTCCAGGACATGGGCCCGACCGGCGTCTGGGTCGGGATGGCGTTCGGCAACGTCGTCGGGGCCATCGCCGCCGCGCTGTGGTTCACCCGCGGCACGTGGAAGGAGGCCGTCATCGACGAACCGGGCCCCGCGCCCGTTCCAGAGGGCGAGGACTGACGGCGGGGCCGACCCCGACACCGAGCGCCGCCCCGCGATTCGGCCGAAATCCGTCGCCCGCCGGTTTAGGCGTGACATAATAAAATACCCCGCACCGCTAGAGTCTGGCGATGAGTGCGGCGAGCGTCGCGGACGGGGGGAGACACGCCGCCCGTCTCGACGACCACACGACCGAGACCGACCGCTCCCGGAGGTGGCCGCGATGACCGGAACGGCGCTCGACGTCCTGCTGGTCGGCATCGACGCCGGCTGTCTGTCCGTCTTCGACCGACTCGACGGCGACGTCCCGACCATCCGCTCGATCTGCGAGGACGGCGCCGCGGCCCCCCTGGAGTCACAGATGCCACCGTGGACGCCGAGCGCGTGGCCGTCGCTGTACACCGGCGTCAATCCCGGCAAGCACGGCGTCTGCGGGTTCGTCACCTACGAGGGGTACGACTTCCGCGTCGTCACCGGCGACGACGTCGAGGAGCACGCCATCTGGACGCTGCTCGACCGCCACGACGTGACGAGCGTCGTCGTCAACGTCCCCGTCACCCACCCGCCGGACGCCGTCGACGGCGCGGTGCTGCCGGGGTTCATCGGCCCCGAGGACCCGACCTGCCACCCCGAGGGGCTGCTCGACGACGTCCGGGACGCCATCGGCGACTACCGGGTGTACCCGACCTACTCCCGCGAGGAGTCGTCGTACACCGACAGCGAGAAGATGGACGAGTACACCGACCTCGTGCGGATGCGCGGCGAGGCGTTCCGCTACCTGGCCGACGAGCACGACCCGGAGTTCGGCTTCGTCCAGTTCCAGAAGCCCGACACCGTCTTCCACGAGTTCGACGGCGACCGGGAGAAGGTTCGGACGGTGTACCGGGAGACCGACCGCCAGATAGCGCGCATCCTGGACGACTGCGACCCCGACACCGTCTTCCTCGCCAGCGACCACGGCATGGGTCCCTACGACGACTACGAGTTCCGCGTCAACGAGTTCCTGCGCGACGAGGGGTTCGTCGAGGCGACGCGGGGCGGCAAGGGGATGCCGTCGTGGAACCCCATCCAGGAGGAACTGCGCGAGGGCAAGGACACGACGACGTGGGAACCGAACGCCGTCGAGCGACTGGCCGCGAGCGCCGCGAAGGTCGGCCTCACCGCCCACCGCATCCGGACCGCACTCGAAACGGTAGGGCTGGCCGACGTCGCCCGCCGGGTCGCGCCGCGGAACGTCGCCCGCACCGGCAACGAGCAGGTCGACTTCGAGAACTCGACGGCGTACATGCGCGCGCGGACCGAACTCGGCGTGCGTATCAACCTCGAGGGCCGCGAACCCCAGGGCACGGTTCCCCCCGAACAGTACGACGACGTCCGCGAGGCGGTGATGGCGGCGCTGCGCGCGGTCGAGACGCCGGACGGCGACCCCGTCTTCGAGACGGTCGCCCCCCGCGAGCGCTACTTCCACGGCAAGAACGCCGAGAACGCGCCCGACGTCGTCACCGTCCCGGACGGGATGGGGCAGTTCCTCTCCGCGCAACTGCTCGGCGACCACTTCGCGCCGCCGACCGAGCCCTGGAACCACAAGCTCGACGGCGTCTTCGCGGCGTACGGCGACGGGGTCGACCCCGACGCGATGCCGGACCACCCCCACCTCTTCGACGTCGCGCCGACGGTCATGTCCGCGCTCGGCGTCCCCTACAGCGACCGGATGGACGGCGAGGTCGTCCCGGTCGTCGACGACGTCGGCGCACAGTCGTACCCCGAGTACGACGGCGACGGCGGCGCAACGATGGACGAGGACGCGGTCGAGCAGCGACTCGCCGACCTCGGGTACGTACAGTAGCCACCGCCCTTTTGCCGGGGACCGTCGAACCACGGCCGGGGGATTCCATGGCCGACGCTGACCTTCCGGGGGAGGGAGTATCGCTCTGGTCCGCGACGACGCCGGAGACCGACTACGACCCGCTCGACGGCGACCTGCGCGTCGACGTGGCGGTCGTCGGCGCGGGCATCGCGGGGCTGTCGACCGCGGCAGAACTCGACGACGCCGGACTGGACGTCGCCGTACTCGAAGCGAACCGCGTCGTCTCGGGGGTGACGGCGCGCACGACGGCGAAACTGACGAGCCTCCACGGCCTCGTCTACCACGACCTCGTGTCGCGGGAGGGGCGCGAGCGCGCCCACCAGTACGCGGCGGCCAACGAGGCGGCCATCGAGACCGTCGCCGAGCGCGCCGAGGAGATCGACTGCGAGTTCCGCCGTCGGCCGGCGTACACGTACGTCACCGACCGCGACCGGCGGTCCAGCGTCCGGAAGGAGGTCGAGGCCGCGCGGAGCCTCGGACTGCCCGCAGAGTTCGTCGACGACGTCCCGCTGGCGCTGGACGCCGACTGTGCGGTGCGGTTCGACGACCAGGCGCAGTTCCACCCGCGGCAGTACCTGCTCGGCCTCGCCGACGAACTGGAGAGCGGCGACGGCCGCGTGTTCGAGGAGACCAGGGTGACCGACGTCAGCGGGGGCGAGCCGTGTCGCGTCGCAACCGAGCGCGGGACGGTCACCGCCGACGACGTCGTCGTCGCCACCCACTTCCCGTTCCAGGACCCGGCGGGGTACTTCGCACGGGCCTACCCCAAGCGGTCGTACGTGCTCGCGCTGCGCGTCCGCGACCCGACCCCGGAGGGGATGTACTACCGGCCTGGCGACCCGTACTTCTCGGTGCGGCCGCACGAGACGGCCGAGGAGTCGCTCGTGCTCGTCGGCAGCCAGAACCACAAGACGGGACAGGGCGGTAGCACCGCCGAGCGCTACCGGCGCGTCGAGCAGGCGGCCCGCGACCGGTTCGAAGTCCAGTCGGTCGCCTACCAGTGGTCGACCCAGGACTACGAGACGTCCGACGGGGTGCCGTTCGTCGGCCCCATCGCGCCGTGGCGCGACCACGCCCACGTCGCGACGGGCTACGGCGGCTGGGGGATGACCAACGGCGTCGCGACGGGCACGCTGCTCGCCGACGAGATAGCAGGCACGGGCAGCGAGTGGGCCGACGTGTACGACCCGGGGCGACTGCCGCCGCTCGAATCCGCCGGGACGCTGGTCGAGGAGAACGTCGACGCCGGCAAGGAGTTCGTCGGCGGCTGGGCGTGGTCGTCGCTGGCCGGCGACGGCCCGTCGCTCGCGCCGGGCGAGGCGCAGGTCGTCCGCGACGGCAGCGACCTGGTCGCCGTGTACCGCGACGAGGACGGCGAGCACCACCGCCGCTCGGCGGTGTGTCCGCATCTCGGCTGCGTCGTGAGCTGGAACGACGCCGAGCGGTCCTGGGACTGTCCGTGCCACGGGTCGCGGTTCGAGGTCGACGGCAGCGTCGTCGACGGCCCGGCGAACAGCGGCCTGAGCGAGAAGTGACGAGCGTCACCACCGCGTCAGCGCGCTCGCGCCGTGGGAGTACGAGAGGACGCCGAGGAAGGTGAGTACGCCCGACAGCGACGCGAGGCCGCCGACGTAGAACACCCACTCCATGCCCGCCGAACCCATCAGCACGCCGCCGAGCAGCGGCGCGAGGATGCTCCCGGGCCGCCAGACGAGTTCGCGGATGCCGAAGCTGCTGGCGACGCCGCCGTCGTCCGTGCCCTCGTCGGCGAACAGCGCCATGCTCGCCGGTTCGCGGAAGCTGTCGGCGACGCCGAGCAGGCCGTTCAGGACGACGAGCGGGACGAACGCTGGCGAGAGGTCGCCGAGCAGCGCCGCCAGGTCGACCACCGGGAGCGCGGCGACGAGCGGTCCCGTCGTCGGCACGGCGGTCGGCGCGTTCAGCGCCTCGCCGATGGCCGGGGCGAACGGGATGGTCAGCGCGACGAGGCCGTAGCCGGTCCCGCCGACGAAGACGAACAGCGCGCGGCCGAACCGGTCGGAGAGGCGGCCGGTGTGGGGCTGGAGCAGCATGTTCGTGAACTTCTCGGCGACGAGGACGACGCTCACGGCGAACGCGGCGTAGTGCAGACCGCCGCGAGCCGCGGTGACGCCCGCGAAGATGGGCACCCACTTTCGCACCATCGTCACCGCGACGGCGTACTGGGCGCGGAAGCTGGAGAGCGTGAGCAGGCGGCGATTGACCGCGAGGTCGGCGAAGGGGAACCCCTCGATGCGGGTGTCGTCCGGTTCGACGAACGCGAGGACGCCGAGCAGCGCGGGCACCAGCAGCACGACGATGACGCCGAAGACCGCGTCGAAGCCGTACAGCTGGTAGAGGACGCCAGCCGCCGGCGCGCCGACGATGGCCGCCGCGAACCGCGCCGCGTTCGCCTTGCCGATGTGGTTCGCGCGCGTCTCCAGCGTCGAGAGTTCGCCGACGAGCGCGAGCGTGACGAGGCCCGTCCCCGTCAGTGCGACGCCCTGCAGGGCGCGGACCCCGACGAAGCCGGCGCTGGAGTCGACGAACGGGAAGGCACCGTAGGCGACGACCGAGAGCGCGAGGCTAGCGAGCAGCACGGTCCGCTTGTCGTAGCGGTCGCCACTCCACGCCATCGGGACGACGGCGACGGCCTGCGCCGCGGTCAGCCCCGAGACGAACAGGCCGACCACGAGCCCGGAGCCCGGGTCGAGCACGTCGATGTACTTGCCCAGCAGCGTCACGAGCGTCACGAAGCCGAAACCGGTGGCGAACCGCGTCAGATAGAGCGCGTAGAACTGCGCCCGGTTCCCGTGCACGCTTGCGGGTGAGCAGGGCCAGGGAAAAGGGGTTTCGTTTCGAAGGTGTCTACAGGTTCTCGCCCTGGTAGTCGCCGTCGTAGGTGTCGTCGTGGTCGGCCTCCGCGAGGACGAGCTGGCCGATGCGCGCCCCGCGCTCTATCTCGACGTCGTGGTGGACCTCCAGCAGCCCCTCGCCTTTCCCCTCGTAGCCCGCGTCCCAGACGGCGGTGTGGAGCATACAGGAGTTGCGCATGAGCGACGACCGGGGGTAGAGGAAGCCGACGTGGCCGTCCGGGATGCGGACGGTCTCGCCGTACTGGACGACGTAGGTCCCCCGACGGAGGTAGTAGGTCTCGGGGACGCTCTCCCCGACCTGCTCCGGTTCGACCTCCTGCCGGTTGCCGATCTCCTTGTCGTTGCGGCCGATGCGACCGGAGTCGCGCTGCTCGTACACCGCCGCCAGCGTCAGGTCGACGCCGTTCGGCTGGACCTGCGTCGCGTCGGTGTCGCCGAGGGCCTCGGCGACGAAGGTTCCGCTCCGGAACATGTTCCAACCCTCCCCCGGGGCAAGTATAACCCTGCCGGAATCGGGGCCTCGTCGCGGCGTCGTGCCCCCGGCGGGCGCGGCTGACACGACGGGGGCGACGCGTCGGCCGTGGCGCGAATTTTGCCTGATTGCGGAGGGATTCACCCACGAACGGAACAACTCAAACACGCGGGATTTATACCCAAGGAGAGTCGATATTCGCGCGTTATGGGACAGACACTGACGGAGAAGATTCTCGACGACCACCTCGTCGAGGGGGAACTCGAAACCGGCGAGGAGATCGGGATCGAGATCGACCAGGTTCTCACGCAGGACACCACGGGGACGCTGGTCTGGCTGCAGTTCGAAGCGCTGGACCTCGACGAGGTCCAGACGGAACTCGCGGCCCAGTACTGTGACCACCAGACCTACCAGTTCGACTTCAAGAACACGGACGACCACCGCTTCCTCCGCTCGGCGGCGGGGACGTTCGGTGCACACTTCTCCCGCCCGGGCAACGGCATCTGCCACAACGTCCACAAGGAGAACTTCGCGGCACCCGGCAAGACGATGCTCGGGTCCGACTCCCACACGCCGACGCCCGGTGGCCTCGGCGAGCTCGCCATCGGTTCCGGCGGTCTCGACGTCGCGGTCGCCATGGGTGGCGGCCCGTACTACATCGAGATGCCGGAGGTCGTCAACGTCCGCCTCGAGGGTGAACTGCCCGAGTGGGCGACCGCCAAGGACGTCATCCTCGAGCTCCTCCGACGCCTCTCCGTGAAGGGCGGCGTCGGCAAGGTGCTGGAGTACACCGGTCCGGGCGTCGAGACGCTCTCGGTCCCCGAGCGCACCACCATCACGAACATGGGCACCGAGCTCGGTGCGACCACCTCCATCTTCCCGACCGACGAGAAGACCGAGGAGTACCTCGACCGCCTCGGCCGCAGCGACGAGTACGTCGAGATCGGCCCCGACGAGGACGCCGAGTACGACGACCAGATCGTCGTCGACCTCTCGGACCTCGAACCGCTCATCGCGAAGCCGTCCATGCCCGACAACGTCGTGCCCGTCCGCGAGGTCGCCGGCACCGACGTCGACCAGGTCATGATCGGCTCCTGCACCAACGGCGCGTACGAGGACATCCTCCCCGCCGCGAAGATGCTGGAGGGCCGCACGGTCGACCGCAAGACGGACATGATCGTCGCGCCCGGCAGCAAGCAGGCCTCCGAGATGCTGGCTCGCGAGGGCCACGTCGCGGAACTGATGGCGGCCGGCGTCAACTTCTCCGAGGCGACCTGCGGTGCGTGTATCGGCATCGGTCACGTGCCCGCCTCCGACTCCGTGAGCCTGCGCACGTTCAACCGCAACTTCGAGGGCCGCTCGGGCATCGAGGACGACTCGGTGTACCTCTGCTCGCCGGAAGTCGCCACGGCGGCGGCGCTCAAGGGCGAGATCGTCGACCCGCGCGACCTCGCCGACGAGCTCGGCGACCTCGAGGACCCCGGCTTCGAGCTCGGCGACGGCTACGACATCGACGGCGAGGACCCCGACCTCATCGCGCCCGACGAGGCCGTCGACGACGAGCTCATCAAGGGCCCGAACATCGGCGACGTCCCGCTGAAAGACGAGATGGGTGCCGACGTCGAAGGTGAGGCCCTGCTGAAGATGCAGGACAACATCACGACCGACCACATCATCCCGGCGACCCAGGACATCCTGATGTACCGGTCGAACATCCCGAAGCTGTCGGAGTTCACCCTCTCGCGCGTCGACGAGACGTTCGCCGACCGCGCGCTGGAGGCCGACGGCGGCTTCCTCGTCGCCGGCGAGAACTACGGCCAGGGTAGCTCCCGCGAGCACGCCGCCCTCTGTCCGATGTACCTCGGCGTGGAAGGCGTCCTCGCCCAGAGCTTCGCCCGCATCCACAAGGCGAACCTCTTCAACTTCGGTCTCGTCCCGCTCGAGATCGACGAGGAAACCTACGAGAAGATCGAGCAGGGCGACGACGTCGAGATCGTCGACGACGTCGCCGAGGCGGTCCGCTCCGGCCAGGAGGAGTTCACCATCCGCGTGAACGACGACTGGGAGGCGACCGGCCACCTCGACGCGTCCGACCGCGAGCGCCAGATCCTCGCCGACGGCGGCAAGCTGCCCCACACGAAGAAGCAGGCCGAGTCCGGCGGCAGCGGTGCGGCCCCGGCCGACGACTGATCGAGACGACCATCTTTTTCGGCGCGCCACGGTCGACCAGCGGCAGGTCTCCGCCGCCGCTGACGAGGCGTGACAGCCGCCGCTCGTCGCGAGGACACGGAACCGACCCGACGCTTACCGCCGGTTCGGTGAGCATGAAAGCTATAGGCGTTCGCGCCGAACGGCCGAACGTGACGACTGCCGCCAGCGATGCGGAAGGCATCGGCATCCGCCCGGTCGAGGAGGCGGACCTGCTCGCCGTCTTCCGCATCGAGAAGGCGTCGTTCGACCAGCCGTGGCCGTTCTCCGCCTTCGAGCGCTACCTCGACGAGCCCACCTTCCTCGTCGCGGTCGACGGGACGAAGGTGGTCGGCTACGTCGTGGCCGACCTCATGCCGAACCACGGGCGGGCGCTCGGCCACGTCAAGGACGTCGCCGTCCACCCGTCCCGGCGCGGCGAGGGCATCGGGACGAAGCTCTTCGAACGCGTGCTGGCGGAGCTGCGGACGCGCGGCGCTCACAGCGTGAAACTGGAGGTGCGCGAGAGCAACGAGACGGCCATCGCGCTGTACAACTCCTTCGGCTTCCAGTACCTCCGGACGCTACCGCGCTACTACAACGACGGGGAGGACGCGCTGGTGATGGTCGCCGACCTGAAATGAAGGGTTTTCCCGTCCGCACCGCGTAGCGACGTGCATGGGATACGCCTGTCCGGTCTGCGAGACGCCCCAGTCGGACGGGGAGCACCTCGCGAACCACCTCGCGTTCACGGCCATGCTCGGCGACGACGAGCACGCGGCGTGGCTCGACGAGCACGCCCCCGGCTGGGAGGACGAGGGACCAGACGAACTCGCCCCGCGGGTGACCGACCACGTCGAGGAGGCCGAGTATCCGCAGGTGTTCGACGACACCCGGCCGCCGGACCACGACCACGACCACCAGTTCGAGGAGGAACTGCAGCGCTCGGGCGGCTACGGGCGGACCGCCGGCGCAGGGGCGCAGGACGCCGACACCCAGCGCATCCTGAACGAGGCGCGACGGATGACCGAGGAGATGCTTTCGGAAGACGACGCCGACGACGAATCCGCGGAGGACGGCGACGAGACGTAGGCCGGGAGCGTGCGGACGACGAGAACGCGGCCGTCGACGGCGCGACGCCCCGCGACCGACGGTTTCTTAACAGCTGGCCTACACTGAACGACCATCATGCGGTGGGCCGCCAGAACGTTCGTCGCCGCCACGGTCGTCCTCGGAGCGGGAGCAGCCGCCTGGCAGACGTTCGCTCCGGCGTTCACGGCGGTGCGAGCGATGACGGTGCCGGTGCTCGCGGCCGGCGGCCTCGCCGGTTTCGGCGTCGGTCGCGGCGAGGAGGTCGGTCAGGTGACGGCCGAGCGCTTCGGGACCGTGGGCAGCGCCCTCTGTTACGTCTCGGTGCTGTTGCTGCTGTTCCAGGCGAAACTGGGCATGGTCGGGTACGCCGCGACGGCGCTGGTCGGGGTGGCGCTGCTGGGGGTCAGGTTCGGCCACCCCGGGGTCCCGCTGTTCGGCGGCCCGGCCCCGGCGAGGTTCCAGGAGACGGACGGCCGCGCGGCGGTCGGGCGGGCGTGTGCGGATCGCGGAGACGAAAACGAGTAGTCCCCGCCGACGGAACGCCCGGACATGGAGACCCACGGACTACTGTCACCCGACGACGTAGCGGCGGCGCGCGAACGGTACGAGGCGGTCGGCCCCGCGGCCCAGACCGTCGTGAAGGAGACGGCGAAGGCGATGCGGTTCGACCGCGGGGAGTACGAGGAGCGCGTGACGGGCGAGGTCGTCGAGACGGCCCGCGACGCCCTGTTCGCGTCGCTGCTGGAGGTCCACACCGGCTCTCGCGAGGAGTTCGAGGCGGCGATTCCCGGGTCGTTCGAGGTCGTCGAGGAGGGAAGCGAGAACGTCGAGAACGTCGCGTGGCACGTCGCACCCGCGGCGGAGACCGTCGTCGCGGCGACGTACCAGCGCGAGGCGGCCGCCGCGGTGGCGACGCTCCAGCGACAGGCGTTCGGCAAGGTGTATCGGGAGCTACTCTAGCGGTCGCCGCGGACGTCGTCGCAGCAGGCGTCGAACTCCTCCTCCGGCGCGCTGCACTCGCCAGCGCAGGGATGGCCGATGCGCGCGCGCAACTGGGCGGCCACGTCGTCGGAGAGGGCGTGACCGACGTCGCGCGCCTCCTCGGTGTCGTCGATCGCGAGATCCTCCGTCAGGAAGTTCTCGGCGACGCAGTGCTTCCACAGCAGTTCCCGGGCGGTCCGCTCGCCGTCCGGCGTGAGCGTCGCTCCCTCGTACTTCTCGTAGGTCGCCAGGTCGCGCTCCTCCAGCGTCCGGAGCATCTCCGTGACGCTGGCCGCGCTCACGTCGAGGGCGTCGGCCAGCTCGCTCGTCCGCGCCGGATGGTCCGTCGCGGCGGAGACGAGATGGATGGTGCTGAGATACCGACCGACGCTCGCGGAGACCTCAGTCATCGTGGTGTACGAACGGGCGCGAACCGCATAAGTATTTCTCGGCGGGAGCGCCCCCGGAGACGGCTTCGAGAGGCCGCGTCGGGCACGTTCCGGGAGCGGGAGGAATCGCGTCGGGCGTGCTTCGCGGGGTGACGCCCACCGCGACTACTCGAAGGTGACGCCCACCACGACTACTCGAAGGTGACGCCCACGTCGTGCATCCCCTCGTTGTTCATCGCGAGGTTGATGAGCAGCGGCGTCAGACTCTCGACCTCGGCGGCGTTGGCCAGTCCGCCCGCGTCGAGCGGTCGGAGTCCGACGATGCCGTCCGCGAGTAGCCGGACCGTCTCCTTGGCGTCGGCGTCGTCCGCGACGAGCAGCGTGTCCAGGTCGAGTTCGATGCCGAGGTCGGCGAGGCGGTCGGCGGCGAGGTTGTGGAACGCGCCGACGACGGGCACGTCGTCGGGAGCGGCCTCCGCGACGAGTTGCGTGACGCTGCCCACGCCCGGCGGTTTGTAGTGGAAGCCGTCCTCGTCGCGGTCCATCCCGACGGCGGGGGTGACGAGGACGTCCACGTCGTCGAGGCGGTCGGCGACGGCCTCGACGGTGTCCCGGACGTGGTAGGCCGGGACGGCCAGCACGACGACGTCGGCGCGGTCGGCAGCCATCTCGTTGGCGAAGCCGTTGATCGAGCGGTCGACGCCGCGGCTCGACAGTTCGACCTCGTACTCGTCGGCCATCTCGCGGGCCTTCTCCGGGTCGCGCGACCCGACGATGACCTCGTGGTCGGTGTCGTACGCCCACCGCAGCGCGAGTCCCTGACCGATGTCGCCGGTGCCGCCCAGCAGTGCGATTTTCATACACCACGGTATCGCGGTACGAGGTTAAGTTCTACGGAAGCGGGAATCCGCGTCGGCGGACAGGATGTAGCGACTGGGGAGACGGGGGCACGTCGCCGAGAGAGCGGAGCGTCGCCGAACAGCTACCCCAGGTCAGGTCGCGAACAGCACGGCGGCGCCCGCGCCCATGGTGACCAGCAGGCGGCCGACGCTCCCGACGAACGTCGCGGCGGCGAACTTGACGTAGTCCTCCTCGAGGATGGAGAAGGCGTAGATGGAGATCGTGTCGGGGAAGAACGGAACCGACAGCGCGAGTGCGAGGCCGACGTACCCCCAGCGACGGGCGATCTCGACGGTCTTGGTCTCCGACCACTCGACGATGTCGAACCGCGACCGACGCAGGTAGCGGATGACCGGTCCGGCCTCCTGCTTGGCCTCCTGGCCGATGTGGAACGCGAACACGCTCCCGGCCGCCTTGCCCGCGCCGCTGACGACGGTGATGAGGCCCAGTCGCGCCGGCTGGCCGAGGCCGAGGTCGAGCGGCGCGCCGAGGACGACCTCGCTCGGCAGCGGCAGGACGAACGAGATGAGAAAGGAGTAGACGGCGATGATGACCAGCCCGGGCCAGCCGGTCGCCGCCTCCACGGCGTGTTTCAGCCAGCCGAACAGGCCGAGCACGACGCCGCTGGCGAGTGCGTCCGCGGCCGGACCGACTACCCCAGTTAGCACGACCGAAGACAGGGCGTCCGTCGTTGTAAACTTTAACATCTCGTAACCTGTCTACGTAAATTACAATTGCGTAACGTTGTCATACTGAGACGGTACGAGAGGACCCGACGCCAGTCACAGGCGTGTAGTAATCGGGACCTACCGCCGCGGACCTCCAAGGAGACTGTCACGTCGCGTCGAGGTCGGCGATGAACGACGCCAGCATCTCGCGGGTGACGTGGGGCATGCAGACGACGCGGAGTTCGCCCGCGCCGGTCGGGGAGACGCGCCAGCCGCGGTCCTGCAGCGCCGCCACCGTCTCCGCCGGCACGTCGGCGGCGACGAGCGGGAGCACGGGGTCGACCACGTCGTAGCCGCGGTCGGCGAGCGCCGCGGCGACCCACTCGGCGTTCTCCTGCGCTCGCTCGTACGCCTCGCGGTAGCCGTCGCGCCAGAGTTCGTCCATGGCCGCCTGCGCGCTGGCGACGCCCGCGCCGCTGCGCGTCCCGGTCAGCGTCGCCTGCGACGTCGATTCGAGGTACGGCGTGTCGACCGCGAGCGCGTCCAGCACGCGGCCGTCGCGGGCGAGGAAGCCGCCGGCCGGGACCGCCGCCTGCCCCATCTTGTGCGGGTCGACGGTCATCGTGTCCACGGCGGCGTGGTCGAAGTTCCACGCGAAGTCGGTGAAGGGCAGGACGAACCCGCCCCACGCGGCGTCGACGTGCAGGAGCGCGTCGCGGTCGTCGGCCAGGTCCGCGAGCGCCGGGACGGGGTCGACGCGGCCGTACGCCGTCGTCCCCGCGACGCCGACGACGAGCACGGTGTCCTCGTCGGCCAGGTTCGCCATCGCGGCCGGGTCGGCCCGGCGGTCGACGGTCGGCGCGAGACGGAGCTCGACGTCGAGCACGTCGGCGGCCTTCTGGAAGCTGAAGTGGACGCTCTCGGGCGCGACGACGTTCGGGTCGTCGACGTCCGCGAGGTTCCGCGCCGCCCGGACCGCCTGGATGTTGGCCTCGGTGCCGCCGCTGGCGACGTAGCCGTGCGGGTCCGCGAGCCCCGTTATCTCTCCGAGCGTCTCGACCGCCGCCCGTTCGAGGTCGGCGACTGCCGGGTACGTCGTCGGGTCGCCGGGGTTCGTCGCGAGGAAGCGCTCGGCGGCCTCGCGAGCGACGGGATGCGGTTCGGTACACATCGAGGAGAGCACGCGCTCGAACGACTGTGGCTCGCGCGGCGCGGTCCCCTGCTGGTTCATGTCCGGTGAAAGTCGCGCCCCCGGTTTAGCGGTTCCGTTCTCGGACGTTCCGGCCCCGACAAGAGCGCGTGTGGCGCTGCGTCACTCGTCCGCGGAGCCAGACGCCGTGGTCGTCGGCTGGGAGGCCTCGCCGTGGCCGACGCCGAAGCCCGTCGAGTGGACGGTGCGGCCCTGGGGGTCGGTCACCGTGACGGAGTACGAGCCGTCGACGCGCTCGGCGTCGACGTCGGTCGGACGGTCGTCGGTCATGACGGGGTCGCCACCGTCGGCGGGGTAGTAGATGTAGCGGTCGCCCTGGGTGACGAGCGGCGATTCCAGTTCGAATGCGTGCGTCTCGCCGTCGTGACCGATCTCGACGGTCGACCCCGCCGGGAGCGCGTCGCCGCCGCGGTGGTGGACGACGACGAACTCCTCGTCGCTCGTCACGTCGACGTCGGCGTTCACCGTCTCGGCCGCGGCACCGGCCCAGTCGGGACGCTCGACGGAGACGGGACCGATGGCCGTCAGTTCGAAGTCGGACTCCCGTCGCAGGTCGGCCGTCTCGACGGTCCAGTGGAACTCGTGGACCCGTCCCGACGCGTCCACGACGACGGTGGCGTTGTACTCCGAGACGTCGTCGAAGCGCGCGTCGCCGGCGTAGGCGTCGGCGCGCACGGTCGTCAGCGTCCGCTCGCCAGTGCGTTCGACCTCGGTGACGGAGAACTCGCCGGAGTCGAGGATCGACTGCAGGGTGATCGCCTTGGTCGCCTGGCTCGTGATCTCTTTCTGCGTGTCGGCGTTGCGCTCGCGCTCCTGGTACCGGCGTTCGCCGTCGCTGGTGAACGCCGTGAGCGCGACCGATTCGTTGGCCCACGTCGCCGTCGTGTAGGTCGAGGAGTCGTCCTGGACGCTCTTCGTCACGAGGAACGACGACAGGCCGACGGCCACGGTGCCGGTCTGGGTGCCGGCGCTCGTCTCGTTGCCGTACCAGGTGCTGGCGGTGAACCTGAACTCGTATCCCGTCTCCGCCAGCGCGGCCTCGTGAGCCGCGACGAGTTTCGTGGCGTTCGCCAGGCCGGACTCGGTCACGCCCGGCGGGAGGGCGGCGTCCGCCGGGCCAACGCCGGTCGTCGTCGCGTGGGTCGTCGTCCCGTCTGTCGTCTCCGCGGTCGTCGCGTCGGGCGTTCCGGAGCCGAAGCCGCCGACGCAACCCGCGGCGAGCACGGCCGCGGCGAGGAGGAGGGCGGCAAGCGGGCGTCGAGTCATGTCTATTCAAGGACTACTCACAGCCAGGACAATAAGTACAGTGTGCCCGGACGTGACAGGTCGACGCCTGGTGGCGGTCCGAGGCGGTGCGTCGGTGCGCGAAACGGGGTCAGCGCACGCGGACGACCGGACGGGGTCGGTGTGCAGCTTCGACGCTCAGCGCACGGAGTCGAGCATCAGCTTCTGCTCGACGCGCTTGACCTCGTGCTGGACGTCGCGCACCGCGTCGATGTTCGCGGAGATGGAGGAGACGCCGGCGTTGACGAGGAACCGGACCATCTCTGGCTTCGAGCCGGCCTGGCCGCAGATGCTGGTGTCGATGTCGTGCTCGCGGCAGGTCTCGATGGTCTGGCCGATGAGTTCGAGGACGGCGGGGTGGAGTTCGTCGAACCGGTCGGCGACGTTCTCGTTGTTGCGGTCGACCGCGAGCGTGTACTGCGTGAGGTCGTTCGTGCCGAAGCTGGCGAAGTCGATGCTGGCCTCGGCCATCTCGTCGATCTGGAGCGCACTGGCCGGCGTCTCGATCATGACGCCCCAGGTGCGTTTGTCGGGGTCGATGCCGGTCTCCTCCATGAGCCGGCGGGCGCGGAGGACGTCCTCGGCGTCGTTGACGAGCGGGAACATGATCTCGACGTTGTCGTAGCCCATGTCGTACAGCTCCCGGAACGCCTCCAGTTCGTGCTTGAAGACCTCGGGCTTGTCGAGGCTGCGGCGGATGCCGCGCCAGCCGAGCATCGGGTTGTGCTCGTCGGGTTCGTCCGCGCCGCCCTGGAGCTGCTGGAACTCGTCGGTCGGCGCGTCGAGCGTCCGCACGCGCACCGGTCGGGGGTAGAACTCCTCGGCGACGCCGCGGACGCCCTCGACGATCTCGTCGACGTAGGCGTCCTCGCCGTGGTCCTCGAGGTACTTGGCCGGCGTCTTGTTCGTCGAGAGGATCATGTGCTCCATCCGGAGCAGACCGACGCCGTCGGCACCGGTGGCCGCGGCGCGCTCGGCCGCCTCCGGGATGGAGACGTTCACCTTGACCTCCGTCGCCGTCATCGGCTTGACGGGGGTCTTCGGGCGCGCCTCCTCTATGGGTTCGCGCTCCTGCTCGGATTCGGGTTTGCCCTCGCTGACGGTGCCCTTGTCGCCGTCGAGGGTGACGAGCATGCCGTCGTCGAGGTTGTCGGTCGCGTCGGTGCTACCGACGACCGCGGGGACGCCGAGTTCGCGCGAGACGATGGCGGCGTGGCTGGTCATGCCGCCCTCGTCCGTGATGATGCCGTCGGCGCGCTTCATCGCGGGCACCATGTCCGGCGTGGTCATCTCGGTGACGATGATGTCGCCGTCGCCGACCTTGTCGAGCTGGTCGAGCTTTTCGACGATGCGGACCTCGCCGCTGGCGATGCCCGGGCTCGCGCCGAGTCCGCTGACGAGCACCTCTTGGCCGGTCCCGCCGCCACCGCTGGCGGCTTCGACGGCCCCGCTGCCGTCGGCGACGCCCTCCTCGCTCGCGCCGGCGTCGGCCTCGATCTCGCCCTCGCCGATGGTCGTGATGGGTCGCGACTGGAGCATGTACACCGTCCCGTCGACGATGGCCCACTCGACGTCCTGGGGCGTGTCGTAGTGGTCCTCGACGCGCTCGCCGAGTTCGACGAGGCGGTCGATGTCGTCTGCGGTGAGCACGCGCGACTCGCGGCGGTCGTCCTCGACGGCGCGCTCGACCGTCTCGCCGGTCTCGGGGTCCTTCGTGTGCATCACCTTCTTGTCGGCGATGGTGACCTCCTCCGTCGCACCGGATTCGCGGTCGACGACGTAGTTGTCCGGGGAGACGGACCCGGAGACGACGGCCTCGCCGAGCCCCCACGCGGCCTCGATGATGATCTTCGGGTCGCCGGTCGACGGGTGGCTGGTGAACATCACGCCGCTCTTCTCGGCGTCGACCATGCGCTGGACGACGACCGCGATGTCGACCTTGTCGTGTGCGAACCCCTTCTCCTGGCGGTAGTAGATGGCGCGCTGGGTGAACAGCGACGCCCAGCAGCGCTTGACGCGGTCGATGAGGTCCTTGCCGGTGATGTTGAGGAAGGTCTCCTGCTGGCCGGCGAACGAGGCGTCCGGGAGGTCCTCGGCGGTCGCGGACGACCGCACCGCAACGAACGCGTCGCCGTCGTCGAGGTTATCGTACGCTCCCAGGATCCCCTCCCGGATGTCCTCGGGAATGTCGGTGCCGAGGATGAGTTCCTCGGCGCGCTCCTCGGCCTCCGCCAGTGCGGCGGAGTCCTCGGTGTCCACGTCGACGGCCTCGAACAGTTCGTCGGCGATACCGGCCTCCTCGATGAATTCGCGGTATGTTCCGGCAGTGACGACGAACCCCGGCGGCACCGGCAGGCCCGCCCCGGTGAGTTCCCCGAGGGACGCGCCCTTGCCACCGACCAGTTCCAGGTCGTCTGCGCTGATTTCGTCCAGCCAGAGTACAACCATGTGCGTACGAGTGGAAACAAGAAGCCCGATAAAGAATGTTGCGACCCCTGTCTTCGGACAGATTTACTCGTCGGCGGGTTCCTACTTATTCTGGCAATAATTGGTGGCAAGAGCGGCGATACCATCGATTCGCGGACAGGTCAGGGTCGGGTCGACCCTACGCCTCGACGATGTCGTCGTCGTCGGGGTCGGGGACGACCAGCCGACCGTCGAGCGCGGTGGTCGCCCGGCCGCCGACCCGGACCGTTTCGTCGACTCGCACGCGGACGTGACCCGGTCGGTCCACGAAGTGGCCCTGCTCGAAGCGCATCTCCTCGGGGAAGTCGTCGAACGCGTCGAACTCCCGGACGTAGGCACCGACCGCGCCGCTGGCCGTCCCCGTCACGGGGTCCTCGGGGACGCCCGCCAGCGGGACGAACGCCCGCCCGTGGAGCGTCGACGCCCGGTCGATGGCGTCGAAGCTGAAGGCGTAGACGCCCACCGCGTCGACCGCCTCACAGAGTTCCTCGACGGCCGCCACGTCCGGGTCGGCACCACCGACGTGTTCGAGGAAGTTGACCGGGACGACGAGGAAGGGCATACCGGTCGAGGCGACGGCGAGCGGCAGGTCCGCGCCCACGTCGCGCAGCGCCGCAGGGTCGACGCCGAGCGCGTCGCCCACGCGGTCGTAGTCGAGGTCGACCCGCTCGATGTCGGGGTCGTCCTGGGTCATCCAGACGACGCCGTCATCGGTCACCTCGACGTCGAGCACGCCGACGTTCGTCTCCAGGGTGTGCGTTCCGGGGTCGAGGACGCCGTCCTCCAGCAGGTGGGCGTGGGCGGCCACCGTCGCGTGACCGCACAGGTCCACCTCCGTCGTCGGCGTGAAGTACCGGACCCGGCGGTCCGCGGCGTCGCTCTCGGTGAGGAAAGCCGTCTCGCTGACCGACAGTTCGCGAGCGACGGCCTGCATCTGCGCCTCGGTCAGGCCGTCGGCGTCCGGGACGACGCCGGCCGCGTTGCCGGCCAGCGCCTCGTCCGTGAACGCGTCCACGAGCAGGGTTCGTACCGTCTCCATGTCCGGGGCCTCACGCGGCGAGGGGTTCAATCCTCCGCTATCTCGCCCGGTCGACCTCGACGTACCGGACGTCGACCGCGACCTGGTCGCCGGTTCGCTCGCGGATGCTGTCGCGGATGCGACCGGCGAGGTCGGGGTGGCGCTCGTCGCGCGGTACGCCAACGGTGACGACGACCCGCTCCGGTTCGTGGAACGGGAGGCTGTTGGCGAACGCGCGCTGGCCCAGCATCGAGGCGCTGCGATAGTGCACCTGCACATCGATGACGTTGGCGTCGGCGTAGGGGTCCGACGGGTCGCCGACCAGGTCGTCGATCGCCGCTGTGGCCTGATTCTCGAACTGGGAGTCCTGCACCGTCGACAGCGTGACCCCGCCCAGGAAGACGGAGAGCATGGCGATGGCGACCAGCAGGACGCCGATCCGTTTCGCGGTCTCGGTGCGCGACCGCTCCAGCTGGAACCAGTTCTTCGGCTGGTAGCCCAGGTACCGCAGCGTGAGCATGGCCGAGAGGTTGATGGAGAGGATGTTGACGAGCACGAGCACGCCGGAACTGGCCGCGACCATCGGCGCACCCCAGGCGATGCCGATGCCGACCGCCGCGGCCGGCGGGATGAGCGCCGCCGCGATCATCACGCCCACCAGCGCGGTCGAGACCCCCGTTGCGAGGCTGAAGACGCCGGCCGCGCCCGCGCCGAGCGCCACGATGAGCGAGAGGAAGTCGGGCGTCAGACGACCACTTATCTGGGAGATCGCGGTGATGTCGGTGGTCGGCGGGAACAGATACAGACTCCGGACGACCACGGCGAACACCGTCGCGCCGAGTATCGAGGCGATGCCGCCGACGACCTGGAGTTTCACGCCGCGACGGAACAGGTTCGCGTCGTCCAGCACCGTCCCCACGCTCGCCGACAGCGCCGGCCCCACCAGCGGCGCGATCACCATCGACCCCACCACCACCGCCGGCGAATCAAGCAGCAGCCCCGCCGCCGCCACCACCGCGCTGACGAGCGTCAGGAAGAGGAACGTCCGGAAGTTGGGCGACAGTTCCCGCGCCTGGATGATGATCTCGTCGCGGGCGATGCGGCTGCCGCCGCTGTCAGCCCCGAACCGCTTCGCCAGTTCCTCGAACCGCCGGGAGGTGTCCACCTCCGCGTCGACGACGACGACGTGCGCGTTCTCGCTCAGCCCCGCCTCGCGGAGTTCGTCGACGACCGGCTGGACCGCGTTCCGGGGGAGCGGGAACGTCGCGACGGCGGTGTGCTCTCGGTCGCTACCCCGCGCGCTGGTCGCGTCGGTCAGGTAGTGGTCGACGTCCATCTCCACCAGCGTCTCGACGACCGCCTCGCGCTCGCCCGGCGGAATCGTGACCTCTACGAGCCGCACGGGTTCGATTCGTAGACGCAGGCGCAAATAACCGCGGGTCACCGAAGACCCGACGCTGAACCGGCGGTTCGAAGGGCGAGACGCTCAAAAGGAGAGGTTCTGGCGGAGTCAGGTGAGGAGTCGAAACCGAGCGACCACGCGCCGCCACGACCGGGTCCGGACTACCCCGATTCGTCGAGGCCGACGTACTGGACCTGGACGGTGACGTCGTGGCTCGTCCGCTCGCGGATGCGGGTGCGGAGCGCCTCGGCCAGGTCGGCGTACTGCCGGTCGCCCGGAACGCCGACGGTCACGGTGACTCGTCGAGGGCGACGGAACGGAAGTTCCTGCCCGCCGACGTCGCGCGGCAGGGGGAGCGGCGAGCCGTAGCGGACCTCGACGTCCAGCCGTTCCGCACCCACGTACTGCGGGCGGGACAGCACCGAATCGGTACTCTGGCGGACGTCCCGGGTGAACCGCGCGTCCTGCACCGAGGAGTAGGTCACGCCGCCGAGGAACACCGAGAGCACCGCGATGGCGACGAGCAGCAGGCCGACGCGCTTCAGGGTCGCGGACCGCGACTGCTCCAGCTTGAGCCAGTTCTTCGGGCGGTACCCCAGGTACTGCAGCGTCAGCAGCGCCGAGAGGTTGATCGAGAGGACGTTGATTAACACGAGCACCGCCGCGCTCACGGCGACGAACGGCTCACCCCAGGCGATGCCGATGCCGACCGCTGCGGCCGGCGGGATGAGCGCCGCCGCGATCATCACGCCCACCAGCGCGGCCGACACGCCCGCCGCCAGACTCAGGACGCCGGCCACGCCCGCGCCGAGCGCCACGATGAGCGAGAGGAAGTCCGGCGAGATGCGCCCGCTGATCTCCTCTATCGTCGTGATATCGATCCCCGGCGGAAAGAGCGGGATGGCGCGGACGATCACGGCGAACACCGTCGCGCCGACGACGGCGAGGACGAGGCCGATGACCTGGAGTTTCACGCCGCGACGGAACAGTTCGGCGTCGTCCAGCACCGTCCCCACGCTCGCCGACAGCGCCGGCCCCACCAGCGGCGCGATCACCATCGACCCCACCACCACCGCCGGCGAATCGAGCAGTAGCCCCGCCGCCGCCACCACCGCGCTGATCACGGTCATCAACACGAACGTCGGGAACCGCGGCGAGAGCTCGCGCGACCGGATGAGGATCTCCTCGCGAGCGATGCGGAACCGTCTACCGCTCTCGGCGGCATACCGCTTCGAGAACCGCTCGAACCGCCGGGAGGTGTCCACCTCCGCGTCGAGGATGACGACGTGGGCGTCCTCGCTCAGCCCCGCCTCACGGAGGTCGTCGATGACCGGCTGGACCGCGTTGCTGGGGAGCGGGAACGTGATTATCGCCGCGTAGTCGGCCGCGCCGCTGCGGCCGCTCGTCTCGTCCGTCAGGTAGTAGTCGATGCCCTGCGATTCGAGCGTGTCGACCACCAGTTCCTGCTCCCCCACCGGGATGGTGACCTCGACGAGTCGCACGTCCGGTGGTCGACGCGGACGACGAAATAGCTCCGGGCGACGCCGGCGGCCCCGGCACGACGGTTCGGCGACCGCGTTCCCGGCGGACGAACCACGGTCGTTAAACGCCGAGAGCCGAAAGGAGAGGTATGTTCGAAAACCGCCCGGACAGGAGCGACGAGGTCGTCTTCGTCGGGCGCTCGAACGTCGGCAAGTCCACGCTCATGCGCGAGCTGACCGGCCACACCTTCGAGACCGGCGGCAAGCCCGGCGTCACCCGCTCGCCCAACTTCTACGACTGGGCCAGCGACGACTTCATGCTCACCGACCTCCCCGGATTCGGGTTCATGTCCGGCGTCCCCGAGGAGCGCCGCGAACAGATCAAGACCGACGTCGTCCGCTACGTCGAGGAGCACGCCGACGACATCCTGGTCGGCGTCCTCGTCGTCGACGGCAAGAGCGTCGTCGACATCATCGACCGCCACTCCGGCGAGGACGAGATTCCCCACGACGTCGAACTGTTCTACTTCCTCCGGGACCTCGGCGTCCCGGCCGTCGTCGCCGTGAACAAGATGGACAAGGTCGACGACCGCGACGAGCGCCTCGACGACCTCTGCGACCGCCTCGGCCTCCACCCGCCGTGGCAGCAGTGGCAGGACACCGTCGCCCCCATCTCCGCAAAGCGCGGCAACATCGACGCGCTGGAGGAGGCGGTGCGCACGCACCTCCACGACCAGAAGCGCGACGACCTGCTCAAGTTCTTCTAAGCCGACCTTTTTACTTCGACCTTTTTACTTCGTCGGGTGTCCTCGCGCCTTCGGCGCTGCGGGCACCCTCCTCGCAAAAACGTCGATGAAAAACGTCCCGCTCGCTCCCTGCGGTCGCTCGCGGTGAAACGGCGCGCTCCGCGCGCCGTACAGCTAACCGCCACAGCCGCCGCCTTCCGCACACCGCCACAGCCGCCGCCTTCCGCACACCGCCACAGCCGCCGCCTTCCGCACACCGCCACAGCCGCCGCCTTCCGCACACCGCCACAGCCGCCGCCTTCCGCACACCGCCACAGCCGCCGCCTTCCGCACACCGCCACAGCCGCCGCCTTCCGCACACCGCCACAGCCGCCGCCTTCCGCACACCGCCACAGCCGCCGCCTTCCGCACACCGCCACCGCCCACCGCTATCGTCGCTCTCCACCCTGTCCGTCATCCCCGCCGCTAGTCGACAGAACGCGGAGTCGCGGCCCGTCCCGACCGCGTCCTGCCTACTGGTTCGTCGAGACGATCTCGACGACGGAGCGGTGGTCGAGCTCCGAGTCGGCGCCGATCTGGCGTTCGCTGCGACAGTCGATGGCGTGGAGGAAGCCGTCGCCGATGTCGCTGTGCAGGTGGTAGGCGAAGTCCTCGGCGGTCGAGCCCTCGGGGAGCAGGAAGCAGTCGCGGAAGACGCCCTTCTCGCTCTTCGAGCCGTTCGCGGACCCGGGGAACACCGCGACGAGGTCGAGGACGTCGAACAGCGCGGTCTCCAGGGCCTGCTGGACGCCCGTGCCGCCGTACCCGGTGACGAACTCCCGGATCTGTTCGAGTCCCTGCTCCTGCTCGGCGCTCACGTCGCCCTCGATGGCGAAGTCCTCGTCGCCCGCGTCGTAGTCGACGACGCCCTGTTCGGCCGCGTTCTTCAGTGCTTTCTCCGCGTGCGCACTCGCGGGGACGATGGTCAGGTGCTCGTAGTCGGGGTCGTCGACGATCTCCGCGTAGTTCGCCTGCGCCTCGGGGGTGTCCATCTTGTTCGCCGCGATGACCATCGGCTTCGTGCGCTTGCGGATCTCGCGGGCGAGTTCCTCGTGGTCGGTCTCGTCCCACTCGTCGGGGTCGAGTTCGAGGTCGAGCGAGAGGATGACCTGCTTGATCTCGTCCTCGTTCGTCCGGAACGCCGACATCTGCTCGGCGAGGTCCTCCTCGATGGCGTCCTCGCCGCCGTCGTAGCCCGTCCGGTAGCGCTCGATTCCCTTCTCCAGCACCTCCAGGTACCACATGTCGAGTTCGCGCTCGAGGAAGTCGATGTCCTCGCGGGGGTCGTGGTCCTCGGTCGGTTCGCCCTCGGCGTCGGTCGTGCCGGAGAAGTCGACGACGTGGACGAGCACGTCCGTCTCGTTGAGGTCGGTGAGGAACTGGTTGCCCAGCCCGTTGCCCTCGTGAGCGCCGGGGATGAGCCCCGCCACGTCGACGAGCTTCGTCGGGACGTAGCGCGTGCCCTCTTCGCAGAAGCCGACGCTCGGGGTGCAGGTCTCCTCGAACTCCGGCGCGGCGCAATCCACGCGGACGTACGCCTCGCCCACCGTCGGGTCGATGGTCGTGAAGGGGTAGGCACCCTCCGGCACGTCGTTCATCGTCGCGGCGTTGAAGAACGTCGACTTGCCCACGGAGGGCTTGCCGACGAGGCCGATGCTGTAACTCATTACGCGTCCTCGGCGAGGGGGCGGGGAAGTAGTTTCGAAAGCTGACAGGAATGGCGCGTGCTAGCGGGCCACTCGCCCGCGGGCGGTGGCGGGGCGTCACGCCCGGGCGGGCGAACCGAACCACCTTTTTTCCGCCCCTTCGAACCGCCCGGGCGTGTCCTCCGACGTCTCCCCCCGCTCGTGGCTCGCGGTCCCCGGCCGGCGCGCGAAACTGCTCGCCGTCGTCGGCGTCGCGCTGCTGGCGGTCGCTGCGGTCGGCGCGCTCGCCGCCCCCGCCCAGCCGCGGCTGACCGTCGACGAGAACCGGCCGCAGAACAACACGCTCGTCGCGCTCCAGGGCTACGAAGACGAGGGGAGAGCCATCGAGGTGACCCCCGGCGGCGAGGTGGTCTGGGAGTACGCCGACGCCGACGACGTCTTCGACGTGGAGGCGCTCGGCGACGGTCGCGTCCAGGTCGCGGTCGCCGACGAACTCCCCGACAGCCAGTGCCCCGCGCCCTACGGGGACGATGGGTACGACAACTGCGTCCGCAACGCGCTGCGCATCGTGGACAAGGAGACGAAGGAGACGCTGTGGGAGTACGCGTGGTTCGACGCGAAACTGCACGCCCACGAACTCCACGACGCCGACCGGTACGTCGTCGACGGCGAGCCGCACTGGGTGCTCGTCGACATGGGCAACGACCGCGTGTTCGCGGTGAACCGCTCGAAGGAGATCGTCTGGCAGTGGAACGCCACCGAGCGCTACGACCGCCCCGACGGCATGGGCCCGGAGGGCGACTGGACGCACATGAACGACGTCGACCGCGTCGGCCGCGACACCTTCCGGGTGAGCCTCCGGAACTTCGACACGGTCGTCGACCTGCACGTGGACCGCAACGCGACCGACGATGCAGGTGGGACGAGCGGGACGGCCAGCGCCGTCACCGTCGACCCCGTCGTCGGGCCGGACGACTACCACGAGCGCGGCGACGTGCTCCACGAACAGCACAACCCGGACACGCTCGACGACGGCACCCTGCTCGTCGCCGACAGCGAGAACGACCGCGTGGTCGAGTTGAACGCGAGCACGGGCGCAATCGAGTGGGAGTACGGCGGCAGCGCGACCTTCGACTGGCCGCGGGACGCCGACCGCCTGCCGAACGGCCACACGCTCGTCGCCGACTCGTACAACGACCGCGTCGTCGAGGTCGACGAGAACGGCGAGGTCGTCTGGGCGGTGTCGACCGGCGCGCTCCCCTACGAGGCCGACCGTCTACCGGGCGAGGGCAGCGACGGGCCGACGGCCCGTGAAGCCGGCCTTCCGAACCAGACGAGCGACGCGGGCGTCGTCCGCGAGCGCGCCGCGTGGGCCGTCTCGATGGTGAAGTACGTCGCGCCGGACCGCCTCGCCGAGCAGTCGTTCTTGCTCGTCGGCGGACTGCTCGCGCTGCTCGGCGCTGGCGTCGAACGCTGGCGTTCCCGGCGCGAGTAGCTCCTTACCGCTCGGTGACGACCATCTCGACGTCGCCCTCGGGTTCCATCGTCGTCCCCATCCGGCGGTCGAGCGGGCCGTCGTCAACGCGGTCGAGCGTGACCCGCTGGGCCATCGTCGCCAGGACGAGTTGCAGTTCGGCGTACGCGAAACGCATGCCGATGCAGTGGCGAGGACCGCCGCCGAACGGGAAGTAGGCGTAGTCCGGCAGCGATTCCGCCATCTCCTCGGTCCAGCGCGCCGGGCGGAACGCCTCGGGGTCGTCGAACCACCGCTCGTCGTTGTGAATCTCGAACTGCGGGAGGGTGAGCGTCGTCCCCTCGGGGACGCGGTAGCCACCGATCTCGACGTCCTCGCGCGCCTCGCGGAAGACGACGTACGCAGGCGGGTAGCGCCGCAGGGTCTCCTTGACGACGAGCTCGGTGTACTCCAGGTCGGCGAGATCGGCCATCGTCGGCCGGTCGCCGCCGAGCACGTCCGCGAGTTCGGCGTGCAGTTTCTCGCGGGCGTCCGGATTCTCCGAGAGGCAGACCCAGGCGTAGGTGAGCGCGAGCGACGTCGTCTCGTGGCCGGCGAACAGGAAGGTGGCCAGTTCGTCGCGCAGGTCGGACTCCGACATGGTCTCGCCGTCGTCGTCGGTCGCAGTGAGCAGGATGGAGAGGAAGTCGTCCCCTGCCTCGTCCGCGCCCCGGCTCTGGGCGATCAGGTCGGCGATGACGTCGTCGAAGTCGTCGACGGCGCGCCGGAACCGGCGGTTGGTCGGCGTCGGCACCCAGTCGGGGAGGAAGGCGTCGACGGACCCCGCGTCGGCCTTGTCGTTGATGGCGCGCGTCGCGTCGCGGATGGCCGACGACCGGCCGCGGACGTCCAGGTCGAACAGCGAGCTGGCGAGGATGGCGAGCGTGAGCTCCTTCATCCCCGGGAGGACGCTGACGGTCTCCCCGTCGTCCCACGACGCCGCCCGCTCGGCGGCGAAGTCGGCCATGTCGGCGGCGTACGACGCGATGCGCTCGCGGTAGAAGGCCGGCTGCATCCGCGTGCGCTGGCGGCGCCAGTGGTCGCCCTCGCTCAGGAGAAGCCCGTTGCCCAGGAAGTCGCCCGCGTCCTGGACGAACTCGCTCTTGCCGAACGACGCCTCGTCGGTGACCAGCACCTGCTCGACGTGGTCGGGATGGAGGAGCGTGCAGAACTCCTCGCCGGCCACCGAGTACGACACCACGTCGCCGTACTCCGCGAGGCCGTCGTAGAACGCGAACGGGTCGCGGACGAACTGGACGGTGTTGCCGGCGACCGGAACGCCGTCGGGGCGCGGCGGGAGCGGTCTGTCCTCGATGCGCTCGCCGGAATGGGACTCTGACGATGTCATACGTAGATTTCGGAGCGCCTCGCCGAAGCCGGTTCTCGCGAAGCCACTAGAGCCTTTAAGAGGCGTGTCCGTAGCTGCTCGCATGAAATACCTCCACCTGACGCTCTACCACCCGCCGGAGCAGCGCAATCCGATGCGGGAGTTCGTGATGGAGCACGACGACCTCGAACGGGCGGAGTTGCTGAACTGGAACCTCTCCCATCCCGAGTACGACTACCTCCTCTTCCGCATCGTCGGCGACCCGGAGCCCTACGCCGCGGCGCTCGACGAATCGCCGCTGATACGGGCCTTCGACGTGACGACACTCGACGACGAGTCGTTCTACGCCTACCTCGAACACGAGAAGCGCGACGTCGACGGCCGGTTCAGGGCCGCGTTCGCGGAGACCAGCCTGCTGGTCGTCCCGCCCATCGTCTACACCGGCGAGGGAGCGATGGCGATGGAGATCGTCGGCCGCCCGGCGGACATGCAGGGGACGATGGACGACCTCCCCGCCGACATCGAGGTCGACGTGGACCAGGTCGGCGAGTACGACGCGTCGCGGGTCCGCTTCACGTCGCTGCTGACCGACCGCCAGCGCGAGTCGCTCGCCGCCGCCGTCGAGACCGGGTACTACGACGTACCGCGCACGGGAACCGTCGAGGACGTCGCCGCCGAACTGGACTGCGCGCCCAGCACCGCCTCCACACATCTCCGGAAAGCCGAATCGCGGATAGTGCAGGAACTGGTGGCGTAGCGCCGCCGCGCACCGACGAGACGACGGACGCGGGGGACCAGCGAACGGCCGACCGGCCGACGCTGGCTCACGATTCGAAGAAAACAAGCCTATCCCCAACCCAGACACCATACTCTTTAACGTGTCCCTGGTTTTTCATCTGCAATCAGATATGCAACCCCGAGTATACAAAAAATTATATCGCAAGGGCAGAGAGAGTTACTCGCGATGGCATGGCACGCCAGCACGACCAGACACCGGCAGTGGCGACGCTGCCACGAGACGCACAGTGATACGACCGACGGCGCGACCGCGGAGGGGAGCTAACCGATGGCCGACGCGGGGAGCTCTCGGATGGTCGCGCTGGCGACGGTGGCGCTGCTGCTGGTGAGCAGCGTCGGCGCACCGGTCGCCGCGACGACCACCGCCGCGCAGGGCGACCGGGCCGGGACGGCGGACGACGGCGGGTCGCTCGTCACCGCGATAGCCGACCTGCTGTCCGACTGGGACCTCGACGCGGTCCTGAACCCGCTGGTCGACGCATTCGCCGACGCGTTCGCGTCGACCGACGAGCAGTCGGCGGACGACGCGGCGGACGCGACGACCACGACCCCCGACAGCACGACCACGTCGGAGCCGACCACCGACGACGGTGCGTCGCCGGTCACGTCGGCACCCACGACCACCACCCCCGAGACGACGTCGGCACCAGACAGCACGACGACGCCGGACAGTACGACGACGCCGGAGACCACCACGACACCGACGCCGACGACCACCGCGACTCCGGATACCACGACGACCACTCCCGACACCACCACGACACCGACGCCGACGACCACTCCCGACACCACCACGACACCGACGCCGACGACCACTCCCGACACCACCACGACACCGACGCCGACGACCACTCCCGACACCACCACGACACCGACGCCGACGACCACTCCCGACACCACCACGACACCGACGCCGACGACCACTCCCGACACCACCACGACGACTGCTCCGTCCGACGATGACGGCCTGGACCGGGGCGAGGTCGAGCGGCTGATACACCAGTACGTCAACGACGAGCGCACCGAGCGCGGGCTGAACGCGCTCTCGTTCGACGCCGACCTCCGCGCGATCGCACGCTCGCACAGCGAGGACATGGCGACGCGGGGGTACTTCTCGCACGTCTCCCCTGAGGGCGACGACTTCTCGGACCGCTACCGCCAGTTCGGCTACGAGTGTCGCGCGCCCACCGGCGACGGCACCTACCTCACCGGCGGCGAGAACATCGCCCAGACGTGGTACGACACGCCGGTCAGCGGCGGCGTCCAGTACACCACGGAGGCGGAACTCGCCCGCGGCATCGTGAACCAGTGGATGAACTCCTCGGGCCACCGGGAGAACATCCTCGCCGACGCCTGGCGCAACGAGGGCATCGGCGTCGCCGTCACCGACGAAGGGAAGGTGTACGCCACGCAGAACTTCTGCTGACGCGGCCCTCCACCCGCATCGCCCGACTCGCTTTTTTCGCGGACGCTTCGGACCTCGCGGTCGGAGCGGACGCCACGGTCCGAGCGGTGGCCAGCAGTGGCCGCGGCGCTCGTCCGGTCGGTCGGCTGCTGTGCTGGAAGGCGCTGGTGCGCCGGGAGGACGAGACGAAACGCAGCGCTACCTTCGGAAGCGTCGGCTCGACGCCGCCGGAATCGGTCCCGCGAGCCCTCGCCGGGTGGCGTTCCGGCGCTCCGTCGTGCTCGAAGCGTCGTCGTCAGGTTCCGGCCGGGTGGCAGGAGGGTAGGGGTACGCGAACGACACCCCCGGCTCACCGCAGGGGGTCGGCGAGTCCGGGGGCGAGACGTTCGAGCGGTGCGGACGTGTCGCGCCGGGGATGGTCGTTCACCGGCAGCGGGAGGGGCCGACGAGGCGAGTGTCGAGGAACGGGGACCGAAACGGCGGCAACCGCGTCGCACCGTTCTGGACCGTCTGCTGGGTGTCGTTCGACGGCAGGTAGTGCTCGACGCCGTGGTGGTGGATGGTGTCCCCGCGTCGTTCGACGTTCGCGTCGAGTCGCTCGCGGTTCGCCCAGGGGGAAGCGCAACCGCAGGTCGACTCGCCGTTCGAAGAACGGACCCCGACCATCGCCGGCGACGGACGCGGCGTCCAGTCGTCACTGCGCCCGGGTGGTCGTCGTCGGTCCGTGCCTCGCGGAGCACCATCGATAGCTAAATTTAGCCCGACACGCTTTGTTATGAGTCGATTGATACGGTTGGTACTGTCGACAGACCGCGCTTGACGAAGGGACGGCGCACGGTCGGTCGCGTCACGACACCGGGTAGGAAGGACGGACGCCCCGGGTCAGACGGCCTGCCTGGCGACGGTCGCCGCGCGGCGAATCGCAACCACTACGACCTGCCGCGCGCAGTCTCCACGCATGCAACTGGGCGTCATCGGACTGGGCCGCATGGGTCGCATCGTGGTGGACCGCACGCTCGACGCCGGCCACGACGTGGTCGCGTTCGACCTCGACGAAGAGGCCGTCGCGTCGGCCGCCGAGGCGGGCGCAGAACCCGCCGACTCCGTCACCGACCTCGCGGAGCGACTGGGCGACGAGAAGCGCATCTGGCTGATGGTACCCGCCGGGGAACCGGTTGACGCCGCGCTCGACGACCTCGAACCGCACCTCGACGGCGACGACGTCGTCGTCGACGGTGGCAACTCCTACTTCGAGGACTCGGTGCGTCGCGCGGAGTCGACCCCGGCGGCGTACCTCGACTGCGGGACCAGCGGCGGCCCCGCCGGCGCGGAACTCGGCTTCTCGCTGATGGTCGGCGGGCCGGAGTGGGCCTACGAGGAGCTCGCGCCCGTCTTCGACGCGGTTGCGACCGGGCCGGCGGGCCACGACCGGATGGGCCCCGCCGGGTCGGGCCACTACGTCAAGATGGTCCACAACGGGGTGGAGTACGCGCTGATGCAGGCGTACGGCGAAGGGTTCGAACTGCTGCACCGCGGCCGCTACGACCTCGACCTCGAAGCGGTCGCGCGGACGTGGAACAACGGCGCGGTCATCCGCTCCTGGCTGCTGGAGCTCTGCGAGGAGGCGTTCCGCGAGGAGGGGAACGACCTCGGCGACGTCGCCGACTTCGTCGCCGGCGGGTCGACCGGCACCTGGACCGTCCAGGAGGCGCTCGAACAGGAGGTGCCGGTGCCGCTCATCTACGAGGCGCTGTCCGAGCGGTTCGACTCGCGCGAGGATCGGTTCGCCCGCCGGCTGGCGAACCGCCTGCGCTACGGCTTCGGCCGCCACGAGGTCGCGCGCGAAGAGTAGCGAAGTAGCGCGAAGGAGCTTAGAAGTGGTCGTCGCGCGGCGCGCCCTCACCGCGGCCGCCGCGGCCGCCCTCGTTGCGGTCGATGCCCATCACGCTCTCCGGCTGGTCGAGCGTCCAGTCGCCGCCGTCGTCGGCGACGCGCACGACCACGTCGTCCACCTCGTCGAACTCCTTCGCGAGGTCGACCTTGATGTTCTGGGTCGTGCGCGGGCTGATGGCACAGCCGCTGCACGCGCCGCCGAGTTCGACGACGACCTCGCCGTCCGCCGGGTCGGCCTTCCGCACCGCGCTGGTGCCGCCGTGCATCTGGATGATCGGCATCTGGGCGGTGAGCCAGCGCTCGACCCGCGCCTCGAGGGTGTCCACGGTGTCTGTGTCCGTCATGCTGGTTCTCCCCGGACGTAGCGCCTCCAGGTACGGGAAGCTTTGGATTGGGGTCGGACCCCCGGCGAGTTTATTTCGCTCCACGTGGTAGCAGACCACCGGTATCGGGGTTCTGTCGACGCCACGGGGGCCAGCGCCGCCAGTCGTAGCACACCGAGCACGGCGTCGCCGGACCCCCTCGAACCGCGTCACGCCATGGCCGCGATAGACCCGCTCGGACACCACGAACTGTTCGTCGTCATCGTCCAGTTGCTGGTGTTGCTGGCGGTCGCGCGCGGGCTCGGGGAGCTGTTCAGCGCCGCCAGCCAGCCCGCGGTCGTCGGCGAGTTGCTGGCGGGCGTCCTGCTCGGACCGTCCGTGCTCGGCGTCGTCGCCCCCTCGGCCTACGACGCGCTGTTCGCGGTGTCGGAAGCGCAGTTCCACCTCCTCGAGGTCGTCGCCTGGCTCGGCCTGCTGATGCTGCTCGTCGTCACGGGCCTGGAGACCGACCTCGACCTCGTGCTGGCGCGGAGACGCACCGCGCTGGTGCTCTCGGTCGGCGGCATCACCGTCCCGTTCGCGACCGGGTTCGCGCTCGGCTGGGTGCTCCCCGCGACGTTCGTCGCGAGCCCGGACCAGCGCCTCGTCTTCAGCCTGTTCGTCGCGACGGCGATGAGCATCTCCGCCATCCCGGTGATAGCGAAGGTGCTGCTCGAACTCGACGCGCTGCAGCGCGACGTCGGACAGTTGATACTGGCGGCCGGGATGGTCGACGACACCATCGGGTGGATACTGCTCGCCACGGTGGCGGGGCTGGCGCGGCGCGGCGTCGTCGACCTCGTCGTCCTCGGGAGCAACTGGCGGCCGCTCTCCCGACGGGCGTTCCTCGGCCACCGCGTCGAGTACGTCGTCAGGAACGCCGACTGCCCCGTCGCGGTCCTCAGCTCCCGCTGACCCAGCCCGCCGTCGTGGAACCCGGTTCTCACAGCCCCCAGAAGACGACGATGCCGGCCACCGTCGCCACCGACAGCAACACCTGCAGCGGCGCGCCGACGCGGAAGTGGTCCGTGAACGGGTAGCCGCCAGAAGAACCCTCGTCCGTCCGTCACTTCTCCAGTCAGCCAGCCGATACGTGTACTGTCAGCCCCGTCGAACGTCGATGTCACCCCGCTGTCACCGTCGTAGCCACCTGGCTTGCGCGCTCGCCGACGAGCGGTGCGCTCTCCGGCCGGCGGAACCTCGAACCGTCCTCGAGACGATGAGACGATCTGATCGAGCGAGGGCGGGCGTAGAAAGAGTAGATACGACCCCAGTATAGCTGTCGTATCTCGATTACCTGTCGACAGTGGAGTCACGGAGGTCCTCGCGTTCGTCCCTCAGTACGACACCGGGGTTGGGATGCTGATCGGCGTCTTCCGCGATTTCGCCCCGGTCACGAAGGTCTGCCAGTTCGGCCTTCACTTCGTCTCGGTCGGTTCGTCCGACCACTGCGATCGCGTCGAGCAGTGGCTGCTCGGGTACGCCAGGACCGGAACCGCCTTGCCCAACGTCGTCCTTGAACTCCGGCACCTCTTCCTGGATAAAGTCGACGTACTTCCGGACATCGGTCGTCCCGCCGAGTCGGTCGTGCCACTCTGCTGGATACCGGCTGATCCTCCCCGGATCGAGTCTGTAAAGGCTGTCCCCGCCGGACCACGTTCGCGAGTCAGTGAGGCGGGACTCTACCTCTTCGTGAAAGGCGTCGACGTCGGGGCCGCCTCCAACGCTCGTGGAGAACGGGTCAGCGTAGCGGTCGATCGTTTCTCGTGGGACGCCTGGTTGCGTGTGGGAGTGAAACCGTTCGACGAGTACGACCAGACCGTCGAGGCGCAGCGTCTGATTGATGCCATCGAGCACTCGCTCGTCTGTCTCGGTCACGGTGGGAAATCTCTGTGAGTGTGCATAGTTACAGTGGCCAACAGCACTGGATTGGCCAGCAAAAGGCAAGAGCCGGATTTGAACAGGGGAAAGACGCTGTCGCTCGTCTTTCCTGATTCAAGTCGGCGTTGCGTTCGCTCCTCACGTCCGTTCGTCGCAGAAAGCCAAGGGCCGGATTTGAACCGGCGGTGGGCGGCTCTGCAGGCCGCTGCGTTAGGCCGGACTCTGCCACCTTGGCGCAGTTGCTGCTACTGGCTTCGACCGCATAAGGATAGCGGTCTCGACCAGTACAGCGGTTCTGTATAAATGAAGAAAGCCCACGACCCGGGATGGGCCGTGGGCTCTGAAAGCGGTGATATGAGTGGGGGCGGCGAACCGGATTTCCCAGAGGCTCGCGCACTCCAGTACTCGCCGGAACGCAGGCGGGCTTATCTGCCGTGTTCGGGATGGGTACGGGAGGAACCCCGCCGCTGTGGCCGCCTTAACGCCGACTCGCGGAATCGAACCGCGATCATCGCCAGTGTCGGTGGTCCAAACTGACCGTATGTAGTGCAATCCAGTTAGCGCCTGGACCCGTTCGGTGGGACCAGTTCTAATGCGGTATGAATGTGTGGCATCGATCTGTTAGTGCTCGCGGGCTGAACGCCTCGTTGCCTCGGCGCGTACACCCCGAGTCTATCGAACTCGTCTTCTACGAGTGATCTCAGTGGTATCTCTTTTCCATGTGGGTTTCGAGCTTAGATGCATTCAGCTCTTACCCCGTGTTGCGTGGCTGCCCGGCACGCGCCCTTCCGGACGACCGGTACACCAGTGGCAACCATTCGTAGTTCCTCTCGTACTATACGAACGTTCACGTCAGATACCGTGACACCCCCAATAGATAGCAGCCGACCTGTCTCACGACGGTCTAAACCCAGCTCACGACCTCCTTTAATAGGCGAACAACCTCACCCTTGCCCGCTTCTGCACGGGCAGGATGGAGGGAACCGACATCGAGGTAGCAAGCCACTCGGTCGATATGTGCTCTTGCGAGTGACGACTCTGTTATCCCTAAGGTAGCTTTTCTGTCAGCAACCGCCCGCATCAAGCAGGCTGGTTGGTTCGCTAGACCACGCTTTCGCGTCAGCGTCCCTCGTTGTGTAGGACACTGTCAGACTTCCTTGTGCTCTTGCGCTCTTCGTCGCGTCTCCGACGCGACTGAGGAAATCTTGGGGCACGCTCGATATCTTTTCGAGCGTGTACCGCCCCAGTCAAACTGCCCGGCTACCGGTGTCCTCCGCCAGGAGTGAGGGTCACAGTCACTAACGGGTAGTATTTCAATGCTGCCTCGGTGGCCCGCTAGCGCGGGTACCTGTGTGGTGGCTCCTACCTATGCTGCACATTAGCGACCGTGTCCCAGCGACAGCCTGCAGTAAAGCTCTATAGGGTCTTCGCTTCCCCTTGGGGGTCTCCAGACTCCGCACTGGAACGTACAGTTCACCGGGCCCAACGTTGGGACAGTGGCGCTCTCGTTGATCCATTCATGCAAGCCGCTACTGAAGCGGCAAGGTACTACGCTACCTTAAGAGGGTCATAGTTACCCCCGCCGTTAACGGGTCCTTCGTCCCATTGTACTGGGTGTTCAGATACCCGCACTGGGCAGGATTCAGTGACCGTACGAGTCCTTGCGGATTTGCGGTCACCTATGTTGTTACTAGACAGTCGGAGCGCCCGAGTCACTGCGACCTGCTCCTATCCGGAGCAGGCATCCCTTATCGCGAACTTACGGGACTAACTTGCCGAATTCCCTAACGTCGGTTGCTCCCGACAGGCCTTGGCTTTCGCCGCCAGAGTACCTGTGTCGGATCTCGGTACGGACGCTATGCTCCCTTTTCACGGGCTCTAGGTTGAACTGACTTGCGCTGTCCCGCCGTTCGTCCGCTTCCTGCCATTACGGCTTCCACGGAGTTGGACGGTTCGACCGGGCGAAAGCCCGGTTCAGTCTACCCCAAAGCGTCGGTTTCGATGCATAGCGGCACAGGAATATTAACCTGTTTCCCTGTTGTCTCGCTCGAATTGCGACGAGACTTAGGACCGGCTAACCCTCGGCTGATTGGCATTGCCGAGGAACCCTTACTCATGAGGCCGTCGGGGGTCTAACCCGACTAACGCTGCTACTATGGCCAGGATTTTCGTTTCTGGACGGTCCACGCGACCTCTCGGCCGTGCTTCCACCCGGACAGAACGCCAACCTACTGGATCACCATGTTACTGGTGCCGCCAGGTCTCGGTGGCGGACTTGAGCCCCGATCATTTTCGGCGCCCCAAACCTCGGCCGGTAAGCTGTTACGCTTTTCTTAGAGGGTAGCTGCTTCTAAGCTCACCTCCCGGCTGTCTAGGGCTCGGGACCACCTTCGATCGCACTTAGTCCGCACTTGGGGACCTTAACCCAGCTCTGGGTTGTCTCCCTCCTGGTGCACAGGCTTACCCCGCACACCGGATTCCCTGCGTCAGCGGTGTTCGTAGGTTTGGAGTTCGACAGGGAGGCCGACTCCTCTCGGAGGCGGATCTCCCAATCGGTCGCTCTACCCCACGAACTACCTCGGCAGAGGTCATGCTTCGACATGTTTCGGTTGGAACCAGCTGTTGCCGGATTCGATGGGCCTTTCACCCCTACACGCAGGTCACGGGAGGGTATTGTAGGACACCATCCCTAACAGGCTTCCACGTGGCTTTCGCCACGCTTCACCTTGCCCACGCGTAGATCATCCGGTTTCGGGTCGTATCTGTTTGACTCCCCGCCCTTGAAGACGGCGGCCCTGGTCGTAAGACTGCGGCCATGTTGGTTTCCCTCTGCCTACCTCGATACACGAGTTAGGCTTGCCAAACAAATACACTCCCTGGCTCGTTTTTCAAAACGTACGACAGAACACCGGCTCCTGCTGGGTCCTACTGCGAGCTCGCGCTCGTGTCGTTTTCCAGCAGGCCTTTTGTGCCCTGTCGCTCCATCGCCAACTGATTTCAGGCCCTATTGCACCTCCCTTTTCGGGGTGCTTTTCAGCGTTCGCTCACGCTACTTGTTCGCTATCGGTCTCGAGTCGTATTCAGTCTTAGCGGTCGATGCCCGCTACCTTCACGAGGGATATCCGACCCCCGCTACTCTGGAGCTGACGCACACCATACTGATTCTCACTACGGGGCTGTCGCCCTGTGTCGCGCTCTGTTCCAAGAGACTTCGTGAGACGGTTCCGGTGCTGAGTGTCAGTCCGTACACCACATTGCCCGAAGGCTTCGGTTTGGACTGGGTCGCGTTCACTCGCCGTTACTGACGACATCGCGTTTGCTTTCTGTTCCTGCCGGTACTGAGATGTTTCAATTCCCGGCGTTCCCCATTGCGCGAGGCAATTGCGGTGGGGATTCCCATTCGGAGATCCTGAGTTCTTCGCCTCCGTGCGGCTCCCTCAGGCTTATCGCAGCTTGGCACGTCCGTCGTCGGCGCTCGAGCCGAGCCATCCACCAGTTGGCACAGTAGCCACGTTGTGTGGATTCGCATTCGTCGGTACTGGTACCCGCTGAACGGGTCCAGTGGACGCCTGGATTGCACGTACATACGGTCGTCATCACACGTCCCGGTGGTAAGGGGAGCGTGTTTGAACCCTTCCCATCCACGCTTTCACGGGATGGTGCATCGGTCGTTGATCCGGACCTGAACGGCGAACCGTTCGAGGCCCGAAGCGATGGACCCACTGGGATTTGAACCCAGGGCATCCTCCTTGCAAAGGAGGCACTCTACCACTGAGCTATGGGCCCACCTCGCCTTGCGGCGAGGGCATCGTTAGCCTTGGCAGTTCAAAGGTGCCCGACCAGCGGAATGGTCGAGGTCGTCGAGGAACCCTCGTTGCCACGTAGAACGTGGCAGGTGGGCCAGGCGCGACGGCCTGGTCCCGTTCGTTAGGAGGTGATCCAGCCGCAGATTCCCCTACGGCTACCTTGTTACGACTTAAGCCCCCTTGCGAAGCCCAGATTCGACCACCGCATGGTGGCCTCATCCGGACCTCACTCGGGTGCTTTGACGGGCGGTGTGTGCAAGGAGCAGGGACGTATTCACCGCGCTCTTCTGAAGCGCGATTACTACCGAATCCAGCTTCATGAGGGCGAGTTTCAGCCCTCAATCCGAACTACGACCGAGTTTAGGAGATTAGCGCCACCTCTCGGTGTGGCATCCCACTGTCTCGATCATTGTAGCCCGCGTGTAGCCCAGCTCATTCGGGGCATACTGACCTACCGTTGCCCGTTCCTTCCTCCAGTTTGGCACTGGCAGTCCTCCTAATGTACCCAGCTACCACAAGGGTACTGCTGGCAATTAGGAGTGCGGGTCTCGCTCGTTGCCTGACTTAACAGGACGCCTCACGGTACGAGCTGACGGCGGCCATGCACCTCCTCTCAGTAGCTCAGGTAAGATCATCAACCTGACCGTCACTGCTACTGTCGGAGCTGGTGAGATGTCCGGCGTTGAGTCCAATTAAACCGCAGGCTCCTCCGGTTGTAGTGCTCCCCCGCCAATTCCTTTAAGTTTCATCCTTGCAGACGTACTTCCCAGGCGGCCCGCTTCTCGGCTTCCCTACGGCACAGCGCAGGCTCGTAGCCTGCGCCACACCTAGCGGGCATCGTTTACAGCTAGGACTACCCGGGTATCTAATCCGGTTCGTGACCCTAGCTTTCGTCCCTCACCGTCGGGTCCGTCTTCCTGAGGCGCTTTCGCCACCGGCGGTCCGTCCAGGATTACAGGATTTCACTCCTACCCCGGACGTACCCCTCAGGTCTTCCGGCCCCAAGCCGACTGGTTTCCACCGGACGCCTGCTCGTTAGGCGAGCAGATTTCCCGATGGACCTGTTCGGCCGGCTACGGACGCTTTAGGCCCAATAATAGCGGCCATCACTCGGGCTGCCGGTATTACCGCGGCGGCTGGCACCGGTCTTGCCCAGCCCTTATTCGTACACCACCTTACGGTGTACAAAAGCGAGGACTATATGCCCTCGCACTCGGAGTTCCCTTATCGCACTGTCGTGCAGTGTAAAGTTTTCGCGCCTGCTGCGCCCCGTAGGGCCTGGATTCTTGTCTCAGAATCCATCTCCGGGCTCTTGCTCTCACAACCCGTACCGATTATCGGCACGGTGGGCCGTTACCCCACCGTCTACCTAATCGGCCGCAGCCACATCCTATGGCGCCGGAACGTTTCCAGCTCCCCGCATTCCAGCGTGGAAGCCTTATTCGGGATTAGCCTCAGTTTCCCGAGGTTATCCCGATCCATAGGGTAGTTTGGCCACGTGTCACTGAGCTATCTGCCACGAGTCTGAACTCGTGCGACTAGCATGGCTAAAGCGAACTCCGATAGCAATGGCCTCCGGCAGGATCAACCGGAATGGTTTCCGAGCGTGATGCTCGGTGGGTCTGGCGGAGACACTATGCGTAATGCATGTGCTATGTGGTCCGTCAGTTCGACGACCCCAGACCGATCCGCTGGTCGGGTGTCACCGAACTGCCAAGGCTAACATCAGATCCCATCGTGTACGGCGGACCGCAGGGGTGGAATCCTCATTTCCTCCGGACCTATTCGTAGGCTGGGAAGGGACTTAAGCCCTTCGAACCGCCTCCGACAGGTGGGCGACCCCCACCAGATCGGTCCGGGACTGCGGAACGAGTTGAACGTTCCGCGAATCACGTCGTCTTTCTTCGCGTTCTTACCCAACGCCCCGGTTTTACTTAAGGGCGTCGGATTCCGCTCGCCCTCGGCGGAAGCCGCCGAAGGCGCGTCGTATCCAATCCGAGTGCCCCGTATTACTTAAGGGCGTCGGATTAGGAGTGCATCCGGTCGTCCAAACCGCCGGACGCCGTCGACATCCAATCTGAACGACCCTATACATTTAAGGGCATCGGATCGGCGTGCGTTCGCCCGAGCCTCCGAGCGCCTTACTTGAAGGCGTCGGATTCGGGCGTCCACCCGGCGGGGGAAACCACCGGGCGGCGTTCGCATTTCTACGAATGGCAGGGTTACACTTAAGACCGTCGAAGGAAACGTCCTTCGAGATATATTGACTAACAACGGTGCCCGAACTCGACGGGCGACGCACGAACACGGGAGGAACGACTCGATCGGCGACGAGTGACGAACTACGGAGCTCTCGAAGTAGTAGCGCACCACTGTTGCGCGGGTGGAGGCCAGACCAGTCATCCCACGCGTCGTGCGTGCGGTCCAGTCGGATGTGCCCCGCGCAGGCGGGGGTACGTCCAGGGAGGATAAAAACGCTGCCGTCGCCAGGATGCGGCGACCGCTGGTCAGGACGACGTGACCGCTGTCGGTGTGACCGCTGAGAGACTATTGTACTTTCGCGTACGTGCGCAAAGAGAATCGTGGTCAGTGCAGGCGCTCGGTCCGACTGGACGAGCGCGGGGCGATCATTCCTCGAGGTGCTCGATGCCTTGCTTGGAAACGTTCGCCTCGGTTATCTCGTCGGGCATCCAGTCCGGTTTGTCGGACGGAGCATCCTCCTCCCAGGACCAGCCCTCGTAGATGTGGACCTTGTCGGTCCCTTTCTCTCGAAGTCGAAGCTCGGTTCGGTCTGCCTCGTCCTCCGAACCCGCTGGTTCGAGACGACGCGCTGCCTTCAGCGCCGCCTGTCGAGGAGTGTTACCCGAGAAGACGCTCGATTCTTCTCCGCCGGTGTCGCGCAGTGCGAAATTTCGCTTACCATCGTCACGTACCATGATTTTTCTCCTCCATGCCAACCCAGCACAGGGCTCGTTATAAATATATCGCCGATATGAGCCTTTCACGCCGACAGATATATAAGCCTGAATCCGAGGGCTCCGATTTCGAACGGCAGAAAACCGAGGGAGCCGAGCAAAGTAAGTGGCTCGGTGGCGTAGGTGCGCGCAAGGAACGGCCGAACGGAACCGTACGGTAGAAAACACTTAAGTACATCCTGTAGCGAACCACTGCATACGATACCGCGATGGTACGGAAAAAGAAGCTCAGCCCGAGTGGCGCGAAAGACGAAGACGGCGAATACCACAACGTCCACGTGAACCTCCACGAGGACGAGCTGGCCGTCGCCGGGATGGAGATCGGCGACGAGGTGTTCGTCCGCGTCCGGGAAGACAAGATCATCATCCAGAAGGCTGACAAGGACGAGGTTGAGCACGAGTTCTGAGTTCGCCGTGGGCCGTCCACGCGAGATGCCCGCCGGTCAACGCTCACTACATTCATGAACGGATACGACGTCGTCAAGCCGCTGTTGTACCAGCTACCGGCCGAGACCGCCCACGGCATCGTCCACGCGCTGCTCGGGGGCGTCCAGGGAACCCCGTTCGAGCGACTGCTCGCGTCGCGGTACCAGGTCGAGGACCCACGGCTGGCCGTCGACGCGTTCGGTCAGCGGTTCCCCAACCCCGTTGGCGTCGCCGCGGGCTTCGACAAGAACGCCGAGATACCGTCCGCTCTTGCCAGCCTCGGCTTCGGACACGTCGAGATCGGTGGCGTGACCGCCGAGGCGCAGGCTGGCAACCCGAAGCCGCGCATGTTCCGCCTCCGCGAGGACGAAGCCATCATCAACCGCATGGGGTTCAACAACCACGGCGCGGACCGCGTTGGCGCGCGCATGGCGAGCCAGACGCTGCCGGACGTGCCGGTCGGTGCGAACATCGGCAAGTCGAAGTCCACGCCCCTGGAGAGCGCCGAGGACGATTACCTGTACACCTACGAGCGCCTGGCCGCGCACGCCGATTACTTCGTGGTGAACGTCTCCAGCCCGAACACGCCGGGGCTGCGCGAACTGCAGAACCGCGAGAACCTCGAACGCATCCTGACGACGCTCCAGGACGCCGGCGCGAGCCCCCTGCTCGTGAAGCTCTCGCCGGACCTGCCGGAGGCTGCCGTCGAGGACGCGCTCGACCTGGTGACGGAACTCGGCCTGGACGGCGTCATCGCGACGAACACGACCACCGAGCGCCGGGACGGCCTCCGGAACGAGCACCGCGACGAGGGGGGCGGCCTCTCGGGACGGCCGCTGACCGACCGCGCGACGGAGATGGTCCGGTTCGTCGCCGAGCGCGTGGACGTCCCGGTCGTCGGCGTCGGCGGCGTGTTCACCGCCGAAGACGCCTATCGAAAGATTCGCGCGGGCGCGCACGTCGTCCAACTGTACACCGGCCTCGTCTACCGCGGGCCCTCCATCGCGCGCGACATCAACGAAGGCCTTCTCGACCTGCTGGAACGGGACGGCTTCGACTCGGTGGAAGACGCCATCGGCGCGGACCTCGACTGACGACGGTCAGTATCTCGGTCGGAGCGAGTCACCGATTCGACTAGAGCGTGGATAGAATCGCGGGTCGATGGAATATATCACGCCGCAGACGTGTTTTTGGTCAATATTATTAATCTGGAGTAATCAGTCTGGGACGAATGTCACGGACATCTCGTCGGACGTTCCTTCGGTCCACTGCCGGAGCGCTCGCGCTTTCGGGAGTAGCGTCCTCGTCTGCGGGGGCCCAATCCGCGGAGGAACTGACCGACTGGCCGATGCGGGGCTTCGACCTGCAGAACACGGCGCACACGCCGGCCACGCCAGCGACCCGGAACCTCGAAGTCGAGTGGACGGTCGAGACGGACGAGGCGGCGTTCGTCATCGGGAACGGGCAGAACCGCCAGTCGCTTCCCGCCATCGCCGACGGTCGCGTCTACGTCGGTGGTGGCTACGCTGGCAACGACGTTGCCGTCTTCAGGTGCGTCGACCTTCGTTCCGGAGACGTTCTCTGGACGTACGAGAAAGCGGCCCCTGACGGCGTGAGTGCGCCCCGGATATCGAGTTCGCCCGCCGTGGCCGACGGGACGGTGTACTTCGCGGGAATCGACAAAATTGTGGCACTGGACGCGGAGACCGGCGACGAACGGTGGAAAGGCGAACGGCCAAAAGTTCCGGAGAGTTCGTCGGTCAAGCGTGCTCACGGCGAACCGTACGGAACCTTCGAAGCACCACCGTCAGTCTACGACGGCGTGGTTTACGCTCCGTTCGTCCAAGGCGACGTCGCCGGTACTCCGGGCGGCGTCAGGGGGTTCGACGCCGAGACCGGGGAAGCGGTGTTCGAGATAAAACTCGGACGTGGCTCGAGCGCCGGGCTGGCGATCAAAGACGGGAGCATCTACTACACGGGCTACTACGAGGGGCTCAAGCGGATCGACGTCGAGAACGAGTCGGTCGTCTGGGACGATAGACTCGACCCCTATCGAGACGCGGACTGTAACAATCCGCCCGGCGACGTTCCGTACCGTCCACCGGTCGTCAGTCCGAGCGGGCGGACGCATCGGATCCACGTCCTCGGCCAGCCGTTCCCGAACGCACCGATGAACACGTACACGTGGCAGGCCGACGGGATGTTCATCAAGCGGACGAGCCCACAGCCCGACGAGAAGTGCGGGTTCAACCACGCCGACTACTGGGCGACGCTGGAACAGTCGGCGGTCGCCGACGGGCGCGTGCTGTCCTCGTTCATCCTGGGGACGGACGCGGGCGTGTCCGCGAAGGTCCGGGGCGGCCTGCCACCGAGTACGCCGTGGACGAACGAGTACGAAGCCATCCCCACGGGGGTCTCCGTCGCGAGGAACGTCCTCGTGACCACCATCGGCAAATCGCTGGTGGGCCTGAACGTCTTCACCGGCGAGACGGTGTTCGAGAAGTCGCTGGAGGGCCTCGATAACTGGAAGGACAACGAGTTCCTCGGGACCCCGATTCCGACCGACAACCGGTATCTCATCCACACGTGGGGCGGCCAACTCGTCTGCGTCAAGGGTGACCCGGCCGAATCGCCGGTCACCTCGACGACGACCACGACCGCGACGCCGACGACCCGGGAGACGACCTCGGCCGCCAGGACTTCGTCTACTCCCGGCACGAAGGCCTGGTTAGAGACGGAGTCGAACGACACTGGCCTCCCGGGCTTCGATCTCGGGACCGGCGTGGCCGGCGTTCTGAGCGGAGCGGCGCTACTCGGAAACCGACTCCGGAAGGCGTCGGACGAAGAGAAGTAGCGCTCCCGAGCAGAGAACCGCCGGACCTGCTCCAGCGCGCCGAGTCGGAACTCGAACGCGGCGACCGGTAGTTCGAGGTCGTGTTCCACGAGCACCGCGGGATGGACCTCGCCGACGACACCCACTGACTCGCCGTCGAGGACGCCGTCGGGGGCGACCTCTAAGACTCGCGACGGCGTAGGGGGCGCATGGTCGACCCCGACGACATCGAGACGATCACCTTCGACTCGTACGGCACGCTCGTCGACACCGACGCAGCGGAGCGCGCGCTCGCCGACCGCGTCGACGACCCGGAGCCCGTCTCACGGCTCTGGCGGGCGCGGTCGCTGGAGTACACCTTCCTCGCCGGACAGGTCGACGCCTACGAACCGTTCTACGAGGTGAACCGCCACGCCCTCCAGGGGGCGCTGGCGGCCCACGGCGTCGACCTCCCCGCGGACGAGCGCGACGAGATCCTCTCGGTGTACCACGAACTCGACGTCTTCGACGACGTCCGCCCGGGCATGGAGCGCCTGCGCGAGCAGGGGTACGACCTCTACGTCCTCTCGAACGGGAACCCGGCGATGCTCGACTCGATGGTCGCCCACGCGGGCATCGAGGACCTGCTGGAGGACACCGTCAGCGCCCACGAGATTCGGCAGTTCAAGCCGGCCGCCGACCTCTACCGGCACGCCGCCGGGCGGACGGGGACCCCGATAGACCGCATCGCGCACGTCGCGGCCGGGTGGTTCGACGTGATGGGAGCCGGTAACGCCGGGATGGACGCCGTCTGGGTGAACCGCGACGGCGGCCCCTGGGAGCCGTTCGACGGCGACCCGGACCTGACGGTCCCGGATATCGAAGCGGTCGCGGACGAGTTCGAAGGGTGAGCAAGGAAGGAGAGAACGGCCGTTCTTTGGCCGACAGCGCGGTCACTTCAGCGCGTCGAGGCGGAACTCGAACGCAGCGACCGGTAGTTCGAGGTCGTGGTCGACGAGCACCGCGGGGTGGACCTCGCCGACGACGCCGACCGTCTCGCCGTCCATCACGACCGCGGCCGTCCGCCCGTCGATGAACGAGGGGTGGTCGATGGCCGGGGTCGCGAGGTCGACGTCGAAGTTGCGCGCGACGGCCTGCAGGCGGGCCTTGGCGTCCTCGTAGGAGGCATCGTGGCGCGCGAGCACGCCAGCGACCGTCCGGTGCTCGGCGACGCCGGTGTTCTCGCTCTCGTCGACGTGCGCCGCCAGGCCGATCTCCGCGAGGTCCTGGGGGTACGAGCGGTGCGTGTTGTTCTCCAGGACGAGCATGAGCGACGGGAGCGCCCACGTCCGGAGCATCGTGTAGTCCTCGCTGTAGGGGTTCTTGATGGTCGCCGGGGCGTCGTCCCCGAGCGCGTCGTCCCGGTCGTCGCCATCCCCGCCGTCGGACCCGGGGTCCGCGAGGTTCATCCGTTCGAAGTTGTCCTCCTCGCTGATCATGTGGAAGTTCAGCAGGTCCTCGAAGCCGAGGCCGACGAGCACGTCGCGGGCGGCGTCCTCCAGGTTAGAGCGCTCGTGGCGGCCGCCGACCGTCCCCACGTCGGGGTAGCGCGGCGAGAGGTCGTTGAAGCCGTAGGCGCGCCCAACGTCGTCGACGACGTCGACGGGGTGGAGCACGTCGACGCGGTAGGGCGGAATCTCGACCTCGTAGACGAGATTCCCGTCCGCGTCCTCGGCCGTCTCGCCGTCGAGGCCGGACCGCTCCAGCAGGTCGACGACCTCGTCGGGACCGAGGTCGACGCCCAGCGTCGTCTCGATCTGGTCGTGGGCGACCGTCTTCGACCGGACGGAGAGGTCCGGCCGGACGAGGGTGCGGTCGGGGTACTCGACCTCGACGCGCTCGACCGTCGCCCCGCGGGCGTCGAGCGCGTAGCAGATGATGGTGCACATGTGGTCGATGGTCCACTGGTCGGTGCCGGTGAGTTCGACGAACAGGTCGCGAGAGTCCGTCGACACCTCCGTCCGGCGGCCGTTGATGACCGGCGGGAACGAGAACAGGCCGATGTCGTCGTAGATGGCGGGATACCGGTCGTACTCGTCGACCAGCGGCGCGTACGTCTCGCCGGTCGGATGGTCTTCGAGGACGTCCGCAGGCGTCATCTCGGCGTCGGCGTCCAGCGGGACGAACCGGTCGCCGTCGGGGGCGACGCCCCGGTAGGTGATGGACTTGCCAGGGGCGTTGCCGTCCCCGTCACCGTCGGTCGCCGCGCGCCCCTTCAGCATCGTCAGGTCGTGGATGCCGATGGCGCCCTTCGCGCGCTTGCGGCCCATCGTGGCGTGCAGTTTCTCCTGCAACTGGATGAGCGAGTCGAGCGCGTCCTCGTCGAGGTCGACGTCCCGGACGACCGCACCCGTCACGTAGGGGCGCTCGTCGGGGACGCTGTCGGCCACCTCGATGGTCCAGTCAGCGTCGTTGACGTTCGGGACGTAGACGCCGCGAGCGTCGCCGTACTGGTAGCGCAGCGAGCGCGCGACGCCCTCGACGGAGAGGCGGTCGAGGCGGTCGGGGGCGAACTCCAGTTGCAGGTCGCCGTCCTCGGTGTCGCCCTCGTACTCCAGGCCGAGCGCGAACAGGTCGTCTATCAGTTCCTCGTCGTCCTTCTCGTCGTGGCCGGTCAGCGTCCGTAGCTCGTCGGGGTCGACGTCGACGACTGGCATCAGTGTAGCACCTCCGTGTCCCGCAGCAGTTCGAGGTCACACAGCGTCCCGTGGACGTCGCGGATGTCCTCGAAGCCGTACATCAGCATGAGCAACCGCTCCAGCGAGAGCCCCCACGCCATCACGTCGCAGTCGACGCCCAGCGGTTCGAGCACCTCGGGGCGGAACATCCCGCTGTTGCCCACCTCGATGAGTTCGCCCGTCTCGGGGTGGTTGCCGAACAGCTCGAAGCTCGGCTCCGTGTAGGGGTTGTAGTGGGGCTTGTACTGCAGGTCGGTGATGCCGAACTGCTCGTAGAACTCCTCGAAGGTCCCCATCAGGTCGCGCACCGAGAGGTCCTCGGCCATCACCCACCCTTCGATCTGGAAGAACTCCAGCAGGTGGGTCGGGTCGAGCGTGTCGTTGCGGTACACCTTCTCGACGCTGAAGTAGCGCTGGGGCGGTTCGAGGTCGCCCTGCGCGTACCCGGAGAGGTAGCGCATCGACAGCGACGTGGTGTGACCGCGCAGCGCGATGGCCTCGGCGAACCCGCGGCTCCACGGCGAGTGGTAGCCCTCGCCGTCCTCGCCGACGCCCTCGCGGTGGGCGCGCTCGACGCGCTCGACGAGGTCGTCCGGCAGGTCGCGTATCTCGGTCGGGTCCTCGAGGGCGAACCGGTCCCAGTGGGTCCGTGCCGGATGGTCCTGGGGCATGAACAGGCAGTCGTTGATCCAGAAGTCCGCGTCGGCGTGCGGGCCCTCCATCTCCTCGAACCCCATCCCGACGAGGACGTCCTTCACGCGGTTGGCCGTCTGGCGCAGGATGTGGGTCTTGCCGCCGTCGACGCGCTCGGCGTCGGCCTCGACGTTGTAGTCGGCGAAGTCGACCTCGCGCCACTCGCCGGTCGTGAGCATCTCGGGGGTGAGCTGGCCCACCGTCTCGGCCGTCTCGACGCCCTCCAGCATCATCACGTCGACCCCCTCGTCGGTGAGCGTCACCGAGCGCACCGTCCGCTCGGCGCGCTCGACCAGTCCCCGGTGGTCGAGCTGGTCGAGGACGTCGGCGTCGTCGACTGCCCCGCCGTCGGCGAGTTCCGCGAGCGCCGCCGCCTCGGCGTCGCTCTCCGGGTCGGCGTCGGGCGCGGCCGTTATCTCCCCGCCCTCGATGCTGCCGTACCCCTTCCGGGCGTAGTTCGACAGCGCGATGTCGACCTGCGGTCCCGCCAGCCCTGACTGGCCGATGACCTGGCCCATCGGGGCGGGCGCGTCGTCGGCACCGGCGTCGAGCGCCGCCCGGTAGAGCCGGACCTCGGGCAGGTCCTCGGCGGCGTACGTCTCGCCCTCGTCGGTGAGCGAGACCGTCTCCTCGGTCCGCTCGTCGACGTCGACCAGGTCCTCCGATTCGAGTTCGAAGGCCGCACCCGTCACCGTCTCCGGTTTCAGGTCCGTCACCGCCGCCAGCTGTTCGATGGTCTGTCCTTCCGTCGCGCTCGCGGCTTCCAGCACCGCGACCTGTGGTTCTGGTAGTTTCATCGTCCGTGAACGGTTTGTTCTCGCTTCGTACGTCCCTGTCCGCCGTTTTAGCCCTTCTGAAGGGAGGGCGTCGCGGGCGGTTTCGTCCCCGACGTCCGGAGTGTCCGGCGTCGCACCGCCGGGGAGTCCACCGCTCGCTCAGGCGGGGAAGAAGAAGCCGAATCCCGCGGCTAGACGAGGCTCGTGGACGGTACCACCCTGCCGGGATTCGGTTGGCATGTGCGGGAGGTTGTGAGGCAGTGGCAAAAGCGTTGCGGAGCCGAACGTCGCGACGCGACCGAAGCGCTGCGGGACGAATCGTCGCGAGGGACCGAAGCGATTTCACCCCGTGCCGTCCAACGCGCGGCCATGATGGACTGGGAGCGGTTCTACCGCGAGGCCGACTACGACCGCTGTGCCTACGTCGGCGGCGAGGCGATGGTCAACCTCGCCGCGCGGTTCTTCGAGCGCGTTGGCGTCCCGGACGACTTCGTCTCCGTCGGCTGCGGCCCGGCCGTCTGCCCGTTCGGTCTCGCCGAGCGCTTCCCCGACACGGAGTTCGTCGGCCTCGACGTCTCCGAGACCGTCGTCGCTGACAACCGCGAGCGCGCCGACGATATGGGGCTGGACAACCTTTCGTTCGCCGTCGACGCCCTGCCGGACCTGGACACCGACCGCGAGTTCGACGTGGTGTACAGCGTCGCCACGCTCTACTTCGTCGCGGACGCCGAGCGCGCCGTCGCCGCGCTGTGGGACCGCGTCCGCGACGGCGGCCACCTCGTGCTCAACTACCCCAACCGCTACAGTCGAGCACACTTCGACCGCGAGTTCGACGGCCGCCGCCGCGAGGCGTTCGAACTCGTCCTGGACAGCCGGAACCTGCTCACCTACGACGACGTTCGCGAGGTGACCGGCCGCCGGCCACGGAGCTACTGGAAGCTCGTCGACGCCGAGGACCGCGAGTTCGCCGACCGCGCCCGCCCCTGCGTCGTCGTCCAGAAGTAGCGAGCGACGGTTCATTCGCTGATGGGACGAGCGGTGAGCCACCGCGCGTGTCGCGAGGCCGACCGACCGAGGTCCTGGCGGACTGAAAGGGCGAGGGCTTTCGGGAGTCCCGACGAGTCTCGTTCTCTATTCGTGTATCCGAACGTCTCCGGAACGATAGCCCCGAAAGCCCTCGGGCGGTTCGACTCCCGCGGCTCGCTGCGCGCTTCACTCGCTCCTTGCAGTCACTCGTTGCAGTGCTTACGTCGCCGGGGTGCGCCGAACCGCCCTCGCCCTTCCAATCCGCCAGGGGATGAAAATCCGGACAGCGCGAAACGGAGAGGTAGCAGCCGGTGCTCGCAAATCAACGCTCCGGATACTCCGCTAGCGCGTCTTCGAGACGGTCGCGCTCCGCACGGGCCTCCTCCAGTTCCGCGGCGACCGCGCCGTCTTCGAGGCGGCGGCGCTCTTCGTCGGTCAGTTCCGCGCGAGCACGCGCGGCGGTGCGTACGCGCTCGAACTCGTCTTCGTCGCGGGCGAGCGCCGCGACGTCGTGCAGGCGCTCGACGACCGACGGGGGCGCGAAGCGGTCGACGACGCGGACGGCCTCCTCGCACCACCAGCGCAGTTCCGACGCCGGGCGCGGCGGCCAGCCGACCTGCAGCGGGCCGGCGTCGAGGCGGTCGAGGTACGTCTCGTTGGTCGCGACGCAGCGCTTGAGCCGCGCGGGGTCGTCGACGTAGTGGTCGAGCTTCGACCGCGAGTACCCGGCGTACTCCAGCAGGTCCGGGATGGGCTCGTCGGCCACGTCGGCGTCGGCGACGTACTCCCGGAGCGCCTGCGGCGGCGGCGCGAACTCCACGAGCGGGTAGTTCTCGGTCGCCGCGAGGAAGGCGACGACCTCGCGGGCGGACGCCTCGCGCCTGAACTCCGCGAACGCCGCGGCGACCGCCTCGTCGTAGGCCTCGATGGGGTCTCGAACGTGGTCGACGGGCGCGGCGAGGTCCGCGTCGCCGAGTTCCAGCAGTCGTTCGAGGTCGGCGACGCGGTCGTCGAGGTCGGCCGTCCGGCGGGAGACGGCACGGCGGGCGTCGCGGTAGCGTTCGCACGTTTCCGCCCGTTCGTCGAGCAGGGCGGCGATCTCGCGGGCGGCGGCGAGTTCCTCGCGCACCTGCTCGAAGTGGCGCTCGCTGAGTCGGCGGCGGTCGAGGACGTCCTCCGCGCGCTCGAAGGCGTCGCGCTGAGGCAGGTCGTCGGGCAGGTCCTCGACGAGGTCCGTGAACTCGCCCTGGAACCGCACGAACGCCTCGAAGTCGCCGGTGCCGGTGGCGCGCTCCTCGTAGCGGTCCAGCAGGTCGGTCGCGCGCCGGTGGGCGTCGGCGACGCGCTCGACGGTCGCCTCGCCGCGCTCGGCGATGGCGGCGTCGACCTCGCGGTACGCCTCGTCGGCGTCCCGGAGCGCCGCGACGCGGTCAGTCATACGCTTCGTCGGGGTCGAACACCCGTTCGCCGACCGTCTCGCCGTCGAGGGTGCGGTAGAAGCAGGACCGGTAGCCGGTGTGGCACGCGCCGCCCGACTGCTCGACGCGGTAGAGGAGGGCGTCGCCGTCGCAGTCGACGCGGACCTCCTCGACGCGCTGGACGTTCCCGCTGGTCGCCCCTTTCTGCCAGAGTTCGTCCCGGCTCCGCGAGTAGTAGTGGGCGAGGCCGGTCTCGCGGGTCCGCTCGACCGCCTCGGGTGTGACGTACGCGAGCATCAGCACCTCGCCCGTCTCGACGCTCTGGGCGACGGCGGGGAGCAGGTCGTTCTCGTCGAACGCCAGGTCGACGCTGGAGGAGTCGCTCATGCTCGTTCCGACGCGGGTGGCGTGGAAATGCTTTGTGTGTCCGGCACACGAGCGCGGAAGCGACGCCGACGACACGCTTATCCGACCCAGACGAGTACGGACCGAGCAAGCGTGGCCATCACGGACAAGATCTACGTCAAGAACCACCGCCAGCTCTCCTCGCAGCTGGAGACGAACATCCCGAAAGGGGCGTTCAAGGGGGCGACGCTCGACCTGCTGTTCCAGGGCGACGGCCTCGCGAAGCTCGACGACGCGACCCGCGACCGCGTGCTCGACTTCGCGGAGGACTTCCTGGACTGCGACTGCGACTCCAACCCCTACTGTGGCTGCCCCGAGCGGAAGTTCATGCGCTACCTGCTGGAGCTGCGCGAGCAGGGCCTCGGCCCCGACGCCATCGTCGACGTGATGGGCGACGACTACATGCTGTACGCCTACTCCGGCGACGTCCTCTCCTTCCTCGACCAGTCGGTCCGGACGCTCGAGGCCGTCGAGGAGCTCGCCGACGTCGAGGGCGAGACGGAGATGGCGGACCGCGCGCGACGGAAGAAGCGGTCGCTGTCCGGGTGACGCGAGAGGACGCGAAAAGAAGTACGGGCGGGCGACGCGGCGGCACTATCCGATCTGGTACGTCTCCTCGGTGTCGAGTTCGTCGTCGAGTTCCTCGAGGTTGACGACCTCCTCCTCGGTCGTGTCGGCGTCGACCTGCTCCTGGAGGCGGCGGACGTACTCCTTGTGCTCCTGCAGCTGCTCTCGCAGGTGGTCGGCCTCCAGTTCCAGGCGCTCGTGCTCGCGGACGAAGCTCTTGGGGACCTCGACCTTCGGCGGGAACTCCGACTCGTCTCCGTCGCTCTCCTCGACCTGGTTCTCCGGGACGACGCGGACCTTCCCGTCGTGGGCGACGAGCATGTCGACGTAGTCGCGGAACACCGCGGACAACGAGATGTCGCGTTTCTCGGCGATCTCCCGCAGGGTCTCGAACGAGTCCTCGTTCACCCGGAAGGAGATCGTCTTGTTCTTGTTGCCCATCGTTGTCGCACATATTTGACCTGACACCACTTAATGCTTCGTCAGACGTTCGCACGACTCCGGGACCGGTCGGAGGAATCACGGAACGGGTGCGACGGTCCGCGTGAACGGGCGAGAACGACCACCGGACCGATCGAATCGGTCCGTGTGACGAGGACGTGACGTGGTCGACCGCGGACAGATAGAAGTGACGGTGCGTCGTACCGCGACGGGGATGTCGAAGGGGGTCGAGCGGGAGTCCGCGGAGACGGGGCGTCTCATCGCCCTGAGCGACGGTGTCTTCGCCATCGTCATCACGCTGCTGGTCCTCGAGATAACGGTGCCGACGCTCCCGCCGGGGGCCTCGACCTCCGATCTACCGTCGCTCGTCGTCGAGCAGTGGCAGGAGTTCTTCGGCTACGTGCTCAGCTTCCTGGTCATCGGCCTCTACTGGATACTCCACCGGCGCGTGTTCGCCTACGTCGACCGGCACGACCGCCCGCTGCTGTGGCTGAACCTCCTCTTCTTGCTCGTCGTGGGGTTCCTCCCCTACGCGACGGCGATGTTCAGCACCTACCCCGGCCGCTTCGGCGTGATGTTCTACGCGGGGGCGCAGGCGCTCACCGGTTTCGTGCTCGCTACGACGTGGGCCTACGCGGCCCGCAAGGACCTCGTCGCGGAGGGCCTCACCTCGCGGCTCGTCGGGATACAGGCGGCCCGGTTCGTCGCCTCGCCGCTGGTCTTCCTGCTCTCCATGGGCGTCGCGCTCGCCGACCCGCTGTTGGCCATCGCCACCTGGGTCCTGCTGGTCCCCGTCACGGCGTTCTTCGAGACGCGGACGACGGCCGAGATAGAGCGCATACGCCAGCGCTAGTACGGACGGCGGAGCGACGAGCGGTGGAACGCCGTCACCACGGCTCGTCCTTCAGCCCGAGCGCGTAGGCGCCCGCGTTCGTCGACAGGTGGAGCAGCGGCGTCACCACGACGACGACGGCCAGTACCGGGAGGGTGAACGTGTCGGTCGTCCACCCGGGCGCGGCGACCAGCGAGAACAGCAGCGCCAGCACGACGAAGTCCAGCTGGTCGAGGCCGGGGAACGCTGCGCCGCGCTCGCGGCCCGTCCGGCGCTTGAGGAACGACGCGAGGATGTCGCCGGCCATCGCGCCCGCCGGGAGCGCGACGACGACGGCGAGCGGGAACGCCGGGAGCGCGACGCCGACCGCGTCGCCCGCCGGAGAGCGGACCGCGTTCAGCGCGAGCGCGAGCAGGGCGCCGCCCGCGACGCCTGCGGCGGTGCCGCGCCACGTCTTCCCGTCGCCGAGGAGTCGACGCCCGCGCCAGGTCCGGCCGCCGTCGATGGGCGCGCCGCCGCCCGCCAGGACCGCGACGTTGTTCGGCACGTAGGCGGGGAGCATCGCCCAGAACGCAACGACCACGACTTCGAACACGTCCATGGTCGGATAGGCGAACGGGCGTACCTTAAGAATCGGAGATTCGCTCCGGCGGCGGAAGGCGAAACCCGAGGTCGACCGTCGAACCGGAGGTTGCGCTCGCGAACGGGCGGACTATATACTAATAAGACGTGGGCGTGCAAACGCACGGCCATGATACCCCCGATCGCGAGCAAGTTCGTCGCCGGCGAGACGCCAGCGGAGGCGCTGGACCACGCGCGGGCGATGAACGAGCGCGACGTCAACGTCATCCTGAACCTGCTCGGCGAGCACTACGACGACCGGCGGGCAGCCGACGAGGACGCCGAGGCGTACCTCCGCCTGCTGGACGACATCGAGCGCTCGGACGTCTCCGCGTGCGTCTCCGTCAAGCCGTCGCAGGTCGGCCTCGACGTCGGCACGCACGTCTACCGCGAGAACATGGAGCGCATCGCCGACGCCGCCGACGACGCGTTCGTCTGGATGGACATGGAGGACCACGAGACGACCGACGCGACCCTCGACACCTTCGAACAGCTCGCGTACGAACACGAGGGCGGCATCGGCGTCTGCGTCCAGGCGAACCTCAAGCGCACCGAGGCGGACCTCGAACGCCTCGCGGACGTGCCGGGCAAGGTCCGCCTCGTCAAGGGCGCGTACGACGAACCCGCGGAGATAGCGTACAAGGACAAGGCGCGCGTCGACGAGGTGTACCGCGAGTACCTGGAGTACATGTTCCGGGAGTTCGACGGCGGCATCGCGGTCGGCAGCCACGACCCCGCGATGATCGAGCACGCCAGGGAACTCCACGAGGAGTACGGTACCGACTTCGAGATCCAGATGCTGATGGGGGTGCGCGAGGACGCCCAGTACGAACTCGCCGAGGACTACGAGGTCTGGCAGTACGTCCCCTACGGTGGCAAGTGGCTCTCGTACTTCTACCGGCGCGTGATGGAGCGCAAGGAGAACCTGCTGTTCGCGGCCCGGGCCGTCCTCTCGCGGTAGGGCGACCCGGGAGAGGACGACGAGGCGACGCGGCGACGAAGCTACACGACGAGGCGACGCGGCAACCTGTGTTTCTCGTGGGTCGACGGCCAGCGAAGCGGCGACGCTACCGAGAGGAGAACAGCGAGAGCGGAAAGAAAGCCAACAGCGGGCGGGGAGGAGCGGGGCGACACCGCGAATCGTCGACGGCGCGGTGCGAGAGGTGGAATCGGGGTCCTCGCGCGAGCAGTCTCAGACCTGTGCCTGGAGGATGCCGCTCGTGCGGACGAAGAAGTAGACGACGAACGCGAGCGCGAGCAGCCACTGGCCGAGGCGCACGTCGCGCCACTCGCCGGTCGCCGTCTTCACGATGGGGTAGCTGACGATGCCCGCCGCGATGCCGTAGGCGATGGAGAACGTCAGCGGCATGATGATGATGGTCATGCCCGCCGGAACGGCGTAGGTGATGTCGTCCCAGTCGATGTCGGTGACGTTGCCGAGCATGATGATGGCGACGACCACCAGTGCGATGTGGGAGGCGTACAGCGGCACCGCGGCCGCGAGCGGGACGACGGCGAGCGCCGCGAGGAACAGGAGGCCGACGACGAGCGCGGTCATGCCCGTGCGGCCGCCCTCCTCGACGCCGGTCGCGGACTCGATGTACGTCGTCACCGTCGACGTGCCGAGCATCCCACCGACGGTCGTGCCGATGGCGTCGGCCATCAGCGGCTTGTCGATGTCGGGGAGATTGCCGTCCTCGTCGAGGAAGCCGGCCACCTGGCCGACGCCGGTCAGCGTGCCGGCGGTGTCGAAGAAGTCCACGAAGAAGAACGTGAACACGACGAGCGAGAACGCGAACGCGTCGACGTTCCCGAAGCCATCCAGGAACGCGCCGACGAGCGGCGTGATGTCGTACTGCGGGCTCGGGATAGAGGGCGCGAGCGGCGCGGTCGGGTGGACGCTCTCGACGCCCATCGAGGAGGCCACCCAGCCGGCGGCGCTCGTCAGGACGACGCCGAGGACGATCGACCCGGGGATACCCCGTGCGTACAGTGCGAGCGTCAGGAACAGACCGACGATCGAGATGATGGCGATGGGGTCCTGTGCGAGGTTGCCCAGCGTGATCAGCGTCGCCGGGTCGTCGACGACGACGTACATCTCCTCGAGGCCGATGATGGCGAGGAACAGTCCGATGCCCGTCCCGACGGCGAACTTCACCGGTTCGGGGAACAGGCGGATGATGTACTCACGCGCGCCGATGGCAGTGAGGATGATGAAGATGATGCCCTCGGTGACCACGGCGGCGAGCGCCGTCTGCCACGGGATGCCCAGCGCCCCGACGACGGTGAACGCGAAGAAGGCGTTCAGGCCGAGGCCCGGCGCCTGTCCGAACGGCCGGTTGGCGTAGAACGCCATCACGAAGATGGCGACCGCCGACGCCAGGATGGTGACGACGGCGAGCATCTGCTGGACCTCCATCGGCGAGTAGCCCTGGATTGCGATGCCCGGCTTGCCGTCCTCGCCGGGGAACTGTGTCATGATGGCGGGGTTCACCACGACGATGTACGACATCGTCAGGAACGTGGTGATGCCCGCGATGACCTCGGTGGCGAGGTCGGTGTCGTTCTCCTCGAAGCCGAAGTACTCAGATAGTGCGCCCATGATGCACGTTTGAGCATCGAGAATAGCAGGCATTTAAGTATTTCCGTCCATCGGCGACAATCCTATACACGAACGTTCAACACGCGCCGTCGTCGGAGGGCACAGACAGATCCAGGCTGTCCGCCGTCAGGACGCTCGCGGCCCGACGACCATCATTCAAGTTCGTGAACGTTCGTAATTTTAGGGCGAGCGTTCGTTTCTGCCATCTAGCAGCCGGACGAAAGTGGCGAGAACGTCGTCGCCGGTCACTCGAACGTCGTCAGCGCGCCGACCGGCGCGTCCGTGCGCCCCTTCGCGCGGTCGATGCCCTCCTCGCCGGCGGCGATGAGCGCGAAGACGCCCGCCACCTCGGCGTCCGCGCGCTCGGCGATGTCGAGCAGCAGTTCCTGGGTCTCGCCCGAGCGGATGAGGTCGTCGACGACGAGCACCGACTCGCCGGGAGCGACGGCCGACGACGGGAGGTAGTAGGTGAGTTCGATGCCGGACGCTAGCCGCTGACGCGACTCGATGAACTCCTCGACGGCCGTCTCCTTGCCCTTCTTGGCGTACGCCGAGCGGGCGCCGAAGTAGCTCGCCATCGCCGCCGCGAGCGTGATGCCGTCCGTCGCCGCGGTGAGCACCACGTCGGGGCGGTCGAAGTCGAACGTCTCCGCCGCCACGGGCGCGACGAGGTCGAGGAACTGCTGGTCGAAGACGACGCCGGAGTTGTCGACGTACCCCTCGCTGTCCCTGCGCGTCCGGGCCTGGAGCTCCTCGGCGAGTTCCTCGCGGCCGACGCCCTCCACGACCGTCTCGGCGCGGTCGGCGCTCGGCAGGACGTGCCCGTTCACGTAGCGGTTCAGGTCGCCGGCGGGGAGGCCGGTCACCTCTGCGAGCTCGTCGTAGGTCCGCGTCTCCTTCAGCATCCGGAGGACGGAGACGGCCTGCAACTGCAAGCTCGCCTTCTCTGCGCGGTTCATACCCCGTTACTCACGGTTTCGCGACCTTGAACACTTCGATGGGAGACGGCGAGAATCTAGCCAGGAGCGTGCATCACCCGTCGGCCAGGAACGTCGGTTCGAGTCGCTTCTCGGCGCACTCGCATCTCCAGGCAGGACGTCTTCGGGGAGGGTCAGAACGCGACCGACAGCACTGCGGCGACGAGGACGAGTACCGCCCCCACGATAGCGAGCCAGAACGTGGTCGTGCCCAGTTCGACGCGGTCGTAGTTCGAATGCAGCACGTGGTAGCCGCTCCCGAGAATCATCCCTGCACCGCCGATTATCATCAGCACCGTGGGGATGCTGACACCGGCGCCGTTCGAGAGCGCGTTCGATGCGGCCAAGAAGACGAAGGCGCCACCGGTGACGACCTGTGACGCATAGTACAGGAGGACACGATTCATACCACGACATGACAGCCACCAGTTAAATGTTCTTGGGGACTGTTTTCCGCCCGCAAAAGAGGTGGGCGTCGAGAAAGAGTCCAGCACGCATCCGATAGTCGAGGAGGCCCGAGCGTGCGCCAGACCGATCGACTGCGGGGGAATCGCCCAACGACGCCCGGAACAGCGGCGTTCGGTTCCAGACAACGAGGACGTGATGCAGTCGACGACTGAAGAACTGATTGCCGTCGCCCGGCCAGCCACCGGGGCCGGGAGCCGCCGAGCGCCACTTCGGACCGGCACCGGTCGATATCACCGTATCACGCCGGGGTCGAGCCGTTTCTCGGCACACTCCCGCTGGAGTCGCTCGCGGAAGTCGGCGAGGTCGACGTCGCCGCGTTCGCGCTCCGCGCGGTCGCGCACGGACACCGTGCCGGCCGCGGCTTCGTCACTGCCGACGACGAGCATGTACGGGACACGGTCGTCGTGTGCCGTCCGGATCTTCTTGCCGAGCGTCCAGTCGCGGTCCTCCACCGCGACGCGGAACTCGTCGAGCGCGTCGGCCACCTCGTGAGCGTACGCGCGGTCGTCCTCGCTGATCGGCAGCACGCGCACCTGCTCTGGCGCGAGCCACGGCGGGAAGTCGCCGCCGAAGTGCTCGACGAGCACGCCCAGGAAGCGCTCCAGCGACCCCAGCAGCGCGCGGTGGACCATCACCGGGCGGCGCTCCTCGTTGTCCTCGTCGACGTAGACGAGGTCGAGGCGCGCCGGGATGTTGAAGTCCACCTGCACGGTGCCGATGGTCCACTCGCGGCCGATGGCGTCGCGGACGTCGAGTCCGATCTTCGGGCCGTAGAAGGCGGCCTCGCCGTCCTCGACCTCGTAGTCGAGCCCCTCGGATTCGAGCGCGCTCCGGAGGGCGTCCGTCGCCGTCTCCCAGACGTCGTCGCTGCCGACCGCGTTCTCGCCCTTCGTCTCCAGCTTGTACAGCACCTCCAGGTCGAAGTCGCCGTAGATGTCCTCGATGGTGCGGATGGTGCGTTCGAGCTCCGCTTCGAGCTGGTCGGGCCGGAGGAACGCGTGGCCGTCGTCCTGGGTCAGCCGGCGGACGCGGAGCAGCCCCGACAGCTCGCCGGACTGCTCGTTGCGGTAGACGGTGCCGAACTCCGAGAAGCGGACCGGCAGGTCGCGGTAGGAGTAGCGCCGGCGGTCGTACAGGTGGGCGTGGTTCGCGCAGTTCATCGGCTTCAGGCCGTATTCGTTCCCGTCCTGCTCCCACGCGAACATCTCGCCCTCCTCGCGGAACGCGTCGTAGTGGCCCGTCGGCTTCCAGAGGTCGGCCTTGTTGAGCTCCGGCGTCGCCACCTCGTCGTACCCCAGGTCGTCGTTCCGGGCGCGGACGTACGCCTCCAGTTCGCGACGCATCGCCATCCCGTTCGGGTGGAAGTGGACGCAGCCCGGCGAGTGGTCCGGCACCGAGAACAGGTCGAGCTCCCGGCCGATCTTCCGGTGGTCGCGCTCGCGGGCCTCCTGGCGGCGTTCGAGGAACTCCTCCAGGTCCGACTCGGAGCCGAACGCCGTGCCGTAGATGCGCGTGAGCATCGCCTCGTCCTCGTCGCCGCGCCAGTACGCGCCCGCGATCTCCAGCAGCGACACCGCGCCGACCTCGCCCGTCGACGCGACGTGCGGACCGGCACAGAGGTCTTCGAACTCGCCCTGGCGGTAGAACGTCACCTGCTCGCCGGCGTCGACCAGCTCGTCCAGCAGTTCCCGCTTGTACGGCTGGTCGGCGAGGCGTTCGCGTGCTTGCTCGGGACTGACCTCCTCGCGGACGACGTCGTGGTCGGCCTCGACGATGTCGCGCATCTCGGCCTCGATGGCTTCGAGGTCGTCCTCGTCGACCTCGACCCCGTCGAAGTCGTAGTAGAACCCCTCGTCCGTCGGCGGACCGATGGCGAGGTCGGCGTCGGGATATCGTCGAAGGACTGCCTGCGCGAGCACGTGCGCCGCCGAGTGGCGCCGGACGCGCCGGTACGCCTCCGAGTCGGGGGTGACGACCCGGAGGTCGGCGTCGTTCTCGATGCGGTGCTCCGGCGCGACCAGGTCGCCGTCGACGAGGCCGGCGACGCAGTCGTCGCCGAGCCCCGGGCCGACGTCGTAGGCGACGTCCTCGACCGTGACGGGTCCCCCGAAGGCGCGCTCGGACCCGTCTGGCAGCGATACCACTACTCGTGACTCTGAATCCTGTCGTGACATTGTTGAAGCGGGTGCTGCGGCTCCCCGTTCGACCGCGAGCATGGCGGTCGACGACCCCGGGACGCGTCGCCATAGATGTCTCGGAGCGCGTCGCTCCGGGGGCGTGCGAGAGCCGGCGGAGAATCGACGATGGTGGTGACTACTGAATTAGCGGGCGAGCGCCCGGCGTGTAAAGCAGCCACCAGCCATCGTGTGCTCACCGGTGATAGTCGCGGAATGCTATAAATCTCTTGTGGGGCCGACAGCAGACGATGTTCCGACGCACTCCCGTGACGGGCGTACGACAGCAGGTGATTGAGTCGCGCAGTCGTTCTGCTGGAACGGCCGTGACGGCCTCGAAAGCCCCCGAATTGTCGGCTCCCGCGGCTCGCTGCGCTCCACGGTCTTCGACCTGTGGTGCTTGCACCGGCGAGCACGCTCGCCGAGCCGTCGCTCGCTTCGCTCACGACGACGTCGCCGGGAGTCGCCGACAACTCGGCCCCTTTCAGTCCCTCCGCGTAGCTTGACCGGGCAGCCGAAACGGGCGGGACTGAAAGGGGCCGCGTGGTCGACGTGCCTGGACGATGTAAGCACCGCAGCCGCCGCAGGCGGCGAGGAGCGCAGCGAGTCCGGGGAGTCAAGCACGCGGGGCTTTCGGGGCAGTCAGCACCGTCGCCGAATCAGCAGACGCTTCTCCGAACGCGTTCGCCCAGTACGTCGCTACAGAAACGAGATACGCTACGACTTCAGGCCGCTGCCGGTGAGCGCGACCACCACGTCCGCGTCCTCGTCGAGGACGTCGCGCTCGCGATACGCTCGCAGGCCGGCGACGGCGACGGCGCTGGTCGGTTCGACGTAGAAGCCCGAGCGGTGGAGCGCGTCGAGGCTGTCGCGCGTGGACGCCGCGTCGAGCGCGATGGCGTCGCCGCCGGTCGCTTCGATGGCGTCGCGAATCTGGTCGCCGCGCGCCGGGTCGGTTATCTGGATGCCGTCGGCCACGTCGTTGCGCTCGGCGTCGCTCCCCTCGTGGAGGTCCGCCGCGACGGGGGCGACGCCGGCGGCCTGCACGCCGAGCAGACGAGGCATCGCGTCGGTCCACCCCGCGTCGGAGAGCGCGCGGAAGCCGCGGTACGCGCCGAGGAAGAGGGTGCCGTGGCCCAGCGGCGCGACGACCGCGTCGGGGACCGACCAGTCGCGCTGGGCGGCCACCTCGAACGCGAACGTCTGGGTGCCGGCGAAGAAGGCGGGGTTCCAGGCGTGGCTGGCGTACCAGCCCTCGCCCGACTCGACCGCGTCGATGCAGGCGTCGGTCACGTCCTGTCGGGTCCCCTCGATGCGGACCGGCGTGGCGCCCGCCCGCTCGATGGCGGCGAGCTTCGACTGCTTGGCGTCCGCCGGGACGTAGATGTCGGCGTCGACGTCCGCGCGGGCGGCGTACTGGGCGATGGCCGCGCCGGCGTTGCCCGAGGAATCCTCCAGCACCGTCTCGACGCCGAGTTCGGCGGCCCGCGAGAGGGTGACGGTCGCGCCGCGGTCCTTGAAGCTCCCGGAGGGGAACACGCAGTCGAGCTTGAACTGTGCGTCCCAGTCGTCGGCGTCGACGAGCGGCGTGAACCCCTCGCCGAGGCTGACGAGTCGCCGGACGGGGAGGAACTCCTCGAACGCCCACAGACCGTCGCGGGTGTCGAGTTCGGCGAAGTCGGGCGCGGGGCGGTCGGGGAGCGGCCGCGTCGCGAACTCCAGCGGGTGGCCGCAGTCGCAGCGCCACGGCTCGTCGGGGCCGGCGTCGTAGGTCCGGTCGCAGGCGGGACAGCGCAGGTCGGCGGCCATCAGTACTCGTCCACGTCGGTGCCGACCGAGCAGACGTACTCGCCGGTGGCGACCTGCGGGAGACGGCGCGAGCGCCAGAAGATGCCGGCCTTGTCCGCCGTGACCTCCGCCTTCAGCCGGCCGAAGACGTCCGTAACCTCGAACAGCACCTCGCCCGGTTCGACGCGGTCGCCGAGGTCCTTCTGGAAGCTGACGAGGCCGCCGCTCGGCGCGCCGTAGCGGTCGAACCCGGTCGCACGGGTCTGGGATTCGATCTCCACGTCGCCGTCGAGGAAGCCGTAGTAGCGCAGGACGTTGAACACGCCCTCGACGCCGTACTGGATGCTCTCCTCGTCCCAGCCGACGCAGCCGCCGAGTTCGGGGTCGATGGTCGGGATGCCCTCGTCCGGCGCGGCGCGGGCGAGCTGGCCGTCGGGACCCTTCTGGTCGAGGACGTGCCCGCAGCCGAACACCTTCGCGAGTTCGAGACACTCGCCGTGGAGGCGGTGGCGGGGGCCACAGCGGACCCGGGCCTCGTTCAGCATCCGGCTGGTCGAGCCCTGGTGGAGGTCGAGCACGAGGTCGGCGCGGGTAGCCGCCTCGAAGGTGGCCGCCGCGATGCGTTCGCTCGACGTCCCCGACTCGTTGCCGGGGTAGGCGCGGTTCATCTTCGTGTCGTCGATGGGGTTGCGGTGTTCGGCGACCTGGAAGGCGTGGTAGTTGACGACGCCGACCACGAGCACCGTGCCCGACAGTTCCTCGGGGCGAAGCTGCGGGAGGACGCGCTGGACGACGCCCAGTCCGTTGAGTTCGTCGCCGTCGCTGACGGCCTGCACGTACAGGGTGTCGCCGTCCTCGTCCCCGTTGACGACGGCGACGGGGAGGCCGAACTGGCTCCCGTCGCGCGTCTCACCCACCGCGAGCCGCCCCGTGTCGATCTCCCCTGGGGCCGCGCTCGCCGTTCCGAGCGTTGTCATTACACTCACACCGTTTCCGAACGGTCTTTAGCAGTTCGGTCTTCGACCCCTGCTGGCGGTCGTCCTGCGGCGCTCGACGTGGCCGACCCCGACGGCTGGCGGCGGACGCGGGACCGCTCGTATGCTAGTTGTTACCACGCGAACCGTGGATTTTTGCCCGCTTCGTCCGACGTCACACCCGTGTCGACCGACGAGGAATCCGTCAACGCGTTCGAACCGTTCCGCCAGTTCTTCGCGCTCGAGCGGGACGTGCTCGTCCTCTCGCTGGCGATGTTCGCGTTCAGCCTCGGCTTCCAGATGACGGGGCGATACATGGGTCGCTACCTGGAGTTCCTCGGGGCGACCAGCCTCGTCATCGGCCTCTACGGGAGCTTCGGCAACCTCATCAGCGCGGTCTACCCCTACCCCGGCGGGGCGCTCTCGGACCGCATCGGCTCGCGCACCGCGCTCACCCTCTTCGGGCTGGCGTCGACCGCTGGCTTTCTGCTGTGGTTCGGCGCGCCCGCGCTCGACGCCATCCCCGCGGTGCCGGCGTGGCTCTGGATATTCGCCGGCCTCGCGTTCGCGCAGGCCTGGAAGTCGTTCGGTCTCGGCGCGACCTTCGCCATCGTGAAACAGAGCGTCCCGCCGTCGGAACTGGCGACCGGGTTCGCCAGCACGGAGACGTTCCGCCGGACGGCGTTCCTGCTCGGCCCGCTGCTGGCGGCGGCGCTCATCGCGGCGTACGGCTTCGACCCCGGATTCCGGTACGTGCTCGGCGTGGCGGCGGCGTTCGGCCTGGTCGCCACCGTCGCCCAGCACCACCTCTACGCGGCGGAGAAGGACTCCCTCGGCTCCTCGTTCGCGGGCGTCTCCCAGGTGGTCGACGACCTCCGGACGATGCCGGCGACCCTGCGCCCGCTGCTCGTCGGCGACACCCTCGTCCGGTTCGCCAACGGGATGGTGTACGTCTTCGTCGTGCTCGTGGTGACGACGTACCTGGAAGTGTCCGCGACGCTGCCGGTCGTCGGCTACCTCGGCCCGGAGGCGTTCTTCGGCGTGCTGCTCGCCGTCGAGATGGCCGTCGCGCTGGCGACGATGGTCCCCGTCGCGAAACTCGCCCGGCGGGTCGGTCTCAAGCCCGTCGTCGCGCTCGGGTTCGTCGTCTACGCCGTCTTTCCCGTCCTGCTCGTCACCGCGCCCGCGGGCGGCGTCGTGGTCGCGCTGCCCGCCCTCGGCACCGTCGCGCTCTCGGAGGCCGAACTCGTCGCGCTCCTCTTCGCCGTCTCCGGACTCCGCTTCGCCGGCCTCCCCGCGCACAAGGCGCTCATCGTCGGTCCCGCCGAGGAGGACGCCGGCGGGCGCGTCGTGGGGTCGTACTACCTCGTCCGCAACGCCCTCACCATCCCGAGCGCCGCCGTCGGCGGGTGGCTCTACGGTCTCCCGGCGACGAGCGTCCCCGGCGTGGCGACCGTCGGCGGGCCAGTGCTCGCGTTCGGTATCGCGACCGTCGTCGGCCTGGCCGGCGTCGCCTACTTCGTCGCGTTCGGGCGCGAACTCGACGCGTACGCCTAACCGTTTTGACGACTCGAACCAGAGGGCCGACATGGAACGACAGACCGTCCAGAGCGGCACCGAGTGGGAATCGAAGGTCGGCTACTCCCGCGCCGTCCGGGTCGGCGACGCCGTCGAGGTCGCCGGCACGACCGCGACCGACGAGGACGGCGACGTCGTCGGCGAGGGCGACCCGTACGCCCAGGCGCGGCAGGCGCTTTCGAACGTCGAACGGGCGCTCGACGAGGCGGGCGCGGGCCTGGACGACGTGGTCCGGACGCGCCTGTACGTCACCGACGTCGACCACTGGGAGGCGGTCGGGGAAGCCCACGCCGAGTTATTCGGCGACGTGCGCCCGGCGACCACCATGGTCGAGGTGAGCGCGCTCGTCGACCCCGCGATGCTGGTCGAGATAGAGGCCGAGGCCGTCGTCCGGTGACCGACGCGCCTTTTACCCGACCGCACCAAGCGTCGCGCGTGCAACGAGACATCCCGGACCGGCCGCCGACGGGCGGCCTCGTCGAGGCGCTGAACGTCCGGCGGAACGCGGCCGTCGGCTTCGCCGTCGGCGTCGTCGTCGCGGCGCTGCTGTACGGCTACCGGGTCGGCGTCGTGGGGCAGGTCCGCGGCCAGGCGGGCGGACCGCTGCACTTCCTCGCGCTCGCGTTCGTGCTGGCGTTCGCGCTCGGCGCGCTGGTGACGACCGTGCTCACGTTCGCCTCCGCGCGGCACCTGGTGCGCGACCTCGACTAGGGCTCTCGCACTCGCTCGACGGGCCGCGAGAGTCGCCCGTTCGAGCGGACGTCAGTCGGTGCCCGGGTCGGGGACGGCGCGCGTCGCCGTCGCCTTGAACGACGCGACGACCGCGTCGCCCACTGCCAGGTCGAGCACGTCGAGGCTGGCCCGGGTCACGAGCGTCCGCAGCGGCGAGTCGGCCCCGACGTCGACCGTGACGCGAGCGATGCCACCTTCGGATTCGATCTGCGTGACCGTCCCGCGGAACCGGTTGCGGACGCTCGTCCCGGCAGGCTCCGGGGCCTCGTCGGGCGTCGTCAGGGCGACCGCGTCCGAGCGGACGCCGACCTGGACGCCGTCCACGTCGGCCGGCACGAGCCCGCGGACCATCCCCGCCGGCGTCTCGATCGTTCCGAGTCGCTCCTCCCTGTCGACGACCGTCCCTGGAAAGACCGACTCCTCGGTGCGCGCCAGTCCGGAGAACTCCGCCCGCAGTCGGTCGAACCGGGCGAGCAGTTCGTGAGCGTCGGCCGTGAGCGTGCTCCCGCCGCCGCCTTCGCCACCGCGCTGCCTGGTGACGAGCGGTCCGAGCGAATCCTCGAGTTCGGTCATCCGCTGCTGGATGCGGGAGTAAGACCGGCCGAGTTCGGCGGCGGCGCGGTGCATCGAGCCGTGCTTCTGGATACCCCGGAGGGCCTCCACGTCACGCTCGTCGACGGTCACGCCGTCGATCTCGATGTACGGTTCGCCGCGCGTCTTCATGTCGACCTCGTCGGAAAGATAGTGTTCTCCCGTTCGATTACTTCTGATGGCTCCGCCTCGTATATCAATTCACCGCCGGTGAACCGCTCGGTTCGCGGGTCCGCCGGGTCCTCGAATATCTGTTCCGGCGGCCCAGTCTCGACCAGTTCGCCGCCGAAGACGAATCCGATCCGGTCGGAGATGCGTTCGGCCTGGTGCATGTCGTGGGTGGCGACCACGACGCCGACGTCTCGGTCTCGCGCCCGGAGGATCGCGTCCTCGAGCATCGCCGTGTTTCGGGGGTCGAGGTTCGACGTCGGTTCGTCGAGCAGCAACACGCCCGGTTCGACGGCGAGCGCGCGCGCGAACGCGACGCGCTGTGCCTCGCCACCGGAGAGCGAGAGCGCGTTCTGGCCGGCCTTCTCGGTCAGCCCGACCGTTTCGAGCGCGGCCCGGACCGAATCGGACAGCGGTGGGTCGTCGAACCGTTCCCGGACGCTCGCGCCGAGCCGGTCCCACCACGACTGTCTGACGCGGGTTCCGTACGTGACGTTCCGGTGGACGGGCGCGTTGAAGAGGCTCGGCTCCTGGAACACCATGCTCATGCGTCGGCGGATCGCCAGCCGTTCCTCCTCGGAGAGCGACCAGACGTCGGTCCCGTTCCACGCGACCGTTCCCGAGTCGGGCGGTCGGAACAGCGCGAGCAACCGTAGCAGCGTCGTCTTTCCGGTTCCGGACGGTCCGACGACGGTGAGCACCTCGCCCGACTCGACGCCGATGGAGACGTCCTCCAGGACGGAATCACCGTCGAACCCCATCGAGACGTCCGTCGCTGTCAGCGTCATGACGAGCGTCGCCCCCGTCCCTTGCTCCGGAGCCAGGAACCCAGCCCGTTGACGCCGAGCACGAGCAACAGCAGTATCGCGCCGAGGACGAGGCCGATCTCGTACCGGCCCTGGCGTGCCTCGACGGTGATCGCCGTCGTCAGCGTCCGGGTGTACGATTGGCCGTCGCTGAAGACGATGTTCCCGCCGACGATGAGGATCGACCCGACCTCGCTGATGGCGCGCCCGAACCCGGCGAGTATCGCGGTCACGATCCCGTACCGGGCTTCCTTGATGACGACGAGGCCGACGTCGACGTTCGTCCCGCCCATGGCGTAGGCCGCGTCTCGAACCTGCTGCTCGACCCCCTCGACCGCCGAGAGGCTGACGCTCGTGATGACCGGCGTCGCCAGGACGAACTGCGAGACGATCATCGCCTGCGGCGTGAACGCGAGGTCGAGGTCGCCCAGCGGCCCGCTGTTCGAGAGCGCCATCAGGACGACCAGCCCGACCACCACGCTCGGGAACCCCATGCCGGTGTTGATGACGGCCGTCACGCCCCGTTTGCCCGGGAAGTCGGTGAAGCCGATCAGCAGCGCGACCGGGAGGCTGACGAGCGTGCTCAGTCCGACGGCGGTCACGCTCACCTGCAGCGAGACGAGGATGATACTGACGACGTACGCCCAGCCACCTTCAGGGAGTTGTACTTGCAGGGCTAGCATCGGCGTCAGTAGTCAGCGGGCACTTCGGTCTCCACCCAGTGCAGGAACTGCTTGTCCGCCCGCGAGAGGCTCTTCGCCTGCTGCGCCGAGTAGCCCTGCGGCACGTACTGCTGGAAGTCGGGGTCCTCGGCGATGGCGTTCGGGAAGAACAGCTGCGAGCCGTTCGCGGTGTAGTTCTCGATCATCGACTGGCCCCTGGGACTCGTGAGGAAGCCGACGTAGGCCATCGCGGCCTGGTAGTTCACGTCGGAGTACCTGGCCGGGTTCACCGCCATCACGCCGTACGGGTTCTTCAGGATGACCGGCCCGTCCTTGAGCGGCCCCTGCACGTGGATGACGAGACCGATCTCGTCCTTCATCGAGAGGTACGTCCCCCGGTCGGCCAGCGTGTACGCGCCGGTCTGGTTGGCCTGGACGAGGGTGTCGCCCATCCCCTTGCCGATCTCGCGATACCACTGTCCGCTCGGGTCGACGCCCGCCTCGTCCCAGACGATGAGCTCCTTCTTGTTCGTCCCGGAGTCGTCGCCCCGCGAGACGAAGGTCGTCCCTTCATCGGCGATGGTCGAGAACGCCTTCGTCGCGCTGCCCATCCCGTTGATGCCCGCCGGGTCGTCCTCGGGACCGACGACGACGAAGTCGTTGAACATGACGTCGCGGCGGTTCACGCCGAACCCGTCCCGCATGAACTCGTCCTCGGCGTTCCGCGCGTGGACGAGGATGACGTCGGCGTCGCCGTCGCGCGCCGTCCGGAGGCTCGCGCCGGTCCCCTTCGGTATCGTCTTGACCGTCACCCCGTAGTTCCGCTCGAAGACGGGGTTGAGCTTGCCGAGCAGTCCCGTGTCGTACGTGCTCGTCGTCGTCGCCAGGACCAGTTCGCCGTCGCCGATCTTGCCCGAACCCTGATCTCCGTTCCCCTGGTTCGTCGTCTGATCCTGATTGCCGGTCTGCTGCCCCACGCACCCGGCGACGCCAACGACCGAGCCTGCCACAGCCGCTCGGATGAACTGGCGTCGTTGTATCGTCATGGAAACATCGATGGAATGGAGAGTATTAACTGTTGGCATCGCAGCACGACGGCGGGCTCGCGGCCCGGTGAGCCGGTCGCCCGTGGAACGGTTCCGGTGGGACTCGTCGGGACCGACGGGGACCGGGGCGAGAACGGTGCTCCACCAGCGCGTACCGGTCGGTCGACGCGGGACGGACGGCGGCAGAAGCAGCGGCGGTCAGTCGCCCGTGAGTTCGTCGAGGCGCTCGGCACCGGAGCGGGTACCCTTCGCCAGCAGCACGTCGCCCGCCTCGACGTCTGTCTCCGGGCCCGGCGAGACGACCCAGTCGGCCGGCGGGCGACGGACCGCGATGACCCGCATCCCCGTCTCGGTCTCGACCCGCTCCTCGCCCAGCGTCGTCCCGTCGAACTCGCTGCCCGGCGCGACGGGGACGCGGACGAACACCTCGTCGCTCTCCTGGACGGCGTGTTCGACCACCGGATGGGTGCCGAGACCGCTCAGGACGCCCTCGCTGATCTCCAGCGCCGCGTCGCTGATGACCTCCGTGCTGTTGGCGAGGTGGACGAGACCGCGGAGCGAGACGGGGTCGTCGACTCGCGCCGCCGCCTGGAGCGTCCACGCCTCGAAGCGCGACTGCAGCGCGTCGACTTCGGCTTCGAGTTCGACCACCTCCTCGGCGACGTCCTCGCTGTCGAAGAGGACGCTCCCGTAGGCCAGGTCGACGGCGAGTTCGCTCATGTTCTTCATCAGGACGATCGAGTCGACGGCGCGTTCGAGGTCGTCGTCGCCGCCCGTCGGCGGTTCCGGCGGTTCGTAGGCGTCGCCGGTGGCGTCCTCGTACACCGTCGCGATGCCCTCGTCCGGGCCGCGCAGCAGCAGTCGGTCGTCCGCCAGGATTTCCGTGTCCTCGTCGGGGTCGAGTATCCAGTCGCCACCGCGGTGGATGGCGATGACCCGGACGCCGGTCTCCGTTTCGAGGTTGAGGTCGCCGAGCGTCTCCCCGTCGAGCGACGAGTCCCCGGCGACCGACGCGCGCACGAGCGTCTCGACCGCCTCGGGGAGCGACGCCCGCATCGCCTCCGGGAGCCGGATGTCCTCGAGCACGACCTTGGCGATGTCGCCGGCCGCGTTGCTGATCTTCTCGGCGGCCCCGACGACGCCGAGCACCGGCGCGAGCTCCTCGGCGTCCTCCGGGCTCCGGGCCGCCATCAGGAGGCTCATGCGGGCCTGCAGCTCCAGGACGTCCATCCGGTGTTCGAGGTCGACCACCTCGGACGCGATGTCGTCGCTCCCGTTGAGCACCGCGGAGAACGAGAGGTCGATGAGCAGTTCCGCGGTGTCTTTCATCTCCGCGAGCACTTCCTTCACGCTCCGGGGTTCGTACTCCACGTCGCTCGCGGGGTCCATAGGCCCGGGTTGGTCGGCATCTCGTAAAAACGTTCGTGGGGTGAGCGACGCGACCAGCGACGGTACAGTCGCGGAATCGCGGGCGTTCGGCCCGTCCGCGGCGCGTCGACGACGAACGGTAATCCTTTTCGGGGATGGCAATCAATCACCAGGGTATGTCAGACGAGGTCAAGAAAGGACTGGAGGGCGTGGTTGTCGCGGAGTCGGCGCTCAGTCATATCGATGGTGACGAGGGTGAACTCGTGTATCGCGGGTACGCCATCGAAGACCTCGCGCGCGAGGCAAGCTACGAGGAGGTCCTGTACCTCCTCTGGCACGGTGAGCTCCCGGACCGCGACGAGCTCGACGCGTTCAGCGAGGCGATGAGTGCCGAGCGCGACGTCGACGACGGCGTCATGGACGCGGTCCGCGAACTCGCCGCGGCCGACGCCAACCCCATGTCCGCGCTGGCCACCACCGTCTCGATGCTCTCGGCGTACGACCCCGACGACGCCGAGACGGACCCGGACGACCACGAGGCCAATCTCCGCAAGGGACGGCGCATCACCGTCAAGGTCCCGACCATCCTGGCGGCCTTCAGTCGCCTCCGCGACGGCGACGACCCCGTCGAACCCCGGGAGGACCTCGGACACGCCGAGAACTTCCTCTACATGCTCAACGACGAGGAGCCGGACGACGTGCTCGCGGAGACGTTCGACATGGCCCTGGTGCTGCACGCCGACCACGGCCTGAACGCCTCGACGTTCTCCTCGATGGTCACGTCCAGCACGCTCTCGGACGTCCACAGCGCGGTCACGAGCGCCATCGGGACGCTCGCCGGTCCGCTGCACGGTGGCGCGAACGCCAACGTCATGCGCATGCTGAAGGAGGTCGACGAGAGCGACGCCGAACCCGTCGAGTGGGTGCAGAACGCCCTCGACCGCGGCGAGCGCGTCATGGGCTTCGGCCACCGCGTCTACAACGTCAAGGACCCGCGCGCCAAAATCCTCGGCGAGAAGAGCGAGGAACTCGGCGAGGCAGCCGGCGACACCAAGTGGTACGAGATGTCCGCCGCCATCGAGGAGTTCATGCAGGAGGAGAAAGGCCTCGCGCCGAACGTCGACTTCTACTCCGCCTCCACGTACTACCAGATGGGCATCCCCATCGACATCTACACCCCGATCTTCGCGATGAGTCGCGTCGGCGGCTGGGTCGGCCACGTCCTCGAACAGTACGACGACAACCGCCTCATCCGCCCGCGGGCCAAGTACGTCGGCCCCCGGAACCAGGAGTTCGTCCCGATAGACGAGCGCTAGCTCAGAGCTTCGATTCCGCTTCTTCGACCGATTCCGCCGTCAGGGTCTCGTAGTCCGTCTCGCCGACACGGTCGAACTGCATCTTGCCGATGGAGGAGTCGCCGACGACCCGAACGACGGTGTCGACGTCGTTCGCCTCCATGACCTCCTTCGCCTCGCCGATTCGTTCCGCCGCCTCCTGGGACACCGGCTGGAACCCCGACATGTCGTTGACGATGTCGAACCCGGGGTCGAGTTCCTCGACCGCCGCGATCGCCTCCTCGGCGGCGTCGCTCGCCTCGTCCTCGTCCATCTTGCCGTCGAGAGTCAGGTAGAGTCGATTCTTCACCGTGTTCGCTCGAACCTCGTACATCGACCTGTGGTTCCCGACAGACAACTATGAATTTTTACTATAATTTATAGATAGTTATGGGGTGAACACATACGATAGCAACTGACAAACACGGCGGCAGACGGTGGACGGCACCCGGTAGGGGCGTGTAAGACAGATGGAAATCTACGCGTACCCGGAAGTGACGCGCCCGGTCACGCGCTGCAAGACTCGCGTCGTACGGCTGTCAGACGCCGGCGTCTGACGGAGGGCAGACGCGTCGAGCATCGCACTCCCGTACAGCGGTTTTACTTTCGCTCCGCCCCCCGTGGGTTTAAGGCATTCCGGTCGATGAGTTCGGATGCGGTCACACGCTCCGCGCTCCCCCCTTCTTTCCCCCCTTCGACGGCCGACGAGCGGTCAGTCCGCCGGGCTCGACGCCACGTCGGCCGCCCGTTCGAACAGGCCGTTGTTCGACGTGTAGTAGTAGTACGTCCCCATGCCGACCGCGCCGATCACGTTCGAGACGGTGACGGCCCAGAAGACGGCGTGAGCACCGAAGTCGAGTAGCGCGACACCGGCCGCGGCGACCGGCAGTCGGACGCCCCAGTACTTGAGCAGGTCCGCGACCATGGTCGTCCTGGTGCGACGAGCGCCGTTGAACCCGGCGTTGAACAGGTACATCGCGCCGATGCCCCAGTAGCCGAAGACCAGTATCTGCAGGTAGTCGACAGTGTACGCGAGCCCCTGCTGGGTCATGTCGGGAACGAAGACGCTCGTCAGCAGACCGGGGACGAACCACTGGACGACCCCGACGAGCGACAGTCCACCGGCAGCGATGCCCGCGCCCAGCCACGTCGCACGGCTCGCGCGAGCCGGCTTGTCGGCGCCGACGTTCTGGCCCACGACGCTCTGGGCGGCCTGCGCGAGTCCGCTCGCGGGGATGAACGCGATGCTGGCGATGCGTCCGCCGACGTTGTACGCGGCGAGCGCGGCCGACCCGCCCGCGGCCGCCGCGATGGCGATCATCAGGACGCGGGCCGACTGGGAGGCGGCGTGCTGGCCCGACCGCGGGAGGCCGATGGCGACGAGTTCGCGGGCGTCGTCGAGTCGGAACGTCGCCGCCGACCGGGTGAGGGTGTAACCGTCGCGCCCGCGGAGGAACATCGCGAACGCGAGGCCGAATCCGGAGGCGTACCCGACGACGGTGGCGAGGGCGGCCCCCCGGATTGCCAACCCCTCGAAGCCCGGAATCCCGTAGCCGAAGATGAGCACCGGGTCGAGGACGACGTTGACGACGACGGCCGTGACGTTGATGTACAGCGCGGCGCGGGAGTCGCCCCAGCCGACGAAGCCCATCTCGATGGCGTCGCTCGACGCCATGAGGGGGAACCCAAGCGCGTACGTCGCGAGGTACGTGGTCGCCAGTTCCGCGACGGAGGGCTCGACCCCGAACAGCGCGACGACGTCGGCCGCGAGGAGCCAGACGAGAACGGTGAGCGCGACGCCGATGCCGAACGAGAGGACGATGCCGTGGAACGCCGCCCGGCGTGCCCCCGCGGGGTCCTCGGCACCGACGCGCTGGGAGACGAGCACCTGCGTCGCTATCGTGATGCCGACGAAGGCGGCCAGCAGGAGGGCGGTGATGGGGAAGTTCAGGCCGACCGCCGCGACCGAGTCCTCGCCGAGCCGTCCGAGCCAGAAGGTGTCGATGACCTGCTGGCCGACCTGCACGAGGTTCTGGGCGACGAGCGGGGCGGCGAGGACCAGCAGCGCCCGGGTCAGCGAACCGTCAGTGATTTCATCACGTGACACGTCGAGCATGTATTTTGCCTTCTATTCGAGCATAAAATTCCGATAGTATTTATAGGTGTGGTAGTGGAAGTCACTGCGCTCACAGCGTGCGCGGCCGCTGCACCCCAGCAATCCCGCGTTCGAACGGTCGCGACTACCCAGCCGCCACGCTACGTCGGCCTCCTGGCCGCAGAATCACGACCGTCGGCACCGCTCGTCGGTACCGCCGAACGCCGACAAGGGTCGCCGGCTACAGGGTCACCGGCTACTCCGTCCGCTGGTCGGCCTCCGTCCGCTGGTCGGCCTCCGTCCGCTGGTCGGCCTCCGTCCGCTCTTCGGTGGCGCGCTGCGCCCGTCTCGTGTCCCGACGGCTCGACCGGAACATCCTGTAGCCGATGTAGACGTGGTAGAGGCCGGCGAGACCGACGAGGAGGTAGACGAGGTAGCTCACCGTGTCGTCGATACCCGGCTGGAAGATGGTCTCGCTCGCCACCTCGACCGGGTTGGTCTCGTCACCCATGAGACCGGTGGCGCCGATGACGCCCCAGTTGAGGGCACCGACGACGACCAGCAGCACGGCGAGCCAGTCCCATCCGTTCGTGTTCATGAGTCAAGGAAGGACGCTGCGCTCCTTTGTTATGTGCTGGTTACAGGACGGAATCGTCACGATACCTGCCGGCGGTCGACGACACCGGTCGACCGTCGGACGGCGCTCACAGCACGGCGTCAGGGAGCGCCGGCGAGTAGTCGCGATTACTCCTCGGGCCGCCGACGAGCGGTCGCCGCCGGACGGTCCGGCGCTGTACCCTCGACCTGCGCGACCGGCAACCGTACCGCGTCCCGACCCCGCAGTCGCCAGCGGTGCCGGCGTCGAGCCGCGACCGCCGACCCGAGGGCGAGAAAACCGAACGAACGTCCACTCCCGCCCTCGAACACCGTATCCTTTTGTCGTCGCACCCCCAACGTCCGCCAATGAGTCGCCGCCGGAAACCCGACTGGCTGAAGACGCAGCCACCCGCCGGGAAGGAGTTCACGGACATCAAGCAGACGCTGCGGGACCACGACCTCCACACGGTCTGCGAGGAGGCGAACTGCCCGAACCTGGGGGAGTGCTGGAGCGGGCGGAATCGCGCGTCGTCGGGCAGCGGGGACGCCGGCGGCACGGCGACGTTCATGCTGATGGGCGACCACTGCACCCGCAACTGCAGTTTCTGCGACGTGGCGACCGGCGGCGGCCAGCCGCTCGACCCGGACGAACCGGCGAACGTGGCGAGCGCCGTCGCCGAGATCGGTCTGGACTACGTCGTCCTGACGTCGGTCGACCGCGACGACCTGGAGGGCCAGGGCGCCGCCCACTTCGCCCGGACCATCCGGGAGATAAAGGAGCGCGACCCCGGCATCCTCGTCGAGGTGCTCATCCCGGACTTCCAGGGCGACGCGGAGCTGATACGGAAGATCATCGACGCGGAGCCGGACGTCATCGCGCACAACGTCGAGACGGTCGAACGCCTCCAGCAGCCGGTCCGCGACCCGCGAGCGGGCTACGAGCAGAGCCTCGCGGTGCTCGAACAGGTCGAGCGCGAGTCGGACATCTACACGAAGACGAGCCTGATGCTCGGCGTCGGCGAGTACGACCACGAGGTGTACCAGACGCTGTCGGACCTCCGGGAGATCGACGTGGACATCGTCACGCTCGGACAGTACCTCCAACCCTCCCGCGACCACCTCGACGTCGAGTCGTACGTCCACCCCTCGAAGTTCGAGACGTGGCGGGCGGTCGCCGAGGAGGAACTCTCCTTTCTCTACTGCGCCAGCGGCCCGATGGTCCGCTCGTCGTACAAGGCGGGCGAACTGTTCGTGGACGCCGTCATCCGGGACGGCAAGTCGGTGGAACAGGCGCGGCGAGAGGCACGAGGCGGCGTAGCCGCCTCGGACTGAGCGAGCGGGGAGCACAGCGACCCGCGAGCCGCGGGCAACGCAGTTGCCTCGGACTGAGCGAGCGGGGAGCGCACGATAGTTTCGTCACGCCAACGTGAACCGAAAGGAACGCCCTGAGCGTTGTACGGTGAGAACGCACCGACAGTTCCAGGGCCGATACGGGCACCGAAGTTTAAACACTGAATTTCTGTGAGCGTACAAAATACAAACCAGGTAAAATCCAGCGACAGCAGTTCCCTATGGGAAGTTAATTACGAAAACCCTATAACCAGAGGCAGAGATTGCCTATACATGTCAGGATGGGTTCGACCGTGAGCATCGTACACCAAGACCCCCGTGAACGCGTACAGGTACTCGACGAGGACGGTTCGGTGCTGGACGATGCGGAGGTCCCGGACCTCTCCGACGAGGAACTCGTGGAGATGTACAGGGACATGCGGCTGGCCCGCCACTTCGACGAGCGGGCGGTCAGCCTGCAGCGCCAGGGCCGGATGGGGACGTACCCGCCGCTGTCGGGCCAGGAGGGCGCCCAGGTAGGCAGCGTCTACGCCCTGGACGACGACGACTGGATGTTCCCCAGCTACCGCGAGCACGCGGCGGCGGTCGTCCGCGGCCTCTCGCTGAAGCAGACGCTGCTGTACTGGATGGGCCACGAGGAGGGCAACGCCATCCCGGACGACGCCAACATCTTCACCGTCGCGGTGCCCATCGCCACCCAGATCCCCCACACGACGGGGGCGGCGTGGGCGTCGAAGCTGAAGGGAGAGGAGAACGCATTCCTCTGTTACTTCGGCGACGGCGCGACCAGCGAGGGCGACTTCCACGAGGGACTCAACTTCGCCGGCGTGTTCGACACCCCGTCGGTGTTCTTCTGCAACAACAACCAGTGGGCGATCTCCGTACCGCGGGAGCGCCAGACGGCCAGCGAGACCATCGCCCAGAAGGCCCAGGCGTACGGCTTCGAGGGCGTCCAGGTCGACGGCATGGACCCGCTCGCGGTGTACAAGGTGACCCGCGACGCCGTCGAGAAGGCGAAGAACCCGGGCGACGACGAACTGCGCCCGACGCTCATCGAGGCGGTCCAGTACCGCTTCGGCGCGCACACGACGGCCGACGACCCGTCCGTCTACCGCGAGGAGGAGGAGGTCGAGCGCTGGAAGCAGAAGGACCCCATCCCGCGCCTGGAGTCGTTCCTCCGGAACACGGGCCGGCTCGACGACGAGGGCGTCGAAGCCATCGGCAACGAGGTCGAACAGCGCGTCGCCGACGCCATCGACGCGGCGGAGGCCGTCGAACGCCCCGAGCCCGAGGAGATGTTCGCGAGCGTCTACGAGGGCATGCCCAAGCGCCTCGAGGAACAGCTCGAGTGGTTCGAGCGGATCCGAGAGCAGTACGGCGACGAAGCACTTCTGGAGGACTAACCAATGAGTCAGGCTGAAACCACGCAGGAAACGGAGAATCTCACGCTCGTTCAGGCGGTTCGCGACGGACTGTACACCGAGATGAAGCAGGACGAGGACGTCGTCGTCATGGGCGAGGACGTCGGCAAGAACGGCGGCGTCTTCCGCGCCACCGAGGGCCTCTACGAGGAGTTCGGCGAGGACCGCGTCATCGACACGCCGCTCGCCGAGTCCGGCATCGTCGGGACCGCCATCGGGATGGCGGCCTACGGCCTCAAGCCCGTCCCCGAGATGCAGTTCTCCGGGTTCATGTACCCGGCGTACGACCAGATCGTCTCCCACGCGGCCCGGCTGCGCACCCGGAGCCGCGGGCGGTTCACCTGCCCGATGGTCGTCCGCGCGCCGTACGGCGGCGGCATCCGCGCGCCCGAGCACCACTCCGAGTCGATGGAGGCGATGTACGCCCACCAGCCCGGGCTGAAGGTGGTCATGCCGAGCACGCCCTACGACACGAAGGGACTGCTCACCAGCGCCATCCGCGACCCCGACCCGGTCATCTTCCTCGAACCGAAGCTCATCTACCGCGCGTTCCGCGAGGAGGTTCCCGAGGAGTCCTACGAGGTCCCCATCGGCGAGGCCAAGGTCCGCAGCGAAGGGTCGGACATCTCGGTGTTCACGTGGGGCGCGATGGTGCGCCCGACGATGGAGGCCGCCGAGGACCTCGAAGGCGAGATCGACGTCGAGGTCGTCGACCTCCGGACCGTCTCGCCGCTCGACGACGAGACCATCGTCGAGTCGTTCAAGAAGACCGGCCGCGCGGCGGTCGTCCACGAGGCACCGAAGACCGGCGGCCTCGCCGGCGAGATCGCCGCGACCATCCAGGAGGAGGCACTGCTGTACCAGGAGGCGCCCGTCGAGCGCATCACCGGCTTCGACACGCCGTTCCCGCTGTACAGCCTCGAGGACTACTACCTGCCCGAACCGGCTCGCATCAAGGAAGGCATCCGCGACGCGGTGGGATTCTGACATGGTACGAGAGTTCAAGCTTCCCGACGTCGGCGAGGGCGTCGCCGAGGGCGAACTCGTCAGCTGGCAGGTCGAACCCGGCGACGAGGTCAGCGAGGACCAGCCCGTCGCCGAGGTCGAGACGGACAAGGCCATCGTCGAGGTTCCCTCGCCGGTCAACGGTACCGTCCGCGAACTGCTCGCCGAGGAGGGCGAGGTCGTCCCCGTCGGCGACGTCATCATCACCTTCAACGTCGAGGGTGAGGACGAACTGTCCGAAACGGCGGACACGGCGGAGACCGAGAGCGCCGGGAGCGACGAGCCGACCGAGTCCCAGGAGGCGGTCGCCGAGGAGCCGGAAGTGTCCGGCGAAGCCGAGGCCAGCGAGGAGACGGAGACGCCCGAGGGGCGCGTGTTCGCCGCGCCGAGCGCTCGGCGCGTCGCCCGCGAACTCGGCGTCGACATCGCCGCGGTCGAGGGCACCGGCCCGAGCGGTCGCGTGACCGAGCGCGACGTGCGCGCCGCGGCCGAGGAAGACGAGGAGCCGATCGAGCCGACCGGCGGCGGTGCCAACAGCGGCCCCGACGTCGAGTCGACGGAACCGGAGACCGGGGAGGAGCCGGTCGAACCGCTGGGCGGTGGCGCCAACAGCGGCCCGGACACGTCGTCGGTCGAGCCCGCCGACCGCGACCGCACGCTGGCCGCGCCCGCGACCCGACGCCTCGCCGAGGAGGAGGGCGTCGACCTCGACGCCGTGCCGGCGGTCGAACAGCGCGACGGCGAGGCGTTCGTCACGCCCGAGGCCGTGATGGAGTACGCCGAAGCGCAGCAGGCGGCCCAGCAGGCCGACGCCGCGGCGGTCGCGACGGGCGAGACCGGCCCGCGCGAGGAGCGGGTCCCCTACAAGGGCATCCGCAAGACCATCGGCGAGCAGATGGAGCAGTCGAAGTACACCGCGCCGCACGTCACCCACCACGACACCATCGACGTGACGAAGCTGGTGGAGACGCGAGAGGAGCTGAAGGCGGTCGCCGAGGAGCGCGGCATCCACCTCACCTACATGCCCTTCATCATGAAGGCCATCGTGGCGGCGCTGAAGGAGTTCCCCTACCTCAACTCCACGCTCGACGAGGAGAACGAGGAGATCGTCCTCAAGAACTACTACAACATCGGCGTCGCGGTCGGCACCGACCACGGACTGATGGTGCCCGTCGTCGACGACGTCGACCAGAAGGACATGCTCCAGGTCGCCTCGGAGATGAACGAGAAGGTCCAGAAGGCACGCGACCGCACCATCGCCGTCGACGAGATGCAGGGCGGGACCTTCTCCATCACGAACTTCGGCGCCATCGGCGGCGAGTACGCCACGCCCATCATCAACTACCCCGAGGTCGCCATCCTCGGTCTGGGCGAACTGAAACAGCGGCCGACAGTGGTCGACGGCGAGGTGGAGGCGCGCTACACGCTCCCCATCTCGCTGTCCATCGACCACCGCGTCATCGACGGCGCGGTCGCCGCCGAGTTCGCCAACACGGTGCTGAAGTACCTGAACGAACCGAAGCTGCTGCTACTCGAATAACATGGTCGTCGGAGACATATCAACTGGAACGGACGTGCTGGTCGTCGGCGCGGGACCGGGCGGCTACGTCGCCGCCATCCGCGCGGGTCAGCTCGACCTGGACGTGACGCTGGTGGAAAAGGACGCCTACGGCGGGACCTGCCTGAACTACGGCTGCATCCCCTCGAAGGCGATGATAACCGCGACCGGGCTAGCCCACGACGCGAACAACGCGGAGGAGATGGGCATCTACACGAAGCTCGACGTGAACGTCGCGGAGATGGTCGAGTGGAAGGACGGCGTCGTCGACCAGCTCACCGGCGGCGTCGAGAAGCTCTGCAAGGCCAACGGCGTGACGCTGATGGAGGGCCGCGCCGAGTTCGCCGACGAGAACTCCGCGCGCGTCGTCCACGGCGGCGAGGGCCAGGGCGCGGAGACGGTCGAGTTCGAGCACGCCATCGTCGCCACGGGCTCCCGGCCCATCCAGGTGCCGGGCTTCGACTTCGGCGACGACCCCGTGCTGAACTCGCGGCAGGCGCTCGCGCTCGAGGAGGCGCCCGAGAGCCTCGTCATCGTCGGCGCGGGCTACATCGGCATGGAGCTGGCGGGCGTGTTCGCCAAGCTCGGCACGGACGTCACCGTCGTCGAGATGCTCGACTCCGTGCTGCCGGGCTACGAGGACGACCTCGCCCGCCCGGTGAAGCAGAAGGCCGAGGAACTGGGCGTCGACTTCCACTTCGGCGAGGCCGCGCAGGGCTGGGAGGAGGCCGGCCGCGGCATCACCGTCACGACCGAGAACGAGGACGGCGAGGTCTCGGAGTTCGGCGCGGAGAAGGTGCTCGTGGCGGTCGGCCGCGAGCCCGTCACGGACACGCTCAAACTGGAGAACGCCGGCATCGAGACCGACGACGCCGGCTTCATCGAGACCGACGACCGCGCGCGCACCGAGGTCGACCACATCTACGCCATCGGCGACGTGGCCGGCGAGCCGATGCTCGCGCACAAGGCGAGCACGGAGGGGCAGGTCGCCGCAGAGGTCATCGCGGGCGAGCCCGCGGCCATCGACTACCAGGCCATGCCCGCCGCCGTGTTCACCGAACCGGAGATCGGGACGGTCGGCATGACCGAGGCGGAAGCCGAGGAGCAGGGATTCGAGCCGACGGTCGGCCAGTTCCCGTTCCAGGCGAGCGGCCGCGCGCTCACCACCGGCCACGCCGAGGGCTTCGTGCGCGTCGTCGCCGACGAGCCCAGCGGCTTCCTGCTCGGCGCGCAGATCGTCGGCCCCGAGGCGTCCGAACTCGTCGCCGAACTCGGTCTGGCCATCGAGATGGGCGCGACGCTGGAGGACGTGGCCGCCACGGTCCACACCCATCCGACGCTGTCGGAGGCGGTCATGGAGTCCGCCGAGAACGCGCTCGGCCACGCCATCCACACGCTGAACCGATAGGCGCGCGTGCTGAACCGCTGACTCGCGGCCGCTTTTCTGTAGTTTGGCTGCCACGTACTCCCGGGCAGCCATATCTGTCACACCCGACGGTCTTTTCACGACCACTGTGGAAGGAACGAGCAGATGAAAGCAGTCACGCTCGGGCCGGCGGGGACCTACTCGCACCGCGCCGCCAGCTCGGTCGCCGACGAGGTAGCGTTCCGCGAGTCGGTCACGGCCATCGTCGAGGCGGTCGTGGACGGCGAGTTCCAGCGCGGGGTCGTCCCCATCGAGAACAGCATCGAGGGCAGCGTCACCGAGACGCTGGACGCGCTCACCGAACACGACGTTGCGGTCGTCAGGGAGCTCGTGACGCCCATCCGGCACGCGCTGATGGCCCAGTCGGCGGACTTCGACGTCGTCGCCAGCCACGCGCAGGCGCTCGCGCAGTGCCGGTCGTACCTCGAAGACGAGTACCCCGACGTCGACAGCGAGGCGGTCGCGAGCACCGCCCGCGGGGTCGAGCGGGCGCGGGAGGACCCCTCGGTCGCCGCCATCGCCCACCCCGACAGCGCGGAGGTGTTGACGGTGCTCGCCGAGGACATCCAGGACCGCAACTCGAACGAGACGCGCTTCTTCGTCCTCGCGCCGGCCGAGGAGCGCACGGAGGCCGGCGGGAAGTCCTCGCTCGTCATCTACCCGAACGCGAACTACCCCGGCCTGCTGCTGGAACTGCTCGAACCGTTCGCCGACCGCGCCGTGAACCTGACGCGCCTGGAGTCGCGACCCAGCGGCGAGCGACTCGGCGACTACGTCTTCCACGTCGACCTCGAGGCGGGGCTGTACGAGGACCGCGCCAGGGAGGCCGTCGAGGTCGTCGAGGAGATCGCCGAGAACGGCTGGGTCCGCCGGCTCGGCTCCTACGACACGGAACACGTCATGTTCTCCGACTCGGGCTGAAGTTCGGTCCTCGACGCGCCGGCGACGTCGGTCTCCGATGCTCGACGCGACGTGCAGCCGAACCGCACCACTATTCTATTTAAAACCTCGGCCGGCCAACCAGTTCGGCAGAGTTTAACATGCTATAGATTCGCACGAAATCCGGTCTCCCCGAACGCAGTCGCCGGGTTTTCCGCTCCGAGCTCCGTCCGCTACTCGTCACCGACCACCGCCCTGAAGAAAACTTTTATATAGAAGCACAATCATACTCGACACTGTACTATGAGTCAGCGTATGCAAGGCCAGCCGATGATCGTAATGTCGGAGGACTCCCAGCGCGTCAAGGACAAGGACGCGCAGGAGCACAACATCACGGCGGCCCGCGCAGTCGCGGACGCCGTTCGGTCCACGCTCGGCCCGAAAGGGATGGACAAGATGCTCGTCGACTCGATGGGCGACGTGACCATCACCAACGACGGCGTGACCATCCTCAAGGAGATGGACATCGACAACCCGACGGCCGAGATGATCATCGAGGTCGCCGAGACCCAGGAGGACGAGGCGGGCGACGGCACCACGACGGCCGTCGCGGTCACCGGCGAACTCCTCAAGAGCGCCGAGGACCTCCTCGAGCAGGACATCCACCCGACGGCGGTCATCAAGGGCTTCCACCTCGCCAGCGAGAAGGCCCGTGAGGAGATCGACGACATCGCCGAGGACATCGACACCGACGACGAGGACCTCCTCCGGAAGGTCGCCGAGACGTCGATGACCGGCAAGGGCGCCGAACTCAACAAGGAGCGCCTGAGCGAGATCATCGTCGACGCGGTCCAACAGGTCACCGTCGAGGACACCGTCGACATGGAGTTCATCAACATCGAGACCCAGACCGGCCACTCCGCCGGCGAGTCCGAGCTCCTCGAGGGAGCCATCGTCGACAAGGACCCCGTCCACGACAACATGCCCAAGTCCGTCGAGGACGCCAATGTCCTCCTCCTCAACGAGGCCATCGAGGTCGAGGAGACGGACGTCGACACCGAGATCTCCATCAACGACCCCGACCAGCTCCAGAACTTCCTCGACCAGGAGGAGAAGCAGCTGAAGGAGAAGGTCGAGCAGATCAAGGAGACGGGCGCGGACGTCGTCTTCTGCCAGAAGGGCATCGACGACATGGCCCAGCACTACCTCGCGAAGGAGGACATCCTGGCCGTCCGCCGCGTCAAGAAGAGCGACGTCCAGTTCCTCCGTGAGGTCCTCGACACGGACATCGTCTCCGACCTCGACAGCGCGACCGAAGACCACGTCGCCACGGGCAACGTCACCCGCGACGAGGACGACGAGATGTTCTACGTCGAGGGCGAGGACTCCCACGGCGTCACCCTCCTCCTGCGCGGCTCCACCGACCACGTCGTCGACGAGCTGGAGCGCGGCGTCACGGACGCGCTCGACGTCGTCGCCCAGACCGTCAGCGACGGCCGCGTCGTCGCCGGCGGCGGTGCCATCGAGGTCGAGCTCGCCAGCCGCCTCCGCGACTACGCCGACGGCGTCGAGGGGCGCGAGCAGCTCGCCGTCGAGGCGTTCGCCGACTCCCTCGAACTCGTCCCGCGCGTGCTCGCCGAGAACGCCGGTCTCGACAGCATCGACACGCTCGTCGACCTGCGCGCGGCCCACGAGGGCGGCGACGTCCGCGCCGGCCTGAACGTCTTCAGCACCGAGGTCGAGGACACCTTCGACGCCGGCGTCGTCGAGCCGGCCCACGCCAAGGAACAGGCCGTCTCCTCTGCCACCGAGGCCGCGAACCTCGTGCTCAAGATCGACGACATCATCTCCGCCGGCGAACTGTCGACCGACAAGGGCGACGACGAGGCCGGCGGCGCTGGCGGCATGGGCGGCATGGGCGGCATGGGCGGCATGGGCGGCGCGATGTAAGCGGACCTTTTGCTGCGCTTGGAACGCGGCTTCGCCGCGTTCCGGCGCTGGCAAAAGCTCCACCAAAAACACCGCGTCACCCCCTCCGGGGTTCCTTGGCCCGCTCGGGCTCCGCCCTCGCGGTACGACTGCCTGCCGCGATTGCACGGCAGCCCAGCCACCCACCGACGCCCGACGCATCGCTCCCGAGCCCAGTTCGGTTCTTCTTTCGCGTCCGACGACCCGACAGCGGCGGCTTCGTCCGACAGCAGCAGCTTCGTCATCGCCCGCATCGCGCAGGCGAGCGGAACATATCAGTGCCCGGCAAACGCTGCGTGATTCGGGGGACTTTAGATACTTTATAGTGCAGGCGGGCGAATCCCAGACGTATGGAGACGCTCCTGCTGAACCAGGACGACGTAGACGTCAACACCCAGATGCCGGAGGTAATCCGGGCCATCGAGGACGCGTTCGCGGCGTACGCTCGCGGCGACGCCCAGATGCCCGCGAAGTCGTACATCGACCTGCCGCAGTACAACGGCGACTTCCGGTCGATGCCCGCCTACCTCGAAGCCGACGACTGGGACGCCGCCGGCATCAAGTGGGTGAACGTCCACCCCGACAACCCCGAGCAGTTCGACCTGCCGACCGTGATGGGGACGATGGTGTACAGCGACCCCGAGACGGCCATCCCGCTGGCCATCATGGACGGCACCGCGCTGACGATGAAGCGCACCGGTGCGGCCGCCGCCGTCGCCACCGACCACCTCGCCGTCGAGGACGCCACGTCGATGGGTATCGTCGGCGCGGGCGTCCAGTCGTACACGCAACTGGAGGCCATCTCGGAGATCCGCCCCATCGAGGAGGTCGTCGTCAGCGACCCCGACGAGGCGGCCGTCGCCGACTTCGTCGACTACTTCGACGACGAGTTCGACGTCCGGGGCGGCACCATCAGCGAGGCGGCGTCCTGCGACGTCCTCTCGACCGTGACGCCCGTCGAGGACCCCATCGTCTCGGCCGCGGACGTCGGCGAGCACACGCACGTCAACGCCATGGGCGCAGACGCGGAGGGCAAGCACGAACTCGCGGACGAACTCCTGCTCGACGCGAAGGTCGTCATCGACGACCACGCCCAGACCACCCACTCCGGCGAGATCAACGTCCCCTACCACGAGGGCACGATGACGGACGACGACATCTACGGCGAGATCGGCGACATCGTCGTCGGCGACGTCGAGGGGCGCACCGACGACGACGGCGTCACCGTCTTCGACAGCACGGGCCTGGCCATCCAGGACGTCGCGGCCGCCCACGTCGTCTACGAGCACGCCGACGAGAACGACAACGGCTATCCCTTCGACCTCGTCGGCGCCCAGCACTGAGCGGGTCGCTCGCTCTGAAGCCTTCCTTTTCAGTCCTCGTCCGTCGGCGCGCGCTGTGCGACCGCGCCCGTCAGCTTCGAGATGAGCCAGACGATGACGATGAACGGCAGTAGTGGAACGAGCAGGATGACGAGACCCAGGAAGTAGAGGACGCCGATGACCGTCATCTCGGCGTCGGGACGCCCGCGGTAGTACGGGGTCACGGTCCGGGCGGCCTTCTTGACCGCGCCGGGTTCGTCGTCGCTCATGCTCACCAGAGCGACGGCCGGAAGGATAAGCGTTCTCGCGGCCGCAACGTCCTCGCTGTCGCAGGACGACGGCAGCAGCCCACCGTTCCCGAGCGTGACATCTCGACCGGCGCGAATTTTTATGACCCGTCGCGTCCAACAGGTTGGCGGGGAGAACCATGGCTCGACGTAGAAACCCATTCGACGAACTCGAGGAGATGTTCGAACGGATGAGCCGGCAGTTCGAGAACTTCGAACAGCAGTTCGGCGAGTCCTCGGAGGGGCTGGGAATCGACCTCGGAACGAACGGGATGTCGCTCGACCTGGCCGACCACGGCGACGAGTACGTCGTCACCGCCGACCTGCCGGGCTTCGAGAAAGACGACATCGACGTCCGACTGCACGACGACCACCTCCACATCGACGCCGAGAGCGAGACGGAGACCGAGGAAGGGGAAGGCGAGTACCTCCGCCGCGAGCGCAGTCAGCGCTCGGTCAGCCGCTCGGTCGCGCTGCCGGAGCCGGTCGACGAGGAGAGCGTCGCCGCGGAGTACCACAACGGCGTCCTGACCGTCACGATGCCGAAGGTGGAGACGAGCGAGGAGTCCCACAGCATCGACATCAGCTAGCGGTCCGGTCGCACCCGACTTTTCGACGGGCGTCGTCCGTTCCGTCCGCAGATTCGCCACTGGCGCTGCGTACGACTACCAGGGTGCCGCGACCACAAGCGGCTTGCCGCCCGGGACGGTAGGCCCGGACATGACGCTCGACGACGGCGACGACGCACCGGCGGTAGCGGCGCAAAACCAGCACGGCGAGACGGTCGAACCCGACTTCGAGGAGCCGACCGTCCTCTACTTCTACCCGCGCGACGACACGCCCGGGTGCACCGTCGAGGCCAAGCAGTTCGACAAGGAGCTAGAGTCGTACCGCGACGCCGACGTCGCGGTGTACGGCGTCTCGACCGACGACGTCGACAGCCACGAGGCGTTCGCCGACAAGTACGACCTCGACTTCGACCTGCTCGCCGACCCGGACGGCGAGGTCGCCGCGGCGTTCGACGTCGACGTCGACGAGGGGTACACCGCCCGGACGACGTTCGTCCTCGCCCACGGCGAGGTGCAGGCGGCCTACGAGGGCGTCGACCCCGACGGCCACGCCCGCGAGGTGCTCGGCGACCTCCTCGACGAGGGACTGGCGTCGCTGGACCCCCAGTAGGAGAGAGGGGTCGGCGACCGCGACGGCCGACGCCCCGTTCCCGGGAAACGACTACTCGCGCACAGACAGACCGGACAGTCAGGTATGGTAGTTCTTTTAATCGCCTGTACGGAATGACCTGTATGGACTACGACCCGCGGGAGATCGAGGAGAAGTGGCAGTCCCGATGGGCCGAGGAGGGGCGCTACGAGGTGGACCCCGACGACGGGGAGGCCACCTTCGTCACGGTCCCCTACCCGTATCCCAGCGGCGGGATGCACATCGGCCACGCCAGGACGTACACCGTGCCGGACGTGTGGGCGCGCTACCGTCGTCTGCAGGGGGACAACGTCCTCTTCCCCATCGCGTGGCACGTCACGGGGACGCCCATCGTCGGCGCCGTCGAGCGCCTGAAAAAGCGCGAAGAGGACCAGCTGTCGGTGCTGCAGGACACCTACAACGTCTCCGACGAGCAGCTGGCGGAGATGGAGACGCCGATGGGCTTCGCCCGCCACTTCATCGAGAACAGCTACCGGAAGAACATGAAGTCGCTGGGGCTGTCCATCGACTGGCGTCGCCAGTTCACCACGAACGACGACCGCTACTCGAAGTTCATCACCTGGCAGTACGAGACGCTGAAGGAGCGCGGCCTGCTGGAGAAGGGCCTGCACCCCGTCAAGTACTGCACCGAGGAGGAGAACCCGGTCACGACCCACGACCTGCTGGAGGGAGAGGAGGCGGAGTTCCAGGAGTACACCCTGGTCAAGTTCCGCACCGGCGACGCGGTCGTGCCGATGGCGACCCTGCGCCCGGAGACGGTCCACGGCGTCACGAACGCCTACATCGACCCCGAGGCCGACTACGTCGAGGCCACGGTCGACGGCGAACGCTGGGTCGTCTCCGAGGCGGCCGCCGAGAAGTTCCGCCTGCAGGAGCGCGACGTCGAGGTGCACGACCGGTTCACGGGCGAGCGCCTCGTCGGCGAGCGCGTCGAGAACCCGGTCACCGGCGACGAGGTGCTGGTGCTGCCGGCCGGCTTCGTCGACGCCGAGAACGCGACGGGCGTCGTGATGTCCGTCCCCGCCCACTCGCCGGACGACTGGATGGCGCTGCAGGAGGCCAAGGCCGACGACGAGCGGATGGAGGCGTACGACATCGACCCCGCCGACGTCGAAGCCATCGAGCCGGTGGCCATCCTGGACGTCGACGAGTACGGCGAGGTCCCCGCCCGCGACGCCGTCGAGGAGCACGGCATCGAATCCAGCGACGACCCCGCGCTGGCAGACGCCACCCAGGAAGTGTACAACCGCGAGTTCCACGGCGGACGACTGGGGGAGATGTACGGCGACTACGCCGGCGAGGTCGTCGAGGACGTCCGCGACGAACTGAAGGCCGACTTCGAGGCCCGCGGGTCGTTCGACTCGATGCAGGAGTTCAGCGAGGAGGTCGTCTGTCGCTGCGGCGGCGACGTCGAGGTGGCGAAACAGGAGACGTGGTTCCTGCGCTACGACGACGCCGAGTGGAAGGAGAAGGCCCACGACGCGGTCGCGCAGCTGGACGCCATCCCGGAGAACACGCGCGAGCAGTACGACCACACCATCGACTGGCTGAACGAGTGGCCGGCCATCCGCAACTACGGCCTGGGCACTCGACTGCCGTGGGACCCCGAGTTCGTCATCGAGCCGCTGTCGGACTCGACGCTGTACATGTCCTACTACACCATCGCCCACCGCATCGACGACGTGCCGGTCGAGGCGCTGGACCGGAACTTCTTCGACACGCTGTTCTTCGGGCCCGAGGAAGTGGAGAACCCGGACGAGACGGCGCTGGACCTGCGCGAGGAGTGGGACTACTGGTACCCCGTCGACTACCGCTGCTCGGGCAACGACCTGATCAGCAACCACCTCACCTTCTACCTGTTCCACCACGCGGAGTTCTTCGAGCAGCCCAACTGGCCGCAGGGCATCACCGTGATGGGCATGGGGCTGCTGGAGGGCGAGAAGATGTCCTCCTCGAAGGGCCACGTCGTCCTGCCCCAGGAGGCCATCCAGAAGTACGGCGCGGACACCGTCCGCTTCTTCCTGCTGAACAGCGCCGAGCCGTGGCAGGACTACGACTGGCGCTCCGAGCAGGTCGAGAGCACCCGCGACCAGCTGGACCGCTTCTGGAACCGCGCGATGGAGATCGTCGACGGGGAGACGCCCGCCGACCCCGACCTGGAGCGCGTCGACCGCTGGCTGCTGTCGAAGCTGCAGGCCACCGTCCGCGAGGCGACCGCGGCGATGGACCGCTTCGAGACGCGGACCGCCAGCCAGGCCGCCTTCTACGCCTTCGAGGAGCACCTGAAGTGGTACCGCAAGCGCGCCGACCTGGACCGACCCGGTGCGCGCTGGACGCTGCAGGAGGTGCTGCGGACGCGCCTGCGCCTGCTGGCCCCGTTCGTCCCGTTCATGGCGACGGAACTGCACGAGCGTCTCACGGGCGACCCCATCGCCGAGGCCGCGTGGCCCGACCCCGACCCCGCGTTCGAGAGCGCGACGACGGAACTGGAGGAGAGCCTCGTCGAGAACCTGACCGAGGACGTGCGCGACATCGTCGACGTGACCGAGACGGACCCCGACACCGTCCGGGTGTACGTCGCCGCCGACTGGAAGCGGACGGTGCTCGACGAGGTCGTGGCAACTGGCCCCGACGTGGGTGCCGTGATGGGTAGCGTGATGCAGAACGAGGAACTGCGCGAGAAGGGCGACGCCGTCAACGACCTCGTGCAGGACCTCGTCGAGGACGTGCGCGAGCGCCCCGACGACGAGGTCGCGGTCCTCTCCGAGGTCGACGAGGTGGCCGTCTACGAGGACGCCGTCGGTTTCCTGGAGCGCGAGTTCGACGCCGACGTCGAGGTCTACCGCGAGGGCGAGGACGTCCCGGACCCGGCGGACAAGGCCCGCCACGCCGTGCCGATGCGACCCGCCGTCCACCTGGAGTAACGCCGTACCGGACGACCGTCGCCGCTTTTCGTGCGCAACGCCGCGACCGTCACCAGCGACGGCGTTCGCATCGCGTCGGCGCGCTCCGCCGCGTCGGCCGCCCCCCATCCGCCGCCGCGCTCGCGTAACCTACAGGGTCGTCCGCACCGTATCGCCAGCGATGCTCGAACTCGACGGGTCGACCGGCGGTGGCCAGCTCGTCCGGACGGCGCTCTCGCTGTCCGCGCTCTCCGGGAAACCGTTCCGGATGGAGGGCGTCCGCGCGAACCGCCCGAAGCCGGGGCTCCGCCCGCAGCACCGGACGGCCGTCCGCGCGGTGGCGCAGGCCTGCGACGCGACGGTCGAGGGCGACGACGTCGGGTCGGAGACGCTGACGTTCGAACCCGGGACGCCGACAGGAGGAACGGTCTCGGTCGACATCGGCACCGCGGGGAGCGTGACGCTGCTGTTCGACGCGCTGCTCCCGCTGGCGACCGTGCTCGACGAGCCGCTCGCCGTGACCGCCCGCGGCGGGACGGAAGTGAAGTGGTCGCCGCCGATGGCGTTCTACCGCCGGGTGAAGCTCCCGCTGCTGCGTCGCGCCGGTCTGGCGGCCGCCGTGGACGTCGCCCGGACCGGCTTCTATCCCGCCGGCGGCGGCGAGGCGACGCTGCTGCTCGCGCCCTCGTCGCCGTCGCCGCTCTCGCTCGCGGAGCGGGGCGAGGCGTCGGGCGTCCGCGTCTACTCGACGGCGTCGACCGACCTTATGGACGCGGAGGTGGCCGAGCGCCAGGCGACGACGGCCCGCGAGCGGGTCGAGGCGGCCGGCCACGACGTGACCGGGTCGCAGATGACGTACGTCGACACCCGTTCGCCGGGGACGTCGCTGGTCGTGCGGGCGGACTACGAGCACTCGGTCGCCGGGTTCGACGAGTACGGCGAGCGCGGGACGCCCGCGGAGACGGTCGCCGCCGACGCCGTCGAATCCTTCCTGGGCTTCCACGCGGGGCCGGGCGCGGTGGACGAGCACCTGGCCGACCAGTTGCTCGTCTTCCTCGGGCTGGCGGGCGGCGAGATGACGGTGCCGGCGGTGACCGACCACGTCGAGACGAACCGCGACCTGCTCGCGGCATTCGGATACGACGTGTCGCTGGAGCGGTCGCCGGGAGGGGTCCGCCTCGTCAGGGAGTGACCCCCGTCCTCACTCGGTCTCGACGGGTGCCTCGGCGTGCCCGAGGCGGACGTTCCGGCGGTAGTAGCGCTGGGCGACGCCGGAGACGACGACCAGCGCACCCAGGAGCATCCCCCAGATGGCGGGCGGGACGGCGCCGAGCGGGCCGGCGTCGAGCCACGCGGCGGTCGTCAGCGCGAGACCGGTACCCCCGAGGACGAGGTAGTACTCCGACCACGGGAGGCTGTTCTCCGGTTCGAGTTCGAGGTAGACGTCGAGACCCCCGGCGCGGTCGGTCAGTTCGACCAGTCCGTGAGCGGCGTCGTACTCGACGAACCCCGTCTCGTTCAGCTTCGGGAGATGAGCCTGCTGGAGGGTGTTGTACACTCGTTTGCGCTGCTGTGACGTCACGTCCGACGCTGGCACCTCGTTCTCCCAGGCCGCCACCTGCGTGGCGAGCGTTCCGATCTCCGCCGGGTTCTCGTAGTGCTTGAGATAGTGAAGGGCGTACCGTCGTCGCTGATTACCGAGCACCTGAAAGATCACGTCACGAGACGGCGTGTCGGATTCAGCGTCGTCGGATGCTCGACGTTGTATTTCGCTCATCGTGCAACCCGAAGTGTAACTTCTCTTTCGTGAGGTGGCGTGCCGGACACTTAGTAGTTTGTGGCCGTCAGCAGAAGTTCTGCGTGACGAACAGACGGCCGTCGTCGCCGTAGTGGAGGCCGATTCCCTCCCGTTTCCACTTCGACGAGAGGAGGTTCTCGCGGTGGCTTTCCGAGTGCATCCACTGGGAGACGATGCCGCGGGCGAGTTCCGAGGCGTTCCGGTACCGGGCGACGGTGCCGCCGTCGGTCCGGACCCGGCGGTCGAAGTAGGTGTACGCGATGTTCTCGCCGGCACCGCGCAGGCAGTAGTAGTCGGCGTCGCGGTAGCGGTCGCCGGGGTCCTCGCCGGCGGGCGAGACGTGCGCGAAGTAGTCCTGGCGGGCCATCGCCTGGCTGTGTCCGCGCGCGACGTCGCGCAGGGCGGCGTCGAACTCCAGCGGTTCCTTGCCGCGCTCGACCCGCTCCCGGTTGACGTACCGGTGGACGTGGAACTCGACCCACCGCCGGAACCGCGGCGACGAGGGCTCGGTGAGGCTCGACGGCTCCTCGTCGGGGACGTCGACCACCTCCGCACCCTGGAACGACTCGATTGACGACTCGCCGGGGACGGCGTACCCGGCGAGGTACGCACCGGCGAAGAGGAGGGTTCCGAGGACCAGGACGACGGGAACGAGCGAACGCGTTCGCATCCGACAGCGGGTGTCGACGCGCAGGATGATGAACGTACGGGCCGGGAACACCGCGATTAAAGCCCTGGCCGACGACCGACGGAACATGAGCAAAGCGACATTCGAACTGTACCGCGACCAGGCCGACGAGTGGCGGTGGCGACTGGTCCACGACAACGGCAACGTCATCGCCGACAGCGGCGAGGGCTACGACCGGAAGGCGGGCGCGAGGAAGGGCATCGAGAGCGTGAAGAAGAACGCGCCCGACGCGACGGTCGAGACGCAGGAGTAGGACGAAGACTGCGACGGTGGGAAGCTTCCGTCGCCGGCGGTCCGCTACCGGTCGCCGAACTCGACGCGCGGGTCGAGTTTCACGTAGGCGACGTCCTGAAGGAGGTTGCCGAAGAGCGCGAGTCCGACCGGGATCATCGTCGTGAGGATGACGATGTCGATCTCACGGTTGCGGACGGCCCAGAGCGCGAGCCAGCCGATGCCGGGAAGGCCGAAGACGACTTCGGCGACCGCGACGGTGATGAACAGCATCGTGATGGTCCGGATGAAGAACAGCGAGAGCAGCGGCATCGCGGCGTTGCGGACGACGTGCCGGGCGACGTCCAGCGGTCGCGCGCCGTTGGCGCGGAGCGTCTTCACGAATTCGGCGTGCACGTGTTCGGCCGATTCGGAGCGGGCGTACCGCGCCTGGACGGCGAGCATGCTGACGAGCACGACGGCGAGCGGCAGGAGGGTGATGGGGAGGTTCTTCCCGCTCCAGGGGTCAAGGCTGGGGTCGTAGGCGAACTTGCGCATCACTCCGAGTCGCTCGTACGCCAGTATCACGGACCATTCGGCAATCCAGTAGCTCGGGATGCCGACGACGACGTAGGTCGCCAGCGTGGCGAAGCGACCCGGCAACGTCCCGCGGTTGACGGCCGCGTACACGCCGAGCACCACCCCGCCGACGACCGCCGCGAGCAACGCCGGGGCGAGGTAGGCGAGCGTGACCTTCAGCGCACCGGCGATGCGGTCGATCGTCTCCTTCTCGAAGTCGAGCGTGGCGTACTGGACGATCCAGTCCGTGTACTGGGTGAGCAGCGACGTCTCGTCCTGCGTCGACGGCCACCGCGCCGGAGTCGATATCGGCGACTCGCCCTCCGTCGTCACCGGCGGCGGCGCGGCCGCGAACGCGAGGAACGTCACCGAGAGGATGAGGTACGCGGCGAAGGCGGTCCAGAGCAACCGACGGGTGAGGTATCGCCACATCGCCGGTCACCGGGCCCAGGTTCCGTCAGCCGCGTTCTCCGGTCGACGACCGCGTTCGGTTCCGCCCGGTTCTGCTGGAGGGGCGTGCCGGTCCCGCGAGGGCGACGCTGTCCCGCGGCCACCGGCGGACGCGTCGTGTAGAGCGTCCGGGGACCTATAAGCCATGTTAGGTTTCCACTCGCGTAACAGTATGAATGTTTCGCCGGATTCGAGCCAGCGGGCGTCCGCAACAGTCGGTCGACGCCTCGTGTGCCACACGACCTCAAGTTTTTAGTAGTCGTAATTGTCTCAATCGTAACATGCTTCCGCATCCGCTCCTAGTCCCCCAACCCGACTTCCATCCTGCACCACGACACGGGGGTGACCCCCGTTCATGAGCGGTCCTGCCGCCCGCGCGACCGACGTCGAGTCCGTCGACTGGGACTCGCTGGACGGCAGTCGCCGCCTCGCGAGTCGACGGACGAAGGCGTTCCTCGGCGTCGTCGGCCTCCTCGTCGCCGCCTTCCTCTACGACCACCTCGTCGTCCCCTCCGGAGAGCCGACGGTCGAGTGGTGGGACGTCACCCTCCTCGACTGGCTGTTCCTCCTCTCGCTCGCCGTCTTCGCGTTCTACGTCGTCGCCCCGCTCGTCCAGAAACCCCGGCTGGCCCGCTACTACTGGGACCAGCTCCGGACCGACTGGCTGGCGACCGCGAGTCTCGCCTACATCGGCCTGTTCTTCCTCGCGGGGCTCGTCGGCCCGGTGCTCGCCGGGCCGCTCCGCGAGTACATGGTCGCCCACGACCCGGGCTACCTCGGCATCTCGGCGAAACAACCGCCCGTCGGGTTCGAGCGGTACGTGAACAACCCCTCGCTCTGTGCCGGCCCGGTCGAGGGCAACATGTGTCAGGGGACGTGGTTGCACCCGCTCGGGACGACCGTTGCCGGCAAGGACGTCGCGCTGAGCATCCTGCGCGGCAGTCGGATGGCGCTCCAGATCGCGCTGATAACCTCGATGCTCGTGGTGCCGCTGGCGACGGTCGTCGGCACCGTCGCGGCCCACTACGGCGGCCGCGTCGACGAGGTGCTGATGCGCTACGTCGACGTCCAGCAGGCCGTGCCGGCCTTCTTCGTCTACCTCGTCGCGCGGGCGCTGTACTCCGACGTCGAACTGGTGTTGCTCATCCTCATCTTCGGGCTGCTGAACTGGGGCGGCATCGCGCGCCTGGTTCGCAGCGACACGCTCCAGACCAGCGAGGCCCAGTTCGTCCAGGCCGCCCGGGCCGCGGGCAGCAGTCGCCTCCAGGTCGTCCGCCGGCACCTCGTCCCGAACGTCTCGAGCACGGTGGTGACCGCCGTGACGCTCCAGATTCCCACGCTCATCATCATCGAGACGACGCTGTCGTTCCTGAAGCTCGGCCCCATCTCCGCGTACGACTCGTGGGGCTACCTCATCCGGGGTGCCATGCACAACCCCAGCTTCCCGACGTTCCTCTGGTGGCAGTCCGGGTCGACCGTCGTCGTGCTCGTGCTCACGACGCTCTCGTTCAACGTCCTGGGTGACGCGCTACGCGACGTGCTCGACCCCCGCGTCGAGGGGGTGAGCGGCTGATGGACGACCCGCTGCTCTCGGTGGAGAACCTGCACACGCAGTTCGACACCCGCGACGGGACGGTCAGGGCGGTCGACGGCGTCTCCTTCGACGTCGACCGCGGCGAGACGGTGTGCCTCGTCGGCGAGTCGGGGTCCGGCAAGACCGTCACCTGCGAGTCCGTCACGCGACTCATCCCGACGCCGCCGGGCGAGGTCACGGACGGCCGCATCGTCTTCGACGGCGACGACCTCACGGAGTACTCGGAGAAGCGACTGCGGAACGTCAGGGGCAACCGCATCGCCCACGTCTTCCAGAATCCGCAGAACGCACTCGACCCGGTGTACACCGTCGGCGCGCAGATCGTCGAGACGATGCAGTTCCACCGCGACGTGGGCGACGCCGCCGCTCGACGGCGGGCCATCGACCTGCTCGAACGGGTCGGCATCCCGAAGGCGTCGACGCGCGTCGACGACTACCCCCACGAGTTCTCGGGCGGGATGCGCCAGCGGGCGGTCATCGCCATGGCGCTCGCGTCCGACCCCGACCTGCTCATCGCCGACGAACCGACGACCGCGCTCGACGTGACCATCGAGGCCCAGATACTGGACCTGCTCGCGGACCTGCAGGCCGAACGCGACATGGCCGTCCTGTTCGTCACGCACGACCTCGGCGTCGTCGCCGAGATCGCCGACCGCGTCGTCATCATGTACGCCGGGAAGGTGATGGAGCGCGGCGACGTCCACGACGTGTTCGACCAGCCGAGCCATCCCTACACCCAGGCGCTGCTCGACTGCCTGCCGGGGCAGGGGACCGAACTCAGGCCCATCGAGGGGTCGCTGGCCGACCCCGTCGACCCTCCGGACGGCTGTCGATTCCATCCGCGCTGTCCGCACGCGACCGAGGCGTGCCGGCGGGAGGGCCAGCCGCCGCTGCACGCCGTCGCGAACGGCCAACGGGCGTCCTGCGTCTACTACGGGTCGGACCGCGACGCGTCGACCGTCCTCGACGGACCGGCCGCAAGCCAGGAGGTGAACGATGACTGACGACCGACCGATACGTATCGACGACGACCCGACCGAACGCACCGACGACCACGAACCGCTGCTGTCCGTCGAGGGGCTGCAGAAACACTACCCGGTCACCGAGGGACCGCTCCAGCGCGAGGTGGGGCAGGTCCGCGCCGTCGACGGCATCTCCTTCGAGGTCCGACCGGGCGAGACGGTCGGGCTCATCGGCGAGTCCGGCAGCGGGAAGTCGACGGCGGCGACGTCGCTGCTGTACCTCGAAGAGCCCACCGCCGGCACCGTCACCTTCGACGGCGAGGACGTCGGCGCGTACGGCCGCGCCGAGCGCAAGGCGTTCCGGCGGCGCGCCCAGATGGTGTTCCAGGACCCCACAGCCAGCTTCGACCCGCGGATGTCCATCGGCGAGTCCGTCACCGAACCGCTGCTCGTCCACGGCATGACCGACGCCGAGCGCCGCCGCGCCATCGCGGAGGACCTGCTGGAGCGCGTGGGGCTGTCGGCCGACGAGTTCGACCGCTACCCCCACGAACTCTCCGGCGGCCAGAAGCAGCGCGCCGCCCTCGCGCGGGCACTCGTGCTGAACCCCGACCTCGTGGTCGCCGACGAACCCGTCTCCGCGCTGGACGTGAGCGTGCAGGCCGAGATACTGGCGCTCATCGACGACCTGCAGGCGCAGTTCGACCTCTCGCTGCTGCTCATCAGCCACGACATGGGGGTCGTCCACGAGATCTGCGACCGCGTCTGCGTGATGTACCTCGGCGAGATCGTCGAGCGCGGGCCGACCGAGGAGCTGTTCACCGACCCGCAACACCCCTACACGCGGGCGCTCGTCGCCGCAGTCCCGACGCCGGACCCGGACGCGCCGGACCGAGACGTGACCCTCTCCGGCGACGTCCCGGACGCCGCCAGTCCGCCTTCCGGATGCCGGTTCCACCCGCGCTGTCCACAGGTCATCCAGCCCGAGCAGTACGACCTCGACCAGGACAACTGGCGCGCGGTGATGGACCTGCGGATGGCCGTCGCGGACCGCGACGTCGACCGCCAGTCGCTGCGCGAACTCGCCGTGGCCGAGGGCGTCGCCGACGACCCCGACGCCGTCGGCGAGGCGGGCGTCCGGACCGCGCTCCGCGAGGAGTTCGACCTCCCCGACGAACTCGGCGACGACGCCGCCGACCGCGTGCTGTCGGCCGCGCTGGAGGACGTCGCCGCGGGCGACGTGGCCGCCGCGGACGAACGCCTCGCCGACGAGTTCGGCACCGTCTGCGAGCGAGAGGACCCCACCGAACAGGCGACCGAGGCGGGCCACCCGGCGGCCTGCCACCTCCACGACGAGACGGTGGCGAACAAGGGCTGGGAGTGGGCGTCCGTCGACTGACCGGCCAGGACAGTCGTTCGAAACCCGTTACCCCTTGTATCAAGTCGTCGAGCGCGTGCGAGCAACGCGCGCGAGGGCCGAGCATCGCCGGCGCGAGCGTAGCGAGCGCCGAGACGCGCAGGCGGCTGGGGAGGACGAGGGACTGTGCGGGGTGGACCGTGGCGGATGAGGGGCGAGCGAGCACCGCAGGTGCGAGCGAGGGCTTCGCTTCTCAGGGGCTCAAGCAGTAGCTAGCCGCACAGGATTCGCCGGAGTAGACTGTTCTGGAAGATGAGTGGGTCGGACGCTTACCCGTTCTCCTCGAACGTCCACCGGGTCGCGTCCGTCGGGTAGTCGCGCCACGCCAACACCGCGTCGAGATGGACCGCGAACGCGGGCGTGCCGTGCTGGACGTCGTACTTCTCCTCGTACGCCGCGTCGATGCGTTCCAGGCGCGCTTCGTCGACGTCCGTGACCCGCTCCGCCGTCCCCTCGACGATGACGACCTCGTCGCCGCTCTCGCGGTGAGCGGTCACGGCAGGGGTGACGGCGAGGTTCCGGACCCGCCGCGTCCGCTCGCCGCCGCCGCAGTGGAACCGCCCGTCGACCCAGACCCCCCAGACGGGCCGGGCGTGCGGACGGCCGTCGGGGCGCATGGTCGACACCCAGAACGTGCGGTCGGTCGCCAGCGACGCCGCGACGAACGACCACGGCAGCATCCCCTCCCGGTCTGTCGGGATGCCGTAGCTCGCCTCGGTCTCGGGGCGGGTGCGTTCGACGGCGGTCCGGTCGGGGTCGTCGGATGCGTCGGGCGCGTCGTCACGGAACGTGTCGTCGGTCATCGGGTGGTGTACGCGCCCGGCGGACGAGACCGCTCCGGTGGGCGGACGGGACCGCTCCGGAGGACGGAGCGCGAGCCGTCGCTCCGGGGACACTCATCGTCGTGACGGACCGCCGCCGGAGGTGAAATGAAGGACGGCAACCAGTTACTTGAGGAACTACATCGAAGGACGACTGCACGATTCGTCAGTCGAAGCAGGCCGTAGTCACACGTCGAGCGACCGGATTGGAGACTCCGAACGGACCCCACCGAACCATGACCGAAGACCACGAGCACGAGATAATCAGTCGAGAGCTAGATACGGACGAAGACGAACCGGCGACGCAGATCGCGCTGGCAGTGGCCGACATCGAGGGGAAGGACGTGGACGAACTGGGGAGCATGTACGAGACCATCGACCACCTCGTCGACAACCTCTTCTCCGACCCGCCGTCGCGGGCCGCGGAGGTGGAGGTCTCGTTCAACTACGAGGGGTATCGCATCCACGTCGACCAGAGCGGTACCGCGGAGTTCCTGAAACTCGGGTAGAAGCCGGGGACCGGTGCTCTCGACCCACGACGAGGCGCAGGCGGACGGTCGGAGTCCAGTCCGACGAACGCCGCCGTCTCTACATCGACTCCGGCGCTTCGACGCCGAGGACGTACAGCGCGTTGCCGACGGTGTGGCGCGCGGCGGCGACGAGCGCGAGGCGGGCGTCGCGCAGGTCGTCGTCCACGTCGTCGGCGAGGACGGGACACTCGCGGTAGAAGGCGTTGAACGTCTCCGCGAACTCGCGGGTGTAGGTGGCGACCGTGTGCGGTTCGAGGTCCGCGGCGGCCTCCTCGATGACCGCCGGGAAGCGCGCGACGGTCTCCAGCAGTTCGCGCTCCTCGTCGCTGTCGAGCAGCGAGGCGTCGACGGCGTCGGGGACGGAACCCTCGCCCGCCTCCGCGAGGATGCCACAGCAGCGCGCGTGGACGTACTGGACGTACGGCGCGCTCTGGGCCTCGAAGTCGAGCGCGCGGGACCACTCGAAGGTGATGGTCTTCGAGCGCTGCTTGGAGATGATGTCGTAGCGGACCGCGCCGATGCCGACCTGGCGGGCGATGCGGTCGACGTCGGCCTCCGAGAGGTCGTCGTCGCGGATGCGGTCGTCCATGCGCTTCTCGACCTCCTCGCGGGCGCGGGCGACGGCCTCGTCGAGCAGGTCGTCCAGGTCGACGCCGGTCCCCTCGCGGGTGCTCATGCCGCCGTCGGGGAGGTTGACCCAGGAGTAGAACACCGACTCCAGCTGGTCGGTGTCGTTGCCGAGCACCTCCAGGGCGGCCTCCAGCTGGGAGGCGTGGAGCTGCTGGTCCTCGCCGAGCACGGTGACCGCGCGGTCGTAGTTGTCGAACTTCCACTCGTGGTGGGCGAGGTCGCGGGTCGTGTACAGCGTCGACCCGTCCGAGCGCAGGAAGACGAACTCCTTGTCGACGTCGAACGGTTCGAGGTCGAGCTGCCACGCGCCGTCCTCCCGTTCGGCGTACTCCGAGTCCTTGAGGCGGTCGACGACCGCGTCGGTGCTGCCGTCGCGCATGAACCGCGTCTCCTTGACGAACTCGTCGAACGGCGCGGGGAGGCGGTCGAGCGTGACCTGCATGCCGGACAGCACCTGGTCGACGACGCGGGCGACGCGCTCGAACGTCTCCTCGTCGTTCGCCTCCATCCCCTGGATGAGCGACTGGATCTCCGTCTCGGCCTCCTCGACCGCCTCGGGGTCGCCCTCCTCCAGGAACTCGTGACCCTTGCGGTAGTAGCGCACGAGGTCGTAGTCGGCGCGCTCGCGCTCGGGGGCCGGGAGGTCGTCCTCGTCGAACGTCTCGTACGCCCATGTGAACACTGCCATCTGGCGGCCGGCGTCGTTGACGTAGTAGTGGCGGTCGACGTCGTGGCCCGCGAAGTCGAGGATGCGCGCGACGGCGTCGCCCGTGATGGGGTTGCGCGCCCGGCCGACGTGGACGGGGCCGGTCGGGTTGGCGCTGGTGTGCTCGACGACTACCTCCTCGCCCGTCGGGGCGAGGCGGCCGAACGCCTCGTCCTGGGCCTGCTCGACCGTCCCCTCGTAGTAGGCGTCGCTCGGCAGGAAGTTGACGTACGGACCCTGTGCGGTGGCCGCAGCGACGAGGTCGGCGTCCGCGAGGTCGACCGCGTCGGCGACGTCGGCGGCCACCTTCGGCGGCGGCGCGCCGACCTCCCCCGCGAGTCGGAACGCCGCGCTGGAGGCGAGCACGGCGTCCACGCCCTCCGGGGGCGTCTCGATACCGAGGTCGTCGGTCGGGAGGTCGAGGCCGTCGAGCGCGTCGACGAGCGCGTCCTCGACTTCCTCCCTGAAGCTCAGGAACATACGCGTCCATTCCCGGGCGGGCAGTAAATGGGTTTCTGAACGGGGCGGTCGCGGACGTCGACACGTCGGCTGGAGGACGTCGGCACGAGCGCCGGTCGCGGGCAGGTCGGGCGGCGCGGGTCAGGTCGGCGTCGGCCGCCGCACCCGCGACCCGAGGGTCACGAGCCACAGGAGGCCGAGGCCGACGCCGTACGCGGCTGTCACCGCGACGCCGACGCCGAGCATCAGCAGGACGCCGCCCGGCAGCATCGACGCGAGGACGAGGACGCCGACGGCGACCACCCGCCACCGACGCCGCATCGTCCGGTAGGAGACGACGCCACCGCGGTGGAACAGCAGCATCGTGAGCGGCACCGCCGCCAGCAGGCCGACGCCGACCGTCGTCGCGAAGACCAGCCAGAAGAACGGCGCGACCCGGTAGGCCAGCACCATGTCCGCCCGCACGGCGTCGGTGACCAGCGCTGACACGACCACGGGCGCGACGAGGTAGTAGCCGGCGGCGCTCCCGGCGAGCAGGCCGCCGGCCAGCACCGCCGCCCAGGTGCGGAAGACGGACCGATCGCCGCCGGCCAGTCCGCGCTCGACGACCGCCGGCCACGCGTAGTAGCCCACCAGCGGGAGCACGGCGACGACGCCGGCGATAAGGCTCAGTTTCATCTGGAACGCGAGCGCCTCCACCGGGTGCAGCAGTACGATGTCCAGCGACGACCGGGGGACGTCGGCCGGGAGCCGCGCGAGGAAGTCGCGCTTCAGCAGGCCGATGCCGCCGCTGTACAGCGCCGTGAACGTCAGACCGACGACCAGCGAGAACAGGCCGACGATGCGGAACGACCGCGCGGCGAGGCTGTCGAGGACGAATCGGAGGTCCCAGTAGTAGCCGCCGACGTCGTCCTCGGCGTCGTCCTCGACGAACGCGCCGGCCATCCCCACCGCCGTGCGCTCGACGCTTCCGGCCAGCGGACGGTCGGCCGACGACGTCCGGCCCGCGTCTTTCCTCGAATTGTCCCTGCTATCGTCCCCAACGCCCTCGTCGCCGTAGGCGTCGAACCCGTCGAGGACGGCGTCGGCGCGCCCCGGGTCGCCGTCGTCGAGCGCCGCGTCGGCGAGCGCGAGGGCGTCGTGTTCCGTGAGCGCGGCGAACGCCTCCGGCGGGGCCGCGCGCACGCCGGCGGCGTCGAGCGCCGCGAGGTCGACGGTGGGTTCGCCTGCGGAGGCGGTCGCGTCCCGTCGGGTCGTCGCCGTCGAGACGACCCGCGCACAGCCCAGTCCGACCGCGAACAGCGACGTCATCGGGATGGCCACGAGCGTCATCGAGAAGGGGTCCGGCGAACCGTTGACCATCGAACTCACGACGACGATGGCGAAGACGGCGTGCCGCCACCGATTCCGCATCGTCTCGTAGGACACCACCTCGGCGTACACCAGGCCGCCCATGACCAGCGGCAGTTCGGCCGCGAGGCCCAGTACCAGCGAGAGCAGGAGGACGAACTGCGTCCAGTCGGTGATGGCGTAGGTCGGCTGGAACCCCGCCGCGATGGCGTTCGAGACGAGGAAGTCGAAGAGCAGCGGCAGGAAGATGACGTAGGCGTAGGCGACTCCGGCGACGAACAGTACGACCGCGGCGACGGCGACGCCGAGGTGCGTCGCGGGCGACCCCGGCGGGGCGACGCCGCGCGCTCGCACCGCCGACCGCGAGCGGTAGGCGACGAGGCCGGTGGCGAGCAGGAGACCGCCGAACAGCCCCAGTTTCGCCTGCAGCAGCACGACGTCGAACGGCGTGACCGCGACGACGTCCGCGCCCGCCGACAGCAGGCGCCGCATCAGCGCGGGCCACACCCAGATGCGCATCGCGTAGAACGTCGCCAGGAACCCGACGACGAAGACGACGAACGCCGCGCGCAGTTCGGAGCGCACGCTCGACAGCGCCCGCCCGAGCACCCCGTCCAGTCCGAGACCGCCTGTCTCCCCCACGTGAACTCCCCAAGACGTCAACTCCGCTTCCAGTGGCTATCAACCTTCCTCGCGAGCAGGTCGCCTGCCCGGCGTTCCCCCGACGACGCCAACCGACTCGACGACCGCATCGAATACCGGGGAGTAATCCTTTGACGAATTCATCAACCGGACTCAGTTACAAGGCGAATGCCTCCTTATTCGAAATCTCTTTATATGCCTCACCTAAAGGGCCTGGTATGCCAAAACCAATCAACCGGCGCGACGTTATTCGCGGAGTCGGCGCAGCAGGTGTCGCTGGCCTCGCAGGCTGTCTGGGAGGCGGCGGTGGCGACGGAAACGATTCCACGACGAGCGACGGGAACGGCGGCGACGACACCGACGACGGTGACAGCAGCGGCGGGAGCACGTCGCGGACGCTCAAGCAGGGCGTGCTGATGCCGACGACCGGCGACCTCGCGGACCTCGGCGCCCCCATCAGGGACGCGGCCGTCCTGCCGCAGGTCGTGCTCGAAGGGGAGACCGACTTCGAACTCGATTTCTCCGTGAAAGACACCCAGACGGACGCCAACGCGGGCCAGTCCGCGGCGCAGTCGCTGCGGAACGGCGGCTACCCCGCGGTGACGGGCGCGGCGTCCTCCGAGGTGACCATCGCCGTCGCGAAGAACGTCTTGATTCCGTCGGGCATCGTCGGCTGTTCGCCGGCGAGCACGTCCCCGGCCATCACCGACCTCGACGACAACGGCCTCATCTGGCGGACGCCGCCGACGGACGCGCTCCAGGGCGAGGTGCTGGCGCAGGTCGCCAATGAGCGTCTCGACGCGTCGTCGGCCGCGACGATGTACGTGAACAACTCCTACGGCCAGTTGCTCTCGGAGAGCTTCACGTCGGCGTTCAAGAACAACGACGGTACCATCAGCAACCAGGTGTCCTTCCAGAAGGCGCGCTCGTCGTACACGACGCGCCTCCAGCAGGCGCTCTCGAACGACCCCGACGCCATCGTCGTCATCGGCTACCCCGAGAGCGGGAAGCAGCTCTTCCGCGACTTCTACTCGGACTTCGACACCGACGTCCCCATCCTCGTGACGGACGGGATGCGGTCGTCGAGCCTGCCGTCCGACGTGGGCAACGCGATGGACAACGTCACGGGCACCGCGCCGCTCGCGGCCGGCCCCGGGACGGAGTACTTCACCGAGCAGTTCAAGAGCGAGTACGACAGCGAACCCGGCGTGTTCACCTCGCAGGCGTTCGACGCCACTGCGGTCTGCCTGCTCGCGAACGCGGCGGCCGGCGAGAACGAGGGCGCCGCCATCGCCAAGCAGATGCAGAACGTCGCCAACCCCGGTGGCGAGGAGATCACTCCGAGCAACCTCGCCGACGGCCTCAAGAAGGCCGCCGAGGGGACCGAGATCCAGTACAAGGGCGCGTCCAGCGCCGTCGACTTCGACGAGAACGGCGACCTGAAGGCCGCGACCTACGAGTACTTCGGCTTCAAGCAGGGCGGCGGCATCGAAACGGTCGACGAGATCAAGTACTCCGCGTAGACGCTCAGTTCGTTCGTTTTTCGCGACGCAGTAGCCGACAGTCGACGGTAGAGCGGTGCCGACGGCGAGGCGATGGCTACCACAGGAGGTGCGACGGTGCCATTACGGATAGGCGGCACCGACCCGACGGGTTCGAGGAACGCGACGGCCGTGAGAGACGCCTCGATAGCGTCCGCTCTGTGGAACGGGAGGCGACAGGAGAATCGCACAGAAACGAGCGACGGCGAGAACGACCGGAGACGACTACCCGCCGAGGAACTCCTGGCGGACCTCGTCGTCGTCGAGGAGCGCGTCGCCGGCGTCCATGTAGCTGTTCTGGCCCTGGACGAGCACGTAGCCGCGGTCGCAGCGCCGCAGCGCCTCCTTGGCGTTCTGCTCGACCATGAGGACGGACGTGCCGTCGTCGTTGATTCGGTCGATGCGGTCGAACATCTCGTCGACGAGGTCGGGCGCGAGACCCGCGGACGGTTCGTCGAGCATCAGCAGTGCGGGGTCGAGCATCAGCGCCCGGCCCATCGCCAGCATCTGCTGTTGCCCGCCGGACATCGTGCCGGCCTTCTGGTCGCTCCGTTCCTCCAGGATGGGGAACCGCTCGTACACGTGGTCGAGGCGCTCCTGGGGCACCTCGTCGAGGATGTACGCGCCCATCTCGAGGTTCTCCTCGACCGTCAGCCCCGCGAAGACGTTGTCGTTCTGGGGGACGTAGCCGATGCCCTCGTGGATTATCTCCTCTGGCGCGAGCGCCTGGATCTCGGCGTCGTCGAACGTGACGGTCCCGCCCACGTGGGTGGTGAGTCCGAAGACGGACTTCATCACGGTCGACTTCCCCGCGCCGTTCGGGCCGACGATGGTGACGTACTCGCCGTCGCGCACGTCGAGGTCGACGCCCTCCAGCACCTGGAGGTCGCCGTAGCCCGCGTCGAGGTCGCGGACGGCGAGGATACCGTCCTCGCCCTCGGGGAGGCGGGCCTCCCGGGAGGCCTGTGCGCTCATACCTCACCTCCGAGGTAGGCCTCGATGACCTCCTCGTTGTTCTTGATGCGTTCCGGCGCCCCCTCGTCGAGGACGCGGCCCTGGTGCATGACGATGATGTGTTCGCAGTTCTCCATGATGAGGTCCATGTCGTGTTCGACGAGCAGGAAGGTCAGCCCCTGCTCCTCGCGGAGTTCGTGGATGCGGTCGAGTAGCTTCTTCTCCAGCGAGGGGTTGACGCCGGCGAACGGTTCGTCCAGCAGCATCATCTCGGGGTCGAGCATCAGTGCGCGCGCGAACTCCAGCAGTTTGCGCTGGCCGCCCGAGAGGTTGCCGGCGTACTCCTCGGCGAGGTGGTCGATCTCGAAGAACTCCAGCATCTCCCAGACGTCCTCGCGGAGCTGTCGCTCCTGCTCGACGACGTTGCCGCGCAGTCCCGGCACGACCGACCGCGTTATCGACTCGCCGACCTGGTGGTCGGGCGCGAGCATCATGTTCTCCAGCACGGTCATCTCCTCGAACTCGCGGGCGATCTGGAACGTCCGCACCAGCCCCTGCTGGGCGATCGCGTGCGGACGCGCGCCGGTGATGTCCTCGCCCTCGAAGTAGACGGCGCCGCCGTCCGGTTCGTGGACGCCCGTGATGCAGTTGAACGTCGTCGACTTGCCCGCACCGTTCGGCCCGATGAGGCCGGTGAGCGTGCCCTCCTCGACCTCGAACGTCGCGCCGTCGACGGCGGTGATTCCGCCGAACGTCTTACGGACGCCCTCGACGCGCAGCGGCAGGCCGCCGGCAGTTTCGCGGGCCTCCGCCTCGACGGCCGAGTCGGCTTCGGCGACGTCCTCCGGTTGGCTACTCATCGGTCTCACCTCCGCTGGACGCGGCCGCGTCGGAACCGGTCGTCCCGCCGTCCGCGGCGGGCGTGCCGCCGGTCGTCTGCGGACGCTTGGTCAGGTCGACGCTCGCTGCGACCTCCTTGCGCGCGCCGAGCAGACCGTCCGGCCGGCGCTGGATGAGCAACACGAGCAGGATGCCCATGAAGATGAACCGGAGCGTGTCGATGTTCGCCAGCAGGAAGCCGGCGAGCGGCGCCAGGTTGCCGCTCGCGATGGGAACGAGCGCCTCGATGAGGTTCGCTGGTTCCGCGGACACCGAGAACGACTGCTTGACGAGGGCGCGGAGGACCGGCGGTGCCTCGAACAGCAGGCTGGCGAACACCGCGCCGCCGAGTACGCTGCCGATGTTCGACCCGGCACCGCCGATGATGAGGGCGATGAAGATGTAGAACGTGAGGTTCGGGCGGAAGTTCGTCGGGTTGACCGACGCCCGCGGCCCCATCGCGTACCAGAGGATGCCTGCCAGGCCCATGAGGCCACAGCCGAGCGCGAACGCCCGGATCTTGAAGTTCTGAGTGTCCTTGCCGAGCGAGCGGGCCGCCACCTCGTCCTCGCGGATGGCCTTCAGCGCGCGCCCGAACGGCGACTTGCCGGTGCGTTCGAGCAGCAGGTAGACGCCCAGCAGCACCACGAGGACGGCGGCCGTGTACACGGAGCTGAGCACGGTGAGCTTGGTGAGCCCGAGCGACTCGCCGGTCGAGAAGACGACCTGACCGACGGCGGTCGGCTCGGAGATGATGCTCCCGGGGTCCGACAGCAGCAGCGTGCGGACGGGGTTCGTCGGCAGGTTGTCGAACCCGCTCGCGCCGCCGGTGACGTCCGAGAACGCCGGCGTATTGTACGTGATTCGGATGATCTCCGAGATGGCGACCGTGACGATGGCGAGGTAGTCCGCCTTCAGCCGGAGCGCCGGCAGGGCAGTGACGAGGCCGATGACGGTCGCGGCGAGGATGCCGCCGAGGATGCCGATCGGAAGCGGCAGTCCGAGGCCGGCCGGCGATCCCGAAGCGGGTGCCGACAGCATCGCCACCGTGTACGCGCCGACGGCCATGAAGCCGGCGACGCCGATGTTGAACAGGCCGGCGTACCCCCACTGGAGGTTGAGCGCGAGCACGGCGAGCGCGTACACTGCCGAGAGGAACGTCACCCGGCGGATCAACGCGGCGACGCCGTCGGTCGGGTAGCCGAGCTGGGTGCCGAACGCGTAGAACAGCACCCAGATGCCGAAGAACAGCGCGGCGACCTTCGCCGCGTCGTAGGCGAACAGCTGGCGGAGCGACCGCAGCGGGTCGTCCGTCTCGACGCCGCTCATGCGGTCTTCACCCCCCCGAAGATGCCCGACGGGCGGAACAGCAGGATGAGGATCATCAGCGCGAACGCGGTGGGGTTGGCGAACGACGACAGGTCACCGGTGAGCCACACCAGCGAGACGCGGCTGGCGAGGCCGATGACGAGGCCGCCCGCGATGGCGCCGTAGATGGAGCCGATGCCGCCCATGATGACCGCCGCGAAGATGAGCAGCAGGAGCCGCCAGCCGGTGGTGAAGCCGAGACCGCCCTGCGACAGCACGAGCAGGAAGCCGGCCGCGCCGGTGAGGCCCGCGCCGAGCATCCACGTCGTGCGGATGACGCGCTCGGTCGGGATGCCGGTGACGCGCGCCAGGTCGCGGTTGTCGGCCATCGCGCGCATCGCCTTCCCCAGCTTCGTGCGCTGGAGCAGGACGTGCATGCCGAGCATGAGCAGCACTGCGACCACCATCAGGGTCACCTCGTGGGCGCCGATCTTGACGCCCATGACGGTCATGTCAGGGACCCCCTTCGACGAGGTGACGATGCGCCGGCTGTTGCCGAACACGAGCGCGATGAGGTACCGGAGGCCGAACGCCACGCCGATAGAGGCGATGAGCAGCGAGATGCCGTCCGAACCCCGCATCGGCTTGTAGACGACGCGGTCGAGCGCGAGCGCGACCAGCAACGTCATGCCCACGGCGACGACGAGGCCGACGACGACGGCGACCGGCGACAGCGCGATGTTCGCGCCGGCGTCGGTCGGCGGCGTGCGCAGCAGGACCAGGTTCACGAGGTCACCGTTCTCGAGGCTGTGCTGGCCGAGACCGGTCACGAGGTGGACGCCGGTCTCGACGATCTTGTACGCGCCGCCGATGCCGGCGATGACGTACGCGACCGCCCAGCCCGAGAACGCGCCCGCGGTGAGGTACTCGCCGTGCGCGAAGTTCGCGAAGTTCAGAATGCTGTACGTGAGCGAGAGACCGATGCCCGCGAGGCCGATGACGAGGCCGATGACGAGGCCGTTCCAGACGTACCCCAGCACGCGCGAGACGGGCAGGTCTCCGCCGAACGGACCGAGCGATACGCCCAGCAGGTCGACCGGGCCGATGGCGACGCCGGCGAGCTTCGCCAGGAGGTCCAGGAAGAGGACGGTTCCGAACACCACGACGGCGGTGGCCCCCGGGCTCTCCCTTCCCAAGCGAAGTCCCCGTTCTACTGTGTTGTTTGCACCCATATGTGTGAAGCTCTCACGGTAGCCTCAAGCACGGGGTGTTAATAAACCCTACATTCGAGACTCGCAGGATTTGCCCCAAGGTGTCGAGAAACCAATCCGAAGGCCAGATTCCGGGCGGGGCTGCAACGATACCACCGGGTGAACCACGCCAGTGGTGGCGCGACGACCGGGAACGACGCCGGTCCGGACCGGTCAGACGACCTCCGCGTCGCGGAACTCGAAGCGCGCGCCGCCGTCGGTGCCGTCGCAGACCGACACCGTCCAGCCGTGCGCCTCGGCGGTCTGGGTGACGATGGCGAGGCCGAAGCCGGTGCCGTCCTCGGAGGTCGTGAACCCGGATTCGAGGACGTCGCTGCACTCGTCGAGGTCGATGCCGGGGCCGTCGTCCTCGACGTAGAAGCCCTCGTCGAGCAGGCCGACCCGCACCGTCACGTCCTCGCCGGCGTGCTCCCTGGCGTTCCGGGCGAGGTTCTCGAACAGCTGGACGACGCGGGTGTCGTCCATCGTGACGCGGGCGTCGTCGGCGACGGCGAGTCGCATCCGGCCCGTGTCGACGTTCTTCCAGGCCGCCCGGTAGTTTCAAGCCCACACGGTTGACATGAAACACGGCTGAGCAAGCAGCGAAAGCGCCCGAGCGTGCTCGTCGCCTCGGGTACGTCGTCCCCGCAGTGGTGGTCCTCCTGCTGGTCCCCGGAGAAGCGGCGGTCCCGCTGCTACTGCTGTTCGCGGTGCTGGTGTACGCACTCTACAGGTCCCGGTCCCGAGCACGCCGTCCCGACGCCCGGCAGTGCTGGTCCGACGACGACACACTGCCGGGCACAACCTATACTCCGCTGCTGGTCGTGGCGCCTGTATGGAAGCGATGGTCATCGCTGACTTCGGCGGCACCGACGTCTTCGAGCGGCGCGACGTCGAGAAACCGTCGCCGGGGCCGACCGAGGTGCTCGTTCGCGTCCACGCGTCGTCGGTCAACCCCGTCGACTACAAGATCAGGCAGGCCGGGTCCTGGGCCGGCATCTCGCCGCCGGCGGTCATCGGCTACGACGTCTCCGGCGTCGTCGAGGCGGTCGGCGACGAGGTGACCGACTTCGAGGCGGGCGACGAGGTGTTCTACACGCCGGAGATATTCGGCGAGCAGGGGAGCTACGCGGAGTACCACGTCGCGGACGAGTCCATCGTCGCCCGGAAACCGGCGACTCTCTCACACGAGGAGGCGGCGGCGCTGCCGCTCGCGGCCGCCACCGCCTGGGAGGCCATCGTCGAGCGCGGCGACGTCGAGGCCGGCGAGACGGTCCTCGTCCACGGCGCTGGCGGCGTCGGTGCCCACGCCGTCCAGATCGCCGCCGCGAGCGGCGCGCAGGTCGTCGCCACCGCCAGCCCCGAGACGGTCGACCAGACCGAGGCCCTCGGCGCGACCCGCGCGGTCGACTACGAGTCCGAGGACTTCGTCGACGTCGTCGAGTCGGAGTTCGACGAGCCGGTCGACCTCGTCTTCGACACCGTCGGCGGGACGACGCTGGCCGAGAGCACCGGCCTCGTGCGACCCCACGGGCGGCTGGTGACGATACTGGAACCCGAGGGTGCGTGGGGGTCGGCGTACCAGAAGAGCCTCGACGTCCGCATGCTGTTCCTCGAACGCGACCGCCGCCCGCTCGTGGGACTCCGCCGCCTCGTCGAGCGCGGCCAGCTCGAACCCGTCGTCGACTCGGTCCTCCCGCTGGACGAGGTCGCGGACGCCCACGAGATGGTCGAGGAAGGTGGGCTTACCGGCAAGGTGGTGCTGGACGTCCCGGGCGAGTAGCGGGAGGTGACCGGAGAGGAAAGAACGTTTTAGCCTCGGCCCCCATCCGTTTCTCAATGAGCGAGTCGGACGGCCCCAAGCAGGTAGACAGTCCGGACTACCACAGCGAGAACCACACCGCGGCCCAGACCTGCGGGTGGACGGCCAACGCTCTCAGAGGGGAGGGCCGCTGTTACAAGAACATCTTCTACGGCATCGAGAGCCACCGCTGCATCCAGATGACGCCGGTCGTGAAGTGCAACGAGCGGTGCGTCTTCTGCTGGCGCGACCACCAGGGCCACGCGTACGAACTGGGGGACGTGGAGTGGGACGACCCGGAGGCGGTGGTGGACGCGAGCATCCGCCTGCAGAAGAAGCTGCTGTCGGGGTTCGGGGGCAACGACGAGGTGCCCCGGGAAGTGTTCGAGGAGTCGATGGAGCCGCGCCACGTCGCCATCTCGCTGGACGGCGAGCCGACGCTCTACCCCTACCTGCCGGAGCTCATCGAGGCGTTCCACGACCGCGACATCACGACGTTCCTGGTGAGCAACGGGACGAAGCCGGACGTCATCGCGGAGTGTGACCCGACGCAACTGTACGTGAGCGTCGATGCGGCAGACCGGGCGACGTTCGACCGGGTGGTCCGGGCCATCGACGACGACGCGTGGGAGCGGCTCGTCGACACGATGGACGTGCTCGCGGAGAAGGAGGAGACGCGGACGGTCATCCGGACGACGCTCGTCGGCGGCGAGAACGTCCACGATCCGGACTGGTACGCCGGCTTCTACGAGCGCGCGGACCCCGACTTCGTCGAGCTGAAGTCCTACATGCACGTCGGCGAGTCCCGCGACCGGGTGGAACGGTCGTCGATGCTGGACCACGAGGACGTGGTCGCGTTCGCGGAGGACGTGCAGGAACACATGCCGGACCACGACGTGCTCAGGGACGTGCCGGCCTCGCGGGTCGCGCTGCTCTCGAAGACGGAGGACACCTGGGTGCCGAAGCTACAGAAGGACAGCGAGTTCTGGGCGCGCGACCCCGTGTCGGGTGACTGATTCCGGCACGTATTCCGGTCGACGACGGCCACCAACGACTATTCCGTCAGGACTCTAACGGGAGGTATGCGACGACGGGGGTTCCTCAGGGCGGTAGCGCTCGGCGCGACGGCCGGACTCGCCGGCTGCTCGGAGTCGGACAGCCGACAGAACGCGACCAGCCCGACCGGGACTGCCGACAGCTCGGCCCCGGATTCGGTCGGACTCGAAACGCTGGCGACGGGACTACAGACACCGCTCGGCGTGGCGTTCGCACCCGATGCCGACCGACGGTACGTCGTCACCCAGCCCGGCCGCGTGTTCGTCCACGGACCGGACGGACTCCGCGACGAGCCGTTCCTCGACCTGCGGGACACCGTGCAGACGGGGAGCGAGATGGGGCTGCTGGGGGTCGCGCTCCACCCCGAGTTCGGGGAGAACCGACGGCTGTTCGTCCGCTACAGCGCGTCGCGTCGGGACGGCACACCCCCTGACTACAGTCACACGTTCGTCCTCGCGGAGTTCGAGGCGACCGCCGACGGCCTGCGTGCCAGGCGCGACTCCGAGCGGACCGTGCTGGAGATTCCCGAACCGCAGAGCAACCACAACGCGGGCTCGGTCGCGTTCGGGCCGGACGGCTACCTCTACGTCGGCGTCGGCGACGGAGGCAGCGGTGGGGACCAGGGAGCCGGGCACGCCGACGACTGGTACGACGCAGTGGACGGGGGGAACGGCCAGGACGTGACCGAGAACCTGCTCGGGTCCATACTCCGTATCGACGTCGACGGGCGAGCGGACGGACGCGGGTACGCCGTTCCCGACGACAATCCGCTGGTCGGCGAGCGGGGACGGGACGAACACTACGCGTGGGGGTTCCGGAACCCGTGGCGGTTCTCGTTCGACGGCGAGGAACTGTTCGTCGGCGACGTAGGGCAGAGCAGCTTCGAGGAGGTGAGCCTGGTCGAGAAGGGCGGCAACTACGGCTGGAACGTGAAGGAGGGAACGCACTGTTTCGAACGGGACGACTGCCCGGACGCGACGCCGCAGGACGTCCGTGACGGGGAGCCGCTCGTCGACCCCGTCGTCGAGTATCCCCACTCGGGCGACCCGGTCAGCGGCGTGTCGGTCATCGGCGGCTACGTCTACCGCGGGGCGGCGCTGTCCGCGTTGCAGGAGACGTACGTCTTCGGGGACCTCCAGGCCGACGGGCGGCTGTTCGTCGCATCGCGACCGGGCGAGGGAACTGCAGACGGCGCGGACGACGGTGGACTGTGGTCGACGCGCGCTCTGTCGGTCGCAGAGGAGGACGCCGACAAGCTCCAGCGCATCCTCGCGTTCGGCCGCGACGAGGCGGGCGAGCTGTACGTCCTCGGCACGGGAGCGTCCGGCGGCGGTTTCCATCGGGTCGTTCCCACCGGCTGAGCTTGCGGCGAGACGCGTCTGAACCAGTAGGCTTAGATGCCAGCCCCGACTACGTAGTAAACAACCCCGGCCGACCGCCATCACGCTTCTGTTACGCATCTCATTTCCGTTACGCTTAAAGGAATAGCGGCCCCACTGTCGGATATGCCAGCGCAATCGCTCGTGGTGGGGTACGACGAACTCGCCGCGCTGAAACTACTCGCGCTCGACGGCGCGCTCGACAGCGAGGTGAAGGTGTCGTGTGCGGACCTCGCCGACCGCCTCGACGCCTCGAACCAGACCGCCTCGCGCCGCCTCCAGCGTCTCGACGACGCGGGGCTGCTCACCCGCGAGATCGTCAGCAACGGACAGTGGGTGTCGATCACCGACGACGGCGAGTGGGAGCTCAAGCGAGAGTACGAGGACTATCGGCGCATCTTCGAGGACGTCGCCGGCGTCGACCTCACGGGCACCGTCACGAGCGGCATGGGCGAGGGCCGCCACTACATCTCCCTGTCGGGCTACATGGAGCAGTTCGAGGACCGCCTGGGCTACGAGCCGTTCCCGGGGACGCTGAACGTCGACCTGACCGAGGAGAGCGTGCGCGCCCGGTCGGCGATGGAGGCGCTCGACCCCGTCCCCATCGACGGCTGGGAGGACGGCGACCGGACGTACGGTCCCGCCGTCTGCTACCCCGCCGCCATCCAGACGACCGACGACGAGACGTACGAGCAGGCCCACGTCATCGCCCCCGAGCGAACGCACCACGACGAGGACCAGCTGGAGCTCATCGCGCCGGCGAAGCTCCGCGACGAGATGGAACTCGACGACGGCGACCACCTCACCGTCCACGTCGAGGGAGCGCCATGAGCCAGACGCCGACCGGCACCGTCGACGACGCGGTCGCGGCGTTCAGCGACGGGTCGCCCGTGCTCGTCCACGACGCCGCCGACCGCGAGGGCGAGACGGACCTCGTCTACCCCGCGAGCGCCGTCACCCCCGACGCCGTCGCGCGCCTGCGCAACGACGCCGGCGGGCTGGTCTGCGTCGCGCTCGACAGCGACGTCGCCGACGCGTTCGACCTCGCGTACATGGACGAGGTGCTCGACCACCCCGCGAGCGAGGACCAGCAGCTCGGCTACGACGAGCGCTCGTCGTTCTCGCTGACGGTGAACCACCGCGACACCTACACCGGCATCACCGACGACGACCGCGCGCTGACCATCACGGAACTGGGCGACGCGGCGAGTCGCGTCGCAGAGTCGACGCCGTCCGGCGACGCCGCCGCGAACGCGCCCGCCAGCGACGGCGGCGCGGTCGACGCCGCCGAGGAGTTCGCCGAGCAGTTCCGCGCGCCCGGCCACGTCCACCTGCTGCGCGCCGCGCCGAACCTGCTCGACGAGCGCGAGGGCCACACCGAACTCGGCATCGCGCTCGCCGACGCCGCCGACCGCGAACCCGCCGTCGTCGTCTGCGAGATGCTCGATGACGAGACCGGCGGCGCACTCTCGCCCGCCGACGCACGGGCGTACGCCGACCGCCACGACCTGCCGTACGTCGAGGGCGCGGACCTCATCGAGCGCCTGGGATAGCCGTCTCCCCGTCCGGACCCCGTTTTCGACGCCCCAAGTTTTTTGACACGTTGCCGTCAGTTCGTAACGATGGGTGTCTTCGACTCGACGAGATTCCTGGACCCGCGCGACGCGTTCGCCGTCGCGCCGACCCGCGCTGCCGTCCTCTACCTCGGCTACGGGTTGCTGCTGGCCTCGTTCGTCTTCCCGTGGGCGGTCCACGACTCCGGCTACAAGACGGGCACCACGTACGCATTCGGCGCCGGGCGCTGGGTGCCATTCTGGGCGTACCCGTTCACGCTCGGTATGACGGTGTACGAGGTCTTCGCCCCGTTCGGCCAGGACTCGATCCGGGCGGACTCGTTCCTCCTCGGGACGATGTTCGCAGGAATGGGGGCCGTCATCATCATTTACGACGACCCGCGACTCGGGAGCTATCTCGCCGTCGTGGGCGGCATCGCCATCGCAGCGGTCAACGTCTACGACCTGCTGGTCGACGGGCTGCTGGTGAACATCGTGAAGGAACAGCACGGAGAGGACGAGTTCGCCGACCTTCCCCCGGACCACCCGTGGCGGGAGTGAGAGCGTTGTCGCGAACGCCAGGCGTGGAAACTCCGAAACCACGGGGCAGAAGGACGTGTCTCGTGCGAGTGCCCGTTCGGCGACTCCCGTCGGCGGAACGGCAGGTCTCCCCCCGTCCTCGTCCACAATCGTCCAGGGACAATCGTCAAAGCTGATAACCCTGGCCTTCGATGGGACTGACGTATGAGCTTCGACGAGATGGACGTGGATACGATCTGGATGGACGGCGAGTTCGTCGACTGGGACGACGCACAGATCCACGTCCTCACCCACGGCCTACACTACGGGACAGGCGTGTTCGAAGGGGTGCGCTGTTACGACACCGAGAAGGGCCCGGCCATCTTCCGCTGGGAGGAACACCTGGAGCGCTTCTACGACTCCTGCAAGCCGTACGACATGGACATCGAGTACGAGCCGGAGGAGCTGACGGAGGCGACGCTGGAACTCATCGACCGCGAGGACCTGGCGTCCTGCTACGTCCGTCCCATCGCCTACTTCGGCTACGACAGCCTCGGCGTCAACCCCGAGGGGTGTCCGACCGACGTCACCATCGCCGCGTGGCCGTGGGGCGCGTACCTGGGCGAGGAGGCGCTGGAGAACGGCGTCGAGGTGATGGTCTCCTCGTGGCGCAAGCACGCCTCCAGCCAGATACCGACCAACGCGAAGACGACGGGCCTGTACGTCAACAGCATGCTCGCCGGCGAGGAGGCCCGCCGCAACGGCTACGCCGAGGCGCTCGTCCTGAACAAGGAGGGCAACGTCGCCGAGGGGCCCGGCGAGAACCTCTTCCTCGTCCGCGACGGCGAACTCTACACGCCCGGGCTCTCCGAGAGCATCCTCGACGGCATCACCCGCCAGAGCGTCATCACGCTCGCCGAGGAGATGGGCTACACCGTCCACGACAACGTGAGCATCAGCCGCGGCGAGCTCAACACCGCCGACGAGCTGTTCTTCACCGGCAGCGCCGCGGAGGTCACCCCCATCCGGAAGGTCGACAACGTCGAGATCGGCAACGGCGGTCGCGGTCCCATCACCGAGGAGATCCAGTCGCGGTTCTTCGACCTCGTCCACCGGCGCATCGACGACCACGACGAGTGGTTCACCTACGTCTAGCGACCGACCACCGTTCTTTTTGTTGAAACCGTCCGTACCGACGAGCGATGGCGATCCCCCACTGGCTGTGGCCCCACGAGGAGCAGGACGGAGCCACGACCCCCGAGCCGGCGGACCTCGCCCGGGCGTCGACCACGTTCGAGGCACTTTCCGACGAGAACCGGCTCGGCATCCTCACCGCGCTCGCCGACAGCGCAGAGCCGCTCTCGTACACCGACCTCAGGGCGGCCTCGCCCGTCGACGACAACGGCAAGCTCAACTACCACCTCCGGCGACTGGACGACGACGGCCTCCTCGTCCGGCAGGACGGCGCGTACGCGCTCAGCGACCGCGGGGCGACGCTCGTCGAGACCGTCGACGCGGCGGTCGCGCACGAGGAGTAACACCCCGGAGCCCCCGAAGGAGAACGCCTCTTCTCCGAGCACTTAGGCCGCTGGAGCGGGGTAGTGGTCGACGACGGATGTGGCCTGTCGAACCGCGACCGGAGCGACGCGTCGACCGACGACCGACTCCCTGGAACGGGCGAGTAGCGAAGCGAGCCGCGACGGAGGGAGCGCGGTGAGCGCGGAGACAGACGGCAGTGCGCGCGAGTCCAGTACCGGGACGGAGCGCGAGCGGGGGCCCAGCCCGGACCGCGCGGTGACGTTCTCGTGGACGGGGTTCCGCGACGGCTACCGCGAGTGCGTGCCCGTCGCGCTGGGCGTCGCCGGCTACGGCGTCGTCTTCGGCGTCATCGCGCGACAGGCGGGGCTGAGCGTCGCCGAGGCGGCGCTGATGAGCGCGACCGTCCTCGCGGGCGCCGCCCAGCTCGTCGCCGTGGAGCTGTGGCGGTGGCCCATCCCCGCGGCGACCCTGCTCGTCACGACGACCGTCGTCAACCTCCGGTACCTGCTGATGGGCGCGAGCCTGCGCCCGTGGTTCCGGCACCTTTCGCCCGTGCGCGCGTACGGGAGCGTCTTCTTCACCGCCGACGAGAACTGGGCGCTGACGATGCGCGAACTGGAGGCGGGAAGCCGCCAGGGCGCGTTCCTGCTGGGGAGCGGCGTCGCCATCTGGAGCTTCTGGGTCGCCGCGACCGTCGTCGGGGCGACGGCCGGCGGCGTCGTCGGTGACCCGGCGCGGTACGGCCTGGACTTCGTGCTCGCGGCCATCTTCCTCACGCTCGCTGTCGACCTCTGGGACGGCCGGTCCGACCTGCTGCCGTGGACGGCGGCCGGCGGCGTCGCCCTTCTCGCCGCGGGGATGCTCCCCGGGAAGTGGTACATCCTGCTCGGCGGTCTGGCCGGCAGCCTCGTGGAGGTGGCCCGCTACGATGGTTGACCTCGACCCGCGCGTCGTCGCGGTCGTGCTCGGGATGAGCGTCGCGACCTACGTCACGAAGGCGGGCGGCCTCTGGCTGCTGGGCCGCGTCGAGGTGTCCGAACGGACCGAGGCCGGCCTCGAAGCCCTGCCCGGCGCGCTCGTGGTGGCGGTCGTCCTCCCCGAACTCGCGAGCGCGGGGCCGCCGACCTGGGCGGCCGGCGCGCTCGTCGTCCTCGTCGCCTGGCGCACCGACAGCGTGCTGCTGTCGCTGGTCGCCGGCGTCGGCGCGCTGCTCCTGCTGCGCGCCTGAGAACGGTCAGTCCTCGCGCGCCACGATGCGATAGGTCATCGTCTCGCCGTTCGGGAGTTCGACGTCGCGGTCGTGGGGCGTGAACCCGCAGCGCTCGTAGAAGGGGACGAGGTCCTCGCGGCAGTGCAGCGCCAGGTGGACGTCGTCGAGCGCGGAGTGGGACGCGACCGCTTCCATCAGTCGCACGCCGAGGCCCTCGCCGCGACGGTCGTCGGCCACGACGACGTCGTACACCATCCCGTACTCGCGGTAGTCGGTCAGGACGCGGGCCGCGGCGACGAGCGCGCCGGCCGCCTCGCGGAGGCCGACGGCCTCGTCCGTGTTCGCGAGGAGTTCGCGGACCTCGGCCCCGGTCCGGTCTGCCCACGGTGGGTGGTCGGCGTAGACGACCGGAGTTCGGGGGCGTCGCCGCCGTCGAGCGGTCAGGGCGTCACCATGCGCCCACCGTCCGGGCGCGGACCCAAGTAGCTTCGGAGAACGGCGGTTCTCCTCCCGCCGGACGAGGACCGCGTCGTGGCGAGCCACGGTCCCCAGCACGGGGACGACCGCGGAGCCGACGCGGTGGCTACGGGACGGAAGGTACCGGAAGAAGCGAGAACAGCGAGAAGAGGGGAAGCGGTCGACGCGCTAGCTCGTCGCGACGACTTCGCCCTCGACGGGTTCGGCCTCCTCGGCCTGGCGCTCCTCCTTCTCCTCTTCTTCCTTCTTGCTCTTGATCTTCTTCAGGCGGAAGATCTCCTCGCGCTCCTGCTCCTCGAGTTTCTGCTCGATGTAGTCCTGGGCCTCGTTCAGCTCGGGGAGGAGCTTGAACTCCAGGGCGTTGACGCGGCGCTTGGTCGTCTCGATCTCGGTGAGCATCTTCTTCATCGCCGTCTCCACCTCGGCGGCGAGGATGATGCTCTCCAGGAGCTCCTCGTAGGCCTCGGCCGCCTCGTCGATGCGGGCGCTCGTGCCGAGCACGCCGTACCCGCGCTGGTCGAGCGACTTCTTCACCTTCGAGGACTCGATCTGGGGCACGACGACGCCCATGATGTTCTTCGACTCGGTGGTGATCTCGGGGTGCTCCTTGAGCGCGGCGGCAGCACCGCGAACCGCCACGTCGCCCTCCATGGCGCGCGCCATGTTGATCTTCTGCTGGGCCTCCTCGTAGTCCTCGTTGAGCCCGGAACGGACGTCCTGGGCCTGGTCGAGGATGTCCATGAACTCCATGATGAGGCCGTCACGCTTCTTCTCCAGCGTCCCGTGCCCGCGCTCGGAGAGCTCGATGCGGTCCTCGATCTGCATCAGGTTCTTCCGAGTGGGCTTGACGTCCTTGGCCATCTTGGCGGGGTCTTGTGGCTCAAGCGGGTTAACTGTTTACAGACGACTCCTCCCGGGGCCAGATTTTTCACCCCCGTCCACCAACCCGCGGACAACTCCGGCGCGTCCCCCGGGACGCGTCACCGCCAAACCATGTCCGACGACTCCGACCAGCCGACGGACCGCAAGGAATCAGGTCAGCCAGTCCGCCTCCTCCACTACGCGGACCTCGAGAGCGTCTACGACCACCCCGAACGCGTCGGCCGCCTCGCCGGCTGCATCGACGACCGCCGCGGCGACGACGCCCTCGTGCTGGGGTCGGGGGACACGACCGCCCTCTGTTCGCTCTCGTTCTGCTCGGACGACGGCCGGGGCGTCGCCCGCGAGTTCTTCGAGGCCGTCCGGCCGGACGCGGACACGTTCGGCAACCACGACCTCGACCACGGCCCGGACTGGCTGGCGGACTTCGCCGCGTCGACGCCCCCGCGGTGGCTCTGCGCCAACGTCGAGGACTTCCCCGGCGACGTCGCCGAGAGCGAGGTGTTCGAGGTCGACGGCCGCCGCGTCGGCGTCGTCGGACTCGCGCATCCGGACACGGCGTCGTTGTCGTACGCGGTCGACTGCGCGTTCGAAGACCCGGTCGCGGCCGCGCGCGAGGCGGCCGCCGCCTGCCGTGAGCGAGGCGCCGAGTACGTCGTGATCTGCTCGCACGCGGGCGCGACGGACGCCGAAGTCGCCCGGAACGTGGACGCGGACGTGATCCTCGGCGGCCACGACCACGAGCGCGTCACCGAACGAGTCGACGGGACGCTCCTCGTCCGTCGGCCCGCCGGCGCGCACCTCGTGGAGGTCGAACTCGGTGGAGAGCCGACCGTCGAGGACCTCGACGTCGCGGGCGCACCGGTCGACGAGTCGGTCGCCGACGCCTATCGAGCCCGACGGGACCGACTCGGTCTCGACGAGGTGGTGGCACGTCTCGGCGAGCCACTCGACCGCCCGTCGGTCGCCGGGTTCGTCACCGACGCCTACCGCGAGGTCGCGGGCGCAGACGTCGGGCTCGCGTTCGAGGCGTCGGTCCGCCGGCGACTCGAGGGACAGGTCACCACCGCCGACGTGATCGGCGTCGCCCCGTTCGGCTCCGACCTCGTCGAACTCCGGGTTCCGGGTCGCGACCTCCGCGAGGCGCTGCTCGCGGGACGGACCGCGGTCGACGACACGCACGGCCGCCTCGTCTCGGGCGGGGCGACGGTACGGGACGAGACGGTCTTCGTCGGCGGCGAGCGACTGGAGTCGGACCGCGAGTACGACGTCGCCGCCATGAGCTACCTCTCTCACGCGGACGTGCTGTCGGCGTTCGCCCGCGACCGCGTCGTGGCGAGCCACGGTCCCCAGCACGAGGCGCTGCTCGCGCACGCACGCGACGGCGGCCTGGACGTGGCCCGCGAGGGACGTCTCCGGTCGCGGTGAGCGAGTGACGGGTGGCGTCGCCGTCGCTCAGGGGGACCAGTCACCGAACGCCGGCCGTCGAAGAGTCGTCAGGACACCAATCGCTCGACGACCGTCCCGCCGTTTCGCGGGTCGGCGGCTCGACTGTCCGGGCTTTCGAGTCGGACGACGGTGGTCTCGTTGACGAAGTAGTTCGTCCGGACGATGCCCTCGCCGGCGACGCCACTTCCGTCGAGGCACTCCTCGAAGGAGAACCCGCCTTCGAGGTGGACGACGTAGCCCGTCCCGGTCCGGTTCACGACGGTCGCCTCGGACACGTGTACGCCGAGCGAGAGCGTCGAGTCCGCTCGCTCGCGGTTCCAGACCGACGCCTCCTCGTATGCCGCGGCGAACGACCGGACGCTCTCCCGGGTGACGTTCTCGGGGGCGTCCGGGAGCGGTCTGCGGGCGAGGTCCTCGTCCGGCGGACAGGTCGACGTCGTTTCGGTGGGCGTCGCAGACGTGACACTGGTCGTCTCCGTCGGAGCCGTCGACGGACTGGTCGCCGTACAGCCCGCGAGCAGCACGCAGGCGACGAGCACGAGCGACAAGGACCTGCGACGTTCCATATTCGCAACTGGTTCGACTGTATGAAAAGTACTCCGGAGGGTGAAAGAGCCACTGCAGTCTCGCAGACTGCCGCTCGCCATCGGAGAGCGCGGCTACGCCGCTCGCGACGGTGGAAGAAAGACGAGAGAGAACGGAGCCGTGGCGTCAGTCGGCGGCGACTTCCTCGGCTTCCTCGCCTTCGGGGTAGTGCTCCTCGATGAGCTCCTCGTCGATGCGGTTGAGCTCCTCCTTGGGCAGCATGCCGAGGAGGTCCCAGCCGATGTCGAGGGTCTCGTCGATGGAGCGGTTCGTGTCGAAGCCCTGGTCGACGAACTCCTCCTCGAACCGGTCGGCGAAGTCGAGGTACTTGTTGTCACGCTCGGAGAGCGCCTCGCGACCGACGATGTTCACGAGGTCGCGCAGGTCCTCACCCTCCGCGTACGCGGCGTACATCTGGTCGGAGACGTCGCCGTGGTCCTCGCGGGTGAGGCCCTCGCCGATACCGTCGTCCATCAGCCGCGAGAGGCTCGGCAGCACGTTGATCGGCGGGACGACGCCCTGCGAGTTGAGGTCGCGGTCGATGTAGATCTGCCCCTCGGTGATGTATCCCGTCAGGTCCGGGATGGGGTGGGTGTCGTCGTCGCCCGGCATCGTGAGGATGGGGATCTGGGTGACAGAGCCCTCGCGACCCTCGATACGACCGGCGCGCTCGTACAGCTGCGCCAGGTCGGTGTACATGTACCCGGGGTAGCCACGGCGACCCGGCACCTCTTCGCGGGCCGCACCGATCTCGCGCAGGGCCTCACAGTAGTTGGTCATGTCCGTCAGGATGACCAGCACGTGGTAGCCCTTGTCGAACGCGAGGTACTCCGCCGTGGTGAGCGCGAGGCGGGGCGTGACCGTCCGCTCGACTGCGGGGTCGTCGGCGAGGTTCATGAAGACCACGGAGCGCTCCAGCGCGCCGGTGCGCTCGAAGTCCTCCATGAACTCGTTGGCCTCCTCCGCGGTGATGCCCATGGCGCCGAAGACCACTGCGAACTCCGTCCCCTCGTCGTCGTCGCCGGCGTCCTCCTCTTCCGGAACGGTCGCCTGGCGGGCGATCTGGAGCGAGAGTTCGTTGTGCGGCAGGCCGGACCCGGAGAAGATGGGGAGCTTCTGGCCGCGGACCAGCGTGTTCATGCCGTCGATGGCGGAGACGCCGGTCTGGATGAACTCCTCGGGGTACTCGCGGGCCGTCGGGTTGATCGCCGCGCCGACGATGTCGTCGCGCCGGTCGGGGACGATGTCGGGGCCGCCGTCGATGGGCTGGCCAGACCCGTCGAGGACGCGTCCGAGCAGGTCCTCCGTGACGGGCATCTTCATGGTCTCGCCGAGGAAACGGACCGAGGACTCGCGGTCGATGCCCTCGGTGCCCTCGAACACCTGGATGGAGACGAGACCGTCGCTCGATTCGAGCACCTGGCCGCGCAGTGTCTCGCCGGCCGGCGTCTCGATCTCGACGATCTCGTCGTACCCGATGGGCTCGTCGACCTCGGCGAACACCAGCGGACCGCTGATCTCGGTGATGGTCTGGTACTCTTTCATGTTAGTACTTCTCCCTGAGCTGCTCTTTCATGTCGGACTCCAGGTCCGCGACGAACTCGTCGACCTCGTCGTCGGGGGTCGTCGCGATGCGGTTCAGCCGCGGTGCGGCGTCGATGTCGGTGATCTCGTCCACCGGGACGCCCGCGTCGAGCGCCTCGAACGCCTCGTCGTTGTACGTCTGGATGGCCTTGAGGATGGTGTAGGACTTCTCCGGCGGACAGTTGGTGTCCACGTCGTGCAGCGCGTTCTGCTGGAGGAACGCCTCGCGGATGTAGCGGGCGACCTCGAGCGTGAGCTGCTGGTCCTCGGGCAGCGCGTCCTTGCCGACGAGCTGGACGATCTCCTGGAGTTCGTCCTCCTCGTCGAGGATGTCGACCGCCCACTGGCGCGTCTCCGGCCAGTCCTCGGCGACGTTCTCCTGGAACCACGGGTCGAGCTGGTCCTTGTACAGCGAGTAGGACTCGTTCCAGTTGATGGCCGGGAAGTGACGCCGTTCCGCGAGGTCGGCGTCCAGCGCCCAGAACGTCTTCACGATGCGCAGCGTGTTCTGGGTGACCGGCTCGGAGAAGTCACCGCCCGGCGGGCTGACCGCGCCCACGACGGTGACCGAGCCTTCGGTGTCGTTGATGTTGTCGAAGTAGCCGGCACGCTCGTAGAACTCCGAGAGGCGCGCGGCCAGGTACGCGGGGTAGCCCTCCTCGCCGGGCATCTCCTCCAGCCGCGAGGAGATCTCGCGCATGGCCTCCGCCCACCGCGAGGTGGAGTCGGCCATCAGCGCGACGTCGTACCCCATGTCGCGGTAGAACTCCGCGATGGTGATGCCGGTGTACACGCAGGATTCGCGCGCGGCCACGGGCATGTTCGACGTGTTCGCGATGAGGCAGGTCCGGGACATCAGCGGCTTCCCGGTCTGGGGGTCCTCCAGCTCCGGGAAGTCGTCGATGACCTCCGTCATCTCGTTGCCGCGCTCGCCGCAGCCGATGTAGACGACGATGTCGGCGTCGGCCCACTTGGCGAGCTGCTGCTGGGTGACGGTCTTGCCGGAGCCGAACGGCCCCGGAATCGCCGCCGTCCCACCCTTCGCGAGCGGGAACAGGCCGTCCTGGATGCGCTGGCCCGTCACCAGCGGCGTCCGCGGCGTCTTCTTGTCCTGGGCGGGCCGCGCCTCGCGGACCGGCCACTCCTGCTGCATCTGGACCTCCTCGCCGTTGTCGAGTTCGACGATGGTCTCCGTCACGGCGTACTCGCCGCTCTTGACGTCGACGACCTCGCCGCCCTCGTAGTCCGGCGGGACCATGACCTTGTGCTCGATGCTCTGGGTCTCGGGAACGGTCCCGACGATGTCGCCGGCGGACACCTCGTCGCCCTCCGAGACGGTGGGCTCGAACGTCCAGGTGTCGTCCTGGTCGATACCGGGTGCGTCGACACCGCGGTCGAGGAACGCGCCCATCTTGTCCTCCAGGACCGTCAGCGGGCGCTGGACGCCGTCGTAGATGGAGTCCAGCATGCCCGGACCGAGGTCCACGGACAGCGGCTCGCCCGTGTTCTCGACGGGTTCGCCGGGTGCGACGTTGGACGTCTCCTCGTAGACCTGGATGGTCGTGATGTTGCCTTCGATCTCGATGACCTCGCCCATCAGCCCTTCGTCGCCGACGTAGACGACGTCGTTCATCCGGGCGTCGAGGTCCGTTGCGGTAACCACGGGACCGCTCACGCTCTCGATCACGCCGTCCTCTCGAACGACGTCAGATTCTGTTGCTTGGCTCATTCGTTGTCTCCTTGTTCGTCTTCTTCCATAAGGTCGATACCGATTGCACGCTTGATCTTGTCGCGGAGACCGCCGCTCCCCGCGCCGCCACCCAGCGTCACGAGGGTGGGTTCGACGCTCGTCTCGACGTCGTTGCGGACGTTCCGCGAGAGGTGCGACATGTCCTCGTCGTGCATCACGATGATGCCGACGTCGTCGTCGTCCAGGACGCGAGAAACGGCGTCGTCGAGCTCCGCCTCCTTCTGCTCCTCCGGCACGTTCTCGAACTTCCGGACGCCGGCGAGCCGGAACCCGGTCGTGAACTCCGGACTGCCGATGACGGCTATCTCCTGGCTCATAGTATCACCAGTTCCTCCTCGATCTCGTCCTCGGAGAGGCCGGCCTCGCGACCGCGTGCGATGGCGCGGATGTTGTCCACCTCGCGCTCCTTGGCGAGAACGTACGCGAGCACCGGACACACCGACAGCGGGAAAGCGTACGAGAGGTGGTCCGAGTACTCGAGCAGTGCAGCGTCTAGTGCGTGCTCGAACCCGATGAGGCTGTCGGCGCGTTCGAGTTCGTCCAGCGCGTCGTCGAGGTCACGACCGTACGTGCTGTCGCGGATGCGCGCGACGAGTTCGTCGGTGTTACCGGCCAGCTGCGCGATCTCGCTCGCGCTGAACAGCCGCCCGCCCTCGATGAAGTACTCCGAGGGGTCGATGTCCGCACCGCTCCGGCTGATGCGCAGTGCGTTCCGGACGTTCCGGAAGTCGATCTCGGCCTGCAGGAACTCGACGTACAGCTGGAGCGCACGGTTCTGGGACTCCGTGACGCCCGCCATCAGTTCCTCGTAGAACGCGCGGTCGACGGCGTTCTCCAGCGGGACGAGCAGACCGCTCTCCTCGTAGTCCTCGTACGCCGCGTCGACGGGATCGCCGAAGATGGTGCCGTCGAGCAGGTCGACGACGTCCTCGATGGAGCCGGCCTCCGTCAGTCGGTCGAGGAACGCGTCGTCGAACTCGCCCGCGCGGATGAGGTCGGACTGGACGTCCTCGCGGTCGGCGTCGGCGTAGATGCCGCGCACGACTGTCTTGACGTTCCAGGCGTCGAACTTCCGCAGGTAGCGGGCGATGAAGGAGTAGAGGTCACCGCCGGACCAGTCGAGCAGGTCGTTGAAGTGCTTCGCGAGGTTGCGGTTCAGCGAGTACTCGATGAGGTCGACGCCGTCGTACCGCGCGCCGAGCGCGTTGACCTCGGACTCGTACTCCGACTCCTCCATGAACCGGGCGATCTCGCCCGGTCCCATGCGGAGCAGCTTGCGGTAGTCCTCGTCGTCGAACAGCGCGGCTCGACGCGCCCTCACGCGGGCGTTGACGTACTCGTAGTTCGAGGTGCCCGATTCGTCTGTCGCCCTCATTGCTCGAACAGCCGTGAACTGATTTCCTTGAGGTTGTCTTCCCACACGTCCTCGAGCACGGAGTCGAACGTGTTGTTCACGCGGAGGCGGGATTGCTCGCTCTCGACGACGACGCCGCCGAGGCAGTCGACCTCGCCGGCGTACTCGAAGCCGTCGTAGTCCGCGAGAACGTCGGTGAGCAGTTCCTCGTCGTCGGCACGCCCGTACACCGTGATGGTGTCGTCCGAGTCGAACTCCTCGGCGGCCGCGTCGAGCAGCGTCCGCGTCAGCTCCTCCCGGTCCTCGCCGCCGAGGTTGCCGACGCGCTCCTCGACGTCTGCGCGGACCTCCTGGAGCACGTCGCGCCGGGCCTCCAGGCGCTTCTGCTTCGCTTCGAGCTTCGCGCTGGAGAGGCGCTGTTCGCGCTCCTGCTCGATCTCGTTCTCTATTTCGCTCTCTTTCGCCGCGAGAATGTCGTCCGCGTCGGCTTCGGCCTCGTCGAGGATATCCGCTGCTCGGGCTTCGCCGTCTTCGCGGATTTCCTCCGCGCGCTCGCGGGCTTCGTTCCTAATATCTTCAGCTACCGTTTCCAGGCTCATAATGAAGAGGGATGGGGTGCGTTTAGACCACGAAGACCGTGACCAGCGCCAGGATGACCAGCGTCTCCGGCAGGACCGTCAGGATGAGGCCCGTACCGAAGAGGTCCTGGTCTTCCGTGACGGCGCCGACGGCCGCGGCACCGATACCGCGCTCCGCGTAGCCGGAACCGAGCGCGGCGAGACCGACAGCGAGCGCGGCGGCGGCCTTCGGCGGGATGGCCGGCGCAGCTGCGGCCTGGTCCTGTGCGAGCGGTGCGAGTGTGTTGACGAACGCGAATACGAATTCGAACATGATTTCTTGGTCCTCCGTAGGCTCTCTCGTAACCGAACAGGAGGAAGTTCACGCCACAGGCGTCATAAAACTTCCCAAACGGACCGGACGGATTCGGGTGTTTCGGGGACTGTAGCCGAAAAATCATGGTAGCAATACACAGGGAACGGGAGTCGCGCTAACACCCCTCGCGGACGAGAGCGTACGCTGAAGAGCCGAGGCAGAACGAAGACGGTGGGCGTTCGGCGACGTGCGGTCTAGTCCTGCGTCGTGTGCGACCGCTCGTAGCCGAACGGCGTGTACTTCTCGCCGCCGCCCTCGTAGAACTTGCCGAAGAACTCCACGTACTCGAGACGCACCGCCTGCAGGCCGGCACTCGTGACACCGAGCGCGAGCACGAGCAGGTGGCCGAGCACGAGGATCAGCAGGCCGACCAGCAGGCCCGCGGCGCCGGAGTGGACCAGGCCGGGGAACATGATGCTGGTGACCTCGTGGCCGTGGGCCATGTCACCGACGTGTGGCATGTGGCTGATGCCGAAGTGCCACGCCTCGTGACCGGGGTCGCCGGTCACGTAGACGCCGAAGAACAGCAGGTTGACCACGAACGCCATGCCGGCCTTCGCCAGCAGAACGGCGCCCAGCCGGGTGTACGACAGGACGTTCACGAGCACGTTGAGGAACTCGACGCCCTCGACGGGGTCGCCCGACACGAGCAGGACGAGACCGACGAAGAACACGGCGATGCCGACCAGCCCGGCCGTCTCCGGCAGGGTGGTGAACCCGAACGCGAACGGGTTGCCGTTGAAGATGCTCTCCGGACCGGCGAGGAGTGGGGGAGCCGCGCCCCACGGCGGCGTGTTGGCGAAGATCCACGCCCACAGGCCGAACATCATCATCAGCCAGGAGCCGCTCTCCTGCATCGCGTCGACGATGCCGTGGCTCAGGTTCTCGATGAAGTCGAACACCCACCCGATGGTGAGGTGGACGATGCCGGCGAGCAGGCTCAGCACGAGCCACGCGGTGGCGTAGTCGCCGTACGCGGGCTGGAGACCCTTGTGCATCGGCGGGTTGCCGCCCCAGACGATCTCGCCGAGCTGGTGCAAGCCGAACACTTCGCCGTACAGGACGCCGAAGATGGCGGTGAACGCGCCGGCCCAGACGGCGATGCCGCCGAGGCTCCGGATCGCGTCCGAGTCGAAGCCGGTGTACAGCCAGAAACCGATGGCCATGTACAGCAGCCCGTACCCGAGGTCGCCGATCATGAACCCGAAGAACACGGGGAACGTCAGGAACAGGATGACCGTCGGGTCGAACTCGAAGTACTTCGGCCGGTTGATGGTCTCGACGAGGAGTTCGAACGGCTTCACGGGGCCTGGGTTGTCCTGGACGACCGGCGGGTCGTCGTCGCCCATCGACACCGTGCCGCCGTCGGCGGCGACCTCGGCCTGTTCGAGCGGCGCGTGGTGGCCGTCGTGCTCCTCGTACTCGGCGCGTTCGAGCTCCTCGAGGTCGACGTGGTCCCCGACGGCATCGTCGAGCGCGCGTTCGAGGTCGGCGTAGTTCTCCGTCGGAATCCACCCCTCGGCGACGAAGGCGTTCTTCGTCGTGGCGAACTGGAGCGGAGCCTCCGCCTTCTGGACCTCGATGGAGAGCTTCTCCTCGGCCGCCAGCAGGAAGCCGGCGGCGTCGAGGCGAACCTCTTCGAGTTCGTTCTCGACGTCGTCGAGCTCCGATTCGAGCTGCTGGCGCTCGTGGCGGAGTTCGTCGACGTAGTCGCTCGGACTGCCGGACGCGTCCGGGATCTCGTGGGCGGCGAAGTCGATGCCGACCAGCGCCTCGTCCAGCGCGTCCTCGTCGGCGTCGGCGGTCGGCCGCGCGAAGACCGCCATCGTCCGGTCCTCGGCGAACAGCTCGAACTCCCGGACGTCGTCGTGGTCCGAGAGGAGGTCGCGGACGGCGTCGGGGTTGCCTTCACCGACCGCGACCTGCAGGCTGTCGTAGCCCGACAGGAGGTCGAGGTCGATGCCCAGTTCGGCGAACGGCTCCACGGCGTCGATGCGTTCCTCGACGCTCCGGAGCTCGCCCTGGAGCTCGTTGCGACGGTCGTCGAGGTCGTTGACCTGCTCGCGGATGTCCGCGAGCTCCTCCTCGAGCGCCTCGTCGGTGACGATGCGGCTCGGGCCCGCGTCCTCCTCGTCGACGTCGAGGATGCTCTCGATGGAGCGGACCGTCACGAGCTTGTCGGACGCCTCGTCGGCTCCCTCGATGGGGTTGCCGGGGTCGAACCCCTCCCACGAGTCGTCGTAGTTGGACAGGTGGACCAGGTTCAGCTCGTGGATGGCCTCGATGACGTCGTCCATCACCCGCCGTGATCCCGTCACCGAGACCTTGCTCATTCGCTCAGGTCTGAGCATGCACCGCCTCCCGGAACCGGTTGACGACGTGCTCTATGACGTCGTCGACGTTTTCTTCGGCGCGCGACTCGAGCACTTCGCGCTCCTCCTCGCCTTCGGCGAGGATCTCTTCGCGCTCGGCCTCGATGTCTTCGCGCGCCTCTGCCAGACGCTGCTCCTCCAGCTCGGCGGCCTCCGTCTCGGCTTCCTCGCGGATCTCCTCCGCGCGCTGTCGAGCCTCGGAGATCCGCTCGTCGCGGTCCTCCTCGGCCTCGGCAACGATTTCGTCAGCCTCGCTTTCGGCCTCCTTGACTCGTTCGAGAACCTCTGGCCTCGGCATGTACTGTAATCAAGCGGAACGTTGCGCGAGCGGCTATAAACTACTTGCGGAACCGCTTCCGGGGACGCGAACCGCGACCGCGGCGGCCGCCGACCTGCCGCGGTTGGAAGTCGAACGCCTCGGCGTTCGCCGGAGACGAGACGCTTCGCGCCATCCGAACACGTAACAAGGAGGGTGCCGTACGAGCGGACATGGACGACCGGAAGACCGAGTCCTGCGGCCGTTGCGGGCTCTCGTCGGTGGTCGACGCGACGGGCGGTGGCGACGCCTACGACGGCGACCGAATCGAGGTCGACGAGGCTCAACTGCGGGCGGCGAGCTGGCACGTCGAGCTCGTCGGGCGCGCGAAGCGACGGCTGGATGCGTTCGTCCAGCGGATCACCTACGGCCGCTGACCGCCGAACTCGCCGGGCGTGACCGCCGTCGGCGGCCCGAACCGCCGTAGCGACGGCAGGGCCAGCCAGTAGGCGGCCGCCAGCACCGTTCCGACGCCGCCCAGCAGCATCACCGTCCTGCTCCCCAGTCGTTCGCCCGCCAGCCCGCCGACCAGCATGCCGGCGGGCAGCACGAGGCTGGACGCGCTGCCGACGGTCGCGGAGACGCGCCCGAGCAGGTCGTCGGGGACGCCGGTCTGGACCGTCGCCATCGCCGAGACGTTGTACACGCCGTGGGGCACCCGCGAGGCGGCGAACAGCGCGACCGTCGCCAGCACGCCGGGGACGACCACTGCACCGGTCCAGAGCGCGGCGGACGCGACGAACCCGACGACGGTGACGCGACCCATCGGCAGGCCGTCGACGCCCGACGCGGCGACGGAGCCGACGACGGTGCCGGCGGTCATCCCCGCGAGCAGCAGGCCGTACGTCGACGCGCCGCCGAACGAGGCGGCGAACGCGGGCAGGACCGCGAGCGCGACGCCGGTGAGGAAGTTGGCGAACGTGCTCGCGACCAGCATGCGTCCGGCGACCGACCCGGCGAGCAGGGCGACTCCCGCCCGGAGGTCGGCGAGGTAGTTCCCGGCGGCGAACTCGCCCTCCGCCGGTCTGGTCGGGACCGACAGCGAGGCGAACGCCAGCGCCGCGACCGCGAAGGTGACGGCGTCGACGACGTACACCGCGACGCCGCCGGCGAGGGCGACGAGCGCGCCCGCGACGGTGTTGGACGTCGTGTCGACGGTCTTCGAGACGACGGAGGCGACCGAGTTCGCGCGGACGAGGCGGTCCTCGTCGACCAGTCGGGGCAGGGCGGCGGTCTGGGCCGGTCCGGCGAACAGGTTCGCCAGCGCGAGCAGGGGCATCACCGCGAGCACGACGACGACGTCGAGGTGGCCGAGGGCGGCGGCGAGCGGCACCGCCAGCACGACGAGTCCCTGGACGACCTCCGAGTAGGTGAGCACGCGGTCCAGGCTGGCGCGGTCGACGAGCGGTCCGACGAGGATCTTTAACACTCCCGGTGCGCGCGTGAGCACGCCCGCGAGGCCGGTGTACGCGGTCGACCCCGTGAGGTCGTACACCAGCCACATCGCCGCGACGGAGTAGAGGCCGTCGCCGAACTTGCTGACGCTGCGCGCGGCGAGCAGTCGGCGGAACCCCGGATCGGCGAGCACGGCCAGTCGGCGAGCGAGCGACGTGGGGAGGAGCGCGGCGACCCGGTCGGGGAGCGCGGACGCCCCGGAGTCGGTGGCGGTCACGTCGGAGTCCGACGCGGGAGACGGTCTTGAGCGTTCCGTGAACGCCAGTTCTGTAGGAACGATTAGAGTTCCGCTGGCGCGGACGGTAGATTGATGATGACGGCCGCGCGACAGGACCTCATGGGCGAGGACCCGACCGACGCCCTCGAGGTGCTGGGCAACGAGATCCGGATGGCAATCCTGCGAGAGCTCGCGGAGGCGGACGGGTCGCTGACGTTCACCGAACTGCGCGAGCGCGTCGGCGTCCGCGACACGGGGAAGTTCAACTACCACCTGACGAAGCTCTGTGCGTACTTCCTTCGGGAGACGGACGGCGGATACGAGCTCGGGCACGCCGGGTCGCGGGTCATCGCGGCCGGCGACGTGGAAGCGGATCCGGCCGTCGCGGACGGGGCGACCGACGTCCGGGAGGACGGCTGTCCGGTCTGCGGCGAGTCGGACTGCGGGAAGTACTTCCACGTGCACCTCCGCGCGCCGTGGGCGTGACGGCGGGGACAAAAGGTATATCGACGGAAGACCTACGGGAGCACCAATCTGATGGAAGAGAGCATCTCAGGATTCAAGCAACGGGGCGACTGGGGCGACGTCGTGGAACACGGCGAGCGCATCACCCAGGCGCTCCGGGAGGCCGGAACGACCGGCGACGCGTTCGAGGAGTGGGAAGAGTGGCGACCCAAGACCCACGAACGACTCGGCGACGACGTCGCGGAGAAGACCGCCGAGCAGGCCCACGTCAGCGAGGGCAAGGGAGAACAGGCGGGCGAGGCACCCGACGAGGACCTCAAGACGGCGGGCGAGAAGCTGACCGAGTCGTACGAGAAGCTGGAGGAGGACGACACGGAGGGCGCGGTCGACCGCTGGCAGGACTCCGTGAACTACGTCGCCCGCGCCGCCGACTCGGCGGGGCGCAAGGCGATCCGGCGGGTCGAGGACACCGTCTACCAGAACGTGATGACCCAGCTCGCGCCCTACTACTTCGACAACGACCTCGTGAGCGCCAACCTCCAGCAGACGAGTCGCACGGACGAGGAGGAGAAGTTCATCTTCGAGGTGAACGTCAACGACGACGAGCTCAAAGAGGAGGTGTCGGACCGGCTCGCGGACTACGAGGACGAGATCGACCGCTGGCACGTCGACACGGAGAAGGAGACGGAGAGCGTCGAGGCCGCCGAGGGCGTCGACGCGCCGGAGAACGGCGGCGACGGGAACTTCGACACGACCTGATCGAGCGCCGGGACGAACCCAGCTCGGTGTCGACACACTATTGAAACCGGAGGAGATACGGTCCGGGTATGGTTAGCGGGTTGTCGACGCTCGTCGTCGCCGGGGTTGCGAGCTTCTTCATGGCGTGGGCCATCGGTGCCGGGTCGAGCGGGTCGACCCCGTTCGCCCCCGCCGTCGGCGCGAACGCGCTGTCGGTGATGCGCGCGGGCTTCCTCGTCGGCATCCTCGGCTTCCTCGGAGCGACGCTCCAGGGGGCCAACGTCTCCGAGGCCGTGGGCCGCGAACTCATCGTCGGCGAGGCGCTGTCGCCGATGGCCGCCACGACCGGACTGCTCACCGCCGCCTTCCTCGTCGCCGTCGGCGTGTTCACGGGCTATCCCATCGCTACCGCGTTCACGGTCACCGGCGCCATCGTCGGCGTCGGCCTCGCGCTCGGCGGTGCGCCCGCGTGGGCGAAGTACCAGCAGATTGCGACGCTGTGGGTCGCGACGCCGTTCCTCGGCGGCGGCGCGGCGTACGGCACCGCGCGCTTCCTCCGGAACGAGCGGGTCCCCGAGCCCGTCGCCATCCCGCTGCTCGGGGGCGTCGTCGGCCTCATCGTCGCCAACATCGAGTTCGTCCTGCTCGGGCCACCCGGCGAGAGCGCGTCGCTGTCGGCGGCCGTCGGTCGCGAACTCGCCCTCCCGGCCGTCGCCGGGTTCGACGCGGGCGCGCTCCTCACCTCGCTCGTCGTCACCGTCGCCGTCGCCGGACTGCTCCGCCAGCAACTCGTCGCGGACGCGACGGCGGGCCAGCGACGCTTCCTGCTCGCGCTCGGCGCGCTCGTGGCGTTCTCCGCCGGCGGGAGCCAGGTCGGCCTCGCCATCGGACCGTTGTTGCCCCTGCTCGACCCGTTCGAACTCCCGCTCACCGGGGTGCTGGTCGGTGGCGGCCTCGGCCTGCTCGCCGGGTCGTGGACCGGCGCGCCCCGGATGATCAAGGCGCTGGCGCAGGACTACTCCGCGCTCGGGCCGCGCCGCTCCATCGCGGCGCTCATCCCCTCGTTCGCCATCGCCCAGAGCGCCGTCTTCTTCGGCATCCCCGTCTCGTTCAACGAGATCATCGTCAGCGCCATCGTCGGCAGCGGCTACGCGGCCAGCGAGGGCGGGGTCAGCGGCCGGAAGATGCTGTTCACCGTGCTGGCGTGGGTCGCCTCGCTCGTCCTCGCGTTCGGCGTGAGCTACGGCGTGTTCACCGCCATCCGGTCGCTCGGGTAACCCCGCTTCTCCAGAACCGTTTACTCCTCGACGCTGATGTCGGCGCGGCCGCTTGTCGCGCTCCGGACGCGGTCACACAGCGCCTCGCGCTCGGCGGTCGGGACCCGGACCGCGAAGCTGACGTCGGCCTCGTAGGTCGCCTCGAACTCCGCGTCCGCGCTCTCGATGATGCCGCGGACGGTGCCGGAGTCGTCGTACTCGACGGTGATTCTGAGGCGGTCGTGCGGTCGCTCCTCGACGACGCCGGCGTCGTCGACCGCCTCCTTGACGGCTCGCGAGTAGGCTCGCGCGAGGCCGCCGACGCCGAGGTTCGTCCCGCCGTAGTACCGCGTCACCACGACGGCGACGTTCTCGACGTCGCGCTGCTGGAGGACGTTCAGCGCCGGCTTGCCCGCGCTCCCCGTCGGCTCGCCCGCGTCGCTCTGGTACTCCCGGAGCGGGTCCGCGCGGACGCGGTAGGCTGGCACGTTGTGCGTCGCGTCCGGGTGGCGCTCGCGGATGGCGTCGACGAACGCCTCGGCTGCCTCGACCGTGTCGGCGGGCGCGGCGTACCCGACGAACTCCGAGCCGCGGATCTCGAAGGCCGCCTCTCCCCGCTCCGCCACCGTTCTGTACGTCTCTCCGGCCATCGTCGGGGGATTTGCGGCCCACCACTGAAAAGGCGCGGGTTCGCGCCTCCCGAAAAGAGTTAAACGCGGGCCACGTAGATGCCGCCGATGCTGCTGGTCCTGTGCGTGGACCTCGACGACGACCTCGGGCGGAAGACGGACTTCGACACGCCCGTCGTCGGCCGCGACGCCGTCGAGGACGCCGCCGTCGCGCTGGCGACCGCCGACCCCGAAGACAGCGACGTGAACGTCATCTTCGAGGGCGTCCACCTCTACGACCGCATCGACGCCGAGGAGAGCGTCGAGGTGGCCGTCGTGACCGGGACCGAGGGCGACGACGTCAACGCGAACCGCGAGGTCGGCGAGGAGGTCGACACCGTCCTCGCCAGCCTCACCACCAGCGAGGAGGTCACGGCCGTCATCGTGACCGACGGGGCCCAGGACGAGAGCGTCGTCCCCGTCATCCGCTCGCGGGTGCCGGTCGACGGCGTCCGCCGGGTCGTCGTCCGCCAGGCGCAGGACCTCGAATCGATGTACTACACCATCAAGCAGGTGCTGAACGACCCGGAGACGCGCGGGACGATACTCGTCCCGCTGGGCATCCTGCTGCTCATCTACCCGCTCGCCATCGTCGCCGACTGGGTCGGCCTGCCGGGCGCGGTGTTCGGCAGCACGTCCGCCCTGCTGGGACTGTACGTCCTCTTCCGGGGACTCGGCCTCGAACGAACGTTCGACCACCTCGCGAAGATGGTCCGCACGGGCCTGTACGCCGGCCGGGTGACGCTCATCACCTACGTCGTGGCGGCGGCGCTGCTGGTCGTCGGCGGCGTCAGCGGCGTCGAGACGCTGGAGGCGGTCCGCAGCGACGCGCCCGGCGGGAACGTGAGCGCGCCGCAGGTGCTGGCGGCGCTGATATACGGCGCGGTGACGTGGTTCGCCGCCGCCGGCATCACGTCCAGCCTCGGCCAGATCACCGACGAGTACCTCGCCAACCGGTTCCAGTGGCGCTACCTGAACGCGCCGTTCTACGTGCTCGCCATCGGCGGCGTGCTCCACGCCGTGAGCGCCTACTTCCTCAACGAGGTGTCGCTGCAGTACCTCGCCGGCATGCTGACCGCGGGGACGATGCTCGGCCTGACCAGCACGCTGGTGTTCGCCGTGGCCGAGTCGCGGTACTCGAAGTCCGGGCCGGCGCGGGCGTGAACGCTACGAGAATCAGTACTCCCGCGTGACGACGAACGTCGCGAAGTCGCGGAGGTAGCCCAGCGCTTCCGAGTCGGGGGCGTCGACGCGGTCCAGTGCCGCGAGCGCGTCCTCGGACTGCTCGTGGGCCAGCGCGTTCGCCTCCTCGGCGGCGAGGTCGGTCACCTCGACGACGGAGGGGCGGCCGACCTCCGCGTCCTGTCCGGTCGGCTTGCCGAGTTCGCCGGGGTCGGCCGTGGCGTCGAGCACGTCGTCGCGTATCTGGAAGGCGACGCCGACCTTCTCTGCGTACTCCCCGAACGCCTCCACCGTCTCGGGGTCGGCGTCGGCCGCCAGCGCGCCGAGTTCCGCCGCCGCGCGGAAGAGCGCCCCCGTCTTCCGGCGCGCGAGTTCCATGTACTCCGCCTGGTTCGTCGGACGGTCGACGAGTTCGGACGCTTCGCCCTGACCGAGTTCGACCATCGCCTCCGCGACGACCTCCATCGCGCGCGGGTCGCGCGAGAACAGCCCGAACGCCTCGCCGAGCATCCCGTCGCTTCCCACGATGGCGGGGCCGTGCCCGTACTCGGCCCAGGCGCTCGTCGTGCCGCGCCGGACGTCCGATCGGTCGATGATGTCGTCGATGACGAGCGAGGCGTCGTGGACGAGCTCGATGCCGACGCCGAAGTCGACGGCGTCGGCCGCCTCGCCGCCGGCCGCCTCGCAGACGAGCATCGCCACCGTCGGCCGGACGCGTTTCCCCCCCGAGAGCGCGGTGTGGGCGAGCCTGTCGGAGAGTTCCGCCGGGTCGACCTGCTCGACGACCGCCTCCAGACGGTCCTCGATCAGTTCCTGGCGGGCCTCGAGGTACTCCATTCGTGGAACCTTCAGGACGGGGGACGCAAATACGTGACGGGTTCGACTGCAGTGCGCGGGTTCACGTCGGTCGTCGGCGTCGCTACGGCGACTCGCGCCAGTCGTAGCGCATCGCCAGGGTGTCCGCGTCGACCTCGTCGGCGAGCTTCTTCGCCAGTTCGTCGCGCTCCATGTCGCCGAACTGCTCCAGCTCGTACGGCTTCACGGTGACGGGGCTGGTCTCGCCGTTGGCGACGCGCTGCTGGAGCTTGACGACGCCGTAGACGAGCGCTTCGGGACGCGGCGGACAGCCCGGAACGTGGATGTCGACCGGGATGACCTCCTCGGCACCCTCGATGACGCTGTAGCCCTCCTGGAAGGGACCCCCGGAGATGGAACAGGAGCCCATGTTGACGACGAACTTCGGCTCGGGCATCTGGTCGTAGACGCGCTTCATCCGTGGGGCGAACTTGGCGACGATGGTGCCGGGGACGATCATCACGTCAGCCTGGCGGGGCGACGCCCGCGGCACGCCCGACCCGAACCGGTCGAGGTCGTGTTTCACGCCGAAGGTGTGCATCATCTCCATGGCGCAGCAGGCGATGCCGAACTGCAGGAGGAACATCGACGACCCCCGCACCCAGTTCATGAACGCGTCCAGCTTGGTGAGGACGAACGGCGACGTGCCGAACGCCTCGCGCAGCCGCGAGTTGAACCGGTCGTCGACGCCCTCGCCCGTCCGGGCCTCGCGGGTCTTGGAGACCACGTCGCGGTCCGACGCCGCCCCGTCCCCGACTTCCCCCTTCGTCGTGCCGCCGTCCGTCGCCGTCCCCCTCGGCGTGCCGCCATCGGTCGCTACCTCGCGTCGCGGTCCCGTCGTCCGGTGCAATGCGTCGTCGTCCATGGTTCTGCCAGTGCGTTGTCACCGTGAGCGAAAGCCGATTCTGCCGCACGCACTAGGGTCTTTTTAACCCGCGGCGAGAAGTCGGTCGACGAGACCGTGAAGTACCTCCGGCTGACGCTGAACCACTCGGCCGCGACCGTCCACCCCATGCACCGGTTCGCCAACGAGCACGACGCCGTCGAGGCGTACCGGATGCTCCACTGGAACGTCGCCAGCGACGGCCCGAACACGCTGCTGTTCTACGTCGAGGGGGACCGGGCGGCGTACGTCGACGCGCTGGCCGACCTCGATTCGGTCGTCGACTACACCGTCACGCCCGTCGACGACGACGCGTTCTACGTGTCCGTCGACGACGCGGGCAGCGGCGTCGGGCAAAAACTCGTCGACGCCGTCTCGCAGGGCAGTCTCGTCCTCGCGTCGCCGCTTGAGTACCTCGACGACGGCCGCGTCCGGTTCACGCTCGTCGGGGAGTCGGCGGACCTGCGCGCGGCCGTCGACGCCATCCCGGACGACATCCGGGTGGAACTCGCCCGCGCCGGCGAGTACGACGGCCGCGCCGCCGGCGACGACCTCACCGACCGCCAGCGGGCGGCGCTCGACGCCGCCGTCGACGCCGGCTACTACGAGGTGCCGCGTCGGGGGTCCGTCGAGGACGTCGCAGAGCGGCTAGACTGCTCGCCCGCGACCGCCTCCGAGCACCTCCGGAAGGCGGAGGCGACGCTGGTGTACGACGCGGTCGGGAAGCCGTCCTGACGACGACAGCGGACGCTACGCAGTCGTCGAAAGCGGAAAACGGGATGGGTCCGACCGCGGCGCTCGTAACGCGGCGGCGTTACTCGAACTCCTCGATGAGTTCCGGCACGACCTCGAACAGGTCGCCGACGATGCCGTAGTCGGCGATGTCGAAGATGGGCGCGTTCGGGTCGGTGTTGACGGCGATGATGGTGTCGCTGCCCTTCATGCCGGCGACGTGCTGGACGGCACCGGAGATGCCGATGGCGAGGTAGACGTCGGGCGTGACGACCTTGCCGGACTGGCCGACCTGCCGGTTCTTCGGCAGCCAGCCGTTGTCGACGATGGGACGGGACGACGAGAGCGTCGCGTCCGTCGCCTCGACGAGGTCCTCGATGAGCGGGAGGTTGTCCTCCTCCTCGATGCCGCGGCCGATGCTGACGAGGAAGTCGGCCTCGCTGATGTCGACGTCGCCGCCGCCGACCTCCTCGAAGCCGGTGACCGTGGAGCCGACCGCGGACTCGTCGATGTCGGCGTCGAACGCCGAGATCTCGGCGTCGCCGACGCCCTCGGCCTGCGGCCACTCGGCGCCGCGGGTCGTGACGACGAAGCTGTCGCCCTCGACCTCGACGGTCGTCTCGACCTTCGAGCCGTACATCTCGCGGGTGACGACGAGCGTGTCGTCGTACGCGAGGTCGACCGCGTCGGTGACGAGCGGCAGGTCGAGCGCGTTCGCCACGGCGGGCGCGTAGTCGAGGCCGTTGACGCTGTTGGGCGTCACGAGGACGGTCGGGTCGACCTCGTCGTACAGCCCCTCGACGGCCTGGGCGTAGACGTCGTGGTTGAACTCCTCGCCGTGGTCGACGGTGTGGACGTGGTCGACGCCCTCGCGGTTGACGCTCTCGGCGAACTCCTCGACGTCGCCGGAGATGACCGCCAGGTGGAGGTCGCCGCCGGTGTCGTCGGCGAGTTCGCGACCGGCGGTGATGACCTCGAAGCTCTCGTCGCGCAGGTCGCCGCGGCGGTGCTCGGTGACGGCGAGAACGTCCGTCATTCTGCCACCCCCTTCTCGCGGAGGACGTCAGCAAGCTTCCCGGCGCTCTCCTCGGCGCTGCCCTCGAATATCTCGGCGTCGCTCTCGCTCTCGGGTTCGTACATCGCGGTGAGCGTCAGGTCGCTCTCGACCGCGGCGGCGTCGAGACCGAGGTCGTCGAGCGTCTTCGGCGCGATCTCCTTGCTCTGGGCCTGCCGGATGCCGCGCAGGCTGGCGTAGCGCGGCTCGTTGATACCCGTCTGGATGGTGAGCACGGCGGGAACGTCGACGTCGGTGAGTTCCTCCACGCCGCCCTCCAGTTCGCGGCGGACGTGCGCGACGCCCTCGTCGGCGTCGAGGTCGAGGCTGTTCACGACCGCGGCCCACTCGTAGCCGATGGCGTCGGCGAGCGCGACGCCGGTCGCGCCGAAGGCGTCGTCGCCGGCCTGGACGCCCGTCAGCACGAGGTCCGGCTCCTCCTCCTCGACGACGGCCGCGAGGATCTTCGTCTTGGTCTCGACGTCGAGCAGGTCGGGCTCTTCGAGCGCGTCGTCCCACACGCGGACCGCGCGGTCCGCGCCCTTGGCGAGCGCCATCCGGATGGTCTCGTCGGCCCGTTCGGGACCGATGGTGACCGAGACCACCTCGTCGGCGACGCCGTCCTCGCTCAACTGGACGCCCTCCTCGACGGCGTAGTCGTCCCACTCGTTCAGGTCGTACTCGAGGTACCGGTCCGCGACCTCGGTTCCCTCGACTTCGAAGTCGTCCGCGAGTTCGGCGACTTCCTTCACCGTTACCAGGACCTTCATGCTACGTGCGTTGCCCGTTCAGGAGGTAAACGTTTTCGAAACACCGGACCGAGCCCGTTCAGTTGTTCGTCGCGACGATGCGCGGAGCCGTGGCGCTACGCCGGCCCGGAGCCGACGGCGACGACGTACGCCAGCGCGAACAGCAGCGCGTCGTAGCACCCGTGGACGAACACGGGCACGGCGAGGTTCGCGGTCCGGGCGTAGAGGTAGCCCAGGCCCAGCGAGAGGCCGAAGACGATGGTCAGCGTCACCGCCACGGCGAGCAGGTCCGCGTCGGTGACGACCGGGTCGGCGACCGCGAGCAGCGTCGTCGGGAGGTGGACCAGCGCGAAGAGGACGCTGGCACCGACGACCGCGCCGGTCGTCGAGAAACAGCCCGAGAGGTACCGCTGGACGACGCCGCGGAACAGCAGTTCCTCCGCCGGACCGACGACGAGCAGCGACAGTGGGACGAGCAGGAGCAGCGTCGCGACGTACCCCCGGCCGGCGAGGTCGGTGACGGAGCTCTCGGCGACCGGCAGACCGAGCCCCTGCACGACGCCGATGGCGGCGACCCGGAGCGCGAACAGCCCCGCGGTCCCGCCGACGATCCAGCGGACGGCCTCGCGGTCGACGCCCGCCCAGCGGACGTAGCCGAACGACCGCCCGGTCGCGAGGAGGAACGCCACGGCGGCGACCGCGAACCCCAGTTCCGAGAGGACGAGGAGCACGCCGAAGCGCGGAACGACCCCCAGCGGCGCGAGGACGGCCGGAATCGACAGCGCCACGCTACAGACGACGCCGAGGACCGTGACCAGCGTCGCGACGACCGTCCGGCGCACTGGCCGTCGAACCGCCATGTCGGAGACGACGCCGGCGCGGCGGAAAGTCGCTCTGGCGACGCGTTCCCTCACCGGCGCGAGACCGGAAGCGCCGCCGAACTGTCCTCGGCGCACGGCGGAATCGCCGCGTCTGCGGCCCGACGAAGACGTCCCTTCGGGCTGTCCTGTCCACCGGACCGCAGAAATCTATATCCTCAGTGGTGACGTATCATGGTACCATGGCACAACAATCCACTAGCGAGACTGTCGAAGCGGAAGAGACAGTAACCGGACGCCGCTACGCCAACCGGCGCGCCTGGACGAGCGCCACCGTCGGCGGTATCGCCGGCGGCGTCGCGTTCGGCGTACTCATGCAGTCGACGGGGACGCTTCCCGGCGTCGCGTCGCTGTACGGCCTCGAAGGACTCACCTGGGCGTGGGTCGCCCACATCTTCCACAGCATCGTCTTCGGGCTCGTGTTCGGGGGCATCGTCACCGGGACGAGTCTCCGCCGCTACGCCGACAGCGTGACCGCGTCGACCGGCCTCGGCGCGGGCTACGGCGTCGCCCTGTGGCTGGTCGCGGCCGCCATCATGATGCCGCTCTGGATGGGCGCGATCGGCATTGACGCCCCGGCCATCCCGAACCTCGACCCGATGAGCCTCGTCGGCCACGTCATCTACGGCGTCGTGCTGGGTGCGGTGTTCGCCGCCCTCTACCGGCGCTGAACGACCGGACCATCGATCTTTTCGGCGCAGTTTTCGGGCCCGATCGCCGGAGTGCGGGCGGGGGCAGAGGTCAAAGGTTACTTACCGACTGGAGCGGCTAGTACGGGGTAATGAGCCAGCAGGAGGAGGGCGAACCGTCCGACAGGAAGAAGTACGAGTTCCAGAAGGTCATCGAGGACCTCCGCGAGTACGAGGGGTCAGGGACCCAGCTCGTCACCATCTACATCCCGCCGGACAAGCAGATCAGCGACGTGGTCGCCCACGTGACCCAGGAGCACAGCGAGGCGAGCAACATCAAGTCCAAGCAGACCCGGACGAACGTCCAGGACGCGCTGACGTCCATCAAGGACCGCCTCCGGTACTACGACACCTACCCGCCGGGCGACGGCATCGTCCTGTTCTCGGGCGCCATCGACACCGGCGGCGGCCAGACCGACATGGTGACGAAGGTGCTGGAGGACCCGCCCGAGCCCATCCAGTCGTTCCGCTACCACTGCGACTCCTCGTTCCTCACCGAGCCGCTGGAGGAGATGCTGGGCGACAAGGGGCTGTACGGCCTGGTCGTCCTCGACCGACGCGAGGCCAACGTCGGCTGGCTGAAGGGCAAGCGCGTCGAGCCGGTGAAGTCCGCCTCGTCGCTCGTTCCCGGCAAGCAGCGCAAAGGTGGCCAGTCCGCCCAGCGGTTCGCCCGGCTACGCCTGGAGGCCATCGACAACTTCTACCAGGAGGTCGCGGAGATGGCCAACGAGCTGTTCGTCGCCAAGCGCCACGACCTCGACGGCGTGCTCGTCGGCGGTCCGTCGCCGACGAAAGACGAGTTCCTCGACGGCGACTACCTCCACCACGAGCTTCAGGACATGGTCCTCGGGAAGTTCGACGTCGCCTACACCGACGAGTCCGGCCTCTACGACCTCGTCGACGCCGCCCAGGAGGTCCTGGCCGACGCCGAGGTGATGAAGGACAAGTCCCAGATGGAGGAGTTCTTCAAGGAGCTCAACGAGGGCGGCCTCGCGACCTACGGGTTCGAGCCGACCCGCAGGAACCTCGTGATGGGGTCGGTCGACCGCCTGCTCATCAGCGAGGACCTCCGCAAGGACGTCGTCGTCTACGACTGCGGCGACAAGGAGGAGTACGAGTTCGTCGACCAGCGCGCCGACACGCCCGAGCACACCTGCGAGGACGGCACGGAACCGGAGGTCGACGAGCGCGAGGACGCCATCGAGTACCTGATGAACATCGCCGACCAGCGCGGGACCGAGACGAAGTTCATCAGCACCGACTTCGAGAAGGGCGAACAGCTGATGAACGCCTTCGGCGGCGTCGCCGGCATCCTCCGCTACTCGACTGGCGTGTAAGCGCCGCCCCCTCGCGGACGGACCTCTCCTCTCTCCTTCGCGCTACCGCCGCTGTCACGCTTCGCGCTACCGCCGCTGTCACGCTTCGCGCTACCGCCGCTGTCACGCTTCGCTGCTGTGTCGCCGGTTCTCGCCGTCGCGCTCCGCCCGGTCGACTCACTCGCGGAGCTGCAGGAGCTGGTCGCGGCGCCGTTCGAGGTTGAACGGGGGGCGAACGTCGGGGTCGGCGGCGAGGCGATCGAGCACCAGCATCGGGTCGACGCCCGCGGCCTCGACGAAGTCGAACAGCCCCTCGATGCGCTGCCGGTTGCGCGCGAGCGAGGACATGAGCGCGATGGCGAGCACCGTCGCGGCCGCGACGTCGCGGTCGTCGGGGAGTTCGTCGCTGACCGTCGAGAAGTCCGTGAGTTCGGTCTCGACGTCGGACGCCGGTTCGAGGGCGAGACAGTCGGTGCAGACCGTCACCGACTCCGGGGTGTCCGGCACGTGTTCGCGGAGGTCGGCCGGAACGGCGAACGGGAGGGCGTCGCCGCCGCAGTGGGAACACTCCATACCGGACCAACGTCCGGACGCCTCAAAAATATGTAAGGTTCGTCGACGGTCACTTCGGCGGCGGGGTCTCGCGCTGCTCGTCGCCCTGGTCCATCACGTCGATGGGGATGCCGCTCTCGTTGTTCTCGCCGAAACCGGCGCTGAGGATGCGCGTCAGCGCGTCCTCGACGCTCTCATCGGTGTCGGTGAACCGCTCGGGGGCGACCTCGATGACGAACCCGGTGGTGATGTTCGGTGCCGTCGGGAGAAAGAGCACCTCGCGGCCGTCGTCGGTCACCTTGCCGGTCTTGAACGCGGTCATCCGCATGCCGTTCCACGTCTCGAGCTTCACGGGCTTCTGGAGCTGGTTCGTGTCCGAGAGGGCGGTCTCGGCCGCCATCTTCGAGGCGTTGTAGACGACGCGGAGCCCCGGGAGCTGGTTCATCACGCCGTCGATGGCGTTCTCCACGAGGCTCCCGACGGTGGTCCGCATCAGGTAGCCGACGCTGAACACCAGCGTCGTGAACACGACCAGCGTGATCATGACCCGCTGGTAGTCTTTCAGGTTCGCGCCCGGGATCGGCACCTTCGCTACCTGGAGATAGAGCCACGATACGAGGTACGCGGTGACGAGCAGGGGGGCGAGCACGATGAGGCCGCTCGCCGCGTCGCGCTTCCACGATGACATTTACGTGTATGAACCGAGCGGGGGACCATAAACCAGGTGTAATCGAGGTCGACACGTTCGACACCGCGTCACTCACCGGCGCCGTACCCCTCGTCGGCGTCCATCGGACCGCTGAACGCAGAGTACAGCACGGCGAAGTAGACGAACACCAGCGGGAGCAGTACCGCGGACCCGATCGTCATCAGGTTGAGCGGCAGCGTCGAGACGATGGCGTCCTCGACGAGCAGTCCCGCCGCCGGGTCGATGGCCGGGTAGATGACCGCCGCGACGACGCCGACGAGCGCGGCGACGAGGCCCGCGACGGTGCCGAAGGCGAGGTAGTGCCGGTCCGCACGGGTGGCGGCGACGAAGGCCGCGCCGAGCGCGACGGACAGCGCGAGCAGGCCGAGGACGACCGGCGACGCCAGCGACGAGCGCAGCGCGGGCTGCGCGACGGCGAGGTAGCCGACAGCCGCCACGACCAGCGCGAGGTACGCCACCAGCGCCCGCACGCCGTAACCGCGGGCCCGTTCTTGCAGGTCGCCGCGGACCTTCAGTCGCAGGAAGGCGGCGCCGTCGACGACCGTGAGCGCCACGAGGGCGAGGCCGACGAGTGCGCCCGCGACGGTGAACGTCCCCGTCGCGCCGACCATCCAGTTCGCCGTGAACATCCCGAGGAAAAAGGGCGCGGCGACGCTGCCGACGACGAACGCGCGGCCCCACCACCGCTGCCAGCGCTCGTCGTGGCGCTGCTCGTAGAACTCGGGAGCGAGGCCCCGGAGGATGAGCGCGCCGAGGATGGCGAACATCAGCAGGTAGTGGCGGCTGAACAGGTTGGCGTACACCGACGGGAACGCTGCGAACAGCGCGCCACCGAACACGACCAGCCACACCTCGTTGCCGTCCCAGAAGGGGCCGATGGCGGCGAGCATCGTCTCCCGCGTCTCCTCGTCGTCCTGGAACGCGAAGAGCACGCCGACGCCGAAGTCGAACCCGTCGAGGAAGAGGAACGTCGCGAGGATGAAGAACACGAGGCCGAACCACAACTCCGCGAGCGGCAGGCCGAGCAACGGGCCGGCGTCGAGCGCGAGCAGTTCAGTCATCGCCGGTCACCCCGCTCGGGGCCTCGGGGGACTCCGTGGTCGCCAGGTCCTCCGTGTCCGGCGGTCCCTGCCGGATGATACGCACGATGACGTAGGTGTACAGTGCGAGTAACCCGGTGTACACCACGACGAAGCCGACGAGCGTGGTCAGCGCCTCGGCGCCCGTCAGGCCCGGGGAGACGGCATCGCTGGACTTCATCACGCCCTGGATGACCCAGGGCTGGCGGCCCACCTCCGTGACGATCCAGCCGACCTCGACCGCGAGGATGCCGAGCACCGTCGACCCCATCATGGCCTTGTGGAGGAGGTCGTCCTCGAACAGTTCGCCCGTCCGCCAGCGGTAGCCGGCCCAGAACGCCAGCAGGACGAACCAGAACCCGAGGCCGACCATCGCGCGGAACGACCAGAACACGATGGCCACCGGCGGCGACCCCTCGAACTCGTTCAGCCCTGTTATCTCGGCGTTCGGGTCGCCGCCGCTGGCGAGCCACGACGCTCCGCCCGGGATGCCGATGCCGAAGATGTCCTTCGCCCGCGGGTCCGTGAGGTCGTCGAGCGACGTCGGGAACGCGACGATGTACTCGGGGACGTAGGACTCGGTCTCCCAGACCGCCTCCATCGCCGCGAACTTCTGGGGCTGGGTCTCCGCGACGTGGCGGCCGTAGGCGTCGCCGTGGATGACCTGCAGCGGCGCGGTGATGAGCATCACCAGCAGCGCGATCTTCATCGTCTTCCGCCAGAACCGGGTGTCGCGGTTGGTCCAGACGTAGTAGGCCGCGACGCCGGCCATGAACAGCGCGACCGAGAGGACCGCCGCGTTCTGCATGTGGACGTACATCCAGGGGAACCGCGGGTTCGCGTACGCCGCGATGGGGTCGACCAGCGTGACGATGGGCTGGCCGTTCTTCGTCACCATCTCGAAGCCGCGGGGCGTCTGCATCCACGAGTTAGCGATCAAAATCCAGAGCGCGGACAGCCACGTTCCGAGGCCGACCATCACGCTGGAGACGACGTAGAGGCGGTCGGAGACGCGCTCGCGGCCGAACACGAAGATACCGAGGAACGTCGCCTCCAACATGAACGCCATCATGCCCTCGACGGCGAGCGGGCCGCCGAACAGTTCGCCCGCGGTCGTCGAGAACGCGGCGAAGTTGGTGCCGAACTCGAACTCCAGGACGATGCCGGTCACCGTCCCGACGACGAAGCTGATGGCGAATATCTTCGTCCAGAACCGGCGCAACTGCTCGTAGACGGGGTCCGTGCTCCGGACCGACTTCCACGTGAAGTAGACGAGGAAGGGCGCGAGCCCCATGCTCATCACGGGGAAGATGATGTGGACGATGGTCGTGACGGCGAACTGTACCCTGCTTGCGAGTGTCGGATCGATCATGGGTTTGTAGCGGTGCCGTTCCGCGAGTTCGGACCGTCAGCGGGCGACGCCTCGGCGGGTGACGGGGGTCCGTCGCTACCTGCGCGTTGTCGAGGCGGGCGGTCGGACGAGGGGAACGGTTGTGTCGGTTACTCGTCGGTGAGACAGAACCACCAGTCGCGGCAGTCGTACCCCTCGGCCTCGGCTTCCTCGAGACGTGCCTCGACGCTCTCGACGTCGCCGGGTGGGGAGAGCAGCTTCTTGTCGTCGAAGTTGTCGTTGTTCGGCCAGTCGGCGGGCAGCGCGACGCCCTCCTCGTCGGCGGTCTGGAGCGCCTCCAGCGACCGGAGGATCTCGTCCATGTTGCGGCCGATCTCCAGCGGGTAGTAGAGGATCTGGCGGACGACGCCCTCGGGGTCGACGAAGAACACCGCGCGGACCGTCGACGTGCTCGCGCCGGGGTGGAGCATCCCCAGTTCGGACCCGACGGCACCGGTCTCGTCGGCGATGATCGGGAACCCGATCTCGACGTCGAGTTCCTCCTCGATCCAGTCGGTCCACTTGATGTGGGAGTGGACGCGGTCGACCGACAGGCCGAGGAGGTTCGCGCCGAGGTCCTCGAACTCCTCGCGTCGCTGCTCGAACGCGACGAACTCCGTCGTACAGACCGGCGTGAAGTCGCCCGGATGGCTGAACAGGACCAGCCACTCGCCCTCGTACTCGTCGGGGAGCGTCAGCGTCCCGTGGGTCGTCTCGACCTCCAGTTCGGGGAACTGGTCGCCGATCAGCGGCATGGACTGTCCAGCTTCGGATGGGTCTGCCGTAGTCATCTCAACTCTATCGTATGGACCCACCAAACATAATTCCTAGTACACCACCCGTTATTGCCGAGATGCACCGACGAGTTCCAGGAGCACCGCAATAATATCTGGTTCGGCCATCGAAGTAGCCCATTATTCGATATATACTGAACGATTAGCGAATAATTATTTTCCATGCGTTCACCCGGGCGCGAAACGGTTCCGGGCCCTCATCCGACGAAGGTCGACCGGCGGGAAAGAAACAGAACGGTCGTCGCGGACTGCAGTCGTAGTTACTCGTCGTCGTGGACCTGCGACATCCGCCGGGCCGCCGCGACGAGACGACCGAGCGACCGCTGGACGTCGTCGTCGCGGAGCGCACCCAGCAGGCCGAACAGGCCGAGCTTCTCCGGCTCCTCGTCCTCCGAGAACGCGCTCAGCGCCGCCTCGAGCGAACCGGCCACCTCGGGCTGGGCCGCCGTCTCGGTCAGCGCCATCAGGTTCTCGAGGTTCTGTCCCAGCTCGTACATGTCCGGCGTCTCGCGGTCCGCGCGAGCGTCGGCGAAGCCGGCGACCGCCATCCGGAGGTCCGCGATGACGTCCCGGTTGTCCCGCGTCACGTCGACGGCCTCGGGGACGAGGTCCTCCGCGAGGCCGCGCGTGGCGTCGAGGAGGTCGAGCAGTTCGACGAACGTGTCCGCGTTCTCGCCGAGACGTTCGAGCAGGACGATGGTCTCCTCCTTCTCGTAGGTCATCCGCAGTCGCTCGACGACCTCGCGGTTCTCGCGCGTCACCTCGACGAGTTCCGGGACGAGGTCCTCGGTCAGCCCAGCCGAGACCTCGAGCACGTCGAGCAGTTCGACCAGTTGCTCGGAGTTGTTGCCGAGCTTCTTGAGGAGCACGAGCGTCTCCTCGCGCTCGAACGCCATCCGGATCTCCTCGATGGGTTCGCGGTTCTCGCGCGTCACCTCGACGAGTTCCGGGACGAGCTCCTCCGCGAGCCCCTGGGTGGCGTCGAGCGCGTCGAGCAACTCGACGAGGTCGTCGGAGTTGGCCTCGATGCGTTCGACGAGTTCGTCGAGGTCCTCCCCCTCGTCTTGTGCTATCGTCGCCTGTGGCTGGTTGTCAGTCATGATGACCTCCTACGGGAGCGGGTCGTAGCCGCGCAGCCAGAGGTTCCAGTACACCGACGGTAGCACGTTGACGTCCATGATCCAGTTCATCTTGCTCTCGACGGGCGCGGAGATGGGTTCGTCGTAGTCGAACTCCGCCACCATCGCCTTGCCCTTCTCCGTGAGCAGCGGACACGCGGCGTAGCCGTCGTACTCGTCGTTCATCGGCAGCCCCTGCAGGTGGGACTCGAGGTTGTTGGCGACGACGTGTGCCTCCTTGCGTGCGGCGGCCGCGGTCTTCGAGTGCGGCGCGTTCTCGCAGTCGCCCAGCGCGAAGACGTCGTCGTACTCGGTGTGCTGGAGCGTGTGCTGGTCGATGGTCACGTACTCGCCGTCGTCGCTGCCCTCGGTCAGCGGCGAGTTCTCCGTGATGGCCTTCTGGCCGAACTGCGGCGTGACCGGAGCGAGGAAGTCGTACTCCAGTTCCCGGCCGTCGGCGGCGTGGACGACCTGTTCGTCGGGGTCGATCTCCTCGACGGAGAAGTTCGCCTCGAACTGGATGTCGCGCTCGTCCCAGATCTGGTAGAGCTTGTCGCGGTAGGGCTGGACGCCGAAGTGGTGCTCGGCGTTCCGGGTCATGATGACCTCGGACTCCTCGCGGATGCCCTGCCGACGGAGGTAGTCGTCGGCGAGCATCGCCATCTTCAGCGGCGCGCCGGGACACTTGATCGGCGTGTCCGGCTGGGTGACGACGAACCGCCCGCCGTCGAACTCCTCCAGCGCGTCGGCCATCTCCATCGCCGCGTCGTAGTGGTAGAAGGGGTATACCGAGTCGGTCTCCTGCCAGCCCTCCAGCAGTCCGGGGATCGCCGTGGGGTCGAGACGGTGGCCCGTCGCGACGACGAGGTAGTCGTACTCCAGCTCGCCGTCCGCGAGGTCGACGACCTTCTCGTCGGGGTCGACGCCCGTGACCTCGTCCTGGACGAACTCCACGCCCTCGCCGAACAGTTCGCTCACGTCGCGCGACTGTTCTTCGGCCTCGAGGTAGCCGAACGGGATGAGGTAGAACGACGGCTGGTAGAGGTGGTTGGTACTCTTGTCGACGACCGTGATGTCGACGTCGGAGTCGAGTTTCCGTCGGAGGATGTTCGCCGTCATCGCGCCGCCGGTACCGGCGCCGAGGATGGCTATCTTCGTCATGTTCATTCGTCCTTGCGACCGGATAGCGGTTAAGCCTGTGCTAGAAGCAACATTCTTGTGTAGCAGCCCCAATACCGGCTGGTTCCGGAAAATATGGTGGATTCTCTCGGGCGTCGTTCGATTTCGGACCGCTCGACGTTCGAGATGGCGGACTACTTGAACAAGTGGATTGACGTATCGGAAAATATGGTCGCCTACTCCTCGGTCTCGATGGGGGCGTCGACCAGGTTGCCCCATTCGCTCCACGACCCGTCGTAGTTCGCGACGTGGTCGTACCCGAGGAGTTCCGAGAGCACGAACCACGTCACGGCCGACCGCTCGCCGACGTGGCAGTAGACGATGACGTCGTCGTCCTCGCCGAGCCCGGCGTTCTCGTAGAGTTCAGCCAGCGTGTCGTGGTCCTCGAACCGGCCGTCGTCCTCGACGGTCTTCGACCAGGGGACGTGGACCGAGCCGGGGATGTGCCCGCCGACCATCGTCTTCGGCGTCTGGGTGTCGCCCGGCGGCTCCCGGCGGTCGCCAGCGAACTCCTCCGAACTCCGGACGTCGAGCAGCGTCGTGTCGCCGGCGAGCGCGCGCTCGACGTCGTCGCGGTACGCGCGCAGGTGTTCGAGCGGGCCGCGGGCGCTGTACTCGCGTTCGGTGAACGCCGGATCGTCGGTCGTCGTCGTGTAGCCGCGTTCGACCCAGTACTCGCGCCCGCCGTTCAGGAGGTAGACCTGCTCGTGGCCGTAGTACTTGAACAACCAGTACGCGTACGCGGCGAACCAGTTCGACTCGTCGCCGTACAGGACGACGGTGCTGTCCTCGGTGACGCCGTTGCGACCCAGTAGCTCCTCGAACGTCGCCCTGTCGGGCGTACCGCGACCGTTCTCGCCGGTCAGGCTCGTCACCCAGTCGACGCCGACGGCGCCCGGGATGTGACCGTCGTCGTAGGAGTCGGCGGCGTCGGCCTCGACCAGTCGCATCGAGGGGTCGTCGCTCTCGAACTCGTCGAGTCGGTCGGCGAGCCAGTCGGCCTCGACGAGCGCGTCGGTGGCGTAGTCGGTACGACCGTTCTCCCGCGCCAGCCCGTAACAGGTCTGTCTGGCGTCGTGAAGCGCCGGCGTGGAATCGAGCAACCCCACTTCCTGGAGCTGCTTGATGCCGTATCGGGTGGTTCGCGCCGACAGCATCGTCTCCTCCGTCAGCTCCTTCTGGGTCATCCGTCCGTGCCGTTCGAGGGTCTTGTAGATGAACTTCGAACTGGGCGGAAGGTCGTCGAGTTTCTCTTTTACGCTGCCCGGGGTGGCCATCGTGGGTACCTACCTGATGTAACGACTGTGGCGTTATGTGGTTACCGGTTCAAATAGCCGGTTCGGCTCGATTCGTGCAATTCCGCGGCCATTATTTCCCGGCGTGCGCCACGCTGGCGACGAGACCGACGTTCGAGAAGCGGCAAGAATGTTTACTTCGGGTCGTACACCTGCTCCGGTCCGGCCTGAACCGGCAACAAGACGACAGTGACCAACCCTTATTATTGCGCCGGCAGTACAATACTATGCAATGGTTCAGGAAATCACGGTTGAGGAACTTCGAGACAAGCTGGACGCGGACGACGACTTCACGCTCTTCGACACGCGGGGTGCCGACGACTACGAGGACTGGCACATCGGTGCCGCCGAGAACGTCGAGTACTCCGGTGCCAACGACGAACTGGTCGGCGACTTCGACGCCTACCGAGACCGGCTCGACGAGGACGACGAGCTCGTCACCATCTGTGCGACGGGACGGTCCGCCGGCCTGTTCGCCGAGTGGCTCGAAGCGGAAGGCTTCGAGAACGTCAAGACCGTAGCGGGCGGCATGGAAGCGTGGAGCATGGTCTACGACGTCGTCCCCATCGCGACGAAGGACGACGACGTCGAGATCGTCCAGCTCCAGCGGCGCTCGAAGGGCTGCCTCGGCTACCTCGTCGGTGACCGGCGGACGGGCAAGGCCGCCGCCATCGACGTGACCCGCGCCACTGAGACGTTCAAGGACGCCGCCGCCGAGCGCGGCTTCGACATCGTACGCGTCTTCGACACGCACGTCCACGCCGACCACATCTCGGGCGGCCGGGAGTTCGCCGACGAACTCGGCGTCCCGTACCACCTCGGCCAGCCCGCCGAGACCCGTGACCCCACCTACGACTTCGACGGCATCGACCCGAACGACAGCGTCGACGTCGGCGAGGTCACGATCAAGTCGGTCCACACGCCCGGCCACACGACCGGTATGACCTCCTGGCTCGTCGAGGACGAGGCGCTGCTCACCGGCGACACGCTGTTCGTGGAGTCCATCGGCCGGACGGAGCTCCAGTTCGCCGACGCCGACGCCCGCGACGGCGCGCGCGTCCAGTACGAGACGCTTCACAAGGTCATCATGTCCCTGCCCGAGGACGTGAAGATCCTGCCGGGCCACTTCTCGGTCACCGACGACGGCCAGTTCATCGACGTGACCCCCGGCCTGCCGATGATGTCCACGGTCGGCGAGATCTGGGAGTCCAACGAGATCCTCCAGCTGGACGAGGACGAGTTCGTCGAGCACATGTTCGACAACCTCCCGTCCAAGCCGCCGAACTACGAGACCGTCATCGCGACGAACGAGGGCAGCTACACGCCCGAGGACGAGGACGAGAAGAACGAACTCGAGCTCGGTCCGAACCGCTGTGCCGCGACCGAGGACAGCGTCGTCGCCGACGACTGAACTCGGCCCGAATCGCTCCACGACGTGACGACCCCATCGCGACGCTGACCCCCGCGACGGGTCGTCGCGGCGACGCACGGAGCGGTTCCGACGGCCGACCGAAACCGTGTCTCCCGGGCGACATCGTCGGACGCTGACCGCGACCGCCGGTATCTCCCCATCGCGTCGCCCGGCTTTCCTCGAGCGTTGTCGCTCGTTTCCCCGGTCTGTCCCACTCGACCGTCCGTCTCGCGAGCGTGCGACGCTTCTTCGCGGTTCCCGCACTCTACAGCCAGTAGCGGCTGCCGTCGCGGTTCCCCCGCTCGTTGCCCGGGTCGCCAGGTTCATGCCCCGGTGTCGTCAACGCCTACCCGAATGAGCGACCTCGAACTGTACGAGATAGAGGGGTGTCCGTTCTGCATCAAGGTCCGGCGCAAGCTCGACGACCTGGGCCTGGAGTACGAGTCCCACTCCGTTCCGCGAAGACGCTCCCAGCGCACCGAGGTGAAAGAGATCAGCGGCCAGACCGGCGTCCCGGTCCTGGTCGACCCCGAGCACGGCGTCGAAGGGATGCCGGAGAGCAGGGACATCGTCGCCTACCTCGAGGAGACGTACGGGTCCGAGTAAAAACGCTTCAGATATTAACGCGCAGAGCTATCGTCCCGGCCTGCGTCGCTTCTGGTACGAAGATACGTCGGCTCCGCGAGAAACGAAGCCTGCAGGGGGTATCGCTCCACGAACGCGCCGTGTACCACTTGGTGCCATCGCAACCGTACCGCTCGGAGGTGGTTCGTCGCTGGCCACCTCTTTTACGTTCTCGCCGCGCGTCGTACCGCCGTGACCCGAACGACACGCAGACGGTTCTCCCGGCTCGCTTCCATCTCGCTGGTCACCGGACTCGCCGGCTGCGCCTTCCCCGGCGGTGACGGTGGCGAGGACGGTGGCGGAGAGGGTGGCGGCGAGGACGGTGGCGAAGAAGGGGGCGGCGAAGAAGGGGACGGCGAGGGCGACGACTAACGCGGACGGTGCAGGACGGAAAAGAGAACGGCGAAGACGGGCGACGAGCGCGAACGACGCCACAGCCTCGTCGCGCGTTCGTTCGATGTTCTGTGCTCGGGAGGCGCACTGCTGTGCTCAGGAGGCGCGTCCGGAGGGCGAGCGACCGATGTCGATGTACAGGAGTCCCGTTGCGGCGAGCAGGGGCAGGGCGAGCGCCAGGACGATGTCTCCCTCGTAGAAGGCCAGCCCGATCCCGACGATGCTCGCGAGGACTATGAGGACGCCGGCGACGACCATCGGTCGGCTGGTGCTCTCGACGTCTCGTTGTCGGCTCATGTACGAACCTCGGGACCGGGGGGACATGAGTCGACCGAACACCCCGTCATTTTTCCTCGAAAATCGCTATACGGCGACGGAACAGGAAAATTTAGCGAGCGCAAGTGTCGGCTTCTTTCGAGGCGAGACGGCGGTGCACGATAGCGTGGCACACGGCACTGCGGGTGCGAACGCGACGCTCTTCGAGAGCGGTGCAGGACAGGACGAGCGGAGCGACAAACGGAACGAACGGAGCGACGAGCGAAGCGGACGGTAGTCGACGGGCGTCAGGCGGGCGTCTCGGCGCGTTCGCGGATGAGCTTCTGCAGTTCCTCGGCGTCGTCGATCTGTTCTATCTCGTCGCGCTCGACCAGCGCCGTGTCCTCGACGGTCTCGCGGCGCGCCTCGTCGACGAAGTAGACCGAGCGCGTCTTCGCGACCTGGCTGATGGAGCTCATGATGCGGGCGCGCTTCTCCGCCGCCTCGTTGAACGTGGAGTGGCTGGTGAGCACGCGCGCCTCGCGGTCGTCCTCGCTGACGGTCTTGAACGGCGCGCGCGTCGTCGGGTGGACGGTGAAGCCGACGCGGGTGAGCACCGTCACCATGTGCTCGTCGCCCTTCCCGGCGTCCGGTTCGTCGGGTTCGGGCTCGTCGTTGATCTCGTCGGCCCCGTCGAGCACGGAGACGGGGCTGGTGAGGTCGCTGTCGAACATCTCCTCCAGTTCGAGCGCCACCTCGACGCTGGCGTTCATGCCGCCCTCGTACTTCGAGACGGTGCGCCGGGAGACGCCGAGTTCGGACGCGAGCTGGCCGAGGCTCCAGCCGCGCTCCTCGCGTTCGTCCTTCAGTACCTCGCCGTCGATGTTGACGTAGAGACCGCCCGGTGCGGCGTACACCAGCGGCGGCACGCCCTCGACGAAGAGGTCCATCGCGGTGTCGGGCGACAGGACCGGCACGCCGTGGCGGAAGTACACCACGCCGGGTTCGAGGTCCTGGTCGCGCGTCCGCAGGCCGACGACGATGGGGGTGCCGTCGAGGTACGTCCCCAGTCGTCGCATCTCGGTGCCTGTCGCAGCGTCGAACGCGTCGATGTTACCGAGGATCTTCAACAGCAGGAGATCCGGACCACGACGTGCCGCCACGTCGAAGCTCTTGGGCCGGATCGCACACCGGTCGCTGACCACGAATCCCGCGTCCTCCAGCATCGCGGTCACGTTGCCGACCAGCGCAGAGCGGGACATGGCCGAAGGTAAGTGTTTCCCATATATATACGTTGCGTCGCTGCGGGTCGACGGCTGCTTGCGGTTATCGTTTCGGTCGGCGGCAGCTTCATATACTTCGACCGGGCTCCGAAAGCCGTTAGTTCGCCACGCGACTACCGGCGGGCGTGACAGTCATCGGCGTCGACGACACCGACTCCCGCGAGCGCGGGATGTGCACGACGTACCTCGCCACCCGGGTCGCCGAGCGGGTGCGCGAGGCCGGCGGCGACGTGGCGCGACTCCTCCTCGTCCGCCTCAACCCCGCCGTCGAACACAAGACCCGCGGGAACGCCGCGCTCGCGGTCCACACCGACCTCGACGCCGACCGCGCGTTCGCCCTCGCGCGCGAGGAACTCGCCGGAATCGCCGAGACCGACGACCCGCGGACGAACCCGGGCCTCGTCGTCGCGCCGCACGCGCCGGACGACGCACCTGACGCGGTGGCCGACTTCGCCCGCCGGGCGGTCCGCGACCTCCTCGGCCGGGAAGCGGCGGAGCGGGAGGTCGCGGCCGCCGACTACCGCGCTGCCGGCTGGAAGAACGGCCGCGGGAAGATCGGCGCGCTCGCGGCGGTAGGCGCCTGGACCGCGTTCGACGAGTGGACCTACGAGTTCATCTCCTACCGCGAACCCGAACGCAGAGGGACGCCGCGCGAGGTCGACCACGAGTCGCTGTTCGCCGCTGCTGACGACGCCTACCCTCGCGCCTGGGACACCGTCGACCGGGGGACGGGCGAGGCGGTCTGCGTCCCACACACGCCGGGGCCAATCCTCCACGGCATCCGGGGCGACGACCCCGAGGCCGTCCGGGCGGTCGCCGACGGCATCGAGAGCGAATCGGTCGAGCGCACCGCGCTGTTCGTGACGAACCAGGGCACCGACGCCCACCTGCAGGACGGCCACCTCGCGACGGTCGAGGACGGCCACGCCTACCGCGTCACCGGGTCGGTCGCGACCGCTCCCGAGACGCGCCGGGGCGGTCACGTCTTCCTCGAACTCCGCGACGACGACAGTGCTGCCACGCTCAAGTGTGCCGCGTTCGAACCGACGAAGCGCTTCCGCGACCGCGTCCGGGCGTTGCGGCCGGGCGACCGCGTGACGGTCTGCGGCGAGGTCTCGCAGGGAACGCTCAAGCTGGAGAAGTTCGCGGTCCGGCGACTCGACGCCACCGAACTCGTCACGCCGGACTGCCCCGACTGCGGCCGCTCGATGGAGAGTGCCGGCGCTGACCAGGGCTACCGCTGCCGGGACTGCAACACGAGCGCGCCGGGGAAGGTCGAACGGGTGGTCGAACGCGACCTCGAACGCGGCTGGTACGAGGTGCCGCCGGCGGCGCGCCGGCACGTCGCGAAACCGCTCGTCAGAGGCGGGTTCGACGCGCCGACCCATCCGGAGCGATAGCGGAGCGCGAGCGGCGACGCTCGACCGGAGCACGCCGGTCGAACGCGTTACCGGACGACCGACGGCGCGGCCTCGAACCGCTCGCGGTGGTTCTCGCGGAACGGTTCGTCCTCGGCGTCGAGCGCCGCGGGCGTCCAGAACCGGGCGGCGGTCGCGTCCGACCCCGCGGCGACCGCGCCCGACGTTTGCTCGGCGGCCACGACGAACCCGAGCGAGGTCACGTGTTTCCCCTCGTAGGAGTGGAACGTCCGCGCGTCGAACAGCGAGAGTTCGCTGGACCCGACCCCCAGCCCTGTCTCCTCCCGGAGTTCGCGGGCCGCGCCCTCGGCGGGTGACTCGTCGCGTTCGAGGTGGCCGCCGGGGATCGTCCAGTCACCGACGCCGGGTTCGGCGGCGCGCCGCACGAGCAGCACCGCGTCGTCGTCGACCACGGCGACGTTCGCACACGGGACCGGGTTGTGCCAGACCGTCTGGTCGCAGTCGTCGCAGCGGAAGTGCTGGCGACCGTCGACGTCGGTCGTCGCCAGTCGGCCGCCGCAGTGCGGACAGTAGTCGGCGGGACGCGAGACCATCCGTTCAGTCGTCGGCCTCGGCGTCGAGCAGTTCCGTCGCGGTCAGCAGCGACTCCAGTTCCACGTCGACCTCGGCGAGGTTCTCCCGGCCGCCCTCCTCGCGGTCGACGACGACCAGCACGCGGTTCACCTCGGCACCGGCGTCGCGGAGCGCCTCGACGGCGTCGACCGCGCTCTGGCCGGTGGTCGCGATGTCTTCGAGGACGACGACCTCCTCGCCCTCCGCTAGGCGACCCTCGATGAGGTTCGCCGTGCCGTACTCCTTCTGCTGTTTGCGCGCGACGACGTAGGGGTTGCCGGTCTCGACGCTCGTCACCGCGACCAGCGGGACCGCGCCCAGCGCCACGCCGGCGAGCTTCGTCTCGCTCGCGCCGAGTTCGTCGAGGCGGTCGGCGAACGCCTCGGCGACGAGTTCCAGGCAGTGGGGGTCCGTCTCGAAGAGGTACTTGTCGACGTAGTAGTCGCTCGTCCCGCCGTGGGAGAGTTCGAACTCGCCGAACCGGACGGCGTCGGCGTCCCTGAGCGCCGCGATGAGTTCCTCGTTCGTCATACCCGGAAAGGGTTCGCGGAGCGGTATAAGCGGGACGATTGTCGCTGCGTGGAGTGTTCGGCAGATGCAATCTGGCCCCTCGAACAGCCGTGACCACCTCGAAAGCCCCTGGCGGCTCCGGTCGATGCGCTCGCTGCGCTCCTCGCCGCCTCCGGCGGCTGCGGTGCTTACGTCGCCCGTCTTCCCGGAGCCGCCAGCCCCTTTCAGTCCCTTCCTCGTAGCTTGCCCGGCCAGCCGACACGGGTTGGGCTTTCGAGGTGGTCGACACCGAAGCTGTACTCCCCACATTCGCTGAACTTGCCGTCGCTGCTTCCCAGTAGAATGGTCCGAGTTAGCGACGTGCGCCGACGAAACACGCGCTCACCGGATCACATGAAGTCGGCGATGCCGCTCTGTTTGTTCTTGTCGTTCTCGAACACGCTCTCCAGCGAGCGGTCGAGGATCTCCAGGCGCTGTTTCGTGTACTCGCGGGCACCGTACTCCTCGGCCACCTGGATGGCGGTGTCCATGTACTTGTTCACCGACCCCTGGTGGACCGTGAGGTTCACGTCGCCGCCGCACTCCCGGCACTCGCCGGTGAGCGGCATCCGGCGGTACTTCTCGCCGCAGTCGAGACACCGCGTCTCCTGGCGCGAGAACGCCCGCAGGTTGCCGATGAGGTCCGGCAGGAAGTGGTACTCGATGACCCGCTCGGCGACGTCCGTCTCGTCGACCGCGCGCAGCTTCCGGGAGAGTTCGAGCTGGGCGTCCATCTTGTCCATCATCGAGCCGAGCGTCTTGTACGCCGAGAGGTCCGGGCCGAGCGCGATGTCGCTCGTGTCGTGGGTGTGCCGGAAGTCGGTGTACTCGCGGTCCGTGCCGAGGTTCTCCTCCGCGATGGTCATCACGTCCTCGACCTCGCCGGGGTCGGCCAGCTCCCGCGTCGCCTCGTAGAACTCCCGGGGATACTGGTCGACGATGTCCATGTTGTGCGCCTCGTCGTCGATCTCGCTCGGGTCGATGCGCGAGGACATCACCAGCGGCGCGTCCATCTGGCCCCCGCGCTTGTCCGGCAGGAACTCCTTGCTGAAGTTCAGCAGGCCGTCCATCAACAGCATCACGCAGTCCTCGTCCCCGTCGCACTGGCCGACGAAGAGGTCGTTCGCGACGAGCGTGTGGGTGTCCGCGACGGTGAGGCTGTAGGTGTACTCCAGGTCGCTCTCGACCACCTCGACGGACGCCACCTCGTCCAGCCAGAGGTCGCCGCCGTCGCCGAAGAGGCGCTGTGAGCGAACCGGCGTCGAGTCGCGGGCGTCCGCGAGCGTCTCGGACTTCCTGTCAGAGTCAACCGCAACGGTACCGTCGGCAGTCTGTCCGCCGTCGACCTCAGTGAACCTGGGAGACGGAATCTCGTCGCCGGGTTCGAGTTCGCGCGCGTCGACCTCCTCCACGCCGGCGGGCGTCCACCGGCGCATCGAGTGGTCCGGGGTCACCGTCAGTTCGCGGCCGCTCCGCGTCTCGATTTCCAGCATGTGGTCCGGAGCAGGATGCTTCGAGACGGCGTCGACCGGCTTCAGGACGCGGTCGCCGTCCTCGTCTATCGACGGGACGTGCACGTTGCCATCAAGTTCCGCCACGAGCGCACCGAAGTCGTCCGTCCGCGGGTCGTCGAGGCGGTCTTCGACCAGCTGCCGAATCTCGGCGTGGTGCCACCTCCCGGCCTCGTCCTCGTACCAGACCTTCGCCTCCGGGTGGAAGCAATTCCGACGTTTCGCTGCGTGGAAGTACGGGTGCGCGTAGCCGACGGCGGCGCTGGTGAAACCGACGATGCGGCCGACGACGGCGGCGGAGGTGTGGGGCGCCATGCCGAAGACGAGTTCGCCGACGAGGTCCTGGCGGTCGTCGAACTCGTAGAACGGTTCGAGGCCGTAGTAGTCGTCGAGCAGTTCGTCGACGAAGTCGGCGGTCTTCAGGAGGTGTTCGGCCGCGCCGTCCGAGAGGACGACGTCCTGGACCTTCAGCTCGACGAGCTGGTCGTCGTGGCGGAGCGGTTCGCCGTGGACGTCCTCGTCGTAGCCCAGTCCGCGCAACTGGTCCGCGGAGACGTCGAGTTCCGACGCCCGGACGGCGGTGACGGGGAGGTCGGTCATGTCGTAGCGGACCGTGCCGTCCTTGAACGCCGAGACGCCGTGTTTCGCCCGGAGGACGCCCTTCTCGATGGGTTCGGGCGTCTTGTTCGACGACGACAGCCCCTTGACGCCCTTCAGCACGTCGAAGGCGTTCTCGCGCTCGCCGACCGCCTCCAGCGCGTCGCGGAACTCGTCGTTGACGTTGATGGTGCGCGTCTCGACGCTAGTAGCCTCGACCTCGCAGCGGGGGCACTCCGCGCGCCCCGACTCGTCGGGTTCGACCTCGGTGCCGCACTCGGGGCACTCGTAGTGGGGGACGGTGTGGCCGTCGCAGTCCGGACAGCGCGCCCGGAAGGTGTGGGTGCCGCAGTTCTCGCACTCGCGGCGGCCGACCTGCACCTCGACCGCGCCGCGCGTGCCGGACATCCCCTCGGTGTGGCCGGCGGCCTTGGCGACGTCGCGCTGGTCGCCGCCGGCCTCACCGATGGGGAACAGCGTGTGGACCGCCGGGCTGAGTTCGCGGCTCTCGGACTTCTCCGGGCGGCCCATCCGGTTGCCGACGCGGGTCGGCGCGCGCTCGCGGACCGCGAACGGCGCGACCTCCGCGACGGCCCTCACGGCGTTGTCGCCGTCCTCGTCGTCGCCCCACGAACGGGCCGTCGCGGAGAGGTCCTCGGGCGTCCAGGCGCGCTCCAGGTCGGCGTCGAAGCCGAGCGAGCGAACGAGCGGCTCCCAGTCGGGGACCCGCAACCGCTCGCCCTGGTAGTGCTCGACGAGCAGGGCCTCCAGCGTCTCCCGGACCCCGTCGTCGGGAGCGAGCACGAGGTCGCCGTCGTCGACCGTGGCGTCGTCCACCGCGTCGGCGAGCGCCAGGAAGCGGTCGACGGAGACGTCGTGCCAGAGATAGGTGTACTTCGGGTGGAGCGGGCAGTCGTACTCGGTCGCCCATTCGAGCGCCTCGGCCGCGTCGGGGTCGTCGAGGGAGATGGAGGGGTCGTCGCGCATCGCCTGGACGTCGGCGTCCGTCCCTTCGAGTTCCTGCACCCACCACTCGACCGTGTAGGAGGCGGGCGCGAGCGGGTGGTTGTTCTCGACGAACTCGCCGTAGTTGACGAGATACTCGCCGAGGTCGAGGATCTTCTCGACGCCGTTGCGCACCTCCAGCGCCTCCGCGGCGTCGTCGATGCGGCGCACGTCGCCGTTGGCGAGGCGGACCGTCGGCCCCTCGATGGTGTCGACCGGCACGACGCCGGCGGCCTTGCCGGGCCGCTCGGTCTTGATCTGGGTGCCAGCGGCGAGGAAGTCGTCCACGAGGTGCATCGTCGCCGGGTGGACGCCCGCCGTCGCGAACCCGTGGTTGCGGGCGCGGCCGTACCGCAGCCGGAATCCGCCGGTCGCGCAGGGATGGGTGAAGACGGGACGGCCGGCGATGAGGTCGCGGAGGAACTTCTCGGAGGGGTCGACGCGCGGCGGGCCGTCGGGCGCGGCGGGGTCGGGCTCCTCGTCTGCGTCGTCGGTCTCCTCGCCGCCCTCGTCGTCGGTCGCCGCCTCGCTCTCCTCCTCGTCGCCGTCGCCGCCGTCGTCCTTCCCGATGGTGCCGTCGATGAGGTCCTGGAGCCAGGGCCAGTCGACCTCGTCGAGGTTGCGGGTGTAGCGCTGTATCTTCGGCGCTTTCAGCGCGATCCCCTCGGCGAGGACGAGACACATGCCGCCGCGGGGGTTGTTGGTGTCGACGCGCTCGAGGTCGCGGAAGCCCGAGACCTCCTCGTCGCCCGTCGACTCCCCGTCGAGCATGACCGGCATGTGCTCGGCGATGAACTTCGTCTCCTTGTCCTTCGGCGAGTACTGCAGGCCCGTCTCGTTGTCGTAGAGGGTGATCTCCTCGGCGTAGCGCTCGATCTCGTCGGAACGGGCGTCGTACTCCTCGACGCCGACCAGCGTCCGGGTGTAGTCGGCGACGAGCACCGACAGCGCCTGTGCGGTCCCGCCCGCAGAGCGGATGGGGCCGGCGTAGTAGACGTTGACGAACTCCGTGCCGTCGTCGTTCTGCAGCAGTTCGACGCGGTCGATGCCCTCGATGGGCGCGGCGACGACGCCCTCGGTGAGGAGCGCGACCGCGGTCCGGACCGCGCCCTCGACCTTGCCGGCCCGCGTCTCGTAGTCGCCGACGTTGCCCTCGGCGAAGTCCTCCGCGAGCGCGAGCGCGGCCTCCTCGCGGCTCATCTCGCCCTCCAGTTCGCGGACGCGCTCGGCGACGCCGTCGATGCCGAGAATGTTCTCGACGCGGGCGGCCATGTCCTTCGCCACCGGTATCTCGACCTCAGGCTTCGGGTCGCCGCCGCGCTCTTTCGCGCGCTCGGCGACGTCGAACGCGTCGTCGAGGTCGGCCTCCAGTCGCTCGAAGTACTGCCGGTCTTCCTCCCGCATGCTACAGCCAGAGGTCGAGGTCGGTCGGTTCGTCGTGTTCGCGAACCAGCGGCTCGTCGAACGTCCGCACGTACAGTTCGCCGGCGAAGACGGTCGCCGCGTCGAGGTGGCCCGCAAGCGCCTGCCCGGACTCGCGCGAGAGCACGACGTGGGTGTGGGCGAAGCGCTCGCCGTCGAGCAGCGAGACGTTGCCGACGCAGGCGGCGACCTCCATCGGTTCGTCGAAACTCACCTCGTGGTACTCCTGGTCGTCCTGGTCGTAGAACCAGACGTCGGCGTCCTGCACCGCACCCATGCCGACGAACCAGGCCGCGTCGATGCCCTCGTCGTCCGCGAGCGACTCGATCTCCGCGCGCCAGTCAGCGCCGTGTCCGAGTCGGGCGACGAACTCCCGGTCCCCGGATACCTCCCGATAGTCCATACCTGTTTCAGTCCCGGCCGAGGCAAAAAAGGTTGAGTATCGGCCCCTTATCATCACGTAAGGTGACCGGTTCGCGCCACGCCTGGTCGGCGGGCGCGCGGAGAAGGCGCTAGAGTGTGACTGCGACGCGCCGGCCGCGGGGCGACGCGGAAGAAGGAGGACGTCGTACCTGCGAAGGGCTGTGCGTAATCGGGGACCTATCGCCACTCCGGAAGCGATGCAGCGTCGGCTACCGGCATGGAGAGCCACTCGTTGTCCCGGGTGATGTCGGCGATGACGAGTCGCTCCACGCGACCGTCGTCGTCCACCGAGGACATGACCTCGGCGTCCTCTGCGACCGGTGCCGACACTGCAGTCGTATCCGGCGTCATACTTTGAGAATGCATACCACGGAATATAAGACCTCCGAATCGGCGAGACAGTCACTAGACCATGACACGAAGACGCCGATTTCTGGCGTTCTCTCCGAGAAATCCGCCGTTACTCCCCGTTTCTGAACGTTACGGAGGGGCGAAGCGGACGGGTGTGAGACCGACGGACAGTCACGTTCGACATCGTCCGCGATGAAGTGACTCTTCTGCCAGGGATAAACACGAACCAAGCAGATAATGCAATAAATGGGCGCTTTAATACGGCAACGGACCAAAACTCAAGCGGTAAGTTTATCCGCCGTGACACACAACCACGGTTTGGATGACAGATACTGACAACCTGACCCGTCGGCGGTTCCTGAAGGCGACTGGCGGTGCGGCATCGGCCGCAGCGATCGCCGGCTGTACCGGCGACAACAACGAAGATAGCAACGACGATAACGACGACAACGAGCAGGGCGACAACCGCCTGCAGCTCATCAACTCGACGATGACCACGCTGGACCCTGTGAAGTCGACGGGGACCGCGTCCGGGACGGTCATCCAGCAGGTCTTCGACCCGCTGTTCAACTACCCGAACGCGGAGGTCAACGTCGAGAACCTGGTGGCGAAGGGCCACGAGGTCTCCGACGACCTGACGACGTACACGTTCGAACTCAAGGAGGGCGTCAAGTTCCACGGTGACTACGGCGAGGTCACCGCCGAGGACGTCGTCTACTCCTGGCGGCGCCTCGCGGAGTCGAAGAACTCCCGGCGTGCACGCTTCATCCTCAGCATCCTCAAGGTCAAGCACGAGAGCACGACGAAGACCTACAAGGACTCCGAGGGCGAGGAGCACGAACTCAGCGTCGCGAAGCCGGACACCATCTCCGTCGAGGCCGTCGACGACTACACGGTCAAGATGACGATGGAGCAGCCGTTCCACGCCACGCTCGAGATGCTGGCGTACACCTCCTTCGCCGTCTTGCCGAAGGGCATCGTCGGCGACATCGAGGGTTACGACGGCGAGATGTCCCACAAGGAGTTCGCGACGAAGAAGGCCATCGGCTGCGGTCCGTTCGAGTTCAACAACTGGAGCAGCAACAACAAGGCGAAGGTCGAGGCCTTCGATGACTACCACGGGACCGCCCCGAGCGTCGACGGCATCACCTGGAACATCATGTCCGACGCCAACGCGCGTCACACGTTCGCTTTCAAGAACAACAACGTGGACTTCGCCTACAGCGCGGACATGCCGACCTCGAAGTACGACCCGAAGGCCGTCAAGAACACCTCCAAGGACGACCTCGGTCGGACCGTCGGCGAGTACGAGGCCGAGGGCGAGACGATGGACTACCTCGAGGTCATGCCGATCAACACCTACTACATGGGCTTCAACATGGACGCGATCCCGAAGCCCGTCCGGCAGGCCGTCGCCTACGCGATGAACCAGGACTCCCTGGTCAAGGAGGTCTTCAAGGAGCGTGGCACCCCTGCGTACCACTTCACGCCCCCGGCCATCTACCCCGGCGGCGCGCCGAAGTACGAGGAGCACGCCAAGAACAAGTACCCCTACGGCTACAACGAGAGCAACCTCGAGAAGGCCCAGAAGCTCATCGAGGAGGAGACCGACTACGGCCCGAACAACAAGTTCGAGTTCACGTTCACGGTCTACAAGTCCTCGACCGCGTGGCCGAAGGTGGCGAAGCTTCTGCGTGACAAGCTCGCCTCCGCGCACATCAACATCAACGTCGAGAAGACGCCGTTCTCGACGCTGACCCAGCGCGGCCGCAACGGGAAGCTCGAGGCGTACTCGCTCGGCTGGATCATGGACTACCCGCGGCCGGACAACTTCCTCAACCTGCTGTACCCGCCGGAGTCCAGCACGGACCTCAGCGCTCCGCTCTCCTACATGAACTGGGAGGGCACCGACGCCGCCGAGAGCGCGAAGAACGCCTGGGAGACCGTCTCGAACAACACCCAGCCGACCGACGAGGCCCAGCAGACGCGTAACGACGCCTACGTCACCATGGAGGAGGCCAACTGGGAAGACGTCGGTCAGCTGCCCGTCTACCACGGCCTCGAAGAGCGCTACACGTACGACCACGTCGAGGCGCCGAAGTTCGGCGGTGGCGGCTACAGCCGGCAGATGTACAACGAGGTCAAGCTCGACAAGTAACACCGCCGCGTTCGGCTTCTTTTTTTAGCGGACAGCAGGCATAGTCCCTATTCTGTACAGAAACAGTGGATGCTATCGCAAGACATAATGATGAGAGCGCGAAATTCGCATACGAATCAGTCATGAAAGTGGTTCACAACGGGTGCAACAGAACCTACGAGGCTGACAGAGCAGTGACGGGGGTGTTCGTACCGCCATGAGCCGGTGGCGGTACTTCGCACGCCGTCTGCTCCTGTCGATTCCGATCCTGCTGTTCGGGGCATCGGTGACGTTCGTCATCATCAGGATGGGTCCGATGGACCCCATTAGCGCGATCCTCGGCCAGAAGGCGACGCCGTCGGCGTCAAAACGGATCGCCGTGGAACTCGGGCTCAACCAGCCGCTGTGGGAACAGTACATCGATTACATGATCAACATGTTCACGTTCGACCTGGGCCAGTCGTGGGTGATCCAGCCCGACACGAGCGTGTACACCCTGCTGGCGCAGTACGCGCCGCGGACGATCTGGCTCGGCTTCTGGTCGGTCCTCATCGCCATATTCGTCGGCATCCCACTCGGCTTCTACGCCGGCCTCAACCCGAACACGTGGAGCGACTACACCGCGTCGTTCGGCGGCATCGTCTGGCGCGCCATGCCGAACTTCTGGCTGGCGGTCATCCTGATGCAGATCCTCTCGAACTCGAAGAGCGTGCTCTTCGGCTTCGACTGGCAGAACTGGATCGTCTCGACGAACGTCGTCGGCGCGCCGCCGCTCAGCGACCCCTTCGACCCGCACCAGATGCTGGTCGCGTTCAAGATGGTCGCACCCGCGGCGCTCGTCCTCGGGTCCGCGTCCATGGGGAACGAGATGCGCATCGGGCGGACGGCGGTGCTGGAGACCGTGAACTCGAACTACATCGAGACGGCGCGCGCGAAGGGCGTCCCGCCGCGGGCGCTCGTCTGGAAGCACATCTTCCGGAACGCGCTCATCCCGCTGGTGCCCATCATCACGGGCGAGGCGTTCCTGCTCATCGGCGGGTCCGTCCTCGTCGAGACGGTCTTCTCCATCTCGGGTCTCGGCTACCTGTTCTACCAGTCGGTCATGCAGGCCGACCTGCCGCTCGTCGGATCGCTCATGTTCGTCTACATCACCATGGTCGTGGTCATCAACATCGTGCAGGACTTCCTGTACACGATAATCGACCCCCGCGTGGGGTACGAGGGAGGTGCCTGAGATGAGCATCGCAGACGCCGACCGCGAGCGGTCGTTCCGCGAGATGGTCGCGGACGAGCCGCGTCCCGCGCTGCTGTGGATCGCGGGCGTGGCGCTGCTCGTCGCGGTGGAGTTCGGCGCGCTGATGAACCTCGTGATGTCGCTGCCGTGGGACCTGGTCGCCGACAAACTGCCGGGATTCATCGCGGCCGTCGTCGCGCCGTTCGCCGCGCTCGGCGACCTGCTCGCCGGCCTCCCGACGCTGCTCACGCGCGACATCTTCGACAACCAGGGCTGGCGGTTGCCCGGCGGCGGATGGGGCGGCACGTTCCTCGGACTGTCCCCGGCCGTCGTCTGGGCGCTGCGGACCGTACTCATCTACGCCTACGCGCTCGTCTGGCTGGCCTGGCTCTGGAAGGGCTACCTCACCTACCGCGAGCACTACCGCCACGCCGACTGGACCCCGCGCGACGACATGATCAACCGGTTCCGCAACCACCAGTGGGGCATCTTCGGCGTCATCGTCGTGTTCCTGTTCGTCGTGATGGCGATCTTCGCCCCGGCGCTCGGGACGACGACCATCGAGGAGAACATCCAGAACCCCTACGCCCACGAGACGAAGTACCTCGACCAGGAGACCGGCGAGGTCGAGACCGTCCTCGTCGGCCAGGCGAACCTCCGGTCGGAGTCCACCGGGTCGCACAACGTGGGGCCGATGACCTACGACGACTACGACCGGTTCCACCCGATGGGAACGCTGCCGTCGGGCAAGGACATGTGGACGTTCATGGTACACGGGGCGCGCGTGTCGCTGTTCATCGGCATCACCGCCATCGGACTGAGCGGCCTGATCGCGGTCGCCGTCGCGCTGCTGACGGCCTACTACAAGGGACTCGTCGACCTCGTGACCGTCGTCATCGGCGACTCCATCATGTCACTCCCGCGACTGCTACTGTTGATACTGCTATCCTTCGTCCTCCAGGGCACCTGGATAGCGGGCATCTACAACGGCGCGTTCGTGCTCGCGCTCATCTTCGCCGGAACCGGGTGGCCGTTCCTGTGGCGCTCGGTGCGTGGGCCGGCGTTCCAGGTCTCGGAGGAGGAGTGGATAGACGCCGCGAAGAGCTTCGGACAGAAACCCCGCGTCACGATGCGCAAGCACATGGCCCCGTACATCCTGGGCTACCTGCTGGTGTACGCGTCGATGAGCCTGGGCGGCATCATCATCGCCGTCGCTGGCCTCTCCTTCCTCGGCCTCGGCATCTCCCCGCCGACGCCGGAGTGGGGCCGCGCGGTCGACGTCGGCCAGGGCTACGTCGCGAGCCCGTCGTGGCACATCTCGCTGCTGCCGGGCATCATGATCGTGCTCGTCGTGACCGCGTTCAACGCGCTCGGCGACGGCATCCGCGACGCCATCGACCCGCAGAGCGACTCCGGCGAGGGCGAAGGTGCCGAAGTCAGTGCTGCAGGAGGGACTGGTGCATAACATGGCGACGAACGAGTACGCTACGACGACGACCCGCGGCGACGCACTGCTAGAGGTAGAGAACCTGCAGACGGCCTTCTTCACCGACAAGGAGGTCATCCGCGCCGTCGACGGCATCTCCTTCGACATCGAGCGCGGCGAGACGGTCGGCATCGTCGGCGAGTCGGGGTCCGGCAAGAGCGTCACCGCGCGCTCCATCATGGGCCTCGTCGACTCGCCGGGCCGCGTCCTCGACGACAGTAGCATCCGGTTCGACGGGGAGGAGCTGACCGGCAAGAGCGAGGAGGAGTACCGCAAGCTGCGCGGCGGGGACATCGCCATGGTGTTCCAGGACCCGCTGACGAGCCTCAACCCCGTCTACACCGTCGGGAACCAGATCAAGGAGGCGCTGCGCCTCCACCAGGGCCTGACCGGCACCGAGGCGACCGAGGAGGCCATCAACCTGCTCGAGGCGGTCGGCATCCCGGACGCCGGACGCCGCGTCAAGGAGTACCCCCACGAGTTCTCCGGGGGGATGCGCCAGCGGGCGGTCATCGCCATGGCGCTGGCCTGCGACCCGGAGCTGCTCATCTGCGACGAGCCGACGACCGCGCTCGACGTGACCATCCAGGCCCAGATCCTCGAACTCCTCCAGGAGCTCCAGGAGGAGCGCGACCTGGCCATCATGTTCATCACGCACGACATGGGCGTCATCGCCGAAATCGCGGACCGCGTGAACGTGATGTACGCGGGCGAGATCGTCGAGACCGCACCCGTCGTCGAACTGTTCGAGAACCCGCGCCACCCCTACACGCGCGGGCTGCTGAAGAGCATCCCCGGGAACAACCCGGAGGCCGACCGCCTGGCGACCATCGAGGGCGACGTGCCGACGCCGAACGAACCGGCGACGTACTGCCGGTTCGCGCCCCGGTGTCCCGAGGCGTTCGACGAGTGCGAGAAGGTCCACCCGGTCCCGGTCGCGGTCGACGACGACGCCGGGGACCACGCGGCCGCGTGCCTGCTGTACCCGGAGGACGTGACGCAGGACCAGGCCGTGGAGCTGCATCGCGCCGAAGCCAAAGAGAGCGAGGAGGAACTATGAGCGAACAGAGCGTACGACAGACCGAGGAAGCGGTCGGCGCCACCACCGGCGAACCGCTCATCGAGGTCAACGACCTGAAGACCTACTACGGCGAGGGCGGCCTCGTCGACGACAACCCCGTCAAAGCGGTCGACGGGGTATCGTTCAACATCGAACGCGGCGAGACGCTCGGACTCGTCGGCGAGTCCGGCTGCGGCAAGACGACGCTGGGTCGCACCCTGATCCAGCTCGAGGAGGCAACGGCCGGCGAGGTGCTGTTCGACGGCACCGACATCACCCAGCTCTCCGGCACCGAGCTGAAAGAGTGGCGACGCAACAGCCAGATGGTGTTCCAGGACCCCGAGTCCAGCCTCAACGACCGGATGACCGTCGGCGAGATCGTCCGCGAGCCGCTGGACGTCCACGACTGGAAGACGTCGCAGGAACGCCGGGCTCGCGTGCGCGAGCTGCTCGACGTCGTCGGGCTCCAGCCCGAACACTACTACCGGTACCCGCACCAGTTCTCCGGCGGCCAGCGCCAGCGCATCGGCATCGCCCGCGCGCTCGCGCTCGAACCGGAGTTCGTCGTGCTCGACGAGCCGGTCTCCGCGCTCGACGTCTCCGTGCAGGCCCAGATCCTCAACCTCCTGGAGGACCTCCAGGAGGAGTTCGGACTGACGTACCTGTTCATCGCCCACGACCTCTCCGTCGTGCGCCACATCTGCGACCGCGTCGCCGTGATGTACCTCGGCCACATCATGGAGCTGGGCGACAGCGAGGAGCTGTTCCAGAGCCCGAAGAACCCCTACACGCAGTCGCTGCTGTCGGCCATCCCGGACCCGGACCCGACGAGCGACAAGGACCGCATCACGCTCCGTGGGACCCCGCCGAGCCCGCGCGACCCGCCGACCGGCTGTCCGTTCAGCACCCGTTGTCCCATGAAGATCCGCCCGGAGGAGTTCCAGGACGTCGACGACGACGTCTGGGTCGCCGTCGAGGTGTTCCGGGAGGTCGTCCGCGAGCGGACCCGCGCCGACCGGAGCCTGACCGATCGCGCGAAGGAGCTGCTGGGGATGGAGACGCGCTACTCCGACATCGACGAGATCCGCGCGGAGCTGTTCGGTGACGTCGACGTTCCGCCGTCGGTCCAGCAGCACGTCGACGAGGCCGCAGACTACATCGAGCACAACGACGACCAGCAGGCCCGCGAGTACCTCCGCGACGTGTTCGGGAGTACCTGCGACACCGACTCCCCCGACGATTACGCCGTCAGCAGCAGCGGGCGAACCAGCCTCTGCCACCGGCACCAGGACGAGTACGAGGCGCCGGACGAGTTCACCCCGTACGCACAGCGCTGATGGAACGAGTCGACCGGTCACCGCGACGTCTGCGACAGGCGCTCGACGCGCTCGTCTACGCCGCCGCAGTGACCGGTCTGGTCTTCCTCGTCGGGCTCGTGCTGAGCCTGCTCGTCGGCGCTGGCCTGGTCGGCGTGAAGTACGTCCTCTTCCTGGTCGGACTCCTGCTGTTCGGCTACTCGACGTTCCAGTTGCGGCCCCAGCGGCCGTGGGACACCGAGAAGACCGACGACGGCGGCGTCGAGGTCGTCCGGAAGGACGACGGGATGGACGCCATCGGCTCGCGCGAACAGACCAGGTTCCAGGCCGCCGTCCAGCGGCTTCCGCCGCTGTCGCGCTACTCCATCCCGCCCGAGGAGCGACTGCCGGTCGGGCTGAAGCTGTTCCTGTCGAGTCTCGCGGTGCTCGGGACGTCGTTCGTGATGGAGGCCGTCTTCGGCGTCGCCGCGTAGCAACAGGCTTTACCTCGTCGACGGCGAACGTGTCGACATGCCAGAAGCTGGCGACGAGGACCCCGACTACGCCGAGCGCATCGCTGCCAACGCCGACGTCGAACAGAACGCCTGGCAGCAGACGCTCGACGACATGGAGGCCATGGCCGAGGAACTCGAAGCCGAAGGGTGGGACGTCGTCGCGATACCGGCGAGTCACACCGCGCCGGAGAGCCCGGACGCCGGCGAGACCGACCGGTTCGGGTTCGCATACGTCGTCCCGGACAACTACGCCGACGAGTTCGACGAGGCGTTCGAGGAGGGTTCGTTCCCGAAGTACCGCGTGTTCCGCAACGAGATGGGGTCGCGGGTGTTCCAGCTGACCCAGTTCCTCGACCCCGGGTCCGAGACGGCCATCCTCGTCGCCGGGACGTACGAGCTGATGTACGCGCCGCCGCTCGTGACGACCGCGATGGAGGAGGAGGAGATGTACAGCCACGTCCAGACGCTCGACGGGACCGTTCTCGGCTCGTTCCGCCACGACGACTACGAGAAGTTCTTCCCCAACCCCCAGCGGTACAAGAACTACACCGAGCGCGACGCGTAGCGCCGCCGGACGGCCCCCTGGTGCAACCGAACGGCCCCTCGACGCGCCACCCGACGGCCCCTCGGCGCGCCGGTGTCCTGCGCTAGCGAACGAACTCGTTGCTGCCGACGTCACGGACCCCTACAGCGACGCGACGAACTCCTCGAGGAGCCGGTTGAACGCCACCGGCTCCTCGAGGAACGGGCAGTGGCCGCTGTTCTCGAACGTCTCGACGTCGGCGTCCGGGAGCAGCGACGCGACGTGTTCGACCGCCGCGACGGTCCGCCAGGTCTCGTCGGTCGTGGCGACCACGAGCGCCGGGACGTCCAGCGCGGGGAGGACGTCGCGGTAGTCGCGCAGCGTGTAGTCGGCGAGTATCGCGCTCTTGACCGGCGGCGACGGACGGGACAGTTCGTCGCGCGCGAGCCGTCGTGTCTGCGGCGACACCGACCCCGCGAACGCCGCGTCGATGAGTCGTTCCGTGAAGTCGGCGGGGTCCGTCTGGACGAGTTCGAGTCGCTCCTGCAGTCCGTCGAGGTCGACGCTGCCGTGGTCGTAGTCGTCCCACCGGAACGGCGACGCCGACATGTCGACGACGACCATGCCGGCCAGTCGGTCGGTGCCGAACTGGTCGGCGTACTCCCAGGCGACGAGCGCCCCCATCGACCAGCCGACGAGGACGACGTCGTCGAGGCCGCGTTGGTCGAGGAACGCCTCGACGTCGCGGGCGTACCGGGGGACCGTGTGACCGGTCTCCGGCGTCGCCGAGCGTCCGTGGCCGCGGTAGTCGAGCGCGACGGCGCGATGGTCTGTCGACGGCGACAGTTGGTGGTGGAAGAATCGCAGCCCCGCCATCACCCCGTGCAGGTAGACGACAGGCCGTCCGTCGCCCTCGTCCTCGTAGTAGAGGTCGACCCCGTTGCACCGTTCGTACGGCATCCCACGAACGTAGACGCTCGCGGCGCATAGCTCTGCGGGCCGACCGGGAGCCGTTGCAGAACGCGGGGGATTCCGGCGGTGAGCGCGCCAGAGCGCCACGACTGCTCGCTTCGCAGGGTACAAGAAGGGTGAAACCGTACCCCGGGCGTATGAACGTTGCCGAAGCGATGACGCCTCGCTCCGACGTCGTCACGGTCGAACTCCCGGGCACCCGTGACGACGTGCTCGAGTACCTGCAGGAGCGGTCGTTCTCCTCCGTTCCCGTCGTCAAGCAGACCGACGACGGCGAGACGTACCGCGGTCTCATCTCCCGCGACGACCTGATAGAGAACCCCGACGAGGACCAGCTCGCGATGCTGATGCGGGACGTCGCGACGACCACCCGCGACACGACCGTCGAGGAGGCGGCAGCGCTGATGCTCGACGAGGGTATCCGGCGCGTCCCGGTCGTCGACGGCCAGCTCGAGGGGATAATCACCGTCACCGACGTGGTGCGGGCCATCGCCGAGAGCGAAGCCGACGGCGGAACCGAGGTCGGCGACCTGGCGACCCGCGACGTGAACACCACGTACGTCGAGACGCCGCTGACGGTCGCCGAGCGCGAGCTCTTCTACGCGAACGTCCCCTACGCCGTCGTGCTGGACGACGAGGGCGAGATGGACGGCGTCCTGACGGAGGTCGACATCATCGACGTCGCCCAGGTCGTCGAGGGCGAGGACGACACCGGCGGGAGCATCGCCAACGAGGACGACGACTGGATGTGGGAGGGCATCAAGTCCGTCGGGAACAGCTACATCCCGACGCGGAACGTCGAGATTCCCTCCGCGCCCGTCGGCGATTTCATGACCGGTGACGTGGTGACGGTCACGGGGCGCAAGACCGCCCGCGAGACGGCGCGGACGATGCTCAGCAACGACGTCGAGCAGGTGCCGCTGGTCCAGGGCGACCAGCTCGTGGGCATCGTCCGCGACGTGAACCTGCTGGAGGCGCTCACATGAGCGAACTGATCGAACTGGCGAAGCGCCGCGGGTACTTCTTCCAGTCGAACGAGGCGTACGGCGGCGCCGCCGGGTTCTACACCTACGGGCCGCAAGGTGCGTCGCTGAAGCGCAACGTGGAGGAGGCGTGGCGCGACCGGTTCGTCGTCCGCGAGGGCAACGTCGAGATCGACGCGCCGACGGTGACGCCCGAACCCGTCTTCGAGGCGTCCGGCCACCTCGACGGCTTCGACGACATGCTCGTCGAGTGCCCCGAGTGCGGCGAGAGCCACCGCGCCGACCACCTCGTCGAGGACGCGAGCGACGTCGAGGACGCCGAGACCTACCCGCCGGAGGAGGTCGCGGAACTGATCGCCGACCTCGACCTGGAGTGTCCGTCCTGCGGTGCCGACCTCGCTGGCGAGTCCGTCGAGGAGTTCAACCTCATGTTCGAGACGGGGATCGGGCCGGGCAGCGGCCAGGCGGCGTACCTGCGCCCCGAGACCGCCCAGGGCATGTTCGTCGAGTTCCCGCGGCTCAAGGAGTACGCCCGCAACCAGCTTCCCTTCGGCGTCGCCCAGATCGGCAACGGCTACCGCAACGAGATCAGCCCCCGGAACGCGCTGCTGCGCGCCCGGGAGTTCACGATGGCCGAACTGGAACTGTTCGTCGACCCCGAGGAGGACCGCCCGGACCTCGACGCCGTCGCCGACGTCGAACTGCCGCTGTACTCCGCCGCGCGCCAGGAGGCCGACGGCGAGGAGTACCAGTACCTCACCCCGCAGGCGGCGCTCGACGAGGGCGTCGTCAACGGCGAGTGGGTCGCCTACTTCCTCGCAGTGTCGAAGCGCTGGTTCGAGCGCGTCGGCGTCGACATGGACCGGTTCCGCTTCCGCCAGCACCTGCCCGGCGAACTCGCCCACTACGCCTCCGACTGCTGGGACGCCGAGGCCGAGGTCGACGGCGACTGGGTGGAACTGGAAGGGGTCGCCAACCGGACCGACTACGACCTCGAAAAGCACGCCAAACACTCCGACGAGAACTTCACCGTCTTCAAGCAGTACGACGAGCCGAAGACGGTCGAGCGCGTCACGGTCGACCCCGACATGAGCTACCTCGGCCCCGAGTTCGGCGGTGCCGCGGCCGACGTCGCGGACGCCCTCGAGACGCTCGCCGAGCGCGACCGCGCCGCGTTTGACGACGATGAGGTCACCGTCGAGGTCGACGGCGAGGAGCACGCCGTTCCCGTCGAGAAGACCGGCTTCAGCGTCGACGAGGTCACGGAGTCCGGCGAGCACGTCACGCCGCACGTCATCGAACCCGCGTTCGGCGTCGGTCGCGTCGTCTACAGCGTGCTGGCGCACTCGCTCCACACCGACGAGGTCGACGACGAGGAACGGCAGGTGCTGCGCCTGCCACCGGAGGTCGCCCCGACCACCGTCGGCGTGTTCCCGATGATGGACAAGGACGGCATGGGCGAACTGGCGCGCGACCTCGCGGCCGACCTGCGCGCCCGCGGCATCGACGTGACCTACGACGACTCGGGCAACATCGGGCGGCGCTACCGCCGCCAGGACGAGGTCGGCACGCCGTACTGCGTGACGGTCGACTACGAGAGCCTCGAAGACGGCGAGGCGCGACGCGCCTCGGACAGCGCGAGCGGTGATGAACCGCGAGCAGGCACCGTCACGCTGCGGGAACGCGACTCGACCGACCAGGTCCGGGTCGCCATCGACGACCTGCCCCATCTGCTCGCCGACCTCCGCGCCGGCGAGCGGTCGTTCGACGACCTGCGGTAGCCGTGCACAGCGAAATCAAGCGTCGTCTCGTGCACGTCAGCGGGACCGGCCTGCCCGCCCTCTACCTGCTGAACCTGCTCACGTGGCAGCAGTTGCGGTGGCTGCTGCTGCTCGGGTCGGTGTCCGCGGTCGTGCTCGAAGCAATCCGGCTGTTCGTCGGCCTCGACTGGCGCATCTTCGAGGAGCTCACCCGCGAGTACGAACAGGAGAACCTCGCGGGGTACGCCCTCTACGCCTTCGGGATGACGGTCACGGCGTTCGCGTTCCCGCCCGACGTCGCCGTCCCGGCGATACTGATGCTCACCGTCGCCGACCCCATCAGCGGCGTCCTCGGGTCGGGCGAACTCGGCGTGAAGGCCGGCCACACCCTGCTCGTCACGTTCGCCGTCTGCGTCGGCATCGCGTCGCTGTTCACCCTGCCGCTGGTGGCGGCGGTGCTGGGCGCGCTGGTCGCCACGCTCGCCGACGGCGTGAAGCCCGTCATCGCCGGCTACGTCATCGACGACAACCTCACCATCCCCATCGGCGCAGGCGTCGCCATGTTCCTCGCCGTCCGCTACCTGCCGACCCTGGTGTAGTCGCCGCGCTCGTCAGCGCCGCCTGGGGACGGCGTACCCCACCAGCACGAGCACGAACAGGAGCCAGCCGAAGAACAGCGCCAGCCACGGCAGGTCGCCGACGGCGCTCGCGACGGGCGACAGGCGGACGACGAGCGCGAGGTAGGCCGCGCCGCCGACCAGCGAGAGCGCGGCGTGCCGACGTTCGCCCGCCTGGGCGGCGAACCCGAGGGTGAGCGCGAACCCGAGCGCCGGGAACGCCAGCGCGTAGACGACGGCCTTCGCCACGTCGCCGACGAGGGCGTAGGGGAGCGAGTAGAAGACCGCGAGCGGCAGGAAGTTGCGCGCGAACAGCCGCCAGCAGTCGCGGTAGCTCCCGGGCGACTCCGCGGTGAACAGTGCGCCGAGCGTGGCCTTCGCCCGCTCGACCGGCGTCGACCCGTTCGTTCCCATCAGCCGGCAGTTGTGTCAGCGCCCGGTAACAGGATTTCGCTTCGCGCGGCAGGGCGCAGAACTATGGCCCCTGGGCCGGTAGGTGCGGACGACGGCGCGAACGTCGTTCGCGCAGGAGACAAGGATGACCGCGCCAGACGAGGACGAGACGGACGGCCGCCGTGCCGACCCGGCCGACGCGTTCGCGGCGCTCAGCGACCCGCTCCGGGTCGACATCCTCCGGGAACTGAGCGCGCACCGCCGGACGACCGGCGAGGAAGTGACGGGTTTCGCCGACCTGCGCAAGGGCGTCGGCGTCCGCGACTCGGGGCGGTTCCGCTACCACCTCAACGAACTCCGCCCCAACTTCGTCGAGAAGACCGACAGCGGCTACCGCCTCACCCACGCCGGTCTGCAGGTGGTGGCCGCCATCCTCGCGGGCACCTACACCGACGACGTCTCGAAGGGGCCGGTCGAACTCGACAGCGACTGCCCGTTCTGCGGTCGGCCGGCTGTCGCGAGCTTCCGGAGCGGTGCCTGCTTCGTGACCTGCGGTGAGGACCACCCGCTGTTCCAGTGGAGCGTCCCCCCGAACGCCGCCGCCGACGCCTCGCTGCCCGACGTCGTCGACCTCGCGGAGTTGCTGGCCTTCCAGGCCATCGAGCAGGCGCTGGCCGGCGCCTGCCCGCAGTGCTACGACCCCATCGAGACGGCGGTCGCCGTCACGGACGGGTCGGAACAGCCGACCTTCCGGGCCGTCTGCGACACCTGCGGCGCGCGAATCGCCGGCCCGGTCAGCTTCTGCCTGCTCGTCGACCCGGCCGTGGCGGCGTTCTGCCGCCGACACGGGCTCACGCTCCGCGACGACCACGTCTGGGAGTTCCCCTTCGTCGGCGACGACGCGGGCGGCACCGTCGTCGCCGACGACCCCGTCCGCGTCGAGTTCGACGTCTCGCTCGGCGAGGAGCGACTCCGCGCCACCGTCGACGACCGCGGCGACGTCGTGGCAGTGGATGCGCCCGACGAGACGACGTGAGACCCACCACTCTTCCCGGAAGCGGCCAACGCTGAAGACCCCGGGAACCGTACCGACGGGACGAGCATGTACGTGGACCCCGACCCGGAGTGCGACGAGGCGGGGTGGGGAACGGCGCGGTCGACCGCCGTCGCGGTGACGGCCGCCGTGGCGTTCGGCGGGACCTACGTCGCGACCTACGGACTCGACCGGTACCTGACCTACACCGACGCACTCGGGCGGTACGGCGTCGTCCTCCAGTTCGGCGTCATGATCGGTCTCGTCGTCCTCCACGAGGCCGTCCACGCCGTCGCCTACGCCATCCTCGGCGGCCTCTCGTGGGACGAGATCGCGGTCGAGGTCGGCCTCGACTTCGACGACGGCCTCGACCCGCTGCACCACTCGGTCCACCCGGCGCGCCCGCTGCGCCGCCGGGCCTACTACGCCGGCGTCGCTGCGCCCGGAGTCGTGCTCGGCTTGCTTCCCGCCGCGCTCGCCCTCGCGACCGGCAGCGCGCTCGCGGCGTTCGTCGGCGTCGTCGGCCTGCTGCTGGTCTCGACGGACGTCCCACCCCTCGTCGAGGCCTGGCGACATCCCGAGGCGATGGCCGTCGCCGACCCGGCGCAGTGAACGTGTAAGAGCGCGAATAGAAAATCCGTTCGCCAAGCGCTGAAGGCCGAACCGGCCGTCTTCACGTTCACCCATGACCGACACGACGACCGCACCCGAAGGTCGCGCCGGCGAACGGTCCGTGGACGAGTCGCTCCCGGAACAGCCGACGGTCGAGCGGGCGGGCGGCCTGCGCTCGCGACTGCCCGACCCGACGTACCTGGCACTACTCTTCTTCCTCGGGGTTCCCGGCACGCTGGTCCCGTCGCTGGAGTGGATGGAGACGTTCTACCTGTTCGGACTGTTCGGGTTCGTGCCGATGCTCAGGGGGTTCCTGCCGTCGCCGGGCAGCGACGAGAGCCCGACGGACTGGATCCGGATGGGCACGCGGTCGAGACTGCGGCCGCTCGTGTCGACGGCGTACATCCAGCTCAACCCGTTCCTCCAGCTGAAGGGGCTGTCCCAGCTCGCCGGCCACGTCCCCGTCCTGCTGCGTTACCGGTTCCGGCTGCCGAACGCCGAGCGGTACGACCAGCAGGTCGACTACCGACTCCCGGTCGAAGGGGAGTGGACCGTCGTCAACGGCGGGCCGACGCGCGAACACTCCCACTCGTGGGGGATGCTCGCCCAGCGATACGCCTGCGACCTGGTCGTGACCGACGACGGGCGGTCGTTCGAAGGGGACGGCGAGCGGCCGGAGGACTACCACTGCTACGGCGAGCCGGTGGTCGCGCCGGCGGACGGCGTCGTCGTCGCAGCCAGCGACGGCCACCGCGACTACCACCGCGCCGGCGGCTGGCTGGACCCGCTCCAGCGGGACCTGCGCGGGAACTACCTGACCATCGAGCACGCCGACGGCGAGTACAGCGTTCTCGCCCACCTGCAGGAGGGAAGCCTCGCGGTCTCGGCGGGCGACCGCGTCGAGCGCGGCGACGTCGTCGCGCGCTGCGGCCACTCCGGCAACTCGACGGAGCCCCACCTCCACTTCCAGGTCCAGGACCACCCCTCCTTCTTCCGCGCGATGAGCCTGCCGGTGTACTTCGCGGACCTCCGGATACGCGACGCCGACGGCGAGACGACGACGCACGAGCGGGCGTACGTCCGCGAGGGGCAGCGGGTGACCCCGCTGGGCCACGAGGAAGAAAGGGTGGCGAGCGCGGGAGACGACGGGCGAACGACGGACGCGGAGCGTCCGTCCCGCGAGTGACCGGGCGCGTCGGCGCTGGAACTATCTTCCCCCGCTCGGAACCGGCGTGTATGCGAGCCATCTTCTTCGACCTCGACGGGACCCTCCTCGACTTCGAGCAGGAGTACGCGGACCTGCTGGCCGACGCCGTCGAAGCGGTCGGGGCGGAGGCGACCGACGACGCCATCGAGACCTACAGCGAGGCGTTCTACGATTCCTTCGCGGCGTGCGACCCCGACCCCATCCGGGCCGGGTTCGCGGCGACGGACCTCGACCCGGACCCTGGTGCGCTCGCGGACGCGCTGCTGGCCCGGGAGGCCGAGGCGTGCCGGACACCGGAGGAGGCCGACGCCGTGCTCTCGCGGCTGACCGACGAGTACGCGCTCGGCGTGCTGACGAACGGCCTGCGCGAGTGGCAACTGGAGAAGTTGCGGGCGAGCGGCATCGCGGAGCACTTCGACGCCGTCGTCGCGTCGTACGAGGCCGGTGCGCACAAGCCCGACCCCGAACCGTTCCGCCTCGCGGAGGAGCGACTGCCCGCCGACGAGTACGCGATGGTCGGCGATTCCGACGCCGACGTGGCGGGGGCGCGCGACGCCGGGTGGATCGCACGCCGGTACGACGGCGGCGGGTTCGACGACCTCCCCGGCGCGCTCGACTGGCAGTGACCGCCGGCGGGCTTTACTTCCACCCTGCTACGCGAACCCTTTAATCGCTTCACGACTAACGACCGACGAATGGCTGCCACGGACGCGGAGACCGACTACGTGGACCACCCGCTGCTCGTCCCCGAGTTCATCGAGCGACGCCTCTACCAGATCCAGCTCGCCGGCACGGCGCGCAACGAGCACACGCTCGTCTGCCTGCCGACGGGGCTGGGGAAGACGACCGTCAGCCTGCTCGTCACCGCCGAGCGGCTGAACGAGGTCGGCGGCAAGTCGCTGCTGCTCGCGCCGACGAAGCCGCTCGTCAACCAGCACGCGGAGTTCTACCGCGAGGCGCTGGCGATTCCCGACGAGGACGTCGTCGTCTTCACCGGCGAGGTCCGCCCCGAGGAGCGCAGCGAGCTCTGGCGCGACGCACAGGTCGTCATCGCCACGCCGCAGGTCGTCGAGAACGACCTCGTCGGCGGGCGCGTCGACCTCGGCCCGGTCACCCACGTCACGTTCGACGAGTGCCACCGCGCGACCGGCGACTACGCGTACAACTACATCGCCGAGCGCTACCACGCCGACGCCGAGGCCCCGCTCGTGACGGGGATGAGCGCCTCGCCGGGCGGCGACGAGGAGTCCATCCTGGAGGTCTGTGAGAACCTCGGCATCCGCGAGGTCGAGGTGATGACCGAGGAGGACAGCGACGTCGCCGAGTACACCCACGACACGGACGTCGAGTGGGTGCGGGTCGAGCTTCCCGACGAGGTGGTGGAGATACGCGACGCGCTGAACGAGGTCATCAGCGACCGCCTCGAACGCCTGAAGGAACTCGGCGTCGTCAACACGACCCGGCCCGACATCTCCCAGAAGGACCTGAACGCGGTCCGGGGCGAACTCCAGAAGCTCATCGACAACGACCAGTCGGAGGGGTACAAGGGGATGTCCGCCCACGCCGAGGTGATGAAGCTGCGGCGCGCGGTCGAACTCGTCGAAACCCAGAGCGTCGAGTCGCTGCGGCGGTACTTCGAGCGCCAGCGCAACGCCGCGCGGAGTTCGGGCGCGTCGAAGGCGAGCCAGCGGTTCGTCTCCGAACCGAAGGTGCAGGAGGCGATGCGGAAGGCCGAGGCGTACGACGAGCGCCACCCCAAGTTCCGGAAGGCGCACGCGAACGTCGCGCAGGCGCTCGTCGACGGCGGCGAGCGCATCATCGTCTTCACCGAGTCGCGGGACACCGCCGAGACGCTGACGGAGTTCTTCAGCGAGCACTTCACCGCCCAGCGGTTCGTCGGCCAGGGCGACAAGGACGGCAGCGACGGCATGACCCAGAAGGAGCAACAGGAGACTCTCGACCGGTTCCGCGCTGGCGAGTTCGAGGTGCTGGTCTCCACCTCCGTCGCCGAGGAAGGGCTGGACGTGCCGGAGGTCGACCTCGTGCTGTTCTACGAACCCGTACCGACCGCCGTCCGGTCCATCCAGCGCAAAGGGCGGACCGGCCGGCAGGCCCAGGGCCGCGTCGTCGTCCTGCTCGCAGAGGACACCCGCGACGAGGCGTACTTCTGGATCGCCCAGCGCCGCGAGGACGAGATGGAGGAGGAACTGCGCGAACTGAAAGGGGTCGCCGACGAGGTCGAGGCGGAACTGGACGACAGCCAGCAGACGCTCGGCGACTTCGACGACGACGCGACGAGCGAGGTCGGCCACGGCCTCGAAGAGTACGCCGAGGAGTCCCAACCGACGGACGCCGACGACCTCGACGGCGCGGTCCCCACGGCGCGCGGCGAGGACGCCACCGAGATTGTCGCCGACCAGCGCGAACTCGACGCGAACATCGCCCGCGACCTCTCGGCGCGCGACGAGGTCGACGTGCGCCTGGAGACGCTGGCCGTCGGCGACTACATCTGCAGCGACCGGGTGGCGGTCGAGCGCAAGTCGGTGAGCGACTTCCTCGACTCGCTGGTCGGCGGCGACCGCTCGGTGTTCGAGCAGGTCGGCGACATGACCCGCCACTACTCCCGACCCGTGCTCGTGCTGGAGGGCGAGGGCCTGTACGAGCAGCGCAACGTCCACCCGAACGCGGTCCGCGGCGCGCTGGCGTCGCTCGCGGTCGACTTCGGCGTCAGCGTCCTCCGGACCGAGGACGAGGACGACACCGCCGACCTGCTGGAGGTCGTCGCCGCGCGCGAGCAGGAGACCAGCGACCGCGAGGTGTCCGTCCACGGCGAGAAGCAGGCGAAGACGCTCGCCGAACAGCAGGAGTACGTCGTCGCGTCCATCGCCGACATCGGCCCCGTGACCGCGCGGTCGCTGCTAGCCGCGCTCGGCAGCGTCGAGGCCGTCATGACCGCGTCGGAGGAGGAACTGCTCGACGTGGAGGGCGTCGGTCAGGTCACCGCGGACCGCATCCGCGAGGTCGTCGCCAGCGATTACGAGGGGTAACGGACCGTTGGGTCGGTCGCGTGCAGGAGCACGTCTCCGTTCGTCGGTGGGTCACCCGTCGGTGGGCGAGACGCCGACCGGACGGGCCTCGTTTCGGGAACAAACGGACGGTTTCGACGGACCGACGCGACGTTTCGACGCCGACCTGACGGTGCGTGCGACCATCAGGAGACGGAACCGGTCACAACTGCTCGTTACTTCGCGAAATTACCGCCTTCGCGTCCGCAGCTATCGTTATGCGTTCCGTGTCGAAAGAAATCGGTACGTGCCGAGTAAAACGGTTAGTCACGGGTGACGAAAACGGCCTGAACGGTCAATCGACATTAAACGGCTCGTATCCATTGACGCCGTACAGGATGATGCTCACCGAAGACGACAGTACGGAACCCGAGGTCGACGCGCTGTACGGGGAGCCCCAGCACGAGACCGACGGCGGGCCGGTCGAGGAGTGGCACCGGTACGGCGAACCGCAGCACGACGTCGTCGAGGGGGAGGTCCCGGAAGAGTTCGACCCCGACGTCGTCCGTGCGCTCGACTGGCTCGGACGCCCGGTGAGCGTCTGGTTCCGCACCGGCGACGACTGAACGGCAGCGACGGCCCGGTGAGCCCAGACGCTACGGGACGACCGTCACGGACACCTTCTCCGAACGAAGCACCGTCTCGGCAGCGCTGCCCACGATGGCGCGTTCGACAGCGCCGGAGCCGTGGTGGCCCATGACGACGTGGTCGTAGCCGCGCTGCTCGACGAGGTCGAGGATGTCCTTGCCCACGCGTTCGGCGGGGCGGAACTCCAGGCGCACGTCGGTCGACAGCTCCGGTTCGGTCTGGATGCCGTTCTCGTCCAGGATCTCGCGGGCGTTGTCGAGGATAGCGTCGGTCGCGTCCGTCTCCTCGTCGGTGAAGTGGACGACGTGGAGCGACGCGTCGAAGTTGCGGGTCATCTCGGCGGCGAACCTGAGCGCTCGCGTACTGCACTCCGAACCGTCGATAGGTGCGAAGATGTTCATAGCGTATCGTTGGGCGAAGTTGGTTTAACGGTTTGCCCGGTCGAGCGCGGCCACCGCCTCCGCCGCCTCGCGCGTGGCGGCGAGCAGGTCGCGAGCGCGCGCGACGTCGTCGGTCTCCTCGGCCTCCCGGGCGAGGCGGGTCAGCTTCCGCACCAGCGCCGCGCGGGCCTCGCCGAGGTCGCCCGCGTCGCGGCGCTGCGGTCCGGCCGACCGCTCGTTCCGCTCCGGCGGTGCCGCCGCCCGGCCGTGTTCGACCCGGCCGGGCGCGGTCCGGTCGCCGCCAGCACCGGCGGGCGACCGCGCACCCCGGGAGCCTCCGCTCTGGCTCGGCGGCGCGCGCTGTGGCGCTTCCGGGGCGTGCTGCGACGGCGACGTGGTGGCGTCGGCCTCCGGCGTCGGCTCTCCGCCGTCCACCGGCTCTGCCTGCGGTTCGGCCGCCGCGGCGTCGTCCGTCACCCCGTCAGCCGCGACGTCGCCCCGCGTGGACCCGGCCGCCGCGTCCTGCTCTGACTGCGCCGACTCGTCCGACGAGGCGGCGTCGCCGCCAGACTCCGACGGCTCGCCGGGGTCGCTGGCCGCACCCGTCTCCTGCTGGCAGGTCGGACAGAACTCCGTCCCCTCGTAGCGGAAAATCGGGTCACCGCAGGTGTCGCAGTGCTTGCTGGTCATCGTCGCACCCTGCAACAGCAACTCGCTCATCTGCTGGGTCGTCTTCCGGTCCTCCTGCTCCGACTCGTACTTCCGTCGGAGCTTCTCCCGCTCGGCTTCCTTGTCGAAGTCGCTCATATGTCACGAATGGAACGCCGTCCTCTTGCGCCTTTCCCTCCGCGCCGTTCTCGGCCCGTGAGGGCGGCGTTGTGCCGCACGACGCTCGACGGCTCCGTCCCCTGGACGCCCGGACGCGACCTGCGAGCGCGGCCGGATCTTCAAGTACCATGCCGGGACCAACGCCGACGTGTCGCCGTTCCCGTTCACCGACCTCGAAACCGCCGCGTACTGCCCCCGGAAGCTCTACTACCGCCGCCGCGACGAGGTGACCGTGCCCGAGCGCGTCGCCGAGCGCCGCGAACTCGCGTTCGAGTACGAGCGCCTGCTGGACGCCCCGGACGCCGACCTCGCCGCCCTACCGACAGCACTCCCGCCGGACGAGTATCGGGCGAACCTCGACCGCGCCGCCGACTGCGACGCGTGGCCCGACCTGTGCGACCCTGCCGAGCGCGAGCGCCTCGTCGCGGGCAAGGACTGCCGCGGCGTCGTCCACAAGGTGCTCGACCGCGACGGTCCCGTGCCGTCGATGGTGTTCACCGGCGACCCACCCCCGGAGGGCGTCTGGGAGCCACAGAGCGTCCGCACCGTCGCCGCCGCGAAGGCGCTCGCGTGGGAGCACGAACGACCCGTCGAGCGCGCGTTCGTCGAGTACCCGACCCACGGCGTCGTCCGAGAGGTACGGCTCACGACCCGGCGCAAGGCGGCGTACCGGTCCGCGCTCAGAACTGCGCGAGCCATCGACGGACCGCCCCCGCGACTGCGGGGCGACGCGAAATGTGACGCCTGCGAGTACCGCGAGGAGTGCGGCGTGCGGACGCGGTCGCTACGGTCACTGCTCGGCTAGCCACGTCTCGACCGCGTCGGCGTTGGCGCCCCGTCGGAGTATCTCGCCGCGCTCGACGTCGACGACGGTGCTGCCGGTGTCGCCAGTTTCGCCACCGTCCAGGACGACCGCGGCGGCGTCACGTATCTCGCGGTCGAGGTCGGCAGGGCGACGCACGCTCTCGCGGCCGCTGACGTTCGCGCTCGTGGCCGTGATGGGGGCGACCCGCGCCAGGAGTTCGAGCGCGAGGTCGTGGTCGGGCACGCGGACGCCGACGCACTCCCGGCCCGCGGTGAGGACGTCGGGGACGGCGTCGGTCCTCCGGCAGAGCACCGTCACCGGCCCGGGAAGGAACTCGTCCATGAACGCCTGCTCGCGCTCGGTGGGGTCGACGTACTCCAGCGCAGTCGCGACGTCGGGGACGGCGAGCGAGACGGGGTTCTCGCGCGACCGTCGCTTCGCGTCGAACACGCGCTCGACGGCGGTCTCGTCCAGGGCGTCGGCGCCGAGGCCGTAGACGGTCTCAGTCGGGTAGACGACGAGGTCGCCGCGCCGGAGCGCGTCCGCGGCGCGTTCGATGTCCTCCATGGCCGACGTTCCGCCGTCGGACGGAAAAAGCGTAGCGTTCGGCGACGGGGGCGTCCGGCGTTCGAGCCGGCTACAGGTCGGCGAGCGCGTCCTCGATGGCGTCGTAGTCGGGGAACTCGGGCCACTCGGTCGCCACCCAGGCGTACCGGACGGTGCGGTCGGAGTCGAGCAGGAAGACGGCGGGGCGGTGCTCGCGGACGCCCGTCATGTCGTCGAGGTCGTGGACGACGCCGTACTCGTCGGCGACGGTGGCGGCCGGGTCGCTGAAGAGGTCGTAGTCCATGTCGCGGTCCTCGATGAGCGACGCGTGTTCGTACGGCGTCGAGATGGAACAGCCGACGACGCGGACGTCGTACTCGTCGTCCCACGCACGGTCGGCGAGTTCGTCCCACATGTACGTCCCCGGGAACGCGCCGTCCATCGTGTAGAAGACGAGCAGCGTCGGTCCTTCGTCCGTCAGCGTCGACAGCGCCACGTCCTCCCAGTACTCGTCGTTCACCAGCGGCCGGGTGAAGTCGGGCGCGGTTTCGCCCACCCTGGGGTGGTCGGTCTCGCCGAGGTCGACGACGTCGAAGTCCATCACTCGGCACCTCCGTCGCCGTAGGTGGCGTCGAGATACTCGACGATGTTCGCGCTCTCGCTCATCGTGACGCCGGTGTTCTCGTCGACGATGGCCGGAACCGTGCGTTTGCCGCTGATTCGCTTGACGACGTTGCGGTCGCTGTGCATCGGTTCGACGAACCGCGACCGGTAGGCGACGTCGTACTCCTGCAGTTTGCGGACCACGCGCTCGCAGAACGGACACGCCTGGAGACGGTACAGCGTGATCGGCGGGTCGCCGGTGTCGGCGCTCATAGCGAACGTTCGAACGAAACGCGGGTAAGGGCTTCGCTCGCGGCAGAGCGGGCCGACTGAACGGCAAAAGAATAAAGAGTTAATCCCGCCGACAACCAAGGTAGGTCATCGAATGGTGCTCTCTCCGACATTCATAACTCTCACGCAGACTGTCCCCCTCGCCGAGATGCTTGGTATACGTGTCACCCAGGGTCTGGTACTGTGGGGTGGCGTCGCAACTATCATCGTTCTCATCGTTCTGTCCGGGTTCTTCTCCTCATCGGAGATAGCGATGTTCTCGCTCGCCCAGCACCGGGTCGAGGCGCTGGTGGAGGACGAGGTTCCGGGAGCGGAAACGGTCGCGAAACTGAAACAGGACCCCCACCGCCTGCTCGTCACCATCCTGGTCGGGAACAACATCGTCAACATCGCGATGTCCAGCATCGCGACGGGACTGCTCGCCTACTTCAACTTCTCCCAGAGCCAGTCCGTCGCCATCGCCACCTTCGGGGTCACGGCCATCGTCCTGCTGTTCGGCGAGAGCGCACCGAAGTCCTACGCTGTCGAGAACACCGAATCGTGGGCGCTCCGCATCGCGCGGCCGCTGAAGTACTCGGAGTACCTCCTGCTGCCACTCGTCGTCACGTTCGACTACCTGACGCGCGCCGTCAACCGCATCACCGGCGGCCGTTCGGCCATCGAGACCTCCTACGTCACCCGCGACGAGATCCAGGACATGATCGAGACGGGCGAACGCGAGGGCGTCATCGAGGAGGACGAGCGCGAGATGCTCCAGCGCATCTTCCGGTTCAACAACACCATCGCCAAGGAGGTGATGACGCCGCGCCTCGACATGACCGCCGTGCCGAAGGACGCCTCCGTCGAGGAGGCGCTCCAGACGCTCGTCCAGTCGGGCCACGAGCGCGTCCCCGTCTACGAGGGAAGCCTCGACAACGTCATCGGCGTCATCCACATCCGCGACCTCGTCCGCGAACAGCAGTACGGCGAGGCGGACGGCCTCGACATCGACGACGTCATCCAGCCGACGCTCCACGTCCCCGAGAGCAAGAACGTCGACGAACTGCTCGCTGAGATGCGCGACAACCGCCTCCAGATGGTCATCGTCATCGACGAGTTCGGGACGACCGAGGGGCTCGTGACGATGGAGGACATGATCGAGGAGATCGTCGGCGACATCCTCGAGGGCGAGGAGGAGGAGCCCATCGAGTACGTCGACGACGACACGGTCGTCGTCCGCGGCGAGCTCAACATCGACGAGGTCAACGAGGTCATGGACATCGAACTCCCCGAGGGCGAGGAGTTCGAGACCATCGCCGGCTTCATCTTCAACCGCGCCGGCCGCCTCGTCGAGGAGGGCGAGAACATCGACTACGACGGCGTCCGACTCCACGTCGAGCAGGTCGAGAACACCCGCATCATGAAGGCGCGAATCACGCGCCTGGAGACGGACGGTGAGTCAGAGAACGGCGAGAACGCGGGCGCGGTCGAGGAGAGCGTCGAACCGAGCACCGAGTGAGAAGGGAGGAAAGCGAGAATCGAAGGAGAGGAGCCGAGCGCTCAGAACGAGACGTTCGTCTCCATCCCCTCGGTCGCGTCGTCGAGGCCGTCCTGCTGGACGTTCTCGGTCATCCGGTCGGAGATCTCGCGGTCGCGGAGCACGTTCTCGAACTCGTCCGTGAAGCGGTGGTTGACCCTGCGGGCGGCGTCCTGTGCCTCGACGACCCGCCGGAAGCGGCGGACCGTCGCCTCGTCGGCGTCGAGGTCGGCGGCGCAGTCGTCGACCGACGCGCCGGCTTCGACCAGGTCGCGCAGTTCGGCGAGGTCGAACGGTGCGTCCGTGTCGGCGTCCCTGAAGAGGTGGAGGTCGACGCGAGCGCGGGCGACGCCGTCGGGGTCGACGTCGTCGAGGTCGGCGGCGATGTCGGCGTCCGGGTCGCCCGCGTAGAAGCCCCGAACGACCGCGACGTACTCGTCGTCCGACAGGTCCGTCTCGAACGTCAGGGCGTCGCGCATCTCGGCGACCGCGTCGAGCAGTTGCTGCTCGACGTCCGCCTCCGAACCGAGGGACCCGTGGGTCTCTTCCTGCGTTTCCGTGACCGTCTCCTCGTCGGTCACGTCCATGAAGATGTCACGGAGTTCCTCCGTCTTCTTTTCCATGCCGCGTAGCTCATGCCCCGATATCATAAAAACCTGTTGGGGTAGTGATGCAATTTTCCGGGGGACCGTGACGCGAATCGAGCTCCGTCAACCGAAGACCTGAACTTGGTTGACGGACGAGCGCGAAGCATGGCAACGCAAACGGAGTCTGTCGACCTCGTCGGCGAGGAGGCGGTCGAGAACGTGGCGCGGACCGCGCTGCTGGCCGCCGTCGTCGGCGCGTTCGCGTACGTGTCGTTCCCCAACCCGCTCGCACCGTCGCTCCCCGTGACGCTGCAGGTGCTCGGCGTGTTCCTCGCCGGCATCTTCCTCGGGCCGGTGTGGGGTGGCGCGTCGATGGTGCTCTACCTCGTCGCGGGCGCCGTCGGCGCACCGATATTCTCCGGCGGCGCCGCCGGCGTCGGGATGCTCCTGGGCTACACCGGCGGCTACCTGCTGTCGTACCCGCTCGCGGCGTTCCTCATCGGCGCCGTCGTCCACGGCGGTCTCGACCTGCGCGACCCCCGGTCGGCGGGCGTCGTCCGACTCGTCGTCGGCATGCTCGTCGGCACCGTCGTCATCTACGCCTGCGGGACCGTCGGCTTCGCCGTCGTCCAGAACGTCGGCCTCGTGGAGGCGTTCACCCTCTCGGCGCTCTCGTTCGTCCCGTTCGAGGCGGTCAAGATCGCCGCCGCGGTCGGCATCGTCCACAGCGACCGCGTCGCCGCCGAATGATCGCGACGCGGGACCTCGTCCACCGCTTCGGCGACGCGGTCGCGCTCGACGGCGTCTCGCTCACCGTCGACGACGGCGAGTTCGTGGTCCTCGCCGGCCCGAACGGCAGCGGCAAGACCACGCTCGTCCGCCACTTCAACGGCCTGCTGACGCCCGACGCGGGCGAGGTGGTCGTCGACGGAACGCCAGTCGCGGACGACCTCGTGGCCGCCCGGACGCGCGTGGGGATGGTGTTCCAGCACCCCCGCGACGCGTTCGTCGCGGCCACCGTCGGCGCCGACGTCGCCTTCGGCCCGGAGAACCTCGGCCTCGAACGGGCAGAGATCGACCGCCGGGTGACCGCGGCGCTCGACGCCGTGGGGATGACCGGACGGCGCGATGAGCGCATCGACGCGCTGTCCGGGGGCGAGCGCGAGCGCGTCGCCATCGCGGGCGCGCTGGCGATGGAACCGGACCATCTCGTGCTCGACGAACCGTTCACCGGACTCGACGCACCGGCCCGTGAGTCAGTGCTCGACCACCTCGAATCGCTACACGAGGCGGGGACGAGTCTCGCCGTCGTCACGCACGACCTCCGCGACGTGGTCGCGCTGGCCGACCGCGTCGTCGCGCTCCGCGACGGCCGCATCGCGGTCGACGGGACGCCGGAAGCTGTACGACAGGACCTCCCCGGCCTCGGGGTGGCGGTGCCGTGACGCTCGCCTACCGGCACGCGGGCGCGGTCGCCGAGTCGCTCGACCCGCGGGCGAAACTGGGGTTCCAGTTGGCGTTCGCGCTCGCCGCGTTCGCGCACACGACGCCGCGGGGGCTCGCGGTGCTGACCGGCGTCGCGGCGCTCGCGCTCGCCGCGGCCCGGCTCTCCCCGCTGTGGGTCCTGCGGGAGTTCCGCGTCGCGCTCCCCTTCCTCGTCGGGTCGCCGCTGCTGGCGGCGCTGACGCTCGGCCCGCCGTGGGTCGTGCCCGCGGACGCGGTCGCACCCGTGCTGGCGAGCTACCGCGTCCTGCTGTTGCTCGGCGTCAGCGCGGCCTACATTCGGACGACGCCGGTCCGCGACTCGCGGGCGGCCATCCAGCACGTCGTCCCGGGCCGCTCCGGCCAGTTCCTCGGGATGGGCGTCGCGTTCGTCTTCCGCTTCCTGCCCGTCCTCCAGGCCGACCTCCAGTCGATACGGTCGGCCTCCGCGAGCCGACTCGGCGACCAGCGACCGCTCCACGAGCGCGTCCGCATCGTTGCCACAGCGGGGCTGGCGCGGGCGTTCGAGCGCGCCGACCGGTTCGCGCTGGCGCTCCGCGCCCGCTGTTTCGCCTGGAACCCGACGCTGCCGCCACTCGCCCTGGGACGAGCCGACGTTCCCGCGCTCGCCGGTGCCGTCGGACTGCTGGCGTGGGCACTCCTATAAACTCACAACGAGTTTCCCGTTCACGCAAGACGGCGGCGGGACGACGAAGCAAGACTTAAGCGAGTGCCTTCCACCTGATTGAACATGGCACTCTTCGCGCTAGCGCAGACGACGGGTACGACGCGCCCGACGTTCTGGAGAATCGGGCACATCGGCGAGGCCGTCTTCTACTACCTCGCCGCGGTGGCCGTCGCCATCTTCCTCTTCGGCGTGTACCAGCGGGTCGCGCGGTACGGCCGGGGCGAGGAGGACTGGTTCGAGCGACTGGACGACCTCGCGGGACGCATCGTCCGGGCGGCGAAGGTCGTCGCTTCCAACGAGAAGCAGTTCGACAGGGACCTCTACGGCGGTCTGATGCACGCGTTCATCCTCTGGGGCTTCCTGACGCTGCTCATCGGGACGACCATCCTCGCCATCGACATGGACGTCTACCGGAAGTTCACCGAGTACGTGCTCGGGAGCAAGGACTCCTTCTTCGTCGGCGACTTCTACCTCGCGTACTCGCTGGTGATGGACGCGATGGGCCTGCTGTTCGTCGTCGGCGTCGGCATGGCGCTCTACCGACGCTACTGGGTGCGCAACCAGCGCCTCTGGGGGCGTCACACGAGCCTGGAGGACGACCTGTTCGTCTGGACGCTGTTCCTGCTCGGCGTCGGCGGCTACGTCACCGAGGGCGTCCGCATCCTCGGCACCGGCATGCCTGGCTTCGAGGACGTCAGCTTCGTCGGCATGTTCGTGGCGGAGGTCCTGCAGGCGGCCGGCGTCACCGAGGCGACCGCGGCGGCGTGGTACCCCGTGACCTGGTGGTCACACGCGCTCCTCGCACTCGCGTTCGTCGCGGCCATCCCGTACGCCAAGCCGTTCCACATGCTCTCGTCGTTCGCCAACGTGGTCGCACGCGACGAGAAGGCCGGCAAGCGCCTCCCGGGCGTCCCCGAGGACGCGAGCCCCGACGAGATCGGCGCGTCGAGCATCGACGACTTCTCCTGGAAACAGCTGCTCGACCAGGACGCCTGCACGAAGTGCGGCCGCTGTTCGTCGGTCTGTCCCGCGAACGCCTCCGGACGGCCGCTCGACCCGCGGAACGTCATCCTCGACCTGAAACAGTACCGCGAGAACGTCGAGCGCGGCGGCGAGGAGAGACCTATCGTCGCGGATGGTGGAACCAGCGTCATCGACAGCGAGACGATGGAGTCCTGCATGGCCTGCATGGCCTGCATGGACGCCTGCCCGGTCGACGTCGAGCACCTCTCGTCGTTCACCGAGATGCAGCGTCGACTCACCGAGTCCGGCCAGATGGACGAGAACGTCCAGGACGCGATGATGAACATCTTCCAGAACGGCAACTCCTTCGGCGACCCCGAACGGAAGCGCCCGGACTGGACCGACGAGTTGGACTTCGAGGTGCCGGACGCCCGCGGGGAGGACGTCGAGTTCCTCTGGTACGTCGGCGACTACCCCTCCTACGACGAGCGCAACCGCAAGATAGCGCGCTCGCTCGCCACCATCCTCCACGAGGCCGACGTCTCCTACGGCATCCTCTACGAGGACGAGCAGAACGACGGCAACGACGTGCGCCGCGTCGGCGAGGAGGGCCTCTACGAGATGCTGGTCGAAGACAACCTCGCCGCCTTCGCCGAGTGCGACTACGACAAGATCGTCTGCACCGACCCGCACAGCTACAACACGTTCACCAACGAGTACCCCGAGATGGACGACGACTTCGACGACCCCGTCTACCACTACACCCAGGTCGTCGAGGAGTTGTTCACGTCCGGCCGCCTGGGACTCGACGGCACCGAACTCGACTACACCGTCACCTACCACGACCCCTGCCACCTCGGGCGGTACAACGACGAGTACGAGGCCCCGCGCGAGCTCGTCCGCGCCACGGGCTGCGAGCTCGACGAGATGCCGCGCAACCGCGACGACAGCTTCTGCTGTGGCGGCGGCGGTGGCGGCCTCTGGATGGACTTCGAGGAGGACTCGAAACCGAGCGAGGAGCGCATCCGCGAGGCGCTGGAGGACACCGACGCCGGCGCGGGCGTCGACAAGTTCGTCGTCGCCTGCCCGATGTGCATGACGATGTACGAGGACGGCCGCAAGACCGGCGGCTACGAGGACGAGATCGAGATCGTCGACGTCGCCGAACTCGTCGTCGACGCACTCGGCGCGGAAGAGCGCGTGAAAGTGGCGGCCTGACGCGACGTTCTATCCTTCGGTCGTCTCTTCGCTCCTTCACTCCGTGGTTTCGGACCCCGACGCGACGGCGCGTGCGATGAGGCCGGCCTGCGCGCCGGCGACGAAGCCGGCGTCGACGTTCACCGTCGAGAGGACGGTGCAGGACTGCAACATCCCGGAGAGCGCCGCCTCGCCCTCGCCGGCGTGGCCGTAGCCGTTCGAGACCGGCAGACCGATGACGGGCGTGTCGACGAGGCCGGCGACGAGCGTCGGAAGCGCGCCCTCGCGCCCGGCGGCGACGACGAGTACGTCCACCGCCCGCAGTTGCTCGACGTGGTCGAGGACGCGCGCGAGCGCGGCGACGCCGACGTCGTGGATCTCCTCGACGGTCGCGCCCATCTCCTCGGCGAGGACGACGGCTTCGCCGGCGGGGACGGCGTCGCTCGTCCCCGCGCTGACGACGCCGACCGTGGCCGCCACGTCCGGCGGTTCGAAGTCGGGAGCGTGGGCGGCGAGCACGTTCGCGCGCTCGCGGTGGCGGACGTCCGCGCCGGGGTGGTCGGCCGCGAGTCGCTCGCGGACCGCCGCGACCTGGGCCTCGCTCGTCCGCGTGACCAGCGCGCGCCCGGCCGTCTCGACGGCGGTCGCCGCGAGCGTGGCGACCTCCCCGGGGGTCTTCCCGTCGCCCAGCACGGCCTCGGGGACGCCACGGCGCTGCTCGCGCGCGGCGTCGAACCGACCGGCCTCGCTGGTCGCGTATCCCGACAGCGCCGCTTCGGCCTCTGCGACGCTCATGTTGCCCGCTGCGACGGATTCCAGTATCTCGCGCATGTCGACCACTCCGTGCCGGACGTACTCGAATCCCCCGACCCGGCCCCTCAAATCGGCAGTACCGAATTTAAATGTTTCGGCACCGCCAACAGATGACCGGCGAGTGTTCGACTCACCGGGGTTCACCGAATTATTTGGGAAGCTTTATTAGGAGGGATAGGGAAGCCAAGCGTGTATGGCAGACCTCATCGTCAAAGCGGCTGTTAAGGAAGCGCTCGATGACAAGAACGTTGCGTCCGACTTCTACGACGCACTCGACGAGGAGGTCGCCGACCTTCTCGACGACGCTGCTCGCCGCGCCGAGGCGAACGACCGGAAGACGGTCCAGCCGCGCGACCTGTAAACCTGCGACAACCCTTCTCGATTTTTTCCTCACCGCCAGCGATAGCTCGGTCCACGTTCGGTAGAGCCAACCCGCGGAGAGCCGTCAGAACTTCACCGGGAGCCGTCAGAACTCGCGTACTTCGACGCCGTCGTCCGTGCCGACGTGGACCTCGTCGGCCATCCCGACGAACAGTCCGTGCTCGACCACGCCCGGGATCGCCGACAGCGAACTGGCGAGTTCGTTCGGGGCGTCGATGGGGCCGAAGTCGCAGTCGAGCACGAGGTTCCCGTTGTCCGTGACGACCGGCCCGTCCTTGCGCTCGGCGTCGCGCAGGACCGGTTCGCCGTCGAGGTCGCGGACGGCGGCCGCCGCGGTCGTCCGCGCGGCGGGCAGCACCTCGACCGGAACGGGGTGGTCGAGGCGGTCGGTCTCCTTGCTCGGGTCGGCGACAACCAGCAGTCGGTCCGCGGCGGCGTCGACCACCTTCTCGCGGGCGTGGGCCGCGCCACCGCCCTTCACGAGGTGCGGACCGGCGAACTGGTCGGCCCCGTCGATGGCCAGGTCCAGGTCCTCGACCGCGTCGAGGTCGACCAGCGGGACGCCTGCCTCGCGGGCCAGTTCGCGCGACTGGAAGGAGGTCGGCACGCCCCGGACGTCGAGGCCGTCGTCGACCGCGCGCCCGATGGCGCGGATGGCGTGGGCCGCGGTGCTGCCCGTCCCGAGGCCGACGACCATCCCGTCCGTCACCGCCGCCGCGGCGCTCTCCCCCGCGTTGCGCTTCGCGGCGTCGCTACCGCCGTTCGTCTTCATGCCCGGGAGTCTCTCGCCGGGTGAAAAAAGCCTGGCGCGTGCGGCCGGTCACTCGCCGCCGGCGACCGCGGCGTCGTCGCTCTCGCGGAGGCGGTCGACGGCGGCGCGCGCGAGGCGGTCGAACGACGCGGCGTCGGGCACGAAGTCGACTGCGACGCCGTGCTGGGCGGCGGTGTCGCGGGTCGGGTCGCCGATGGCACCGACGACCGCATCGTTCAGGCCGTCGACGGCGTCGGCGCGGACGCCGCGCTCCGCGGCGGCGTCGAGGAAGTGTTCCACGGTGAGCGAGGAGGTGAACAGTGCGGCGTCGAGGTCCCCCTCGGCCGCGAGGGCCGCGGACTCGCCTGCGTCCTCGGGGCGCACGAGTTCGTACAGCACCGTCTCGTGGACGTCGGCACCGGCGTCCGCGAGCCCGTCGGTGAGCAGGTCGCTGCCGTGGTCGCTGCGGGCGACCTCGACGCGCTCGCCGTCGACGCGGTCGGCGAGGGCGTCGACGAGGCCGCGCGAGGAGAACTCCTCGGGGACGAGGTCGACGCGGTAGCCGTGCTCGCGGAGCGCGGCGGCGGTGGCGTCGCCGATGGCACAGACCGTCGCGTCGCCCGGGTCCCACCCGGCGTCGTCGGCGAGTTCCACGCCGGTCTTGCTCGTCAGGACGACGAACGCGGCGTCCTTCGGCGTCGCGCCGGTCGGCCGCACAGCGAGCATCGGGTCGGCGACTGGGTCCGCGCCGAGCGATTCGAGGAGGTCGACGGCCTCGGCGAGCCGTTCGTCGTCCGGGCGGAAGACGGCGACCCGCATCTACGCCTCCCGCGTGCCGCCGGTGGCGTCGCCGCGTGCGGCCGCGACGAGTTCGCGTGCGCCGCGGTCCGCCAGCTCTTCTGCGACGCGCTTTGCGCCCTCGACGTGCGTCTCGACTGCCACGTCGCGCTTGAGGGCGACGCTCTCCTCGCCGTCCTCGCTGAACACCTGCGCCTCGACGTGGACGTTCTCGCCCTGGATGATGGCGTGGACGCCGATGGGGGCGACGCAGCCGCCGTTGAGTTCGGCCAGGATGGTGCGCTCGACGGTCGTCTCGACCCGCGACCGCGGGTGGTCGAGGACCGTGTTGACGTCGCGGGCGAGTTCGGTGTCGAGCGTCGCCACGGCGAGCGCGCCCTGGCCCGGCGCGGGGACGAACTCGCTCGGGTCCAGCGGCTCGTACTCGACGTGGTGGGCGAGGCCGCTGCGGTGGAGGCCGGCCTCCGCGAGGACGATGCCGTCGTACTCCGTCTCGACCTCGCGTTCGAGCGCGCGCCGCTCGATCTCGTCGATGTCCTCGAACCACTCCTCGACGGTCCGGTCGTAGGGGAACTCGTAGTCGTCGTCGGGCGTGTGGCCCTTGCGCTCTTTCTCCTCCTCCGTGCGCTCCTCGTGCTCGCGCTGGAGCGACGGCGCGAGGAGCTTCTCGACGCGGGTGTCGACGTTCCCGCGCAGGGGTTCGACGGTGAGGTCGGGTCGCTGGTTCAGCAGCTGGGCCTTGCGCCGGACGCTGGACGTGCCGACGGTCGCGCCCGACGGGAGTTCGTCGAGCGAGATGCCCTCGGGCGTCACGAGCACGTCACGGGCGCTCGCCCGCTCCGGCACGGCGGCGACGACGAGTTCGTCGGGGTGCTCGGTCGGCATGTCCTTCATCGAGTGGATGGCCCCGTCGAGTTCGCCGTCGAGCACCTTCCGGTCCAGGCTGCGGACGAACGCGCCGGTCTTGCCCAGTTCGGTGATGAGCGCGTCGTCCAGCTGGTCACCGGTGGTCTCGACCTCGACCAGTTCGGCCTCGAACCGGCGGTCCTCCAGTGCCGCCTTCACCTCGCCCGCCTGTCGCATCGCGAGGTCAGAGCCTCGCGTCGCCAGTCGGATCTCCGTCCCACGTCTGCTCATGTTCGAGCCTGCGCGCGCCACGTTGAAACCCCCTTCGACACCGGTCCGGTGCCGGGGAAACCCACTGCAGACGGCGGGGAGGTCACGGAACGCCGAGGCGCTCGTGGCGCTGCTGGAGGTAGTAGAGCGCGAAGGGAACGCTGACGGCGAAGCCGCTGATGACGCCGATGGAGATGTCGGAGACGCCGGCAACCGCCAGGACGAGCAGGCCGACGAGAGCGACGGCGGCGTAGGTGCCGCTGGGCGGCTCCCACTCGACGCCGGCGCGGTCGATGGCCTGCGTATCCTGGAACACCGCGAACGGGAAGATGGCGGTGAGGACGACGAGCGGGACGCCGACCGCGACCAGCGAGATGCGGGCCGCCTGGGCGAGCGGGCCGTCACCGCCGGCCGTGTCGAGGAGGCCGGGCTCCAGCCAGATGGCGAGCGCGACCCACGCGACCGTCACGAGCCAGAAGCCGAACACGGCCGGTATCGCGGCGATCCAGTACCACCAGCGGGAGTCGACGCGGTCGCCGGAGAGTCTCGGGCGCTGCATCTACCCACGCCTTGGAACCCCGGGATGAAACGCGTATCGCTCCCGGTAGCCTGACCGCGGCCGCTACGGCACGCCGACGTGCTCGTGGCGCTGCCAGAGATAGTAGAGCGCGACCGGGACGCTCAGCGAGAACCCGGTCGCCACCGCGCTCACGGCCGCGGCGAGCCCGTAGAGGACGCTGTCGGGGTTCCAGTCCACGTCGGCGCGCGTGACCGCCTCGGCGTCGAGGTAGATGGCGATGGGGAACAGGAACAGCATCACGGTGACGAGCAGTCCGACGAGCATGCCGAACAGGATGGCAACGACGGCGAGCGGGGCCACGACGCCCGGTTCGACGAATCCGAACCCGACGCCGAGGAACAGGCCCGCGACGAACCAGATGCCGAACACCCAGGTGACGACGAACACGACGGGCGTTGCGGCGACGACGTACCACCACCGCGAGTCGACCGCTCGCTCGTCGACGACCGCGGAGTTTTCGGTTGCCATACCCTTCCTTCGCTCCCCTGGCGGATAAGTTTCATCCGCGATCCGCCGCATCACGGACGAACGACGGCGTCTCCTCGCGGGCGGCCCGAACCGACCAGCGACGCGTCAACGCGCAAACAACGGCGCATCCGGCAGATTTAACCAAATCGCAGGCCCTCTTGTACGTGATATGGCGAAAGTAAGCGTAGTCGGTGCAGCGGGCACCGTCGGGGCTGCTGCAGGGTACAACATCGCGCTGCGCGACGTCGCCGACGAACTCGTGTTCGTCGACATCCCGGACAAGGAGGCGGACACCGTCGGGCAGGCCGCCGACGCGAACCACGGGGCCGCCTACGACTCCAACACGACGGTCCGGCAGGGCACCTACGAAGACACCGCCGGGTCAGACGTTGTCGTCATCACGGCCGGCATCCCGCGCCAGCCCGGCCAGACGCGTATCGACCTCGCGGGCGACAACGCGCCCATCATGGAGGACATCGGCTCCTCGCTCGCGGAGTACAACGACGACTTCGTCACCATCACGACGTCGAACCCGGTCGACCTGCTGAACCGTCACCTGTACGAGACGGGCGACCGCGACCGCGGCAAGGTCATCGGCTTCGGCGGCCGCCTCGACAGCGCGCGGTTCCGCTACGTCCTCAGCCAGCGCTTCGACGCGCCGGTCCAGAACGTCGAGGCGACCATCCTCGGCGAGCACGGCGACGCGCAGGTTCCCGTGTTCTCGAAGGTGCGCGTGAACGGCCGCGACCCCGAGTTCTCCGACGACGAGAAGGAGTCGATCCTCGGCGAACTCAAGACGAGCGCGATGAACGTCATCGAGAAGAAGGGCGCGACCGAGTGGGGTCCCGCCAGCGGCGTCGGCCACATGGTCGAGGCCGTCCTCCGGGACACCGGCGAGGTGCTGCCCGGGTCGGTCCTGCTCGACGACGAGTACGGCCACGACGACGTGGCGCTCGGCGTCCCCGTCAAGCTCGGCAGTGACGGCGTCGAGGAGATCGTCGAGTGGGACCTCACCGAGTTCGAGCGCGAACAGCTCGGCGAGGCCGCCGACAAGCTCTCCGAGCAGTACGAAAAGATCGCGTGAGTGCGACGCCCGTGTCGACACGGGTCGCCCCAGCCACGCACGGTTTTTTTCGGCGCGAGAGAGAGAAGACGACGACCGCGACCGGAGAGCGGTTCGTCCCGCGCTCACCGACCGTCTGCCAGTCGCAGCCCTATCCGGTCGGGCAGGCCGGCGTCCTGCACCGCGGCCTGGACGGCCTCGACGTCGTACTCGACGCGGTGCTCGGTCACCGACAGGTCGCCCAGGTCCAGGACGGCGTATGCGGCCCGCGGGTCGCCGTCGCGCGGTTGCCCCACGCTGCCCGGGTTCATCACGACGCCCTCGTCGTACACCTCATGGTGCTGGACGTGAGTGTGTCCCACGACGAGGACCGTCTCGTCGCCCAGCAGGTCCGGGGAGAAGTCCTTCGGGTACGTGTAGCGGTCCGGGTCCTCGGGGTGGCCGTGGACGACCCGGACGCGCCCGTCGAGCGCCCGGAGGCTGTCCGGGCGGTCCGCGAGCCACGCCAGATGGTCGTCCGAGAGTTCGTCGCGGGCGTGCTCGACGCCCGCGCGGGCCATGCTGTTGAACCGGAACGCCGTCCCGCTGGCGACCGCCCGGTCGTGGTTGCCCATCACGCTCGGGACGTCCCGACGCCGCAGTTCCGCGACGCACTCGGCCGGCCAGGGGTTGTACCCGACGACGTCGCCCGCCGACAGCAGCGCGTCGACGGCGGGCATGTCGTCGAGCACGGCGTCGAGCGCGACGCGGTTCGCGTGGACGTCCGAGATGACGCCGACCTTCATGGCCGGAGCTACGGGCGCGGCCGACTTAGTTCCCGTTCTCGATGGCGCGTTCGAAACCGTCGCCGCTGCGGGCGACGCCGGCCGCGCAGACGGCGTGCTCGAAGTCGAGGTCGTACGCCTCGCGGGCCGCGTCGGCGGCGCTCTCCGCCGCGAAGTCGAACGCCTCCGGCTCGTCCTTCTCGTAGGTGGCGACGAGCGTCGGCTCCGTCACCTGCTCGACGAGCAGGGCGTCGCTGCGGACGATGCCGACGTAGCTCTCCTCGCCGACGGTTCCCGCGACGCGCGGCGTGTCGTAGTCGTCCTTCTCGTAGTCAAGCGCGAGCAGGCTCTCGACCAGCGCGTCCCGCGCCGGGTAGCCGCGCTCGACCTTCTCGGCGATGGGGTCGACGTGCGACCCGTTGCCGAGCACGGCGGTCTCGACGTTCTCGCCAGGCCGCTCAACGGTCCGCAGGCAGTTGTAGGCGATGTAGGGGTTGTCCGTCTCCGGGGCGTCCTCGGTCGGCCCGACGGTGACCGTCCCGTCGCGCTCGATCAGCTTCCGGTTCGGGAACGACCGCGAGGAGACGCGGTAGGCGCCCACCTCCGGCCCGACGACGACGAATCGTCCGACGTACATACACGGACGTGTGCAATCGAGGAGCAAATACGTAGCGGTCTGTACACGGTCGAGGAGTGTGTCGAAGTAGCATACAGCGCCCGAACGCGCAACGCTTACAAGCAAGCGGGTGAAAGGTAGCGATGCGAACGCAGTCCCATGGGGTAGTGGCCAATCCTGAAGCCTTCTGGGGGCTTCGACGAAGGTTCGAATCCTTCTGGGACTACTCCCGATTCCTTTCGGTTCAACTTCCGACGCCAGTACCAACCATGGGAATCCTCGGATTCTGGACCGCTGACGTGCACGGGATACCACTGCATCGAGGTGACGCGGTAGTCGCCGCTACCGACCACGCATCTTCTCGGGACGCACGCACCGAAGGTGAAGCGTCTGGAGTGCGACGTCCAGCGGTTCGGACTCTCTCACCGTCACGCAACAGAGGAACGACGACCGGCAGGTCGAGACCAGCAGTTACTCGTGCACGTCGACGACCAGGTCGCTCGCGATCCACCCGTCGGTGTTGTCCTCCTCGGTCAGTACCTTCCGTCCGGGGCGCGTTTCGTGGAGAGAGATGGATGGCGTGTCCGGTTCGGCGTCAGCTGCTTCGGAGGTCACGTCGTAGTCCGCATCCGAGTGTACGGCCATGCACACTTTTTAGGCCAACCTAAATATTAAAGGTTCCGGTCGGGATTTCCGGCACGCGACCGGCGTTCGGCAACCGCCAAGAAGTATAATACGAAAGCCGACGTACCCCGCTCCATGGGGGCGCAAAAGATAGTCCGTCAGGAAGCCGACACCGTGGGGGAGAATCCGCTTCGGCTCGAGAAGGAGAAGGCCGAACAGATCGTCGACGCACTCAACACCGACCTCGCTGATGCCTACGTCCTGTACCATCAACTCCACAAACACCACTGGAACGTCGAGGGTGCCGAACACCTCGGTGTCCACGAGTTCCTCGAAGAGGCCTACGAGGACGTGGAGGACGCGGCCGACGAGCTCGCCGAGCGGGTCCAGACCCTCGGCGGCGTACCACACGCCAGCATGACCGCGCTGTCGGAGGCGGCGACGGTCGAACCGGAGGACGAGGACGTCTACGACGTCCGGACGTCGTTCGAGAACGACATCGAGATGTACGGCAGCATCATGGAGAGCTACCGGGAACACATCGAACTCGCCGAGAACCTCGGCGACCACGCGACCGGCGAACTGCTTCGCCAGCACCTCCTCGAACTCGAAGAACACGTCCACGTCATGGACCACTACCTCGAGGACGATTCCCTCGTCCAGTCGTAGCGACACCCGCATTCGTTTCGACGAATCGGTCTCCACCGGGGTGTCGGCCACATCGTCTACGCGACGAAGTCCTGTGACGTCATCCCGGTATCGACGACCCGGACGAGTGTCCACTCAACGACGAGGCGCACTGCGAGAGTGGGCTGCAAGCGCTCGACTCGCATCTGTAGACGAAGAACGGTCCGTGAGCTGCGGCGACGACTGACGGGGCCACACCGACGTCAACCCCGCCACCCTCTGTCGATTCGACCCCTTCGTTTCAACTGGAGACCGATCACTGACCGCTGGTGTCGGTCCGCTCGTCGACCTCGCTGTCCTCCAGTTCGTCGAGCGCTCGCTCGTCGTTGTACTCCTCCATCCCGGCGGCCTCGCCCGACACCTCGTTGTACACCGCTTCGCGCGCTTCCTCCGCCGACTCGAAGCGCTCGTCGACGAGTCGGTCGAAGACGCTGCCCAGCGTCTCCGTCTCGTTCGCCAGGTCGAGTTGCTGGTCGCCGTACTCCGTCGCGAGTTCCTCGCTGGTCGCCGGGTACTTGTGCTCGCCGAGCATCTTCCCCGCGTCGCCGAGCATGTCCTCGACGCTCTCGGTGCGCTCGTGCTGGCGTTCCGTCGCGCGGTCCTGTACCCTGTCGACGTCTGGCTCCTCCCCCATGTCCGGCAGTAGTCGCGGCGGGCGGAAAGTCGTAGCGGCCGGCTACTTCTCCACGTCGAGCAGCGCCACTCGCTCCCGGACGAGGTCGGCCAGGTCGGCGTCGGTCGCCGCGAGTTCCGCCTCGGTCACGCCGAAGAACTCCCGGACGAGTTCGCGGTCGGTGACGTCCGAATCGAGCGTCTCGGCGGGCGTCAGGAGATCGGCGACAACGTCGGCCGTCGCGGCCTCCGCGTCTTCGACCGCAGTCGCCGCTGCGTCGTTCGCCATCGCTTCCGCACCCTCCACGTCGCCGTCCCCACCGCCGCAGTCGACCACGACGACGACGGGTTGCTCGCCCTCGCCGACGCCCATCGCGAGCGCCTGGTCGATCTGACGGCGGCCGGCGGCGTACAGCAGTATCTCGACGGCGCGGTCGCGGGCCACGTTCTCGCCGCGCTCGAACGCCCGGCTCGCGTGCTCGACCGCCGCTTCGAGGTGCGCTCGACCGGTCACGTACCGCGCGTCGAACGCCTGGACCGCGCAGTCGTCGGTCGCTGCGGCGTCGCCGAGTCTGGTCAGGAAGGCGTCGACGTCGTCGACGCTGGCGACGCCCTCGACCAGCCTCATTCGAAATCACCGAGGCTCTGCTGGCCGCCTGCGCCGTCGTCCACAGTATCTGTGGCGGCCGCGTTCGCGTCCGCTTCCGCGCCAGCGTCGGCCTCCACGTCGTCGAGTGACGGGTTCTGGTGGCCGGCGTTCTCGAGAATCTTCTCGGCGGTCTTGCGGCGGCCGCGGAGCGCGCCGAGGACGACCGACGGGTCCGCCTCCCGGAGGTCCGCGCGGGATTCGATGCCGGCCTCGTAGAGGCGTCGGGCGCGCTTGCGTCCGACGTTGCGGACGCCCGCCAGGTCGAGCAGTTCTTCCTGGACGCCGTACTCGACGCGCTTGCGCGTCTCCCGGATGGCTGTCGTCACGCCGTCCGGGACGCCCTCGCGCTCGTCGCGCCGGATCTCCATCGCGAGCTGTTCGGCGGCGTTGAGCAGCCACTCGGCGGTCTCGACCTTGCCGCGGATGTCGCCCGGGCCGACGCCGTAGCGCTCGGTGATGCGGTCCTCGTCGAGTTCGCTCGTCCAGTCCTCCAGCAGGCGCGCGGTCTTCAGCGCCGACAGCCAGTCCTCGAATCGGCCGTCCTCGAACTCCGACGGCATCGACCCGAGGAACTCCGTCTCGCGCTCGTAGGCGAGTTCGGTGTACTCCTCGCGGTCGCCGGACCGCAGGTAGAGCTCGTACATGTCCGGGGTGCGCGCGACGAGGTGGTACAGCCCCATCGCGGTCGGTTCGCCGTCCGCCGCGCGGAGGCCGTCGACGATCTCCGCGGCGCTCATCGGGTCGAGGTAGAGCTGGGAGACGCGGTGGCCCAGCCCCGTCGCCTGCAGGCGGTCGTCGCGTTCGAGGAACTCGTTGCGTTCGAGGTACTCCAGGACGCGGCCCGTCACCTCCTCCAGTCGGCCCGTCTCGTCGGTCTGGGTGGCGTAGAGGGTGCGTTCGAGGAACTGAAGCAGTTCGGCCTCGGTGCTGGCGAAGCCGGACGCGACCGTGGCGAGGATGTGGGTCCGCAGCGCCGGTTCCGCGGCGAGCTTCGAGCGCACCGGTTCGGGGTCCGCCCAGACGTACTGGTCGAACAGCTCCTGCAGTTCCTCGTGGTTCTTGGCGATGAGTACCGCCTCGCCGTAGGGGTCGAGGCCGGGGCGGCCGGCGCGGCCGAACATCTGGTGGACCTCGAGCACGTCGAGCGGGGTCATTCCGCCGACGTCGCCGTCGTAGCGCCGCCAGTCGCGGACGATGACGCGGCGGCTGGGCGTGTTGACGCCCGCGGCGAGGGTGGGCGTCGCGCTGATGACCTTCACGAGGCGGTCGCGGAACGCCTCCTCGACGAGCGAGCGGTGCTCGCTGGCGAGGCCGGCGTGGTGGAACGCCGCGCCGTCCGCGACGGCGTCCGCGAGGTCGTCGCTGGTCTCGGTGTCGCTCACGTCGCGTATCTCGGCGGCGACGTCGGCGAGTTCGTCGCGCTCCTCCGGGGTGAGGAACTCGCTGGTCACGTCGGCCAGCCGCTTCGCTGCCGCCTCGGCGTTGCGCCGGGAGTTGACGAACACCAGCGAGGAGCCGTCGTCGTCGAGCGTGTCGCGGACGAGCGCGGCGGTCTCTTTCTCGTTGCCGCGCTGGAGTTCGCGCTCGGTGCCGTCGTCGAAGTGGAGCGCCTGGCCGTAGAGGACGCCCTTCCGGAGGTCGATGGGGCGCCAGTCGGTGTCGACGAGCGTGGCGTCGAGCCAGTCGGCCATCTCCCCGGCGTTGCCGACCGTCGCCGACAGCGCGACCGTCTGGAGGTCGGGGTTGATGCGCCGGAGCTTGGCGAGCGTCACCTCCAACGTCGGGCCGCGGTTCGGGTCGTCGACGAGGTGGACCTCGTCGGCGACGACGCAGGAGAGGTCGTCGACCCACTGGGCACCGTTGCGGACGAGCGAGTCGACCTTCTCGCTGGTGGCGACGATGACGTCCTTGCTGGCGAGCCAGTCGCCGTCGCTGTCGTAGTTGCCCGTCGAGACGCCGACGCTCACGCCGAACTGCTCGAACTCCTCGAATTCCGCCTTCTTCTCGCTGGCGAGCGCGCGCAGCGGGACGATGTACAGGGCCGTGCCGCCGCGGGCGACGCTGGAGAGCATGGCGAGTTCGGCGATGAGCGTCTTCCCGCTGGCGGTCGGGACGCTGGCGACGACGCTCTCGCCGTCGGTGATGCCGGCCTCGACCGCCTCGGCCTGCGGGGGGTACAGCTCCTCGATGCCCTGCGACTGGAGGTGTTCGGGGACGCCCTCCGGCAGTCCGGAGAGGTCGGCGGGCTTCACCCGCGCTCACCTCGCGGGCGCGACGCGGTTCGGGTCATTACCCCGATTTGGCCCGTCTTCCGGTTTAAACTGTCGGGTCGCCGCGTTGGATTTCGGGCGGGAACAGGTCGACCTACGGAGAAGTTCCAGCGGGACGAACGTTTTTGCTCGTCCGTGCTGTACTAGGTCGGGATGGAGAGTGCGAGCGACTATCGCGTCGCGGTCGCGGTCGCCCACCCCGAACGAGCCGCACAGTTGACACGAACGGCGGTGGACGTGGCGCGCGATGCGGGCGGCGAAGTTCTGGTGTTGAGCGTCCTCGTCACCCAGCGCCAGTCGCCGTTCGCGCTGTTCACCGACGAGGTCATCAAGCGGCGGTTCGGCGACGAAAGACGGGAGATTCTCGACCGCGTCGTGGAGACGGCGGGCGGCGAGGTACCGGTCGACGGACAGTTGCTGGTCGCCTACGACGCCGGCCGGGCACTCGTCGACGCCGTCGTCGAGTTCGACTGCGACGCCCTGGTGGTCGGCTGGCACGAACGCGAGCGCCCCAGCGAGATCGTCCTCGGGTCGAACGTCGACCGCATCGTCCGGAACGCCCCCTGCGACGTCCTGGTCGAGAAACTGGGCGTCGAGGCCGACGGCGTCGACGCCGTGCTCGTCCCGGTCGCGCGCGGACCGCACGCCGAACTCGCGGCCGAGGTGGCCCGGTCCATCGCGGTCGCGAACGACGCCCGCGTCGACCTGCTCCGGGTCGTCGGGCGGAACGACGACCGGGCGGCCGCGGAGCGGTTGCTCACGGAGATCGCCGCGCTCGCCCGCCCCGCGCCCGTCGAGACGCGCGTGGTGCAGGGCGACGTCACGGACGAGGTCGTCGAGGCGAGCAACGAGCACGACGTCACCGTCCTCGGCACCACCCGCCAGAGCGTCCTCCGGCGACGACTCGTCGGCACGGTCTCCCAGTCGGTCGGACGGCGCTCCGACAGCACCGTCATCCTGACGCGGAAACCGGTCGGCGTCAGGCCGCGGCTGTCCCGCGTCATCCACGAGGTTCTGTAGATGGCGGTCGGGACGTTCGCCGTCGTCGCGGTCGCCGTGCTCGCTAGCCTGTTCATGGCGTGGTCGCTCGGGGCGTCGAGCAACTCGCCCCCGTTCGCCCCCGCAGTGGGCGCGAACGCCATCCCGACGATGCGCGCGGCCTTCCTCATCGGCGTGTTCGCCGCGCTCGGGGCCATCACGCAGGGCGGCAGCATCTCCGAGACCGTCGGCACCGGCCTCATCGACGGCGTCTCGTTCACGCCGCTCGCGGCCGCCGCGGGCCTGTTCGTCTCGGCCGTCTTCATCGCGCTCGGCGTCCGCACGGGATACCCACTCCCCGCCGCGTTTGCCGTCACGGGCGCGATGGTCGGCGTCGGGTTCGCGCTCGGCGGCGACCCGGCGACCGCCACCTACCGGCGCATCGTCACGTTCTGGGTGTCGGTCCCGTTCGTCTCCGGGTCGGTCGCCTACGCCACCGCGACGCTACTGCGCCACGACGCCGTCCCCGAGACGGTCAGCGTCCCGCTGCTCGGCGGCTTCGTCGGCTTCGTGCTGGCGAACGTCGACCTCACGGTGATTCCGGGGCCGGCGACGACCGTCGCGGGCGCCGTCTCCGCACTGGTCGGGCAGACCCCGACGCTGTTCGAGGGCTACGACCTCGTCATGGTCGCGACGAGCGCCGCGATGGGCGTCGCCGTCTTCGTCTCGCTCCAGCGTACCATGGCCCGGTCCCTCGACGCGGGCGTCAAGCGCTTCCTCGTCGGCCTGGGCGCCATCGTCGCGTTCTCCAGCGGCGGCAGCCAGGTCGGCCTCGCGACCGGCCCGCTGGAGCCGCTGTTCGCCGACTTCGGCGTCCCGGACGTCACGCTGCTCGTGCTCGGCGCGTCCGGCATCCTGCTCGGCGCGTGGATGGGGTCGCCGCGGCTGCTGCAGGCGGTGTCGCGCGAGTACTCCCAGCTCGGCGTCCGGCGGTCCATCGCCGCGCTCGTCCCCGGATTCCTCGTCGCACAGGCAGCCATCGCGCTCGGCATCCCCATCTCGTTCAACAACATCGTCATCTCCAGCGTCATCGGCAGCGGCCTCGTGGTCGGGTCCGGCGGCGTCTCCAAACGGAAGATCGCGTTCACGCTCGGGGCGTGGGTGACGTCGCTCGTCAGCGCGTTCGCGTCGGGGTACGGCCTCTACGCGCTGCTGACGACGGTGACCGGGATCAGGTAGGATGCGAGAGGAACCGACGACGAGCGGCGGCGTTCAGATGGCGACGCCGAGCACGCCCAGGATGCCGGCCAGCAGGTCGCCGTAGCCGAACGCCACGAGCAGGCCGACGAACATCGGCACGATGAACGGGATGCCGGGCGACACCCAGACCTCGTCCTCGGTCGCGAGCACCGTCAGGCCCTCGCGCAGCTGGGTCGAGGTCGTCCCGTAGGCGCCGTGGTCGATGTCGTCCAGGAACGCCGCTGCGCCCCAGGGGTCCTCGTAGCCCGACGACGCCTCGTCCTCCGTCGACCGCTGGACCGCCGTCCCGCCGTCCGCGACCTCCTCGGGCCCGTTCGGGTCGAGGCCGACGGCGCCGTCGGTCGGCGGATTGGGGTCGTCGGGGAGCGTCGCGGGGTCGCGGAGTTCGTGGGCGCGCTCGCGCAGTTCCGCGAGCGTGACGCCGCGCCACCGGAGGTACATCCGGACGGCGTCGAGGTCCACGCCGCTCCGGCCGACGCCGTCGGGCGTCTCCAGCAGTCGCCCGTGCGCCGTCGGGATCTCCTCCCACGGCGTCACCCGTCCGACGAACATGACCTTCGAGAAGCGGCCGGCGAGCAGGTTCCGGACGAACAGCGACACCGGGTACAGCGCACCGACGATGACGGTGTTCGTGAGGATGGTGAGCGAGAACGCGCCCAGCAGCGTCTGCTGGACGGGGAGCGTCCAGCCCGCCACCTCGTAGGTCGGGTAGGTTGGGAACAGCGCGGCGACGACGAGGAACGCCTTCATGTCCGCGCCGCCGAACGCCCGGAACCACCAGAACACGAGCACCAGCGGCGCGACGAACCCGAGACTCACGACGACGCCGAGGAGGAACCATCGCCGTTCGAGCGGCGGCGCGTGCAACGCTACCCAGCCCTCCCAGACCAGGAGGACGACCGCGAGCGCGGCGAGCGGATACCACGTCCTGTTTGCCACTCGACGGGACTCCACGTCGTGCCACGCTGCCCATCCGAAGACGGGGATCGCGAGCAGTCGCAGCAGGTCGGGTAGCGTCGCGTTCACCACGCGGAACCGCTCGGACGAACCTGTTATTTGTTGCGGTATCGACGCAAACCGCCGCGAAAGGAACCCACCGTTCGACGTCGGGTGACTGACCGGTCTGGAGAGAGCATCGGCCGTCCTGACGGCGCTCGGAGACGAACTCGACGGCGACAGACGTCCCTACCCGGGTTTCGAACCCCTCCGTTTCGAGTCGAGCTGACGAGTACGGCGAGAAGTGCGACGGCGAGAAGTACGACGAAGCCGCCAGACGAGAGCCGGACTAACTGTCGACCGGACTAGCTGTCGAAGCGGGCCTGCTGCATGAACGGCTGAACGTCGTCGATGTCGCCGAGGCGAGAGTCCGAGAGGAGGACGGCCTCGGTCTCCTCGATGGGGACGGAGATGCTGATCTCCTTCGTCCGGCCGTAGCGACCCTTCGAGACGACGACGGCGTTGACGATGCCGAGCATGTCGAGTTCGCTGATGAGGTCGGTGACGCGGCGCTGGGTGAGGATGTCGGCGTCGATCTCCTCACAGAGGTGCTTGTAGACGTTGTACACCTCGCCCGTGTTGATGTTGTGGACGCCGTTCTTCTCCAGCATGATGGTCGAGAAGAGGACGAGCTTCGACTGGGTCGGGAGCGTGCGAACGACCTCGACGACGCGGTCGAGTTCGATCTTGTCCTGGGCCTTCCGGACGTGAGCCTCCGCGACGAGTTCGGCCTGGTCGCGCTCTGCGAGTTCGCCCGCGGTCCGCAGGAGGTCGAGCGCGCGCCGGGCGTCGCCGTGCTCCTGGGCGGCGAACGCCGCACAGAGGGGGATGACGTCCTCCGAGAGGGCGTTGTCCTTGAACGCCACGTCCGAGCGGTGCTGGAGGATGTCGCGCAGCTGGTTGGCGTCGTACGGCGGGAAGACGATCTCCTCCTCGCCGAGGCTCGACTTGACGCGCGGGTCGAGGAAGTCGGTGAACTTCAGGTCGTTGCTGATGCCCATGATGGAGACGCGCGAGTTCTCCAGCTCGGAGTTCATGCGCGAGAGGTTGTACAGCGTGTCGTCGCCGCTCTTCTCGACCAGCTTGTCGATCTCGTCGAGCATGATGACGACGACGCGCTCCTCGTAGTCGACGGCCTCGAAGAACGTGTTGTACACGCGGTCGGTCGGCCACCCGGTCATGGGCACCGTCTCCATCTCCTCGGCGTCGTCCTCGAGTTCCGCGATGCGCTCGTCGATCTCCTCGACGGAGTCGAACTCGGTGTTTTCCATCTGGTCGGGTTCGGCGACCGCGCCGTCCCGGACGTCCTCGAGCTGGTCGATGCGGGCCTCGATGCGCTCGCGGTTGTTCTCGATGAACTTGTTCGCGAGCTGCGCGAGCACGCGGTACTGGGTGTCGGTCACCTCGCAGTTGATGTACTCGACCTCGCAGGGCACCTCGTACTTCTGGGAGGTGCTCTCCAGCTCCTGGCTGACGAACTTCGCGCTCGCCGTCTTCCCGGTCCCCGTCTTGCCGTAGATGAGGATGTTCGACGGCGTCTCCCCGCGAAGCGCCGCGACGAGGATGGTCGCCATCTTGTTGATCTGCTCTTTGCGGTGCGGTAGCTCGTGCGGCGTGTACGAGGGTCGCAGTACCTCCTTGTTCTCGAAGATCGGCTCCCCGGACAGCAGGTCGTCGAACAGACCCTGGTTACCCTCCTCGTCAGCGTCGTCCAGGACCACGTCGTCGAGGTCCAGCCCCTCGAAGCTCCCCTCGGAGCCGCCGTGGGTCGTGCCGTCGTTCGGTGGTGTCGGGTTCTCGTCTGCCATTGTCAACCCCTTCGTTTCGATTGGAATGCGCGCGCCGGAACGGCGAGAGAGCACGAAGCCGGGGGATATCGTCCGGTTTCGCGGTAGCGAAAACCTACCAGCGCGTCCAGTTGATGCAGATGAACTAAAGGTGAACCAGAGTATTAAAATCTTTCTCATCGAGCGACACCTGTATAAACCAGCGGTAGAAGCCGGGAAACGACGGATTCGGCCCTGAGCGCGTCGCTACAGTTCGGCCCACTCGCCGCTCGAACCCGGCCGTCGCGGCGTGACGGGTCGGACTCCATCGACGCGTCGACCCGTTCTCGTTCGAACCCTCGTACCTGCCAGTTCGGCTGCGTTCGAGCCTGTACACCACGATTATAGCCGGTTCGTCCGAGAGTCGTAGGAGCGACGCCTTCAGTTCGAGTGGAACCGGCACCGCGTGCGATTCTACCACGCGCCGGGGTCTGTCCAGGTGGTTACCCGCTCGACGATGACGGCGACGCGCTCGACGTCGACGCGGTCGCGGTCTCGCTCGACGACGACGACGACCGGCCACGTTTATAAATTTTCTAACTAATATGGCGCGATTCATCCCGAACGAACGGTTGATAGAAATGAGGAAGATCACACATGTTGGTTCGCCTACCACAACTCGGGCCCCACCCACCCCTTCGTTTCGAGTGGAACGACGAGATGGGAAGAGGGGTGCCACGGCTACCTCTAGAACAGCAACCTTTATATCCATCATACAGAAACAATAACCGCAAACTAGAGCAATACGTTTTCTAGAGGGTTGGTGGTGTTGTAAGGTAGTACCGACGTGCTAGCTGGTTCGTTGCTCACCACCCGACCGACCAGTTCCACCTGAAACGAAGGGGTTGGTGTGTGGCGGCAATCGCGCCGTGCAATCAATCCGCCGACATGACCGGTCAGCGAACCGTATCTGTTGCTACTTCGAGATGTGAACCGGTGCCCGACAACGAGCCATACGACGATAGTCGACGCCATATCAACGCCGACGGAATGGACGACGAGCTCCAACCCGTCCCACGGCCCGACTCACTCCAGTCGAAACGGTGGGGTTCTCCCGAGAGGCGGCTGCTTGCCGACCTCCGCTGGGGTCGCCTCGACCCCTACGTTTCGTGTGGAACGACGGGTCGAGCGTCGGAACGACGCTCTTCGCGACCGTCCGTCGTCGTTCGACCGAACTCGACGCCACCCACGCTCACCGCCTGACCTTTTCACGACTCGCCAGTTGGCTCGCTTCCCCTCGAACCGTCGTTCAGTTGTCCTCGATTCGACGTTGGCCGGCGAATCGCCGACGTCGTTGCTTTCAGCCGACGAACCACAAATATTGCCCGGTCGGCGGGTCGTCGAATCGACTATTCTTGCGTCTCGAACCGTGTGATTGCATCAATAGTTGTCTGACGTAGGTTTAAGTGAGTGGCGTGAAGTTCTACGCGCACACAGCCCGCCCGTCGGCGTTATCCACCGACAGCCAGGGTCCAGGAGGAAACAGGATGGGATTGTTCACAGGTTTCAGGAAAAGTATTGCAAGGGTGACGGACAAGCTCTTCTCGGCAGAAGAGCCGAAGCGCATCGGCATCTACGGGCCGCCCAACGCGGGGAAGACGACGTTGGCCAACCGCATCGCACGCGATTGGACCGGCGACGCCGTCGGCCCGGAGAGTCACATTCCGCACGAGACGCGGCGCGCTCGCCGCAAGGAGAACGTCGAGATCGAGCGGAACGGGAAGACGGTCAGCATCGACATCGTCGACACGCCCGGTGTCACGACGAAGGTCGACTACGAGGAGTTCCTCGAACACGACATGGAGAAGGAGGACGCCGTGCGTCGCTCCCGCGAGGCCACCGAGGGCGTCGCCGAGGCCATGCACTGGCTCCGCGAGGACGTCGACGGCGTCATCTACGTGCTCGACAGCACGACCGACCCGTTCACGCAGGTGAACACGATGCTCATCGGCATCATCGAGAGCCAGGACCTCCCGGTGCTCATCCTGGCGAACAAGACCGACCTCGAGGACTCCAGCGTCCAGCGCATCCGCAACGCCTACCCCCAGCACGAGACGATTCCGCTCTCGGCGCTCGAGGGCGACAACATGGACGAAGTGTACGAGAAGATAGCGGAGTACTTCGGGTGATACCATGGCTGAAGTGAAAAACGGGGACGACGGCGTTCAGATCGACCTCATCGGCGGCGAGCGGATGTCCGGCAAGACGAGCATGGAGAAGATCCGGATGATCCTCGACGGGGTCCGCGAGGGCAAGATCGTCATCCTGGAGGAGGGACTCTCGCCCGACGAGGAGAGCAAGCTCATCGAGGTGACGATGACCGAGATCAGCCCGGACGAGTTCAACGGCATCGAGATCGAAACGTACCCGCGCTCCGAGACCTCCGACAGTGGGTTCCTCGGTCGCCTGATGGGCCGCGAGTCGACGTCGGCGCTCACGGTCATCGGCCCGGCGAACCAGATCGAGACGCTCCACAAGGACGAGAACCTCATCAGCGCGCTCATCTCCCGGAAATAATGCCCCACGAGTGTACGAACTGCGGGCGCACGTTCGCCGACGGATCGAAGGAGATGCTCTCGGGGTGTCCCGACTGCGGCGGCAACAAGTTCCAGTTCCGGCCTGCCGGGGCCGGTTCGTCCGAGGGCGGGTCCGCCCCGGACCAGCGCTCCGCCGACGAGACGTCTCCGTCTCCATCCGAAACGACGCCCGCCGCGTCGCCGGACTCGACCGGCGGCTCGCGGGCGGGGAGCGACGCCGGTGCCGTCGGCCGTGCGGCCTCCACCGTCCGCGAGTGGGTCGGAACGCGCGACGACCGGGACCAGTCCGAGACGCCCGCCGAACCCGACCGTCCGTCGGTCGACGGGAGCGACGCCGGCGTCGATGCCGACGCCGACGCGCCCACGAGCCGTCCCGCCGACGAAGACGACACCGAGGAGGACACCGCGCAGGCACACGCGAGGACCGACGTGGTGGCCGACGACGAACTGCCGGACCGCTCGCCCGCCGAGGGGGAGGGCACCGTCGTGGACGCGCCCGACGGCGAGAAACCGACCCTCGAAGAGCTCCGGGAGGAACTGAACAGCCAGTTCGAGAGCATCAAGGTGGTGAACCCGGGCCAGTACGAGCTCAACCTGATGGAGCTGTACGAGCGCAAAGAGTACATCATCGCCCTCCAGGAGGACGGCCGGTACGTCATCCAGGTTCCGGACTCCTGGTCGGACGAGATCGAGCGCTAGTTCTTTCTATCCGTGCCGCCCGCCGACTCGCCCGGACAGTCACGTCTCCGGCGCGCCGGCGCACGTTGGGGACGGCCGAACGGGTGGACACGAACGATGCCGTGGTCGTCGTACGACGCACGCCGGACCTTCGTCGGGAATGCTCACCACCCGGACGGTCCACTCGTGTAAGATTATCATCTGAAAGTATGGGCGTTTTTGCCAAAGATTTAGAGTATGCGCCCCTGTGACTGGTATCAATGACAGGCCGTCCGGAGATGAGTCAGACTAATCACCATTCCTCGGGCCCCATCGACGTCCTCCACGTGGACGACCAGCCGGATATCCTCGAACTGTCCGCGACGTTCCTCGAACGGGACCACGACCGCATCTCGGTCGTCACCGAGACGAGCGCGACGGCCGCACTCGAACGACTGTCGGCCGAGTCCGTCGACTGCATCGTCAGCGACTACCAGATGCCCGGGATGGACGGGATGGCCTTCCTGGAGCGGGTCAGGGAGGAGTACCCGGACCTCCCGTTCATCCTGTTCACCGGCAGGGGGTCGGAGGAGGTGGCGAGCGACGCTGTGACGGCCGGCGTCACGGACTACCTCCAGAAGAAGATGGGGTCGGACCAGTACACGCTGCTGGCGAACCGAATCGAGAACGCCGTCGACCGGTACCGGGCCGAACGCCGGGCTACCCAGCACGCCCGCATCAACGCGACGATCCGCGACATCAACAGCGCGCTCGTCCGGGCCACCACGCGCGAGGAGATCGAGACGGCCGTCTGCGACATCCTGGCTTCGTCCGACCGATACGCGTTCGCATGGGTCGGAGAGCCGAACGCCGAGACCGCCGAGGTCGACGTCAGCGCCAGCGCCGGGACGGCCCGTAGCTACCTCGACGACGTCACCATCACCACGGACGACAGCGCGACCGCCCGCGGGCCCGCCGGACGGGCCGTTCGAACGGGGGAACTCCAGGTCGCGTCGAACCTCATGGACGCCCCGGAGTTCGAACCCTGGCGAGACCAGGCGCGGGAGTACGGGTTCCGGTCGTCCGCCGGCGTCCCGCTCGTGTACGACGACACCGTGTACGGGGTCCTCGGCGTCTACGCGCGGCGACCGGACGCTTTCGACGCGACGGAACGCTCCGTCCTCTCCGAACTCGGGGAGACCATCGGCCACGCGATCAACGCCAGGGGCGTCCGTTCCAGGGCGGAGCGGACGCGGCGGAAGTACGAGACCCTCGTCGAGGCCGCACCGGGGGCGATATTCGTCGCCGACGCCGACTCGGGTCGCATCGTCGAGACGAACACGGCCGGCGAGGAACTGCTCGGACGCGCGCGGGAGGAGGTCGTCGGACTACACCAGTCGGCGCTCCACCCGCCGGAGCACGAGGACCAGTACCGGGAACTGTTCGAGGACCACGTCGAGGGCGGGGTCGACCTCCGGACGGACCGTCCCGACGGCGGGCAGATCCACGTCGTCACGGACTCGGGGGAGAAGATTCCGGTCGCCATCAACGCCCGGGTCGTCGAGTTCGACGGGACGACGCTCTTCCAGGCTATCTTCCGCGACCTCCGCGAGGAGAGCGCCCGCGAGCGCGACCTGGCGGTGTTCAGGCAGGCCAGCGAGCAGATCGGCGTCGGCGTCGCCGCGTACGGGCGGGACGGCCACCTCAAGTACGTCAACCCGGCCTACGCCGAGATGCTCGGCACGACCCGGGACCGACTCGTCGGCGAGCACGTCGCCACCCTGAACCCCGAGTTCGAACGCGACCGGTTCGACGACTACTGGGACTCCATCGACCTCGGCGAGACCACCACGACGGTGACCCACCATCGACGCCTCGGCGACGGCACCGAACTCCCCGTCGAGACGGCGACGACGAAGATCACCAACGCGGGCGAGGACCTCCTCGTCGGCACGATCCGCGACGTCTCGGAGCGGCGCGAGCGCCGCCAGCAGCTGCAGCTGTTCCGGGAGGCCGTCGAACGGGCGGGGCACGTCGTGTTCATCACGGACGCCTCGGGGACGATACAGTACGTCAACCCCGCGTTCGAGGAGACGACGGGGTACGCGGTCGAGGAGGCCATCGGCGACAACCCCTCGCTGCTGAAGTCGGGCGAACACGACACGGCGTTCTACAACGACCTGTGGACCACCGTCCTCGGCGGCGAGGTCTGGGAGGGCGAGATCGTCAACGAGCGCAAGGACGGCGGCCGCTACCACATCGACCAGACCATCGCCCCCATCACCGGCGAGTCCGGCGACATCACCCACTTCGTCGCGGTGAACCACGACATCACGGACATCAAGGCGACCCAGGAGAAACTCCAGCGGCAGAACGACCGCCTGGAGCAGTTCGGGCGGACGGTCGCCCACGACCTCCGCAACCCGCTCAACGTGGTCGCTGGCAACCTGCAGCTCGCTCGCGAGCGCGACGACAACGAGTTCCTGCGGCGCGCCGAGGAGTCCGCCGACCGGATGGAGACGCTCGTGGACGAACTCCTGGAGCTCGCCAAGCAGGGTCGGTCGGTCGTCGAACCGGACCCCGTCTCGATCGAGGAGACCGCGACGATGGCGTGGGCGAACGTCGACACCGCCGCCGCCGACCTGGCGGTCGCCCCCGACGAAACCATCTGCGCGGACGAGAACCGACTCGCCGAACTCCTCGAGAACCTCTTCCGTAACGCGATCGAGCACGGCGGGGAGCAGGTGAGCGTGACCGTCGGCGTGCTCGACGACCGCGACGGGTTCTACGTCGCAGACGACGGACCCGGCATCCCGGAGGAGGACCGCGACCGGGTGCTCGACTCCGGGTTCACCACCTCCGCCGACGGCACCGGATTCGGCCTCTGCATCGTCAAGCAGATAGCCGACGGCCACCGCTGGGACGTGAACGTCACGGCCGGTGCGGACGGCGGCGCCCGGTTCGAGTTCGTCGACGTCGATCTCGCGAACTAGCACCGCCGCCACGCTCCACCCGAAACGGTGGGCTTCCGCCCGCCGAGCGACGTTCCACGCGAATCGGTGGCCGACGCTGCTCCCACATCGCACCGGGGACGGACGCCGAACGGTTCCTGCCTCGCCCCGGAGACGGTGGGCGACCGACGTTCCCGTCGGTTCGTGGCCGCTGACCCGGAACCGCTAACGCGCGCCGGCACCAGCAACGCGCCGGCACCGGCAACGCGCGCCGGCACCAGCAACGCGCGCCGCCACCGGCAACGTGCGGTCCCATTGCCAAGACCCTTTACGCCGCCCCCCGAACTCCTGACAGATGTTGCGCGAGGCCAGGAACCGGGTCCAGCGGGTGCTCTTTCTCTTCCCCGCCGCGCTCGCCCGACTCGGACTGCTCGACCGCGAGAAGGGCGAGGAGGCGTTCGACCTCGCCGTCCCCGTGATGGTCACCGGGGGGATGCGGACCCTGCTCCGGGTCGCGGACTTCTTCATGGTCAGCATCGCGCTCGGCTCGTCCGCAGTCGCGGGTCTGGAGTTCGGCTTCCAGTACTTCTTCATCCCGTTCGGCCTCGCGCTGGCGCTGACCAGCGGCACCATCAGCGTCGTCTCGCGGTTCAAGGGGGCCGGCGAGCACCGGAAGGCCGACTTCGCCATCAAGCAGTCGCTGTGGCTCGCGCTCCTCGTCGCGGTCCCCATCACGGCGGCGACGTGGCTGTACGCGGAGCCGATGATCCGCGTGCTCACCGACGAGCGGGTCGTCGTCGACTACGGCGCGGAGTACCTCCGCATCGTCATGCTCTCGGTGGCGTTCCGCTTCTGGAGCATGATCGCCGCGCGGGCGCTCGCCGGCAGCGGCGACACCCGGACGCCGATGTACGTCCGCCTGCTGACGCTGCCGACGAACATCCTGCTGAACGCCGTGCTCATCTTCGGCCTCGGCCCGGTCGACCCGCTGGGCGTCGCCGGCGCGGCCTGGGGGACCGCCGTCGCCAACACGCTCGCGGCGAGCATCTTCACGGTCGCGCTGCTGTCGGGTCGGTTCTCCGTGCAGTTGCACCTCGGCGGCAAGCAGTGGGACACCGACATCGCCAGCGAGATCGTCCGCGTCGGCCTGCCGCTGGCCGGGACGCGGCTCTCGCGCACGCTCGGCCGGTTCCCGTTCCTGTTCGTGCTGGGCGTGCTCGGAACCCCGGTGGTCGCGGCCTACGCAATCGGCCGGCGCGTCATGCTGCTGGCGCTGATGCCGGCGTGGGGCTACTCCACGGCGTCCAGCACGCTGGTCGGACAGAGCATCGGCGCGGGCGAGGAGGACGAGGCGAACGAGTACGGCTGGCAGACGCTGCGCATCGCGCTGGTCACCCAGTTGCTGCTCGCGGCCGTCCTCATCGCCGCCGCTCGCCCCATCGCTCGCGGGTTCGGCACCCAGCACCTCGACCGGACCGTCGAGTTCGTCCGGGTGTTCGGCCTCGGCGTCGGCGCGTTCAGCGTCTCGCGGACGATGCGCGGCGGCCTCCGCGGCGCGGGCGACACGAAGTGGCCGCTGTACGGCACGTTCGTCGGAACCTACTTCTACAAGCTCCCCGTCGCGTTCCTCGCGCTGCCCGCCGGCGTCTCCGTGTTCTCGCTGGGTAACTGGTCGTTCGCCCCGGGCGTCGGCCTGGGGCTCGTGGCCATCTACGCCGCCATCCTCGGTGACATGTACTTTCGCGCCGGCGTCAACACGTTCCGGTTCTGGACGGGCGCGTGGAAACGTGTCGCTCGCGATTCAGACGTCGGCACTGGCACGGGCGCCGACTGAGTGGCGAACCTCCGGCGGACCCGACAGTTGCTGGCAGAAATCCCGGACATGAAAGCAGTTATCTGGCCACCGTTGCTATCACGTTACATGATTCGCAGTGGTAGCAATGGAGGGGTAGACCGGTGCGCGTAGTCGCCAAGTTCGGGGGGACGAGTCTCGGGAGCGGCGACCGCATCAACCGGGCCGCCGACTCCATCGCGGCGGCCGTCGAGGCCGGGCACGAGATCGTCGTCGTCGCCAGCGCGATGGGGAACACGACCGACGAACTCCTCGACGAGATCGAGTTCGACGCCGACGAGGCCGACCGCGCCGAGATCGTGAGCATGGGCGAGCGGACGAGCGTCCGGATGCTGAAGGCTGCGCTCTCGGCCCGCGGCGTCGACGCCGCGTTCCTCGAACCCGGTGGCGAGGACTGGCCGGTCGTCACCGACTCGCGTGGCGAGGTCGACGCCGAGACGACCCGCCAGCGCGCTCACGACCTCGCCGACACCCTCGACGAGCAGGTCCCCGTCGTGACGGGGTTCCTCGCCGAGGACGGGGAAGGGAACGTCACGACGCTCGGTCGCGGCGGCAGCGACACCACCGCCGTCATGCTCGGCTCCTACGTCGACGCCGACGAGGTCGTCATCGTCACCGACGTCGAGGGCGTCATGACCGGCGACCCCCACGTCGTCGAGGGGGCGCGCAACGTCGCGGAGATCACGGTCGACGAACTCCGCAACCTCTCGTTCCGCGGCGCTGAGGTCGTCGCCCCGTCGGCGCTGTCGTACAAGGACGACGACCTGGGCGTCCGGGTCGTCCACTACCAGCACGGCGACCTGCTGACGGGCGGCACCAGCGTCACCGGCCAGTTCGATCACCTCATCGACATGCGCGAGTCGCCGCTGGCCTGCCTGACGGTCGCGGGCCGGGCCATCCGGAACCGCCCCGGCATCCTCTCGGAACTCTCGAACGCGCTCGCCGACAGCGACATCAACATCGACGCCGTCGCCAGCGGGATGGACAGCATCACCTTCTACGTCGACGAGGACGTCTCCGAGCGCGCCGAGAACATCCTCCACCAGGAGGTCATCGACGCGGGGTCGCTGTCCAGCGTCACCGTGGACGACGACGTCGCGGTCATCCGCGTGACGGGCGGCGAACTGCCGAACCAGTCCGGCATCATCAGCGAGATCGTCCAGCCCGTCGCGAACGCCCACATCGACGTCCACGACCTCATCACCAGCGCGACCAGCGTCGCCATCTTCGTCGACTGGACCGACCGCGAGCGGGCCCTGAAGATCATTCAGGAGAAGTTCCAGCAGTAGCGGTCCCGCTCACCGCCCTGCTCTTTCTTCCCGCTCGCCGTAGCGGACGCCGAACTCGCGTTCGAGCACGTCGTGCCACGCCTCGCCAGCGAGCGACGTCTCCGTCGTCTCTCCGTGGGGATGCTCCGTCAGCGTCCCTGGCGTGAGTTTCCGGTGCCCCTCGTCGACCGCGATGGAGACGACCGGGTCGCCGGTGAACGGCGACTCGGGCGCGCGCTGGAGGAACTCGCAGGTCGCCTCGAAGTAGTCCAGTTCGCGGGGGGCGTCCCGGAAGACGAACCGGTCCGTCCACGCCTCCTCGTCCGGCGTCCGGAACTGGGAGACGTAGTCGGCGTCGGGCCGGTCGCTCTCGACGACCCGCCACCGGACGCCGGCCGCGTCCTCGCGGACCGTCCCGTCGAGCGGGAGCGGCCGCCGCATCACGGGGACGCCGAGGCCCACGTCCGCGAGGTACGGCCGGTCCAGCGAGACGAGTGTGGTGAGGTGGTTCGCGGGCGGTCTGGCCTCCCCGTCGCTGACGACCCGCGCCGCGCGACGCTCGACGTCGAACCCCATCTCGTCGAGCAGCCACCCGAACAGGCCGTTGAGCTCGTAACAGAAGCCGCCGCGGCGGCGCTCGACGATCTTCTCGTAGAGGGCAGGAAGCGAGAGGGAGACCCCCTCACCGTCGCGCTCGCCGTACGGGTCGCCGGTGATGGACAGCGTCTCGAACGGCACCGTCGTGACGTGCGCCCGCTGGAGGCGCTCCAGCGTCTCGACGTCCTGCTGCCGGACGTCCGACGCCGCCACGCCGATACGGGACAGGTAGCGTTCGAGGTCTGCGTCGCCCCTGTTCATGCCCGGCTATCGGTCCGTCGGCGACTAAAGTGCTCGCTGAACGCCGTTGAAGTAGGCGTCCCGACAGGTTCGGCGAGCACAGCGCGCCGTCCCTGGACGACGTCGATGCGCGTCGCCGCCGGCGAGAGCGGTCGACGCCGTCGCGACGACCGGAAACGATTACTCGCCTGCTCCCCGACGTCGTGACGAGATGACGGTCGACGACCACGACTCGACGGGGGACGACGCGGCCGGGGACGGGTCGCTGACCACCGAGGAGACGTTCGCGCTCGTCGGCGACGAGGTCCGGGCGGAGATACTCCGGGCGCTGAGCGCCGAGCGCGGCGGCGAGGGTGAACTGCCGTCGCTGTCGTTCTCGGAGCTCCGCGAGCGGGTCGACGCCGACGTCCGCAGCAGCCAGTTCAACTACCATCTCCAGCGGCTCGTCGACCACTTCGTGGAGAACCGCGCGGAGGGGACCGCACAGCTGATCGAGGACGTCGTCCCGTCGGACGACGACGGGTACGCGCTCCGGCCCGAGGGGACGACGCTCACCCGGACCATCCGCGCCCGGACCGGCACGGGCGAGGGGTCGCTCGACCCCGTCGCGGTCGGCCTCGACTGTTACCACTGTGGGACCGCGGTCGAGGCGACCTACGACAACGCGACGTTCGTACTGCAGTGTCCCGACTGTGAGTACCTCTACGAGTACGACCTGGTGCCACCCGGCATCCTCGACGGCGAAGCGGAGACGCTCTCTCGGGCCGCCGAGTACGTCCGGCACGTCCGCCTGGCGTTCGCCCGCGGCGTCTGTCCCCTCTGTGGCAACGCCGTCGACACGTCGTTCGACCCGCCCGGGGAGACGGGGTACCCCCGCCCCGACCTGCGAGCGGTCTGTGTCAACCGCTCCTGCGACCACTGCGGCCACCGCAACTACCTGAAGGTCGGCGAGGCGCTGCTCCGCGACCCCGACCTCGTCTCGTTCTGCCGCGAGCGCGGCCTCGACGTCACCTCGACGCCCATCTGGGAACTGGCGTTCGCGGCGACCGACCGCGACGTCGACGTCCGCTCGACCGACCCCTGGGAGGTCGCGCTCGAAGTCGAACTCGACGGGGAGACGCTCGAACTCGTCGTCGACGGGAATCTCGCCGTCGTCGAGCGGAACTACGCCTGACAGCAACGGGGCGGGCGCGGCAATTGTAAGGTACGCTACTAAAACTGCGTTCCGGGAAACCCCTTTAGTGAGCCGTCCGAGGATGTACTCGATGTCGTCCTCGCGCTGGCTCATCTGGCGGTACTACGCCTTCCGTGTCACCAACTCCGCGGGCTTCTACGTCCCCGTCGCCATCATCTTCCTCGAGGACCGCGGGTACGGCCTGGGCTTCATCGGACTGGTGTACGCGGTCTTCTCCTTCGCGATGGTCGCGGCCGAGATACCGACGGGCTACCTCGGCGACTGGCTCGGCCGGCGTGGCAGCCTCGTCCTCGGGAGCGCGTTCCGCGCGGGGACGCTCGCGGCCTACCCCTTCGTCGACTCGAAGCTCGCGTACGTGGCGCTGCACGTCACCTGGGCGATGGGCTGGGCGTTCCGCTCCGGGACCATCGACGCGTGGCTGTACGAGGTGCTGCAGGCGCGGTACGACGAGTCGGAGTACGCCCGCATCGAGGGACGGGGGAGCACGGCGCTGCTCGTGACATCGGCGGCGACGGCTATCGCCGGCGGCGTCCTCTACAGCGTGGGGCCGTCGCTGCCGTTCCTCGCCAACGCCGGCCTCGCCGCGCTCGGCATCCCCATCCTGTTCACGCTCCCGGCCGTCGAGGCGGCCGCAGACGACGGGGACGGAGACGCCGCGGCCGACGTGTTCACCGTCCGCGAGGCGGTCGAGATGCTCCGCCTGCAGGCCGCCCGGCCGGCGGTCCGGTGGCTCGTCGTCTACGCGGCGCTGTTCCAGGGGCTGTTCTCGGTCACGCGCACGTTCGAACAGCCGGCGCTGGACGCCGTCGGCCTCCCCGTCGCCGGCCTGGGGGTGCTGTACGCCGCGTTCAAGCTCGTCTCCGCCGGCGCGGCGACGACCGTGGGCTGGTTCGAGGACCGACTCGGCACGCGTGGCGTGTTCGCGCTCCTCGTCCCGGCGTACGGCCTCGCGTACGCCAGCGTCGCGCTCGCCCCGGTGCTCGTGGTGCCGCTCCTCTTCTTCAACCGGAGCGTCAGCATCGTCACCCGGCCGGTCCGCAACCAGTACCTCAACGACCGCCTCGGGGACGTCGGCCGGGCGACCGTCCTCTCGGGGGCGTCGATGGTCCTCTCGCTGGCCTCCGGGACCGCCAACCTCCTCGGCGGCCGCGTGGTCGAACTGTTCGGCCCCGTCGAGTTCCTTCCCTGGGTCGGGGTCGGGGTCGCGGCCGCTGGCGGACTCCTCTGGCTCGCCACGTCGCCGGTCCGGTCCGGCGCGGAGACGCCGCGCGTCGACGACCGGGGTGCGACCGGGACGGACTGACGGTGGGCGGCGGCCGTCGACCGACCACGGGCGCGACGGTCGCCCACCGCGACGGCCGCCGCCACCGTTCGACGCTGACACCTGCAATCACCGCTCTTATCACGGACCTGTTTGAACAGGTACCAATCAGGCCACAGCACATGAGCCACACATCCGACTCGATCCGCGTCCTGCACGTCGACGACGACCCCGCCCTCACGGAGATGGTCGCCGAGTTCTTGGAACGGGAGGACGACCGGATCGACGTCGTCACCGAATCCAGTGCCAGCGCGGGGCTCGACCGCCTCGCCGACGCCGAGGTCGACTGCGTCGTGTCCGACTACGACATGCCCGGCAAGGACGGCATCGAGTTCCTCGAGACCGTCCGCGAGGGCGACGCCGACCGCGAGGGCGACGCCGACCTCCCGTTCATCCTGTTCACGGGCAAGGGCAGCGAGGAGGTCGCCAGCGACGCCATCTCCGCCGGCGTGACCGACTACCTCCAGAAGGAGGTCGGCACCGACCAGTACGCCATCCTGGCCAACCGCATCCGGAACGCCGTCGAGCGGACCCGCGCCGAACGGGCGCGTCGTCGCCACATCAACGCCATCGAGACCGCCCGGGAGGGGATCGGTATCCTCGACGAGGACGGGCGCTTCATCTACGTCAACGAGGCCTACGCGGACCTGTACCGGTACGACCCCGGGGAGATGGTCGGGGAACGCTGGGAACTCATCTACCGCGACGAGGACGTCGACAGGATGCAGGACGAGGTCCTCCCGGTCGTCGAGGAGCGCGGCCGCTGGCACGGGACGACGACCGGACTGCGGGCCGACGGCACCACCTTCGTCGAGGACCACGTCCTCGCCACGACGACGGGCGGCGAACTCGTCTGCACCATCCGGGACGCGACCGAGCGGGCGCGCCGCGAACGGGCGATCGAGAACCTGCACGCGACGGCCCAGGAGTTCATCGAGGCGGGGACCGCCGAGGCGGTGGCCGACGTCGCCGTCGAGGCGGTCCGCGACATCCTCGACATGCCGATGAACGCGGTCCACCTCCACGACGAGGCGACCGACCGGCTAGCCCCCGTCGCCTGGACCGAACACGCGGCGACCCTCGTCGGCGACCTCCCGGCGTTCGAACCCGGAGAGTCGCTGGCGTGGGACGTCTTCGAGACGGGCGAACCGCGGACCTACGACGACGTCTCGACCGTCCCCGGGCGCGTCAACTCGGACACGACGATCCGGAGCGAGGTCATCCTGCCGCTCGGCGACCACGGGGTGTTGCTCATCGCCTCGGACGAGCCCGGCGCGTTCGACGAGCAGGACGTCTCGCTCGCGAAGACGGTCGCGGCCCACGCGACGACGGCGCTCGACTCGATCGAACGCGGACGGCAGCTCCGCGAGGAACGCGCGTTCGTCGACCGCGCGATCGACACGCTCGACGACATGTACTACGTCGTCGGCGCGGACGGCGACCTGCGGCGGTGGAACGACCGCGTCACGGCCGTGACCGGCCACACCGACGACGAGGTCGCCGGCACGGACGCGCTGGAGTGCTTTCCCGCCGACGAGCGCGACCGCATCGCCGACGCGCTCGACGAGGCGCTGGCGACCGGACGGGCGACCGTCGAGGCCGAGGTCCGGACGGTGGACGGCGCGAGCGTCCCCTACGAGTTCACCGGTGCGCGGCTGACCGGTGCCGCCGACGGCCTCGACCGGGTCGTCGGCATCGGCCGCGACATCTCCGCCCGGAAGCGACACGAACGGCGGCTCACGGAACTCCACGCGTTCGCCCCGGACCTCCTGTCCTGTGACACCCGGGAGGAGGTGTGCCAGCGGACGATCGACGCGGCCAAGAACGTCCTGGAGTTCGACGAGTCCACCATCGACATCGAGGAGGACGGCGTGCTGTCCATAGCGGCCATCTCGGAAGGCGTCTCACCGGACGGAGTCACGGACATGTCGACCGAGGAGGGCGTGGCGGGCAAGACGTACCGCACCGGCGAGTCGATCCGCATCGACGACGTGCGGGACAGCGACGTGGCGAAGCCACAGGAGGCCTACCGGTCCGCGCTCAGCATCCCCATCGGCGACCACGGCGTGTTCCAGACGGTCTCCGAACGGCCGTCGGCCTTCGACGAGACCGACCTCGAACTGGCCGAACTGCTCGCGAGCCACACCGAGAAGGCGCTCAGCCGCCTCGACCGCGAGCAGGCGCTGCAGCGCAAGAACGACCGGCTCGACGAGTTCGCCAGCATCGTCAGCCACGACCTCCGCAACCCGCTGAACGTCGCGCAGGGCCGCCTCGAACTGGTCCGCGAGGAGTACGACAGCGACGACCTCGACGCCGTCGCGCGGGCGCACGACCGGATGGCGGAACTGATCGAGGACCTGCTGACGCTCGCCCAGCAGGGCGAGTCCGCGACCGACGTCGAGACCGTCGACCTCGCCGACCTCGCCGACCGGTGCTGGCAGGGCGTCGACACGGCCGACGCGACGCTGGTCGCCGACGCGTCGCGGCTCCGCGCCGACAGCGGCCACCTCCAGCAGTTGCTGGCGAACCTGTTCCGGAACGCGGTCGAACACGGCGGGGAGGCGGTGTCGATCCGGGTCGGCGAACTCGCCGACGAACCGGGGTTCTACGTCGCCGACGACGGGCCGGGCATCCCCGAGGACGAGCGCGACCGGGCGTTCGAACCCGGCTACTCGACCAGCAGCGGGGGCACGGGGTTCGGGCTGACCATCGTCGAGCGGGTCGCCGACGCGCACGACTGGACGGTCCGGGTGACCGACAGCGAGTCCGGCGGCGCCCGGTTCGAGTTCCGCGGCGTCGACTGCGTCCACGGATAGCGCGCCGGAGCCCCCGGCGTCGACCCTGCCGCCCGGTCAGGGTATCAGCTGTTCGCCGTCGTCGTCGTACACCCGGATGGCGTCGACGGGGCAGACCCGCGCGGCCATCTTCGCGTCGAACTCGGCGTCCTCCGGGACCTCGCGCACGAACAGGTCCTCCTCGACCTCCTCGCTGTCCTGCAGGTCGGCCTTGCCGTCGTCGCGGTTCTCCTCGAAGGCCGCCCACTCGGCGGTACACTGGAACATCCCCGTGCAGGTGTCGCGGTCGAATTCGATTCGCATACCTGAAGGTCGGGTTGCGGCGGCCATAGTGCTGACGGAGCGGCCGACGCGACCCGAAATTGATGGGTTTCCGCCACTAACGCCCCTGCATGGAACGGCAGCACCGCTGGCTGGTCGGCGTGCTCGCGGGCGTCGCATTCGGGGGCGGCGTTTCCGCTCTCGGTGCCGGCGTCGCGTTCGCCGCCTCCGTCGCCTTCGTCTGGTGCGTCGGCGTCGCGCTGGCGCTGCGCCTGAACCGGTACGCGAGCGACGCGGGTACCTTCGCGGTCGCGCGCTGGTCCGGCCTGGCGTCGCTGGTGATGCTCGTGCCGGCGATGTTCGGCCTCCTCGAACTGCCGGTGTCGGCGGACCTGCGACTCGCGCTCGGCCTGCTCGTCGTCGGCACCGGCTTCGCGGGAACGCAGGTCGGCGTCGCCACGATGGTCGAACGCGAGAAAGAACGGGAGGAGGGCAGCGTTTCGGGTGGAATGACGGACGCGACGAGCGCGTCCGCGTCGGATGGGGCGGGGAACGGCGACTAGTCGTCCTCTGTCTGGCCGCCGTCGGCGACCGGTGCGCCGGCGCTCTTGCGGCGCTCGGAGACGATGTTCCGGTAGCCGATGCGGCCGAGCGCCAGTGCCAGTCCGGCGAGCACCAGCGAGAGCACCGACTGGACGGCGAGCGATATCGCCTCGGCGGTGGTTTCGGCCTCCAGCGCGCCGAACGGGGCGCGGTACAGGCCGATCCAGAACAGCGCGACGATGGTGACCGCGAACATCAGCACGAGCGGGCCGCCCGTGCTCAGCAGCTGCTTGCTGTCGTCCCAGTTGACGAGCCAGATGGTCGCGGTCAGCAGCGCGAGCGCGGCCAGCAGCTGGTTCGCGCTCCCGAACAGCGGCCACAGGCTCTCCCACGTCCCGCTGGCGACCAGGACGTACCCGAGCACGCACTGGACGCCGGCGTTGACGTAGCGGTTGACCGACAGCTTCTGGACGCTCGTCTCGGGCGTGCCGACGATCTCCTCGGACATGTAGCGGCCCAGGCGGACCGCGGTGTCGGTGCTCGTCAGCAGGAAGCTGACGAACACGAGACCGATGAACGGGATGCCGTAGGAGGCCGGAACGCCGAGGCTGGTGAGCATGATGCCGCCGCCGGTCGGGAAGTTCGCCAGCGCGCCCTCGACGCCGCTGCCGAACTCGGTCGTGGCCACGATGGCCAGCGCGGCGACGGCGGTGGTGGCGAGCAGTCCCTCGCCGAGCATGCCGCCGTAGCCGATGACGCGGGCGTCGCTCTCGGTGTTCAGTTGCTTCGCCGTCGTGCCCGAGGACACCAGCGAGTGGAACCCGCTGATGGTCCCGCAGGCGATGGTGACGAACAGGAACGGGAAGATGGGCCCCAGCGCCGAACTGAAGAAGCCGGTGAACGCCGGCAACTGCGTCTCGAGCGCGGAGTAGGTCGTCCCGTCGACCGTCACGGGGTCGAACGTGCCGAGCGACCCGACGATGATGGCGACGAGCATCCCGCCGACGCCCGCGTACAGCATGAACGACGACAGGTAGTCGCGCGGTTGCAGCAGCGTCCACACCGGCAGGACGCTGGCGACGAACGCGTAGATGATGATGACCGGCACCCACGCCGCGCGGTTGGCGTTCTGGCTCTGCGCCAGCGGTAGCCACGACCCGCCGTCGCCGAACAGGACGATGACGTTGTCGGCCAGTCCCGGGTGGTTGAACAGCGCGACGGGGTACTGGATGCCCACCCAGACGCTGGCGAACACGCCGGCGACGAAGATGACCGTCCCGCCGAGGAACGAGAGGTCGAACTGGTACAGCCAGACGCCGAACACGAGCGCGAGCAGGATGTAGAGCACGCTCGCGGTGGCCGCGCTCGGGAAGACGTCGAAGACGATGGCCACGACGAACGCGAACACCGCGATGACGAGGATGATCGTCAGGAACGCGAACCACAGCAACATGTTCTTGCCGCGCTCGCCGACGTACTCGCCCATGATGTAGCCGATTGACTTCCCCTCGTGGCGGAGACTGCTCGACAGCGACATGAAGTCGTGGACCGCGCCGAGTATCGGGTTCCCGATGGCGATCCACAGGATGGCGGGCAGCCAGCCGAACGCCGCCCCGGCCGTGATGGGGCCGACGATCGGTGCGCCGCCCGCGATGCTCGAATAGTGATGCCCCAACAGGACCGTCTTCTTGGCAGGCACGTACTCCTGCCCGTCCTCGTACTTGTGTGCCGGCGTATCCCGACTGTCGTCCAGATCGACGAACCGTGCCAGATAGCGCGAGTACCCGACGTATCCGATGCTGAACAACACCAGTACGCCCACTACCATCCAGATGATTGCTGTTGCCATGGTATTCTGCCCCACGAGTGCAGAAATCGTGGACGAATATAAATGCACGTGATGGGCTCTTAGAACGGAACGAGCAAACGACCGTAGCGATACTGTTACCTGATTAATTAATTCTATTAGGTAGTTACGGTGTGGGTATAAATCTCGGTCGATGCCGTCGTCGACCGGCGCTCCGCGCCGGAACCGCTGTCCGTCGACGCGACCCGGTCGCGTGCCGTCGTCCCGGCCTGCTGGCGGTCCCGAGCTACTGGGACGGTTCCCCGGTCGCCACGGCCGACTCGACGGTGACGTCGAGTTCGGCCGCCACGTCCTCCAGCAGCGACCCCTTCACCTCCTCGACCCGTTCCTCGATCGTGGCGACGACCGGCTCCTCGAAGGCGGTCTCTATCTCCTCGATGCGCTCGCGCTCGGTCCGACAGCGGTCGCGGAGGTACTGCGCGCCGCGCCCCGTCTCGTCGTCGTCCGGCTTCGGCGTCACCTTGTTGACGACCAGGCCAGCCACGCCGAGGTCGTGCTCGGTCAGCTCTGCTATCGCCCGACGCGTCTCGCGGATGGAGAGCTCGTCGGGGTTCAACACGAGGTAGAAGGCGGCCTCGTTCCGGAGGACGTCGCCCGCGAACTCGAACGTCTCCTTGCGCTCCTGGAGTCGTTCGATGATGGGGTCGTCCTCGGCGCGCCGGCGGGCCTCCCGCTCGCCGATGGCGGCCTTCTCGAACAGTTCGATGCTCTTCGCCCGCTTGTCCAGTAGGCGGTCGATCCAGTTCTCGAGGAACCCGGGGAGCCCGAGCAGTCGCAGCGTGCCGCCGGTCGGCGAGGTGTCGAAGACGACGCGGTCGAACTCCTCGGCGTTCCGCATCACGTCCACGAACCGGTCGAACAGCGCCGACTCGTACGCGCCGGGCGTCCGGTGTGCGAGCTCTATCTGGCGGTCGATCTGGTTGACGATGGCCGGACTGACCTGGTCGCCCATCGCCCGCTTTATCTCCTGCATGTGCCGGTCGACCTCCTCGTCGGGGTCGATCTCCATCGCCCAGAGGTTCTCGTGGCCGTCGACGGGCGACGGCTCGTCGCCGAACTGCTGGTCGAACACGTCCGAGGTGCTGTGGGCGGGGTCCGTCGAGACGACCAGGGTCCGCAGGCCGGCGCGGGCGCACTTCAGGCCGTAGGCGCTCGACACGGTCGTCTTGCCGACGCCGCCCTTGCCACCGAAGAAGACGAACGTCATGTCAGAAGTGGTACTGCTGGCCCTTGCGTTCGATGAGCGACTCGCGGTCCCACATCCGCCGCTCCCACTGCTGGAACTCCTCGGCGAGGTACGGCAGCAGCTCCGCCGTGTAGTAGGAGATGGGGTTCGGGATGCCGAAGGCGTCGGAGAAGCAGGCGAACATGAACTCGTCCTCGACGTCCTCGGCTTCCTTCTCGATGAGCTCGAACGAGGGGTGTTCGATCATCCCGTGGTAGAGGCCGTGCAGCACCTCCATCAGATATTCGCGGTACGCGGCGATCCGATCGGAGAGTGACATACGTTCACGAGGTACTCCGTCCGGTTAAGCGTCCCGCTCCGCAGCTCCGACGGTCGCACGTCGCCCGTCCCTGTCGACCGTTCGTGCGGCGGTCGGCCGCGACGCGTCGGCCGTCGCCCGTACGACGGTCGAGTGTGGTATGTTGCACGTGGGCGGGGTCGAACGCGGTTTCGTTAAGTTATAGCCCCCGGGCGCGCACGATTCTGGTATGACCATCGAGGAACGCGGCGACGCCCACCTCATCACGCACGCGCTGGCGAAGGACACGCTCTCGAAGATCCGCGACGCCGAGACCGAACAGGTCGGCTTCCGCAAGGGGCTCGTGAAGCTCGGCCGCATCTCCGGGTACGAGATAATCGACGGCGCGATGGACACCGAGTACGTCTCCATCGAGACGCCGCTGACTGAGACGACCGGCGAGCGCGTCAAGGGACTCGACGACGTCGTCATCGTCAACGTCCTGCGCGCCGCGACGCCGTTCGTCGAGGGCCTGCTGAAGGCGTTCCCCCGCGCGAAGCAGGGCGTCATCAGCGCCGGCCGCGACGAGGAGGCCGGGATGGACGACGGGCAGTTCCCCATCACCATCGACTACATCAAGCTCCCCGAGATAACGGAGGACGACACCGTCATCGTCGCCGACCCCATGCTCGCCACGGGCAGCACGATGTGCGCCGTCCTGGAGGAGGTCGTCGCCGAACAGCCGAACCCCGAGAACCTGTTCGTCCTCTCGGCGGTGAGCGCCCCCGACGGCCTCATCCGCGTCGGCGACGCCTTCCCCGAGGCGGACCTGCTGACGGTGAGCATCGACGACCGCCTCGACGACGACGGGTTCATCGTCCCCGGCCTCGGCGACGCGGGCGACCGCGCGTTCCGGACGCAGTAAGCGTCAGTCGACGAGCTTTTCGGGGGACGTAGCGCCGTTGTCGAGAATTTCTGGCACCGGCAACTGACGGTGGCCCAGGTTTCTCACGCCTCGTGGAGCGTGACCTCGATATCACCGTCGTTCACTTCGACGGTCATCATCGTCGCCGTCCCGTCGGCCGGGCCGACGCCCGTCGCGCTCCCCGGGTTCAGCACTCGGACGCCGTCGTGGGTCTCGTCTTCGACCTCGTGGCTGTGGCCGCCGACGCCGACGACCGGGCCGTCCGCGTCGGCCCTCGCCCGCGCCGTGTCGGCGACGGCGTCCAGCCAGTCGTCGCGGTCGTAGACGGCCCCTGCAGAACTGTACACCGCCTTCTCGACGTGGTTGACCATCCCGTGGGTGACGACGACGGTCACGCCACCGGCCTCGACCGACGCCACCGACGGGAGGTCGACGTCGGCCGGGTCGGCGTTCCCGTAGACCGCCGTCAGGTCGTCCGCGAGTTTTCGCACGTCTTCGAGCGCCGCCGCCGAGCCGAAGTCACCGGCGTGAACCACGTGGTCGGCGTCGTCGACGTGCTCCCGGAACTGGTCGGGGAGTCGTTCCGCCTGCTCGGGGACGTGCGTGTCAGAAAGAATTGCTATCTCCATGACACCTGGGTGTGCCGTGGCACCAGTTTAAATGTAACGCGCGTGGTGGGTGCGTGCTCTCCGGAGCGCACTGCCTCTCCACGGTCGCCGTCGCCGTTCCGTCGGCCAGGCCGCCTTCGCGCCCCCTGTAACGCCGCTCACGACTCGCTACCGGAGCCGCCCGGACGGTTCAGTCCAGTTTCGAGAAGTCGGTCTCGACGTTGCCGTCGCGGTCGAGGTCGATGATGGTCTCGAACTGCCCCAGGAAGCGCTCGATCTGCTCCTCGTCGTGGACGCCCTTCGAGAGGTGGAACAGGCCGACGGCGTCGTTCTCGGCCAGCAGGTCGAGCAGTTGCTCGACGACGTCGTAGACGCGCTGCTCGTCGGCGTAGTACGCCATCTCGGTGATGGAGTCGAGGCTGACGCGGCGCTTGCCCTCGGTGCTGGTCAGGAAGCGCTCGGTCACCTCGAGGATACCCGCCAGGTCGTCGGGCGAGGAGACGTAGTGGACGTCCTCGGTGTTGCGTCGGGAGTACCCCCGCTCGATGGAGAGCGTGTCGAGGATGTCCGCCTTCTCCTCGTCGACGTCGTAGTGGTCCAGTTTCTGCTTCACTTCGCGCGCGGTCGTCCGCGTCGAGATGACGAGAAACCGGTCGGTGTCGGTCTTCAGAAAGTCGGTGTCGATCCGGTCCGTCTCTCCCGTGCTCGGGTGCAGGAGGAGAACGCCGGTCCCACCCGGGATCGTCTCCGGCGCGTTCTCGATTGCGAGCCGATAATCCATATCCGTCCGTAACTGGTGGCTACGACTTAAAATATGCGGGAATCACGACTCAGAACACGCTGTCCGCGGTCGCGGCGCCGACGACGCTGAAGATGGCCCCGACGGTGATCGCCTTCAGCGTGGTCGCCACCGCCGCCCGCGAAGCGTGCCCGTCGAGGACCCCGTCCTTCAGGAACGTCTCGGGCGCGGCGAGCACGACGACGAGGATCGCGACGGACCCGAACGAGACGCACATCAGCGAGACGAACCGCGTCGGGACGCCAGCCAGTTCGGCCTCGTTGTCCGGGTCGCGATCGTGGTCCGCCTTGTACAGCGCGCCGTACCCGATGCCGAAGACGATGCAGACGGCGGCGAGCGCGTGCGCCCACGTCATGGTCTCCGCCAGTCGCCACACCTCCTCGGTGACGACGAACGGCCCCGCGAGGAGGAAGCCGCCGACTATCTGCTGGGCGGTGTCGGCGAGCGCGTACCGCTTCTTCGGTCCGACCACGTTCGCGTCGAAGAACCCGACGAACGTAAACTTCCCGCGTGACGGGGGCTCCGACCCCGCCGACCGTAGCCCCGGTGGCGTCTTCGGACCGAGAACGTCCCGTTCCGAACCGGTTTAGTCCCTCCCGGGCGACGTCCCGTCCATGAGCGTTCGCGAGGAGTTCGACGCGTGGGCGGCCGACGGCCGCGACAGGGGTATGGAGGACCGCCACTGGCACACCGCGAAGCCCATCCTGGCCCGGATGCCGGTCGAGGACGGCGACACGGTCGTCGACCTCGGTTCCGGGAGCGGCTACGCCGGCCGCGCGCTCCGGGACGCGAAGGACGCGGGCCGGGTGTACGGCCTCGACGGGTCGCCGGAGATGGCCCGCAACGCCCGCGGCTACACCGACGACGCGAACGTCGCGTTCCTCGTCGGCGACTTCGACCACCTGCCCTTCGCCGACGACAGCGTCGACCACGCCTTCTCGATGGAGGCGTTCTACTACGCGAGCGACCCCCACGAGACGCTGGCGGAACTCGCCCGCGTGCTCCGCCCCGGCGGCACCTTCTTCTGCGCCGTCAACTACTACGAGGAGAACGTCCACTCCCACGAGTGGCAGGACTCCATCGACGTGGAGATGACGCGCTGGAGCGCCGCCGAGTACCGGCGGGCGTTCCGCGACGCTGGCCTCCACGTCGCCGAGCAGGACAACGTCCCCGACCGCGAGACCGCCATCCCGCCCGCCGACGCGTTCCCCACGGACGGCTGGGAGTCGCGCGAGGCGATGGTCGAGCGCTACCGCGAGTTCGGCACCCTGCTGACCGTCGGCGTCGCCCCGTAGCCCACCCCTTCGTTTCAACTGGAGAAACGCCGACGAAGCGGGGATTCCCGTTCCATCTGTAACGATTCCGAACCTCGCTCGTGACGGTTCTTCTTCGGTCCCGGGCGTCTGTCGGTGACACGGACCACCAGTCCGACGATCGGTCCGCCGAACCGACCGAAATCCGACGGTTCGCTCACGTGGTGTCCCACCACTCCGGCGCTCGCTCGCCAGTGCCGATCCCGGCGACGTCGTTTCTGGCCGGCGGTTCGCGCCGCTCGACGAACGAATCAACGCTCGTGGAGTTTACGGCCCGTCACGCGAGGAACCAAACCCCTTCGTTTCGACTGGAGAACCACCCGATTTCGGGGTCGTGGTGTTTATCGGCGTCCGCTCGGTCGTACCTGTGAGTAAACTAAACGAAGTTGTAAATTACCGTTCGTTGAACGGACCCTGCGGGCAGGGTCTGTCACGTCCGCTCCGCGTCGCGTTCGGGCCCCTTGGCGTCGAGCGGGTCGTGGAAATCGATTCCGGTGGTCTCTACCATTCTCACCCCTTCAGGGGTTCGCGTGTGCGTTCGGCGGACTACGCGCGACTGTCCAGCCGATTCGACCGCGGTTCCGTCGTCGGCTCGACGCTCGTCGGGTCGTCGTCGACCACGCCGCGTGCGTCCTCGGCGTCCATCGCCGCCTCGTTCGCGCCCGTTTCCACGCCGAGGTCTGCCGGGTCCTCGGTGTTCCGCACCACCGCTGCTTCGAGTGCCCGCGCGAGCGCGTCGACGACGCAGACGGTCTCGACGCCCGTCGTCTCGAACAGGCCACGGTTCCGCGGATCGTTGATGCGGACGATAACGCGGTCGACGTCGAACGAGGTTCTGATCAACTGCGAGACGAGCAGGTTGACGCTGTCCGTCTCGGACGCGACGACGACCGTCTCCACGTCGTCGAGGCCGACTCTCTCCAGTTGTCGGCGGTCGGTGATGTCGACCTCGCGTCCGACGACCCCGGCCTCCGTCGCGTCGACAGGGTCGTCGTCGAGGTACTGGACTGTGTCGACGTCGGCGAGACGGATGGCCAGCCGTCCGCCGACGTGGTCGCCGCCGACGATGAGCGTGCGAATCATGGGTGTTCCGGGCGGGGCCGTCACGTTCGGGGACGCTCCGGCCGCTTGCGCCACGTTCGAAGGGAGGTCGCGGACCAGCATAAACTGCACGCAGAGGATAACGAGTCGTGAATATCTGGCCAGAAATTTTCCTGCAACGGGAAACGCGGTCGGATGGGATCAGGACTGGTCTGGGTCGTGCGCGAACGAGTCGAACGGGCGGACGTGCTCGCCCCGGACGAGGTTCTCGTCGGTGACGTCGAGGCCGACCGCGCTCAGTTCCTGGGCGATGCGGTTCAGGTCGTCGTGGTCGGTGCCGACGGCGGTGACGCGGACGTTGTCCTCGCCGGTCATGACCTCCCGGACGGAGACGACGCCCTGCACGTCGAGCGCCTCGTGGACGAGTTGCTCGCGCTCGTCGATGGGGGCGGTGCAGGTCACGAGGGCATGCAACTGGTAGCCGGCGCGCTGGTAGTCGGCGTCGACGTGGTAGCCGCGAACGACCCCTCGCGCTTCGAGGCGGGCGATTCGCTTGCGAACCGTGCTGGGCGCGACCCCCGCCTCGTCGGCTATCTCGGCCGCGGAGGTGTGGCGGGCGTCGCGCTGGAGCGCGTACAGTATCCGTCCGTCGAGGTCGTCCAGACCGTCGTCCATACCCCAACGTTCACGTCCGAATACAGGTGCCTTGCGCTGCCGACGCTCGGCGGCAACGGTCGTCGCGAGAACTTCGGTCCGTCTGCGCGAGTCAGACGAACTTGCGGACCGTCACGTCGAGGGTGTCGAGGTCGAGGATCGGCGCGTAGCCGGCGTCGGGGTCGATGTTGACGCTCTTCTGGAACGCGGTCTGGGCCTGCCAGCACCCGGAGTTGATGGCCATGACGTTGTGGTACTTGCCGAAGCCGAGCTTGTGGACGTGGCCGGTGTGGAAGACGTCCGGCACCTCGTCGATGACGAGGTAGTCCTTCTCCTCGGGCGCGAGGCGGGTGTGGCCGCCGTACTGGGGCGCGACGTGGCGCTTCTTCAGGAGCTGGTACATCGCCTTGTGCGGGTCGTCGTAGCTCGCCTTCTCCTCGGGGAGTTCGGCGATGACCTCGTCCAGCGACACGCCGTGGTACATCAGGACCGAGACGCCCTCGATGGTGACCGTCGAGGGGTTGCCCGAGATGCGGGCGTCGTGGACGTCCATGATGTTCCGGAGTTCCTCGTCGAACCCGGGCTGGGGTTCCGCGAGCCGCACGGCGTCGTGGTTGCCGGGGATCAGGACGATCTCGACGTCGCCCGGCACCTCCTTGAGGTGTTCGGAGAACTGCTCGTACTGTTCGAAGATGTCGACGATGTCGAGCTCCTCGTCCTGGTCGGGGTAGATGCCGACGCCCTCGACCATGTCGCCGGCGACGAGGAGGTACTCGACGGCCGCCGCCTCCGGCGTGTGGAGCCAGTCGGCGAACCGCGACCAGGCGTCCGCGAGGAACTCCTGGCTGCCGACGTGGACGTCGCTGATGAGCGCGGCCTGCACGTGTCGGTCGGCGGTCGAGGGCTCGTAGGTCCGGGGGACGTCGGGGAAGTGCAACGAGTCGACGAACAGGATGCCAGCGTCGTCGGCCAGCGTCCCCTCGACGGCGATGGTCTCGTCGAGCAGCAGTTCGTCCACCACGTCCGCGAACTTCCGGTCTTTCATCACGAGGCAGGGGAACGTCCCGTTCGTGTCCTCCAGTTCGATGAGCCAGTGACCGTTCGCCGTCGAGCGGATGTCGCTGATCATCCCGATGATGGCCGCCTCGCTGCCGCCCGGCATCTCCGCGACGGCGTTCGTCGGTCGAGCGTTCACCCGCCCGCGGAGCTGGCCGGAGAGCCGCTTGAACCGGTCGCGGAACACGGAGACGAAGTCCTGGTACTCGCCCGTCCCGGTGCTCTCGCCGGTGACGTCGCCGTCGATGTCGATCGACCGCGACCCGGTACTCCGCGACGCCCCCGCGACGGCCCCCTCCGTTTCAACTGCAGCTGACCCGCCACGGTCGTCCGGATTCGCCCCGCCGTTTCCACCCGAAACGGTGGGGTTGCTCACTCCGTCGGCGTCCCCGCCGAGGGTGCGCCTGACGTGCTCGGCGGAGAGCTTCAGCGCGTTCTCGGGGGCGGATTCCACTGCACGTTCGAGCGCCGCCGCGGGGTCGGGCGCGGACGCGAGCAACGTCACGGCCTCGCGGTCGGCGTTGTACCCGCGGCTCGTCAGCTCTCTGACGAGTCGAGCCGGGGTCTCCATCGGCACGAGTCGAAGAAGCGAGGGAGCAGCCAAAAACCTAGCGAACCGACCCAGAAGGTTGACAACCGGGGCCGGACTACCAGTCCGCAATGAGTCCTCCAGACGAGTCGTCGTCTGACGATGCGCCGGAGGGGACGCCGTCCGGGCCCGACCGGCCGTCCGACCCCGGTGCGGACCCGTCCGGTCCGGTCGGCTGGTGGCGCTGGTTCCGCACCACCGACAACGAGGCCGTGACGTTCGTCAGAGAGATGCTCGAAAGCGTCGTCGTCGTCCTCGCGATCGGCCTGCTGCTGTTCGCCGTCAGCGGCGTCTGGCCGCCGATGGTCGCCGTCGAGAGCGGGAGCATGGAGCCACAGATGGAGCGCGGCGACCTCATCTTCGTGATGGACGAGCACCGCCTCGCCCCGGGCGCCGCCCAGGACGGCACGGGCATCGTCACCTACCAGACCGGCCAGCAGACCGGCTACTCGAGCTTCGACCGCCCCGGAGACGTCATCATCTACCAGCCGTACGGACAGAACGGGGAGACGCCCATCATCCACCGGGCGATGTTCTGGGTCGAGAAGGGCGAGAACTGGTACGGCGAGGCGGACCAGTCCTACGTCGGCAGCGCCGATAGCTGCGAGGAGTTGCCCAACTGCCCCGCCCCGAACGCCGGCTTCATCACGAAGGGCGACAACAACCCCGGGTACGACCAGGTGCTCGGCATCAGCGACCCGGTCCACCCGTCCTGGGTCCGCGGCACCGCCGAACTGAAGATCCCGTGGCTCGGCCACGTCCGCCTCTTCTTCTCCTCGATGAGTGTCACGTCCGTCCCGGACCGGACGCCGACACAGGACGCCGCACCCGAGGCTCCCACGCTCGCGCCTCTCGAACCGGCCGACGCGACCGTCGCGGCGGACGCGTCCCCGTCCATTCTCGCGAACGCGTCCGCGTAACGGGCCCCGTGAGCGACTCCCGGCCGGTCGCTTCGGACGCGAGACCGTCGGGACGCTACTCCTTCGCGACGTACCGACCGCAGAGTAGCGGGGTACCTACCGGACGGCGGTCAAAAAACGGTGGTCCGAACCTCGGTCGGCCGAGCGACCGAGTTCAGGTAGCTTATATGACGCGGTTCTGGAGGTAGTCGAGGTGCTTCGCGTTGTAGACGATCTTGACCTCGTCGGCGGCCGGGCTGCCGATGCAGGTCAGACGGACGTTCTTGTCCTCGACCTCTTCGTCGCTGAGGATCTGCTGCATGTCCATGTCGATCTCGCCCTCTTTGACGATGGCGGCGCAGTTCGCACAGGCGCCGGCGCGGCACGAGAAGGGCCAGTCGTAGCCCTGGGCCTCGGCCGACTCGAGGATGTACTCGCCCTGGTTGACGTCGAGGGTGCCGTAGTCCTCGTCACCGAGGCCGGCATCGGCCGCTTTCTCGAAGAGGTCGTCGTCGTCCATGTCCCAGCCCTGGTCGTCCAGCACTTCGTAGTTGAGGTATTCTACGGTTGGCATCGTTCGCTCGTTGGTCGGGCGAACGGTTAGTAGTTGTTGTTTCGGCCGGAGTCGGTGACACGTCAGGAGGGGGATAACAGGTATCTCACAGCGGCACGTACTCGAACAGCAGGAACGAGGTCACTGCCGAGATGCTGGGGGTCAGTATCCAGAGCCCGACGACGCGTGCCGTCGTGGAGGGGTCGAACAGGTCGCTCGCGGAGAGTTCATCCGGGTCCTCCTCGCCGATCTTGGCCACCTCGTCGTCCGGTTCCGCGGTGATGGCGTTGACCGTCACCTCCGCGCCCTCGCCCTTCTCCCGCTGTTCGGGTCCCTTGACCGCCGACGCCGCCGCGTCGGAGATCTTCACCGTCCGGGTGGCCCGTCCCCACCCGAGGCCGACGATGCACATCGTCGCGCTGACGGCGAGGCTGGCGGGGATGCCGATCTGCGAGAGGAAGGTGATGAGGCTCGCGCTGACGACCTCGACGATGAGCGCCGCCAGCAGCGGCAGGTCCGTCAGGTCGTTGCCGACCGTGTCGAGGGTGCGCCGGGCGATGGTGAACGCCCCGAGCGCGAGCGCGCCGGCGGCTATCAGGACGCCCTGGCCCTCGTTGATGGCGTTCGCACCGACGAGCGGTGCGACGGCGTTGGCGACGTTGCTCGCCCCCGCGGAGAAGGCCATGTAACAGCCGATGGCGACGACGAGGACGTTGACGAACACCTGCTTGCGGGTCGCGTTCGACGAGACGGTCGGGTACGGCAGCGACCCGACGCGAGAGAACTTGAGTATCGGTTCGTCGGACTGCTTCAGCTTGAACCACGCGTCGAGGTACGGGTAGAGGTAGCGTCCGATGACGGCGCAGATCCAGAACGCCATGACCGGAGCGAGCAGCCACCACGAGACGATCTCGAACATCACGGTCTCGTTGAGCGTGTCGGTCGCCACGCCGAGACCGGCGATGGCGCCGACGGCAGTCATCGACGTCGAGGCGGGCACGCCGAAGAGGTTCGAGATGAGCAGCGCACCGCCGACGAAGAACAGCACGCCGACGCTGGTCACGAGCGTGAACTGGTCGCCGGGCACGATGTCGCCCCCCATCGTCTTGATGACGTTGCGCCCGACCGTCCAGCCGCCGAGGAGGAAGAACGTCGACATCAGCGTCGCAGCGCCGAGTTTCGAGACGGTGCGACTACCGACGGCGGGACCGAACGCTACCCCCGTGGAGGAGCCGCCGATGTTGAACCCGACGAAGACGGCGACGGCGAGACCGACCAGGAGAAGGACATCGACCATACTCGTCCCCAGTTCTGCCAGCATCTTAAACGATGCCGACTCGATGCTTTTAGACGACGGCGCGCCGACTGGCACGTATGTTCCCGGAGTTCGAGGTCGTTCCCGCGGTGGACGTGCAGGACGGCGAGGTCGTCCAGCTGGTGCAGGGCGAGAAAGGGACCGAGAAGCGCTACGGCGACCCCGTCGAGGCGGCGCGCCGCTGGGTGGACCAGGGCGCAGAGACGCTCCACCTGGTCGACCTCGACGGCGCGTTCGAGGGCGAGCGCGCGAACGCGCCGGCGGTCGAAGCGATCCGCGACGCCGTCGACGTGGACGTGCAGCTCGGCGGCGGCATCCGGACCGTCGACGACGCCACCTCGCTGCTCGACCGCGGCGTCGACCGCGTCATCCTCGGCACCGCGGCGGTCGAGAACCCCGACATCGTCGCCGACATCAGTGCGGAGCATCCCGGCGCCGTGGTGGTGAGCCTGGACGCGAAGGACGGCGAGGTGGTCGTCTCGGGGTGGACCGAGAAGACCGGCCTCGACCCCGCGGAGGCGGCGACGCGTTACGAGGACCTCGGCGCCGGCGCTATCCTGTTCACCGACGTCGACGTTGAGGGGCGCATGGACGGCGTCCAGACGGAACCCGTCCGTCGCGTGGTCGAGGCGGTCGACGTGCCGGTCGTCGCGAGCGGCGGCGTCGCCACGCTCGACGACGTCCGGGCGCTGCGTGACGCAGGGGCGGCCGCCGTCGTCGTCGGCAGCGCACTCTACGAGGGCGCGTTCACGCTGTCCGAGGCGCTGACGGCGCTCGACTGACGACGGGACGACGAGCCCGAAAAAGCGGCAGTGGGATGGGTGACGACCGGAAGCAGTCTCGGACGGGTTCGCGGATGGGTGTGGTTAGCGGGCGCGGCCAGCGATGGTCCGGAACGTATCGGGCACTGCGGTGGTCTGGACGCGCGGTTCGGCCAGCCAGTAGGCGCCGAACACGGCCAGCGGTGCGCCGACGAACAGCCCCGGCACTGTCCCGCTGAGGAGGACGCCGAGGACCACCATCAGTACGCTCAGTACGTCTCGTTTCATCATCACGACTTTCGATTGCGAGCGGCATAATGGTACGTCAGACGCCCGTTCGACAGACGGATGCCGTGGGGGCGACGGAGCCGTCGACGGCGACCCGGGCCGGTCGACGTGGACCTCGAACGGGTCCGTTGTCGCGAACGGAACGCCCTTGTCGCTGTGGGACCACCACCCGGGCATGAGCGACCGCACTGCCGCCGTGACGCGCGAGACGGCGGAGACCGACATCGAGGTGACGCTGGACGTGGACGGCGACGGCGACGCCACCGTCGACACGGGCGTCGGCTTCTTCGACCACATGCTCCACAGCTTCGCACGGCACGGCCTGTTCGACCTGACAGTGCGAGCCGACGGCGACCTGGAGATCGACGACCACCACACCGTCGAGGACGTCGCCATCACGCTCGGTACGGCGTTCGACGAGGCGCTGGGCGAGCGCCGGGCCATCGAGCGGTTCGCCGACCGTACGGTGCCGCTGGACGAGGCCGTCGCCGAGGTCGTCGTCGACGTGAGCGGCCGTCCCCTCTTCGAGTTCGACGGCGAGTTCTCCCAGGACCGCGTCGGCGAGATGACCAGCCACATGGCGGGCCACTTCTTCCGCTCGCTGGCGATGAACGCCGGGCTGACCCTGCACGCGTCGGTCTCCGGCGAGAACGCCCACCACGAGATAGAGGCGCTGTTCAAGGGCGTCGCGCGGGCGCTCGACGACGCGACGAAGATCGACGAGCGCCGTAGCGACGTCGCGAGTACGAAGGAGAGCCTGTAGCGGGCTCGCTGAGCGACGCGTCGATGACAAACCTCTAAGCCACCCCGGATTCGAGTTGGGGGCAAATGTTCGACCGCATCATGCAGAAGTTCGAGGGCAGCCCCAGCCAGCAGAAGGTCATCAGGCTGCTCCTCGAACGCGGGTTCTCGGTCAGCGACGAGGGGCGGGTCGTCTCGGGCGGCATCGAGATACCGAACACCCAGATAGCGCGCGAGATCGACGTCGACCGCCGGGTGGTCGACTCGACCACCGACGCCATCCTCGCCGACGAGGAACTGCGGCGCATCTTCCAGAACATCTCCTCCATCCCGAGCCTGATGGACCTCGCGCCCGTCCTCGACCTGACCGTGCTCACCGTCGAGGTGGGCGACGCCGACCAGCCGGGCATCGTCGCCACGGTCACGACCCTCCTCGCGGACGCCGACATCTCCATCCGCCAGACGGTCAGCGAGGACCCCGAGTTCACCGACGAACCGCGACTCTACATCATCACCGACGCCGACGTCCCCGGCGACGTGCTGAACGACCTGAAGAACCTCGACTTCGTCCGGAAGATCGAACTGAAGTAGCGCTGTCTCCGTGGTGCTCTCACCGGAGTGCCGTCGCCGGAGTGCCGTCGCTGGTTTTCCGCCGCACGTCCGCGAAGCGAGCGATGCGGTTTTGGGGCCACCGGGGATAGGTGCAGCCATGGACCTCACCGACCGCCCGCGACGCCTCCGCCGTGACGGCGTCCGCGAACTGGTCAGCGAGACGACCCTCGACGCTAGCGACCTCGTCGCGCCCGTGTTCGTCGACGCGACGACCGACGAGCGCGTTCCCATCACCTCGATGCCGGGCCACGAGCGCGTCCCCATCGAGGAGAGCGTCGCCCGCGTCGAGGAGGTGCGCGAGACCGGCGTGGAGACGGTGATGCTGTTCGGCATCCCGACGTCGAAAGACGACGAAGGAACGCGCGCGTGGGCCGAGGACGGCGTCGTCCAGGAGGCCACGCGCCGCATCACGAGCGAGACCGACGTCACCGTCATCACGGACGTCTGCCTCTGCGAGTACACCGAGCACGGCCACTGCGGAATCCTGGAGGAAGGCGTGCGCGAGCACCCCGACGAGGCCTGCCTGACGGTCGACAACGACGAGACGCTCGCGAACCTGCAGCAGATCGCCGTCTCCCACGCCGAGGCCGGCGCGGACGTCGTCGCACCGAGCGGGATGATGGACGGCATGGTCGGCGCCATCCGCACGGCGCTGGACGACGCCGGATACGAGGGCGTCCCCATCATGAGCTACGCCGCCAAGTACGAGTCGGCGTTCTACGGCCCGTTCCGCGACGCGGCCGACGGCGCGCCCGCCTTCGGTGACCGCCGCCACTACCAGATGGACCCCGCCAACGCCCGGGAGGCCGTCCGCGAGGTGGCCCTCGACGTCGAACAGGGCGCGGACCTGCTGATGGTCAAGCCCGCGCTCCCCTACCTCGACGTCGTGTCGGCGGTCGACCGCAACTTCGACCTGCCCGTCGCGGCGTACAACGTCTCCGGCGAGTACGCGATGCTGCACGCCGCGAGCGAGAAGGGGTGGCTCGACCTCGAAGCGACCGCGATGGAATCGCTGCTCTCCATCAAGCGCGCCGGCGCGGACGTCATCGTCACCTACTTCGCCGAGGACGTGGCCGACGCCCTCTAGCGATTCTCCAGTCGAAACGAACGGGGTTCGAACCTCGTCGGAACCGTCCGAATGGGAGCCCGGAGGTGTCAGACGACGTCTTCGACGTCGGGGATGAACCGCCGTCGCGTGCGCTCCGCCTCTTTCCCCGCCGGGACGAGCACCGATTCGGTGACCGACTCCGAGAACCGGTCCGGGTCCGGCGTGACGCTGGTGAGCACCTCCGAGAACTGCGGCCCCCGTCGTCCCCCGGCGGAGACGACGCCGCCGTACTTGCGCTCCGAAAACGAGGTTTCGTCGGGAGCGGGGAACTCGTCGCGGATGACCTGTGCCGTCTCGCGGATGTACTCGGCCGCCCGTTCCTGTTCGTACCGGCTGTCGTCGTGGTACTGCTGGACGAAGTCCTCCTCCGGGTCGACGGACGCGTGTTGTGGCGACTCGTAGCGGACCGACTCCGGCGTCGCACACCCGCTGGCGAACCGGAGATTGATCGTGAAGCTGTCCGGGTACCTGAGGATGAGCGGAAAGAACAGCGTGTTCGCGATGGTCGAGCGCTCCTGGATCCGCCAGAGCCCCTCGATGTAGTACGCCGTGAGCCGTCCGATCCGGTCGTCACGTTCGCCACGGCGGTACGCCCTCGCGACCGCTTCGTAGTCGTCGCCCGCGACGCGGCGAAGTCGACGCCTGAACGTCGCGGCGACGGATTCGACCTCCCGCTCGTACGCCTCCGCGACCGAGACCTGCTGGGAAGCGAGCAGGTCTGCCTTCCGCTCCCGGGCGTCCGCCACGGCCATCATGTTCTCGTGGAACACCCGCTCGGCTTCCTCGTCCGGCAACGGGGTCCTGACTGCGTGCCGATGCAGTATCTCCCCGTCATCGTCGAAGCGACCCTCGTTTCCCGGCACGCTTGCCTCTATAGAGTGCGAGATATTAACGCTGACTTCAGAAAGCTATTCAGGTCACATTTCCGAAGGGAGCGCGTCGCCGGTAGGTGGATACAGCGCTGGCTTCTACGAAACAGGGTAGAACCGCGGGCAGGCGAAGCTCTCGCGCCGAGCACCGACGGACGGGCACTTCCGTTCGACTCGACTGCCACCTTCACCTCCCCGACTCGTCGCCGTAGAACACCTGTACTGGCCGGTCAACGCGGACTGGTCGAGACATTGCGGACAGGGAACCGACCGTCGAACGCGGAGTGGCGCGCCGACTACGCCTGCGTGCAGTTGCCGACGACGAGGTCGACGGTCCTCTCGTCGTCTGCTCCACTGAACACCACCCAGCTCCGGTGCGTGCACTCCTCGTCGGTCACCGTCCAGTCGGCTTCGCGTCGGATGGGCCGGGGAATCTCGATGACGACTTCCAGCACGTACTCCGCCCGTGGCACGTCCAGTCGAAGCTCTCTGGCACCGTTCGGAATCAGTCTGTGTCTCCCGCTGTCGTCCTGGGGACCGACCTCGTCCGACCGGCCGACAACGTTGACGATCGGCTGCAGCGGGTCCTGCGTGTTGTTTATCACGTCGACCGTAACCGGGACGCTGTCGTCACCCTGGAAACGGGAGAGGCACCCGCCGACCCCGACGACGGCACCGCTCACGCCTGCCCTGAGCGCCTGTCTGCGGGTGAGAGCGCGCGCCATCGGACTATCGACGGCTGCGACGGTGATTATTCTTTGCCCTACCTTCATCGAAGGAACTGCATCGTGCGGTTTTCGCTCCCGTGCCACCAGTTCTCGTGCGCGCTCCGTCTCCTCGTCCGGCGCACCTGGCTGTGCTCCCCCGTCTTGCGCAGTCGACGTTCGTCCAGAAATCTGCCGAACGAACGTCCGTTTCTGGGCGATAAACGCCCTTATATTCCTCCGATTCGCTTATAAATCGGCCGAACGCCCAATCGGACTTCGGAAAAATCGATTATCACAACGGTTAGCCTTATGTATCTCATCGCTGTTGACGTTTACCGTGAACTGGAACACGAATCGGTTAGAATATACGGTTATCGTGGACAGTCGTCCAGACGACCTCGTCGCCGCCCCGGCGGACGGGCAGAACGGCCCTGGCGAGCCGACGACGGAGGACGAGGCATGGTGAGCGACCTCGCCGTCCTCGCGGAGGGCGTCAACCTCCTGTGGGTGCTCGTCGTCACCTTCCTCATCTTCTTCATGCACGCCGGTTTCGCCATGCTGGAGGCGGGGCAGGTGCGCTCGAAGAACGTCGCCAACCAGCTGACGAAGAACCTGCTGACCTGGAGCATCGGCGTCCTCGCGTTCTTCCTCGTCGGCGCAGCGCTGTCGAACGTGGTCGGCCACCTCACCGGCGCGGGCGGCGCGTGGTCGGTCGCCGGCGAGTTCGCGAGCGTGCTCGCCCCGGCGGGCGTCAACGACTGGGTGTCGTGGCTGTTCGGCGCGGTGTTCGCCATGACCGCCGCGACCATCGTCAGCGGTGCTGTGGCGGGCCGGTGCAAGCTCCGGACGTACGTCGCCTACACCGTCCTGCTGGCGGCGGTCATCTACCCCGTCGTCGTCGGGTTCACGTGGGCCGGCGGCGTCCTCGCGACCCTCGGCTTCCACGACTTCGCCGGCGGGATGGTCGTCCACGGCATGGGCGGCATCGCCGGCCTCACCGCGGCGTGGGTCGTCGGCCCGCGCCTCGGCCGCTACGACGAGGACGGCAGCGCGAACGTCATCCCCGGTCACTCGCTGCCCTTCGCCGTCCTCGGCACGCTCATCCTCGCGTTCGGCTGGTACGGCTTCAACGTCGGCACCGCCGCGACGGTGTTCGTCGTCGAGGAGGGGACGCTGTCGCTCGCCGCCTTCGCCACCGTCGGGCGCGTCGCGCTCGTGACCACCCTGGGCATGGCCGCCGGCGCGGTCGGCGCGGCCGCCCTCTCGATCCACCGCACCGGCAAGGTCGACACCCTCTACGTCGCGAACGGCCTCCTCGCCGGCCTCGTCGGCGTCACCGGCATCGCGGACGACATCGTCTGGCCGGGCGCGGTCGCGGTCGGCCTGCTGGCGGGTGCCCAGCTCCCCGTCGTCTTCACGTTCGTCGAGAAGCGCCTCGGCGTCGACGACGTCTGCGCCGTCTTCCCCGTCCACGGCTCGGCGGGCGTGCTCGGCACGCTGGCCTACCCCTTCGTCGCGGTCGGCACCTGGGAGCGCTTCGCCCTCGTCGACGTCCTCTCTGGCCTCGCGGTGCAGGCGACCGGCGTCGCCCTCATCGGCCTGTGGACGGTCACCGCGACGGGCCTCGTGTTCGGCGGCGCCCGCGCGCTCGGCCAGGCGCGGGTCACGGCCGAACACGAGCGCGAGGGCCTCGACGTCGCCGAGCACGGCGTCGACACCTACCCCGAGTTCGGCGTCGACACCCCCGCCGACGTGGTGACGGACGGCGGCCGCGGTTCCGGCAGCGACCTCCGCGCGGACGGCGGCCGTCCCAACGACGGCGGCATCAAGATGGTCACCGCCATCGTGCGCCCGGACCGCCTGACCGACGTCAAGCGGGCGCTCGCGGACGTCCAGGCGCCGAGCCTCACCGTGACCAACGTGAGCGGACGCGGTAGCCAGCCCGCCAAGCGCGGCCAGTGGCGCGGCGAGAAGTACGTCGTCGACCTCCACCAGAAGGTCAAGGTCGAGTGCGTCGTCGCGGACGTCCCCGCGGACGACGTCGTCGAGGCCATCCGCGACGCCGCCAGTACCGGCGAACCCGGCGACGGCAAGATATTCGTCCAGTCGGTCGAGGACGCCTGCCAGGTCCGGACCGGCGAGCGCGGCCCCGAAGCGGTCTGACGACCTCGCCTCCAGGAGGAGCTCTCGTCGCTGTCGCGGGTCCTGCTCTACGCCGGACTCCCGGCCGAGGCGTTCGCCATCGTCGCGCTCCTCTCCTTTTCCGCCGAGAGCGGCACCACGGTGCTGGCCGCGAACAGGGACGTCCTCCTCCCCGTCGCGTTGACCGTCGGACTGCTGCCGCTGGTCATCCTCTTCTCGTTCATCGTCCGCATCGCGACCGTCACCGAGCGCACCGTGGCGACGATACCGTTCACGACCCCGGAACCGGAACAGTAGCTACCCGAGCGTCTTCTCGGCCCACTTCACCGCGTACGCGGCCCCGTGGTCGCGGTACGCCGCGGTGTCCAGCGCCGCGAACGGCGCGGGGAGGTCGAGGTCGTGCTTGACCGCGCTGCAGGCGAGCTCGGTCGCGTCGGCGAAGTCGGTCCGGCCCTGCGAGACCTCCGTCGTGATGCCGTCGAGTCGTGGTTCGACGCGCTGGCCGGCGTCCTCCCACGCCGCGAACAGGTCCGGGTGGTCGTCCGCCCAGTCTGCGAACACCTTGCGGGTGTGCAGGCCCACGTAGGCGTCGTACAGCGCCGCCGCGAGCTGGTAGGTGCTCCCGGGGTCGAGGGGGACGGCCGCGTCGAACTCCGGGTAGGCGTCCTCGAAGAAGCCGAGGAACTGCTCGGGCAGGTCGAGTCCCACCTCGACCAGCGCCTCCGCCACGAGGAACGAGACGAACGACGCCGGCGACCCCTGCACGCGCGCCTTGACGACGACGACCGGCGGGACCGTCTGGCGGGTCCACGCGACGCTCCCGTCGCCCGGCATGCCGACGACGAGGTCCGACCCGGCGTATCGCTGCAGCAGCTCCGGCGCGTCGTCGGGCAGCCACGCCGCCGGCGCGGAGAACGGCCGGAGGTCGTCGGTCAACATCGCGAGGTCGTCGCGGGCCACCACGGGCAGTGTCTCGAAGTCGCGCTCGCTGTCCAGCACGAGCGCGTCGGGCGCGTGCTCGTCGCGGACCGCGGCCACCTCGTCGCCGAGCGCGCGTTCGTCGAACATCAGGCCGCCAGCCAGATGTTCGCCATGACGGCGACCACGAGCAGCGCGGTCAGCCCCACAGTTCCGGTCACGATCTTCGTAGGCGTGCTCATGTCTCCCGATTCCCACCGCCAGCGCTTAAAATCTCCGTCCTGGTCTGCACGCCCGTCGTCGGTGGGGCGGAACTGTCGTGCACAACTGCCACCCTGGATGGCCTCGCGGAACTGCCGTCCCGGAGGACGTCTCGCACGCGGAAGACAATCGTCAGCGCCTCATACTGCCGATTTCCGCCGCACGGGCGTTCGACGTGTCCTCGCCGAGACACAACGCCTTTACCCCATCCCGTCATCACACGAATCTGATGACGACCGCCCTGCTCTCCGGTATCGCCGAAACGACACCTGCTGTAGTCCTCCTCGCGCTCTCGCTGTTCGGGGCCGCCATCCTTTCGTTCGCCCCGGACACGCGGGCGGCAAGGGAGTTCGTCGAGGACTACGGCGTCCTCCTGCTGGTCGGCGCGGTCGCCGGCGGCGCCGTCGTCGGCGTCACGCTGTTCCTGGTCGGGGACAAGTCGCTCGCCAAGGAGTGGCTGAACCAGTACGGTCTGCTCGCGCTCTTCTTCATCCTCATCCTCGAGGGCGCGATGTTGCTCTACTTCGCACCGAGCGAGAGCCTCGTCCCCATCGGCGTGAGCGTCCTCCCGGCGTCGGCGACCGACTACGACGCCATCGCCGCGGTCATCCTGGTCGCCGTCGTCGGTGCGACCATCGGCCAGTACACGCTCTTCCTCCTCGCCAAGCGCGGCGGCCGCGAGTACCTGCTCGACAAGCCCTGGTTCCGCGTCAGCGAGGACTCGCTCGACCGCTTCGAGGGCTGGTTCCAGCGCTGGGGCCGCGTCGTCGTCCCGGTGAGCAACGCCCTGCTCTTCACGCGCGGGATGCTCACCGTCCCCGCGGGCTTCGCGGAGATGCGCGACTGGGAGTTCGTCCTCCTCTCGGCGCTCGGCACGCTGCTGTTCCAGACCTGGCTCGCGGCGGCGGCGCTGTACACTCTCCAGAACGACCTTCTTTCCTTCCTCCCGTTCTGACCGACTGGCTGTCCCTTCGACTCTGCCCCGGCGCTCGCCTCCCCGCTCGTTCCGTCCCGTCAGACCTATCGGTTTCGAGAACGTAGTGCCCGATGCGCCTGCGTGTCGAATCATCGCGTGCCATGCCATGAACGCCACGCGGGCGCGTTCCTCTCTCGACGTACCGACAGTTACGCGGAGCGACGACTCGCTCGGGCGCGTCGATCGTCGGGGTCACTCTCGTGTCGGATTCTCCAGTCGAAACCGTTCCGTCGGTCGGCCGTCGAACCGCGGGCCGGGACCGACGTTCTCGAAGCCGGTCGACTTCGCCGCGGAGACGCTCTCGTCCTCGTCGTCGGGGACGAGCAGTTCGACCGCCATCTCCTCGCAGGCGGCGAAGCGGACCGGTTCGTCGAGCAGGCGCTCGCGGGCCGCTTGCGACCCGTAGAGGTGGGTGACGTGGACCGCGTCCCGGTGGGCGTCGAACCCGACGAACCCCTCGATGTCGTCGTCCGTCTCCGCGACGCGGACGGTCCGGTCGTGGACCACGTTGCCCATCACCTCGCTGGGCACGTCCGCCAGGTCCGCCAGGCGCCCGCCGTCGGCCTCGACTGCGTCCCGGACCTGCATGCGCGGCCGTTCTTCGTGAGACGAGTTAACAGTGGCGGGCGCCGACTCCGAGCACAACTGTTGCAACGGCTACAAAAATCGACTTCCGGGAAGGGTTTTGTCGCGACGCCACCACGTTGGCGTATGGACGATTCGCGAATCCGCGCCCGGTCCGTCCGCGTCGAGAACGGGCCGGTTAAACGTTCGACGGACGGAGGGTCGACGTGATGGACGCACCGACGGTCGTCGCCCTCTGTGGTAGCATGCGAGACGAGAGCAAGACGCGGGCCGCCCTCGAACACGCGCTCGACGCGGCGGCCGAGGCGGGCGCGGGGACGGAACTGCTCGACGTGCGCGAGTACGACCTCCCCGTGTTCGACCCGGACGCGGAGACGCCGCCCGCGGCCGAGGAACTCAAGCGCACGATCCGGGAGGCGGACGCGGTCATCCTGGGAAGCCCGGTGTACCACGGTTCGTACTCCGCGGCGTTCCGCAACGTCCACGACTACTGCAGCTTCGACGAGTTCGAGGACACGACCGTCGGCCTGCTCGCCACGGCGGGCGGCGGGTCGTACGCCAGCACCCTCGACCACATGCGCATCACAGTCCGTGGCGTCCACGGGTGGGTGCTCCCCCACCAGGTCGGCATCCGGAACGCGTCCGACAAGTTCGACGAGGACGGCGAGTTCCTCGACGACGCGCTCGAGGAGCGGACGCGGAAGCTCGGCCGCCAGGCCGTCGAGTACGCCGACATCGAACCGGCGGTCACCGACGCCGCCGTGGACGAGGCGGCGGCCGACGACTGAGCTACTCCCGGCCGACCAGGCGCTCCTTCTCGGCGCGGTCGAACTGTTTGATCTCGTACTCGCGGGACATCGCCGCCGACTGCGTCTCGAACCGTTCGCTGTGGACGAGCTCGACCGGCGTGCGCCCCCGGGTGTACTTCGCTCCCTCGCCGGCGTCGTGTTCGGCGACGCGCCGTTCGACGTCCGTCGTGTATCCCGTATAAAAACTGCCGTCACTGCACTCCAGCACGTACACCCAGTGGTCGGTCACGCCTGACAGGCTTCGCGTGGTTCACTTTGCCCTGTCGATTCCGCCACGTCTGGCTACACTCGCTGCGCCCGCTGTCGTGCTACTTCGGCGATACCTGCGTTCGCCGAACAGTCCGGGCAGGCGCGGACGCGACCGTTCTCGTCTGCGAAGACGCGCGCGAACTGCTCGGAGACGTGCGCGCCACAGTGATTACATTCTGGCATACCTGGTGGCCGGCGGTGGTGCCGCCAGCAGTAAAGTCTTGGACACACTCCATCAAAAATCCTTTCCAGAATCTCGCCCAATTTCGGCTTTCGAGAAAATACTTTTCTCTATAGTGGGCACTCACGCTCCGGATACGCTCACGTCACTTTGTACATCGGAGAACATCCCCGTTGTGCCGAACTCGTTGGGGCGCTCGAACCCCCTCGTTTCGAGTGGAGAAAAACGGGTCTGGGTCGGGTGTCGCGCCCGATACGTCCGACGGGGCCGCCAGGTCAGTTCGGACGCCAGGTCCGTTCGCCCGCGCGGACCTCGACGTCCAGCCAGTTCTCCTCCGGCGGCAGCGGGCACGAGAACGTCTCGCTGAACGCGCAGAACGGCGAGTAGGCGAGGTTGAAGTCGACGACGACGTCGTCGCCGTCCGCCAGTTCCCCGTCAGGGTGGAGTTCGAGGTAGCGGCCGTTCTCGTAGGTCTGCTGGCCGGTCGTCTTGTCCCGGAACGGGACGAACAGCGAGTCCTGGTCCTCGCGGCTGTAGACGGCCAGCGAACACGCCTCGCCGTCGACGTCGAAGTGCAGCGTCGCCGTCCGGAGGTAGCGTTGCGGCCGCCCGCCCGTCGTCTCCATCTCCACCGGGTCGGGCTCCTCGTGAGTCTCGACCGTCGCCGTCACGCGGTAGTCCGCGTCCGGGTCGAAGTACGACAGCCCGTCGAAGTCGTCGCGGTGTTCCGGCGGGATGGGCGACTGCGGGTGGTCGGCGAAGAACTCGTCCTTCTCCTCGCGGTGGCCCTCCAGCTCGGTCCGCCAGCCCTCCTCGTCGAACGTCGTGGTCATGCCCGGTCGTTGGCGGGCCAGTCGGGTAACGATTCCGCTGTCGGCAGGTCGCCGCCGTTCTGGCCCCGCCCGCTCCCGGCGTCGGAAAACGTCGCCGCCACGCCCTCCGCTCCCCACCGACCTGGACTACTCCCACGGGGTATTAGACCCTGCCCCCGCCACACTCGTCCAGACACGTGACAGGACTCCAACTTCTGCTTTCCTCCCTGCCGCCCTCGGTGCTCGGAGCCGGCTGGGCGCTCGTCGCGTTCGTCGCCCTCTCTCTGGTCGACTCCGTCGAACTGGAGAATCGGTTCGCCGACGGCGCGTTCGGCGTCCTCCTGCGAGGGACCACCGGCGGACTCACCGTCCACTTCCTCGACCGGGCCGGCGACGCTGCGCTTCCCGGTGCAGCAGGCTTCGTGGTCGCGTTCGGTGTCCTCGAAGTGCTCCGGCGGTCGCGACAGTGACGACGCGCTCGCGGCGCTGATCGCGACGACGCTCACCCGTCTTCTGGGGCCGCGTAATCGTCGGCGTCTCCGCTGGCGAGAACGAGCGCGTTGTAGACGAAGTAGATGGGCACCACGACGAACAACGTCCGCGACCAGACGGCGACTGCACAAAAACGTTCACCAGGTGACCCCGACGAGCGGCGGCGACGGCGTGACACGTCATCACCGACGGGACGACACCGCCGTCGCGGCTGTCCTCCGTCCGACGGCACCCCGAACTTAAGTAGCATGCCGGGACCACTCCAGTTCAACAGCCCTAAGCGACGGGGGCGCGAGGAACGAACGATGTCGGACTGGCGGGACGTCTTCGGTCACGAGGAACCCTACGACGAGCAGGTGGACGGCATCGAGACGGCCGTCGCCACCGCCCGCGACGGCGGCTTCACCGTCGTCGAGGGCGCCTGCGGCACTGGCAAGACCATGCTCGCGCTCACGGCGGGCATCGACCTCGTGCGCGACCCCGACAGCGACTACGAGCGCGTGCTCGTGCTGACCAGCGTCAAACAGCAGCTCCGCCAGTTCGAGGAGGACCTCCGGACCATCAACGCGAACCTGCCCGACGACTACAAGTCGGTCTCGGGCCTGACGATGGTCGGGAAGGCCGACGTCTGCCCGTACAACCGCGAGAACGCGGGCGGCATCGACGAGGACAACGTCTACGAGCGCTGCGAGTCGCTGCGCGAGCACACCGGCGACCTCGTCGGCGAGGGCGGGTCGACGACCGCCCAGAACCTCGCCACGCGGGCGCGCCGCCAGCAGACCGGCCTCGCCGACTCCGGCCGCAGCGGCGGCGGCGCGACCTACCTCGAGACGGCGGGCGAGCCGACGCCCTACCCGCCGGAGATGCCCGAGTACGACGATACGGAGTACTGCCCCTTCTACGCGCAGTTCCTCGACGACCTGCCGGAGGACGGCGACCCCGTGGAGGCCGTCCCGTTCGCCTTCGACGACGTGGGGCTCATCGAGCCGGAGGACCTCGTCGGGCTCTCGGTCCAGCACGGTACCTGCCCGCACTCGATGATGGGCGCGTTGCTCCCCGACGTCGAGGTCGTCGTCGGCAACTACTATCACGCCTTCGACCCCGTCACGACCGCCACCTTCACCGGTGCGCTGCTCGACGACTCGACGTTCGTCGTCTGCGACGAGGCGCACATGCTCGAACCGCGCGTCCGCGACCTCGTCAGCGAGTCCGTCGGCGACGCCACGCTCCGGGACGCCGAGTCCGAACTGACGCGGGCCATCCAGCCGGTCGAGTTCGACGACCGCACGACGTCGTCGACGACCGCCGACGCCGACCTCGTGCGGGCGGAGCTGGAGGACGCCGGCGTCACGCTCCGGGAACTGAAGGAGGTCCGCGACTTCCTCCGGGACCTCCGGGAGGAACTCGACCGCCGCGTCACCGCCTTCCTCGAACGCGAACACCGCGGCTGGAAGGCGAACCTCGCCGACCTGCCGGACGCCGAGATTCCGCTCCGCGACCCGACCGAACCGGGCCAGGACGCCATCTCCGAGTGGGCCGAGGAGGCGGGGTACGACGGCGGGACGTGGGCGCGCGCGGAGCCCGTCGGTGCCGTCGTCGCGCGCATCCTGAACGAGGCGGAGGCCGAGGAGGGCGAGTCCGTCGACAAAGAGCGGGCCGCGCCGGCGGCGGGTCGCGTCCTCGGCGAGTGGTACCGCAACGACCACGAGCACTACTTCCGGGAGATCGAACTCGAACGAACGTGGAACGACATGGAGCCCGACGACTCCTGGCGGCGCGCGTACAACGCCCACCTCGCCATGCAGAACTGCGTCCCCAGCGACGCCATCGGCGAGCAACTCGCGGAGTTCGGCGGTGGCGTGCTGATGAGTGCGACGCTGGCGCCGCTGGACGTGTTCGAGGAGGTGTCCGGCCTCGCCCACCTCGAACGCGAGGGCCGGCCCGTCGTCGAGCGGACGTACGGGCTGAACTTCCCCGAGGAAAACCGGGAGAGCTTCGCCGTGGACGCGCCGAAGTTCACCTACGACAACCGGGGCGCACCTGGAGACGAGACGCAGGCACGGCAGGTGTACGCCGACGCCATCCGTGACGTCGCGCGCTCGCCCGGCAACGTGCTCGTGGGGATGCCGAACTACGCCGAGGCGGAGTGGGCCGCCGAGACGCTGCGCGACCTCGTTGACAAGCCGGTGCTGCTCGACGAGAGCAGCGGCGACGACGCCACCGAGGCGCTGAAGGACGACTTCTTCGCCGGCGAGTCGAAGGTGCTGGTCACCAGCCTCCGGGGGACGCTCACCGAGGGCGTCGACTACCGCGGCGACCGCCTGAAGGCCGCGGTCGTCTGCGGCGTCCCCATCATCAACACCGCCAGCCCCCGGACGAAGGCGGTCCGGACCGCCTACGAGCGCGTCTTCGGCGACGGCTTCACCTACGCCCTCACCGTCCCGGCCGTCCGGAAGGCCCGCCAGGCGCTCGGCCGGGTCATCCGCGGCCCCGACGAGGAGGGCGTCCGCGTGCTCGTCGACTCCCGGTACGCCCGCGACAGCTGGGACAGCGTCCGCGAGTTCCTCCCCGAGACCGAGCGCGAGGAGTTCCAGCCCGTGAGCGCCGACATGCTCTCGCTCGGCCTCGACCGGTTCTGGGGCTGAACGGACAGCACGCCCGGCGACGTGCGCCGCCAACGTTCACAACCGTGATTCAATCCCCGGTTGTCGAGTCGAACGGTGTGGCCGGTTTTTCCCTGTCGTAGCCGTTCCGATGGTGGGGAAAACGATGACACGAGAGGATTCACCGAAATCGGACCGTCGGTCGCTCCTGCGAGCAGCGGGGGCCGTCGCGGGCGTCGGCGTCCTCGGCAGCCTGGCGGGCGCACAGGACGGCGACACCGAGACGACGGCGACGAACACGACTGAGACGAACACGACGGAGACTACCGAGGGGACGGAGACGGGGACGGTGACCGGCGAGGGACAGGTCACCATCCTCGGTGGTCGCGTCGACTACTGGCTCGGACTGGAACCGCGACTCATCGAACGGACGGAGAACCCGAACATCGACCTCGACGTGGGCTCCCAGCATCGGGTCGTCTGGGTGAACCTGGACGGGGCGCGACACCAGTTCCAGATCATCGGCGAGCGCGGCGGCGAGGACGGCGTCGTGCTGGCGGAGACGGAACCGTCGTCCCAGCGGGGGGAGAAACGGGAAGTTACGTTCCAGGCGACCGACCGAATGCGTCGCTACCGCTGCCGGTTCCATCCCGACCAGATGCGCGGGAACATCACCTTCGGCGGCGGAGGAACGGCGACGTTCACGACGAGAGAGACGGACACGACAAGAGGGACGCGCGGGACAGACGGATTCACGGACACGACGGGGACGCGCGGGACAGACGGATTCACGGACACGACGGGGACGAGAGGGACGGACGGGTTCACCGATACGACGGGGACGAGAGGGACGGACGGGTTCACCGATACGACGGGGACGAGAGGGACGGACGGGTTCACCGATACGACGGGGACGAGAGGGACGGACGGGTTCACCGATACGACGGGGACGAGAGGGACGGACGGGTTCACCGATACGACGGGGACGAGAGGGACGGACGGGTTCACCGATACGACGCGAACCACCGATACGACGGACGGCTACTGATCAGCGCGACGGCGTCGCCACGTCGGCGGTCTCGATGACGTGGACGTCGCTCGCGTCGAATCCGACGCGGACGGTCTCGCCGTCGGGTTCCTCCGGTACGCGGAGCGTGACCTGGCGGCCGTCCCAGTCGAGGTGGACGCGGAACGCCTCGCCGAGGAATTCGACCGTCTCCACGCTGGCGTCGAACTGGTTCTCGCCGCCACCGGACTCCGTCTGGTGAGCTGCCGAGCCCCGCTCGGCAACGCCCCCGAGGCGCAACTGCTCGGGACGGACGCAGAAGGTCAGGCGCTCGCCCGGCGCGCCGGTGCCCGGGACGACGAACTCCCGGTCGCCGACCGCGACTCGCACCCCGGCCGGGCCGTCCGCGACGACGCGCCCGTCGAAGACGTTGTTCTCGCCGAGGAACTCGGCGACGAACCGCGAGTCGGGGTTGCGGTAGACCGCCTCCGGTGACCCGACCTGTTCGACCCGTCCGTCGCGCATCACAGCCACGCGGTCGCTGACCGCGAGCGCCTCCTCCTGGTCGTGGGTGACGTAGATGGTCGTGATGTCGAGGTCGGACTGGATGGCCCGAACCTGCGTCCGCAGGCTCTCTCGAAGACGGGCGTCGAGCGCGCTCATCGGTTCGTCCAGCAACAGGAGGTCCGGCCCGGGGGCGATCGCCCGCGCGAGCGCGACCCGCTGGCGCTGGCCGCCCGACAGCTCCTCGGGGTCGCGGTCGCCGAGGCCGCCGAGGTCGACCAGTTCCAGCAGTTCCGCGACGCGCTCGTCGGGCGTCCGCGCGCCGGGCGGGTCGCGGAACCGCAGGCCGTAGCCGACGTTCTCCGCGACGGTCATGTGCGGGAAGAGGGCGTAGTTCTGGAAGACGATGCCCACGTCGCGGTCCTCCGGCGGGACGCCGGCCATGTCGCGGTCGCCGAAGCAAACCGTCCCCCGCGTCGGGGGTTCGAACCCGGCGACGGCCCGGAGCGTGGTCGTCTTCCCGCAGCCCGAGGGGCCGACGAGCGTGAAGAACTCGCCGTCGTCGACGTGGAGGGTCACGTCCTCCAGCGCGGCCACGTCGTCGTACGCCTTCCCCACGCCGTCGAGGTGGACCTCAACCATACTCCCACCGCCCGCCGAGTCGGTCGACGACGACGAAGCTCACGGCGGTGACGACGAGCAGCACCGTCCCCATCGCGGTGGCTGGTCCGAGCGTGCGGTTGCCCAGGTAGCGCTCGACGGCGACCGGCATCGTGTAGCTCGTGCTCCCCGTGGCAAGAATAACTGTCGAGTCGAACTCGCCGATGCTGATGGCGAACGCGAACGCCGCGCCGGCGACGACGCCCGCCGCCACGAGCGGCAGTTCGACGTCGAGCAGCGCCCGGAACCGCGTCGCGCCGAGCGCCCGCGCGGACTCGACGGTCCGGCGGTCGACGGTGCCGAGCATCGGGCCGACGCTCCGGACGACGAAGGGGTAGGCCGCGACGGCGTGGGCGGCGACGATGGCGAGCGCGCCGCCGACCCGAATCCGGCCGACGACGGGCAGCGGAACGCCGAAGACGAGACCGCGGAGCATCCCGAGGCCGACCATCACGCCGCTGACGGCGAACGGCGCCATCGCGAGCGCCTCGACCGCCCGCCCCCACCGCGACCGGGCGCGGTCGGCCAGCGCGGCGACGACGACGCCCATCGGCAGCGCGACGAGCAGGGTGCCGACGCCGAACGCGAGCGAGTTCCAGACCGCGACGCCCGGCTTCGTCTGGAACGCCGCGCCGGTGGCCTGGCGCTCGACGAGGAACGCGTAGTACCGGAGCGTGAACCCGTCGGGGCCGGTGACGCTCTCGACGACGGTGGCGACGATGGGGCCGCCGAAGACGACGGCGACGACGAGGCCGTACGCGCCCACGCCGAGGCGTTCGAGTGCTGCTCCCGCAGCGGGGTCGTCGGGCAGCAGTCGCTTGCGCGCCGGCGGGCGGGCGGCGCGCGACGCCGTCGCCTGCCGGGCCTCGTACCGGAGGTAGGCGTAGGTCAGCGCGAGCGACAGCGCCGTCTCCAGCACGGCGAGGGTGGCCGCCTCGCCGTAGTCGAGGTCGCGGACGAGGCCGTAGATCCACACCTCGACGGTGGCGTACTCGAACCCGCCCAGCTCCAGCACGATGGGAAAGGACATGAACGTGAAGATGAAGGTGAGCAGCGCGCCCGTGAGCACCGCCGGGAGGAGCTGTGGCGCGAGCACGTCGACGAACGCGCGGAACCGGCCGGCACCGAGGCTGCGCGCGGTCTCGACCTCGCGGGCGTCGACGCTCTCCCACGCCGCGTTCGTCACCCGGGCGACCAGCGGCGCGTTGTAGAACGCGTGCGCGACGATTATCGCGGGCAGGTTGTACAGCAGCGAGCCGACCTCCAGGCCGGCGAGCCCGAGCAGGTCGTTCAGCAGCCCCTGCTCGCCGAAGAAGGCCACGAAGCCGATGACGACGAGGATGGAGGGCATCACGAACGGGAGGATGGTCAGCGAGCGGACCGTCCGCCGACCCGGGAACTCGTAACGCGAGAGGACGTACGCGCCGGGCAGGCCGAGCGCGACGCTGGCGAGCGTCGAGAGCGCGGCCTGGTACGCCGTGAACCCGAGTATCTCGCGGACGAGGAACTCGTCGGCGAACACGTCGACGAACGACGCGACGCCGCCCGCGTCGGCGAAGACGATGGCGACCGGGTAGTAGAAGAGGACGACGAGCACGGCGCTGGTTGCGACGGCGAGCAGGGCGAGCGCGCGCCGTTCGAGCCAGCGCCCTGGCTGCATCTACCTGGCCACCTGGCGCGCCCACTGCTCGACCCACTCCTCGACGTTGCCCTTCAACTCGTCGTAGGAGTAGGTGACGGGCTGGTCGGGCTCCTTCGCGTACTTGCGGAACTCCTCGCCCGGCTCCGCGTGGTCGGTCGCAGGGAACTGGACGTTGAGCGTCGGAATCTTCGACTGGACCGGCTTCGAGAGCATGAACTCGAGGAAGGCGTCGGCGAGCTTCGGGTTCTTCGCGTCGGCGAACTTCGCCATCCCCTCGGGGTTGGCGTACCCCTGGTCGTTCGGGAAGCCGATGCGGTGTTTCTCCATGTTCACGCCCTCCTCGCGGTGGGCGTACACCCGGTCGGTCGAGTAGGAGACGACGATGGGGCGCTCGCCGTTCGAGTAGGCGGTGTAGGCGGCGTCCCACGAGCCGAGGATCTTGACGCCGTTCCCGGTCATCCGTTTCCAGTAGTCGAGGTAGCCGTCCGGGCCGTACTCGTGGACGGTCCACAGCAGGAACGCACGCCCCGTCGCGGCCTGCTGGGCGTTCTCGACGATGAGGTCGTCCGCGTACTCGCCCGCCAGCGCGTCGAACGTCCCCGGGTCGTCGACCGTCGTCCCGTCGTAGACGACGCTGACGTATCCCGTGTCGTAAGGGATGGCGCGCCCGTCGGGGTCGAAGGTGAGCCCGTCCTTGACGTGGCCGTAGTTCGACAGCGAGTCGGCCATCGGGACGAACAGATTCCTGTTTCCGAGTTTCTCGTCGATGGTGATGAGGTGGTCGACGTTCAGGCCGACGTAGACGTCGGTCGTCACGTCGAGGCCCTGGACCTTCCGCTGGAGGAAGTGGTTCACCTCGTTGTCCGGCGTCTGCCACTCGAGCGTCGCCTTCGGGTACTCCTTCTCGAACTGCCGTTTCACCCACTTGCCGGGCGAGGAGCTCGGCGCGTCGACGAACGAACTGTACGTGGCGACGTTCAGCGTGCCGCTCGGTTCGGTCTGGGCGGTCGTGTTCGCCGTCGTCGAGGTGGTCGTGTCCGACCCGTCCGAACCGCCGGAACCGATGCAGCCCGCGAGTCCGGCGAGCGCGGCACTACCAGCCGTGAGGAACGTGCGCCGTCTCATTACTCGGTGGTTTCAGGCGGTGGTACTTAACGACCGTGGTACGTGGCCGCCCGACGACTGTTCGTCGCGACGCTGGTCGCTCTGCCGGCCGTCGTCGGCGAAAAAACGTGGACTGTTCGACTCTTCTCGGCTACCGGAAAACGACGAGCGGCGTTAGTTGCCGCCGCCGCCCTGAACGTTGGTGCTGAGCAGGTTCAGGTCGCTGCTGAAGACCGAGGCATCGCCGCTGAACCGGCGCGTGTCGCCCTGGCTCAGGTTCAGGTTCTCACCGAACACGAACGTGGTGATCTGGCCCTGATTGCCGTCGCCGCCGATCAGGTAGCGGACGATGTACCCGTTGTAGTCGTCCGGCTGCGAGATCTCCGGGACGGTGCCGCCACCGGGGCGGCGCAGCAGGCGGACGGTCGTGGTCTGCTCCAGCTGGTTCACGACGCGGAACTGCGTGCCGGGGTGGTAGTCGTACGTGTACACCAGCGCCTGCCCTTCCTGGGCGGAGGCGCTGCCCATGCTACCGAGTCCCAGCGCGAGCCCGCCCGTTGCGAGCGCGCCCTTCTTCATGAACGACCGTCGTTCTTCCGAATCGACGTCCTCTGTGTCTGGTTGTTTCTTCTCGTTCATCCTTTTCCCCTCCCGGGGTATCACGCTATATGCCGGAGCCTTAGATAAAGGGTCTCGACTGTTTTGAAGCCTAACGCGAAACTATCCCGGTTAGGGTTCGACCCCCGAAAAATCGCCCCCGGTACACCGCTCGATACTCGCCGGTATTCCACGTTGGCGACGCCTCTACGACCGTTACTGCGGGGGCAGGCCCCGGAGCGTGAACCCGGTCTCAACGAGGGTCTAGCGGGTCGATCGTCGCCGAAACGAGCGGGGAATCATCGATTTCCGTCCTGGGTCTGGAGGGTGCCGCCCGTCTCGGTCCACTCCCTGACGCTCCCCTCGTAGAACCCGAGGTCGTCGTATCCGAGCGAAGACAGGACGACGTACGTGTGGCTGATACGCCTCGCGGTGTTGCAGTAGAGGACGACCCGGCGGTCGTCGGTGACGCCGTGGTCGGCGAGGACGGCGTCGAGTTCGGCCCGCGGTTTCAGTCCTCGCGTCTCCTCGTCGACGAACTCCCGCCACTCCAGGTTCACCGCGCCGGGGATGTGGCCGTCGGCGTACTCCTCCGGACTGCGGGCGTCGACGAGCGCCGTCTCGTCGTCCTCGGCGGCGCGCTCGACCGCCTCGCGGTCCACCAGCGGCCCGTCAGCGGGTCTCGACGGTTCGTACGTCGTCGGCTCGACCGCCGGCACCTCGGTCGTCGTCTCGTGTTCGCGGGTCCACGCGCTGAAGTCGCCGTCGAGCAGTCGGCAGTCGTCGTGGCCGTACAGTTCCGCGGTGACGAGGAAGCGCGCGGCGAACACGCCGTGGGTGTCGTCGTACGCCACGAGGGTGTCGCCGTTCGCGACGCCCGCCTCGCTCAGCAGGTCCGCCCATCGGTCGACGCCGGGGAGCATCCCCACGTCGTCCCCGTCGGCCGCCCGGAACCGGTCGAACGGGACGTTGACCGCGCCGGGGAGGTGGCCGATGCCGTCGTACTCCCACGCGTCGCGCACGTCCACCACCGTCACGTCCGCGTCCGTCAGTCGCTCGGCGAGCCAGTCGGCACTCGCCACGACGCTGTCGTGCATCGAACCGGGATTGCCGCCCTCCCGTCTTAGCACTCCGGGTTCCGCGGGAATCCGCCGCTTGCACGAGACGCCGGCACGGATTGCCGCTTTCCGGGGCGCGGGTCGGTCGCGGGTCGCGAGGGCGGCGCGACGGCGGTGGCCCGCCGTCGCTCGCTCGCCGGCGGGGCAGCGACGCGCCGCGACGTCGGCGGTGGCGGCCCGCCTTGCCGCGACCGGAGACCACTGGCGCGAATCTCCGGGGCTGACAGGGCTATACGCCCGGCTTCCGAACGATAGGCCGCATGAGCGACACCGACTACGCGAACGACGTGCTCGTCACCGCCGACTGGGTCGTCGACCGACTCGACGCGTTCCAGAGCGACGATCCCGAGTACCGACTCGTCGAGGTGGACGTCGACACGGAAGCCTACGACGAGGCGCACGCGCCCGGCGCCGTCGGGTTCAACTGGGAGACGCAGCTCCAGGACCAGACCCGCCGCGACATCCTCGACAGGGAGGACTTCGAGGAACTGCTGGGCAGTCACGGCATCGCCCCCGACTCCACCGTCGTCCTCTACGGCGACAACTCGAACTGGTTCGCCGCCTACGCCTACTGGCAGTTCACGTACTACGGCCACGAGGACGTACGCCTGCTCGACGGCAGCCGCGACTACTGGCTCGACAACGACTACCCGACGACCGACGAGGAGCCGACCTACCCCACCGTCGGCTACGACGCCCGCGGGCCGTTCGAGGGCGTCCGCGCCTACCGCGACGACGTCGAGACGGCCATCGACCGCGGCGTCCCCCTCGTCGACGTCCGCAGCCCCGAGGAGTTCAGCGGCGAGGTGCTCGCGCCGCCGGGACTCCAGGAGACTGCCCAGCGCGGCGGCCACGTCCCCGGCGCGACGAACGTCTCGTGGGCCGCGACGGTCGACGACGACGGTCGGTTCAAGTCGGCGGACGAACTCCGCGAACTCTACGAGGACGCCGGCATCACCGACGACCAGGAGGTCGTCACCTACTGCCGCATCGGCGAGCGCTCCTCCATCGCGTGGTTCGCGCTGTCGGAACTGCTCGGTTACGACGACGTCACCAACTACGACGGCTCGTGGACCGAGTGGGGCAACCTCGTCGACGCCCCCGTCGAGACCGGCAGCGAGGAGTGACGAGGACGCCCACCGCTGGCTCGTATCCCCGCTTCCCGCGGTGACGGTCGGAACCCGGACGTACAGCTATAGACCGCTATCGAGAACAACTAGCAGCGGTTATTGAGTGTCCCCCGAATCTACGTAGTGAGGCGTCACCCGACGCTGCCCGAGGTCATCATGTCCGGCACCACCGACACTCTCGACACGTCCGCCGACGCGGAACGCGAAGCCGTCCGCGAGCGAGTCTTCGAACTGGATTCCGTCGTCGTCGAATACGACGGGATGCCCGACCGATGCACCATCTTCCCGACGGACGCGACGCGACTGGAACGGATGGCCGAGTGGATATCGGCCGACGCGGACCTGTGCGTCTCTCTCGACGACGCCCGGTAGCAACCTGCCTTCTCACCCCGTCCTCCTCCCGGCCGCGCCGGCGAGATTTCACGACCACCGCGAGCGGAGAGTACAAGCCGGACGCGGCCGTACGCCGGCGCATGGACGCAGATCAGTTCGTCAGCACGGTCCGCGACGACGCCGAGACCGCCCTGTCGCGTCTCGGGTCGTCGAAGTCGCTGTACGCCGCGACCGGCGGCGAGATGGACGCCGACGAGGTGTACCGGGCCGCGGCCGACGCCGAGCACGCCGCCCGGCGGACGTTCGAGACGTGGGCCGACGCGGAGGCTGGCGACGTCAGCGCACTGTTCGCGAGCGTCGCCGACACCGAGCGCGACCACTACGAACGAGTCGTCGCGGACCTCTCCGACCACGACCCCGGCGCGGTGCCGGCGGTCCACGAGTTCCTCCGCGAGCAGGAGGACACCGTCGCCCGCCTCGGCGGATTCGTCGGGCGCACGCTCGCCAGCGAGCAGTCGAAAGGGCAGATGGTCGGCTTCTTCACCGGCCAGGCCGACCCGCAGACGGCGCAACTGTTCCGCGACCTGAAAGGCGACCTCGACGAACAGCGCGAGCGTGCGCTGGCCGTGCTCGCCGACCGCTGCGAGGGCGACGAGGACTGGGAGCGCGCCCGCGACGCCGCCACCGGCGCCATCGAGGCGGCCTACGACGAGTACACCCGGTCGCTGGAGTCGATGGGCGTGAACCCGAAACCGGTCTGCTGACTCCGGCGAGGTCCACCAGCCCGTCACTCGCGGATCGCGACCGCGGGACACCGTTCGGGCAGGAGATTTTACTACCGGTACGGCGTGCAGAGGCCATGGCACCGAAACGACACCACCGCTGCAACCTCTGCGGCCGCGACTTCGACGACGAGCAGCCGCTCGAGGAGCACGTGGAACGCAGACATCCGAAGGAGGACTACCACTGGTGGGTCGTCGCCGAGAACCCACAGGACCTGCCGTTCGAACCCTGACCCGGACGCGGCGGCGGGAGACGAGAAGACCCGGAGAGCGCCGTTTCCCTCCCGGTCACCACGCTGCAGGATTCTGCGGACCGGCCCCGACCCACAGCGGCGTCCACTCTGGAATGCGGTGGCAGGCCGCACCCGGTCGCCCCTACTCCGCTGGACGCCGTGTGCGTGGGGGTTCGCATGTCCACCCTTTTTGTTCGCGCCCGCGCGGCTGACCACCTCTCCGTTCCGCCGCCTCCGTCTCGCTGCCTCCGCCCATCCCCGCCTCCGTCCCGCCCCTCCATCTTGCCCCTTTCGTCCTGCCGCACGAGACGCAGGTTTAAATGCCGGGACGCGCCAAGGACCGAGCGATGAGCAGTCCCGTTCCCGAGATGGCCGACCGCGCGCACGCCTGTGCGGACCGGTTGCGCGAGGCCGACGAGGTGTTGCTCGCGTCTCACATCGACGCGGACGGCCTGACGAGCGCCGCCATCGCCGCCACGGCGCTCGAACGCGCGGGCGTCCCCTTCGAGACGGTGTTCAGCAAGCAGCTCGACGCCGAGGAGGTTGCGGCCATCGCCGCGCGCGACGTCGACACCGTCCTGTTCACGGACTTCGGGAGCGGCCAGCTCGACGTCATCGGCGACCACGAGCGGGCCGGCGACTTCACGCCCGTCATCGCCGACCACCACCAGCCGGCCGACGCGGACACCGAGTTCCACCTCAACCCGCTCCTGTTCGGCGTCGACGGCGCCTCGGAGCTCTCCGGGGCCGGTGCGAGCTACGTCCTCGCGCGGGCGCTCGCGGACGAAGTAGCAGAGAACGCCGCCGACGGCAACCGCGACCTCGCCGCGCTGGCGGTCGTCGGCGCGGTCGGCGACATGCAGACCAGCGACGGCGAACTCGTCGGCGCGAACGCGAACATCGTCGCAGAGGGCGTCGACGCTGGCGTCGTCGAGACGACCACCGACATCGCGCTCTACGGTAAGCAGACGCGACCGCTGCCGAAGCTGCTGGAGTACGCCAGCGACGTGTACATCCCCGGTATCTCCAACGACGGCAACGGCGTCCTCCGGTTCCTCGACGGGCTCGACGTGGACCTCCGCAACGGTGAGAACGGCGACTGGCGCCGCTGGGTCGACCTCACCGACGACGAACGGCAGACGGTCGCCAGCGCGCTCGTCAAGCGGGCGATGCGCCGGGGCGTCCCCGCGGAGAAGATCGACGCGCTCGTCGGGACGACGTACACCCTCGTCGACGAACCGCAGGGGACGGAACTCCGGGACGTCAGCGAGTTCTCGACGCTGCTCAACGCGACGGCACGCTACGAACGCGCCGACGTCGGCCTGGCGGTCTGTCTCGGCGACCGCGCTGCGGCGCTCGACCGTGCGCGCAAGCTCCTCTCGAACCACCGCCGCAACCTCTCGGAAGGCGTTCAGCTCGTCCAGGAGGAGGGCGTCACCCGCGAGGAGCACGTCCAGTGGTTCGACGCGGGCGACCGCATCCGCGAGACCATCGTCGGCATCGTCGCCGGCATGGCCGTCGGTGCCGAGGGCATCGACCGCGGCACGCCCATCGTCGCGTTCGCGGCGAAGAACGACGAGGAGGTGAAGGTCTCCGCGCGGGGGACGCCCTCGCTGACGCGCCAGGGGCTGGACCTCTCGTCCGTCATGACCGAGGCGTCGCGGGCGGTCGGCGGCGACGGCGGCGGCCACGACGTCGCCGCCGGCGCGACGATTCCGCGCGGCAAGGAGGAGGCGTTCGTCGAGCACGTCGACGCCCTCGTCGGCGAGCAACTGGGATAGCGACGGGCCCTTGCGGCGGCGCAGAAGCGTCGACGCTTCGTCGACTGTCGTTGCTCCGCCAGGTTATTGCCTGGCGACGTCATTGCTGTCAGCGATGGTGAAATCCGACGAACTCACCCAGACGCAGATCAGGGACGCGGTACGGGACGGCGTCCTCGACGCGGGGCGGTCGCTCCTGTCGACGGTCTTCTGGACGGTCCTCGCGGCGTTCACGACACTGGTCGGCCTCCAGTCGATGCAGCTCGCGCTCTCCTCCTCGGGCATCGCTGCGGTCGGCTTCGCGGGCGTCGGCCTGCTGGTCACCGGCGCCAGCGTTTACCTCCTCTACCTGCTTCACTGGTAACGACCCGCTATCCTGCGACCTCGGCAAGGTGACCACCACCGTCCCGCTTGCGCATTTGCTGCATTTCATATAGCGCCATAGGATTCATCGCTGGTTTCCGGGTGGCTTTCCGGAACGGCCGGACGAAGCCGCTTCTGTTCGTGATCCGGGCGTTCGGCCACTCGTACTCCAACTTCGGAGGGTCGTCACGGCGAACTCCGACGGCCGGCCGTCCAGCACCGGGCAGGGGCCGCTCGCGGCTCCGTCGCCCGGTGCGATACCGGGTTTCCGTCGTGGACAGCGTGCGCTGCCGTCGTAACAACGCAAGAGCATTCACGGCGAGCACCGAACGACGCGGTATGCCCGGACCAGTCTTCCTGGAGGGCGACGAGGTGACGCTCCGACCGGTCGAGGAGGAGGAGGACGTCGACGTCGTCCAGCGGTGGATGAACGACGAGCGCGTGTGGCGACCGGCGCTCGACGTCGATCCGACGAACCGCGTTCAGTGCGCGGAGTTCTTCGAGAACGTCCTCTCCGGTGAGGACGGTGTCCACTGTCTCGCCTGCGTCGACGGCGACCCCCTGGGTATCGTCTCGCTGACCGGGTCGCAGTACGGGCCGAGCGAGACGTCCCGGGCGCGCAGCGCGGAGCTGGCCTACTGGTTCGGCCCGGAACACCACGGGCAGGGGTACGCCTCCGACGCCACGGCGCGGATGGTCCGGTACGCCTTCGAGGACCGCAACCTCCGACGCCTGAGCGCCCGCGCCGGGGGCTTCAACGAGGCCTCCGTCGCTTTGCTTGAATCGCTCGGGTTCGAGCACGAAGGCACCCTGCGCGAGGCGGCGTGGTTCCGCGGCGACTACCACGACATGCTCTGGTACGGTCTCCTGCGCGGGGAGTGGGAGCCGCGAACGGACTAGAACTCCGCGCTAACCGTTCTTGCGGCCGTTCGAGTCGTCTCCAGTTCTCCTGTCGATTCCGTCACGCACTGGATGATAAACTACATAGTGCGATATCGAATGTCGGGGTCGGCGGTCGGGTCGTTGCGTGGGTCACCGCGACGCGTTCGACGCGATGGCGCGGCCTCGCGAGATGCCGCTGTTCGCGGTTCTCTCCCGCTCGCGACCGACAACCGTCCGGTTTTTACTCGCGCCAAGCGTCGATTCGAGTATGGCCGACTTCGACCCCGAGAAGTTCGAGGACAAGTACGTCCACTACTTCAACGAGCTCCAGCGGGCGTACAAGAGCGCCTTCGAGGAGATGAACGAGCGGTACGACTCCGAGCTGATCCACGCCATCGACCAGCAGGTGCTCAACGAGAGCGAACCGTTCTACGAGGGCGACGGCGAGTTCCGCGTCGAACTCCCGGACTCTCCGACCGACCGGGTGCAGGCCATCGTCGTCGGCGACGAGAAGGTCGAGCAGACGCTGGACATCTACGTGGAGAAGATCGAGGCGGAACTGGCGTCCGTGTTCGGGTTCTCGTCCGACGAGGAGTAAGACGACCGTCCCTTACAGCGCTTCCTTGTACGCCTCCAGCGTCGCCTTGACGTCCTCCTCGGTGTGAGCGTAGCTGACGAACTGCGACTCGTACTGGTTGGCGGTGAGGAACACGCCCTCCTCCAGCATCGCAGGCCAGAACAGCCGTTCCCAGCGTTCGGTCTCGGCGGCGTCGACGTCGGCGCGGTTCTTCGGACAGTACTCGTAGCGCGGGCAGTCGGGGTCCTGGCGGCAGCCGTCCTCGCACTGCCCGTCGAGGTCGCGGGGGCCGTCGCGCGTGAACACGACCTTGAACATGCTGTCCATGCCGGTGACGGTGTACTCCGGCGCGCGGTCTTCGAGGATGTCGGTCAGGCCGGCGCGCAACTGCTCGCCGAGGTCGTTGACGTGGTCGTACACGTCGTTCTCCGCCGCGAAGCGGAGGGTTTCGAGGCCCGCCGTCAGCGCGAGCGGGTGACCGGAGTAGGTGCCGGCCTGGAACACGTCGCCGGTCGGGGTGAACCCCTCCATGATGTCGGCGGGGCCGCCGACTGCGCCCACGGGGAACCCGCCGCCGACGACCTTCGCGAGCGTCGTCAGGTCGGGGGTCACGCCGAACTTGCCCTGCGCGCACTGCAGTCCGCCGATGCGGAAGCCGGTCATCACCTCGTCGAAGATCAGCAGCGATCCGTGCACGTCGGTCACCTCGCGGAGCGTCTCCAGGTACCCCTCGACCGGCGGGACGCTGGCGCAGTTGCCGAGGATCGGCTCGACGATGACGCAGGCGATCTCGTCGCCGCGCTCCTCGAAGACCTCGCGGACGGCCTCCTCGTCGTTGAACGGCACGGTGATGGTCTCCTTCGCGAACGCCTCGGGGACGCCGGTCGAACTCGGCCGGGCGGGGACGCCCGTCTCGCCCTGGACGAGCGTCGACTCGCCCGCGCCGTGGTAGCCGCCCTGCATGGCGACGATCTTGTCGCGGCCGGTGTGGCCGCGCGCGAGGCGGATGGCCGAGACGGTCGCCTCGGTGCCGCTGTTGACGAACCGCGTCATCTCGACGCTCGGGACGTGGCGTGCGACGAACTCGGCGAGTTCGACCTCGACCTCCGTCGGCGCGCCGTACATCGGGCCGTCCGAGAGTTGCGACTGGATGGCGGCCTCGACCTGCTGGGGCAGGTCGTGACCCAGCAGCAGCGGGCCGTAGCCCATCACGTAGTCGACGTAGCGGTTCCCGTCCGCGTCGACGACGTGTGCGCCGTCGCCGCTCTCCACGAAGAAGGGGTACGGTCGGACGGCCCGCACCGGGGAGTTGACGCCGCCGGGGATCGCCGACAGCGCGCGGTCGTACAGGTCGCGCGAGCGCTCGTGGTTCATGTCCGGCGGCTTCGTACTCGCGCGTCTTGTTTGTATCGAGAACCGAACGCCCGGCCGTCGACGGCGCTCCGCGACGTCGCACCGGTCGGGGAGCTCCGGAGCCACGACTCGTTCGGGCGCTCGATGGCGGTTTCACCGTCGCGAGCCGGCGAGGTGGTCGAACGACTCCCCACTTTATATGGCCCCCGTCACATCTACCGGGCATGAGCGAGGACGACCCAGACCCGTGCGACGACTGTGGCGACCCCCTCACGGACGCGCTGGCCCGGACCGTCCGACTGACCGTGGACCGTTCGCAGATCGACAGCCAGCGGCTCTGTCCGGCCTGTTTCGCCGACTGGATCGACCGGTACGAGACCGAGATGACGCCGGAGGACGAGTCGAACCCCATCGAGGAACAGACCGACATCATCGTCGACTGACCCCTTCTTTCCGGTCGAGAATCGCGCGGCGCGTCGTCGCCGCCGTCGTTCCGGCATCCTCCGCGACAGTCCCGGGTCCAGTACCACGTTCAGCGCCTGCCGTCCTGGTCGAAATCGACGTTCGACCTCCGTCCGACGCGAACCCCCTCGTTTCGAGTGTACGTTCGACCGCCCGCTGTCGATTCTGCGGACGTTCGACCCCGATCGAAACCGACCCCGGGACGGGAACGGAGACCTATAGAGCGGTCCGGAGCGACGGTCGTGAGCCACGGCCGGACGTCACCCTCGACCGTCGTCAGTCACTCGTCGTCGGTCGTCGCTCCCGTCTCCGTCCTCCTCGTCGCCGGACGTCCGTCGCCGGCCGTCAGGCACTGGCCGTCGGTCACTCGTCGCTCCCGTCTCCGTCCTCCTCGTCGTCCTCGTCTTCGCCGCTTTCCTCGCCCTCGGCAGCCGAGAGTCCCTCGTCGCCGCGCTCCAGCGCGCGCGGGACGTCGTGGTGGTCGGAGTAGCCGTCGAACCAGCGGACGATGCGTTCGAGGCGGTCGACGACGTGCGCCGGCTCGCCGCTTCGGGAGAGCTCGTGCCCCTCGCGCGGGTAGCGGACGAGGCGGGTGTCGACGTCGTTCTTCTTCAGGAAGAGGTACAGCATCTCGGCGTTGTTCACCGGGACGCGGTAGTCGTCGTCGCTGTGGACGACCAGCGTCGGCGTCGTCACGTCGTCGGCCGCGGCCACCGGCGAGTGCTCCCAGAGGAACTCCGGTTCCTCCCACGGCGTCGTGTCGAAGTCCCACTCGACCAGCTTGAACGCGTCCGTCGAGCCGTAGAAGCTGCTCAGGTCGTAGACGCCGCGCTGGGCGACCGCGCCCGCGAACCGGTCGGTGTGGCCGACGATCCACGAGGTCATGAACCCGCCGAAGCTCCCGCCCGTGACGAACATGTTCTCCGCGTCGACGGACGGCCGGTCCGCGACCGCCTCGACGCCGGCCATCACGTCGGTCATCGTCACGTCGCCCCAGTCGCGCTCGATGGCCGCGGCGTGGGACTCGCCGTACCCGGTCGACCCGCGCGGGTTCGACCAGAAGACGACGTAGCCGTTCGCGGCGAGCGTCTGGAACTCGTGCCACATCGTGTCGCTCGTCGACCACATCACGTGGGGACCGCCGTGGATCTCGACCGCGAGGGGGTACTCGCCGTCCTCGTCGAAGTCCGGCGGCGTCAGCACCCAGCCCTGCAGTTCGACGCCGTCGTCGCTCTCGAACCAGAGCTCCTCGGGCTGGGCGACCGCGCGCTCGTCGAGGTAGTCGCTGTTGACCCGGGTGAGCCGCCGCGTCTCCGCGCCGCCGCGCGTCGCGACGAACACGTCGCCGGGGTGGTCCCACTCCGATTTCACGTACGCGACGGCGTCGCTCCCGACCGTGACGGCGTCGACGTGGCCGTCGTCGACCACCCGCTCGGGGTCGTCGCCGCCGTCGCCCGGCACGCGCCAGACGACGACGCTCCCCTCGTCCGGGGTTCGGAAGTACACCGTCTCCTCGTCGGGGTCCCACTGCGGCGTACACTCCCGGGCGAGGGTCCGGTCCAGCGACGCGGTGAGCGTCACCGTCTCCTCGCTCGCGCGGTCGTACACCTTCACCTCCGTCTGGCGGAGCGTCGCCTGCTCCTCGGGCGTGTAGGCGTACGCGATGCGACCGTCGGCAGTTGCGGCGATGCGCCCCGCTGCGCCGGTCGTCTGGAAGAGCGTCTCCGACTCCTCGTCGTCGGTGTCGTAGGCGACGACGTCGACGACGATGTTGTCGTCCGGGTCGCCCTCGCGCCGTGCCCCGTAGTACAGCGTCGTCGCGTCGCCCCAGTCCGGGCCCACGAAGTCGTGGTCGCCGTCGGTGACGCGCTCGACGGTCGCGTCCCCGTCGCCGTCGAGGTGGGCGAGGTAGACGTGGCTGCGCCGTCCGTCGAAGTAGCGCTGCCCGGCGCGGTAGATCATCCGGTCGATGACGCGCGGGTCCGGCTCCTCGGGCTCGTACTCCTCGCCGTCGAGGCCGGTGTCGAGCCCCTCGTCGCGCTCCTCCTCCGTGGTGGACTGGACGAACGCGATGCGGGTGCCGTCCGGCGACCACGCGAGTTGCGAGACGCCGCCGGCGACGTCCGTCACCCGGCGGGCCTCGCCGCCCTCGGTCGGCAGCACCCAGAGCTGCGGGCGGTCGTCGTCCGCTCCGCGGGTGCTCACGAACGCCAGACGGTCGCCGCTCGGGCTCCAGCGCGGTTCGCTGTCGACGCCTTCCGCGATGGTGTACCTGGTCGGTTCGCCACCGCCGACCGGGACGACGTACACCGTCGCCTCGTACTCCTGTTCGCCGTCGGGCACGGACCGCACGAACGCGACGCGCTCCCCGTCCGGCGACACGCGCGGGTCGTCGACGCCGACGATGTCGTGGTAATCGTTAGCACGAACTGTCTCCATACACCGTCGCTCGTAGCGAATCCAGAATAGGCTTTCGTTTCGAAATACCGCCCGTAACGCATCGTTGCGGTTCGCCGTCGCGGAACCCTTGTGACGGAAGCGTCGAACGACGGTTCGCTGGCGGATTCAACGCGCGGTTTCGTCGTCGCCCGTCGCCGGAACGGGCGGTTCGGCGTGCTGGCCTGCAGAGACGGGGGCCGCCGGAACTCCGGGCCTGCCCTCGTGCGAGCGGGGCCGTTCGCCCGGGGAGCGGGCTGTTCGACCGGGAACGGGGCTCGACCGGCGAGCGAGCGTATCCGAACGGGCGGTTGCGGCGAGTTCGGACCGGGAGCACCGACGGTCGTCCGATCCGTCGACGTCCGCCACCACCCCTAACCAAAGGTCTAAGGACGCTGGTTCCCTACCTCACGGTACATGAGTACCGAAACCCAGGGCGAGGACGACGACCTCAAGGAGCGCGTCAGCAACTTCCTGCGTCGTAACTTCCCGCAGATCCAGATGCACGGCGGCAGTGCGGCCATCCAGGACCTCGACCGGGAGACCGGCGAGGTGACCATCATGCTCGGCGGCGCCTGCAGCGGCTGTGGCATCTCCCCGATGACCATCCAGGCGATCAAGAGCCGGATGGTCAAGGAGATCCCCGAGATCGAGCAGGTCCACGCCGAGACCGGCATGGACGGCGGTGGCGGCCGCGGCGGCGGCATGAGCCCGTCGTTCCCCGGCGAGACCTCCGACGACGGCGACGACGACGAGGGTCCGCAGGCTCCGTTCTAACGTCGTCCTCCCGCCCGTAGCAACCGTTCGTTACCGTCGACGATCAGTTTCGACCGTTCTTCGAGGCGTCCGGCTCACGTCCCCGAGCGGTGCGCGTGCCCCGTTCTACCTGCGGACGCCGTCCGCCGCCGCCGTCCGCCCGCGGCTCCCCGGCCCTCGACCGACGCCCGCACTTCCGCCCGCTTCAACGCCCGATTGATTTTCGACCACGACGGCGTGCCAGCCACCGCCGCGCGGGGAGTGCTCCCCCCGTCCGGCCGTTAAATTTAGGCGTCGGCGTTGCGGCACATCACGATATTTATCCCACCGGACGGTGTAGGGAGCCACAGTATGACCAACGACGACGCCGCGGCGCGAAACGTCGTATTCGTGGTCATGGACACGGTGCGCAAGAGCCACCTCTCCGTCTACGGATACGACCGCCCGACGACGCCGGGGCTCGAACGGTTCGCCGAGGAAGCGACCGTCTTCGAGCAGGCAGTTGCGCCCGCCCCCTGGACCCTGCCGGTCCACGCCTCCATGTTCACGGGTATGTACCCGAGCGAGCACGGTGCGAGCCAGGAGAACCCCTACCTCGAAGATGCGACGACGCTCGCCGAGTCGCTCTCGGCGGCGGGCTTCGACACCGCGTGTTACTCCTCGAACGCCTGGATAACGCCGTACACCCACCTCACGGACGGCTTCGACGACCAGGACAACTTCTTCGAGGTGATGCCCGGCGACTTCCTCTCCGGCCCGATGGCGAAGGCCTGGAAGATGATGAACGACAACGAGCGCCTGCGCGCCGTCGCGGACAAGCTCGTCAGCCTGGGCAACACCGCCCACGAGTACCTCGCCAGCGGCGAGGGTGCCGACTCGAAGACGCCGCAGGTCGTCGACCGGACGATGGAGTTCATCGACGACTCCGACGACCCCTACTTCGCGTTCATCAACCTGATGGACGCCCACCTGCCCTACCACCCGCCGAAGGAGTACCGCGAGGAGTTCGCGCCCGGCGTCGACTCCACCGAGGTGTGCCAGAACTCCAAGGAGTACAACTGCGGCGCCCGCGACATCGACGACGACGAGTGGGAAGACATCCAGGGACTGTACGACGCGGAGATCCGCCACATCGACGCCGAGCTCCAGCGGCTGTTCTCGTGGCTCAAGGAGAACGACGAGTGGGACGAGACCATGGTCGTCGTCTGCGCCGACCACGGCGAACTGTTCGGCGAGCACGACCTCTACGGCCACGAGTTCTGCATCTACGACCCGCTCGTCAACGTCCCGCTGCTGGTCAAACACCCCGAACTGGACGACGACGAGTCCGACGAGCAGGTCGAACTCATCGACCTCTACCACACCGTCCTCGACCACGCGGGCGTCGAGGCGGCCGACGCGACCGTTTCCCTCGACCGCACCCGGTCGCTGCTGTCTGCGGACTACCGCGAGTTCGCCGAGGGCGAACTCGCGGGCGGCGGCGACGCCGCCTTCGTCGAGTACTACCGGCCCGTGGTCGAACTGAAGCAGCTGGAGGAGAAGGCGGCCGCCGCGAACATCGATCTCGAGCGCGACTCGCGGTTCTACTCGCGGATGCGCGCCGCGCGCCGTCCCGACGCCAAGTACATCCGCAACGAGCGCATCGCGGACGAGTTCTACCACCTCGACGACGACCCCGGCGAGCGCCACGACGCCAGCGGCGACGGCAGCGAGGCGGAGGCCGAACTCGACGAGACGCTGTCGACGTTCGAGGAGCGCGTCGGCGGCGAGTGGAAGGAAGTGGACGACGACGACGTGCTGGACGACATGAGCGACAGCGCGAAGGACAGATTGCAGGACCTGGGCTACATCGACTGACGTGACCGACGAGACGGAACCGGACGGCGGACCGTCGCTGTCCGCGTCCGGAACGGAGACGGGAAACGGGGGTGAGGCGCTTTCGGCCGGCCTCGGCGAGCGCATCGGCAAGGGGAAGCTGCTGCTCGGATTCCTCGTCGCCGGCGTCCTCATCTACCTGCTGGGTGCCGTCGCCGGCTGGGGGCGCGTCCTCGACGCCCTCGAAGGCGCCAGGTATCGGTGGGTCTGGGTCGCCTGCGTCTCCACCGTCGTCGGCCTCGCGTTCTGGGGGAAGGCCTGGCAGGTCGTCCTCGCGATGCTGGACATCGAGGTGCGACTCCGGCGCATCGTCGTCACCTACTTCGCGGCGACGTTCGCCAACTACATCACGCCGCTCGGGCAGGCCGGCGGCGAACCGTTCATCGCGTACGTGCTCTCCCAGGACACCGAGGCCAGCTACGAGGACAGCCTCGCGAGCGTCGTCACCGCCGACCTGCTGAACCTGCTCCCGTTCTTCAACTTCGCCGCGGTCGGCATGGCCTACCTCCTGCTGAACGCCACGCTGCCGGAGAACGCCGAGACGCTCGCGCAGGGGCTGGTCGTGCTCGCGTTCGCCGTGCCCGCCCTCGCGTACGTCGGCTGGCGACACCGCGACGGCGTGGAGGCGTTCGTCCTCCGCCTCGTCGCCCCGCTCGCCGGTCGAACGGACCGCGTCAGCGTCGACGGCGTCCGCAACCGCATCGACCGGTTCTACCACGCCCTGGAGCGCATCGCCGACGAACCCCGTTCGCTCCTCTTCGCGCTCGTGTTCTCCTACACCGGATGGGTGTTCTTCGCGCTCCCGCTGTACTTCTCGGGCCTCGCGCTCGACCTCCCCATCGGCCTGACGCTCGTCCTGTTCGTCGTCCCCGCGAGCACGCTCGCCGGCCTGACGCCGCTTCCGGGCGGCCTCGCCGGCGTCGAGACGGCCATCGCCGTCCTCATCGCGGGACTCGTCCCTCCTATCTCCTGGAGCTCCGCCGTCGCCGCAGCCATCGTCTACCGGTTCGCGAGCTACTGGGTCGTGCTCGTCGTCGGCGGCGTCGCGTCGCTGTGGGTCATCCGTCGCTCCTGACGCTCTCGACGTTCTCGCGCTCCCACGTCCGGACCAGCCCCGCCAGCGTCCGGTTCACCGGCGTGGGGCGGTCGTGCTCGCGCCCGCGGGCGACGACGTAGCCGTTGATGGCGTCGACCTCCGTTCGGCGTCCGCCCTCGACGTCCTGTCGCATCGAGGAGACGTTCGCCGCGGTCGCCGACGCGACCGCCTCGACCGCCGCGACGGCCTGCTCGTCGGCGAGTGGCACGCCCTCGGCGCGGGCGACGCGAGCGGTCTCCCGGGCGGCGTCGGTCGCAACCGTCTGCGCCGCGCCCGTCCGCAGCGCGCCGTTGTCCGCCCGTGCGAGCGCCGTCGTCGCGTTGATGCCCGCGTTCACCGCGAGCTTCTCCCAGAGCCGCCGCGGCATGTCCTCGGCGACGGTCGTCTCGATGCCGCCGGCGCGGAACGCCTCGCCCACCCGTTCGGCCCGCTCGGACGGTCCGCCGTCGCGCGCACCGAGCACCACCTCGCCGACGCCGGTGCACTCGACCACGCCCGGGTCGAGCAGTATCGCGCCGTACGTCGCCGTCCCGGCGAGCACGGGGCAGTCGAGGTGCTCCGCGAGCGTCGCCTCGTTGCCCATCCCGTTCTGCAGCGACAGCACGGCGTCGAACTCGCCGCTCGCCAGGTCGCGCGCCGCCGCTCCGGTGTCGAACGCCTTCACCGTCACGACCGCGAGGTCGGCGCGCAGGTCGGTGCCGTCGGTGGTCGCCGCCGGCGCGACCGCGACGCCGGGTTCGCCGTCGCTGGTTGCGTCGAGGCCAACGCCCCGCACCTGCAGGCCTGACTCACGGACGGCGGTGACGTGCGAGTCCCGTCCGACCAGCGTGACCGCGTGCTCGCGGGCGAGCAGGCCGCCGACGAGACTTCCGAGGCTCCCCGCGCCGAACACGACGATGTCCATACCGGACCGACGAACTGGGGGGTGAAAAACTCAGTCTTCCGTCCAGTAGTAGATGTCTTCCTTCGGCGCGGCGCAGTTCGGACACTCGTCGGGGACGCCGTGGTCGATCTCGCCCATCTCGCCGCACTCGTCACAGCGCCACATCAGCTCCGCCTCGCCGAACTCGTGGCCAGCGCGGGAGTGTTCGACCGACAGCGCCTCGTACCCCTCGCGCATCGTGACGTAGAAGCCGTTGCCGTCGAAGCCTCGCACCTCGCCGAGCTCCTCGCCGTCCTCGTTGTACACGCTCGCGCCCATCTTGACCTGTGGCACGTCGTCCTCGCGGGGATCTGGATCGTCCGTCATGGGAGGCCGTTCGGCGTCGGTCGACATAAAGCCGCTCGCCGATCCGGTCAGGTGGTCATCATCGGCGTCCCGTCGGCGGGCGTCGCCGCGTCGGGGGCGTCCGCCGGCAGGTAGACGACGTTCTCGGCCCCGACCCGGACGCGGACCACCTCGCCGCGTTCCTCGAGTCGAGAGAGGACGCGACTGGTCGTCGAGCGCGCCCACCCGGTCTCCTCGAGCACCGTCTGCTGGCGCACCTCGCCGCCGCGCTCGTCGAGCAGTTCCAGCACGTACCGCTCCGGCGTGTACCCCGTCTCCAGCGTGAAGTCGGCCATCGACTCCCAGTCGGTGGTCTCGCCGTCCGACTCCGGCGGCGCGTCCGCTTCGCAACCGAACGCGACCCGCCTCGTGCTGGTCCAGAGGCGGGCGCACGCGCGTCGGAGTCTGCGCACGGTGCCGCCCCCGTCACTCGCGTCGGGATTCGAACGCCGATTCATCGCAGACTGGATTTACTCGCATCCACCATAAGTTTCGTGTCCGTACGTCGTGAGGCCAACGTTCCCGCCGCCGCGCTGGACGAATCCTGTCCGTCGACTGACGTCGCGTCCGGTCCCCGACACACTATTTAGGACTGCCTAAAATCCGAAAGCGATTTATCGTTTTAGGCTGGCCTAAAGAGTATGGTCAGGCAGTCGCACGGACGTCCCGCGACGCATCGCTGCACGAGTGCCCCGCGCCGGCACGGGCCGGCGGCCACGCGGGTGCCGTAGGCCGATGCTCGGAACGTCACTCGGCGAGATTCGCGACCACGTCGAGGCGCTCGCCAGCGGCGACGGGACGTACTACGTCGTCTGCGGGCGCACGGGCGATCGGCCGGTGCCCACGGCAGGGCTTCGCTTCGAGGAGCGTGCGGTCGCCCGCAACGCTGCACGGGCGGCCGAGCAGTACCGCGCGGCGCTACGCCGCTACGACCCCCGGCTCCCGTGTCACGACCTGATCGTCTGCCAGGACGTCCCCCAGGTGACCGGGACGGCGGAACCGGAGCGCGACGGCGGGCCGCCGTCGTCGCCCGTCAACGGTCGGGCGTCGACCGCACCGGAGTCCCGTCGGCTGGTCGAGTTCTGTCACGAACTCGCGGCGGTCGTGTTCGAGACGCTGTGCGACGCCGGATTCACGGCCGTCGAGACGGCGGTCATGGACGCGTACTTCGACCTCGCCGAGACCGTCACCGACCCCGACGACCTCTGTCTGTGCCTGCTCGAGAGCATGGCGGTAGCGCTCGACGAGCACCTCGACCTCGCGGAGCAGGCGACCGTCCTCGCGAGCGCCGCCTCGCAGCTCCCGCCGCCCGCGACGACCGGCGAGCCGGTGACGGCGACGCTCACCCGACTGCGGCGACTGGGGCTGCTCGGGAGCTACGTCCGGTCGCCGTGGTCGGCCGACCTCGCCGGCGGCACGCACTCGGTCACCGTCCGGCTCTCCGGGTACGCGCTCGCACCGCGGGACGGACGGCTTCCCGTCCTCCCCGTCGTGCTCGACCTCTACCGTCGCCGACCCGGCCGGACGCCGTCCGCGCCCGAAGTGGTCGACGTCGACGACGGCTGGCGGCTGACCCTCACGATGACCGACGAGGCCGACCCCACAGCGCTCGCGAGCGCACCGATCGAATCGCAGGTGTAACATGACAGTCACGACGCACGTAAACGACGCACTCGGCCGGGTCCAGCGCGAACAGGAACACGTCTCGGAGAAGCAGTCCGCCCTCGACCGGTTCTGCGACAGGGTTCGGGAGGTCCCTGCCGGCTCCCCCCGTCAGCCGTCGGCGACCTCGCGCGCGACTGCCGGCGGCACCGCGTCGGCGATGGCGACCTACCGCCGGAGCGACTCGTCGGCGGACCGGTGTCGGCGGGTGTGCGAGGCGTTCGCCGAGACCGTCGCCGCCGCCGGTCTGGCGGACGGTCAGGAGTCGGAGTCGCTGTCGACGGCCCTCCGGACGGAACTCGGCGACGACGTGGCGCTGGCACTGGCCCCGGGGACCGACGGTGTCTTCACCCCCGACGTGAAGCAGGCGGTGCTCGCGGCCGCGACGCGACGCCGGACCGAACTCCGCGCGATGGAGCGAGCGCTCGCGACCGAAGCGGACTCGCTCCGCACGGCGGCCGCCGAACTCGACGAGGTCACCGACTGGCTCGCGCGGACGGACGAGACCCCGTTGCTGGAACTCGGGTTCGAGGCGCTCCGCGAGCGCCACGAGACGCTGACGCGCCACCGCGCCCGCTGTGAACGACTCGCCCGGGACCGCCAGCGGGTGTTGAACGGAACGACCAGCCACGAGGCGGCCGCCGGCGTCTCCCATCGGGCGCTCGTCGCCTCCCTGTACGACGGATTCCCGACCGACCATCCGGTGCTGGCGACGGTGGCGCGACTCGACGGCGTCTGCGACGACTGCCAGCGAGCGGTTCGCGACCATCTCACCCGTCGCGTGTGAGGCCGTCCCTCGGCGGGACCGCAGCGACCGACGCGTTCGTGCGCTACCGGCCTCGTCGGACCTTTCGACCGGTGACGGGTCGCTGCGGTCGTGCCGAACACTCACCACGAGTCTTCCACTGACAAAAATTTATGAGTCAAAAAGATTGCTTGGGCTACAGCGAACACTTCATTACCGAATTAGAAAACCATTAATATGGGCGAACAACAATTACCTGGTGATGAATGGGTCTGACCATGACTGGTGGCCGAACCAGTTGAACCTGGAGATTCTCGACCAGAACGCTCGCCAAGTCGATCCGATAGGCGAGGACTTCGACTACGCAGAGGCGTTCGAGTCGCTCGACCTCGACGCCGTGAAGGCGGACATCGAGGAGGTGATGACGACGTCGCAGGACTGGTGGCCGGCCGACTACGGCCACTACGGTCCGCTGTTCATCCGGATGGCGTGGCACAGCGCCGGCACGTACCGCACCACCGACGGCCGCGGCGGCGCGTCCGGCGGTCGTCAGCGCCTCGCACCGCTCAACAGCTGGCCCGACAACGCGAACCTCGACAAGGCGCGTCGGCTGCTCTGGCCGGTCAAACAGAAGTACGGCCGCAAACTCTCGTGGGGCGACCTGATCGTCCTGGCCGGAAACGTCGCACTCGAATCGATGGGCTTCGAGACGTTCGGCTTCGCCGGCGGCCGCGAGGACGACTTCGCGCCCGACAAGGCCGTCGACTGGGGCCCCGAAGACGAGATGGAAGCGTCCGACCGCTTCGACGAGGACGGCGAACTCGAGGACCCCCTCGGTGCCACCGTGATGGGACTGATCTACGTGAACCCGGAGGGGCCGGACGGCCAGCCGGACCCCGAAGCGTCGGCGGAGAACATCCGCGAGTCGTTCGGTCGCATGGCGATGAACGACGAGGAGACGGTCGCGCTCATCGCCGGTGGACACACGTTCGGGAAGGTCCACGGTGCCGACGACCCCGACGAGCACGTCGGCCCCGAGCCCGAGGCGGCCCCCATCGAGGAGCAGGGCCTCGGCTGGAAGAGCGAGCACGGCTCCGGGAAGGGAGCCGACGCGATCACGAGCGGAATCGAGGGCCCGTGGAACACCACGCCGACCCAGTGGGACATGGGCTACATCGACAACCTCCTCGAGTACAACTGGTGGCCCGAGAAGGGTCCCGGCGGTGCCTGGCAGTGGACCACCCAGAACGGCGAGCTGGACGAGGCCGCGCCCGGCGTCGAGGACCCGTCGGAGAAAGAGGACGTGATGATGCTGACGACGGACGTCGCGCTGAAACGCGATCCGGACTACCGCGAGATCCTCGAGCGCTTCCAGGAGAACCCCCGGGAGTTCCAGGAGACCTTCGCGAAGGCGTGGTACAAGCTGATCCACCGCGACATGGGCCCGCCGGAGCGGTTCCTCGGCCCTGAGGTCCCCGACGAGGAGATGCTCTGGCAGGACCCGCTCCCCGACGCCGACTACGGCCTGATCGGGGAGGAGGAGGCAGCCATGCTCGAGGAGGAGATCCTCGATTCGGAGCTGTCCGTCTCCGAACTGGTCAAGACCGCCTGGGCGTCGGCGTCGACGTACCGCGACAGCGACAAGCGCGGCGGCGCCAACGGCGCCCGCATCCGCCTCGAACCCCAGCGGAGCTGGGACGTGAACGAGCCGGAGCAGCTGGCGACCGTGCTGGAGACCCTGGAGGAGATCCAGGAGGAGTTCAACGCCTCGCGATCCGACGGGACGAAGGTCTCGCTCGCCGACCTCATCGTCCTGGGCGGCAACGCGGCCGTCGAGCAGGCGGCGGCCGACGCCGGGTACGACGTGGACGTGCCGTTCGAACCGGGACGGGTCGACGCCTCGCAGGAACAGACCGACGTCGAGTCGTTCGAGGCGCTCGAACCGGAGGCGGACGGGTTCCGTAACTACCTCGGAGACGAGGTCGACCGCTCGCTGGAGGAGTCGCTGGTGGACAAGGCGGACCTGCTCAACCTGACGGCCGACGAGATGACCGTGCTGGTCGGCGGCATGCGCGCGCTGGGCGCGAACTACGGGCAGTCCGACCTCGGCGTCTTCACCGACCGACCGGGGACGTTGACCAACGACTTCTTCGCGAACCTGCTCGGCATGGACCACGAGTGGGAGCCGGTCTCGGACGAGAAGGAGGTCTTCGAGGTGCGCGACCGCGAGACGGGCGAGGTCGAGGGGAAGGGCTCGCGCGTGGACCTCATCTTCGGGTCGAACTCCCGGCTTCGCGCCATCGCGGAGGTCTACGGTGCCGAGGACGGCGAGGAGAAGTTCGTGCAGGACTTCGTGGACGCGTGGCACAAGGTGATGACCCTCGACCGCTTCGACCTCGAGTGACCTGAGCCGGGAGTCTGGACGGTGGCCGTGGACGACGCCTCGATGGCGTGGACCCACGGTCTCCAGTCCGCCCTCATCACTGCGTCGCGAAGCAGTCGCAATGGGGCGTGCCCCCTCGACGGTCCAAGAGTTCATCCAGACCCGAGGACGCCGCCGAGTAGCGACCGCAACGGCCCGACACCGCAGCTCGACCTCCGGGCGCGGTCGACCGAGTCGCTCCCCAGGTGACGTGGCCGTTCGACGACCGTGACGCTCCCACGGCATCGGGGCCCGCGAACGACTTCTCCGGCCACGTCCTCTCGCTCTACGAGGACGAGCATGGGTTTACCGAAATACAGAAAATAGTTCCTGTATACCGGAATCTATGTTCTCGAATAGAAAATAATGCCTGTTGAAATAGGGCTATACTTTTACCGCTCCTGTATCCAGGTGCGATGTCAGACCAAATGGAATCCGATCGCAACGCGAGCAGCATGCCACTGATCGGCGACCAGTTCCCCGAACTGGAGGTCGAGACGACCCACGGAACGCTGTCGTTGCCCGACGAGTACGAGGGCGAGTGGTTCGTCCTGTTCAGCCACCCGGGCGACTTCACGCCCGTCTGTACGACCGAGTTCACCGCGTTCGAACAGCGTCGCGACGAGTTCGAGGCCCTCGACGCGAACCTCGTCGGCCTGTCGGTCGACCGCGTCCACTCTCACCTCAAGTGGACCGAGTGGATCGACGAGGAGCTCGACGTCGACATCGACTTCCCCATCATCGCCGACGAGCGCGGCCGCGTCGCCGAGACGCTCGGCATGCTCCACCCCGGTGCCGGGACCGCCACGGTCCGGTCCGTGTTCCTCGTCGACCCCGAGGGCGTCCTGCGCCTCATCCTCTACTACCCGATGGAGATCGGGCGCAACATCGACGAGATCCTCCGCTCGCTCCGCGCGCTCCAGACCGCCGACGACGAGGACGTCGCGGTCCCTGCCGACTGGCCCGAGAACGAACTGTTCGGCGACAGCCGCCTGCTCTCGCCGCCGTCCGACGAGGCGGGCATCCGTGCACGTCTCCAGGCGGCCGAGGAGGAGGACTACGACTGCCGGGACTGGTGGTTCTGCCTGGACGAGTAACGACGCTCCCTCCTCCGTCCCCACGCCACTCGCGGCGTGCTGGCGCGGCGCTGACTCCCTGACCGCTCCTCCTGGCTCTCTCCTTCCATCCGTTCGTACAACCGTCCGTCCACCTCGAGTCCTCGGCGACGATTTCGGACGCAGACTCCGTTCGCACACGCTTCGCGGTGCTCGTCGTTTGACGCCGCAGAAATGGGATCGCCCGGATTTGAACCAGGGTTATCGGCACCCAAGGCCGAAAGGATACCAAGCTACCCCACGATCCCGCATCCTTTGCTAGCGTAGATGTGGTGTAAAACGTTTCGTTTGTGCGAGGGCGACGCTGACGACTCAGAGTGCGGCGTCACGACAGCAGTTGGCAGAAAACCGGATAGCGGCTGTCCTCCGGTCCTCGACCCGCTACGGAATCACTCAGTCTCGATCTGGACGTGGTCGTCGGTGATGTCGGCGATCCGCTCCTCGTCGACGGTGTAGGCGTCCTCCTCGTCGGTCAGGTCGAGCGCGGCCGAGAGGCGGTCGGTGATGCTCTCGCGCGGGGCGACGACGAGGTCGTCGGTCCGAACCTGGGTCACCTCCCCGATGCGATTGCCGTGGGAGTCGAGGACGATGTCGCCCTCGTCCACGTCCTGGACCGCGAACCGTTCGATCTCCGCGGCCTGGGCGTCCATGGAACCGGTGGCCGTCCGCTCGGTCGCCATCCCGACTTCGGGCGTCTCCTCGACGATGCGGTCCGTCGAGGTGTGTTCGGTCACCGGCGCCGGTTCGGCGGTCGCGTCGATGGTCTCCCGTTCGACGACTTCGCTGTCGACGATGAAGCTCTCCACGACCTCGCTCTCGACCGTCTCGGCCTCGTCGAGCCAGCCCCGGACGAGTTTCGTCTCGGCGATCTCGCTCTCGATGACCTTGTTCTCGATGAGTTCGCCCTCGATGGGTTCGTCCGTCACGCGCTCGTGTGCGACGGTCTCGGTCTCCACCTCGTCGCGCTGGGCGACCTCGCTCTCGACCGTCTCCTCGTCGACGAGTTCCTCCTCGCCCGCGGTCCGCTCGCTCTCGACCGTCTCGCGCTCGACCTCCTGGTCGGCGGTCATGTCCGTGTCGACGACCTTGCTCTCGACGACGTCGCGTTCGAACACCTCGCTCGTGACGCTGTAGGTCTCGAGCACCTCGCTCTCGACGTACGTTCCTGCCTCGGTCTCGTCCTCGACGAGCCGGCAGTCGACGAGATCTCGTCCGAGGAGTTCGCTCTCGACGACGTCGCTGCCGACGAGTTCGCTCTCGACGACCTCGCTCTCGACCGTCTCGGTCTCGACGATCTCCGTCTCGACGATCTTCGTTCGGACGACCTCCGTCTCCATCGTCTCGCCCTCGGAGATCTGGCCCTCGATCTCCGAGCGCTCGATGAGCTGGGAGAACGCGATCTCGTCGTCGACCGTCTCCTGGTCCTGGTACATGAACGCCAGGTCCCGGTCGTCGAACGTCCGGAAGAACTCGTCCCAGGAGAGCTCTTCGAACCGACTGTGGTCGGCCTCCAACGCGCGAACCAGGCGGACGTCCGTCTCGCCCGCCTCCGCGTCGGTGTCGCGGACGGGTTCGAGGTCTCGTTCGGTCGCCCACTCTCGTACTGCCTCGTGGTCGGTGGTTATCTGGCTTCTAATAGTGTCTTCTGTCACTGCTGTTCACCAGGGCAAGTTGCCACCCGGGACTTGCTTAGGTATGGTGGCTAGGTGTTGACCCAGGTGGTCACCCCGCCGTCGGCAGGCGATTCGAACGCGTTCCACGGTACCGGCGGGGCCCTACTCGTCCTCGCCGTGCAGTTCCATGTCGGCGACGATGTCGAACGGCTCGCGGCCCTTCCGGATGCCGTCGAGCATCTTGAACGCCTCGTCGGGCGCGAGGAAGTGGGTGGTGACGACCCGGCCGACGTCGGTCGGCTGGAAGCCGTCGATGAACTCGTACTCCAGGAGCTTGCCGAGCGCGTGCTTGGTCGGCACGTCGCCGATCATCCGGTCGTTCAGCGCCTTCGCGTTCTTCCCGCCGACGGTGACGTTCGCGAGCGTCTCCTCGATGGCGGCACTCTCGTCGTACACCGTCCGGACGTCCTCCATCTCGCCTTTCAGCAGCTTGAACGCCACCTCGTCCTCGCTCATCTCCATGCTGTTGTGGTACGAGCCGTCCGGCTCGACGAGGACGTACACCTTCCCCCGGTCGTGGTAGTCCGGGCGGCCCGCGCGGCCGAGCATCTGGTGGAACTCCTGGACGGTGAGCCACTCGATGCCCATCGCCAGCGAGTCGAAGATGACCTGCGAGGCCGGGAAGTCGACGCCGGCCGCGAGCGCCGCCGTGGTGACGACGGCCGCGAGGTCCTGGTCGGCGAACTGCCGCTCGACCTGCTTGCGGCGACCGTAGTCGAGGCCGGCGTGGTACGGCGCCGACGAGTACTCCAGCTTCCGCGATATCTCGTGGCAGCGACGCCGGGAGTTGGTGAAGATGATTGTCTGGCCGCGGTACCCCTGCGAGGATTCGCGGTCGAACTCCCGGCGGACGAGCTTGTTCTCGACGTCCGGCTTCTCCTTGCCGTCGGCGAACGTGACGTGGCGCTCCAGCGGCACCGGCCGCTCCTCGAACTCCACGAGGTTCGCCTCCAGCGCTTTCGCGAGGTCGGAGGGGTTCCCGACCGTCGCCGAGAGGTACACCCACTGCGCGCCGCCGTACGCCTGGCGGCGACGCTCGCGGCGCTCGCAGTAGTACTTCAGCCGCGAGATGAGGCCGTCGAGGCGGTGGCCGCGCTCGCCCTCCTGGAGCGTGTGCACCTCGTCGATGACGACGGTCCCGATGTCGCCGAGGTCGCGGCCGGTCCGGAGCGCGTGGTCGATGCCCTCGTAGGTGCCGACGATGACGTCGGCGCTCGGGTCGAACGCGTGGCCGTCGTCGCGCACCCGGCTCGCGCCGACGCGGATGGTGACGTCGACGAGGTCGCCGTACTCCTCCTCGAAGTCCTCGTGTTTCTGGTTGGCCAGCGCGACCAGCGGGACGAGGAAGAGCAGCTTCCCCTGGCCGTTCAGCACGCGGTCGATGCCGGTCATCTCGCCGACCAGCGTCTTCCCCGTCGCCGTCGCGCTCACGACGAGCTGGTCGTCGCCGTCCAGCAGGCCGTTCTGGACCGCCAGGCTCTGGACGGGTAGCAGGTTCTCGAACCGCGATTCGAGCAGGCCCTGCACCCCCGGGTGGAGGTTCAGCGAGTCGACCGGGACGGGGTCGACGTCCTCGACGTTGGCGCTGATCTCGTCGAACTTCGTCAGGTCCGGGTCGAGGCGTCCCTTCAGCAGGTTCGTGATGCGTTCGAGGTCCTGGACCTCGACCAGCAGGTCCTCCAGGCGGTCCTTCGCGGCGCTGGTCAGGTCGCCCTGGAAGGCGAGTTCTCGCTCCAGCTCCTCCTTCGCGCAGTCCGGGCAGATGTACTCGTCGCCTGCGTCGATGGCGGTCTCGCCGTTGATGGGCGAGTAGCGCCCGCTGTTGGCGCAGAACCGACACGTCCGGACGGTCTTGGCGTCGAGCTGGTAGCCCGACAGCATCTCCTTGACCTCCTCGCGGGCCTCGCGCCCGGTCTGCTGGGAGATGCGGATGCGGTCGGCGTTGCGCGCGAGTTCGACGAACTCGTCGGGGCTGCGAGGTTCCTCACTGGAGCCCTGCTTCACCCGGAACCGCCCCGGACGCGGCCCCGCGCTCGTCTCCTTCAGTTCGAGGACGGCGCGGAAGCGCCGCTCGCCGCCCTGCTGGACCACCACCTGGTAGCCCCGGTCCGTCTCGTGAAGGAACAGCGTGTCCACCTGCTGGGCCTGCTTCGACACGGTGAGCGGTACACGATGGAGGTATTTCAGCGATTCGAATCCGCGAACTGTTCGCATTCGCGGCGTCGAATAGCGAGCACCGCGGAGCGTTTGCGAGCCAGTTCCGACGCCGCGAATCGACGTGGCGGATTCGAATCCTGCCGGCCGCAGCCCGCGCAGCGACCACCGGGAGCGAGCAGGACCGACCGGCTCCGATTCGAATCCGCGAACGGCTTCCCTGGCCGCCTGCATCGTCCGTCGCGGCGAAACGACTTTGGTTCGCGGGCCGATACTACGACGCATGACCCCCCTCGGAATATTCGACGGCCTCTTCCAGGACCCGGTGTTCCTCGCCCTCCTCGTCGCCCTGCTCGGGTTCGTCTTCTTCGTCTACCTGTTCGTTCGCCGTACCATCACCGGATTCCAGGAAGGCGTCGAACGCGGCCAGCGCTGACGCGTTCTTCGGTCCGTTCTCGCGCCGTCTCGACCGTTCCGACGCGCTCGTCGTCTGGCGAACGTCGACACGAACCAGCAGCGGTTGCCGGCCTCTCCTGCAGCGCTATTCTTCCTCGGGTCCTGCCGAACGGATCACCGAGGGCTGTCTGTCTGCGGTGAGCGTGGCCGCGCCGGCAGCCAGTATCGCGACCAGCAGGACGGCCGGGTCGCCGGAGAGGTAGAGGCCGGGGCTCCGCGGCCGGAATCCGGATATCGGCCAGAAGATGGCGTACGTCGCCAGTCCCGAGGCCGTCCGGAGGAACATGTCCAGTATCACGTGGCCCATCGCCCCGGCGGTCACGAGGACGACGGTCGTTCGACGGTACCGCTCGTCGACGAGCAGCGAGGTGAGGACGATCGACAGGACGATTCCCGCCAGCGTGTGCCACCCGAGGAAGTTGACGGGCGTACCGAACAGCGCCCTCCCGAAACTGTCGTCGACGAACAGTTCGAGTTTGCTGACGTCGGGGAGGACGGCACCGACGAGACACGCCGTCGTCTGCGCGCTGGTGAGCGGATGGTACCGCGACGCGAACGTGGCGCCGGCGTACGCGAACAGCACGTGTGAGAGCAGGTCAGGCATCGCGACCACCCGGGACGAGCGCGAGTCGATCGAGGTCGACGGTCCAGTCGCGAACGATCCGGCCGAGCACCACCAGGCCGGCGACGAACGACACGCCGTAGGTGTACCAGTGCTCGCGTTCCCCCCGGACGACGGTCCCTCTCGCGAGGATGGACTGCTGTGTCTCTACGACGCCGTACACCTCGAGATACTCCCCGACGTCTACCTGCCGGTCCACGCCGGCGGTTCGATACTCGACTTCCCGGCCGTCGTCCAGTTCGGCCCTGATGACGACGGGGTCGAGTTCGACGACCTGCCCGTACACGACTGCCTCCTCACCCACGGCCGATTGCTGGTTCGCTGCTATCTCGTCGGCCGTCTTGAACGGTGTGTCGGAGTAGTCAGCCATCCCGTACCCGACGGGGACGAACAGTTGCAGCAGGACGACCAGTAACGCGGTGAGCGCACGCCATCTCATGTTCGGATGTTGGACCCACGAGGATTCTCTGCAGGGGTAGTAATGAGGTTTTCTCGTCGTTCTTATAGGTGCACACTTTCACTGTGCCTCCGAAGAACGGACGTAGCGGGATTCTGGCTCGCTGCTTGACGTCAGGGTGCAGATACGTATCGGATTGCTGTCTATCTCTTCCGCAGGGTCCGTGGCGGATAGCGAAGAGTGCTCGTGCTGTGGTCTTCCGTCCCGGGAATGGCCGGCAGAACTGCCCGTGGTTCCTGGGGAACCGTCGTCGATGCGCCCTGCTCTCTCGACTCGTATCGACAGCCGCGCGCTGCTGGTTCCGTTAGAGCGCGTCGCGCACGTGCTCGGCGGCCGTCTCGACGTCCGCGCGGTCGACGTCCCAGTGGGTGCAGAACCGGGCGACGTGGGTGTCGAACTGCGTGCCGCGGACGCCCGCGTCCTCGCAGGCGTCGAGGAACTCGTCGGCGGTCAGGCCTGCGTCCTCGGTGTTCACGAGGACGATGTTCGTCTCCGGCGGCTGGACGTCCAGCCCCTCGACGCCCGCGAGTTCCTCCGCGAGCGTCGCGGCGTTGTCGTGGTCGTCGGCGAGGCGGTCGACGTTGTCGAGCGCGAGCAGACCGGGCGCGGCGACCATGCCGACCTGGCGCATCCCGCCGCCGAACAGCTTCCGGGTGCGGCGCGCGCGCTCGACGAACTCCTCGCTGCCGGCGAGCATCGAGCCGACCGGCGCGCCGAGTCCCTTCGAGAGGCAGAACATCACGGAGTCGACCTGCTCGGTCATCCGGGAAACGGGGACGTCGCGAGCGACGGCGGCGTTGCAGACGCGCGCGCCGTCGAGGTGGACCGGAACGCCGAGGTCGTGGGCCGCGTCGGCGGCGGCGTCGATCTGCTCCGGCGCGATGGCGACGCCGCCCCGGCTGTTGTGCGTGTTCTCCAGCGTCAGGATGCCCGTCCCGGGACGGTGGACGTCCTCCTCGACGTACCCGGCTCGCACCTGCTCGGGCGTGGGGATGCCGCGCTCGCCGCCGTCGAGCGTGCGAACCTGGAGTTCGGAGTGCTGGGCGAAGCCGCCGAGTTCGTACTTGAAGACGTGGCTCTTGCGCTCGACGAGCGCCTCCTGGCCGCGCTCGGTGTGGACGCGTGCGGCGATCTGGTTGCCCATCGTCCCGGTCGGCACGTAGAGAGCGTCCTCCATGCCGACGAGGTCGGCCGCTCGCGCCTCCAGTTCGTTCACCGACGGGTCCTCGCCGTACACGTCGTCGCCGACGTCGGCGTCGCGCGCCGCCTCGCGCATCTCGTCGCTCGGTGTCGTCACCGTGTCGCTCCGGAGATCTATCATGACACGTGCTTTCGCGCGACTCGTCAAATAACCGTTGGACAGCGGCGAATCGGATGTGGCGAAGGGAGCGGAAGCGACCGCCGTCGACGGGAGTCGTTGGTCCGGCGGCCGGTCCCCGAGCGGCACATCGAAAGCGGTTTTCGTCGGCTGGCAAAACCTGCCGTCATGGACGACCGCGTACGAGAGCACGCCGAGACCATCGTGGACTACTCGCTGGACATCGACGCAGGCGACGAAGTCGTCGTTCGCGCACCGTCGGTCGCCGACGACCTGGCGGTCGCGGTCAGCGAACTGCTGGGCGAACGCGGCGCCTACCCCGTCGTCATGTCCGGGCGCGAGGACGAGAAACAGGCCGCCTTCCTCGCCGCGGCCGACCCGGACGAACTCGAGACGCCGGAGCACGAGCAGGCGCTGTTCGAGGCAGCCGACGCCGCCCTCCACGTCCGCGCCCACGCGAATGCCTCCGAGATGAGCGACGTCGACGCCGAGACGCACGCCGCCTACAACCAGGCCTACCAGCCCATCCAGGAGGAGATCCTCTCGAAGCGGTGGCTGCTCACCCAGCACCCCTCGCCCGGGAGCGCACAGCTCGCGGAGATGAGTTCGCGGTCGTACGCCGACTTCGTCTACGGCGCGATGAACAAGGACTGGGAGGCCCAGCGCGAGCACCAGGAAGGGATGGTGGAGATTCTGGACTCCGCGGAGGCGGTCCGCATCGTCTCCGGCGACACGACCGACCTCCGCATGAGCGTCGAGGGGATGAAGACGATCAACGACCACGGCAAGAACAACCTGCCCGCCGGCGAGGTGTTCACCGCGCCCGTCCCCGACTCCGTCGAGGGCGAGGTGCTCTTCGACAAGCCGCTCGTCCACCAGGGCCGCGTCGTCGAGGACGTGCACCTGGTGTTCGAGGACGGCGAGGTGGTCGAACACGGTGCCGCGAAGAACGAGGAGGTCCTGACGGGCGTGCTGAACACCGACGACGGTGCACGGCGCATCGGCGAACTCGGCATCGGGATGAACCGCGACATCGACCGGTTCACCTACAACATGCTGTTCGACGAGAAGATGGGCGACACCGTCCACCTCGCCATCGGGCGGGCCTACGACATCTGCGTGCCCGACGACCGCGACCCGAACGACAGCGCGGTCCACGTGGACATGATCGTCGACATGAGCGAGGACTCCTACATCGAGGTCGACGGGGAAGTCGTCCAGCGCGACGGCACGTTCCGCTTCGAGGACGGCTTCGAGGGCTGACCGCCGGTTCGCGGACGCTCCACCCGACGCGGGTCCAGCGCTCGCCGACGCCGATGGCGTCCACGTCCGGGGCTGTGACGCTGTCCGGGAATTCGTTCGAATCTGTCCAGTCTGCGATTAATTCCGTAGTATAAAAGATAACACGCGTTACGGCGGTCCTTTTTATAATGCTTGTGGCCCAGGTGATTTAAGTGGAAGTAATCGCATAGCCCCACCCGTGTCGAAGGTAGCCTGTACCCAGTGTGGTCGCAACATCGCGCTTCACGAGCTGGAAACGAAGACCGTAGCGCAGTCTGGCGGGTTCTCGACGAACTACCGTTGCCCGTTCTGCCGGAGCGACATCGACGACGTCGCGGAGCAGCTGTAGGCCGCGCCGGGTCGTCGCTCCCACCCGACTCACACCCCAGCGGTGGCCGTCGGTCTCTCTCCCGCTCCCACCGTCGAGGGTGGCGCTCCCCCGTCGCTGACGGAACCGCAGGACGCAGCGGGCGTCTTCGGAAGCAGGGGCGCACGCCTTGCAGGGGCAGGGAACGTCGTCATACCGTCTGGTAGCGTTGGCTAGCGTATGCATTCCACTCAGCCAGCACTGCTGTCCGGTTCCGTTCGAGCGAACGCGGTGACGACGTCCGGAGACGAGCGGCGATGACGGCCCACCGTCCCGAGGGGTTCGACTCGACGGATCACGAGGCGCGGGAGGTCGCCAGCGTCGCCGCGACCGACGACGAGACGTTCCTCTCGTTGATACCGCACTACTACCGCGGCGAGGTCTCTCAGAGCGGCAACCTCCTGTCCCGCCTCGATCTGGCCATCGACTGGGCCATCGTCGTCGTCACGGCCGTCCTCGCGCTCGCATTCCAGGGTAGCGACGCCACCGCGTACCTGCTGCTCATCGGCATCGTCGCCGTGTCGCTGTTCCTGCTGTTCGACGTGCGTCGGTACCGTACCTTCGACGCGAGTCGCGCCCGCGTCCGTCTCCTCGAGGAGAACCTGTTCGCCAACTCGCTCGACCCCGAGGGCGTGCCCTTCGAAGACTGGCGGAGCGAACTCGGCGACGACCTCCGCAGGCCGACGGTCAAGGTGTCGTACCTGGAAGCGCTCGCGCGCCGCCTCCGCCAGGTCTACTTCCCGCTCTACCTCCTGCTCGGGGCCGCGTGGGCGTTCCGGATCACGATATACACACCGGGCGAGACGTGGCGACAGACCGCGACGGTCCCGGGCCTCCCGGCCGAACTCGTCGTGGTCGCTGTCGCGGCCTTCTTCGCCGCCGTCACTGCGTTCACCTACTGGCCGCGCCAGCGGCAGGCCCGCGGCGAGTTCCACGGCGAGCAGTCGGGGGACTGGAAGCGGTAGCCCGTCTCTCGACGCCGGCGGTTCAGGAGACGACGAGGACGGCGTCGTCCGTCTGGAGGAGGTCGCCCTCGCCGTCGTACTGGCGCTCCCTGTGCGCCTCGAACAGCTCGCCGTCGAGGCGTTCGCCGGCGACGTGGAGCGTGCCGTCTTCGATCTCGAAGTCGCCGCGTTCGAGCGCCGCGTCGATGTCGCCGACCTTCGAACCGTACTCGGGACCGACTTTCGAGTAGTCGAGGTCGACGCCGACGACGCGCGTCTCCGTCTCCGGCGGCTCGTCGAGCCGGTCGAACTCCCGGACGTGCATCGCGGAGGCGATGGCGTCCTCGAACCCGTCGACGGGACCGTACGCGGCGACGCGGTCGAGGTCGGCGTTCAGCGGGAGGCCCCGGTCGGCCTTGTACCGGCGGAGCGCGCCGACGACCGCCATCGCCGTCTCGCCGGCATCGCGGTCGGCCTCGTAGCCGGCGGGCTCGGGCCACGACTGCTCGTGGACGCTCGCGTCGTCGTACAGCAGGTCCCACAGCTCCTCGGTGATGTGGGGGAGGAACGGTGCGAACAGCTTCAGGAACTGCTCCTGGGCGGCGCGTAGCGTGAAGGTGGTCGAGTCCGAGTCGCGCTGCTTGGCGATCTCGAGGTAGTCGTCGCAGAACGTGTGCCAGAAGAAGGTTCGGAGCCGGTCGCGGGCCTTCGAGAACTCGTAGCGCTCCATGTGGCCGGTGACCTCCGCGATGGCGTCGTCGAGTTCGGCGAGCAGCCACTCGTCGATGGCGTCGAGCTCCGCCGGCTCCGGTGGGTCGGGGTCGGTGAGCGAGTCGACCAGCTTCGCGGCGTTCCACATCTTCTGGAGGAGCTTCTCGCCGGTGACGAGGTCGTTCTCCTTGAACGGGAAGTCGTCGCCGATGGCGGTCCCCGCTGCCCAGTAGCGCGTGGCGTCGACGGGGAACTCCGCGAGGACCTCCGCGGGCGTGACGACGTTGCCCTTCGACTTCGACATCGCCTCGCGGTTCTCGTCGAGGACCATCCCGTTGAGCATGACCGCGTCGAACGGCACCTCGCCCGTGTGCTCGTAGCACTTGACGACGGTGTGGAACAGCCAGAAGCTGATGATGTCGTGGCCCTGGGGCCGGAGGTCCATCGGATAGAGCTGGGGTCGCTCCATCGTCAGCGAGTCCGTCTCGGCGTCGTAGTCCCAGCCGGCGTTGATGAGCGGCGTCAGCGACGACGTCGCCCACGTGTCGAAGACGTCCTCCTCGGGTTCGAACTCGTCGTGGCCGCACTCCGGACAGGCGTCGACCGGCGGGTCGTCCGAGAGTGGGTCGACGGGGAGGGCTTCCTTCTCCGCCATGACCGGCTCGCCGCAGTCCGCGCAGTACCAGACCGGGAACGGGATGCCGGAGTCGCGCTGGCGGGAGATACACCAGTCCCACTCCAGCCCCTCGACCCAGTGGCGGTAGCGGGTGAACATCTTCTCGGGGTACCAGTCCATCCGGCGGCCGGCCTCCAGGTACTCGTCGGTCCGGTCGAGCAGCTTCACGTACCACTGGTCGGTGACGAGGTACTCGACGTCGGTCTCGCAGCGCTCGTGGACCTGGACGGTGTGGGTTATCTCGCGACGGTCCTCGACGTACCCCGCGTCGTCGAGGCCGTCGACGATGGCCTCGCGGGCCTCGTGGGTGGACAGCCCGGCGTACTCGCCGGCGACGTCTGTCATCGTCCCGGACTCGTCGATGGCGACCCGGAGCGGCAGGTCGTACGCCTGGTACCACTCGATGTCGGTCTGGTCGCCGAACGTGCAGGACATGACCACGCCCGTCCCCGTCTCCCGGTCCACGCGCTCGTCGGCCATGATGGGGACCTCGTGGTCGAACAGCGGAACGCGCGCCGTCTCGCCGACGAGGTCGGCGTTCTCTTCGTCGTCCGGGTGGACGAACATCGCGACGCAGGCGGGCAGCAGTTCGGGCCGCGTGGTCGAGATGGTGACGTCCCCGCCGTCGACGAGCGGAAACCGGATGTCGGTGTAGTGGGCGTCGCGGTCGGCGTCCTCGGTCTCGACCTGCGAGATGGCGGTCTCACAGTCCGGACACCAGATGGTGGGCGCGTTCTGGCGGTACTCTCGCCCCTGCTCGTACAGTTCGATGAACGACAGCTGGGAGGCCCGCTGGACGTCGGGTTCGATGGTCTGGTACGTGTTGTTCCAGTCGACGGAGATGGCCAGCGACTGGACGTCTTCGGTGAACTCCTCCTCGTACTCGTCGCAGACCTCCAGGGTCATCTCCTGGAACTCGCTGCGCTCGTACTCCTGGTGGCGGACGCCCAGCTCACGCTCGGTGAGCCGCTCGGAGGCGATGCCGTTGTCGTCGAACCCGAGGGGGAAGTAGACGTCGCCGTCGGCCATCCGGTGGAACCGCGCGACGAAGTCCTGCAGCGTGAACTGGTAGAGGTGGCCGATGTGGAGGTTACCGGACACGGTCGGCGGCGGCGTGTCGATGGTGAAGAGGGTGTCGGGGTCCTCGGTGCCGCCGTACGCGTAGGTGTCCGCTTCGACCCAGTGCTCCTGCCACTTCGGTTCGACGGCGTCCGCCTCGTACTCGCCCTCGAATCGTTCGGTTCTCCGTTCCTGGTCCGGTGGTTGCGTGTTGCTCATTCTCCGTCGATAGCTGGTGGGTTGACTGTAACTCGATTCCCCGGTCGTCGGAAACGCAGCGAGAATAGTGCCCCTAGAAGGGGGCTACAGGTACGGCGAAGGGGGACGCCATCGGGAGTCGGTCGGTGCGGCGAACTGGCGTCATCGTACGTGGAACGCCACTGGTCAACCTATTAAGAATTTCGAACGGTCGACGACGTTCTCGACGGCCGCCTGTCGCGGTGTTCGCCGTCGTCGCCCCAGAGCGCGTCGTCAGCGGCCTCACCGCGGGGGCGCTCAAGGAGTGAACCGCCCCCTCTTCGTCGGTAGGAAACGGGCACAATGGGTGGAATGTGCTGCTACGATGAGTTGGATGCAAACCACGTAGCACACGTCTTTGGTGAGATTATCACGACTACATTGGAGATAACTAACCCATCTTCTTTTTGTTTGTTGAAATAATAGATAGAATATGGATAGAGGATTTGGCATGGTCCCTTTCCTCCTAGTTAGTATCACCCTCGTTGTTCTCGTTTTCGTCGGTATCAACGCCTTTAGCATCACTATGCCTGGTCTCTCAGCATCGGATCCACTCTATCGTGGCGAGAAGATGTTCACCAGAGGTCTGGTGGCGGCGATTATACTATTGCTCGCAACACCCACCATCCTCTCTTTCACGAACAACAGATGATTGGCCAAATCTGGAGGTATGGGGGTTATATTGTTGGATTTATCTTGCTGGCCTGGATTCTTAATCGTGTGTTCACCGTTCTACGTCCTCTACGTCCTGAGAGTGGATTCGGTAGTGGTCTCTGGGTTTTTCCCTCGATTTGGTTTCGGAGGCTCTGTCTTTACTCTCTCCTGGCGTGGCTGGAGCAGGACTCATCCTGCTCGCATGGCTGGTCTCCTCAGTGTTTTACGACCCTTGGTCGTAATACTCAACAATATTGAACAACACATTCTCGTGCCATAGTATAAATCGATTCGCTCCTCGCGTCCGCTCGTCGCAGAATCGACGGGCACGATGGGATTCGAACCACGGTCGTTCCGCTTCGCTTCACTCCCTGATTCGAATCCCTTCGCGGTCAGCTATTCGTTGCTCACGTCCGTTCGCAACAGAACAGCTGGCACGATGGGATTCGAACCACCTGAACTTCGGTCGTTTCACTCCCTCGTTCCGTAGTTCGAATCCATCGAGGACGTTCACCACGCCTCACTGCCGTTCGGCGGGTTCACGGGCACGATGGGATTCGAACCGGAGCAAGACGTTCCGGGATGCTCACTGCGTTGCGCTTCCGGGCGTGCGACTTGCAGGGTTCGAATCCCCCTTTCGCACCGGTTCGCTCGTCGCTACGCTCCTCGCTGCACGGGCACGATGGGATTCGAACCCACGACCGTCGGATTAGAAGTCCGACGCTCTATCCAGACTGAGCTACGTGCCCTCGTGGCGTCCTTGACCGTGATTCGTCATAAGGAATGGGATTCCTGTTATCCGTCGAATCGGTACAGCGAGGTCACGTACGGCAGGCGGTTGAACATCCAGAGGGCGACGGGCAGCCCGACGATGGTCACCGCGAGGAGCGCGGCGAGGTTCGCCCAGAGCCAGCTCAGCCACCAGCCGACGAGGACGAAATACACCGCCCGGACGAGCAACGAGCGCTGACCGGTCGCCGCGTCGGGGTCCAGCCGACTGCGAGGTTCCTTCAGCGTGAGTACGGTCGGTACGAGGTTGATGAGCTTGATGCCCAGCGGCAACAGGAGTATCGTCGCGTTCAGCGCCCACGCGACGTTGACGACGACGGGCGTCGCCCACCAGCCGACGACGAGGAACCAGAGCGCCCGGACCAGCAGCGAACGTTGGGTCATGTCGTCTAGGGCGTGCCGACGGGACGAAAACCCTCCGCTACTGCCGGCGCTGCTTCGCGGGTCGCCGCCACCCATAGCACAGCCCTTAAGCACGGTTCGCGTGAACTGACGTACGATGCAAGTCATCGGGACCGTCGGTTTGCCGGGGAGCGGCAAAGGGGAGGCCGCGAACGTCGCCGCGGAGCACGACATCCCCGTCGTCACGATGGGCGACGTCATCCGGGAGGAGTGTCGCGAACGCGGCCTCGACCCGGCGAAACACCACGGCGAGATCGCCCAGGCCCTCCGCGACGAGGAGGGACTCGACGCGATCGCCGCGCGGTCGCTCCCCCGCATCGAGGCCGCGCTGTCGGAGACCGACACCGTGCTCGTCGACGGCATCCGCTCCGGCGTGGAGGTCGAGTGCTTCGAGGAGGCGTTCGGTGAGGACTTCACGCTCGTCAGCATCGAGGCTCCGTTCGAGCTCCGTGCCGAACGCCTCGGCGAGCGCGGCCGCGACTCCAGCGACGCCGACGTCGAGCGCCTCCGCGAGCGCGACGAGCGCGAACTCGGGTTCGGCCTCGACCGTGCGATGGAGAAGGCCGACGCGACCATCGAGAACGCCGGGTCGCTCGAATCGTTCCGCGAACAGGTCCGGGCGCTGTTCGAGAACGGCGTCGACGGCCTGGAACGCGTCCAGACGGCCGAGCAACCATGATATACAGCATCGACGTCCAGATCACCGCACCGGTTCGGGACACCGAGATCGCCGACCGCGTCGCCGACGCCATCACGAACGTCTTCCCCGACGCCGACGTCGAGGAGGGACACGGCGAACTCGTCGCCGAGGCGCACGCCGTCGAGCACTTCTCGGAACTGCTCCACCGCCAGGAGATCCTCGACACCGCCCGCGGGGAGTTCTTCGGCGACCGCCGCGGCAACACCATCTCGTTCTCGCTGAAGAAGCAGGCCGCCTTCCAGGAGGTCGTCAACTTCGCGGTCGGCAACCCCGACGAACTCGGCGACATCCACGTCCGCATCCGCGTGACCGAACCGAGCGTCGAGGAGTTCGTCGACTACGTCGCCCCGCCGACCGAGGAGGGCAAGCCGATCACCGACGACGAGCGCTGACCCCGACTGCGGGCGACGTCGCCGAGTCTCGAGCGCTCCGGCTCACACCACCACCTGCACGGTACCGAAGAGGACGAGCACGCCCAGCACGTCGCAGACGTTGGTCACGACCGGGATGACGACGTCGTCCGGGTCGAGTTCGAACCGGTATGCCGCGTACGTCGCGACCAGCGTCACCGCGATGGCGACGAACCCCAGTACGACGCCGCTGGCGAGCGCGACGAGCACGACCGTCGAGAACGGGAGCACTGTGCCGACGGTCAGCGACGTGAGCGCCCACGCGCCGGCACCGACGACCGGGAAGACGGTCAGCGACAGCGCGACGGTCGCGACGGCGTTGCCCGCGAGCAGTTCGTCGCCGCGCTCGAACGACAGGATGCCGAGGTGGAACGCCGTCGAGAGTCGCGCCGCGAGCACGCTCCCGAGGTTGCCCGCGGTGCCGATGGTGACCGGGACGAGCGCGAGCAACGAGGGGTACCGCAGCAGTTCGGCCTCGAACGACCCGAGGACGAGACCGCTTCCGATCTCGACGACCGTGAGCGCGAGCAGGACGGGGAGCATCGCCCGCGTGATGTCGCGGACGGTCCAGGGCGTCGGCATTCAGCCGCCCCCGAGCGTCAGTACGATGCGGACCGCGAGCAGCAGGAAAGCGATACCGAACACGTCGCCCGTCGTCGTCACCACCGGCCCGACCAGGGTGTCCGGATTCTGGCCGCGCCGGTACCCGACGAACACCACGACGACCACCGCGATGGACAGTGCGACGCCCGACATGATTCCGGCAAGCAGCGCGATCGCGATCAGCGTCGGGAGCGGTGCGACCGCTCCCGGTAGCGTCCGGAGGACGAGGTAGGCGACCGTCGCCGCGAAGAGGCTGGCGAGGAGGCCGTTGGCGATGGCGGCGGCGATGGCCGCCCGCACGCGCTCGTCGGTCACGCCGACTCGGGGTTCGACCAGCCCCTGGTGGAGGCCCGAGGCGAGTCGCGCGCCGAGCGACCCGTAGACGTTCCCGCGCGTGGCTAGCAGGGCGGGAACCAGGACCAGCAGCCCCGGCACCGCCCGCAGTTCCGCGCGCATCCCGCCGAGGACGACGCCCGCGAACAGGCCGCCGACGACGCTCGCGGCCAGTGCGGGCAGCGCCTCGCGGTACGCCTCGACGGCGACGTCACGGACCGACATCTACCGTGGTGGTTACGTGCGTGGGACAAAAAAGCCGCGTGTGGGTGGTTCGCAGGCGGGGTCGTCCGCGAAGCCAGCGTCGGTGGTTCGCAGGCCAGCTATCCGAACGGTCCCATGCCGCCCATGCCGCCGCCACCGCCGCCACCGCCCTGCATCTTCTTCATCATCCGCTCCATGTCGCCGCCCTGGCCCATGCCCTGGAACTGCTTGAGCGTCTGGGCCATCATCTTGTGCTGTTCGAGCAGTTCGCGCACCCGCTCCTCGCTCGTGCCGCTGCCGCGGGCGATGCGCTCGACCTGGCTCGCGCCGATGGCGCGCGGATTCTCCAGTTCGGCTTCCGTCATCGAGTCCATGATGACCTCGAACGAGCGCATCCGGTCTTTCGTGACGTCCATCGCGTCGTCCGGTAGCTCGTCCATCATCCCGCCGCCCATGCCGGGAATCATGTCCATCACCTGGTCGAGCGGCCCCATCTTGTTCATCGCGTTCATCTGGTGGCGCATGTCCTTCAGGGTGAACGACCCCTGCAGCATGTCCTCGGGGTCCCAGTCCTCCTCCTCGCCCTGGGTCTCCTCCATCGCGCGCTCGACGCGCTCGGTCAGCTGCTTCAGATCGCCCATCCCCAGCAGCCGGGAGATGAAGCCGTTCGGCTCGAAGCGCTCGACGTCCTGGACCGTCTCGCCACTCCCGAGGAAGGCGATGGACGAGTCCGTCTCGTTGACGGCGGTGAGCGCGCCGCCACCTTTCGCCGTCCCGTCGAGCTTCGTGATGACCACGCCGTCGATGCCGATGGACTCGTCGAACTGCTGGGCCTGGTCTTTCGCGCCTTGCCCGATGGCGGCGTCGAGCACGAGCAGGTTCCGGTCGGGGTCGACGGCGCGCTCTATCTCCTCGATCTCGTCGATGAGGTCGTCCTCGAGCGCGTGGCGACCCGCGGTGTCGACGATGTGCACGTCGGCCTCGCTGGTCTCCGCCAGTCCCTTCCGGGCGATGTCGACGGGGTCGTCGTTGTCCGGGTCGCCGTAGAACTCCACCTCGGCCCTGCTGGCCATCTCCTTGGCCTGGTCGTACGCGCCCGGCCGGAAGGTGTCGGTCTGGACGACCGCGGGGCGAAGCCCCTTCTTCGAGAACCACCACGCCATCTTGGCGGCGGTGGTCGTCTTCCCGGACCCCTGGAGACCGGCGAGCAGGATGGTCTGGCTCTCCAGCGGTAGTTCGGTCGATTCGCCCACGAGGTCGACCAGTTCCTCGTAGACGATGCTCAGGACGTGGTCGCGGGCCGTCGTCCCGCCCGGCGGTTCCTCCTCCAGCGCTCGCTCCTCGATGGAGTCGGAGAGGTCCATCACCAGGCTGACGTCGACGTCGGCCTGGAGCAGCGACCGCTGGATCTCCTTGACGATCTCCTCGACGTCCTCCTCGCTGACGCGCGACTTGCCGCTCAGCTTGTCGAGCGACCCGCGAAGAGAACTGCCGAGATTGTCGAGTACCATCGTTGTCCGTTCTTGGCTCCGTACTCGTTTAAACCCTTTTCCAGTCGACGTCGCCACTGCCGGTCGAAATCGAGGTGAGCGAGCGCCGCGAACGAGGGTTGCACGACGAGAAAGGTCGTCGGCGCGAGCGGTCGCCCGCCGTCACTCCTCGTCGCCGACCAGCCGTCCGACGAGGCGCTCGGGGTCGAACCGCTCGATGTCGTCGTACCCCTGGCCGGTGCCGAGGAAGAGGATGGGCTTGCCCGTGACGTGCGCGATGGAGATGGCGGCGCCGCCCTGCGAGTCGGCGTCGGCCTTCGTCAGGACGGCCCCGTCGATCTCGGCGGCGTCGTTGAACTCCCGGGCGCGCTGGACGGCGTCCTGGCCGGCGACCGCCTCGTCGACGAACAGGGTCATGTCCGGCCCGACGACGCGCTCGATCTTCCCCAGCTGGTCCATCAGGTCCTCGCTGGTGTGCAGCCGGCCCGCCGTGTCGCCGAGCACCACGTCGACGTCGTTGGCCTCCGCGTACTCGACGGCGTCGTAGATGACCGCCGCGGGGTCGCCGCCCTGCTCGTGGCTGATGAGCTTGCGGTCGAGGTTGTCGGCGTGCTCGCGGATCTGCTCGTTGGCCCCTGCGCGGTAGGTGTCGCCGTTGGCCATCACCGAGGAGTAGCCGCGCTCTTCGAGGTACTGCGAGAGCTTCGCGATGGTCGTCGTCTTCCCGACGCCGTTGATGCCGGTGAAGATGATGACCAGCGGCTTGTCGGCCGCCGCGACCCGCTGGTCGAAGTCGAACTGGCCGACGCTGATGACCGACAGCAGCGAGTCGTGCAGCGCCTCCTCGACGACGTCCGCCGTGTCGGCGCTGAACGACCGCGTCGCTCCGACGAGGTCCTCGCGGATGCCCTCGAGAATCTCGTCGGCGACGCTCATCTCGACGTCGCTCTCCAGCAGCGCCATCTCCAGTTCCCAGAGCGGGTCCTCGAGGTCCTGCTCCTCGATGACGATCTCGCCGCGGACGAACGACTTCGCCTTGCTCGTGAAGCCGTTGTTGTTCGACGTCCCGGCGTCGTCCTCGTCTTCGACGGGTTCCGGTTCGGCGGGTTCCGGTTCGCTCTCGGCCGTCCCGGACGCCCCCACGTCGACAGTCTCGGCGTCGGCTGCCTCGTCGGCGGCCTCCTCGGCCGCCTCGTCGGCGGCCTCCTCGGCCTTCTCCTCGGTCGTCTCCTCGACGTCCTCCCGGAACCCGCTGATCTTGTCCTTCAGACTGTCGAACATCGGCGATTACTCGCTGTCGTCTTCCTGCTGCTGCATCTGCTGCATCTGCTGTTGCATCTGCTGTTGCTGCATCTGGCGCGCTTCCTGCTCCAGTTCGCTGCTCTCCTCCTCGACGTCGCTGATCTCGGACTGGAGCTCGTCGATGCGCTCGTCGACGGCGTCCTTGCGGGTCTCCATCGACTCGACGGCACCCTGCTGGTCGCGTTCGGCCGCGTAGCCCCCGCCCAGTTCGACGACGACCTCGTCGATGTCCTGCACTTCCGCGCGGACGTACGCGCCGCCGCCGAGCGGCACCTGCACGACCGACCCGGTGTCGAGCGTCTCGATGGCCTCGATGGCGTCGTCCATGTCGCTCTTCTCGGCCTTCAGCTCCTCGACCTCCTCTTCGAGCTGCTGTTTCTGCTCCTCGAGCTCCTGGAGTTCCTGCTGGAGCTGCTGCATCTGCTGGTTGCCGCCACCCATCATCGTCCCTCGACCTCCTCGATCTCGACCTGGGTGCGCTTGAGGCCGTGCTTGCTGCCGAAGTCGGCGAACGTGCGCTCCTCGGCGACGTTCTCGTTCTCCGCCTCGACGTCCTTCTCGAACTGCTCCCAGCCGTCTCGGCCCTGGAAGCTTCCGCGAACAGTAAACGTGCTCATGGAGTGACGTCCGTGAGCGAGCGGGAAGAATCTTCCTAACTCGCTTCCCGCGACGGCGACGCAGCCTTCGAACCGGAGCCTGACCGCCGCCGCGTCGCGGCCGGTCGTACGCGCTCACATCGGCTGCCGTTGGTCGGTCGTGATCTCCTCCTCCAGTCGCCCGCTGCTCTGGATGATGTTGAACGCGGTCATCAGGTCGGTCCGTGAGATGATGCCCGCCAGGTCGCCGTTCGCGTCGACGACCGGCATCCGGCCGATGTCGTTCTGCTGGAGGCGTTCGAAGGCGTCCATCGCCGCGCTGTCGGCGGGGATGGTCGTCACCTCGTCCGACATCACGTCCTCGACGCGGTAGGCGTCGCGCTCGACGGTCGGCACCTCGCGCGCGTCGTCGAGGGTCACGATGCCGACGAGGGCGCCGTCCTCGACCACCGGGTAGCCCGTGTGGCGCTCCTTGAGCATCCGGTCGAGCAGGTCGGCGACTGAGTCGTCGCGCTCTACCGTCTTCAGGTCCGCAGCGGACGTCATCACGTCCCGGACCTGGACGTCGCGGAACGTCGCCGCGAGCACCGTCTGCTGGGCCTCGCTGGTCGCGCCGATGTAGATGAAGAAGGCGATGCCGATGAGGATGATGTTGAACTGGAGCAGCCCGAAGAGGCCGAGCAGCAGCGCGAACAGCTTGCCGACCTCCGCCGCGGTCTGGGTGGCCTGTGCGAACGGGCGGGTGCGCGCCAGCAGCGCCCGCAGGACCCGGCCGCCGTCCATCGGGAACCCGGGCAGGAGGTTGAACGCCGCCAGCACGATGTTCATCAGCGCGAGATAGCCCACGACGAACCGCACCGCCTCCATGCCCGCCGGGACGACGTACAGCGCGGCGAACGACAGCACGCCGAGGGCGATGCTGACCGCCGGCCCGGCGATGGCGATGAGGAACTCCTCGAGCCAGTCCTCCGGCTGGTCGGACAGGCTCGCGATGCCGCCGAAGATCCAGAGCGTGATGGAGTCGATGGGGAAGCCGAAGCGCATCGCCACGAGCGAGTGCCCGAGCTCGTGGAGGACGACGCCGACGAACAGGCCCACGGCCGCCACCGCGCCGAGGACCCACGGCATCGACCCCTGCGTGAGCGGGCCGACCGTCAGCCCGACGCCCCACAGGTCGTTGAGGATGGTCACCCACTCGCCGACCTGGCTGCCGATGATCCACGCGAACACCGGGAGGATGAGCAGAAACGTCAGATCGAGTTTTATCGGGATGCCGAACGCGCTCCCGATCTTGAAGCTTCTCATGGGGGTACGTAGCGGCGGCACGACCTTAAACCTCGGCGCGCGAAAAGGTCGCCTTCGTCACGCTCCCTCTCCTGTCGGTTTCGTTCTGAAAGTTCACGACCCGGTGCCAGCCCATTGCCTGTGAGACGAGACTCACAGCAAGTCGCTGACGTCGCTCAGTCACGCCGTGAGCGATGGCCTGTGAGACGAGACTCACAGTAAGTCGCTGACGTCGCTCATCGTCTCCCCCAGTTCGTCGCGCTTCCGGACGGTCGCATCGCCGGCCGGCGAGAGCACGCCCTCGACCGCCTCCGGCGCGCCGTCGAGCGGGTCGTGGGTCTCGACGAACGTCGCCAGCGCGAACTCCGTCTCGGAGGCACCGGTCAGCGCCTTCGCGTCCGAGCGCGAGAGGTCGGCCGCGAGCCAGTCCCGAACCACGTCGTGCGCCGTCGGCCCGAGCGGCGAGACGCCGTCGACGCCGAGCAGGTGGAGCGTCTTCGCCGCCGTGACGGCCGCGACCCCGGCGTCCCGGCCGGCGTCGCCGACCGACGCGCCCGCGGTGAACGACTCGAGCACCGTCGCAGCGGCCGCGGCGTCGCAGGGCAGGTCGCCTTCGAACGGTTGCAGTCGCTCCCGGAGGCTGCGAGCCGTGTCGTCCACGGTCGCAACGCCGCGGTCGCGCTGGCTGGTCGTCACCTCCAGCCCCGCCGCGATGTCGGACAGCGCCATATCGGTGATTTCACCCGGACTACCTTTAACGTTACATATTGGTATCGCGAATGATAACCCGCTGCCGTCTCCAACGTACCGGTAACCGGTACGTTAGTCGGCGTCGAGAGCGGTCATCATCGGCGTTCCGGCGCTCGTTTAAATACCATATCGGGAGAAGTTCCGACTGTGATGAGCCAGACACATTCGACAGCCGAGACGTGCCCCGAATGCCGCGGTCAGTTGCGGACGCGCGACGCCGAGACCGTCTGCACCGAGTGCGGCCTCGTCGTCGCGGAGGACCGAATCGACCGCGGCCCTGAATGGCGGTCGTTCGACGGCGACGACGCCGACCGCAAGCGCACCGGCGCGCCGCTCACGCGCTCGCGCCACGACCGCGGCCTGACGACCGAGATCGGGTACGGCAAGCGCAGCACCCGCCTGACCGGCCGCAAGCGTCGCCGCGTGGCTCGAATGCGCCGCCAGCACGACCGCGCGCGCATCTCCTCGAAGGCCGAACGGAACCGCGTCTACGCCTTCACCGAGATACGGCGCCTCGTCGGCGCGCTCCAGTTGCCGGAGAACGTCCGCGACCGGGCGTGCGTGCTGTTCGAGTCCGCCCAGTCGGAGGACCTGCTCCGCGGGCGTTCGCTCGAGGGGTTCGCCGCCGCGACCGTGTACGCGACCTGCCGGACCGCCGCCGTCTCGCGCACGCTCGCGGAGGTGGTCGAGCGCTCCCGTGCCGACCGTGACGAACTGAAGGCCGCCTACGACGCGCTGAACCGCGACCTCGGGCTGCCGACCGGTCCCATCGACCCCCGCGAGTACCTCCCGCGGTTCGCCAGCGAACTCGACCTCCCCGTCGCGGCCGAGCGACGTGCGCGCGAACTCGTCGGCGAGGCGGAGGACCGGAACGTCGTCGCCGGTCGCAACCCCGGCGGCGTGGCGGCGGCGTGTCTCTACGCGGCCGCCCGCGAGCGCAACCACGACCTCACGCAGCGCGAGGCGGCCGACGTCGCCGACGTCACGCCCGTGACCCTGCGCTCGACCTACTACGACCTGCAGGACTGAACCGTCCGCGCGAGCTCTCCGAACCGTTCTGCCGCCGTGCTCTCCGGCGCGAGCGACGCGACCGGCCGTCCGCTCCGCTGGGCCCGCGCCACCGTCCCCGACTCCGGTACCGGGACGACCGGCGCACCGAGCGTCCGTCGAACGCTGGCCGTCGGCGGGTCGTCGCCGACGCGGTTGAGTCCGACGCACGCCAGTCCCGCGTCGAAGCGACGCGCGAGCGCTCGCGTCCGGACCGCGTCGGCCAGCGCGAACCGGCGCGGCGTCGTCACGAGGACGCACGCGTCCGCCGCGACGAGGGAGAGCCCCACGTCCGCCGCCAGCCCCGCCGGACAGTCGACCACGACGCGTTCGTGCTCGGCGGCCACCGCGGCCAGCGTCGACTCGAACTCGGTGAGGTCGCAGGCGCGTGCGCCGGCGAGCGTCCGGCCGCAAGGGAGCAGCGCGACCGGTCCCACCTGCTGCACGGCCTCGACCGGTTCGGCGCGCCCGGCGAGCACGTCGTGGAGGTCCGGGCCGCGACCCGCGGGAAGGTCCGCCATCGCGAGGTCGGCGTCAACGACGACGGCGTCGAGTTCGGCGCCGAGGTTCAGCGCCATCGTCGACTTCCCGACGCCGCCTTTCCCGCCCGCGACCGCGACGATCACGCCAGCCTCCGGTACGCGTCGATCGGAACCTCGGCGTCGGCCCGCTCGCGCAGGTCGGCGGCGCGCGCTTCGAACGCGCGGAGCGCGGCGCGGTCGTCGCCGGTTTCGGCGAGCAGCGTCTCGGTCGCCGTCAGTCCCCCTTCGCCCGCGACCGCCTCGGTCGCGGCCGCAAGCGATTCCGCGTCTGCCAGCGCCTCGCGGCGCTCGACCCGCTCCTCGACCGCGTCGAGCCACGCGGCGACCGGGTCCGGCAGGTCGTCGTCCTCAGCGACTTCCGCGTCGAAGGCTTCGGCCGCCGTCGGGTCGTCCTCTCCCGTCTCCGGAACGCTCTCGTCGTCCAGGCGTCCGGCGTCGTCCACACGTCCGGCGTCGTTCTCGTCCGCGGCTGGTAGGGCCGGACCGTCGTCCGGCCCTGTCCGCCCGCCGTCGTGGTCGCCCACCTCGTCGTCCTCCCTCGAACCTCCTCCCGACGGTTCGTCTGTCGGCAGCGGCACCGCGTCGCCGGGCGGTCGCGGGTCGTCGAGCGTGCGAATCGCACCGCGTGCGGTGGGTTCAGTGTCGATGGCGACGTCCTCCGGGTCGAGTCCGGCACCGCCCGGCATGTCGCTGCTCGCCCGGTCCTCCGGTGGCGTTCCGGCGCGCTCGGTCCAGACGACCTCGACGGGCGGACCGTCGCTGTCTCCGGGGCTCGCGTACCCGAGCGAGCGGCGGTCGCCGCCGTCGACGACGCCCTCGAACCCGCCGTCGTCCCAGCCAGCCTCGGGCACGCCGTCGGTCCGCGGCGGCCAGACCGGGCCGTCGAGTCGGTTGCCGATCCGCACCCGGATCGCCGTCTCGCCCGGGTTTGCGACGACCAGTTCGACGAGCGTCACGGTCCCGTGCGGTCCGCTCCTGGACTCCGCGGACCAGCGAAGCGTCACCATGTCCGGGCGTGGTCCCGGCTTCCTTCTTAAACGTGGAGTACGGGCACGTCGAGACGGTCGGCGGCCGCGGTCGCCGACGCGAAGCGGTCCACCGCGAGCACGAGCGGCGCGTCGACGTCTGCCACGCGAGCGACCGCCAGCGCCGCCGTCGCGTCGTCGCCCTCGAACTCGCCCGGCCGCGTCCCGGCGCTCCCCTCGCCGGGGACGGCCGCCACCGCGTCGCGGAACTCGGCGTGGACCTGCCGCGCGAGGTGGTCGCGCGCTGCGCGTTCGAGGTTCGCCTTCCGGTCCCGGAGGCGCAGTCGCTCCTCCCTGCGGTCGTGTGCCGTCTCGGCGCGGTCGCGCGCCCGTTCGAGCGCCTGCTCGGCTGCGATGCGCTCGGTCTCCGCCTCCGAGAGCTGCCGGGTCGCCGTCGCCAGTTCCGCCTCCGCGTCGGCGGGGTCCGTCCCCGTCTCGCGGAGCGCCTGTACACGCCCCCGTAACGCCGCGACGCGCTCGCGTAGCTCCGTCTCGTCCCCCTCTGCCTCCGCGACGCGCCGCCGGGCCTCCTGCAGCGATACGTCCGGCACGTCGACGGCTGCGATGCGATTCGCCGTCGCCGCTATCTCGTCGTCCTGGGGTGCGGACAGGCCGCGCGACCGGGCCGCTGCCGCCAGCGCGGCCCGCACCGAGACGGTCGCGTTCGGCGTGACGACGCCCACCCGGTCGTGGACCGGGCCCGGGTCCGGACAGCGGACGGTGAGGTCTACGCCGCCTGCCCCCTCCTCCCGCACCGCTGCGGCGACGGCGGACGGGGACAGGCCGCGGTCGGTCAGGTCTACGGCCCGGCCGTCGTACTGCACGCCCGCGAGCTGCACCTTCATAGCTCGACGTCGCGCATCTCGTCGGGGGACGGGTGGTCGGTTCCCGCTGCGAACCTCGCGTACGGCGTGCTAGCCTGTTCGCGGTTCTCGTAGGCCTTCGCGGCTTCCCTGACCGACTCCGGGACGTCGCGGAACTCGTTGAACGGCACCGTGCGCTCTATCTGGACGTCGTCGTGCTTCGCGCGGAGGCGCAGCGCGAGGAACGCCCCGAACTCGGTCGACTCCAGCAGCGCCGCGCGACCGAGACGCCGGACGACGTGCTCCCCGTGGGCGTTGCAGACGTTCCGCAGCGTCTGCCGTGCGGACTGGGAGTAGGTGATGACCAGCAGCACGCCGTTAGTTCTTCGCGTACAGAATTTAAAATTAACTCAGCGGGTGCGGACGTTCCACTCGCCGTCGTCGAACTCGGCGACCGCGTCGAACAGCGACGTGAGCGTGTTGATGGTCTGGTCGTCGTGGGCGTCGGGGTCGAGGTGGAAGTGGGCGGTGACGCCGGCGGTGTTGAACCGCCCCGTGAGCACGTGGAGGAACTTGTACACCGTCTGGACGTCGGCGTACTGTAGCAGTGAGGTGAGGGAGTGGAAGCAGGCGACGGTCCTGTTGTCGTTGTCCTGCCACTGCTGGAGGACCTCGCTGATCTGGATCCCGAGGCCGGTCAGGTCCCCGGGATTCGAGAGCGTCTCGATGACGGCGTTGGCGGACGTCCCCGTGGTGGTGGTACCGGCCGCGGACCGGAGGGTGTCGCCGACGCTGATGAACCGCAGGTTCGCCGGATGGTCGCCGACGTGTCCCTGCCAGTCCTGGATGCAGCTGTCGGGCGAGCGGGTGAACGTGACCCAGAGGACGTTCTCGCGCTCGGGGTCGTCCTGCGCGAGGAGGTCGAGACACGTCTCGTCGGTCGCTGACTGCATCGGTGGCGACAGCAGCAGTATCGACGAGTCGTCGAGGTCCGCGACGTCGGTCATCGGCGGTCGTCCTCGATGAGTCCGCGTTCGCTCGCCGCGTGTACCGTCCCGGGCCATCCCGTGGATGTCATCGGCCTTCCACCATTATTATTGACACCATAACCTGGGGACGGTTCGGGGGCGTCGGTCCCGTCATTGGTACGGTTACGCACTGTTCTCTGTTCCCTCTTTTTCGGCACCAAGTTTATTTATTTTTCCATGTCGGCCGTACTGACAGATTTCACACACTCTCGATTTCGAACTCGAGGTCGTCGGCGTCGAGCAGCTCGCGGACGCGGCGCCGTGCACCGTCCTCGCTCTCGGCGACGACGACGACGCCGTCGGCGGCCTCGTCGCCGTTCGCGCGGTAGGCCGAGAGGTCGCCGTCGCTCTCGAACTCGGTCGCGTATGTGCGCAGCACCGCCAGCACGCGCTCTTCGGTCTCGGCCAGTCCCGCCTCGCCCGACTCGAAGTCTGCGAGCGCGTCCTCGACGTTCCGAAGCGCGGAGATGCGGTCCATCTGCTTAAACATACTTATAATAGGTTTATATCGCTTACGCTCTAATCTCTTGATGGGGTTGGGCAAGATGAGCGGTAATCGGAAGCAAGTGATTCTGAAAACCAGTGCGGACCAAAAGTCGAAGTGGAAGCGCTACGCCAACAATCATCACCGCAGCCTCTCGGACCTCATTCGATACGCCGTCGAAAAAGAAATCGCACGGGACGACGACCCGGCAGCGGGCTCGGGACAGGAGGATGTTGCCAATCAACTCAGCGATATCACCGACCAACTGCAAGAACTCACTACGCGCCTCAGCGACCTCGATACCAGACTTCAGGCCATCGAACAGGAAGTCGCGGTCGATAAGGAGACGGAAGAGTTGGCCAACGATGTGTTCGCCCTTCTCCCCGAATCTGAAGAGGAGATTCTCGAAGCCGAACACCAGTCGTTGAAAGGCGAGGAGATTCCGCCGGAACGGCGGGCGCAGTCCGGGCGCGTGGCAGATATCGCCCAGGCTCTTGATGTGGGGGAGTATCGGATTCACGACGCCCTCACGCACCTTCAAACGTCCATGAATCGCGTGCAGGTCATCGAATTCGGCGATGAACAACGCTTCTACAAGGAGGTGTGAGAGGCGATGAATCCCCATATCGAGGAATTTCTGGAAGATGTGCAGGCTGCGAACTCGACGAACACGTACAAAGTGCGGAAATCGGACCTCGGCAAATACGAGGAGTGGCTGCAGGAGCAGGATATCGATGTGCTGGAGGCTTCGCCGCGCAATGTTCATCGGTATCTTCGCCAGGCCAGTGCTGAGTTGAGCGATAATACAGTGCGTCGCCGCATCACCTCCATCAATCTGCTCTACGATTTCCTCGAACAGTGGGATGAGATTGACGCGAATCCGATGGCAGAGCTGGAGCGCTCTGATTATACGAACACGCGGTCCACGAAAAAGCACGACAAGGCGGACATCAGCTACGTCACGAAAGAGCAGGTCGAGGAGATGGCGGCGAATGTCCCCGGGCCAAAGGTCCGGAATGAGTTGCTGATACGGCTCTTATGGCAGACAGGCGTCCGGCGCTCCGAGGCCGCTACTATCAAGCTGGAGAATATCGACCGCGACAATCGCAGCATCCGAATTTGGGCCCCGAAAACCCAGGAGTGGCGGACAGTGTTCTATCAGCCTTCTCTCGATTCACTCCTTCGCGCGTATCTGGATGGGGGAGAGCGAGCCCGATTTCTGACGGCGGCTGATTCTGAATACCTCTTCGTCTCCCGGAAGGTGGCGCATATCCGCGGTCGCCAGGTCGGTCGGATTGTGCGCAAGGCCGCCTCCAACGCAGGCATTCAGAGTACGCTCTATACGGATGCGAAGGGGGAGGAGCGACGAGCAGTCACTGCGCATTCGATTCGTCACGGCCATGCCGTCCACGCGCTCAAACAGGGCATCAATATCAAAGTGCTCTCAAAGAACCTCGGCCACAAGTCGGTGGACGTCACCGAGCAATATCTCCGCCTCGTGGATGAGGACGTGAAGCAGGAGTACGCCAAATTCTAGGCCGCGGTTTTCCTTTCATCCCTATAGTCGGGCTCTATATGGGCCGTCTCAATAGGGGCTCTATTAGGAGGATATTAGGGTAGCTGGCAATATCCCCTATCTCCTATAATCAGGGGCGCTATAGCAGGAGTAATATTCTATGGCCTCTCGACGGCGACAGCAGAGATAGTGAGATCTCCTCTATTTCCAGCCATAGAGGGGCAGTGAAAGGAGAGTCATCATGCATACTGTCCGTTCTGAGCTGCCAGCGGGCTCTCTTCCCGGTCGTCGGACTCAGGGATTGCCTGGGTGCGCACGGGTTGCGACCTCCCCACGCCTCCTCACGACGCCTCTCCGCCTCCTCAGAAGCTGAGGATGATTTTTTAAAATCGTTGTTGAAGGGCTGAAAAATACGCGGGACTGACCAACTCAGACCCAGCCCCAATTTTCTGTTGACCGTTCCGGGACCGTCTCCCTCTAATCCTGACCCATATTCTAACTCTGTTATCGCATTAACACTTACAAAGATGAATCTCATTGATGACAATATGGCTCATGCTGAAGCGCGTCAGGATAGAAATGGACGGTGGCATATTGCTGAGCCCGCCGAAAAAAGCTGTAAAATTGGTCATAAGCTAAGAGAGAGTGATTCGGGATACCATGTCATGCGTCTCGAAGGAGTAACCGAGATTAGGCGGGCAATCAGTGGGCAAAAGCATCATGGTGGTAGTGGTGTTGAACGGTGTCGTGAGTGTGACTGGTAGTCGCTGATACATCTACTGCTGTAATGATTCTTTCTCGGGTTGAGGCCTAGTGTTCACTTTCTGTTGAGGTATACGGTAGTTCTCTTTTGTGAAATCGTATATCAATTGGGCGTCATGCTTAAACGGCTAAATCCGATTTTGCCGTATACGGGCGTAAGCCCCGAGAAAAACGATGGCACAGGAAAAGAATATAATATGGACTGCCACAATAGCGACACAATAGAAGTGCAGGTTGAACCAGACCTACTAATCGACCCGAATTCCCTCGTATCGGGGATTCCGCCTGTTCAGCCGGAGAAGTACTCCGTCGATGATGAGTACGAGATTTGTATGCGGTCGGTGCTCAGTGAGATTATGAGAGCGGCAAACGAGCGTGACGAGGCCGAAATTGCAAATACTGCGCAACATCTAATTAGTCTCACTGCTGAATATTTCGATGAGAACGAGTAGAATTATACCTACCCGCCAGAACGGAAATCGTTAGCAGCATTCACCGAACAAACGCGCGGCTACTTGAAAGCAAACCAGGACGAGGGTCAATTCCTTCGCAACGACCCTTTCAAACCTGTGTTCCCAAGCTCACCTGCTAAAACCCATAACAGTGCGTTAGACTGGTAGCGAACCACTACGCGCTAGCAGGTTCTCATACTGCTTTTCTTTCGAGACGAGCCATGCAGCATCCCTGACCGAGGAGCGCACTCACGATACTGCTGGGTCACCTCACAGACGCCTGAGTAGCTCGTTCATCCTGAACCCCGAGACCTCGAAAACCGCGAGCATCAGGCGGCACATCCTTAATTTGGCCTGAAAGATAAAGAAAAATATCGAGAGAATAGCGCACGTATGGCTGAAGACACGCACGCACACATTGAACAACAAAAACGAATAGTCACGCTCCCCGGTGATGGCTCCCGGGGAGTCACTCATGAGGTGACGTGATATGGCGTCAGTCTTGGGCGGTGGCACGACACAGGGCCTCGAAGTCCGGATTGGCGGCAACGCAACCAGCCTCAAATCCTCGCTCAAATCAGTCCAGCGGAAGGTCGAATCGACGGAGGACAAGCTCAGGAGCATGGGGAGAACGCTCCGGGGCATCAGCACTGGGAGCGCTATCGGGAAACTGGAGGCGTTCGGAGCCTCCGTGAGTGGCACGAGTCGGGACGTGAATGAGTTAGAGAGCGAACTCGACCAGACCTCCCGAGCCTTCACGAGAATCGGTGTCAGTGCAGGCCCAGCGACTGCTGGCGTCACAGGCTTTGGTACTGCGGCTGGCGCTGCCGCTATCGGAGCGGGAGCACTCGGAGCCAGTCTCGCCTCGATTGGCGTAGCGCTCGGAGGGATGGCCGCCGCACTAGGAGCAGTGGTGGCTCCGATGGCGCTCGTTGGTACGACTGCTGCACTCGCTGCCAAGAGACAGGGCAAGCTCAATTCGGCTCTCTCTGAAGCCAAGACCAAGACTCTGAATGCAGCCGCAGCGTTCGGGTCGCGATTCGTGCCGGAGCTATTGGCTGGCATTCGCGCCTTCCCACGATTAGTGAAGCGAACACTGAGCGCTATCGGACCGACACAGAAGTTCGAGCAGGCAATGGTGACACTGGGTCAGAAGGCGATGAAGTGGATTCCGGCCATCGCCCGCGAAATGGGGACCATCGGCCGCAAAGTCCTCCCAGAACTCATGGCCGGCGTGCGGTGGATTGAGAAGAATGCACCAGGCGCGTTCCGGCTCGTTAAACAGACAGTCAAGACGCTCTATCCCGATATCAAGGATTTAGCGACGTCACTTGTGAATCTCGCTCCGAAAATCGTCAAGCTCGGAACCAAGATTTCAGAGACACTGCTCCCCTTCCTCACTGACGTCGTTCGCTTGCTGGATGAGATGGTGCAGTGGGTGCTCCGTCTCAATAAGAAACTGCCGGCGTTCAAGGCGAAAATCAAGAAGCTCGGTGAGCAGTTTGGGATGTCCGCGCGGGATATGAAGGATGCCAAGACTGCGCTCAAGGCTCTCGGGCTTGCTGTCGCTGGTCTCGTCACCGGTGGCACGATTACCACGCTTATCGGGCTCGCTGGGTCACTCGGGACAGCGTGGAAGAAGAATCTGTTCGGTATCCGGGACACGACGAAGACAGCGTTTCAGAAGGTCAGGCAGACGTTCACCTCGGCCAAGCCCACGCTCAAGCGAGCCACCAACAAGATTACTGGCGCAGTGACGAGCGGCTTCCAGCAGTTACAAACGGACCTCAAACCGACGCTCACCAGCATCAAGCGAACAGCCCGGACTGCGTTCAATCAGACGGAGAAGAACGTCAAAACCGCAATGGGCGCGATTGAGCGCCAAATCATCGATAAGTCGAAAACCGCGAGCACGAAGTTCGCCTCGAATATTGCTCAGATGGAAACGGAGGCCAAGCAGACCTGGACCACTATCAAGAATATCATCAACCGGCTCACTGGAGCGATTGGGAAGAACATCCGGTCCTTCGCCAAAGAGATATCTAAGATTTGGCGGCAGCACATGACCGGGAATGATGGCATCGTGGCCTCCGCTCGCCAGGCCTTCAACACGATTTGGAGTTTCATCATCAAGCCGTTCCTCGATACGGTGCAGGGAGCATGGAAGCTATTCGGTGATGACCTAATCCGCATCCTCGATGGCGTCCTCGGCACTATCGAGCTGATATTGACGACCACACTCGATGCCATTCTCACGGCCATCAATGTCACTCTCGATCTCATCAGTGGAGATTGGGAGGAGGCCTGGAACGGAATCGCTGGGTTCGTCGAGAGAACCATCGGCCGAATCGAGAGTTGGTTGAAGAACGACGCGGCCAGGATGATTGGCGGCGCTATCGACGTCGTGATTAAGGCCATCAAAGCGCCGTTCAAGGCTGTCTACGATTGGCTCATTGGCAATTCGTTCATTCCCGAGATGTTCGGGGAGGTAGTCGATTACATCAAGAACGACGCTGTCAACGACCTGGTGAGTGCTGGCAAGAAGCTTGCCTCAGATACGGCCAACGCCATCATCGACAAGTTCAACAAAATCATGCCGAACAAGCTCGAAATCCCGGAGGCCGAGCTTGGCGGGCAGAGCATCGACCTCCCATCCGTAACCATTGCGGGCCAGACGATTGGTGGCGGTACAATGAACGTCCCATCAGCGACGCTTGGAGGCCAGACGTTGGATATTCCGCAGCTAGATACGGGTGGCCTGATTGAAGAAACCGGTCTTGCTCAAGTGCACGCTGGCGAGGAGATTGTTCCAAAGGCAGAGGTTGACCGGAGTGGCGGTCGCGGTCGCAGTGGTCGCAATGCTCCAGTTGTCGGGAGTGTAACCGTCTACGCGAATGGTCAGCGAGAAGGCCAGGAGGCGGCCCGTGGCTTAGTCACAGAGCTTCGCAGTCTCAATATGGACTATTAATTCGACTATGGATTTCGACCTAGAGATTCGCGGAATGAAGGGGCTCCAGAATGAGCTGGAGGAGTGGGAGAGCAGTCTTCCCAACGGAGAGGTCGTCTGGGCCGTCAAGACCGAGGTACACTATGCTATCTACCAGGAATTTGGAACGAGCCATCACCCTCCGCAACCATACATGAGGCCTGCCGTTCAACGTATTTCGCAGAGCGGTGAAATCCAACGGATACTCGGTGATGCGGATAATCTCGATGATGGTATCCAGGAGATAGCAATGGAGGTACGGGATGAAGCGAAAGACTTCGCGCCAGTTCGAACCGGGAGATTGAGGGATAGCATTGAAACGGAGAAAGTGAAGTAACTTCTTCCAGCCCAATTCGCTCAAGCAGGATCTGGACTCTCCATCCGTACTCACAGCCGCGAGGGGTGCCCCACCTGTATGGAGAGCCCAATTTCTGTGTCGTGATATGCATCGGGTGCCACCATCAACAGAATCAGTAGGAGAGCCCGCTCACGCGCGTAGAATGGAACTTTGCCGAAGTAGGCTACGAGAGCCTACTCGTCGCTGTCGGCCTTCTTCTCCGCCTTGGCCCGGACGAGACTGTACGTCTCCTTGGTGAACCGGTACTTGCTGGGGTCAGCGTAAGGCCGGAGAACGAATCGGCCGACTTCGCTGTTCACCTTGTCCTTGACCTCGTTGAAGTCGTACTCGTTGTCGACTTCGTCGAGAAGGTCACGCGTGATGCCCTCGCGGTCACACACCTGGTCGACGAGTGTGTGAAGGGCACTGTCGTCACCCCACGGAGCCGCATTGCGCGTGTCGCGGTCCGAGTCGTACTCGACGTCCAGGATGACGGGATTCGTTCCGCCCTGGAACTCCTTGATGAGATAACCGTGCTCCTCGAGGGCGTTCAGGAGTCGGGTGTACTTCAGCGATGTGAGTACCCGGTCCTTGTCGACGACGTCCTCGATGGCAGAGGAGTCCTTCACGTCGTCCCGGAGATCGGGACGGTTGAAGGTCGTCGGTCCGTGGACGTAGGCGATAGTCAGTGCTACTCGCTGTCGGGCCGCGGTGAGTTCATCCCACGGCGTATGGTCAGGTTCAGTTGTTGTCTCAGATTTCGAACTCATATGGTTCGAGGTGGCCGCGCGAAAAGAAGGACAAGTTATTTCACTAGTAGCCCAGAATATCCGACTGAGCCCTAGACGCCCTTCCCGGGGACCCCTAATCCCCGGCGGCCAAGGGGTGTCCGTAGGGCGTTCGACCGAGGCCCGCGTCACCAGTGTTCCAGCACAGTTTGCGGGCCGCATTTTCACGCTTTCTACCTGCCTTAGCTCGGAGTACCTCCCTTGTTGTTAGAGTATTGTACCTACTGGAACTAAAAGGTAACGGACTAATGAGAATGACTGAACTGAATTGATAGAGGGATAGTATGGTACTGGCGCACTACCATATAGTCGTGTAATTTTATTACTATCGAGTGTATTTCTGTGAATATGGATTTAGACGTACCCGACCGAGTCCATATCATGCCAGTCGGATACGAGGAAGAGCGTATCTACAAGAGTGCGATTGAATACAAGGCAGACAAAGTCGTGCTTATCGGTCACAGTGAGGATGGACCAGAAGATGAAGAAAGAGCTGAGAGGATAATCGAACAGTTGGCTAACCACTCGATTCAAGTCGTGCGAGACTCTTGTGATATCTTCGACCTCTACGATTCGTTGGGGCTCATTGCTGAATTCATCACGGAATTTGAGGATGATGAGGTCTACGTGAACGTCTCGACTGGAAGCAAAGTTACTGCCATTGCAGGAATGATTGCGTGCATGGCGATTGACGCCACCCCGTATTATGTCCGGGCTAGGGACTACGACGGTAATCACCCCAGCGATATTGAGTCTGTGGAGGAGTTACCTCAGTATCCAATTGATGCTCCGGAACAGCAGCAGATTCAGATGCTGTATGTTATCGACCAGATGATATGGCATGGATTGAAATCTTCAAAAGGAAAGCTCATCCATGTTGGAGAACATCTCAATATGCCTTTTGTAACGGAGATGGATATTGATGATAAGGGGAAGTACCGTGTCCTCGATAATGAGATACTTGACCCGATGGAAGAGCGTGGTTACATAACTATAGAGCAAGATGGCCGAAATAAGATTGTTATAACCACTGAGGAAGGAGAAAAAGCACTTCGAGCATTCAGATACCTAATTGATGACTCCCAAAAACAGGTTGTTCAGGACTTGCTGGAGTCAGACCGTCTATAGCCATTTTCTGAACCGCTAGCTCGATTTTCAGCACCGGAAGTCTCCTGGTCGTCTCGTAAGGTGACTGGAGCGGGCTCGCCTACTAATTCCTCGGCGGAGATCTGCAATGGGTGCCACTTTCTACAACAACTGCCTCAGAGCCCGCTCACAGCGTTTCAACAGAATCAGCAGGTTCGTAGTCAGAATGTACGACTTCTCCTCGACAGCTGTGCTATTAAAACATTATAGACAAAATCAGATACCAGAAAACGCCCTTAGTAGCCTACAGTTATGCAGACGACCAGCGAACTGTCCAACTCCCGTTGAAATCTTCGCCTGTCCATGCCACCTCAATATCGCTCTTTGATAGGTTGCTGGGGACCTCATAGGCAATCCAACCCTCACGGACAATGCCTGGTGAGATCTCGTTGCCTTCGTAGATGCCGTCCTCTTTATTGATGATTTTGTAGTCGAATTGCCGGTTGTCTACAATGATGGAGATATCCGACTTCATCGGAGCAAAGACCGGCTCATCGCCCTTATTCTTTGAACGTAGCTGCACAAACGCCCATTGTTTGTCGTCGCTAGCACGCTTTTCTTTTGTACTGCCGTCGTAGCCCTTATATTCATAATACGACTTCATCTCGACATCTTTGACTGTAACTGCCATCCCGTTGGGGGCTTTGAAACCCTCACCGTAGTTGAGCGAAGCAGAGACGGCCTGGACTTTGAATTCCTTCTGGGCGTTTTCTAGCCGATAAGTGACAACTGTCTGGTAGGGGATGTCACCTTTGTCACTCTTCCATGTCTTGGTCTCGCCAGCCGGCACGTCCATCTTGATATCATCAACCTTGCCCCACGAGGAGTCTCCAATTTTGGCGCTCAGGGTTTCTGTCCATGTTCCGTCTGCCCCACCCGTGTTTTTCACCTTGACCTGGTAGTCGAACGTTTGCCCGACTTCCACTTCTTCTGGAGCATTGATGGATACTATTTTGAAGTTGGCCTTCTTTGAGGAGTTATTATTGGTTGTGTCAGTAGATCCCGACGATGAGGGCGTCGTCGTATTGTCGCCATCCGTTGTTTTCCCCTCAGAGTTGTCTCCTGTGCAGCCTGCAAGACCAGTGGCAATGGCTGTTCCAGCTCCGAGGAGGTAACGCCGTCGTGACACTCTATCAATCCGGTTTGACATATGTAGGGATTAGTAATAGCTTATTATAAATTCATTGCTCTCAGCATTTAGGGCCGAAATATAATGATGCCCAGAGCCACTTATCAGTTCGATTAATTCACGAAATCATAATCACGTGGGCGTAAGGGATGGGGAAGCCAGTAGAGAACAGAAACGCACCAGACCCAGAGAATATATCAGTTTGATTAATTCACGAAACCATAATCACGTGGGGCATTGGTTTGCGGTTTTTGCTGCACGTCAGAGCCCGAGTTCTGCTCGCTGGCCGTCTGGGATGAACTCTTCGCAGTCCGCGATATAATAGTAGACTTGGCGGCCATCTTTCGTCCAGTCGATGACGTCTTGCTCGTCGTATTCCTTTAGCGCGTTCTGTATTTGGCGCTTGCTTCGGTCCGTGGCGTCATGTTCGGCGATTTCCGTTGAGGTTGCTGCTTTCAGGTCCATCAATGCCTCGAACACTGCATCCTTCGTGAGTTTGCTCACCGTTGGCCGATAGGTCCCGGATGTGGACCCTGAATACTCGTTATCTACGGTAGCAGTGGCGGATTTTAAGGAGGTTTCCCGATAGACTCCGTCTCGTTCAAGCCACTTGCGGGGACTCATCCCGTCGGTCCGTGGATGCTCACTGCACGCGATATCCATCGCGCAGGCCATCGCTTTTTCGTCCTTCTCCAACCAGAAGGCTAGCCGGCACAGGAGATCTGCTTCAGCGGTCGAACGGTCACTGTAACCGGCATCTCGGTATCGACCTTCCCAGAGCGCCGTGAATTGTTCGCCGTGCTTCGCATTTTTGGCCTTTTCAATCCGGCTTTTGATGTGGAAATCTACATCAACGGAATCAAACTCGACTTCCTCCTGCTGTACGCTCTGGGCTGTCTCACTGGCCGTCGGGTCTGGTAATTGCTCTGGGGTGATTCTTGCAGGCTCTCTATCTTGCGACAGCTCATAACGACTCTCACCGGAGTGAGAGCAATCATCCCCGCAGTATCCGTCGTGGTCTATCACTGACCCTGGCGCCATCACGTACCACGTATCGACTCGGACTTCTCCCCAGTCGAACTTGCTATTCTCAAGCTCACCGTTGCAGCGAAAATATAGGTGGTATCCACCGTGAGGCGAATCGACTCGAAGGGTTTCTGGCAGAGCCCGAATCACGTCCGGAACTTCGTCCGGTTCATCCACGTCAACGAATGCGAGATTGTTTACGGGCATAATCGCGCAGTTCCCCTCGACCTCGCTCCATGTCAGTCGATTTTCTTCGTATTGATGTTGCTGATAGCTCTCTTTCGTTCCGTTCTCGATATCAACGAGCGGATGAGTTCCTTCCGTGACGCTCTCCAGTCGGTCGCGGAACCTTTGGAAATCATCGTTTCCAGACCCTGCACTGGCTTTATGAGGTTGAGACTCTGATATTGAATTGCGCTGGCTTCGGTTCATGATAGACTGAAGTCATTCGGCAGAAATTGGGGCTCGGCAGGCCCATGCCACCAACATGGGTCCGCACATCATCATTCCGAGCTTTTCGATGCATCATGTTCGTTAGCTCTCTTGTTGTTCTTTCTTCCAGGCCTCAAGCATATCTCGCGCGAATCTATCCCAATTCACGCCCCGCGGCTTCACTTCATCGAGTTCCTCTTTCGTATCTGGTTTTACGCCAATGCTCGACCAATGCGAACTCATGAGAATTGATAATCGCTTGCACCCTTAATGCCTTGTGCTGATACTCGATTAAACCGGTTCATAGGACTTCTACTGCAATATGAGTGTCTATTTCTGGTTCTGTAGTCTACCCAAACAGTAATCAGAGCCGTGGTGGCACATGGCTCTTCTCCCCATTACCTCACTTGACATTAGAGTACGTTGAGGACATCAGCCGTAGCAAAGTCAGCAGTTTAGAACCTTTATCAAATGTCTGTGACGTGATCTTTACTTGGGTCGTAGGTATACGGGGGACTACTGCCTGCACTATAGCCTGTTTGTATGTCTATGTGAATTTCTATAGAAACTCCAGCCGGAGGCTCACGGAAAGCGGTCTCTTTCACGATGCTGGAATTGCCGTAGATTCGTATAATTCGGGCATGGATTGTTTGCTGTGAGTCCCCCAGTGCAGCTAGAATGTCTTCGTCTAATTCTACGTCTCTTATCCAATCTGGGACGTCGATCTCTTCTTTTCGGTCTTCATAGTATTCCTCAGCTTCTGCCGTCTTGACCGTTGGTGGTGTGATTGGCCCATCAAATTCCACCCCTTGTTCCCGGCAATCATCTAAGATGTCACCCATGATGGATATGATTCCTTCCCTATTATGGCCGTATAATGTTAGCTCAGTGCTCTCCATTTATCTTTAATTCATGCTGGAATATCTTAAGGATTGACTGCAAACGCTCGTGAGGGTGATTCTCTCCTATAGTAGAAAGAGAGGCAAATCTAGATTCTGGGTATTTAATATATTTCCCTAGGCCCCTAATAGCCATCTCAGGCTTTCTATTCCTCAAAATCATTAGTAAACCGTCTACGGATAGGTGGAATCAACGACTCGTATTTTTCGGCCTCTCAGACTCTGAAATGCGATATTGGGAGTCTCATGGGGCGCACGGTGGAGTCGTCTCTATGCGCTCGGTCAGGTCGAGGTGAGCGATTCAGCATGGTTGGATGAGGAGCCCGCTGAACAGTCGCTCCAGTCCGTGCACAGCCAATCAGGCGGGTCGTCAATATGAGACCGGCAGTCGTTAGAGCGCCGTGATGGACTTGCTCATCGAATAGTCGTAATAGGCATCAAGCTCGGCCTGCAATCGGAGGGCTGCATCCTCCCAGTCGTTCGCATATAGCCAGAACATCCACTGCCGCATCTCTTTAGCGCTCGGTATATCTTCTGTCTCGTCCTGTTGTGGTCGCATCGGGCTCTGAGACTGCATCCCGTTCAAATCAGCGGGAAACGACTCCAGCCTGTCCGAGTCCTGGTAGAGATCTCGCAGATACACGATGTCCTCATAGTACTCTCGGGCCTCGATTCCGATGGTTGCGGCCTTCTGTGGCGGGAATGGGGCCTCTTCAACGAACGTCTCGGCCTCTGCTCTCACAATATCAGTGAAATCCCCATAGCCGGCTTCTTTGAGAGCGACTGCGTCCTCGTCGTCCACGCTCGGAAGGTCCGTGAGCATTTCAGAACTTCACTTGCGGACCATTTCGAGATTCGATTTCAGCCCGTACTCTATCCGCGGCACTCTCCCATCCTCGAGCCCGAAGCTCGTCCTCGAATAGCTCCAACTGCTCGGTCGACATCGAGCCTTCAGCATCGACCCCGTGTTCCTGCATGATATCGTAGCCGTCACTCAGCAGTTGCGCCGCATCTTCTCGGATGTCCACTGCCTCTCCGACTGACAGGTGTGTCCGGCCAGCCATGATAGCGGGCTCTGCGGCGACAAGTGCGCCAAGCGAGTTATATCCCTCTTCCATCAGCACACTCACGTCCTGCTCGGCGAGAGAGGGCAGGTCAATCAGTTCCATCGGTGGCCTCCGCTTTCCCGAATAGGTAACAGGCTGCCTCCTCCCAGCCTTCGTCTAGTAATCGGACCCCTACGCGTTCTATTTTCACGCGCTCCTTCATGGCACCGGATTCGTCAAACTCCTCAACTTCCCGTTCAGCCTCTTGGAGTATCTCGTGAAGGTCCTGACCCCGCCGATATACGAGTTCAGACCGTTCTCGTTCTCTTGCTCCTTCAGGGAGAGCATCGGCAATCTCCTGCCATGACTCCGCCTCACCGACGTCCTGAACGGTTCTAAAGCCCTCCACATTGAGGCTAGTGTACTCACGTTTCGTGATGCCTGGAATGACGTATGACTTCATTCTCGGAGTTCGTCAATCTCTGCACGAACCTCTTCCGCTGCATCCTCCCATCCAAGTGCGTCAAGATGCTCGGCCTGCTCTTTGAGAGATTCTAACTCTTCAGTTTCAGATTCCTCACTCTCATCAGTGGCGTCGTGAATCGCTGCCCGAACTTCCTCAGCCTGCGTGTCCCATCCCAATTCTTCAAGATGCTCAGCCTGTTCACGAAGCTCCTCAATTTCCGTCGTTTCCTTCTCAGAGGTCTCCGTGCGAGATTCTTGCAGTTCCTCGACCTGGTTGGCCTTCGCCATCAGATTCTCCGCTAATTCGTCCCAGCCTTCATCCTTCCACTCTGCCGCACTCTGCCGCATTTCCTCCGGCTCCCACTCATCCAGATTATCGATATCGTCACTCATGAGTTAGTAGCCCCTGGCGTACTTCGCCTTCTTCTCGCGACTATCCCGAGACCGCCCCCAATTCTTGTAGATGCACTCATCATCCCCTTCTTGTTGATGGCGAGTGAGCCCGGCCTTGGTAGGAGACCGATATCCGCAATCTCTACAGATATAGGGACGCTTGATATTCTGCTTTGTCTGCCTGTCCTTATACTCCGGAGCGAGGCGGTGCGCCTCCATCAGAATTTTCTTCGCATCAACACCGGAAACCTCATCTAGAACGTTGATATTTGCCACTGCGATATCCTCGACCATGTTGAAGCCCGCGTCGCGGAGCTTCTCGGCCTTCTCAGGGCCAACGCCCTTGAGCTGTGTGAGCTTCATTGCTGCATTTCTTCATAGCGCAGTTAAATGAATAAAACCTGTGCAGAATTTGATGAAAACAAGTGCCAAATCAGAATCGGATTCCGGGAGCAGAATCACTAACTCAGAATATTCTTCTCTCTTCGGCCAAAATCCGAGGCTCTTTTTCATGGATTCTGCACATCTTTTATCACTTTAACACTCATAGAAATAAACGGAATGAGAACCATAGGCCCCAGATGTAATTCGGGACGTTCCCTGAGTTCTCACCGACTGCACGAGGGCCCTGTGCTTTTCATTCCATCTGCTCAGTCTGCGCTTCATAGAGCGCCCTTGAGTCCGAGGCGTGCACTCAATATCGGGCTCGATTACACCTCGGCGGCCATTGCGGTCGCAATCGCTCATGATGGATGAGTTGAGCTAGTCGAGGGGATATTCCCTCACTGGCTTCTGAGGAGCAATTCGAATCAGGGTTGCACTCATTGCTTATTGTCGCACAGCACTCCTACCAGCGCCTACTGCCAGTACGTCTCGCGGCTGTGAGGAGCAAGCCATGGCGCAAACTGAGCGCGCAGGCAATCGACGGGCCCCTGCACGGGCGGCAAGTGCGGGCATTCTCGCACAGCTATGCTAACGATAGAGTCCCAATCTCGACTCGTGGAGAACGGCCTCTCCTCTCTCACAATAGACCTCCATATAGACCCGATTGCTGAGATTGAACCAGTAGAAGCCAAGCCGAACGTGATTACTCCCCATATACTCGCGCACACACCCATTATGCTGCAAGGTCCGGCGGTAGAACCTCTCAAGCCCTCGTAATCGACGACCAGGAAAATACTTGCTTATAAAGGAATCAAGAGCTAGCACTCTCGGAGAGCCCGCTGGACCACGCGCAGGTCCTCAATCTGCTGGAAGCTCAGGTCGTAACTGTGCATGACCTCTCGCATGGAGACGCCCTCCTCGATTTCTTCCCGTGCCAGGCGACCTTCCCGCGAACTGTCGAGCCGGATGATGGCTCGTTTCACGCGCTCCTCGCTCAGCATAGCGGCCACTTGCCCTCGCGGTAGCACTCGAAGCACGGAAGCGGGCGCTCGCACCCATCACATCCGGTGAATTCGTGGAGCGTTGCTTGTTCGACCGATGCGCTCTGAAGCTGTTCTTCCGCAATCATCTTCGATTGAATAAAGGGGCGTGACTAGCATAAGGTTAGTTTATTGACAATAATGCGTCGGGAGGGAAACCAAGAGTATCGGAAGATATGCGGCGAGATACGGTATGCTATTTGCCTTCAATCAGAAGGCTGATGCATGTTCCCAGAAGCGCGCTAAAGAATAGTTCCACGACATCGTGACCGAGGAGGTAGCTGAGGAGGAGAATAATGACTACGAGAACAACGTGTTGTGGGCTCCATTGCCGGATTACCGGGAAAACCCAAGCGTCCCAAAGCAGGATACACATATAAAGGCCGAAAGTGTAATTCAACCTGACTATTTGACTTAAAGGATGGCAAAGTCCGGGTGCGACAATAGTCGCTAAAACGGACGATAGTAGGGTATAGAGGTGGGTGAACAGCCCAATTACGAGAATCCGACTTTGGGCCCAACCGAGAAACTTATCTGGGGGGGTGTTGCCCGTCTTTGATGACCCGCCCTTATTCAACTATGCCGCGCCCACTCTGCTGGTGGACGCGGCGCTCCAGGGAAGAGCTGACCTCCGACTGCACCGGAAGGTCTGGCATTGTCTCACTCATGATACTGAGGGGTTATTAAGCTTACTCACGCGCGCGTGCCTCGTCGTCGGCGTGCGAGGAGGAGGGGCTGTATCGTCCCACCGATATAAACTGAATCTATACGCTCTGCATTAGATGCGGTCCATCTACGTCGTCCTCAGGTGGTCGGTCGAGGGTTCGTACACCTCGCCCTTCTGTTTGAGCTTCTCGATCTCGTGTTCGGCCTTCGAGGCGTCCATGCCGATCTCGTCCGCACGGTCGAGCACCACGTCGATCGGCGCGCCCTCGTCGTACTCCTCCTCGATGTCGGCGATGAGCTGTTTGATGTTCTTGATGCGGTCGCGCTGGGACTTCGACGTCCCCGTCTCGACCACGTCGGCGTCGAACTGCCCCGTCTCGGGGTCGACGCCGATGTCCTGCAGGGTCGACCGGACGATGTCGATGACGCGCTCGGCGTCCTCGCGCTCGACGGTGTCCGAGAGGCGGACGCGCGCGCTCGCCTCCGAGAGCCGGACCAGCCCCTCCAGCTTCCGGGCCGTGACGGGCACGGGAGCGTCGTCGTCCTGGCCTTTCGAGCGCAAGTCGACGTAGAAGTCCTCGATGGCCTGCTTGGCCTCCTCGGTCATCGTCGGATAGACGTTCGCCTTCGCGTAGGCGATGTACTTCCGCAGGAGGTCTGCCTCGATCTCCGGCGCCACCTCCTCGGTCTGCTCGTCGACGTCCTCCGCGGAGACGTTCGGCGCACTCATCTCCGTCCGCTGGGTGTTCAGCTCGCCCGCGAAGTTCGTCTGGAGGATGTGCTCGGCGAGGTGGCGGTCGTCCTCCTCGTTCGGCTGGTCGGTGACCGTGAAGATGAGGTCGAACCGGGAGATGAGCGCCGGTTCGAGCTCGATCTGCTCGGCGATGGGCTCGTACTGGTCGAACCGGCCGTACTTCGGGTTCGCCGCGCCGAGCAGCGAACAGCGCGACTTCAGCGTCGCGTTGATGCCGGCCTTGCTGACGCTGATGGACTGCTGTTCGAGCGCCTCGTGCATCGCACTGCGGTCCTCGGGGCGCATCTTGTCGAGCTCGTCCACCGCGGCGATGCCCTTGTCGGCGAGCACGAGCGCGCCGGCCTCCAGCGTCCACTGCTGGCCGTCGCCGAAGTCGTCGCGGACGGCCGCCGCGGTCAGACCGGCCGAACTGGAACCCTTGCCGGAGGTGTACACCGACCGCGGCGCGATGTTGCGGATGTACTGCAGCATCGCGGACTTACCGGTACCCGGGTCGCCGATGAGGAGCATGTGGAGGTCCCCGCGGATGCGCGAGCCGTCCGGGAGGTGTTTCGTCACGCCGGAGAACAGCTGGAGGATCATCGCCAGCTTCTCCTGGCGGTAGCCGTAGATGGACGGCGCGATGGAGTCGACCATCTTCTCGTAGATGCCGTCCTCGTTGGAGAGCTCCATTATCTCCTGTTTGTCCTCGTCGGTGATCTCCATGTCCTCGAACTCCTCGTCCTCGATCTCGACCGAGACGCCGTCCATGTACACGTCGAAGACGGCGGACTTCTCCTGGCCGCTGCCCTGCTGTTCGAGGTGGAGTTCGCCCGTCACGGTGACGTGGTCGCCCGGCGTCACCTCGCCGGTGATGTCGTCCTCGATGTGGACGTCGATGCTCTCGGGCGTCTCGCCGCCGCGCAGCCCCTCCGGGCTCTCCTGGACGCGGAGCTTCTGGGAGTCGATGAACTCCGACTGGTCGAAGTTGATGCGGAACGGTCCCTGTCGCTCGCAGCCCTGGCACTCGTGGGGCTCCTGGAAGTCGCCGCCCTCCTGGGGGATGTAGGTGAGCGTCCCGCACCGCTGACACTCGAACGCCGCCTCCTGTATCTTCGGACGGACGCTCGTCGCCTTGCGGACGATGCCCTGCACGCTGACGAGCGTGTTCACGTGCCGCGCGCGGATGGCGCGGATGTCGGTCGTCTCCGGCAGGCCGCGCATCCGGACGTGGGCCTGCCCGAGGCTCACGTCCACCGGGAGGTCGTAGAGGCGCAGCGCCTCCTGGGCGTACTCCTGGTGCTGCTGTGGCTGGGCGATGTAGTCGTCCGCCAGGTCGGCGTCGTAGCGATAGAGGTCGTCCCAGTCGATGTACAGCGACCGCTTCTCGTTGGGGTACTGCTGGGCGAGCTCCCCGATCTCGTCGCTGTAGTAGCGCCGGTAGAACTGCTCGAACCGGTCGACGAGTTCCGTGTTCTCGGCGCGGGCCATTCAGTCCACCTTGGTGCTCGATTACGTAAGAAGTTTCGCAAAAATCCCGCGGTTCGTTCTCGCCGGCGCGCGCCACGTCGTCGGCGGTGTGGCTCCGATTGCGGGCTGGAACCCTCCTCCGGCGCGACGAACGCGGGCCCGCGACGGATCCACGAGGACGCTCGCGTCGTGCACCAGTTCAGCGCCCGTGGAAATAACAGACATCTTACTAGTGTCGTCGTAACGTTATCCACACGTGTCAGTAGAAACGTTGATTGAACAGCGGTCGTATATGTTCGCGCATGGCTGACCTGCTGCCCTCCAGTTCGGACGCCGACCCGACGCAGGACGGCAACCCGCGCGTCCTCGGCGTCGACAGCGAGGACGCCGACGACCTGCTCGGTGCCCTCTCCTCGGGGACGGCACGGACCCTCCTGTCGGAACTCCACGACGACCCCGCCACCCCGTCGCAGCTCTCCGACCGGGTCGACACCTCCCTCCAGAACGTCCAGTACCACCTCGGCAATCTCGAAGAGGCCGACCTCGTCGAGTCGGTCGACACCGTCTACTCCGAGAAGGGGCGCGAGATGACGGTGTACGCGCCGACCGACCAGCCGCTCGTCCTCTTCGCGGGCCGCGAGGAGGAGACGACCGGACTCAAGGACGCCCTCTCGCGCGTGCTCGGCATCGCCGTGCTCCTCGGTGCCGTCAGCGCCGCGGTCCAGTACGCTTTCGACGCGGGCCTGCTCGCGCTGGGTCCCGAGACGGAGGCGGCGACGGACGCGGGCGACGCCGGCGGCGCGGACGGCGGCCAGGTGGGCATCATGTCCACCGACGCCGAGACGACCACCACGACCGCGCAGGCCGCCGACGGGGCCGCCGACGCCCTGTTCAGTTCGCTGCCGCCGGGCCTGCTCTTCTTCGCCGGCGGCGCGCTGGTGCTCGCGCTCGGCGCGGCCTGGTGGTACGTGCGGAACCGGTAACTAAAACGCGTTTTTGTGCTTACGCAGCCTACTTGATACAGTCGTTCGTAGGGTAGAGTGTGGCCGCCCGCTTCGGCCCTCCACCCCACTGACGTCGGCTCTCCCCCACATGCCCCATTCCGCTGACGCCGGCTCTCCGCCGACTCTCACACAGGCCCTGACGGCCGCTCCCCGTCGACACGGAACCCGCCGCGTCTGCCCTCCACACCCCCGACTCCCGCGCCACACCGTCCACCATCGATCGCTCGACCCGTCGCGTACCTCCGCCCCTGAAACCCGCTTCAGCCCTCCACTGCTCTCCTCCAGTCTTCCCCGTCCCCACTCCAGCCGTCGCCCGGCTGCGACCGCTCTCCTACTTCTCGATGCGGAACTCCTCGACGAGCGCCCCGTCCCTGGTGTGGACCTGCCCCTCGAGCCCGTCGCCGTCGGGCTGCAGTTCGACGTGCGTCGGGAGGTTCCCTCGCGGTCGGGCGTGACTGCCCGGATTCAGCAGCGTCACCTCCCCGGTGTCCCTGACCATGTGGCGGTGGGAGTGTCCGAACACGACGACGTCAGCGTCGCGCTCGCGTCCGAACAGCTCCAGTCCCACGCTGCCGCCGTCCTGTCTGTGGGTGAGCGCGAACCGGACCCCGTTCACCTCGAACGACCGGGCACCCGGTAGTCGGTCCTCGACCCCGTCCGTGGCGTTGTTCCCGCTGACGGCGACCAGACGCTCGCTCGCGGCCTCGAACGCGTCGAGCGCCGCCTCGGTGGTGAAGTCGCCGGCGTGGACGACGAGGTCGGCCTCGCGGACCGCGTCGAGGGTCCGCCCGGACAGTTCGTGGCCGGACGTGCTGTGGGTGTCGGAGACGACTGTGATCACGGGCGGACGTAGGAACCCCACCGCCGAGAGTTTTTCCGTCGCAACATCTTTGCCCCCTGCGCGTAGTCGTCTGCGTAATGGCAGAGAGCAAGTCCGTCGTTCTCGCGGCCCTGTTCGCCAACGGGGCCATCGCCGTGCTGAAGTTCGCCGGCTTCCTGCTCACGGGGAGCGCGGCGATGCTCTCGGAGACGTATCACTCCATCTCCGACACCGGCAATCAGGTGTTTCTCCTCATCGGTATCCGGTACGGCAAGCGGGAACCGACCCGCGGCCATCCCTTCGGGTACGGCAAGGCGCAGTTCTTCTACAGCTTCCTGGTGAGCGTCCTGCTCTTCGGCATCGCCGGCTGGGAGAGCGCGAAGCACGGCTACCAGGCGCTGACGAACCCGCACACCGAGCACCTCGGCGACGTGACGCTGCTCGGGCTCACCTTCGACCCGGTCTTCGTCAACTACGCGGTGCTCATCGGTGCCATCCTCTTCGAGAGCTACGCGTTCAAGAAGGCGTACGACGCTATGAGCGCGGAGATACGACGCCGCGACTGGAGCGGGTTCCGGGAGGCCTTCCGCAAGACCAGCGACGTGACGACGCTGACCGCGCTCACCGAGGACACCATCGCACTCTCCGGCGCGGGCATCGCGCTCGTCGGCGTGTACCTCTCGCGCGTGACCGGCAATCCGATGTACGACGCGGTGGCTGCGCTGTTGATCGGCCTGATGCTGATGGGCTTCGCCGTCGCGCTCGCGTGGGAGAACAAGCGCCTGCTGCTCGGCGAGAGCCTCCCCCGGAACGAGGAGGACGAACTGCGTGCGATGCTGGCCGGTCGCGAGGAGGTCACCGACGTCGTCGACTTCCGGACGGTGTACTTCGGGCCGGACCGCGTCATCGTCGGCGCGGACGTCGCCTTCGACCCCTCGCTGGACACCGGCGAGATGGACGACCGCATCACCGACATCGAGGACGAGATGGTGACGTTGAACGAGCAGGTCAAGAAGGTCTACCTCGAACCGGAACTGCGGGAGACGGTCCCGGAGTCGACGACCTGACCTGCGTTCGCCCTCTCGGCGTCAAGCTGTTGTTCTGGTGATGGCTCGTTTCGACGGTCGAACGCCACGCCGACCGCCAGACGGGTCAGCGCCCGGACAGGCAAGGGTTTTTGACGCACCGGCCGCCTATCACGTATCGTGTCGACCACGAACGAGTACATGCGGTTCTTCCCCTACGACGAGCCCTACCAGAACCAGGGCGACGCGATGGACCGCATCTACAACGGGCTCACCCGTGGTCAGGACGTGGTCTTCGAGGGCGCCTGCGGCACCGGCAAGACGCTCTCGTCGCTCGTGCCGGCGCTGGAGTACGCCCGCGAGGAGGACAAGACGGTCGTCATCACGACCAACGTCCACCAGCAGATGCGCCAGTTCGTCCGCGAGGCGCGCGCCATCAACGAGCAGGAACCCTTGCGCGCCGTCGTCTTCCGCGGCAAGGGGTCGATGTGCCACGTCGACGTCGACTATCAGGAGTGCCAGGTGCTTCGGGACAGCACCTACGAGGTCGTCGACTCCGAGCGCGACAGGCGGGAACTCGAACGGCGCCAGGAGGAACTGCTCGAACAGGCCCAGGCGGGCGACGACGAGGCCGCCGAGGCCCGCAGCGCCGTCATGGACGAACTCGAACGCGTCGAGGCGGAGATCGAGGAGCAGGAGGACGCCAACGTCTGCGAGTACTACTACGAGAACCTCACGGCGGACACCGACGAGTTCTACCAGTGGCTCTACGACGACGTCCGGATGCCCGACGACGTCTACGAGTACGCCGAGGCGCACGGTCTCTGTGGCTACGAACTGCTGAAGGACGGCATGGAGGGGGTCGATCTCGTCGTCTGCAACTACCACCACCTGCTCGACCCCGTCATCCGCGAGCAGTTCTTCCGGTGGCTGGGCCGCGACCCCGAGGACGTCATCACCATCTTCGACGAGGCGCACAACGTCGAGGGGGTCGCCCGCGAGCACGCTACCCGGACGCTCACGGAGAACACGGTCGACAGCGCGCTCGACGAACTGCAGGAGAGCGACGACCACCGCAGCGAGGCCGGGTTCAACGTCCTCGCCGCGTTCCAGCGCGCGCTGCGAACGACCTACGAGGACTCCTTCGGCTTCGGCGACCGCGAGCAGGTCGGCGAGAACTGGCAGGACGTCTCCATCGCCAACGAGAACAGGCGCGACGACCTCACGCTGAACTTCCTCCAGGAGTACACCGGGCCGGGGTTCGGCGGCGAACTGGAGGACGCGCTGGCGCTCGGGCGCGACCTCGACGAGCAGTACGAGGAGGCCTACCGCGAGGGCGATGCGACGACCCGCCGGGAGTGCCAGACGCTCCACGCGGCGCGATTCGTCCAGTCGTTCATGGACGAGGGCGGCGAACTCGGCCAGTACCCCGTGGTCTCGGTGCGCCGCGACGAGGGCACCGACGAGGTGTACGGCCGTGCAGAGCTGTACACCTGCATCCCCCGTGAGGTGACGGCGGAGCTCTTCGACGAGGTGTACGCGACCGTCCTCATGAGCGCGACGCTACGGCCGTTCGACGTCCTCGCGGACGTACTCGGGCTCTCGGACCCGGTGACGCTGGCGTACGGCCTCCAGTTCCCCGAGGCGAACCGGCGCACGTTCGCCGTCGAGTCGCCCGCGCTGTTCGCCAGCGAGCGTTCGAACCCCGAGACCCAGCAGCGCATCGCGGACGCGCTGCGGGACGCGGTGCGGTTCACGGCCGGCAACGCGCTCGTCTTCTTCCCGAGCTACGGCGAGGCCGAGCGGTACCGCGACATGGTCGAGTCGTCGCTCGACGCGACGCTCTACTTCGACGAGGCGGGGACGTCCGCGAAGGAACTGCGCGAGGAGTTCACCGCGGACGACGACGCCGTCCTGTTCACCTCGCTGTGGGGCACCCTGGCCGAGGGGGTCAGCTTCGACGGCGACGACGCCCGGACCGTGGTCGTCGTCGGCGTCCCCTACCCCCACCTCGACGACCGCTCGGAGGCGGTCCAGGACGCCTACGACCGCGCGTTCGCCGACCGCTCGGGCCACGACTCCGGCTGGGAGTACGCCGTCGAGATTCCCACCATCCGGAAGACGCGGCAGGCGCTCGGTCGCGTCATCCGCGCGCCGGACGACTTCGGCGTTCGCGTGCTGTTCGACGAGCGGTACACTGGCGCGAGCGTCGCCGACATGGGCAAGTACAGCGTCCGCGAGACGTTCCCGCCGGAGGAGCGCGAGGAGATGATCGACATCGCGCCGGAGAAGCTGAAGTTCGCGATGCTCAACTTCTACACCGACCAGGACGCCTGGGACGGCGACCCGCCGACGCCCTGAACCGGGAGATTCGAGTCAGGCCGGCAGCCGGAACTCGGCGGCTGGCTCCTCGTAGGTCGCGTCCCAGAGGACGAGCCGCGACACCGTCCAGGTCACGGGGTCGACCTCGCGTTCGGCCAGCCGCCGGGCCGCGTCGACGCTACCGCCGCGCGCGAGCGTGACGTGGGGGACGTAGTCGTCGCCCTCGATGTCGTCGACGGGGTCGAACGTCGAACACAGCCGGCGGTGGCAGTCGCGCAGCCCCGGGCTCTCGACGGCGAGGTAGAAGACGGGGCCGTCGCCACGTGCTGGGCGCTCGAAGTAGTCGACGCCGGCGACGCGAGCCTCGAACGCCGGCGTGTCGGCGAGCGCGGTCCGGACCTGCGTCTGGAGTCGGGCGACGCTGCCGTCGCCGAGTCGCTTGCAGACGAGGGTGTGGCGCTCGCGGACGCTGTCGAACGCGACGAGGTCGGGGTGGAGGTCGCTGGCGATGCGCTCGACCGCGCCCGGGACGGGGACGTTGAGGCTGTACACGCTACCTCCGTCGAGGAGCCAGAGGGGTATCAGACCAGCGATGCCGGACGTGACGGTCCGCGCGTCGCGACGACGACCGCCGGGCCCCACGAGCTGCTGGCAAACGTTGCCCGGCCGAAAGCCTTTATATCGAGTGACGCAGAACAGGTGAACGATGACGAGGACCGCCGTCGCGATGGTCGCCCCTGCGACCAGCGACCGGTCCGTCTCTTCCTCCGCGCCGCGACGACGACCGGGGCTCCGCTAGCCCCATAATTACAATTCACCCTCGTCCCGGCGTTCGTTCATCACGAACTCACAAGCGAACAAATTGTCGTTAGTCCAGTTTGCCATTTTATTTCTAAAAATTCAGGGAAGAATTTAAGGCGTCGTAGCTACTGTGGTGTCGTACATGGAAACCGTTGCACTCGCCTTCTCGGGCGGTCTCGACACGACAGTATGCGTCCCGCTCCTCGAAGAGGAGTACGGATACGACGAAGTCATCGGCGTCACGGTCGACGTCGGTCAGCCTGACGCGGAGTTCGACGAAGCGGCGGAGACGGCGGAGACGCTCGATCTGGACCACTACGTCGTGGACGCGAAGGCGGAGTTCGCCGAGGTCTGTCTCGACTCCGTGACGGCGAACGCCGACTACCAGGGCTACCCCCTCGGCACCGCGCTCGCGCGCCCCGTCATCGCCGAGGCCATCCTCGACGTCGCCCAGGAGCACGGCTGCGACGCGCTCGCACACGGCTGCACCGGCAAGGGCAACGACCAGCTCCGCTTCGAGGCGGTCTGGCGCGGCTCGGACCTCGACGTCATCGCTCCCGTGCGCGAACTCGGGCTCACCCGCGAGTGGGAGATGGAGTACGCCGACGACCACGACCTGCCCGTCGAGGGCGGTAACGAGGGCGTCTGGAGCATCGACACCAACCTCTGGAGTCGCTCCATCGAGGGCGGCCAACTGGAGGACCCGGGCTACGTCCCGCCGGAGAACATCTACGAGTGGACGGACGCCCCGGGCGGCGACACCGAACTCGTCGAGATCGAGTTCGAGCAGGGCTACCCCGTCGCCGTCGACGGCGAGGCGATGGAGCCGGTCGAGCTAATCGAGGCACTCAACGAACTCGCTGGCGCGCACGGCGTCGGCCGCACGGACATGATGGAGGACCGCATGCTCGGCCTGAAGGTGCGCGAGAACTACGAGCACCCTGCCGCGACGACGCTGCTCGCGGCCCACGAGGCGCTCGAAGGCCTCGTCCTGACGAAGGAGGAGCGCAGCTTCAAGCAGCAGGTCGAACAGCAGTGGTCGGAGAAGGCCTACGAGGGGCTGCTCGCCCACCCGCTGATGGACGCCCTCGAAGGGTTCGTCGACGCGACCCAGACGAAGGTGACGGGCACGGTGACGGTGAAGTTCGACGGCGGGCAGGCCCGTCCGGTCGCCCGCGAGAGCGAGTACGCGGTCTACTCCGAGGACGCCGCGTCGTTCAACACCGAGACGGTCCAGGGCATCGAGCAGGCGGACGCGACGGGCGTGGCGAAGTACCACGGCTTCCAGGCCCGCCTGGCGAACGAGGTGGCGGACGCCGCCGCGGAGAAGGAGGCCGCGCTCGCCACCGACGGCGGCGAGACGGATGAGTGACGGCGAGGACGTCGTCCGGCGGGAGCGCTTCTCGGGCGGCCCCGCCCGGGAGTTCCTCTCGTCGCTCGCCGCGGACGAGCGCATCTTCGAAGCCGACGTCGCCGTCGACCGCGCGCACGTCGTGATGCTCGCCGAGCAGGGCATCGTCGACGACGAGACGGCGAGCGAGATACTCACCGCGCTGAGCGTCGTCGAGGTGAACGGCCACGAGGCCCTGCCGGACGGCGAGGACGTCCACGCCGCCATCGAGACGGCGGTCGTCGAGGAGGTCGGCCCGGACGGCGGTCGCATGCACACCGCCCGCAGTCGCAACGACGAGGTGGCGACCTGCATCCGCTACCGCCTGCGCGAGGACCTGCTCGACGCAATCGAGGCGACGCTGGCGCTGCGCGAGGCGCTGGTCGCCCGCGCCGAGGAGCACGCCGAGACGCTCGCGCCCGGCTACACCCACCTGCAACCCGCCCAGCCGACGACGGTCGGGCACTTCCTGCTCTCCTACGAGCGCGCGCTGGCACGGGACACGGCGCGCCTGCTGGACGCCTACGAGCGGACGAACCGGTCGCCGCTCGGCGCGGCGGCGTTCGCCGGCACGCCGTTCGACGTGGACCGCGAGCGCGTCGCCGACCTGCTCGGCTTCGACGGCGTGCTCGCCAACGCGACCGACGCGGTGTCGGCGCGCGACTTCCTGTTCGAGTCCGTCGCCGCGCTGGCGGGCCTGGCGACCACCGTCTCGGGGCTCGCCGAGGACCTGGTCGTCTACTCGAACCGCGGCTTCGTCGAACTCGACGACGACTACGCCTCGACGTCCTCGATCATGCCCCAGAAGAAGAACCCCGACACGCTGGAACTGGCGCGCGCCGTCGCAGGCGACGCCCACGCCGGCCTCTCGGGCCTGCTGACGACGCTGAAGGGGCTCCCCCGGGCGTACAACCGCGACCTGCAGCGCGCGACGCCCCACGCCTGGGACGCGGTCGACGCCGCGACGGACGCGGCCGACGTCGCGGGCGGCGCGGTCGCCACGGCGACGTGGAACGAGTCGGAACTGGCCGCGGCCGCGGGCGAGGGGTTCACGACCGCGACCGGCGTCGCGGACCTGCTCGCCAGCCACGGCGTGCCGTTCCGGACGGCCCACGAGATGGTTGCGACGGCGGCGGAGTCGGGCGCGGACTACGACGCCCTCGACGCGGCGGCGGAGTCGGTGCTCGGCGACCCGCTCGACGCCTACGTCGACCGCGCGGCGGTCGAGGCGGCGCTGGACCCCGCCGAGAGCGTCGCCAGCCGCGACTCGGCCGGCGGCCCCGCCCCCGAGGCGATGGCCGACCAGCTCGCGGCCGCCGCGGACGCCCTCGACGCCGACCGCGAGGCCGTCGAGGCGGCGCACGAATCGCTCGCGGCGGCCCGCGAGACGCTCCAGTCGGAGGTGAACGAGTATGCCTGACCGACCACGACCCCCGCGAGGGGGCACTGTTCGTCGCTGAATCCGGACGCTGTATCGGCCTTTTCACGCGCTTAGACGGCAGTCTGTCCTTTTCTTTCATAATTAATAACGATGGATTTATGTCCGATGGTCGGATAGAGTGAGCTACAATGGCAGAATGCGTCGAGTGCGGGGCGGACGTGACCCTGCACGAGAATCCCGAAGCTGGAGAGATCGTCGACTGTCCCACCTGCGGTGTCGAGCTCGAAGTCGTCGACGTCAACCCGCCGGTCCTCGACCGAGCCCCGGAGCTCGAAGAGGACTGGGGGGAGTAAGTTGCAGATTGGACTGCTCTACTCCCGGATCCGCAAGGACGAGAAGTTGCTGCTCGCGGAACTGCGCGACCGCGGGCACGAGGTGACGAAGATCGACGTGCGCAAACAGCAATTCAACGTCGCGCACGCGCCCGAGACGTTCGAGGACGTCGACCTCGTCCTCGACCGCTGTCTGGCGACGAGCCGGAGCCTGTACGCCACGCGGTTCTGTGAGTCGTACGGCATCCCGGTCGTCAACGCGCCCGACACCGCCGAGGTGTGCGCCGACAAGGTCCGCAACAGCCTGGCGCTGGAGGAGGCGGGCGTCCCGACGCCGAACACCGACGTCGCGTTCACCAAGGAGGCCGCCATGGAGAGCATCGAGGACTTCGGCTACCCCTGCGTGCTCAAGCCCGTCATCGGGTCGTGGGGCCGGCTGATGGCCAAGATCGACAGCAGGAGCGCGGCCGAGGCCGTCCTGGAGCACAAGGCCACCCTGGGCCACTACGAGCACAAGGTGTTCTACGTCCAGGAGTTCGTCGAGAAGCCGGGCCGTGACATCCGCGTGGTCGCCGTCGACGGCGACCCCGTCGCGGCGATGGTCCGCTCCTCGGACCACTGGCTGACGAACGCCGCGAAGGGCGCCGAGACCGACGCCTTCGACCTCGACGACGAGGCCAAAGCGCTCGTCGAGCGCGCCAGCGACGCGGTCGGCGGCGGCCTGCTCGGGGTCGACCTGATGGAAACTGGTGACTCCTACACCGTCCACGAGGTCAACCACACGGTCGAGTTCAAGGCGCTCGACGACGCGGTCGACGTCGACGTGCCCGCTGCGGTCGTCGACTGGCTGGAGACGAAGGTGCCCCAGGAGGTGCCCGCCTGATGGCCACCGCTACCGACCACGACGAGGCGGCGGACGCCGAGACGCTTACCGCGGGCGTCGTCGGTGCGAGCGGCTTCACTGGCGGGGAACTGCTCCGCCTGCTCGTCGGCCACCCGAACGTCGACGTGGCGCAGGCGACCAGCCGCGAGTACGCGAACAAGACGGTCGGGTCGGTCCACCCGAACCTCCGCGGCGCGGGCCTGCGCTTTTCCGACCCCGGCGACCTGGAGTCCGTCGACGTGCTGTTCGCCGCGACGCCCCACGGCGTCTCGATGGAGCAGGTCGACGCGTTCCAGGCGGCCGCCGACACCGTGGTCGACCTGAGCGCGGACTTCCGCCTCGACACCGAGGCGGAGTACGACGAGTGGTACGACGGGCACGTCTGCCCCGAGTACCTCGACGACGCCGTCTACGCGCTGCCGGAGCTGTTCCGCGAGGACCTGCCCAGCGCCGACCTGATAGCGGCCGGCGGTTGCAACGCCACCGCCGCCATCCTCGGCCTGGCGCCGCTGTTCGACGCGGGCGTCCTCGACGGCGGCGAACAGGTCGTCGTCGACGTGAAGGTCGGCTCCTCGGAGGGCGGCGCGAGCGCGAGCAAGGCGTCCAGCCACGCCGAGCGCTCGGGCGTCGTCCGCCCGTACGCGCCGACCGGCCACCGCCACGAGGCCGAGATCGAGGCCATCCTCGACACGTCGGTCTCGTTCACCGCACACGCGGTGGACATGGTCCGCGGCGCGTCCGCGACGAGCCACGTCTTCCCCGACTCGCCCGTCTCGAAGGGCGACCTCTGGACGGCGTACCGCGAGGCGTACGAGGACGAACCGTTCGTCCGCCTCGTCGCGGGCGGCAGCGGCGTCTACCGCTACCCCGAACCGAAGGCGGTCGCCGGCACGAACAACGCCGAGGTCGGGTTCGAACTCGACCCCGGCAACGAGCGCGTGGTCGTGTTCAGCGCCATCGACAACCTGATGAAGGGCTCGGCCGGGCAGGCGGTCCACGCCGCCAACGTCGCGCTCGGCCTGGAGGAGACGGCCGGCCTGGAGTTCTCGGGTCTCCACCCGGTGGGAAGCCCATGACCGACGACTCGCCCTCCCACGAGGACCTCATCGACGCCGGCGGCGAGACGGTCGCCGACGACCTGCTCTACGCTGACGGCGAGGAGGCCGCCAGCGACCGACTCTTCGCCGACGGCGAGGAGGCCGCCAGCGACCGACTCTTCGCCGACGGCGAGGAGGCCGCCAGCGACCTGCTCTACGCTGACGGCGGAGAGGTCGTCGACGACGACGCCGACGACGCGCCAATCGTGGTGAAGATCGGCGGCGCGCGGGCGGTCGACCCCGCCGGCGCGCTGGCCGACGTGGCACACCTGACCGCGACCGGCAAGGACGTCGTGGTCGTCCACGGCGGGTCGACCGCGGTCGACGACCACCTCGAGGCCCTCGGCGAGGACCCGGAGTACGTCGAGACGCCCGGCGGCGTCGTCGGCCGGTTCACCGACGAGACGACGATGGACGTCTTCGAGATGGTGCTGCCCGGCAAGCTCAACACCGACCTGACGGCCGCGCTCCAGGACGAGGGCGTCCGCGCGGTCGGTCTCTCGGGCGTCGACGGCGGCCTCCTGACGGGGCCGCGCAAGTCCGCCGTCAGGGTCGTCGAGGACGGCCGGAAGAAGATCCGCCGCGGCGACCACTCCGGCAAGATAACCGACGTGAACGACGACCTGCTCGGCGTCCTGCTGGACGCGGGCTACACGCCGGTCGTGACGGTGCCGATGCTGGCCGACGACGACGGGGACGTGCTCCCCGTCAACGCCGACGCCGACCGGGCCGCGGCCGCGGTGGCCGGCGCACTCGGCGCGGACCTGGTCGTCCTGACCGACGTGCCCGGCGTCCTCGAGGACCCCGACGACGAGTCGACGCTCGTCGAGCGGGTGACGACGCCCGCCGAGATGGCGGCCGTCGAGGACGCCGCCGAGGGGTTCATGACGAAGAAGGTGATGGCGGCGACCGAGGCGCTGTCCGGCGGTGCCGCGTCCGTCGTCGTCGCCGACGCGAACAACCGCGACCCGGTGACCGCGGCGTACGACGGCCACGGCACGCACTTCGAACCGGGCGCGCTCGGGGGTGACGCGCCGTGAGCGGATTCGTCTTCTCCGAGAAGCCCATCCAGATCGAGCGCGGCGAGGGGCCGTACGTCTACGACGACGCCGGCACCGAGTACCTCGACTTCGGCGCGAGCTACGCGGTGACGCCGGTCGGCCACTGCCACCCCGAGGTCGTTGCGGCGGTGCAGGAGCAGGCCGCCGACCTGCTGTACGTCCAGGCGTCCTACGGCAACGGCGCGCGCGACGCCGTCTACGAGAAGCTGGCCGCCGTCGCGCCCGGCGACGTCGACAACGTCTGGCTCTGCAACTCCGGCACCGAGGCGAACGAGGCGGCGCTGAAGTTCGCCCGGAGCGCCACCGGGCGCTCGAAGGTCGTCGCCGCCAAGCGCGGGTTCCACGGGCGCACCATGGGCGCGCTGTCGGCGACGTGGAAGTCGAAGTACCGCAAGCCGTTCGAACCGCTCGTCGACGACGTGGAGTTCGTCGCGTACGGCGACGAGGACGCGCTCACCGAGGCCGTCGACGAGGAGACCGCGGCGCTCGTCCTCGAACCCGTGCAGGGCGAGGGCGGCATCCACCCCGCGCCGGAGGGCTACCTCCAGGCGGCCCGCGAGGTGACCGCCGACGCGGGCGCTGCCTTCGTCCTCGACGAGATACAGACCGGGCTCGGCCGGACGGGGAGCCTGTGGGCCTGCGAGTCCGCCGGCGTCGTCCCGGACGTGCTGACGACCGCGAAGGGGCTGGCGAGCGGCCTTCCGATGGGCGCGACGCTGGTCGCCGACTGGATCGCCGAGGACGCCGGCCCGCACGGGTCGACGTTCAGTGGCGGGCCGGTCGTCAGCGCCGCCGCCGAGGCGACGCTGTCCGTCCTCGTCGAGGAGGACCTCCCCGCGCACGCCGCGGAACTGGGCGCGTACTTCCGGTCGGAACTGCGCGCGGCCGACCTGTCGGCGCGCGAGGTCCGCGGCGAGGGCCTCATGGTCGGCGTCGAGGTGAAACGCGGCGCGAACCACGTGCTGAAGCAGCTCGCGCTCGACCACCAGGTGCTCGCGCTGCCGGCCGGCCGGACGACGCTGCGCTTCCTCCCGCCGCTCACTGTCGAGCGCGAACACGTCGACAGGGTGGTCGACGCGCTGACCGACGTGCTGGGAGGTGGCGGATGAGCGCCAGCGACGCGGCGACGAAGAGCGCCGTGGACGTCACTTCGGCGGCCGCCCGCGACCTGCTCGTCGACCTGGTCGACACGCCGTCGGTCTCCGGCGACGAGCGGGCGTGCGCCGAGCGCCTCGTCGACTTCTTCGAGTCCCACGGCCGCGAGGTCTGGCTCGACGACGTCGGCAACGTCCGCGCGCCCGGCGACGACGGCGTGCTGCTCACGTCCCACGTCGACACCGTCCCCGGCGAGATTCCGGTCCGCGTCGAGGAGGCCGACGTCTCGGAGACGGACTACGACGGCGACACCGCCGAGGTGCTCTGGGGGCGCGGCAGCGTCGACGCCAAGGGGCCGCTCGCAGCGATGGCCGTCGCGGCCGTCGAGACGGGAGCCAGCTTCGCCGGCGTCGTCGGCGAGGAGACCACCTCCCGCGGCGCACACTTCCTCGTCGAGGACCGCGCGGAACCCGACGCCGTCGTCAACGGCGAACCCAGCGGCTGGGACGCTCTGGCGCTCGGCTACCGCGGTTACCTCGCGGGCACCTACGCGGTCGACGTCGACTCCGTCCACTCCTCGCGGCCCGACCCCAACGCCGTCGAACTGGCGACGGCGTGGCTCGCGGACGTGAAGGCGGCGTTCGCCGCCCCCGACGAGGGGGCCGTCTTCGAGTCGGTGACGGTGAAGCCCGTCTCCTTCGACGGCGGCCTCACCGAGGACGGCTTCGCGACGACGGCGACCGTCGACGTGCAGTTCCGCATCCCGCCGGGGACGACCGCCGGGGAGATACGCGCGACGGCCGAGGAGCACCTCGACGCCGGCAGCATCTCGTGGGGTGACCCCCTGCCGCCGACGCTGTCCAGCCCCCGGACGGACCTCGCGCGGGCCTTCCGCGTCGCCATCCGCGCCGAGGACGGCGACCCGGGGCTGCTCCGGAAGACGGGGACGAGCGACGCCAATCTCTACGCCGACGCCTGGGACTGCCCCGTCGCCACGTACGGTCCCGGCGACTCCGCGCTCGACCACGCGCCCGACGAACGCCTCGCCCTGTCCGAGTACGACCGCGCCATCGCGGTGCTCGAACGGGTCGCAACGACCTGCCTGGAGGACGACGAATGACCACGAAAGACCACGCCATGACATCGACCACGCGGCCGCAGACCGACGACGCGCCACAGCACGTCCTGACCGTCGACGACCTGAGCGAGGACGACATCGAGGTCGTCCTCGACGTCGCACGAGTGCTCGAACGAGCGGTCGACGAGGGCGAACCCCACGCGGTGCTGCCGGAGTCGACGATGGCGATGCTGTTCGAGAAGCCGAGCACCCGGACGCGCGTCTCCTTCGAGACGGGGATGACCCACCTCGGCGGCCACGCCGTCTTCCTCGGTCCGAACGACACCCACCTCGACCGCGGCGAACCCGTCTCGGACACCGCCCGCGTGCTGTCGAGCTACAACGACTTCGTCGTCGCACGGGTGTTCGACCACGGCGCGCTGGAGACCATGGCCGAGCACGCGTCGGTCCCGGTCATCAACGCCCTCTCGGACGCCGCCCACCCCTGCCAGGCGCTCGCCGACCTGCTCTCGCTCCGCCAGGCGTTCGGCGACCTCGACGACCTCTCGGTCACCTGGGTCGGCGACGGCAACAACGTCGCCACGTCGTTCGCCGTCGCCGCGGCGACGATGGGCGTCGACGTCACGATGGCGACGCCGGAGGGATACGAACCCGCCGCGGACGCGCTCGACCGCGCCGCCGAGCGCGGCCCCGCCCCGACGGTCGTCCACGACCCCGCGTCGGCGGTCGAGGGCGCCGACGCCGTCTACACCGACGTCTGGATCAGCATGGGTGAGGAGGACGAGCGCGAGGAGAAGCTGGCGGCCTTCGAGGGGTTCCAGCTGAACGCCGACCTGCTCGACCACGCCCCCGACGCGGCGGCGATGCACTGCCTCCCCGCCCACCGCGGCGAGGAGATCACCGGCGAGGTGCTGGAGAGCGACCGCTCGCTCGCCTGGCAGCAGGCCGAGAACCGCCTCCACGTCCAGAAGGCGCTGCTCGCGCACCTGGCAGACGCGACCGGCTCGCTGCTCGACGGCTGATCGGCGTCCTCCTGCTCCTGTCGACGCTCCCGACCATTCTCGCCAGCGCAGCGTCGCGTCCGCGCTCCGGCGACGTCGCTCCGCGACCGAACTCGTCCGTTCCGTCGCGTCTCGGCGCAAATCTCGCCGCCTCCCCTCCACGGACGGACTAACTTTATATACGTGTCGTCGTTGGGTTCGAAGTAACGAACATGACCGGGCAAGTGTACACCGTCGCGAGCGGGAAGGGCGGTGTGGGAAAGACGACCACCGCCATCAATCTCGGGGCGATGCTCGCCGAGGCGGGCAACGACGTGGTCGTCGTCGACACCGACCTCGGGATGGCGAACATCGCCGGCTTCCTCGACTTCGAGATGACGGGGGCGACGCTCCACGACGTGCTGGCGGGGGAGGCGGGCGTCCCAGAGGCCATCTACGAGGCGCCGGGCGACATCGACGTCCTCCCGAGCAGTACCGACATCCAGGCGTTCGCCAGGTCCGAGACGGAGAACCTCCCGGGCGTCGTCGCCGAACTCCGCGCGGAGTACGACTTCGTCCTGCTGGACACGGGCGCGGGCATCAGCTACGACACGATGCTGCCGCTGTCGCTCGCTGACGCCGTCCTGCTCGTCACCACGCCGGACGTCGCCTCCGTGCGCGACACCGCCAAGAGCGGCGAACTGACCGAGCACGTCGGCGGGACCGTCCGCGGCGCGGTGCTCACCCAGCGTAGCAACGACATCCTGAACGCCGACGACGTGGAGGGGACGCTGGAGACCGAGATCCTCGCGGTCGTCCCGGAGGACGAGACGGTCCCGATGGGCATCGACGCCGGTCGCCCGCTCGCGGCCTTCGCCCCGAACGCTCCCGCCGCGGCGGCGTACCGCGAACTCGCCGAACTGCTCGCCGGCGAGTCCGCGCGCGAGGCTGGCGACGACGAATCGGCGACGAGCGGCGTCGGGTCGCCCCTCGCCGACGCCGAACCGGCGGTCGAGGCCGGCGACTTCGACGACGACCCCGTCCACGACCTCATCGACGAGCGCATCGTCGACGCGGCGGAGGAGACGCCGACCGGCGACCACTTCGACGCGGCCGACGACCCGTCCGGGACGGCCGACGAACCGTCCGGGAGCGGCGACGAGCGCGCCCCGGCCGATTCGCGAACCGACGCGACCGCCGACCGGACCGGCGGTCCGTCCAGCGACGAGCAGGTCGCCGACTCCTCGCCCGCGAACGACGCTCCGGCGGAGGACCCGCTCGCGGACGCCGACAGCGCGGCCGACGCCCCCGTCGACGCGCCCGGTGACGACGCGCCCGACCCGTTCGCCGACGACCCCGACGACTCCCTCGGCGAGGACCCGTTCGCCGACGAACTCTCCGACGAGACGCGCGACTCGCCGACGGACGACCCGCTCGCGGACGCGGCCGGCGCCGACCCGCTCGTCGACGACCCCGCCAAGGACCCGCTGTCCGGGTCGGTCGACACCCGCGTCGAGGAGTCGACCGACGAGAACCCGGTCGCCGACGCCTCGGCTGGCGACTCCCCCACCGCCGACGACCCGACTGCCGGTTCCCCCGCCGCGGACCCGCTCGCGGGCGACGCCAGCGACGACCCGACCGACGCACCGGCGGGCGACCCGCTCGCCGACGCGCCGTCCGGACTCGACGAGACGTCCGGCGGTCAGCCGTCGCCAGACCCCTCGCACGACGACGCTCCTGCGACCGACCCCGACACGTCGACCCCCGACCTCGGCGCGGTCGACGACGAACTCGCCGACGACGCGGACGGCCCGCTCGACCCGTCGCAGCAACCGCTCGACGACACGGCGAAGGCACCCTGGGAGGCAGGCGGCGCGGACCCGGCCATGGACGCGGACACGGAGGACGACCTCGACGCCGTTCCGTTCGACAGCGACGACCCGTCCCGCCAGTCCGACTTCGGCGCACGGCCGGCGGACGACGAGGACGATGACGACGACGAGGGCGGCCTGTTCGGTCGCATCGGCTCGCTGTTCCGCTGACGCCGGAAACGGTTTGTTCGAGCGCCGCGTCTTTTGCCAGAAATGGCCGAATCAGTTCCGTTCTGGTGGGTCGCGCTGTTCGTCCTGCTCGCCCTCGGCATCGGCGCCGGGGCCATCATCTACGTTGGCGGGCAACCGTTCGCCGTGCTCGCGGGCGGTTTAGGGACGGCGGCGTCGTCGGCGAACGCGTGACGCACCGCTCGCCGGTCGAGTAATCGAAGAACGCCGGGACTGGGATTTGAACCCAGAACCCCTAACGGGGACACGCTTTCCAGGCGTGCGCTTTGCCATTCGGCCATCCCGGCCCACACGTTCGTAACCGCGAGCGGTGTTTAAACCCTTCCCTTTCATCGCAGGACGCCGTCGGCCACGTAGGCGAGCGCCGGCGAACCGACGGCGACCACGAGCGCCGCGCCGAACTTCACCGCGAGGTCGTAGCGGTAGTCAGCGAGCAGTTCGTACCCCTGCAGGAGCACGAGGAAGCTGAGCGTCCCGATGGCTCCCCAGAGGAGGCTGTGCTTGACGCGGTCGTTCACGCTCACTCGCTGCTGGCGATGGCCTCGATCTCGACGCCGACGCCCTTCGGGAGGTTCCCCACCTCGACGGCGCTGCGAGCCGGCGGGTTGTCCTGGAAGTACTCCTTGTAGGAGTCGTTCATCTCGTCGAAGTCGTCGATGTCGTCGAGGAAGACGGTGACCTTCAGCACGTCCTGCATCGTCAGTCCCTCCTCCTCGAGGATGCCCTTCACGTTCTCCAGACTCTGGCGGGTCTGGACGGCGATAGGTTCGTCGTCGAGCAGTTCGCCGTCGGGGGTCATCGGAATCTGGCCGGCGGTGAACAGGACGTCGCCGTTCGTCGTCGCCTGACTGTACGCGCCGACCGCCTCGGGAGCGTCCGGCGTGCTGATGGTGCGCTTCATATCGGAGAGTCGACGCCGTAGAACTTAAACGTACGTCACGTCGATTCGACGGCGAACCCGTGTGAACTGGAGAAGACGAGCAGGCTCAGACCAGCACCTCGACGTCGAACCCGCTGTCGCGCAGCGCGGCGAGCAGTTCGTCGACGTGGTCGGGACCGCGCGTTTCCAGGTCGAGTTCGACCTCGGTGTCGTTCATGCCGATGTCGCGGGAGGTGCGGTCGTGCTGGATGGCGTAGATGTTCGCCTGCGCGTCCGCGATGACGTCCAGAAGTTCGCGCAGCGCGCCCGGCCGGTCCATCAGCACGGTCCGGAGTTTCACGTACCGGCCGGTCTGGACGAGGCCGCGCATGATGACCGTCGTGAGCGTGTTCATGTCGATGTTGCCACCGGAGAGCACCGGGACGATGACCTCGTCGTCGTCGTAGTCGAACTTCCCTCCGAGCGTGGCGGCCAGGCCCACCGCGCCCGCGCCCTCGACGAGCGTCTTGGCGCGCTCCAGCAGGTGGGTGAGCGCGACGGCGATCTCCGAGTCGGAGACGGTGACGACCTCGTCGACGCGCTCGCGGATGACGTCGAACGTGTGTTCGCCGACGCTCCGGGTGGCGATGCCGTCGGCGACGGTGTCGACGCTGTCGAGTTCGTGGCGCTCGCCCTTCTGGAGCGAGGTGGCGACGCTGGACGCCCCTTCGGCCTGCACGCCGACGACGCGCGTGTCGGGGTCGCGGCCCTTCAGCGCGGTGGCGATGCCGCTGATGAGGCCGCCGCCGCCGATGGGGACGACCACGGTGTCGACCTCGGGCAGGTCGTCGAGGATCTCCAGGCCGATGGTGCCCTGGCCGGCCATCACCGCCGGGTCGTCGAACGCGTGGACGTAGGTGCGCCCTTCCTCCGCTTCGATGGCGTGGGCGCGGGCTTGCGCCTCGTTGTAGTCCTCGCCGTCGAGGACGACCTCCGCGCCGTAGTCGCGCGTCGCCTTGATCTTCGCGATGGGCGCGTTGTCGGGCATGACGATCTTCGAGTCGACGCCGCCGCGCGTCGCGGCGAGTGCGACGCCCTGGGCGTGGTTGCCCGCGCTGGCGGTGACGACGCCGGCCGCCTTCTCCGCCTCCGAGAGCGTCGCGATGCGGTTGGTCGCGCCACGGATCTTGAACGACCCCGTCCGCTGGAACGTCTCCAGCTTCAGGTGGACCGTCGCCCCTGTCATCTCCGAGAACGTGTGGGAGTAGTCCAGCGGCGTGTGCCGGGACGTTTCGGCGACCCGCTCCCGGGCCTCGAGGACGTCCGCGAATTCCAACATGCTCGGTCGCTAAGTCTCGCGTCTCTTTATCGTTTGGGAACCGTTCTGCGTCCGTCACGCCGACACACATCCGGAGCTGCGCGTGCGCCTTGCTACCCGCCGAGCGTCGCCCCGAACGGTTTCGCCGCGGTAAAGAAACGCATTTCTACCCTCCGTTCCGGGTAGGAAACGATGCAGGTCTCCGAGGTGGTGCCCGAGTTCGCGGAGGCGTTCCCGTTCGAGGAGTTCAACGAGATGCAGCGGGAGATGCTGCCGGCACTGCTCGAAAGCGAGGAGAACGTCGTCGCCAGCGCCCCCACCGCGAGCGGGAAGACCGCGCTCGCGGAACTGGCCATCTGCAAGGCGCTACAGGACGGGGGAACCGCGCTCTTCATCGCGCCGATGCGCGCGCTCACCAACGAGAAGGAGAGCGAGTGGGAGCGCTTCGAGGACCTCGGCCACTCCGTCTACGTCGTCACGGGCGAGCGCGACCTCAACCCCCGGCGCGCCGAGCGCGCCGACATCCTCGTGATGACGCCGGAGAAGACGGACTCCGCCACCCGCAAGCACGACACGCGCCGCTACTCGTTCATCCGCGACGTCGACGTCTGCGTCATCGACGAGGTCCACCTGCTGGACTCCGCCAAGCGCGGCAGCGTCCTGGAGGTGACCGTCTCGCGACTCCGGCGGCTCTCCGACCCGCGCGTCGTCGCGCTCTCGGCGACGATGCCGAACGTCTCGGACGTCGCGGAGTGGTTGGACGCCCCGCCGGAGACCACCTTCGAGTTCGGCGACGAGTACCGCCCCGTCGACCTCCACGCCGACGTGAAGACGTACACGCACGGCGACAACTCCTTCGCCGACAAGTACCGGCGGCTCTACCGCGCGCTCGACCTCGCCGAACCCCACATCGAGGACGGCGGCCAGGCGCTCGTGTTCGTCTCCTCGCGCCAGGACACCGTCCAGGCCGCCAAGAAGTCCCGCGACGAGATCGCCGAACGCGACCTCGACGTCGGCGCGCGCGGCGACTACGACTTCCACACCGACACGCAGGAACTGGAGAACGAGACGCTTCGCAAGTCGGTCCTCGACGGCGTCGCCTTCCACCACGCCGGCCTCTCGAAGAACGACAAGGACCTCGTCGAGGAGTGGTTCCGCGAGGGCAAGATACAGCTCCTGTTCTCCACGTCGACGCTCGCGTGGGGCGTCAACCTCCCCGCACGCTGCGTCGTCCTCCGGGACACGAAGCTCCACGACCCCCTGGAAGGCGAGGTGGACATGAGCCCGCTGGACGTGCTCCAGATGCTCGGCCGCGCCGGCCGCCCGGGCTACGACGACGTCGGATACGGCTGGGTCGTCTGCGACCACTCCGACGCCGACCGCTACCGTCGCCTCCTCCGGGAGGGCAAGGAGATCGAGTCCCGCCTCGCCGGCGTCCCCGACTCGGCTGCCGACACGCGCCGCGCTGGCTCGGACGGCGACCTCGACGCCCACCTCAACGCCGAGATCGCGATGGGGACCATCGCCGACCTCGACGACGTGATGGACTGGCTGCAGACGACCTACTACTACGTCCGCGCCAAGAGCGAACCCGAGCAGTACGACTTCGAGGGGTTGCGCGAGCGGGTCCGGGGCACCCTCGAAGACCTCGTCGAGCGCGGGTTCGTCGAGACGGACGAGGACCTCGGCGTCACCGCGACGTCGCTCGGCGTGCTCGCCTCGAAGTTCTACCTCCGCCTCGACACCGCCGAGCGGTTCGCGGACCTGTCGAACCTGCCGGACATCGACGCCGACGCCATCCTCCGGACGGTCGCCGGGGCCGCGGAGTTCGACAGCGTCAGCGCGCGCCAGAGCGAGCGCGAAGCCGTCGACTCCGTCCTCGTCGGCCAGGACGCCGGCGATCTCGAGGCCGGCGGCCGGAAGGTGCTGGCAATCCTGCGGTCGAGCATGAGCGGGTCGACCCCCGCCGACCTCCGCAGCGACGCCTGGGTCATCCGCCAGAACGCCGTCCGCCTGCTCTCGGCGCTCCGGGCGTTCTTCGAGCGGTTCGACCGCCCCGTCGCCGCCAACCGGACCCGGCGCATCGAGGCGCGCATCGAGAACGGCGTCCCCGCCGACGCCGTCGGACTCACGGCCATCGACGGCGTCGGGGCCGGGCGTGCGAGCAAGCTCGCCGGCGAGGGCGTCGAGACGCCCGCCGACGTCCGCGAGGCCGGCGTCGACGGCCTGGTCCGGGCCGGCCTCTCGGAGGGCGTCGCCGAGCGGGTCGTCGAGAGCGCCCGCTCGCTCCCAGCGGTCGAAATCGAGTGGGGTGCGTTCCCCGACACCGTCGCCGCCGGCGAGAACGACATGCGCGACGTGACCGTCCGCAACCGCGGCGACGGCGCGAGCGCCGCCGTCGACGTCACGGTCAACGGCGTCGAGATGACCGATACGACGACCTACCTCGACGGGGAGGAGACCGTCCCGGTCGGCGTGTTCGGCGGCACGGACGACGAGATGGAGTACGTCGTCCGGGTGACGTTCCCCGACCTGCCGCTCGTCCCGGTCACCGACTCGCGGACGGTCCGGGTCGAGTGAACAGTTCCTCGCGGAGTTCCTCGGCGTTCGAGACGACCGCGTCGGCCGCCGAGAGGTCGAGCTCCGCCGCGCCGTGACGGTAGCCGACGCAGTACGCGCCGGCGCTGGTCGCCGCCGCAGCGCCGTGTTCGGAGTCCTCGACCGCGACGCACTTCGCCGGCGGGTGACCGAGCACGTCCGCGGCGTGCTCGTAGATCCCCGGTTCCGGCTTGCCCGGCGCGTCGATGTCCTCCGCGCTGACGACGGCGTCGAACGACAGGTCGAAGCGGTCGAGCACCACGTCGATCCAGTGGTGCGGCGACGAGGAGACGAGCGCAACGTCGGTCCCCTCGTCACGGAGGTCGGCGACCAGGTCGCGGAAGCCGTCCATCAGCGCGACGCGCTCGCCGTATATCTCCTCGGCAGCCTCGTCGTAGGTGGTGACGAACTCCGCCTCGTCGACGGTCGTCCCGTACTCCCGGTCGAGGTAGCCGTATATCTCGCGGTAGTTCATCCCCGTCGTCTCCTCGGGCGACACCTCGCTCTCGACGACCGCGGGGAAGATGTGGTCCGCTTCGACGTCGACCCAGTAGTCCTCCGAGTCGACCACGACGCCGTCCATGTCGAACAGTACAGCACTGGGGGTTGACACGGTCGCCTCGACGGTCGCCGGCGCTGTAATCGTTTCCGTCGCTGCAGGCTCGCCGTCGACGGCGGGCGCGCTGTCACCCTCGCTCCGGTATCTGGTGACGCTCGGCGTCGCAGTCGGCGTCGAGGCAGCGCCGGCCTGTCCGCGTCTCGAAGACGGGAAGACCGCAGTCGCACTCGCCGACGACGAGACCGTCCGGTATCCCCAGCGCCGTCTCGCAGTCGGGGTACCGGTCGCAACCCGCGACGATGCCGCCGCGCTCCAGTATCCGGAGGTCAGCCCCGCAGTCGGGACAGGCCCACTCGCGATCGAATCGCTCGCGGACCGCGTCGACGAGCGGGTCGCAGTCGCGGTCGACGCAGACGTCGAACGGGTCGCCGCGTTCGACGCGCATCTCCGGAAGGTCGCAGTCGCAGGTCTCCTCGCGGACTGTCGCCCGGCGCGGAATCGGGTAGGTGGCCGCACAGCCGAGACAGGTGACGTCGCCGTCGGCGCGAACGAGCGGCCCCTCGCAGTCGGGACAGTCGCCGACCGGGATGCCGGCGACCGACCCGGGGTACCGGGAGACGTCGTGGCAGGTGTGGCATTCGACGCGCACGCGCCGGTCGCTCGTGGTCGCGGTGAGGGTGAAGGTGCCGTCCTCGACCGTGGCGCGGGCGGTCTCGGCGCGTGTGAGCCAGGCCACCGGCTGGTAGCCGTCCACGTCGTGGACGAGCAGGGTGTCGTCGGGTTTCAGCAGCGCGACCACCTCGCCGCGCCGTCGTCGTCGGGAGTCCTCGTCGAACGTGATGGTGCAGTCGCCGGCGAACACGCGGAGTGTGTCGGACATGGCCCGGTCTGGTCCCGTTCTCCGGTATAAAATTGAGGACGGTCGGCGAGGCGGTGATCGAACGGCAGCACTACCTGTCCGTCGCGCCCGCCTTCGCGCCGCGGACGCGATCGGCCCCGACCCAGACGACCAGTCCGACCGCGGCGGTTGCGAGCGCGACGCCCGACTTCGTCGTTCCGGCGACCGCGAACGCGAGCCCACCCAGAACCGTCGAAAGAGCTAGCGCTCGCGCCGGACGCTGGTCGGTGAGACGAACGGCACCGGCCAGGAACAGCGCGCCGACGGCTGCTCCGACGACGACGTCGACCGCGTAGTGGACTCCGAGGACGACCCGCGAGGCAGCAACGAGGACGCTGACCGCGGCTGCGACGGCGAGTCGGCGGTCGCGGTCCCAGACGTCGAGTGCGAGCGCACCAGCGCCGTACACGACGGTCGTCTTCAGCGCGTGGCCGCTGGGGAATCCGTAGCCGTCGCCGGTCACCATCGACTCGTAGACGGCGTGCCCGACCGACGGAAGCCACGCCGGCGGCGTCGCGGTCGCGGCGCCCGGCGGTCGCGGCAGTCCGAAGGCCTGCTTGAGTGCGACCGTCAACGAGTACGCGCCGACGGCCAGCGCGAGCAGGTAGACGCTGTCGCCCGCGGGCGCGTCGGTGAGCGAGGGGTATCGGGACGCCAGGACGAAGAGCACACAGATGCCGACCACGACGAACCACATGTCGCCGAGTTGCGTGACGACCCCGGCGACGGCGGTCACCGCGTCCGGAAGGCGAGACGTGAACTGGACCGCTCCGAATCCCCGAGACATACCTGCAAGATTACAGGTGCGGTTCTTATCAGTTTTGAACGCTCGACTCCAGTTACGAGGGGACACCGGAAGCCGTTTGACGCCGGGAACCGGAACGGCGACCATGGACGGACGTCTACGGGGCGACGAGGTCGTCGTGGAGGGCGACGCCCGCCAGCGCTACTACGACTCGCGGGGGTACGGGCACCCGCTCTCGGGCAACGACGTGGCCCTCTCGCGCGTCGAGGCGGCCCACCTCCTCTTCCGGGGGGACCTCGACTCGGTGGGGGGCGCGGGCTTCCGCGAGTTCCTCCGGGAGTCGACCGGCGACGACTTCGGCGCGCGGTTCCTCGTCTACGCCGACCTCCGCGAGCGGGGGTTCTACCTCTCGCCCGACCGCGAGGACTGGGTCGCGGACCCGTCGGCGGGGTCGGACTTCGCCGTCTTCCCGCGCGGGAGCGGACCGTGGGACGACGAGGTGCTGTACCGCGTCCGGGTCGTCGCCGAGCGCGAGCCCGTGCCGGCGCGGGACCTCGGCGACGTCGTGCTGGCGGTCGTCGACGAGGAGAGCGAGATCACCTACCTGGAGACGAACTGCCCCGACGTCGCGGGGTCGACCGTCGAGGACCTGCCGGACCGCCTCGACGGCGCGCTGCTGGGCGACCGCGTGCTGCTGTGGGACCCGCCGGCAGCGGTCCACGAGGACGCCTTCTACGGGCAACCGCTCGGCGACCGCGGCGAGGTGGACGTCCTCCAGTTGTCGTTGCTCGAAGCCGCGCACCTCGCGGCCGAGGGCGTCCTCGGCGTCGAGGGCGGTTACGAGGCCATCGTCGAGCGCGGCCGCGACGTCGAAGGCGAACGGTTCGCCCGCCGCCTGCGCGTCTACCGCGCGCTCCGGGACAGCGACGTCGTCCCCAAGACCGGGTTCAAGTTCGGTGCCGACTTCCGGACGTACGCCGACGTGACGTCGGTCGACGACCTCGGCCACTCCGAGTTCCTCGTGCGCGTGCTCCCCGCCGACCACGTCTTCTCGCCGCGGGACCTCGCGCTCGACGTGCGCCTGGCCCACGGCGTCCGCAAGCGAATCGCCTTCGCGCTGGTCGGTGCGGACTCCATATCCTGGGTGAGCGCGAGTCGCCTGACGCCGTGACGTGGCGTCCGGCCGCGTGACGTGGCGTCCGACCGAATGATTTTTGCGCGAACCGCCCCGATTCAGGGCACAACGACGCGGCTTTCGGCCGGCCGACTCACACCATGACACGAGACACCGATAGCGAGCGCGAGGCGCAGGCGTTGCCCGACGGAGGAACGGCGGCGGGAGACGACGACGTGGTGCTGGACCCCTGGGGGTCGGCCACGGTCGCCGACTACCGGAAGCTGTTCGAGGACTTCGGCATCGAGGAGTTCGACGAGGTCCTCGAGGACGTCCCGAACCCCCACTACCTGATGCGCCGCGGCGTCATCTTCGGGCACCGCGACTACCGCCGGGTGGCGGAGGCGATGCGCAACGACGAGCCGTTCGCCGCGCTCTCGGGGTTCATGCCGACCGGCGACCCACACATCGGCCACAAGCTGGTGTTCGACGAGCTCATCTGGCACCAGCAGCAGGGCGGCGACACCTACGGCCTCATCGCCGACCTGGAGGCCCACAGCGCCCGAGGGCTCTCCTGGGACGAGATCGACGAGCACGCCCGCGACTACCTGCTCTCGCTGCTCGCGCTCGGCTTCGACCCCGAGGAGGGGACGCTCTACCGCCAGTCCGACAACCGCGAACTGCAGGACCTCGCCTTCGAACTCGGCATCGAGGCCAACTTCTCCGAACTGGAGAACATCTACGGCTTCTCCGGCGAGACGGACGTCTCTCACATGCAGTCGGTCGTCACCCAGATGGCCGACATCTGCTACCCGCAACTCGACGAGCCGAAGCCGACCGTCATCCCCGTCGGCCCGGACCAGGACCCCCACGTCCGGCTCGCCCGCGACCTCGCCGCCCGCACGCGCTACTTCGGCGTGACCGAGGCATACGCTAGCTTCGAGGTGGACGACGAGGAGCGTCTGCTTATTGATTCGGTACGTCGCAATCTCGAAGAGGCCTGCCACACCTTAGATATTGATCGGCGAGCGATTCGATGTGGGCTAGCTGCCGAGCTTCTGCAGGTGTACGCGGGGATGTGGCCAGACCTTCAGGATGCCCATCCCTATGGAGTAAGGGGTGAGTTAGTTGAAGAGGACGTAGCACTCCTCGACCGATCACAATTCTATGAAGACGGTGAGTTCACACTGCCGATAGACTTTACTGGCGTGATAGAGGAACCGTTGGCAGTAGAAGCATTTCCTCCCGAGTTGGACCTTGACGTTTACGATAGCGCTATTGAGAAACTCAAAGAGGCCGGAAAGGAACCTCTCCGGCAACGAATGCGATTTCTCGATCGAAACGCGACAGAGGAGGCATTTACCGCGCTCATCGAATCTATCCCCGGAGAAAAACGAGTCTATGACGAGCACGTCGACGCCTTCGACCTCTCCCACGCGGACGCCGACGACCTCGCCCGCGAGGTCGAGGTCGAGCACGGCGGCTACGGCTTCGTCCCGCCCTCGTCCATCTACCACCGGTTCATGACCGGACTCACCGGTGGGAAGATGTCCTCGTCCGTTCCGGCGAGCCACATCAGCCTGCTCGACGACCCCGGGGAGGGCTACGACAAGGTGAAGGCCGCGACGACGGGCGGCCGCGAGACGGCCGAGAAGCAGCGCGAACTCGGCGGGAAGGCCGACGAGTGCCCCGTCTACGAGCTGTACGCCTACCTGCTCGCGGGCGACGACGACGAGTTCGCGAAGGAGGTCTACGACGAGTGCGTCGGCGGCGAGCGCCTCTGCGGCGGTTGCAAGGAGCAGGCCGCCGAACTGATGCGCGACTTCCTCGAAGAGCACCAGGAGAAGCGCGCGGAGGTCGAGGAGCTGCTCGACGACCTGGACCTCGAACTCGACTCGCCGCGGACGTAGAACAGCCGTACCGCTTCTCTTTCTGCGCCTTCAGACGCTGGCCTTCGCGGCGAGCAGCGTCGACTCTATCTCCTCGGCGAGCGTCTCGGCGCGGTCGCGCTCGCGCGCCTCGGCGTAGATGCGGACCATCGGCTCGGTGCCGCTGGGGCGGGCGAGCACCCAGGCATCGCCGTAGTCGAGGCGGTAGCCGTCCTTCGTGTTCACGTCGGCGTCGGCTTCGGTGGCCGTCCGCTCGGCGGCGGCGAGCAGCGCGTCCCGTTCGGCGTCGTCGGCGTAGGAGACGTTGACGCGGACGTTGTGGTAGCCGTCGTAGTCGGCGACGACCTCGCTGGCGCGGGCGTCGACCAGCAGTTCGAGGAACTTCGCGGCGGTGTAGGCGCCGTCGCGGGTGACGCGGTAGTCCGGGAAGAAGATGCCGCCGTTGCCCTCGCCGGCGACCGGGACGTGGACGTCCTGGCGGCGGAGTTCGCGGATGCGGGTGATGATGTTCGTGCTCCCGATGGGAGTGAGTTCGAGTCGCGCGTCGGTCCGGTTCGCCACGTCGACGAGGCGCTGGGAGACGTTGACCGCGGAGACGACGGCGTCGCCGGGGTCGAGTTCCGCGGCGGCCAGCGCGGCGAGCGTGGCGTCGCCCTCGACGTACTCGCCGGTCTCGTCGTAGAAGATGGCGCGGTCGGCGTCGCCGTCGTGGGCGATGCCGACGTCGGCGTCGCTGGCCCTGACGAGGCGGCCGAGGTCGCCGAGGTTCTCGGGGACGGGTTCGGGGTCGCGGCCGGGGAAGTGGCCGTCGGGCTGGCTGTTGACGGTGACGACGTCGCAACCCAGTTTCCGGAAGAACGACGGCGACGTGAGCGCGCCCGCACCGTGGCCGGGGTCGAGCGCGACGGTGAGGTCGGCGTCGGCGATGCGCTCGCGGTCCACGGCCGCGAGCAACTGGTCGACGTAGCGGTCGCGGGCGTCCTCGACTCGGTGGCCGTGTCCCGTCTCGTTCCACCGGGCGGCGTCGAACGCCTCCGTGAGGAACTTCTCCTCGACCCGTTCGAGGTCGTCGACGGTGAGTTCGATGCCGTCGTCGCCGACGAGCTTCACGCCGTTGTACTTCGGCGGGTTGTGACTCGCCGTGATCATCAGCGCCGGAACGCCCTCGCGCTCGGCGTACGCCTGTGCGCCCGGCGTCGGCACGACGCCGAGACGGTCGACGTCGGCACCGACGCTCGCGAGACCGCTTGCGGCGGCGTCGGCCAGCATGTCCCCGGTCGCCCGCGTGTCCCGTGCGAGCGCGATGCGGCCGGACCGCCACACCGTCCCCGCCGCCTTGGCGATCTTCAGCACGAACTCGGGGGTCAACTCCTCGTTCGCGACCCCCCGAGTCCCGCTCGACCCGAACACCTTCATGTGCGGCAGGTCAGGTCCCTGTATTCAAAGGGATTCCGAAGACCGGTGGTCCGCTATCCGAAGACCGCTACTCCGCTTCGGTCGGTCGTCCCGTCGCCGCGCTGACCGGTGACTCCCACGCGAGGACGGCAAACGACCCGGCGACCAGCGCCCCGCCCGCGACGGAGAGGGCGACGATGGGCGACGCCGCGTCGGAAAGCATGCCGCTGCCGAACTGCACGGGGATGACGGCGAGCGAACTCACCATCGCCAGCGCGGACAGCACCGTCGCCCGCCCGAGCGTCTCGATGCGGTCGTTGACGTACTGGGAGGCCAGCGAGCGCGTCGTCTCCGCCACGCCGCGGGCGAGCAGGAAGGTCGCGATGGCGAGCACCGGAACGACGGCGAGCGCGGCGAGCGCCCCGCCGACCGCGAACGGGACGACGAGGAACCAGCGCCGGATGCCGACGCGCCGCCGTATCGCCCCGGTCTTGTAGCTCAGGCCGGCCGACACCAGGCTGATGGCGGCGTAGAACCAGCCGAGCAGCGGCGTCACCTGCCCTGCCGGGACGCCGAGCTGGGGCGCGACCGTCTCGACGACCGGCTGGAGGTAGACGAACACGAGATACATCACCGCCGAGAAGAGCACGAAGTAGTAGACGACGAACGCCCGGACGTTCCGCCGCGAGAGCGTCTCGCGGACGACGCCGAGCGCCTCGCCGAGGCCGAGCTCGGCTGCCCCCGACTCGTCGTAGCTCGCCGGTTCGTCCATGCGCAGCAGGACGGGCACGCCCAGGCCGGTGATGGCCGCCGCGACGAAGAACGGGTACGCGAGGTCGACGTCGCCGAGGTAGCCGCCGACGACGGACCCGACGACGCCCACCGACAGCGCCACGGCCTTGCCGCGGCCCCGGACGTCGGCGAACTGGTCAGTGCCGAGTTCGTCCGAGAGCGTGTCGTAGAGCCACGCCTCGTCGCTGCCCGAGCGGAAGTTGTAGCCCATCGACCAGCAGACGTACAGCGCGGTCAGCGCCGGGAACGAGTCCGCGAGCCCGATGCCGACCAGCGTCGCCGTGATGACCGTCGTCCCGACGAGGAGGCTGTTGCGCCGGCCGATGCGGTCGCCGACGTACCCCGTCGGCACCTCGCCGAGCACCGTCGTCGCGTTGTAGACGCCCTCCAGAACGGCGATCTGGGTGTAGTCGAGCCCCTGCGAGAGGAAGTAGAGGTACATGATCGGCCGGTAGAACTCGACCGCCTTCGTCGCCTTGTAGCCGTAGTAGAGGCCGACGCTCCGGGTCCGGGGCCGCATGGTAGACAGGCGGTACCAGTGGTGCGGCCCTGATAGGCGCTCTGCGCACGGAACTACACATAGCGAGCTGACACTTCTGCAGGGTCCGAACGCTTCGCCGGGCGATATAAGCCTCCGGGGGAGAACGAACGAGCATGGACGGGCAGGAGGACGACCCCGCCGCCGCGGACGTGTTCGCGGCCATCGGCAACGAGCGCCGCATCGCCATCGTCTACGAACTCCAGCGGGCGTTCCGCGACGGCGACGCCGCGCTCCCCTACGCCGAACTGAAGCGGCGCGTCGGCCTCCGCGACAGTGGCAACTTCAACTACCACCTCCAGCAGCTCGTCGGGCGGTTCGTCCACGAGCGCGAGGACGGTTACGCGCTCACCTACGCCGGCCGGAAGGTGGCGAGCGCGCTCACCGCCGGCATCTTCACCGACCGGCCGGCCGGCGAGTCGCTGCTCGCGCCCGGGACGTGCTACGCCTGCGGGGCGGCGTCGCTCTCGGCCCGGTACGAGCGCGAGCGCGTCTACGTCGCCTGCGAGGACTGCGGGGAGGAACTGCTCCACGGCCCCTTTCCGCCCGGGCCGGCGACGCGGCGCGACGACCTCCTGGAGGCGTTCGAGGGCTGGACGCGCCGCTGGAACGCGCTCGCGGCCGCCGGGACCTGTCCCGAGTGCGGGTCGCGGATGACCGCCACGGTGACCGACGCCGCGCCGCCAAGGTGTACCGGCGACGTCTCCCACCGCTTCCGCGTCGCCTGCACCGAGTGCTGGGCGCGGGCGAACCTTCCTCCGGGCTGCCTCGTCCGCGACCACCCGCGGGTCGTCGACTTCCTCGCCACGCGAACGACGGACGTCGACGACCGCCCGCTCTGGGACCTCGACTGGGCGCTCCACCGGGACTCCCTCGACCTCGTCGAGGGGGACCCGGTGCGGCTCCGCCTCCGCATCCCGGCGGACGACGCGGAACTCCACGTCACCGTCGACGCCGCCGCGACCGTCGTCGAGACGGCCGTGGTGGAGCGGTAATCCGCTGAAACCCTCACGACGCACCGTTCCGTCCACCGACGAAGCTCGTCCGACCAACCGAAGCGGGGGACTTTCGGGGTCTTCTTCGCTGCAGCGAACGACGTTACGCCGATTCGAACGCGAACTTGCGCCGGAACCCGAACGCCTTAGCGCGCCGAGGGGCTACGCCCGCGCATGGTCAGCATCGACGAGAAGCGCGTGTACGGCGAGCGCGAGGGTGCGACGACCGTCTACGTCGCCGCCGACATCGGCGTGGCGACCGTCGCGGTGTCCGACGACATCGTCGGCGAGTTCGGCATCACGCACCGCTGTACCGCCCTCGACGTGGCGACTCGACGAGGCGGAGACGACGCCGCGGCGCGACTCGCCGTCGCCACCGACGAGGACGTCCTCGACGACGCGTTCGAACCGCTCGACTTCGGGCCGGCGGTGGCGGTCGGGTTCGACGGCGACGACCTGCTGGCGGCGTCGCCCGACGGGACGCTCGCGCGCCGCCCCGCCGGCAGCGAGGACTGGCGCGAACTCGGATCGGTCGGCGAGGTGCGCGCCATCGACGGCGACCTCGTGGCGACCGACGAGGGCGTCGACCGGGCGCTCGACGACGGCGTCCAGCACGCCGGCCTCGACGACGTGCGCGACGTGGCCGCGGCCGAGACGCCGCTGGCCGCCACCGCCGACGGCGTCTACCGTCTCGGCAACGGCTGGATGCAGGAGTACGAGGGCGACGTCCGCGTCGTCGCCGCCGACGGCGACCGGGTCCACGCCGCGACCCCTGGCGGCCTCTTCGCCCGCCACGACGGCGAGTGGGAGGCGGAATCGCTACCCGCCGGTTCCGCCGTCGTCGACGTCGCCTACGGCGACGGCACCTACGCCGTCACGGCCGACGGGACGCTGCTCGTGACGGTCGGCGACGGCTGGCGCCACCGCAGCATCGGTCTGCGCGACGTCGCGGCCATCGCGGTGCCGTAGATGCGGTCCGTCGGCGGTCGGTCCGTCGGCGGTCGGTCCGTCGGCGGTCGGTCCGTCGGCGGTCGGTCCGTCGGCGGTCGGTCCGTCGGCGGTCGGTCCGTCGGCGGTCGGTCCGTCGGCGGTCGGTCCGTCGGCGTCCGTCTCCCGCCGGAAATGTGACGTCCTGTCAGGGCAGCGAACGGGAGTGAAAACGAGTTTAACCGGGGCACTCCAGCGTTCGCGTATGATACTGAGCACGTCCACCTCGCAGTCGCTTTCGGCCTCGCTCGCCGACGAACTGAACGAACCGCTCGCGCAGGTCGAGTACCGCTCGTTCCCCGACGGCGAACTGCTCGCGAGCGCGCCCGGCTTCGAGGACGACCGGGCGATAATCGTCGCGTCGACCGTCTCCAGCGACGCCCACCTCGAACTGCTCCAGTTGCAGGACGCCGCGCGGGAGTGGGGTGCCGAGGAGGTCGTGACCGTCCTGCCGTACATGGGCTACGCCCGCCAGGACAAGCCGCTCGCGCCGGGTCGCGCCGAGGAGGGGTCGGCACCGGGATACCCCATCTCGGCACGGGCCGTCGCGCGCGCCGTCAGCACCGGCACCGACCGCGTGCTCACCGTCAACCCCCACGAGAACGCCGTCTGTGACTTCTTCGACGTGCCGGCCGAACCGGTCGACGCCGCCGGCCGCCTGGCCGAACCGCTCCCGGCCGACCTGGCGGACCCCGTCTTCCTCTCGCCCGACGAGGGCGCACTCGACATCGCGGCGACCGTCCGGGACGCATACGGCGACGGGACGACGGACTACTTCGAGAAGCACCGTCTCTCGGACACCGAGGTGGAGATGCGCCCCAGCGACACCGACGTGACCGACCGCGACGTGGTCGTCACCGACGACATCATCGCCACCGGGTCGACCATGAGCGAGGCGGTCGCGCTGCTGCAGGAGCGCGACGTCGGTCGGGTGTTCGTCACTGCCGTCCACCCCGTGCTGGCGAGCAACGCCCGGACGAAACTCGCCCGGGCCGGCGTCGAGACCGTCTACGGCACCGACACCGTCGAGCGCGTCGTGAGCGCGGTGTCCGTCGCGCCCACCGTCGCGGCCGCTATCGACTCGTAAGCGACGCGAGCGTTCCGGAATCGACGAAAACGTCTCGCAACCGACGCAAACCTTCATATCCGTCGGGCCGCTACACTCGCCGACCGGACACAGACCGCGGAGGAGATATCAATGCGAGAGGAACCTGTCTGGTGGCGATCGCTACGTTCGCCGCCGTAACCTGACCATGGGGGAAGATTCGAACGACGACCGGAACGATGTGGTGTACAGTGGAACGTGGAACGTGGGGTCGGTGGCGCTCAGCACGTGCGTCGCCGAGGCGCTCTCGACGGTGATCGAGGACTGCCCGACCCTGTACGACGTGGTCGACCCCGACGCGCTCGACGCGCTGTTCGGCGCGAAGGCCGACGGGACGCCGCGCGACAGGGGCCGCGTCTCCTTCGGCATCGACGACTACCTGGTGACGGTCAACGGCGACGGGACGTTCGTCGTCTCGGTAGCATAACGTCGGCTCCGCCCGTCCGCGCTCGGAACGCGACGGGGCCGTCTACGCCTGCGCTTCCGCCAGCGGCGCGACCGCAATCTCCATCTCGACGCCCTCGACGTCCCACTCCTTGCGGTGGCCGTCGTCGACGGTCCCGACCTCGTCGGCGCGAACCTCCTCGCGAACGAGGTCCATGCGGCGCTCGACCAGGTCGGCGACGCGGTCGTCGTCGACCGAGAGGTCGAGGCGGATGCGCTCCTCGATGTCGAGTTCGAGGTCCTTGCGCATCTCCTGGACGCGCCGGATGACCTCGCGGGCGTAGCCCTCGCTCTCGATGTCCTCGGTGAGCGTCGTGTCGACGTAGACGACGCCGCGCTCGTCGCCGTTCGTCGCGAACGGCGATCCGCTGACGCCCTCGGGCGTCTCGGTGACGAACTCGACCATCTCCTCGTCGAGGTCGACGCTCTCGCCGAGGGCGTCCTCGACCGCCGCCTCGACGGCCGGGACGGACGCCTCCTCGACGCGCGCCTCGTTGAGCGCGTTCATCACGCGGCCGGCGTCGTCGCCGAAGGCGGGCCCGAGCAGGCTCATGTCCGCCTCGGCGCTGTAGTTGAGTTCGCCCCACTGCTCGTCGGGGCCGACCAGTTCGACGCCGCGCGCGTTCAGCCGGTCGGCGAGCAGGTCGCCGTGGCGCTCGACCGCTTCGACGACGCGTTCGTCGGTCGCGTCGACGACGATGCGCTGGACCGGCCAGCGGAGCTTGCGCTCGGCCTGCTGGCGGGCGTTCGACCCGGCTTCCTCGACGGCGCGCAGGACTGCCACGTCGGTCTCCAGCTGTTCGTCCTGCAGGCCGTCGTCCGGTTCCGGCCAGTCGAGCATGTGGACGGTGTCGTGGCCCGCGTCGCCGGTGAGGTTCTGGTAGATCTCCTCGGTGACGAACGGCGCATACGGCGCGAGCAGCGCGACCAGGTCCGTGAGGAGGTGGTAGAACGTCGCGTAGGCGGCCCGCTTGCTCGCGCTGTCCTCCTCCTCCCACATGCGCTCGCGGACGACCTGGATGTAGAACCGCGAGACGTCCTCGACGACGAACTCCAGCAGGGCGTGCAGCGCCCTGTCCTGGCGGAAGTTTTCCCAGTGCTCGGTCATCTCGGCGGTGACCGTCTGCAGACGCGAGAGCACCCACTCGTCGACGAGTTCGAGGTCGGCGTCAGCGACGCTCACGTCGTCGGGGTCGAAGCCGTCGAGGCGCATGTACGGCAGCGGGAACCGGAACACGTTCCAGAGGATGTTGAGGTCCCGCTGCATGTTCTCGGTCTCGTCCCACGAGAAGCGCATGTCCTCGCCCTGCGGCGTCACCGACAGGAGGAACATCCGCATCGGGTCCGCGCCGTGCTGGTCGATGACCTCGTCGGGCTCGATGGTGATGTTTTTGGACTTGGACATGCCGCGCCCGTCGGGCATGTTGGCGTAGCCGTGCATCAGCACCTCCTCGTAGGGAATCTCGCCGAGCGCGGCGGTTCCCATGCCGAGCTGCGACCAGAACCAGCCGCGCGTCTGGTCGTGGGCCTCCATGATGAGGTCGGCCGGCCACAGCTCCTCGAAGTCCTCCTGCTCGCTCGGGTAGTCGAGCGTGCCCCACGACGCCACCGAGGAGTCCAGCCAGACGTCGAACACGTCGGGGACGCGCGTGTAGGTGGTGCCGTCTTTCGTGATGGTCAACTCGTCGACCGTCGGCCGGTGGAGGTCGACCTCGTCGGGGTCGACGTCCTGGTCGACAAGCTCGGCGAGCTCCTCGCGCGTGCCGACGACGACCGCGTCGTCCATGTCGCCGTCCCACTCTTCAGGGGTCCAGATGGGGATGGGGATGCCCCAGTAGCGCTGCCGGGAGACGTTCCAGTCGGGCGAGTTCTCGACGAAGTTGCGGAAGCGCTCGTCGCGGGCCTCCTGTGGATGCCACTCGCTGTCCTCGATGTTCGCCAGCAGTTCGTCCTTGATGTCGGTGACCGTGATGAACCACTGGTCGGTGACGATCTGGAGGATGCCCGTGTCGCAGCGCCAGCAGTGCCCGTAGCTGTGGGTGGTGGTGCCCGACGAGAGCATCAGGTCCTTCGCTTCGAGGTCGGCGATGATGTCGTCGTCGGCGTCTTTGACGAACTCGCCGGCGTACGCGCCGGCCGACTCGTCGTAGACGCCGTCGCCCTCGACCGGACAGAAGACGTCGAGGCCGAGTTCGCGGCCGCGGTGGAAGTCCTCCTCACCGTGGCCGGGCGCGGAGTGGACCAGCCCCGTGCGGTCGGCCTCGACGTAGTCGGCGGTGTACACCTGCAGTGCGTCCTCGGAGTCGGGGTGGGCCGGCACCTCCGAGGCGAGCGGGTGGTCGTACTCCCAGCCGACCATCTCCTCGCCGGTGACCTCGTCGACGACCTCGTAGTCCTCGTATCGGCCCTTCTTCAGCACGTCCTCGACGCAGGGTTCGGCGAGGTACAGCACCTCGGTCTCGCCGTCGCGCTCGGCCTCGACGCCCTGGTAGGTCATCTCCCCGTCGACCGCGACGAAGGTGTTCGCCGGGATGGTCCACGGCGTCGTCGTCCAGATGACGAGGTAGGCATCGCTGCTCGCGGCTTCGTCGCTCGCACCCTCCGAGGACTCGCTTCGCTCGTCCTCGCGCTCCCGGTCCTGCAAGGGGAACTTGACGTAGATGGAGGGGTCTTCGACGTCCTCGTACTCGACCTCGTTGTTGGCGATGGCGGTCTCGCAGCGCGGGCACTGGCTGATGGAGCGCTTGCCCTGTTCGACGAGGTCGCGCTCGTGCGCCTGCGAGAAGCCCCACCAGGCGGCCTCCATGTACTCCGGGCTGACCGTCTTGTAGGGGTTGTCCCAGTCCATCCAGACGCCGAAGGACCTGAAGTCGCTCTGGAGCCCCTCGAGTTGCTCGTCGGCGAACTCCTTGCACTCCTCGATGAAGTTCTCCATCCCGAACTCCTCGATGTCCTTCTTGTTCTCGAAGCCCATCCGCTCCTCCACCTTCGTCTCGATGGGGAGGCCGTGCATGTCGTAGCCTGGCCGGTCGGTCACGTCGTAGCCACGCATCCGGTGGTAGCGGATGTAGGCGTCCTTCAGCGTCTTGTTCCACGTGGTGCCCATGTGGGCGGCCCCGGAGGTGTACGGTGGGCCGTCGACGAAGAAGAACGGCTCGGCGTCCTCGCGGTGCTCGACCGCCTTCTCGTAGGCGTCGACGTCGTCCCAGTACTCGAACACGCGGTCCTCGACCGCGCCCGGTTCGTACTGGTCGTCGACCTCGTCGAACTTGCTCATATGCTCCCTGTTCTTCTACGAAGTTAAATCGGGTTCGGTTACGCAGACCCGTCTGCACCGTCGACGCCCGTCCGCGCCTTTTTTCTACCACCTGGCCGATACGTCGCGTATGACCGCCACGCCGCGCGACCGACTCCGCGAGAACGCGAGCGGCGTCGTCGCGACGCTCGTCACGGGGACCTGGCTCGCCGCGATGTTCACCGGTCAGGACTGGTGGCTCGCCGCCCTGCTCGTCGGCTACGTCGTCGTCGTTCCGATAACGGGTATCCTGTTCGGCGACGAAGACGACGATGACGACCGGCGGGACGGTCGGTCGCGCGACCGCCGTCAGCGCGACGCGACCGACGACGACAGCACCCAGGACGCGCTCGAAACGCTCCGCCAGCGGTACGCGCAGGGCGAACTCACCGACGAGCAGTTCGAGCGGAAGCTGGAGCGTCTGCTCGACACCGACTCCCTTGAGAGCGCGGAAGACCGCGTCCGCGCCGAGCGCGAACGGGAGTAGGACGTATTCGTTCGAACACTGTCCACGCGGAGATGCCGTCATCGAATGTCATGACGTTACTCCACGTGGAGCCTCAACCTTCATACATCGAGCGCACGAACGCCCGACCGATACGCATGGACGACTGCATCTTCTGCCAGATAGTCGACGGCGACATCCCGAGTCGAACCGTCTACGAGGATGGCGACGTGATGGCGTTCCTCGACGCCAATCCGCTCGCGCCCGGGCACACGCTCGTCATCCCGAAGGACCACCACGAGACGCTGAACGACCTCCCCGACGACACCGCCGCGGAGGTGTTCGCCGCGCTGCACGACCTCACGCCGGCCGTCGAGGCCGCGGTCGACGCCGACGGCAGCAACGTCGCGTTCAACAACGGCGCGGCCGCCGGCCAGGAGGTCCCGCACGTCCACGGCCACGTCGTCCCGCGGTTCGAGGACGACGGCGGCAACCCCATCCACGCGGTGGCAGGCCAGCGCCCGGACCTCTCCGACGACGAACTGGACGGCATCGCGGCCGACATCGAAGCGGAACGCTGACCGGGGACGAGTGTCGTGGTGCTCGCCGCCGGCTGTCGCGTCGGCGGCGGAGGCGAACGACGAAGCGCGACTCGCCGCCGAAGTTTTTAGTGCCAGAGCGATAGGATTTCCGAGTAGAACCGTGAAACGAACTGCTGCACTCGTCGGCGTGACCGGTGGAGCCGGCACGACCCGTCTCTGCGTCGAGGTGGGCGCGCTGCTCGCCCACGCCGGGCGGAGCGTCGCCGTGCTCGACGCTGCCGTCGCCACGCAGGGGCTGGCCCGTCACGCACCCGGCCGCATCGAGACCGACCTGACCGCGCTCCTGACCGACGCCGGCGACGACGCGACGCTCGCCGACGCACTCGTCGACCACCCCGCAGAACTCGCGGGCCGTCTCGCGCTCTGTCCGGCGTACGCGCCGTTCGAGCGACTCGCCCGCGCGAAGACTCCGGCGGCGGCCGACCGGTTCGAGGACCTGATCGCGACGGCCGGTCGAGAGTTCGACCACGTCCTCGTCGACACGCCGCCGGTCGCCGCCAACCAGTCGGTCGCGGCCGTCGACGCCGCCGACCGCGTCACGCTCGTCGCGCCGGCCACCGAGCGCGGCGCGGACGCCGTCCAGCGGATGCGCGGTCGCCTGGCGGACGTCGGCTCGCCACCGGACGCCGTGGTCGCAACCCGTGCCGCCGGCGACCATCCGGTGGCGGCGGCCGACGCGACGGTGCTACGGACCGACTCGGCGGCACCGGCGAGCGCGCCGGACCTCGACGGCGAGTTCTCGCCCGCCGTCGCCCGCGCCGCGACGACCGTGTTCGAGACGGTCCTCGACGTGGAGTTCCCCGAGGAGGGGTTGCTGGACGTCGACGCGGCGGAGTACGTGCCGGACGCGCTCCGGTAGTCGGTCTGACCTCGCCAGCGTTCGCCGGTCGACCCGGTTCCGCTCAGCGACGTCTCGAAGTATTCAAGGTACCCCTCCGGCGAGAAAAGAGCGTGACGGAGTCCGACTACTGCAAGCGGACGGCTGTAACCCGTCTCGCGGTCGACCCCGCCGACCGCGAGCGGTTGCTGACGATGGTCGGCGAGTGGAAACGCGGCTGCCAGATCGCGGTCAACAGCGCGTGGGGGCAGTGTCACACCCGCAACGAGGTACAGCAGCTCGCGTACGACGAACTCCGCGAGCGCACCGACCTCGGCAGCCAGCACGCGGTCCTGGCCACCCACCGGGCGGCCGAGGCGGTCAAGCGCGCTCGCGCCCGCGACGAGGACGGCGACCCCGACGCGCGCCCCGAGTTCACCGCGCCGACCGTTGTCTACGACACGCGGACCATGACCGTCTTCGACGACCGTACGGTCAGCCTGACGACGACCGGCGAGCGGGTCCACTGCGACCTCGTCGTCCCGGACGCCGGCTACCAGTCGCAGTATCTCGACGACGACCGGTGGGAGCCGTCCAAGAGCACGCTCCACTACCGCGACGGCGACTTCGTCCTCCACCTCGGATTCCGGACGCCACGTTCCGACCCTGACCCGCCCGGTGAGGACGCGACCGTCCTCGGCGTCGACCTCGGCGTCGACAACCTCGCCGTCACGAGCACGGCCCGCTTCTTCCCGGGCGGCGAACTCGACCACCGCCAGCGGGAGTTCGCCGACCTCCGAGCGGACCTCCGGACGACGGACACCCGGAGTGCCCGTCGAACCCTCCGCCGTGCGGGTGAGCACGCGGACCGGTACGCCCGCGACTACCTCCACGAGGTCGCCGGCGGTATCGTCGAGGAGGCCGAACGCCACGGTTGCGACGTCATCGCGTTCGGCGAACTCGGCGACGTCCACGACCTGCTCCCCGACGCCGGCGAGTTCCACGAGTGGGCGTTCGAGCGCCTGTTCGAGTTCGTCGCCTACCGCGCCGCCGAGCGCGACGTCACCGTGGTGCAGGTCAACCCCGAGTACACGAGCCAGCGGTGCACGGCCTGCGGGTTCACCCATCCGCAGAACCGCGACGTCGAGCGCACCCACTTCGAGTGCCTGAAGTGCGGCAACGAGGCCAACGACGACTACAACGCCGCGAAGAACGTGGCCTTCCGCTGCATCCGGCGCGGCCCGCTCTCCTCCCGCGGCGTCGGGGCGACCTACTGCGCGCTCTCGTCGGGGCGGGTGACGCCCGACGGCGACTTCGTGCCGAACGAGGAACTCGCCGAAGTGCCAAAGACTTAGCCGACCGCGCTCCTACGCTTGCCCATGCCAGACCCAGTCGTTCGCCGCGCATCGGACGTCGAATACGAGGACGTCGGCGCCGCCGAGGGCATGTCGAAAGGCGTGCTCATCGGCGAGGACCAGGACGCACCGAACTTCGCCGTCCGCCGATTCACCCTCGACCCGGGCGCGGAGGTCCCGAAGCACACCAACGAGGTCGAACACGAGCAGTACGTGCTCTCCGGGGAGTACGTGGTCGGCATCGAGGAGGACGGCGAGGAGACCGAGCACGAGGTGAGCGCGGGCGACTCGCTGCTCATCCCCGCCGGCACCGTCCACTGGTACCGCAACGAGGGCGACGACCCCGGCGCGTTCCTCTGTGCCGTCCCGAACGGCGACGACGAGATCGACCTCGTCTAGCGACACTTCTCGCCCGGCGACGCACCACCGTCCGTTCTCGGCTATCGGTCGCGTCTACTCCCCGTACCGCTCGAACACCGACTCCGCGAGCGCGTCCCGGTGGCCCTCGTTCGGTCCGCCCGCCAGCGTGAGAAGTTTCGCGTCCCGGAGGTACCGCTCGACGTGGCGTTCCGTGGTGTAGCCGACGCCGCCGTGGAACTGGATGGCGTCGTTCGCGTTGTCCACCGCGGCCTGCGTCGCGTGAATCTTCGCCATGCTGAACTCGCGAGTGACGTCGCGGCCGCGGTCGGCGCGGTCGGCCGCCCGAAGGGTGAGCAGGCGCGCGGTGTCGACCCGCTCGGCCATCTCCGCGACCTCCCAGCGGACGCCCTGGAAGTCGGCGATGTGCTGGTCGTACTGCTCCCGGGAACCCGTGTACTCGACCGTGTCCGCCAGCGCCGCGCGGGCGATGCCGACGCCGCGGGCAGGGACGTTCACGCCGGTGTGGACCTGCCCGCGCTGGACGTACCCCTCCCCTTCCTCGCCGACGAGTCGGTCGGCGGGGACGCGGACGTCCGAGAGCGACACGCGGGGCGACTTCACGCTGTTCGCGCCCAGCGTCTCCCACACCTCCTCGACGTCGAACGCCTCGGTCGGGACGAGAAAAGCGCTGACGTTGTGCGGCGCCTGGTCGTCGGGACCGGTCCTGGCGTACGTGAGGACGACGTCGGCGTGGCGGAAGTTCGTCACCCACTGCTTGTGGCCGTTCAGCACCCACTCGTCGCCGTCGCGTTCGGCGGTCGTCTCCATCTCCAGCTTGTTGCTCCCAGCGTCTTCCTCGCTCAGCCCGAGCGCGCCGACGGTGTCGTACGTCGCCATCTCGGGGAGCAGCTCCTCGCGTCGTTCGTCGGTGCCGAAGCGCTCGACGACGGTCGCGACGCCCAGGTGCAGGGCGAGCGCGCTGGCGACCGGCATGAGCGCCGCCGAAAGCTCCTCGGTCACCAGCGCCAGTTCGACGAGCCCCTCGCCGCGACCCCCGTACGCCTCCGGGAGCGTCAGCCCGGTGAGCCGCCGGTCGCCGAGCTCGTCGAGGATGTCGGCCGGGTACTCCTCGTTCCGGTCGAGGTCGATCGCTCGGGGTCTGATCTCCTCCTGCGCGAACGTCCGGACGTCCGCCCTGAGTTCGCGCTGGTCCGCCGTCATCTCGAAGTTCATACGTTGACGTCTCTCCTGGCGGGTTTAAAATGGGGGCCAGCTACAGCAGGCTCGCCCGCGCGTCGAACGAGGTCGCCGGCGCTGGGGGGCGACGGAACGGGCGAGCGCCGTCGTCCCGGCCGGGGCTCTCAGCGGTGTTCGGAGAGCGAGACGACCGCGTCGATCTCCGCCGTCACCCACGCGTCGTTCTCGACGGCGTCGCGCATCCGCACCACCGGTCGTTCCCTGTCCGCTCCGTCTTCGATCTCGAGTTCCACCCGCTCGTCGAACCGGTCGGGAAGCTGTTCGTCGTGTCGTCCGCTCTCTTGCGTGCCGCTCATGTTAGGTACCGTCGCACCGTGCGATGTCCCCACGTCACGGCCGGACCAGCTTTGTTATGAGCCGGTTGCAGTTCGGTATCGTCGGGATACGATTCGACCCGTCGTGTTATCGTTCCCCTGAACTACTGCAACGGAGGGTTTCGCCACGGTAATCCGCCGCTAGACGACCGCTGACGCGGCTCTCCCTCTTGCGATTCGGCGCTCCGGGATGCGCGCCGCTCGTCGCGGCGTTCCAGTCTGTCAGTAGAACTCGGCGAACCCGTCGACCAGTTTGTTCTCCGCGCGTCGGAGGTGCTCCTCGAACGTCCGGCGGTCGACGCCCATCTCGCTCGCCAGCTCGGCGGTCGTCGTCTCGCGCGGGATGCGGTAGTAGCCCGCCTCGCGGGCGGAAGACAGCGCCTCCCGCTGACGGGGCGAGAGGTCCGGGAGCGCGGTCTCGGGCGCGTACAGCGGTCGGTCGGCGGCCACCGATTCGACCTCGCGCTTCGACTCGACGGTGACCGGGAACGCGTCGGCGAGGTCACGGTAGAGCGCGGCGAGGTTCGCCGGGTCGAGCGCGAGGACGCGACACCACTTCTCGCCGTCGGCGTACCGCAGCGGCGGCACGAGCAGGCAGTCGTGGCGCGCGAGCAACGGTTCGATGCGGTCGTCCTCGTGGTCCTTGAGGCACGCGTCGGTGACGAGCAGTCGCTCGTCGCCCTCCACGAGCGCCCGCCGGACCCCGACCAGCGACCGGACGTGGTCGACGACGGCGTCGCCGCCCGGGCCGGTGACCTGCAGGAGGTCGCAGTGGTCGTTGCACCACAACTCGACCGTCGTGTCGGTCCCGTCGGTCGCCGAGGCGTAGACGCCCGGCTGGCCGACGCGCAGCACCGTCTCGTACACGCGTCGAGGTTGTCGCCACCGGTACTTGAACACCCCTCCGTTCGCGGGGGCCGTGATATTTGCGCCTCGCGCACGTAGAACACGGGAGAGATGAGCGAACAAGCCGAGTCCGGGCACGACGTGGGCGAGCCCAGCGAGCAGTGGCGCGAGTACCGGGGCGCGCCCACCGGCACCGACATCGAGTGCGAGCACTGGCGGGCGGAGGCCGCGCTCCGCATGCTGAACAACAACCTCGACCCCGAGGTGGGCGAGCGCCCCGAGGACCTGGTCGTCTACGGCGGCACCGGCCGCGCGGCGCGGTCGTGGGACGCCTACGACGCGATCCTCGCGGAACTGCGCGAATTGGGCGAGACGGAGACGCTGCTCGTCCAGTCGGGCAAGCCCGTGGGGCGGTTCGAGACCCACGAGCGCGCGCCGCGGGTCCTCATCGCCAACTCCAACCTCGTCGGCAAGTGGGACGACTGGGAGCACTTCCACGAACTCGAAGCGAAGGGACTGATCATGTACGGCCAGATGACGGCCGGGTCCTGGGCGTACATCGGCACCCAGGGCATCATCCAGGGCACCTACGAGACGCTGGCGGCGCTCGCCGACGAGCACTACCCCGACAACGACGGTCTGCGCGGCAAGGTCGTCGTCACGGGCGGCCTCGGCGGCATGGGCGGCGCACAGCCGCTGGCGGTCACGATGAACCACGGCGTCTGCATCGCCGCGGAGGTGGACGAGGACCGCATCGACCGCCGCATCGAGACGGGCTACTGCCAGGAGAAGACCGACGACCTGGACGAGGCCATCGAGCGCGCGAAGGAAGCCGCCGAAGCCGGCGAACCCTACTCCGTCGGCGTGCACGTCAACGCCGCCGACGTGCTGGAGGGGATGCTCGACCGTGGGTTCGTCCCCGACGTCGTCACCGACCAGACGAGCGCCCACGACGAACTTGAGGGGTACTACCCCTCGGGCTACACCGTCGACGAGGCCGACGCTCTCCGGGAGGAGGACCCGGATGCGTACGTCGAGGTGAGCCTCGACACGATGGAGCGCCACGTCCGCGCCATCCTCGACCTCCAGGACGCCGGCAGCGTCGCCTTCGAGTACGGCAACAACATCCGCGGCCAGGTCGAGGAGCACCGCGGGATGGAGACTGCGTTCGACTACCCAGGCTTCGTCCCCGCCTACATTCGCCCGCTGTTCTGCGAGGGGAAGGGACCGTTCCGCTGGGCGGCGCTCTCCGGCGACCCCGCGGACATCCACCGCACCGACGAGGCGGTCAAGGAACTGTTCCCCGAGAAAGAGCAACTGCACCGCTGGATCGACCTCGCCCAGGAGCAGGTCGAGTTCCAGGGGCTCCCCTCCCGGGTCTGCTGGCTGGGCTACGACGCCGACGCCGACGGCCTCACCGAGCGCGCGCGCTTCGCGCTCCGCATCAACGACCTCGTCGCGGCGGGCGAGATCGCCGCGCCGGTCGTCGTCACCCGGGACCACCTCGACGCCGGCAGCGTCGCCAGCCCCAACCGCGAGACGGAGGCGATGCGGGACGGCACCGACGCGGTCGCCGACTGGCCCGTCCTGAACGCCCTGCTGAACTGCGCGGCGGGCGCGGATATCGTCAGCGTCCACGACGGCGGCGGCGTCGGCATCGGCAACGCGCTCCACGCCAACAACCACGTCGTCCTCGACGGCTCCGACCTCGCCGCCGAGAAGGCGCGCGCCGTCTTCACGACCGACCCCGGCATGGGCGTCGTCCGCCACGCCGACGCAGGCTACGAGCACGCCGTCGACGAGGCAGAGCGGTCGAACGTCGCCGTCCCCATGCGTGACCGAAAATGACGGGACTCACTCATCCCGACGAGTGGACCGTCCCCTCGTCGGACCCGAACGACGAGCAGTTCGGCGACGTCGTCGAGCGCGCGTCGCTCGCCGACGCTGACGACTACGACGCCGTGCTCGTCGGCGAACCGTACGACGGCGCCGTCATCGGCCGCCGCGGCGCGCGCGAGGGACCCGCCGCGCTCCGCGACGCGCTCGCCGCCACCAAGACCCACCACTTCGACGCTGGCCCGGTCGCGGACGTGGCGGACCTCGGCGACGTCGACGTCCCGGCGGACGAGGGCGTCGCGGCGGTCCAGGACGCAGTGCAGTCCGCCACGGAAGACGTCCACGAGAGCGACGCCGTCCCCGTCTTCCTCGGCGGCGACAACTCCCTGACCGTGCCGAACGCCGCGCCGCTGCTCGACGCGGGGTCGCTGGGGATCGTCAACTTCGACGCCCACCTCGACTGCCGCGAGCTGCGCGACGGCCCGACCAGCGGCACGCCGTACCGCCAGTTGCACGAGGCGGGCCTCGACGCCTACAGCGTGGTCGGCGCGCGTCACTTCGAGACGTCGACGGCGTACGCGGACTACCTCCGCGAGCGGGACGGCGAGGTCGTCACGAGCGAGGAGGTGGGCGACGACGTCGTCTCGGCCGTCGACAGCGCGCTGGCGGGGATGGACGTCGACGCCCTCTACGTCAGCGTCGACCTCGACGTGCTGGACGCCGCCGCGGCACCCGGCGTGAGCGCGCCGACGCCCGGCGGCCTGACGACCCGGGAACTGTTCCGTGCACTGCGCCTCGTGGCGAGCAGCGCGCGCCGCGAACGCGGTGGCCCCCAGATTGTGGGGTTCGAGGTGGTCGAGTGTGCGCCCCCGCTGGACGAAGGCGACCGGACGGCGCGGGCCGGTGCGCGCGCTATCGCGCACTTCCTCGCCGCGCTGGGAGGTGGCCGATGAGCGACCTCGACGCCGTCGTCCACGGCGCGAACGAGGTCGTCACCGTCGACGACGAGGGCGAACTCGGCATCTACGAGGACGCCGCCGTCGCGGTGGTGGACGGCGAGGTGGCCCGCGTCGGCCCTTCTGGCCCCGTAAAGCGCGAGTTCCCGCCGGCGAACGCCGACCACGACGTCGACGCCGACGGGGCCGCAGTCGTCCCAGGGTTCGTCGACCCGCACACCCACGCGCTGTTCGCGGGCGACCGCTCCGACGAGTTCGAGGCGAAGCTCCAGGGCGCCACCTACCAGGAGCTACTGGAGGAAGGCGGCGGCATCCTTCGCACCGTCCGGGCGACCCGGAACGCGAGCGACGGGACGCTGCTCGACAACCTGCTCTCCCACCTCGACGTGATGCTCGCGCACGGCACGACCACCGTCGAGGTGAAGTCGGGGTACGGCCTCGACACCGAGACGGAACTACGGATGCTCGACGTCATGGCCCGCGCCGACGAGGTCCACCCGGTCGACGTGGTGCCGACGTTCATGGGCGCCCACGCCGTCCCGGAGGGTCGCGAGGCCGACGACTACGTCGACGAGGTGGTCGACGAGCAGCTCCCCGCGGTCGCCGACCAGGACATCGCGGAGTTCTGCGACGTCTTCTGCGAGGAGGGCGTCTTCGACGTCGAGCAGTCCCGGCGCGTCCTGGAGGCCGGCGAGGCGGTCGGCCTGAAGCCGAAGGTCCACGCCGAGGAACTCGCCCACCTCGGCGGGACGCAACTCGCCGCCGGGATGGGGGCGACGAGCGCCGACCACCTGCTCCACGCCACCGAGGAGGACGTCGCGGCCGTCGCCGGGACGGGCGTCTCGCCGGTGCTCCTCCCCGGGACGGCGTTCAGCCTCGGCGCGGACTACGCCGACGCGCGGGCGTTCCTTGACGCCGGTGCGCCGGTCGCCGTGGCGACCGACTTCAACCCGAACTGCTACTCACAGAGCATGGGCTTCGCCCAGTCGCTCGCCTGCGTCGAGATGGGGATGACCCCTGCCGAGGCGCTGGTCGCGGCGACGCGCAACGCCGCGCTGGCCGTCGACCGCCGCGACGGCACCGGCACGCTGCGGGAGGGGACGCCGGGCGACCTCGCCGTGCTCGACGCGCTGACGTACGTCCACGTCCCCTACAACTTCGGCGTGAACGCCGTCGACACCGTGCTGAAGGGCGGCGAGGTGGTCGCGAGAGAAGGTGCTGCCGCGCACGACGAGGGGGTGCGAGCGTGACCGCGGTCCGCGTCGACGGCGAGTCGCTCACGCCTGCCGACGTCGAGCGCGTGGCCCGCGACGACGCCCGGGTCGTCGTCCCCGAGGACGCCCGCGAGCGGGTCCGGGCCGCCCGCGACCGCGTCGAGGAGGTCGTCGAGAGCGGCCAGGCCGTCTACGGCGTCAACACCGGTTTCGGCGAACTCGTCGACGAGCGCATCCCGGCCGACGAGATAGAGACGCTGCAGACCAACCTCGTCCGGAGCCACGCCGCCGGGGCGGGCCGCGACCTCACCCGCGAGGAGGTCCGGGCGATGATGGTCGGCCGCGTCAACGCCCTCGTCAAGGGGTACTCCGGCGTCCGCGAGGTCGTCGTTGACCACCTCGTGACGATGCTGAACGAGGGCGTCCACCCGGTCGTCAGGTCGCGCGGCAGCCTCGGCGCGAGCGGCGACCTCGCACCGCTGGCCCACCTCGCGCTCGTCCTCGTCGGCGAAGGGGAGGCGCGCGTCGAGGAACCCGCGAGCGACCCGGCGGCGGTCGACGGGCCGCTGGACGGCGACGCCGCGCTGGCGACCGCCGACCTCGAACCGCTGACGCTCCGCGCGAAGGAGGGGCTGGCGCTCATCAACGGCACCCAACTGACGGTGGGGCTCTCGGCGCTCGCGGTGCGCGACGCCGAGCGCGCGGTCCGAGCGGCCGACGTCGCCGGCGCGCTCACGACCGAGGTGACGATGTCGACGACCGCCTCCGCTGACCCCGCCATCGCGGACGTGCGCCAGCACGCCGGCCACGCCGCCAGCGCGCGCAACGTGAAGCGACTCACCGCCGACTCCGAGGTCGTCGAGTCCCACCGCAACTGCGACCGCGTGCAGGACGCCTACTCCATCCGCTGTCTCCCGCAGGTCCACGGTGCGGTCCGCGACGCCGTCGCCCACCTCCGCGACGCGGTGGCGACGGAACTCAACAGCGCCACCGACAACCCGCTCATCTTCCCCGCCGACGACGTCGACGACCGCGCCAGCGGCACCGGCGACGCCGCCGTCCTCTCCGGCGGCAACTTCCACGGCGACCCGCTCGCGCTCCCCCTCGACTACCTGACGAACGCGGTCACGGAACTGGCCGCCATCGCCGAGCGCCGCGTCGACCGCATGCTCAACCCCAACGTGCAGGAGCCACACCTCCCGCCCTTCCTCACCGAGCACTCCGGCCTGCGCTCGGGCTACATGATCGCCCAGTACACGGCGGCCGCGCTGGTCAACGAGAACCGCGCGACCGGCCGGCCGTCGATGGACAACACGCCCGTCAGCGGCAATCAGGAGGACCACGTGAGCATGAGCGCCCAGAGCGCCTACGACGCCCGCGACGCGGTCGCAAACGCCGTCACCGTCGTCGGTATCGAACTCCTCTGTGCCGCCCAGGCCGCCGAGTTCGTCGACGACGACCTCCGGCACGGCGTCGGCACGGGTGCCGCCTACGACGCGGTGCGCGAGGTCGTCCCGCCGCTCGTCGAGGACCGCCCCGTCCACGAGGAGATCTCGGCGGCCGAGACGATGGTCCGCTCCGGCCTACTCGAATCGCGCGTCGAGGACGACCTCGACGGGTCGCTGGAGTAGCCCTACGCCCGCGTCCCGCCCCGGTCGCCCCCCGCACCTCTTGCTCGCGGTCGAGCGCCCAGAACCCGTGCTCCGGACAGCGGAACACGCCGTCGAAGACGCGCTCGGACGCCGCGTCGCAGTCCGGACACGGCCGCGCCGGCCCCTCGGCGTCGGTGTCCGCCCCCATCGCGTCGTACACCTTCTCCCACCCGCCGCTGGGCGAGGCCCGCTCGTCAACCATCGCCTCCTCCGGCGCCACAGCGGAAGCACCCATCCGTCAGTCGGGAATCCGTACTCTCCAGGCCGCACCGCTCGCACCGCCAGTAGTGGTGGTCGAGGCGTCCCTCCGCGTCGACCCCCTCGTGCGGCCCCGTTATCGCGTTCGCGTCGGAACTATCGTGTGCTGGTGTCGTTCGGATGCACATCTGGTCTGTCGTCTGCGGTCCGGTGTGCCCGTCGCACCCGGACGGCGTTCACTGCACTCTACCCCCCATCTGTCCACTCGCGTCGCTGCCGGGTCCCGCTGCTATCCGTCCCTTCCGGCGCGTCGACGCGTGGTCCCGTCGCTACCCGGTCTCGTCGCTGGTCGTGCTACCCGTCGTCCACACCGTCGTCGAAAACGCCCCGTCTGCGGCGGAGGGCAGCGCCGGCTACTGCGCCGGCGGCTCGGACTCCCCGGCCTCGGGGTCGCTCTCGCCGTCCGAGTCGAGGCTCTCTAACGCGTTGATGGCGCTCTCGCGGTACTGCTCGACCGGGAGGTCGTACTCCTGGTCGGCCATCGCGGCGTACTGGTTCACGTCCTCGTCGAACGCCTCGACGCGTTCGAGCGTCCGCTCGGCCGTCTCGACGACCCAGCGGTCGCGCGTCGCCGCGTCGACGACGGTGATGGACTCCGGACGGACGGAGACGTTGACCGTCCCGTCGTCCGTCTCGTACGTCCGCGGCTTGCCGGCGATGGCGACGTAGGCCGGCGGTTCGAGTTCGCGGAGCATCCCCGCGGCGTCGGGCTGGTACTGGCCGGCGTAGACGAAGAACGTCCCGGTCGGGTCGACGACCCGGCCGCGCCAGTACTCGCTGTCCTCGCCGACGTCCTCCTTCTCGGTCAGCGTGCCGACGACGAACACGCGGTTCGCCCGCTCGCCCGTGGGGAGGAGCAGGTAGACCGGTGCGCGCTCGTCCTCCGACTCCTTGAACGTGTGACTCGCGTCGTTGAACTCCGCGGCGAACGCGCGCCGCGCGACCTCTCGGGTTGGTGCACCACTCATGTCAGATCGACCTCGCTTTGATGAGCGCCTCTTCGACGTCCACTGGCCCGGACAGCGTCTCCATCTCGTCGACGAGCAGGTACCGACCCATCGTCGGTCCCGCGACGCGGTAGTAGTGTCCGAGCGTCTTCTCGCGCATCTCGTCGGCGACGACGGTCGTGTCGAGCGCGTCCATCGCCATCTGCTTCGCCTCGTCGAGCGAGATGCCGGTCAGTTCCTCGGTCGCCTCCTCGTCGAAGATGACCTCGTGCACGTCGACGCCGTCGTCGACGACGCCCTTGATGCGGAGGTCGAACTCGCCCTCGACCTCGCCGTGCTCGGAGCAGCGCCCGTTCTGGAGGACGCGCGTGCAGTCCTCGTGCGGGCAGCGCTTGATGAGGCCGCTGCCGGACTGGATGTCGACCAGCGCGCCCTCGACCTCCTCGCTGTCGTCGCCGACCTCCATCTCCTGGTCGAGTTCCTCGACGGTCGTCGTGCGGTTGAGCTTCACCGAGTAGTTGCCCTGGTACTCGTCGGTGACGACGTTCCCGAGGCTGTACACCTTGCCCTCCTCCAGTTCGGGGAGGTCGGACTTGGCCCACTTGGTGAACTTGATGGTGCCGCTCTCGTCGCCGAGCAGGCCGACCTGCCCGACGGCGTCGCTGCGCGGCTCCCAGAGGTCGACGACCTTCGCGGTGACGTTCAGCCACTCCTCGTCGGTGTCGATGTCCGCGAGCTGGGCGTCTTCGGTGCCGCCGCCGCTGCGGATCTCGTCCCGTTCGAGGCCCGCCTCGTCGAGGTAGTGGCTGACGACGCTACGGCGCGCCTCCTCCATCGGCACCTTGTACTCGTTGACGAGGCTGTCGAGCCGCGAGGCTACGTCGTCGACCGTCACGTCCAGATGGTCGGAGAACTGTTCCTGTATCTCGGTTGCGTGCTGTCGCACATCGGTCATGGTTTGCTCCACGTCTCCGCTTTGGTTTCCACGGGAGACGCGTCGGGATTGGTTCGGCATGGTATAAAAGGTTACGTGACCGGGGCGGAAGTGAAAACGGGGGAGAGAGGTCGTGTTTTGGGAAAATACGGGCGTTTCCTGGGGTCGGATTTCGGCCGCTCCGGCCGCGCTGACGGGTTCGTCGCGGGGGCGGGTCGGATTCGACCAACTCGCGGTGGCGTCGAACGGGAGGATGTGGCGACCGCTCCCGACTCCACCCGAAATTCCTTGTCGCGTCCCGACAGATAGTCCGGCATGAGCGACGTAGTCGACGAACGGCTCTCCCCCGACGAGGCGTTCGAACTCGTGGCCCACGAGCTGCGGTTCCGCATCCTCCGGGAACTCAACGAGGCGGACGAACCGCTCGCGTTCACCGGACTCCAGTCGCGCGTCGGCGTCGAGGACCCGGGCCAGTTCAACTACCACCTCGGCAAACTCGTCGGCCGGTTCGTCCGGGACGGCGACGAGGGGTACCGCCTCACCGGTGCCGGCCGACGGCTCGTCGGGGCCGTGTTCTCGGGCGGCTACACCAGCGTGCTGGACGCAGAGCCGGTGGAGATGGACGTCCCCTGCCTGAACTGTGGCGCGCCGATGTCGGCGCGGTTCCGCGACGACGGCATCACCATCGACTGCGACGACTGCGACATGATCTTCAGCAACCCCGAGATTCCGCCGGGCGTGCTGGAGGCGCATTCCCGCGATGAGGCGCCCGCCGTCGTCGACCGCTGGACGAAGGCCTACCTCCACGTGCAGACGTACGGTTTCTGCCCCTACTGCGACGGCCCCATCGAGACGGCGGTGGTCCGTCCCGGCGACGACCTCGCCGCGGACTGGTTCGACGGCGAACGGTTCGACGTCCGGGTCGTCCACCGCTGCCGGCGGTGCCACCACCGCGTGGACTCGCTGGTCCCGTTCGCCGTCCTCGCCCACCCGGCCGTCGTCGGATTCCACCACGAGCGCGGCGTCGACCTCCGGAAGACGCCGGTGTGGGAACTCGACTGGTTCCGGTCGGGCGTCGCCACGCTCGCTAACGACGACCCACTCCGCTTCGAGGTCCCCGTCAGCATCGGTGGCGTGACGTGCACGTTCACGTTCGACGCCGACCTCGACGTCGTCGACGAGCGCCGCGTCGACGCCGGCGAACGTGAAAACAGCTAGACAGAAGTTCGTTTCTGCAATCCGGCCCACAGAAATGTATTTCTACGAACACTTAACGGGTGGTGGACCCTGCGTCCGTTCATGTCGTCGCTACGACGGAACGCCTCGTTCGTCCGACTGTTCCTCGGCAGACTCGCCACCAACGCCGGGGACAGCCTCTACTTCATCGGCGCGATGTGGCTCGTCTACCACCTGACCGGTTCGTCGCTGTACACGGGCATCGCCGGCTTCCTGGTCCAGTTGCCCACCAGCGTCCAGTTCCTGTTCGGCCCGCTCGTCGACCGCTGGGAACTGCGGCGCGTCCTCGTCGGGACCCAGGTCGTCCAGGGCGTCTTCGTCCTGGCGGTGCCGCTCGCCGCGGCGACGGGCCACCTCTCGGTGTGGGTCGTGCTGGTCGTCATGCCGGTCCTCTCGCTGATCAACCAGTTCGTCTACCCGGCCCAGACCGCGGTGCTCCCCCGCATCGTCGACGACGAGAACCTCGTCCGCGCGAACTCGCTGTTCTCGACCGCTTACCAGGGCGCCGACGTGGTGTTCAACGCCGCGGGCGGCGCGATCCTCGCGGTCGTCGGCGCGACCACCCTGTTCGTCGTCGACTCGGTCACCTTCGCCGTCGCGGCCTTCCTGTTCGTCGGCCTGACCATCCCCACCGCGGACGCAGAGGACGCGGTGGACGACGAGGTGGAAGACGCCAACGATGCGACCGCCGCCAGCGAGGCGGACGGGGGGACCGACTCGGAAGATGCGGACGCCGCAGATAGCGCGGAGGACGTGACCGACGCCGACGACGGCTACCTTGCCGACCTCCGGGAGGGCATCGACTACCTCCGCGGGTCGGTCGTCCTGTCCATGGTGCTCGGCGCGATGGTCTCGAACGTCGGCGGCGGCGCGATGATGGCCGTCCTGCCCGCGTTCGCCGACACGCTGGGCGGTCCGGAGACGTACGGCCTGTTGATGGCCGCCACCGCTGGCGGGAGTCTGGTCGGCGCGGCCGCCGCGTCGCTGGTCGAGGACACGCCGTACGGCCCGTTCTCTATCGTCGGATTCACGTTCTCCAGCGTCGCCCTCTTTACGGTCCCGTTCGCGCCCGGTCCCCTGAGCACCGCCATCCTGATAGCCGTCTCACTCACACCGATCGGGGCGTTCAACGTGATGTTCTCGTCGATGCTCCAGTCGTCGGTCGACGAGGCGCTGCTCGGCCGGGTCAGCGCCGTCGTGTCGAGTCTCACCGCGGTCATGATTCCGGTCGGCAACCTCATCGGCGGGGCCGTTGGCGAGGCGATCGCTCCCGGAGCGGTGCTGTACCTGCTGGCGGGGACGACGCTGCTGCTCGCGGTCTACTTCCTCGTCCACCCGCGCATCCGGTCGCTGCCGTCGGTGTCGGAGGCAGACGAGACCACGCTCGGCCTGCCGTCGGCGTCCGACTCGTAGCCGGCGCACCGTTCGAACTTTCACCCTGCCGGTCCATGCCGACGTATGGACGACCGACTCGAACGCTTCCTCCGTTCGACGCTCCGGGAGGCGGGCAAACGGGTCGAGGAGCAGCGCAACGCGGCATCCGACCAGCTCTCGGAGGCGAGGGACGCCTACCGGAACGCCCGCGACGCCGCGCTGGTCGACCTGCCGACCGACGACGAGGGGCGCGCGAAGATCGTCTGTCGCCGGTACGTCGAGCGCCGGGCCGCCCGCCTGGACCCCGAGGGGCGACCGGCCTGCTTCGACGCCGACCACCCCGACTGTCAGGGGTGCGCCGAGGACGTGCGCGCGGGCCGCGTCGAGACGTGGTGAGGAGTCGAGCGCCTCCGGTCGACGCCCGCACAGCGACCCGGTCTGTCGGTTCACCGCCGTCTGTCGCGAACTCCTCGAAGACGCCCGACTAACGGCCTGTAACTGGGAAAATCTCGGAAATCGTCAACATAGCTTATCATGTCGCCCATCGTACTCTCTACGTGAGGAATTATCATGAGCACTGAAACTGTACGTGAAGCTGAACTGCTGGAGAACACTGCAGCCGAATCGTGGCGCGGGATGATGGTTGGGGGCGTCGTCGTCGCCGTTCTCGGCATCCTGGCCGTCGTCTTCCCGTTCGTCACCGGCGTCTCGCTGTCGATACTGCTCGGAGCGGCGCTGGTCGTGGGGAGCCTCGTCCACCTCGCGTCGGCCTTCTCCGGCCCGGGCTGGAAGGGGTTCGTCGTCCAGGGACTGCTGGCGGTCGTCTACGCCGTCGCCGGCATCTCGCTGATGGCCAACCCGGTCGTCGGGCTCGCGACGCTGACCGTGCTGGTCGCCGCGTTCCTGTTCGTCGACGGCATCTTCGAGATCGTCATGGGCGTCCGGATCCGCCCGGAGAAGAGCTGGGGGAGCCTCGTCATCAGCGGCCTGCTGGCCCTCGTGCTCGCCGGCCTCGTCTGGGCCAGCTTCCCGAGCAGCGCGGCCTGGGCCGTCGGCTTGCTCTTCGGCGTGAACCTGCTGTTCACCGGCATCTCGATGGTGTTCGTCGCCATGGGCGGCCGCGAGGCGGCCCGTACGACCACCAAGCCGCCGGAGGCCGAACCGCGCGGCGCCTGAACTGTCCACCGTTTTCGATTCCGTTCCGTCCGTCAGTCACGACGTTCCCGTCTCGTCGTCGCGCCCCTCGTTTCTCCTGTCGTTACGTCCCTCGCTTCTCCCCTGGTCGTGCCGCTCGTCTCTTCCGTCGTCGACGTGCGCCCCGCGTCCATCTCGCTCCACGCCCTCGTCACTGCCCGCGCTCCCGTCGCTGCTCTCGCCGTCGTTCTCCGCTCGCTCGCCACGCTGGGTCGCCAGCACCGGGTCGCCGTGCACGAGCGCCGGGAAAACCTGCCGCGCGAACTCCAGCGTGACGACGAGCAGGATGGGCGCGAGGAAGACGCCGTACCAGCCGAAGGTTGCGGCACCGAGCAGGTAGGCGACGAGCATGAGTCCAGTGCCCGTCCGCCGGCCGGTGAACGCGGGCCGGACGAGATAGCGTATCGTCGGGTCGATGCCGAACCAGCCCGAGAGCGGCACGACCGCGGCGAACCAGAGGTCGACGGGGTCGCCCTGCACCGCCAGCGCGGCGAGGTACAGGCCGAGCGGCACGTAGACGAGCGACCGACCGACGAGCGGGATGAACGTCGCGACGCCGGTGAGCAACCCGAGCAGGAGCGGGAGCGGAATCGCGACGCCCGGTGGCGCGAGCAGGTTCAGCGCGCTGTACAGCACCCACGCCAGCACCATGACGGCGAAGATGGTGAGCATCTGGCCGAAGAAGACGGCGTCGAGCTCGCGGTCGACGGCGGCGAGGAAGCGGTAGCCCGCCGTCTCCTCGTCGGCGACGCGCTCCCGGAACCAGCGCGCCGCCCGGCGGTCGTCCCGCAGCAGGAAGAACACGGACGCGAACACGAGCGTCACGTGGAACGTGAGCCGCAGGGCGGACGCCAGCGCGTCCAGCGCGCCCCGGAACAGGACCTCCCCGTTCTCCACCTCCCCGGCCAGCACCGGGAGCAGTTCGCGTGGCGACGTCGACAGCAGCGAGAGGTCGGCGTACGGGTCGACGAGGGCCGCGAACCGGGCCCAGTCGGCCGCCGTCAGCGCGAGCACCTGCTCGACGGCGACGGCGGCGACGAAGGCGAGGATGGCCACGAACGGCAGGATGATGAGGGCGATGGTGAGCGACGCCGCCATCCCCGCGCTGCCCACGACCGACTCGACGCGGCGCGCGATGGGTCGCCCGACGTAGTAGAGGAAGACGGCGAACGCGAAGGTGCCGACGTAGCGGTAGGCCGCGTACGCCAGCATGGCCGCGATGGCGACCGCGAGCACCCACCACGCGCGGCGGAACCGGTCGTCTGACCCTGTCACGTCCTCTCACGTGACGGTTCCCAGCGGTAAAACTCCCAGCGTGGACGGCGGCCCGCTCTCTACGCAGACGGCTCGCTCTCCGCGCGGACGGTCCCGCCGGTCACTCGTCGTCGAAGTCGGTGACGTCCTCGTCGGGGAGGGTGATGAGGTTCTCGCGCCCGATGCGGAGCTTGTCGACGCGGCCCTCCTCGTCCATCGAGGAGAGTAGCTGTGACACCTTCGCGTTCGACCAGTTCGTCTCGGTGACGATGTCGGCCTGCTTCATCCGGCCCCCGTTCTCGCGCAGCAGGCGCTCGACCCGTTCCTCGTCGGACAGCAGTTCCAGGTCGCGCTCGTCGGTGTCGTCGGGCCCCGGCGCCGGGCCCGGCGTCGGCGGCACGTCCTCCGCCGGCGGCACGTCCTCCGCCGCCGCGGCGTCCACCGTCCCGTCGTCGGTCCGACGCTGTGCCAGCACGTAGACGCCGGCGCCGCCGACGCCGACGACCAGCAGCAGCCCCACGACTCCCGGCAGGCTCACCAGTTCGAACCCGTCGCGGCCGTTGGGCCCGGTGGTGCTGTCGTGCCTGTAGGTCACGTCGATCTCGCCGGGGGTGAACGTCTTCGGCCCCTCGTAGTAGACCGTCCCGGCCCTGACCTCCGGGCCGCCGTTCGAACTCAGGAACTCGTAGCCGTCGGGCTTCCGGATGACGAGGCGCTGGTCGTCCTTGAGCTCCCAGAGCCACGTCGAGTTCCCGCCGTCGAGCAGGAACGCGTCGTGGATGACGACCTGGGAGCCAGACGTCCGCGAGAAGTTCGTCCAGACGAACGTGAGCGAAAGCTGGCCCGTCCCGTTACCGGTGCCGGCGGTCCGTTCGACGTTGCGGATCTCCATCTCGCGTCCCGTCTCCTGCTGGGCAAGTTCCGCCGCGGCCCGGAACGCGTCGACAGAGTAGCGGACGTCGCTGCGTCCCCGCTCGAAGTCGCGGCGGAGACGCTCGAACGCCGCCGTCTCGTTTTCGGTGTCGAGCGAGAACCGGGTCGTGACGTTCCAGCGGACGTCGCCGTCGCGCTGCGGCGTCAGGGAGATTGTGGTGCCGTTCAGGTGCGACCCGTTCGCCGTCCGGTCCGCGACGGTGGTGCCGACGCTGGCCGGCGGTCCCTGGTGTGCACCGCCCGTACCGGCGACGACGCCCAGGGCGAGGAGGGAGAGGAGGGCAACGAGGAGGGCGGGGTGTGGCCGCATATACCTGTGTCGTCAATCGTGCAAGAAAATTCTTTCCATACCTGCGATAAAACGTCTGCGGCGCGTGTAAATCGTCTCACCCTGTCTCGTCCGTTCTCGCTATCCTCCCGTGATACCCCCTATATTTTAATGGTCTGCTTCGTAAGCAACGTCCATGAGACGCGCCCTCCCGCTTCTCGCCGCGCTCCTCCTTCTCGTCTCCGCGCCCGGGGTCGCCCTCCAGGCCGACGCTCCCCGGGCCGGTGAGTCGGCGCCCGCACGGGCGACGGAAACGGTGACGCTCCCGGGCGTCAACGACACGACCGCCCACCTGCACGTCGACGCCGGGAGGTCGGCCGTCGTCGACCCGTCCGTCGGCGTCGGCGCTGCACTGTCGATGGACGGGTCCGCGATGGAGTCGAAGCTCGCCGAGTACACGCTCGAGGAGCGACTCGCGGCCGAGCAGTCGAGCGCGAAGAAGGAGCAGACGGTCCTGGAGTACAAGTACCACGTCGAGTCGCGCCTGTCCGCGCTCCAGAACTACCGGAAGTCGCTCCGGCAGGAGTTCAACGACGGCCGGCTCTCCCCCCGGGAGTACGCGTACGGGCTCGCGGCGGTCGACGCGGAGGCCGAAGCACTGCGGGACTCGATCGGTCGCCTGGAGTCGAGTTCCGAGCGCATCTCGGGACTCTCCTTCTACACGCGGAACATGAACGCCACCGTCCAGACCCTGGAGGGCCCGGTGACCGAGCGAGTCGACGACGTCGTGCGGGGTCGCACCGGTTCGACCCGCATCTACGTGGGGACGTCGGACGTCGGCACGGCCCTGTCGATGATCGCCGACGGCCGGTACGTCCGGGAGGCGTACCGCAGCGACAACCGGAACCTCAGTCGCACTTCGAGCGGGACGATATACGAGGTCGGCCGGCAGGTACTCACAGAGCAGTATCCGTGGGTGATGGAGAACCGTACCAGGATGTCTTCGGGGATCTACAGTCCACTGAACTTCTACCCGACGACGATCCATCACGAACAGGGAACGCTGACGGCCCACGTCGACGTCGGCACCCGGAAGATATTCGGCGAGATACAGCGCAAGCGCCTGGGTGCGTTCCCGACCGGCGAACCGATTCGCAACGCGACGACCGGAATCTCGATCGCCGTCAACCGGACGTATCCCGGTGGTCCGCTGCACGTCACCCTGACGGATTCGGACGGGAACGCAGTCGACGCACCGGTCTCCGTCGACGGCAGGACCGTCGGGACGACCGGTGACGACGGCGAACTCTGGACGGTCGCACCGGGCGAGACCTTCACCGTCTCGGCGCGACGCGGGCTGAACACGGTCTCGGTCACCCTCACCCCCGACGGCGTCACGCCGGTCAACTCGACGGTCGCCCCGCCCGAATCCTGAAGTACGGAGCCGCGACCACTCCGTGGCGTGTCGTCTCGCGCCCTCTCGCCCGTCGTCGGAACGGCCCTCCTCGTCGTCGTGACGGTCGTCCTCGCCGGGACGCTCGGGGCCGTCGCGCTCGAATCGACCTCGGTTCGACCGCCGTCACACGCCGCGGTGACCGTCTCGGCCGACGCCGACGCCGACCGGCTCACCTTCGTCCACCGCGCCGGCGACTCGCTACCCGTCGACCGCCTCACGGTCGTGGTCCGGGTGGACGGGACGCCGCTCGCCCACCAGCCGCCGGTTCCCTTCTTCGCCGCGACGGGGTTCCGCTCCGGCCCCACGGGGCCGTTCAACAGCGCGGCGAACGAGACGTGGGACGCGGGCGAACGGACGAGCGTTCGACTCGCCGGGACGAACGCTCCGCTCTTTGAACCGGGAGACAGCGTCGCGGTACGGATACTGCTGGACGGGCGACTCCTCGTGGCGGTGCGGACGACGGCGGAGTGAGAGAGACGAGGGCGCTAAGAGAAACTGCGGTGGTCGCGGTGGTAGCTACTCCGACCCGGGGACGCGCGCGACGGTGGTGATGGCGACGTCCGGGTCGTAGCTCGGTCCCATCTCGCGGTGGCGGACGTCTTCGTAGCCCGCCGCCCGGAACATCCGGTCGGCTTCGTCGCGGTCGTAGAACAGCATGATGGCGTCCGCGACCTTCTGCATGACGCCCGTCTTCGGGTAGTTCGGGCCGACGACGAGCACCCGTCCGCCGGGCCTGGTCACGCGACGCATGTCCCGCAGCGTCGCGACGGGGTCGGGCCAGTACTCGATGGACCCCGAGGACCAGACGACGTCGAAGGTGTCGTCCCTGAACGGGAGCCGTTCGGCGTCGCCCCGGTAGAAGCTGACCGGGTCGTGCTTGCCGAGCTTCTCCCACGCCTTCTCGAGCTGGTGGACGCTCTGGTCGAGGCCGTGGACGTTCTCGGTGTGTTCGAGCAGTCCTTCGGTGCCGAACCCGGTGCCACAGCCGACGTCGAGCACGCGGTCGTCCGCGTCGACGTCGAGCATCGCGAGCGCCTCCGCGCGCATCTCCTCGTTCCAGATGAAGGGGTTGACCGTGTCGTACACCTTCGAGAGGTACTTGTAGAAGACCCTGGCGCGACGCTTGTTTTCGAGGATGCCCATTATCCCGCCGTTACGGGCCGACGCTCATCAATCCCACCGTTTCGCCTCCGTCGGCGGTCGGCACGCCGTCGACACCTGTCCGGGAGCGGCTCGGCCTGCCCGGTACCGCTCGGTCCTGCGGCGGCCGTCCGACAGCGGCTCAGTCCTGCGACGGTTCGCTGGGCCTCCGGACCGTCACCTCGCCGTCGTGGGTCACGCCGACGAGCAGCGGTTCGCGCACCGCCCGGCCGTCGACGGCGTCGCCCGCCGCGTCGCTGATGTACTTCATCAGCTCCGGCGCGGCGTGGGAGACCTTCACGCTCGCGTCGTCGCACGCCTCGTAGACGCGCGAGGGGACGTCGTAGAGGTCCGTTCCCGCGTCGACCTCGATGCGGACCGGTGCCTGCAGCGCGGCCGCGAACGCGACCGTCTCGCGCGCCTTCCGGACGTTTTCGCGTGCGCTGGCCTCGACGCTGGAGACGTTCGCGCGCGACGTGCCGAGTGCGTCGCCGATCGCCGCCTGCGAGACGCCGCGCTCGCGAAGCGCGAGCACCTCGGCCTGTCGGCGGGTGAGAACGCTCTCGTCGGCGTCGAACCCGGCCTGCCGCAGCAGTTCGTCGGCGTCGGGTCGATGGGTCATACCGACCGATATGTGCCGAAAACGAAAAAAGGGACTGTCCTTCCCGTCGACGTCGCCGTCTATCCGCCCCAGAAGTTGTCGCGGCTGCCGAGCTGAGGCGGTCGCTCGTCCCCGTCGTCGGACTCGCCGTCGTCGGCCGCTTCCCCGGCTTCGTCCTCGTCCGTCTCGGTTTCCTCCTCCTCCTCGTCCTCGTCCATCGGGAGGCGCTCGATGGGGTCGGCGCGGGCGTGGTTGCTCTTCACGCTGACGATCTCCACCCTGGCGCGCGCGTCGGGGAGGATGCCGTCGACCATGACGATGAAGCCGTCCTCGGTCCGGCCGACGCCGGCGCCGCTCTCGTGGATGTCGTCGATGTCGACGACGACCTCCTCGCCTGGCTGGACGGGAGCGGTCTTGAGGTCGCGGATCGGCTGGTTGTAGTGGTTGCACCACTCGGCCCCGCCGCGGTCACCGTAGTGGTGACATCCCATCCCTTCGATTCGCTCCTCGAAACTCGGGCATTCGTCGGCGAGTGGACAGTCCGCCATGGCTATCTCTTGTGTTCCCCCCGTCTAAACACTTCCGACCCGTCGTTTCGGGTCGAGCGCCCCGATACCGTCGAGTGAATCGGAGAAGCGGTTCGCGACGCCAGCTAGCCGTGCGTCGCTCCGCGTTCGTCGAGCGCCGGGCCGCGCTTCCAGAGCACGTACGCGCCGCTGGTGCCGTACAGCAGGACGAACGGGAGGCCGACCGTCAGCATCCCCAGCATCCCCAGCGCGACGACGAGCACAGCGCAGAACCCGGCGAACAGACCGATCTCGAGTATCTGTCCCGTCGTGCTCCGTCCCGTCATGCTAGCGGCGTTCGTTCGACGACCTGCCCGTCGTAGGTCGGGTACTGTTCGACGATCTCGCCGCGGTCGACGTCGCCCTCCTCGACCATCTCCTCCAGCAGCCACCACGCGAGTTCGACGTGCTCGGACTTGACCGCGTAGAACTCCTCGGGGACGCCGAGCTCCTGCAGTCGCTCCACCGGCGCCCACGTCTTGCCGTAGACGAGCGTGCCGTCGTCGGTCACGTCGTCGAACTCCCGGCGGATGTTCCGTGCCATGCGCTTCAGGCGGTTGCGGTGCTGGGCGGCGTCCTTGAACACGGAGGTGCAGAAGTAGACGCGCTCGTGGTCGCCCATCACGTCGAGGATCTCCTCCTTCGAGCCGTCGACGGCGGACATGTGCCCGTCCTGGAGTTCGTAGCCCGCCTCCTGCATCCGGCGGTAGTTGCCGTCGGACATCTCGAACTCGTTGACGTTGCAGAACTCCGCCGCGCCCTCGTCGAGGAACTCCAGGAACTCCTCCTCGGCGCGGATGCCCGGAATCTCGAACGCGGGCGTCAGCCCCTCCTCGCGGGCGACGTAGAGGATGTCCTCCCACTCGGTACCGTGGAGGTCGCCCCACTGCTCGAACGGGGGGTGGAACCGTATCTCGTCCAGCCCTGCTTCCGAGAGGCGGCGCATGTTCTCACGGCCGCCCGTGATGCCGGTGTAGAGGTGGGTGTGGTGGTCCTCGCCGAACTCCTCTTTCAGCAGCGAGAGGTACCGCGTCGTCCTGGCCATCGCCTCCTGCGGTTCACCGCCGGTGATGGAGGTCCCGAGGGCGTCCATGCGCTTCGCCTCCTCGACGACGTCCTCGTCGTCCTCCACGAGGCGCTCGTTGGCGTACACGTCCGTGACGTTCTTGCGGTTCTCGCCGAGCGGGCAGTAGAAGCAGTCGCGCTGGTCACAGTAGCCGTAGACGAACAGCACCATCTTCCCCCCTTCGGCACACTGTTCGCAGCCCTTCGAGATCATTCGTTGCTCCCGGTTCGCCGTCGAGCCTCAAAAAGCGTGCGAAACCGGCTCTCGCCGACCTCGTCCGGCACTGGCCTGCACGGCCTGACCTCGTCGTCTTCCACCGATGCCGCCTTCGGTCGTTCGTCCCCCGCGTGCCGTTCGTCTCCTGCGTGCATCGTCAACGTGCCACGTCACGCGGAGGTTTTTTCGGCGGCGGAGATGAGGGTAGGAGTATGGAGACGCCGATTTCGTTCGGAACCGACGGCTGGCGGGCGACGCTCGACGAGTTCACGGCACCGCGCGTGCGCATCGTCGGGCAGGCAGTGGCGGACTACCTCCGGGAGGTCGAGGGCCGCGAGGGCGACACCGTGGCCGTGAGCTACGACGCCCGGGAGACGTCGCGCGGGTTCGCCGAGGACCTCTGTCGCGTGCTCGCGGCGAACGGGTTCGACGCCATCGTCCCCGAGCGGGACACCCCGACGCCGCTGCTCGCCTGGACCATCGCCGACCGCGACCTCGCGGGCGGTCTGATGGTGACGGCGAGCCACAACCCGCCGGAGTACAACGGGGTGAAGTTCATCCCGGCGGACGGCGCGCCCGCGCTCCCGGAGGTCACCGAGGAGATCGAGGCGCGACTCGCCGACCCCGCCCCGCTCCCGGAGAGCGAGCACGGCGCGGTCCGCGAGGTCGACTTCGTCGACCCCTACACAGACTGCGTCTTCGACCTCGTCGCCGAACGGTCGGGGAGCGAGGAACTCGACCTCTCGGGCGTCTCGGTCGTCTACGACGCCATGCACGGCAGCGGCCGCGGCGTCACCGACCGCCTGCTGGCCGAGGCCGGCGCGGACGTCGAGCGCCTGCGCTGCGAGCGCGACCCCGGGTTCGGCGGGTCGTCGCCGGAACCGAACGCCGACCACCTCGCCGACCTCGCCGCGACGGTCCGGGAGCGCGACGCCGACCTCGGCGTCGCCAACGACGGCGACGCCGACCGCATCGCCGTCGTCACCCCTGAACGGGGCTTCCTCGACGAGAACCTCTTCTTCGCCGCGCTGTACGACCACCTGCTGGAGACGGCCAGCGGCCCGGCCATCCGCACCGTCTCCACCACCTTCCTCATCGACCGCGTCGCCGACGCCCACGGCGAGGACGTCGTCGAGACGCCGGTCGGGTTCAAGTGGGTCGCCGACGCGATGGCCGAACACGACGCCCTCGTCGGCGGCGAGGAGAGCGGCGGCTTCTCGGTCCGCGGTCACGTCCGCGAGAAGGACGGCGTCCTCGTGGCGCTGCTCGCGGCCGCCGCCGCGGCCGAGCGCCCCTTCGACGACCGGGTGGACGACCTCCTCGCCGAGTTCGGCGAGATACACCAGGGCAAGGTCAGCGTCGACTGCCCCGACGCGGAGAAGGCGCGCGTGCTCGCCGACCTGGAAGCGGAACTGCCCGACGCGGTCGCGGGCCAGTCCGTCGACGACGTGGTGACCGCCGACGGGTTCAAGATACTCCTCGACGACGGGTCGTGGCTGCTCGTTCGCCCGAGCGGGACGGAACCGAAGATGCGCGTCTACGCCGAGGCCGACAGCGACGCCCGCGTCGACGAACTGCTCGACGCCGGCCGGTCGCTCGTCGAACCGCTGGTCTAGTCCGCGCCGAACCGGTAGCCCAGGTCGCCGAGCGGCCGGAGCGACGTCGCGTCGACGCGCTCGCGGACGACCCGGTCGCCGAGGTCCGCGAGGACGTACGCGGCCGCGTCGTCGCCGTCGGTCAGAATCCTGTACTTCCCGTCCCGCACCTCGATGGCCGCGCAGTCGGTGAGCGCCAGCCCCGTCGCGCCGGTCCCTCGAAGCGCGTCGGCGAACGCCCGCCGTCGCTCGGGGACTGCGTGGGGCGTGAACCGCAGCCCCTCGACCCACCCCAGCGCCTCGAGCGGCGCGTACTTCTCGTCCGGGTGCGCGTCGCTGAGGCCGCCCTCGAACCAGCAGAGCGCGCCGGCGCTGAGTCCCGCGAGGACGGTGCCGTCTTCCGCCGCCTGCCGGAGTCGGTCGTCGACGCCGCGTTCGCGCCAGCGGTCGAGCATGGACAGCGTGTCGCCCCCGCCGACGTAGACGAGGTCGGCTGCCGCTATCTTGCGTTCGATCGCCGCGTCGTCGTCGGGGTCGTCGACCAGTCGAAGCACCTCGGTCTCGCAGCCGAGTTCGCCGCCGTAGTAGTCGTGGAACGTCTCGCGGTAGCCCCGGGCGTCGCCACTCGCCGTCGGAACGAACAGCGCGGTCGGCGTTTCGCCGTCCGCCGCCGCGACGATACGCCGGTCGATACCTTTCGTCTCGCCGTCCGCTATCTCGCCGCCGCCGATAGCGATGATGTGCGTCATGGTGTGTCGTGTTGTCGTCGGAGTCGTGACGTCGTGGATGGTCGTCCTGTCGCTCGCCGCACGATACCGTGGCTCGCCGTCGGGCGAACCGGCCGAGAAGGAAGTGGTGGTGGTGCGCCTGCTACGTGGCAGGCGCATTATTGGCGGCGTTCCGCTGCGTGCCCGTCGCGCGAGCGACGCGCTGGCGGGGCCAGCACGGCGTCGCGGCGCGCACGCAGTCGGGCGTCATTCGTGTCGACCTGTCGTCCGACGAGCAATAAACGTTGCGTTGGTCACGACGCGTCGAGGCCGACGTCGCCGCGGTAGTAGGCGACGCCGAGGCCCAGTCCGAGCAGGCTCACGAGCAGGCCGAGCACGTCGCCGACGCCGAGCGTGAACCCGTCGACGAGCCTGACGTAGGCGACGAGCAGCGCGAACGCGATCCAGATGGCTGCCAGTCTGTGGCGCTTCGTCTCGTCCATGGGCGGCGTTGGGTGGCGATTCGGGTCAGTGTTTGGATTCACGCTGCTGGCGCGGCCGTTCGACGGCAGCCGAGTGCTGTCTCGGCCGTCCACGCCCGATAGCGTTCCCGGAGACTGGGAACTGGAAGGAGCGTTATCCGTTCGACAGTACAAGTCACAGATATGACCCTCGTTGTCCCGTTCGACGGCTCGGACCTGTCCGTGGCGGCGCTCCGGCGAGCGGTGGAGGTGGACCGCGCGCTCGCGGAGGGCGTGCTGGCCGTGAGCGTCGTCCCGAAAGGAAACGTGGAGTACGCCCGCGAACGGGACTGGATCGGCGAGCACGAGGCGTTCGACCTCGCCGAGGTGGTGGATCGGCTCCGGAAGCAGGTCGCGTCGGTCTCGCAGGCGGCCGACTTCCGGTTCGAGGTGGTCAACCGCTACGCCCCGGCGGGAACCATCGCCAGCCGCGTCCGCCAGGTGGCGAAGGACGCCGCCGCGACGATGGTGTTCGTCGGCAGCGACGACGCCGGCCGAATCGTCACCACGCTCGCCAGCGTCGGCACGAACGTCGCCTCCGACGACGCCTACGACGTCGTCATCGTCCGCAATCGCACGACGGTCGCCGACGGTGCCGGCGGCCGGGTGGCCGAGAGCGACGGGGGCGGTCAGCGGTCCGCGACGGACAGCGACCCCCGCAACCGGTCGTCGCTCGCTCGTTCTATCTCGAAGCCCATCGACGCGTAGAAGGGCCGCACCCGCTCGTCGCACTCGGCCGTGAGCCGACCGTAGCGCCCGCCCGCCCGTTCGACCAGCGCGGTCCCGATGCCCTGTCCGCGCCGAGCGCGCCGGACCGCGACGCTCTCGACGAACGCGCCGTCGTCCCGAGGGTCGAGCACGATAGCGCCGAGCACTCGCTCGTCGTCGACCGCGACCAGGACGTCGTCCGCGTCGATGCGCTCCTGGACCTCGGCGGCGTCTGCCGCCAGCATCGCCGCGTCGAGCACGTTCATCACCGCGAGGTGGTCGTCGGCCTCCGCGACCCGGACCCTCATCCGCCCTTGATGAGCCGGAGCACCTTCACGTGCGTCGCGTCCACCTGCCGGTCCTCGGGGACGGGACGGCCGTCGACCATCACGGACACCTCGTGCGGGCTGAGGTCGACCTTCGCGAGCAGGTCGGCGTACGTCGCCTCCTCCACCTCGAACTCGTGGGTGTCCTCGCCGACCACCTCGACGGTGACGTTCATGTACGCCGGTTGCGCGCGTCCGGCCTTGAGCGTGTCGTCCCTGGGTCGGTTCGACCGCTCCTGACGGTCGCGCCGTCCGCCGACGCGCCCGCGTCAGGCGGTCGGTTCCTCGTCGTCCGTCTCCTCCGCGACCGGTCGCTGCGCGCGCCGTTCCCGGCGACCGCGGTACCGTCGCCACAGCGCGAGCGAGAGCGCGCCCAGGCCGAGTAGCAGGACGAGGAACTGGACGAGGCCACCGAGGATTGGCACCCGCGACACCACGGCGACGGCCAGGAGTCCGACCACGAGCGCCAGCCAGCGGTTGTCGGCGTCGGCGAGCGACAGCAGCCACGTCCCCACTGCGTACGCGCCGTACACCGCCGCCGCCCACAGTGCGAAGGCGTACACCAGTGCGCCGAGCACCGAGATGGGGATGCCGATGATCGTGATCGCGAACACGACGAGCAGCGCCGGGACGAGGAGGAACGACAGCAGCCCGACGCCGCCCGAGCGGAGTGGGCTGTCCAGCGCCCGGTCGGCGACGCTCCCGGAGAACGACGGGAACACCGCCAGCAGGACGACGCCCAGCAGGAGGTTCGCGAGGAACCCGTACGCGGCGAACAGCCAGCCGGGGACGGCCGGCACCGGTTCGACCCGGACCTCCTCCTCCTCGACGACGACGCCCTGCACCTGCGCGCCGGGCGTTCGCTCGAGGTCGCCGCTGTACCGGAGGTCGCCGGCGACGACCGCGTTCGGCCCGAGCGTTATCGACCCCGCGCCGAGCGTCGCGTCGCCGGCGACCGTCCCGTTGACGACGACGGTGCCGCTGGCCGACTCCAGTTCGCCGACCCGCGCGCCGCTCTCGACGAACGTGTTCCCGCTGAGCGTGTTGACCTCCCCGCCGACGGTGCCGGTCACGCGGACGTTGCCGCCCAGCGCGGTCAGGTCGCCGGTGACACGTCCCGGGACGTTGACGTTGCCGGACAGCGCGGTCAGGTCCCCCCGGACGGTGCCGCGGACGACCAGGTTCCCGGCGGCGACGGTGAGGTCCTCGGTGACGACCTCCCCCTGCTCGACGACGACGGTGCCGCCGGTTCTGGTTCCCTGTGCCGCGACCGTCGCGGGGACCGACGCGACGAGGACGACCGCGACGAAGGCTGCGGCGAGCACGCGCGTTCGCATGTGTTCCGGCCGACGGCGAGACCACGGAAAGTAATTGAGTCGTTGTCGGCCGCGAACCGCCGGTTTCGGAGCCGTATCTCCGGCGAAATCGTTGCCTACCCCGCAGCGCCGTTTTCTCTCCGCGGCCCGTAGCGCCGCGCGTTCCGTGACCCGTAGCGCCGCGCGTTCCGTGACCCGTAGCGCCGCGCGTTCCGTGACCCGTAGCGCCACGCGTTCCGTGGCCCGTAGCGCCACGCGTCTCGCGGGCTTTAAGACCGACAGGTGCGTTCCCTGGAACATGAGCGAGGCTGACGCGGACGAGGCCGGGGTGAACGCCGAAGAAGCGGCGGAGGCCGACGAGGAGGCCGTCGCCGGACGCGGCGACATCTGGGTCGAGAAGTACCGACCGCAGGCGCTCTCCGAGGTGGCCGGTCACGACGACATCACGGACCGACTCCAGAGCTACATCCGGCAGAACGACCTGCCGAACCTGCTGTTCTCGGGGCCGGCGGGCGTCGGCAAGACGACCAGCGCGCTCGCCATCGCCCGCGAGGTGTACGGCGACGACTGGCGGGACAACTTCCTCGAACTGAACGCCTCCGACGAGCGCGGCATCGACGTGGTGCGCGACCGCATCAAGAACTTCGCCCGCTCGTCGTTCGGCGGCTACGACTACCGCATCATCTTCCTCGACGAGGCCGACTCGCTGACCAACGACGCCCAGTCGGCGCTCCGCCGGACGATGGAGCAGTTCTCGCACAACACGCGGTTCGTCCTCTCGTGCAACTACTCCTCGAAGATCATCGACCCCATCCAGTCGCGGTGCGCCGTCTTCCGGTTCGGTCCCCTCTCCGACGAGGCCATCGCGGAGTACGTCCGCGAGATCGCCGACGACCAGGGCATCGAGACCACCGAGGACGGCGTCGACGCGCTCGTCTACGCCGCCGACGGCGACATGCGCAAGGCCATCAACGCGTTGCAGGCGGCCGCCGTCATGGGCGAGACGGTCGACGAGTCGGCCGTGTTCACCATCACCAGCACCGCCCGTCCGGACGACATCGAGGAGATGGTCGGCACGGCGCTCGCCGGCGACTTCGGCAAGGCCCGCGCGACCCTCGACGAACTGCTCACCGAGCGCGGGATGGCCGGCGGCGACGTCATCGACCAGATCCATCGCTCCGTCTGGGAGTTCGACCTCGACGACAGCGACGCCGTGCGCGTGCTCGACCGCGTCGGCGAGGCCGACTACCGCATCACCGAGGGCGCGAACGAGCGCGTCCAGCTGGAGGCGATGCTGGCCTCGCTCGCACTCGACCCCTGACGCGCCGACACCGACAATCCACTTCTTCGAGAGCGTTCCAGGCGCTCTGGAGCGGTATAGCCTGCCGAAAGGTGTTCTTTTTATGGACGAGGGCGTGCGTCGTGTTATGGTCCGTCCAGTCCCCACTTCGCGTTTGCACAGCACCCGGGAGGGAAAGCCATGACCGCGCCGGCCATCGAGACCGAGGGGCTGACGAAGCGCTTCGACGAGACGACGGTCGTCGACGACCTCCACCTGACCGTCCCCACCGAGTCAGTGTACGGGTTCCTCGGGCCGAACGGCGCGGGCAAGACGACGACGATGCGGATGCTGACGACGCTGTCGACGCCGACCAGCGGCACCGCCAGAATCGTCGGGAACCCGGTCGCCGACCGCGAGGCGGTCGTCTCCCACGTCGGTTACCTGCCGGAGGAGCCGCCGCTGTACGACGAACTCACCGGCCGCGAGCAACTCCGCTACGTCGCCGGTCTGCGTGACATGGACGCTGACGCGGCCGACGAACGCATCGACGCCCTCCTCGACCGCTTCGACCTGACCGACGACGCCGACGACCGCGTCGGCACCTACTCGAAGGGGATGAAGCAGAAGGCGGCGCTCGTCCAGGCCATCCTCCACGACCCCGACGTCGTCTTCCTCGACGAACCGACCTCCGGGCTCGACCCGCGCGCCGCTCGCACGGTGCGCGACCTGATCGCCGAACTCACCGAGCGAGGGATGACGGTCTTTCTCTCGACGCACATCCTGCCCGTCGTCGAGGAACTGGCCGACACCGTCGGCGTGCTCCACGACGGCGACCTCGTCGCGGAGGACTCGCCCGAACGGCTCACCCACCGCGCGGAGTCCGAGCGGTCCCTCGAGGAGGTCTTCCTCGACGTGACGAGCGAGGAGCCGGCGACGGTCGAACGATGAACTGGCCGACGCCGCGTCACAGCGCCCGCATCGCCCGCGTCGAGTACCGCCGACTGCTGCGCAGCATCGCCGACAACCCCGTCCAGCTGCTCGCGTTCGGGTTCTTCCTGCTCGTGTTCGTCGGCGGGCCGACCGTCGGCGGCGCGTGGGCCGTCCTGGAGTTCGGCGAGGAGATACGGGCGAACCTGCCGCTGCTCTCGGCCGCGCGCGGCGGGACCGCCGTCGCGTGGATCGGTCTCGCCGTCATGGCCACCGCCCGCACCGTCGGGAAGACCGGACGCATCGACCAGGAGAGCGCCATGTTGACCACGGTGCCGGCCCGCGACGTGCTCGGCGGCCTCGTGCTGACCGAACTCGCTCGCATGGCCTCCGTGGCGGCGCTCCCCGTCCTCGCCATCAGCGCGGCCTGGGCCGTCGCGCTCGGAGCGCCGGCGACCGTCGTCGCCGCTCCGCTCACCGTCCTCGCGCTGCTCGCGACGGCCGTGCTCGCGGGCCACATCGTCGGGATGCTCCTGAAGATCGCGTTCGCGCAGTCAGAACTGCTCGCCCGCTACAGGACCGTCGTGTTCGCGCTCGCCTTCCTCGTCTACATGGCCGCCATCACCTCCGACGCGCTCGGCGAGGTGATGCTGTACCTCGGGAACGTCCTCCGGGACACGCCGATGGCGTGGTTCGGCGACGCGCTGCTCGTCGGCACGCCCGGCGTCGCCCCCTCGCTCGTCCGCGCCGGCGGTGCCGTGGCGTTCGTCGCGGTCACCGTCCCCGTCCTGCTCGCGGTGGACGTGCGGGTCGCGACCCGCCTCTGGTACGCCGACCGCGTCCACCCCGAGTCCCGTTCCTCGTCGTCGTCGGACTCGGACGCCGACTTCCTCGCCGGCGTCGTCCCTCGCCGGACCCGCACCGTCACCGCGACCGTCTGGCGGCGGACGAAGCGGTCGCCGCTCCGACTTCTCTACGCGGCCTACCCGCTGTTCTTCCTCATCACGCCGCTCCGCGGCGCCGTCGAGTCGGGGAGCGTCCCGACGTCGCTGCCCGTCTTCGTCGCGTTCTACGGCACCTGGGTCGTCGGCGCGACGGCGCTCAACCCGCTCGGCGACGAGGGCGCCATGCTGCCGGTGACCATCACGTCGGGCATCGACGGCGGCCAGTTCGTCCGCGGGCACGTCCTCGCCGCGACGCTGGTCGGCCTCCCGCTCGTCGTCGTCGCGACCGCCGTCACCGGCCTGTTGAGTCCTCTCTCCACGCAGCGCTGGGTGGCGCTCACGGCGGCGAGCGCGGTCGTCACCGTCACCGGGAGCGTCGTCGCGCTCGGCGTCGGCACCGCCTTCCCGCGGTTCAGCGAGGTCAGGGTGACCCGGAGTCGCGAGGTCGTCGTCCCGAGCAAGACCGCGTTCGCCCTCTACTCGCTCGTCGTCGTCCTCGGCTTCGGCGGTGCGGCCGTCGCCATCGTCTCCGGCTTCCCCGAGGGCGTCGCCGCCCTCGTCGGCTTCTTCACCTCGCTCGCGGGCTTCCCCGTCGACCTCGCGGCGTCGACGGTGCGACTGGCCGCCGGCGCGACGGCCGTCCTGCTCGGCGTCGTCGCGCCGCCGGTGGCGTACCGCCACGCCGTCAGCCGGTTCGAGCGGTTCACGCTCGACGACGCCGGCGACGACGCCCGCTGGGAACTGTTCGACGTGTTCTGAGACCGGGACGGCGACCCGGGGTTCGTCGCCGGGACCCGGTCCGTCCCGGCGTCGCTGCCCGCGCGTCGAACGACCTCGTTGACGTGCCAATCCGGGGGTGACGGTACTTGCGGAACTGTTTTACCCGCTGACGGGTGAGGGACAATCACGAATGAGCGAACTCGAGGAGGAGTACCGCCTCGATTATTTCGAGGACAACGACTTCGTGCGAAAGGAGTGCTCCGAGTGCGGGGCCCACTTCTGGACGCGCGACCACGACCGGGTGACGTGCGGTGAGCCTCCCTGCGAGGAGTACGGGTTCATCGACAACCCGGGCTTCGACGAGGAACTGTCCCTCTCGGAGATGCGGGAGACGTTCCTCTCGTTCTTCGAGGAGCACGACCACGAGCGCATCGAGCCCTACCCCGTCGCGGCGAACCGCTGGCGCGACGACGTCCTGCTGACCCAGGCGTCCATCTACGACTTCCAGCCGCTCGTGACGTCGGGCGAGACGCCGCCGCCGGCGAACCCCCTGACCATCAGCCAGCCCTGCATCCGGATGCAGGACATCGACAACGTGGGCAAGACCGGCCGGCACACGATGGCCTTCGAGATGATGGCCCACCACGCGTTCAACGCCCGCGAGGAGGTCGGCGACGAGTACGCCTACGAGGGCGAGGTGTACTGGAAGGACGAGACGGTCCAGTACTGCGACGAGTTCTTCGAGTCGATGGGGGCGAACCTCGACGAGATAACCTACATCGAGGACCCGTGGGTGGGCGGCGGCAACGCCGGCCCCGCCATCGAGGTCATCTACCGCGGTGCCGAACTCGCCACGCTCGTCTTCATGTCTTTGGAGGCGGACCCCGACGGCGAGTACGAGATGAAGGACGGCAACCGCTACTCGCCGATGGACACCTACATCGTCGACACCGGCTACGGACTGGAGCGCTGGACGTGGATGTCCCAGGGCACCCCGACCGTCTACGAGGCCATCTACCCCGAGATGATCGCGTTCCTCAAGGACAACGCCGGCATCGACCACACCGACGAGGAGGCCGAACTCGTCCACCGCGCCTCGAAGCTCGCGGGCCACATGGACATCGACGAGGCCGAGGACATGGAGGCCGCCCGCGACAACATCGCCGACAAGCTCGACGTCTCCACCGGCCGCCTCGAAGGCCTGCTCGAACCGCTGGAGGACATCTACGCCATCGCCGACCACTGTCGCACTCTCGCCTACATGCTCGGCGACGGCATCGTCCCGAGCAACGTCGGCACGGGCTACCTCGCGCGGATGGTTCTCCGGCGCACCAAGCGCCTCTGCGACAACGTCGGCGTCGACGCCCCGCTCGACGAACTCGTCGACATGCAGGCCGACCGCCTGGGGTACGAGAACCGCGACACCGTCCGCGACATCGTCCGCACCGAGGTCGAGAAGTACCGCGAGACGCTCGACCAGGGCGGCCGGCGCGTGCGCCGCATGGCCAGCGAGTACGCCGACGAGGGCAGGCCCATCCCGACCGAGAAGCTGGTCGAACTGTACGACTCCCACGGGCTCCAGCCCGACATGGTCGAGGAGATCGCCGCGGAGTACGACGTCGACGTCGAGGTGCCCGACGACTTCTACAGCATCGTCGCCGAGCGCCACGACAGCGGCCAGGCGTTCGAGGACGAGGAGCCCGAGGACGACCGCTTCGACGACCTCCCCAAGACCGAGCGCCTCTACTACGAGGACCAGTACCGCACAGACTTCGAGGCGGTCGTCCTCGACGTGTTCGAGCGCGAGGACGGCTACGACGTCGTGCTCGACCAGACGATGTTCTACCCCGAGGGCGGCGGCCAGCCCGGCGACCACGGCACGCTCTCGACCGACGAGAAGACGGTCCAGGTCGAGGACACCCAGATCGAGGACGGCGTCATCCTCCACCGCACCGAGGAGTCGATCGGCAAGGGCGACATCGTCCGCGGCCAGATCGACGTCGAGCGCCGCCGCCGGCTGATGCGCCACCACACCGCGACCCACCTCGTCATCCACGCCGCCCGGCAGGTGCTGGGCGAGCACGTCCGGCAGGCCGGCGCCCAGAAGGGCCTCGACAGCTCCCGCATCGACGTCCGCCACTACGAGCGCATCGACCGCGAGACGGCCAAGGAGATCGAGCGCCTCGCCAACGAGATGGTCATGGAGAACACGACCGTCCAGCAGGAGTGGCCCAACCGCCACGAGGCCGAGGAGGAGTTCGGCTTCGACCTCTACCAGGGCGGTATCCCCGCCGGGACGAACATCCGGCTCATCCACGTCGCCGAGGACGTCCAGGCCTGCGGCGGCACCCACGTCCGCCGGACGGGCGACGTCGGCGCCATCAAGATTCTCGACACCGAGCGCGTCCAGGACGGCGTCGAGCGGCTCACGTTCGCCGCCGGCGAGGCTGCCATCGAGGCCACCCAGGAGATGGAGGACGACCTCCGCGCGGCCGCCGAGACCCTCGACGTCTCGCCCGACGAGGTCCCGGACACGGCCGAGCGCTTCTTCGAGGAGTGGAAGGCGCGCGGCAAGACCATCGAGGACCTGAAAGAACAACTCGCCGAGGCCCGCGCCAGCGGCGGTGGCGGCGGCGAGGAGGTCGCCGTCGGCGACGCGACCGCCGTCGTCCAGCGCATCGACGCCGACATGGACGAACTCCGCGCGACGGCCAACGCGCTCGCCGAGGAGGGCAAGATCGCCGTCATCGGCAGCGGTGCCGACGGCGCGCAGTTCGTCGTGGCCGTCCCCGACGGCGTCGCCGTCAACGCCGGCGAGGTCGTCAGCGAACTCGCCAGCCGCGTCGGCGGCGGCGGCGGCGGCCCGCCGGACTTCGCCCAGGGCGGCGGCCCCGACGAAAGCGCCCTCGACGACGCGCTGGACGAGGCTCCCGACGTCCTCCAGCAGGTCCAGAACGCCTGACCATCGCCCGTTCTCTGGTGTTCTGACGTTTTCGCGACGATCACAAACGGTGGTGTTCAGATAAGGCCTGGCCCACCGTTGGCACTGCGACGCTGGCCAGCCGACATCCTGGTGGATTGAAAGGGCGAGGGCGGCTTGGCGTCTCCGCGAGCGTAGCGAGCGGATGGCTCGGACGACTCGCTGTGCTCGTCGTCCGGCGAACCCCGGCGACGCAAGCACGTGAGCGACCGCAGGGAGCGAGCGTGCGCAGCGAGCCGCGGGGGTCAAGCCGGCCGAGGGCTTTCCAGCCGTCTCCGTGGCCGTTCGCGATGTTGTTTGAATAGTACCGTCACGAACACCTCGAAAGCTCATGGCGGCTCCGGTCGATGCGCTCGCTGCGCGCTTCGCTCGCTTCCGCTGGTCGCTCGCTGCAGTGCTTTCATCGCCCGTCTTCCCGGAGCCGCCAGCCCCTTTCAGTCCCACCCGTGTCGGTTGGCTAGTTGGGCGACAGGAGGTGGAACGCTTTTCTCGCCCCCGCCCGACGGCGACGGTATGCACGTCGCTGTCCTGCTCTACGACGGCTTCGACGAACTGGACGCAATCGGTCCGTACGAGGTGTTCGAGAACGCCGCCAGCGCCGGCGCCGACGTCCGGGTGTCGCTGTGCACGCTCGACGATAGCGAGCGCGTCACTGCCAGCCACGGCCTCACGGTCGCCGTGGACGCGACCCTGGACGACTGCGCGCCCGACCTGCTCGTCGTCCCCGGCGGCGGGTGGAACGACCGCGACAGCCCCGGCGCGTGGACGGAAGCCGAGCGCGGCGCGGTCCCGGACGCCGTCGCCGACGCCCACGCCGACGGTGCGGCGGTCGCGGCAGTCTGCACCGGCGGCATGCTACTCGCGCGGGCCGGCGTCCTCGACGGCCGCCCGGCGACGACCCACGCCAGCGCGCTCGACGACCTCCGCGAGACGGACGCCGAGGTGGTCACGACGCGCGTCGTCGACGACGGCGACGTGCTGACGGCGGGCGGCGTCACGTCCGGCCTGGACCTCGCCGTCCACCTCGTCGACCGCGAGTTCGGGAGCGGCGTCGCCGACCGGGTGTGCGAGGAGATGGAGTACGAGTCGCGCGGCGACGTGTACTAGCACCCTCGGCCTCCGATTCTATCGCAGACGCCGCGTAGCCGCGCCGCTCGTCGGTTTCGCGGCGTCGCTCCGTCCACGAACCTCGCTGTTCCCGCGCCCGTCGAGCGGGCTCACCCCGACAATTTGCTATAGCAGTATGTGGTTCATGGGGCGTTCAGTGCTTGGCTGGCTCCTCTGGCGGAAAGCGACGCCAGAGCTGTCGATGCGGCGTCTGGGCGGCGTCAGTTGTCAGGTCGGCGCTGCGCTCTGTCGCGACTGCCGGGACTCCGCCGCGATTGCCGGATGGCGCTACGCGTGTGCGACCGCGGACATCCGTAGTGCCGGGCGAAACGACGAATGGTCCGACTCTGCGCCGTCTGTTAAATGGCTTAACCAGTGAAGGAAGCGCTCACCCGGACGCATTCCCGAGGTGTGACTCGACGGATGAAGACAGTCACCTCCGACGACGGAACGGAGATCGCGTACGAACAGCAGGGCGACGGACGACCGTTCGTCCTCGTCCACCCAGGGGCCATGACCCGGCACTACTGGGGCGAACTCCGCCCGCACCTCACAGCGGACGGCGAACTCCTGGTCCCCGACCGCCGCTGCCGCGCGCCAGCGGCGACGCCGACGACTACGCCCCGGAACGGGAGGTAGCCGACGTCCGTGCCGTCATCGACGCCGTCGACGGGGGACCGCGTGCTCTTCGGTCACTCCTCCGGCGGCCTCGTCGCGCTGGAGGCGGCCCGGAGAGCGTCGGTCGACCGGCTGATCCTCTACGAACCGGCCATCCTGGTCGGGGAGCACCGCAAGGACACCGGTCTCGCCGCCCGGATGCAAGAATTCCTCGACGAGGGCGAGCGAGAAGAGGCCGTCAAGCTGTACTTCCGGGTGGCCGACGGGACCGACGACGTCGAGCAGTGGCCGATCTGGCCCGACTGCGTCGCCCTCGTCGAGACCATGGTCCGGGAGAACCGCGCCATCGAGGCGTATTGCCTCGACGACGACCTCGACGTCTCGGCACCGGCGCTCCTGCTGACCGGCGAGGAGGGGCCGGAACACCTCCGCGCGGCGACCCAGGCGCTCGACGACGCGCTCGACGACAGCCGACTCGTCGAACTGGACGGCGTCGGTCACGGCGGCATCTCCCGAGCGCCCGAACTTGTGGCGAACGAGGTGCGGTCGTTCCTGCGCGAGACCCGGCCGTCGTAACGGACGCGAACGATGTCAGGTCCCCGGGATGGTCGAGACGGGGCGGTCGATTCGGTCTCGGAACCTCGACGATAAAGTAGATACTGCGATACGAAACGCGGGTATCGACGCGTGACGTCTGTTCCGGAACGTCTTCGTTCGGAGCAACAGTCGTGGTGCCGTCGCTGGCGGTCGTCCCTGCGTTCAGGGCACTGGCTGGACGACGCTCGTGGTCGTGTGCCGTTCGCCTGTCGGACCTGCGTCAGCGTCACGCGCGGCCCGGGGAGGATTCGTTCGACGGTCTACGACGCGTCGTCCGGCGCGTCGGACTCCTCCTCGATGATAGGGAGTCGGCGGACCACGAGCACCGGGGCGAGCGTGCGTCCCGCGATGCGCTCCGACGGCTCCCCGAAGACGAGTTCGCGGACGGACGGACGGCTCTCCCCGATGATAACGAGGTCGGTGTCGTCCGACGCAACCTCTGTGATGGCCTTGATCGGCGTCTCGCTGACGGTCACCTCCCGGTCGATAGCCGCGGCCGCTACCCCCTTCCCGACGAGCGACTTGGTCGCCTCGTCGAGCAGTCGCTCTCCGCGCGCTCGCTCCTCCTCGGACGGCGCCACGTGGGTCAGCGTCACCGTGACGTCCGAATCCGACGTCAGCATGGCCGTAACCGCGGTGATGCGGTCCACGTTGATGTCTTCGCTGAGTGGCACCAGAATCCGGTCCACACTCGGTGCGGGGTTCGGCAGGAGAATGGCGTCGCTTTCCTCCTCCAGTGCCACGCGTTCGAAGGTCTGGGTCGGGTCGGGAGTGAAGACGAATCGCGCCTCGACGGCCACACCAGCATCTCGGAACGCGGTCACGAGGTCGTTCAACTCCGCCCGGGCCTGCTCTCCGAACTCCGCTCGGGCCTGCTCCGGTGCGGTCTGGTCGGGGATCGCGTGATAGCCGAGCAGCACCACGCGCACCGACGCGAGTACGTCGATTAGCGCCGCCGGCACCTGCTCACCGTCAAGAACCTCGACGGGGACCAGGACTGTCATCTCGTCGTCGTTCGTTCCGGTCATCGTCACAGCCTCCCCCGTAGTTCGACGTCGCTGGCATAGTACTGTTGCCACACCCCTGCTGCGAGCATGACGGCGACCCCGATGCCCTGCGAGAGCGGTTGCATGAACGCGAGCAGTCCGAAGCTCGCGAGCGCGCCGAGCACCGGTAACGCGGGATAGCCGGGACTTCGATAGTCCGGGTCGTACCAGTCCGGCGAGCGTCGCCGGAGGGTGACGAGGGTGACACACATCAGCCCGTACATCAGGAGGTGGAGGAACGACGCTACCTCCGCCAGCACCTCGACACGACCCAGCACGACCAGCAGGAGGATGGGACCGCCCGCGAGGGCTAGCGCCACGTGCGGCGTGTTGTACCGTCGATTGAGCTTTCCTGCCTGCTCGGGAACCAGTGCGTCACGACTGAGGGCGTAGAGCGCACGCGACGAACTCAGGATCGACGCGTTCGCGCTGGAGACGGTCGCGAGCAGCCCTGCGACGAGGATCGTGACTGCGCCGCCGTTGCCGACGAAACTCCGTGCGACCTCGACGAGCGCTGTCTCGCCGAACGTCGCGAGCGTCGTGCTCTGGAACGCGCTGGTCGCGACGAGCACCGTCGCCACGTTGAATATCGCGACTAGCACGACCGAACCGACCATCGCGCGGGGAAGGTTCCGACTTGGCTCCTTGATGTCGCCTGCGACCGTCGCCACCTGTGCGAAGCCGAGATAGGCGGTGAACACGAACGCTGTCGTCGTCAGGATCGGGAGGACCCCGAAGGGCGCGACGGCCTCGGGGGTCGTCTCTCGCCCGAAGAGGCCGAGCGCGTCCAATCCACCGTAGACGAGAAACAGCGACAGGATTCCGATCAGGAGGGCGACGACGGTGTTCTGCAGCTTCGTCGTGTTCTCCGTCCCCACGACGCTCGCGGCCGTCAATCCGCCTCCCACCAGCACCGCCAGGACGGAGGCGACGCCCGTCGTTCCGACCGAGGTCCCGGCCTCGGCCAATATCGCCGCAGCGTACTGGCCGAACCCGACGAGATAGAACGCGGAGGCGAAGATGAGCCCGAGCCACATGCTCAGCCCGACCACTGCGCCGTACGGATTCCCCATCCCGCGAGAGATGAAGTAGTAGCCACCGCCGCTCTGGGGCATCGCCGTCGCCAGTTCGGAGGTCGGAAGGGCGACCAGGAGCGCGACGACCGCTCCGAGAGCGAACGAGAGGGCGGCCGCGGGTCCGGCGCGTCCAGCGGCGAGTCCGGGAAAGACGAAGATTCCGGCACCGATCATCGTCCCGACGCCGATCGCGATGCCGCCGGGCAGATCTATCGTCCGCTCCAGTTCGACCACTTCCTCGGAGACCACCATCCCGTCCCCTGTTTCGTCCGCGACGTCCGGGGCCTCCTCTTCCGCCGACCCGAATCTCGATAAATTCAATTCTCGTTCTTGTCCACTCATTCGCTGATAGGGGAGGATGGAAACCGAACCCCTATATTTCCACGTGGTGGACGTCGGCGGACCGGGCGGCCAGTTCCCGGTTATGCAGGAACACTCGGACTAGTACGCTTTCTCTCGACTCCCGCGTCCACGGCCCGGGAACTGGACAACGTTTTTACGTGACCCGACCGACAGTTCGGTTGAGGCCCATGGAGACCCTATCCTTCCACTGAGCCGGGTCGCTCGCCTCGCTTCCGGAGTGCCGGAACCGTAGCGACCGCCCGGTCTCTTCGTTCTTCGGCCGGACCGGAGCCGTCGGTCCGTCCGTCGGTGTCGCTCGCTAGCCGATACCACGCTCACAGCACGAATGCAACAGGATTCAGGAACCGGTACGCCGGCGGTCGTCGCCCGGCGTGCCGACGCGAACCCGGTCGAGACGGACGAGATACGAGCGCTCGCCGCGGCGGCGGGCTACGACGTCGTCGGGGCGGTGACGCAGGCCCGGCCCGAGGACCCCGGCACCTACCTCGGGGCTGGCAAGGTCGAGGAACTCGCCGACCGCGCCGCCGAGACAGGTGCCGGGCGGGCCATCGTCGACGGGCAGTTGACGCCCGGCCAGCACACGGCGCTCGGCGACGCGCTACCCGAGGGGACCGCCGTCTCCGACCGCTACCGCCTCGTCCTCGAGATATTCGGGGAGCAGGCGAGCACGCGTCGCGCGCAGTTGCAGGTGGAACTCGCGCGACTGAAGTACGAACTGCCACGCATCCGCGAGGAGAGCGACGAAGGGCTGTTCAACCGCTGGTCGGAGTCGGGAACGCGACTGTACGACGTCCGGGACCGCATCGACGAACTGGAGCGGAAGCTCGACGACCTGCCGAACCCGGCGGAACAGCACCGCGAGCAGCGTCGCGAGCAGGGGTTCGACCTCGTGACGCTCGCCGGCTACACGAACGCGGGCAAGTCGACGCTGCTGCACCGCCTCGCCGACGACCTCGCGATGGACGCCGAACCGGACCACCCCGACCGCGACGCCACCGCCGCCGTCGAGGACCGACTGTTCAAGACGCTCGAGACGACGACCCGGCGGGCGACGCTCGGCGACCGACCCGCGCTGGTCACCGACACCGTCGGATTCGTCGACGACCTGCCCCACTGGCTGGTCGAGTCGTTCTCGACGACGCTCTCGGAGGCCGCGGCGGCCGACGCGGTCGTGCTGGTCGTCGACGCCAGCGACCCCGTCGCGGAGTTCGAGTCGAAGCTCTCGGTGTCGCTCGACGTGCTCGACGCGCAGGGCGTCGAGCGCGAGCGGGTCGTGGCCGCGCTGAACAAGGTCGACCTGCTCGCCGACGCCGAACGCGAGCGCCGGGTGGCCGCCGCGGCCGACGCCGCACCCGCCGTCGTCCCCGTCAGCGTCGTCGAGGGGACGAACGTCGACCGACTGGTCGCCGCCGTCCGGGAGCGCCTGCCGACCGAGCGGGCGGCGCTGACGATGACCAACTGCGACGCGGCGATGAGCGTCGTCTCGTGGGCGTACGACCACGCGACCGTCGAACGGGTCGGCTACGCGGACGGGACGGTGTCGCTTTCGGTCCGCGGCCGTCCCGACGTGGTCGAGCGCGTCCGGTCGCAGGCGGAGGACGTCGCGGAGTAGGGCGGCCATCCCGTCTCGCCGCGTCGAACCACCGCCATTGAAGCGGTCGAGCGTCGAACTCCCACCGAGAATCGATGCCGACCGTTACACACGACGGAGTCGAACTCTACTACGACGCCGAGGGGCCGTCCGACCGCGACGCGGTCGCGTTCGTCGCGGACGTCGGCTACGGCGCGTGGCAGTGGGGCTGGCAGCACGCCGCCGTCGCCGGCCCGTTCGAGTCGCTGGTCTGGGACCTCCGCGGCACCGGTCGGTCGGACGCGCCGCCGGGCCCCTACAGCGTCGAGGCGCTGGCGGCGGACCTGGAGGCCGTCCTCGCGGACCACGGCGTCCGCCGCGCCCACGTCGTCGGCGCGGGACTGGGCGGGATGGTCGCGCTGCAGTACGCGCTCGATTACTCCCGGGCGCGGACGCTCGCCCTGGTCGGCACGTCGCCCGGTGGACCGCAGGCGGTTCCGACGCCCGAGGACGTCCGCGAGCAGTTGCTCGTCGACGAGAAGACCGAGGAAGCGATGCGGGAGTCGCTCCGCCCCGTGCTGTCCGAGGAGTTCTTCGCCGCCGACCCCGCGGAGATCGTGGAGTGGCGGCTGGCCGAGGACGCCGCCCCCGACGCCCAGCGGGCGCAGTTCGCTGCGATGGACGACTTCGACGTCGCCGACCGCCTCCACGAGATAACGGTGCCGGCGCTCGTGCTCCACGGCACGGACGACCGCGTCGTCCCGGTCGAGAACGGCCGCCTGCTCGCGGCGAACCTGCCGCGAGGCGAACTCCGGGAGCTTGAGGGTGCGCCGCACCTCGCGTTCGTCGAGCAGTCGAGGACGGTCAACGACGAACTGCTCGCCTTCCTCGAATCGCACGCCGAGACCGCGCTCGACGGGGACTGACGGGGCTACCACGACGACGGTCGGCGACGCGACCGCCCCCGGTCGTCAACGACTCCCGGTCGGTCGTCGCGTCGCCGAGGTCGACGGCGGCCGCCGCGAGTGCGGTGGTGGAACGGCGGTTTCCGGCGGCTTCACTGTCCGAACGGCCCGACGGCCGAAACGATACCGTAACGATGGCTTTAAACGCCGCCGCGGGGAAATCAGTCGTATGACGACGCTCTACGACGTTCCGGCGGATGCGCTCATCGACGCGCTCGCCGAGGACCTCGAGGATCGACTCGACCAGCCCGACTGGGCCGAATTCGTGAAGACCGGCGAGCAGCGAGAGCTGCCGCCCGAACAGGAGGACTTCTGGGCGACCCGCGCCGCCAGCCTCCTGCGCAAGGTCGCGACCAACGAGCCGGTCGGCGTCGAGCGCCTGGCCACCGAGTACGGCGGCAAGAAGGGCGGCTCGACGCGCTACCGCGTCGCCCCCGAGCACCGCGCCGACGGCAGCCGGAAGGTCATCCGGACCATCCTCCAGCAGCTCGAAGACGAGGACCTCGTCAAGACCGCCGGTGGCGAAGGTCGTCGCATCACGGCCGAGGGCCGCAGCCTCCTCGACGACACCGCGGGCGAGGTCATGGAGGACCTCGACCGGCCGGAACTCGAACGCTACGCGTAAGCCGACGCTCCGCTCGCTTCGCCGCGCCGGCTCGCGCCCGAGTGCGCCGTGATACCCCGCTCCGTAATTGTTTTTGCCAGTGGAGAGTAAACCACAAGTAGAGCCATGAGCGGCAGTCCCGACGACGAACGACTCGAAGAACTCCGGAAACAGAAGATGGAGGAGCTGCAGGACCAGCAGGGCCAGGAGGAGGCCCAGCAGCAGGCCCAGCAGCAGGCCGACGCCCAGAAGCAGGCGCTGCTTCGCCAGCACCTCACCGACGGTGCCCGCAAGCGTCTCAACTCCGTCCGCATGAGCAAGCCGCAGTTCGCCGAACAGGTCGAGCGTCAGGTCGTCGCGCTCGCCCAGAGCGGCCGCATCGCCGACAAGATAGACGAGGACAAGATGAAAGAGATCCTCCGCGAGCTGAAACCCGACAAGAAGAGCTTCAACATCCGTCGTCGTTGAGATGGACCTCGGACTCCTCTACAGCGGCGGCAAGGACTCCACGCTCGCCGCACTCCTGCTCGACGACTTCTACGACGTGACGCTGGTCACCGCTCACTTCGGCGTCACCGACGACTGGCAGCACGCCCGGGAGACCGCCGAGACCGTCGACTTCCCCTTCGAGACGGTCGAACTCGACGCCGACGCCGCGGATTCGGCCGTCGAGCAGATGCTCGAAGACGGCTATCCGCGCAACGGCATCCAGCAGGTCCACCAGCACGCCCTGGAGACCGTGGCCGACATGGGGTTCGACGCGGTCGCCGACGGGACGCGCCGCGACGACCGCGTCCCGACCATCTCCCGCGCGCAGGCCCAGAGCCTCGAGGACCGGTACGACGTCGACTACATCGTCCCGCTGGCCGGATTCGGACGAGGGGCCGTCGACCGCCTCGTCGACGCGACCCTCGCCGTCGAGTCGGGACCGAGCGAGGAGGTCCGCAAGGCCGACTACGAGGCCGAACTCCGGGCGCTGCTCGCGCGCGAACACGGCGTGGACGCCGTCGAAGACGTGTTCCCCGACCACGAACAGACCTACGTCACCGGTTTTCTCGCCGACCGATAGGTCCGGTCGGCCACGCTCGTCGCTCACCTTCCGAACCGCTCACGGGCGCACCGTTCGCTGAAGAACGTTTAAACGGTCTCAATCCCTAGATGCGCACATGAAATGGAAAGCAGACTGGGGGCTCCGGGCCCGGATGGGCCTGACGATGTTCCTGCTGTTCGCGCTGTACATCGTCTTCGTCGGGGCGTTGCTGGTCTACACCGACGGCAGCATCCTGCTCGTCGCGCTGGTGTTCGGGAGCTTCTCTCTCGGTCAGTTCTTCTTCAGCGACAAGCTGACGCTGTGGAGCATGGGCGCGAAGGAGGTCAGCGAGAACGAGTATCCCGAACTGCACGGGACGGTCGGGCGACTCTCCCAGCAGGCGGACTTGCCGAAGCCGAAGGTCGCCGTCGTCGACAGCAAGGTGCCGAACGCCTTCGCCACCGGCCGGTCGCAGAAGAACGCCGCCGTCTGCGTGACGACCGGGCTGCTGAACGCGCTGAACCGCGACGAACTGGAAGGCGTGCTCGCCCACGAACTCGCCCACGTGAAGAACCGCGACATGATGGTGATGACCATCGCGTCGTTCCTCTCGACAATCGCGTTCATGGTCGTCCGCTGGGGCTGGCTGTTCGGCGGTGGCGGCAACAACGACCGCGGCCAGCCGTCGGTGTGGGTCGCCATCCTCGCCTCCTTCGTCGTGTGGATCGTGAGCTACATCCTCATCCGGGCACTCTCGCGGTACCGCGAGTTCGCGGCCGACCGGGGTGGCGCGAGCATCACGGGCAAGCCGTCGGCGCTCGCCTCCGCACTGTTGACCATCGACGGCCGCATGGACAAGGTGCCGAAGCGTGACCTCCGCGACGAGGCCGAGATGAACGCGTTCTTCATCATCCCCATCAAGAGCGGCATCATCGGCAAGTTGTTCAGCACGCACCCGAGCACCGAGGCCCGCGTCGAGCGCCTCCGCGAACTCGAACGCCAGATGGAGTCGGCCTGACGCGGTTCCCGTCGGCCGTCACCTGTCGTCAACTTTTCTGCTCCACCGGCGAACGCGACCCGCAGACACATCTTCTCTCGGCCCCGATACCCTGTCGGGGGTAACAGTGCCTGACGAGAGCGACAAGTATCCAGAGGAGACCGGACGTAGACGGTTCGTCAAGGGAGTCGTCGGTAGCGCCGCGCTCGCCACCATCGGCGTCGGCAGCGCCGCCACGCTGAACCTGTCGACCTCGCCGACCGGGAGGGGTGGCGGCATCACGCAGTTCTTCGGCATCGAGATCGTCTCGGGGCCCGCGCCGAACGGGATGCCACAGATACCCGTCGAGATCGACGACGAGGGGTACCTCAGGGGCGTGTTCCCGGAGCCCCAGACAGTCGAGCAGCAGGGTCGACAGGTCCAGGTCGCCCGGACGCAGATCGGCGGTATCACCTACTCGTCCGAGTGGTTCCAGTACTGCGGCGTCCAGACGTACCCGGGCGTCAGGCCCGACGCCGACCAGGAGAACTACTTCCGGTACGCCGACAGCGCGCCGTACCAGTGGCAGAACGAGGACGTCTCGGCCGGCGACCGGATGAACATCGACGACTTCGAGGACTACGAGACGTGGGGCAACGACATCGGTGCCGCCGGACTCGGCAAGCCGGCGATGGGGACGTGGCGCTCCCAGGACGTGCCGCCGGCCGGCACGTTGCCCGTCCAGGTCCTCCGGGTCGCGCCGGACAAGTTCGAGGAGATGCAGGCGAACGTGTCCGCGGGGCAGTGGCTGGAGGCGAGCACGCAGGAGAACTTCGTCGCGTGGCTCAACAAGTGCACGCACTTCTGCTGTGTCCCCTCGTTCAAGGGGACGGCCCAGAGCGCCAAGTTCGGAGCCTCGAACGAGGTCTACTGTCCGTGTCACCAGTCGGTGTACGATCCGTTCAATCCGACTGAGTACACGTTCGTCGCGCTGCCGCGAACCGAGGGGGACAGCGACGAGGGTGGCGAGTAGCTCCTTCTCGCGCCGGCGTCACGGCGTCTTGACGTAAGCGTACCCGTCGGTCTGGAGCTTCGTGAGTTCGCCCACGCCTGCCGGCACCGTCTCGACGCCCGAGAGCAGGTCGCCGTCGGCGTAGTCGAACGCGTCCATGCTGTTGCGGCAGGCCGCGAACCTGACGCCCTGCTCCGCGAGCGACCGCACCCGTTCGGCGACCGTCGAATCGGTCGTGACGAGCTTGACGCCCGCGCCGTTCGCGACGAGTGCGACGTCCTCGACGGGCGTGGAGTCGTCGCCAAGCAGGTTCGCCACGTTGGCCATCGCGTGTCCCTGTACCTGTTCGCCGCCGCTGAAGTGGAAGACGGTGCTCATGGTGGTCTCGGTGTCGTCGGCCGTGGTCTCGGTGTCGGTCGTCTCCGTCTCGTCGGTGTCCGTCGTCGTGGTGCCAGCGTCGCCGGTCGTCGGGTTCGCACCGGTGTCCCCGGCGGAACAGCCCGCGAGCGCGACGGCGGTTCCGGCGCCGGCCAGTTCGAGGAATCGCCGGCGGGAGTGTCGACTCATCGGTCGAAACGAGTCGTCCGCACCTCTTTATTAAACGGCACCTAAGCCGGGCAGAAGAGGGCGACCGCTGTAAGCCGGGCAGAAGGGGTGGTCGGTGCGCTCACGGCCGCGTCACTGGTCGAACTTCTCCAGGAGCCGGCCGTAGAAACCGCTCTCACCGCCGTCGGCGAGCTTCTCCACGATGAGCTCCGGCGTCGAGCGCGCGAGGTGGTCCTTGACGGGCGAGCGCTCGACGACGAGTTCGCCGTCGACCAGCCCAGTCGCCTCGATGCCGTCGACGGCGATCGGATAGTCGGCCACGTCGCGTATCTCCGCCGCGAGGTGGGAGACGAACACGCCGGTGACGTCCCGTTCGTGGAGTTCCTCCAGGATACCGGCGACGATCTTCGCGCTCGCGCCGGGTTCCGTGATGCTCTCGAGTTCGTCCACGAGCACGAGGCGGTCCGACGCGCCGTCGGTCAGGTCCGCGAACTCGCGCAGCGTCGACTCGAACGCGCCGGCGTCGAGCGTCCCCTGGGTCTTCTCGTGGTAGTGCAGTCGCTCGAACCGCTGGAGGCGGGCCGAATCGGCCGGCACGGGCAGGCCCATCTGGGCGAGGACGACCACCACCGCGACGAGGTCGAGCGTCGACGTCTTCCCGCCGCTGTTGACGCCCGAAAGCAGTGCGACCCCGGAGACGCCGTAGTCGACGGGGTCGACCTCCTCGACGGGCACGTCGAGCAGGGGCGACCGCCCGCCCTCGATTTCGAACCCGCGGCCGTCGAACGTCGGCATCGTGCAGTCGAAGTCGCGGGCGAACCGCGCGACGGCGAGTTCCACGTCGAGTTCCAGCGCGGCGTCGACCAGTCGCTCCGCGGCCTCGCGGTGGTCCGCGAGCGTCCCCGCGAGCTCGCGCTTGCGGCGCTCGGCGCGGCGGGCCTTCGCGGTCTGGAGTTGCTCGCGCAACCGCGCGACCACGTCCTCCTCGCGCTCGACGGGGAACGTCGGCTCGTCGGGGAACGCCCGCCGGGCGACCTCGGCCTCGCCCTCGTCCAGGTCGAGCGCGTCCACGAGGTGGTCGCGGGCCGCGGCGACCGCCGCGTCGTACTCGTCGGCGAGTTCGCGCGAGAGCAGCGAGTCCACGCCGGCACCGCGTTCGACCAGCGAGAGGAGGTCCGACCCCTCGATGGTGACGTCGCGCTCGCGGATGGCCTCGCGCATCCGGTCGTTCGCCACGCTCTCGGCGGCCCCGACGGCCGCGTCGAGGTCGTCCAGCGCGGTCGTCAGCCTGTCTAGCTCCGCGTCGCCCGCCACCGCGCCGTCCTCGTCGACCCGTTCGAGCGCGGCCGCCAGTTCGTCCAGGTCGAGCGGCGCGTCGAGGTCGGCGGCGCGGTGGACCGCCGCGGCCGCCAGCAGACAGTCGCGGTTCGCGGCGAAGAACGCCAGCGGCCGCTCGGGGACGACCTCGGCCGGCCGGTCCAGCGCGTCGGGTTCGACGCGCACGTCGCCCTCGACCGCCACGCCAGCGAACGCCTCGTCGAGCGCGACGACCGTCGAGTAGCCGCGGGCGAGTTCGGCGAGTTCGCGGGCGTCGTCGACCACCTCGACCGGGAGTTCGGGGACGGCGTCCCGCGCGGCGGCGTACGTCTCGGCGTCCGTCGTCGCCAGACAGCGGTCCCGCACCGCGACGTCCCGCGGCGCAGACAGCGGTTCGACGCCGTCCAGCGCCTCCAGAACGGCGGGGTCCGGGTCGCGCTCCAGCGCCCGCTCGGCGAACTCCCGGACCTCCTCGATGCGAGACGAGCGCGGTGACGGGTAGAACGTCTCCAGGCGCTTCTCGGCGTAGGTCGTGACGGTCCGCTCCTGCAGCAGCGCGAGCACGCCGCGGTAGATCTCCCGCGCCCGGTCGGTCGCCAGGAAGCCGCCCGGGTCGTCGTGCTCGGTCCGGATGGCGGCGCGGGCGATGGACGCCGCGCGCCCCTCCGTGATGTCCGGCGCTCGCGCCAGCGCCGCCACGTCGCCAGTCTTCAGCGCCCGCTCGGGGTCGTCCAGCTCCGCGAGCGCCGCCGCCGTCTTCGTTCCGACGCCCGGTATCGCCTCCAACTCCATCGGGGGCGAGTTCTCACGTCACTCCTAAAAAACGTTCCCTGGGTTGGAGTGGCGTCCGGTGTTTGCGATTGAGGTACTGTCTCGGCCAGTTGCTCTACTACGGTCGTGACGGCCTCGAAAGCCCCTGGCGGCTCCGGTCGATGCGCTCGCTGCGCGCGCTCCCTCCGGTCGCGTGCTTACACCGGCGAACGAGTTCGCCGAGCCGTCGTTCGCTTCGCTCACGACGACGTCGCCCGTCTTCCCGGAGCCGCCAGCCCCTTTCAGTCCCACCCGTTTCGGCTGGCCGGGCAAGCGATACCGGGTGGGACTGAAAGGGGCCGCGTGCTCGACGTACCCGGGCGACGCAAGCACCGCAGGTCGAAGACCGAGGAGCGCAGCGAGCCCCGGGAGTCGAGCACGCGGGGGCTTTCGAGGTGTTCTTGGTGGTCTCATTCTCGTCCGTCGCTGTCGCCGTAAAATTGCGTTCAAATGCTGATGGTCGCGAACGCGAGTCACTTTTCCCCGTCCGGCGGGAACGGATGGACATGCCGACCGTCGAGGAGAAACTGGCCGCGGTCCGAGACGACCTCGCCGAACGCGACGGCGTCCTCGTGGCGTTCAGCGGCGGCGTCGACTCCAGCGTCGTCGCCGCCATCGCACACGACGCGCTGGGCGACGACGCCGTCGCCTGCACCGCGCGGAGCGAGACCCTGCCGGAGGCCGAACTCGAAGACGCCAAGCGCGTCGCCGACGAGATCGGCATCCGCCACGAACTGGTCACCTTCAGCGAACTGGACGACCCTGCGTTCGTCGCCAACGACGAGGACCGCTGCTACCACTGCCGCACGATGCGCCTCGGGAAGATGTTCGAGACGGCCGAGCGTCTCGGCATCGACGTGGTCTGCGACGGCACGAACGCCGACGACGTGGGCAGCGACCACCGGCCGGGACTCCGCGCGGTCGAGGAACTCGACGCCTACTCGCCGCTGCTCCAGCACGACGTCACCAAGGACGAGGTCCGCGAACTCGCCGAGCACTACGACCTCTCGGTCGCGGACAAGCCGTCGATGGCCTGCCTCTCCTCGCGCATCCCGACCGGCCTCGACGTGACCGACGACCGCCTGTCGCGCATCGAGCAGGCCGAGGCCATGCTTCGCCAGTGGGGGTTCTCGCAGTTCCGCGTCCGCGACCACGACGGCCTCGCGCGCATCGAGGTCGACAGCGACGAACTGTCGCGAGCGCTCGACGAGGAGTTCGTCGCCGCCGCTCGCGACCACCTCACCGACGTCGGGTTCGACCACGTCACGCTCGACCTGCACGGCTACCAGACCGGCAGCGTGAGTCCCGACTCGGAGTCGGCCGAGGACGAACCCCTCGTCGAGGACGTGTTCGAGACGGACTACCCGACCGAGAGGACGTAGGACGCGGCGCTTCCGTCGCAGGACGACTGTCGCTATCCGGTCGCGTGACGGAAGCAGGAAATCGGATGGCGTTCGCACCCGAAAGGGTGGCAGTTTGCTGGCACGCGAACTGCGGTCTGTAGCTGCTGGCACGCGAGCTAAGGCAGGCGCGAACGCTACTACCACGTATGCGCCGGTCCCCCTTAGTTATACGCCGGTTACAGTGAAGGAAAGCGTCCATTGTGCCCGCCGGCCGGCGGGCAACGAGGCCGGGACGACTACCTGCCGGTCCACTTCAGCAGCAACAGCGTCCCCTCGAACAGGCCGACCATGGTGAGCGCCACCATGAACGGGGCCATCCCGGTCGGGTCGGGGCTGAACAGGAACGCGAAGCCGAGGAAGCCACCCCAGAAGTAGAGGCGGCGGGCGGCGAGCCACCGGCGGGTCGTCAGCCCCATCATGATGGCGAGCATGATGAGCAACGGAATCTGGAAGACGACGGCGAGCACGCCCATCATCATCAGGATGAGGTTGAACGTCTTCGTCAGCCCGAACGCGATGGCGATGTTGGCGCTCTGGGTGTAGCTGAGGAAGTAGGTGAAGATGGCCGGCAGGACGAGGAAGTACGCGAAGGAGAGGCCGACGAACGCGAGCACGAGGCTCGTCGGTACCGCCGCCAGGTAGTACCGCCGCTCGTGGGGGTAGAGGCCCGGTTTCATGAAGAGGTACGTCTCGTACACCATCACCGGTAGCGCGACGACGAGGCCGGCGAGGCTGGCGACCTTCAGCTCCGTCAGCACCAGTGCCAGGGGGTGGAAGAGCCTGGGGCGGGCCTCCTCGACCGGCAGGATGGAGTTCCAGAGAAAGTTGATGACGGTCTCGGCGACGGGGAAGACGAAGACGCTCACCGTCCCCGCGACGACGAGGACGACGGCGAGCCGCTTGATCATCTCCTCGATGTGGTCCGCGAGCGGCATCTCCTCGTCCTGCAGCGGCTCTGCGGGACCGTCGTCGATGACGTCCTCCGGGTTCTCCGGCGCGTACATCTCGGTCTCGTCCGGCGGCTCCGGCGACTCGTCGGCCGACGAGGACGTCGAGATGTTGCTACCGGGCGTCGCCTCCGGTTCTTCGCCCATTCAACACGCAGTAGCGCAGCAGTTCTTATAGGCTTTCTTCATCTTGGGAGACGGGAAGATTGATAACTGGCACGCGGTTATGCTCGACGAAGCATGTCGACATCCGGGAGCAACGTCATCGACGAGGACACCGCGAAGACGGTCGCCAGCGGTCGAGAGACCATCGGAGCGATGCTCTCGACGCTGCAGACCGAACTCCAGAAGGTGTTCGTCGTCTTCGTCGTCGGGTTCATCGGGACGTTCTACGGGATGTCGGCGATCGTCTGGCCGTTCCTCAAGGAGATCACCACGTCGGAGATGCCCGCCGAGGTGATGGACAAGGTCGAGATCATCGCGGTGACGCCGTTCGACGTCGTCCTGTTGCAGGCGAAGGTGGCGATGGTCGCCGGCGTGCTGTTCGCCGTCCCCGTCCTGCTCTTCCTCGGTCGCGAGTCGATCCGGGACCAGAGCTGGTATCCCGACGTCTCGGTGTCCTACTGGAAGATCGCCGCGTTCGTCGTTCTCGCCGTCGGCCTGTTCGTCGGCGGCCTCTTCTACGGCTACTCGCTGTTCTTCCCGCTGATGTTCAACTTCCTGGCGAAGAACGCCGTCAACGCCGGGTTCAGTCCGAAGTACGGCATCGTCGAGTGGACCCAGTTCGTCATCATCCTCTCGGCGTCGTTCGGCATCGCCGCCGAGATGCCGCTCATCATGAGCGGTCTCGGCTACTCCGGAATCGTGAAGTACGAGACGTTCCGCGACAAGTGGCGGTACGCGGTCCTCGCCATCTTCGCCTTCGGCGCGATGTTCTCGCCGCCGGACCCGTTCACGCAGCTCATGTGGGCTGCGCCGCTCGTCATCCTCTACGCCTTCAGCCTCTATCTCACGAAGCTCGTCGTGACCATCCGGCGCGGGAGCGGCGGGGTAAGCCTCGGCGGGACCGTCCGCCGCAACTGGAACACCGTCCTCGGCGTCGGACTGCTCGCCGGTGCGGCGGCGTACGGCTTCGTCACCCAGGGCGGACGCGGTCTCGTCAACGAGCAGTTGCTCCCGATGGTCCCCGGAGCGTACCGCCCGGGGACGGTGCCCCCGGTGGAGGCGGTGCTCGGACTCCCTCGCGGGACGGCCGTCCTCGTCGTCGCCGTCGGCGCGGCGCTGGTCGCGCTCGTGCTGGCGGTCCTGTACTACCTCTTCCAGGCGGTCGAGGCGACCGCGGCCCAGGTCGACGACGCGACCGGGGCGGTCACGGTGGACGCGCAGACGGCCGACGACCCCGCGGCCCCGTCGGCCGGCGCGCCGGCGGAGATCGGCCTGGACGACCTCGACGCCGCGGGCGTCAGGGCGGCCCCGCCGGAGGTCTTCGCGGGCATGACCGAGGAGCAGTCGCTCCAGCACGCCCAGGCGGCGATGGACGACGACGACCCCGAGAAGGCCCAGGCCATCCTCGACCGCTTCGACGAGGCGAACGAGGAGGTGGCGACCGCCACGACGGCGGGCGACGACGCCGACGGCGAGGACGAGGACGCGCCGATGGCGGGCGAGGCGGCGACCGAGCCCGACGACGACGGCAACGTCTTCCAGAGCACGGCCGCCGGGATGGCGAACGCGTTCACGGAGGAGGAGACCACCGAGGACGACGTCGGCGGCTACTACTACGACCTCGCCTTCATCTTCCAGAGCCTCACCTCGAAGATGTTCCGCATCGTCGGGGTCTTCATGCTCGTGCTCGCGTCGGTGTTCGTCGCGCTCTACCGCGGCGGCATCGGCGTCATCAACGAGGACTTCACCAGCCGCGTCCCCCAGACCGTCGTCGAGCAGGTGGCCCAGGACGGCGAGTCGCTGCTGCCAGTCGTCACCCTCCACCCCGTCGAGGCGCTCGTGTTCGAGGTGAAGATCAGTACGCTCATCGCGGCGGTGGCCGTTCTCCCGATGGTCCTGTACTACGCCTGGCCGGCCATCAAGGAGCGCGGCATCACGTCGAGTAGCGGCGACCGCCGGGTGTTCTTCGTCTGGGGTGGCGCGCTCGTTCTGGGACTGTTCGCCGGTAGCTTCGTCGGCTACGCGTTCGTCGCGCCGAACATCATTTCCTGGCTCGTCGTCGACGCCCACCAGGCGAACATGGAGATCGCCTACCGCGTGAAGAACTTCTTCTGGCTGGTGTTCGCCACCACCGTCGGCATCGGACTGCTGGCCAACGTTCCGGTTACGATGCTGCTGTTCGAGCGCGGCGACATCGTCTCCTACGACACCTTCCGCAGTCGCTGGCGGGTCTTCGTCGTCGGCACGTTCGCGGTCGCCGGCCTCGTGACGCCCGACAGCCTCTACACGATGTTCCTGGTCGCGATTCCCGCCTCGCTCGCCTACGGACTCGGTCTCGGCACCCTCTGGTCGACGCGGACGGCCCGGACGAAGTTCGCCCAGTTGATGGTCGTCGCGGTGGCCGGCTTCAGCGTGGCGTGGGTGTTCTTCTACGCCGGCGGTGGACCGTGGCTGAACCAGACGGTCCTCCCGATGCTCCCGTCGGCCGTCCGTCCGGCCTCGCTCCCGTACGTGGAACGCCTGCTGGGCGTCTCCTCCTTCGTCGCCATCGGCATCGCTGCCACCGGTGTGGCGATGGTCTCGTTCCTCGCCGGCATGTTCGCGTACGCCGTGCGGAGCCTGGAGAGCCGGCGCAACCAGGTCCTGCTCGTCCTCGGCGGACTGCTGCTGGTCGCCCTCGTGGCCGCCACCGCCATCGGGATGGCGACCACCGGGTCGCCGCCCGCCCCGGCGGTGAACAACTCGACCAACGCCACCGCGCCCGGCGTCGTCCTCGCCACGACGACCACGACGCCGCAGCTGTCGACCGTGAGCACCACGTCTCCCGTGCCGACCACGGCCACGACAGCGGCCGCTACGACGGCGATGACGGCTACCGCGGCGACGACTCCCACCACGCCGCCGCCGACGACAGAAACAACCACCACGACGACTAGCACGCCGACCACGACCACCACGACATCGCCGACGACTACCACGACCACTGAGACACCGACGACGACCACGCCGACAACTACGATCAACGCGACGACAACTACGACCAACGCGACGACGACCACCACGAATACGACGACGACCACCACGAATACGACGACGACCACGACCAACTGACCCTCGCGGCGACCCGGCTGCCGGCGCGGCCTCTCGCGTCGCCAGTTCAGGTGCGTGCGCCGCCGACGGACCGTTCGAACGGTTTATGCCGTCCCTCCGATATTCTCGTAGTATGACCAAGATAAGCGTCGAAGTGCCCGACGAGCTCCTCTCGGACCTCGACGACCACGTCGGCGAGGACGGCAAGTTCGTCAACCGCAGCGAGGCCATCCGGGCGTCGGTCCGGAAGATGCTCGACATCCTCGACGAGATCGACGAGCGCCACGGGAGGCTCGAGGATGACTGACCGTGGCGAACTGGCGACGAGCCAGCTCGCCATCGTCGCGCTGTTCGTGACGGCGCTCGTCACCGCACAGCTGACGGCGTCGAAGGTGCTCGCGTTCTCCATCCCGTACTCGCTGCCGGTGACCGGCAGCACCCTCGTCATGCCCGGCGCGGCGCTGGCGTACGCGCTGACGTTCTTCGCGTCGGACTGCTACGCGGAGCTGTACGGCCGCCGGCCGGCCCAGCGACTCGTCAACGTCGGCTTCTTCATGAACTTCGTCATGCTCGCGCTGGTCTGGTCGACCATCGAGGCGCCCGCTGCCCGGTCGAGCGTGAACCCCGAGTGGTTCGGCGCGGTGCTCGGCGCGAGCACGAACATCGTCGTCGCCAGCCTCGCCGCCTACCTCGTGAGCCAGAACTGGGACGTCCTCGTCTTCCACAAGCTCCGCGAGCTCACCCACGGCTCCCACCTCTGGGCGCGCAACATCGGCTCGACGGCGACCAGCCAGGCCATCGACACCGTCATCTTCGTCGGCATCGGCTTCTACCTCCTGCCGACCTACGCCGGCATCGGGCCGGAACTGAAGAACGAGGTCATCCTCTCGCTCGTCGTCGGCCAGTACATCCTGAAGCTGCTCATCGCCGTCGTCGACACGCCGTTCGTCTACGCCGTCGTCGGCTACCTGCGTTCGCAGGGCCACGGCGCCGTCCGACCGCGAGCGGCCGACTGAGACCGCCGTCGACCGCGGGCCGCGGACTGATTCCCTTCTCGGCCGCCGTCGCTTCCTTGCCGCTCCTCACCGCAGCACCGCAATGGGTAGCGACGGGCTCGTCGAACTCGACCAGTCGTGCTGGTCGGCGCTCGCCAGGTACAACCTCGTGCTCGCCACTGCCTTCGGCGTCTTCGCGGTCGCGATACGGACGACCAGTCCGGACAGCACGCTACTGCTCGTCGAGAACGCGGCGCTCGCTGTTCTGTTCGGTAGCGTGCAGACGTACTGCTGGCTATCGCGGTGAGAACGGGTGCCGGGGAGAACGAGCGGGTCAGTCGAGGCGCTCGGCGAAGCCGAACCGGGGCTTGACCTCGTCGACGCGGATCTCGACCGTCTCGCCCTCCTCGGCGCCGGGGACGAACAGCGTGTACTCCTCGACCTTCGCGACGCCGTCGCCCTCGCTGCCGACGCCCTCGATGGTGACCTCCAGGCGGTCGCCCTCGCGGACCGGCGCGGTGAGCCGACCGCGGGCGACGAGGTACACCTCGGAGGACTCCTGGCGGGAGGCGTCCGGGCTCATCGTGCGGACGTACTCGAACTCCGCCTCGACGTCGTCGCGGAAGTCGTCGAGGTCCTGGCCCTGGAACACCTTCACGACGAAGTCGCCGCCGGAGTCGAGCACGTCGAGCGCCGTCTCGAACGCCAGCCGCGCGAGGTGGACCGACCGCGCGTGGTCGACGTTGTACTCGCCGGTCATGTTCGGCGCCATGTCCGACAGCACCACGTCGGCGTCGCCGACGAGTTCGGTGACCGCCTCGCGGGTCTCCTCGTCGGTCATGTCGCCCTTGACGGTCTCGACGCCGTCGAGCGGGTCGATGCGCTGGAGGTCGACGCCGACGACGGTGCCCTCGTCGCCGACGCGTTCGGCGGCGACCTGGAGCCAGCCGCCGGGGGCCGCCCCGAGGTCCACCACCGTCGCGCCGTCGTGGAGGAGGTCGACGGCGTCGTCCAGCTGCTGGAGCTTGTACGCCGCCCGGGAGCGGTACCCCTCCTGTTTCGACTTGTTGTAGTAGTGGTCTCGCCCCGTCATGCGTCCCTCACCCGGTTCCGTGACGTGTTCCACGCGGGAACGACCGACGAACGTGCGTTCATATCGAGTGGAACGTGGTCGACCCGGAAAGGCACATCGGATAGCAGCCGAACCGCGCTCGCCGCTCGCTCGCCGGCGTCGCTCCGGCTTCGTCTCGACCGGCTCGAAACGGCGACCCGACGAACGGCACCAGTCCGGTTCCGGACGCCAGGGAAACGGCGCTCGAAACGCGGGCTGCGACGGCGATACGAGAGCACCGGCGGTCAGAACGTCAGGCGTTCCAGCAGCCGTCGCAGGCGACCCGGCCTGTTCCGGTCGTGGACGTGGACCGTGAGCACCGGCTCCGGCCGGTCGCGGTCGAGCGGGTCGCCGGGGCTCACGAGGGTGAGGTCGGGAGCAGCGACGCGGCCGCCGTCGGGACGCGCGACCACGGTCGTCCCGGAGCTCGCGACGACGTCACGGATGTCGCCCTGGTAGACGTCGATGGCGTCCGCGCGCCGGTCGGTCGTGCGGCGGCCGATGCGGTACTCCAGGTGCATGCGTGCCTCGTTGCCGACGGCGAGCGCGTCGCCCAGCGCCAGTTTGACCGGGTCGTACGGCCCGCGGCCGGTGACGACGCGGATGTCTGCCACGTCGTCGACGTCGCCGTCGGACAGCGTCCCGACGTCACACGGGGCGTGCTTGCGGACCCACTCCACTCCGCACCGAAGGAGTCCCCCGTCGAAGCTGGCGTCGTCCTCGGGGAGCAGGACGAGGTCGGCGTCGTGCCCGTCGGCGACGTTGACGACCGCGTGGGCGGCGTCGTGGCTGACGACCTCCCCGAAACTGATCGGGACGTCGACCTCGGCGGCCAGTCGTTCGGTGAACGCCTCGAAGGCCTCGTCACCAGGGGACTGCACTTCGGCGGCGTACTCGAGCGGTACCTGGTCGGGTTCGACGTCGAAGCGGACGACGGAGACGCCGCCGTCGTGTGCCCGCGCGACGTCGGCGGCGACGCGCACCAGCGCCCGTGCGCGCTCCGTGGTGGTCTGTTCGTCGACGCCGACGAGCACCTCGTAGCCGGGCTGGGACAGCGCCGCACGGGTATCTCCGACGAGGTCTTCGCCGATGCGTCGGCGGACTTCCTCGACGACTGCCCCCTCGCGTTCGACCCGCTGGCGGGCGTACGTGAAGTACCACGCCCCCCCGGCGGCGCTGATGACGACGGCGCCGACCAGCGGGACGGTTCCCATCTGTGTCAGCAGGGCCAGCCCCGTCACGACGCCGAAGGCCTGCATCCACGGGTAGAGCGGCGACCGGAAGCTCGGCTCGTACTCGGCGTGGCCCTCGCGGAACGCGACGACGGCGGCGTTGATGAGCACGAACACGAGGAGCTGGAACGCGCTCGCGAGCTTCGCGATCTCCATGATCGGGACGAACGCGATGAGCGCGAACAGGACGGCACCGGTGAGCGAGATGGCGGTCGCGGGGGTCCCGAGTCCGTCGTGGACGGCCCCCAGCCTCGCGGGTGCGAGTCGGTCCCGCGCCATCGCGAACGGGTAGCGCGAGGACGAGAGGATGCCCGCGTTGGCCGTCGAGACCAGCGCGAGGACGGCCGCGACGACGACCGCAGCGACGCCGGCCGGGCCGAGCGTGATCGCGGCGACGTCCGCCATCGGCGTGAGCGTGTCGCCGACGGTCGAGAGGTCGGCGACGCCGACCATGACCGCGACGATCAGGACGTACAGCATGGTCGTGAACGCGAGCGACCCGAGGATGCCCAGCGGGATGTTCCGGTCGGGGTTCTCGATCTCCTCGGCGACGCTGGCGACCTGCGTGACGCCCGCGTACGAGACGAACACGAGTCCCGTGGCGGCGAGGAGGCCGCCCGGCCCCTCGCGGAAGAACCCGGCGAAGCTGGCGCCTCTCACGTCGGCGGTGCCGCTCGTGACGAACCAGACCATCGCCGCGAGCATGACGGCGACGATGCCCACCTGGAGCCGCCCGGTGAGTTTGGCACCGACCAGGTTGACGAGCACCAGGGCGGCGGCCAGGCCGAGCGTCAGCGGCAGTATCCACGAGTCGGGCACCGACACGAGCAAGAAGATGTACGGCACGCCGCCGACGAGCGCGAGGCCGCCCTTGAACGACAGCAAGAACCACGTCCCGACCCCGGCGACGGTGCCGAGCAGCGGACCCATCCCGCGCTCGATGTAGACGTACGAGCCCCCCGATTCCGGCATGGCCGTCGCCATCTCCGCCTGGGAGAGTGCCGCGGGGAGGACGAGGACGCCGGCGACGAGATACGCGAGGACGACCGCTGGACCGGCGATGCCGACGGCCAGCGCGGGCAGGATGAAGATGCCGCTCCCGACCATGGCACCGATACTGATGGCGACGACGCTCGCGAGTCCGAGGTCGCGTTCGAGTCCTTTCGCCATTATTCTTCGATCCTCGCCCGCTCGTCGGCCTCGGCCGCTCGGTCCGTGAGCGTCGATTCCGTGACGGCGACGGAGTCTGCAGATTCCTCGACGGCAACGGAGTCGGCCGTCGCACGGGCGACGGTCCGCGAGACGCAGACCGTCTCGATGCCGGCGTCGTCGAAGGCTGCCCGCCTGTCGGGGTCGTTGACGAGGGCGACCACCCTGTCGGCGTCGGACGCGCGCCGGGCGGCCGTCGCGAGCAACAGATTCCGTGCGTCGGAGGCCGTCGCGACGACGACGGTCGACGCCGAACGGTCGGCGGGTAACGTGGCGGTCTCGAGTGTCGACTCGTGGGCAGTCAGGCCAGCCTCGCGTGCGCGACTCACCGTCGGCTCTCCGTCGACGATGGCGACTGGCTGGTTCTGTGCCGCTAGCTCGGTCGCGAACTCGAGGCCGATCGGCCCGCCCCCGAGAACGAGTGTTTCCTGGGTCATATCTGGTATGGCCCCGAGCCACCCCTCCGAGGGCGACGACCGGTGGCTACCACCAGTACTCTCCCTGGGAACATAAGCCGCCCGGTAAAATCGGAAGATTTCAAATTAAATTCGGGGCAAAGTTCCGAGGATGGTAAAATATCCTCGGAAATTGAATGGTGGTGGTTGCTGTGCCGGTGCGTGTATCGTTTCTTCGGAGTACAGTCCGGCGGTGTGTGGCGAGCCCGTCCGGCCGGTCGTCTCGACAGGCCGAGAGGAGCGATGGTTGCCGTTCACCTCCCCGGGTGGCCCAGCGCGGGCGTTCACACGCTTCGCTCGCCGCCGTGTGCCGTCGTCGCGGTGTACGCGGCCGTCTCCCGCTCCTCACGGTACGCTCTCCGCCCGTCGCCCAGCCTCCGAAATCGCTGCCGACCGCGAAACATCGCTGCCGACCGCGAAACTGGTGTCCTCGTACGCGACGCGCGCGCGAACGGGGACTTTTTATGGCGGGGTTTCGTAGCCCTCATCAACATGTTCAAGGCTATCGTGAGTGCCGACACGCTCCGGACGACCATCGACTCCGTGAGCGTGCTGGTGGACGAGTGCAAGATCCACCTCGAGGAGGACGGCCTCTCCATCAAGGCCGTCGACCCGGCCAACGTCGGGATGGTCGACCTCGAACTCGCCGCCGAAGCGTTCGAGTCCTACGAGGCCGACGGGGGCGTCATCGGCGTCAACCTCGACCGGCTCGACAGCATCGCGGGCATGGCCAACGCCGACCAACTCGTCGAGATGGAACTCGACGAGGAGACCCGCAAGCTCCACATCCAGATCGACGGCCTGGAGTACACGCTCGCGCTCATCGACCCCGACTCCATCCGCCAGGAACCCGACATCCCGGACCTCGACCTCCCCGCGAACGTCGTCATCGAGGGTGCCGACATCGACCGCGCCGTCACCGCCGCCGACATGGTCTCCGACCACATCGCGCTCGGCGTCGACGAGGGCGACGAGCTCTTCTACGTCGACGCGGAGGGCGACACCGACGACGTCCACCTCGAACTCACTCGCGAGGACCTCATCGACCTCACCGCCGGTCCCGCCCACTCCCTGTTCAGCCTCGACTACCTGAAGGACATGAACAAGGCCATCCCGAACGACGGCGAGGTCTCCGTCGAACTCGGCGAGGAGTTCCCCGTCAAGCTCCACTTCGAGACCGCCGAGGGGCTCGGCGAGGTCTCCTACATGCTCGCGCCGCGCATCCAGAGCGACTGAGACGTCCGGGCTCTCGCGAACTCCCCTCTCTTCACCGTCTCCCGGCCCGCGAGCGGTCGCTGCGCTCCGTCGACCGTTCTATCGCGCATTTCGCCTCGTCAGAACCGCCCCCAGCGCCGCCGTTCTCAGAGGTTCCGGTCGATGACCGACTTCGCCGCCTCGGCCTTCTCCTTCCAGCCGTAGCCCGTCTCGTAGACGTGGCGCTTGTTGTCGACCAGCTCCCCGGGCGAGGACTCCTCGAAGCCGCCGCGCGCCCACGTCCCACTGTCGTGGAGCCACTCGACGACGTTCTCTCGCGTCTCCTCCCACGAGAGGCCGACCATCTCGTACCAGGCGACCATGGCGAAGACGGCGTTGTCGTGACAGCCGGGGACGCTCCCCTTCTCGTAGATGGTCTGCATCGGCTCGATGGTCGGCTCCGAGACGGTCTCGCGGAACTCCTCCGCGGAGAGCAGTCGGAGCGCCCCGTCCGTCTCGACCACGCGCTGCTCGTGCTGGAGGCGGTCGAGCGCCGCCTCGTGGAGCGCGTCCCAGTTGCCGTGAACGTCGTCCCGTATCTCCCGCTCGGTCCGGGCGTCCCCCGAGAGGGTGGCGACGACGTCGACGTAGGCCTTCTCGATGTCGGCCCAGGGTTCCCCGTCGAACCGGCAGTCCGGGCCGTGGAGGTTCGTCGTGGTCCGGCAGTCCGGACAGGGGTACTCGAAGCGTGGCACGGACCGGCGTTCGAACGCCCCGGTAATAACCGATTGGGTTCGCGCCGACGAGGGAAACGGCGCGTTTCCGAAGGGAAATCGCCCGTTACCCGGGACCGTCGCGTTTATCGGGGACCGGTCCGGAACGGGAAAGCATGAACGCGCTCCACGCCCGGTACCCGTTCCTGTCGGCTGCACGCGAGGCGGTCAGGGAGGCGGACGTGGACGTCGCGGCCGTCGTCTCGCGCGAGGGCGACCGCCACCCCGCCGTCGAGCGCGCGGTCGAGCGCGTGCGCCGCGCGCTGATGGACGGCACGGTCCGCCCGCCCGAGGACGGCCGCCGCTGGGGGACGAGCGCCGAACTGCTCTCCTACCCCGTCGCGCGCCTGCTCGTCTCGCTGCTCGACGCCCCCGGCGCGGTCGACAAGTACGCCCGCGCGGAGGCCGACACGGCGTACGACACGTTCACCTACGACTTCGACCACCAGGACGACCGGACCCGCGAGACCATCTCGCTCGACGCGCTACTCGCCGACTTCGACCTCGGCGACGACGTCGAGCGGCGACGCGAGAGCTACGCCGTCGCGGTCGGCACCTACCTCTCGCTGGCCGCCGACCTGCCGGCCTACGAGTGGCGGCTCGCGTCGCGCCGCCTCGCCGACGGTCGGGTCACCGTCTCGGAGGCGGAACTGCACGAACTGCTGCGCGAGGCCGTCGAGCGCCGCGTCGCTTCCGACCTCCCGCTCGACGTGCCGGAGGAACTCGCCGCTGGCCTCGCCGCGGAGGTGGACGAACTCGAGTCGTCGTTCACGGACGCCGACTTCTCACACGACATCGACACGCTCGCGCCGTCGCTGTTCCCCCCGTGCATGCAGGCGCTCGTCGAGCGGGCGCGCGGCGACGACCGGCTCCCGTCGCACTCGTGGTTCTCGCTGGTCGCGTTCCTGACCGGCATCGGCCTCGACGCCGACGACGTGCTGTCGTTCTGCGAGGTCGACTCCCCGTCGCTGGCCGATCGCCTGCGCTACCGCGTCGAGCGCCTGGCGGACGACGGTAGCGCGCAGTACGCGCCGCCGAGCTGTGCGACGATGGCGGCGTACGGCGACTGCGTGGAGAAGGACGGTCGCTGCGAGACGATAACGCACCCGATGGCCTACTACGAGGACGCGCTGGCGGAGAGCGGCGACGTGACCGACTGGCGCGAGCGCTAGTGCTGGTTCGCCAGCCAGTAGCCGAGGACGGTCATCAGCAGGATGAAGGCCACGATGACGGCGACGAGCGCGAGCGCTCCCTGTTCGGTCAGGCCGCCGCTGTCGAACTGCGACCCGACGACCAGCGTGCCGACGATGAAGAACCCGACAGCACCGACGGATACGACGATATCGCGGAGCGTCTCGCCCTCGACGTTCATGGACGTCCGTTCCCGCGGTGGTCTCAAAAACACTGCGTTTCGTAGCCGACGCTCGACGGCGAGACGCCGTTGCCGAACGACGACCGACGTCGCCCCGGAAGCGCCGCCGCGCCCCGCCGCGTCCGTCGGTCGGTCGGTTCACGCCGCCGTTACCGTCCTTCGATGCGCCGTTACCGCCCGGTAACGGCCGCGAGAGCTCGTCTGGCGGTGAAAGTCTTAGGCGTCTCCGGCACCTACGTATCGGTACGTGGAACCGACGTCCGGCGTGGCGAACGCCGCTCGTTTCGCCGCCCGGGACGCCCCACAGGAGGACCACCCATGCCGAAAACAACCACCTCCAGGAAAGCATCGCTCGCCCCGCGGCGGACCGACGACCTGGACGCGCGCTCCCGGCGCGCCAGAGCGGAGCGGATGGCCGTCACGCCGATCGGCGGCGGCGTCTACGAGGTCGACAGCGAGAGCGGCCACACGTACTTCGTCGACCTGCCCGGTAGCCGTTGCACCTGCCCGGACCACATGTACCGCGGCACCCGGTGCAAGCACCTCCGCCGGGTCGCCATCGAGGTCGACGAGGGTCGCGTCCCGCCGCCGGGCGAGATGGCCGTCGACTGTACGGTCTGTGACACCACCCTCTTCGTCGACGAGCGCGACGACGGCCCGTACTGCTGCGAGCACTGCGAACTGGCGCCCGGCGAGACGGTCGTGGACGCCGAATCGGACGACCTGCTGGTCGTCGTCCGCACCACCGACCGGCGGGCCGACGAGGTCCAGGTGCCCGGCCACGACTGCACCGTCGCGGAGTACCCGAAGAACGAGCGCTACCCCGACGACGATCCGGTCGTCGAGGCGCTGTACCCGCTCCCGAGCGGCATGGCAGCCGACGAGGTGCGACCCCACCACCTGCGGCCCTACTCGTTCCCCATCTCGCGGCTGGAGCGGCGCTACCGCTAACGAGCGGTTCGAAAGCGCGTGAGAAACCGGTTCGAACGGCGTGCGACGCCGGTCGGTCGCGATTACGCGGTGCCGTTCAGTTCGATGTCCCGGACTTCCATCATCCGCTCGTCCGTCTCCAGCGCCCGCTTCGCCTCGTCGGTGAGCGCGTCGTCGAGGTTGTACACCGACAGCGCCTCGCCGCCGTGGGCCTCTCGGGCGTTGAACATGCCCGCGATGTTGACGCCGTGCTCGCCCAGCACGGTCCCGACGAAGCCGATGACGCCGGGTTCGTCGCGGTTGCGCGCGACCAGCATGTGGCCGTGCGGGATGGCGTCGACGCGGTAGCCGTCGATGCGGACGATGCGCGGGTCCTCGCCCGCGAACAGCGTCCCCTCGACGGTGATCTCCTCGTCCGTCCCGGCGACGGTGACCGCGACGAGGCTCTGGAAGTCGGCGGCCTGCCGGGTCTTGCTCTCGGTCACCTCGACGCCGCGCTCGTCGGCGATCTGGGGCGCGTTGACGGCGTTGACCTGCCACTCCAGCGGCTCGAAGACGCCCTTCTGGGCGCTGGCCGTGACGAGTTCGACGTCCTCCTCGCTGATGTCGCCCTCGTAGCTCACCTCGATGCGTTCGATGCGCTCGTCGAGCAGCTGGGTGGCGATCTTGCCCGCGGTCTCGGCGATCTCGATGTACGGCTCGACGCGGGGGAACGCGCTCTCGTCGATCGAGGGCGCGTTCAGCGCGTTCACGACCGGCTCCTCGCGGAACGCCGCGAGCACCTGGTCGGCCGTGCTGGTGGCGACGTTCTCCTGGGCCGCCTCCGTGCTCGCGCCGAGGTGTGGCGTGACGACCACGTCCTCGACGTCGAGCAGCGGGTTGTCCGGCGAGATGGGTTCGTCGGCGAACACGTCCACCGCCGCCCCCTTGAGAGCGCCCTTCTCGACGGCCTCGGCGAGCGCGGGCTCGTCGACGACGCCGCCGCGAGCGCAGTTGACGAGGTAGCCGCCGACGCGTTCGAGCTCGTCCGCCCCGATGAGCCCCTCCGTCTCCGGGGTCAGCGGCGTGTGGACGGTGAGGAAGTCGGCGCGGTCGAGGCAGTCGCCGAGGTCGACGAGCTCCGCACCGATCTGCGCGGCGCGCTCCTCGCTGATGTAGGGGTCGTAGGCGACGAGGTCCATCCCGAGGCCGTCGAGCTTGCGCGCGACCTCCTGGCCGACGCGCCCCAGGCCGACGATGCCGAGCGTCTTCCCCTTCAGCTCGGTCCCGAGGTAGTCGCCCTTCGCCCACTCGCCGTCCTTGAGGCGCGCGTGGGCCTGCGGGATGGAGCGCGCGGCGGCGAACGCCATGGCGACGGTGTGTTCGGCGGCGGCTCGGACGTTGCCTTGCGGCGCGTTCGCGACGATGACGCCGTTCTCGGTCGCCGCTTCGATGTCGATGTTGTCGACGCCGATGCCCGCGCGACCGACGATGACGAGGTCCGAGGCGGCCTCGAACACTTCGGGGGTCACCTCGGTGCCCGAGCGGACGACCAGCGCGTTGGCGTCGGAGACCGCGTTCAGCAGCGCGTCGCCCTCTACGTCGTAGGCCGTCTCGACCTCGTGACCCGCTTCGCGGAACCGTTCGAGGCCCGCGTCGGCGATGGGGTCCGTTACAAGTACCTTCATAGCAGGTATGGGTAGATTCATCGGGTTAACCCTTTCTCTGCCTGCGAAGATTGCCAGTAGTTTTCACAAACTATGGAAACGGAATTTTTAGTGCGGTGAAGAGCGGGGCCAGTCGCCTCCCGCGCCGGGTGCGGGCGGACCCGGTGGAACCGGGAGGACGGCAGCTGAGGGCGTTACGCTTCGGGGGCGTCGTAGCGCGTCACGTAGACGGCGGCGGCCGAGAGTGCGGCGACCGCGATTCCGACGAGGACCGCGTTGACGAGGGGGTTCCCCACCGACAGCTTGGTCCCACCGACGAGTACCGCCGAGCAATCCCACCCACGACAGGGCTAACGACGGAACGGCGGTGCGGCGACGGGAAGCTGTCCCCTTCGAGTACGGATTACCGACGGTACCCTCGACGGGTCCGGACGCTACGCTCTCCGGACGAGGTAGGCGCTCGCGGCGCCGACGAACGCGACGGCGCCGCCCACCGCGACGGCGTCGACGACGAGCGGCGTGAACTGGACGTTCGTGCCGAACCAGGTGTAGTTCATCCCGAAGTCGCTGGTGGTCTTCATCTGTGACGACGCGAGCACGGCGGTCAGGACGACGAGCGCGACGGTGCCGGCCAGCGAGCCGAGGCCCGCCGTCACCCACGCCGTCTTGTCCGAACCGTCGAGGGTGAGTCCAGTGTACGCCCCGGCGCCGAGCGCCGTCACGGCCGCGACGACCGGCGAGGTGTAGATGGCGAGGGCCGCCGTGAGGTTGACGAACGACGTGCCGAGCGAGGCGGCGAGTTCGCCGTTCTCGCCGGTCTGTTTGGCCAGGTCCTCCGTGAGCAACGGCGGTTTGCCGAGGACGCCCAGGAGGACGACCGCCAGGCCGATACCGCCGCCGACGACGGCGAACGCCGCCGTGAGGAGCTTCACCTGCTCTTTGACCGTCGGCCGGGCGACGATGTCCGAGATGGATTCCGCCTGCGGCCTCCCACCCTGGGCGGCGACCGTCTCGCCCGCGACTGCTTGCTGGTCGTCCCCCGTCTGTGGCGTGTCACTTGCGTCCGACATATGCGAACTGGTGACCAGTACCACCTTATACCTTCGCACGGATACGACGGATATCGGCAAAGTACGCCCTGACGGCGCTGTTTCTGACAGTCCTCGAACGTGACGCTCGTTCGAACGACCGACGGGTCGTGCGGCCGAGAGGAACGTCCGTCGGGACGGTCGGTGACGTGTCCGGGGCGGACACAGACTGCCGGACATCTGCCGCGAACACGCCCATTTAACCTGTCGGCGACGAAACGCTCGAACCGAATGAAGGTAGTCGCGTTCGACTTCGACGGTACGCTCTCCGAGTCAGAGATGACGGTCCTGCTCGGCGAGCGCATGGACGTCGCCGACGAGATGGCCGACATCACCGAGCGGGCGATGAACGACGAGATCAGCTACGCGAGGAGCCTGCGCGACCGCGCCGCGCTGCTCGACGGCCTCTCGCTGGAGTCGGCGGCGGACGCCTACTCCGAGGTGGCGCTGCGGCCCGGCGCGGCCGACGTCATCGACGCGCTCGCGGAGAAGGGGACCTACGTCGCCATCCTCACCGGCGGGTTCGAGACCGGCGTGCAGGCGGCGCTGGAGCGCGAAAGCGTCGCGGTGGACGAGATAGTCGCGAACCGACTGCCGGACGACGGGGCGGCGCTGACCGGCGACGTCGAGGGACCGCTCATCGAGGGGACGAAGGACGACGCGCTGGAACGACTCGCCGACGAGCAGGGCGCAGACGTCGTGAACACCGTCGCGGTCGGCGACGGCGCGAACGACCTGCCGATGCTCGAGGTCGCCGGGCTCTCGGTCGGCTTCGAACCCAAGCCGGCGGTGGAACCGGCCTGCGACGTCGTCGTCTCGGACATGACCGAACTCCACGACGTGCTCGCCGAGCGGAACGCCATCTGAGCGGCGCTCCGACTGCTCCGCCCACTCTGGCCACTTCGGCCACTCTGGCTGCTCCGGCCGCTCCGACTGCTCCGCCCACTCTGGCCACTTCGGCCATTCCGGCCGCTTCGCCGCTACGTGGTCGGCATCACGGTTATTTTCTCACCCGAAAAAATTTTATTACTATCAATAGTTGATACGATGAGAATGTCGCTCCTGGAGGCCACGTTCCGTAGCGAGGAGTCGTTGCGGGACATCGATTCGGTGCTGCGACGACTGAAGCAGCGAGGGTGCACGCTCCTCGTCACCGGCGACGTCTCCGGACCGGTTTCGGGGCTGGCGACGCGGCGCCTGCTCGGCGACCCGGCCTGCGACCGCAAGCGCGTGCTGGCGTTCACCGGTGCCACCGTCGAGCACGTCGACCACTGTCTCCCGGTCGGCGTCGCACGGGACGACCCCGACGTGTGGATCGTCGACCCCGAGGCGAAGCGACGTGAGATACCGGACCGCGCGACGGGCGTCGAACTCCCGTCCCGGGACGCCGACCAGAGCGACCTCGGTCGCCTGCGGCAGGAACTCGTCCAGGCCGTCGGGTTCTTCGACGACGCCACCGACGGCCTCGACCCGGCCGAGCTGCGGGTCGGCGTGGCCGCGCTCGACTATCTCCTCGCGGCGAACGGACGGCCGGCGGTGGTGCGGTTCCTGCGGGCGGTCGTCGCGCTGGTCCACGGCGTCGGCGGCATGGGGCACGTCCGCCTCCCGTTCCCGGACGACCACGACGTCGTCCGTGACCTCTCGCCGCTGTTCGACGCGCGCATCGAACTCCGCAAGCGGGGACAGACCCCGCCAGAGCAGCGCTGGCACGTCCCGCGACACGACCTGACGACCGTCTGGACGGGGTTGTGACAGCCATGCAGCCAACGTTCGTCTCGCATCCCGACCGGAACGGGATCGAGGTCGTCGACCCCGTCGAGAGCGCGCGGTTCGCGCTGTACACCGGGACGCCGGTCGATCCGACGCCGGCCGACCCCGACGCGTTCTACTTTCCGGTCGACCACGCCGTCGGCGTCGAGGCGCGACGGATCGAGATCCCGAAACTCGGCAACGTGTTCGTCCGCCGCCGGGACGGGTCGCTCGTCGCGGACAACACCGACCGGACCGACCTTGCTCTCCCGGTGGACGACTACCTGCTCGAACTCACCACCGCACCGATGAAGCTCTACCTCGCGGTCGAGAGCAGACTCGCCTTCGAGCATACGGACGACGCGGTCGTCGTCTCCTTCGACGCCCCGTCGACCGTCCGCGTCGGTGCGCGGTCGTTCCACGACCGGCCGGCGGGCACCGTCACGGTGACCGACGACCCGACGGACGTGCTGCGGGCGATGTCGCTGTTCGGGTCCGCGCTGAAGACGACGAGTCCCGAACGCGCGTTCCCGACGCACCGCGGCCATCCGCCGCTCGTCGAGCGCGGCGACGCCTTCGAGGTGCCCGACGGCCTCGCACGGCCCGATACGGGCATCGAACTCGTCGTCCCGCCCGAGTACGAGTACGTCTACCCGGCCGCGCCGCTGGCCTACTACCTCGGCGCGGCCGTCGTCCCCGGCGATTCGCCCCGCATCGTCGCCGACGGCTTCGAGTACCCGCTGGCGGAGTACGAGGACGCCGTCCACCGGGTGCTCCGGCAGACGTTCTTCCTCGACTGCCTGACCCGGACCGAGGGCCACTACGAGGTGGACCTCCACGAACGACGGCAGGTCGAACCCCACCTCGACCTCGACTTCGCTGCGCTGTACGACGCCTCGCCCGCCGAGCGCCTGGTCGCCTACCTCGGCGTACCGTACGCGACCGTCGCAGACTACGTCCCCGAGTGGAACCTGACGACGCACGTGATGCCGCGGCCGGAACACGTCGGCGTCCTCCCGTTCGTCGCGGACGACCTCGCGCTCGTGCGCTGTCCGCCCTCCCCGACGGAGGCGTCCGTCGAACCGACGCTGGACGCCCAGGCCGAGTTCCTCCGCACCGACCCGGCCGAGTTCACCCGAAGCACGGACGACACCGACGTCATCGAAGCCGACCTCGACGACGTGTTCCAGCCGACCGCCGTCGACACCGTCGAGCACGCCTGGGTCGGCGACGGCTATCCGCTCGGAGCCAACAAGACGACGCCGGACGCGCGACGACGTCGACTCCAGCGCGACAACAGCGACTCGACCGACATCTCGGTCCACGTCGTCTGCAACGACGAGCAGATGCGTGACGAGGACGTCGTCGCCGACCACTACGGCGACCGCGACATGCTCTCGTTCGACGTCGACGTCCACTACGACTGTTCGGTCGCCGAACTCCGCGACCTGCTGGAGACTCCCGCGAACTTCCTCCACTACATCGGCCACGTCGACGACGAGGGCATCCACTGCGCCGACGGCCACCTCGACGCCGGGACGCTCGAATCGGTCGGCGTCGAGGCGTTCCTGCTGAACGCCTGCCGATCGTACGAGCAGGGCGAGGCGCTGGTCGACGCCGGCAGTTTCGGTGGCGTCGTCACCCTCTCGGACGTCGCCAATTGCATCGCGACGAAGCTCGGCCGACCGCTGGCCCGTTTGCTGAACTACGGCTTCTCGCTCCGCGTCGCGCTCGCCATCGCCCGCGACCAGGTCCTCACCGGCTTCCGCTACGGCACCATCGGCGACGGCGGCCTGACGCTGGTGCAGAACGAGAGTGGGCTGGTGGTGTATACGAAAGTTCGTCGCCTGGAATCCGACAAGTTCGAACTACAGCCGATCGCGTACCCGACGGGGAAGTACGGACTAGGTTCCATGATGACGTTGACGTACTACGAGTCGGACGTTCAGTACATCAGCTCCGGTGCTCTCGACGAGGTCGTCCTCGACCGGAGTGAGTTCGAGGAGTTCCTTGACGACGGAGTCTTTCCGGTAGAGGTTGACGGGGAACTCCGCTGGTCGGATGCTCTCACGCCATCAGATGTCTGATTACGTTCCGTTCGTCGCCGCGTAATTGTTCGCCGCTGCCATTCCCCAGCTAGCCAGCAGCAGCATCGCCGTGAACAGCGCGCCGATCAGTCGGGGGTGCTCCGCCAGTCGTTCCGCGAGTTCGTTTCGGGTCATGATCCGATCCGAATTTCTATTCGCAATAGATTATATTTAACTTAATATTGTTTCACAATCAAACATAAATACAATCGCGGCGGGGAATCTCGCAAAGGGCTGGGGCCCCGGAGAGAACGCGCTTCGCGGTAGACGACCGGTGTTTCGACGGGGTCCCGCGGTCGGTCCCCGTCAGCGCGCCGCCTCGACCGGCAGGTCCCGAGCACCCGTCGTCGCTGTCGCGTTCGGCGGCGGTCGCTCGCCGAGCGTCACCCGAACCGTCTGGCGCTCCCCGTCGCGGACGATGGTCATCGACACCGTGTCACCCGGTCGCCGCTCCGCGAGGACGCTCGAGAGGTCCTCGCCGGACTGCACTGGCGTCCCCTCGACGCTGACGATGACGTCGCCGCCGACCGGGACCCGTGTGCCGTCGCCCATCTGCGTCTGCTGGCTCCCCTGTAGCACGCCGCCGGCGGGGCCGTTCGGTAGCGTATTGACGACGAGCACGCCCTGGGCGCGCTGCAGGTCGTTCGCCTGCGCGACGATGGGCGACACCTCTAGCGAGGAGATGCCGAGGAAAGCGTGACTGTAGCTCCCGTTCTGGACGAGCGAGGGGACGACCCGGCGGATGACCTCCGTCGGAATGGCGAACCCGAGGTTCTCGCCACCCTGGATGCCGGCGGTGTTGACCCCGACCACGCGCCCCGCGCAGTTCACCAGCGGTCCGCCGCTGTTACCCGGGTTGATCGGGGCGTCGGTCTGGACGCCGTCAGGAATCGAGAACCCGCGCTGACTCGGGATCGTGCGGTTGAGGCCGCTGACGACCCCCTGGGTGATTGACCCCTGGAGACCGAGCGGGCTTCCCAGGGCGGCGACCGGTTCGCCGGGTTCGGCGCGCTGCTCGGCCAGCGGCAGCGGTTCGGCGTACCCCGGCACGTTCTGGACGCGGAGCACGGCGAGGTCGCTGTAGGGGTCGCTCCCGACGACGCGCGCCGTCCGCCACTCGCCGCGGTCGAACTGAACCTCCACGCTCGACGTGTTGGCTACGACGTGCTGGTTCGTGACGATCAGGCTCTGTCTGTAGAGGAACCCCGACCCCTGTCCGAACTGGCCGTCCTGCGTGGCGACGCGCACCGAGACGACCGAGTCGATACTCCGGTCGTACAACCCCTCGAAGTCGCAGCGCTCCTGCTGTTGCTGGCTCTGCTGGTTCGTCGACGTGGCCGTCGCCACTGCTCCCACGCTCGCGGTCACCAGCGCGACCACGAGCAGCGTGACGAGTCGATTTTGCATCCCGGTCTCTCGACGACGCGCCGACCAAAGAAAGTCGTGGCCCACCAGTCCGGACGGCAGCGGCCATTCCGTCGTCAGCGTGGACCTGCTCCCGGCCGCTACGGTGCGCCGTCCCGCAGCGCGTCGACGGTCTTGCGGACGTACTCGGTCATCCGGTCGGCGCGGCGCTCGGCTTCCTCGCCCGTGACGTTCCCCTGCAGGAACAGCGACCGGACGTACGACGCCGTGTTCACCAGCCGATAGACCTCCTCGCGCTCGTCGAAGCCGTCCGGGAGCGGGCGCACCGACTCGTATCCCGCGCGGAACGCCGCCTCGACGGCCTCGTCCTCGTTGCCCAGCAGCGGCAGTGCGGTCCGCCAGTAGTCGTACTCCGCGGGCCCGGCGAGCGCGTGCTCGAAGTCGATGACGCAGGTCACGTCGCCGTCGTAGACGCCGACGTGCTCCGGCAGGTAGTTGCCGTGGCAGAGGACGGGGTCGCCCGCTCCGTCGAGGAGTTCCGGCCGCTCGCGGAGCAGCGCCAGCGCGTCGTCGGCAGCGTCGACGTACGTCCGGCCCCGTTCGTGGTCCGCGAGGCACGCGCGCCGGTCTTCGAGGAACGCCCGGACCGTCGCCGGCCACGACTCGCGGGCGTCGAGCGCCGGTCCGTCCGTGACCCGTCCGTCGTTCGACGCCACCCCCTCGTCCGTCGACCGGAAGAACCCTGGCGCGTCGAACGCCGTCTCCTCGTGCAGTCGCGCCAGCCCCGCGCCAATCGTCCGGGCGCGTGACTCGTCGACGTCACAGGGGTCCTCCGGGACGTCGTCCGACCACGCCGCGACGAAGTGGTCGTCGCCGACGGCGAGGACGTGCGGCACTGGAATCGACGTCGTCCGGTCGACGTGCTGGAGGAGTCGCGCCTCCGTGGCCGGATCGCCTTCGTCGCTCGTCGCCAGCTTGCAGACCGCGCGTTGGCCGTCGAGCGCGACCTCGTAGGTGGCGTGGGGCGGCACCTCGTGGAGCAGGCCCCGTACCTCGTACTCGTCCGAATGCGATGCGAGTGCGTCGTGAACGTCCGTCTCGGTGCTCATGTGTTCGTGCCGGTTTACGGACGGCGACCGGCCGGAACTAGTTCGAATCGAGTGGCAGTGCTGCGGCTCCGGCCGAGAAGATGGACACCCGTTGATGTGGATACCATCTATTTAAATCATCCGGCAAATGGAACGTCGGGGCTGCTGGACCTGCTGTTGTCACTCGACCATCTGCTCGGAGCACGTAGAATGGGTTGGACACGTAGAAAGCCCTCGTCCGTTCCGGTCGCGGGACTCGCTGCGGTCCTCGTGGCTCGCTTCGCTCGCACTGCGGTCCTTGCTTCGTCCTGCGTCCCGGAACGGACTCGCCCTTTCAGTCCGCCAGGACGAGGGTGTTCCCCAGCGCGAAACGGCTGCTTGCTAGATGCGGCGCCACTAACCACGAGTCCTCCCCAGCATCCGCGCGAACGCAGTGAGCGCGGTTCACCGGCGGCGAGCGGAGCGAGCCGCCGGCCTTTTTAGCGTAGCTTTTTGCAAGCGGTTCGACGAGTGCGGCGCGCCAGCGCCGCACGAGGAGGACCCGCAGTAAAAAGGTACTACTGGTAGGCGGGAATCCCGGTCAGATCCTCGCCCAGCACGAGCGTGTGGATGTCGTGGGTGCCCTCGTAGGTGTACACCGTCTCCATGTTCGCCATGTGGCGCATCGGCGAGTAGTCGGTCGTGATGCCGTTGCCGCCGAGCATCTCGCGGGCGACGCGAGCCTGGTCGCGAGCCATCCGGACGTTGTTGCGCTTGGCCATCGAGACGTGCTGGGGGCGCATCTCCCCGCGCTCCTTGAGTTCGGCGAGCCGGTGGGCGAGCAGCTGGGCGGTCGTGATCTGGGTCGCCATCTCCGCGAGCTTCTCCTGCTGGAGCTGGAAGCGCCCGATGGGGCCGCCGAACTGCTCGCGCTCGGTGGCGTACTCGCGGGCCACCTCGAAGCAGTCGCGGGCCGCGCCGACCGCGCCCCACGCGATGCCGTAGCGGGCCTGCGTGAGACAGGAGAGCGGCCCCTTCATGCCCTCGACGCCCGGCAGGACGTTCTCCTCGGGGACGGTGACGTTCTGGAGGCCGATCTCGCCGGTGATGGACGCCCGAAGCGAGAGCTTCTCCGTGATCTCGTTCGTCGTCACGCCGTCGCGGTCGGTCTCGACGAGGAACCCGCGCACGGGGTCGTCCTCGGCCGAGCGGTCGCGCGCCCAGACGACCGCGACGTCGGCGATGGGCGAGTTGGTGATCCACGTCTTCGAGCCGTTGAGGACGTACTCGTCGCCGACCTTCTCGGCGTGCGTCTCCATGCCCGACGGGTTCGAGCCGTGCTCCGGTTCCGTCAGTCCGAAACAGCCGACTGCCTCGCCCGTCCCCATCTCGGGCAGCCAGCGCTCCTTCTGCGCCTCGGAGCCGTAGGCGTGGATGGGGTACATGACGAGCGCGCCCTGCACGCTCGCCATCGAGCGCAGGCCGGAGTCGGCGGCCTCCAGTTCCTGCATGAGCAGGCCGTACGCGGTCTCGCTGACGTTCGGCAGGCCGTACCCCTCCAGGTTCGGCGCGTAGAACCCGAGTTCGCCCATCTCGGGGATGATCTCGGCCGGGAAGGTGCCCGCCTCGAAGTGTTCGCCGACGTCCGGTTTGACGTTCTCCTCGACGAACTCCCGGGCGGTGTCCCGGATGAGCCGCTCCTCCTCGTCGAGGTCGGCCTCGAGTGAGACGTAGTCCAGCATGGGTACGACTGTGGGGCCGGACGTGAAAAACACTCCTACTCGGTAGCACGGCGGGCGCACGCGGTCGCGGCGGTGCGTCCTGGCACCGCGGTTCGTCGCGGCGGCGCAGGTCACGCCGTCGACCGCGGACGCGTTCGAGTCGCGCGGGACCGCCGGGGACGGCCGGACCACCCGGTTACGTCGGACCGGGTGGCCGGGGTCAATCGCCGCTCGGCACTGCGTCGTCCCGGGACACCGCGATGTCGAGGTAGGCGTCCGCCTGCTCGGCGTAGACGCCGCGGTCGACCAGTTCGCGGTCCTCGTCGTACTGGACCAGTCCCGCCATCGCGAGCTTCGGCAGCTGGGTGTGGTGGAGCGAGGTGCGGACGTTCTGCAGGTGTTCGTTCGAGACGAGGTCGATGGCCTTGTCGGTCTCCCAGGCCGCGACGGCCTCGACGAGGTTGCCGACCGACACCGGCGTCTCCTCGCGGCGCAGGTAGTGGAGGATGTAGCGACTCCGCCGGGAGGCGAGCGCGTCGAACAGCACCTCCTGTGAGACGGGGGGTACGTCAGGGTCGGGTTCGGGCGGCGTCGACGTCCCTTGCGTCGCGTTGCCGCCACTCCTCTCGTCCGTCGACTTGTTTCCCATGTTGGGGTCGACGCCGTGACCGGGGGTGACTCTGGTGGTTACATATTCAGGCTCTTTATGCCGCTCGCCGCGGCGTGCTGCGGAGAACCAGGCGACGGGGTCGCGCGACGGTGGCGTCAGGCTGACAGGCCCCGGACGTTTCGAACGTGGTCGGTGAAGTTCTCGAAGACGAGCTTCGCCTCGCAGGCCGCGGCGTAGTTCTCCTCGGTGATGCCGTCGAGGACACGCTGCAGGCGGTCGTCGGGCAGGTCCTTCCCCCGCGTCACCGACTCGGCGGTCGCCACGTCGTACTCCGGGTGGAACTGGACGCCGAACACGTCGCCCTTCCGGAAGCCGTGGTTGCCGTAGTCGTTCTCCGCGATGGGCTCCGCGCCGGGCGGGAGCTCCGCCACCGCGTCGGAGTGGGTGGTGAAGGCGACGAACCGCTCGTCGACGCCGTCGAACAGCAGCGAGTCGCCCGAATGGGTCACCTCGCGGTAGCCGATCTCGTACTCGCCCATGTCGCGGACCTCGCCGCCGAGCACGTCCGCGAGCAGCTGGTGGCCGTAGCAGACCCCCAGCATCGGTAGTCCCCGCTCGGCGGCCTCGCTCGCCCACTCCTTCAGCGGCGGTATCCACTCTTCCTCCCAGTAGACCGACGAGCGGGACCCGGTGACGACTGCGCCGTCGAACGCGAAGTGCTCGGGCAGGTGGCCGCCGGTCGCGTCGAACTCGACGAGGTCCGCGTCGAGCTCACGGCGGAAGTTGCGTCGCGTGTCCTCGCCGTCGTGTGCAGCGTTCAGCAGGGCGATGCGCGGTCGACTCATCGATTCGACGGAGTGGGCCCCGGCCCAAGTGGGTTTCGCTCCCGGGAGTTTCGCCGCTTCTCGCCGCGCTACGTCACCCGGCGGCGCTGGCCGCGCAGGACGAGCAGGAGCCCGACCACGACGCCGCCGGCGACGAGCACGTACTGGAACAGCCATTCGACGCGCGCCGGGCCGCTCGACCCGACCTCGTGCAGGACGTAGTAGTTGCCGTCCTTCTCGAACAGTTCGTTCGCCGCGGCTATCTCGTGGTGCGTCGTCACGTTCCCGGTGAGGACGGCGCGCCGGACCGGTCTGGGTGCCTCCGCGTAGAACGTCGCCGCTTCCGAGAGCGCCTTCTCCGCCGGCACCGGTTCGAGCGTCAGCCGCCACGTGCTCTCGTCGTCGCCGACCGTGTCGGGCCGGTAGAACTGCCCCTCGTCGTTCCGGTGGACGTACACGTACTCGTAGTCCGTGTAGGCCCGCAGGGACGGCCCCGTCGTGTCCGTCGATACGGTCGCGTTCTCGTCGTCCAGGAGGAACTGCTCGAACTGACACGCTCACGAACTCCCGGGGAGGCAGGCGACGTCCGCGACCTCTAGCAGGGGGAAAAACGGGTCCTCGCCGGGCGACCTGTACTCCACCTCGCCGTCGACGTAGGTCACCTGCACGCGCTCGTACCGGTACGTCGGTTCGCCGAGCGCAAGGTGGTCGACGTAGAGCGAGCTCAGGAGCAGCAGGACGCCGAGCGCGATCGTGAGCGTGCCGGCTCGTTCGTCAGAAAGCGCGCCGATCGGTTCGTCGGAAATCGGCATACATATTACTGCAAACGTCTTCCTAAGTATCTTTATCCCCGCCGAACCGCTCCCGGAGCGCCGCCCGGTCGAGGTCGCCCGTCGGCCGCCGTGGGAGCGCGCCGCCGACCTCCACCGCCTGCGGGACCTCGTGGGCCGCGAGTCGCTCGACGGCGAACTCGCGGACCGCGTCGGTCGCCACCTCGTCGTCGGCCGTGGTGTCCTCGTCGGCCGCGACGTCCCCCACGACGACCGCCCGCGGCGCGCCGTCGTCGCCGGGGAAGACGCCCGCAGCGAGGACGCCCGGAGCGGCTTCCAGGACGGCCTCCACGGTCCGGGGATGGACGGAACGCCCCTCGTACTCGAACCGCTCGTCGACCCGCCCCACGCGCTCGTAGCGCCCGTCCGCGCGCCGGAACAGGTCGCCCGTCGCGACCCACTGCTCCACGCCCTCGCCGTCGCCGGACGCGTCCGCCGGCACTTCGACGTCCGGCGGACGCGCGAGCAGTTCACCGACGTCGCTCTCCGGCGTCGCCTGTCCCCCGTCGAGTCGCAGTTCGACGCCGGGGAACGGCCGACTCGCCGTCTCCGGTTCGTCGGGCGTCCCGCGGAGGAGGTCGACGCCGGCCGCCGGACGGCCGTAGGCGCGCACGAGCGGCACCGGGAACGCCTCTCGGATGGCGGGCGCGACCCGCGTCCGCGTCGCCAGCCACGACACCGACGACAGGTCCGGGTCGTCGCGGTGCTCTTCGCCGGCAAGTTCGCGGAACTCCGTCACGCCCGCCGTCGCGCAGGTGACGCCGCGGCGCTCGACGGCCGCCAGCGCGTCCGCCGGGTCGAACGCGCGCAGGAGGACGACGCTGCCGCCGACCGAAAGCAGCGGGCAGACGAACCGCAACAGGCCGTCGGCGTCGGACAGCGGCAGCAGGGTCAGCGCGCGGTCCCGTCGACCCAGTCCCCACCCCGCCGCCGACGTGGCGCAGTTGCGTTCGACGGCGCGCCGCGACAGGTCGAGGACGCGCCGCTCCTCGCCGTCGACGACGAGCGACACCAGCGTCTCCCCTGGAGCGGGCGGCGACGGGTCGTGGTCGGCGCGCTCGCGGTGGCGGAACGCCTCGAACGAACAGGTGTCGTCGAATCCGCGGACGAGGTCGCGCTGGGCCACCTCGTGGAGCACGACCGCGGGGTCGATGCGCTCGACCGGGTCCGTGACGGTCGCGGGCGTCAGGCGGTGCGAGACGGGGGCGAACGACGCGCCGAGGCGACGCGCCGCGAACAGGACGACGAGGCACTCGACGCGGTTGCGCGAGACGACCGCGACGGCGTCGCCGGACTCGACGCCGAGTGCGGCGAGTCGCCCGGCAGCGTCCCTGGCGTGCGCGGCCAGTTCCGCGTACGTGACGCGCTCGTCGGCCCGCTCGTCGACCAGCGCCGTCCGGTCCCCCCAGAGGTCGCCCAACCGCGTGGCGGACAGCGACATGGCTCTCCTTCGACGCCCCGGCGGTTAGGCGTTCAGGCCCTGCACTACTGGTACCGGCCGCGTCCTTCGACCTCGCGCAACTGGTCGAGGACGGTGACGTCGGCGGTCCCGATGCCCCCGGCGGCCGCCTCGCCCTCGGCGTACGCCGCCTCGAACGCCGTCCGGAGGCGGTCCGCGTCGTCGGCCGTTCCGGCCAGGCTCTGGTCGAAGACGTGCAGGTCCATGGCGTAGTCCTCGACGTCGTCGGTGTAGTAGCCGAGGCCGAAGTCGATGAGGTAGGTCAGGTCGCCGTCGACGCGCACGTTCCGGGTCGTCGGGTCGCCGTGGACCAGGCCGGCCGCGTGCATCGCGGCGAGGTGGCGGCCCACGTCGCGCACCCGGTCGGCGGTCAGGCCGTCCCGCAGGTCGGCGTCGCCCACGCGCTCGAACTCGATGACGCCCTCGACGGGGTCGACGTCGTAGACGACCGGCGTCGGCACGCCGGCGCGGCGCGCGTCGCTCGTCAGGCGCGCCTCCAGCACCGTCCGGTCGCGGCGCAGACGCTCGTCCAGTTCGGGGTGCCGGTAGGACTTCGGCAGGCGGCGCTTCACGACGCGCTCGGTGCCGACGGTGACCGTCGCCTCTGCGCCCGTTACTTCTTCCTCGGCGTCCGGCGTCGCGTCAGCGCGGTCCGGGTCGTCCGCCGTCCCGTCCGCGTCGTCCCGCCAGGTGACCGAGACCTGGTCCGGGCGGAAGTCGGGGTCGACGGCCGACTCCCCGACGGCGAGCGTGTCGCCCGCCCGCAGCATCTCCGCGCCGAGGACGGCGACCATCCCCGCGTTGTCGCGCAGGAAGCGCGGTTCCGGCGCGAAGAAGTCCGCGCCGCGCTGCTCGCACATCTCCGCGAGCATCGACCGGAGGCGCTCGTTCTGTCCGACGCCGCCGCCGAGGACGAGTTCGTCCCGGTCGGTCAGCGAGAGCGCGCGCTCGGCCACCTCCGTCAGCATGGCGAAGACGTTCTCCTCCAGGCCGCGGCAGACGTCCTCGACGGGTGTGCCGTCGTCGGACGCCGCCTTGGCGGCGCTCATGATGCCGGAGAAGGAGAAGTCCATCCCCTTGACGACGTACGGGAGGTCGACGTACTCGCCCTCTTTCGCGGCCGCCTCGACCTTCGGCCCGCCGGGGTGGGTCCAGCCGACGTGGCGGGTGAACTTGTCGATGGCGTTGCCGACGCCGGTGTCCATCGTTTCGCCGAGCACTCGGTAGCGGCCGTTGCGATAGCCCAGCACGTGGGCGTTCGCGCCGCTGGCGTTCAGGCAGACCGGCGAGTCGAAGCCCGACCGCTGGCGACCGATCTCGAGGTGGGCGACCATGTGGTTGACGCCGACGAGCGGGACGTCGAGCGTCTGGGCCAGCGACCGCGCCGCCGTCCCGACGATGCGCAGGCAGGGGCCGAGCCCTGGACCGCGCGAGAAGGCGACGGCGTCGATGGGACCGTCCGCTTCGTCGAGCGCTGTTTCGATGACGGCGGGGATGGCGTCGCCCATGTGCTCGGCGGCCTCGCGCGGGTGGATGCCGCCGCTGTCCGGCTGGTAGGCGTCGGTCTCGATAAAAGTCGACTCAGTTTCGGTGTCGTGGACGGCCGCACTGGCCGCCCACGCGGTGCCCTCGACGCCGAGGATTCGCATCTACTTCCACTCGGTGTAACCGCACTTGCCGCAGTGGAGGCGGTCGCCGTGGTCCGCGAGGAACGTGTCCCCACAGCGCGGGCACTGCTCGCTCTCGGTCGAGCCGTCGTCGCCGTAGAGTTCGTAGCGCGCCATTATTCGGCCTCCTCGGCTTCGGTCTCGCCCTCGGCCTCGGTCTCGGCAGTGATCTTGTTGCGGTCCAGCATGTGGTCCTGCTCGACGTCGCGCGCGTGCTCGGGGCTGTCGTACACCTTCGCGTAGCCGACGGTCTTGCGCATCCCGAACTTCGTGTTCATCTCGTGGACGACGACCTCGTCGGCGTCCTTGTCGAGCTTGGCGGCGAGGCTGTCGCGCACCGACAGGCGCGAGGGCGTGGCGTCGTCGTGGACGATCTGGAACCGCACTTCGGTCCGGTGGAGCATGGGGTTTTGCTCCTGTGAGAGGATTTCGACTTCCATGTGTAACACTCAGTTGTACTGTGTTTCTCCCCGAAGCGTGTAAAAGGATTTCGAAGTGGTCGATTCTGCCGGCGAGACGGACGCACTGGCGTGCTTCGCGCTACCTCGCGACGGTGTGAAGCTTTCTCGTACCGGTCCCGGAAATCTAGACGGGAAGCCACGGCGACTGCAGGTCGCGCCGGGTGAAGTGCCACCGCTCCTGGCCGCCGCCGTCGACGCGGTACTCGATGACGGCGTCGAACAGCGGCGCGAACTCCTGGACCGTCTCGTGCTCGTAGTCGTAGGGGAGCACGACGTGGCCCATCCCGTTCGCGCCGCGGATCTGACCGGTCACGATGCCGAGGAACTGCCGGACGACCGGCCCGTCGTACCGCGACAGCAGGGAGTCGAGCGAGTCCAGGCAGACGCGCAACTCGCCCGGATTCAACCCGTCGCCCTCGTCCCCGAACGTGGTTATCGTCTCGGAGATGGCGGACCCGAGCTCGCCGATGTCGTCGTCGACGTGGCGCTTCGCGAGGTCGGCCGTGACGTCGTCGGCTCCGCGCGGCTGCGTCCCGTGCGTGACGACCCGGGCTGCGCCTTCCGCGTCGTCACCCGGGAGACGACTGCCGTCAGCGCGCGCCATCCCCGCGAGCACCACCAGCCGGTAGCGACGCTCGCTCGCGTCGCCGAGCAGCTTCCGGCTGGCCGCCGTCAACACGCCGTCGGAGACGCCCCCGACGAGCAGCAGGTTGCAGCCCCGCCGCTTCAGACGCTGGAGGGTCCGCGTGAACTCCGCCTCGACGCTCGGGTCGCCCATTACCCAAAGGACGGCATCCAGCCCGACATAAATTTTTCTAGTTCGGATACAGGTATTTACTCGCGGTCGTATCCCCCGTGGCTCAGCGGCGTCGAGGAGCGCCACGACGGTCAGCCCGTTCGTCCCCGGACGCCGTCACGTCCGGTCCAGTGCGTCGAGGCGGTCGACGTCGCCGTCCATCCGCTCGAGCAGGTCGCGCGCCTCCGCCCGGACGTCGTCGTCGACGGCCACGTGGACCATCCCCTCGTTCGGCTGGCCGTAGACGACGCTAGCGCCGTCGGGCGCGGCCACCACCGCCGGCAGCGCCGCGAGGTCCTCCTCGCCCTCGACGACGAGGACGGTCTCCTCCGGCGCGTCGATTGCTTCGACGAGCGCGTCGAGCAGGTCCGCGGTGAGCGTCCCGGCCGGGTTCGTGACGGTGACGCGCCGCACGTCGTCGCTGACGGCGGCCTGTATCTCCTCGTCGACCGTCTCGCGCTTCGTCAACCCGTCGACGAGCGCCACGTCCGGCGTCACGCCGGCTTCCTCGAGGTGGTACGTGACCACGTCCCCGACCGCGACGAGCGGGCTGCCCGCGACGTCGAGCAGTCGCTCGGCGTCGGTGAAAACAGGGCCGAGCGGCTCCTTCAGCTCCCCGCGCATCGCGGTCGGGAGCGTGACGACGACGTCGTCTTCCTCCCCGGTCACGCTACCGGACCTTCAGTGCGTAGCTGCCCGCCGTGTCCACTTCCATCTCGTCGGCGATATCGCTCTCCTCGGGGTGCTCGATGACGACGTAGCCGCTCCAGTCCTCGGTGAGGCTGGACGAGCCACAGATGGTGCACACTTCCTCGTCGGGGTCGACGACGGCGTGGCACTCCCGGCACGCGAGACGGTCACCGGCCATACTCACTCACCTTCGGTGGTCGCCTGGCGTTTCTCGCGGTCCTCTTTCAGCCAGCCGTGTTTGCCGAGCCCCACCTGCTTGGCCGTGAGACCGATCTTGCTCTCGCGCGGGTTGCGCTCGTCGATGCTCTTGGTGACGATGCGCGCCCGGACGCTGTCGCCGACGCCGAGGGTGCGGTTCGACTCCCGGGAGGCGAGCTGCTGGTTCTCCTCGTCGAACGCGAGGTACTCGTCCGAGATCTGGGAGACGTGCAGCAGGCCGTCCACCGGGCCGATGCCGACGAATGCGCCGAAGTTGACGACCTCGACGACCTCCCCGTCGACGACCTCCTGCATCTTGGGGTCGAACGTGACCGCGTCGAACTCCGCCTCGTAGTAGACGCCGGGACGGTTCGGGAGCACTGCGCCCTCGCCGATGTCGTGGACCTCGGTGACGCTGACGACGCTCCCCACGTCCTCGTCCATCCTGCCTTCCAGTTTGTCCTGGAGGAGTCGCTGCACCAGTCCCGGCGTGACGTCCGCCAGGAACTGGGGCGGTACCTCGACCGTATCTTTCAGTCTAACCCGTTTGTACATGCTATGGTTGAGTGATTGCCAGTTTGTTCCGACCCCTTATATGGATTACCGGTACGCCAGCGTCGAGCAGGCGTTCGCGGAGGGGTGCGTCGTTCGTGACGACGAGGTCGAACTCGGGACCGAGTTCGACGATCGCGTCGTCGGCGTACGATTCCTCGTGGTCGACGGTCCGGCATCGCGTCGCCAGGTCAGCGCCCACGCTCGCCGCGGTGGCTTCCGCGCCACCGCCCTGCGAGAGCTTGCCGAGTTCGTCGACGACGGCCCGGGGGACGACGCACTCGTACTCGCCGACGACGCGGTCGAGTTCGTCGAACACCCGGACGCCGCTCTCGACCGGCATCATGAGCGCGCTGGTGTCCATGGCGACTGTCCGGACCATCTACTCTTTGAGCGTGCCGATGCCGATGAGCCGCCAGCGCGCGCCGACGCGCCGGTTGATGGCGATCTTCGCGCCTTCCGGTGCGCAGACGGGCCGCTTGAGCGCGACCTCGCACTCGCCCTGTCGCGCGCTGGTGACCGACCCCACGGTCGTCGCCGTGCCGACGGTCAGCATCAGCGGTTCGCCCGTGGATATCTCGTCGACGTCCTCGTCGTCGAGGCCGACGAGGCGGTCGAGCAGGTCGACCTCCATCGTGAACTGCCGCCACGTCGGCGGGAGCGTTCCGGGCGTCCCGGCGACCTGGCCGGCGAGCGCGTCGCCCTTCGTCAGGCTCGGGTCGAGGCCAGTGCCGACGCCGAGCAGACCGCCCGGCGTGACCTCGTCGACCGTCTCGCCGCCCGCCTGAAGCGAGCGCACGTCGGTCTCGATGGGTTCCCACTCGGTCTGGCCGCCCTCCTCGACCTCGCGCCCGGGTCGAAGCTGGAGTTCGTCGTCCGCGGTGAGTTCGCCCTGGACGAGGCTGCCACCGAGGACGCCGCCGACGAGGCCGTCCCACGTCGTGCCTGGCCGGTTGATGTCGAAGCTCCGCGCGACGTACATCTGCGGGTCGGCGTCGGGGTCGCGGTCCGGCGTCGGGATCTCCTCCTCGACCGCCTGGATGAGGAGGTCGACGTTGACCTCCTGCTGGGCGCTGATCGGGACGATGGGCGCGTCCTCCGCGACGGTCCCCTCGACGAACTCCTTGATCTGCTCGTAGTTGCGCTCGGCCTGGTCGCGGTCGACCAGGTCGATCTTGTTCTGGGCGACGACGATGTTGTCGATGCCGATGATGTCGAGCGCCATCAGGTGCTCCTCGGTCTGTGCCTGGGGCACCGGCTCGTTGGCGCTCACGACGAGCACCGCGCCGTCCATGATGGCCGCACCGGACAGCATCGTCGCCATCAGCGTCTCGTGGCCGGGCGCGTCCACGAACGACACCGTTCGAATCGGCTCGCTGTCGCCGCCGTCGGGACACGAGTCCTCGACGGTGTAGCATTCCGGCTCGTCCTGGTCGGGACAGCGTCGGAACGTCGCGTCGGCGTAGCCGAGACGGATAGAGATACCACGCTTCATCTCCTCGGAGTGCTGGTCGGTCCACTCGCCAGACAGCGCCTGGACCAGCGTCGTCTTTCCGTGGTCGACGTGGCCGACGAGTCCGATGTTCACCTCCGGTTGATTGTGTTTTTCAGTCAACGTTGACCTCCTGAGAGTAATTTGGTGTAGATTCGCTCCGAACGACTGATAAAGTTGCTGTTCTCGTTCGGGACGGTTCCCACCGCATTCTTCTCCCGGCAGTCGCCGCATCGAGCGCTGGTCGCGCCCGGACGAGTATCAGTCCGGATCATGCGCCGATCCACTTCCGTCTCACCGCGGTGGCGCTGCAGACGGCGGTGGCGCTACAGACGGCGGTGACGCGGTACGCGGCGGTGAGCGGCAAACGTGACAAACGTCCTACCAAACCGCGCTTAAGCGAACGCTTTAGCTGGTCGAGGTGCTGACATTCGGACATGAGCGAGACCAGCGGGCCGAACGCGAGCATCAACGACTGCGAGGACTGTCTGGCCCCGGCCGAGGCGTTCTCGGTCGTGGCCAACGAGACGAGACTGGCCATCCTCGAGGCCCTCTGGCAGGCACCCGAGCGGCCGGTCAGCTTCTCGGACCTCCGTCGCGAGGTGGACATGCGCGACAGCGCGCAGTTCAACTACCACCTCCAGCAGTTGACCGACCACTTCGTCGTCCAGACGGACGCGGGCTACGACTTCCGGCAGGCCGGCAAGAACGTGGTCCAGGCCGTCCTCGCCGGGTCGTTCAACCAGCGGCCGCACGTCGACCCCATCGACCTGGACGAGGAGTGCACCGCCTGCGGAGCGACGCTCCGCGCAAGCTACCGCGACGAGACGCTCGGCGTGGAGTGCCTCGACTGTGGCAAGTCCCACGGCCGCTACCCGTTCCCGCCGGGCGGACTCAACGACCGGACCGACGACGAGGTGATGGAGGCGTTCAACCAGCGCGTGCGCCACCTCCACTGCCTCGCGGCGGACGGCGTCTGCCACGAGTGCAACGGGAAGATGGACACGACCATCACCCACGACGCGGAGGACCTGCTCGAACTGCAGGTGCGCGTCGACCACCGCTGCCAGCAGTGCCACCACCAGCTCTACTCCGCCGTCGGCCTCTCGCTGCTCGACGAGTCCGAGGTCGTCACCTTCCACCGCGACCACGGCGTCGACCTCTGCACGAAGCCGTACTGGGCGCTCGGCTGGTGCGTCAGCGACGAGTTCACGACCGTCCTCTCGGAGGACCCGTGGAAGATCCAGGTGACCATCCCGCTCGACGACGAGCGACTGCGGGTGACCCTCGACGGCGACCTGGCAGTGCTCGACACCGAGCGCGTCGCCGGGACGGCAGCGGCGGACGCGACCGCCGAACCGTCGACGTGAGAACCGTCGAGTCCACCAGCGTCGACGTGACATCCAGTTCACCAGAATCGATTCCGGTATCTCGTCCAACACAAATGTTCTTCAGCTAACACTTAACGGGGTGGCGGCCCTCCGTTCAGACGAGGAGAGCCACCATGAACTTCGAACCGATCCGGTCCGACCGGACGCGGCCGACGCCGGTAACGGACCACGCGTTTCCGCTCCGTATCGCGCTCGCGGCCGTGCTGGCCGCACTGCTGCTCGTCGGCACGGTCGTCGTCGTCGGCGAACTCGTCGCCGTCGTCGCGGCCATCCCGCTCGACGTCGCCGTCATCCTCGGCGCGTGGGCGATCGGCGTCGCTGGCGTCGTCGTCGCTCCGTTCGCCGTCGTCCGCGTCGTCGCCACGCTGTTCGTTGCACTCGGTCGCTGAGACGAACGACGAACGCTTTTTTGCCGGCGACTCCCTCGCTCCGGCCGTGCGAGAGTACCCGTTCGAACTGGCGCTGTGTGCGCACCTGGAGGCGTCGACCGACCACGTCGTCGCGCGGCAGGTCGGCGCGGGCGTCCACGCGCCGTCGAACCGGGTGCTCGACGTGCTCTGCGTCGCTCCCGGTCCCGAGTTCGACGAGCGCGCCGCGCTGGCGAGCGGGACCATCCCCGACGCCGCCATCGAGGCCGACGTCGGCGTCGGCCGGGCGCGCCACTGGCGCGACGCCGTCGACGCCTCGCCGGAGCACGCTCGCCGCGTCGTCGACCGGGCGGTCGAGGTCGGCTTCTTCGAGCGCGAGCGCCGCGGCGGGCGGGAGTTCGTCCGCCAGACCGCCCGCTACCCCGACTGGGTCGGCCGCCTCGTCGGCGTCGAGAACAAGCCCGACCTCGGCAACCCGGGCGACCTCCGCACCCAGCTCCGCAAGGACGTGAGCCTCGCGCTCGTCGACAGTGTGGTGCTGGCGACCGAGAGCTACGTCACCCGCGCCCACCGCAACCGCGTCCCCGACGCGGTCGGCATCTGGCGGTTCGACCCCGAGACGGGCGAGCGCGAGGTCGTCCGCGAGCCCTCACCGCTGGCGGCCGACGAGTCGGGTCTCGAACTGCTCGACGTCCACCCCGGTCGGGCGGACGTCCGCGTCGCCTCTGCCGCGGCGAAGGCCCGCCAGCGTCGCCGGATGGCCGAGCGCGCCTACGGCAAGGGCTGGCGGCCCGACGACCTCCCGGCGTGTGCCGAGGCCGCGGTGCGCGACGGCGGCCTCCCCCACTGCACGTGGAAGGACCGCGTCGTCGACCCCCGGAACTGCGGGCCGGACTGCCCGGGCCACGACCCCGCGGACCCGCCCGCCCTCGACCGCGAGGCAGAGCGAGACGCGCGCTCGCCCTGGGTCGCCGACCCCGAGGGTCGGGCGCGACGGCAGGCGGGACTCGACCGGTTCGGATAGGGCCGTTCGGATATCCGATACTCCTTTGAGGTGCAGCGAGAACGGTCGCGCATGGAGCAGTATCTCGGACTCGTCGAATCCGTGCTCCGGGAGGGGACGTACAAGCCCAACCGGACCGGCGTCGACACCCTCTCGACGTTCAGCCAGCACTACGAGGTGGACCTCCAGGAGGGCTTTCCCCTCCTGACGACGAAGAAGATGGACGGCTTCCGCTGGGACTCGATGATCCACGAACTGCTGTGGTACCTCTCCGGCGAGGAGCACGTCCGGAACCTGCGCGAGAAGACCGGCATCTGGGACGAGTGGGCCGACGAGGAGGGTCACCTCGACACCGCGTACGGGCGCTTCTGGCGGCGCTATCCCGTCCCAGAGGAGGGGCTGCCCGGCGAGTCGTGGCCCGACGACGACCACCGCTGGATGAACGACGACGAGCGCACGTTCGACCAGGTGCAGTACGCCGTCGACCAGTTGCAGGAGAACCCCCAGTCGCGCCGCATCGTCGTCAACGCCTGGCACCCCGCCAACGCGGCGGTGAGCACCCTGCCGCCCTGTCACTACACGTTCGTCCTGAACGTCCAGGGCGACCGCCTCAATCTCCACCTCACCCAGCGCTCCGGCGACGTCGCGCTCGGCATCCCGTTCAACGTCGCGGCGTACGCCCTCCTCGCGACCGTGATCGCGCGCCAGACCGGCCTCGAGGTGGGGTCGTTCGCCCACACCGTCGTCGACGCACACGTCTACTGCGGCGACGGCGAGCGCGGCGAGTGGTACCGCGACACCCTCGACGAACTCCAGGAGCGCGTCGCCGCCGTCGACGACCGCGACGGCTTCCTCGCGGTTCGCGACTGGCTCACCCGCGAGGCACCGGGCGACAACGAGGGGGACATGGACCACGTCCCCAACCTGTTGACCCAGCTCTCCCGCGAGCCGAACGAGCGGCCCGAACTCCGCGTCGACGCCGACTCGCTCGCGGACCTCACCTACGAGGACGTCGGTGTCGAGGGGTACGACCCCCATCCCGGGCTCAGCTTCGGGGTGGCGGAGTGATGGACCTCGTCCTCGTCGCCGCCGTCGCGGCGAACGGCGTCATCGGTCGGGACGGCGAGATGCCGTGGCACTACCCCGAGGACCTGGCGCATTTCAAGGAGACGACGACCGGCCACCCGGTCGTCATGGGGCGGACGACCTACGAGAGCATCGCGGCGCAACTCGACGGCCCGCTGCCCGACCGCGCGAACGTCGTCCTCTCGACGAGCGACCCCGACGTGCACGAGGCGGTCGCCGTCGTCGAGAGCGTCGACGATGCGGTCGACGCGGCCGCCGACGCAGCCGACGAACTGGGCGTCGACACCGCCTACGTCGTCGGCGGCGCGTCCGTCTACGAGCAGTTCCTCCCGCGCGCCGACGCGCTCGTGCTCACGGAGATCCACGACTCCTACGCGGGCGACACCTGCTTCCCGGAGTGGGAGGACGGCGCGGGCTGGACCGCCGACGGGTGGGAGGAAGTGGCGCGCGACGACCGCGAGGAACTCTCGTTCGTGCGCTACGAGCGCCGATAGTTCGCCGGCCGCGCCGACCCTGCTATTCTAGCTCGCGTTACCGCGCCACTGAATCGCCGGGTTCGCCCACGCGACGAGCGCGCCGACGAGGAGTGCGAGGACGCCCGCGCCGAGCGTGGTCGGCGTGACCGTCGTTCCGTCGATCGGGTCGACGTCGAGCACCGCCCAGAACGCGAGCGCTGCGAGCCAGCTCACGAGGCTGAACAGCCACACCTGCCGGTAGGCGACCGACAGCCGGCCGGTAGCGACCAGCGTCCCGACGACGATGCCGGGGAGCAGCCACAGGAGGACGGCCTGCCAGTCGGTGATGCCGCTGACGAAGGGAGAGACGAGTACGCTGGTCGGCAGCCCGACCAGGAGGGCGCTGCCGACCACGATGCCGGCTCGTTCGAGTGTGTTCGGGGAGACCATGTTCGTTCGTTCCCGGCCAGCGGTATACGCTTTCTCCCGGTTCGCACGCCGCGACCCCACGAACGTCGAACTTCGTCCCGCGGAGCGCCAACCTACAAGCCGCCGGCCGGCCACTGTTCCGACATGCGACTGTTCGTCAGCATCGACCTCGACGACGACCTGACCGAGGCCGTCGCGGGCATCCAGGAGCGGTTCGCGGACGCGAGCGGGCTCAGCTTCACCGACCCCGCGCAGGCGCACGTCACGCTGAAGTTCCTCGGCGACACCGACTCCGAGCGCGTCCCCGAAATCACCGACGCCATCGCTGAGGCCGTCGACGACGTCGACTTCGGGCCGTTCGAGGCCGAGTTCGGCGGCCTCGGCGTCTTCCCCAGCCTCGACTACATCAGCGTGGTGTGGCTCGGGGTCCGGGACGGCAGCCAGGCGATGACGCTGCTGCACGAGGCGATCGAACCGCGGGTCTACGACCTCGGGTTCGAGCCCGAGGAGCACGACTTCACGCCCCACGTCACCCTCGCCCGGATGGAGCACGCCGGCGGGAAGGAGCTCGTCCAGGAGGTCGTCCGCGAGAGCGACCCCACGGTCGGCCCGATGGCGGTCGACCAGGTCAGGCTGACCGAGAGCGAACTGACCGCGGACGGGCCGGTGTACTCGACGGTCGAGACGTTCGACCTCTGACGACGGCGACGACGGACCGGCCGGCCGTACGTGGGCGGATCACACGGACGGCGAACGCGGCCGCTCGCCCCCAGCGCGGCCGTCTGGCGGTAGTGCGGCCGGGGAGCGCCGCCGGAACCTACCGCTCCACCAAAAGAACAAGATTTTATGCGACGACGGGGAAGAGCCTACCACTATGGGCAAGAAGTCGAAGGCCAAAAAGAAGCGACTCTCCAAGCTGGAGCGTCAGAACAGCCGCGTCCCGGCGTGGGTCATCATGAAGACCGACCGTGACGTGATGCGAAACCCGAAGCGCCGTAGCTGGCGGCGTAGCGACACCGACGAATAATGAGCGCGAGTGACTTCGAGGAGCGTGTCGTCACCGTCCCGCTCCGCGACGCCAAGGCGGAACCGAAGCACAAGCGCGCCGACAAGGCGATGACCATCGTGCGCGAGCACCTCGCCCAGCACTTCAAGGTGGACGAGGTGGACGTCCGTCTCGACCCCTCCATCAACGAGGCCATCTGGTCGCAGGGGCGCAAGAACCCGCCGAGCAAGCTTCGCGTGCACGCCGCCCGCTTCGAGGAGGAGGGCGAAGCGGTCGTCGAAGCAGAGTACGAAGAGTAGAGCGTTGCTCCGCGCCGCCTTCAACGGTTCGTCGTACGTCGGCGTTTACGCTCGCAGCACTGACGAGTATCTCCTCGTCCGTCCCGACACCGACGACGACCTCGTCACCGACGTAGCTGACGAACTCGGCGTCGACGCCGTCAGGACCACCGTCGGCGGGTCGTCGACCGTCGGTGCGCTCGCCGTCGGTAACGAGAACGGCCTGCTCGTCAGCAGTCGCGTCTCCGACCGCGAGCGCGACCGCATCGAGGACGCCACCGACGTCGAGGTGACCGAACTGCCCGGACGCATCAACGCCGCCGGGAACGTCGTGCTCGCCAACGACAGCGGTGCGTACGTCCACTCGGACCTCTCGCACGAGGCGGTCCGGACCGTCTCGGACGCGCTCGACGTGCCCGTGGAACGCGGTGCGCTCGCCGGCGTCCGGACCGTCGGCACCGCCGCCGTCGCGACGAACTCGGGCGTCCTCTGTCACCCGAAGGCGACGGACGACGAACTCGACGCGCTGGAGGACGTCCTCGACGTGCCCGCCGACATCGGCACCATCAACTACGGCGCGCCGCTGGTCGGCTCCGGCCTCATCGCGAACGCCCACGGCTACGTCGTCGGGCAGGACACGACCGGTCCGGAACTCGGCCGCATCGAGGACGCGCTCGGCTACATCGACTGACCACTCTCCCTTCTGCGACGCTGTCACCCTGCCCTAGCGCCGCCAGCGAAAGTCACCGCTAGCGACCGGCGTCACCAGCGAGCGATACTCTCAGTCGTCCCCTTCGAGGACGACGACGTACCGCGTCAGCGACCGGTGGACCCGCCGCTCGAAGGTGTCGGTAACCGTCCAGCCGCCGTCGCGGGCCGCGTCGGCCCACGAGCGGTCGCCGACGACCACGGCCCGGGGGGCGACCCGTCGCGCTTCTGCCAGCGCGCCAGCCACGAGGTCGTCCAGGTCGAGGTTCGCGATCTTCGACTGGCGGCCGTACGGCGCGTCGAAGACGACGCCGTCGACCGCGTCGTCGCCGAACGGGAGGTGGGTCGCGTCGCCCCGAACCGTCGCCCAGTCGGCGTCCGGCACGTACGCCGCCAGGTTCTCCGCCGCGCCGCGGGCCATCTTCCGTTGCGCGTCCACGCCGAGGGCGCGCGCGCCGACGAGCGCGGCCTCGACGAGCACGCCGCCCGTGCCGCACATCGGGTCGAGCACCGTCGCGCCGGAGCGCGCACCGGCCACGTTCGCCAGCGCGCGGGCGAGCAGCGGGTCCATGCTCCCGGGCTGGAAGAACGGACGGTCTGTCGGCTTGCGCTCGCCGAAGTCGCGGCGGCTCTCGGCAGTCAGCCAGCCGAGCACGCAGACGTCGTCGTCCGAGCCGCGTGGCGGCTCGCGACTGAACAGCGCCCGCAGTTCGTGGTCGGGGTCGTCGAGGTCGACGGCGAACCCGCGGTCGACGAGCACCTGCCCGAGGTCGCGCTCGACCTGCTGGGTGTCGACGCCGGTGGTGTTGCGCACGTCCCGGGCCCGCACGGCGACGGTGCCCTCCCGCTCTATCGGTGCGGCCTCCAGCAGCGCGCGGGCGCTCGCCGGGTCGGCGTCGGTCTCGCCGACCAGTTCGCTGGCGCGGTGGGTGTACGCGAGGTGGCGCACGCGGTCGGTCAACGCCGTCGCTCGCGCGAGACCGGGCGCGACCCGCTCCACGTCGGTCGCGGCGCTAGCGGCCTCGCGGGCGGCGAACGCATCGTCCTCTCCGCCGAGTTCCAGTACGTACACGTCCTGTTTCCGGGTTGGCTCGGCCGCTCTTTTGCGTTCCGGAACGCGTCGCTCTCTGGTCGGTGGTAGCAGCGATTGCCACTCGATAGAAGGCTACTCGCTCGCGCCGAGTTCCGCGAGCATGTGGGAGATGTGGATGCGGTCGCTGGTGCCCTCCGCGAGGTCCATGTCGACCTCGCCGGCGAGCCGGTAGGCCTTCGCGAGGCGGTCGCCGGTGTAGCGGTTCGAGCGCGAGATGGCGTCGAGCATCTCCTCCAGTACCTCCCCGCCGCTGTACCCCTCGTCGATGAGGAGGTCGTCGAGCGTCTTGCGCGCGTCGGTGAACTCGCCGTCCTCGGCGGCCTCGAGCATCTCCTCGACGCGGCCGCGGACGCCGAACTCCCGGAGCACCTCGTAGGCGTCGGTCGACACCGCGCCCTCCTGCTCGTACAGCAGTTGCGCGCCGAGGATGGCCTTCCGGAGGTCGCCGCGGGCGTACCCCGCGACGAACTGCAGGCCCATGTCGTCGTACTCCGCGCCCTCCGCGTCGAGGATTGGTTCGAGCACCGCGACGATCTCCTCCTCGGTCGGCTCCCGCATCGCGACGGGGAAACAGCGCGACTTGATCGGCGGGATGAGCTTCGTCGGCTGGCGCGTCGTCACGACGAACTGCGTCGTCTCGTGGTGGCGCTCCATCACGCGGCGCAGCGCCTGCTGGAAGTCCTCGCGGATGGCCTCGGCGTTGTCGAGGACGATGGTCTTGTACCCGCCCGAGACGGGCGAGTAGCTGGCCGACTCCTTGAGGACGTGGTTGATGAGGTCGGCCTTCGAGGAGTTGCGCCGCCGCTTGGAGTCGATGAAGGAGGCGAAACGTGGGTCCTCGCTGATCTCCTTCTTTGTCATCTGGAAGAAGTCGGCGACGTTGATCTCCACGAGGTCGTTGTCCGGGTCCTCGTGGGCCTCGCGCGCCAGCGCCCGCACGGCAGCCGTCTTGCCGCTCCCCCGTGGGCCGTAGAGCACGAGGTTGATCGGCTCCTCGACCGCCTTCTGGAGGTACTCGCGCACCTCCGGCTGGGGCAGGTCGGACAGCTCGGGCGCGTGCGTCTCGGTCCACAGCGGCGCGTCCATCGGGCGCGTCTACGAAGTCGCCGGGTATGAATCGGTCGGTTGCTGGACGTGCCGGGCCGCCGGGGCGGCGATTCGACTCCCGGTCGTGCACCACGAAAAAGGATGGCTACCGAGCGTCAGTCGGGGGACCGATTACGCTGCCGTCGTAGTTCCCTGGTCGGCGGCGGTGGTAGTCTCGTCAGCGACCGCGGCGGTCGTCTCATCGACGGCGGCAGTGGTCGTCTCCTCAGCGACTGCGGTGGTAGTCTCGTCAGCGACCGCGGCGGTCGTCTCATCGACGGCGGCAGTGGTCGTCTCCTCAGCGACTGCGGTCGTCGTCTCGACAGCGGTCGTCTCGTTGGCGACGGTGGTCGTCTCGTTGGCGACCGCCGTCGTGGTCTCTTCGGCGGGCGTCGTCGTCTCGGCAGCTTCCAGCGTGATCGCCGCTATCTCGCCGAAGTTGCGCGCGTAGACGCCGTGCGTGTACGTCCCCGGACCGACTGCCGACGTGTCGATCTCGTACGTGATCGACGTGTTCTCGCCGGGACCGAGCGAGACGTTCTTGCGCTGGATGACGTCACCCTGGAGCCGGAAGTCCACGGGCTGGGTGAGCGTCTGGTCGGTCGGGTTGGTGATGGTCGCGTTGACCAGCAGCGTCTCACCGACCGTGGCGTTCAGCGGCGCCTCGAGATCGGTGACGTCGAGCGACGGACCCAGGTCGGTCACGTCCTCGACCTCACCTGCGGCCGTGGTGGTCTCTGCAGCGGTCGTCGTCTCCGCGGCCGTCGTGGTGGTCTCCTCAGCCGTCGTGGTCGTCTCTTCGACCGGCGTCGTGGTCTCTTCTTCAATCGGCGTCGTCGTCTCTTCGGCAGCGGTCGTGGTCTCTGCAGCGACCGCGGTGGTGGTCTCCTCAGAGACCGCGGTCGTCGTCTCTGCGGCGGTGGTGGTCTCCTCAGAGACTGCGGTGGTCGTCTCTGCGGCGGTCGTCGTCTCTTCGACCGTGGTGTTCTCCTCGGCAGCGGTGGTCGTCTCTGCGGCCGTCGTCTCGCCCGCCTCGACGGTCACCAGCGCGGGGTCGATGACGACCCGGTTGTCGACCACGTACGGGATGTCTTCGGTCCCGTTCGAGGTCGAGAAGTCGTACACCTGGTTGTCGTTGCTGTCCAGGTGCGGCATCGCGATGAGCGTCTGGGTCTCGTCGAGCGGCTCGTCCAGCGTCACCGTCACGTCGGTGTGCACCCCAGGCTCGAGGTACTGGGAAGCGCCGACGACGCTCCCGAGTGCGTCACCCTGGAGCAGGCTCCGGTCGTGGACGACGACGAAGCCGCCACGGGACATGTTCACCGAGTCGATGGTGACCGTCTCGCCCGTGGTCGTCTGGTTCTCGAAGGTGACGTTCGCCGCCAGCGGTGCGTCGCTTGGCTCACCCGTCTCGTTCTGGACGGGACCGTCGGTCATCCCGGGCATCGCCGGCAGCTGTGCGTCCGGCGGCAGTTCGACGTTGAACGTGACGTTCTCGACCGTCACGTCGCTCACGACGATCTGGGTCGTCTGGAGCTGCCCGTCCATCGTGACGTCGGCGTCCTCGGCGGCTTCTTCGGCCTCCTCGGCGGCTGCCTGGACGTCCTCCTCGTCGGTCCGGCTCACGGCGTCTTCGACGCTTGCGCCGCCGAGCAGCTTGGTCAGGTTCACGTCGACCTGCTCGTCCTGCAGGTCGAAGCCACTGACCGAGACGGTGCGCTCCGGCTCGCCGTCACCGATGACGAACGACCACTGGTCGATGGTCATCTGCTCGACGCGGAACGTGAACTCGTTCTCGGCCGGCTCTTCGGGCGCTATCTCCTCTTCTTCGACGACGGTGACGTTCGCCTCGTCGGTGATCGCCTCACCGTTCTCGGTGTACGGGTCGTCAACGTCGCCCCCGCCCATCACGAAGTCGTACACCAGGTTGTCGTTGGTGTCCTCGTGCGGCATCGCGATGAGCGTCTGGCTCTCGTTGATGGGTTCGGCGAGCGTGATGCTCAGGTTCTCGTACGTACCCGGTTCGAGGTACACCGAGGCGCCGATGACGCTTCCGACGGCGTCACCCTCGAGCAGGCTCTCGTTGTGGATGGCGACGAACCCACCCTCGGACATCGTCACCTCTTCGACGACGATTTGTTCTCCGGTCGTTTCCTGTTCGTCGAACGTGATGCTTGTCTCGTTAGGAATCTCCTCCTGTGTCAGACTCGACGGTTGCGCATCTGTTGCCGCGCTGGACGCCCCCGGTGCTGCCAGTGATACTGCTGTTCCGCTGGCGAGCACCAGGAGAACGGCCATGACGGCACTGCTTATCTTTCTCTGATTGCGTGTCATATCTCCCTCCTGAACCGCAGAGGAAGCGAACGACGAGTTTCCGGATAAACGCGCCAGACCGTTCACGACCAACTGTCGAGGAAGGTGCAGTTAGGCCGGTCCTTCGGCCGGTCCGCCTTCACCTACTCGGTGCGTTAGGTTCGGATTTCGTCCCCCTCGGGAGACCGGGACGCGGTTTCGAAGCCGGTTTAGCCGTCCGGACCACAACGTTGGACGACCGATGTCGATGCGCGTCACCTTCCTGGGAACGAGCGGGGCAGTGCCGACGACGAGCCGCAACCCGAGCGCCATCTTCGTCAACCGCGAGGGCGACCGCCTGCTGTTCGACGCTGGGGAGGGGACCCAGCGCCAGATGATGCGCTTCGGCACCGGGTTCGCCGTCTCCGACCTGTTCGTCACCCACATCCACGGCGACCACGTGCTCGGCATCCCCGGTCTCGTCCAGACCATGGAGTTCAACGAGCGCGAGGACCCGCTGACGATCCACGCGCCCCGCGGAACGGGCGACGAGATCGAGGCCCTCGTGCACGCCGTCGGCAACCGGCCCTCGTTCCCCGTCCGCGTCACCGAGGTCACGCCCGGCGAGACGGCGGTCCGCCGCGAGGACTACGAGGTGCGCGCGTTCCGCGTCGACCACGACGCCAACGCCGTCGGCTACGCGCTCGTCGAGGACGAACGCAAGGGGCGCTTCGATCGCGAGCGCGCCGAGGAGCTCGGCGTCCCCGTCGGCCCGAAGTTCTCGAAGCTCCACGAGGGCGAGCCCGTCGAACTGGACGACGGCACCGTCGTCCGCCCGGAGCAGGTCGTCGGCGACCCCCGCCCCGGCCGGCGGTTCGTCTACACCGGCGACACGCGTCCGTCGGAGAACGTCGTCGCCGTCGCCGAGGACGCCGACCTGCTCGTCCACGACGCCACCTTCGCGAGCGACCGGGCCGACCGCGCCGCCAAGACCGCCCACTCGACGGCGGCACAGGCCGGCGACGTCGCCCGCCGCGCCGGCGCGGCTCGCCTCGCGCTCACCCACGTCTCCTCACGCTACGCCAACGACACGTCCGCCCACCGCCGCGAGGCCAACGAAGCGTTCGACGGTGAGGTGCTGGTCCCCGACGACGGTCAGGTCGTCGAGGTGCCGTACCCCGACGAGTGACGCGGTCGGCCTTCCGGCCGGGTGACCTCGCCTCGAACGCAAGTGGCAGGTTTAAGTCACGCCCGGACGCAGACCGGACCATGTTCGACAAACTCGGCGCGAAAGGGCTGGTCGGCCTGCTCGTGCTCGTCGCTGGCGTCGCCGTCATCGCGCTGGAGAACATCCTCATCGCGGCCGGCATCGGTCTCGTCGTCGTCGGCGTCGTGCTGGTGGCGTGGGGCCTCGTCTCGGGCCTGATGGAGAGCTTCGGCATGGGCGCGATGATGGGCGGCGGGTTCGAGTAAGCCGCGTCCGTCCGGTTCGTATCGCCTTGCCGAACACCGACCACCACTGACGTCCTGCTCGGACTCTCGTCGACGAGGGCCGACGGCCGATTCTCTCACCTCGACGTGTCGTTCAGCTCCGGGAGCGAGACGTCCGCGACGACCGGGAGGTGGTCGGACGCGTACCGCCCGCTCGCGTAGGCGTCGCTCAGGATGCCGTGGAGGACGACCTCCACGTCGCTGCTGACGAAGACGTGGTCGATCTTCTTGTCCGGGATGAGGTTGGAGAAGTCGGTCATCGACGTCTCGGGGCCATGGTGGCCGTACTTCGAGTAGCGGTGGCTGTCGCGCAGGGTGCGCCCCCGACTGGACTGGGTGCGACCGGTCAGTCGGACGTAGGGCGGCGACCCCGCGCGGCAGTTGAAATCGCCGGTGATGACGACGGGGTCGTCGGGGACCAGTCCGTCGATGCGATGCAACAGCAGTTTCGCGGCGTTCAGCCGCGACTCCTCGCCCGCGTGGTCGAAGTGGGTGTTGAAGTGCCAGAACGTCACGTCGGTGAACTGCTCGCGGAGTTCGACGTAGTGGGCGAGTCGCGGCAGGTTGGCATCCCAGCCGACGCTTCCCGGTTCGTCGGGGGTCTCCGACAGCCAAAATATCCCTTCCCTCTCCAGATTGAACCGGTCGCGGTCGTAACCGATGGCGGCGTACTCGCCGGCGTTCTCGACCTCCTTCCGGCCGGCCGGCAGCCACTCGTATCCCGGTAGCCGCTCGCTCAGGTCCTGTAGCTGGGCGTGCAGCGCCTCCTGGAGCCCGACGACGCCCGGCTTGTGGAAGCGGATCGCGTTGGCGATCTTGTCCCGTCGCTCGCGCCACACGTTCTCGCCGTCGTTGGGATTGTCGTACCGGATGTTGTACGACATCACGCGGAGGTCGACCGCCATGAGACTACGAGTACACCGTGCTCGCTATCCGTCCCTCGTGCTCGTCGACCAGCCTTCCGATCTCGGTGATGTCGTCGGGAGAGACGTTCGGATTCCCCGTGGAGCAGCCGCGGATGAGCGTGAGTCGGCCCATCAGGTATCCCCGCACCCACATCTCGCCGTAGTCGGTGAGGGTGTTCTTGTCCTCGATTATCTCGTCGGTCCTGTACTCCTCTCGCAGGTTGTTGGCGATACTCGTCGCGAGGTGGGTGACCGTGTCCTCCAGGAACTTCCGCTCGTGCTCTTTCATACGCCACTCCAGGGCGGCGACGGCAATGCCGTTACCGGCCGCTCGCAGGCGGTCGCGAGCGGCGGAGACGGCGGGTGTTCGTCGAATAGATCGGATGGAGCTCCGCAGGAGAGCGGTCGGTCGGTCGGACGAGGGCCAGCCGATCAGCTCTCGCCGTCGAACTCTGCGAGCTTCTCGCGGCCGGGTTCGATGAGGCGGTCGAGGTACTCCGCCAGCGCGGACTTGGCGTCCGCGGGGTGGAGTTCGCCGCTCTCGAGGTCCTCGGCCAGCGTTTCGTAGTCGTCGTACTCGAGGTCCCCGCCGTACTGCTCGGGGCGCTCGACGACGACGCGGTCGAAGCGCGGGAAGACGTGGTACTCGAAGACCTGGAGGACGGGGTTCTCCAGGTCACCCTCGGGGTCGCGGGTCGGCGGACAGAACGCCCCGTTGACCTTCTCCTCGACGTCCCCGGTCGAGTCCTGCATCGAGATGGTGACGCCCTCGCTGGAGGACATCTTCCCCTCGCCGGAGGAGAGTTCGGCGATGAGCGGGGTGTGGAGGCAGGTCGGCGCGTCGTAGCCGATGCTCGGCAGCGTGTCGCGGGCGAGCATGTGGACCTTGCGCTGTTCCATCCCGCCGATGGCGAGGTCGATGTCGAGGTACTCGATGTCGAGCGCCTGCATCAGGGGGTAGACCGCCTGCGAGACCTTCGTCGACTCGCCGCTCTGGATCTCGGCCATCGCGCGACTCGCGCGGTTGAGCGTCGTCTCCAGTTCGAGCGCGTGGAGGTCGAGGACGTAGTCGTCGTCCAGCTGGAACTCCGAGCCCATGCGGAACTCGGTGTTCGCCTCGTCGAGGCCGTAGGCGATGAACTGTTCTTTCATCCGCTCGGCCGTCTCCCGGATCTCCTCGAACGTCCCCTTGTCGTTCAGGTAGGCGTGCACGTCCGCCAGCAGGATGACGACCTCGAAGCCCGCCTCCTGGAGGTCGATGAGCTTGTTCGCGCCGAGCATGTGGCCGATGTGGAGCACGCCGGAGGGCTCGTACCCGACGTACGCCCGCTTCCCCTCGGGCGACTCGGCGAGCTCCCGCACCTCCTCTTCGGTCACGAGTTCCGCGGCGTTGCGAGCGATTAGCTCGTAGGCGTCCATGCGCGCAAAAAGACTCCTCGCGTGCTTTAGCGTTACGTCATGGGTCGCCGTCCGGTCGCTGACCCCGCCGCCGTTCCGGTTAAGACGCTGGCCGTCGTCGGCGGGAACCATGGAGTACCAGGCTTTCATCCGGGCGGTCGAGGAGCGCACCGACCTGTCGACTGCCGACGAGGCCGACGACGCCGTCGGCGCGACGCTGGTGACGCTGAGCGAGCGGATTCCCGACCAGGAGGCCCAGGACCTCGCCTCCCAACTCCCGACCGAGGTCGGCTCATACCTCACAATCGCCGACGGATCGACCTCGTTCGGCTTCGACGAGTTCGTCGCTCGCGTCCTCGAACGCGAGACCGTCACCGAGATCGACGAGCGCGACGCCGCCGTCGAGCACGCGCAGGCGGTGATCGCCGTCCTGCTCGACGCCGTGACCTCCCGGGAGAGCGACGACGTGCTGTCGTACCTGACGAGAGACTACGAACGCCTCTTCGAAGGCGTGGACCCGGAGGAGGTGTGGGGGCCGGGCTGGCGCGAGCGTCTCGGCGAGGCGGGCTGACGAACGGTCGCGGACCGCCCGCTTACTCCTGTTCCTCGACCGGTTCGAGTTCCCGGTCGTCGTCTTCTTCTTTCTCCCAGCGCGCCGCGTCGTCCTCGAACTCGGTGGCCGACGCCTCCGACCCCGACAGCATCGCCTCGACGTCGTCCAGACCGAGCAGCGCCTCCGTCTCGGGGTCGAACTCCTGGGCGTCGAGCGTCGGTCCGTCCGTCGCGACGTCGCTGCCGGTGAGGTGACGGCCGTAACGGCCGAGCATCGACGACAGCTCCTGGGGCAGGACGAACGTCGTCGCCTCGCCCTCGCCGACGGCCGACAGCGTCTCCATCCCGCGGTCGACGACGGCGCGCTCGCCCATCGACTCCGCGGCCCGTGCGCCGAGGACGGTCGAGACGGCACCACCCTGCGCTTCGAGCACCCGGCTCTGCTTCTCGCCCTGCGCCCTGATGACGTTCGCGCGCTTCTTCCCCTCGGCGCGTTCGACGGCGCTGCGGCGCTCGCCCTGCGCTTCGAGGATCATCGCGCGGCGCTTGCGCTCGGCGCTGGTCTGGCGCTCCATCGCCGCCACGACGCCGCCGCTGGGCATCACCTCCTGGACCTCGACGGCCTCGACGCGGACGCCCCAGCCGTCGGTCGGCTCGTCGATCTCCTCGCGGATGCGGGCGTTGATGCGGTCGCGCCGGCTCAGCGTCTCGTCCAGCTTCATGTCGCCCAGCACGGCCCGGAGCGTCGTCTGCCCGAGGAATGCGACGGCGCGCTCGTAGTCGTCGACGTCGAGGTAGGCCCGCTCGGCGTCCATCACCCGGACGTAGAGCACGGCGTTCGCGCTGACCGGCGAGTTGTCGCGGGTGATGGCCTCCTGGCGCGGCACGTCCAGCGTCCGCGTCCGCATGTCGAAGGTGTGGGTGCGGCTGACGAACGGCGGGACGAAGTGCAGCCCCGGTTCGAGCAGGCCGCGGTACTCGCCGAACACCGTCAGCGCCCGCTTCTCCGTCGCGTCGACGATCTCCACGGCGCTGTTGACTCCCGCGACGACCACTGCGAGCACGAGCAGGCCCGCAACTGTCAGGGGGTCGAGTGCCGGGAGGGCGAACAGCGCGACCGCCACGAACACGAGGGCGAGGAGGGCTCTCCCGAGACCCACCCGCCGGGAGAACTTCCCCAGGGCGTAGAACGGGTGCTGCATACTCGTACAGAGTGGTACCAGTCGCTTAACGCTTCTGCGGGGGTGACCCTCGATTGGTCGTCCTCCGCGGTGGCCGTCGTCGCGATGGCCGACTTCGGTACCGTTTTGGGCGCGGTCGCCAACCTCCGAGGTATGACGGAGTATCCGGCCATCAGCGAGCAACTCGACGACGTCGAGAGCGCTCGCGAAGAGGGCCACCGGAAGATGGACTGGGCGCGCGAGCACATGCCGATCATGACCGCCATCGGCGAGGAGTTCGAGGACGACCAGCCCCTCGCCGGCGAGCGCATCGGCATGGCGATGCACGTCGAGGCGAAGACGGCCGTCCTCGTCGAGACGCTCGCGGACGGCGGCGCGGAGGTCGCGGTCACGGGCTGCAACCCGCTCTCGACCCACGACGACGTGAGTGCCGCACTGGACGAGCACGAGAACATCACCTCCTACGCCAAGCGCGGCGTCGACGACGACGAGTACTACGCGGCCATCGAGGCCGTCATCGACCTGGAACCGACCGTCACCGTCGACGACGGGATGGACCTCGTCGCCGCCATCCACGAGGACTACCCCGAACTCATCGACTCCATCGTCGGCGGTGCCGAGGAGACGACGACCGGCGTCCACCGCCTGCGCGCGATGGACGAGGACGGCGCACTGGAGTACCCCGTCTTCGCCGTCAACGACACGCCGATGAAGCGCCTGTTCGACAACGTCCACGGCACCGGCGAGTCGTCGCTCGCCAGCATCGCGATGACGACGAACCTCTCGTGGGCCGGCAAGACCGTCGTCGTCGGCGGCTACGGCTACTGCGGCAAGGGCGTCGCGAAGAAGGCGGCGGGCCAGAACGCCAACGTCGTCGTCACGGAGGTCGAACCCCGGCGTGCGCTCGAGGCCCACATGGAGGGCTACGACGTGATGCCGATGGACGAGGCCGCCGCCGAGGGCGACGTGTTCATCACGACGACGGGCAACCGCGACGTCGTCACGCGCGAGCACTTCGAGCGGATGAAGGACGGCGTCCTGCTGGCCAACGCCGGCCACTTCGACGTCGAGGTCAACCTCGACGAACTCTCCGACATGGCCGTCGCCGAGCGCGAGGCCCGCGAGGGCGTCCGCGAGTACGAGATGGCGGACGGCCGCCGGCTCAACGTCGTCGCCGAGGGCCGCCTCGTCAACCTCGCCGCGCCCGTCGCGCTGGGCCACCCCGTCGAGGTCATGGACCAGAGCTTCGGCGTGCAGGCCGCCTGCGTCCGCGAACTCGTCGAGAACGGCGACGAGTACGAGGCGGGCGTCCACGACGTCCCCGACGACCTCGACCGAGAGATCGCCGAGATAAAGCTGGACGCCGAGGGCGTCGAGTACGACGACCTCACCGACGAGCAGGCGGAGTACATGGACAGCTGGCAGCACGGGACGTAGACCCGGGTCGACGGTCCCGTCCGAATCTCTCTTCTGCGCGCCGGCGAGCTACAGCAGGTACGGGGCGAGCACCAGCGCGGCCACCACGACGGCCAGCGCCGCGCCGACCCATTCGAGTCGCCGGTCGGCCAGCCGTCCCTTCGCCAGCATCGTCCCGCCGACGCCGACGAACAGCGCGGCCGCGAGCAGCGCGTACGCCTGGCTCACGAGTCCGTTCCCGGGGACTGCATGGACCGCCCCGAGCGCCAGTTCGGCGACGAAGTGTAACCCGACGAGCACGAGTACGCCGCCCGCGAACCGGCGCACCTTGTCGCCCGCCATCCGCGCGGACGTGGTGTCTGATGACATACCACGTGCTGACGGCCGGGGGCCATTTCAATGTTCTGACCCGAACGGTCAGAAGAACTCGACCAGCGAGTCGTCGTCGTACGCCCCGAGGTTCTCCCGGAGCCTCTCGGCGTCGAACGGGTCGCCGTGCGCCGGGTAGAGCGTCCGCGCGCCGGCGTCCAGCAGTCGCTCCCAGCTCCTGTACAGCTCGTCGACGTCGGTCACGAAGACGGGACAGTACCGGATGCCCGCCCACAGCGGCCAGCTCATCGCCGCGTCGCCGGGGAACGTCGTCCCGTCGTCGAGCACCACCGAGATGGAGTCGATGGTGTGGCCCGGCGTGTACAGTACCTGCCCCTCGATGCCGCGCTCGCGCAGCACCTCGTCGTCGTCGCCCGCGACCCGGACGTCGTCCGGCCGAAGTTCGACGGGCGGGAACGTCAGGTCCCAGCCGGGGTTCAGCAGCTTGCGCAGCTTCGCCAGGTAGTAGATGCGCCGGTTCAGGTAGCCGCCGCCGTGCTGCCTGTCGTTCTCGCCCGTCCTGAGCAGTTCCTCGGCGGCCTCGTGGGCGATGATCTCCAGGTCCGTGTCGGCCAGCAGGTCGGCGACGAACCCCGCGTGGTCGTCGTGGTGGTGGGTCAACAGCAGGTGCTCGACCTCGGACACCGCGACGTCGCGCTCGCGCAGTTCCTCGCGGAAGCCGTCGTAGTCTTCCTCGTACCCCGTATCTATCAGGAGGTATCCCTCGTCGGCCTCCAGGAGGTAGCAGTTCGTCGTCCCGGAATCGAGGCGGGTGAATCTCGTTCCCACGGTCGACCAACGTGGCGCGCCGGTGATAAGCGGACGTGCCGATTCCCGGCGTCCGGCACGCCGCCGTCGGCACCCTGCTCCCCGGTCACCCGACCTCCAGTTCGCAGAACGAGAGCCGCCAGGCGTCCGAGTCGGCGAGGTGGTGACCGTTGAGGACCCACTCGTCGACGCCGCGGTCGGTGATCGGGCGTGCGCTGAACCAGTAGGTCGCGGTGAATCGCGAGAGCGGGAAGCGGTCGTTCCCGACGAACCCGTGCGACGCGAGCACCGACCGGGGAATCGTCCGGCCGGCCGCGGCGAGGAGGTCGGCGTCGGCGTAGTCGCTGACGACCCGACCGAGCAGCGTCGAGAGCCGGTCGCTGCGACGCCGACCGCCGCCGACCGGCAGCGCGTCCGAGACGTGGGCGACGTCGGGTCCGACGTCGCGCTGCTCGCCCACGACCAGTGCAGCGACCGGGACGCCGCTGCGTCGCAGGACGTACGTCGCGTAGGAGTACCGTGGGTTCCGGAACCGCCACTCGACGAACTGTCGGTTCCGCACCGCGGTCGCGTGCGGCGTGGGGCGGTGCGCCGCGACCTCGGCGAGCAGCGCCGCGGGGGTCCCCGCGTAGCGCTCGACGCGTCCCTCCGCCGTCGCGTTCCCGAGCCGGTCGCGGGCGGCGAGGTACCCCTCGACGCCCGCCCCGAGCCGGGTCGCGAGGCGCTTCAGCAGGTCCGTCTCCGCCGCGTCGACCAGTGCAGCGGGGTTCTGGACCCGGTAGTACTCGGGGAACCGTTCGAGTATCCCCTCGTCGAGCGACAGTTCCTCGGTGAGCTTCTCCAGTCCGCCCTTCACCGCCTCGTTCGGGAACCCGACGACGACGGACGGCTCCCGCGGTCCGTAGTGGTCGTAGACCGCCGCCGCCAGGCGGGTGAACAGCCCCCGTCGGCGGTGGTCGGGGTGGACCATCGGGTCCACCTGCACGAGCGCGAGTTCCCGCTCGCCGCCGACGGACAGCGGGAGCGGCAGGCTCGGCCGCGCGCCGACGACCTCGCCGTCGCGCTCCGCGACGAATATGGGGACGTCGGGATGGTAGGGATTGTCGACGAACTTCCAGTCGAACCACTCCCCTCCGCCGCGGCTGTCGCCGAACACCGTCTCGTACAGCGAGAGCACGCCGTCGCGGTCGCCGGATACGTACCGGCGGATCGTGTACGCGTCGTCCGTCGACCGCGAGCCCGGTCGCGTCGCTCGGTCAGCCATCGTCGCGGCTTCGCCGACGCGACGGTTAAATCGGCTCGACCGTTCGCCGCGTAACGGTCGGGGAAACCGCGCGGTCGTGGAGTCGTCGCCGTTAGGTGCCGTGGACCGCGGTCGTAGGCCGTCTGTACCGGTGGTTAGTCCGTTCCGTCCGTCGAAGTCGCTCGCCCTGAACACCGCATAGCCGCTTCCATCCGACCCGTCGCCGTCCGGATACGCCACGTCTACGTCAGTGAACGGTTCCCCTGCTTTTTTCCCGCAGTCGTCGGCGTGCGAGGCATGGAATCCGCTGCGTTCTCGGCGACGGCCCGGTCGGGGAACGTCGGGAGACTGTACGACGAGACGGCCGCGACCCATCCGAACAGGCTCGCTATCGAGACGAACAGTGCGACCGGCGAGCGGACAGGGGAGGCGGACGGTGCAACTGGTGGCCGTTCAGGGACGACGTACACGCACGCAGACCTGCGCGACCGGTCGGCGCGGTTCGCCGGTGGACTGCGCGACCTCGGTCTGACGCCCGGCGACCGCGTCGGCGTGTTCCTCCCGAACCGCCCGGCGTTCGTCGTCGCCGCGCTCGGCGCGATCAAGGCCGGCACCCCGTTCGTCCCGCTCAATCCCCAGTTCCGCCCGCGAGAGGTCGCCTACCGGCTCGACGACGCGGACGCCGCCGCGGTCGTCGTCCACGAATCGCTGCTCGGAACCCTCGAGACTGCGCTCGACGGGCTCGACGCCGACCCGACCGTCGTGGTCCACGCGGACGGCGCGCCGCGGAGCGAGACCGGCGACGACGCGCGGGGCGTTCTCGACGGTTCCGCCGGCGACGACCGCACCGCGGCCGACGTTCGGTTCGTCGACGTCGACGGCGAACCGTTCGTCGCCGGCCGGGACGGCGACGACGTCGCCATGCAGCCGTACACCAGCGGCACGACCGGCGAGCCGAAGGGCGTCCTGCTCACGCACCGCAACCTCCGCGCGCAGTCGTTCGTCGGGTTCGAGCGCACGACGCTCGACGCCGAGGAAGAGCGGTTCCTCTCGGTGCTGCCGCTGTCGCACATCGCCGGGTTCGTCAACCGGACGTGGCAACCGCTGGTGCGCGGCGCGTCGGTGTACCTCCGGGACCCCCAGGAGTGGGACCCCGGGGCCGCGATGGCGACCATCGAGGCCGAGTCCATCACCAAGTTCGGCGCAGTCGCCGCGATGTACGTCGACATCATCAACCACGAGTCGTTCGGCGAGTACGACCTCTCCAGCCTTGCGGAGGCGATGGAGGGCGGCACGGACATGCCGGTCGCCGTCCAGGAGCGGTTCGAGGCGGAGGCCGAGGTCGACCTGTTCGAGGCGTACGGCCTGACCGAGACCGGCGGCGGCACCCACGCCGGCATCAACGCCACCTTCGGCCCGCGGCCGGGCACCGTCGGCCAGCCGTTCCGCGCGACCGACTGCAAGGTCGTCGACGAGGACGGCGAGGAGGTGTCGCCCGGCGAGTCCGGCGAACTGCTCGTTCGCGGCCCGCACGTCATGGCCGGCTACCACGACCGGCCGGACGAGACGGCCGACGCGTTCACCGACGACGGCTACCTCCGGACCGGCGACGTCGTCCGCCGGGACGAAGACAACTACTACGAGGTGCTCGGCCGCAAGTCGGACGTCATCCTCACCGCCGGGTACAACGTCTACCCGAACGAGGTCGAGGAGGTGCTCCACGAACACCCGAGCGTCGAGGACGCGAGCGTCGCCGGCGTCCCCGACGACCGCCGCGGCGAGACGGTGAAGGCGTTCGTCGTCCCGGCCGACGGGACCGACCCGGACGCCGAGCGCCTCCGGCAGCACTGCCTGGAGCACATGGCGGCGTACAAGCATCCGCGCGAGGTCGAGTTCGTCCAGCGGCTCCCCCGGACGACCAGCGGCAAGGTCCAGCGGTTCAAGCTGGCGAGCGGCGGCGACGACTGACGGGAGCGAACCGGTGGAAAACGCGCCGTGGCCGGCCGTCGGCCGCGCCCGGTCGCACGACGATGCGCGAGTCGCGCCGACGCCCTTCGTCATCGCGCCGGAGAACACCCGCGACCGGTCACCGGCGCGACAGTACGACGTCCGCCATCGGCTGGCATGGCCACCGGCGAACGGTTCGGCAGAGCGAACTGCGCGCCGGATTTATATTTCGGAGGGCCCTACTCCGTCCCGTGAGCGAGCGAACGAGCGCCCTCGACGCGCTGGTCTTCGGCGTCGACGTACAGAGCGGGGACGTGCGGGGCGACGCTCCTTCCTACGCGCTCGTCGTCTACGACGGGGAGCAACTGGAACGCGACGTGGTCACCCACCGGAAGCTCCTGCGCCGCATCGAGCGCGAGAAACCGGCGCTCGTGGCGACGGACAACATGTACGAACTCGCCGCGGACAAGGACGCGCTCGTCCACTTCCTGCGCGAGTTGCCGGACGGGACGCGACTGGTCCAGGTGACCGGCGACGAGCGACCGGAACCGCTCTCCCGCGTCGCCTCCCGGCACGGGGTCCCGTACGGCAAGGACCCGATGCAGGAGGCCGAGGCGGCGGCCCGGCTGGCCGCGACGAACGTCGGCCAGGAGGTGTCGGCGTTCACCGACACGACTCGCGTCAAGGTCGCCCGCGGTCGCTCGACCGGCAAGGGCGGCTGGAGCGAGGACCGCTACACGCGCCGCATCCACGGCTCCGTCAAGGAGGCCGCCCGGGACGTCGAGTCGAGCCTCGACGGCGCGAACCTCGACTACGAACGCGAGGTGACCGAGAAGTACGGCGGCTACGCCAACGCCGTGTTCGAGGTCGAAGCGCGCCCGGAGGACATCCCCGTCTCCGCGCGGCGCTCCGGCGACGTCCGCATCGAGGTCGAGCGTCTCCAGCGGGACGGCATCGAGTTCGAACCGCTGGCCAAGCGCCGCGACCACGTCCTCGTCGGCATCGACCCCGGGACGACGACGGCGGTCGCGCTCGTCGACCTCGACGGCACCCTGCTCGACGTCTGGAGCACCCGGACGGCCGACACCGCCGAGGTCATCGAGTGGATCATCTCGCGCGGCCGGCCGGTCGTCGTCGCGGCCGACGTGACGCCGATGCCCGAGACCGTCGAGAAGATACGGCGCAGCTTCGACGCCGCCGGATGGACGCCCGAGCGCGACCTTCCCGTCGACGAGAAGCAGCACCGCACGCGCGACCACGACTACGACAACGACCACCAGCGCGACGCGATGGCCGCCGCGCTGTACGCGTTCGACCGCCACGAGGACCAGTTCCGGCGCATCGCCCGGAAGGTGCCGGCGGGCGTCTCGCGCGGCGAGGTGACCGCCCGCGTCGTCGCCGGCGAGGAGAGCGTCGAGGCGGCGCTCGCCGACCTGACGGAGGAACCGGACGAGGAGGACGAGGAGACCGAGCACGCGCCCCGGGAGCTCACCGACGAGGAGAAGCGCATCAGGCAGCTCGAATCGCAGGTCGACCGCCTGCAGTCGCACGTCGAGGACCTCCGGGAGACCGTCTCGGAGAAGGACGACCGCATCGCGGAGCTGGAGGACGAACTCACCGAGGCGCGCCGCGAGGAGCGCCGCGACGCCCGCGAGCGCCGCCAGGTGTCGCGGCTCGAACGCGAGACCGACCGCCTCGAACGCGAGGTCGACGAGCGCGACGAGCGCATCGCGGAACTGGAGGACAAGCTCGCGCGGCTCAAGCAGCTCTGGAAGCTCGACCACTCGAACTTCACCGACGTCGCCGCCCAGAAGAAGGACCTCGTCCCGGTCAAACCGGTCGACAAGTTCACGAAGGACGCCATCCGGCGCGCCCACGACGACTACGGGCTGGCCGAGGACGACGTGGTCTACCTCCGGGACGCCAGCGGCGCCGGCCGCTCGACCGCCGAGCGTCTCGCCGAGGTGAATCCCCGCGTCGTGCTCAAGGAGGGCGGCATCTCCGACGTCGCCGACGACGTGCTGTTCGAGCACGAGATCCCCGTCGGCCCGGCCGACGACGTGACGCTGCAGGAAGTCGACGAGCTCGCCGTCGCCCGCGAGAGCGAGGTCGAGGCGGTCGTCGACGACTGGCACGACCGCGCCGAACAGCGCCGGCTCGAACGGAAGTCCGACCAGCTCGACCGCCTCATCAGCGAACACCGCGCCGAGCGCCGCCACGACAGCCGGAGTTCGAGCCCCTGAGTCGCTTCTCGACCCACCGCTCCGCCAGCAGTCCCGTCGCGTCGAACTCCAGTATCGCTACCCGTTCGTTCCGAGAAAAGTCGAGCTAGATCGAGAAGTCGATGACGAGCGTCGCCACGACGCCGGCCGTCCAGACGAGGCCGCCGACGGCCGCGAGACCCAGGCCGCCGTAGACCAGTTCGAGTCCGGGTTCACCCGCGCAGTCCACCACGTCGTTCGCCGACTCGACGGCCGGACAGGCCCCCGTCGGGGCCGTCGCCGCCGCGCCGACGAACAGCAGCAGGCCGACCACGAACAGCCAGAGGCCGACGCGCGTCGCGTTCATATCCCTTCTTTTCTGCAGGGGGACTTGTTCGTTCCGGGCTACGTCTCCGCGCCTCGGGAGCCGTCGCGTCCCCTAGACGTTTTATCGTCGCCCGCGAACCCTGTAACATGGACCTTGGACTCGAAGGCAACGCGGCGCTGGTGACGGCGAGTTCCAGCGGGCTCGGCCTCGCCAGCGCGAAGGCACTGGCTCGCGAGGGCGCAGACGTGGCCATCTGTGCGCGCGGCGAGGACGCTCTCGCCGACGCCGAAGCCGAAGTGGACGAGATGGGCGACGGCGACGTGCTCGCGGTGCCGGCCGACATCACCGACCCGGACGAGGTGGCGGCGCTGGTCGACGAGACGGTCGAGACGTTCGGCGGTCTGGACCACCTCGTCACCTCGGCGGGTGGGCCGCCGAGCGGGCGGTTCGTCGACACGACCGAGCGCGAGTGGTACCAGGCCTACGACCTGCTCGTGATGAGCGTCGTCTGGGCGACGAAGGCGGCGCGCCCCCACCTCGTCGAGAGCGACGCCGGCACCCTCGTCACCATCACGTCGACGAGCGTGCGCGAGGCCATCGACGGCCTCGTCCTCTCGAACGCCGTCCGGCGGGCCGTCATCGGCCTGATGAAGACGCAGGCCCGCGAGTTCGCCCCCGAGGTGCGGGCCAACGCGGTACTGCCCGGGGCGCACGAGACGCCGCGCATCCAGGAACTCGTCGAGGACGCGCTCGACCGCGGCCAGTACGACTCCTACGAGGACGGGCTGGCCGACTGGGCGAGCGACATCCCGCTCGACCGCGTCGGCGACCCGATGGAGCTGGGCGACGCCGTCGCCTTCCTCTCCAGCGACCGCGCGAGCTTCGTCAACGGCGCCGCCGTCCCCGTCGACGGCGGCCGGCTCCGGAGCTGATGGCGACGGTCCTCTCGTGGAGCGGCGGCAAGGACGCCGCGTTCGCGCTGTGGGTACTCCGGCGGGCCGGCGACGACCCCGTGGAACTGCTGACGACGCTGGGCGTGAACGACCGCTCCAGCATGCACGGCGTGCATCGCGACCTGTACGCCGCGCAAGCCGCGGCGCTCGGCGTCCCCATCCGATTCGTCGACCTCCCCGAGGCGCCGTCGAACGACGAGTACGAGGAACGGATGGCGGCCGTCGTCGCCGACTACGAGGCGCGCGGCGTCGACCGGCTGGCGTTCGCGGACATCTTCCTCGACGACGTCCGGGCGTACCGCGAGGAGCGCCTCGCCGACGCCGACGTGGACGCCGCCTTCCCGCTCTGGGGGCGTGACACCGCCGAACAGGCGCGGGCGTTCCTCGACGCCGGCTTCCGGGCGACGGTCGTCGCGGTGGACGGCGCCGCGCTCGACCCGTCGTTCGCCGGCCGCGCGTTCGACACCGAGTTCCTGGCGGCGCTCCCCGACGACGTCGACCCCTGCGGCGAGCACGGCGCGTTCCACACGTTCGTCCACGACGGGCCCGTCTTCGAGGAACCGGTCCCGGTGACGACCGGCGACGTCGTCGCTCGCGAGATGGGCGACGGCGTCTTCCACTACTGCGACCTGCGGCGCGCGCAGGACTAGGACTCGATCTTCTCGACGATCTCCTTCGCCTCGTCGCGGGTCGTGTCCTCGCCGGCGTACTTGTCGATGAGGACGCTCTGGACCTCCCAGTCGTCGCCGTCCTTGCGCTTGCCGGTCCTGACCTCCGCCCCTTCTGAGACGTCCTGGGCGGCGTGGGCCGCCCAGTCGGGCGTCCGGATGGTGTCGAACTCGTCCGGGTCGCGGAACCGGACGTGGATGTACTCGTCCTCCGTCTCGACGCTGTCGACGGTCGGTGTGTCTCCCATGGTCGAATGGCCGTCAGGGACGGTGAGAAAGCTGATGGCCAGCGCTCGCGACCGTCAGAAGTCGTCCGTCTCGCGGAGCTCGGCGACGACCTCGCGCACGCGCTGGGCCTCCGCTTTCGGGACGACGAGCACGCGGTCGTCGTAGGCCGCCACGACGAGGTCGTCCACGCCGACGAGGCTGACGTGGCCGTCGGTCGCGACGACGTTCCCCGTGGCGTCGACGGTCAGCGCGTCGCCGACGACGGTGTTCCCGTCCGCCCCGTCCGCGATGCGTTCGAGCGCGTCCCACGACCCGAGGTCGTCCCACTCGAAGGTCGCGGGCACGACGACGGCGTCGTCGGTGCGCTCCAGCACGGCGTAGTCGACGCTCACCGGGTCGACGGCGTCGAATCCGCGCTCGGGGTCGCCGTCGTCGAGCGCGTCGACCAGCGGCGCGAGTGGTGAATCGCGGGCCTCCCGGAGCAACGTCTCCGGCGTCCACGCGAACATCCCGGCGTTCCAGTAGAACCCCTCGTCGACGAACCGCTCGGCCGTCCCGCGGTCCGGCTTCTCGCGGAACTGCGCGACGTCGAAGTGGTCGCCGTGGTCGGTTCCCGGTTCGACGTAGCCGTAGCCGGTCGCCGGGCGCGTCGGTTCGACGCCGACCGTGACGAGCCCCCCGGTTTCCACTGCAACCGCGGCGGCGCGGCGGGCGGTCGCGGCGAAGTCGCCCGCGACGTGGTGGTCGCTGGGGAGCACGAGCAGGACGCAGTCGCCGACCTGCTCGCGGACGCGGTGGGCGGCGTAGACGAGCGCGGGGCCGGTGTCCTTCGGGTCGGGTTCGACCAGCACGCCGGCCTCCGGGACGTGCTCGCGGACGCGGTCGGCGTGCTCCGGGCCGGTGACGACGAAGACCTCGTCGGCGAACCCGGCGCGGGAGACGGTCTCGGCGAGGAGAGAGTCGTCGCCGTCGCCGAGCGGGAGGAACTGCTTGGGGCGGTCGCTCCGGCTCGCGGGGTAGAGGCGCGTCCCCGTGCCGCCGGCCATCACGAGCGCGACGAGCGGGCGGTCCATGCCCGCCGCAACGGGGCGGTGCCTAAAGTCGTCTCGGGTTCCGGTTCTACAGGTTTAAAAGCGAGAGCGCCCTACATCCGCCGATGACCGAGTCTGGCGAGTTCTGCCCCAGGTGCGGCGACCCGATAGCGGTCGACCGCGAGCAACGGCAGTACCCGGGGGCCGCCACCCGGCGCGAGCGGAAGCTCTGTGACTCCTGTTACTTCGACCGCTTCGACCTGGTCGACGCCCCCGACCGCATCGAGGTGCGGGTCTGCGCGCAGTGCGGTGCCATCCACCGCGGCAAGCGATGGGTCGACGTCGGCGCGCAAGACTACACCGACGTCGCCATCGAGGAGGTCAGCGAGGCACTCGGCGTCCACGTCGACGCCCGCGACGTCTCCTGGCAGGTCGACCCCGAGCAGGTCGACCAGAACACCATCCGGATGCACTGTCACTTCTCCGGCGTCGTCCGGGACACCCTCGTCGAGGAGACGGTGACGGTCCCGGTGAAGATCTCCCGCGAGACCTGCACGCGCTGCGGTCGCATCGCGGGCGACTACTACGCGAGCACCGTCCAGGTGCGGGCGGTCGACCGCGTGCCCACCGCCGAGGAGACCGACCGCGCCCGCGAGATAGCGACCGAGACCGTCGAGGCGATGGAGGCGACCGGCGACCGCGACGCCTTCGTCACCGACGTCGGCGAGACCGACGGCGGCCTCAACATCAAGGTCTCGACGACGAACATCGGCAAGAAGATCGCGAGCAAGCTGGTCGAGGAGTTCGGCGGCGACTTCGACGACTCCGAGACGCTCGTCACCGAGGACGAGGACGGCGACGAGGTGTACCGCGTCACCTACTCCGTCCGCCTGCCACCGTTCACGCCCGGCGACGTCGTCGACCTCGACGACGGCGAGGGCCCCGTCCTCGTCCGGAGCGTCCGCGGCAACCTCAAGGGCCGCCGGCTCACCACCGGCGAGCAGTACGAGGCGAGCCCCGAGGACGGCGACGCGCCGGACGCGCGCAAACTCGGGACCGTCGACGACGCCGAGGAGACGACGCTCGTCTCGGTCGAGGACGAGCACGCCGTCCAGGTGCTCGACCCCGAGACCTACCAGACGAAGACGATATCCCGCCCGGACTACCTCGACCCGGACGCCGACACCGTTCGGGTACTCAAGAGTCGCGCGGGACTGCACGTGGTGCCCGACGGGTCGCCACGTGGCGAGGCGTGAGCAGTGACGCGCTCGCCGCCGTGGTCGCAAAGCCGCGCGCCGAGGACGCCATCGCGGCGCTCGACGCCGAGGGCGTCTACGACGACGCGCGAGCGGTGCGCGAACGCGACGACGAGACGGTCGAACTCCCCGTCACGGCCCGCCCGGAGGAGACGGACGTTCTCGACGTGGTCGAACAGGACGACCCCGAGCGTCGCCTGCCGGACCTCGACGCCCACCTCCGCGACCGCGGCTTCACCGACGAGGAGATCGAGCGCGCGCCGGGGTCGTGGGCGGTCGTCGGGACCGTCGTGCTCGTCGACTTCGGGGAGTGTCGCCGCCGCGAGGCGGTCGGCCGGGCGCTGCTCGACCTCCACGGCGAGGCCGACACGGTGCTCGCCCGCGGTGGCGTCGCCGGCGAGCACCGCGAACCCGACGTGACCGTCGTCGCCGGCGCGGGCGACACCGAGACGGTCCACACCGAGCACGGCACGCAGTACGCCCTCGACTTCGCGTCCGTGATGTTCTCGCCCGGCAACAAGCGCGAGCGCGCCCGCATGGGCGAGGTCGTCGCCGAGGGCGAGCGCGTCCTCGACATGTTCGCCGGTATCGGCTACTTCACGCTCCCGATGGCCCGTGCCGGGGCCCGGGTCACGGCGGTCGAGCGCAACCCGACCGCGTTCCAGTTCCTGCTGGAGAACGCCGTGATGAACGGCGTCCAGGACCGCGTCGACGCCTACCGCGCCGACTGCCGGGACGTCGAGGCGTCGGTCGACCGCGTCGTCATGGGCTACTACGACGCCTACGAGTACCTCGACGCCGCGCTCGCCGCGCTCGACCCAGGCGGCGTCGTCCACTTCCACGAAGCGACGCCCGAGGCGCGCCTCTGGGACCGCCCCGTCGGACGACTGCGCGACGCGGCGAGCGAGCGCGACCGGACGGTCGAGGTGCTCGACCGCCGGCGCGTCAAGAGCCACAGCGAGGGCGTCTTCCACGTCGTCGTCGACGCGCGCGTCGACTGACGGTGGCCGCTCGTCGCCCCCGGAGCTATCAGCGAACTGGTTGCTGGCGTCGGGTTCTGGCGATAGATGCCGCTGTGTCCCGTGGTTACGGAGCGTGACGAACGTTACAGCATGCGGAAGTTTCAATAGTCGCTGGTCTGGGAATCCAAGGGAAATGGGACTCCCGTGGCCGCAGCGGACGCTGGCGTTGCTGGAGGACATCTCGACGACCGAGATGCAACTGGTCGCCAGCGCGGCGCTCGTCATCGGCGGCGTCGTCGCCAGCCACGTGGTCGCGCCGTTCCTCGTGCGGTCGCTCCGGGACCTCGTCGCCGAGCGGGTCGTCACCGGTCACGTCGAGGAGCTGGCCGACCTGATTGCAGAGTACGTCCCCTTGCGCGTCCCCGTTTGGCTGTTCGTCCGAACGCTGCAGACCGTCATCGTCGCGCTGACGGGGCTGGCGGTGCTGGCCGTCTGGGGGCGGTTCGGCTTGCTCGCCACCATCCTGGCGCTGTTCGACCAGTCGGTCCCGCGGCTCGTGCAGGTGGGGCTGACCGTCGGCCTGCTGGGCGGGACCTACGTCGGTACAGGCATCCTCGAGGACTGGCTCAAGCGGTTCGGCGAGACCTCCGACCGGCTGACGAAACATCAGGAGGAGATCTCCATCCGCGTCCTCCAGCTCGTCATCTTCGCGTCGGCCGGCCTGGTCGTCCTCTCCATCTGGAACGTGGACCTGAGCGGCCTGCTCGTCGGCGCGGGGTTCCTCGGCATCGTCGTCGGTATGGCGGCGCGACAGACGCTCGGCTCGCTCATCGCCGGGTTCGTGCTGATGTTCTCCCGACCCTTCGAGATCGGCGACTGGATCGAGATCGGCGACCACGAGGGCATCGTCACCGACATCACCATCACCAACACCCGCATCGAGAACTTCGACGGCGAGTTCGTCGTCATCCCCAACGACCGGGTCGGCGACAGCACGCTCATCAACCGGACGAAGAAGGGGCGCATCCGCCTGCGGCTCGACGTCGGCGTCGACTACGACGCGGACGTCGACCGTGCGGTCGACCTCGCGGAGTCGGCCATGACGGACGTCGACGAGGTGATGCGCGTTCCGGCGCCGGAGGCCTACCCCAAGCGCTTCGGCGACTCGGCGGTCGTGCTCGAACTCCGGTTCTGGATCGAGAAGCCCAGCGCCCGCCGCCGCGCCCGCGCCCTCGCGAACGTCATCGGGGCGGTCAAGGCGACCTACGACGACGCCGGCGTCAAGATTCCGTTCCCGCAGCGCGAACTCGGCGGCCGCGAGGAAGCCGGCGGCCTGCGCGTCAGCGAGGGGTCCCGCGACGGCCCGGACGCCCGCGACGCCCCCGACCCGATGGAGTCGAAACGCCGCGTCGAACCCGAGTGACGCTGGGTTCTCCTTCTACGGCCGCTTGCCGATGGGATTGATGGACAGCGGCCGGTTCCGCTCGGGCGCGTCGAGCAGCGAGACCACCTGGTCGTCCGCGAACGCGCCGATGGTCACCATCGCGAGGTCGAGCGCCTCCGCCTGCAGGTAGAGGTTCTCCGCGGCGTGGCCGGCCTCCATCGGCACGTACCGCCGCCGGCCGCGCGCGCCGTAGCGCTGCACCGTCCGCCGGTCGACGCCCGTGACGACCACGTCCACCGCGCCCGCGCCGACCCACTCCTGGTCGACGGCCGCGTCCCGCAACTCGGCCTGGACGTCCCCGCGTCGCGTCCGCTCGACGCTGTGGGACTTCGGCCGGTAGTGGTAGACGCCCGCCGGCAGGTCCGCCACGCCGCCCTCGCCGACGACGGCGTAGAGTTCGAGCGGGTAGGTCGCCCCCGCGCTCGGCGCGGCGCGGTGGCCGGTCGACGGCTCCGTGACGCCCTGGGCGGCCCAGAGCAGTTGCCCCAGTTCGGCGGTCGAGAGCGGTTCGTCGGCGTACTCGCGCCGCGACCGCCGGTTCGCGATGGCCGCCTCGACGGCGAGGTCGCCCTCCCGGTCGGGCGACGGCAGGGCGACCGTCTCCCCCTCGTCCTCCTGTCGTCCGACGCCGCGACCGCGCGCTTCGGCGACGTACCCCGCGAGCAACGACGCGCCGGCAGCCGAGACGAGCATCCGCCGTGACAGTCGCTTGCGAGCCGTCATCGAACGCGCTTCGCTGTGCGCCAGGTTCAGGATTGCGGCCGTCCCTCCCTGTCTCTGATGCGCGTTCCCGTTCGCCTTCTGCGACGACTAACTGCGGTTCCACGCGGCTAGCTACTGCTCGAGCCTGTGAGTAGAGAAGCCCTCGCTCGCACCTGCGGTGCTCGCTCCGCGTTCGTCGCTCGTGACGACCTGCTGCGGGGTACTCCGCACGGCCAGTGACTGCGTGCGTTCCACGCGGCTAGCTACCGCTTGAGCCTCTGAGTAGAGAAGCCCTCGCTCGCACCTGCGGTGCTCGCTCGCCCTTCATCCGCCACGGTCCGCCCCGCCCCGCACCGCGCCTCGCCCTCCCCAGCCGCCTGCGCGTCTCGGCGCTCGCTGGGCTCCCGCCTGCGATGCTCGTCCCTCGCGCGCGTTGCTCGCGCGCGCCGGTGACGAACGCGCCGACGGTGGGTCACCGTCTCTCAGCGACTCGTCCCGTTCAGTCCGTCCGTTTCGGCTACCCGACCGACTACCGCTGGGCGGGACTGGAAGGGGCCGTCCGCTCGGCTGCCGAGACGACGCAACCACCGCAACGCAGTGAGGAGCGCAGCGAGTCGCAGGCGGCGAGCGGATGGGGGCTTTCGAGGTGAACCCATTCCAGGTCGAACCCCCCGCCGTCGTGACCCTAACGGTTATGTCGGTCGCCGCCTCCGGAACAGACATGGAGAACCTTCGACAGAAACTGATATCGCTGTTCTTCGTCCTGTTGATGCTCGGGTCGGGGATAGCGTACTCGATATCGTTCTTCTGACTACTCGGTGTCCCACACGTCGGCCATCGGGCTCTTGCGCTCGCGGGTGCTGGAGCCGCTGGACCCGCCGGCGTCGGACGTCCCGCCGCTTCCGCTGGTTCCCCCGCCGCTCGTCCGTCGACCGCGCCGTGAGCGACGGGTCCGCCCGCCGGGGCCGCCGCCGGCGTCGCCGGGGTCGAAGTCGGGGAGGTCGGGGACCGACATCCGGTCGACCTGCTCCTCGAACCAGGCCGGCATGTCCGTGCGGGCGCGGTCGAACAGCTGGAGGAGACTGGAGTCGGCGAGGTAGGTCGCGCCGTGGTCGTCGGGCGCGCGGACGACGCGCCCACAGGCCTGGATGACGGTGCGGAGCGCGGCCCGGTAGTACCACGCCCACTGGCCGTCCTCCAGGCGGTGGGCGACCCGGGAGTCGCCGGTGTTCTGGAACGGCGCCTTGCAGAGCACCTGCCAGCGCGCGAGGTCGCCGCGCAGGTCCAGCGCCTCCTCCATCTTCACCGAGAGGAACACGTCCGGGTCGTCGGTGGCCTTCCACGCTTCGAGGTCGGCGTCGCGGGTCTCGCGGTCGTGGGCGCGCACCCGGCCGCCGACGCCGAAGTCGTCGAGCATGTCGGCGAGTTTCTCCTGGATTGCGTAGGAGTGGGCGTGGACGATGCCCTTCTCGTCGGGGTGGGCCTGCATGACGCGGACGACGGTGCGGGCGATGTCCGGCAGGGTGTCGTCGCGGTGCTCGTAGGTCATCTTCCCCTGCGTGACGTCGTACAGCGGCCGGTTCTCGACGGGGAACGTGTGGCCGACGTCGACGAGCGCGACGTTCGACGGGTCGAGGCCGACCTGCCGACAGAAGGCCTCCTTGTTCAGGATGGTCGCCGACAGCAGCGCGAACCGGTTCCCCCGGTCCCAGACGGTGTGGGCGAGGTACCGCTCGGGGTTCATCGGTTTGATGGTCATGGGACCTCCGCCGTCTCCCGACCCGCCAGCGCCGTCCTGGTCGACGACCCACTCCGTCGCGCTGTCGGGGTCGCGGTAGTCGTCGACGAACCAGTCGAGTTCGGAGATGAGCTCCTGGAGACGGTCCCGGCGCGCAGCCTCGGCTGGCGAGAGCTCCTTCTGCGCCAGGAGTTCGTCCTTGTGGCGCGAGCAGACGTTCGAGAGCCGCTCGGCGTACTGGACGGCGCGCTCGACGCGGTCGACCTCGGGCACTTGCAGGTCCTCCCAGATGGGGACGGTCCGGGGGTTCAGGTCGATGGCGGCGTACATCTCCGCCCACTCGGCGAGGCCGTGGGCCTCGTCGACGACGACGACGTCGCGCTTGCGGAACACCTCCGAGCCGGCGGTGCGCATGAAGTACGCGAGCGTCATCGCGGCGATCTCGCGGTTACTGGCGATGGCGCGGTCGGAGAAGTACGGACAGCGGTGTTTCACCGAGCAGTCGTATCCCTTCTCCCGGGCACAGGGCGCGCGGTCGACGGGGGTGTCGCCCTCGCCCGGCAGGATGCACGTGTAGTTGCGCTTCCCGCGGATGATCTTCAGGTCGTCCAGCAGGTCGTCGGCCGCCACGTCGTCGAGCTGGGAGACCTGCGGCGTCGTGTAGTACGCCCCGATGGCGTCGCTCGGTGCGGCCTCGTCCGGCCGCCGGGCACAGCCCGCGATGGCGCGGGCGAGCAGCGACTTCCCGCTCCCCGTGGGCGCGCGCACCAGCACCACGTCGTTGCCGTCTTCGAAGGCGTCGCGGACGTCGGCGAGCGCGTCGCGCTGGTTGCCGCGGTAGGAGGGAGCGGGGAACTCCTCGAAAATCCGCTCGGGGTTCACGATTTCTTCGACGAAAGCCGGGAGCGAAAAACCTGACGGTCCGGGGCGACGGCGCGTCGGCGACGCACCGAGCGGACGCGAGCGAACCGGCCGGCGATCACTCCTCGTCCCGCGCTTCCTCGTCCAGCGCCGCCACGTCCTCCGCTGTCGGGTAGTCCGGCAACCGGTCGATGCAGGCGTAGCAGAGGAAGTGTTCGCTGCCGTCCTCGAACTCCAGCGTCATCCCGCCGGACGCCTGCGGGTCCGTGTTCCAGAGGTTGGCGATGCCGCCCGCGATGGGCACGTCGGCGCCACACCCGTCGCACTGGTCGGTCGTCATACGCCCGCTACGGGTGGCGCGTCAAAAAGGACCGCGTCGCGGGTCGAATCCCACCGGGCGACCGCGCTCAGATGGGGTCGTCGGGGTCGTACTTCTCGGCCATCCGGGTCGCCTCCGCGGCGTATCGCTCGCGGGTCTCCGGGTCGTCGACGGCCCCCAGTTGCCCGGGTGCGACGTCGAGGGCGGCCAGCGTCTCGCGGGCCGCACCGGTGAAACTGGTCAGCGCGCGCTCCTTCCGGAAGTAGCGCTCGCCGTCCGGCGTCGCGTACACGAGGATGATGAGGTTCTGCTCGTCGTCGGAGTAGGTCCGCTCGACCAGCCAGACCCGGGTCTCCGCCGTTTCGGTCGCCGCCTCGCCGTCGGTGGTCGTCTCGCTCATACCCGACGGTAGGCGTTCGCGACGTAAAACTCGTTCTCCGGTTTCCGGAATCGAAGAGTCGCCCGTCTTTCTCGCCGCTCAGACCCAGGTTACCGCGCCGTCGAGCGAGAGGGGGACCGACCCCTTGGCGTACCCCTCGACGCTGCCGTCCGGGCGCGCCCGGAACACCACGGCGGGCCGGTGGCGAACCTCCGGTTTCTCGCCGACGATGGCGGTCCACTCGTCGTCGCGGAAGCCCGAGCAGTCGACGAACAGGACCGCGCCGCCGCCGTGCTCCTGCAACTGGCCGTTGGTCTTGGTCGCCGCCGTCTCCCGGAGGGCGGTGACGGGGTGGTCGGCGTCGCGGCGCTTGGGCGGCCGCGGTCGCGTGACCTCGACGAGGGTGGTCCCGTCGCCGTCCGGGGGGTCGGCCCGGAAGTCCAGCGAGTGCCCCGTCGTCACCTCGATCTCGGGCGTCAGGTCGTAGCCGGCGTCGGTGAGCACCTTCGCGGCGGTGAACTCGCTCATCGCGGAACTCATCCGGCCGGCGTCGACGTGCTCGCTCGTCCCGAGCTTCGACGCCATCGTGTAGCGGTAGTCGTCGAGCGCGCCCGTCGAGAGGAACCGCTCGTAGAACGCGAGCGCCTCGTCGCGCGTCGCGTCCGGGAATCCGACGCCGTGGTTCCGGAAGAACTTCCGGGAGCTGTCGCGGCCGTCCTTCGAGAACAGTACCGGGAGGAAGAACCACGAGAGGTGGTCGTACTCCGCGAGCCACGGCGTCTCGGCCTCGAGGTCGCCCAGCAGTTCGCGCTGGCCCCACCGGGCGACCGGATAGGGTACCTCGTCGAACGTGTACTTCGTCGTCTTCCACAGCGCCGACGGCGTCTCGGTGTTGCCGAGCCAGAACGCCACCGGGTCGTCGCCGTCGCGCCAGGCAAACAGCGCGACGTCCCCGTTGTCCATCTCGAACCGCCGGGTCCGGTAGCCGTTCGGGCCGACGTAGTGGGGCGTCACGCGCTCTGCGCCGAGGTTGTCGTCGAGGGGTGCGTAGATGTCGCGGTCGATTCGGTCGTCGTTCCACCGCTCCGTGGAGCGGCGAAACCGGAGCGGACTTGCCACACCGTCAGATATCCGTTCGAGGGCTTTACGCCTTGTGCTACCCGGGAGGGTGTGTACGGCGCGTTCTCCCCTTGCGTCTGACGATTTAACCGCTCCGTGGAAACCAGTTATTATCCGTTACATTAATACTGCACAGCCGCCAAGTATGGGTGTGGTTGCCATGTCAATGGGTGCCTATGACGAAGACGAACACGAGCGCCGTGAACGGAAAAACAGTTCCGTGGACGCCAGCTTCGACGACGAGCGATCCAGCTATCACGGGACTGTAGAGTACGACTCCGGCACGTCTGCCGAGGACCTGCTCGAGCAGTTCGAGGAGATCAAGTCGCAGTAGGTCGGCTCCCCAGTGGAGAGCGCCGGATTGCTCGCTTCTCGCCGATTCCGTTCGAACCAGGTCAGCTATCGCCGCCAGCGACCCCGCTTCTCTTTTATGCACTGCGGACGCGTACCGAGGATTTCGTCGTAGCGTAGCGACCGGGGAGCGGTGAGTGGCTGGAGTGCGGCGAGCAGACCGTTCCCAACCAGGGCAGTGGCCCGTCACCAGCCGGGGGTCGACGGCGCGCCGCGGTCGTCCTCGATCCGCTCGGCGACGTCGGGGTCGGGAGCCTCGTCGCCGGTCGTCCCGGCGGTCGCTTCCCACTCGGCGACGGCACGACCCGCCCACGAGTCGGCGGCGGCCGCTCGCTCAAGCGCCGTCTCGAACCGCTCGCGGTCGACGTCCGTCGTCCCGGGGCGCGCGGCGACGGCGGCAGCGACGAACCGGGCCCGGTCGTCGGCCGTGAGTTCGTCGGCGCGTGCGCGGTCGACCACCCCGTCGAGGTCGTCCGGGTCGGGGTAGACGAACACCTTCTGGCCGACCGCCTGCGGTCCGAGCAACAGTCCCGAGAGCGACGTCGGCGGGTCGCCGTCGAGCAGTCGTTCGCCGCCGAACGCCGACTCCACGCGCTCACACTCCGTCTCCGCGTCGAGTTCCAGGTTGTGGCCGGGGTACTCCGCGCACTCGGTCGGGTACTCCTCGCGGTCGTGGATGCGACACTGCAGCGTCGTCGGGTCGAGGAAGACGCAGGTCGGCAGCCAGTGCGCGTCGGTGCCGAACGGCTCGACCGGCTTCGCCGTCTGCCGCAGTCCGAGGAAGAAGACCGGCTGCCCGTCGATGGCGGCCAGCTCGACGCCGTCGACGGCGGCGCCGTCGTCGGCCCGCCAGAGGCGCGGCGTGAGCGCGTCGGCCAGCCCCGCGTCGAGGAACGCGCGAGCGTCGTCGCGCGTGAGCGGCACGAGGTTGTACGCGTCGTCGAGCGGCCGTCGCGCTCCTCGACGTTCGTGATCCGACGCTCCGTCGCCGACGGCGCGCCAGTCGATACAGCACCCCGCACAGCCCTCGCAGTTCACCTCCATGACCCGCCACGCTACGCCGCGCGGTCGATTAAATCGTGTGGGCGGCGGTCGTCCGGCACGGCGACCAGCTATATGCGACTGGGTCGCGTGCCGGACGCCGGCATGGATTACGAGAAGGTCCACCAGCCGTCGTTCGCGGAGTTCGAACTGATGCTCGACGCCGGCGACGCCGTCCGGACCGAGGCGGGGTCGATGGTCAGCTACTCCGGGTCGATGAGCGTCGCGTCCGGGGACGAGGAGGACGCGGACCGTGGTCCCTTCGAGGGGCTGGAACGCGCGGCGCTGAGCGACTCGTTCGTCGTGAACACGTTCGAGGCGGACGGTCCGGCGACGCTGACGCTCGCGCCGCCGTTCCCGGGTGACATCTCCCCCTACGAACTCCGCGGCGAGTCGCTGTACGTCCAGTCGACGTCGTTCCTCGCCGCGGAGGCGGCGGTCGACCTCGACGTGGCGTTCGACGGCGAGCGGACCTTCTTCGGCGGACGGGACACGTTCCTGCTCGAACTGGTCGGGGCCGGCCTCACCTTCCTCTCCAGTTACGGTGCCGTCTCGGTGGTGAGCCTCGACTCGGGCGAGCGCCACGTCGTCGACACCGGCCACGTCGTCGCCTTCGAGGACAGCGTCGACGTCGAGGTCCAGCGCGTCGACGGGCTGACGTCGGCGATGGACGACGAGGGGCTGGTCTGCGAGTTCGAGGGCCCTGGCAACATCTGGCGACAGTCGCGCAGCCCCGACGCCTTCCTCGCGTGGCTCGGTCCGAACCTCCCGGACCGCGAGTGACTCTCGGCGCGTTCCGTCGGCGAGGTGTCGGTCAGTTACCCGACGGATGACGAACCGCGTATCTTTCACCCTGGTCTCCGATACCATTTACTTCCGGAGCGTCGAGTCCGGCGTATGGACCGACGGAAGTTCCTCTCGCTCGCCATCGCTGCGCTGGGGGGCTGTCAGGTTCTCTCCGCTTCCAGGGCGCGACTCGAGTATATTTCCGTGTCGAACCTCGACGACGCCCCACACACCCTGGCGATACGGGTCCTCTCGGACGGGACGGCGGTGTACGACGACGAGATCAGGGTTCGACGCAGCTCGGAGTTCGGGACGAGCGAGAACCCTGCGCCCGTGATCGACGAGGACTGGATGGACGACCCGTCGACGTTCACGGTCAAAGCGAGGTTGACGGGCGGCGACTGGTACGTGAAGACGTTCCCGAACGAGGCGCGCCCCGGCGATTGCTACGTGGTGGCGATCCAGATCACGGAGGGCGGGGCGCTCACCATGCCGTACGACGAAAGCGCTGCCGGGTGCGGGTGAACCGCGGTGGGACGTGCCAGCGACGCGTGACGGCTACCGGAGCTACGTCCACCGACCGACCGTCCCCGCCGACATCCCTTTCTCCGCCGCGGGCGAGTAGGGACGTGATGTACGATCGCATCCTCGTCCCGCTGGACGAAAGCGAGGAGTCCGAACGCGTCCTCGACCACGCGCTCGACTTCGCGGACGCCGCCGACGCCACCGTCCACCTCCTCTCGGTCGTCGACGAGAAGGTGCTGCCCCGCGACGTCGCCGAAGACATCCTGTTCGACAGTCTCGACGCGGTCGCGACCGAGACCGTCGACGAGGGGGTCGACGCCGCCGAGGACCGCGGTATCGACGCAGACGGCGATGTCGTCCACGGCAAGCCCGCGAAGGCGATACTGGACGCCGCCGGGGACGCCGACCTCGTCGTGATGGGGACCCACGGCCGCCGGGGCGTCGACCGCGTCCTGCTCGGGAGCGTCTCCGCGCGGGTCGTGCGCAAGAGCCCGGTTCCCGTCCTGCTCGTCCCGGTAGGCGGCAGCGAAGCGTAGCAGGGGGAGTGAGGTCAGTCGAGGTCCGCGACGCCGAGGACGACCAGCGCCGAGTAGCCGAGCAGGCCGAGGACGAGCGCGAACGCGAGGAACAGCGTCGGCGCGGAGAGGTAGCGGGCCGTCCGGTAGGGGAGGACGAGGCGGCCGAACCCGAGGAGGACGAAGCTGACGAGCGTGAGCGCCAACGCCGCGAGGCCGGCGAGCGTGAACGTCCGCTGTCGCATCGACCGATTCGAGTCGCCGGAGTGGCATAGTGGTGTCGTTCACCGCGCGCGGCGAGCGAGAGAGGCACGCCCGACGCGTGTCACAGGATTGACGGGGTGGCGGTGCGAACCGCCGCCCGATGGCCGACCCTGCCCCCGACGTCGCCGACCTGGACGGGACGGTGGACGACCTCCGCCGCACGGTGACCCGACTGCGGGTCGTCGTCTTCGTGCTCGTCTCGCTCGAACTCCTCCGCCTGCTCGGCGCCGTCTTCGCCGGTGCCGCCGTCGACAGCACCGTCCTCGTCGCGCTGTTCGGCGTCGGCGTCCTCGTGGTCACGTTCCTGCTCGCGACGCTGACGGCGTGAGCGCCGTACCGTTCCGCGGCGGTTCCGGCCGGGTCCGTACCGTTTCCATGCCAGGTGTTACCACCTCCGTCGACCCGTCGGTTCAGCCCTCCGGACGGCCGCAGCTCCTGTCGTAACCGCTGGTTATAAATCTCTCCACGAATATGCCTGTAGTACATGACCAACGACGAGGGCCGACGGCGGGCGGCGGACGGACCGGGACTGGGGACCCGCAGCGTCCACGCCGGGCAGGAGTCCGACCCCGCGACCGGCGCGGTCGCGCCCCCGCTCTACCAGACGACCTCCTACGAGTTCGAGGACGCCGACTACGCGGCCGACCTCTACGCGCTGGAGCGCGAGGGCGACATCTACTCCCGCATCTCGAACCCCACGACCCGGATGCTGGAGGAGCGCCTCGCCTCGCTCGAAGGCGGTGCGGGTGCCGTCGCCACCGCTAGCGGCATGGCCGCCCTCGACGCGCTGACCCTCGTCCTCGGCGAGCAGGGGGACAACGTCGTCTGCTCGACGGACACCTACGGCGGGACGACGACCTACCTCTCGGCGAACGCCGAGAAGCGCGGCGTCGAACCGCGGTTCGTCGACACCCTCGACTACGCGGCGTACGAGGACGCGGTCGACGGCGACACCGCCTACGTCCACGTCGAGACGATCGGCAACCCCTCGCTGGTCACCCCGGACCTCGAACGCGTGGCCGAAATCGCCCACGAGGCGGGCGCGCCGCTGGTGGTGGACAACACCTTCGCCACGCCCGCGCTCTGTCGCCCGCTCGAACACGGCGCCGACGTCGTCTGGAACTCCACGACGAAGTGGATCCACGGCAGCGGCACGACGGTCGGCGGCGTGCTCGTCGACGGCGGGACCTTCGACTGGACCGACCACGCCGACGCTTACCCCGAACTCGCCGACGACAACCCCGCGTACCGCGACACCGACTTCGCCCGCGACTTCGCGGACGCCCCGCTCGCGGCCGCCTCCCGCTTCCGGTCGCTCCGCAGCCTCGGCAACCAGCAGTCGCCGTTCGACGCCTGGCAGACCCTTCAGGGCCTGGAGACGCTGCCGCTGCGCATGGAGCGCCACTGCGAGAACGCCGCCGTCGTCGCCGAGTACCTCGCCGACCACGACGACGTGGCGTGGGTGGCCTACCCCGGGCTGGAGCGCCACGAGACCCACGAGAACGCGGAGCGGTATCTCGACGACTACGGCGGGATGGTCGCGTTCGGCCTGGAGGCCGGTTACGAGGCGGGCAAGGCGTTCTGCGAGACGACCGAACTCGCCAGCTTCCTCGCCAACATCGGCGACGCGAAGACGCTGGTCATCCATCCGGCGAGCACGACGCACGCACAGCTATCGCCCGACGAGCAGCGCGAGGCCGGCGTCACGCCCGACCTCGTCCGCCTCTCCGTCGGTATCGAGGACCCGGCCGACCTGCTCGCCGACCTCGACCGGAGCATCGAGCGCGCGACGGAGGTAGCGTAGATGACGGGCACACGCGACCCCGCGAACGGCACACGCGCCAGGAACGACACACGCGCCGCGAGGGACCCCCGCGACCTCACGTCCGGACACGTCTCCCTCGGCCGGTTCGAGTTCGAACGCGGCGGCGGCGTCCCCGACCTCGAGGTCGCCTACGAGACGTACGGCGACCCGTCCGACGACGCCGTCCTGGTCTGTCACGCGCTCACCGGCAGCCACCAGGTGCGTCTCGGACGCGGTGCGGCGCGGTCGAGCGAACCGGAGCAGGACGACGAACTCGCCCAGGCAGCGGGCTGGTGGGACGAGGTCGTCGGCCCCGGCGCTCCCATCGATACCACCGACAAGTTCGTCGTCTGCGCGAACGTCCCCGGCTCCTGCTACGGCACCACCGGTCCGTCGAGCGTGGACCCGCGGACGGGCGAGCCGTACGGCTCGGACTTCCCCGCGGTCACCGTCGGCGACTGGGTGCGCGCGCAGCGCCGCCTCCTCGACTACCTCGGCGTCTCCGTCCTCCACACCGTCGTCGGCGGCAGCGTCGGCGGCATGAACGCCATCGAGTGGGCGAAGCGCTACCCCGACCGCGTCGAGCGCGTCGTCCCCATCGCCACCGGCGCGCGCCTCGACCCGCAACTGGTCGCGCTCTCGGCCGTCGCACGCCGTGCCCTCGCCGTCGACCCCGCGTGGCAGGGCGGCGACTACTACCCCGACCACCCCGACCGGGGGCTGGCGCTCGCCCGCCAGATCGCGCACGTCACCTACCGGTCGAAGCCGTCGATGACCGACCAGTTCGGTCGCGAACTGGCCGACTCCCCGCCGCGGGAGTTCGCTCCCGGGGCCGTCCCTCCGTCGCCGGGCGACGGCCGCGAGGACGACGCCTACCGCTCGGTCGAGAGCTACCTCGACTACAACGCCTCGCAGTTCGTCGACCGCTTCGACGCCAACAGCTACCTTCGGCTGACGCGCGCGATGGAGACCTACGACCTCGCGGCCGGTCACGAGTCGGACGCCGACGCGCTCGCCGAGTTCGACGGCGAGGCGCTCGTCTTCTCGTTCACGTCCGACTGGCACTTCACGACCGCGCAGGGCGACGCGCTCGCGACGGCGTTCGACGAGGCCGGCGCGGACGCGACCCACCGCGTCGTCGAGACCGACTACGGCCACGACGCGTTCCTCGCCCGGCCCGAACTCATCAGCGCGCCGCTGCGCCGGTTCGTCTCGTCCGGCAGCGACTTCGCACCCGTCCACGCCGGCCTGTTCGCCAACTGACCGCCGGGCTGTGTCGACCCTACGTTTATATCTCCCCGCTGGGAAGCGACCCGCATGGACGGCACTGGCGAGGTCGCGGCGCTCCACGTCGCACCCGAGTCCGGCGCAGCGACGGAGTCGGTGGGGTCGGTCGAGGCGGTCGCGGGCAGCGGACTCCGCGGCGACCGCCACTTCGACCCCGGGATGGACGGCAACGACCTGACGCTCATCGAGGCGGAGACGCTAGAAGCGGTCGAGCGCGAGGCCGACATCGAACTCGCCGACGGCGCTCACCGCCGCAACGTCACGACCCGCGACGCGGCGCTGAACCACCTCGTCGGCGAGCGGTTCCGCGTCGGGGACGCCGTCTGCGAGGGCGTCGAACTCTGTGAACCCTGCTCGCACCTCGAATCGTTGACCGAGGACGGCGCGCTCTCCGCGCTGGTCCACCGCGGCGGCCTCCGGGCGAGGGTCGTGAAGTCGGGGGACATCAGCGTGGGCGACCCGGTCGAGCAGCGGTGAGCGCCATCGCATCACGTCTCTGGCCGGAATCCTCCCGGTTTCTGGCGGTCGAACTGCGACGGCCACAACTCCTTTCCGGGGAGGGACGATGGATTCTACGCCGATACGGTCGGAACTCTTGAACGGTCCCGTCTGGACTCAAATTGCTTACATAGACTTTATTTAGCACTCCATATATAAATTACCCATGCGCCGTAGAAGATTTCTGACGGCGTCCGGAACTGCCTTCGTCGGGTCCGTCCTGGCGGGCTGCACCGGCGGTTCCGGGCCTGATAGCGGTGGGGGCGACGGGTCGACGACAACCACGACGGGACGGGGGGATGGGACGACGGGTGGCGGTGACGGGACGACCACCGACGACGGTGGGACCACCAGTCAAGGGCCGTCGTTCACGATCACCTCCCTGGACGTGCCGAAGGAGGCCGTCATGGGCGACGAGCTCACGCTCAAGGCGGTCGTGAAGAACACGGGCGGCCGTCCCGGTGCGTTCAGTTCACCCATCCGGGTGTCGGGCAGCGGCGACGGCTGGCACAAGGCGACCGACATCGAGACGAAGATCATCGACCCGGGCCAGACAGCGAAGTGGTCGGCCGGGTACAGGTACCCCTACGCCGGTCGAGCAATCTTCCGGATTCCGAACGCACAGCGAGCGTTCACGGTCGACGTCAGCCCGCGGACGTTCTCGCTCGGCGGGACGTACGTCAGCCCGGTCGACACCGCGCTCACGGTCAACGACGTGACGCCGACGAGTCGCTACAGCTACAACCCGCCGAACGGGAGTCGGCGAGAGGTTCCCGCCGGCGACGGTCGGCAGTGGGTGTTCGTCGCCGTCGTCGCCGGCAACCGACTCGAGTCGGCCCAGGGAACCGCCTCTCGGTCCGACATCACGCTCATGGTGGACCCGCCGGGCGAAGACGGGACGACCGAGGTCGGGCCGGCGGGCATCGCGAAGGAGGACGGCCGGTACGAGTCGTCCGAGGTCGAGTCCGGCGGGACCAACCGCGGCTGGATCGCCTACGAGACGTCGTCCGAGGCCTCGATACGGTCGGTGCGATGGCAGGGCACCGACGGCATCGGCCGGTGGGACGCTCGCTGGTCGCCGTGAGCGAGAGCTAGCCGGCCTGCGGTCGAACGCCGGCCTGCGCGAGACCGTGCGCAGCTAGTTCCACGGGGCCGCGTCGGGGTCGATGAGCCGGCGCTCGCGGTCGATGGCGTCGATCGTCGCGACGTCCTCGTCGTCGAGGTCGGGCGTCTCGAAGTTCTCCCGGAGGTGACCGTCGCCGGTCGCCTTCGGGATGGGGACGACGTCCTTCGCGTGGAGCCACGCGAGGCTGACCTGCGACGGCGTGGCGTCGTGCTTCTCCGCTACCTCGCGCAGTTCGGGCACGTCGCCGGCCTCGCCCCGCAGTATCGGCGCGTAGGCGACGAGGGTGACGTCGTGCTCGTGGGCGTACGCCCGGAGGTCGTCCTGCTGGAGTAGCGGGTGTACCTCGACCTGGTTGGCGACCACGGGTGCGTCGAGTATCTCACACGCCTCGTCCAGCAGCGCGGGCGTGAAGTTGCTCACGGCGACGTGGCGGGTCGCCCCCGCGTCGTGCAGTTCGTCGAACGCCGGAAGCGTCGTCTCCGGGTCGTAGGCACCCGTCGGCCAGTGGACGTACAGCAGGTCGACGCGGTCGACGCCGAGGCGGTCGAGGCTCTCCTCGACCGTCCTTCGCACGTCCTCGGGCGCGAGGTTCTCCGGGTGGACCTTCGTCGCGAGGAACACCTCCTCGCGGTCGACGTCGGCGCGTGCGATGCCTTCGCCGACGGCCGCCTCGTTGTCGTACATCTGCGCCGTGTCGACGTGGCGGTACCCCATCTCGATGGCCGACTCGACCGTCGCGGCGCACTGTTCGTGGTCGTCGTTCCCCGACGTTCCCAGGCCGGGACTCGGTATCTCGGTCACGACTCGGGAGATGAGTGGCGGGCGCAAAAAAGCAGGTGTAGCGGTCAGGTGGACGCCGACCGGGGCCGTCGCTCCAGTCGAAACGAACGGGTGTGGGATACCGTGACTCCCGACCGCACCCGGGACTCGTTGGCCAGTTGAACTGTCGGGGTGGGGCGGGTGACTTCGCGTTACGCGACGTGGATGGGGGATGGTGACGTACCCCCCTGCGTTTCGCGTGGAACTGTGCCCTTTGCTCGCACCCGGGGAGGGTTTCGCCTGCGTTCCCGTCTCCACGGGTCGGTCCGTCGTATCCCTGCTTTCTCGCCGGCGGCCGCGGCGGGAGACGCGACCGTCGTCCGCGGTCGGGTCAGAACTCGCCGTCGCGGACGTACGGTTCGCTCCACAGCGTCACCTGCAGGACGACCGTCTTGAACCAGGCGTCGTACATCTTCTCGACCGTCTCCTCGTCGTGGTCGCCGTTCGCCAGGTACGGGCGCATCGTCGCCGTGATGGGATAGATGAACGCCGCCATGTACCGGTAGGGGATGTGGTCGACCGAGTCGACGTCGTCGGTCTCGTTCTTCTTCTCGTGGGTGTGCCGGAGCCCGATCTCCTGCTGGTAGTCGAGCCAGTCCTCGTCGTACGGCGGGTCGCAGGTGTCGCGTATCCACTGGGCGAACCGCTCCCTGACGCGGTCGAGGTACTCGTCGATGGGTTCGCCGTCGGGCGTGCTGAAGTACTGGACGAGATGCTCGTGGTCGGCGACGAACCCGTACCAGGTGTCGAGCACGTCGTCGACCTGCCCGTCGAGCACCTCGCCCGCCATGCGCAGGTGCCTTTCGTCCTCCTCGGTGAACATCACCGTCTCCTGTAACAGTTCGAACTCCTCGTCGTCGATGGGTGACTCGGCGACGGACGGTTCGCCGAACGTGTACCCGGGGATGCTCTCGTCGCTCATGCGTGACCGCGTCGTGCGACGGCGCGGGCGAGCAAAGGCGTACTGGCCGCCGGAGAGGCGCTGATACACCACGTCCTCCCTCCCGAAGGCCGGCGTGCCGCCACCGGAGCAGTTTTTTCACGCGGGGCGGTACCACGGGGTATGGAGAAGATTCGCATCGACGACGCGAAGTCGTACATGGGTCCGGCCGACGTGAAGCGACCGCTGACGAAGGAACTCGGCACCGAGAACGTGGCGCTCAACTACTACGAACTCGCGCCGGGCGACAGCTTCGCGTTCGGCTACCACGCCCACGAGGACCAGGAGGAGGTGTTCTACGTCCAGTCCGGGACGGTGACGTTCGAGACGGCGGACGACCCGGTCGCGGTCGGAGCGGGCGAGGCCGTCCGGGTCGCCCCTGGCGAGTTCCAGCGCGGCGTCAACGAGGGCGACGAGCGGGTCGTCGCGCTCGCCGTCGGCGCACCTCGCGACGCCGGCGAGACCGAGGTGCGTCGCCACTGCGAGGACTGCGGCGAGCGCACGCCGAACGACATCGAGATGACAGAGGACCGCGACGCGCTCGTGACCCGTTGCGTCGACTGCGGCGCGGTGACCGGTCGGTTCGACTGAGTACTTAAATCTCACGTCCGGCCGAATCGCCGAACGCTCGTGCTCGGTCCTCTCGCTGCCGTTTTTAGCCCTACCTAAACTTTCGCCGGCGGCACCACCTTTAAGTTCTGACGGGAGGTTTAAGTACTGCTTTCGCGTTGGTACGTGCAGGTGAACATCGATGGCTATCGACCCCCAATTCACTGAGAACAGAGAGAAGGTAGACGAGCACGAGGGCCACGACGTGTGGGGTCCGGTCGACGAACCGGAGGAACTCGGCATCCACGGCACCCACGTCGCCGTCGACTTCGACCTCTGCATCGCCGACGGCGCGTGCCTCGAAGACTGCCCGGTGGACGTGTTCGAGTGGGTGGACACCCCCGACCACCCCGAGAGCGAGCGGAAGGCCGACCCGGCGAACGAGGCCCAGTGCATCGACTGTATGCTCTGTGTCGACGTCTGCCCGGTCGACGCGATCGACGTCGACGCCGGCCGCGTCTGATCGGCCGATACTTCGTTCGACGCCCTGGAGACGCCGACGTCGTCCCCGTCTCGAATCACTCAAACGCTTCTTTGAGCCTACTGAAAGGCTTTACCCGACCGGAGCGAGGCGTGCAGTATGCGACGCCGCAGACTCATCGCCCTCCTCGGTGCCGGCGCGCTCGCCGGCTGCGTCGGCCAGCTCCGCGAGGGGGCTGACGGACCCACCGACTCGACCACGCCCGGCGGAACCGACGACGGAACGACGACCGGGACGACCACGGACGGAACGACGACCGGGACGACCACGGACGGAACGACGACCGACGAACCGCCCGCCGACGACCCGGTTCCGGTCGAACAGTCGCGGTTCGAGGGCGAGCCCTGTCCCGCCTTCGTCGACGACACCACCTGCTACCACGCGCTCGATACGGGCGTCCACGAGACGGCGTACGTCGTCCCGGGGGACGAGGTGCTGGCGCGTCCGAGCGACTCGACGACGTTCACGCTGTACAACGGCGGCGACGAGTCGGTGGGGATGAACCCATTCGCGTGGACGGTGGCGAAGCGCGTCGACGACGGCTGGGCCTACGTCGCCCCGCACGTCGTGCCACAGCCGTACACCCACGTCGAGCCCGGCACCCGGTTCACGTGGCAGTTCGGCATCGGGGACGCGGACGTCGAGGAGGACGCGATGGGCAGTCGCGCGAGGGTGGAGCACCTCGGTCCGGGCGTCTACGCGTTCGCCCACGCTGGCGCGCTCGCGCTGTTCGAGGTGACCGGCGACACGCTCGCCCTCGACGCACCTGACGTCGCCGCCACCGAGCGCGACGGCGACGTCCTGACGGTCAGGACGGCGAAGGCGGAGGGGGCCGATTCGCCCGAGACGCTGGTGCTGGAACGCGCGTCGCCCGACAGTACGCCGGCGACGCTCGTCACGGAGCAGGCGATCCAGTCGTACGCGCTCCGGAACGGACTGCCGTATCTCACGGAGACGGACGTCTCGACGGTGCGCGTCGAGACGGACGGGGTCGGGATGGTGCAGACGATCCTCGCCGCGGCCTACCGCGACCCGACGACCGAGAACGAAGCGCCGCCGAAGGCGGAACGAGTCTACGACTACGCCGGGACCGTCTTCCGGGCGACGGTGGAGGACTGACGGACCGAAGTTACTCGAACTGGTCCGCGTCGAACTCCTGCTCGATGGCGTCCAGCGCGTCGGTCTCCGAGAGTTCCTCGAACCGCTCGCGGAAGTGTTCGTCGCAGAGGCCGACCCGAACGCCGTCCTTCTCGGGGGCGAAGGTCGCTTCCCTATCGCAGTAGTGACACTGCATACGCCACGGTAAGGACTCGACGTACCTTAACGCTACGCCGCCTTCCTGTCAATCGCGGGGATAATCTTTCTCCGTCGGCCGGCGCGACGGTCCCGTCAGTTCCCCAGCGACACCGCCGACCGGAAGTGGCGGTACTCCGGCTTCGACAGTCCGGCTTCGCCGAGCGCGTCGTCGTGTGCGTCGCTGCCCCCCGTCGGGACGAGGTCGTGGTCCGCGATGGCCTTCTCGACCGGGCGGTGGTCGACCTCCTGTCCGTAGGGGTAGTACCGCTCGACGGCGTCCAGTTCGCTCGTCAACTCCAGGGCGGCCGCCGGGTCGTCGTAGCGGAACGGATGTGCCAGGCCGACGAGCCCGCTAGCGTCGGAGAGCAGTTCCACGCCTCGCTCGAACCCCGTCACGTCACGGGCCACGTAGCAGGGGCGGCCGTTGCCGATGAGTTCCGCGAACGCGTCGCCGACGTCGTCGTGGTCGGTGTCGGGGTGGGCCGCGATGGCCCGCGCGACGTGCGGCCGGCCGAGGCCCTCCCGGATGTCCACGTCCAGGTCGACGCCGAGGCGGTCCTCGACGCACTCGACGATGGCCCGCCCGCGCTCCTTCCGGTCCTCCTGGAGTCGCCGCAGTTCCGCCGCGAGCTCCGTCGTCGGGTAGACGCCGTAGGCGAGCAGGTCGACCCGTTCGCCGCCCTCGGGTTCGACGCGGAGTTCGATGCCGTGGACGACGGTCACGCCGTCCACGACGGCGACGGGCGTCGAGAGGTCGGGGTGGAGTCGGTCGTGGTCCGTTATGGCGACGACCGACACGCCCGCGTCGCGGGCGGCCTCCGGAACCTCGTCGAGGGCCATCGCCCCGTCGGAGTTGGTCGTGTGGACGTGCAGGTCCGCGAAGACGCTCATGCTCTCCCTGTGTCGCGGCCCGGCAAGGCGTTTGCGGTGGGCGATTAAACGTGTTTTAGGCCCTAGTACGCAACCCCATTCCCTTGTGGACAAAGTTTATAATTATCTTTACTCCTGTTTCTGGTGATGACGCTCAAGCAGGCCACGCGACTGCTCGACGACCACCAGTACCCGACCGACACCGCCGGACTCGTCGACGCCCACGGCGATTACGAACTCGACCTGCCGAACGGGTCCGAGACGCTCGCCGAAGTGTTCGAACGGATGGGCGAGGAGACGTACGACTCGGCCCACGAGGCCCGCGAGGCGATGTACTGCGCGCTCAGCAGCAAGGCCATCGGCCGCCGTCACTACAGCGACCGCGACCCGATGCCGCTCGGCACGTTCGGTCCCGACCAGGTCTCGTTCTGACCCCGGTCGCTGGTCTGGCCTTCCCTTTCGCCTGTTCTCGTCGCTGGAGCACCGCCCGCGAGCCACCGCCGGCGTTCTCCCACGAACTTATAACCCGGGACGGAACGACCAGTGAAACGATGGCATCGGTGAGCGCGGAGAACCCATACGTCGAGTCGCCGCCGACCGACTTCGCGTCGGTCGACGAACTGGACGCCGATGAGGCGCGCGAGCAGGCCGAACAGCTCCGGGAAGCGATTCGCTACCACGACTACCGCTACTACGTCGAGAACGACCCCGTCGTCGCCGACCGCACCTACGACGCTCTCTTCTCGCGGCTGCAGGACCTCGAAGCGGCGTTCGACGTCCAGACCGAGGACAGTCCGACGCGCCGGGTCGGCGGCGAACCGGTCGCGGAACTCGGCACGGTCGAGCACGTCGCGCCCATGCTCTCCATCGACTCCAGCGGCGACCCCGACGACGTGCGGGCGTTCGACGACAGGGTCCGGCGGACGCTGGGCGTCGACGACGTCCGTTACGTCTGCGAGCCGAAGTTCGACGGGCTGTCGGTCGAGGTCGTCTACGAGGACGGCGAGTACGTCCGCGCGGCGACGCGCGGCGACGGCGAACAGGGCGAGGACGTCACCGAGAACGTCCGGACCATCGCGAGCGTGCCCGAGCGCCTGCGCGGCGACCATCCCGACTTCCTCGCCGTGCGCGGCGAGGCGTACCTGCCGCGCGACGCCTTCCAGCAGCTCAACCGCGAGCGCGTCGAGCGCGGCGACGACCCGTTCGCCAACCCGCGCAACGCGGCCGCGGGCTCGCTCCGGCAGCTCGACCCGTCGGTCACCGCCGACCGCCCGCTCGACTGTTTCTTCTACGACGTGCTGGACGCCTCCGCGGAGTTCGCGACGAACTGGGAGGAACGCGAGACGCTCCCGACGTACGGGCTCCGGACCAACGACCGGACCGAGCGCGTCGACGACGTCGAGGCCGCCATCCGGTTCCGCGACGCCCTGCAGGCCGACCGCGAGGACCTGAACTACGAGGTCGACGGCGTCGTCGTCAAGGTCGACGCCCTCGACCGCTGTGAGGAGCTCGGAACCACCTCCCGGCACTACCGGTGGGCCTACGCTTACAAGTTCCCGCCGCGCTCGGAGGAGACGCCGGTGACCGACGTCGTGCTCCAGGTCGGCCGGACGGGGCGGGTGACGCCCGTCGCGCTCCTGGAACCGGTCGACGTCGGCGGCGTCACCGTCTCGCGTGCGAGCCTCCACAACCCCGCCGAGATAGCGGCGAAGGACGTCAACGTCGGCGACGTCGTGCGCGTCGAGCGGGCCGGCGACGTCATCCCCTACGTCGACGAGGTGGTCGAGAAGCGCAGCGAGGGCCACTACGAGATGCCGGACCGCTGTCCGGTCTGCGACAGCGCCATCGAGCACGACGGCCCCATCGCCTACTGTACGGGCGGCCTCGCCTGCGACGCCCAGTTGCGCCGCGCCGTCGCGTACTACGGCAGCGACGACGGCCTCGACATCGACGGCCTCGGCGAGGAGCGCGTCGACCAGCTCGTCGACGCCGGCGTAATCGAGGACAGCCCTGCCGACCTCTACCGCATCGAGGCGTCCGACCTGCTCGACCTGGACGGCTGGGGCGAACGCAGCGCCGAGAACTTGCTCGAGGAGATCGAGGCGTCGCGGAACCCGCCGCTCGCGTCGTTCCTCTCGGCCATCGGCATCCCGAAGGTCGGGCCCGCGACCGCCCGCGACCTCGCCCGGGAGTTCGGGACCCTCGACGCCGTGATGGACGCCTCTCGCGAGGACCTCGAATCCGTCCCGGACGTCGGTCCGACGGTCGCCGACCAGATCCGGGAGTTCTTCGACTCCGACCGCAACCGGGCGGTCATCGCGGACCTCCGCGAGTACGTCGACCCGCAGTCGGCCGAGACCGGCGGCGGCGACGAACTCGCCGGGCTGACGTTCGTGTTCACCGGGTCGCTCGACAGGCCACGGGGCGAACTGTCCGACCTGGTCGAGCGCCACGGCGGCAACGCGACGGGTAGCGTGTCGGGCAACACGGACTACCTCGTCGTCGGCGACAATCCGGGGACGACGAAGCGTGCGGACGCCGACGCCGAGGGCGTGCCGGAGCTGTCGCCGGCGGCGTTCCACGACCTGCTCGAAGAACGGGGCGTCGAAGTCGAGTAACCCGGCACGCTATGGTCGAGAAGGGTTCGCGAACCGCGTCAGAGGTCGGCCTTCTGGAAGAGGAAGTACCCGATGGCGACCGGGACGAACAGCCAGACCAGCATGTAGACGACGACGAAGAGGTCGCTCGCCCAGAGGGGGACCGTCTCGTTGATGGCCTTCGCGGCGGTCTGCCACCGACCGACCGTCTCGATTGCGGAACTGCCACTGAACATGCGGACGCGGGCATTGAGCGCGCTGTCGAAGATGACGCTCCCGAGCAGCGACTTGTACGCGGCGGTCGGGTTCAGTAGCTTGAGGAACATGATGGCCTTGAACTGCGTGGCGGTGCTGACGCCCACCGTGTCCTTGAGCAGGCCGCCGACCTGGTTGGCGAAGGCGTTCCAGAGCACGACGAAGGAGATGTAGATGCTCATCGCCAGCCCCATGGCGCGACGGCTGGTGCTGACGCTAGCGGAGATGCCGGTGGCGAGCCCGACGAACACCACGCCCAGCAACAGCGTCAGCAGCACGAACGCGAGGTAGTTGACGATTCTGAACTCCAGTCCCGCGCCGACCAGCGCGACGGCCGAGACGACGACGCCGACGAGGATGGCGAGGCCGACGACGGCGGCGCGCCCGATGACCTTGCCGAACACCATGGCGTCCCGCGAGTGAGGCAGCGAGAGCAGCAGCTTCAGCGTCCCCGACTCGCGCTCGCGGGTGATGGACGCGTACGCCACGACGATGGAGATGAGCGGGACGATGATCGACGACCCCTGCCGCATCAGCGAGAGGTAGTCGTCCGTGGTGACGCCGCCCTCCGACGAGAGGCCGATGACGCCGCCGGCGATGAGCAGCGCGGGGCCGGCGAAGATAGCGATGAACAGGACGGTCAACACCCACAGCCAGCGCGAGCGGGAGGCGTCCTGGAAGTCCTTGGACGCGACGGCCTGCCAGGTCATGCCGACACCTCCTCGCCCTCGGTGTAGGTGACGAAGATGTCCTCCAGCGACGTCTCCTCCGTCTCGAAGTCGGTCACGTCGACGCCGGCGCTCTCGAGCGTGGCGATGGCCGTCGTCTTGGCGTCGGGGTCGCAGTCGACGTACAGCGCGTCACCGTCGCGGGTGACGCCCGAGACGCCGTCGACGGCGCGGACCTCCTCGACCGCGCTGTTCGGGACCGACGCCGTCTCGACGCGGAGCGTCGTCTCCGCGCCCGTCGTCTCGCGCAGTCCCTCGATGCTGTCCTCGGCGACGAGCGTGCCGTCGCGGAGGATGCCCACGCGGTCGCAGACCGCCTCGACCTGGCCGAGGACGTGGCTCGAGAAGAAGACGGTCGTGCCACGGTCGGCCTCCTCGCGGACGATCTCGCGCATCTCGCGGGCGCCGTTCGGGTCGAGTCCGGTCGACGGTTCGTCGAGGATGAGGAGGTCGGGGTCGCCGACCAGCGCCATCGCGAGCGCGAGGCGCTGACGCATGCCCTTCGAGTAGCCGCCCGCCTTCCGGTCGGCGGCGTCGAGGATGCCCACGCGGTCGAGCAACGCCTCCGGGTCGTCGTCGCTCTCCTTCGACTTGGTCGCGAACTCGACGTGCTGGAGTCCGGTGAGCCGGTCGTAGACGGAGAATCCCTCGGGCAGCACGCCCGTCCGCTGGCGGATGGCGACGCTGTCCGCCTGGGCGTCGCGGCCGAGAACGCGGACCGACCCCTCGGTGGGGCGGATGAAGTCCAGGACCAGGTTGATGGTGGTCGATTTGCCGGCCCCGTTCGGGCCGAGGAAGCCGTACACTTCCCCTTCTTGCACCTCCAGGGAGAGATCGCTGACGGCGGTGAGGTCGCCGAAGCGTTTCGTCACCCCGTCGAGTTCTATCGCAGCCATGGTTCCGGGTTACGGTAACGCACATAAAATGTTACTGTTCCATGCCGGGTGGTGGCACTCCTCTGTGTGCCGCGGAAACCGCCTCACGTGGCAGTTCAGGGATGCCTCGTCGTTCGGTTGCGGCGACGCAGCCTCCGTCTCAGATCGTCTCGTCCGGGTCGTGTTTCTCGGCCATGCGGGCGGCCTCGCTGGCGTAGCGTTCCAGGTCGTCCTCGTCGTCGACCGGTGTGAGGCGGTCGGGCGAGACCTCGATGGCGGCGGTCGCGTCGCCGCCGAGGTGCGCCGCCTTCTCCTTGCGCAGGTAGCGCTCGCCGTCCGGCGTTGCGTACACCAGCGTGACGAGGTCGCGCTGGGAGTACGTCCGCTCGACCAGCCAGACCCGTTCGTCGTCCATGTTCCTCCGTTCCCTGCCACCGGGTTTGAATCTGGCGGGCTGCGACGCTGCGTCGACGTCGTGTGAGCGCTGCGGCGGTCGCCGGCGACACACCCGCGACGCCGTGCGACCACCGCGTCGCTTGCTCGCGGAATCCGGGAGCCGCAACCTTATTCTTCCCCGTCATTGCACCGGTACATGATGAGTGAGTCCCCGCTGTCCCAGACGTCGGACGACCGTCTGGCGGAACTGTTGTTCGCGGGCGAAGAAGTCGAAGAGGAGATCCCGGTCGGCGGCGCCCGGATCGTGGTGACGAGCCACCGCGTTCTCGCGTTCACGCCCGAGGGCGACGAGCGCCTGTTCGACCACGCGGACCGGCCGAACGTCGTGGACGCACGGGTCCGGACCGCCGGCCGGGGACAGTACCTCTCCTGGGCGGTCCGGAGCATGGTGTACGGGGGCGTGCTCGTCGGGTTCGGGACGCTGTTGCACAACAGCGGCGTCCTCGCCACGGTCGGGGGGTCGAACGTCCCGGGCGGCCGGGCCATCGGCGGCGTCGACCGGGCGATCCGGGTCGCCTCGGACCTGTTCGGCGTCCTCACCGACGTCTTCCTGTTCCTCGGCGTCGCGCTGCTCGTTCTCGCTGCGGCGTTCGCCGTCCGCTACTACGCCAGCCAGTCCGAGGAACTCGTCATCGAGCGCCTCGGCAGGGACGCGATCTGCATCCCCGCAGACGCCGAGCGGGCCGAGACGGCGGCGCGCCAGATACGCGGCATCGTTGGGACAAGTTCAAACCGGCGGAACGACTAGGCGGCGTCGATGGACGCCGCCACGGTCCGGGAACGTGCGGGGGAGCTACCGCGCGAACCCGGGGTGTACCAGTTCCTCCAGGGGGAGACGGTCCTCTACGTCGGCAAGGCCGTCGACCTCCGCGCCCGCGCTCGCTCCTACGCCGACCCCCGCAGCGACCGCATCGCGCGGATGGTCGAGCGCGCCGACGCCGTCGACTTCGCCGTCACCGACACCGAGACGCAGGCACTGTTGCTGGAGGCGAACCTCATCAAGCGCTACCAGCCGCGGTACAACGTCCGCCTGAAGGACGACAAGTCCTACCCGCTCGTCCAGGTGACCGGCCACGAGTTCCCCCGCATCGAGATAACGCGCGACCCGGACCGGGAGGGCGCGACCGTCTTCGGCCCGTTCACGCGCAAATCCGTCGTCGAGACCGTGGTCAAGGCGCTCCGGGAGACGTACGGCGTCCGCGGCTGCTCGGACTACAAGTACGCCAACCGCGACCGCCCCTGCCTCGACCACGAGATGGGGCTCTGCACCGCACCCTGCACCGACGAGATCGGGCGCGAGGCGTACCTCGCGGACGTCGAGAGCGTCGAGCGGTTCCTCGGCGGCGAGACGGGCGTGCTCGCGGACCCCCTGCAGCGCGAGATGGAGCGGGCGGCACAGGAGCAGGCGTTCGAGCGCGCGGCGAACGTCCGGGACAAGCTCGACGCCGTCGAACGGTTCCACGGCGGTGACGGGGAGGCCATCGCGGCCGACAGCGACGAGCACCGCGTCGACGTTCTCGCGGCCGTCGTCGAGGGGGAGACGGCGACCGTCGCCCGCCTGCACAGCGAGCGCGGCCAGCTCGTCGACCGCGACCGGCACGCGCTCTCCATCCCCGACGACGGTCAGGACTCGCCGGGCGACCCGGTCGCGGCCGTCCTCGCAGCGTTCGTCCCGCAGTTCTACGCCGAACGCGACCTGCCCGACGCCCTCCTGCTCTCCGAGCGCCCCGGGGACGCGGACGTCGTCGACTGGCTCGAACGCGAGGGCGTCGCCGTCCGCGTCCCCGGCGCGGGGCGGGAGGCGACGCTCGTCGACCTCGCGCTGAAGAACGCCCGCCGGGGTGCCAGCGAGCCCGACGAACTCCGCGCGCTCGCCGACGCGCTGGACCTCGACTCGGTCGCGCGCGTCGAGGGCTTCGACGTGAGCCACGCCCAGGGGTCGGCCGTCGTCGGCAGCGACGTCGTCTTCACCGACGGGTCCCCCGAGAAGGCCGACTACCGACGCAAGAAGCTCGACGAACGCAACGACGACTACGCCAACATGCGGGCGCTGGTCCGCTGGCGCGCGGCGCGCGCGGTCGAGGGCCGCGACGACCGCCCGGACCCCGACCTGCTGCTCGTCGACGGCGGCGAAGGGCAACTCGACGCGGCCCGGGAGGCGCTGCGTGAGGTGGGCTGGGACGTCCCCGCCGTCGCGCTCGCGAAGGCGGAGGAGCTGGTCGTCACGCCCGACGGGACCCACGACTGGCCGACCGACGCGCCGCAGCTCCACGTCCTCCAGCGCGTCCGTGACGAGGCCCACCGCTTCGCGGTGCAGTACCACCAGACGCTCCGCGACGACGTCTCCACCGAACTCGACGGCGTCGACGGCGTCGGTCCGCAGACGCGCCGGAAACTGCTCCGTCGGTTCGGCAGCGTCGACGGCGTCCGGTCCGCCTCGGACGACGAACTCCGCGCCGTCGACGGCGTCGGCGAGAAGACGGTCGCGGCGCTCAGGCAGCGTCTCTGAAGCCCCACGCCGGTGCCGCAGCTATCCGGGTAGCGTCCGAGAGGATGGGTCGACGTCGGTGTCGCAGCGAGGACCGCTATCGGGCGCTAGTTGCCGTGGCCCTTCTTCTTGCCGTTCCCCTTGCCGGGGTGGTCGTCCTCGTCGTCTTCCTCTTCTTTCTGCTCGTTCTCGTCGTCCTGCTCTTCCTCTTCTTTCTGCTCGTTCTCGTCGTCCTGCTCTTCCTCTTCTTTCTGCTCGTTCTCGTCCTGCTCTTCCTTCTCGTCGTCCTTCTTGTCGTTGTTCGCGTGTTCGGGCGGGCCGCGCTCGCCCTCCTCGTCGTCTTCCTGTTCGTCGTCCTCCTCTTCTTCCTGCTCGTCCGTCTCGTCGTCGGCGTGTCCGGGGTTGTTCTCGGTCACCCACTGGGAGATGGCCTGGCCGGGGTTGTCGACGCTGTCGTCTTCGATGACCTCACTGACGAAACCCGAGACTTCCTGGCCGAACGGTCCCTCCTCGTCGTCCTCTTTCTGGTCCTCCTCGCCGGAGTCGCTGACCGTCAGCGTCGCCGTCGTCGTCGCGGTCAGGTTGCCGTGCTCGGCGGCGACCTCGACGGAGACGTTCTGCGAGGGCGCGGGCAGTCCCACCGTGCCGTTGGCGTCGGTGGTGTACGTCCCCTCGCCCGCGTACGAGCCGTTGTCGAGCGCGGTGACGTTGACGGTCGCGTTCTCGACGGCGGTGCCGTTCTCGGTGACGGAGACGGTCACGCCGTCGGCCTGCTCGACGTTGACGGACAGTCCGTCCGTTCCGCTCGTACCCGCGATGACGGGCGCGGCGACGGACGCCAGGAGGACTGCCGCGAGCGACACAGCGAGCAAGTTTCGTTTCGTGCTCATGCAGGTTGTACGACCGCCGGGGAAAAGATAAAGGGGGACTCTCGTTCTGGAAAGTTATTTCTCTCCACGAAGGCGTCAGATAGTACGAGAACGTTCAAAACGGTATCTGAAGGTTCAAAACCGGTCTTCGAAACAGTCGAGTAACACTACTCTGTGGCAGTGACGTCGATCGACCTACCCTGCAGACGACACTACTCGATGGCCCGTTCGACGGCCGCATTCGCACGGCTCTCGGCCGCTTCTCGGATCGACTCCTCGTCGAGCGTGAGTATCTCGCGGTCGCGCATGAGTACCGACCCGTCGCAGACCGTATGTCTCACGTCGCTGCCGCGCGCGGCGTACGCGAGGTGGCTCACGAGGTCGTGGTGGGGCGTGAGGTGCGCCGCGTCGAGGTCGACGACCGCGAGGTCGGCGTTCGCGCCCGCCTCGATGCGACCGCCGTCGAACCCGAGCGCGGCGGCGCTCCCCGCGGTCGCCATCTCCACGACCGCCTCGGCGCTGACCGCGCTGGCGTCGTCGGCCGCCAGTTTCCCGAGCATCGCGGCGTCGCGCATCTCGTCGAACATGTCGAGGTCGTTGTTCGACGCTGCGCCGTCCGTGCCCAGGCCCACGCTGACGCCCGCGTCGAGCATCGCCTGGACCGGGGCCATCCCGCTGGCGAGCTTCATGTTCGACGCCGGGCAGTGGACGACGGTCGTGCCGGTCTCTGCGAGCAGGTCGATCTCGTGCTCGTCGACGTGGACGCCGTGGGCGACGAAGTCGTCGGCGTCCGTCATGTCGAGGTCACGGGCGTACGCGAGCGGGCGCTCGCCCTCCGCGTCGACGATGGGGTCGACCTCGTCGGTGGTCTCGTTGGCGTGGTAGTGGAGCGGAATCCCGGCCTTTCGGGCCTGTGTCACGTACTCCCGGAGGTACTCCTCCCCGACGGTGGTGAGACTGTGGGGGTTGACCATCGTCCTGACGCGGCCGTCGGCGGCACCGTCGTACTCGCGGGCGAACGAGAGGCTGGTCTCGAAGTCCTCGTGCGCTGCCTCGTCGTCCTTCCCGACGGTGACCACGCCGTGGCCGAGACGGGCGCGCAGTCCCGCGTCGTCGACCGCCGCGACGACCTCCGGTTCGTGGAAGTACATGTCCGCGAACCCGGTCGTCCCCGAGCGGACCATCTCCACGAGCGCCAGTTCCGTGCCAGCGCGGACGTCGTCGGCCGTCAGCTCGCCCTCGACCGGCCAGATGTCCTCCTGGAGCCACGCGTCGAGCGGCTTGTCGTCGGCGTAGCCCCGGAGGAGCGTCATCGCGGCGTGCGTGTGGGCGTTCACGAGGCCGGGCATCACGAGCGCGTCCTCGGCGTCGAGTCGTTCGTCGCCCGCCGGCACGTCGCCGACCGCGAGGATCTCGCCGTCGTCCTGGTCGACGAGGACGTCCCCGCGCTCGACCGTCATGTCCGGCAGGAGCACCCGCCCGCCGGTGATCTGCAGCGTCGTCATGGGCCGGAGTTGCCTCCGTCGGCGCATTACTCTGGTGGATTCCCTTCGAGGAGCGCTGACCGGTGGCATCCCCGTGACCGGGACGTCGACGAGTGAACGAACGGGCGCGGATTACTCGCCGGGAAGGAAAGACAGTTGCGTGGTGAGTACGAAACGCGCGGTAATGCGTATTGCCGTCCCCAACAAGGGCAGGCTGCACGACCCGTCGATGGAACTGCTCGAACACGCCGGACTCCACGTCGTCGACGGCGCGGACCGCAAACTCTACGCGAGCACGGTCGACCCGGACGTCACCCTGCTGTTCGCCCGCGCGTCCGACATCCCGGAGTACGTCAGCGACGGCGCGGCCGACGTCGGCATCACCGGACTCGACCAGGTCCGCGAGGCCGACCCCGACAACGTCCAGGACCTGCTGGACCTCGGTTACGGCCAGTGTCGCCTCGTGCTCGCCGCGCCCGAGGACGGCGACATCGACGCCGTCGAGGACCTCGCCGGCAAGACGGTCGCCACCGAGTTCCCCCACATCGCCGAGACGTACTTCGCCGACACGGCCGTCGACCCCGAGATCGTCGAGGTCAGCGGGGCGACCGAACTCACGCCCCACGTCGACATGGCCGACGCCATCATCGACATCACGAGCACGGGGACGACCCTGCAGGTGAACCGCCTCGGTATCGTCGACGAGGTGCTGTCGAGTTCCGTCTACCTCTTCGCCCGCGACGACGTCGTCGACGACGACAAGGTCGAACAGGTCGTGATGGCGCTGCAGTCCGTGCTGTCGGCCGACGGCAAGCGCTACCTGATGATGAACGCGCCCGAGGAGAACCTCGACGCCATCCGCGACGTGATGCCGGGCCTCGGCGGGCCGACCGTCATGGACATCGCCGGCAGCGACATGGTCGCCGTCCACACCGTCGTCGACGAGCGCGACGTGTTCGAGACGATCAACGAGGTCAAGCAACTCGGCGCGAGCGGCATCCTCGTCACCGAGATCGAGCGGATGGTCGAATAGGTAACTGTTCTCCACGACGTTCTTCCGTCCCGACTGCGTCGGTTCGACCAGCAGTTGTTCTGCAGGAACGGTTGTGACTGCCTCGAAAGGGGCTGGCGGCTCCGGTCGATGCGCTCGCTGCGCGCTTCCCTCGCTGCGCTCGGTCCAGTGCTTACACCGGCGAACGAGTTCGCCGAGCCGTCGTTCGCTTCGCTCACGACGACGTCGTCCGTCTTCCCGGAGCCGCCAGCCCCTTTCGAGGTGTTCTTGACTGTTCCCGGCCGCTCAAAGCCGTCTCTGAATGCCCCTCACGTCGGCGCGGTCGACGCGAGAAAGAGGATACCGCCGAGGACCAGACTCGCCAGGAAGGTGACGACGACGTGGATGAACGTCACGAACCCGGCGGTGCGCCACTTCAGTCGGTACACGACGTGGAACAGCGTCAGGTCCAGCGCGAGCGCGAGGAGCACGACCGCCGGGGGGTAGTACCGCTGCAGGAGGAACGGCAGCGCCGCGACGGGGGGACCGACCACGAGCGCGCGCCGGAACGGTACGCCGCCGAGCACGTTCCGCGCGGCGACGTGGCCCGTCAGCGCGAGGAAGCCCGCCAGCAGGAGGTAGGTCCCGACGATAGGTGTCAGGTCGCCCAGGATCGCCATGCTCGACGGTCGGACCCGGGAGGGCTTGTGCGTGGCGATGTTCCGCCGACAGGTCACCGACCGGAGGAGTCGCCGACCGCGACGGTCGCGTCTCGTCCGCGAGGCCGACCCGTCGGCGGTCGACGGCCGGCGAGGGCCGCCGTGGACGCGGCTGCGACGGTCGTCGCTGGAACGACTGCAGTGAAAGAGAGAGAGAGAGACTATTCGAGCAGGCCGAGCTCTTCGAGGCGCGAGACGATCTTGTCGACCGCCTTCTCGGCGTCCTCGGGCTTCTTGCCGCCGGTGATGACGAGCTTGCCGGAGCCAAAGAGTAGCGCGACGACCTCCGGCTCGTCGAGACGGTAGACGAGGCCGGGGAACTGCTCGGGCTCGTACTCGATGTTCTCCAGGCCGAGGCCGATGGCGATGGCGTTGAGGTTGAGGTTGCGGCCGAGGTCGGCGCTGGTGACGATGTTCTGGACGACGATCTCGGGGTTCTCGTTGACCTCGATGTTCAGTTCGCGGAGCTTGTCGAAGACGATCTCGAGGCTCTCGTGGACGTCCGCAGTGCTCTTCGCGCCGGTGCAGACGATCTTGCCGGAGCGGAAGATGAGCGCGGCCGACTTGGGGTTCTGGGTACGGTAGACGAGACCGGGGAACTGTTCCGGGTCGTAATCGGCGCCCTCCAGGTCCATGGCGACGCTCTGGAGGTCGAGTTCCTGCCCGATACCCGTCGAGGCGACCACGTTTTCAATGTTGATGGTTTCCTTGGGGTCGGTCATACGCGACTTAAATGACGTATTTAAGGTTTATAAAGGTTGGTAGTCCCCTTTGACAGGTTCCGGACGTGCTTTATCAGGGGTTGTACGGCGTGATTTCCGGCGTTTCCTTTATGACCGGGGTCGAATCCCGCCCGCCACAGGAGGTCGCAGCGACCGGGGACGCCGTTCGATGGCGGCGAGAACGGCCGGCAGTGGCGCGCGCGAGCCCGATGGCGCAGACCTTAACAGCACGCCGCCCCAACCGGATGGTAATGACCGACGAGAAGGACCACGAGTTCTCCGAGGGTGGCGGATTCGACGACCCGTACGAGGCGTTCGACCTCGACCCGCCGGAGCTCGACGTGGACCCGGACAAGGTCGACCCGGTGGACTCCCGCGTCGTCGCCGACCTGCTCGACGAGCAGGCGATCCCCGACGACCAGGTCGACGTCGAGGAGCTCGTCGACGTCGGGCTGAACTACATGAGCATCAACCGCTACGAGCAGGCCGCCGAGACGTTCGAACGGGCGGCCCAGTTCGCCGCGGACGACAGCGACGCCGAACAGGAGGCCTGGGTGAACAAGGGCGTGGCCCACGCCGAACTCGAGGAGTGGGACGCCGCTATCGGCGCGTACCGCGAGGCGCTGTACATCGGCGAGAAGACGGAGATCGAGCGCGACCCTGACGAGGGCGAGCCGCGCCTGCCGTCGGGCCAGTACGCCGCCGAGGCCGAGACGAACCTCGCGTACGCGCTCTGGGAGTCCGGCCGCGGCGATCAGGCGCTGGAGCACGCCGAGCGCGCCGTCGAGATCGACGAGCGCTTCCCGCAGGCCTGGTACAACCGCGGCTTCCTCCTGCTGGAGCGCGGGCTCGCCGAGGAGGCGCGCGAATCCTTCGACAACGCCATCCGGCTCGGTCTCCGCAACGCCGAGATTCTCGAGGAGAAGGCCCAGGCGCTCGAGGAACTGGGCGAGTACGACGAGGCCGAGCGGATCGCGGCGGAGGCCGAGGAGATGCGCGAGCGCGCGGAAGAGGAACTCGTCCAGGAATCCGGGCAGGAACGACTCCAGCGATGATCCTCCGCGAGCGCGAGACCGAGGAGGGGCTGCTCGTCGCGGTCTGCGACGACGACGTGCTCGGCGAGACGTTCGAGGACGGCGCCGTGTCGCTCACCGTCACCGAGGAGTTCTACGGCGGCGAGCAGGCCGACGCCGCCGAGGTGGTCGACAGCCTCTCGCGGGCGGCCGTGGCGAACCTCGTCGGCACGGAGACGGTCGCGCTCGCCATCGAGGAGGGGTTCGTCGACGAGGAGAACGTCCTCGAATTCGAGGCGACGCGACACGCCCAGTTCTTGCGGATGTAGTCAGTCCAGCAGTGCGGGGACGTTGACGGCGACCAGTCCGAGCAGCGCGAAGACGGCGATGCCGCCGCTCAGAGGTGCCAGTCCGGTGTCGAACGCGAACGCTGCGAAGGCGTGGAACGCACCGACGAACGTCAGTCCGGCGAACAACATGCTCGCACCGAGCCGTCGCTTCGAGACCATACGCATCGATGGAACGCCAGCGTCTTAACGCCGTCCCTGGCTTCCGGGCGAGGGGGAACCGACTCGCCCGCCCCGCGACCGGAGCCCCTACCGCCGCGAGAGGCGTCCGGCCGCCGCGACGAGCGTCCCGATTCCGACGTCGCGTGGCCTGGTGGACCGAAGGAGTGTTTTGACTCGAACCCCTAGGCACGCCTAATGGAAACCCAACAGTCCGACGCGCTCGACGTGGCGGCCATCCGCGAGGACTTCCCCATCCTCCAGCGGGAGTTCTCGGGAAGCCAGGTCGTCTACCTCGACAACGCCGCGACCAGCCAGACCCCCGACCAGGTCGTGGACGTCATCGCCGACTACTACCGGGAGACCAACGCCAACGTCCACCGGGGTCTTCACCACCTCAGCCAGGAGGCCTCCATCGCCTACGAGGACGCCCACGACCGCCTCGCGGAGTTCGTCGGCGCGAGCGGCGGGCGCGAGGAGATGGTGTTCACGAAGAACACCACGGAGTCGGAGAACCTCGTCGCGTTCGCGTGGGGTCTGAACGAACTCGGGCCCGGCGACGAGGTCGTCCTCACCGAGATGGAGCACCACGCCTCGCTGGTCACCTGGCAGCAGGTGGCCAAGAAGACGGGCGCGGAGGTCAAGTACATCCCCGTCACCGACGACGGCTACCTCGACATGGACGCCGCGGCCGAGCTGATCACCGACGACACCCAGCTCGTCAACGCCGTCCACGTCTCGAACACGCTCGGCACCGTCAACCCCGTCGCGGAACTGGGCGACATCGCCCACGACCACGACGCGCTGTTCTTCGTCGACGGCGCGCAGGCCGTCCCGAACCGCCCCGTCGACGTCGAGGACATCGGCGCGGACTTCTACGCCTTCTCCGGGCACAAGATGCTCGGCCCGACGGGCATCGGCTGTCTCTACGGCCGCAAGGAGCTACTGGAGGACATGGAGCCGTACCTCTACGGCGGCATGATGATCGAGCGGGTCACCTTCGAGGACTCGACGTGGGCCGAACTCCCCTGGAAGTTCGAGGCCGGCACGCCCGTCATCGCGCAGGGCATCGCGCTCGCGGCGGCCGTCGACTACCTCGAGGACATCGGCATGGAGCGCATCCAGCGCCACGAGGAACAGCTCGCGGAGTACGCCTACGACCGGCTGACCGAGTTCGACGACGTCGAGGTGTACGGCCCGCCGGGCGACGACCGCGTCGGCCTCGTCTCGTTCAACGTCGGCAGCGTCCACGCCCACGACCTCTCCAGCATCCTCAACGACCACGCCGTCGCCATCCGGGCCGGCGACCACTGCACCCAGCCGCTCCACGACAAGCTCGGCGTCGCCGCGACGGCGCGTGCGTCCTTCTACGTCTACAACACACGCGAGGAGGTCGACAAGCTCATCGAGGCCATCGACGACGCGCGTCAGCTGTTCGCCTGACGCGTTCCGGACTCACCCGACCAGCCGGGCGAACTGCAGCGCGAAGACGACGATTCCGAGCGCGAGCAGCAGCGCGGCGAGGAGCCACTCGTACTTTCCGTCGTACTCCGCGACTCGAACCATCCAGTGGTCGCTCTCTCCGTCTCGCGGCCGGAGCCGTCGCTCGATTCCGTCCACCGTCCGGACCGCGTAGAACGCGCGCCTGTAGCCGGCCAACGTGGCTCCGAACAGCCCGCCGACGAACAGTCCCGTCACGAGGCTCTCGTCGCTCTCGAGTGCGGTCACGAGGCCGACGAGGAGCGCCGGTAGCAGCAACAGTACGAGCGTCTCGACGACGTCGACGGACCAGGCTCTCGTCTCCCGTCGCTCGGTCATGGCCGGCTGGCACCCGGTCTTTCTATCCTTCGGCGGATGCTGGGAAAAACGTTCCGTGCCGTCCGACGGTGGTCCCCCAGTCGAAGTCCTTTTCAGTTCGTTCCCGTTGCCTTCCACCATGGCACCTGAAGAACTCCTCCTCTTCCTGTCCGTCGGCTGGTTCGCGGTGGCGAGCGCGGTCTTCGTCGGCGCGAAGGCGGCGCTCTCGGCGCAGTTCGGCGAAGCTGCGCCGGCCATCGCGGACGCGAGCGACGACGAGACGGAGCAGTAGCGCGGAACCACCGACGACGCATCGCTCGGAAATCTGAACGCTTTTCAGCGGTTCGTGAGTCGACTCGTCCATGTCCGAGGAACGGACCCGGGACAGGTCGTGGACGCCGGCCGACGTCCGCGAGCGCGCCGCGTCGTACTTCGGCGACGTCGCGCCCGCCCACGACTGGCAGCACGTCCGCCGCGTCGCCGAACTGGCCGAGACGCTCGCCGCGGAGTCCGACCGCGACGTCGACGAGCGGACGCTCCTGGCGGCCGTCTGGCTGCACGACGTGGGACGCAGCAGGGAGGACCGCGGCGAGATCGACGACCACGCCGCGTGGGGCGCTGCGGAGGCCGAACGCATTCTCACCGACCTCGGCGCGACCCCCGACACCGTGGCGGCGGTCCAGCACTGCGTCCGCGCGCACCGCTACTCGAACGACGTCGAACCGGAGACCGTCGAGGCGGAACTCCTCTGCGACGCGGACAACCTCGACGCGCTCGGCGCGGTCGGCGTCGCGCGCTGTTTCACCTACGGCGGCGAACTCGGCCAGCCCATCCACGACCCGGACCTGCCGCTCGCGGCCGACGACACGGAAGCGGGCGAGACGCAACTGAATCACCTGCAGAAGAAGGTGCTCTCGCTGCGCGAGCGGATGTACACCGACCCCGGGTGCGCCGTCGCCGAGGAGCGCCACGCGTTCGTCGAATCGTTCGTCGAGCGCTTCGAGCGCGAGGTCGCGGGTGACGCCTGACCCTGCGCAGGCCTACTCGTCGCGAGGCCCGACTCAGGCGTCCGGGTCGGCGTGCTCGCGGACCCAGTTTTCCAGTTCGTCGCCGGTCACGTCCATCCCCTGGCGCTGGAAGAACGAGGCCACGTTGGCGCAGTCGCGGGTGAGGAAGTCGTCGCTGTTGGGGTGGTGGACCGTGACCGCCTGGCCGACGTCGATGATGCAGAGCTCGCCGTCGTGGACGATGATGTTGTACTCGCTGAGGTCGCCGTGGACGAGGCCGGCGTCGTGGAGCCGCCGCATGTACTCCCGGACCACCTCGTAGGCGGTCTCGGGGTTCTCGAGGTGGGCGTCGTCGAGCGTCGGCGCGCGCTCGCCGTCGTCGCCGAGGAACTCCATGACGAGCACGTTGCGCTGCACCGCGAGCGGTTCGGGGACGCGGACGCCCGCCTTCGCCGCCCGCTTGAGGTTGGCGAACTCCTTGCGCACCCACGCGAGGACGATCCGCTTCTTGTCGCCGCGGAGGTTCTCGAAGCGCGGGTCGCCCACGAGGTACTCGCGCATGTCGTTGAAGTTGCTGGCGCTGATGCGATAGATCTTCACCGCCACCTCGTCGTGGGCGTCGCCGCCCAGCGCGTTGTAGACGGTCGCCTCCTTGCCCGAGGAGATGGGGCCGCCGAACGCCCGGACGTAGTCGTCCTGGACGAGCTTGTAGAGGGCGGCCAGCGTGGCGTCGTCGAAGACGGACTGCTCGACCTTGAACTGGTCGCTGTCCTTGACCCGTTCGCGGAACTCGGCGAACTCGCGGTCCCGCTCGCGGGCGATGCGGTCGGCCTCGGTGTCGGCGACGTCGATCTCCTCCCACTCGTCGCCGGGACCGTCCGCGTTCCCCTGGTCGAGCAGGCCGTACTCCTCGGTCATCTATCCGGGGATATGGGTGGCACGCGTAAAAGCGTGGCCCGTCGGCGGTTCGCCGACGGTGGCCGGTCGCCGCCTCGCTCGTCGGCCCGACGACCCCGCGTCGGCCGCCGTCAGTACGTCTCGCGGTGCAGTATCTCGTCGACGCCGCGCCGCGGAAGCCGGTCCGGTTCCGCGCCGCCGCTCGGCCCGACGGCGACGAGCAGCACCGGCACCTTGTCCTCCGGGAGGCCGAGGAACTCGGCCATCCCCTCGAAGTCGAACCCGGTCATCGGCGTCGCGGTGAGGCCGCGAGCGTGCGCCGACAGCAGCAGGTTCTGTGCGGCGAGGCTGGCGTTCCGGATGGCGTAGTCGCGTCCGGCCTGTTCGCTCTGGTACCCTGCGACGGTCTGCTCTTTGACCTGCTCGCCGGTCTCCTCGTCGAAGCGGCCCGCCTCGACCCACTCGTCGAAGACGCGGTCGGCCGTCTCGGGTTCGGTGTGGCCGACGACGAGGATGGCGGTGCCGGCTTCCCGGACGTGCTCCTGCCCGTAGGCGAGGTCGACGACCTCGTCCAGGCGGTCGTCGTCCTGCACCGCGACGAACTCCCACGGCTGGAGGTTGTACGAGGACGGCGCGAGCGCGGCGTCGCGGATCAGCGCCTCCAGCGTCTCGTCGTCCAGTTCGGCGTCGGCGTCGAAGTTGTGCCCGGAGCGCCGGGTGCGCAGCGCCTCGACCGCCGCGGGGAACTCGTCGTCGTGTGCTACCTCGGCCTCAGCAACGTCGGAATCACCGATTGCCATCGACGGCGAGTAGGGGGGTTGAACGTAAACACCAGACGCAACCGCTCGTTCTTGCCGATTGGGGGTTGCTGTGGTGACGCAGGCGTAACCACCCGAACCGGCCGCTGCGGAGCGAGCCCGGTCGGTCCGCGAGAGTCCGGGCCGTCCCGTGAAGCGTGAGCGCGACGCTCGATACGTGCGGCGTCGCCTACCGGGACGGCGTCGGAGCGCACGAGCACCCGGACGTCCGACCGTGGACCGCCGGTCCCGCGGGTCGCGAGCGTACGCCCACGGACCCGGCGTCGAAAAAAGCTACTGGATGTGGCCTTCTTCGCGGAGCTGGTCGGCTTCCTGCTTGTCGTAGCGCCACTTGATGTCGGCCTTCTCGTCCTGCCAGTCCCACGGTTCGACGAGGACCACGTCGTCCTCCCGGATCCAGATGCGCTTCTGCATCTTGCCGGGGATTCGAGCGGTTCGTTCCGTCCCGTCGGCACAGCGTACTTTCACACGATTCGCACCGAGCATGTTCGTCACGGTGGCGAACACCTCGTCGTCCTCGGGCATGCGAAGGTTCTTGCGTCCGCTGTTGTCGCTCATGATTGCCGGTTCGTGCGGGACACCTTTAACTTCTGCGAGGCGTCGCCTGCCCGGGCGAACGCTCGCCGACGCTAGCTGCCCCGGATGACGTGGTTGTACTTCAGCAGCGAGACGAAGACGATGCCGCCGACGGCGTTGCCGAGCGTGGCGAGCGCGAGGAATCCGGCGTAATCGAGCACGCCGACGGCCGGCGCGGCGACCGTCGCCGCCAGCACCTCGACGTTCCCCGCGATGGAGTGTGGGAGGTAGGCGATGCCGTATGCCGGGGCGAGGTACACCATCGTGACGGCGAACAGTGCGCCGCCGATGACGTTCCCGCCGTACACCGGCGCCCACAGTCGGCCGACCCTCCGGTAGGAGACGCTCCCGTCGACCGCCGGCAGTGTCGCCCGCGTGGTGTGCTCGGTGAACAGCTCCGACTGGCCGACGATGACGAAGATGAACCCCACCGCGTAGGCGTTCGCCACGGCGATGCGCGTCAACGGCTCTCCCCACGCCCGTCCACGAACGTGAGTATCACCGCCATGAACAGCATTCCGAACCCGATGTCGAGGCCGGCCGACAGCCCTGAGATAAAAGGTCCGCCGGCCGGTCGTCGTAGCTCCTCCAACCCCTCGCGGATCTCCTGTTTCGACTTCTGGACGCCCTCGGACGGGGCGCTCCTGATGCGCTCGTCGAGTTCTTCCTTCGCCACTGTTGGACGGGTCGTGACAGCGACCGAAACGCCGACTGGCCGCCGTCGCGACCGCCGGACGCAGACGTTAAATCGATGGGGTGGGGACGTATCCGTATGTCCAACGCGAAGGGGGACCGACGCGAGCGCGAACTCGTCAACCTCCTCGACGAGTCCGGGTTCGCGGTCATGCGCGCGCCCGCCAGCGGGAGCGCCACCGAGCGCGAACTTCCCGACGTCCTCGCGGGCGACGGCGACGTCTTCTACGCTATCGAGGCCAAGTCGAGCGCCGGCGACCCTATCTATCTCTCCGGCGAGGAGGTCGAGGCGCTGGTCTACTTCTCGCGGAACTTCGGCGCGAAGCCGAAGATCGGCGTCCGCTTCGACCGCGAGGACTGGTACTTCTTCCACCCGGCCGACCTGTACGTCACCGACGGCGGCAACTACCGCGTGAAGAAGGAGACGGCGCTCGCCGACGGCACCGACTTCGCCGAACTGACGGGCCAGTCGACGAAGACCACGCTCGACGAGGTCGGCGACGACGGGGACGACGCCGACGACGTCGCCGACGACCGCGTCCGCGAGGTGCTGAACGCCGTCGAACAGGGCGTCCTCTCGCCCGACGAGGCGGCGTCGATGCTGGACTGACGAGCAGCGGGACCGGAGTCCGCCAACGCGGCTTCTCCCTGCACGAACCTTTTTCAGTGGTGACGGGACCAACGCCGGTGCGACGGATGGAGAGAAAGCACGACTCAAGTAGCGACGCCGACCTGCGACGGCACCCGGTACCGGAAGTGGCGAGCGCACGCCGACGACGGACGGGAGTGACGAGATGACCTGACGCCCTCCGCTGGCGTGTCACGGCTCCCCACTGCTCCCCGGGAAAGCACGACTCAAGTAGCCGCCTGGCCTTCGTCGGAACAGTGCCGGACGACGTACGAGGGGTGGCTGGCGACGCTGCAGCGAGCGACGGCGAACGCCTCCTGAGCGGCTACTCCGGCCGACTGCTGCTGACCGTCTCGCTCGGCTGGACCGCCATCCAGGCCGGCAGACTCGTGCTCTCGCCGATGCTCCCCGCCGTGATGGTCGACCTCCACATCTCGGACTTCCGGGCCGGCGTGGCACTCACACTGCTCTGGGGCCTGTACGCCATCGGACAGTACCCCAGTGGTCGCCTCTCCGACCGCCTCACGCGGAAGACGCTGCTCGTCTCGGGTCTCGGCCTGCTCGTCGTCGGCTTCGCGACGCTGGCGACCGCCGCCGGCTACCCCGAGTTCCTGGTCGGTGCGGCGCTCGTCGGCTCCGGCGCCGGCCTCTATCCGACCCCGGCCCGCGCGCTCGTCTCCGACCTGTTCGTCGCGCGCCGCGGGCAGGCGTTCGGCCTGCACACGGCGTCGGGCGACACCGGCGGCGCGATAGCGGCGGGACTGGCGGTCGTCGTGCTCACGGTCGCGACGTGGCGCGCCGCCTTCGCGCCGGTCGTCGCGGTGCTCGCGCTCGTCGTCGTCCTCCTCCACCGCTGGAGTCGCGAGTCCTACACCCCGCCGCCGGTCGACCGCGCTGCTATCGAGACGGGCGTCGCGGACGTGCGTTCGACCGCCAGTCGGTTCGCCGACCGGCGGACGGCGGCGCTGCTGGTCGCCTACTCGCTGTACGCGTTCACCTGGCAGTCGGTGACGGGCTTCCTCCCCACGTTCCTGCAGAACGCGAAGGAGTTCGACGCGGCGCTGGCGGGCGGCGGATTCGCGGCGCTGTTCGTCGTGGGCGCGACGGTGAAACCGCTCGCCGGGTCGCTGGGCGACCGCGTCTCCCGGCCGGTCGTCGCCAGCGGCGCGCTCGTCGCGGCGACACTGTCGCTGGCCGGCGTGCTCGTCGCCGATTCGACCGTGCTCGTCGCCGTGGCCGTCGTCGCGTTCGCGGCCGGCCTGATGGCCTACCCGCCGGTGATGCAGGCACACCTGATGGACGCGTTCCCCGACGGGAGCATGGGCGGCGACCTCGGCGCGACGCGCACCGTCTACCTCGGCTTCGGTAGTCTGGGAACGACGTACGTCGGCTTCGTCGCCCAACACGCGGACTACGCGACCGCGTTCGCGGGCCTGCTGGCGTGCCTGCTCGTCAGCGCCGCGCTCGTGTTCGGATTGGCGCGCACGAGCTAGGCGAACAGGGACGTCGTGGCGAGGAGTGCGACCGCGAGCAGTAGCGCGAGCGTCGCCGTCGGCAGGACCGCCGGGGTCGCACCGAAGGCGGCGAGGGAGACGACGCACGCGAGCGCGCCGACGGTCGCCGTCGCACCGCCACGGAGGAGTTCGACCGTGGCGGTCCGTGCACGTCGGCCGACCTGCTCGCCGAGCGTTATCGCCCGCTCGGCAGCGTCCCAGGCGACTAGCGCAGCCGTCACCGACGCGAGCAGGCGGGGCACCGGTATGCCGTGGAGCACGCTGTCGAGCGCGGCGGCGCCCACGAGCAGGGCAGTTCCCACGACCGCGAGCGGCCTCGACCACGCCCGTCGGACGGGGTACAGCCCCAGCGAGAGCGCGTACGCGCCGAGCAGCCCCGTCGCCAGCACGACCTGCGCGAACAGCCCTCCGGGGACGCTGGCCGCCAGTCCGAGTCCCGCGAGGCCGACACCGAATCCGACGAGTGCCGCCACGCGACCGGCGATGCGCCGGTCGTTCGCCTGGAGCGCGACGCCCGCACCGACCACCAGCAGGCCGACGCCGACCGCCGCGAATGGCACGAGTTGACGTGGTGCGTCCACCAGTGCGGCGACCGCGCCGAGCGCCGCGCCGAGCGCGACCCCGGCCCCGGCGAGCGTCGGCGTCCGTTCGACGCTCACCGCGACCACCGCCGTTCGACGCCGGTGAGCGGTTCACCGGGAGTCCACTCGACGACCCTGACGCCGAAGTTACGGAGGGCGTCTATGCGACGCGTCCGCTCCAGTCGCTCGACCGTCGCGCCGGCGGTGTCGGTCGTCGCCACGTCGGGACAGAGGACGGTGACCGGGTGGCCCAGGGCACGCAACCGCGTCGCGAACTCGGGGACGACGTCGTCGGTCAGCGGCGAACACAGGACGACGACGTCGCCGTCGGCGAGGCGTGCCTCGATGGCGGCCAGTTGCTCGTCGTGGGTGTCGAGCGGGTCGTCGGGTGCGGTCATCCCGAATCCGGGGTGGTTGCGGAGCAAGTGGCGGATTTCGCCGCGACGGTCGGCGCCCTCGCCCGGGGCCAGCCAGCAGGACTGCCGCCCGAGGGCGGCGAGGCCGACGCGGTGGCCGTCGGCGAGCAGTGCGTCGGTCGCGGCCAGCAGGGCCGCGGCCCCGTAGCAGACCGCGTGTGGCTCCTCGTCCGAGCGGCGACGGTAGGCCGGTTCGCGGGCGTCGAAGCAGCAGACGACCGCGACGCGTCGCTCGTCGCGGAACGCGACCGTCGCGAGGTCGCCGGTGCGGGCGAACCGACGCCAGTCGATGCGCGTCGGCGCGTCGCCGCGGCGGTACTCCCGGACGCGCGCGAACTCGACGCCGCTGCCGCGCCCGGTCGCGACCGGACCGGGTACGAGCGCCTCCGCTGCGACGGCCGACGACTGAACGGCGGGCAGGCAGACGAGTTCGGTGTCGGCCGAGACGCTCGTCTCCATCTCGACGCCACCACTCGGGTCGCGGGCAAGCACCGTCGCGGCTTCGAACTGGTGGACCCCATGGGTCGCGACGACGTCGTAGGCGATCGTGGTCGACGACCCTGGCGGCAGCGCGGCCGCGTGTCTGGGCGTCCCCCTGGCGACCGACAGCGTCGGTGGGACGCCGTCGACGAGGCGGAGGTCGACGAGCGTGGAGTCTCCGACGTTCGTGACCTCGACGGTGACGGTGACGCGGTCGCCGTGTTCGGGCGCCGTCGGTTCGAGGTGGCGCTCGACCACAACGTCGACCGTGGGGTCGGCGGTGATGTGGGGGTATGCGGCGAAGACGACGCCGACGGCCGACGCCAGCAGCAGGCCGGGCCGGCCGAAGTAGACGCCCACGGCGAACAGACCGAACGCGAGGGCGTGGACGACGGTCCAGCGGCGCGTCCGGCGGACCGTCGTCACGCGACTCCCTCCTCGCGGCGGCGTATCGCATCGACCGTCTGTCGGACGTCGCGCCGGAACAGGAGGCGGTCGCGGACCGCGGTGACCGGCCCCCGTTCGTCGTCCGGTCGCAGGAACGCGGCGGCGACGGCGTCGTCGGTCCACGTGCCGCGACGCACCCGTTCGCGTGCGGTCTCCAGCGAACAGCCGTCAGCACGTGCTACTGTCACCGCGGCGACCGTTCGGAGTCGTTCGCGGACGTCGTCGCGCACGTCGTCCGGTGGCCAGCCCACCGGTCGCTCGACGGTGCGGTCGAACTCGGAGCCGAACCGTCGTCCTGCCGTGGCCGTCTCGACTGTCGGCGTCTCGCGGTCGCTATCGCGTCCCAGCCACGACGTGCTCCAGACGAGAACACCCGCCACGAACGTGACGGTGAAGCCGGTGACGACGACGAGCGTGTCGTCGACGGCGGGTGGCGCGGGCAGTATCGCTACCGCCTCTGCGACTGCCAGTGCGCTGGCCGCGAGCGCGAGGACGGCACCGGCGGCGACCGTCGCCAGGCGCACCGCCCTCATCGGTCGCTCACCGTCCCCAGTCGTTCCTGGTTCTCCGATGCCCGCCGCTCGCGGTCCTCGGTCGCTCGCGCGTCGCCGTATCGGACCTGCCTGAACGACTCCGTCAGCGACTGCACTGCATCGGGGTCGAGACCGGCGTCGACGGCCAGCGACGCCCATTCGGTCGGCGTCCGCGACCGCGAGGGGTCGTCCGAGACGTGCCGGACCATCGCCAGCCACGCGCTGAACACCTCGTTCTCGGGGTCGACGGACCGCAGCGACTCCCGTCGCTCGGCCGACCGTTCTCCCGTCATGTCCGACGTCGATGGGGTTGTCCGGAGAAGGAGGGCGCCGACTGTCGTGCGGTGCGCGACCGCGATGGCGACGACGGCAGCGACTCCGAGCGTCGCCAGCACGACGAGTTCGGTCGCGTGCGCGGCCAGAACGGAGATTACGGTGGCGAGGGCGGACCTGCCGGCCGCTCCGGGACCGCCTGACGGTTCGATGCCGACCGCGGCGAGCAGGCGGGCGGCCAGGCGATAGAGGAGGGCGACGAGCGAGACGGACGGGGCGGGGCCGCGGTCCTGGCCTGGGAGGGACTGGTCGACGGCGAGCGAGCGTTCGAGTGCGGTCGCGGCGCTCGCGAGCGCGCCAACGGCGAGGAGGGCGGCGGCAGCGGCGATTTTCCTGCGGGTCGGGGTCACCCGTGAGAGTGGATATGGCAGCCACTCAAGGGTTTCGTCGTCGTTACCCGAGGTGGTCGAGCACGCCCTCGGTGTCGGCAGGGACCGGGTCGGGTTCGACGCCGGCCGCGGCCGCCGCGTCGGGGTCCTTCAGGAGGTGCCCGGTCGTCAGGCAGACGACGCGCTCGTCGCTTCCGACGACGCCCTGCTCGCGCAGCTTCCGCAGGCCGGCGACGGAGGCGGCGCTGGCCGGTTCGACGCCGACGCCGTCGCGGGCCAGTGCGCGCTGGGCGTCCGTGATCTCCTCGTCCGAGACGGCGACGGCGGTGCCGCCCGTCTCGCGGATGGCGGGGAGCGCCTTCGGCGCGTTGACGGGGTTGCCGATGCGGATGGCGGTCGCGCGCGTCTCCACGTCGTCCCAGCGCCGGACCGTCTCGCGGCCCTCCGCGACGGCCTCGACCATCGGGGCCGCGCCCTCCGCCTGCACGCCGGTCATCGTCGGCACCTCGTCGGGGGCGAGTTCGCCGGCGGCGACGAGTTCGCGGAACGCCTTGAACAGCGCGGACGTGTTGCCGGCGTTGCCGACGGGAAGCACGACGCGGTCGGGCAGCGAGCCGGTCCCCTCGCGGAACTGTTCGAGCATCTCCAGGCCGATGGTCTTCTGGCCCTCCAGCCGGAAGGGGTTCAGCGAGTTGAGCAGGTACGCCTCCCCGCGGTCGGCGAGGTCCGCGACGACGTCGAGGCAGTCGTCGAAGTTGCCGTCGACCTCCAGGATGTGTGCGCCGTGGAGGCTGGCCTGGGCGACCTTGCCCGCGGCGACCTTGCCGGCGGGCAGGAGGACGAGCACCGGCGTCCCGGCGCGGGCGCCGTAGCAGGCGAGCGCGGCGCTCGTGTTGCCCGTGCTCGCGCAGGCGAGGCGGTCGACGCCGAGCTTCTCGGCGACGCGGACGCCGACGGTCATCCCGCGGTCCTTGAAGCTGCCCGTGGGGTTCATCCCCTCGTGTTTCACCCGTAGCGCGGCGACGCCGACCTCGTCCTCGATGGTCGGCACCTCGTACAGCGGCGTGTCGCCCTCGTCGATGCTCACGCCGTGGTCGACGGGGAGCGCGTCGGCGTACCGCCAGACGCCGCGCCCCGAGAAGTCGTCGAACGTCGGGTGGTCGTCGTAGCGCACCTCCAGCAGGCCGTCGCAGTCGGGACAGCGGTAGCGGATCTCCTCGAACGGCGGCCCGGTCCACCCGCAGTCGATGCAGGCGAGCCAGGCCCCGTCGTCGGCGCAGTCGGGCGTCGCGGCGGTGGGATTCGCGAGCGTCAGGTCCATCGGGCGGGTGGAGGGGTGCCGGGGCCAAAAAGGCGCGGGACGGTGGCAACTTCGACCGCTCGCTACAGCGACAGGACCAGTTCCTCGCCGTCGCGCTCGAACGTCGTTCCGAACGCGTTCGACAGGTCGCACATCCGCTCTCGACTCCAGTCGGCGGCGGGGCCGCGCGCCCGGTGGACGGCGTAGTCGTCGATCTCGGTCGGCAGCAGGCGGAGCTCGACGGGGCCGTCGTCGACGCGCACCTCGAAGCAGAAGCTGCGGTCGTTGCGCAGGTCGCCGTCGACGGCGTAGTCGTCGACGAAGTCGCCGGCGTCGTACAGCACGAGCGTCCCGTCGAGCACCTCGACGCCCTGGAAGACGTGGGCGCTGTGGCCGTGGACCACGTCGACGCCCGCGTCGGCCAGCCAGCGCGCGAACCCCTGGAAGGCGTCCGTTGGCTCAGTCCGCATGTTCGGCCCCCAGTGCAGCGACGCGACGAGCAGGTCGGGGTCGCGGTCGCGAACGCGGGCGAGCGTGCGCCCGACCACCCGGCGGGTCGCCTCGCTCTCGGCGTCGAACTCGACGTGCGCGGTGCCCGGCGCGTCCGGCCCCGCGGCGTACTCCGGCGTGTTGTCGGTGAACGAGACGACCGCGACCTCACAGCCGTCGACGTCGACGACGGCCGGGTCGCGCGCCGCGTCCTCGTCTTCTCCAGCGCCGGCGTGGGCGATGCCTGCGTCGTCGAGGTGTGCGAGCGTGTCGCGCAGGGCCGTCCGCCCGTAGTCGAGGACGTGGTTGTTGGCGAGGCTGGCGTAGTCGACGCCCGCCGCCTCGAGCGCCGGGACGGCCCAGTCCGGGTCCGCGCGGAAGTGGAACGGGCGGTACGTCCGCCGCCACGGTTCCCCGCGCGTCGAGAGGCAGCACTCCAGGTTGACGAGCAGTCCGTCGAGCGCGCGCAGGCGGTCGAGCACGTCGCCCCAGACCGCGTCGACCGCCCGCCGGCGCTGGTGTTCGTCCACCAGTCGTCCCAGCATGACGTCCCCCGTGAACCCCAGTCGGGTCATCCCTGGAGATTCGCCCGGGGACGCAAAAAGCGTACTCGCCCCGTCGCCGTCGTGCGACCCCTGGTCGTGCCCCGCACCCGCGGACTTATGCCGGTGGCTGCCCCGTTGGCGACCATGTGCGGTCGCACGTCGCTGTACGCTCCCCGGGAGGTCGTCGTCGAGCGGTTCGACGCCCGGCCGACCCGACCGCTTCGCCCGCGCTACAACGTCGCGCCGGGCCAGGAACACGCCGTCGTCCGGAACGACGCGGACGACGAGATCCGCTTCCCGACGTGGGGACTGGTTCCCCGCTGGGCCGACGAGTTCGGCGGCGGGCATATCAACGCTCGCGCGGAGACGATCGCCGAGAAACCCAGTTTCCGCGACGCCTACGAGCAGCGGCGCTGTCTCGTCCTCGCCGACGGCTTCTACGACTGGAAGGAGACGCCGCTCGGCCGCCAGCCCTACCGGTTCGAACTGGCCGACGCCGACCCGTTCGCGATGGCGGGGCTGTGGGAGCGCTGGTCGGGTCCCGACGGCGAGGACCGCACGTCGTTCACCGTCGTCACGACGGAACCGAACGACGTGGTCGCCGACGTCCACCACCGGATGCCGGTCGTGCTCGCACCCGACGAGGAGCGGCGGTGGCTCCACGGCGACGAACGGGAGTGCGCGGCCGTCCTCGACACTTACCCCGGCGACGAGATGCGCGCCTACCCCGTCTCGAAGCGGGTGAACGACCCGGCCAACGACTCGCCGGCCGTCGTCGAGGCGGTCGTGCCGGACGAGGACGCCCAGACCGGCCTCGACGAGTTCGGCTGACCGTCAGCGACGGCGGCCCAGCATCGCGGCCACCAGCAGCGCGACGAGCGCCGTCACCAGGGTGAACCCGGGCGTGGAACTCCCGGTCGACGTGGACGACGTGGACGCCACGCTACTCGTCGGGGTAGCGGTCGTCGTGGTCGACGACGTTTGTGTCGTCGTGGTCGACGTCTCGGCCCGCCGCACCGAGACCGTGCCGGCGCGCGTTCCGTTCACCGCGACCTCGTGGGTCCCGGTCGTCCGGAACCGTCGCGTCACCGACACCGCCCGCGTTTCGCCCGCCGCGACCCGGACCGAGCGGGTCGCGACCGTCTCGCCGTCGACCTGGAAGCGGACGGTCCGCGTCGTCGCCGTCTCGTCCGCGTTCTCTAGCGTCGCCGTCACCTCGACGGCGTTGCCCGCCGCGACACTCGTGCGGTTCACTGTCGCGCCGACGACGTCGAGTCGGTCGGCGCGCTGGCCGGCGACGGCGAACGTCGCGAGTCCGGACGATTCGGCCCGGAAGACGTGGTAGTCGCCCTGCCAGCCGAGGTGGATGGGGTCGAGTTCCGTCCAGGTGCCGTTCTGCAGCCGGTAGAGGGCAACGCTCGACGGTTCGACGTTCCGCCGTTCCAGTTCCTCGGCCTCGACTCCGAAGGTGACCGTAGCGTAGTCGACGTCCTCCTCCGGCATCGAGCCGTTCACCTCGACGTAGCCGAACGAGGTCGTGCCGAGCGGCGCCTCCCCTCGGCGTCCGTCGACCGAGCGGGTCGAAAGCTCGTAGTCGTACTGCCAGACGGCCATCTCCAGTTGCTTGACCCGGACGGTCTCGTTCGCGACCGAGACGTTGACCGGCATCGAGACGGGCGTGCTGGGTTTCACGTTCTCGACGGTCACCGTCGCGGCGGGCGTTCCCCTGTCGTAGACGTCGACGTCGGGGAGTTCGACCGACGTCTTCGGGCTATCGTCGCCGTCACCGCCTCCACCGGGGCTTCCGCTACCGGGGCTTCCGCCGCCACCGCTCGACGAGTCGACGGTGACGGTGGCCGACAGGTTCCCCCCGGGCCACTGCTTCCCGGACGCGTCGGCGGCGGTGTCGAGGGTGGCCGTGACCGTGCCGTCGGCACCGGCGTCCCACGTGGCGGTGTACGTGTACGGTGACGCCACGTCGGTCGTCGTGAGGTCGCTCTCTGTCAACGTGGTCGTGGCCGGGCCGTCGAGGTCGATCGAGACGTCCGCCAGCGGTTCGGAGGCGTCGAAGCGCACCTCCACGGTCTGGCCGGACGGGTTCGAGAGCGCGAAGTTCGACACCTCTGGCGGCGTGTTCAAGGTGAGCGAGCCGGTGGCGTCGTCCTGTTCGTTGCCGTCCGTGTCGCGCGCGGTGACGGTGACCGAGTGGCCGCCGTCCGGTGCAGCGTCGGTTTCGTCGACGGCGACCGTCGCGTTGTAGACGTCGTCGCCGTCCGTGTCGTTCAGCACGACGTCCGTGCCGGCCCCGAACGCCGACGCGTCGGCCGTTACCTGGGTGACGCCGTCGCCGTCGGTGGCGGTGGCGGTGACCCGGACCCGGTCACCGTCCGCGACGACGCCGTCGCTGCTGTTCAGCTCGGTGAGCGTGGCATTGGAGACCGACGGACCGGAGGCGACCACGGTCACCGACGGCGTCGTCGCCGACTCGGAGTTGCCGACGGCGTCCTCGGCGGAGACGGTGGCCGACTGCGTGCCACCCGACGCGCCGGACCGGACCGTGATGGTCGTGTCGTAGGTGCCGTCGCCGTCGCCGTCCGTCAGCGTGACCGACGACTGCACGCCGAAGTCGAAGACGAAGCCGGTGACCGATTCGACGTCGCTCGTCGTGTCCGTGGCGTGGGCGCGGACCGTGACGGAGTCGTTCACGGCCACCTCTCCGTTGCTGTCCGTCGCGTCGACCAGGTCGAGCGCCGACAGCGAGGGGCCGGTGGTGTCGACGGTGAGCTCGCCGGTCGTGTCGTTGCGTTCGTTGCCCGCCGCGTCCGCCACGGTGACGTTCACCGTGTGGTTGCCGTCGGCGGACGTGTTGAGTCCGTCGACGGCGACCTTCGCGTCGTAGATGCCGTCGCCGTCGCCGTCGGCGAGCGCGACGGTGCCCGCCCCGAACGCGGACACGTTGGCGGTCACCGAGGCGACGCCCGTCGTCGCGTCGCCCGGGTCGACGCTGACGGTGACGAAGTCGCCGCCCGTGACCGTGCCGTCCCCGTCGGTGGTGTCGACCACCGTGGGCGAGCTCGCGGTGGGCCGCGTCGTGTCCAGCGTCAGCGTGCCGGTCGCGTTCGTCCGGGCGTTGCCCTGCGCGTCGGTGGAGTTGACGGTGACGGCGTGGTTGCCGTCGGCGGCAGCGCCGCTCCCAACGGTTGCGTTCCCCTGGTACTCGCCGTCGCCGTCCCCGTCGGTCAGCGTCACGGTCCCCGCGCCGAACGCCGTGGCGTCGGCGGTCACCGTAGAGACGTTCGTCGCGTCGGCGACCGTCGCGGTGACGCGGATCGCATCGCCGTCGGTGACGTTGCCGTCGCCGTTCACCTCCGCGAGCGAGACGCCCGAGAGCGTCGGCGCCGTCGTGTCGAGCGTGAGATTCCCGGCGTCGCTGCTGTGCTGGTTGCCCGTGTCGTCCGTTCCGGTGACCGTAACCGTGTAGTTGCCGTCCGCGTTCGCGTCCGCCGTGTCGACGGTACCGCTGCCCTGGTAGACGCCGTCGTCGTCGCCGTCGGTGAGCGCGACGGTGCCGGCGCCGAACGCCGAGAGGTCGGCAGCCACCGTCGCGTTGCCGTCGTTCGCGTCCGACAGGTTGGCCGTGACGGCGACGACGTGGCCGTCGTCGACGACGCCGTTCCCGTCGGCGTCGTCGGTGACCGAGAGGTTCGAGAGCGACGGTGCGGTCGTGTCCAGCGTCAGCGCGCCCGTGTCGTTGTCGGCGACGTTGCCGGCGTCGTCGGTGACCGTGACGTTCGCGACGTGGTCGCCGTCGACCCCCGCGCTCCCATCGGTCACCTGGACCGTCGCCTCGTACGTCGTACCGCCGGCGTGGCCCAGCGTGACGCTCTCTCCCGCGCCGAACTGCGAGAGGTTGGCGGTCACCGAGGCGACGCCGCTGGTGGCGTCCGAGATCTCGGCGGTGACGGTGACGTCGTCGCCGTCGTTCACGACCCCGTCGCCGTCGTCGGTGAGCGAGACGCTGTCGACGTCCGGCGCGGTCGTGTCTAGGGTCAGGTTCCCGGTCGTCACGTTCCCGCTGTGGCTCTGGTTGTCCGCGACGGTGACGGTGACCGCGTGGTCGCCGTCAGGCGCTGCGCTCGTGGCATTCACGCTGACCGTCGTCTGGTAGGCGGTGCCGCCGTCGTGAGAGAGGGCGACGCTGCTGCCGTTCCCGAACGCCGAGAGGTCGGCGGTCACCGACGCGACGGCCGTCGCGTCGGTCACGTTCGCGCGGACGGTGACCCGGTGGCCGTCGCCGACCGTCTCGTTGCCGTCGGTGGCGTCGCTGACGGAGCGGTTCAGGACCGTCGGCGCGGTCGTGTCGAGCGCGAGCGCCTGCGTGGTGTTGACGCCGTCGTTGCCCGCCCCGTCTGTCGCCGTGATGGTGACCGCGTGCGTGCCGTCCGCGGCGTTGCTCGCGTCGACGTCGACGGTCGCGTTGTAGACGCCGTCGTCGTTCGTGTCCTCCAGCGTCACGTTCCCGACGCCGAACGCGCTGACGTTCGCGACGACCGCGGTGACGTTCGTCGTCGCCTCCGTGACGTCCGCGGTGACGTCGATCGCGTCCCCGTCGCCGACGACGCCGTCGCCGTCGTGAGCGTCGATGACGTTCCCGGACACCGTCGGCGGCGTCACGTCCAGCGTGAGGTTGTTCGTCGTCCCCTTCGCGTCGTTCTGCGCCGCGTCGGTGACGGTGACCGCGACGTCGCGCTCGCCGTCGGCGGCCGCATCGGACGCGTTCACCGCGGCGGTTCCCTCGTAGACGCCGCTGGTGGCGTTGAATCCCAGGTCGACCGCCGACCCCGCGCCGAACGCCGAGAGGTTCGCGGTGACCGACCCGACGTCGCTACCCGTCGCATTGGCGTCGACGCGCACGGTGACCGCGTCGCCGTCGGTGACGTTGCCGTCGCCGTCGTCGTGGAGCGTCGCGCTCTCGACGAGCGGCGGCGCGGTGTCGAGCGTCAGGTTGTTCGTCGCGTTGGTGATGCTCTTGCCCTGACTGTCCGTGGCGGTGATGGCGACGTCGTGGATGCCGTCCGTGGCGTTGGTACCGTCGACGGTGACGGTCGCGTTGTAGACGTCGCCGGCCGTGTTGTTCATCGCGACGGTGCCGGCGCCGAACGCCGAGACGTCGGCCGCCACCGAGGCGACGTTCGTGACGTCCGTCACGTTCGCGGTGATGCGGACCTCGTGGCCGTCGCCCACGGTCCCGTTCCCGTCCGTGGCGTCCGTGAGCGTCGGATTCTTGATGACCGGCGCCCTGGTGTCCAGTTTCAGCGCGTCCGTCGCGTTCGTCTCGACGTTGTCGGCGTCGTCTTTCGCCGTGACGTCGACGCTGTACTGGCCGTCGGCGCTGGCGTTGGCGTCGTCTACGCTCACGGTCCGGTCGTAGGCGCCGCTGCTGGCGTTGTGCGTGAGTTCGACCGCCGACCCCCCACCGAAGGCCGAGAGGTTCGCCGTGACGTTGACGACGTTGCTTCCCGTGCCGTCGACGTCGACGCTGACTGTGAGGTTGTCGTCGTCGCCGACGATGCCGTTGCCGTCGGTGGCGTCCGTGAGCGTCCCGTTCGTGACCGTCGGGACGGCGGTGTCGAGGGTGAGGGTGTCCGAGGTGGTCGACCGGCGGTTGCCCTGATCGTCGGTGGCGTCGACGGTGACGGCACGCTCGCCGTCGGTGGACGCGCTGCCGTCGACGGTGGCGGTGGCGTTGTAGACGCCGTCGCCGTCCGCGTCGGTCAGCGTGACGGTCCCGTTCCCGAACGCGCCGGCGTCGGCTTCCACCGTCGGCGTGGCATCGATGTTGTCGGTGACGTTTGCGTCGATACGGATCGTGTCGCCGTGGGTGACGTTGCCGTCGCCGTCGTCGTCGTCGGCGAGCGTGAGGTTCGACACCGACGGCGGCGTGGTGTCGAGGGTCACGTCGACGGCCTGGCCGCTCGAACCGTTGGTGCCGTCGGCGTCGCTGGCGTTCGACAGCGTCACCGTGACGTTGCCGTCGGTGCTGGCGTTCCACGTCGCGTCGTACGCGTACGGTGGCCCGCCGCTCTCGGTGAAGTCGGTCTCGTCCAGCGTGGCCGTCGTCGCGCCCGAGACGTCGACCGCTATCGTCGACAGCGCCTCCGAGGAGTCGAACGATATCGCGAGCTCCTGGCCCGACGGGTTGGTGACGGTGTAGTTCGAGAGGTCCGGCGGCGTATCGAGCTCCAGTTCCCCGACCTCGGCCGTCGTGCTGTGCCCGACCTCGTCCTCGGCAGTGACGTTCACCGTGTAGTTGCCGTCGCGGGCCGCGCTCCCCTCGTCGACGCTGACGGTCGCGTCGTAGACGCCGTCGCCGTCGCCGTCCGTCAGTTCGACGCTCGCGCCGGCGCCGAACGCCGAGAGGTCGGCCGTGACGGGCGCGGACGTGGCGAGCGTGGGGCCAGCGGGGTCGTCGCTGACGTTCGCCTCGACGGTGACGTCGTCGTCCTCGTGGACCTCGCCGTCCTGGGTCGCGCTCCCGTTGAACCCCACGTCGGTGACGTTCGGCGCCGTCGTGTCGACCGTCAGCGCGTCGGTCGACGTCGCGTTCGCCGTGTTGGTGTGGACGTCGGTGTCGGTTGCCTCGACCGTCACGGTGTGGTTCCCGTCGGTCGGCGCACTGAGATTTCCGACCGGAACCGTCTCCACGTACGTGTTCCCGCTATCGTAGTGCAACGACACCGCTGACCCCGCACCGAACGCCGAGAGATTGGCCGTGACGGACGCGACGTCGCTCGTGGTGTCGTTGACGGTCGCGCTGACCCTGACGTCGTCGCCGTTTGCGACGGTGCCGTCGGTGTCTGTTTCGTCTGAGACGGATATCCCAGAGATGGTTGGTGGAGTGGTGTCTACGATGGTGCTCCCGGATTCACTGTCGGCTCCATCGTTCCCGTCCGAGTCTTCTGCCGTGATGAGTGTGGCATTGAACTCTGCATCTTCACCCGCTTTGTAGGTGGCACTGTAGGTGTATGGTCCAGTTCCGCTCTTCGAGAAATCATCTTCGTCAAGGACGTACTCCGGATCGCCGTTCCTTTCGATTGTCACGGAAATGCTGCTGAGCGTTTCATGTGAGTCAAAAATCACAGAAACGTTGCGCCCAGATGGGTTCGTCACGGTGAAGTTCGAGATGTCCGGCTCACCCGACGCCATCGGGGCCGGGTTCAGCAGTCGCGTACGCTCGACCGCGTCCACCTCCCCAGCCCCCGGCCGTTGCACGACGCGCTCCGACCGCTGTCCCGCTGCCGCGTCCTCCCCTCCTGCTCCGAGCGGCACCGCTGCGACCGGCGCGACCAGGGCCACCACGATCGACAGGACCACCAGCGAATCGACGCCCCGACTCGGCGTCATGGTCGGGCGAACCGTGCGGCGGTCCTTCGGTCGCCGGCCCGCCGTTCAAATAACTCGCGCACTACTCGCATCATTGTCAGTACCGACTGCTCACGGCCATAAATATCATGTGGGTGTGGTATTTTTGCCAGCGAGTAAATCCCCGATTCGTCGGGGATAGCGTCTATCGCGGTGGAACGTGTTCGACTGCGGCGTGAAATCTACGGATTCCAGCACGTACGACGGTGTCGTCCGTCAGGTCTGGCGACCGGCGAATCGCGGAGTCGGACGAACAGCTGGTGCCGTGGTTCGCGACGCACTCGACCGACAGCGACCGCTCGCGGTGTGACGTTCGGAAGAAGGTCCAGGTGCGAGAATTGAACCCGCGTCCCAGCCTCCACAAGGCTGGAGGATAGTCCACTACCCCAACCCGGACACGCAGTCGTTGCTTGTCCACTGAGATTGAAATACGTTTCGGAAGCGAGCGTTCCTGTGACTGGTTCTCGTGGTGGTTCCGGCCCCGCCGTCAGGGACGCAACCGGCGAGCGACGCGGCGAAGGAGTCCGTCGCGCTCCTGCTGTGGGGGCTGCCAGAGCGCGAACGCCCGCTGGACGTCGGCGTTCTGGCTGGCGACGACCGCCTGTTCGGCCGGTGCGACGACCACCAGGTTGACCTCGTACTTGCCGTGGTAGCCGAACTTCAGCAGCGTCCGGTCGCGGAACCCGTCGACGAACTCGTGGACGTCGCCGGGGATGGACGGCGCGACGAGTGCGAAGGTGAACTCGGTGCCGAAGTGGCGCTCGCTGGGGGTGATCCACTCGTCGGCGAGAGCGTGGCCGAGGTCGGCGAGCGTCTGGAGGTCGGGGACGCCGACGGCGTCGACGCGGGTCACGAAGAGGTGCTCCTCGGCGTCGTGGTTCGCGTAGTTGAGCGCGGGGTGGAAGAACTGCTTGTGGTTCTCCATCACCAGTCGCCCGTACAACTCGAACCACTCGCCGCCGATCCGGACGTCCTTCTCCAGGTCGTAGTTCACCAGCAACCGGTCGCTGACGCGGTCGACGTACTCGTCCTCCCAGTCGGGGACGACCGGCTCCCCGTCGGTCGTCGCGTCGAGGACCTCGTCCCTGTCGGGGACGTCGACGGGTTCGTTCGTCCCGTCTGTCGTCTCGGTCATGGTTCGCGGCGGACTGCCGTCGTCCTGCGCCCGCGTGTCGAGATGACGATACCCATAGTTGGGAATCGTCTGGACGCGATAAATAATCGTCGCCAGGCGGACAACCGTCGCCGGGCGATGATAGGCGCCCACGGGCGGACTCGCGGGCGCGGTCGGCCGCCCTACTCGTCGTCGATCTGGACGGTGAGGACGGGGACGGGGCACCTCCGGACCACCCGCTCGGTGACGCTACCGATGAGGTAGTGGTCGAGTCCGGTCCGGCCGTGGGTCCCCATGACGACGACGTCGACGTCCGCGTCGTCGACGTACTCGATGATCTGGGTCTGGGGCACGCCCTCGCGGACGACGCGTTCGACGGTCACCGACTCGGGCAGGCTGGCGACCGCCGCCTCGACGGACTCCTCGGCGCGCTCCCGCTCGGCCTCCGTCCAGGCCTCGGGAGCGATGCCGCTCGACGGGCTCTCGAAGCGGTTGCGCGTGTCGACGACCGACAGGACGTGGAGCGTCGCGTCGTACGTCGTCGCGAGTTCGGCGGCGTGGGCGACGAACTTCTCGGTCCCCGCGCTGCCGTCCGTCGGCAGCAGGATGTTCTCGTACATCTAGATGCCTCCCGTGGCCATCAGGAACAGCGCGACCGAGATGACCGCGAACAGCGTCCCGACGAACTTCTTGATGGTCTCGGTCTCCAGCGCGTTGGACACGTACGGTGCTATCTGGCCGCCGGTGACCGTTGCCGGGACGGTGAACACGACCATGTTCCACGGCGTCGTCGCGAGGCTCATGGAGTGGCCGCCGGGGACGAGTCCGCCGCCGAACACGTGGACGAGCGAGGCGATGATGGCCGTCAGCGCGACGACGATGTGGTTGGTGCCGATGGCGACCCGGACGGGAACCGACGTGCCGAGCATCGAGATGATGCCCAGCTCGCCGATGCCGAAGCCGGCGAGTCCCTGGAAGGTGCCGCCGATGCTGTAGTTGGCGAACCGGCGCAGGTAGCCGCCCCGGGTGTAGGTGTAGTCGTCGCCCTCCCGGTCGACGCGCGTCACCGTCCCATCGTCGTCGGTGTTGACGCCCGCGGGGCCGAGCTTCCCGTCGTCGTCCGGGAGGTCGGGTTCGGTGCCACCGTCGGCGACGGCCTCTGACTCCGCGCCGGCGTCGCTCCCGTCGTGGCCGAGGTCGGCCTTGAACAGGAGGTAGGACGCGGCGATAAGTGCGATCCCGAGAAGCCCGTGGAACACGGGTTCGGGGACGACGAACGACAGCAGCGCGCCGCCGATGACGAACGGCAGGGAGCCGGCGACGAGCGTGAGCGCCAGCCGTCGGTCGACGAGACCGTACTGGATGAACGCGACGGCAGAACTGGAGAGGCCGAACGCCTCGCTGATGAGGCCGACCTTCACGAGCGTCTCGGGTTCGAGCGGGTGGGCGAACAGCGGGAAGATGAAGATGAAGAACGGCACGAACAGCGCGGACCCGCTGATGCCGACGGTGTTCACGGTGGTCGCCCCGAGGAGGAAGAACGGGAACAGCCACCAGTACTCCAGCCAGTAGCCCGTGCCGCCGTCCCCCGACGTGGGCGCGAAGAGGTAGACGCCCGCGACGAACAGCACGGGGACGGTGAATACGAAGAGGTGCTGGTACTTCAGGAACGACTTCTGGATGCGACTGTAGGATGGTGTCTCCATGCCGAAATCAGCCCTCGGTGACGGTGGCGATAGATTTCGCGCCGGTCGCGGTCGCTCGCTCGTGGGTGGACGTCTGACGGAAGCGAGACGGGACCTCCAGACGAGTCGGGGGCGAACCGTCGAACGATGCGTCCATCTAGGTGAACCCTCCCGTCGGCAGTCGGACGTGGTTCCCGGGGTCGTTGCGTGCGGTAGCGGCCTGCTGGCCCATAGTGCCCCGGACTAATCGAATCGGGTCAAAAAAGTCTTGATAACTGGCCTAAACAATGGTGGAAGATTATTATATTAAAGATGGCTGTCAGCTATCGGCCGTCAGGTTCATCGGACCGCGCGTGGCGGTCGAGTCGGGCGTTTCGAGGGGTCTCCCCGCCGGTACCGAACGCCCGTCTATCCCAGCACCTATCGGATATCGTACGTACATCTGGGCGACGTGTCCGTGGGGGCGTCGCGGCGTCAGAACTCCGCGTCCGGTTCCGGCACGCCGCCTTCGCCAACTGCGACGTCGAGGTCGAACTCCTCGCGCAGTTCGCGGATGCGGTCGCGGATGTCGGCCGCGAGTTCGAACTCCAGGTTGTTGGCGGCCTCGTCCATGCGCTCTTCGAGTTCGGCCACGCGGCGCTCGGCCTCGTCCTCCGTCTCCGGTTCGCCGCTCGCGACGCCGCTGGTGTCGGTCTTGCTCCCCGGCAGGTTCGCCTCCGACACCTCCTTGTCGATGGTCTGCGGTTCGTGGCCGTGCTCCTCGTTGAACTCCTGCTGGATGCGGCGGCGACGGCGCGTCTCCTCGATGGCGGACTCCATCGCGTCGGTCCGCTCGTCGGCGTAGAGGACGACCTCGCCGTTGACGTTGCGGGCCGCCCGGCCCATCGTCTGGACGAGCGACGTCTCCGAGCGCAGGAAGCCCTCCTGGTCGGCGTCGAGGATGGCGACGAGGCTCACCTCGGGGATGTCCAGCCCCTCCCGGAGCAGGTTGATGCCGACGAGCACGTCGAACTCGCCGAGGCGGAGCCCGCGGACGAGCTCGTGTCGCTCCAGGGTGTCCGTCTCGTCGTGCATGTACTCGACCGCGACGCCGGCCTCCTCCAGGTACTCGGTGAGGTCCTCGGCCATGCGCTTGGTGAGCGTCGTCACCAGCACGCGCTCGTCGTTCTCGATGCGGCGGTCGATGCGGTCCATCAGGTCGTCGATCTGGCCCGAGGCGTCGGCCAGCGACACCTTGGGGTCGACGAGGTGCGTCGGGCGGACGATCTGTTCGACGATCTGTCCACTCTCCTCCTGCTCGTAGTCGGCGGGCGTCGCGGAGACGTACAGCGTCCGGTCGGTCTTCGCCTCGAACTCCTCGAAGGTGAGCGGACGGTTGTCGTACGCGGTGGGCAGGCGGAAACCGTTCTCGACCAGCGAGTCCTTGCGGGACTTGTCGCCGGCGTACTGGCCGCGGATCTGCGGGACGGTCTGGTGGGACTCGTCGATGACGGTGAGGAAGTCGTCGGGGAAGTAGTCCAGCAGCGTGTACGGCGCGTCGCCGGACTCGCGGTCGCTGAGGTAGACGGAGTAGTTCTCGATGCCCGAGCAGTAGCCCGCTTCTCGAAGCATCTCCAGGTCGAAGGTGGTGCGCTCCTCGATGCGCTGGGCGGCGACGAGGTCGCCCGTCCGCTCGAAGTAGCTCACCCGGTCGTCGAGGTCCGACTCGATCTCCGCGATGGCCTGCTCCATCGTCTGCTCGGGGATGGAGTAGTGCTCCGCGGGGTGGACCAGAACGGCTGGTTCCTGAGACTTCACCTCGCCTTCCAGCGGATCGATCTTCACCATGCGGTCGACCTCGTCGCCCCAGAGCTCCACGCGGACGGCGTACCGGCCGTACATGGGGAATATCTCGACGGTGTCGCCGCGGACGCGGAACGTCCCCTGCGTGAAGTCGACGTCGTTGCGCTCGTAGTTCAGGTCGACCAGTTGCGCCAGCAGTTCGTCGCGGCCCACCTCGTCGCCCACCTCCAGACGGAGGCTCATGTCCTCGTAGTTGCGCGGGTCACCGAGGCCGTAGATGGCCGACACGGAGGCGACGACGATGACGTCCTCGCGGGTGAGCAGCGAGCGGGTCGCGGAGTGACGCAGGCGGTCGATCTCCTCGTTGATGGAGGCGTCCTTCTCGATGTACTTGTCCGTCTGCTCGACGTACGCCTCCGGCTGGTAGTAGTCGTAGTAGGAGACGAAGTACTCGACGGCGTTGTCCGGGAAGAGGTTGCGGAACTCCTCGTACAGCTGGGCGGCGAGCGTCTTGTTGTGCGCGATGACGAGCGTCGGCTTCTGGATCTCCTCTATCACCCACGAGACGGTGTTGGTCTTGCCCGACCCCGTCACGCCGAGCAGGGTCTGTTTGTCCATCCCCTCCTCGAACCCCGCCGCGAGCTGTTCGATGGCCTCGGGCTGGTCGCCCGCCGGGTCGAACGGCGCGTCGACCCGGAACTCGCTCTCGGCGTCCGGACGGTCGGGAGACAGCGGACCGGACTCTGCGTCGCTCATGTGGCCGTCGGTAGGCATTCGAGCTACTTGACACCCCCGTTCGGCGGAGTCGTCAGTCGTCCAGCCGCGCCAGCACCGCCTCGGGGTCGTACCGCAGTGAGAGCGACCGCGAGCGCCCGCGGCCGTCGACGTTCGTGTACGTCGCGTCGATGATGCCGAGCTGGTCGAGCTTGTTGATGATCTCCGAGTAGCGGGTGTAGCCGAGGTCGGTCTCCTCGTGGAAGGCGTCGTACACCTCGCCGGCCTGCTCGCCGTCGTGCTCGGCGATGACCCTGACGAGGACCTCCTCGTTCTCGCTCAGGGCGTGCAGGCTGTGGCTGAGGTGGACGAACTTCGACTTCTCGTAGGCGTCCTCGACGTCCTCGACGCTGACGGTGCGGCTGGCGCGCATCTCGGCGTTCAGGCCGGCGCGCCGCAGCAGGTCGATGCCGACCCGGAGGTCGCCGCTCTCGGCGGTCAGCTCGGTGACGCGGTCGAGTACCGTGCTCGTGATGACCCCGTCGTGGAACCCCCGCTCGATGCGCTCGTCGAGGATGTCGACGATCTCGCCCTGGTCGTACACCGGGAAGTAGACGTCCTCCGGGCGGAAGACGCTCTGGACGCGGCCGTCCAGTTCCTCGATGACGTCGAGGTTGAGGTCCGACGAGACGACGATGACGCCGATCTTCGCGCCGCTGTGCGCCTCGTGCGCGCGCAGGAGCGAATACAGCGTGTCGGACGCCTCCCCCTCGTAGAAGAGGTAGTTCACGTCGTCGAGCGCGACCACCAGCACCTCGTCGTCCTCGACCAGTTTCTCCGTTATCTGGCGGAACAGCTTCTTGAACGAGATGCCGCTGGACGGCGGTTCGTACTCGAAGATGCCCTCGAAGATGCGAGAGAAGATGGAGTAGCGCGTCGAGTCGACCTGACAGTTGACGCGGACCGTCCGGACGTCGGTCTGGGTCGACAGTTCGTCGAACAGCTTCTGGACGGCCGTGGTCTTCCCGGTGCCGGGTGGCCCCCGGGCCATCACGTTCAGCGGGCGCGACCCGCGGACCGCAGGCCGCAGCGCGTACTGCAGGCTCTGCATCTGGGACTCGCGGTGTTCGAACGTCTCCGGCACGTAATCTATCTCGAAGACGTGTTCGTCCCGGAATACGGACTCGTCCCACGACAGCATCCCATCCTCCGGGTCGTCTGCCATCACTTTCACCACGCTCCCGGAACTACTTAATCCTTCGCCAGACCGACAAAAGAATCGCCGATTCAGGTCCGCTGTATCGCGTTCTCCACGTCGCTCCGGTCCATCGCCATGCCGTGTTTCTCCCGTGCGTGCTCCTGGACCATGTCGACGACCTCGTTCTCGTCGTTCGCCCGGACCATGAAGTCGCAGTCCTGCTGTGTGCATTCGAACTGGTGTGCCATCGTAGCTCTCCCTCCTCCATGGGGTGACGGCGCACGGTGTGGTAATGCTTCTGGCCTCTCGCCGTCCGTCTCCCTTTTTGTTCCGGCACGCGTAACGTCGGCCATGGGACTGCTCGACGGACTTCGCGAGGTACTCGGCGTCAGGGCCGAGGCCGACGCCACACAGGACGCCGACCCCGAGGACCTCTTCGGGATGAGCACCGCGTACGTCACGATGGAGGCCGACCTCGGCTACGCTCCGGCCGGCGAAGCGGCGCTCTGCTTCTCGGAAGCGGACAGCACCGATTTCCAGGACGCCGTCGACGAGGTGCACGCCATCCTCGAGGCGGGCGAGGAGGAGACGGGGACGAAGGCCCACGCACACACGGACGCGAAAGGATACTCCTGGGTAGTCCTCGAGGACGACGACTTCGAGGACCTGGTCACCAGCGTCCACTTCGCCGCCGACACGTTCGTCGAGGCGGGCTACGGGTCGCGGCTGCTGGCTGTCCTGTTCGCTTTCGAGAAGGGCGGCGACTACGACTACTGGGTGTACTCGTTCCGTCGCGGTGCGTACTACCCGTTCGCCCCCCGCGCGGGGAAAGAGCGTGACTCCGCCGCCGAGTTCAAACTGGAGAGCAACCTCGACGGCGAACTCGACCTCGAGACCGACGAGGAGTACTGGTATCCGCTCTGGCCCGACCGCTCCGGCCGCCACCCCTGGGCGTAGCGTCCCACCGCCACCGCTGCGAGGAGCGTTCCCCGCCATCTCTATTTTCTCGCCCTTTCCCATATAAAACTCGGCACGTGGCCGCCCCCGGGACGACGCCACCTTGCGATTACACTTTCACTCTGGTGTTAACGGAGGTTTATATGATGGGGGGCACAAGGAGGGAATACGATGGCAGATATCGATCTCGAAGAGCTGCCGGGCGTCGGCCCGGCCACGGCAGAGAAGCTCCGCGACGCAGGTTTCGACTCCTTCCAGAGCCTCGCGGTCGCCAGCCCCGGCGAACTGAGCAACACCGCGGACGTCGGCGACAGCACCGCGGCGGACATCATCCAGGGTGCCCGCGAGCATGCCGACATCGGCGGCTTCGAGACCGGCTCGCAGGTGCTCGAACGACGCGAGCGCATCGGGAAGCTCACCTGGAACATCGACGAGGTGGACGACCTGCTCGGCGGCGGCGTCGAGACCCAGTCCATCACCGAGGTGTACGGCGAGTTCGGGGCCGGCAAGTCCCAGGTCACCCACCAGCTCGTCGTGAACGTCCAGCTGCCACCCGAGCAGGGCGGGCTCGGCGGCGCGGCGATGTTCATCGACAGCGAGGACACGTTCCGTCCCGAGCGCGTCGACGACATGGTTCGCGGACTCCCCGACGAGGCCATCCAGGCCGCGATGGACGACCGCGAGATCGAGGGTAGCCCCGACGACGAGGAGGCGATGGAGGAACTGGTCGACGACTTCCTCGACAAGATCCACGTCGCGAAGGCGTTCAACTCCAACCACCAGATGCTGCTGGCCGAGAAGGCCCAGGAGCTCGCCAACGAGCACGACGAGAGCGAGTGGCCCATCCGCCTGCTCTGCGTGGACAGCCTCACGGCCCACTTCCGCGCCGAGTACGTCGGCCGCGGCGAACTCGCCGAGCGACAGCAGAAGCTCAACCGCCACCTCCACGACCTGGACAAGGTCGGCAACCTCTACAACGCCGCCGTCGTGGTGACGAACCAGGTCGCGTCGAACCCCGACTCGTTCTTCGGCGACCCGACCCAGCCCATCGGTGGCAACATCCTCGGCCACAAGTCCACGTTCCGCATCTACCTCCGCAAGTCGAAGGGCGACAAGCGCATCGTCCGCCTCGTGGACGCGCCGAACCTCGCCGACGGCGAGGCCGTCATGCGCGTACAGGACGGCGGTCTCAAGCCGGAGTAACGCGGGCGTCGCGACCGACTTTACGCTGTCGCGGCGGAAGCAGTCGGAAGAACGAAGGAGAGCTTACTCGGTCGTCGTCTCGTCGGCGTCCAGTTCGCCCTCGTAGATCTCCGCACCGTCCTGGACGATCTTCTCGGCGAGAACGGCACACTTGACCCGCATCGGGCTGATGTCGACGCCCAGCATGTCGATGACGTCGTCGCGGTCCATCTCCTCGACCTCCTCCAGGGTCGTCCCCGGGAGTCGCTCGGAGAGCATGCTGGCGCTGGCCTGGCTGATGGCACAGCCTTCCCCGCGGAACGCGACCCGCTCGATGGTCTCGTCGTCGTCGGCGAGGACCACGTCGAACTCCAGTTCGTCGCCACAGGAGGGGTTGTGTCCCACGTGGGAGAACGTCGGGTCCTCCAGCTCCCCGTAGTTACGCGGGTTCTTGTAGTGGTCGAGAATCTGCTGTCGGTACATGTCCGAACCCATGCTCATACTGTCTGCGAATAGGCGAGTCCGGACCAAAAGGATTCCGACGCCGCCGACGGGAACGCGGCCGGTTCTGCCGGGAAACGCCGCCGTCCGGTCGGTGCGACGTCGCTGGGGAAGCGCTTAAACGCGCGTGGGCTTTACGTCGTCGTATGAAACACGTGACGATTCCGCAGGACCGTATCGGCGTTCTCATCGGCGAAGGTGGTGAGACGATGCGCGAGATCGAGAGTCGCGCGGAGGTTCGCCTCGACATCGACTCCGACGACGGCTCCGTGGCCATCAAGCAGACGGGCGACCCCGTTCTGGGACTCAAGGCCCCCGACATCGTCAAGGCCATCGGCCGCGGGTTCGCGCCCGAGGTCGCGCTCACGCTCCTCGAGGACGAGATGATGATGTTCGACATCGTCGACATCGACGCTGCTTCCCGGAACCAGAACGACCTCCAGCGACACAAGGGTCGGCTCATCGGCGAGAACGGCCGTACCCGCGAACTGATGGAGGAACTGACGGGCGCCGACGTGGTCATCTACGGGTCCACGCTGGGCATGATCGGCACCCCGAAGCAGGTCGACGTCATCCGGAGCGCCGCCGAGATGATCCTCGACGGTGCCCCCCACGGCGCCGTGTACTCGTTCCTCGAGCGCAAGCGCAACGAGATGAAGCGCGAGGGGATGGAGTACCACCAGTTCCCCGGCTGACCGGCCGCCCATCGCGCCCGACCGTCCTGCAGAACGCCTTATAAACTCTTTCCCGTTGCTCCGGCGCTTTCCGTCCTGTCGATACTTTGCGTAACGTTCGCACGCACCGAAGGCAAGTTTTATATAGAATCACAATCAATCCTTGCGATGACTATGTCACAGCAGCCAATGGGTAACCAGCCGCTGATCGTGCTCTCGGAGGACAGCCAGCGAACCTCCGGACGCGACGCGCAGTCGATGAACATCACCGCCGGCAAGGCGGTCGCCGAGTCCGTACGGACGACGCTCGGCCCGAAGGGGATGGACAAGATGCTCGTCGACTCGATGGGCGACGTCGTCGTCACGAACGACGGCGTGACCATCCTCAAGGAGATGGAGATCGAGCACCCCGCGGCCAACATGGTCGTCGAGGTCGCCGAGACCCAGGAGAACGAGGTCGGGGACGGCACCACGAGCGCCGTCATCGTCGCCGGTGAACTCCTCCAGAAGGCGGAGGACCTCCTCGAACAGGACATCCACGCGACCACGCTCGCGCAGGGATACCGCCAGGCCGCCGAGAAGGCCAAGGAAGTCCTCGAGGACGCTGCCATCGACGTGGACGCCGACGACACCGAGCACCTGAAGAAGATCGCCGCCACGGCGATGACCGGCAAGGGCGCGGAGAACGCCAAGGACCTCCTCTCCGAACTCGTCGTCGACGCCGTCCAGAGCGTCGCCGACGAGGAGGGCATCGACACGGACAACATCAAGGTCGAGAAGGTCGTCGGCGGCACCATCGACAACTCGGAACTCGTCGAGGGCGTCATCGTCGACAAGGAGCGCGTCCACGACAACATGCCGTACTTCGTCGAGGACGCCAACGTCGCCCTCGTCGACGACGCGCTCGAGATCCAGGAGACGGAGATCGACGCCGAGGTCAACGTCACCGACCCCGACCAGCTCCAGCAGTTCCTCGACCAGGAGGAGGAGCAGCTCCGCGAGATGGTCGACACGCTCGCCGACGCCGGTGCCGACGTCGTCTTCGTGGACGGCGGCATCGACGACATGGCCCAGCACTTCCTCGCCGAGAAGGGCATCCTCGCCGTCCGCCGCGCGAAGTCCGACGACATGTCGAAGCTGGCCCGCTCGACCGGCGCGACCATCGTCAGCAACGTCTCGGACATCACCGAGGACGACCTCGGCTTCGCCGGGAGCGTCGCCCAGAAGGACGTCGGCGGCGACCAGCGAATCTTCGTCGAGGACGTCGAGGAGGCCAAGTCCGTCAGCCTCATCCTCCGCGGCGGCACCGAGCACGTCGTCGACGAGGTCGAGCGCGCCATCGACGACTCCCTCGGCGTCGTGCGCGTCACCCTGGAGGACGGCAAGGTCCTCCCCGGCGGCGGTGCACCCGAGACGGAACTCGCCCTCGCGCTCCGCGACTACGCCGACAGCGTCGGCGGCCGCGAGCAGCTGGCCGTCGAGGCGTTCGCGGACACGCTCGAGATCGTCCCGCGCACCCTCGCGGAGAACGCGGGTCTCGACCCCATCGACTCGCTGGTCGACCTGCGGAGCCAGCACGACGGCGGCGACGAGCGGGCCGGCCTCGACGCCTACACCGGCGACATCGTCGACATGGAGGACGACGGCGTCGTCGAGCCCCTCCGCGTCAAGACCCAGGCCATCGAGAGCGCCACCGAAGCTGCCGTGATGCTGCTGCGCATCGACGACGTCATCGCTGCCGGCGACCTCTCCGGCGGTCAGGTCGGCGACGACGACGACGAGGAGATGGGTGGCGGCCCCGGCGGCGGCATGGGCGGCATGGGCGGCATGGGCGGTATGGGTGGCATGGGCGGCGCGATGTGACGCCCCCAGGCTAGCCACGCACCACCTCTCACGTTGCAGACGCACCGCCCCGCCTCAGAACGAACCGACATTTTTCGACGCGCTCCCCACGAGCTGTTGCACCGCGAATCGAGGAGCGCCCACCCCGCTACGCGTGCTCCCGGTCCGGTTCGTCCGCGGAGTCGTACTTCCTGGACTCGTACTTCGCCGCGAGCGCGAGGTACGGTTCCACGGCCTCGCCGTCGTCGGCGATGGCGACGGCGTCGCCGTCCCGGGTGACGAAGTTCGCGTCCGCGAGCTTCGGGATGTGCATGTGATGGAGCTCGGTGTACACCTGCTCCTGGTCGTCGGTCCCGGTCTCTCTCTCGGTGACGTGCTCCGCGAGTCGCGTCACCGACATGGCGTCGTCGTGCTCCAGCAGCCGTCGGAGTATCCGCCGTCGCCGCGGGTCGGCCAGCGTGGCGAAGACTACCGACGGTTCTGGGTTCTCCCTGTTCGTGTCTGTCATTGGCTGGTGTGCAGTTCGGGGTCGTGCGTTCGTCGCGTCGGTCCGAGGTACGTCGCGCTACACGTACAGATACACTCGAGGATTCTTAAGTTTAATCACTGATAGCGTGTAAAATGGTCTGGTGGCGTGGACACCACTGCGAGGGCACCGGGCGGGACGAGCGATGAGAGCGAGCGACCGCTGCGAGGACCGGGAACGGCCGTCGGCGTAACCGCTGGTACGACTGGCTACTCGTCGACGGACAGTTCGAACTGCTCGTGTTCGCTGGCGGCGTTCAGGACGACGCTCGTGTTGCTCTCCTTCACGTCGGGGTCGATGAGCAGCTTCTTGATCTGTTCGTTCATCCCGTCGGTGTCGGTGAACTTTCCGATGGCGATGATGTCGTAGTCGCCCGTGACCTCGTACACGCTGATCATCCGGTCGTGGTCGCGCAGCCGGTCGGTCACCTCGGGGAGCGCGTTCCCCTCGACCTTCAACTGGACCACCGCGGTCACGTCGTACCCGAGCTGGTCGTAGTCGACCTTCGGCGTGTACCCCTCGATGACGCCCTGCTCTTCGAGGTCGTTCAGGTGGTTCGAGACGGTCGTCACGGAGACGTCGAGCTCCTCCGCGAGACTCCGAAGGCTCGCTCGTCCGTCGCCGAGGAGTTCGTTGACCAGTTCCGCGTCGAGGTTTTCGTACGTCATTACAGTCACCAATCCGCTCCACCCTTTAGAATTTAACGAATATCCAATTCTGGGGCGAAGTTGCACAATTGACCAACCGATACCGTTATAATGGTGGATGTATTTGCGTTGCCTGTAGATAAGAATGACAGATGGAAATATTGCCACTACCAAAGAAGAGGGGTTGACCAAGGCCGAGCAGGACGTCCTCGATTCCATCGAGAAGGAGAACGTGGACTTCGTCCGTCTGCAGTTCACCGACATCACGGGGACGGTGAAGAACGTCAGCATCCCCGCCCACCAGGTCGAGAAGGCCTTCGAGGAGGGCATCTGGTTCGACGGCTCCAGCATCGAAGGGTTCGTCCGCATCCAGGAGAGCGACATGCGTCTCGAACCGGACCCCGAGACGTTCGCCGTCCTCCCGTGGCGCTCCGACGGCGACACCGCGAGCGCTCGCCTCATCTGTGACGTCGTCAACACCGACGGGACGCCGTTCGAGGGCGGCCCACGGCAGGTGCTCAAGAGCGTGCTCGCCGAGGCCAGGGAGATGGGCTACACCGTCAGCATCGGCCCCGAACCCGAGTTCTTCCTCTTCGAGAAGGACGAGGAGGGCAACGCCACCACCGACCCCCACGACGCCGGCGGCTACTTCGACCTCGCGCCCAAGGACCTCGCGAGCGACGTGCGCCGGGAGATCATCTTCACGCTGGAGCAGATGGGCTTCGAGATCGAGGCCAGCCACCACGAGGTCGCCGACGGCCAGCACGAGATCAACTTCAAGTACGACGACGCGCTCTCGGCGGCCGACAACATCGCCACCTTCCGCGCCGTCGTCCGCGCCGTCGCCGAGCAGAACGACATCCACGCCACGTTCATGCCCAAGCCCATCGGCGAGATCAACGGCTCGGGCATGCACAGCCACATCAGCCTCTTCGACGACGACGGCAACGCCTTCGCCGACGAGTCCGACGAGTTCAACCTGAGCGAGACCGCCTACAAGTTCATGGGCGGCATCCTCGAACACGCCGAGGCGTTCACCGCCGTCACGAACCCGACCGTCAACTCCTACAAGCGCCTCGTCCCCGGCTACGAGGCGCCGGTCTACGTCGCGTGGAGCGACGTGAACCGCTCGGCGCTTCTCCGCGTTCCCGACGCCGCCGGCGCGAGCTCGCGGTTCGAGATCCGCAGCCCCGACCCCTCGTGTAACCCCTACCTCGCGCTGGCCGTGGTCATCAAGGCCGGCCTCGAGGGCATCGAGAACGACGCCGACCCCGGCGAACCCGTCCGCGAGGACATCTACGAGTTCGACGAGGAGAAGCGCGACGAGTACGGCATCACCACGCTCCCCGGCAGCCTCGACGCCGCGGTCGACGCACTCGAGGGCGACGAGGTCGTCCGTGAGGCGCTCGGCGACCACGTCACCGAGAAGTTCGTGAAGGCCAAGCGCGCCGACGTCGCCGACTACAAGACCTACGTCTCCGGGTGGGAGAAGGAGAAGTACCTGGAGAAGTTCTAGCCGCCTTTCGGCTCCACGGGTCTTTCGGCTCCGTTCTCTCTGTTTCCGCTCTCGGTAGCGCCCGCCGTCAGTCGACGCCCGACACCGTCCAGTTTTTGACCCTGGAGCGCCGGGTCTAGGGCATGGGAACGTCACTACCGATCGAGGACTCCGACGAGTCGGGGGACCGGATTCGCGCGGCGAAGGCCGTCATCCCGTTCCTCTTTTTGGGCCTGTTCTTCCTCGGGCTCATCCTCGCCTGGGGGCTCCAGCCGCTGTGGGGCTTCGCCATCCTGCCGCCCATCCTGTTCATCAGCGTGCTGGCCTGGATCGGGTTCAAGTCCGGGTTCATCACCGAACACAACGAGCACGGCGAGTAGGGGCGACCAAATCGCTAAGATGCCCCGTCCCGTTGCTGGAACCGTGCTCGACCGCTATCCCGACCTCGACCCTGACGCGGGCGAGGTGCTGACGGAGGAACTCGCCGTGGCCGACGACGTCCTCGTGAAGGCGTTCGCGCTCGGTCCCGGCGCGGAACTCGACACCCACGACCACCCCGGAAGCACGAACGTCTTCCACGTCCTGGCCGGCGAGGTCGTCGTGGTCCACGAGGACGACGAGGAACTCGTCGACGCGCCCGGCGTCGTCTTCCACGAGCGCGGCAGCGCCCACGGCGCTCGCAACGAGTCCGACGAGGTCGCCGTCTTCACCGCGAGCCTCTGCCCGCTTCCCTGACGGGCGTCGACCGCTACCGGGCGGTTCGCCGGTCCGTTCCGGTGTGGCGACACTTCCGGAACGACTTTTTGACCGGCACTCCTGCCGCCAGCCATGAACCGAATCATCGGGGAGCGCGATCTCCGGGAGACGCCGTTCTCGGTGGAGGAGGCGCGCGCGACCTACAGGCAGATGGTCCGCGCCCGCGAGTTCGACGAGCGTGCGCTGGCGCTCCAGCGCCGCGGCTGGATGAGCAGCTGGCCGCCCTACCGCGGCCAGGAGGGATCACAGGTCGGCGCGGCGCTGGCGATGGCCGACGCCGACTGGCTGTTCCCCACCTACCGCTCGAACGCGATGCAGATCGCGCGCGACGTCCCGATGAGCGACGTGCTGCTCTTCCGCCGGGGCCGCCCCGAGTTCGCCTCCGGCCACGACGTGCCGAACTTCCCCCAGGCGGTGCCCATCGCCACCCAGATTCCCCACGCGGCCGGCGTGGGGATGGCGATGAACTACCGCGACGACGACGGCGCGGCCCTCTGCTACTTCGGCGACGGCGCGACCAGCGAGGGCGACTTCCACGAGGGACTCAATTTCGCCGGCGTGTTCGACGCCCCCGTCGTCTTCTTCTGCGAGAACAACGAGTGGGCCATCAGCCTCCCGCGCCACCGCCAGACCGCCAGCGACTCCATCGCGGGGAAGGCCCAGGCGTACGGCTTCGAGGGCGTCCAGGTCGACGGCAACGACCCGCTCGCGGTGCGCGAGACGGTGTCGGAGGCGCTCGCGTCCGCCCGCGACGGCGACCCCGTGCTCGTCGAGAGCCTGACCTACCGCCAGGGCGCACACACCACCAGCGACGACCCGAGCCAGTACGAGGACGCCGCGCGCGACCTGCCCGAGTGGCGGACCGCCGACCCGCTGGAGCGCTACGAGGAGTACCTCCGGAACCAGGGCGTCGTCAACGACGCGCTCGTCGACCGCGTCCACGAGGAGGCGGAGGAAGCCCTCGACGAGGCCGTCGCAACCGCCGAGGCGGCACCCGACCCCGACCCGGACGACGTGTTCGACCGGGTGTACGCCGACCTGCCGCCGCGCCTGCGTGACCAGCAGGGCTGGCTGGACTCGTTCGTCGACGACCACGACGTGTACGAACTCGACCACTGACGTCGACTCCCGCTCGCCTGCCGACCGACGCTCGTCCGGTGCACGCTGCCGTCCGACGGCGACGCGACCCCAGTTCTCCCTAGTCGATGGCGATGTAGGTCTTGGTGTCGACGACGCCGTCGAGTCCCTGGACGTCCGTGGAGGCCGTCTGGAGGACCTCGTAGACCTCGTCGGCGTCCGCCTCGACCACGATGTCGTAGTCACCGGCGACGATGTGTGCCTCCTGGACGGTGTCGAAGTCACTCACCGCGTCGAGGAGGTCCTGGGACTTCCCGGCGGCCGTGTCGACCATGATAAACGCGTGCACCATGATGGTGTGCCATACTCTACCATAGGAGAAAAATCCTTCCCCCGGAGAAAGGTTATTCAACCTCACTGGCGTACGGCCGACCATGCGATTCGTTATCATTGGTGCAGGGCGCGTGGGGTTGCGCACCGCGCGCGTGCTCCGGGAGGAGGGTCACGAGGTGGTGCTGGTCGAGAACGACGTGAACAAGGCCGACCGCGCGCGCAACGACGGGTTCGAGACCGTCGAGGGCGACGGCTCCAGCGAGGACGTGCTCAAGGAGGCCGACGTCTCGTCGGCGGACGCGGTCGGCGGACTGACGGGCGACCTGAACGTCAACTTCGCGGCGTGCATGGTCGGCAAGCACTACGGCTGCCGGACCATCCTCCGCATCGACGAGGACTACCGGGAGGACATCTACCGGAAGTTCGCGAGCGACGTCGACGAGGTCGTCTACCCGGAGCGCCTCGGCGCCATCGGCGCGAAGAACGCCCTGCTGGGCGGGAACATCCGCGCCATCGCCGACATCGCACAGAACCTCCAGGTGGTCGAGCTCACCATCACCGACGAGTCGCCGATGGAGGGGTACTCCATCAGCGAACTCGAACTCCCCGCCGACTCCCGACTGCTCGCGTTCGGGAAGGAGGGCGAACCGATGGGCATCCCGTTCCCGGACGACTCGCTGGAGACGGGCGACCGCATCGCGGTGCTCGCCGACTTCGACGTCCTGGAGGACGTGCGCCGCATCCTCGTCGGGGACACCAGCCGCGCCATCGCGGGGGGTGCCTGAGATGGTCGCAGCCTACGTCATGGTCAAGGCGAACACCGGCGAGGCCGACCGACTCAAAGGTTCCATCCTCGACATCGACGGCGTGCGGGACGCCCACATCGTCGCCGGCGACGTCGACCTCATCGTCCGCGTCGAGGTCGACCAGCCCGCGGAGGTGAAAGAGATCGCCGCGAACGGCATCCAGGGCATCCGGGGCGTCGAGGACACCCACACCTACATCGCGATGGACTAGCGCGGTCCGCCGCTGCCCCGTCCCCCGTCGTCGTCGTAGCTCTGCCGTGCCTGCTCGATGAGCCCTGCCGCCGGCTCCCGGTAGTCGTAGCCCGGGACGACGCCCTGGAGCCACGTCCCCTCCGCGTAGTCGACGACGGCCAGCGCGTCGTCGGGTGCGGGCGTCGACCCGAACGCGACCACGAGGACGACCTGCTCGTCGTCGCGGGTCAACTCGGGCGGCGACGCGTCGTCGGCCTCGACGACGGTGTGGACGTCGTCGAGTCGCCGCTCCAGCGTCTCGTACCAGCCGTCCTCGACCACGTCGGCGACCGTCTCGCCGGCGACGACGGCGTCGAGCGTCGGTAGTCGTACAGTCACGCGGTCGTCGTCCGTCCGCACGGTGGCGTCGAACCGCGTCGTCGTCACCGCGAACGCGTCCGGGCCGTCCCGTTCGAAGGCGTCGTGCGTCTCGAACGCCGCGCGAGTCGTCTCGTCGGTCATCGGTCGCGATAGGAGCGGCGGCGTGAAGGGCGTTTTGCGTCGGAGGTCGAGCCTGCTCGCGGCGGTCAGAGGTCGAACCAGCCCGTCGTGTGGTCAGCCGCGCGGAGGTGCCACCGCTGCTCGGGGCCGAAGTCGCCGGCCCGCAACTCGACGACGGCGTCGAACGTCCCCGCGATGGACTGGACGGCCGGCGAGTCGTACGCGACGGGGAGGACGTAGTGGCCCATCCCGGACGCCGCCTCGACGGCCTCGCAGATCGGAGCGAGGAACGCCTCGACCGCGGTCTCGTCGTGGTCGTCGACGACCGGACGCAGCGAGTCGAAGCAGAGCCGCAGTTCCGCGGGGTCGAACCGCCGTTCGTCGTCGAGGCGTTCGACGACGTCGACGACCGCGTCGCGGAGGTCGTCGAGGTCGCCGGTCACGCGGTCGACGGTCGGCCCGACCTCCGCCGCCGCCGACGCGGTCGCCGACCGGGCGCCGGTGTGGTAGTCGACGACGTGTGCGTTCTCGCCGCTCGACCGTGCGAGCGAGAGCCGTCGCCGTGCCGTCGCGACGTCGCGGTCGTGGAGCGCGAAGACGCGCGTCCGCCCGACCGCCGTCTCGCCGAGCAGCAGCGAACTCGCGGTGTCGAGGACGGAGTCGGGGACGGAGCCGACGACGAGGAGGTTCCCGCCGTTCTGCTTGATGCGTGCGAGGCCGGACTGGACGGTCACGACGCCGTTGCCGCGGACGGTCACGTGGTGGCCGTACAGCGAGAACGACAGCCGGCCGCCCTTCCGTGGCGCTCCGCTCTCCTTCGGTCCGAACAGGCTGTCGAGCGCCTCCGGGTCGACGACGTCGTACAGCTGTTCCGGGATGTCCGCCGGACTGACGCCGGCCACGTCGGCGACGGCCATGACGACGGTCGTGCTCAGCGACCGCTCCCCGCCCAGTTCGTGCTGGACGCGGTAGACCCCGTCGTCGTCGGTGGGCTCCCCGTCGCTCTCGTCCATGTGTCTCCGGAGACTCTGGAGCCCACGGTGAAAAGCGCATCGTAATATAGTTGACACGCTTCGGTCGCGGGACGGCGTTCATTTACTGTGGTAACAAGTCACAAATTTCGAGAAAGTTTTATAATTATCGACTGCCTACTACTCGTTGCGGCGAGAGCCGCGGGGGCAAACCGAGCGGTTCACGTCCGGGAGGGCGTGAAAGCGGAGCAAAAACCGAGAGGTCGGTAAGACGGCAGCGAGGTCAACGCTCCGACGGAGAACCGAGACGGCCTGACAACCGTCCGTGAGGACGGTCGTGAAGACCAAGTACCGGACGACGCGACAGCGGCGTTCGCGAAACTGGCGTGAGCCAGCCACGGTCGTAGAGGTCGCTGAAAACGTCTCCCGTTCGGGTCCTATTCGCGGCGCTCGCGTCCTTCTCACGTCCGTCCGTCGACGTCCAGCGACGCGTTTCCAAACCGTTTATACCCGAGGGCGCGCAATCCCGCGACATGGCGAAAGAGCAGAGCGAAGTGCGCGATCTCCAGGAAGGAAACTACGTCATGATCGACGACGCGGCCTGCAAGATCAACTCCTACAGCACGGCCAAGCCCGGGAAGCACGGGAGCGCCAAGGCCCGCATCGAGGCCGAGGGCGTCTTCGACGGCAAGAAGCGCAGTCTGAGCCAGCCGGTCGACGCCAAGATCTGGGTCCCCATCATCGAGCGCAAGCAGGGCCAGGTCGTCAGCGTCGAGAGCGCCACCGTCGCGCAGGTCATGGACCTGGAGACCTACGAGACCATCACCATCCAGACCCCCGAGGACGCGAACCTCTCGCCCGACGACGAGATCGAGTACCTCGAGATGGAAGACCAGCGGAAGATTCTCGAATAGATGTTCCCCGGAGCGGTCGCCGGCCGTGACGCGGCCGACTTCGTCGTCGTCGGCGCACCGCTCGACGTCTCTACCACGTTCCAGCCCGGAACCCGATTCGGACCCGACCGCGTCCGGCAGTTCGCCCGGACGTTCGACGACTTCGACGGCCGGACAGGCCGACACTTCTCGGATCTTGCCGTCCACGACCACGGCGACGTCCGCGCGTGGGACGACGCCGCCGAGTACCTGGAGTACCTGGAGGGCGTCCTCACCGACGTCGTCTGGGACGACGCCGTCCCGCTCCTGCTCGGCGGCGAGCACACCGTCACCGTCGCCGGCGTGCGGGCGACCGACCCCGACGTCTTCGTCTGTCTGGACGCGCACCTCGACCTGCGGGCGGAGTACGACGGCAACCCGCTGAGCCACGCGACCGTCACCCGCCACGCCCTCGACGTGGCCGACCGCGCCGTCGTCATCGGCGCACGCACCGGTAGCGAGGCGGAGTACGACCGCGCCGCCGAGGCCGACGTGACCGTCGTCCCGCCCGAGGGCGTCGCGGACTGGCGGCCGTCGCTCGACGGCGACGTCTACCTCAGCGTCGACGTCGACGCCGCCGACCCCGGCTTCGTCCCGGGAACCGGCACGATGGAGCCGTTCGGCCTGCACCCCCGCGAGATGCGCGACGTCGTCCGCGACGTGGCCGCCGCCGCGGACGTCGTCGGGTTCGACGCCGTCGAGGTCAACGACCGCGACGACGGTCAGGCGGCCGCCCTCGCCGGGAAGCTCCTCCGGGAGTTCGTCTTCTCCACCGTCGACGCGGCCTGACGGTCGATTCGTCTCCACTCCGGCCGATTCTCCTCCCGCCGGCGTCCCGCCGGAACTTAATACTCCTCGCTCCTCTGGCCGCGCATGGGTACGATGGAGGGTCTCGAAGTCACGGAGTGCGAACGCTGTCCGGCGCTGGTCGACTGCCGGAGTCGCATCGTCAGCGGCGTCGGACCGGCGGACGCCGACCTGCTCTTCGTCGGCGAGGCACCCGGCCAGAACGAGGACGAGCAGGGCGAACCGTTCGTCGGCCGCAGCGGGAGCGTCCTCGACGAGCAACTGCGCGAGCGCGGCGTCGAGCGCGCCGACGTCCGCATCACCAACTGCGTGCGCTGTCGTCCGCCGGAGAACCGCGACCCGACCGGCGAGGAGCTCGAGAACTGCCGCGAGTACCTCGACGCGGAGGTCGAACGGGTCGACCCCGACGTCGTCGTCACCCTCGGGAAGGTCCCCAGCGAGCACTTGCTCGACCGCGACGTGGCGGTGACGAAGGAGGCCGGGTCGGTCGAGACGGTCGACCTTGGCGGCGAGCGCCGCGACGTGCTCGTCTGCGTTCACCCGGCTGCGACTCTGTACGACCGCAGCCAGGCGGACACGTTCGCGAACGCCCTCGACACCGCTGCGACCATGGCGGGCGTCGAGAGCGACGCCGGCCAGTCGCAGCTCGGCGACTTCTGACCGTCGGGACGTCCGACGATGCTCCGGTGCCGTTCCGGCAGTCGTCGCTGTCGCCCTCGCGGAGCCCCGGTCGTTCAGGAAAACTAAAGGCCAGGCGGACGTCACGAAACAACAGCAAGTAGACCGAGGGGACCACATGACCGACGATACGGACCAGTCCGCACCGGACATCCTCGAACTGCGGGACACCTTGCGGCAGGTGGAGGCAGACCTCGAGGAGTTCGAGCAGGACATCGACGAACGAACGGTCGAGAAGCCGCAACTGGAGTCGGAGCTCAAACAGTACGTCCGTTCCCGGATGCGTCGCGGTCACGCCCGCGGGTGGGGTCCGTATCTCGTCCTGCTGTACGGCACGCTGATGACGCTCGGCGCGTTCCGCTGGCTCGACGGCGGCTGGGCCATCGCCGCGATGGTCGTCGTCTGGCTGTCGACGCTGGGGCTGTACTCGCTGATGCTGCTGGTCGGTGCCGGCGTGAGCGCGCTCGGCGTCCCCGGCCGCGTGGCGGGGCGCGTCAGCGACTGGCGCTCGTGAGCATGGCCCTGTCGGTACCGCTGGCCCTCGCGCTGCTCCGTGACTGGGGGGTCACCGAGTGGCTGCGCGAGGTGCTGCCGCCGACCGTCCGCGCGGCGTTCGCGGTCCTGACACAGCTCGGCGACGCCTGGTTCTTCTTCGTCGTCCTCACGCTGCTGTACTGGTTCGGCGACGACCGGCGTCGCTGGGGGTTCGTCATCGGCGCGACGCTCGGTGCGCTCTCGCTGACCCTGGCGCTGAAGGGCCTGTTCGCCTCCCCGCGGCCGCCGGTCGACCTCCAGTTCGTCCACGCCGACGGCTACGGCTTCCCGAGCGGCCACGCCGTGGGGGCGACCGTCGTCTGGGGGCTGCTGGCGCTCTCGCTCGACCGCGCCCATCACCGCGTTCGCGTCGCCGTCGCAGCCCTCGTCGTCCTGCTGGTGACGTTCTCGCGACTCGCCATCGGCGTCCACTTCTTCGTCGACGTGCTCGTCGGCGTCGCGGTGGGGCTGGTCTACCTCGCCGTCGTCGTCGTTGGCCTGGACTGGCGGCCCACGCCCGCGTTCGCGCTCGCGGCCGCCCTCGCCGGCGCGTCGGTCGTCACCACCGGCGGCGGCATCGAAGCCGTCGCCGCGTTCGGGGGTTCCGTCGGCGCGCTGGTCGCCTGGCGGGGCCTCGACGTCCCGACGTCGCGGCGGATGGGTCCCGTCGCCGCCGTCGTCGGCCTGGGTGCCATCGGCGTGCTGTCGTACGCCGGTCTGCGACTGTCGCTCCCGCTCCCCGCCGTGTTCGCCGCCAACGCGGCCGCCCAGGGCGGCCTCCTCGCGTACCCCGCGCTCGCCGCGCGGGTCCAGTGACCGTCCGGCGTAGCCTCCGGACCTGCTCCCCGCGACTCACAGCCTCGCCGCCAGGTCCGCCAGTCGCTCGCTGCCGTCGCGGACGAACGGGACGCCGTGCCCCATCGCCGCCACCGAGAAGGCCGGGAGGCGGTCGGCGAGCGACCGCACGCTCTCGGTCACCGCGTCGGTGTCGTAGCTGACGACCCACGGCGACGCCGCCAGTTCCCCGTCGCGTTCGCGCACGAGGTCGCCGAGGAAGGCGACGTCGAGCGCCTCGCTGACGTAGACGACGTGACCGGGCGTGTGCCCCGGCGCGTGGTAGGCGGTGAAGCTCCCGACCTCGTCGCCGTCGGCGACCACCTCGACCGGGAGGTCGGGCGTGGACAGCAGCGGGCCGGTCGCGCGCTGGAGCGCGCCCTTGTGGTTGTGCCAGTCGGGCCGCCGTTCGCCGGTCAGGAACGCGGCGTCCGGGTCGCCGACGTGGACCGTCGCGTCCAGGTCGGGGAGGCGCGCCAGCGCGCCGACGTGGTCGAAGTCGTAGTGGGTGACGAGAACGCGCTCGATATCGGACACGCCGTAGCCCGCGTCGCGGACGCCCGTCGTCACGTCCCGGCGGTCGAACGGCGTGCCGGCGTCGACGAGCGTCAGCGTGTCGTCGTCGTCCGCCAGGTAACAGTTCACGTTCCCCAGGTCGAGCCACCAGACCCCCGCCGCGAGTTCGGTCGCCATGTCCCATCCCTCGGCGGCCAGTCACTTCAGCGTGTGCGGGCTTGAGAACGACCGGACGGACCGCCTCGTCCGACCGTACCCTTTTTCGCCCCTCGAAACCAAGGCACGGGTATGTCAGCGCTGCGTGACGCGATGCGAGAGCTTCCGGACACCGTCTTCGCCGACCTGCTGGAGAGTGACGACGCGTACCTCCTCGCCATCGACATGCCCGGCGTGACCGAGGAGACGGTGGACATCGAGGTCGACGACGGCCGACTCCTCGTCGAAGCGCGGCGCGAGAAGTCGGTCCCGGCGGCGTTCGACTACCTCCGCGAGGACCGGTCGCTGTTCCTCGACGCCGAACTCCCGCTGCCGCCGGACGCCACCGGCTCCGGCGCGGAGGCGACCATCGACCGCGGCGTGCTCGAAATCACGCTCCCGAAGCGCTCGGCCGCCCCCGAGCAGTCGATCCCCGTCGAGAGCCGGTAATCGCGGGTGGTCACTCTGGTCAACCTCCGCGCCTACCGTCGGTTCTTCGTCGTCGCCTGGCACTTCCTGCCGCTGCTGCTGAGCTACGCCCGCGACCGGCGCCGGTTCTTCCTCTTCGGCGGGTCGCGGCGGGTCGACAGCGAGACGCGCATCGAGCGCGCGAACACCCTCCTCTCGTCGCTTCTGACCCTCGGGCCGACGTTCATCAAGCTCGGACAGCTGCTGTCGACCAGGCCCGACATCCTCCCGCCGGAGTACGTCGACGAGCTGTCGAAGCTCCAGGACGAGGTGCCGCCGGCCGACTGGGACGCGGCGAAGGAGGTCGTCGAGGCGGAACTCGGTCCCGTCGACGAGCGGTTCGACTCGTTCGACACCGACGCCATCAGCGGCGCGAGCCTGGGGCAGGTGTACGACGCCCAGATCGACGGCCAGCGCGTCGCCGTGAAGGTCCGCCGGCCGGGCATCGAGGAACTGGTCGCCGCCGACCTCCGGGTCATCCGCTGGTCGGTCCCCATCCTGATGCAGTTCATCGGCCAGGCGCGGGCGTTCTCGCTGGAGAACCTCGCCGACGAGTTCGCCAAGACCATCCGCGAGGAGATGAACTACGACCGCGAGGCGACGATGCTGACCGAAATCCGCGAGAACTTCGCGGACGACCCCGACGTCGCCATCCCCGCCGTCGTCGAGAGCCACTCCGGCCCGCGCGTGCTGACGATGGAGTACGTCGGGGGGACGAAGATCAACGACGTCGAGACCCTCGACCGGAAGGGCCTGGACCGGTACGAACTCGCCGAGACGCTCCAGCGCGCCTACCTCCAGATGATAATCGAGGACGGGGTCTTCCACGCCGACCCCCATCCCGGCAACCTCGCCGTGCAGGACGACGGCACCGTCGTCTTCTACGACTTCGGGATGAGCGGCCGGGTCGATTCGTTCATCCAGGAGAAGATCGTCGACTTCTACGTCGCCGTCGCCAACCAGGACATCGACGCCATCCTCGACGCCCTCATCGAGATGGGGACGCTGAGCCCGGACGCCGACCGCGCGGTGATGGGCGACGTGATGGAACTGGCCATCCAGGACGCCCGCGGCGAGGACATCGAGACCTACCGCGTCCAGCAGATCGTCTCGCAGGTCGAGGACACGATCTACGAGTTCCCGCTGCGGCTCCCCTCCAACCTCGCGCTCGTCCTGCGGGTCGCCACCGTCGTCGAGGGGGTCTGTGTCACGCTCGACCCCGACTTCGACTTCATCTCGGTCGCGACGGACTACCTCACCGAGCAGGGGTACCGCGAGGAGTCCATCCGGCAGTTCTTCGAGGAGGCGGGTGACCAGGTGCAGGCGTCCGCCCAGTCGGTGGTGCGCGTCCCGCCGAAACTGGAGCGCACCCTCGACCGCATCGACCGCGACGACATGTACGTCCGCGTCGACGTCGAGGACGGCAACGACGTCTTCGCCCTGCTCGCCAAGCGCCTCGTCTACGGCATGCTGCTCTCCTTCAGCCTGCTCACCGCCGGCCTGCTGTTCGCCTTCTCGACGCTGCAGGCCGCGGTAGCGGCAGGCGTGCTCGCGCTCGTCACGGCCGGTCTGCTCTACCGCTCGTTCCGCGGCCGCCGCGGCATCCGCGCGACGCCGCAGTTCACCCGCCAGAACCTCCGGGAGCGCGAGGAGCGGGAGTGAACTGGGTCCGGACGAACGTCGCCCTGCCCGGGATTCGAACCGGCGTTCGCCGGCACGAAACTGGACGCTCGCGGGCGCGGTTCCGATGGTGGTCGTCCTCCAGTACCTTTCCTTGCGACGTCTCGTCGCTCCGGACGTGGACCCTGCACTGCCGGACGGCCGGGCCGAGTGGTTCGTCGCGGGTGCGTGGCTGTTCTCGCTCGTCGGAATTCTCGCCACGTTCGCAACCGGAAACGACCGACTGGGAACGGTCGTCGTGCTGGCGACGCCGGTGCTGGTCGGGGTCGGTCTCCTCTGGCAGCGGTACGCGGGGTCGTCAGACTCGACCCGTTGACCGGGACGTCGTTCGATTCCCCTGCTTTCCCCTTCCGGTAGCTTTTCGCGCTCCGGCGGCGAGTCCCGACCATGGAAATCGCCCCGTTCGGACTGGAGCGCTGGTTCGACAAGTACGAACACGACGCCGACATCATGCTCGCCGAGAGCGGCATCCGCAGCCTCGACGCCTCGCGGTTCGACCTCGACCCGGGGAAGCTCGGGTACGTCATCCCGACGAACGGCGACCCCGACTTCCGGGCCGAGGTCGCGACGCGCTACGACCGCACCGCCGACGAGGTGGCGTTCACCTGCGGCACCCAGGAGGCGAACTTCCTCGCCTTCCTCTCGCTGCTTGGCGAGGTGGGCGAGCAGGGAGGCGGCGATGCCGCCTCCATTAAACGTGACTCAAAGAGTCACGCTGTCGTCGTAACCCCGACCTACCAGGCGCTCCACGCGGTGCCGGAGGCGCTCGGCGAGGTGACCCGGGTCCCGCTCGAACCGCCGGAGTGGGAACTCGACGTCGACGCCGTCGCGGACGCCGTCCGCCCCGACACCGCCGTCGTCGTGCTGAACAACCCGAACAACCCCACCGGCCGCTACCACCCGCAGGAGACGGTCCAGGCGGTCTACGACATAGCGGCGGACGCCGGCGCGTACCTCCTCTGCGACGAGGTGTATCGCCTGCTGGCCGAGGACCCGCTGCCGCCCGTCGCCAGCATGGGCGAGTACGGCATCAGCACGACCAGTCTCACCAAGGCGTACGGCCTCGCCGGCCTGCGGTTCGGCTGGGTCGTCGGCGACGAGGACGTCGTCGACGGCGCGCTGCAGTGGAAGGACTACACCACCATCTCGCCGTCGAAGATCGGCCAGCACGTCGCCCGGCAGGCGCTCGGCGAGCAGGAGGACGAGATTCTCGACGAGAACCGCGACCTGGCGAGCGACCATCGCGAGCGAGTGCAGCGGTTCGTCGACGAGCACGACCTCGACTGGTACGACCCGGTGGGCGTCAACGGCTTCGTCACGGTGCCCGACGGGTTCGACGATGCCCGGGAGTTCTGTCGCGGCGTCGTCGAGGAGGAGAGCGTCGTCCTCGCGCCCGGCGACCTGTTCGGCCACGAGGAGTACTTCCGCATCGGGTTCGGCCTGCCGACCGAGGAACTGGAGGACGGACTGTCGCGGGTGTCGTCGTTCATCGAGCGGCGCGCCTGAGTCGAGAACGGGGGCAGGTCCCGACCCGGTCAGGTGTCCTCGGCGGCGTCGAGGTACTCGTCGAGCAGCGTGGGGAAGTCCCGGCCGCGGAGGTAGCGCAGGCCGAAGTTCTCCGCCCAGTCGATGATGCCGGTGTCCTCGGTGACGACGCCGGCGTCGAGTTCGCGGGCGAGCACGAGCAGGTCGAAGTCCTCGCGGGAGTCGAGCACGCCACGGCGCAGCGCCGAGCGGTACTCGCTCCGCAGGTCGGCGATGACCTCGTCGACGTCGACCCGGCCGTCGCCGTCGGTCCGGGAGTCCTCGGCCTTGCGGACCGCCTTCTCCGAGACGCGGAGGCCGCGGTCGACGCGGTCGCTCATCTCGTCGACGAACTGGTAGACGAGTTCGGCGGGGATGGTCACCTCGAAGCGGGCCGGGTTCTTCTTGATGACCCACGTCTCCAGCTTCGAGAGGACGCGGTCGTCGACGCCGCGCTCGACGAGGACGCCCGTCAGTTCGTCGTGGACGGACGGCGGGATGTAACAGGAGATGTTCAGCGAGAGCTTCGCGGTCGCGACGCGGTCGAGCAGGCGTTCGACGGCGGCTTCGAGGTCCTCGTCGTCCGCGCGGATCTCGTCGGTCAGGAACACCGACGTGTCGAGGACGAACCGCTGTTTGAGCGGGTGCTCCGGCATGGGTATGGGTTGGTGGCACGAGACGAAAGCCTTCTCCCCATCCCTCATGGTCGTTCCATCGCTGGGCGGCAAAGGTGGCTTTTATACATACCCAGCTATCACCTTCAGTCGAAACTCCATCATGAGTGCCGCGTCAGCAGGGTCAGGTCCAGGTTTGCTCGTCATCGTCGCGACAGTCATCGGTCTCGGCGTCGTTGCACAGGTGCTGGCCGACCGGTTCCAGGTGCCGAGCGTGCTCTTCCTCATCCTGTCCGGCGTCGTCGTCGGTCCGGTGGGAATCGGATTCCTGAACCCGGACGCGTTCGGTGGCGCCCTGTCGGCCATCGTCGGCCTGAGCGTCGCCATCATCGTCTTCGAGGGCGCCTTCCACCTGAAGCTGAACAAGCTCCGTGAGGCGCCGTCGGCCCAGATCAAGCTGGTGACGGTGGGCGCGCTCGTCTCGCTGCTGGGCACCGCGGTCACGGTCCGGTACGCCCTCGGAACGGGGTGGGACCTCGCGTTCCTCATCGGCGCACTGCTGGTCGCGACCGGGCCGACGGTCGTCACGCCCATCCTCTCGGTCGTCGCCGTCCGCGACCGGGTCGGCGCGGCACTGGAGACGGAGGGCATCGTCAACGACGTGACCGCCGCCATCCTCGCGGTCGTGATGTTCGAGGTGGTCGTGCTGACCGAGGACGCCGGGTTCCACGTCAACGAGTTCGTCGCCGAGTTCGTCAACAAGCTCGGTACCGGCCTGTTCGTCGGTATATTCGTCGCGGGCGTCATCTGGTACATGCTCCGGAAGGTCGACCTCGCGCGCGGCAACGCGCCACAGAACGCCCGCCTGCTCGTGCTGGTGGGCGCGCTGGCGGCCTACGCGGGTGCCGACTTCTTCGCCAGGGAGGCCGGCATCGCGGCGGTCGCGACCGCCGGCATCCTGCTCGGCAACGCCGACCTGCCGTACGAGGGGAAGATCGAGGAGTTCAAGGGCGACATCACGCTCGTCGTCCTATCCTTCGTGTTCATCACGCTGGCGGCGCTGCTGCGGCCCGGGGACCTGCTCTCGCTGGGCGTCGGCGGCGTCGTCGTGGTGCTCGCGGTCGCGCTGCTTGTCCGCCCGCTTGGCGTCATGCTCTCGACCACTGGCGGCCAGTTCGAGCAGGCCGAACGGCTGTTCATGAGCTTCGTCGGCCCGCGCGGCATCATCCCCGCGTCGGTCGCCACGCTGTTCGCCTTCCAGTTGCAGAGCCGCGGGCTGACCGCCGAGGCGACGACGCTCGTCGGCACCGTCTTCCTCGTCATCCTCGCGACCGTCGTGTTCGAGGGCGGCTTCGCCCGACACATCGCCGAATACCTCAACGTGATACCTATGCGCGTAATCATCGTCGGAGGCGGAAAGGTGGGCCGCGCGCTCGCCGAACGCCTCGAAGACCGGGGAGAGAACGTCGTCATCATCGAGAACGACGAAACGATCATCGAGACCGCTCGCGACGCCGGGTTCACCGTCCACAAGGGGGACGGCACCGACACCGACGTCCTCCGGTCGGCGGGAGCGGACAACGCCCGCATCGTCGTCGCCGCGACCGGTGACGACGACGTGAACCTGCTCGTCGCCCAGCTCGCCGAGTCGAAGTTCGGCGTCGAGACCATCATCGCCCGGGCAAACAACCCGGACAACGTCGACGCGTTCGAGGACCTCGGCGTCCGGACCATCGACGCCTCGATGGCGACGGCGTGGGCCATCGACAACGTCATCGAGCGGCCCGCGCTGTCGAACTGGATGACCGAACTCGGTCGCACCGGCGACGTCCAGGAGATAGAGGTCACCGAACCCGACCTCGTCGGGACGACCATCGACGACCTCGACGACGAACTCCCGAACGGCGTCCTCATCGCCATGGTGGGCCGCGACGGCGAGACGCAGGTTCCCAACGAGGACTTCACCCTCCAGAAGGGCGACCACGTCACCCTGCTCGGCCGCAAGGAGGCCGTCAGGAACGCCATCGACCTCTGCCATCCGACCGCCTGACCGGGCGGTGCGACGTGTTCTCGCTGTGACGCCTTCTCAGTGCCCGTTCCGGTGGGCCATCCCGAGATTGACCGCCGACAGCACGACGAACGACCCGAGGACGAGGCCCACGTACCCCAGCATCGGGACGGCGGTGAACGGGTACATCCCCGCCAGTCGACAGGCGACGGCGACGCCGCTGACGAGCGCGAGCGCGAGGTAGTACCGGCTCCAGTTCGGCACGTGCGGCTCCGGGTCGAGGTAGTCGTCGAGCTCTTCCGCCCGGTCTGCCAGCGCGACCCGGCCGCGGTGGCGGTCGTAGTCGACGACGCCCGCGTCGGCCATCTTCGGCAGGTGCGTCTGGTACAGCGACGTGTAGACCGACTTGCGTTCCTTCGAGGAGACGAGCTCTACCGACGTATCGCGCTCCCATGCGGCGACGGCCTCCGCGAGTTCGCCGATGGGGACCGGCTCGTCCTGCGAACGGAGGTACGCCATCGCGTACCGGCGGCGCGGATTCGTCAGTATCTCGAACGCGACGTCCCGCGAGAGCGCGTCTCCGTCGCCCTCTTCGCTCATGGTCGCGGATACCGATGGTCCCCTTGCACGGCCGGTCCCCCGTCGCACGACGCTAGTTTCGACGAGCCGCTGGAAAAAGATATGCGTCCGTTTAGCGCCTCTCGTCCGGGAAACAAGTCGGACCGGCGGTGCACTGCTCCCCGTGGACGGCCGGTCGGAACTTCTGTGAGGAACTCAGGGTTTATTGCTTTGAAGTGTGAACCCATGCCCATGCTTCACGCCGAAGGCCCATTGCTAACTGTCGACGTGGGCGAACGAGAGACGCACACGACCGACGTCGACGACGTGCTCGCGTCGTTCATCGGCGGTCGCGGCGTCGGTACGAAACTGGCTCACGACCGCATCCCGTTCGACGCCGACCCGCTGGGCTCCGACAACAGCCTCTTCTTCACGACGGGGCCGATGCAGGCGTCCCGGATGAGCTTCACGGGGCGGATGAACGTCACGGGCGTCTCCCCGCTGACCGGCGGGCTCCTGTCGTCGAACGCCGGCGGGTTCATGTCCCGGAACTTCGCCGACACGGGCTTCGCCGCCGTCGAGATTGCCGGTGAGAGCGACGACCTCGTCGTCGTTCACGTGACCGACGAAGGCGTCGAGTTCGAGGCGGTACCGGACCTGGCCGGGGCCACGGTGCCGGAGACCTGCGAGTACATCGACGACGAACGGGGGCTCGACGCCGAACACGTCGCCTGCATCGGGCCGGGCGGCGAGAACCAGGTTCGGTTCGCCTCCATCATGACGACCGAGGAACGGGCGTTCGGGCGGGGCGGCCTGGGTGCCGTCCTCGGCGCGAAGAACGTCAAGGCGGTCACGTTCGAGGGCGACTCCGCGCCCGACATCGAGATTCCCGCGGGCCAGATGGAGATCCACCGCGAGGCGGCCACGGACGACAACATCATGAAAGAGCAGGGGACGGTCGCCGTCATGGACCTCGCCAACGAGATCGACGGCCTCCCGTCCTACTACTTCTCAGAGCAGTCCTTCGAGGGCGCGGACGGCATCAACGGCGAGTCCGTCGCGGAGAAAAAGTACAAGAAGGGGACCTGTTCGGCCTGCGCGTTCGCCTGCAAGCTCCCGACGAAGGACGAGGCGGCGGGCGTCGAGACCGAGGGGCCGGAGTTCGAGACCGCGATGGCGTTCGGGTCGAACGCCGGCATCGACGACATCGTGGACGTGATGAAGTCGAACGAGCTCTGCGACCGGTACGGCCTCGACACCATCTCGACGGGCAACACGGTGTCGGCGTACCTCGCGAGCGAGGACGAGTTCGGCGACGAGGAGCTCATCCTCGACCTCGTGGAGAAAATCGCCCACCGCGAGGGCGTCGGCGACCTGCTCGCGGAGGGCATCGACCGCGCTCACGAGGAACTCGGCGTCGAGAACTGGACGGTCAAGGGCATGGACTTCGCCGCACACGAGGGCCGGGTCCTCCACGGACAGGGCCTCAGCTACGCCGTCGCCAACCGCGGCGCCGACCACATGTACGCGACCTTCTACTCCGTCGAGTACCCGCTCGTCGGCAAGGAGGAGGCGATGGAACCCACCGGTTTCGACGACAAGCCCGAGCGACTGGTCGAGCGCGAGAACCTGATGGCGCTCAACGACGCCGGCATCGTCTGCAAGTTCTCCCGGGACTACATGAGTCCCGACCGCTACGAGATGCTGTTCGGCGCCGACTTCGACGACCTGCTCGCGGTCGGCGACCGCGTCGTGGAACTCGAACGGCACTTCAACAACCAGCGCGGCATCGCCCGCGAGGCCGACGACCTTCCCTACGAACTGCCCGGCTTCGAGGACGCCCTCGACGAGTACTACGCCGCTCGCGGCTGGAACGACGACGGGACGGTTCCAGAGAGCAACATCTCCGGCGGGTCCGACGCGGTCAGCGCCGACGACTGACCCCCGTTCACGCCGACGACTGACGCCGTCTCCTCTCTATCCGTTCGCGTACGCCGACCGCTCGCCGGTGACGTACTGCTTGATGATCTTGCCCTCGGCACGGTGGAGCGTCTCGCTCGCGGTCGACTTCGCGACGCCGACCTCCTCGGCGAGTTCCGTGAGCGTGCAGTTCCGCGGCGAGTCGTAGTACCCCTCCTCGACGGCCACGTCGAGGAGCCGCCGCTGGCGGTCGGTGAGCAGGTGTTCGGAGTCGCTGAGTTCGCGGACGTACTCGACGTCGAACGACATCCCGAACGCCTCCAGCTGGGTCGCGAGCGTCGAGAGGCTGTCCCGCGACGCGGTGACCTCCAGTTCCGCCTCGCCGTCCCGGACCGTCAGCGGCAGTTCGAGCGGGACCGCCGACTCGCTCACAGACAGGAGGAGCAGCGGGTCGGTCGTCTCGAACTCGACCAGCGCCGACTCCGCGGACGCCTCCAGCAGCTCGAGCCGCAGTATCCCCTCGGCGTCGTCCATCTCGCCGACGACGTCCGGCAGGTCGGGCGCGGACACCTCGACCAGTCCGACCCCGGTGTCGTCGTCGGCCGGCAGGGCGGCGAGGACGCGGAACTCGGCGTCCGGATACGACTCCGACAGCGTCCGGATCCACGTCGTCTCGGGCAAGGTGATGTGTAGCTTCGCGGTGGGCATCCGTACTTCCCTGTTCGGTCGCTACCACCAATAACTCCCGTCGAACATGTTCGGGGCAACGGCGACGGCGACGCCGCGGCTACTGGCACCCATGCAACCGACCGACGTTAGCACGCTCGCCGACCTCGACGACGAACCGGCCGCCACCGTCTTCGACGAACCGCGGACGGTCAGGCTCCACCTCGACGCCGACCAGCGACTACCGCCGCACAGCCATCCCGACCGACACGTCGTCTTCGTCGCCCTCGACGGCCGGTTCGCGCTCGACGTCGGCGACGAGACGCACGACGTCCAGGCGGGCGACGTCGTCCGCTTCGACGGCCGTCGCGAGGTATCGCCGCTCGCCGAGACCGAGAGCACCGCCCTCCTCGTCCTCCCCGAACGCGTGGACGACTGACGTCGCCTGCGCTACCGGCCGCCGCCCGCTGCGAACATGTTCGGTTTGGTCGCGAACCTGTTCGGGGCAACTGCTACTCCGCGCAGGCCGCTACGACGAATCACGATGAAGACACGCACCGACCCGTTCTTCCTCATGGCGGGGCTGTACCTGACCGTCGGACTCCTGGCCGTCGTCGGCGTCGTCGCCGTCGACCTGGGGGTCCTCGAACCGTTCGCTCGCCTCCGCTGGGTGACCATCCACCTCGTGACCATCGGCGCGATGACGCAGGCGCTGTTCGGCGCGCTCCCCGCGCTCGTCGGGAGCGCGGTCGACCGCGAGGAAGCCGTCGGTGGAGATGCACCGACGCGCTGGGCGCAGTGGCTCGCGCTGAACGTCGGCTACGTCCTCGTGCTGCTCGGGATGGTGACCGGCGCGACCGTCGTCGCGGTCGCCGGGGCGACGCTCGTCCTCGGCGCGCTCGCCCTGCTCATCGTCGAGGTCCGGCGGCTGACCCGCCGCGCGAGTCGGACGCTGGGCCGCGCCTACCGCGTCGCGCCCTGGTTCCTCGTCGTCGGCATCCTCGCCGCCTTCGGGATGCTGTTCGGCCTCCACGGGCCGGGCGGCTACTTCGGCTCGCTGGAGGCGCACGTCCACGCCAACGTCTGGGGCTTCCTCGGCCTCGTCGTGGCCGCGACGCTGCTCCAGTTCGCACCCGCCTTCGCCGGCACCGATCGCCGCCGTCCTCGCCGGCGTCGCGTCGCCGTCGCCGGCCTGACGCTGGGCGCAACCGGCCTCGTGGCCGGCCCGTGGCTGGCCGTCCACGCGCTGACCATCGCGGGCCTGCTGACCTACGTCGTCGGCACCGCCGCACTGCTGTCGGTGCTCGTCGGCGCGGTGCGCGACGGCGAGCGGACGGCCAGCACGCGCGTCGCGCACGTGGTCGGCGCGTACGGCTGGCTCCTCGTCCCCGTCCCGTTCGCGCCGGTCGTGCTGCTCGCGCCCGGCGTCCTCCCTGCCGCGGCCATCGAGCGCGCTGCCATCCACGGCCTCGTCTTCGGGTGGATGCTCCAGCTCGCGATGGCGATGCTGCCCGCCGTCGTCGCCGCGTTCGACGGTCGCGACGGCGACCTCGCGGACCGGGTGGCGTCGACCGACTACGCGCCGTCGTGGGTCGGCGTCGCCGCCGCGAACCTCGGCATGCTCGCCCTCTGGCTGGCCGCGCTGCCGCCGTTCGAGGCGGTCGCCGGAACGCTTTCGACCGTCGGCTTCGCCCTCGTCGCGGTCGCGTGGGCGAGCCTGGTCGTCGCGCTCTGGTCGCGCCTCGCCGGCGGCGGTCGCGGTCGCTCCGGCGAATCGGTCGACCGCGGGGCTGTGCCCGGCAATTGACGTTGCGACCGGCGGTTCATCCGCTCGCGTCGATTCGTCGACGTAAATGCTTTGTTCCATCGACGAACGGGTGAACCGTTCTCCTGGTCGCACCGCTCGCCGTCGATTCGCGAAGAAAAATCCGGTTCGGGTGCGCGGGTTACTTCCGCTCGAAGGTGACGGCCGCGCCCTGGCCGAAGCCGACGCAGAGCGTGGCGAGGCCCTTCTCGGCGTCCTGGCGGATCATCTCGTGGATGAGCGTCACGGGCAGTCGCGCGCCGGAGGCACCGAGCGGGTGGCCGAGGGCGATGGCACCGCCGTTGACGTTGAACTTCTCCTCGGGGATGCCGAGCTCGCGGCGGGCGTACACCGTCTGGCTGGCGAACGCCTCGTTCAGTTCGACGAGGTCGAAGTCGTCGATGGACTCGCCGGTGCGCTCGAGCAGGCCGCGCGTCGCCGGGACGGGACCGATGCCCATCACGGTCGGGTCGACGCCCGCGACGTTGTTGTCGCCGACGTAGGCCATGACGTCGAGGCCGTGCTCCTCGGCGAACGCCTCGCTGGTGACGAGCGTCGCGGCCGCGCCGTCGGAGATCTGCGAGGAGTTACCCGGAGTGACGGACCCGTCCGCGACGAAGACGCTCGGCAGGCCCTGGAGCGCCTCCATGCTGGTGTCGGGGCGGATGCCCTCGTCCTCCTCGACGAGGCCCTCGTCGGTCTCGATGGGGACGATCTGGTCGTCGAACTTGCCGGACTCCGTCGCCTCGGCGGCGCGCTGGTGGCTCCGGAGCGCGTACTCGTCCTGAGCCTCGCGGGAGACCTCGTACTCCTCGGCGACCTTCTCGGCGGTCATCCCCATCTGGAGTTCGGGGAGGTTGTACAGCTCGTTGAGTTCGGGGTGGAAGCCGCGACCGCTGTAGGACCCTTCCATCGGGACGCGGGACATGTTCTCGACGCCGCCCGCGATGATGGCGTCGCGCTGCCCCGCCCGGATGGCGTCGCTCGCGCTGATGATCGCCTGCATCGAGGAGGCACACCAGCGGTTGATGGACGCGCCGGGAACGCCCTCGCCGAGGTCCGAGAGGAGCGCGATGATGCGCGCGATGTTGTTGTCCTGCTCCTCGCGCTGCTGGGCGACGCCCCACATCAGGTCGTCGATGTGCTCGCCCGTCAGGCCCGTCTCCTCCAGGATGTCGTTGACGAGCGGGACCGAGAGGTCCTCGCTGCGCGTGTCGGCGAACACGCCGTCCTGCTTTCCTTGCGGGGTTCGAACTGCCCTTGCGATAACCGGTACGGTGTCGCTACCCATGGGCGGGTTTTGTACCTCAGGGGTCTTAAGTTGGGGTTGAACGACGGTAAACGAGAAACGATTTGAAAGTTCACTAACTAGCCCGCTTCAGAAACTATTTGGTCGGCGCCGGTCCATAGCGTCTGTAACCCCTCCAATGTCAGGCTCCGACGCCACACAGACCCGGTCGACGTCGTACGCCGCCAGCGACGAGACCGGACTCCTCGAACGGTTCGCCAACCCCGTTCCGCTCGTCGTCCTCGTCGCGGCGTTCGCGCTCGCTATCCGACTCGTCGGCCTCGGAACGCGCGTCGCTCACCAGGACGAGGCGCGGGTCGCCTACTGGATCGCCCGCTACGTCGAGACGGGCGTCTGGGAGTACCGCCCCATCGTTCACGGTCCCTTCCTCGTCCACGTCAACTCCACCCTCTTCGCGCTGTTCGGTGCGAGCGACTTCACGATGCGGTTCGTCGTCGCGTTCGCGGGCGGCGTCCTCCCGCTGAGCGCGCTGCTGTTCCGCCAGCGACTGCGCGACTCCGAGACGGTCGCGCTGGCGCTGCTGCTCGCCACGAACCCCATCCTGCTGTACTACTCGCGGTTCATGCGCAACGACGTGCTCCTCGGCGCGGCGATGCTGTTCGCGCTCGGCTTCGCCGTCCGCGCGTACGACACCTGGAAGGTGCGGTACCTCTTCGCCGCCGTCGCGGCGTTCGCGCTCGGTCTGACGATGAAGGAGAACGGCCTGCTGTACGCGGTCGCCTGGGCCGGCGCGGCGGTGCTGGTGTACGACCACCGCCTGCTCCTGCGGCGCGTCGGCAACGACGGCCTGTCGGCGGCGGTCCCCGACTGGGCGTGGCGTCGGTGGGCCGAGGTGACGGGCGCGTACGCCGCGCTGGTCGCCGCGCTCCCGCTCGACGAGGACCTCTCGGCCGGCGAGTACGTCGTCGAGACGGTCACCGCCGTCGTCCGCTGGGCGGCCACGCTGGTCGTCGCGAACGCACGCCGTATCGCCGTCAGCGTCGGCGTCGTCCTGGAGTTCTTCGCCATCATCGTGTTCTTCTACGCGCCGCGCTCGATGACCGGCCCCGGCCCGGGGCTCTGGAAGGCGCTCTCGAACGGCGACGCCCTCATGTTCGCCGCCGTGGTCGAGCAGGCGACGCTCGGATCGTGGCACGAGTTCGTCGGCGAGTGGGCGGGCAGCAAGCAGGGCCACCCCTACCTCCCGTTCCTCCGGCACGACCTCGAGGTCGTCTGGACCGCCGCACTCGCGCTCGTCGTGCTCGCGGCGGTCGGCTTCCTCGTGGACCGCTACTCCGGCGAGCGGCCGACGCCGCTCGTCTCGTTCAGCTTCTACTGGGGCGTCGCCAGCCTGCTCGGCTACCCACTCGTCATGGACATCAAGGCGGCGTGGGCGCTCGTCCACACCATCGTCCCGCTCGCCATCCCTGCGGCCGTCGGCCTCGCGCTGATCTTCCGCTGGGGCTGGGAGGGCTACCAGCGCGACGACGGCATCAGCGTCGCTGCCGCCGCGGTCCTCCTGTTGCTCGTCGCGGCGCAGGTCGGGACGGCGGCGTACTCGACCTCCTACGAGAACCCACAGAGTCCGGACAACGACCTCGTACAGTACGCCCAGTCCTCGACGGAGATGGGGCCACTGCTCGACGACCTCCAGCACGTCGCCCGGAGCAACGACGGGACCGACGTGCTGTTCTACGGCGAGAAGTTCAACTCGCGGGACGAGTCCGACCACGACGTGCCGCCGGCCGGCGGCGGCTGGTTCGCCCGCTTGCCGCTCGCGTGGTACTTCGAGGCCGCCGACGCGGAGGTGGCGAGCACGGAGGACCTGGACAGGATGCTCGACGACAAACCGCCCATCGTCGTCGCGCTCGGCGACGCCAGCACCTGCAGCAGTGAGGAGGACGTCGCCGGCGACATCGACCGCTACATGGGGGGGTACGTCCGCTACGACGTCCAGCGGTTCGGCTTCGACAGCGGCTGTACCGTCAGCAGCATCGTCATCTTCGTCGACCAGGACGAACTCCCGGAGGACGCGCCGGACCCCAGTGCGTACGCCTGAGGCGTCGCGGGCGTTCGCGCTGTCGACCGCCGCGCTGGGCGTCGTACGCGCTGCTACCAGTCGATCCGACACTTCGTCGTCGTCGTTCCGACAGGGAGTGTTCGACGCGCTTAAGCTTCTGTGGCATCAAAGCACGGGAGAATGAGCAGCGGGTCGCTGGACGTAATCGAGTTCTTGCTCACGACGCACCTCTACGACGAACACCACGAACTGGACGCCAACGACCTGCCTCCGTGGGTACGGCAGGTGTTCTGGCACGAGGGGTCGGTCGAGCGGCCGCTCCGCGCGACGGTCGAGACCGCCCGCGAGGCGACCGACCTCGACCGGCCGTGGGACGCCGTCTCGGAACTGATGTTCACCGACCGGGACGAGTTCTCCGGCACCCTCGAACTCACCCAGCCGGACATGGCGGAGCAGTGGTTCCTCGACCGCGCCGCCGACCGCGTCGCGGCCAACCCGACGCTGGCGTTCGCCTTCGAGGACAGTCCCGAGGTGGACGTCGACTACGAGGCCGCGCGTGAGGCCAACCGACCGCTACAGGCCGACCGTGCGTGGATCGACAGCCTGCTGGAGGAGCACTTCGGCGAGGAGGACGAGGAGGAGGACGGCGAGAACATGCTCGACCTCGTCGACATCCACGCACCCGAGGAGGTCGAGATGACGCTCGACGACCTCGTCCTCACCGAGAACCAGGAGGCCGAGATCAACAAGATAGTGAAGGCCATCGAGCACCGCGAGTACCTCGCCGACATCGGCCTCCGCGAGATCGGCAAGCTCCTGTTCGTCGGGCCGCCCGGAACGGGGAAGACGTCGACCGCGCGGGCGCTGGGGTACGACCTCGACCTCCCGTTCGTCGAGGTGAAGCTGTCGATGATCACGAGCCAGTACCTCGGCGAGACGGCCAAGAACGTCGAGAAGGTGTTCGAGGTGGCCAAGCGGCTCTCGCCGTGCATCCTCTTCATGGACGAGTTCGACTTCGTCGCGAAGACGCGCCGCAGCGACGAGCACGCCGCCATCAAGCGCGCGGTCAACACGCTGCTGAAGAGCATCGACGACATCTCGCTCATCCAGGACGACGTGCTCCTCATCGGCGCGACCAACCACCCCGACCAGCTCGACGCCGCGGCGTGGCGGCGGTTCGACGAGATCATCAACTTCCCGAAGCCGGACGACCAGATGCGCGCGGACATCCTCCGGGTCATCACCCGCGAGATGGACATCGAGGACTTCGACCCGCACGCGCTGGCCGAGCGCACGGAGGGGCTCACCGGCAGCGACCTCCGGATGGTGCTGCGCGAGGCGGTCCTCGACGCGCTCACCGAGGAGCGCACCGACCTCACGCAGGACGACCTGGTGCGCGCCGTCGAGAACTTCGAGGAGCGCGACAACCTGAAGGACCTCGACATGATCGAGGGCGACCACGACGCCCTGGTCGCGGGCGGCGACATCAGCGGCGCGGGCGACGGCGGCCACTCTCACGACCACTGACGTCGCGTCGGCGCAGTCACGACGTCCGCCGACGACCCAGCGACCCTTCGTGGCCCCTGCGCCCTGGTGACAGGACGACTACATAACGGCGCTTCAGGAAATCCTTTTTCCCGTCCTCTGTGACGAACCTCCCATGGCGGATCGTCTCATCGGCAAGTACTACTGCTTCCAGGCGACGCGGTCGGTCGGCTTCATCTCCCCCATCTTCACCCTGTTCGTGCTGCGCGACGTCTCGTTCACGCAGTACGGGACGCTGAGTGCGTTGAGCGCGGCGCTCGTCGTCCTCGGCGAGGTCCCGACCGGCTACGTCGGCGACCGGTACGGCCGCCGGACGAGCCTCGCGCTCTCGGTCGTCTTCACGGTGCTCTCGCTGGCCGGATTCGTCGTCGCGCAGTCGTACTGGCCGTACGTGCTCTTCTACGTGCTCTGGGCGCTCGCGCTGGCGTTCGCCTCCGGCAGCGCCGACGCCTGGCTGTACGAGGTCCTCGACGAGCACTTCGACGCCGACGACTTCGTCCGCGTCCGCGGCCGCGGCGCGTCGGTCATGCGCTGGACCTCCGTCGCGACGATGATCGGCGGCGGCGCGCTGTACGCCGTCGACCCGCGGTACCCGTTCGTCGCGTCCCTCGCGCTCAACGGCCTCGGCCTCGCCGTCCTGTTCACGCTCCCGTCGACCCGGCGACGTGCGAACGACGACCGGAGCGCTGGCGACCCGGCCGACGGTCCCGGTATCGACGACGCGACCCGCGACCCGGGCGCTGACGACGCGGACGCCGACGCGGACGGGCACATCACCCTCCTGGAGACGCTCCCGCTCGTTCGCCGGCAGTTCACCGCGCGTCCGCTCCGTCCCTTCGTGGTCTACGTCGGCCTCTTCTTCGCGGTCACCACCGCCGCCGACGCCTACATCCAGCCCGTGACCGAGGAACTGTTCCGGGCGACCCTGGAGTCCGCGACGGTCGCAGGCCACTCCCTGCCGCTCGGCGTCGTCCTCGGAGTCCTCTACGCGGGGTTCACCGCCGTCTCGGCCGTCGCCAGCTACTTTGCAGGCGACGTCGAGGCGGCGCTCGGCCTCTGGGGTGCGCTCCTCGTCGTCCCCGCCGTGACGGCGGTCACGCTCGTGCTCCCCCGACTCGCCATCGTCGCCGCGCTACCGATGTTCGTCGCGCTCCGCGGGTCGAAGGCGCTCCTGTTGCCCATCGTGAACGGCCACCTGAACGACCACGTCGGCTCCGCGGGGCGGGCGACGACGCTGAGCGCGTTCTCGATGCTGTGGCGTCTCCTGCGCGTCCCGATGGTGCTCGCGGCGGGCGTCGTCGCCGACGCCGTGACCGAGACCGCGGCGGTCGCGATGCTGGGCGTCGTCTTCCTCGTCGGCGCGAGCGTCACCTGGCTCGTCGACTCGCCCGTCGGGCGGTCGACGACCACCTGACGGGCGTTCGCGGGCCGTCGGCGGTCGCCGGCCGTGCCATCCGCCACCGCACCGCACGCCAGCGGGAGACTCTTGTACCAGAAACGGCAATCCCCACCGGATGCAGGTCACACTCCTCGGAACCGGCGACACGACCGGCACGCCGACGCCCCGCTGTGACTGCGAGACGTGCACGGCGGCCCGCGAGCGCGGCGTCGAGCGCACCCGCTTCTCGGTGCACGTCCGCAACGAGGCCACCGGCGAGTCGCTGCTGGTCGACCTGAGCCCCGACCTCCGCCACCAGTTCCTCGAACAGGACGTGCCGCTGCCGGACGCCGCCGTCGCCACGCACGTTCACTTCGACCACCTCCACGGCCTCGGCAACGCCCACCGCCTGCTCGACTCGCTGGCGGTCCACGCCGCGAACGAGGTCGACCCCGTGACCGGCGAGAGCGTCGCCGACTCGGTTCGCGACCAGTACGACTACCTCCGGCCGCTGACGGTCCACGGCCACGCACCGTACGAGACGTTCTCCACCTGCGGGTTCGACGTGACGCTCGTCCCCGTCGAACATCCCCCGATGCTCTGCTACGGCGTCGTCGTCGAGCGCGACGGGACGAAGCTCGCGCTCACGGGCGACACGAACTACGACATCCCCGAGGCGTCGCGGGCGGCGCTCGCCGACGCCGACCTGCTGCTCGCCGACGCCATCGTCCCGGCGTCGCTGGCCGACCCCCACCCGGTCGGCGGCGACCACCACGACGACGAGGGCGTCCCGCGCACGTTCGGCACCAAGCACATGACCCGCGAGGGGGCGCTCGCGCTGGCGGACGAACTCGACGCCCGCGAGGTGCGCCTCGTCCACGTCTCGCACTTCTACCCCGCCGACGAGGCGTTCGAGGAGCCGCTGGCCGTCGACGGCGAGCAGTACCAGCTGTAGATTCGGACGTCGGCCCGCTAGCCGTCCTGCCTCTCGTTCGCGTCTCCCTCTCGCTTCTCACCCTCGCCGTACGCCGCCCGTCCCGCGGCCGTCAGCCCCTCTACGTCCATCAGGCGCGCGTGACACGCCGCGAGGCGGCTCTCGTTCGCGTGCAGGTTCGCGCTTCCGGTCAGGTCGTATCGGCCCGTCGCGTTCTGGTCGGCGACGGTCGGCCCACTGCTCTCGTCGACCTGGGGGAGCCGCGCGGCGTCGTAGACGAGCCAGGGCGCGTACACCTCCCAGACGACCTCGCCGGTCGGCGTCACCTCGACGACCCGCTGGTTCTTCGTGTCGGCGACGAGCGTGTTGCCGTTCTGCAGGCGGTCGGCGTCCCGCGGCCAGTGCAGCGACTGCCTGGAGCCGAGCGTCCACGTCCGCTCCCACGACCCGTTCCGGCGTGCGTACTCGACGATCCGGTGGTTGTCGCTGTCGGCCACCAGCAGCGTCGCCGTGCCGTTCTCGCTCTCGAGGTAGGACGGGTTGTGCTGCTCGTGCAGCGTGTCGTGGTCGCCGTCCGCTCCCAGCTGCATCGTTATCTCGCCGGTCGCGCGGTCGACGGCGATGACCTGGTCGAAGTTGCGCGGCGAGAGGAGGAAGGTGCCGTTGCCCATCGGGTCGACGTCGTTGACGTGCGTCCAGTCATTGCTGAAGTTGCCGCCGACGTCCTTCGGGTAGTGGTCGGCGAAGCGCCACTCCCAGGTCACCTCCTCCTGCGTGCGGTTGTAGACGAACACCCGGTCGTCGTTGGTGCCGTTCGCCGGGTCGGCGTTGCGCATGTTGGCGACGACGACGGCCGACCCGTCGTCGATGAGGTCGGCGTCGTGGGTGTCGCGGGCGTCGAACCGCTCGCTCCAGACCGTCTCCTGGGTCTCGGGGTCGAACTCGTAGACGAGCGTGTCCTTGCCCCGGACCGCCGCGGTGACGAAGACGTTGCCGTTCGCCATCGGATCGACGTCGTACTGCCAGACCGCGTCGTGCTTCTCGGCGCTGTGGTGGACCCAGCGCACGGCGCCGCGCGGGCCGACGCCGACCAGCATCGCCGGCTGTTTGCCGCTCGTGTTGTACCCCTGGACGGCGACGACGGTCGTCCCGTTCGCGGGCTGCTCCATCGTCCCCACGCACGGGCTCTCGACGCCGTCCGACTGCGCGCCGCTCGACTGCGCCGCGGCGGGCGGCGCGACCGCCCACAGACAACACACCAGTGCCACTGCGACCGCTACGCTCCGGTTCCCTCCCCCCGAGACCATGCACGCCGTACAGCGTCCGGGTCCTTGTAGGTTGGTCCCCGTCACCGCCGCCGGTGACCGGGCCGCGACCGGTCCTCGCCTCGGATTGAGGGCCGGACGATGGGTGAGTAGCGGTCGGTCGCGGGGGAGCGGGGTCAGGCGCGACGGCGGGCGAGCAGGGCGACCGTCACCAGCAGGGCGGCGAGCGCGACGCCGGCACCGAAGCCGGGCTGGCCGTCCGGGGTCGTCGTGGTCCCCAGGACGCCGTCGTTACCGTCGCTGTCGTCGTTGACGCCGCTCTCACCCGTGCCGCCGGTTCCCGTGCTGGTCGTCGTGGTCGGCTCCTGGCCGGGGGCCCAGCCGTCGATCTGCTGGAGGTCGGCGTGACAGCGTTCGAGGTTGCTCCAGTTCTCGTAGAGCGCGGCGTCGCCCTCCAGGCTGTACGTGCCGGTGGCGTTCAGGTCGGCGATGGTCGGCCCGCCTGCGTGCTCGCCGGTCTTGAGGCGCGCGGCGTCGTACACCAGGAACGGTGCGTAGACCTCCCAGACGACCTCGCCGGTCGGCGTCACCTCCACCACGCGGTGGTTTCGGGAGTCGCTGACGAGCGTGTTGCCGTTCGGCAGGCGGTCGGCGTCGCGCGGCCACTTGAGGTCGTCGCCGGTCCCCAGCTGCCAGGTCTTCGCCCAGCCGTCGCCGCCCCGCTCGTACTCGACGATGCGCCTGTTCTCCGAGTCGGCGACCAGCATCGTCGCGGTGAGGTTGTCGTTCCGGAGGAAGTCGGGGTTGTGCTGCTCGTAGAGGACGGAGTGGTTCCCGTCTTCGCCCAGTTGCATCGTTATCTCGTCGGTCTCGCGGTCGACGACGATGGCCTGGTCGAAGTTGCGCGGCGACGCCAGGTAGCGCCCGTCGCCGATCTTGTCGACGTCGTTGACGTGCGTCCAGTCGCGGGTGTAGTTGCCGCCGACGCTCTCGTCGTAGTGGTCGCGGAAGAACCAGCGCCAGACGATCTCGTCCTTCTGGAGGTCGTAGACGAAGATGCTGTCGTTGTTCGTCTCGGTCTTCTCGTCGTAGTTCTTCATGTTCGCCACGAGCAGCTGGGTGCCGTCGTTGATGAGGTCGACGTCGTGGGTGTCCTCGATGTGGAGTGTCTCCTCCCAGACGTGTTTCTGGGTGCGGGGGTCGAACTCGTAGACCTTCGTCTTCCCGTCGCTCGTCGCGGTGACGAAGACGTTGCCGTTGTCCATCGGGTCGACGTCGTACTGCCAGGAGACGCCGTGTTCGGCGCTGTGATGGACCCACTTCACCTGGCCGCGCGGCCCGAGGCCGACGAGCTTCGCCGGCTTCTTCGTGGCCCCGTCGTGCCAGGTGAACCCCTGGACGGCGACGACGGTCGTCCCGTTCGCGGGCTGCTCCATCGTCCCGACGCAGGTGGTGGGCTGGTCGTTCCCGCTTTCGCCTGCGGCCATCGGAGCGGCCAGAAGGGAGAGCGAACACAGGACCGCGGCGACGACGGCGAACGCCCGCCGCCTGGAGGCTGCTGACATACCTGTCCCTATCGAGCGGTCGGTCTTGTATGTTTACGTCCGCGTCCGCAGAAGTAACGGTCCCCGTCCGGTGAAGAAATCGCTCTCCGTCGACGGAGCCGGTCGCGTCGAGGCCGCTGGCCGAGGTCTGCGACGGGTCGCCCGGCCCGTACGGCCGCCGTACGGTCGTCCCCCCGACCGGTTTCAGGACCCTGATCCCCGGTACCCGGTGATTGACCGACTCCGCCGCCAGACCAGGGCGTCCGTTCAGGGGGCCCGAAATCCCGTAGCGTGGGTGTTCGACGCGTCAAGCTCGTCCTACGCGGGCGAACGGACCATAGAACTATACATAATCCGACGGTAACGGGAATCCATGCGTGCCTTCCGGATCGCCTACGACGGTCGTCCGTTCCACGGGTTCCAGCGCCAGCCCGACGTCCGGACGGTCGAGGACGAACTGCTCGCCGCGCTCGCTGCGCTCGGGGTCAGCGACGGCGTGCCGAAGAGCTACGCCGCGGCGGGACGGACCGACGCCGGAGTCTCCGCCGTGGCCCAGACGGTCGCGTTCGCCGCGCCGGACTGGCTCACGCCCGCGGCGCTGAACAGCGAACTCCCCGCTTCGGTCCGCGCGTGGGCGAGCGCCGACGCGCCGCCGTCGTTCCACGCCACCCACGACGCCCGCTTCCGGGAGTACACCTACCACTGCTACGCACCGACGGCGTCGCTGCCGCTGGCGAAGGACGCCCTCGACCGCCTCTCGGGCGAACACGACTTCCACAACCTCACCCCCGACGACGAGGGGACGGTCAGGGACCTCTCGACCGACGTGCTCCGGGACGGCGACTACCTCGTCGTCACGCTCCGGGCGGGCGGGTTCGCGCGGAACCTCGTCCGCCGCGTCGTCTCGCTGGTCCACGCCGTCGCGACCGGCGACGCGCCGACGTCGAAGGTCGAGCGCGTGCTCTCGCCGGAACCCCTCGACGGCCCGGAGGGCGTCGAACCCGCCCCGGCGCACCCACTCGTCCTCACGGACGTCGGGTACGCCCTCGACTTCGACGTCGACGCGGAGGCCGCCGCGAGCGCCGGCGAGGTGTTCGACGAACTGCGCGCCGAGCGCGCGACCGGCGCGCGGGTCGCCGGCGAGATAACGGACCGCGTCCGGTAACGTCTGGAACGCCACGGACACCGAACGTCGGAATGGTCGCAACTGAACCGTCGGACCTCCGCGTCGTCGACCGCTCGTGGCTCTGGCAGTCGACCGTCTGGGTCGTGCTCGGTCTGTTCCTGCTCGGCCTCGGCGGGACGCTCGCCGGCCTCGTCAGCGTCGCCCTCGGTGGCGGCATCGTCGCGTTCGTCCTCGCCGCCCTCGTCTGGGCCGCCGCCCTCTTCGGCGGCGTCTACCTCGCCATGCGCGGCATCGCGCTGCTGGTGCGCGGCGTCCTCGACGGCGAGGTGTTCGGCGAGTAGTTCGCGACGTATCGACGCGAGCGAGCCCGGCCTCTCACGCCCAGTCCTCGGGCCAGATGTCCGCCGCCCGCATCCCCGCCTCGTAGTCGCGCTCGCGGAGGTCTTCGGCGACGTCCTCGGCGTCCCGGCGGGGGACGTCCTCGCGCCGGGTGAGCTCCTGGACGAGCAGCGCGGTCAGCATGGCGTGCTCGCGCAGGTTGCGGTCGTCCACCTTGTCGCGGGTGTCGGCGTGGGTGTGGCCCCACCCGCGGCCGCGCTGGCCGGGCGCGCTATCGTCCTGCCGGCTGTGCAACTGGAGCGCGGGGACGCCCCGCCGGAGGAACGGCCAGTGGTCGCTGAACGGGTGGACGTTCGCCTCGACGCCGATGGGCTGGTTCGTCTCGTCGGCCACCCGCTCGGCGACCGACCGGAGCGTCTCCGAGCCGTGGGTGAACGCCTGCAGGTCGCGGAACCGGCCGGCACCGTCGACGTTGACGACCGCGCGCACCCGGTCTGCGTCGAGGCGGTCGGCGAGCGCCTCGCTGCCGAGCAGGCCGGTCTCCTCGCAGCCGACGCCGGCGACGCGGACCCGCGCGTCGAGGTCCAGTTCCGCGAGCAGGTGCGCCGCGGCGACGACGACGGTGATGCCACAGCCGTTGTCGAGCGCGCCCTCCGCGACGTCGTGGGCGTCGAGGTGGGCGACGACGAGCACCTCTTCGTCCGTGTCCGGGCCGAGTTCGGCGTGGACGTCGTGACTCGTCGCCGGCTCCGTTCCGGCGTCGACGGAGAGGGTGGCGGTCGCGCCGCGGTCGGCGTAGTCGGTGAGCCACGCGCCGGTCTCCCGGCTCACGCCGACGCCCGGCCGCGCGGCCACGTCGCCGAACGTCAGCGACCCCGTGGGCGGCAGCTGTCCGGGAACGTGGTTGTGGAAGACGAACGCCTCCGCACCCGCCGCGACGGCGTGCCCGAACTTCTCCATCCGGTGGACGAACCGGTTCCCGGGCGGCGTGGTCGTGCTCGCAACCGCGATGGCTCCCTCGACGTCCATCTCGTCGATCTCCTCGGGCGTACCGTGGCCGACGTCGACCAGTTCGCCCCGGGCGTCGCCGCCGGGCGAGTACGGCAGCGCGACCGCCTCGAACGAGCGCCGGACCGGCTCCGTCACCGCGAGTTCGGCCCGGCCACGGTCCCAGCGGGTGATGTCGAACGACTCCATGGTGACGTCGCGCGCGCCGGCCCGCTCGAACCCCTCGGCGACCAGGTCCGCGGCGCGGCGCTCGCCCGGGTGGCCCCCGAGCCGGTTCTCGATCTCCGTCAAGCGCGTCAGGAACGTCCACGGGTAGTCGTCCTGCCACAGTCGCCCGAGCGCGCGTGCTCGTTCTGTCATGTCATGACGTGACACCCCGGGCGACAAAAATCCACGGCGACGTCCGGGTCGCCGTCGTCCTCGCAGTCTTCGTTCTCGCTTCCCCTCGTTCCCTTCGCTCGGCTCTCGTCGCCGCCGACCGCGTCACCGCACCGCCGCCGACCGCGTCGTTACGGTCGGCGAACGTGTCATCGCTGTGACGTCGCGCCGGGAGAGAGAAGGTATTTCACGGGCCGGCCAGTACCCGACGGTGATGTACGACTTCCTCGTCGCCGGGGCGGGACCGGCCGGGTCGCGGTTCGCGCGCCGCGCCGCGGAGAACGGCCGCGACGTGCTCGTCCTCGAACGGGGCGAGGTCGGGAAACCCCTGGCCTGCTCGGGCCACGTCAGCACCGACGTCTGGGACTTCACGCCCGACGGCGCGCGCGAGGAACTCCTCCAGAACGAGGTCTACGGCGCGCGCTTCCACGTCGGCGGGCCGGGGTCGGCCGAGCACCCCTTCTACAAGGACGAGGTCGTCTCGAACGTCATCGACCGCGTCGGGCTGGACCGCACGCTCGCCGGCGCGGCCCGGGACGCGGGGGCCGACCTCCGCGAGGACCACAGCGTCACGGCGGTCGAGGAGCACGGCGACCACGTCGCGGTCACGGCCAACACGCCGGACGGTACCGAGCAGTTCCGCGCGAAGATGGTCGCGGGTTGCGACGGCCCCGTCAGCCGCGTCCGGCGCGAACTGGGGCTGCCGGAACCCGGCGAGAAGCTCCAGGGCGTGCTCGGGTTCACCGACGAGGACGACCCGGGCGACTTCGTCGACGTCCACCTCACCGCGCCGCGCTTCTTCGCGTGGCGCATCCCGCGCGGCGACGCCGGCGTCGAGTACGGCCTGGCCGCGCCGCCGGGGGCGCAACCGGGCGCACGCGAGCTGTTCGAGCGGTTCACCGCCGACTACGACGTGGAGACGAGCGAGTTCTGCGCGGGCATGATCCCCATCGGCCCGCCGCGGTCGGTGACCGCCCACCGCGGGTTCCTGCTCGGCGACGCCGCCGCCCAGACGAAGCCGTTCACCGGCGGCGGCATCCTCTACGGCATGACCGCGGCCGACCACGCGGCGCGCACCGTCGCCCCCGACGACCCGGGGACGCTCGCCGACTACGAGCGGGCGTGGCGCGACGACCTGCAGTCCGAGATACGCCTCGGTCACTGGGTCCGGCGAGCCTACTCGCTGCCGGAACCGGTCCAGACCGCGGGGCTGCGGGCGCTCTCGGGCGAGATCGCGGTCCACATGGACCGCCCGACCTCGTTCTTCTCGCCCGAGCACCTCCGGACGCTGCTCTCGCGAACGTGACCGCGGTTGCTGCGACCCGCGCGGCGACCCGTCCCACCGGCACAGCTGACGCGATTCCGGCCCAACCGGGGTCGCGACCGACGCGAACGCAGGTAATGCTAAAAGCCGGGGTGACATAGGGGCGAACATGAAGGCCAGGCAGGAGTATCGGCGCCGCGCGGAGGTCGAGGTGGAGATCCTCGACGCCCTCGTCGACCGCAGCGAGGAGGGGATGACGGTCTTCGAGCTCCGCTCGGAGGTCGAAATCGACATCGACGACATCGAGGACGCGCTCGGCAACCTCAAGCGAGACGACCTCATCCGCGCCGAGAAGGAGGAGCGACGGACGCTCATCTTCCCCGACGAGCGCGTCGTTCCGGACCCCGACGAGGCGGTCGAGGAGCCGTCCATCGTCGACCGCATCATCGACCGCCTTCCGCTGTAGGCGTCGTACACGTCCTCGAAACGCACAGACACGCCCGTCGTCGCCTGCGTCCGGCGACGTCGAACGCCCCCGCATCGAGCTGCCCCGGGCAGACGGCCCCGTCCGTCGTTCGCGAGCGGCCAAGTGGATGGCTTTTTCACTGCCGGCGACGGCGATTCGACCATGCGCGTAGACCTCGGTAACGCCCTCGACGACGTCGCCTCGCCCGGCGTCGCCCGCGCCGACCTCGATTCGCTCGACGAACGGGTCGCCGACGCCCACGAGCGCATCGCGGACGGCCGGGCGAACGACGAGCACGGCTACGCGGCGCTGAACCTGCCCGACACCGTCGACCCGGACGCCATCCGGTCGGCGGTCGAACCGTTTGCCGACGCCGACGCCGTCCTGACGGTCGGCATCGGCGGGAGCGCGCTCGGCGCGGCGACGCTCGCGAACGCCCTCGAATCGGACGTGGACGCCTACTTCCTGGACAACGTCGACCCCGAGCACGTCCGGACGCTGCTCGACGACGTCTCGCTGGCCGACGCGGCCGTCAACGTCGTCTCGCGCTCCGGGACGACCGCCGAGACGCTGGCGAACTTCCTCGTCGTCCGCGACGCGATGGACGCCGCGGGCGTCGACTGGACCGAGCGCACGTTCGTCACGACCGGCGAGGAGGGCAACCTCCGCGACCTCGCCGACCGCCACGACCTGCCCGCGCTCGCCGTCCCGGAGGGCGTCCCCGGCCGCTTCTCCGCGCTCTCGACGGTGGGGCTCGCCTGCGCGGCCATCCAGGGTCACGACCTCGACGCCATCCTCGCGGGTGCGAGCGACGGGGCCGACAGCCTCGACGGCTCCCTGTTCGAGTCGCCGGCGTACGCCTACGGTGCCGTCTCCTACGCGCTCGACGAGCGCGGGGCGGCCGTCAACGCCATGATGCCGTACGCCGAGTCGCTGGAGACGTTCGCGGAGTGGTTCGCCCAGCTCTGGGCCGAGAGCCTCGGCAAGGACGGCGTCGGCCAGACGCCGGCGCGGGCGCTCGGCGCGACCGACCAGCACTCCCAGCTCCAGCTCTACCGGGCCGGCCCTCGGGACAAGATGGTGTCGCTCGTCCGCCCCGTCGAGCGCGACGACCGCGCCATCCCCGAGACCGACCTCCCGGGCCTGGAGTACCTCGGCGGATCGTCGCTGGGCGAACTCCTCGACGCCGAGTTCGAGGCGACCGAAGCCAGCCTCGCCGCGGCCGGCCGTCCGAACGTCCGCGTCGAGATCGACCGCGTCGACGAGCGGAGCCTCGGCGAACTGCTGTACGGCATGGAGGCGGCCTGCGTGCTCGCCGGCGAACTGTACGGGGTCGACACGTTCGTCCAGCCAGCGGTCGAGTGGGGCAAGCGCGCCGCCCGCGGCCTGCTCGGCGGCGGCGACTTCGAGGAGGCCGACGCCGTCGCCGACAAGCGGACGCTGACCGTGGAGTGACGGCCGGAAGTACGCCCTTTGGGGCCAATCCTCTAGCTGGAGTATCATAAGAAAGTATTTATTTGTCCACGGGCGACACCAAGAAATCCTGTACTGCAGTCGTACAGGTCCCCGAATCGACACCCTCCAATCATGCGACGAACGATTCCGATACTCGCGATAGCGGTGTCGCTCGCGGTCCTCGCGGGCGCAACCGCCGCAGCACCGACAGGCGCATCGGCAGTCGACCAGGCGGTCGCGGACCAGAACGAGACCGCGACGACGAACTACACGGTCAGCGGCGAGACGCCGTTCGCGGCCGACACGGAACTGCAACTCGTGGCCGCGGCCTCCGGAGAGTTCCGCAAGAGCGCGTCCGTCACGACGGACTCCTCCGGCGCGTTCTCGACGACGCTCGCGTTCGAGGACGACGTCAACCTATCGGGCCCGGCCGAGGTCCGCCTCACCGGCGACACTGGCCTCGAAGCAGGGACGGAACTCGACGTCCTCGCGGAGTCAGCCGGTGACTTCCGGCACTCGACGAGCGTCACGGTTGCGGAGAACGGAACGGTCAGCGTGACGGTTCCGGTCGACAACGCCACCTACCTCTCGAACGCTGAACTCGATATCGACGTTCAGGACGAGACGACCACCACGACGTCCGGACCGCACGAGACGTCGACGACCCCTTCGACGACGACCGCGTCGACCACCCAGAGCGACGGCCAGCCAGGCTTCGGCGTGGCCGTCGCCCTGCTGGCGGTCGCCGGGGCGGCGCTCGTCGTCGAACGCGACTGAGAACTACTCTCGCAACTGCCGCTTTTTCAGGTCTCGTCCCCGAAGAACGCCAGGTCGTGGAGCCGACTGTCCCCCGTGAGCTCGGGGTGGAAGGAGAGACCGACGACGGGACCGTCCCGGACCGCGACGGGGCGGCCGTCCCACGCGGCCAGCACCTCGACGGCGTCGCCCACCGCGTCGATGAGCGGCGCGCGGATGAAGACGGCGGGGAAGGGGTCGTCCAGCCCCGCGACGTCCAGCGGTGCCTCGAAGCTGTCCTTCTGTCGTCCGAAGGCGTTGCGCTCGACGGTCACGTCGACGAGGCCCAGTGGTTCGACGCGCTCGTCCGCGGCGTCCGTCGCGGTGACGATGAGGCCGGCGCAGGTCGCCAGCACCGGCTTCCCGTCGCCGACGTGGTCGGTTATCTCGGGGGCGATGCCTTCGGAGTGGAGGAGCCGCGAGATGGTGGTCGACTCGCCGCCCGGCAACACCAGCAGGTCGCAGTCGGGGACCGTTCCGGACTGGCGTATCTCGACGACGTCGACGTCGCGTCCGTGGGCGTCGGCCGCTCGCTCGACGGCCGCGCCGTGCTCGCTCACGTCGCCCTGCACCGCGACGACGCCGGCTGTGAGACTCATGGACGGCGCTACGAAGCGCGCTGAGAAAAGGGCCTCGCTACAGCGCTAGGAAGTTCAGTACCATGATGAGGACGCCGAAGAAGACGCCGAACGCGACGATCGACCTGGGGTCGACCCGGATGGCGTTGCGGTCCTCGGCGTCGAAGTACCGGACGAGTCCGGCGCTGGACATCAGTCCGCCGGAGTTCTGGCCACTGCTCATGTTCCCAGGTCGGTCTTCCCTCGGGGTAAAGGTTTCGCCACGCCCCCGAACGTCGGAACCGACTCCCGAACGCGTCGACGTCCGGACCGCGCTCGCCACGGAATCCGCCGCTATGGCGGGCCTGTGCCGATTGCGGCAATCCGCGGGGAGTGGGAAACCCTTATGCGCGGCCCTCCCCAACTTCGGAAAAGAGAGCATGACTGTCAGGTTACTGGACTTCTACGCAGACTGGTGTGGCCCGTGCAAGACCCAGGATCCCATCCTGGAGGAGCTCGAAGAGGACTGGGACGACGTAGAGTTCGAGAAGATCGACGTCGACGAGCACCAGGACGTCGCCAACGAGTACCAGGTTCGCTCGATCCCGACCATCGTCATCGAGGACGACGACGGCGTCGTCGAACGCTTCGTCGGCGTCACCCAGCGCGACGCGCTGGAGAACGTCCTCGAAGACGCCGCCGCGTAAGCCGACGCTCAGTTCACCGTTTTCTCAGCGACGTCGTTCACCCGTAGCGCGGCGTCCGCGCCGAGCGGTCGCTCCCCTCGACCAGCGGGAGGTCGACGACGGCGGCCGGCCGGTCCTCGCCCTCGACGCGCACCGCGACCTCGTCGCCGGGCGCGACGTCGCTGTCGACCAGCGCCAGCGCCACCGGTTCGTCGCGCGACGGGCTCTCGGCCGCGCGCGTCACCTCGCCCACCGCCCCGTCGCTGGCGAAGACGGCTGCCCCGCGCTCCGGGACCGCCGCCGGGAGCAGGCCGACGAGCCGCTGGCCTGGCTGGCCGCGGTTCTCGACCCGCGAGACGACCTCCTGGCCGACGTAGCAGCCCTTCTCGAAGTCGAGCGCGTTGCGCACGCCGAGGTCGTTCGGTAGTTCGCCCGCGAGTTCGAACTCGAACAGCGGCGTCCCCGCCTCCAGCGTCAGCGTCTCCCACGTCCGGCGGCCGAACGGGACGGCGTTCAGCCCGCGCGTCAGCAGCGTGTCGAAGACGAGTTCCACGTTCGACTGCGGCCGACCCGCCTCGTCCTCCGTCTCGCCCGTCGTGCAGACGACCTCGTAGCCCTCCTCGCCGGTCGGCGAGTCGGTCCGGACGACGGTGACGCCCACCTCGGATATCTTCCCGCGGGTGAACGAAAGGTGGCCGTCGGGCGCGCCGGCGTCGTTCAGCACGCTCGCGACCTTCTCGGTCGCCTTCGGACCGTGGACGCCGAAGACGCCGAAGTCGTCCGTCGCGACCGTGACGTCGACGTCCTCGATGAACACCTTCCCCCGCCACTCCTCGGCGAGCGGCCGCGCCTCGCCCGGCGGGGTGAAGAGGAGGAGGCGCTCGCCAGCGTTGTAGACGTACATGTCCGTCTCGACCCGTCCCTGGGGGTCGAGCAGCAGCGCGTACCGTCCCTCGCCGTCCTCGCGGGGGACTGCGTTCGAGACGACGTTGTCCACGTAGTCGACGCGGTCGTCGCCGGTCACGACCACGACGCCGTACGGCATCTCGGTCAACCCGACGCCGTTGCGGACCGCGTGGTGGGTGCGTTCGGGGCGGCCGTAGTGGCGTGTGACGCGCCGCCCGCCGACGGAACCGAACGTGGCACCGTGGGCGGCGTGGGCGTCTTCGAGCAGCGTCATGGTTCCACTCGGGCCTGCGAGAGTAAAAACGTGATTCTACGGCGGTACGCCGGGCCGTCTCTCTCGGCGGTCGACCCCTCCCGCTCGGTCGCCGCTTCCCGGCGATTGAAGGCGGCGGACGGAGTGGGGAGCGTATGGACGGAACCGGCGTGCCGCTGGTGACGCCGTTCGACCGGGACGGCGACCTGGCGGCGCAGCGACTGCGCGAACTGGCCGAATGGGTCACAGATCGCGGTGTGGACTTCGTGGTCCCCTGCGGGTCGAACAGCGAGGCGGAACTGATGAGCGTCGAGGAACGGACGCGCGCCGTCGAGGTCGTCGCCGAGACGGTCGACGTCCCCGTGCTCGCCGGCACCGGCCACCCCGGCCTGCGGGAGACGCTCCGCCAGACCGAGGGGGCCGCCACGGCCGGGGCCGACGCCGCGCTCGTGGTGACGCCGTTCTACTACGGGCACGACCAGGACGCGCTCGCGGAGTACTACCGCGAAGTGGCAGACGAGAGTCCCGTCCCCGTCTACCTCTACAGCGTGCCGGCATACACCGGCGTCGCGCTCACCGCCGAGACGGTCGCCGACCTCGCCACCCACGACAACGTCGCGGGGATGAAAGACTCAAGCGGCGACCTCGAACGCCTCCAGCGCGAGCGCGCCCGCACCGCGGACGCCGACTTCGACCTGCTGGTCGGCAGCGGCAGCGTCTACGCCCACGGCCTCGACGCGGGCGCGGACGGCGGCGTGCTCGCGCTGGCGAACGTCGCGCCCGAGCGCGCCAGCGAGGTGTTCGACCTCCACCGCGTCGGCAAGGACGACGAGGCTCGCCAGTTGAACGCGAAACTCGTCGACCTGAACCGCGCCATCACCGCCGTGTACGGCGTCGCCGGCGCGAAGGCGGCGATGCGCGAGCGCGGCGCGCCGGCCGGGTACCCGCGCAAGCCCCACCGCCCCCTCGACGACGCCGCGCGCGAGGAACTGGCCGACCTCGTCGGCACTGCGAGACCGTGAGCGACCGCCGCGCGGGCACGGCGTGGGCCGCGTTGGCGCTGACGCTCGTCGGGCGGCCGCGCTGCCGGACCGCGTCGCGAAACGCGCGGAGAAAAAGTCTTCGGCCAGGCGGATGAACGTCTGACCCGTGAGTACTGAGACGACGCGCGGCCGGCCCGCCGTCGCCCTCGGAACGGGGACGACGGTGCTGACGTTCGTCACGGTGCAACTGCTCGCGTTCGCGTTCGCCTTCACCGTCGAGTTGCCGGGAGCGTACGCGCTGTTCGCCGTGGCGAGCACCGGGGCGGTCGCCTACCACCGCGACCGCGGCGCGTTCGGCGTCGCGGCGGCGACGTTCGGGAGCGTCCTGCTCGTGGCGCTCGCGCTGCCGCTGTTGATGCTGGTCGCGCGCCAGGACCCGGGCATCGTCGTCGAGAAGGCGCTCGACCCCGCGGTCCACCGTGCGCTGTACCTCTCGGTGTACGCGCCGATGCTCGCGGCGCTGCTGTCGGTCGCGCTCGGCGTGCCGCTTGCGCTGGTGCTCGCGCGGGGCTTCCCCGGCCAGGCGCTCGTCGAGAGCCTCGTCGACCTGCCGCTGGTCGTCCCCCACAGCGTCGCCGGCCTCGCCGTCCTCTTCGCGTACGGCGACGAGGGCGCGTTCGGCTGGCTGGAGGTGTCGATACCCGGCGCGTTCACGCTGCTCGGCGTCCCCGTCGACGTGCCGCTGTTCGACGGCTTCCACTACGACTTCTCCGTCATCGGGACGACGACCGGGATGGTGCTGGCGATGACGTTCGTGAGCGCGCCGTTCGCGGTCAACGCCGCTCGCGAGGGGTTCGAGGCCGTCGACGAGCGGGTCCAGCGCGCGGCGCGCACCCTCGGCGCGAACCGCTGGGAGACGTTCCGGCGCGTGACCGCGCCGCTGTCGGTCCGCGGCGTGCTCACCGGCGGCGTGCTAGCGTGGGCGCGGGCCGTCTCCGAGTTCGGTGCGGTCGCCATCGTCGCGTACAACGTCGACGTGGTCTACCCGCCGCTGTTCGGCGAGCGGTCCGAAACCCAGCACGCGCCCGTGTTCATCTACCGGGAGTTCATGACCGGCGGCCTCGACGAGAGCGGCGCGGTGGCGACGCTGCTGCTCGCGCTCTCGGTGGCCATCTTCCTGGTCGTCCGCTCGCTGGCCTACGACGACGGAGGGTGGCCGTGAGCCTCTCTATCGACGTCTCGGCGACGTTCACCGCCGAGGGGGCCGACCGGTTCGACGTGCGCGCCGACCTCGACGTCGCCGACGGCGAGACGCTCGTCGTGCTCGGGCCGAGCGGGAGCGGGAAGACGCTCCTGCTGGAGACTGTCGCCGGCTTCCACGACCACGAGGGGAGCGTGACCCTCGACGGCGACCGCCTCTCCGGCCTGGCACCCGAGGAGCGCAACCTGGGATTCGTCTTCCAGGACTACGCCCTGTTCCCCCACCTCTCGGTCCGGGAGAACGTGGCGTTCGGCGAGCGCTACCACGACCGGACGCGCGACCCCGACGAACTGCTGGCGGCGCTCGGCGTCGCGGACCTCGCGGACCGCTACCCGCCGACGCTGTCCGGCGGCGAGCGCCAGCGCGTCGCCCTGGCCCGCGCGCTGCTCGTCCGACCGAGCGCGTTCCTGCTGGACGAACCGCTCTCGGCGCTCGACGTGCCGACCCGCCAGTCGCTGCGCGAGGACCTCGCGGACGTCCTGGCCGACGAGACGGCGGTGTACGTCACCCACAACCGGACGACGGCGCGCATGCTCGCCGACCGCGTCGCCGTCATCGACGACGGCGACATCGTCCAGTCGGGGTCGCCGGAGGCCGTCTTCGAGCGTCCGGCGTCACCGTTCGTCGCGCGGTTCACCGGCGCGAACTGCCTCGACCTGACCGCCGGCGACCTCGCCCACCTCGCCGACGGCACCTACCTCACCGTCCGTCCCGAGCACGTCGAACTCGGGGCGGCCGACCCCGACTTCGCCGCCCGCGTGGAGCGGGTGTTCCCCGAGGACGGTCGCAGTCGCGTGGCGCTGGCGGTCGGCGACGACCGACTGGACGCCTACGCGGAGGAGTCGCTCGCGGTCGGCGACGAGGTCGGCGTCCGCATCCCCGACGACCGGGCGTACGTCCTCGACGACGCGTCGGAACTCCGCGGGTAAACTTTCATATCGCCCCGGTCGGAACCCTCCCTCGTGAACTACCGACACGCGTACCTGTCAGACGGGGTGGAGTTACGTGCGACCGAATAGCCTGCTCGGCAAGATACTCGTGGCAATCGTGTCGCTGCTCGTCGTGGCGGCAGGCGGTATCGGCGTCGCGCTCGCGTCCGGCGTCGTCACGGTGCAACAGCCGACCGTCGAATCGACCAGCACGGAGTGGGGGACGGTGAACGAGGACCGGACCGAGATACGGACCGAGGTCGTCGTCGACAACCCGAACTCCTTCCGTGTCCCCGGCGTCGTCGACATGGGTTACGAGATCGGCATGAACGACGTCGTCGTCGGCGAGGGGACCAAGAGCGGCGTCGGCCTCGGCACCGGTCGCTCGACCGTGTCGCTGTCGCCGACCATCGACAACGACAAGATTCCCGCGTGGTGGGCGACCCACGTCAACAACGGCGAGCAGACGACGCTCTCGGTCACGCCGAGCGTCGGCGTCCCGTTCTACTCGACGTCGCTGCCCGCCCAGGAGCAGTCGTTCAGCACCGACCTGCTCTCGGCGTTCGACAGCAGCGAGCCACGCTCGCTCACGGTGGACGGCCGGACGATACTGACGGCCACGAAGACCGAGGCCTCGTGGGGAGAAGCGACCGAGGAGAAGACGCCGATCGCGTTCGACGCCACGGTCGAGAACCCGGGTAGTGGGACGGTCGAGTTCTCGAAACTGGGGTACAGCATCACGATGAACGACGTCGAGGTCGCCAACGGCACCACCGACGGCACGGTGACCATCGGTCCCGAGTCGACCGAGACCATCGAGATCGACTCGGCGATGGACAACGGCAAGCTTCCAGCGTGGTGGGCGAGCCACGTCGACAACGACGAGACGACGACGATGGACGTGCAGTTCTACGCGCTCATGCAGGACGACGGCGAGACCGAGCGCGTCCCGCTGTCCTTCCTCAGCAAGCGCGTCGTCTTCACCACCGACGTGCTCGGCGGCGGCGAGACGCAGACGAAGGTCGTCGAGACGCCGAACGGGTCGGCGTTCCAGGCCCCGACCGTCGGGTCGGTCACGAGCGAGTGGGTCGTCCCCGACCAGGGCGACACCCGCGTCAGGACGACGGCCGTCGTCGACAACCCCAACGACGCCGACGCCGCGTTCGCCGACGACCTCTCGTTCCGGACCAACTACTCGGTGCAGATGAACGACGTGTCGCTTGTCGACACGACCGTCTCGAAGGCCATCGCGCCCGGGCACAACGAACTGTCGTTCTCCGCCGCCATCACCGGCCGCGAGGTCCAGTCGTGGTGGGTCAGCCACGTCAACAACGACGAGGTGAGCCAGCGGGTCGTCGAGCGCGAGGTCACCATCGACACCGGGTTCGCGCGCCTGCCGCTGAACCGGCCGGCCGAGCGCGGTCAGTTCACCACGGACATGCTCGCTCCCATCGACGAGTCGTCGACCCAGGAGATATCGCTCGCCGGTCGGCGCGTCGGTAGCGTCTCCGACATGGGGGCCGAGTGGGGCGAGGCTACGATGCCCGAGACGCCCATCGAGACGTCCGCGACCGTCACGAACGACCGCGGCGACTCCTTCGACATCACTGAGGTCGGCTACACCGTGAAGATGAACGACGTCGTCCTCGCCGACGAGTCGAAGGACAAGTCCGTCACGGTGTCCGCGCACAGTTCGAAGACGGTCGAGGACACCATCGTCCTCGACAACACGAAGCTCGGCGACTGGTGGAAGACCCACGTCCAGAACGACGAGCGCAGCACGCTCTCGGTGTCGTACTACGTCGTCGTCGAGTATCGCGGCCAGACCCAGCGGATCGAACTCGACTCCCTGAACTACGAGAAGCAGGTGGAGACCGACGTCCTCGGCCAGGACTCGAACTAGCCACCGAACCGCGTTTCCGCGACGGGCCGTCGGCGTTCGGCCCGCGCTCTCGTCCTCCGTGCGGTCGCTGCGTCCTCCCCGTCGGTGACGACGCGTGCAGCGACGTCGCTCGCCTCCCGACCGTCGCTTCCACCGATCGGAGAACGAAACGACAGTGCTTATCACGTGGCATTGCACTTCTTTATAAATCCTTTGCGCAACTGTTATACCTCTCCTTCGCTGTGAGTCGTATGTCAACGATGTTCACGCAGTTCTCGAAGGGGTACTACCTCGGTCGGCTGTACGTCGAACCACACGACGGCGAACACGCGGTGCTGCGCCGCGACCAGCACGAGCGCGTGAACCAGGAACTGTACGCGACCGGCGAGGGCGTCGAGCGACTCGACTCGCCGCTCGTGATGAAACTCGACCAGCAGCACCTCTCGGTCCACGGCGACGACGGCGTCCCGGAGGGGACGCTCGCGGTGCCCGACGACCTGCTGGAGAGCACGTCCGTCGAGAACCCGCCGGAGCTGAAGGCGGTGCTGCTGGCGAAGGCCGACCGGGCCGCCCAGCTCCTGCAGTACCAGGCCGACCACCCCGGTTTCGGCACCTGACGGCAGCTTCCAGCACTGTCGCTCGTCGGTCGCGTCGATAGCCGCAGAAGCGAGTGCGGTTTCCTGACCCCCGTGGCGTCTCGGCTAGTGCGCGTAGTGGAGGTAGCCGGTGCCGGAGCCGTCCTGCTCGATCTTGTCCAGGGCGTCCTCGAAGTCCTCCATCGCGACCTCGGTACGGCCGTCGCGGATGGCGAACATGCCCGCCTCGGTCGTCAGGCTCTCTATCTCCGCCCCGCTGAAGCCGTCGACGTCGCGTGCGAGCTGGTCGAAGTCGACGTCGTCGGCGAGGTTCATCTCGCGGGTGTGGATCTCCAGGATGCGCTCGCGACCCTCCAGGTCGGGGTTGGGCACCTCGATGAGGCGGTCGAAGCGCCCGGGGCGGAGGATGGCGCGGTCGAGCATGTCGAAGCGGTTGGTGGCGGCGATGATGCGGATCTCGCCGCGGTCCTCGAAGCCGTCCATCTCCGAGAGCAACTGCATCATCGTCCGCTGGACCTCCGCGTCGCCGGACGTCTTCGAGTCCGTCCGCTTGCTGGCGACGGCGTCGATCTCGTCGATGAAGATCACGGCGGGTTCGTGCTCGGAGGCGAGTTCGAAGAGGTCGCGGACCAGCCGGGCACCCTCGCCGATGAACTTCTGGACGAGTTCGGAGCCGGCCATCTTGATGAAGGTGGCGTCGGTCTGGTTGGCGACGGCCTTCGCCAGCATCGTCTTCCCCGTTCCCGGCGGGCCGTGCAGCAGCACGCCGCTCGGCGGTTCGACGCCGGTCTCCTCGAACTGCTCGGGGTGGACCAGCGGCTCCTCGACGGCCTCGCGGACCTCGCGGATCTGCTCGTCGATGCCGCCGATGTCCTCGTAGGTGACCTCCGGCGAGCCGTCGACCTCCATGGCCTGCGCGCGGGCGTCCGTCTCGGCGTCGAGGACGGTCTCGATGCTGAACGAGTCGTTGACCGCGACGCGGTCGCCCGCTTCGAGCGACTCGCGGAACTGGGTCGTGACCTCCGTCAGCACCTCCTGGTTGTTGCCGTGCTGTTTGATGACGACGCCCTCGTCGGTCATGTCCTCGACGGTGGCGACGTACAGCGAGGTGGTCTTCAGGGTCTCGTTCTCGCGTTCCAGGCGGTCGACCTGCTCGGCGAGTTCCTGCTGGCGCTCGGCGGCGTCGTCGACGCGCTCGTTCAACTTCTCGTTGATCTGGACGATGTTCGCGAAGTGTTCGCGGAGTGCGGCGAGCCGTTCCGCGTCCGACATGTCCGGATCCAACTCCAGGGTCGGCCGGTCAGGAACAGATGGACTGCGAGACATTTGTTGGTCATTCGTATGGCGCCACATTAAAAGTGCCTTTGGGTCGCGGCGGGTGAGACGAGTTCCCGTCACCGGGTCGGGTCGCGAGCGGACAGCGGGAGCGACGGCGGGTTCCGAGATACCAACGCTTACGGCGCGGCTGTTCCTACCGTAGTGGTATGAGTTCCATCCCCGAACGGAGCGACGTCGAGCCGGCGTACAAGTGGGACCTGGAGAGCATCTACGCGGGCGACGACGACTGGGAGGACGCCTACGCCGACGTCGAAGACCGCCTGGCGGACCTCGAAGCCTACGAGGGACGCGCGACCGAGGACGGCGAGACGTTGCTAGCGGTGCTGCAACTGTCCGACGAGCTCGGCCGGGAGGTCGAGCAGGTCGCCGCCTACGCCCGGATGCGCAGCGACGAGGACACCTCCGACCAGGAGTACCAGGCGCTCTCCTCGCGGGCGCAGTCGCTCGCGTCGCGCGCAGAGAGCGCGGCGAGCTTCATCGACCCCGAGATACAGTCGCTCGACCGCGACGAACTCGACCGGATGGTCGCGGAGACCGAGGGCCTGGAGCAGTACGAGCACTACCTCGACGACGTGATGCGGATGAAAGAACACACCCGCTCGACGGAGGTCGAGAACCTGCTCGCCGAACTCGGCGAGGTGACCGGTGCCTCCGGCGAGATCTACAACCTGCTCTCGAACGCCGACATGGCGTTCCCGACCGTCGAGAAGCCCGACGGCGACGCGGTCGAGATAACCCAGAGCAACTTCACCACCCTCCTGAAGAACCCCGACCGCGAGTTCCGCCGCGAGGTGTACGAGGGCTACTTCGACGAGTGGGCCGACGTCCGCAACTCGGTCGGCGCGGCGTACAAGAACAGCGTGAAGGCCGACGTCAAGCTCGCCCGGGCGCGCAACTACGACACCGCCCGCGAGGCGGCGATGGACGGCCCGAACGTCCCCGCCGAGGTGTACGACAACCTGCTGGAGACCGTCCGCGACAACCTCGACAAGCTCCACCGCCACGCCGAACTCAAGCGCGAGAGCCTCGGCGTCGACGAACTCCGAATGTGGGACCTCTACATGCCGATGACCGACTCCGAGAGCCCGGACCTCGACTACGAGGACGCCGTCGACCACGTCGTCGAGGCCGTCGGCGCGCTCGGCGACGACTACCAGTCCCGCGTCGAGGAGGGCATCGAGTCGCGCTGGATCGACGTGTACGAGACCCAGGACAAGCGCTCGGGCGCCTACAGCAGCGGCACCTACGACACCCAGCCGTTCATCCTGATGAACTACCAGGACGACATCGCGTCGATGTACACGCTGGCGCACGAACTCGGCCACTCGCTGCACTCCCAGTTGACCAGCGAGGCGCAGCCGTACGTCTACAGCGGCTACGAGATCTTCGTCGCCGAGGTGGCGAGCACGGTCAACGAGGCGCTGCTGACCGAGCACCTGCTGGAGACGGTCGACGACCCCGAGTTCCGCCGGCACGTCCTCAACGAGTACCTCGAACGGTTCCGCTCGACGCTGTACCGCCAGACGCTGTTCGCCGACTTCGAGCACCAGGCCCACCAGGTCGTCGAGGAGAACGGCGCGCTCACCCCCGACCGCCTCGACGAGATCTACGGCGACCTCAAGCGCGAGTTCTACGAGCCCGCCGTCGTCGACGACCGCATCGAGCGCGAGTGGATGCGCATCCCGCACTTCTACCGGGCGTACTACGTCTACCAGTACAGCACCGGCATCAGCGCGGCCGTCGCGCTCGCCGACGGGATACTCGAAGAAGGCGAACCGGCGGCCGAGCGCTACCTGGAGTTCCTCGAACGCGGCTCCCGGGAGTACCCCCTCGAACTGCTGGAGACCGCCGGCGTCGACATGTCCTCGCCCGAACCCATCCAGCGCGCGCTCGACGTCTACGACGAACACCTCGACCAGATGGCAGACCTCGTCTGAGGCCGGCGACTCGCAGCTCGCTCGACGCTCCGGACGCGTCGCTCCGTCCCTCTTTTCGTTGCGACTCCGCCGACGCCGCTACCCCTGCATCCTGACGAACCGCACCATGCCGTGCTCCTCGCGGTCGAGCGCGCCGTCGGCGCGTCGGCGGGCGGACACGAGTCGCTGGCGGCCGTCGCCCAGCGGCGCGAGCACCGTCCCCCCAGGCCGCACCTGCTCGACGACGGCGTCGGGGAACGCCGGCGCGGCACAGGTGAGGTAGGCGGCGTCGTAGGGCGCGTGGGCCGGCCAGCCGTCGCGGCCGTCGCCGACGCGGATCGAGACGTCGCCGTACCCGAGGCGGTCCAGTCGCTCCCCGGTCTCCTCCGCGAGTCGCTCGTGGTACTCGACGCTGTAGACGTTCTCCGCGCCGACGACCTCCGCGGTCACGGCAGCGTGGTAGCCACAGCCCGTGCCGATCTCCAGCACGCGGTCGCCGGGGTCGAGCGCGAGCAGGTCGACCATCTCGGCGACCATGTGCGGGGCGCTCACGGTCTGGCCCTCGCCGATGGGGAACGGCTGGTCGGCGTAGGCGTTCTCGCGCCGGTTCTCCGGGACGAACTCGTGGCGGGGCACCGCTTCGAGCGCGTCGCGCGTCGAATCGCGCTCGACGCGGCCCCGGCGAGCGAGGTCGGCGACGAGGGCGGTGCGGCGCTGCTCGAAGTCGGGCATGCTCACCAGGCGGACCAGGCGGTCGAACTCTCGTCGGTACCGTACAGTCGCTTGACGTCCTTGGCGACGACGACGTCGTCGTCGTGGTCGAGCTTGTCGTGGAAGTACCCCGAGGCGTCGTCCCGGACGAGGATGCCGTCGACGGTGAACTCCTCGTCGCCCAGCTCCTCCGTCTCGCCGACGGTGAACTCGTAGTCGCCGGGGACGTTCACCGTCACGCCGCGCGTCTCGTCGTGCCCGCCGTCCTTCGGGTGGAGCGTGACGTTGACGGAGACGTTGTCCACCGCGCGCGTCCAGATGGTCTCGACGTCTCCGGCGGTCGCCTCGTCGGCGCGCCGGTCGCCGTCGAGTTCGAGGCTGGTGATGCGGACGACCATGATGGCCTCCTCCGTCTCGAGGACGAACTCCTCGCCGACCGCGAGCGTCTCCTCGACCGGGACGTCCTCGGCCGCGGAGAACGACTCGCCGTCCTGGGAGACGATGACGTCGGTTCGTTCCGTCTCCGGTTCCTCGATCTTCGTCTTGTGGACGTGGCCACACTCCGTACAGCGCACCGTCACCTGACCGCCGGGCTTCAGCACCTCGTGAACCGTCTCGACGCCGGGCGAACAGGAGGGACACGTCGCCGCGACGCGCTCCGCAGTCTCTGTCATGGGCGAACGGTACGGCGTCCGCGCGTAAAAGCCCGTGGAGTTGGGAATCGGGGACGTTCGGAGAGGCCAGAAAACCAGCATCCGTGGATTGGCGCGTCTATCACTTTGGCGATGGCATGGGCGGAGCAGCCTGTGGATTCGTCGGTGATGTTGGCGACGTAGAAAGCCCCTGGCGGCTCCGGTCGATGCGCTCGCTGCGCTCTTCGGCCGCTGCGCGGCCTCCAGTGCTTGCTTCGCCCGTCTTCCCGGACCCGCCAGCCCCTTTCAGTCCACCCGGTGTCGCCTGTCTCGCCGGCCGAAACGGTTCGCTTTCGAGGTGTTCTCGACGGTTTCAGACTGGAACCCGTAATCTGCTGCACCAGAACCGAACTCTCACACCTCGAAGTAGAGGTCGTGGTGGTCGGCACAGCCGGGGTTGAACGCCGCGCCGCAGTCGGGGCAGGTCGAGTCACAGTCGAGGTACTCCGCGACCGTCAGTGTCGCACCGCAGACGCCACAGAGCACTGCGTCGACGTCGTACTCGTCCTGCGACCACCGCTCGCGGTCGTGGTCGGCGGCGGCGTCGTGACACCGGAAGCAGGAGTAGAAGTCGCCGCAGCACGCCAGCCGAAGGGCGACGACGTCGCGCTCGGCGTCGTAGTGGGCACAGCGGGTCTCCGGCCCGACGTCGACGCCGCTGACGGTGTGGCCGTGCACGTCGACGCGCTCGGTCTCTGGCATGGCGAGTCAGGCCTCCGGTGCGGAGCGGTCGGGGGTCGTGCTCGTCCTCATTCGACGGTCGGCAGGTCGACCTCCTCGCCGTCCGCGTAGACGGTCGGCTCCCGGAGGATGCCGTCGAGGTGGATGGGGGCGTCCGTGTCGCCGCCGATGCCGGCGTCGTCGCCGATGGCGATGTGGACCGTGCCGCCGGCCTTCTCGTCGAGGAGGACGGAGCCGACCAGGTCCGTGACCGCGACGTTCGTCCCGATGCCGAGCTCCGCGAGGTTGTAGGCGGCGTCGCCGACCTCCTCGGCGGCCGTCTCGACCTGCTCGCGGATGTCGTCGTCGCTGATGTCGGTCACCTGGCCGTCCGCGACCTCGAACGAGAGCGTCTGGTCGTCGTCGAGCAGGCCGTGGGGCATCATCGTCCCGTCGACGACGTAGCGGCCCTCGGCGTCCTCGGGGCTGACGAACACCTCGCCTGCGGGGAGGTTCGAGAACGCGCCCGGTTCGGTGACGTTGCCGGTGTCCGAGAGCCACTCCCGGCTTCCGGGCCGGAAGGTGATGTCGGTGCCCTGCGGGGAGGTGACCCGGACCTCTTCCGCGTCCGCGACCTGCTCCATCACGTCGAGACAGTGGCGCTGGATGGCGTCGTAGTCGGCGTCGAGGCCGGTCGTGAACACCGACTCGGTGATGCCGGGGAGGGTCGCGCCGCGCGCCCCGGCGTCGTTGGCGTCGCCGCGGGCGCGGGTGTGGCTCAGGCTCTTGGTCGTCGGCGCGAGGAACACGTCCGCGCCGGCCATCGCGGCGGCGACCGGCTCGGGTGGCTCCTCGCCGTGCTGGTCGCCCGGCGGGTACCGCGCCACGACCACGTCGTCGGTGACGGCGCTGGCGGCGTCGTACAGGGCCTCGCCGATGGCCTCGCGCTTGTCGTCGGTGACCACGACGCACGACTCGCCGGCTTCCAGGCCCATGCACTGCTCGACGGCCGTCCGGGCCGCGTCTTCGAGACTCATGCCCGAAGCGACGGCCGCCGCCGCCGTTAGGTTTTCCGTTCGGGGCGCTCCAGTCGAAGCGCCGTCTGCGGATGCGTTTGCGGGATGCGACGCCCGTTTCACCCGCCGCAGTCACCCGGTTCGAACTCGCTGCAGTCTCACGTCCGTCGCCGCCGTGACCGCCCGGAAGTAACTTACTCGAAACCGGATTGTTTTCCACGAATCCCCCTCGAAACCGTTTTGAGTGCGGGCGTCGGAGCGGCAGGTGTACATGCTTCAGGTCGCCATCAACGGCTACGGGACCATCGGCAAGCGAGTCGCCGACGCCGTACGCGCCCAACCGGACATGGAGGTCGTCGGCGTCGCGAAGACGCGGCCGAACTTCGAGGCCGAGCAGGCCGTCGAGAACGGGTACCCCCTCTACGCCGCCATCGAGGAGCGCGCCGACAAGTTCGACGCCGCCGGCATCGACCTCGCCGGCATGGTCGACGAGCTCGTCGACGCCGCCGACGTCGTCGTCGACGCCTGTCCCTCCGGCGTCGGCGCGGACAACAGGTCCCTCTACGAGGAGTACGACACCCCCGCGCTGTACCAGGGTGGCGAGGACGCCGACGTCGCCGACGTCAGCTTCAACGCCCGCTCGAACTTCGAGGACGCCGTCGACGCCGACCACGTCCGCGTCGTCTCCTGCAACACGACGGGTCTCTCGCGCCTCGTCGCTCCGCTCCGCGAGGAGTACGGCGTCGAGAAGGTCCGCGCGACGCTGGTCCGGCGCGGCGGCGACCCCGCCCAGACCGGTCGCGGCCCCATCAACGACATCCTGCCGAACCCGGTCTCGCTGCCCTCCCACCACGGCCCCGACGTCAACACCATCTTCCCCGACCTCGCCATCGACACGCTCGGGCTGAAGGTGCCCGCGACGCTGATGCACATGCACAGCGTCAACGTCACGCTCGAGACCGAGACGGACGCCGCGGCCGTCCGCGACCTGCTCGAAGAGCAGTCCCGCACGTTCGTCATCCCCGAGCACTTCGACATCGACGGCGCGGGCAAACTGAAGGAACTCGCCCAGGACGTCGGCCGCCCGCGCGGCGACATCTGGGAGAACGCCATCTGGGGCGAGTCCATCACGACCGAGGGGAAGGACCTCTACCTGTTCCAGGCCATCCACCAGGAGAGCGACGTCGTTCCCGAGAACGTCGACGCCATCCGCGCCGTGACGAACGCCGCCGACGCCCGCGAGAGCATCGAACGCACGAACAGCGCGATGGGCATGGGCATCTAGCCCGGCCGTCCTCTCCGTTCGCCGCGCGCACCAGTCGGGGTCGTCCGGGCCGCGGCGGACAGAACCCGGCGCGTTCCCGTCCCGTCCAAAACCTTTTCCCCCTCAGTTGCCTATCATCTCCTATGCGCAGAGACGACCGCGACGACCCGTTCGACGACCTCTTCCGCGAGATAGAGCGCATGATGAACGAGATGATGGGTGGCAACGTCGACATGCGCGTCGACACCGAGGGCACGACCGGGTTCGGCGCGGACACGCACGTCGACATCCACGAGGACGACGACGTCGTGCGGGTCATCGCCGACCTGCCGGGCGTCGAGAAGGACGGCATCGACCTCAAGTGCGACGGCGAGTACCTGACCATCAGCGCCTCCAGCGACCACCGCGAGTACGACGAGCGCATCACGCTCCCGACGCGCGTCGACGAGCGCTCGGCCAACGCCACCTACAACAACGGCATCCTCGAGGTGACCTTCGAGAAGAGCGACGAGTCCGCCGACATCAGCGTCGAGTAGTCCTCGCGCCGGTCCGCTACGCGGGTCGCGCCGTCCGGATCAGTTCGGCGAGTCTGTCGTAGAACCCTTCTTCGTACTTCGTCTCGGCGTCGATGGTCGGTCGTGCGTTCGTCTCGTTGACCACGACGCGGTCGCCGGTGTCGAGCAGGTCGACCCCGAGGAACGGCACGTCGAGCACCGCCGCGACCTGCTCGACGAGCGTCCGCATCTCTGCCGGCAGGTCGACCCCCCGCGCCTCGGCCCCGCGATGGACGTTGTGCTTCCACCGTCCCGCTTCCTGTGCGTCCGCGGAGAGACGTCGCTCGACGGCACCGACGTACTCGCCGTCGACGACCATCGCGCGGTAGTCGCTCGCGCCGGGGAGGTACTCCTGGACGAGAAAGGACTTGTCGCCGGTCGCGCGGTAGTCGTGGACGAGGTCGAGGTAGTCGGTGACGCCGAGGAAGGAGTCGAGGTCGTCGACGCGCGTCACGCCCGCACCACGCGTCGTCGAGTTCGGCTTCACGACGACCGGCCCGTCGAACCGCTCGAACGCCGCCCGCAGTTGCTCGTCGTCGACCGGGTTCGAGACCAGCACCGTGTCCGGCACCGGGAGGTCTTCCCGGCCGAGCGCCGCGACGACGCCGGCCTTGTTCCGCGAGGTGAGTACGGCCTCGCGGTCGTTGACCCACGGCACGTCCAGCAGCGCGTCGACAGCCCCGCCCTCCATCGCTCGCGAGGGGTAGACGAACCCCGCGTCGAACTCGTCGGGGCCCCACGGCGGGTCCGCGAGGTCGATGGTCCGCGCCTCCATCGGCACGTGGTGAGCCGCGATACCGCGCTCCGCGAGCGGGTCGCGCATCCGCTCGAACGTCTCCTCGCCGTACGCGACCGCCAGGTCGAACATCGACCGTGGATTGTGAGCGCGCGATGAAAAACCTCCCCCTCGGAACTTCTCGTGGCCACCGCCACACATCATCAAGTATAACTGACGTTTCACGGATGGTACGGATATGGCTTCCCCGCCTTCCAGCCTCTCCAGACGCGGCTTTCTCGCCGGCACGGGAACGCTCGGCGCGGCAACGTCGGTCGGCCGCGCCGCGACGACGACCCCAGCGAGCGACGCGTCGAGGCCGGACTGGTCGCTCGACGCCCCGGACGCGGAGAACTTCGAACCGGAACTGACCGCGGACGGGTCGGTGTATGCGTTCGCCCGAACCGACGCGAAGGGAACGGGCCCCGCCGAACGGTCGCTGCTCGCGGTCGACGCCGCGACCGGCGAGCGGCGGTGGTCGTACGATCTTCCGTCCATCGTCCTGGGACCGATCCTCGTTGACGGGACGCTGTACGTCAGCGCCGTCGACTCGGTCGACGACGACCGACCCGAGTGGCGCTTGATCGCCATCGACGCCGTGACCGGTGACCGGTCCTGGCGTACGATGCTGACCAACGACTTCGTCCCGCTCCCCGCTGTCGAGCCCGGGACAGTGTTGCTCACCCGCAAGTCCGGACTCGTCGCGCTGGACGCCGAGTCGGGTGGCCGGAAATGGACGTTCCGCGAACCGCGTGACGCGTTCGGACGGTCTGTAATCGTCGGATCGATGGCGTACGTCGGCGCAGCGAACGGTGTCTTCGCCGTCTTGACGGACGACGGGACGAAGCAGTGGCAATCCGACTCCTGGGAATCGCAGCGACCGGCCGTGCTGGCGGCCGACGACGATTACGTCTACTGCGCGGACGAGGAGAGTGTGTTCGCGCTCGTTGCCGGCGACGGCGAGATCGCGTGGTCGCACCCCTTCTCCGGGTATCCGCGGACCCTGCTCGACGACGGAACGCTGTACTGCTGGACCGACGAGACACTCCACGCAGTCGACGTCGGCGGCGGCACGGTGCGCTGGACGTACGACGAACCGGGCGGAATCGGCACCGGACTGACCCTCGCGGACGGCGCGCTGTTCGCCACCGTCGACGACGACCCACCCCGCGACGAGTTCCACGTCGTGAACGTCGACGACGGGTCCCAGCGGTGGTCGATGGACCTCCCCGGGTCTCCTACCGGCCGGTCGTGGGGCGGCGTGCACGACGGTGTCGCGTACGTCGTCGAGCGGGACGGGCTGGTCGCACGGGACGCCGCCGACGGCACCGAGCGGTGGACGTTCGAGACGGACGAGCGCCCGCACGGGGCGGCGTTCGGCGACGACACCCTCGTCTTCGGGACGGAGGCGTCGCTGTACGGCTTCGACCTGGCGGAGTCGGGACTCGCCTCGCTCGCCGATGACGCCACGACGTTTCTCGGGTCGACGGCCGGCCTCGCGCTGTCGGGACTGGTGGTCGGCACCGGCGCGCTGGCGGCCTACCGGCGGCTGAACGACGACGCGGACGACCATGTGGACGGCGACTCGCCCGCGGACGAACAGATGAGCGACGGCGAGTCCGCCGACGCCGACGCGACCGACGACGAACCGGAACCCGAGTTCGGTCGCCTGGAACGCCTCGACAGCGACGCCGTCACCGAGACGTACCGCGTCCGCGAGCGCACCCCGGACGGCTCCCGCGTCGTCGTCGAGACGCGCCTGACGGACCCCGCCCTCGCGGAGCCGTTCCGGGCGTCGGTCGCGCGGTGGGCGCACCTCGACGACAGGGACGGCGTCGTCCCCGTCCTCGACCACGACGACGAGCGGGTCGTGGCCCCGGTCCTCGACGGCTCGCTCGCCGACGCCGACCGCCCGTTCGAGGACCGCGTCCACGCGCTCTCGGACGCGAACCTGACGGTCCACCGGGCGCACGACGACGGCATCCTCCACGGCGGCGTCACGCCGTCGGCGATACGACTCGACGGCGACGACGCGCTCGTCGGCGACTGGGAACTGGGGGCCGCGCTCGTCGACCACCGCGAACCGTCGCCGTTCGACGCCCCCGAGCAGCGCAACGGCTCCGGGACGGTCGACGAGCGGACGGACGTGTATCGGCTGGGTGCGACGGCCGCGGCGGTCCTCGACGTGGATGCGGTCGACGACGTGACGGACGCGAGTGCAAGTTCGGAGCGCTCAGACGACCTGGAGCGGGTGCTCGCCACGGCGACGGCGACGGACCCGGCCGACCGCTACGGGTCGGTCGTGAAGTTCGACGACATGCTGCGGTGGGCGGCGCTGCGCTCCTGAGACCGGGCGACGCGACTGGAGAACAGAGAACGACGGGAAAAGTGGGCCGCGTTAGCTGATGAGCTTCGCTTCGCCGCGCTCGACCTTGATGCGGCACGGCGGTGAGATCTTGTTGTACGCGCGGCGGAACGCTTCCTTGACTTCCTCGGCGTCCTCGACCTCGCACCACGCGGTGAACAGGCGTTCGCCGTTCTGGATGCGTGCGGCAGTGCCGACGATCTTCCCGAACGCCTGGCGCATCCCGTCGGAGACACGGTCCGCACCCGCGCCGGTCGCCTGCTTGTTCTCCCGGATGACGTGGTGGGGGAACTTGCGCAGGATCATCTTGTAGTTCTCCTGACCGAGCTCCTTGAGGAGGTGGCGGTTGGCCGAGAGGCGGGAGGCCTCCATCGAGCCGTGGCGGATCTGGCACTCCTCCTCGAGGATGAGCGAGATCTGGACGGGGTAGTCGTCCTCGTCGCGCTCGACGTTCCCCATCTTGTGCTGTGCGATCTTCGAGCCCGGGATGCCCGTGATGTACTCACGTCGCGTGTACGCGGGCTTGCTAATCTCCCGGTACATGGAGGCGGGTTTGTCCGACATGGTTACTACTGGGGTCTGAGGCCCAGAGGACGAATAAACCCTTCGAACCGGAGCGGCGACGGCGGCCTGCACGCGGCCGCGATTTCCCGCTGCTCCTACCGCGCCAGGTCCGAGACGAACCGCTCCGGAACGTACGCCAGCGCGGACTCCGGAACCCTGGCGACCAGCCACTCCGCGACCACGACGAGGCGCTTCCGGAGCAGGGCGTAGACGCCCGAGACGAGGACGGCGGCCAGCACGAGCGTCTGGACGACGCCGTCGTGGAGCGCGACCGCGGGCGCGGCCAGCACGAGCGCCAGCGCGAAGTCCTCGGGCGCGCCGTCGTACCGGACCCACCGCCGGGGTGGGACCCACCGGCCGCGGTAGTGGTCGTACACCGCTCGCTCGGACTCGCCGCGCCACGGCTTCAGCTCCAGCCCGCCGCCCAACGCGTCCGAGACGGCGTGGAGCGCGGCGGCGAGCAGGAAGACGGCGAGCGCGACGCTCCACGTCGCGGGCGTCAGCACGGCGACGCCGAGCGCCACGAGCGCGGCCGCCGTGTAGTACACCGGGAAGTGCAGCGTTCGCCGGTGGCCGGCGTAGAGGTCGAGGTCGGGGAACACGCCGCCGGCGAGCCCCGCCAGCACCGCCGCCGGCGCGAACTCCGGCGCGACCAGCAGTGCGACGCTTCCCAGCAGTGCCCCGGCGAGGGCGTGCGTCGTCGCCATCATTGCGTCCCTCGCTACGTAGCGTTCACTGAAAGCGCTGTCGAGTGTAGCCAACGGGTAGCACACCGCAGTCAGGCTGGACGCGCGTCCACCGGACCCCGGGCTTGCACTGGCAAAGACCGGGAACGACGCCACGTACTGGCTTCAGAAGGCTTTTGATTTGTCACCGGGAATCCTTTGCACGATGCCGAAAGACCTGAACTGGGCCATCGGCGGCGAAGCCGGCGATGGAATCGATTCAACCGGGAAAATCTTCGCGCAAGCTCTCTCGCGCGCGGGTCGACACGTCTTCACGTCGAAGGACTTCGCGTCCCGCATCCGTGGAGGGTACACCGCGTACAAGATCCGTTCCTCGACGGACCGCGTCGAGAGCGTCGTCGACCGACTGGACATCCTCGTCGCGCTCACCGAACGGACCATCGACGAGAACATGGACGAGCTCCACGAGGGGAGCGTCATCATCTACGACGGTGAGCGCACCGAGATGGAGGACGTCGAGGTACCCGAGGGGATGATCGGGCTCGACGTGCCGCTGAAGCGCCTCGCCGAGGAGGCCGGCGGTGCCATCATGCAGAACATCGTCGCGCTGGGTGCGGCCTGCGAGGCGACCAACTTCCCCATCGAGAACCTCGACAGCGCGCTGGAGAAGAAGTTCGGGGCGAAGGGCGAGTCCATCGTCGAGAACAACAAGACCGCGGCCCGCAAGGGCCAGGAGTACGTCCAGGAGAACTTCGACTACGAGTTCGACTACGACATCGACACGACCGACAACGACTACGTCCTGCTGAACGGCGACGAGGCCATCGGCATGGGTGCCATCGCCGCCGGCTGCCGGTTCTACTCCGGCTACCCCATCACCCCCGCGACCGACGTGATGGAGTACCTGACGGGCCGCATCGAGCAGTTCGGCGGCGAAGTCGTGCAGGCCGAGGACGAACTGTCGGCCATCAACATGGCGCTCGGCGCGGCGCGCGCCGGCGCTCGCGCGATGACCGCCACCTCCGGGCCGGGCATCGACCTGATGACCGAGACGTTCGGACTCGTCGCCCAGAGCGAGACGCCGCTGGTCATCGCCGACGTGATGCGTTCCGGTCCCTCGACCGGGATGCCGACCAAGCAGGAGCAGGGCGACCTGAACATGACGCTGTACGGCGGTCACGGCGAGGTCCCGCGGTTCGTCCTCGCGCCGACCACCATCAGCGAGTGCTTCCACAAGACCGTCGAGGCGTTCAACCTCGCCGAGAAGTACCAGATCCCCGTCTTCCTGCTCGCGGACCTCTCGATGGCCGTCACCGAGCAGACGTTCGAACCCGAGGAGTTCGACATGGACGCCGTCGAGATCGACCGCGGCAAGGTCGTCGACGAGGACGAGGTCGACTCGTGGACGGACGAGCAGGGCCGTTTCCAGCCCCACTTCCCGACCGCCGACGGCATCAGCCCCCGGGCGTTCCCCGGCACGACCGACGGCGCGCACATGTCGACCGGCCTCGAACACAACGCGCTCGGTCGCCGGACCGAGGACACCGAGGTCCGCGTCGAACAGGTCGAGAAGCGCAACCAGAAGGTCGAGACCGCGAAGGAGCGCGAGGCGTTCGAGCCGCGCGAGTTCGGCGACGAGGACGCGGACAACCTCGTCATCTCGTGGGGGTCGAACGAGGGCGCGATGAACGAGGCGCTCGCCTTCCTCGAGGAGGACGGCGTCGACGTGCGGTTCCTCTCGGTGCCGTACATCTTCCCGCGCCCCGACCTCTCCGACGAGATCGAGGCGGCCGACGAGGTCGTCGTCGTCGAGTGTAACGAGACCGGGCAGTTCGCGAACCTGCTCGAACGCGACGCGCTTACGCGTCTCAAGCGCGTCAACAAGTACAACGGCGTCAGGTTCAAGGCCGACGAACTCGCCGAGGAAATCGAGGACGCGCTCCAGCAGGAGGAGGTCACAGCATGAGCTCAGACGTACGATTCACCGACTTCAAGTCGGACAAGCAGCCGACGTGGTGCCCCGGATGTGGGGACTTCGGCACGATGAACGGCATGATGAAAGCCCTCGCGGAGACGGGGAACGACCCCGACAACACGTTCGTCGTGGCTGGCATCGGATGTTCCGGCAAGATCGGGACGTTCATGCACAGCTACGCGCTCCACGGGGTCCACGGCCGCGCGCTCCCCGTCGGGACGGGCGTCAAGCTCGCCAACCCCGACCTCGAAGTGATGGTCGCGGGCGGCGACGGCGACGGCTACTCCATCGGCGCGGGTCACTTCGTCCACGCCGTCCGCCGGAACGTCGACATGACCTACGTCGTCATGGACAACCGCATCTACGGCCTGACGAAGGGGCAGGCCTCCCCGACCTCGCGCGAGGACTTCGAGACGAGCACGACGCCCGAGGGCCCTCAGCAGCCCCCGGTCAACCCGCTCGCGCTCGCGCTGTCGGCCGGCGGCACCTTCATCGCCCAGTCGTTCTCGACGGACGCCCAGCGTCACGCCGAGATCGTCCAGCAGGCCATCGAGCACGACGGCTTCGGCTTCGTCAACGTGTTCTCGCCCTGCGTCACGTTCAACGACGTCGACACCTACGACTACTTCCGCGACTCCATCGTCGACCTCGCCGACGAGGACCACGACGCGAGCGACCGCGACGCGGCCAAGGACAAGATCCTCGACGCGGACAAGGAGTACCAGGGCGTCATCTACCAGGACGAGGGGAGCGTCCCCTACTCCGAACTCCACGGCCTCGACAGCAACATGGCCGACATCCCGGACGGCGCGCCCGAGGGCGCGATGGACCTCGTCCGCGAGTTCTACTGACGCTGCGGTCCCGTCTTTCTTCGTTTTCGCAGACCGACGAGGGTGGCGTATCGGTGGAAGTGGTTACTAGCCCTCGTTCTCGACTCCCACTCTTTTCATTCTCAATTATAATAATATACGATATGTTCTTCAGTTTGTATTTATGATGGGTTCACATGAGCTCGACGCAAAATCGAATCTTCGCCCTTTTCTTCGCGGTACTTCTCATCGTGACTCCGATTAGTTCGGCTTCAACGGTTTCAGAATCCGTTGCCGACGATACTACGGACGAGAACTCTCTTCTCGAAAGTGGAGAGAAGTTACTGACCTTCCTCCTCGGAAATGGAGACAAGGGCAACGAACAAGCAAACGGCCACACTGACGACGGAAAAGGGAACGGGAAACCCACTGCCGGAAGCAAGCAGACGACAGATAAACACCAATCGGATGACAAGCGTGGGTCTAACAAGGGGCAGGGGAATCAGCAAACCGGACCACGCGGGACGACTACGCAACAGTCAACGAGCGTTCGGACGTCTCAGTCGACAGCGACGACCGCTCCAGTGACAACGACCGAAACAACGCCTCCTGCGACCTCGACCGAACAGCAGCCAACAGGACGACAGGACCGGGGAAACGGCGAACGCTCGACTCACGACCGTGGTCGTGACGAACGAACTACACATGGGCAGGCCGAAAACGGAGATAACCGGCAGACAAACAACGGGAACCGTGGCGACCAGGGTCAGTCTGACCGCTCGCGGAACGAAGCGACCCCCAGCGAGCAAGATCGGTCGGACCAGTCCCAGAGCAACCGTGCCACCCATCAACGCGGAACTGATAACGAGCGCGGGCAGTCCGAACGCGATGGAAATAATGGTAACCGAGAAACGGACACCGTCAAAACTGACGATACCTCCCAATCGGATGATCAAAATTCGGTCAGTCGAGATCGACGCGACTTCGGCCGGTCGAGAGCAAACGGACCAGTACGCACAGGTCTTCCCAAGTTACGCCAGAACGGGCCATCGGCCGTCGTCGAAACAGGGCCGGCGACGTTCGACGCTCTGAACGAAAGCATCGAACTCTCCCCGACCGCCAGTGCGCACGACCACCGCGCGGCGGCACGAAATCTCTTGCAGGACGCTCGCTTGAATCCGGGTAAGGGCGACAGTAGTGGACTGAAACGACGACTACTGCGGGAGTTGGACGGGACGCAAGAGACACTACTGGACGGGAACCGAACGACGTCCGCTGCCACGTTCCGATCTGACAAACGAGTCGTCGCACCACTGGCCAGGCGCGCTCCGAACGTGACAGTCCACGTGGTCGCGGCCGACGAGATCCATGCGCAGACCGGCATCGCTGACGCAAAGCGGGTTGCCGACGTCTTGCGTGAACGCAACGTCTCGTTCGACGAGACCGCAGTTCGAGAGAACATCAGTGCGGCGCGTGAGGCCTACCAGCGGGCTGAACGCATCCGAGAGCACTCTCAGGCAGGAGCAATCGAACAGTATCGGCAGGCGTGGACCTCCGCACAGCGCGCACTCGACATCATGGACGAGGCGACCACGCCGAACGTGACGGTCGAAACTCGACGCGACGTTCCACGCGAAGAAATCAAGAACCACTCGGTAGCAGGATCGGTCTTCGACGTGCGACCCTACGAACTGACCGCGACCGTCCGCTGGTCGAACCGGACTCGCAACGTGTCGCTTGCGTCCTCGACCGTTCCGGGCACGACGGCGACGTTCAACACGAGCGTTCGTCTCGACCCTCTCAGTTTCAACGACTCTACTATTCAGCGGATCAACCTGTCCGCGTTCGACCCTGGCGTCGACGTTGCCGACAGCGGCTACGACGAGTCCGACCAGGAGGATATCCACGGTCCACAGCGAGGGACTGACGTCGTTCGCATGGACGGCGACGGGTTGCCCGACACGTACGAGCGGAGGGTGACCGGAACCGACCCGACGAACGCCGACAGCGACTCGAACCGGACGAATGTCTCCGAGGCCGGTGACGGCCGGCTGGACGGCCTGGAGGACTTCGACAACGACGGTGCCATCACCTTCCGCGAGTACAGGTTGGGACTGGATCCCTTCGACTCCGACACCGACGGCGACGAGTTGACCGACGGATTCGAACTCCAGTACGTCAGCCTCGACCCGACGACGAACGACACTGACACCGACGGCGTCCTCGACGGGCAGGAGGACTTCGACGACGACGGTCTCACCAACATAGAGGAGGTAGACGCGAAGACGAAACTCGTCTACAACGACACTGACGGTGACGGGCTCTCGGACGGCGCGGAGGTGAACGAGTACGGAACTGCTCCGACTCAGTCTGACACCGACGACGACGGCCTTCCCGACCCCAATGAACTGGAACTCGGAACCAACCCGCTCGTCGCCGACACCGACGGCGATGGCATCCTCGACGGCAACGAGACGTTCACCACGGAGAAGACGGACGAGGAAACCGGCGTCACGGTCAACATGACGGGCGATGGGAACGTCGCAAACGGCGTCGCCGTCGAGCAAGTTTCGAACGACACCACGAACGAAATGCGGAAATCCGGCGTGATGCATCTTACCAGCCAACAGACGTTCGACAACGCGTCGGTGTCGGTCCCTCTCGGAGACTCCGTCGACGTCGCCGACAACAATCTCACGATCGTCAAATGGGACCCCGTCGACAACGAGTCCATCCACACGGTCGAGACAGCGATAGATTCCGAAAACCGAACCGCATCGACGACCGTCAGTGGGTTCTCGTACTTCATGGTCGTGGATTACGAGGAATGGCGCGAGACGCAAGTAGCGACGATTCAGCAGAAGTGGCCAGTCTACGAGGGGTTCTCGGACCTGGACGGGTGGAGCGGCGACGGTCGGATCGAGGAAACCGAGACCGAGGGCAATGTGCTCGTCGTCTCGCATGACTCCAGTAGCGACGGTGGCGATGATGGCGGCGGCGATGACGGCGGCGACGACGGTGGCGATGATGGCGGCGGCGATGACGGTGGTGATGACAGTGACGATGACGACGATACCGACTCACCACCTACCTGTACGTATTCGACGCAGGATGTCGGAATGGCTATCGATCAGGACCTCTGTATCAAAACGACCACTTTCCACAGTGAGGGCAGTCTGGATACCGCGTCGCGTGCAAGTCGGTCAGTCCGTTTCCACTATGCTTCGGAGATAACGCTTAAATTGCGTGTGAAAGGCGAAGCATCTGGTTCTGACTCGGCGGCGAAGGTCGTCGTGAACGGTACTACCACACAGGAGACGGCGTTCAGCGTCACGTCTGGTTCGAAAGGGTGGACGACCAAGAAGGTCGACCTCTCATCGTTCGCTGGCGGGACGGCTTCTATCGAAGTCATGGCTGAGGAAGACGCGACTGTCAAGGTTTCCAGTATCCGCATCACGCAGGACGACGGGGACGGTATTCCCACTAGCATCGAACGGAGGGCGAGCAAGTTAGAGAGACCAGTGTGCCGAATGAAGAACGGCGAGCATACGTGCAAATGGCGAGACCTCAACCTTGACCCATACGCTACCGACACCGACGGTGACGGACTTACCGACATGCAGGAAGTTTCGTTTGAGAAGCGCTTTGTGAAAGGTACAAGTGGAAATCTGATTAGAAAGGTGGAAGTGGAAAAATATTATTCACATCCAAACTCCACGAACACGGACGGTGTCGGACTCGACGACAGCGAAGAATACTATTCGAATCCGCGCAGCAAGGCCAGGGTGCCAGAGACGCTATCCGCAGGTTACTCGGTGGCGACGTTTACGAGAGACGGCGATCCCGTGAAAGCCGACAAACTGGATGAGAGTGAGTACTTCCCATCAAGCTACTTGGCAGTGAGTCCGTCCTCATCAGGCAGTGGCAGTGGCCTTGAGGGTCTTAACGCCAACGTCGGAACGGTAACGGTGGATGCTACAGTTTATCTACAAACAAATAAGTATGGTGAAAGGTTACTAGAACAGTCGGACGTGGAAGCAGTGCTGACGTTAACATCTCCTGATGGGATGGAGTCAAAAATTATAGATGATGGGGAAGTTGTAGAACAAAAGAAAGTAGTGGTGAGTAAGGGTCAGAAGACGGTGCCGTTCACCGTCACAGTGGACCAATCCACAGGCGATGCTATCCTTCCGACGATGGAGCACTTCGGCAAGTTCAAACTGGAACTTCGTGGCGTGGAGAATACAGCGTTCGCACGTCCTGAACGGGACGGTCTAGGCGAGACGCCCGAGGTGAGTCAGCGGTACACCGTGCCAGCGGCGGTGATGTTGGATTCGACGAAGTACATGCTGAAGACGACCAAGAGAGTTTATTCAAATGGTATCGCTATCGCCGGTGCAGCAGGTAAAGGGGAGCTCGTAATCAAGAACGGAGGAACCGCAGATGAGGCAGTTCGAGTCGCGCTGTACGAGTTCGTGAAGGGCGAAACAATCCCAATTGACCCTAACTCGCCGGGCGAATCGATACTGACGAGTGCGGCGACAGAGGGCATCACAATGTTCCAAAGTCAAATTAAGAACACTAAGGAGCAACAACTGGACGAAATAGATGCGGAAGTCGACCCAGGCGGTCAGATGATAATTCGGAGAAATTAACAATGCATGGACAACGATGTAGTCGTCGCCACTTGCTTGCTTCACTTGCAGCCGGGGTTGCAACTGCCGGTTGCCTCGGCTCCATATCCACCGCGGGTTATGCCGGTCGCTGGCCGGGCCAGGGATACGACAGCACCAATTCGGGGTACAACCCCGACGCGTCCGGTCCCGGCAGCGATGCCGCGGTGCGCTGGACGCTCGACCGCGACGTCTTCACGTTCCCGGCGGTCGCCGACGGTCGGCTCTACCTCGGTGACGAGCACGGCACCGTCTTCGCGCTCGGGGTGGCCGACGGCGAAGAGCAGTGGGCGTTCGAAACCGATGACTGGGTGTACTCTGCACCGGCCGTAAGCGACGGGACGGTCTACGTCGCGAGCAGTGACGGTAACCTGTACGCGCTCGACGCCCAGACTGGTGATAAACGGTGGCGACAGCAACCAGCGATGGGATCCTCGCCGACGGTAGTCGACGGAACGGTCTACATCGTCGATTGGGGTGGAAACGTCCACGCGCTCGACGCCGAGACGGGGAAGAAACGCTGGCGCTTCAAGGGCTTGGACGAAGCCCCCTACGCTCCCGCTGTCACGGACGGGACGGTCTACGCTCTCAGCACTCGCCGCTATCTCTACGCACTGGACGCCGAGACCGGCGACGAACGATGGCGATTCGACATCGGGGAACACGATGGTGGCATTCGAAAGGGCGACTGGCGATACATCGCTCGCGCGGCCACCACTGCGGGACCGACCGTCGCGGACGGGACGGTGTTCTTCGGGTCCGACGACGGCAACCTGTACGCGGTCGACGCCGAGACCGGTGACTTGCGGTGGCGATTCGACACCGGCGCTTGGGTACGGTCGGCTCCCGCCGCCGTCGACGGAACGGTGTACTTCGGCAGCCAGGACGAAAACGTGTACGCGCTGGACACCGCAACAGGTGAGAAACAGTGGGCGTTCGATACGAGTTGGCTCGTGAACTGCAATCCGGCAATTGCAGACGGAACGCTCTACGTGGGTAACCGTGGCAGCAACGTGTACGCACTCGATCTTGACCGCGGAACGAAGCAGTGGCAGCTATCCGTGGGCGACGAAACGCACCTCGATACGGGCGTCGTCGTTGCCGGTGAAAGCCTCTACGCCGCGAGTGGAAAGGTGATCGCCGTCGGACCGGAGTGAGCGACGGTCGAACCTCCGGAAACTCTTCGAGCCGTCAGTTTCCGGACGTCTCTCGGGGGCGTGTACGTAACCGAGACCGCCATCGAATGTTACGGACGCTCGACGAGACGGTGCCCGAACTACTCTGCGGGCGTGTACCGCATGAGGTCGCCGACTAGCTCCCACGCCGAGAATCCGATCGCGTCCGGTCGCTCGACGGTGGTCGTTCCGACCTCGTTGAACCTAATCTTCACTGTTCCCGTTTCGCCGTCGTATCGCCCTACCTGGACCGCCTTCCGGAGGTTTCCGCTCCGCTTGTCGATGTGGAAACGCGTGTATCCCGGCACGTCAGTACCACTCGTCGTCGTATCGTTGATCCGGATGACGACCTGCGTCGCGGTTTCGTCGACGATCGCGCCTTCCGCCCGTCTAATCGACGAGACGTTGAACGGGTGGAGCTTGTCCGCTGTCGGGTACGCGTAGTTCGACGGGAACGATATATGCGTCTTTCTGAGCAGCTGCCAGCCATCGCCGCTCGTCCAAATCCACGCTGTCGCGTCGTTGGCGTACAGTTTCATACCGTCGACCCCGAACAAATTGTCCACGACGTACTCCGCGTCAGAATGTTCGACTCGGGTTTCGATGGATTTCGAACTACTGTTCGTTCCAGATTCGTTGGGTGACGCGATGAACTTGGAGCTGTAGTCCATATGCTCGAGCTTCGTGACTGACGTCGCGACGACGTCCGACGGCGGGTCCGAGAAGTCGACGTCGGGGGGCTGGCTCGCCTGGGTAAGCCGGGGGTCGACGACCTGGAACGTCGCCGCTATCGCGAAGAAGACGTATATTGCGAGTGTTGCGATAACGACGACGTGGCTTACTCTCATCGAACAGGTTTCAGTTCCTACCTAACAGTAATAATATCTTTGGTAGATGTCATCTTTACCTTCGCTATCTGGGGTCGCTACCAGCGCGACCGCGTCGGAACGCCGAACCTTTGCCCGCCCATACTCGTCCGCGGAGGAGGTGTCTGTCCGGGCCAGATTTCACCGCCGCGTCGAGTTGCGACCAACGAACAACGACTTAATTCCGTCCTCAAAGCGTTTGCGCCCGTTTTTTATGATATGACCGGCAACACAGTGTAGAGATGACTGCGGAACCACGCGACGTCGCCGCCGTACCCCACGAACCCGCCGGGTTCGCCGCGGCGGCGACGGCCGGCGAGTGCGTCGACGCCTGCGATGGCCGCGCCAGTGGCGCGGCGGTCGTCCGGGCGGTCGCCACTGCCGGGCTTGCGAACGCAACCGACGACGACCGACCAGGGGGGAGCGGGCGATGACCGACCACTTCGACGTCGTCGTCGCAGGCGCCGGGCCCGCCGGTGCCCAGTGTGCGCGCGACCTGGCCCAGCGGGGCTACGACGTCGTCGTCCTCGAAGCGGAGTCCGAGGACGAGTTCCCGCGCCAGAGCAACAAGTCGACCGCCGGGACGTTCCCGTCGATGATGGGGTCGTTCGGCATCCCGGACGACGTCGTGATGCAGTACACCGACAGCGTCGTCCTCGAATCGCCGAACGAGCACTACCGCCAGTCCCAGCCGGGTGCGGTCCTGGAGTTCGCCGACTTCAAGCGCTACCTGGTCCGCGACGGCCGCGAGAAGGGTGCGGAATACTGGTTCGACGCCCGCGTCGCCAACCCCGTCATGGAGGACGGCGAGGTCGTCGGCGTGCAGTACGCCGGTGACCAGGAGGTGTACGCCGACATCGTCGTCGACGCCACCGGGCCGAGCGCGCCGCTCGCGAAGAAGCTCGGCGTGAGCGACCTCAAGCGCGACAAGCAGGCCATCGGCGTCGAGTACGAACTGGAGGGCATCGACATGGCCCACGAGGACTTCGCGGATCTCCGGGACGCGATGATGCTCCGCCTCGACCACGACATCGCGCCCGGCGGCTACTCGTGGATCTTCCACACCGGCGAAGACACCGCGAAGGTCGGCGTCTGCTACATCAAGAACCAGACCCACAAGGACAAGGCCCGCGACGGCATGGGCATCGACGACTACCTAAAGCACTGGCTCGACACCGACCCACGGTTCGCGGACGCCGAGCGCATCGAGGGGGAACACCACCGCGGATCCGCCCACATCCAGATGCCCGACGGCCTGAGTACGGACAACTTCATGGCCGTCGGCGACACCGTCCCGACCGTCGACCCGCTCTGGGGCGAGGGCATCCACAAGGGGATGCAGTCCGGTCGCGCTGCGGCCATCACCGCCGACCGCTGTTTCACGCCCGAGGAGCCTGACACGTCGGCCGAGAGCATGGCCATCTACGACGACCTCTGGCACGACCGCGTCGCGCCGCAGATGCGGACCCGCCTGCTGATGACTCAGCTCCTCTATCTCGCGTCGAACGAACGCTACGACACGCTGATGCGCGACCTCGACCGCATGAACATGGAGACGCTGAGCGACGCGAACGCCGGCAACCTGCTCTCCATCGCGAAACTGCTGCACGTCGGCGACGCCCCGCTGCTGGCGCGGTTCCTCCGCGAGCGCCTCAGCGAGTGACGCCGCGTCCGCTCTATCTAGCCGAGCACGGTCGCCGCGAAGTAGAGGCCACCTGCGAGGAAGACGACGCCCAGCACCTGGACCAGCCGTCGCCAGCGCTCGGGCGTCGCCGCCCCGGTGCCGTACTCGCCGCCGCGGTCGTCCGGGAGACGGCCCGCGGTCTGGACGCGGATTACGGCGTCCGGGAACGCGACCAGCGCGAGACCGAGCGCGACCCCGAGGACGCCGGCCAGGAGGGTTCGGACGTCCATCAGCTACGGAGCCGCTCGATGCGCTTCTCGACCGGCGGGTGGGTCGCGACCAGCCGTTCGAGCCCGCGCTCCTCGCCGAAGATGCACAGGGCGTTCACCTGTGCGTCGACCTCCGTCTCGCGAGTGCGCTGGCTCCCCCGCTGGATCTTCTCCAGCGCGCGGGCCAGCGGTTCCCCGCCGCCGACCTTCTCGGCGGCGTCGCTGTCGGCGACGTACTCGCGGTAGCGCGAGATGGCGAAGACGAAGATGAGGACGAGGAACTGGGTTATCTGACCGACGACGATGGCGAGGAAGAAGTCCGCGATGTCGTTGTCGCCGGTCAGCAGGACCGCCCACTGGGCGACGATGGCGACGATGGAGGCGACCCCCTGACCGAGCACCATCATCACGACGTCCCGGTTGCTGATGTGCGCGAGCTCGTGGGCGAGGACGCCCTCGAGTTCGTCCGGGTCGAGCAACTGGAGCAGTTCCTCCGAGACGACGACCGTTCCCGCGCCCTTCCGGCCGACGGCGAAGGCGTTCGGCACGCCCATCCGGGCGACCATCAGTCGCGGTTTGTCGATGCCCATGTCGTCCGCGAGCGCCTCGACGCGGCGATGGACGTCGCCGTAGCGGTCCTTCGGCAGTTCCTCGGCACCGACGCTCCTGAGCGCGGCCCACTTGCCGATCTTGTACTGGACGCCGACGAAGCCGACGGTGGCGACCAGCACGAGCGCGAGCGGCCAGCCGAACACGCCCATCACGACGACGGCGGCGACGGCGTAGAACGCGAACAGTACCGCCCCGACGATTGCCATGCGAGCTTTCAGACCGAGATGACGCATGGATAATGGTTCGTAATCGCGACGGAAAAAATCGATGGAACTGCCGCACCGACGCCCTCAGTCGTCGTCGAGCGTCCGTAGCGCCCGTTCCGCGGCGGCCAGCGCCTCGTCGGGGTCGAACTCCTCGACGATGCGTTCCAGTTCGGCCGCTGGCGCGTCGGCCAGGTCGCGGGCGTGCTCGGTGACGTTCGGGATCGCGCGCATCACGTTGTCGACGACGGGGATGGCGGCGGCCTGCGGCGACCGCGACATCGGGTTGAGGTCGACGACGATCTCGGTCTTGCCCATCTCGGCCAGCGCCGCCGCGCGGTCGCCGTCCTCCAGCGGGACCAGCACGACGTCGGCGGCGTAGATGCCGTCGGCGTCCACCTTCGCCCGCTCGTGCTCCAGGCCCGGGATGCGTTCGTCCGCCGCGAGTCCCTTGACCTCCTCGGCCCCGTGCTCGCGGAGGTGGTCCGCGATGGCCTCGATGCGCTCCTCGGTCCGGTTGAACAGGTTCACCTCCAGGTCGGCCCCGGTTACGTCGGCGAGTTCGACCATCTCCGCTGGAACGAGCGCAGCCACGTTCCCGTTGACCGAGAGCACGGGGTGGTCGGCCAGCAGCAACTGCGCGGCCGCGGCGCGCTCGGCCGCATCGGCGCTCGGGAGCGTCCGCTCCCCCAGCAGGTAGTCGAACGCCTCGCCGCGCCCCTCGGCGATGAGGCCCTGCTTGCTCGTGATGCCCTTCTCGACGCCGTCCTCGATGCGGTGGCGCGTCCGCAGCGACTGCGCGCGCGGGTGGTCGTCGGGGATGTCGGTCATGCGTTTCACTCGGTCGTGAGGCGTCAAAAAGCAGTTCGTTTCCGCGCGACGCGCCCAGCGTCGTCCTCTGGCCGTCACTCCAGACGGAGTCTCCAGTCGTCTCCAGACCTCGTCCCCCGGCCGTCACTCGACCAGCGTCGCGCCGCCTGGGTGGACCTCGCAGGCGGTGGCGTCGTAGCCAGCGTCTGTCAGCCCGGTTCCGAGCGCGAACACCGTCTCGCCGAGCATCGCCATCGACGCCTGCCCGCCCTCGGCCTCCACGTCCTCGATGACCGCGCGCACGTCGTCGGTGAGGAGGTCGGCCTCCTCGGCGAACTCGCGGGAGAGGCGGACGAACTCGTCGAGCGTCGGTTCGGTCACCAGGTCGACGAGCGCGTTCACGCCCGCCTCCGAGAGGCGGTCGGTGTTGCCCGCCAGCACCTCGGCGGTCGAGAGTTCGCCGAGCGAGCAGTACTCCACGCGCGTCCGGGCCGGCACGCCGTCGAGGCGGTTGTACTCGGGCGCGCCCGGTTCGAGCCGTATCGGCACGCCGCCGCGCGACTGGGCGACGACGTCGCCGAGCCCCGTCCCCGCTGCCACCTCCGCGACGTGGGCGACGGTCACCAGTTCGTTCTCCGAGCGCCCGCAGTCGAACGCGTCGTTGGCGGCGAGCGCGGTGCCGAGCGCCAGCGCTCCCGAGACGCCGAACCCCGCGCCGACCGGGAGGTCCGTCTCCGCCGTGACGCGGGCGGTCACGTCGAGTTCGTCCAGCACGCGCCGCCCGGCCTCGACGGACGCGTACTCGCCGTCGAGTTCGATGCTCGTCTCCGCGGCCGGTTCGACCGTCACCGTGACGCCGTCCGACAGCGCCAGTCCCGCCCCGCGCGACCCCGCCCGCTCGGGGTCGTCGGCCTCGTGACTGCTGAAGAAGCCGGTCACGTGTCCCGGGACGAACGCCCGGCCGTCCTCGTCGCTCATACTCCCCGGTTTCAGTCGGGCCGGTATAACCCTTGCAATTCGGAGTCGCGGCGCGCGGTCGCCCGTGGTTCACCCGCTTATCTGCACGACGGTTCCCCGTTCCAGGTCCACGAACACGTCGTACGCCACCGTCCCGTCGGCCCGCCGTATCTCGACGGCCGCCTCGTCTTCGACGTACGACCGCTCGTCGGCGACCAGGACCGAGTCGTCGTCGGTCTCGACGCTGGCGTTCTCCATCTCCAGCGTGAACGTCGCCGTAGATCCGTTGGCGACCTCGACGACGCTGCTGGCGTTTCCGGGCGCTTTCACGTCGATCTCGACGGACTCACTCGCCTCGACCTTGCGGATGGGCTCGACCGCGAACCCGTAGTCGTCCATCTCGTCGAGGTGATTCTGGACCGTCTCGTTGCTCCGGACGACGTCGACCGCCCGCTCGCGTTCGTCGGCGGTCAGTGGCTGCGTCGTCCTCACCGTGAAACGGCCGTCGGTCTGTTCGATCTCGACTTCCTTCCCTTCGGTGAAGTTGTCGACGACCGTGACCTCCCGGTCGCCGTCCGAGAGCGTGACGCCGTCGCCGGTAACGTTGAACGTCGCGGCGGGGTCGGCATCCGTGACGGGCGCACCCACGCCCAGGGTGGTCCCGCCCCAGACCACGCCCGTCGCGAGCACCGCGAAACCGAACAGCGCGACGAACCGGGAGCGAAGGTCGTTCGTCATCGTGTACGTTTTGGGTGAAAGACCTCATCAATCTACGGCCGAAACGCGTTCCGAACGCGTTTCACGGGCGTTTCAGTGGCGTTCCGCGAATGTAAACCGACGGTCATTAAGGGCTGCCGTCGGACGCCCAACTATGGACGTGCGGGCCCTCCACCGCAAGCAACTCTTCGCAGCGGTCGTCTTCGTCGCCGCGATCATCGTCCTCGCGGTACAGTTGATCACCCCGTCCCCGGTCATGGTCTCCGTGGGCGAGAACGGGACGAAGGTGGCGGAGCTTGGCGGTTACTTCCGGTACAGCGACGTCGGCGTGATAACCGTCGCGGCGACCCTTCTCGGCGCGAGCGGGACGTACCTGCTGGTCGGCGGTCGCGCCCGTCCCGACGGCGGGACCGCAACCGGGACGGCCGCCGACACGCCGGAGCCCGTCCCCGAGTCCAGCGACGAACTGCTGGAGATGCGTCGCGAGGAGTGGGACGAGACGGCCGACCAGCTCGTCAACAACGAACGCCAGATCTACGAGGTCGTCCTGGACGCCGACGGCGTGCTGGCCCAGAACGAGATCGTCGAACAGACCGACCTCTCGAAGGCGACGGTGAGCCGCACGCTGGACAACCTGGAGAGCAAGAACCTCGTCGAGCGCAAGCGTCGTGGGATGGGGAACGTCGTCATGCTGCTGTAGCCGGAACGGTAGTTTCGAACGCTCCTTCCGCCCGTTACCAACGGGGATATATCCGGTCTTTCACGCGAGGTGTACCCGTCGCGGTCCGGACGGACCTTGCCGCTCGCGGACGGCGGTCCCCGTCGCTCCGCGGACGGCCCGTCCGGGTCGCGAAGAGTACGACCATGAAACGCACTGCCCTGATACTGTCCGTGTTCCTGGTGGCGTCGGCCCTCGGCGGAGGGTCGGTCGTCGCTGCGGACGCGGACGCAGACGACAGCACAGCACGCGAACAGCTCGACGGCGTCGACGTCGTCGACGAGAACGACGAACTGGACGACTCGCAGCTGGAGACGGTCCGGTCGGCCCTCGCCGAAGACGAGGACGCCATGGAGGCGCTCCGGGACCGCTTCGACGACCCCGAGTCGGTGACGCTCGCGGTCCACGGGGTCGACCCGTCCGGGCACGTCCATCTGGACGCGACGGCACCGGGCGCACATCCCGAGACTGCGGTCGTCGTCGACCTCGACGACGAGACGGTCGAGATAGAAGATGTCGAACTGGTTAGCGCTAGCGAGTCCGAGACCAGAAGCGTCGACGTCGTCCGTTCCGACGACGACGGGAACGTCACCTTCGTCACTGCCGACGAGACGACCGGATTGGACAACGTCAGCGTCCACCGCGTCGAAGACACCACGCAGGTCACCCTCGACGTGGTCGGTCAGCTCGACGCCGGAGAGAACCTGGTCACGGTCGCGAGCGACGCGTTCTCCGTCGCCATCGACGACGAATAGGCCCCGTTCCAAATCCCGCGCTCCGTCCGCAGTCTCCGGTTCCGTCCTCCGTTTCGGCCTTCCCGTCGCTTTCTTTTATCTCGCCCCCGCTCCGCGCGGCGAGCGCCGGCCACCGGTTCACACCTGCCGCTACTGGTCGGAGAGGTCGAAAGAACGGGTGTCGGGTCGCCGCGAGCGTCTTACGGGCTCAGACGCTGGCGATCGCGCGGGTAGAGCACGGCTTCGCGGATGTTGTCGAGGCCGAGCATCGTCATGATGAGGCGCTCGCCGCCGATGGCCCAGCCGGCGTGGGGCGGCATGCCGTACTTGAACATCTTCGTGTAGTACTCGAACTGCTCGGGGTCGAGGCCCTGCTGTTCGAACCCGTCGACGAGGTGGTCGAAGCGGTGTTCACGCTGACCGCCGGAGACGAGTTCCATGCGCGGGTGCATCAGGTCGAAGCCCGTCGACAGTTCGGGGTCGTCGTCGTGGTCCTTGATGTAGAACGGCTTGATCTCGCTGGGCCAGTCGGTGATGAAGTAGTGGCTGCCGACGTCCTCGCCGAGCGCCTTCTCGCCCTCGGTCGGGAGGTCGTCGCCCCAGACGAGCTGTTCGTCGAGCTCGCCCGTGGCGTTGATGCGCTCGATGGCCTCCTCGTAGGAGATGCGCGGGAAGTCGCCCTGCGGAGCCTCGAAGTCGTCGTAGCCGAGCAGCTCCAGTTCCGCCTGGCAGTTCTCGGCGACGCCCTCGTAGGCGGCCTTGACGACGGCCTCGCAGGCGTCCATGGCCTCCTCGTGGTCGTAGAAGGCCGACTCGAAGTCGATGGAGGTCGCCTCGTTGAGGTGGCGGGGCGTGTTGTGCTCCTCGGCGCGGAAGATGGGGCCGACCTCGAAGACGCGCTCGAGCCCGGAGCCGACCATCAGCTGCTTGAACAGCTGGGGCGACTGGTTCATGAACGCCTCGCGGCCGAAGTAGGTGATGGGGAACAGCTCGGTGCCGCCCTCGGTCCCGGTGGCGACGATCTTCGGCGTGTTGATCTCGGTGCCGCCGAGCGCGCGGAACTGCTCGCGCACGGAGCGCAGCATCTCGGCGCGGATCTCGAAGATGGCCTTGACCTCCTCCTTGCGGAGGTCGAGCGTGCGGTTGTCGAGGCGGGTCGAGATGTCGGCGTCGACCTTTCCGCTGGGGTCGAGCGGGAGTTCCGGCTCGGCATCGGCGACGACCTCGACCTCGTCCGGAACGATCTCGACGCCGGTCGGGGCGCGGTCCTCTTCTTCGACGTCGCCGCTCACGCGAACGACGCTCTCGCGGTTGACGCCCAGTCCGGTCTCGACGAGGTCGTCGTCCATCTCGTCCTTCTCGAACTTGACCTGTATCTTTCCGGTCGTGTCCCGGACGATGATGAAGGCGATGCCGCCGAGGTCACGGATCTCGTGAACCCAGCCGGCCACCGTCACCGTCTCGCCGGGTGCGGCGTCGGCGGTGTAGGTTCGGTCCTGCATAAGGTTCCGTTCTGCGGGCGCGGTCTTAAACGCGGTCATTTCGGTTCCGGCCGGGCGACGCTGGAATCCGGGACCGTGAAAGAGAAGTGACGGCCGCGAGGAGACGGACAGCTACTCGGCGACGGCGCGCCTGGCGTCTTTCGCTCCTTCGACCGTCTCGCGGACGGCCTCGACGCCCTCGTCGTGGACGAGGTCGCCGACGACGATGGTGTCGGCGTGCTGGGCCATGGTGTGCGCCGACTCGTAGTCGTGGATGCCGCCGCCGTAGAACAGCGTCGTCTCGTCGAGGGCGTCCGCCGCGGCCGCGACCACCTCGGGGTCGCCGAACGTGCCGGAGTACTCGACGTAGACGATGTCCTGGCCGTACACCTGCTCGGCGACCTCGGCGTAGGCCGCCACGTCCGCGGCGTCCTGGTCACAGTCGGCCGACGTGAGTTCGGCGACGCTGGCGTCGGGGTTCATGACGATGTACGCCTCGGTGGTCGTCGTCTCCCAGTCGACGTCGCTCGTCTTCACCCACTCCTTGTGGAAGCCGGTCATCCAGGCGACGTCGCCGGCGTTGAGCACGACCGGCACGAGGTAGCCCGCGAGCGCGTCGTCGTCGACGACGACCGCGGGGTTGCTCGGCTCCTGGTACAGCGGCACGTCGTACTTCGCGCAGGCGTCGATGACCGACTGCATCTTCTCCTGGGTCATGTCGAGCGTCCCGCCGATCTCGAGGGCGTCGGTGCCCGTCCGGCAGACGTCCTCGAACGTGTCCCCCTCCGCGAGCGTCTTGTCCGGGTCCAGCTTGATGATGTGGTCCCATTCGTCCCAGCGAGCGGTCATAGGGCTTCGTACATAATTGCGGGCTAAAACAGCTTCGAAACCACGTCTTACTGCCGCGCTGGTCCGTGACTTCGTCAGACGAACCGGATGGCGTGCGCGTCAGTCGGCCTTCGCCTGCCAGGTGCGGAGGCGGTCCTCGCTGACGCCGCTGACGTCCGCGGCGACCGACTCCACCTCGGCGTCCTTGAGGTCGTCGATGCTCTCGATGCCGGCCTTCGAGAGCTTCTCGGCGGTCTTCGCGCCGATGCCCTCGATGGATTCGAGGTCGGTACCGGACTCGTTCTGGCGCTCCTGGTACTCCCGGTAGTTGCAGATGGGACAGCCCAGCTCCCAGGGTTCGTCGCCGCTGTGGACGACGAGTTCGGGGAGGTCGTGCTCCTCGCAGCGCTCGTCGGTCACCTCGATGTCGCCGCGGCGCGGCAACGGCAGCGAGTAGTCGCAGTCGGGGTAGCGCGTACAGCCGACCAGCCGCGAGCCGTTCTGGAGGTGCTTGATGGCGAGTTCGCCGCCGTGTTCCTCACCACATTCAGGGCAGTCGCCGATGACCTGGTCCTCCTCCTCCTCGGCCTCCTCGGCCTTGCAGAGCGGACAGCCGTGGACGAACGTCTGGCGGCCGGCGAGCATCTTCACCTTCCGCATGTCGTGGTCGTCGCAGGTCTCGTCCAGCAGGAGCGGCTTCCCGCGATTCGGCAGCGGGAGGGTGTACGTGCAGTCGGGGTAGCCGTCGCAGCCGACGAAGTACGACCCGTTGCGGCTCTGGCGGACGAGCAGGTCGGAGCCACACTCCGGGCAGGGGCCGAGCGTCTTGTCCTCCTTCAGCGACTGCTGGAGGTGGTCGCCGATGTCCTCGCGGGAGTCCTCCAGCTCCTCGAACACCGTCGCCAGCATCTCGCGGGACTCGTCGGCGACGTCCTCGAAGTTGGCGTCGCCCTCCGCGATGGCGGTCATGTCCTGCTCGAGTTCGCGGGTCATCGCCTCGCTGACGACGAGGTCGGCGTACTCCTCGGCGGCCTCGACGACCGCCTGCGCCAGCCGGGTCGGCCGCGGCGGGTCGCTCTCCAGGTAGCCGCGGTCGTACAGCTTCTGGATGGTGTTGTGGCGGGTACTCTTGGTCCCGATGCCCATCGACTCCATCTTCTCGATGAGCCGCGACTGGCCGTAGCGCCGCGGGGGCTGGGTCTGCTTGTCCTCCATCTCGGCGTCGGTGACGGCGAGCTCCTCGCCCTCCTCGACGTCCGGCACGTAGTTCTCGCTGGTGTTGAAGTACGGATAGACGGCGTGGTAGCCGGGTTCGAGCAGGCGCTTGCCGTTGGCCTTCAGCGAGTGGTCCGCGACCTCGGCGACCACCTTGAGGTGCTCCCACCGCGCGGCGTCGGCGACCGTGGCGAAGAACCGTCGGACGACGAGTTCGTACACCTCCCACTCGTCGTCGCCGAGTTCGCCCTTCGTCGGCACGTCCTCGGTCGGGTGGATGGGCGGATGGTCGGTCGTCTCCTCGTCGCCCTCAGTCGGCTCGATGTCGCGCCCGAGCAGGCTCTCGGCGTCGTCGCCGAAGTTGTAGTCGTCCGCGAACGTCTCCAGCAACTCCTCGGGGTCGAGGTCGTCGGGGTAGACGGTGTTGTCGGTCCGCGGGTAGGTGATGTACCCCGCCGTGTAGAGGTCCTCGGCGATGCTCATGGCGCGCTGGGCGGAGTAGCCGAGACTGCCGGCGGCGCGGATGAACTGCGTGGTGTTGAACGGCGCGGGCGGGTCGTCGGTCCGGGTGCGTCGGGAGACGCGCTCGACGGTCGCCTGCGAGGCGGACTGCAGCGCCTCGAACGCGGTCGTCGCGTCCGCCTCGTTCCAGACGCGCTCGGCCTCGTTGCCGTCCTCGTCGCGGTAGAAGTACTGCGCCTCGAACGTCGCCGCCTCGTCGTCGGTCGTCTGGAGGTCGGCGAACAGCTCCCAGTAGTCGTCGGGTTCGAACGCCTCGATCTCGCGCTCGCGGTCGACGATGAGCTTCAGCGTCGGGCTCTGGACCCGGCCGACGCTGATGAAGTCGTCGCCGAGTTGGCGGGCGGACAGCGAGAGGAACCGCGTCAGTGCCGCGCCCCAGACGAGGTCGATGACCTGGCGCGCCTCGCCGGCCGCCGCCAGGTCGAAGTCGATGTCGTCGGGGTTCTCGAACGCCGACGTCACCTCGTTGTCGGTGATGGAGGAGAAGCGCACGCGCCGGACGGGTGCCTCCTCGTTGACCTCGCGGACGAGCTCGTACGCCTCCTTGCCGATGAGTTCGCCCTCGCGGTCGTAGTCGGTCGCGATGGTGACGGTGTCCGCGTCGCGGGCGAGCAGGCGCAACGTGCGGACGATGTTCTCCTTCGTCGGCTTCTTCTCGACCTCGGCGTCGATGAGTTCGACGGGTTCGACGTCGCGCCAGTCGTTGTACTCGTCTGGGAAGTCGACGCCGACGACGTGGCCGGAGAGGCCGATGCAGCGCTTGCCGCCCCACCGGTAGACGTTGACGCCGTTGCGGCGGTCCGTCTCCGCGGTGCCGCCGCTCAGGATGTCGGCGATGCGCCGCGCGGCGTTGTTCTTCTCGGTGATGATGAGTTCCACTACGCCCCACCTCCGACTCGCGTCCCTGCAGTCATTGTCGCCCGGTAAGGTCACTGCGCTGGTAAACGTTTCGCCAGTGAACCCCGCGCAGACGGGCGAACGCGTTCGAACGCGCCCGCGGGCGATTATCCGCCGTGATAATCCAGGAAACGCCTAATGCGTGCCGCTTCGAACTGTGTTCGAGAACGAACATGTTTGGTACGACGACTTTTCCGGCGACGCTCGTCCTCGGCTCGACGATAGCCGGGACCGTCGTCGGCCTGGCGCTCGCCGGCGTCGCGTGGACGAATCGCGACGTCCCGGCCGCCACGCCGTTCGGTGGTCTGCTCGTCGCCGCCGCCGGCTGGTCCGGGTTCTACGCGCTGCAGTTGACGAGCGAGACGCCAGCGCGCGCTCGCATGTGGGCGACCCTCGCCGGGGTCTTCGCGACCGCGGTGCCCATCCTCTGGCTCACGTTCGCGCTGGAGTACACCGACCGCGGCGACTGGCTGACGCGGACGACGACGCCGCTCGTCTGGGCAGAACCCGCGGCCTACCTCGCGCTCGCGCTCGCCAGCCCCGAGTTCGGGTTCACCGACCCGGTTGCGTCGACGGCGACGGTGGACGGCCTCACGCTGCTCTCCGTCACCCACGCCGCGCCGTTCTACTTCCACCTCGCCTACGGCTTCGTCGTCGTCGCCATCGGCTTCGGCTTCCTCACGTCGTTCGCGCTCAGAGCCGACCGCCTCTACCGGCGGCAGGCGTTCGCCGTCGTCGTCGCCGGACTCCTCCCCGTCGCCGGGAGCGTCCTCTTTCTCACCGGGGCGACGTTCCCGCCCGTGTTCGACCTGACGCCCGTCTCCTTCGTCGCCGGCGGCGTCGTGGTCGCGCTCTCGCTGTTCCGCTACGACTTCCTCGACGTCGCGCCGCTGGCTGCCGACCTGGTGCTCGCGGAGATGGACGACCCGGTGCTCGTTCTCCGGGACGACGTGATTGTCGAGCACAACGACGCCGCCGGGTCGCTGTTCGCCGTCCCGGACCCGGTCGACCGCCACGTCGAGACGGCCGTCCCCGGCCTTCGCGACGCGCTGGCGGCCGACGCCTCCTACCGGTTGCCGGGCGATGGTCCGGCGGGCGGCTCGTCCTCGGGGGAACCGTCCGCGGACGAACCACGCAGTTCGGCCGAGCCACGCACGGACGGGTCCGCGGGCGTCGCCGCCGGCGGTGCGGTGGTCTTCGACCCCCGGCGGACGGTCGTCCGCGACCACCACGGCGTCCGGCGCGGCGAGGTGGTCGTCCTCCGCGAGACGACGCTCCAGAAGCGCCGCGAGGAGACGCTCCGGGCGCTGCAGTCGACGACGTGCCGGCTCATGGACGCGGAGCGTCGCGCCGACATCGCCGACGTCGTCGTGGAGACGGTCGAGCAGGTGCTCGACCACCCGTTCGCCGCGGTCCTGCTCCGCGACGACGTCGACGACGTACTGCGCCCGGCCGCGACGACCCGGCGTCTCGCGACGGCGCTCGACGGCGACCCCGTCGTCTCCGCCTCCGCGGACCCCGCGTGGCGCGCGTTCGAGTCCGGGGAGGCCGTCGTCTGCGAGGCGGCCGAGGCGGACGGCGGACCCGGCGACTCGACCGACGCGTCGTGGCTCGCGGACCTGCCGGTCCGCTGCCTGCTGGCGCTCCCGCTCGGCGACCACGGCACGCTAGTCGTGGGCTGTCGGGGCGGCGAGCAGACGTTCGGCGACGACGAGCGTCGACTCGTGCGCATCCTGGCGGCGACGGCCGAGACGGCGCTCGACAGGGCGCGACGGGAGGCGCAGTTGCGCGCGAGTCGCGCCACGGTCGCCGAGCGCAACGAGCAGATCGAGTTCTTCAACGGCGTCCTCCGGCACGACATCCTGAACGGGATGACCGTCGTCAGCGGCAACCTCGAACTGCTCGAGGACCACGTCGACGAGGAGGGGCGGCGGCACCTCGAGACGGTCTCTCGCTGGAGCGAGGACGTCGCCAGCCTGACCCGGAAGGTGCGGTCGGTCGTCGAGACGGTGACGGCGACGGAGTCGGTCTCGCTGGAGTCGGTCTCCCTCTCGGAGACGTTACGCGAGAAGGCCCGGAAGGTCGACGCCACGTACGAGGCGGTCGCCGTCCGCTGCGACGTCGACGACGGCCTCCGGGTGCGGGGTAACGACCTGCTCGGCGAGGTGGTCGAGAACCTCCTGCTGAACGCCGTCGAGCACGCTGGTTCCGCGCCGGAGATCGAGGTTCGCGCCCGTCGGGCCGACGACGCAGTGCGCGTCGAGATCGCGGACGACGGGCCGGGCATCCCGGACGAGATGAAGTCCGCCGTGTTCGAGCGCGAGGTCACCGCCGAGGAGTCCGGGTCGGTCGGATTCGGACTCCACTTCGCGTCGGTGATGATGGAGCAGTACGGCGGCGAGGTCTGGTTCGAGGACGCCGACGCCGGTGGCGCCGTCGCGGTGCTCTCGTTCCCGACCGCGTCCCCCGGCGGCGCTCGCGGCAACCAAAAGCCTGATTAACCCGTGCTAGTTCTTCTCTCCCGGAGACGTGTACGACGAATGAGTGCTACAGGCGACGCCGGAGTGCTGGTCGTGGACGACGAGTCCGAGGTCACGGACCTCTACGAACGGTGGCTCGACGAGTACGATCCCCACGTCGTCCACGACGGGGACGAGGCGATAGCGACGCTCGACCGACTGGGCGACCGGGTCGACGTCGTCCTCCTGGACCGGAAGATGCCGGGACGCAACGGCGAGGACGTCCTCGCGGCGATCCGCGAGCGGGAGTACGACTGCCGCGTCGCCATGATAACCGCCGTGAAACCGGACTACGACATCGTCGAGATGGAGTTCGACGACTACGTCACGAAACCGGTCGACGGCGAGACGCTCCGCGAGACGGTCGAGTCGCTGTACCGTCGGACGCAGTACGCCGAACTGCTGACGCGCTACTACTCCCTCGTCGCGAAGCACGCCAGCCTCCGCGAGGAACTCCCTGCGTCGGAACTCCGGGGAAGCGAGGAGTTCGCGCGGCTCGAACTGGAGATCGAACACGTCCGCGAGGAACTCGCCGGGACGGTCGACTTCGACGACCACCGCGAGGTCCAGCACCTCCTCCGCGAACTCGACTAGCGCGCTCCGCCCGGCCCGTCCTGTCCCGTCCGTCTCCAGACGTATCCCTGTCGACCTTCGTGCCCTGTCAACCGTCGTCCCCTGGCCATCGTCGTAACCCGCCGTCTCCAGTCGCAGGGACTTTAGCATGCGACCCCCTGGCTTCGACCATGGCAGATAGCACGGCGACCGGGGCCGGCGACGCGGCCGGGTCCCCGGGTCTCGGCACGATGGTGCTCGCCGTCCTGCGAAGCGGCGCGCTCGGTCTCTCGGGACTGCTCGCCATCTCGATATGGTTCTCGATCCTGCTCGGCATCTTCGAGGGGCTCGGACCGGTCGTCCAGCAGGGCGTGTCGGCCGTGGCGCTCGGTCTCGGGACGGGAACGATCGCGGTCTTCTACCTGGTCGGCCGGGGGAAGGGTCTCTCGTACCTCGACTTCCGCGTCCCGGACCGGCGGGACCTCCTGTACGTCCTCGGCGGGTCGATGGCGCTGCTCGGCCTCCAGATAGCCGTCGGCGTGGCGCTCACGCAGGCGGGGGTGAACACCGCCGACCACAGCGTCGAGCAGGCCGCCCGGCAGGGCAACCCCGACATCCTGCTCGCGCTGATTCCGGCGGCGTGGCTGCTCATCGGGCCGGGCGAGGAGCTACTGTATCGTAACATCATCCAGAAGTCGCTGTACGAGACGTTCTCCGAGCGCGGCGCGGTCGTCGTCGCTAGCGCCGTCTTCGCGCTGGCACACGGCCTCGCCTACGCCACCGCAGCGTCGCTGGTCGCGACGGTCGCGGCGCTCGGCGTCATCTTCCTGCTGTCGCTCGTCCTCGGGGTCGTCTACCTCCGGACGGGGAACACGACCGTGCCGGCGCTGGTCCACGGCACCTTCGACGCGGTGCTGTTCGCCGCAATGTGGGTCAGCATGACGTAGGAGAGCGTTCGTTTTCAGGCGTTCGAGGGGTTCTTGCGTGACAGTTCGCTGCCGCAGATGGGACACCGGGGCTTGTTCTCGTCGAACTCGCGACCGCAGCCCTGACACTGGAACCGCCAGTCGCGCTGCTCTTCGATGCCGTCCTGGGCGATGACCTCGACGTCGACGTTCATGCGCTCGGCGACGTTCTGCATCGCGTAGTCGTCGGTGACGAGCGTCCCGTCGAGTTCGAAGGTGGCCGCGACGAGGCGAACGTCCGTGTCGGACAGTTCGTCGAGGTCGCCGGTCTCGTCGGCGGCCCGGCGGACCTTCTCGACGGCCGCCTCCTGGGGCAGGTGGATGTGCATCCCCGACCCCTCCATGGCGTCGAACCGGAAGGCGTGTTCGCCCTCGAGTTCCTCCTGGACCATGGGGATAGACGCGGTCTGTTCGGTGGTGTGGTACTCGTTGATAAAAGCTGAGGCGTCTAGGACGTACATTTACCGCTGGACGACGATGTAATCTTTGACCGCCTGGACCCGCTGGACGGGCAGTTCGAAGTTCCCTTCTTCGTCGGTCGGGAAGTCGACGTCGTCGGGATCGATCTGTTCGTCGGGTTCGACGACGAGGTCCGCGAGCGTCCCCGTCTTCAGGTTCATCGTGATGTTGTAGAGCATCCCCAGTTCCGTCCCGTCAGAACCCATGACGGCCTTCCCCGAGAGATTCTCCGCGAGTATGTCCGGCATACCTCCCGTTACCGATTGCTCGTATATAAACTCCACGGGGCTTACGTCTTTCGCCGCCGGCTCCCTCAGCGCCCCTCGTCCTGCCGTGCGCTCTCGTCCCGCCGCGCGCGGTGATGGCCTCGGGCGTCTCCACCGACCATCGCGAGTCGACACCGGCCGCGACCGTCGCCGCCCTCGCTCGACGTCGGTTACGCCGCCACCGACCCTCGCCCGTCGTCCGGACCGGCCCGACTCGTCGGTGTCGTCGGTCGAGCGGTTCGGTCGTCAGACGTCCGCCTTCGCCGCCGACGGGCGTTGACCGGCACGGCCGCACCGTCGTCGTGACGATGGAGTTAAATGCCGCGCGGGGTTGTTCTCTCATAAGAACTTCTCCCGGGTGGTAGGTATGTCTGACACATCACAGGACGAAACACGCTCCCTCCGAACGCCCATCGTCGCCGTACTCGGGCACGTCGACCACGGCAAGACGAGCCTGCTCGACAAGATCCGCGGTTCGACGGTCATCGAGGGCGAGGCCGGGGCGATCACGCAACACATCGGCGCGACCGCGGTACCGCTCGACGTGGTGTCGAAGGTCGCCGGACAGCTCGTCGACCCGGCCGACTTCGACCTGCCGGGACTGCTGTTCATCGACACGCCGGGGCACCACTCCTTCACGACGCTGCGGTCGCGTGGCGGTGCGCTGGCCGACATCGCCATCCTCGTCGTCGACGTCAACGACGGGTTCCAGCCCCAGACCGAGGAGGCGATCAACATCCTCACGCAGTCGCAGACGCCGTTCATCGTCGCCGCGAACAAGATCGACACGGTACCGGGGTGGAAACCGAACGAGAACGCGCCGATCCAGGTGACCTACGACGACCAGAGCGACCGTGCCCGCTCGAAGCTCGACGAGCAGCTGTACGAACTCATCGGCGAACTGAGCGACGCGGGCTTCTCCGCCGACCTCTACTGGCGCGTCCAGGACTTCCAGAACAACGTCGGCGTCGTCCCCGTCAGCGCCGAGACCGGCGAGGGCGTCCCGGACGTGCTCACCGTCCTGATGGGACTCGCCCAGCGCTACATGCGCCAGGACATGGAGATCGACGTCGCCGGCCCGGGAGCGGGGACCGTCCTCGAGGTGAAAGAGGAGAAAGGGTTCGGGACGACCATCGACGTGGTGCTGTACGACGGCACCGTCGAGGCCGACGAGACCATCGTCGTCGGCGGCGCGAACGACCCCATCGTCACCGACGTGCGCGCGCTGCTGAAGCCGCGCCCGCTGGCCGAGATCCGCACCGAGGACCGCTTCGAGCAGGTCGACTCCATCGCCGCCGCGGCCGGCCTGAAGATCGCCGCGCCGGACCTCGACGAGGCCATGGCCGGCGCGCCGGTCCGCGTCGTCCGCGACCGCGAGATCGAGGACGTCATCGAGGAGGTCCGCGCGGAACTCGCCGAGGTCGAGGTCGCGACCCAGGACGAGGGCATCGTGGTGAAGGCCGACACGCTCGGCAGCCTCGAGGCCATCGTGAGCGCGCTGGAGGAGGCCGAGATCCCGGTCATGCGCGCGGAGGTGGGCGACGTCGCGCCTCGGGACGTGAGCGTCGCCACGACCGCCGCCGAGGACAAGCACCAGACCATCCTCGCGTTCAACGTGGACGTGCTCGCGGACGCCGAGGTCGCGGCCGACCAGCAGGACGTCCGCATCTTCGCCCGCGACGTCATCTACCAGCTCGTCGAGGAGTTCGACGAGTACGTCGAGGAACTCGAACGCGCCCAGCAGCAGACCGTCCTCGACAACATCACCCGGCCCGCGCGGTTCCGCATCCTGGAGGACCACGTGTTCCGCCAGAACGACCCGGCGGTCGTCGGCGTCGAGGTGCTGTCCGGGACGGTCCGGAAGAACGCCAACGTCGCCAAGTTCGAGGGCAACGAGCCGAAGCGCGTCGGCAACGTCAAGGGCATCCAGGAGCAGGGCGAGGACGTCGACGAGGCCCGCAGCGGCAACCGCGTCAGCGTCGCCATCGACGGCCCGACGGTCGGCCGCCAGATCGAGGAGGGCGACGAGCTCTGGATCGAACTCCCCGAGAAGCACGCCAAGATACTGGAGCAGGAACTCGACGACGACATCCCGGTCGACGAACTCGAGGCGCTCCAGATGTACCTCGACAAGCAGCGCAAGCGGGACCCCTTCTGGGGGAAGTAGGGGTTTTGTGTAGTCGATTGGCTACACGCAGCAGAACGCTGTTCGACCCCGTTATCTCGCTGTCGATTGCTGATTCTTCCCCGTGTAGCCCGCTGTGAGGGCACCAAACAACTACCAGAATTAATTTATAAAAAAGTTATCTTAGCGCTGTACAGTGATTCGCGTCTCAGTGGTTGTCGGCACCCACAGTGGCAAAATTAGTTCTTACAGGGAGTGTACACAGCGGTGGGTGGGGTATCAAAATCCGCTCTGCTTGCGGCTTTCATACCAAATTATTATAACTAACATGACGTTTAGGGTTAGTTTAATGTCGGTCTAATAACTTGACTTTAGATATATGGCTGCAACGACGGAAGAAGCGGTCCTATTGGCACTTGAGACCAGAGAGGATCTTTTCGCCAGCCTATACGAGATGCTGAGTAGTGACAATTACGTGAGAGTGCTAATGGCGGTGGAAGAAGGAAAGGCACAAGCGGAAATCGCAGAAGAAGTCGGGACTAGCAGTGCGACAGTATCACGAGCGGTTAGTGAACTGGAAGAATACGAACTCATCGAGGAGGCTGAGAACGGCTACACGAAAACTCTTCCAGCGCTTGACCATCCTATGATTCAGCACTTCTACGAGACGGAGGTACTGAAGAGTGACTGAAGATACTGACGACATTCTGCGCGACATACGGCGGTGGGTCAAGATAATCGGAATACAGGAAGCTAAGCCCGCACTTGTTGAGTCACTTTCATCTGACGACGAAGAAGAAGAGCGTGATCTGCGGATCACTTATCACCTAACTGATGGAGAGCACAGTACACGCGATATTTCTGAACGTATCTCTTACTCGCGTTACTGGATTTCCAGCCGCTATGATGAGTGGTCAAACATGGGAGTGATTGAGCGAGACGGTTCTAATTCACCGTACGAACACATAATTAGTTTAGAAGAAGCAGGGATTGAGATTCCAGAAATCCCCGACCCTGAAGAGGATTTTGAGGATTCAGGTGAATCGTCCGACGGCGAAGAAACCGAGGAAGATGAATCTTCAGAATCGGCAGAGGAAGATACCGCTGCATCAGCTGAACTGACGGATTACTAATAATGGACGAAGACGCCAAAGAGCTGCTCGACAGCATAGACAATCGGCTAAAGTGGCTACTCCAGCTGCGCGTAGAAGAGCAATTTGACGACGGGGCCACGAACAAGGAGAAGGTGAAGTTGCTTTACCAGATGGGATTCGGCCATCAGGAAATGGCCGAGGTGGTAGGAACGTCGGCCAGCAGTATCCGAGGGACAGTTTCAACTCTTCGAGATGAGGGGGAGATTGATTCATGAGCGATGAAGAAATCCTTGCCGAGTTACGAACGATTCGGACGTTGCTTGCATTGGATAAGGAAGAGCAGTTGAATGGCTTTGTGGATAACCACAGCGAGATTCAAAACCAAATTTTAGACGGACTCTCGGGCGATGAGTGGTCGTCTATCCCCACCTCAGAAATCGCCGATGAACATGATGTCTCAAATGAGGCAGTCAGAAGACGTATAAGGGATTTGATGGACGATAGATTGATCGAAAGACAAGGGAAGGGTGCTGCTACCGAATACAGAAAAACTGGGATCCTTAGGGCTGCAGAACTGGTTTCAACGGAGTGAAAACACCATGACTGACCAAGAAGACCTTCTGAATGAGCTAAATCGGAAAATCGATGAACTGAGGCAGGACGTAAATCATATTCAGGGTGATACGAATATCATGGCAACCCTAAACAAAGAGAGGCATACTGATGATATAATAAATTTGATTGAAGGGAAGTTTGGACGTTCTGACCTCAAGCGGAAATGTTGGTACTATGCGGATGGGACTACTACTATATCTGATTTAACTGAGCTAACAGACTCGACACGGAGCACAATTGAAAACTATGTCTCCGAGCTCACAAGGCAGGGGGTATTAATTAAAGAAGATAGAGACGGAAATACCTGCTACGATAAGGCAGACATATCAACTAGAGTTGGTTTAGAAAACCGTATTGAGGATAGATTTGACGACCTGTGACTCTCTCCCCTGCGGTCTATTTTGGCGTGTGGGGAACGGCTCTGTTAGCTTGGACTGCTCTGTCGTACGAACATTACGGGAAGTGGCAGAGTCAATTGGAGGAACTGGGGGACAAGATTCGGTCTTACAACGCTCGGAACGGATATGACCAAAGCGTAGACCGTGATGATTTAGCCCGAGATCTACGGAATCCTCGGAAGAACAATAACCTGAGACGGTTCGCTGAAAATAATAATACTTCACTCAACCAGTACAAATCGGGGTTAAAGGAGAGAGTCGGAAATCCTGAATGGCACTATTGGAGTGTCGTTCTTCATGCAATCGGTCTCACAATCGTCTTCGGCGGAATTACCTATTTGGCACCGTGGGGTCTTCTACCTGCAGAAATCTATCTGCTAATTGTGTATGGTCTTCTCGTGATCAGTTTCGCTCTATATTGGTATATCTAAGGGGGACGAAACGGGAACGAATCACTCGGCTTCTGGGGGAAGTGACCGCCGCCTCTGGTACCGACCACTTGACCCACCGTTTAAGTGCGGGGTAATATTTTAGTCGCAAGCGACCCAACGATTGCACGGAGGGACGACCATGATGGGTCAGAGAAAACTCGGTAGTCGCATCGCTCGTTGGGCGACTGCACTCACCTACTACGACCTCGTCCTGGTCCTGTTGCCCATCCCCCTCCTCGTCGGCCTGTTCGCCGGCGTGACGCTGTCGATCCCGCTCCGGGTCGGCGTGGTGGCGGCGGCGACCCTGTCGGCCCTCATCCTCGCCGACGCCGTGTTCCGCAACCCGCCGACGGGCGGGCGGACGGCGTGACGCCTTCAGCGAGCGGTCGGCGTGACCTTGTTCTGCATCGCCTGCTTGACCTGGAGGGCGGCGCTCGCCGCGAGTCCGCGAGCGACCTCGTCGCGCTCGTCGGCCTCGATGAGCACGTTGTCGTCGCTCAGGTCGCCGGCGTCGGGTTCGAACCCGGCGCTGACCGGACGGCCGACGGGCGGCCGGACGGAGACCGTCGCCTGCGGGCCGGTCGCGCTCGTCGACACCTGCGAGCCGACGACGTACTCGTCGGGGAGGTACTTCCGGGTCAGCGTCGCGATGTCGGCGACGTTGTTCCGGAGCTGGCGCCGCTGGTCGGTGGTGAGGTCCTCGACGGCGACCTTGGAGACGTCGGGGCGGCCCGCGTAGGGGGTGTTTCCGTTCATCGATTGGCTGTCGCTATGTGCGACCGCGGTAAAAACCCGTCGCCGCCGGAAATCCTCAACGTCCACGTCGCGGCTAGCGGAGCGTACGTCCCGTTCGCCGACGATCGAAGCGTCTGCCCCGACGCGGACTCCTGCGACCGCCACCGTCTACGTCACCGCCAACGGAGCGGTCCGGATCAGGACCGGCGACCGACGACCCACCACCCGAGCGCGGCGACGACAGCGCCGACGGCGTTCGCGGCCAGGTCGAGCGGGTCGCACGTCCGGGTCGCCAGCGGCCCCTGGACGAGCTCGATGGCTGCCCCGTACGTCACCGCGAGGATGGCCGCAAGCGCCGTGGTCCGTCGCGGGCGACGACCGTCCAGCGCCGCCGCGAGCGCCAGCGCGAGTGCGGCGTAGCCGGCAGCGTGGAACCACTTGTCGACGCCGGCCCCGAGCGGGCCGGCCGCCCCGACGCCACCCGGCGCGCTGACGACGGAGGCGACGCCGATGGCGACCGCGACGAGGAGGGCGACGGCCCACCGCAGGCGGGCGCGAGCGGCGCTGTCCTCGGTGCGGTCGCCACCGCCGCCCGCGCGTCCGCCACCCGCGCGTTCGACGCCGCCCGCGCGTTCGCCGTTCCCTACTCCGTGGTCGCTGTCTCTCACGCAGCGAACGTGACCGGGTCCGGGAAAATGGGTTTCGGTCGGCCGCGAGCCGACGACGAGCCCTTTTTACGGCCCCCATCCGTACGGCCCGCCAATGACTCGAATCCTCGTCGTGGACAACCACGGCCAGTTCACGCACCTCGAACACCGTGCGCTCCGCGACATGGGCGTCGACACCGAGATGATCGACAACGACACGCCGGCGTCGGAGATCGACGCCGACGGCCTCGTCCTCTCCGGCGGGCCGACCCTCGACGACATCGGCAACTGTGCGGACTACCTCGACCTCGACGTGCCCGTGCTCGGCATCTGTCTCGGGATGCAGGCCATCGCCCACGTGCTCGACGGCGAGGTCGGCGAGGGCGACTACGGCGGCTACGCCGACGTGACGGTCGACGTCGAGGCCGCCGACGACCCGCTCGTCGGGTCGCTCGCCCCCGAGACGCGCGTGTGGGCCAGCCACGCCGACGAGGTCAAGGCGGTCCCGTCGGGCTTCGAACGTACCGCGACGAGCGACGTCTGCGGCGTCGAGGCGATGAGCGACGTCGACCGGGACCTCTACGGCGTCCAGTGGCACCCCGAGGTCGCCCACACCGCCGAAGGGGAGGCGGTCTTCGAGAACTTCCGCGACATCTGCGAGTCGCACTGACACGAGCCGGGTGACCGGCGGTCCGGCTCTCTCCACCGCCACTGCGTCCCGCGGTTACACGTCGCACGACCCCGAAGTGTGCAGGTCAGGAGCGGGATACTTTAACTTCCCCCGGCATAGCCTATCGACAATGACCGCGACCCAGAGTGACCTGGCGGACCTCTCACGGTACATCTTCCGCGCGCCGAAGTGGTACGCCAGCGTCACCTTCGCGCTGCTCATCGCCGCCGTCACCGGGGTCGGGGCGTTCGACTCCGCGTACGTCCTCCAGGACGCGTGGGAGGGCGTCTTCTTCATCGGCCTCCCCACCGTGGTGGCGAGTCTGTTCACGACGCCGGTCGACCGCCGCCTGGGCGGGCAGTTGACGTACAACCGGGCGTCGCTGCTGGCGCTCACCTGCGAGGTGCTCGTGGTCGTCGTCCTCACCGCGGCCGGCAGCATCGCGGTGTTCACGTCCTTCGGCCAGCAGTTCGTCTTCGACGCGCTCATCGTCAGCCTCGCGTCCGTGTTCGCCCTGCGCCTGCTCGTCGTCATGGCCGTCTCGCGCACCTCCTTCCTCGTCTCCACGGTGCCGGCGGGCATCCAGACGGGCGCGGCCGCCGTGCTCTTCTTCGTCTACAGCGAGACGGTCCGCATCCTCGAACTCGGCGGACCGCTCGTCCAGGACGTGCTCGCCCGCCCCGAGAAGGCACCCTCCGAGATATCGTCGGTCGTCAGGCCGCGCGACTTCATCCTGCTCGCCGCCGTCAGCGGCCTGTACGCGCTCGGGGTGTACGGCTTCCTCGTCGTGCTCGACCGTCCGTGGCGGCGCAGCCTCGGCGTCAGCATGCTCGACTTCCTCCGGGGGTTCATCGGCCACGTCGCGGAGGGGACCCGCGAACTGGAGGACTTCTTCGAGCAGATCGGCGAGGACGCCGTCGTGCCGGTCACGGTGCTCTCCTTCCGGCGCGCCGACGACGGGCGCGAGAAGGCGCGGTTCGTCCTGCCGATGATCCACCCCGGGCCGATGGGCGAGATCGGCGGCGGTAACCTCCCGAACCGCGTCGCCACCGAGGCGGAGGGCCTGGCGTTCCCGCCGCACGCGACCGCCGGGCACGACTTCAACCTGGTCACCGAGCGCGAGGTGGACGCCATCATCGACACCGCTGCCGAAGCATACGACCGCATCGAGTACTCCGACGCGGCGACCCAGAGCGTCCGCACGCGGTCGGGCGACGCGAAGATGCTCGGCCAGTCGTTCGGCGGCGACGCCCTGCTCGTGGCCACCTACTCCCCGGAGTTCGCCGACGACGTCGAGTACGCGGTCGGCCTCTCCGCGGCCGCGGAGGCGCGCTCGAACGGCCTCGACGACGTGATGCTCGTCGACGCCCACAACTGCAACAACGGCCTGCAGGGCGAGGACCTCGGCCACGTCTATCCGGGCAGCGAGCGCTCCTTCCAGATGATACAGGCCGCGCGCGCCGCCGCCACGGAACTGGCGGCGGTCGACGTCGGTCGTCCGCACCTCGGCGTCGCCTGGGACGAGACCGACTGGGGACCGCTGGACGGCATCGGTCCGCTCGGCATCCGCGCGGCCGTCCTGGAGGTGGCCGACCAGCGCACGGCGTACGTGCTGGTGGACGGCAACAACATGGAGCCCGGCCTCCGCGACCGCATCGTCGACGCGATCCAGGCGACCGCCACCATCGACGCGGTGGAGGTCATGACCACCGACACCCACGTCGTCAACCAGGTCGAGGCGTCGAACCAGGTCGGCGAGGCCATCGACGACGACGAACTCGTCGCGCTCGTCGAGGACCTGGTCGACGAGGCGGCGGCCGACCTCGAACCGGTCGAGGCGGGCATGGCGAGCGAGCGCGCCGACGTCACCGTGTTCGGCAACGACCGCACCGAGACGCTGGCCAGCCACGCCAACGCCGTCATCGCCATGGGGGCCGCGCTCGCCGGCGCGGTCATCCTGGCCGTCACCGCCATCAGCGTCCTCATCTTCTTCCTCGCGGCCCCGACGTGAGACACGGGTTCGGACCGTTTACTCCGGAAATCCGCCCCGGAACCGTGTGGTGGATGTGAACGATCGGCACGGTTATCGTCCAGTTCGGCGTACGTCCTCACGGTGGGGGAGCATGCAGGAGCCATCCGATTCGACAGTGGCGACGTTAGACGAGGAACTGGCCGGCGACCTGGTGACGCCCGACGACGAGGCGTACGACGAGGCGCGGCGCGTCTGGAACGGGAGCATCAACCGTCGGCCGGCGATGGTTGCGCCGTGTACCGGCGTCGCCGACGTGCGCGCGGCGGTCGCGTCCGCGCGCGAGCACGGCCTGCCGGTCGCCGTCCGGGGCGGCGGCCACGGCGTCGCCGGCGGGGGCACCGTCGACGACGGCCTCGTCGTCGACCTCTCGCCGATGGACTGGGTGCGCCTCGACCCGGAGAACCGCCGCGTCCGCGCCGGTGCGGGCGCGACGTGGGGCGACGTGGACCGCGAGACGCAGCCGTTCGGGCTCGCGGTGCCTGGCGGCGTCGTCTCCGACACCGGCATCGCGGGCCTGACGCTCGGCGGGGGGATGGGGCACGTCCGCCGGAAGTACGGCCTGAGCTGCGACAACCTCGTCTCTGCGGACGTCGTGACCGCGGACGGCGACCTCGTCACGTCGAGCGCCGACGAGCACGCGGACCTGTTCTGGGCGCTCCGCGGCGGCGGCGGGGGCGTCGGCGTCGTCACGTCCTTCGAGTACGAGTGTCACCCCGTCGGCCCGGAGGTGGCCACGACCTTCGTCTGGCACCGCGGCGACCGGGCGCGCGAGGCGTTCGCGTTCTTCCGCGACTACGCCGCGGAGGCGTCGAGGGCGGTGAGCGTGCTGCCGTTCTACGCCTGGGTGCCCGACGAGGAGCCGTTCCCCGAGGCGTCCTGGGGAGACCCCGCGGTCGTCTTCTTCGGTTGCTACGCCGACGACCCCGACGAGGGCGAGGACGCGCTCGCGCCGCTCGGCGAGTTCGCCGACCCGATAGTCGACTTCAGCGGTCGGATGTCCTACCTCGACCTGCAGAAGATGCTCGACGTGGACTACCCGCACGGCCGCTACTACTACTGGAAGTCGCTGTACCTCGACGACCTGGACGACGACGCCATCGACGCCATCGTCGAGACGTCCGAGAAGTGTCCGGTTCCGCTCTCGACCGTCGACCTCTGGCACCTCGGCGGCGCTATCGCCGACGTCGACGAGCGCAATACGGCCTACACCAACCGCGACGCGTCGTACCTGTGCAACTTCGAGGCGAACTGGGACGACCCGCGCGAGACGGACGCCGCCATCGAGTGGGTGCGCGACAGCGTCGAGACGATGCGCGACCGCTCGGCCGCCGCCGGCCTGTACGTCAACTTCGCCGGTTTCGGCGAGGACGACGAGCGGACCGCCTACGGCGAGAGCGCCGAGCGACTCCGGGCGGTCACGACCGAGTACGACCCGGAGAACCTGTTCGGCGGGGCGCGAACGGTCGCCCCGGAGGAGTAGTCGCCTACGCTTCCTCGTCGGCGAACAGCTCGTCGACCGCGGCGCGGGCCGCCAGCGCGGCGTCGTCGGCGACCGTCGCCTCGTCCGCCTCGGCGTCGGGCGCGTTGACGTACACGTCCACGTCGAGCACGCCGTCCTCGAACGTGACCGTCACGTCGAAGTCCTTGACCGACGACTGCTTGTATCGCGAAAAGATCAGGCCTTCGGCTGCTTCCGCAGCGGTCTGCACGACTTCTTCGTCGTCGACCATCGCTTACGCGCCGCCAGCGCCGCCCGGTCCGCCAGCGCCACCCGGTCCGCCGGCACCGCCGAGCATGTTCTGGAGCTCGGTCTGGAGCTTCTCGAACTGCTCCTGGACGCGCTCCTCCTGCTTCTCCAGCGTCTCGACGCGGATCTCGAGACTGTCGACCTTCTCGTCGAGGTCGTCTTTGGCCTCGTCGTAGCCGGTCTTGACGAACAGTTCGCCGACCTCGCGGAACATCGTCGTGTCCTCGTCGATGTCGTCGAGTTCCTCCAGCGCGGTCTGGGCCTCGTTCAGCTGCGTCTCGGCCTGGTTCTTCTGGACGGCGACCTGCTGTGCCGTGTCCTGAAGGTCCTGCAGTTCCTCGAGTTTCTCCTGTGCTTCCGGCGGTAGATTACCCTGCATACCTCCCACCTCGCGGCCCGGACAGAAAAAGCCACTCTTTGCGACTGCTCGAAAGAACGGCGTTCGGGACGCTGCTGTCGCCGGGCGATGGCGGCGTTCGGCCGTCTCGCGCTACCGTGGTGCGTTACTGTTCAGCGACGGACTATCTCGCCCAGGTTGGCGCTCTCCTCGGCGACGCCGACGAGCGTCTGCCAGGTGTTCAGCGCGGCGCGGAGCGCGACGAGGTCGTCGGCTTCGACGCGGACGACGACTGTCGACTCGTCGCGAGAAATGGTGGTCCGCGAACGTCCGCCCTCTATCTCCCCCACCTCCTGTTCGACGCTGCGGAGGACCGTGGTGGCGCGTTCGCCGGAGTCGTACTCGTACTCCAGGACGGCGTCGTTCACGTTACCGGACGTCGACTTCCTTGACGTCCCGACTCCGCTCTTTCAGCAGGACGCGGTGTCCGCAGTAGGGACAGCGGACGCCGCCGTACTCGTCCAGTTCCACGTCGCGCTTGCAACGGGAACACTTGTAGCTCATTCTTCCTCGGCCAGTGCCGCGCGGATGGAGCGTTTGACGGTCCGGCCGGCCGGCGTCTCGGGCCGGTAGGTGCCACCGGCGTACTTGTAGTCGCACCGCTCGCACTGCCAGATGCCGGTCCCCTGTCGGTCGACGGCCTCGCTGCCGCAGTCCGGGCAGACGTGGTCCTCGTGCATGTCCGACTCGATCTCGGCGACGCGCTTGCGCGCGACGCGACCGTATCGCGCCCCGAAGCGTCCGGCGCTGCCGGTTCGCTTCTTCGTGTCTTCGGCCATAGTACCGGGGAATTGCGCCAGAGGACAGATAAACCCTTTGAGTTCCCGTCACTCGTCGGTCGGCGGGTTCACCATCTCGTAGCAGATGACCAGCAGCGACCCCACCAGCCCCGCCACCGTGAGCGGTAGCGAGGTGAACTGTGCCGCGACGAACCCACCCCCCGAGAGGACCGGAATCGCGGCGAGGGCAGCGTCGTAGTGCGTCACCATCGGTGTAATTAGATATAATTAGACTCCGCCAAGAAGCTTGGGGCTTCGCAGTGGTTGGTGTGAACGGTTCACAACCGTTCGTGGGCGGCGTACTCCGGATTACCGTTTCTCACTGCATTCCGGCCTCGGCTAGCGCCTCGTTGAGGTCCTCGCGCACCCGCTCGCCGCGCTCGCGGTCCATCGCGGTGGTGACGACGCGGTTCTCCTGGACGCTGGAGCCGTCCCGCAGCAGCAGGCGAACGTTGCCGTTGCCGTCCGCCCGGGTCGCCTTCGCCCTGACGCCGGAGGGCGAACTCGACCCGCCGGCGCTGATGGGTCCCGGGACGACCTTCTTGACGTGGGGGTGCTGGGCGACGGTCCGGATGGCGGCCATCCCGTCGCGGTCGCCGATGAGCGTGGAGTGCGACCCGCCGAGTTTCTCCATCGGGTCGCGGTCGACGACCTCCAGCGAGCGGTCGTTCCGGCGGGCCAGCACCTCCTCGACGGGGTCCTCGTCGCCGACGCGGTAGAACTGGTGGTGCAACTGCGCTCGCGTCTCGCGCAGCGCCGCGCGGTCCCCGGCGGCGTACACCGTCTCCGGACGCTTGCGGCGTATCTCGTCGGCGACGCGACCGGCGAAGTTCCGCAGTTGCACTGTGCCCACCTCGTCGCCCGACTCGGGAATCGTCGTCACCGTCGTCTCTCCGAGCACCTCGTCCTCGTCGAGGATCGTCAGCGTCGCGCGGTCCTCGTCGAACGCGACGACCACTGCGTCGCAGTTGGCGGTGTCGCACGCCAGGCAGTAGTCGCCCGGCCGATCGAGGTCCGTGCCACACCGCCGACAGTTCATATCGGACGATGGCGCTGGGTCGGGATAAGTTCGTCCGTTCGCGGTGCAGTGACGATTCCAGTCTGCACGCCGAGGTGAAGATTCATGTCAATCGCCACACGACTACGACCATGCGCCGTCCGTCCCTCCCCTTCGTCCTCGTCGCGCTCCTCGTCACTCCAGCCATCGTCGCCCCCGCTCTCACCGTGCCCGCGGCGGCCCGCCCGCCGCCGGAACCCGTCTGCGAACCCTGTGGCGACGGGTTCGCCGACGAGTTGCAGTGGCACGGCGAACTGCACGACCTGAACGCCTCGGCGACCGTCACCGACGTCGAACGCAGCACGGCGACGGTTCGCGTCGACGAGAACGGCACCGTCGCCTGGACCGTCCGGAACCGCCTCGCGAACGGCGCCGCCGTCGAACTCCTCCGCGAGAACGGGACGGCGCTCGCCGCCGTCGCGGCGGACGCGACGCCCGGACGACTCCTCGACGCCCGCGTCACCACCGACGGCGTCGTCGTGCTCCGGTACCGGACGCCGGACGCGGCGGCCGTCGCTCCGGGCGGCGCAGTCCGGTTCGACCACTTCCGCGAGACGCGCAGCCACCACTTCGACGGCCTCGGTGCGGACCGACTCACCGTCCGCGGTCCGCCGGGAACCGTCGTCCGCGGCGCGCCCGCGGCGGCCGACGTTGATGGCAACGCGCTCACCCTGACGACCTACGGCGACGACGGCAGCGGGTTCGTCACCTTCGCACCGCCGGGCGTCACCGGCCACGCGCTCGCGGGAGTCGCCGTCGCGGACGCCGTCTGGTTGTCCGTCGCGACGAACCTGCTCGCCGTTGTCCTGTTTCCGGCGGCGCTCCTTCTGGCGGCGCTCGCCGGGACGGCCCGTCTCGTCGGTCGCGGCTCCGGCAGCGAGAGATGCGTGACCCGTACCGCCGCTGCCGTCGGTGGCCTCGGCGTCGTCGTCTTCGTGGCCGCCCTGCTGGCGCTCGGCGGCTTCCAGCGCCTGTTCGCCGCGGCCGTGGCCACGGCGCACGTCGCGCTGGCCGCCCTCGCGCGCTCGGACGTCCGCCCGACGCTTCCCCGCGCCGTGGCCGGCGTGGGCGTCGCGGCGCTGGTCGGGTTCGCGTCGGCGCTCGGAATCGCTGCATTCGTCGCGCCGTGGTATCTCGAACAACTCGCCACCGGGACCTACTACGCGGTCGACCGGGCCGGCGTCGCGGCGTTCGCCACCCTGTGGCTCCTCTCGATGGCGGTCGTCGGCTACGCGGCCGCGGAGCGCAGGTATCGTCGCGTGGCGGTCGTCGGTCCACCGGTCGCGCTCGCCGTCTGGAACGCGCTCCGGACGCCGCTGACCTATCCGCAGAATCATCTTTCGGTGGTCCTGCTGGCGGTGCCCGTCGTCGTGGCTGCCGTCGTCGTCGTCTTCGGCCTGCCCGCGTTCCTCCTCGGGCGAGCGGTGGCGGCCGCGGCGGAGTAGCGCGGCCCGGAATCGCGCCAACCGAACCCCTTAAGCGAGCGCACTGTTTATTTCCACTGGCAGAGGGAGCCCGGTTTCCGCGGTGTGCGCGGCCTCGCCGCGCGCGTACGGTGTCGGCATCGCCGGCACACACGTGAGGAAAGTCCCCCCACCGTCCGGGCAGGCGACCGGGCGCAAGCCCGGAGTGGGAGACCACTGGCTCTGGAACAGAAACGAGACCGCTCCGCGTGACCGATGAGGTGTGCGAACCGACCCGCAAGGGAAGGGAGTTGACCCACCGAGGGTGCGTGGCGTCGCCACGCCGTGCCACTCGGCACGTCGACCGCGGAGAACGGATGGAACGGCGAATCCTCGCCGGTGCAAGTCCGCGCCACCATGGTAGCCCGGACGCGGCGCGGACGCTCAGCCGAATACCGGGCCGAACAGAAGGGGGCTTACTCCCCTCAGCCGCTTCAGATGCCGAACGCGAGTATCAACAACGCGACCGCTACGAGCACTTCGAGGACGACGACCAGCACGGCCGCACTGACTTTCACGGTACGCATACTGCCTGTTGCGGTTCCCATACGTCTCGTTCAACGCATCGTGTACCCCCTCAATAAGTGAGAACGATGGTTGACAACCGTTTCCACGTTCAACGCCGGATTACCGCGGTTGAACGGTCCTGAACCGTCGTCGAACGGTCGCCTACCACGAACTGCCGCCGCGATGTTATTAACTAGCACTCGGCTAATTGTTACGTCTTAGCAGTTATCCGGTCATCTGTGACAGGAGGATTAATAGCTTCGTGGCGACTACCCCCGTCCAATGAGCGACACCGACGACGGGGCGGACACGCTACGCCTCTCCGTTCCCGACATGGACTGCCCGTCCTGTGCCGGCAAGGTGACCGGCAGCGTGGAGTCCGTCGACGGCGTGGAAGGCGCCGACGCGCAGGTGACCGCGGGGCGACTCGACGTCACCTACGACGCCGGCCGGACCGACGAGGATGCGGTCCGCGAGGCGGTGGAGAGCGCCGGCTACGAGGTCGAGGCCGGGGGCACCGAGACGCTGTCCGTGCCCAGCATGGACTGTCCGTCCTGTGCCGGCAAGGTCGAGAACGCGCTCGACGGTGCCGACGTCGCGGGGTACGAGACCCAGCCGGCGACGGGACGGGTCGTCGTCGAGACGGGCGCGGCGTCCCGCGACGACGTCGTGTCGGCCATCGAGGGTGCCGGCTACGAGGTCGAGGCGGACGACGACGCCGAGTCGCCAGCCTCCGTCTGGAGGAGTCTCCGGGCCCTGAAGACCTGGGCCGGCGCGGCGCTGCTCGTCGCCGGCCTCGTCCTCGAATTCGTCGCACCTGCGGCGAACGCCGAACTCGCACGCGCCGCGGGCGTGACCGTCACCGCCGCGGACGCCGCCTTCCTGTTCGCCGCGGCGCTCGCCGGCCAGGCCGTGCTCCGGAACGGCTACTACTCCGCGAAGAACGCGAGCCTCGACATCGACCTGCTGATGAGCGCGGGCATCCTCGGTGCCGTCGCGGTCGGGCTCTACTTCGAGGCGGCGACGCTGGCCGTCCTCTTCAGCATCGCGGAACTGCTCGAGCAGTACTCGATGGACCGCGCCCGCGACTCACTGCGGGAGCTGATGGAGCTGTCGCCGGACACCGCCACGGTGGTCCGGGACGGCGAGGAGGAGACGGTCCCCGTCGAGGCCGTCGACCCGGGCGAGACGGTGGCCGTCCGCCCCGGCGAGAAGGTGCCCGTCGACGGCGTCGTCCGCGAGGGAACCAGCGCCGTCGACCAGTCGCCGATCACGGGCGAGAGCGTCCCGGTCGGCAAGGCGGTCGACGACGAGGTGTTCGCCGGCACCGTCAACGAGGAGGGCTACCTCGAGGTGGAGGCGACCTCGGAGGCCGACGAGTCGACCATCTCGCGCATCGTCGAACTGGTCGGCGACGCCGAGAAGCACCGCACCGACCACGAGCAGTTCGTCGACCGGTTCGCCGCCTACTACACGCCGCTCGTCGTCGCGCTCGCCATCCTGACGGTCGCGGTGCCGCCGCTCGCCTTCGGCCGTCCGTTCGAGACGTGGTTCGTCCGGGGGCTGACCCTGCTCGTCGTCGCCTGTCCCTGCGCGTTCGTCATCAGCACGCCCGTCAGCGTCGTCTCCGGCATCACCAGCGCGGCGCGCAACGGCGTGCTCGTGAAGGGCGGCGACCGCCTCGAGGCGATGGGCGAACTCGACGCCGTCGCCGTCGACAAGACGGGCACGCTGACGAAGGGCGAACTCGCGGTGACCGACGTCGTCGGCCTGAACGGCAACAGGGAGGAGGACGTGCTCGCGTGCGCCTACAGCCTCGAACGCCGCAGCGAACACCCCATCGCGTCCGCCGTCGTCGAGCACGCCGCCGAGCGCGGCAGCGACGACGATCGCCCCGTCGAGGACTTCGAGAACCTCCCGGGGAAGGGCGTCCGCGCCGACATCGACGGCGTGACCCACTACGCCGGCAAGCCGGCGCTGTTCGACGACCTCGGCTTCGACCTCGGACACACCCACCTGACGACCGACGGCGGGGAACTCTCCCTCGCTGCCGACGACCGCTGCGCCGAGCGCGACGACTGCCTCGACCTGCTCGCGGAGGTCGTCCCGAAGTTCCAGCGCGAGGGCAAGACCATCGTGCTCGTCGGCACCGAGGACGAACTGGAGGGCGTCGTCGCGGTCGCCGACGAGGTCCGGCCCGGTGCCCGCGAGGCGGTCGCCCGCCTCCAGGACCTCGGCATCGAGCGGGTCGTCATGCTCACGGGGGACAACGAGGGCACCGCCCGCGCCATCGCCGAGCAGGTGGGCGTCGACGACTACCGCGCGGAACTGCTCCCCGAGGACAAGGTCGCGGCCGTCGAGGAGCTCGGCGCGGACGGCGTGGCGATGGTCGGCGACGGCGTCAACGACGCGCCCGCGATGGCCGCCGCGACGGTCGGCGTCGCCATGGGCGCGGCCGGCACCGACACCGCCATCGAGACGGCCGACGTGGCGCTGCTCGGCGACGACCTCCGGAAGCTTCCCTACCTCCGCGACCTCGCCCGGCAGGCCAACCGCGTCATCCGCCAGAACGTCTGGTCCAGCCTCGCCGTGAAGGCCGTGCTCGCGGTGGGCGCGCCGCTCGGCTTCGTCACCGTCGTCCACGCCATCGTCGTCGGCGACATGGGCATGAGCCTCGGCGTCACCGGTAACGCGATGCGCCTCGCCGGCGTCGCCCCCGACGACGACTGACGCGAGCCCCGGTCGATGACTCAAACGCCGACTTGACCCTGCGGAGGAAATTTCCCCTCGCGAACAGTCCAGTCGGACATGACCGACTCCACCCGGCGCGCCCTCCTCGCTGCCATCGGCGCGGGCGCGACCGCCGGTTGCCTGGGTGGCGACGACGAGAACGTCGCCGCCCCCGACGACGTTACCGACACGACGACGGACGCCCCGACAGACACCACCACGACCGACCCGGAGTCGGGTGGTACGTCGACGGACGGTCCGACCGCACCCGACGCCGACCACTCGATAACCGTGTCCAACGAGGGCGACAGGCGGCAGACGGTCCACCTCCGCGTGTTCCGGCACGCGACCGGTGAGACGGTCTTCGGCGGGACCACGACCGTCGGCCCCGGAAACGAACGGGAACCGTACAACCTGGCGCGGGCCGGCCCCGACGGGGTCGAGTCGTTCACCGTCTGTGCGACCGCCCCCGCGACCAGTACGACGACCACCGCGTCGCCCGCCGTCGAAGCGTCGAGCAGCAACTGCGTCACCGTCAAGACGAGCCAGTGCTACGCCCACACGCTCGTGACCGTCTCCGACGACGGGTCGGTGCAGGTCACGTACGCCATCTGCTAGAAGAGGCAGTGGCCGGCGACGCCGGCCGAACAGGCCTCGAAGGCGTAGGCTCGTCCCGAACTGGAAACGACGACCGCGAGGCCGTCCGAGAGCGAGAGGGAAGCGTAGACGGGGCTACTGCTGGCGCTAGCGAACCCTTCCCGCTCCCCGGTCGTCGGGTCGAGGGCCGCGACGCCCGTGCTGTCGTCGTCGTGGACGCAGACGTAGAGTGCGTCGTCCGTGACGGCCGGCGTGCCGGGGTACACGTTGTCGGCGCCCGCGTAGCGCCAGACCTGCTCGCCAGTCGCGGCGTCGCGGGCGACCAGCGTCCCGAGGTTCTCGCGGTGGTAGACACGCCTGCCGGCGGCGGCGATGCGCCGCCCGAACCGACTCCCGTCGTCCGTCGTCCGCCAGTCCTCCTCGCCCGAGGCGGCGTCGAGCGCGACGACGTGGAAACGTTCGTCGCTCGGTGACTCTATCGATGCGTACACTCGCCCGTCCGCTAGCGTCGGCGGACCGTAGACTCGAACCTGCCTCCGCCATCGCACCGTACCGTCCCGGGCGTCGAGCGCGACGACGCCGTGGTCCAGCACGCCGAGGTAGACGACGCCGTCGGCGTACGCGGGCGGGAAGGTCCACGGGTCGCCCGGTCGTGCGTCCAGCGCCGCATCCTTCGCCGGCACGTACCGCCACCGCACGTCGCCGCTTTCGGCGTCGACGGCGTACAGCGCCTCCGGCGCGTCGGCGTCGTTCGTGGTGCTCGCGGTCGGGGCGTACACCGTCCCGTCGACGACGACCGGGTGGCCGGTGCGCTGGATGCTGTTCGTCGGACCGCCGCCCATCGGTACGTGCCACCGCTCCTCGCCATCCGGCGTGAGACTGTACAGGCCGTCGTACGCGACGACGTAGAGCGCCCCGTCCGCGAACACGAGCGAGTCGAGGTAACGTGCATCGGAGGTGTCGACGCCTGCCAACGTGGTGACCGTGACGTCCCGTCGCGTCTCGCCGCCTCCGGCGTCGAGGACGCGGAGCCCCACCCGGACGTTCTGTCCGGAGGGCCACCCGGACGCGTGACCGAGATACACGCGGTCGTCGACGAGCACCGGCGACGGCGTGTGGTAGCTCTCCGGGACGTCGGCCGACCACCGCACGGTGGGGTCCGACCCCGGGCCGCGCCGCCGCGGCGCGTGGCCGGTGTTGCGGTCGTCGTAGCCGGCGCGGTACCAGCGCCCGTCGACCGGGTCGCCGTCGGTACAGCCAGCGAGCGCGCCGAGAGCGCCGGTGCCGAGGGCCGCGAGGAACGTCCGTCTGGAGGGCACGCACCCAGGTACGTGCTGCCGCGGGAAATGTTTTCAGGTGGGTCGAACCGCTCAGGAAGGCCGTCGCGGAGGCGGCGACGACGAACTCCACCCAGCGGCGATATCAGGGAGTGAGCGTTCGACAGTCGGTGTAACCGACGAATTTACCGCCACGTCCGTCGTACGGAGACCCTGGGGGTTCCCATGTCAGTGAACGACGTCGTAGTCACGGAGGTAATCACGGCGGACAGCAACACCGCGCTCGCGGACGTCGCGGCGCGGATGCGGAGCGAGAACGTCGGGAGCGTGCTCGTCCTCGACGAGAGCGACCTGGTCGGCATCCTCACCGACCGGGACGTCGCGCTCTCGCTCGCCGACGACCCGGACGCGACCGACCGCACGGCGGGCGACGTGATGACCGCGGACCCGGTGACGGTCGCGCCGGACGCCAGCGTCTTCGAGTTGCTCGAACGGATGGACGCCGCGGGCGTTCGACGGATGCCGGTGGTCGCGGACGGCTCCGTGGAAGGTATCGTCGCGCTCGACGACGTGCTCGGACTGCTCGCCGCGGAGTTCGAGGACGCGATGGACGTCGTCGACCGCCAGTCGCCGGCGTTCTGACTCCCGGGAATCGCCGGGGTTTTTCTGCCCGCCAGCGACGGTGGCGGTATGGACGAACGAATCCACGAGCACGCCGAGGTGCTCGTCGACTGGAGCGCGCGGATCGAGGCGGGCGACGACGTGGTGCTCTCGGTCGACGAGGGCGCTCACGACCTGGCGGTCGCGGTCGCGGAGAAACTCGGCGAGCGCGGCGCGAACCTGGTGGCGACCTACGACGCGGGCGAACTCCGGCGGGCGTACCTCCGCGCCCACGACGACGAGTTCGAGGTCGACCCCGAGTTCGAACTGGCGCTGTACGAGAACGCCGACGCCGTCCTCTCGCTCGGCGGCACCCGGAACACGACGGCGGCCGCCGACGTTCCCGGCGAGCGACGCCAGGAGTACTCGACGGCGCGGCAGGGCGTCCGCGAGGCGCGCCTCTCGACCGACTGGGTGAGCACGCTCCACCCGACGCGGGCGTACGCACAGCAGGCCGGCATGGCATACGAGGAGTACCAGGACTTCGTCTACGACGCCGTCCTCCGCGACTGGGGGTCGCTGGCCGACGAGATGGCGAAGATGAAGTCTATCCTCGACGAGGGGAGCGAGGTCCGTCTGGTCTCCGGCGGTACCGACCTGACGATGTCCATCGAGGGTCGGACGGCCGTCAACTCCGCCGCCTCCGTCGCCTACGACTCGCACAACCTCCCCAGCGGCGAGGTGTTCACCGCGCCGTACGACCCGGAGGGCGAGGTGGTCTTCGACGTCCCGATGACCATCCAGGACCGCCGGGTGCGGAACGTCCGCCTCACGTTCGAGGACGGCGAGGTGGTCGACTACAGCGCCGAGACGGGCGAGGACGCGCTCGACGACGTGTTCGAGACCGACGCGGGTGCGCGCCGCCTGGGCGAACTCGGCATCGGGATGAACCGCGGCATCGACCGCTTCACGGACAACATCCTCTTCGACGAGAAGATGGGTGACACCGTCCACCTCGCGGTCGGCCGGGCGTACGACGCCTGTCTGCCCGAGGGCGAGTCGGGCAACGACAGCGCCGTCCACGTCGACATGATCACCGACGTGAGCGAGGAGTCGCGCCTGGAGGTCGACGGCGAGGTCGTCCAGCGAAACGGTACGTTCCGGTTCGAGGACGGGTTCGAGGGTTGACGCGACGGCTTTTGGTGCAGCTTTTGCGAGCGAAGCGAGATAAAAGGTGCGCGCAGGTCGTCCAGCGAAACGGTACGTTCCGGTTCGAGGACGGGTTCGAGGGTTGACGCGACGGCTTTTGGTGCAGCTTTTGCGAGCGAAGCGAGATAAAAGGTGCGCGCAGGTCGTCCAGCGAAACGGTACGTTCCGGTTCGAGGACGGGTTCGAGGGTTGACGCGACGGCTTTTGGTGCAGCTTTTGCGAGCGAAGCGAGATAAAAGGTGCGCGCAGGTCGTCCAGCGGAACGGCGCGTTCCGGTTCGAGGACGGCTTCGAGGGCTGACGCCGGACTCCGGTCTTTTCGCGAGCGGTGGAAAAGGCTAGTCCCACCAGTCGCTCCGCCGGTTGTCGTAGGAGTCGTCGCGGAGCGGCGGTGCGAGCTCCGACTCGTCGAGCCCCATCCCGTAGCCGAGCCAGTAGCCGACGTACCAGCCGACCGCCTCCGTGTCGACGCCGGCGATGGAGACGTTCAGTCGCTCGTAGCGCTCCAGTTCGTCGTCGCGGTCGGGGTCGACGCCGCGGACCGAGCCACACGACCCTCCTGCGCCGCCGGTGCACTGCAGGTCGTCGGGGAACCGGACGACGACGTCGGCTTCGCTCCGGAAGCGAGTGAACTCGAACGAGACGTTCGACGGGACGGTGCCCGCCGCGCCGTCCGCGTAGTACGCGAGGGCGTGGCTGACCTGCTCGTGGACCGCGGCCCGGTCGCGGTCCGGCGTCGGGCCGAGGTAGACGGTCAACTCGCTGTCGGCCCACGGGAGCGGTCGTTCGGTGGCGTCACGTTTCGGTGCCGTCGCGAGGATCGCTTCCCCGTTCATGATGGACTGCGGCGCAGAGTCGTGGTCCAGTCCCAGCGTGTGGCCGAGTTCGTGTTTGAGGACGAGCGCGGTCGATTCGTTCGCGAACGACGCGTCGACGTCGACCTTCATCGGCCGGTCGACCTCGGCCGACTCGGTGACGTACGGCGCACAGCCGGCGGCGTGCTCGACGTTCGGGCAGGAGGTTACCTCCTCGACGAACCGGACGACGAGGTCGGGGTTCTCGGCGTCGGGGTCGAGTTCGTACTCGATCGGGTAGCCCGCGTACTGCTCGCTGTTGTGCTCCCAGTAGCCGAGTGCCTCCCGAAGCGGGCCGGTGAAGTCTCGTTCCGGGGCACCTGGTTGCTTCACGGCAACCGTGAGCGTCGCCTCGCCCCACGGGTTGTCGGGGGGGACGTCCGCGCTCGTCGTTCGCGCTCCGCGGTCGGCCGTCTGCGACGTTCCTGCGGTGTCGACCGACGTCGTTCCGCCGTCCGCCCAGTCGTCGTCGAACTGGATCCCCGAACAGCCAGCGAGCACGACGAGGACGACGAGAACGATCGCGCGCCACCTCATGTACACCCTTTCGTACACCGAAGAACGTATCAAGCTTTCCGGCATGACGTGACAATTTACCGGGATGACGCCGTCGACATTCGGTCGACTCCCGCCGGAATCTACCCGTCCGTGCAGCCGTCGGTGGGACGGCGTTTTTGTCGCTGGCGCGCCAGCGAGGGGATATGGACTATCGCGAACTCATCCTGCTGTGGGCCGCGCGCGAGACTGGCGTCCTCGACGCGGTGATGCTCCACGCCGGCACGCCCGAGGCGGTCGCCGAGGAGGCGGGCGTCACCGGGCGCGCCGCGCGCATCACCCTGCAGGCGCTCACCGAGATGGGGTTCCTCGAACGCGTCGGCGACGAGTACGAGGCGACCAACCGCGCGCTCGGCTTCTTCGCCACGACCGACGTGCGTTCCGTCGGGTCGGTGCCCCACCAGCTCGACTGCCTCGACCGGTGGTTCCAGCTCCCCGAGACGATGCGGACCGGCGAGCCGCCGGCGAAGCCCGACGACTGGACCATCAACCTCGCGGGTGCGATGGCCGCCGTCGACGAGGCCACCGTGCGCGCCAGCGTCACCGAAGCGATGCACGAACACCCCGACGCCGAGCGCGTCCTCGACGTGGGCGGGGGCCCGGGCGCGTTCGCGCTGGAGTTCGTCGCCCGCGGACTGGACGTGACGCTCGTCGACCGCCCCGAGATGGTCGAGGCCGCCGAGCGACGCCTCGCGGACGAGCCGGTCGAACTGGTCGCGGGCGACGCCACCGACGACCTGCCGACGGGGTTCGACATCGCGTTCTGCTCGCGGGTCGCGCACGCGCTCGGTCCCGACGAGAACGGCCGACTCCTCGCGAACGCGTTCGACGCTCTCCGCCCGGGTGGGGCGGTCGTCCTGGTCGACCGCCTTCGCGGCCGGTCCGACGACGCCGCGCTGCTGGGTGCCCACATGCTCGCCCAGACGGCGAACGGCGACGCCTACACCGTCGACCGGGTCACCGGGTGGCTCGACGACGCCGGTTTCGTCGACGTCGACGTGCGCGATGTTCCGGGGACGGACCGCCAGGCTGCGACCGGACGCACGCCGCGCGATTGAAGAGCCTCCACCCCGAACGGCTCGACATGGACTCCGCGGTGTTGCGCGACGACATGGTGGACAGCCTCGAGCACGAGACGAAGGCGCTCGTGCAGAGCGAGGCCGTCGCCACCGCGCTCCGGACCGTCCCCCGCCACGAGTTCGTCCCCGCCGACGCCGACCGCGGCGCGTACCTCGACCAGTCGTTCGACTACCGCGGTACCCGGACGCTGTCGCCGAGCACGGTCGCGCGCCTAGTCGAAGCCCTCGACGTCGGACCCGACGACTCGGTGCTCGTCGTCGGCGTCGGCGTCGGGTACACCGCGGCCGTGCTCGCCGAGATCGCCGGCGAGCGCAACGTTCACGCCGTCGACATCACGCGAGCGATCGTGTACGACGCCCGCCGGAACCTCGAATCGGCGGGCTACGGCGGCGTCTTCGCCGACTGCCGGGACGGCGCCGACGGCCTCCCCGAGTACGCGCCGTTCGACCGGATCCTCGTCGAGGCCGCCGCCGTCGAGCCACCGCGGGCGCTGCTCCGCCAGCTCGCGCCGGACGGCCAGCTCGTCATACCCCTCGGCAGCGGCGACCAGCACCTGGCCGTCGTCGAGTGCGAGGCGGCCGACCACCCCGAGGTCGTCGACCGCTGCGGGTCGGTCGCGTTCGCACCGCTGCTCGTCGAGGGCGAGCAGTCGGGCGCTATCGAGCGCAACCGGACCGCACGCGAGGACCGCGAGCACGCCGAGCGCCACGCGCAGGTCCAGCGCGGCTGGGAGCACGAGTGGATCGACTGGGACGACGGCTAGTCGTCGACCACCAGTATCCTCGTGTTCTCCCGCTCGTCGGCGAACTCGCTCCCCGCCGGCGGCTTGATGTCGATTTCGAGCGTTCCCTCCTCCTGGTTCGGCCCCAGTTTCGGGTCGACCGAGACGGTCACCGTGCCGTCCTCGTCCGTCGTCGCCGTTCGCACCTCCGCCAGCCTCGCGGTGGCGCTACGGACGACGACCGTCGCGTCGGCGACCGGTTCTCCCTCGGCGTCGACGACCGCTATCTCGACCTCCGTCGGACCGGGCGAGACGACCTCTGGCGACGGCTTCGCGTCGAGTTCGCTCACGGAGAGGCCGCCCACCCCCGAGAGCATGTTCATCATCACCGACAGGCTCGCGACGCCGACCACGAGCGCGATGACGAGTCGGATCGGCAGTCCCTCGATGGCACGGTCGTCCGAGCGGAAGCGTTCCAGTGCACGCATGGCCCGGTCTGGTCCCGGCTTCCCTCAAGAAGTCTCGCACGAGGGTTTATAGCCGAAGCCGGGACCACGGCGTGGTGTGACGCGAGTGCTCGGCCGAACGGAGGGTGACGGTGCGACCGGCCACCTCGGCGCGTACCGTGCGCGCGACGGGAGCGCAGGTACGCCCGTCCACGTGGACGTCGATAGGCCGCACGCCACGCTGGTCGTCGGCAAGCGCGGCTACGGCAAGTCGTACACACTCGGCGTGCTGGTCGAGGAGCTCGCAGCCACCGAGGGCGTCGTTCCGGTCGTCGCGGACCCGATGGGCGCGTTCCGGACGTTCGCGGATGCCCGGCGCGACGTCACGGTCGTAGACTCCCCGCGCGCGACGGCGGACGCGCTCGCGCCGCAGGCGTGGTGCGACCTGCTCGGTCTCGACCGCGAGAGCGCCGCCGGGTCGCTCGTCTGGCGTGCAGCGGTCGAGTCGTCGTCGCTCTCCGGAATGCGAGAGTGGGTGCGCGAGGCGGCCGCGCCGGACGCGACCCGGCGCGCGGCCGCGAACCACCTCGCCCTCGCCGACTCGTGGGACGCGTTCGCCGCGGACGGCCTCACGGCGACCGAGCTCACGGCGGCGTCCGGCGTCGTGCTGGACCTCTCGGGGTACGACCGGGCGCCGATGAACGCGGTCGTCGGCTCCGTGGCGTCCGCGCTGTACGACGCCCGCGTCGCGGGCCGCGGACCGCTCCCGTGGCTACTGGTCGACGAGGCGCACGCCTTCTTCGACGGCGTCGCTGGCCCGGCGTTGCGGACGATCCTGACGCGCGGGCGCCGCCCCGGCGTCAGCCTCGTGGCCGCTACGCAGCGCCCCGACGCGCTACCGGACGTCGCCGTCTCGCAAGCCGACCTGCTCGTCGCCCACCGCCTGACGTCGCGCGCCGACCTCGACGCCCTTTCGCGCTCCCGACCGACGTTCATGGACGCCTCGCTGGCCGACCGGATGCCGGCCGCGCCCGGCGAGGCCGTGGTCGTCGACGACGCGACCGAGACTGTCCACTCGCTTCGCGTTCGCGAGCGCGAGGTACCACACGGGGGTGAGAGTCCGCGAGCGGGCGAACTGCGAAATCGATAGTGACGCCGACGGTTCCGGACGGCGAGCGGTCTCTCGACAGTCCAGGACGCGGACGCGAAGGGCGTCGATACCGTCCTGCTGGTCGCGGTTGCGGTCGACAGCGCGGTCGCCGCGGCGGTCTGACGCCACCCGTCCGGCGCCTCACCGCGCGTAGCGCGCCCACACGACGACGACCGACGGCGTCAGCGCGACCGCGGTGAGGTAGGAGTAGAAGATGCTCAGCGCGGTCACGAGGCCGAACTGTCCGAGCACGGGCGTGATGGCGAGCACGAGGATGGCGGTCCCGGAGACCGTCGTGATCATGCTCCCGGTCAGCGCGCCGCCAGTGCCGCGGACGGTCCGGTCGAGCGCGGCGGCGACGGCCGCCTGTTCGTCGACGTCCCGGTCGTCGGCCTCCCAGTCGTACTCGTCGGTGAAGCGGTGGACGACGTGGGCCGAGTAGTCCACGCCGAGGCCGAGCGCGATGGCGAGGATGGTCGCGGTGAGCGCGTTGAAGGGGATGTCGAGCAGTCGCATCGTCCCGGCCAACAGCGCGACGGCGACGACGATGGGGAAGAGGTTGATGACGCCGAACGTCGCCCGCCCGACGAGGACGCGGTAGACGAGCGCGAGGAAGATGGCGGTGGCGACCAGTGCCGTCGCGAGGCTCCGCGCCGCCGACGCGAGGATGATGCCGGCGACGGACTGGAAGACGACGACCTCGCCGGTCGCGGTGGCGTCGAGCCGGTACCGGTCGGCGATGCGGCGAGCGTCGCGCGTGATGGCCTCCTGGGTAGCGGTGCCCTTCACGGAGTAGACGACACGCGCGCTCCGCCGGTCCTCCGTGATGTACTGCAGCGCCTGCTCGCGGACCGGCGAGGAGAGCAGTCGCTCGTAGATGCGGTCGAGGTTGTCGTCCGGGATACCGTCGTCGTTCACGTCGTTGCGCTCGACGAGTCGCCGGAACGACTCGGACCGCTCGCTGTACGACCGGATGACCGAGATGATGCTCTGGGCGTCGGCCTGCCGGTCCGTCGCGAGAAAGGTGTCCGGCGGGTTCCGGTTGGCGTGGTGGATGGACTCGAGCGCGTAGTCCTCGCGCAACGGCCCCTCGACGAACACGGTCACCGTGTCGTCCTGTGCGGAGGCGAACTTCTCCTCCAGGAAGTTGATGTTGTCCGTGACGGTGTACGTCTCCGGCGCGAACGGCTCGGGCAGCGACCGGAGGTAGGACGGCGTCTCCTCCGGCGGCAGGAAGTCCTCGTTCGAGAACGAGGTGTCGATGCCCGTCGCGTAGTAGCCCGAGGCGACCGTCGTCAGGAGCGCGAGCAGCAGCACCGCGCCGGCACCGCGCCGGGCGACCGTGACGCTGCCCTGCAGCACCCGCCCGAGCAGCGACCCTTCCCGACCGAGCGGCCGGCGGCCGAACAGCGGGAGGCCGGTCCGCTCGCGGAACCGGTCGGCCCAGACCTTCGCCGCGGGGAGGAAGATGCCGAAGATGAGGAACGTAAAGACGATGCCGATGGCCGCAACCACGCCGAACTCCTGGATGGGTTGCAGGCGACTCGTGACGTTCGACCCGAACCCGACCACCGTGGTCCCCGTGACGATGGCGAACGCGACGAGCAACTGGTCGGTGGCCGTCCGCATCGCGGGCTGGATCTCCGCCCCGGTGACGCGCTCCTCGCGGTAGCGGTTGATGGCGTGGATGCCGTAGTCGATGCCGACCGCCAGCAGCAGCGGTGGGACGGCGACGAGCAACTGCGTGAACGGGATGCCGACCAGCCCCATGAAGCCCATCGTCCAGACGATGGTCATCCCGAGCGCGGCGACGCCGAGCAGGAGGTCGACCGGGTCGCGGTAGACGACCAGCAGGAAGACGAAGATGAGGACGACGGCGGCGGGGACGACGATGATCAGCGAGTCGAAGGTGACGCTCGACAGCTCCGATGAGACGATGCCGCTGCCGAACACGCGGATGTCGCTGTCGACCGTCTCGACGACGGCCTGCGAGCGGAACTGCACCTCGCTGAGCGGGTCGTCGCCGCCCTCGGCTTCCGCCCCCGCCGCCGGGTCGATGCCGGCCGGGATGCGGTGCTGGACGACGGCGACGGTCGCCGACGCCGACGCCGCGCGCCGGTTGAAGTCCTTGCTGAGCAGGCCCCTGAACTCGGGATTCGAGGCGGCCGCCCGGACGGCGCTCTCGACCTCCGTCGGGGTCGCCTGCTCCAGTGCACGGATCTGCGCTTCGGGCGTCGTCGCGTTCGGGTCGAGTTGCTGTGCGACGATGCCGGCCGCGCTCGTCGTCCCGACGACGCGCAGTCCTTGTCGGCGTTCGAGTCGTTCCTCGACGGTGAGCATCGCCAGCAATGCGGACTTCGAGAGCACGTTCCGGCCGCTCTGGATGAGCTGAGTGGTCCCCTCGTCGTCGCCGAAGGGCGGCGAGAACTCCTCGTTGACGGCGTCGAACGCCTCGACGGCGGGCGTGTCCTCGGTGAACTGGCTCGTCCCGGCCTCGGTCGAGATGCGCGTCGTCCCGACGGCGAACCCGGCGGTCAGCACGAGGAAGACGACCAGCACGGTCCGCGACCGCTCGACGATCCACTCGTCGAGCCAGTCGATGACCCGCTGGTAGTCGACCACTCACCGCCACCTCCACACGGCGACGACGCCGACGAGTAGCACGGTCGCGATCGCGACGACCGCCAGCACGCCGACGTCCGCGAACGGCAGCAGTCCGTCGTCCTCCGGTTCGGTCACCCGAACCGGAACCTCGTAGGTGTCGGAGAGCTTCGTCTCGCCGTCCGGCGTCTCGTACTGGAAGTCGAGCGACAGCGGGTACGTCGCCGGGAGCGCGCCACTGTCCGCGCTGACGCTGAAGCGGATGGTCGCCGACTCGTTCGGCGCCAGCTGCGGGACGAACGCCTGGTCGTCGTCGATGCTCAGCGGGCTGTCGGCGAACGCCCGCGCGTCGACGTTCCGCAGCACCCGGTCGTCGTTGTTCGTCACCTCGACGACCACGGCCGTGCTTCCGCCGGCCTCGACGGACGCCTCCCGAACGTCGAGGCGGAACTCGTCGCGCCGTGGGCCGACGTCGACGCGCGCCTCCAGCGACTCGCTCCGTCGCGGGTCGCCGTCCTGGTTCTCGTACTGGACGGCGAACGACAGCTGTCGCGGCCCCTGGTCGGCGTCGTCGCTGACGTCGAGCCGGTACCTGAACCGCTCCGACCTGTCCGGGGCCAGGGTTCCGAGCGCGAACTCCTTCTCCCGCGGGAAGATGGTGTCTCCCGACGACTGGAGGACGAGAACCGCGTTCGCGGCGGGTTGCGGCCCCTCGTTGGTCACGGTGCCGGTGACGTTGCCCTCGTCGCCGACGCGGAGGGTGCTGGTGACGTTGCCGAGCGCGAACGACTGCTCGGGTGCGGGGATCACGCCGAAGGTCTCCAGTTGGGTCTGGGTGCGGTTGCCGTTGGTGGCGTAGGAGACGGTCATCGAGAAGGGGTAGCTGGCGACGACGGTGTCGTTGCCGGCGCTGGCGTCGAACTCGAAGGTGACGTCCTCGTTGGACGCCCAGTCGCCGACGAACCGCGTCGCGTTGGGGGCCCCGCCGCCGCGCGTATCGCCGCCGATGCGGATGGTGTCGGTCCGCGGCCGCAGCGTGACGATGGCGTCGTCGACGTCGGGGCCGGTGTTCTCGACGGTGACCGAGATGGTGCCGGTGTCGCCGGCCTGTACCGTCGAGGAAATCCGCGTTACTTCGAAGCGGTCGAGGGTGATGCGCCCGGAGGGGCGCACGTCGAACGTGAACGGCGGGGTCCGAACCCGGGTGCCGTTCGTGGCGGTGTAGGCGACGGTCGCCTCGAAGGGGTAGCTGCGCGTCTCGGCGAACTCCTCCGCCAGCAGGTCGAAGGTCACGGTGCGACGCTCTCCGGCGTTCCAGGTGCCGGCGAACCGGGTGGCGTTCTGGGCGGGGCCGAACCGCAGGCTCTCGTTGGGCGACTGCACGCGCACGCTGGCGTTGCGGACGGCGTCGCCGGTGTTTTCGAACGTCAGCGCCAGCGTCCCCCGTCCGTCGACCGGCACGTTCGTACTGGTCGACACCAGGCGGAACTGGCCGTTCCCCTGCGTCGCGGTCGTCGTTCCCTGGGCAGCGACGGCACTGGCGTCGGTGGCCGCCGCGGCCTCCTCGGGCGTCCCCGCGACGGCGGCGACCGCCGGCGAGACGAGCAGGACCGCCAGTGCAACCGCTAGCGCTCGGCGCGTCGTCTCCATCATCCGTCCCGGCTATCCTCGACCGAGTGCGTGACGGTCGCCGTCGCTGCCGAGGTCCGTCCGTCGGTCGCGTTTCCCCCACCGTCCGATTCGACTGCCTCCCGTGGCGGGAGTCGCTCCCCCGCCGCACTCTGTGTCATCTGTTCCGCCCCCGTCACGCCTCACGACGACGATGCCTAAAGGTCTGGTCTCCGTTCTGTCGGCAACTGGACGACTACGTCATCGCTATCGACGTGAACTGCCGCTAGAACGAGACGGGGTCGACGTTCTGCGACCAGACGCCTCGCTGGAGGACTGAATTCGGAAGAAGCGCCCGAGGCGGGATTTGAACCCGCGTCACGACCGTGACAGGGTCGTATGATGGGCCACTACACCACCCGGGCTTTCGAACGCATCTAATCGTTTCCCGGTGATAGACTTAAGACTTTCCAAACGACGGCGGTGTGCGGGGCGGTGCCGCCCCGCGAATCACGTTCGATTCACTCGCCACGGGCCCAAACGATTTATACCAGAATGGAGTAGGTAGGCCCGTCAACGAACGTCCCCCGGCTCCGGGGGTGCGATAGCCTGCCGTCCGCGGTCTAGTTAGCAAGCCTTAAATTGGAGCCCTGTGTAATACCCTGTAGTATCTCGTGATAGCCATTTCTCCCCCTGGCCAGAGGACCGCGCACACATGGTAGACGTAAGCCAACACGACATGGTTCCGGAGCACTCCGTCCTCGACGAGGGCGACCTGGACGAGGTGCTCTCGGAGTACGACATCAAACGCACAGACCTGCCGAAAATAAAGCGAACCGACCCCGCGCTGCCGGACGACGCGGAGGTCGGCGACGTCATCGAGATCGTTCGCGACTCGCGAACGACCGATACGGCGACGGTATACCGACTCGTGGTGGAATAATGGAACGGCAAGACCGACGCGAACTATCGAAGGAGTACTTCTCGAAGGAACGACTCGCAGAACACCACTACCGCTCGTTCAACGCCTTCCTGACCCGCGGGATGCAGGAGGTCGTCGACGAGAAGGGAACGATCGACACGGACATCGGTGACAAGGAGGGCGAGGAACCGGTGTACGTCGAACTCGGCGACATCCGCGTCGTCACGCCCCGCGTCCGGGAAGCGGACGGCAGCGAGGAACTTCTCTACCCGCAGGAGGCCCGCCTCCGGAACATCACCTACGCCGCGCCGGTGTTCATGGAGATGACCATCGTCAAGGGCGAGAACGACGACAAGCGCGTCGTCGACTCCACCGAGACGAAGGTGGGCCGGATGCCCATCATGGTCGGCTCCGAGAAGTGCAACATCGCGGGCTTCGACGACGACGAGCTCATCGAGATCGGGGAGGACCCCGCCGACCCCGGCGGCTACTTCATCGTCAACGGCTCCGAGCGGGTGCTGATGACGAGCGAGGACCTCGCGCCGAACAAGATCCTCGCGGAGTACGACACGAAGTACGGCGACGAGATCCAGGTCGCCAAGACGTTCAGCCAGCGCCGCGGGTACCGCGCGCTCGTGCTGGTCGAGCGCTCGCGTGACGGCCTGCTCGAGGTGTCGTTCCCCTCCGTCTCGGGGAGCGTCAACTTCGTCACGCTCGTCCGCGCGCTCGGGCTGGAGTCCGACGAGGAGATCGTCCACCGCGTCAGCGACGACCCCGAGATCGTGAAGTTCATGCTGGAGAACCTGGAGGCGGCCGACGTCCAGACCCAGGAGGAGGCCATCGAGGCACTGGGCAAGCGCGTCGCCTCCGGGCAGGGCAAGAACTACCAGCTCAAGCGGGCGAACTACGTCATCGACCGCTACCTCCTGCCGCACCTCCACGAGGACGGCGTCGAGGAGGAGGACGTCCGGATCAACAAGGCGTACTACCTCGCGCGGATGGCGGAAGCGTGCTTCGAGCTCGCCCTCGGCCGCCGCGAGGCCGACGACAAGGACCACTACGCCAACAAGCGCCTGAAGGTCAGCGGCGACCTCATGAAGGACCTGTTCCGGACGGCGCTGAACAAGCTGGCCCGCGACGTGAAGTACCAGCTCGAACGCGCGAACATGCGCAACCGCCAGCTCTCGGTGAACACGGTCGTCCGGTCCGACGTCCTCACCGAGCGGCTCGAACACCCCATCGCGACGGGCAACTGGGTCGGCGGCCGGTCCGGCGTCTCCCAGCTCGTCGACCGGACGGACTTCATGGGCGTCCTCTCGCACCTCCGACGACTGCGCAGCCCGCTGTCGCGCAGCCAGCCGCACTTCGAGGCGCGCGACCTGCACGCGACCCAGTGGGGTCGCATCTGCCCCTCCGAGACGCCCGAGGGGCCGAACTGCGGTCTGGTGAAGAACTTCGCGCAGGCGATGGAGCTGAGCCAGAACGTCGGCGACGAACAGGAACTCAAACGAGAACTCTCCTCGATGGGGGTCGAAGGTATCCCCGGCATCGAGAGCATCGAAGGCAGCGCTACGAGCGCAGACGATTAACATGAGCCAGGGACGAGAAGCGAAAGTATACGTCAACGGTAGTCTGGTCGGGACCCATCCCGACCCCGAACAGCTCGCAGGTCAGGTCCGGGAAGCGCGCCGCCGCGGCGACGTCAGCGAGATGGTCAACGTCTCGGTGAAAGACCGGACGCGCGAGGTCATCATCAACGCGGACGCGGGACGCGCCCGCCGGCCGCTGCTCGTCGTCGAGAACGGCGAGCCCCTCGTCACCGAGGACGAGGTCGAGGCGGTCAAGCAGGGCGACCTCGACTTCACGGACCTCGTCGACCGCGGGAAGGTCGAGTTCATCGACGCCGAGGAGGAGGAGGACATCTACGTGGCGGTCGACGAGGACGAACTCACCGCCGACCACACCCACCTCGAGGTCGACCCGCAGCTCATCTTCGGCATCGGTGCGGGGATGATTCCCTACCCCGAACACAACGCGAGCCCCCGCATCACGATGGGGTCGGGGATGATCAAGCAGTCGCTGGGGCTCCCGTCGGCGAACTACCGGATCCGCCCGGACACGCGCCAGCACCTGCTGCACTACCCGCAGCTGTCGATGGTGAAGACGCAGACGACCGAGCAGATCGGCTACGACGACCGGCCGGCCGCCCAGAACTTCACCGTCGCGGTGATGAGCTACGAGGGGTTCAACATCGAGGACGCCCTCGTCATGAACAAGGGCAGCGTCGAGCGCGCGCTCGCGCGGTCGCACTTCTTCCGCACCTACGAGGGCGAGGAGCGCCGCTACCCCGGCGGCCAGGAGGACCGCTTCGAGATTCCGAGCGACGACGTGCGCGGCGCTCGCGGCGAGGACGCCTACACTCACCTCGACGAGGACGGCCTCGTCAACCCGGAGACGCAGGTCGACGAGAACAGCGTCCTGCTGGGCAAGACGAGTCCGCCGCGGTTCCTCGAGGAGCCGGACGACATGGGCGGGCTGTCGCCGCAGAAGCGCCGCGAGACGTCCGTGACGATGCGCTCGGGCGAGTCCGGCGTCGTCGACACGGTCACGCTGATGGAGGGCGAGGACGGCTCGAAGCTGTCGAAGGTGTCGGTGCGCGACGAGCGCATCCCCGAACTCGGTGACAAGTTCGCGTCGCGACACGGCCAGAAGGGGGTCGTCGGCCACATCGCGCCCCAGGAGGACATGCCGTTCACCCAGGAGGGCGTCGTCCCCGACCTCATCATCAACCCGCACGCGCTTCCGTCGCGGATGACGGTCGGCCACGTGCTGGAGATGATCGGCGGGAAGGTCGGCGCGTTCGAAGGACGTCGCGTCGACGGCACCGCGTTCACCGGCGAGGACGAGGAGGAACTCCGGTCGTCGCTGGAGGAGCACGGGTTCAAGTCCAGCGGCAAGGAGACGATGTACTCCGGCGTCACCGGGGAGAAGATCGAGGCGGAGATCTTCGTCGGCACCATCTTCTACCAGAAGCTGTACCACATGGTGTCGAACAAGCTGCACGCCCGCTCGCGCGGGCCGGTGCAGGTGCTGACCCGCCAGCCCACCGAGGGCCGTGCGCGCGAAGGCGGTCTGCGCGTCGGGGAGATGGAGCGCGACGTGCTCATCGGGCACGGCGCCGCCCTGACGCTGAAGGAACGGCTGCTCGACGAGTCCGACCGCGAGTGGATCTACGTCTGTGCCAACTGCGGGATGAGCGGCGTCGAGAACGTCGAGCAGAACCGCGTCTACTGCCCGAACTGCGACGAGGAGACGGACATCCACGAGATCGAGATGTCCTACGCGTTCAAGCTCCTGCTCGACGAGATGAAGGCGCTCGGTATCGCGCCGCGACTCGAACTGGAGGACGCAGTCTAAACCATGTCAACAGGTCAAACACCCAAGGAGATCGGCGAAATCAGCTTCGGGCTGATGGACCCGGAGGAGTACCGCGAGATGTCGGCCACGAAGATCATCACGGCCGACACCTACGACGACGACGGGTTCCCCATCGACATGGGACTGATGGACCCCCGGCTGGGCGTCATCGACCCCGGCCTGGAGTGCAAGACCTGCGGCAAGCACTCCGGCTCCTGTAACGGCCACTTCGGCCACATCGAGCTGGCCGCGCCGGTCATCCACGTCGGGTTCACGAAGCTCATCCGTCGCCTCCTCCGTGGCACCTGCCGCAACTGCTCGCGGCTGCTGCTCACCGAGGACGAGAAGGAGAAGTACCGGACCATGCTGGACCGGACGAAGGAGCTCGGCAACGACATCAACGACGTCACGAAGTCGGCCATCCGCGAGGCCCGCAAGAAGGACCGCTGCCCCCACTGTGGCGAGGTCCAGTACGACATCAACCACGAGAAGCCGACGACCTACTACGAGGTCCAGCAGGTCCTGACGAGCGAGTACAGCGAACGCATCGCGGCCGCGATGCAGGGCGACGTCGGCGAGGACGAGGAGCGCGAACCGGTCGCGCCCCAGGAGCTCGCCGACCAGACCGGCATCGACCTCTCGCGCATCAACGACATCATGTCCGGCGAGTTCCGGCCGCGCGAGGACGACCGCCGGGCCATCGAGAAGGCGCTCGACATCGACCTCACCGAGGAGGACATGAACAAGCTGATGCCCAGCGACATCCGGGACTGGTTCGAGGACATCCCGGACGAGGACATCGCCGTCCTGGGCATCGACCCCGACCGCTCCCGGCCGGAGTGGATGATCCTCACCGTGCTGCCGGTGCCGCCGGTCACGGCCCGCCCCTCCATCACGCTGGACAACGGTCAGCGCAGCGAGGACGACCTCACGCACAAGCTGGTCGACATCATCCGCATCAACCAGCGGTTCATGGAGAACCGCGAGGCGGGTGCGCCCCAGCTCATCATCGAGGACCTCTGGGAACTGCTGCAGTACCACGTCACGACGTTCATGGACAACGAGATTTCGGGCACGCCGCCGGCCCGGCACCGCTCCGGCCGGCCCCTGAAGACGCTCTCCCAGCGCCTGAAGGGCAAGGAAGGCCGCTTCCGGGGTAGCCTCTCCGGCAAGCGCGTGAACTTCTCCGCCCGGACCGTCATCAGTCCGGACCCGACGCTGAGCCTCAACGAGGTCGGTGTCCCCGAGCGGGTCGCTCGCGAGATGACCCAGACGATGAACGTCACCGACCGGAACGTCGACGAGGCCCGCCGGTACGTCAGCAACGGCCCCGAGGGCCACCCGGGTGCCAACTACGTCAAGCGCCCCGACGGCCGCCGCCTGAAGGTGACCGAGAAGAACTGCGAGGAGCTCGCCGAGAAGGTCGAGGCCGGCTGGGAGGTCAACCGCCACCTCGTCGACGGCGACATCGTCATCTTCAACCGCCAGCCGTCGCTGCACCGGATGTCCATCATGGCCCACGAGGTCGTCGTGATGCCGTACAAGACGTTCCGGCTGAACACGACGGTCTGTACGCCGTACAACGCCGACTTCGACGGGGACGAGATGAACATGCACGCGCTGCAGAACGAGGAGGCCCGCGCGGAGGCGCGCGTCCTCATGCGCGTGCAGGAGCAGATTCTCTCCCCGCGCTTCGGCGAGAACATCATCGGTCCCATCCAGGACCACATCTCCGGGACGTACCTGCTGACCCACGAGAACCCCGAGTTCAACGAGACGCAGGCGCTCGACCTGCTGCGTGCCACGCGCGTCGACGAACTCCCCGAACCGGCCGGCGAGCACGACGGCGAGCCGTACTGGACGGGTCGCCAGCTGTTCAGCGAACTGATGCCGGACGGGCTCGACCTCGAGTTCACCAGCTCCGCCGGTGACACGGTCGTCATCGAGAACGGCCGGCTGACCGACGGCACCATCGACGAGGACGCGGTCGGCGCGTTCGGCGGCGAGATCGTCGACACCATCACCAAGCAGTACGGCGAGACCCGTTCGCGGCAGTTCATCAACGAGGTCGCGTCGCTGGCGATGCGCTCGATCATGCACTTCGGGTTCTCGCTGGCCATCGACGACGAGACCATCCCCGCTGCGGCCCAGGAGCAGATCGACGAGGCCATCGGCAACGCCTACGACCGCGTCGAGGAGCTCATCGAGACCTACGAGAACGGCGACCTCGAGTCGCTGCCGGGCCGCACCGTCGACGAGACGCTGGAGATGAAGATCATGCAGACGCTCGGCAAGGCCCGCGACTCCGCGGGCGACATCGCCGAGGACCACTTCGCGGGCGACAACCCCGCCGTGGTCATGGCCGAATCCGGCGCGCGTGGGTCGATGCTCAACCTGACCCAGATGGCCGGCTGCGTCGGCCAGCAGGCGGTTCGCGGCGAGCGGATCAACCGCGGGTACGAGGACCGCACGCTGAGCCACTACAAGCCGAACGACCTCTCCGCGGACGCCCACGGCTTCGTGGAGCACTCCTACACGGGCGGACTGACGCCTCTGGAGTTCTTCTTCCACGCGATGGGTGGCCGCGAGGGGCTCGTGGACACGGCGGTCCGTACCTCCAAGTCCGGCTACCTGCAGCGCCGGCTCATCAACGCGCTGTCCGAGCTGGAGACCCAGTACGACGGCACGGTGCGGGACACCTCCGACACCATCGTCCAGTTCGAGTTCGGCGAGGACGGCACCTCGCCCGTCCGGGTCTCCTCCGCGGAGGAGAACCCCATCGACGTGGACGGGATCGTCGACAGCGTCCTGGACGAGGAGTTCGACAGCGAACGACGCAAGCAGGAGTTCCTCGGCGAGCGACGCCCGCCGACGAACCTCTCGGAGCACGCGGACGCACGGCAGGTGGAATCCGATGACTGAGATTACCGACGACATGCGAACACTGGTGGAGGACACCGAACTCCCGAAGCGGCTGAAAGAGGAGGTGTACGACACCATCGAATCGCGCGACGGCGTCACCGTCGACCAGGTCGACGAGATCGCCCGCGCCGTCGAGAACCGCTACCTGAACACCCGCGTCGACCCGCTCGACCCCGTCGGAACGGTGAGCGCCCAGAGCATCGGCGAACCGGGGACGCAGATGACGATGAACACGTTCCACTACGCGGGCGTGGCGGAGATCGACGTGACCCAGGGCCTGCCACGGCTCATCGAGCTCGTGGACGCTCGGAAGACGCCGGACACGCCGATGATGACGGTCTACCTCGAGGACGAGTACGCGGACGACCGCGAGCTCGCCCACGAGGTCGTCTGGCAGATCGAGGCGACGAAGATCCTCGCGCTCGGCGACATCTCGACGAACGTCGCCGACATGATCGTCTCCATCGACCTGAACGAGGACACCCTCGAGGAGCGGCTCATCACGCCCGACGAGGTGGCCAGCATCATCGAGGACGAGCTCGGCGTCCAGACGAACAAGCAGGGCGCGGTCATCGAGTTCGGCCCCGAGCAGCCCAGCTACCGCGAGCTGCTCCAGCTGGTCGAACAGCTCCGCGAGATCGTCTTCAAGGGCATCGAGGACATCACCCGCGTCGTCATCCGCAAGGAGCAGACCGACGACGGGGAGGAGTTCGTCCTCTACACCGAGGGGTCGGCGTTCGGCGACGTCATCGACATCGAGGGCGTCGACGCCTCCCGGACGACGACGAACAACATCCACGAGGTGCGCAAGAACCTCGGCATCGAGGCGGCCCGCGAGGCCATCATCGAGGAGACGATGGACACGCTCGAGGAGCAGGGCCTCGACGACGTGAACGTCCGCCACCTGATGCTGGTCGCGGACATCATGACCAACCGCGGCGAGATCGAGTCCATCGGCCGCCACGGCATCTCCGGTAGCAAGGAGAGCGTCCTCGCGCGTGCGGCGTTCGAGGTCACGGTCAACCACCTGCTCGACGCCGCCATCCACGGTGAGGTCGACGACCTCAACGGCGTCACCGAGAACGTCATCGTCGGCAAGCCCATCAAGCTGGGTACCGGCGACGTCGACCTCCGCATGGGGTCGATCAGTCGCGGTGCCGAGCCGTCCGACTGATGACGGTCACCCTCTCGGACGCCGCCCGGCAGTACATCGCCCTCTTCGAGGACGAGACCGGCGCGACGGCGCGCGACTGCGTCGTCCTCGACGACGAGGAGGCGGACAAGCGGGTCGTCTTCGTCGTCAAGCCGGGTGACATGGGTCAGGCCATCGGTCCCGGCGGCCAGACCGTCCAGCGCGTCGAGGAGCAGGTCGGTGCCGACGTGGAACTCGTCGAGGACGCCGACACGGCCGAGGACTTCGTCGCCAACGCGCTCGCGCCCGCGGCGGTGTACAACGTCACCATCAGCGAGAACGACGACGTGCTCGCGTACGTGGAGGTGGCCGAGGAGGACACAGGCGTCGCCATCGGCGCGGGCGGCCGCAACATCGAGACCGCGAAGCTGCTGGCCGACCGCCACTTCGACGTGGACGACATCCAGTTGACCTGACGCGACTGTCGACTTCTTTCCGATTCTCACCGTCACACGACCCGCGCGAGTCGGTCGGCGTGGGTCGACCGCGCAGCCTCGGCGTCCTGAACCGAGACGGATTCTCCGGCCCGTTTCGGAGTTCGGCCGGCCAGAGAACTAGTTTCGAGAGCCGCGAGACGGCCTCAGATTCCTCCTCGCACCCCGCTACGCGAAGCTGCGGCCGTAACGACGACTTCGAAAGGGGACGCTTAAGTGGCTCCGTCGGATAGGTCACGTCATATGGCGAACGGCAAGTACGCAGCTCGCAAGCTGAAGAAGGACCGCCAGAACCACCGGTGGTCCGACTCCGATTACGCCCGACGCGAGCGCGGTCTCGGGGAGAAGTCAGACCCCCTCGAAGGCGCGCCGCAGGGCCGTGGAATCGTGCTCGAGAAGGTCGGCATCGAGGCCAAACAGCCCAACTCGGCCATCCGGAAGTGCGTCCGGGTTCAGCTGATCAAGAACGGCAAACAGGTCACCGCCTTCTGCCCCGGCGACGGCGCCATCTCGTTCATCGACGAACACGACGAGGTCACCATCGCCGGCATCGGCGGCGCGAAGGGTCGCGCGATGGGCGACCTCTCCGGCGTTAACTACAAGGTCGAGAAGGTCAACGGCGTGAGCCTCGAAGAACTGGTTCGCGGGAACGCGGAGAAGCCGGTCCGATAACCATGAGTGCCGACGAACAACCCGAACCCGACAAGCACGTCGGAACCGAGGGCGAGGGCGCGGCGGCGGAACTGTTCGGCAAGTGGGACGTCACCAACGTCGAGTACGACGACCCCAGCACCGAGCGCTACATCTCGGTCACGCCCGTCGCGCACACGATGGGCCGCCACGCAAGCAAGCAGTTCCAGAAGAGCGAGGTCAGCATCGTCGAGCGCCTCGTCAACCGCCTGATGCAGACCGAGGAGAACACGGGCAAGAAGCAGCAGACGATGAAGATCACGCGCGAGGCGTTCGACATCGTCCACGAGCGCACCGAGGAGAACCCGGTGCAGGTGCTCGTCACGGCCGTCGAGAACGCCGCCCCGCGCGAGGAGACGGTGCGCCTGAAGTACGGTGGCATCTCCGTCCCGAAGGCCGTCGACGTCGCGCCCCAGCGCCGCGTCGACCAGTCCCTGAAGTTCATCGCCGAGGGCGTCTACAACGCCTCCTTCAAGAGCGCGACCGACGCCGAGGAGGCGCTCGCCGAGCAGCTCATCGGCGCGGCCGACTACGACGTCCAGACGTACGCCATCAACCAGAAGGAAGAGAAGGAACGCGTCGCCGCCGCGGCACGCTGATATCGGTTCCCCCTTCTTTCGTTCTCGACCACTCGTCAGCGACGGGTATCGACGCGCGACGCCCGTGTCCGACCCGGACGTCCGCCGTCTTCACTCCTCGCCCGAGGCGCCGACAAGCACGAACCGGCTCTCGACGTCGTCGTTCCGTATCTGGCGGGTCGTGCCGGGCGGAATCCGGAGTGCCTCGCCCGCGGACAGGTCGACGTCCTCGCCCTCGACCGTCACCGTCGCAGAGCCGTCGAGCAGGACGTACACCTCCTCCTGGGCGTCCTCGGCGTGGTCGTGCTCCTTGCTGGTCCAGCCCGGGTCGGCGTCGACGAGCGTCACGCCCAGTTTCTCGCAGTCGAGCGGCCCCCCGAGAAAGCGCATTCCCTCGGCGACGGGTTCGACGTCGCTCGAATCGACCTTGGTGTAGGACATCGTCGGCGATACGGCGCGGTCCGTATAATAAGTGCTGGGCGAACCCGGTCGGCGACGAGCGACGGTTCGCCTGCCGGCGCTACGTCGTGAGCCGAACTTCGTCGTCGGGTTCGACCCGCGTGGCCGGACCCGGGTGGACCGCCGCGGCCAGACCTGGACGGTCCGGCCCCGCCCGCTAGTCGGCCGCCCGTCCGCCGCCGCCCAGGACGTACTCCTGGGTCGCGTCGACCAGGTGCTTCCGGTACTCGCTCTCGCCCGGGTCGTCGCCGAGCGACCGGAAGCGGTACTTGAACGCCTGCACGTCGACGTCCGGCGCGTCGTCGGCCGCGGCGTGGGCGAGGTCGTAGAGGCGGTGGTCGCGCGAGACGAGGTCGTGGCGCTCGACCAGCGCGAGCGCGAACGCGGCGTTGACCGCCGTTATCTCGGGGTCGGCGGTGGCGGTCGTCCGGGTGCCGCGCAGGTCGGCGGGGCGGTCGGCGACGGCCGACGCGAGTTCGGATTCGAGGAACGCGACGAGCTTGTCGCTCGGTCCGACGCGGAGGGTGATGTCGTCGGCGTAGATGTCCTTCATGTGGTTGGCGATCTGGTAGCAGTGCGTGAGCTTGCGCCGCTCGACCGACCGGCCGGCGAGCGCGAGAAAGAGCGCCTCCTCGGTCGACTGGGTGTGGGAGGGGTGGGCCTGCTCGTGGCGCGCCATGTGCGCGTACTCGTGGAGGGCGAGTTCGCGCGCCATCGCGCTCGTGGCGGCCTTCTCGGAGATGTTGAGGACGTGGATGCCGTCCGGGTGGGCGGTCCACGTGCGCTCGTCGGGGTCCTGGCGGACGCGGACGTGCACGGGCCGGTCGAGGTCCCACTCGGTCTCGAAGAGGTCGCCCGCGCTGAGGAACGGCGTCGTCGGTGCGGGGCCCTGTACTCGTATGTCCATGCGTGTCGTGTGAAGGTCTGAGCAGGCATTACTCTTGTGACGCTTGTGACCGTATATCAGGGAGTCTGGCCGTTTCACGCCGATTTCGGCTGTGGCGAAACACTATGCTTTTCAACCTCGTGCGGGTAGGAGTACCCATATATGGGCAGACGAAAGAAGATCGTCGAACAGTGTGAGCGGCTGATGGACAAGCCGGAGCAGATCCGCAACATCGCCATCGCTGCACACATCGACCACGGAAAGACGACGCTCACCGACAACCTGCTGGCGGGTGCCGGCATGATCTCCTCGGAGACCGCGGGCGAACAGCGCGCGATGGACACCGAGGAGGACGAGCAGGAACGCGGCATCACCATCGACGCGGCGAACGTCTCGATGACCCACGAGTACGAGGACACCGACTACCTCATCAACCTCATCGACACGCCGGGCCACGTCGACTTCGGTGGCGACGTGACGCGCGCGATGCGCGCCGTCGACGGCGCGCTCGTGGTCGTCGACGCCGTCGAGGGGTCGATGCCCCAGACGGAGACGGTGCTGCGCCAGGCGCTCCGCGAGGGCGTCAAGCCGACCCTGTTCATCAACAAGGTCGACCGCCTCATCAATGAGCTCCAGGAGGGTCCCGAGGAGATGCAGGAGCGGCTCATGGACGTCATCCGCGACGTCAACGAGCTCATCCGGGGCATGAACGAGGAGAAGTACGAGGAAGGCTGGAAGGTCTCCGTCGAGGACGGGACCGTCGCCTTCGGCTCCGCGCTGTACAACTGGGCCGTCAGCATGCCGTCGATGCAGCGGACGGGCATCGACTTCGGTGACATCATCGAGATGAACCGCAACGACAACGTCGACGAACTCAAGGAGCGGTCGCCGCTCTCGAACGTCGTGCTCGACATGGTCGCCGAGCACTTCCCGAACCCCGTCGACGCCCAGCCCGAGCGCATCCCGAACGTCTGGCGTGGCGACGCCGACAGCCAGATCGCCGAGGACATGCAGATGGTGAACAAGGACGGCGAGGTCGTCTTCATGGTCACCGACATCGGCATGGACCCGCACGCCGGCGAGATCGCGACGGGTCGCGTCTTCTCCGGCACGCTGGAGAAGGGCCAGGAGCTGTACGTCTCCGGTACCGCCGGGAAGAACCGGCTCCAGTCCGTCGGTATCTTCATGGGTGGGGAACGCGAGGAGGTCGAGTCCGTCCCCGCAGGGAACATCGCCTCCGTCACGGGGCTGAAGGACTCCATCGCCGGGTCGACCGTCTCCTCCGTCGAGATGACGCCGTTCGAGTCCATCGAGCACATCTCGGAGCCGGTCATCACGAAGTCCGTCGAGGCGAAGAACATGGACGACCTGCCGAAGCTCATCGAGACGCTGCGCCAGGTCTCCAAGGAGGACCCGACCATCCAGATCGAGATCAACGAGGACACGGGCGAGCACCTCATCTCCGGCCAGGGTGAACTCCACCTGGAGGTCATCAGCCAGCGCATCGAGCGCAACCAGGGCATCCCGGTGAACACGGGCGAACCCATCGTCGTGTTCCGCGAGGCCATCCAGCAGGCCACGGACACGGTCGAGGGCATCTCCCCGAACCGCCACAACCGGTTCTACCTGACCGCAGAACCGCTCGAGGAGGACATCGTCGAGAAGATCCAGCTGGGCGACGTGTCGATGGACATGCCAGAGCAGGACCGCCGCGAGGAACTGCAGGAGGCCGGCATGGACAAGGACACGAGCCAGAACGTCGAGGAGATCCACGGCACGAACATCCTCATCGACGACACGAAGGGTATCCAGCACCTCAACGAGACGATGGAGCTCGTCATCGAGGGGCTCGAAGAGGCGCTCGACGAGGGTCCGCTCGCCGGCGAACCCGTCCAGGGAACGCTCATCCGTCTCGAGGACGCCCGGCTCCACGAGGACACCATCCACCGCGGTCCGGCCCAGGTCATCCCGGCCGTCCGCCACGCCGTCCACAGCGCGCTGGTCCAGGGTGAGATCCGCCTGCTCGAACCCATCCAGGACGTCCGCATCGACGTGCCGAACGAGCACATGGGCGCCGCCTCCGGCGAGATCCAGGGTCGCCGTGGCCGCGTCGACGACATGTACCAGGAAGGCGACCTGATGGTCGTCGAGGGCATCGCGCCCGTCGAGGAGATGATCGGCTTCGCGTCCGACATCCGCTCCGCGACCGAGGGCCGCGCCTCCTGGAACACGGAGAACGCCGGCTTCCGCGTCATGGCCGACAATCTCCAGCGCGAACAGATCATGGACATCCGCGAGCGCAAGGGCATGAAGCTCGAACTGCCCGAGGCCGTCGACTACCTCTAGGTTCGACCCGTCCTTCTTCCGCTTTTTCGCGCCCGGTGAGTTCTGCGTCCGGCACCGCTCCCGAGTGCCGTCTCCGGCGTTCCGCACCGCTACCGGCTCACGGCGTCGGCGTCACCGCCTGCCCGGCCGCCGCGGTACGGTCCGACCGTCGCCGGTCGAGTCCGACGGTCGTCCGTCAGCGTTCGAAGGCCGTCAGCGTCCGTGGTCAGCGCACGTGGTTCCCGACGGGGTCACGTCGACGGCGGACCTGCCGCCGGGTCGCCGACGTCACCGTTCCCCGCGCATGACGATCTCCGCGCCGCAGGACGGACAGACCCGCTTGCTGCTGTCGAACATCGTCTGGCAGAACGCACAGACGTGCTGGTCGGTTCGAACGCCGGTGTCGCTGTGGTCGTCGACGGTCATCGAGAGCACCTGCCATCACGTGCTCGTTCCAGCGCTATTACTACGTGCCGACTAACGCCGTCCGAACGCCGGACCTACCCCGGTTGCAGTCCGTTGCTAACCGTTAGGAGTGCCGTTCTCGCCCGGCCAGCGTGGCTGTACCGACCGGTCGCGCCCCCGGACAATGTTGCGACCGAGTGAACGTTTATGCGTTCCCGGCCCGGAATCCCCTCATCATGACCGACCACGGTGACGGATCCGTGCAGGCGTACACCGTCCGTCTCGAACTGGCGGACGAACCCGGCGAACTGCTGCGCGCCCTCGAACCCATCGCGGAACACGGCGGGAACCTGCTGAGCGTGTTCCACGAACGCGGGTCGCTCACACCGCGCGGCCACATCCCCATCGAGGTCGACATGGAGTGTCCGCCCGACCGCTTCGACGCTATCGTGGCGGCGCTGCGCGAGGCGAGCGTGAACGTCGTCCGGGCGGGGGCGGAACGCTACGACGAGGAGGTCACCGTGCTGTTGACGGGACCGGTCGTCGAGGCCGACGTCTCCGCGACCGTCTCGCGCATCGAGTCCGAGACCGGCGCCTCGGTCGTCGACCTGTCGATGTCCGCGCCGGCCGGCGAGACCGCCAGCGCCCGCCTGCGCCTCGCGACGTCGTCCGACCGCGTCGGCGACGTGATCGCGTCCGTCCGTGCGGTCGCGGCCGAGAAGGAACTGCGCGCCATCGAGCCGCTCACGGAGGGGATGGCGTGAGGCTCGCCGTCCTGGGGGCCGGCGCTGTCGGGCGCTCGGTCGCCGAACTCGCACACGAGTACGGCCACGAGGTGACCGCGCTGGCCGACTCCACCGGCGCGGTCGTCGACCCCGCGGGCGTCGACGTCGAGCGCGCGTTCGCCCGCAAGGACGAGGCGGGCAGCGTCGGTTCGGCGTCCGTCGAGGACGCCCTCGCGGCCGAGTACGACGCGCTGGTCGAGGCGACGCCGACGACGCTGGGCGACGCCCAGCCCGGGTTCGGCCACGTCCGGGCCGCCCTGGAGGCCGACCGGCACGTCGTGCTGGCGAACAAGGGACCCGTGGCCCAGCGGTACGACGACCTGCGCGCGCTCGAACGCGAGAGCGAGGGCCAGGTCCGGTTCGAGGCGACCGTAGGCGGGGCCATCCCCGTCCTCTCGACCATCGAGGGCCGCGGTGCGGAGAACGTCACGGCGGTCCGGGGCGTGCTGAACGGCACCGCGAACTTCGTCCTCTCGCGGATGGCAGCGGAGGGGCTGAGCTACGAGCACGTGCTCGCGGAGGCCCAGGACCTCGGGGTGGCCGAGGCCGACCCCACGTTCGACGTGGACGGGACCGACGCTGCGCTGAAGTGCGTCATCCTCGCCAACGTGCTCAAGGGCGGCGGCCACACGCTCGACGACGCGACGGTGGCCGGCATCCGCGACCTGCCGACGAGCGCGCTCGCGCTCGCCGCCGAGGACGGCCGCACCATCCGACTCGTCGGGGAGGTCGACGGCGGCGTCCGGGTCGGGCCGCGCCTCGTTCCGGAACACGGGACGCTCGCCGTGTCGGGGACGCGCAACATCGTGCAGTTCGAGACCCGCCGCGGCGGGCGACTGAACCTGAGCGGCCGGGGCGCGGGCGGTCCGGAGACCGCGTCGGCCGTGCTCGCCGACGTCAACGCGCTCGACCCGCAGCGGTAAGCGGTCCGTTCGACGATTCAGGCTCGCCCCAATCCGTGCCACTCGTTGCCACTAACCGCCAGACGGCGCGGAGATGGCCTGCATAGCGTATCGAAATGGTTTTAACCGCTTCTGCCAAATCATTCCGACAGAGCGCGTCTGCGCGTGAGATACAATGAGCGAAGATAAACCCCACCAGAACCTGGCCGTCATCGGCCACGTCGACCACGGTAAGAGCACGCTGGTCGGGCGTCTCCTCTACGAAACGGGGAACGTACCCGAGCACGTCATCGAACAGCACAAGGAAGAGGCCGAAGAGAAGGGCAAGGGCGGCTTCGAGTTCGCCTACGTGATGGACAACCTCGCCGAGGAGCGCGAGCGTGGTGTCACCATCGACATCGCCCACCAGGAGTTCGACACCGACGAGTACTACTTCACCATCGTCGACTGTCCGGGCCACCGCGACTTCGTGAAGAACATGATCACGGGCGCGTCCCAGGCCGACAACGCCGTCCTCGTCGTCGCCGCTGACGACGGTGTCGCGCCCCAGACCCAGGAGCACGTCTTCCTGGCTCGCACCCTCGGTATCGACGAGCTCATCGTCGGTATCAACAAGATGGACGTCGTCGACTACCAGCAGAGCACGTACGACGAGGTCGTCAACGAGGTCGAGGAACTGCTCAAGCAGGTCCAGTTCAACACGGACGACGCCTCGTTCATCCCGATCTCCGCCTTCGAGGGCGACAACATCGCCGAGGAGTCGGACGAGACGGACTGGTACGACGGCGAGACCCTCCTCGAGGCTCTCAACGGTCTGCCGGTTCCGGAACCGCCGACGTCGGCCGACCTCCGTCTGCCCATCCAGGACGTCTACACGATCTCCGGCATCGGGACCGTCCCGGTCGGCCGCGTCGAGACGGGTACCCTGAACACGGGCGACAACGTCAGCTTCCAGCCCAGCGACGTCGGTGGCGAGGTCAAGACCATCGAGATGCACCACGAAGAGGTGCCGAAGGCAGAACCCGGTGACAACGTCGGGTTCAACGTCCGCGGCATCGGCAAGGACGACATCCGCCGCGGCGACGTCTGTGGCCCCGCCGACGACCCGCCGTCGGTCGCCGAGACGTTCCAGGCCCAGATCGTCGTGATGCAGCACCCGAGCGTCATCACGTCCGGCTACACGCCGGTCTTCCACGCTCACACGGCTCAGGTTGCCTGTACGATCGAATCCATCGACAAGAAGATGGACCCGTCCAGCGGTGAGGTCGCGGAGGAGAACCCCGACTTCATCCAGAGCGGCGACGCCGCGGTCGTCACCATCCGACCCCAGAAGCCGCTCAGCATCGAGCCGTCGAGCGAGATCCCCGAACTCGGCAGCTTCGCCATCCGCGACATGGGTCAGACCATCGCGGCTGGCAAGGTCCTCAGCGTCGACGAAGGCAACTAAACGATGCAGCAGGCACGAGTCCGTCTCGCAGGTGCCAACCCCTCGGACCTCGACGACATCTGCGACGACGTCCGCGAGATCGCCGAGAAAACCGGCGTCTCCCTGAGCGGGCCCATCCCGCTTCCGACGAAAACGCTGGAGATTCCCACCCGCAAGTCCCCCGACGGCGAAGGGACCGCGACGTGGGAACACTGGGAGATGCGCGTCCACAAGCGCCTCATCGACCTCGACGCCGACGAACGGGCGCTCCGGCAGCTGATGCGCATCCAGGTCCCGAACGACGTGAGCATCGAGATCGTCCTCGAGGACTGATCCACCCTATCTTCCTGTTTTCTTTTCCCACCTAGCTGCGGCACCGTCCCGGGACTCGCTCCACGACGTTTTTTGTCGACCCGGCACCTGTAGTGGGTATGCGAACGTCCGGTAGTCCGACGGTCCAGACGCTGACCGTCTTCGCCGTCGTCTTCTCCCTCCAGTCCCTCGTCGGTCTCGTCGCGCCGACGGTAGCGATCGGACTCTTCGCCCTCGCCCCGCCGCTCACGACGCACCCGTGGACGCTCCCGCTGAGCGTCTACGCCCACGCGTCCGTTCCCCACCTGCTGTCGAACTCCGTCGCCCTGCTGTTCGTGGGCATGCTCGTCGAACGCGTGACCACGACCCTACGCTTCCACGCCTTCTTCGCGTCCGTCGGGATGGCGGCCGGCGTGTCGCAGGTGCTGCTCGGCGACCTCTTCGGCCCGCCCACCGCCGTCCTCGGCGCAAGCGGCGCGGTGTTCGGCCTCTTCGGCTACCTGCTCGCCGGGAACCTCGTCACCGACGCCGTGCTCGGCCGCGTCGAACTCTCTCCCGGGGTGCAGGTCGCGCTCGTCGCCGCGTTCGCGCTCGCCGTGACCGCCACGACGGCCGCCCCTGGCGTCGCCCTCATCGCCCACTTCACCGGCCTCGCGCTCGGACTGGTCGCGGGACGTCTTCACATCCTGCGCGTCGAAACACAAGGTACTAATAATCGCCGGCCGGTATGATGATGCGAGGGCTCGTAGATCAGCGGCAGATCGCTTCCTTCGCAAGGAAGAGGCCCCGGGTTCAAATCCCGGCGAGTCCACTCACTCCTTCCGTCGCTTCGCTCCGTCAGTCGTTCGTGGACTCGCCGACCCTCGCAAACGCGAAGCGTTTGCTCGGTCCCGGCGAGTCCACTATTCTGTCTCGGCGAGTCCACTATTCTCTCTCGATGGGACTACCTCTCTCCTCGGCGAGTTCACGGTTCTCTCTGGGTGAGTCCATTCGCGTCCGCTTGCTTGCTCGGTCCCGTCCCTTCAGAAAAGCTCCTCGTCACGCCATCCGTCGAATCGGTCCTCGAACCAGGCCGTTCCCGTCTCGCTGGACGACGTCGCCGTCCGGAACGAAGCGCGTGGTTTCGGCTCGTCGTGGTGGCAGCCGCTCACTGTCCGACCGAGCGGAGACAGTCCGGAATGTACCGGCTCTCGATCTCGACGTCGACCCCGCGTCGCTTCGCGAGCAGGTACAGCGCCGTGGCCCGTTTGGAGACGCGGTCGGAGAGCGACTCCGGGTCGTCGTTCCTGTCCTCGTCGTAGTCGTCGAGGTAGGCCTCTAGTCCGTCGCGCACCGTCGCTTCGTCGCCGCTGACGATTCCATCGAGTATCGTCGCCAGGTTGCCGAAGTACGGCTGGTGGTCCGGCTTCACGTCGGCGAGACTGTCGCCGAACGCGTCCACGCGCTCCCGCTGGTCGTCGGCGTCCGCCGCCACACGTGCCAGCGCCGTCGTGAAGTGGTACTTGTGGACCATCCTGGGGAACTGGCGTCTGTACGCGTCCAGGTCGTCGACCTTCGCGGCCGCCTCCTCGACCGACGCGTCGTTCCGCGAGAGGAGCGCGGCGTACGTCAGCCGTTCGAGGATCGATCGCTGCGTCTGCCAGGTCGCCTGGTCGTTCTCCTCCGCTTCGTACGTCCGCTTGTGCTCGTACTTCAGCGCGTACCGCCGCGTCGCCTCTTCGAGGTGCTCCGTAGCGGCCGCGACGTCCCCAAGCAGAAGCCGGTACAGGCCGATCTTTTCTTCGTCCCGTCCGATGGAGTTGTGGACGCGGGAGACGCTCTCCTGGCTGAGGTCCTGATTCTCCAGTTTCCACTTCGACCGGGTCATCGACCGCTCGAACCGTTCGATCCGCTCCTCCGCCAGCTCCTCCGAGACCGTCATTCATTTGACTTCACTCGGGTAACATATTTAACATTGGGGCCGCCGACTCGTCGTTCACTGGCGATTCCCGGCCGACCACGTCCGGGTTCGGGCTGCGCCGTGCCATGCCCGACGCGCTCCGCCTGTTCGCCAGTCGCTTGACGCCGCACGCCCGCCGCGAAGGCTACGCAGGCCGGTAACGCGGGAGTCCCCGATATCAAACCGGCGGGGTGTATCGGTTGTTAGCGCCGGGTCGGGGCGCTCTGGCTTCGGTTCCCGACGAATGGGTCACTCTCTTCGTCGCCGGTCACGCAATCATACCGCTCGACGCCCGGAATATGCCTCGACGCGCCCTGAGACGACGGCGAACGACGCGCTCGTAACCGACGCTTTCCGCCGACATGCTTATTCGCTCTACCTTCCTCTGTTGCGGTTGTGAAATGGCCCATACGGTCTACAGCCGAGACGACGGCGAGCGGTTGAGCACGGCCGTCGTCAACGCCATCGCGGCGCACGAAGACACCGACCCCAACGACGTCCGTCCACAGCTGTACGACGTGGTCGACCCCGACGCGCTGGACGCGCTGTTCGGTCCACGCGTCGACGGGAAACCACGGAAGGGCGGGAAGATAGTCTTCGCCTATCACGGCCACCAGGTGAGCGCGCACAGCGATGGCGACGTGTACGTCGGCGATGCCGACGAGACGGGCGACTCCGACGCCGGTTCGGCAGACGAGTAGTCAGACGTGCGCGTCGAGCCGCACCGCGACTGCGGCGACGTACTCCTCGCGGTCGTAGCCGAGCCGCGCCTGCCAGACGTTCTCGTACGACGGATGAAGTAGCGGCAGCGCGGTCACGCCCAGTCGCTTGCAGTCGACGGGGTCGAGAACGCGGTCGAGGAACCTGTCCATCGGTATCGACTCGAACTCGAGCAGCGCCGCCGTCGCGTGCTTGCCAGTCGTCGCCACCACGCCCGGGTCGACCTGCGCGATCTCCGTCCGCAGGTGGTCGAAGCAGTTCGCTCGCTCCTCGGGTCGGGGCTCGCGGTTGCTCCCGTCATCGCCCTCCGGGAAGCACTTCACCGCGTTCGTGAAGTAGCAGTCGTCCGGTCCGTAGCCGGCCGCCGCGAACAGGTTCCGGACGCGCCGGCCGGAGTGACGCGAGGTGTAGGCCATCCCCGTCCAGTTGCCGCCCCGCCAGCGGTCGGCGTCGGCGTTCCCGTATGCGGGCGCTTCCCCGACCACCACCACGTCAGCGTCGAGCGGGCCGTTCCCCCACGCGATGCGCTCGCGGCACTCGACGAGGTCGGGACAGCGCGAGCAGTCGGGTTCGAGGACGTTGCGGGAGTCCGGGTCGGGGAACGCGGGCACGGTCGGCGTTGGCGACGCTCGGTACTCAACCCTGCGCTCGCGGAAAGGATTTGTCGCTCGATGTGTACGTCTCGCGCATGGACGACTCGACCGTCCGCGAGGCGACGGCCGACGACGTCGCGGCCATCCGACGGGTCGCGCGCGAGTCGTGGCACGCCGCTCACGACGACGTCGTCGGTCCGGACGCCGTCGAGCGCGCGATAGACGAGTGGTACGACGTGGACAGTCTCGCGGAGTCGGTACGGCGAGACGACGGCCTGTTCCTGGTGGCGGCCGTCGGGGTCGGCGTCGTCGGCTTCGCGCAGGCCGTCCTCGGCGACGAGGGCGAGCCAGCGTGGCTCGCGCGCATCTACGTCGACCCGGAGCAGTGGGGAGAGGGCGTCGGCACCGCCCTGCTCGACCGGATCGAAGGCTGGCTTCGCGACGAGGAGGCTGACCGCCTCCGGTTGGCGGTCATGGCCGGCAACGACGTCGGCAACGCCTTCTACGAGAAGCGCGGGTACGCGGTGGTCGAGGAGCGCGAACAGGAACTGTTCGGCGCGACCGTCGACGATTACCTTCGCGAGAAGGAGCTCTAGTCCTCTTCGACGACCTCGATGCCGCGGTTGTTGACGGCGGCCGCGTCGAGGCCGACCTCCTCGAGGAACTGCTTGTACTCGCGCTCGCAGGCCTCGGCGTCGGCCTGCTTGTCGCTCGCGTGCTCGCAGAGCGCGGGGAGGTCCTCGGGCACGTCGTTCGTGTAGACGATCCAGTGGTTGACGAGGTCCGAGAGCCGCCGGATGGGACTGGTGAAGTGGCCGTAGATCTCGAAGTTCAGCGCGTGGTGGCCGCCGAACGGGTCGCTCATGTACTTCGCGCGCGGCATCACTTTCATCACGGCCCACTGGATCTTGTCGAGCTGGCGGCCGGGGGCGTCCTCCAGCGTCGCGTTGACGGCCTTCCGCGGGTCGTCCCACGCCTCGCCGGGGATGGAGACGCCGTCGAGGTCCTGGATCTCCTGGAGTGCCTCGCTCCACTCGTCCGGCGTGGGCTGGGGGTGGACGCGGTACATCGCCTCGACGCCGCGGTCCCACATCAGCTCGTGCGTGACCGCCTTGTTCGCCTTCAGCATCGACTCCTCGATGATGGTGTGGGCGCGGTCCCGGCGCGGGTTGAGGACGAGGCTGCCGTCCTCCTTGCGCTGCTCGTGCATCTGGTCGGCGAGTTCGAACGCCAGCGCGTTCTCCTCGTGCAGTGGCGCGTCCTCGTCGTCGATGCGGTTCTCCGCCTGCGTGTAGGTGAGTCGCTCGTCGCTGCGGATGACGGACTTGTAGATGTCTATCTCCTCGTAGCCCAGCGTCTCCTTGTCGAGGTGCATCTCGACGGTGTGGGCGAGCCGGTCCTCCTCCGGGACGAGCGAACAGACCGTCTCCGCCAGCATCGGCGGGAGCATGTGCATGGTGTAGGCGGGCAGGTACACCGTGTTGGCGCGCTCGACCGCCTCCTCCCACATGTTCGTGTCCGGCGTGACGTAGTGGGTCACGTCGGCGATGTGGACCCAGAGAACGTACTCGTCTTCGCGCTCCTCGACGGAGAGTGCGTCGTCGAAGTCCTGGGCGTCCACCGGGTCGGTCGTCCAGGTCGTCATGTCGCGCAGGTCGCGGCGCTCGTCGACCTCCTCCTGGATTTCGGCCTGGATGTCCTCGGTCCGCTTCTCCGCCTCGGTCATCACGGCGCTGGGGAACTCGTCGCGGATGTCGAACTTCTCGAAGAGCTCCTCGCGGTGGTCCTCGAGCTTCCGCGCGAGTTCCGGCGAGATCTCGACGGGACCCTGGCCCTCGGCCGTTCCGGCCTCGGCCTGTGCGTCGCTGGTCATGACCGACCCTAGGAGGGTCGGCCAGTTAGTCGTATCGACTGGTCGGTCCGTCCTCCCCGTCACGTCGTCCGCCTCGTGCGGATTCGTCGCCCCCTCGACCCCTCTCCGTCGCCTTCCACGTCTCTCCACGCCCCGTTCGTCCGCCCGAACGTTCGCCGGTCGGTCTTCGACCGCCGCGTTCCGCCGCCGCGACGCCCTACCGCTCCTCTTCGAGCGGCCCGTAGCGTTCGTTCACGGTCGTCTCGTACCGTGCGAAGAACTCCTGCTGGTCGATGCTACCGGCGTCGATGTCGACGAGGATGTCCTCCAGTTCCGCCCGTGGCTGGTGACAGAGACCGCGGTGACAGTCCTTGCAGAGGTGCTCGAAGGTCTTGTCCTTGCGGTCCCAGCGGTTGCCCTCCTTGTCGTACTCTCGTGCAGCGTCGCGGCGAACGGCGGTGCCACAGGCGATGCAAACGACCGACTGCTTGTCCCCGCCCTTCCGGGAACCCCACATACCACTCCATTCGACCCCTGCCTACTTCGCCCTTTTGCCGGAATCGGGTCGCCGGTTTCCGGCGACTGGCCCCGTCCAGGCGTGCGGGGACGTCGGTCCGGCACCTGGGCGACGGTCATCGGACAGCGGCCACTCGGGCCGCGTCGGCGGTGACCGACCGCCCGCGGCGTCGCGAAAGTCGGGGCTTTATGCCGAGCAGCGACGGACGATGTGGTATGCAGGTCAAGTCACGCCACCACCTCCGCAGCGACGAGGTGCGCGAGATCGAGGACGCGCTCGCGGACCGCGTGGGCGTCGACCTCGACGCCGACACGTACGAACTCGTCGAGCTGGAGGATTCGGAGTTCGACGTCGTGCTGGTCGACGGCGAGCAACACGTCCTCTACGTCGACGACGAACCGTTCCTCACCGTCGAGGGTGCGAACGCCCACCCGCCGCAGGACCGCGTCGTCACCGTCGACGCCGGCGCCATCTCGTTCGTCAGCGACGGGGCCGACGTGATGCGCCCCGGCATCGTCGAGGCCGACGACTCCATCGACCCCGGCGACCTCGTCGTCATCGCCGAGGAGACCCACGGGAAGGTGCTGGCCGTCGGCCGCGCGAAGACCGCGGGCGACGACATGGTCGGCGACAGCGGCAAGGTCGTCGAGTCGCTCCACCACGTCGGCGACGAACTGTTCGAGTTCACCGTCTGAACGACCGCCGCTTCCGTCGCTGTTCACCCCTACTCTCGTTCTCGTCGTTCCTACTCTCCGTCCTCGTCGCTCCCCGACAGGTCGTCCTCCTCGTAGGCTTCGCTGTAGCGCTCGACCGCCATCTCGTACCCCTCCCGGGCGAGTTCGTAGGTCTCCCGGAGGTCCGCGATGGGCGTCTCGGTGGCGTCGACGCGCAGGTCGTCGTAGTACGGCTCCATCTCCTCGTCCTCGGTGCGCTCGACGACCACCGCCGCGCTCTGGACGTGGAGTTCCTCGCGCTTGTCGCCGCCCTCGGCGTGGCCGGCCGCCAGCGCGTCGACGAGTCGCTCCGCGAGCGGCGCGTCCGTCTCGTCGCCGAGGCCCGTCCGGGCGTCGCTCGCGGCGTCCTCGTACGCCTGCGCCGTCTCCCTGACGACGGCTTCCCCGGTCAGCAGGTTCCCGGCGACGGTGTAGTTGTCGCCGCTCGTGTGGCCGTACCACTCCTTGCACTCCTCGCCGGAGAAGGTGAACGTCCCCTCGGCGTCGACGCCGTGCAGCTGGCGCTGGGGTGCGCCGTCGTCGGCCGAGAGCAGGGCGTCGAGCGCGTCCTCGACCGCGAGGCCGTCGTCGAGGTACTCGATGCCCTTCCGGCCGAGGTCGACGTTGACGAGGCTCTGGGTCGCCACCGCGCCGTTCTCGCTCGCGAACGGGCACAGCGTCCCCACCCCCGGCAGGCGGGTCGTTACCGCGACGCCGAACCGGAGCTGGTCCTCGCCCGATTCGTCCTCGTACTCCTCGCGCACGCAGATGCTGAACGTCATGGTCGGGCCGTGGAGTCGCGCGAGCAAAAAGGCCCGCTTTCCGGTGAATCCGCTCCCCGAAAACGGGGTGAGTGGACGTCCTGGGTTCGCGTCCCCCAGTGCGGGGGTCAGAAAGTGTCCATCGTTCCACTCGATCGGGTGGCTTCCCCCGTTTCAGTGGGCGACCAACCGACAGGGGCTTTCTGGGTGGCCGTGGAGATGCTGGTTCGCGCGCCGTGCGCTCCAGACGTTCTCCGGATCCAGAGCGGGAACTTCTTAGTCGCGTCCGCACCAACCCCCGAACATGGACGCAACCGAAGTCGAGGTGCGGGCCGTCAGGGATGTCGGCCCGGCGACGGTCGCGCTGGAACTGGCGACGCCGGCAGGGTTCGACGCCCGCCCCGGGCAGTTCGTCCAGGTGCGGGGCGAGGTGGACGGCGAGGCGGTCACCCGCCACTACACGCTCTCCTCGCCGTCGGCCGAGGAGACGTTCGAGATAACGGTCGGGGTCGACCCCGAGGGCGACCTCAGTCCGTGGCTTGCCGAGCGCGATCCCGGCGACACCGTCGGCGTCGCGGGTCCCTACGGCGACGCCTACTACGAGGACGAAGCGTCGGTCGTCGTGCTCGCCGGCGGTCCCGGCGTCGGCCCGGCGGTCGGCATCGGCGAGCGCGCCGCCGACGACGGCAGCGACGTGACGGTCGTCTACCGCGACGAGGAACCGGCCCACGAGGACCGCCTGCGCGCGCTCGAAGCAGAGGGGGCGACCGTCGTGATGACGACGGAGCCGCTGTCCGACGACGACCGCGTGCGGGAGGTGCTCTCGGCGGCCGACGGCCAGCCGTTCGTCTACGGCTTCGCCGACTTCCTCGCGGACGCCGAGGACGCCCTCGCAGCGGCCGGCCACGACCCCGACGCGGCGAAGGCAGAGAACTTCGGCCCGAGCTAGAGGAAGCAGTACCCTTTTAGTACCCGGTGAAAAAAAGTCACTGTCAATGGGTCTCAGGTGTTCGCTGCTGGGGCACGACTACGGCGAGCCCGAAATCGAGCGTGAGCGCGAGGAGCAGGGCAACGAAGTCGTCGTCACCGTCCGGGAGTTCAAGGAGTGCAGCCGCTGTGGCGACCGGAGCGTCGTCAGCGAGAACAAGGAAGTAACGGCTATCGAGGACCCGGAACCGAATCCCGAGCCCCCCGAGAGCCAGGCCGTCGAGACGGAACCGGTGAACGCCGTCGACACTGGCACGACGAGCGACGGCGAGGAGCCGTCGACCTTCGACGACGGGTTCGAACCGCCGGAGAACGCCGAGGAGGACGACGGCGTCATCCTCGACGACGACGATGACGACGAGGACGAGGGGGCGGACGACGACGAGCGCGGGCACGGCGAGTGGCCGGAGTCGGACGACACCGAGGAGCCGACCGAGCGCGGGCACGGCGAGTGGCCCGACACCGAGGGGGAAGACGAGGGGTTCGACGCACGGCCCGACGACGGCGACGGTGCGGACGTCGAGTTCGGCGGCGGCCTGACCCCAGAGGATGCGCCCGAGGTCGAGGACGACGCGGAGTTCGTCGAGGCCGAATCGCAGTCCTCGCCGTCGACGCCTGCTCCCCAGGAGGACACCGGGTTCACCCGGGCGCGCGAGGCACCGAAGCCGGACCAGGCGGCCGAGACGACCCTGGACGCGGACCTCGTCTGCCCCGAGTGCAACCACGTCGACGACGTGACCGACTCCTCCCTGCGCGCCGGCGACATCTGTCCCGAGTGTCGCAGGGGCTATCTCAGCGAGCGCACCTGAACGCGAAAAGGGTATACATCACGCTGTCCAACGTGCTGCTATCCATGAAAGAGTACAAGATGCGACGCGGTGAGCATCTCGAAGACCGTATTCCGGACTTGAAGGGGAAGATCGAGGAGTACTTCGGCACCGTCTCCGGTACCGAGGAGGTCGACGGACACGAGCTCTACGTGGTCGCGGACCCCGACAATCCGGTGTTCGACCGCATCGTGGCCGGTGCCGCCGAGTACAGCGGCAAGAAGGACAAGCTCGCGGTCCACTTCGAGGAGCGCCCCGCCGAGGACGTCATCGCCGAGGGCCACGCCGACGCCGCGGCGGACGCGGTCAACAAGAAGAACGAGTTCCTCCTCGAGGCGACCGGTCGCGACGCGAAGTCGCGCCGCGACTCGATGAAGCGAGCAGTCGAGGACGACGCGGACGCTCCCGACGACGTCTAGTCACCGACCGAGTTTCTCGCGACTGATTCCGACGCCCGTCGGCGTGACGATGAGCTGGTCGTCCCCCTTCTGGACGATGTCGCCGTCGACCTCGCGCGCGACCTGCTGGAGCTCGGCGGTGATGCGCTCGACGGTCGTGTCCTCCGTCCGGAGGCGCGTGATGTCGGCGATGACGAGGTCGCCGTCGTAGATGGCGTCCTTGATGTCGATCATGTCCTGTTGGCCCTGCACTTCCGCGATGTGGACGCTCATCTGTGCGTCGTCCGTCTCCGTCTCGAAGTCGTCGAGGTCGAGCTCGACGTAGTCGTCGACGGTCCCGGCGGGACGGTCGCCGAGAATTTTGCTCATGAATCCCATAGGAAAAAGGGACTTTCGAGCGAGTATAGTTCTTACGTCAGACGTACGGGTGCGACACCCCTCCCGGGACCGCTCGTACGCGGCCGACACCTCCAGCGTCGGGACCCGTGCGGTCGGGACCACCAGCGGCCCGACACGGCTTCGTCTGTCGGATGGGCGGCCGACGCCCTGGCGGGTTCGCGCCGCCGCCGAAGCCCACGGTTTACGTACCGGAGTGTGTACGTTCGGGTATGTCCCCTCCGAGCGCAGCCCGCCCACGCGAGCGATGGGTGGTCCGGCTGCTGCAGCTCGCCATCGTCGGCATCGTGCTGGCGGGCATCGTCACCCGGAACGTGGCCGTGCTCGTCAACGGCGTCCTCGCGCTCGGCGTGACCCTGCTCCCCGGCGTGCTCGAACGCGACTACTCCGTCGCGCTCTCGCCGCTGCAGACGCTGTGGATCACGACGGCCGTCTTCCTCCACGCGATCGGAATGCTCGGCCTCTACGAGTCGGTGCCGTGGTGGGACCACCTCACGCACACGCTCTCGGCCACCATCGTCGCCGGGGTCGGCTACGCCACCGCCCGCGCGTTCGACGAGCACTCCGACGCCGTCTCGTTCCCGCCGAAGTTCCTGTTCGTCTTCGTCCTGCTCTTTACGCTCGCGCTCGGCGTCCTCTGGGAGGTCGTGGAGTTCGCCGCGCGCGGCGTCGCCTACGCCATCGGTGCCGACCCCGTCCTCGTCCAGTACGGGCTGGAGGACACCATCGTCGACCTCGTCTTCGACGCCGCCGGCGCACTGCTCGTCGCACTGTTCGGCACGAGGCAACTCTCGTCCTCCGTCGAGACGCTCGTCGCGCGCCTGGAGGGCGATCAGTCCTCGGAGTAGTCCCAGCCGGTCACGTCGCTGGACATGAGTTCGCCGTTGACGTGCCAGGTCCGCGGCCGGTACGCGATGGTGAACAGGCCGGCGTAGAACAGCACCACGAGGAGGGTGACGACCGTCCCTGACAGCCCCTCGACGCCGGCGTTCTGGGGCCATCCCTGCGCCTGCGCGTACGTGGTCAGGTGGAACGCCCACGCCGCGAGCATCACGAGGAACAGCGGGGCGTACACCCGGCGCAGGCGGTGGGCGAGCGCCTCCTCCAGCGACACCTTCATCTTCGGGATGCGGTAGTCGCGGCCCAGCTTCTGGCGCCACTCGTCGTCGACGACCCCGAGTTCCGGGTCGAGCGCGTAGGCGAACACGTTCTGCTGGAACATCCGCACCCGCGAGCGCCAGATGTCGTAGGCGCGGAAGCGACGCGCCTCGATGAGCAGGAAGATGCTGACGGTGACGATCGCCAGCAGGACGATGTAGTGTGGGTTGCTCCTGCTGGAGAAGGCGAACGTCAGCGTGGCCGCCATCACCGTGATTGCCCAGTTGCTCGTCCTGTCCAGGCGCTCGCGCCAGAGCTTCATTCGGTGGATCTCGCCACGATACAGGTGCGCGAACGAGGACCCGGGACCCATCGATTCCTCGAAGACGCCCTCGCCGATCGTCTCGTCGACCGTGAAGACGTCGGGTTCGCCGTCACCCTCGTCGGTCGGTTCGGTCTTGCTCCCTTCGCTCATGATATCCTCCGGTTCGGACGGCCGGTGTAGCTGACAGTCGTGCGCGGGACGGTAAAACTCGTGCGTTTCGGGAACCGGCCCGTTCCGGGAGCTGCCCGGACGGACGTCTTTTAGGGCCGTCCCACCTATCGATTCGTATGACTGACTGGTACGCGGTCGCGGTCGGGTTCGTCGTCTCGGTGGTCGCGGGCGTGGTCGCAACCGCCGTCCCGGGAGTCGGCCACGTCGGGGCGGGGCTCGTCGGCGGATTCGCCGCCGGCTACGTCGCGGGTGGCGGCCTCGGGTCGGGCTTCTGGCACGGACTGCTCGCGGGGTCGGTCGCCGGCGTCGTCGTCGCCCTGCTCCTCGGTCTGGCCGGGACGGTGTTCGGCGGCCTCGTCGGCGGCCCCGTCGGGTCGCTGTTCGGCGGCGCGGGTCTGTTCCTCGCGGCCGTCATCGTCACGTTCCTGCTCGCAGTCGACAGCGCCATCGGGGGCGCGGTCGGCGGCTGGCTGAGGAAGGCGTGACCCGTGCCGTTTTGTCGCGGGCGCTCGAACTCGCACCCATGGCATCCATCGACGCCAGCACGGTCCTACCGGCGGAGCACATCCGGAGCGCGGTCGCATCGGGCCGCATCTCGCAACTCCACCGCGGCGACGCCTACGCCGAGGAGGGCGACACCTTCGCAATCGACGGCGAGCGCTTCGAGGTGGTCGAGGTGACCGAGCGGAAACTGGGCGACCTGACCGACGAGGACGCCCGGGCGGAGGGTTCGGAGGACCTCGACGCCTACCGCGAACGCCTGGACCGCGCGCACGACGACTTCGAGTGGGACGACGACGCCACCGTCTACCGCCACCGCTTCGAACGGGCCGAGTGACGGAACGCGGACAGTATTTTATAACTGTAGTTACAACTCCGGTGGCATGCCGGACTGGCGAGCCGTCGGCGTCGGCGCGCGACTGCAGGATTAACGCCGCGCGGCCAGTTCGTCCCGCAGGTCGGCGACGTCCATGTCCTTCATCGCGAGTAGAACGAGCAGATGGTAGACGATGTCGGCGCTCTCGTGGGCGAGCTCGTCGCGGTCGTCGTCCTTCGCGGCGAGGACGAGTTCCGTCGTCTCCTCGCCGAGCTTCTCGAGGACGGCGTTCTCGCCCTTCTCGTGGGTGAACAGCGACGCGGTGTACGAATCCTCGGGGAGGGTCTCCTTGCGCTCCTCGATGACCGCGAACAGGTCGTCCAGCACGTCGTCGGTGGCGAGTTCGCCGCTCATGTGCCGATCTCCGCGACGTCGCGGATGTCCTGCAGGTCGTCGAACTGCGCGCGGGACTGTCGGCCGTCCTCGAACACCTCGTCGGCGACCTCGACGGCGGCGTTCGTGCGCGCCGCGAGCGCGAGCGAGTCGCTCGGGCGGGCGTCGATGACCGTCTCGCCCCGCGGCGTCTGGATGTGGAGGTCTGCGATGTAGGTGTGGTCGTCGAGTTCGCTGACGACGACGCGTTCGACGCGGCCCCCGAGCTCCTCCATCACGTCGAGCAACAGGTCGTGCGTGAGCGGGCGACCGATGTCCTCGGCCTCCATCCCCCGGGCGATGCTCACGCCCTCCTCGAGACGGATGAAGATCGGCAGGATGTCGTCGTCGTCGTCCGGTGCGAGCACCACGATGGGTTGTGCCCCTTCCTCCGTCAGGGCGACGCGCACCGCGTCGATTGTCACGTCCATACGCCCCACGACGGTAGCCAGCGCCAAAAACTTGCTCACACGTGCAAGGCCCGCAGGGCTTCGTTCCCCCACGGTGCTTCCCCTTCCGGAGGACCCTTTCCGACGGAGACCGAACCCGGTACCATGCCGGAGACGAACCGGACGTACCTGCTGTCGAAACGCCCCGAAGGCAAGCCGGACCGCGACACCTTCGAACTGACCGAGGAGGAGGTGCCGCAACCGGGGCCCGGCGAGGCGCTGGTCCGCACGCTCTACCTCTCCGTCGACCCCTACATGCGCGACCGGATGAACGCCGGCGAGTCGTACGCCGAACCGTGGGCCGTCGGCGACCCACTCCGTGGCGGCGTCGTCGGCGAGGTCGTCGAGTCCAACGGCGCCGGCTTCGAACCGGGCGACGTGGTGACGGGCAACCTCCAGTGGGCCGACTACGCCACCGCGGCCGGAACCGACCTCCACCAGGTGGACCCCGACCTCGCCCCCGTCTCGACGGCGCTCGGCGTCCTCGGGATGCCGGGCCGGACCGCCTACTTCGGCACCCGCGAGGTGGCCGACGTCTCGGCCGGTGACACCTTCGTCGTCACCGGCGCTGCCGGCGCCGTCGGCTCCGTCGCGGGCCAGATAGCGAAGCTCTCGGGCGCACGCGTCGTCGGCTTCGCCGGGTCCGACGAGAAGGTCGCCTTCCTCGAGGACGACCTGGGCTTCGACGCCGGCATCAACTACAAGGCGACCGACGACTACGCTGCGGCGCTCGACGAGGCGGCCCCGAACGGCGTCGACGCCTACTACGACAACGTCGGCGGCGAGATAACCGACGCCGTCTTCACGCGGCTGAACGTGGACGCCCGCGTCGCAGTCTGTGGCCAGATATCGCTGTACAACGCGGAGGAGATTCCGACGGGTCCCCGGAAACTCCCGGCGCTCATCGAGTCGCGGGCCACGGTCGAGGGGTTCCTCGTCCAGGACTTCATGCCCCGGTTCGAGGAGGCCACCCGCAAGCTCGCCGAGTGGGTCGCGTCCGGCGACGTCACGTACCGCGAGACGGTCACGGAGGGACTGGAGAACGCCCCCGACGCCTTCCTCGGCCTGTTCGAGGGCGAGAACGTCGGGAAGCAACTCGTGAAGGTCGGCGAACGCGACGCGTAGCGCCTCTCTGCTTCGCTGTTACGAATCCGGACCGCGTCCGAACCAGAAAACTTCCACTGGCGGGCAGTTAGCCTGGTCACATGTCTCGCCAGCCCTCCCGCCGTTCGCTTCTGAGCACCGTCGCCGGATCGGTCGCCCTCACTGCCGGCTGCCTCTCGGGCGCGGTCGGTTCGGACGACGCGACGCCGACGAACGGGTCGACCGAGACGACTGAAACCACCACGTCCAGAACGACCACCACGACGACTGGTCCGCCCGCGTGGCGACGCTGCGACCAGGCGGTGACGCCGCAGACGCCGACGGTCGCGACGACCGCGGACGACGCCCCGACGCCGAAGTCCTACCCCGACCGCCCGGCACAGCCCTCCGGCGACGCGCTCCGCGAGTTCGTGAAGGCGACCGAGCGTGCGTACACCCACAACCGCATCCTTCGGCGGGAAAGCGCGACAGAACTGGGGTACGTCGACGTGAAGTTCGTCTCTATCGCGGACGTCGAGCGGAGCGACGACGGCACAGTCGTCGACGTCACCGTCGAGTTCGGCTACTCGACGGGCGACCCGGGTGAGACGGCGGGCACTCACGCGGACGGGGCGCAGCGAGTGAGCTACTTCCTCGGTGAGCACGTCGTCTGCCGCGTCGAGAAACCCCGCGCCGAATACCCTGACCCGCGGACGACCGACGGGACAGTCCTGTGGTGTACGCCAGCCTCGGAGTAGCGCGCACGATGCTGTTCGGACCTCACGTCGGGTCGAAAAGGGACCGTCCGGTCAGTCGTCCGCGGGCCGCATCCGCTCCCGGGACTCGAACTGCTCCTTTATCGCCTGGATGAGGCTGGACCGGATGCCGGCCGCGTCCGCGTCGCGCGGGTCGCCGATCCAGTACTTCGTCTCCAGGCTGACCGTCTCGTCGCCGAGTTCGGTCACGTCGACCTCGGGCGCGGGGTCGGTGAGGATGTCGCCGACCCGTTTTGCCTCCGCCAGGATGGTGTCCCGGACCTCGTCGATGCTCTGGTCGAGGTCGACGTCCAGCGTGAACCGTTCCTGGTGCCGGTCGTACGCTGCGGGGTTCGTCACGGCGTTGCCCGTCAGCTCCGAGTTCGGGACGGTCACGAGTTCGTTGTTGCCGCTGCGAACGCGGGTGACCCGCAGGTCGATGTCCTCGACGCGACCCGACATCTCCCCCCACTCTATCTGGTCGCCAATGGTGAACGGCTTGTCCTTCAGGATGAACAGTCCGGAGACGAAGTTGGCGATGAGGTCCTGAAGTGCGAAGCCGACGGCCAGCGAGAGCGCGCCGGCCAGGGTCGCGAAGGCGGCGAGCACGCTCCCGTACCCGACGACGGTGAACGCGATGGCGATGGCGAGCACGAGCGCGGTCCCGCCCATCACCTTCCCGCCGAGACTCCGGACCGCCTCGTCGAACCCGCGCCGTTCGAGCACGCCGTCGAGGACGCGGACGAGGACCACACGTCCGACGTAGTAGACTGCAAGGAACGCGACGACGAACGTCGCTACCGTCCCGACGAGTCCACCGTACTGGTCCACGAGCGTTCCGCTCCCCTGTTGAAGTACGATGTCGTATGACACGCCTCTTCCTACGCCAGTCATCGATATATCCCTGTCTGGCTGGCGACTGGCCGATTGCCCCAAAAGTATCGAGGAACGCGGCGGAGGATAACGCCCGCCGCCGCTCCGCTGTCGCTTTCGTCTCGACGTCGGAGAATGCGGCGGTTACCGGCCTCGAAGTCGGATGTCGTCGCCGACGCGTTCGACGTGCTCGTTGCGCAGTTCGTGGGTGTCGTCGGAGTCGTCCCAGCCGAGCATCGACTTCACCTTGTCCGTCAGGTCGCTGTCGTCGCTGGTCTGGACGTGTGCGTTCCCGTTACGGACGTCCGATACCTCGCCGACGTGCGTTCCGTCGCTCGTGACGACTCGCTTGCCGACGTCGCCGGAGTTGATGTCTCGTGTCATCGCGTCCGGTGATTGCGCCCGCCGACGGCTACTCGTGCTGGTTGCGTGCGCAAGCACCGTCCCCGTCCAGCACTCTGCCGACGGTCGCTTCTCGACTGAACGGCCGATTCGAGCACGCTCGCGGACGTTCCCTCCACTCGCTGCCGAGCTGGCTGGACCGGATTTGCTATAGCAGAATGTGGTTTACTTGTTGGTTCGAGTGTTGTTCGCAGACCGCGGTGATCGACGCTGAGAACGGTGCTACCGCTCGTTCAGGTGTTGTCCGATGCTCGTGGCTCGACGGCCCGTGGTCCTCGGCGGCCGTTCGACGACGACCGACTGACGCGTCGCTACGACGGTGGTTCGAGAAAAACTGGTGACCGAAACGCCTGGGTTACTTGCCGCGGCCCTTGCCGCTCGTGTTGCTCGGGCGGGTGTGCTCGGTGCCCTTGCCGCGCTGCTGGAGCCCGCGGTTGCTCTTGCCGGCGCTCGTCAGGCCGCGGAAGGCGCGCCCGCGGTGGCTGTCGTCGCAGATCCAGTTCAGGTCGGGGTCGTTCTGGATGGCCGGGTGCTCGGGGTCGAGCAGAATCACTTCGTGCCACTTCTGGCTACCGTCCTCGCCGACCCAGTAGGAGTTCAGCACGCGCAGGTTGGGGTACTTGCGGCTGACCCGCTCCTCGGCGATGCGCTGGATGTTCTTGCGGCGACCGATGCGGTTGACGCCCTGGCGCTTGGACCGCCGACCGGCGGTGAACCGCTCCTTGCGCGCGCCGCCCTTGCGGACGCTCGCGCGCACCACGACGACGCCCTGCTTGGCCTTGTAGCCGAGCTCGCGGGCCTTGTCGAGTCGCGTCGGTCGGTCGATGCGTTCGATGGCGCCCTGGTCGCGCCACTCCTGTTTGCGCTGCCACTGGAGTTCGGCGAGCTTGCCGTCGTCCGGGTCCTTCCAGGCGTCCTTGATGTGCGAGTAGAAGCTCTTTGCCATGGTTATCACCACGGGCGTTGAGTGGTTCAGCGATTCGGCGGTCGTGCCGCCTCCCCGCGGTTCGTGGAACCGCGCACGCCACATTCCGACCTGCGTTCGCAGGTGCCCGCTGGTGCCCGTCGTCCCAGCGAGTTACGGATAGATTTTCGTCGTCGGGCTTTAAGCGCTTCGTCTTCGCACGCGTCGCGATGGCTGTAGCTGTCTCTCCGTGTGCCCTCGTGATCCGGGGGTCGTGTTCTTGCTCGGGGGGTCGTGTTCTGGCGGGTGTTCGCGACGCGCGACACGTGCGCGCGTATCAAAAAAGACGGGTGATTGTCTCTTGCGACCAGACGTGGGCTCCTGCGACTCGCTCGTCGGCTCGAGGTCTCTCACGACGTGCGGAATCGTCGTCCCAGACCGGGTCGAGAGACGCACTGCGTCGCGACCGCTGCCGCCGGTCGGCCCGTCGTTCGCCGAACTGCACACTGTCTCCGAGTATCGCCGGAAGATGGCCTCTGTCGGCGGATCGTGCGAGTCTGGCGTCTCTGGCCTTGTCCGGCCATAAACCATCTGTTGCGATACAGAATCGCGGGTGTGGCGATACGGAACCGATGCAGTACCAGCGGCTTCCCAGGAGTGTACGGCCGACCATCGGTGGTGACGCCTGCCGGAAGGAATCGGGACTGCTCGCTCGCCGCCGTTACTCCGCCGCGAAGTCGCGGACCGTCTCGAACTCGCCGTCGGCGATGGCGTCGGCGACCGCGGCCGCGTCGACGTCCGGGACGAGTCGGGGGTACTTGCGCTGGAAGTAGCCGACGACGTTGTCCACGTCGCGTTCGAGGAACTCCGCGGCGTTCTCGTGGTCGGTCGGGACCGACTGGGGCCAGTCGAAGATGGTCACGCCGTCGCTGGCGACGAAGACGTTGTACTCGCTCATGTCGGCGTGGACGTACCCCTGGTCGTGAGCGTCTGCCATCTCGCGGAGGACGAGGTCCAGGACCGGCACGACCTGCTCGTCCTCGAACTTCGCCCGCGCCAGCTCCACGCCGTCGATCTTCTCCATCAGGATGGCGTGGCGGTTGTGGTCGACTGGCCGCGGGACGCTCACCGTCGGGTAGAGCGTTTCGAGTGCGTCGTACTCGCGCTCGGCGGCCTTCCGGGCGGTGTAGAGCCACGAGACGTGCTCGCGGTCGGAGGTGTAGTCGCGCTCTTTCATCACCTCGCGGAAGTTCGTGTACCCCTCGCGGTGGTACTTCAACGCCAGCGGCTGGAACGAGCGGGCCTCGTAGACGTCGCTCTCCTTGCCGACGCCGAGCGGCGAGCCGACGCCCTCGATGCTGTCGCGTTCGGCGAAGGTGTGCAGGGCCAGCGCGTCGTACCCTTCGAACTTGAGGGTGTAGCCCTCGTACTGGATCGTCTTGCGTTCGAGCAGTCCCCGGTCGAGACAGCGGTCGATCCGGTAGTCGACCTCCTCGGACGTGAGCCGGGAGAAGTCCGGAATCTTCTCCTTCTGGACCCACTCGCTGAATCGCATCCCCTGCTCGACGCCCGAGAGGAGGTAGAAGTCCTCCTCCTCCAGTTCAGCCATCTCGGGGGCGACGTTCTGCACCATCGGTTCCCGGTAGACGCCCGCGGCCTAAGGCGCTTGCGACCCGGTCACGACTGTGCCGGCCGCCGTCGGCCCCGTTGCGCTTCGTCGTCCTCGAGTATTCCCGAATTCGGGGGCTGTCACGTTGGTATGCGTCAGACATGCGTCAGCCAGAGGGGAAAGATAATTAATCTGCGTTTGTAAACGAAGTTCTAAGGATGGACTCGATTGTCGAAGACGCCATTGAGGAGGCTGAAGGGGGACAACAGCAACAACCCCAGCAGTCCCAGATGGGTGGTGGCACGAACGCGGCGAACGCCACGAGTGACCCCTCGCCCTCGGGCAACATGACCGACGAGGAACTCAAGGACGTTCTCCAGGACCTCAAGACAAACATCACGGTCGTCGGCTGCGGCGGCGGTGGGGGCAACACCGTCAACCGGATGGCCGAGGAGGGAATCCACGGCGCGACGCTGGTCGCCGCGAACACCGACGTCCAGCACCTCGTGGAGATCGAGGCCGACGAGAAGATCCTCATGGGCGAGCAGAAGACCAGCGGGCGCGGCGCCGGGTCGCTCCCCCAGGTCGGCGAGGAGGCGGCCCTCGAGAGCCAGGACGAGATCTACGACGCCATCGACGGCTCCGACATGGTGTTCGTCACGGCCGGCCTCGGCGGCGGCACCGGCACGGGGAGCGCCCCCGTCGTCGCCAAGGCGGCCCGCGAGGCGGGCGCGCTGACCATCGCCATCGTCACGACGCCGTTCACCGCCGAGGGCGAGGTGCGACGCACCAACGCCGAGGCGGGACTGGAGCGACTTCGCGACGTGAGCGACACGGTCATCGTCGTCCCGAACGACCGCCTGCTCGACTCCGTCGGCAAGCTCCCCGTCAAGCAGGCGTTCAAGGTCGCCGACGAGGTGCTGATGCGCTCGGTGAAGGGAATCACGGAACTCATCACCAAGCCCGGCCTCGTCAACCTCGACTTCGCCGACGTCCGCACGGTCATGGAGAAGGGCGGCGTCGCCATGATCGGCCTCGGCGAGAGCGACTCCGACTCGAAGGCCCAGGACTCGGTCAAGTCCGCGCTCCGGTCGCCCCTGCTCGACGTCGACATCAGCGGTGCGAAGTCCGCGCTCGTCAACGTCACCGGTGGCAACGACATGTCCATCGAGGAAGCCGAAGGCGTCGTCGAGCAGATCTACGACCGCATCGACCCCGACGCGCGCATCATCTGGGGGACCTCCATCGACGAGGAACTCGAGGGCGCGATGCGGACGATGATCGTCGTCACGGGCGTCGAGTCGCCCCAGATCTACGGTCGCAACGAGGCCGAGCAGGCCCAGCAGACCCAGCAGGACCAGGCCCCCACCGAAGACATCGACTACGTCGAGTAATCTGGCGCCGTTCTCTCTGGGAGTCGTGCTGCGCTGTTTCCGCGACCCGTAGCGTCGCGCTGTGTTCGCGGCCCGTTGTGCCGCGCCTTTCGCGACCCGTAGCGTCGCGTCTCTCACGTTCGGTCGCTATCCCTCTCGTTGGAAAGATAGAAAAAGCAGCACGGCTAACAGCCAGTAACATGGACGTCAAACTCGACCTCGCATCGTACGTGCGCGTGCTCAAACTGGCGAGTACGCCCTCGTGGGAGGAGTTCTCGAAGATCTCGAAGATCGCCGGCGCGGGCATCGTGCTCGTCGGCCTGCTCGGCTTCGTCATCTTCGCGATCATGAGCTTCATTCCGGCATAGGTGGACAACATGGGAATCTACGCAGTGAAGACGACGGCAAGCCAGGAACGCACCGTCGCGGACATGATCATGAACCGCGAGGAGGACGAGATCCACGCGGCGCTCGCGCCCGACTCGCTGACGAGTTACGTGATGGTCGAGGCGGACGACGACGGTATCCTCTCGCGCGTGCTGGAGGAGATCCCGCACGCCCGGAGCATCGTGCCCGGAACCAGCGACATCTCCGAGGTCGAACACTTCCTCTCGCCGACCCCCGACGTCGAGGGCATCGCGGAGGGCGACATCGTCGAACTCATCGCCGGCCCGTTCAAGGGCGAGAAGGCGCAGGTCCAGCGCATCGACGAGGGCAAGGACCAGGTCACCGTCGAACTGTACGAGGCGACGGTCCCCATCCCGGTCACCGTCCGCGGCGACCAGATCCGCGTGCTCGACTCGGAAGAACGATAACCCTTCGAACCGCGCGAACGACTCCTTCCAGTTCTCCCGTTCCGGAGCCGCGCGAAACGGTCGGCGTCAGCGCGATAGCAGCATCTAATCGCGGGCGTGGACGACGAACTCCAGCGCGTTGACGAGGTAGTGGGCGACGACGACGGCGAACAGGCTCCCGGTGAGGACGAACGCGGCGGCGAGTACGCCGCCGAGGATCCCCGTGACCAGCACGCCGCCGGGTCCCTGTGCCCCGTGGCCCAGCGCGAACGCCACCGTCGACCCGACGGCGAGCAGCCACGGCGACACGCCGAACCCGACCGAGAGCGCGCCGATGAGCGCGCCGCGAAAGAGCAGTTCCTCGAAGCCGGCGATGATCGGCAGGACGACCAGCAGGAGGACGGCCCACCCGCGTAGCGACTCCGGCGTGAGCTGTTCGCGCAACCCCTCGGCGTAGTCGACGCCGGACGCGTCGGCGATTCGTTGCCCGAGTTCGTTCGCGCCGAACAGCGCGACGCCGAGGGCGACGCCGACCCCCAGAACGGGGAGAGTGACCGCCTCGACGCCGAGCGCGCCGGCCGGGACGCCGGCCAGCCACGCCGCCGCGACGATCATCGCCCCGAACAGCCCCTGGCTGATCGCGACGTTCACCAGCAGCGCCCCGGTCGTCATGGCGTCGTCCCTTGCTGACTCGTCGGGGCGGCGTCGCCCCGGCGGGACGGCGACGTCCGGGTCGTGCTCCGGGGAGCCGTCGACCGGGCGCGCCTGCCCGGCGTCGGGTATCCGGCTGCCCCCGTTCGACGCCTCGCGGTCGTCCGCCGCGTCGCCGGCCGTCGCCTCCGTCTCCGTGACGGACCGTCCGGACTCGACTCTCTCCCCACTCCACAGGTCGTCGTGGCGCTCTCGCTCGCCGCTCTGCTGTTCGTCCTCGCCGTCGGGTGGCCCGGAGAGCGCCGACTGCGAGGCCCGCGCGAGCAGCACGAGCATGGCGAGCACGAGCAGCACGACCCCCGCGAACGATTCCCACTGCGGCGCTGGCATCCTGGTCTCACTTTCGCGCGGACGTCGAAAAAGGTGTCCGGGTCGGTTTCGCGTGGAGGGTCGCTGTGGGTTCGCCGCCGTCGCATCAGCGCCGCTCGACGACGGCGAGCAGGCCGGCTACCTCGTCGTCGCCGTGGTTCGCCAGGAACACCGTCTCGCGTACGTCGTCGATGCGCCAGTCGTCGCTGCTGAACGCGTCGGTGACGTCGTCGCGCGAGACCAGGTTCGGTCCCCAGTCGTCTGGTGCGTCGTTACCGAACGCGAGGACGAACGCGTGCCCGCCAGACCGGAGGACTGCCGCCAGGTTGTCGACGTACGTCCCGCGCTGCTCGTCCTCGAAGACGTGGAACGTCCCGCTGTCGACGACCGAATCGAACGGCCCGAGGTCGGCGGACAGGTCGAGGGCGTCGGCGACGCGGAACCTCACGTTGCGGTCCTCGTCGTCGCTGGCCCGGCGCGCCTTCTCCCGCGCCTGCTCGATGGCGCGCTCGGACACGTCCACGCCGGTCACGGGGTGGCCGTGCTCGGCGAGATAGAGCGCGTTCGTTCCCGTCCCGCATCCCACGTCGAGCACGCGCCCGTCGACGACTCCGTCCTCGACGAGTCGGACGAGCGCGGGTTGCGGTCGCCCGACGTCCCACGGCGGGTCGTCGTCGTAGGCGTCGTTCCACCAGTCGTCGGTCATACTTCGTTCGTCGTGTCACGCCAGGAAAGTTCGTTCGGTTCGAGCGATACGTTCGATGGGTACGACGGCGGGCGACGCCGGGGGATGACGGGCGCTGTCGGCGCTGGGAACGAGTGAAAAACGAAGAACGACGGCTCGAAATCGCGCTCGACTACTGCGGACTGGGGCTACCGTACCCGGATCCGCTGGTGTCGTGTTCGAGCGCGCTCCCGGTGATGTTCTTCAGGCGGTCCACGAGGCTGTCCTTCTCGGGTTCGCCCGCGAGCGCCACGTCCAGCACCTCGCTGATGTGGCTGACCGGGATGATCTCGATCATCTCCTCGTACTCCTCCTCGATCATGACGTCCTGCTCGTTGGCCTTCGGGATGATGACCTTGTCGAGGCCGGCCTTCGCGGCCGCCTCGATCTTGTGCGTGACGCCGCCGACGGGGAGCACGTCGCCGCGGACCGACAGCGAGCCGGTCATGGCGAGGCTCTGCTCGATGGGAGCGTCCTCCAGCGCGCTGATGACCGCGGTGGCCACCGTGATGGACGCGGAGTCGCCGTCGACGCCCTGCTGGCCGGCCTGGACGAACTGGATGTGGACGTCCTTCTCGCTGAGGTTCTCGTCGCTGTACTTCTTGATGATGGCGGAGACGTTCTGGACGGACTCCTCGGCCATCTCCTTGAGCTGCCCGGTGGCGATGACCTCGCCGGGACCCTGCGACGGCGTGACCTCGGCCATCACGGGGAGCATGATGCCGGAGTCTTCGCCCATGACGGCGAGCCCGTTGACGCGGCCTGCGACCTCGCCCTCGGAGACGGTCATGTCGTAGTCCTTGCGGCGCTCGATCATGTCGTCGGCGATCTGCTGCTCGATGGAACGCGAGCGGCGCTTGGCCTGGAGCACGTGGTCGCGCGTCGTGAAGTCGGCGTTCTCGGCGCGAGCGATGTCGCCCGCGACGCGGACGAGACCGCCGAGGTCGCGCAGCTTCAGCGTCAGGTGGTCCTTGCGACCGGCGCGGCGCTGGGCTTCGAGGAGGACCTCCTCGATGGCGTCCTCGTCGAAGTGCGGCAGCCGACCGTCCTTCTCGACCTCCTGCGCGATGAACCGCGCGTACTTGCGGCGCATCTCCGGCGTGTCCTCGATGGTGTCGTCCATGTACACCTCGTACCCGTACCCCTTGATGCGGGAACGGAGCGCGGGGTGCATGTTCTCCATGGCGTCGAGGTTCCCCGCCGCGATCATGATGAAGTCCGTCGGGACGGGTTCGGTCTGGACCATCGCGCCCGAGGAGCGCTCGGACTGGCCCGTGATGCCGAACTCGCCCTCCTGGATGGCCGTCATCAGCTTCTGCTGGCTGCGGATGTCGAGCGTGTTGATCTCGTCGACGAACAGCACGCCCTTGTTGGCCTTGTGGATGGCGCCCGGTTCGACGCGGTCGTGGGACGGCGTCTCCATGCCGCCGGACTGGAACGGGTCGTGGCGGACGTCGCCCAGCAGCGCACCGGCGTGGGCGCCGGTCGCGTCCTCGAACGGGGCGCTGGTCACGTCGCTGTTGTTGACCAGCAGGTTCGGGATCATCGCGTCGCTACCGCGCGAGCCGTAACGGAACGCGAGGTAGATGACGCCGGCCGCCAGGATGCCCAGCAGCGGGCGCATCGCGATGAGGAGGGCGTAGCCCACCACGATGGCGATGATGACCCACATCAGGAACGACCGCATCTGGTTGCGCTTGCGGGCCTCCTCCTTGTGGGCCTCGATGATCTGTTCACCCTTGCCGGCGGGGACCGTCCGGACCTTGGGCTCGTTCCCGTCGTCGGGGTTGTGGTAGACGAGCACGTCCTGCAGGTCCTCCTTGGGGAGGAGCTCGCTCATCGCCTTCGCCAGCATCGACTTCCCGGTGCCGGGCGTCCCGATCATCATCACGTGGCGGCGCTGCTTGGCCGCCTTCAGCACTACGTCGCGAGCGTGATCCTGACCGATGACCTGGTCGACCAGCCGGTCGGGGATATCGATCTCGTCGGTGCTCCCGATTTCGAGCCCACCGAGCAGGTCGTCCTCTGCGACCTCGTCGTCGACATCTGCGTCGATGTCGCTACCGAGGTCCTCGTCGAACCCCTGCTCGGTCTCTTGCTCCGGTGGCGGAGCTTCGGTGTCGTTGCTCATAGAAATCGTCTTCGTCGTGTTCGAAGGGAGGGCTGGCGAACTGATATACTTTCTCCCTCCGGTCCCGTCTGCCGGTCGCGCCAACCGCTGTTATCAGTGGATAGAGACGATATCGGCGGCTGGCTGGCAACTCGCCACCCTTATTAAAACACCCCACAACGATTCGTACATGACCCGCGGGTTCTACATCGGTCGCTTCCAGCCCTACCACAACGGCCACCACAACGTGGTCGAGACCATCGCCGAGGAGGTCGACGAACTGGTGGTCGGCATCGGGAGCGCCGGTGACTCCCACACGCGACACGACCCGTTCACGGCGGGCGAACGCATCATGATGATAACGAAGTCGCTCGTCGACCTCGACGTCGTCACCTACGCGGTCCCCATCGAGGACCTCGAACGCAACTCGGTCTGGGTGAGCCACGTCCAGAGCATGAGTCCGGACTTCGACGTGGCCTACTCCAACAACCCGCTCGTCATCCGCCTGTTCGGGGAGGCCGGCGTCGAGGTGCGCCAGTCGCCGATGTTCAAACGCGACGTGCTGGAGGGAACGGAGGTGCGCGACCGCATGGTCGCCGGCGAGGACTGGGAGCGACTCGTCCCCGACGCCGTCGTCGAGGTCGTCGAGGAGATCGACGGCATCGACCGCATCCAGCAGGTCAGCGACTCCGACTCGAACGGGTCGTAAGCCTAACCGATTTGACGACCAGGTCCGAACCACCGCGCATGATAACGCTGGCCTCCGACTTCGGTTCGCCGTACCCCGCGGCGATGAAGGGCGTCGTGCTCCAGCGGACCGACGCCCGCCTCGTCGACGTGGCGCACGACTTCCCGCGGCAGGACGTGCGCGCCGCCGCGTTCTGGCTCCGGGAGGTGTTGCCGACCTTTCCCCCCGCAGTTCACCTCGTCGTCGTCGACCCCGGCGTCGGCACTGACCGCGCGGCCCTCGCGGTGCGCGCCGGCGACCACGCCCTCGTCGGCCCTGACAACGGCGTCCTGCTTCCGGCGGCGCGCGCACTCGCCGTGGATGAGGACGAGATAGACGTCTTCACCGTCGAGTACGAGGACGCCGCGAGCTCGACGTTCCACGGCCGGGACGTCTTCGCCCCCGCCGCGGCGCGGGTCCACGAGGTCGGCGTCGAAGCCGTCGAGACCCTGCCGGACGTCGCGCCCGCCGACGAGTTCGTCGACCTTCGATTCTCGGAACCGTCGGTCGACGGCGACGAGGCCGTCGGCGAGGTGCTCGTGGTCGACGACTTCGGCAACGCCGTCACGAACGTTCCTGGCGGCTTCCTCGACGGCTTCGAAACCGTTCGGGTCGACGGCGAGCGCGCCCCCGTCGCGCCGTCGTACGCCCACGTCGCGGAGGGCCAGCGACTCGTCACGGTGGGGAGCCACGGCAACGTCGAACTCGCGGTGAACCGCGGCCGTGGCGAGGCGGCGTTCGACGTCGCACCGGGCGACGACGTGCGGTTCCGGCGGGGGTGAGTCCGTGGACGCCTTCGGGGCCATGAACGCCGTCGGCCTGCTGGCGTTCGCAGTCGTGGGGTCGCTGCGCGCCGTCGACGCCGACCTCGACGCGCTCGGCGTCGTCGTCCTCGGCGTGATGACCGCGCTCGGCGGCGGCGTCACCCGCGACCTGCTGGTGAACGCGACGCCGGCCGCGCTCCGGACGACGTCGGACGTGACCGTCGCGCTCGTCGGCGTCGGCCTCGGGGTCGCGCTCGCGCGGGCGGGCGCGCCCGGCGACCTGACCGACCGATCCGTCGTCCTCCTGCCCGACGCCGTCGGCCTCTCGGCGTTCGCGACGACGGGCGCGCTGGTCGCGACCGACGCCAACCTCTCGCCCTTCGGCGTCGTCCTCCTCGCGACCGTGACGGGCGTCGGCGGCGGTCTCATCGGCGACCTGCTCCTGCGGACGGTCCCGTCGGTGCTCGTCGAGGACTTCTACGCGACGCCCGCCATCGTCGGCGGCGCGACGTTCTGGACGCTCGCCGTCGTCGGCGTCCCCGACCAGCGGGCAGCCGTGGTCTGTGCGGCGGTCGTCCTCGGACTGCGCCTGACCGCCATCCGCCGCGGGTGGGAACTGCCGTCGCCGTGACGCTCGAGCGGTCGCCCCGGAATCCGGCGTCGCTCGCCGGCAGTACTTGCCGTCGTCCGGCGCTTCACCGGCCGAAACTTAAGTATCGTGTGGGGTGAGTCCGTCAACCATTAAGCCCCGCCGACCCGTCGTTCGAACTAATGTTCGACCCGGACGACCTCGACGAGATACGCCGAGGGAAAGAGGAGTGGGCCGAGGAGACGCTCGACCCGACGCTGGAGCGGTTCGGCGAGCGCAAGGAGGAGTTCACCACGGACACGGACGGCCAGACGGTCGACCGCCTCTACACGCCCGACGACGTGGCCGACACCGACTACGAGGAGGACCTCGGGTTCCCGGGCGAGGACCCCTACACGCGCGGGGTCTACCCGACGATGTACCGCGGTCGGCTGTGGACGATGCGCCAGTACGCCGGCTTCGGAACGCCCGAGGAGACAAACGAGCGCTACCATTACCTGCTCGACCAGGGCCAGACGGGGCTGTCGATGGCGTTCGACCTCCCGACCCAGATGGGGTTCGACTCCGACGCCGAGATGGCGGCCGGCGAGGTGGGCAAGTCCGGCGTCGCCATCGATACGCTCGCCGACATGGAGACCGTCTTCGACGGCATCCCGCTCGACGAGGTGAGCACGTCGATGACCATCAACGCGCCGGCGTCCATCCTGCTCGCGATGTACATCGCCGTCGGCGACGAGCAGGGCGTCCCGCGCGAACAGCTCCGGGGCACCATCCAGAACGACCTGCTCAAGGAGTACGTCGCCCGGAACACGTACATCTACCCCCCGGAGCCGTCGATGCGCATCATCACCGACATCTTCGAGTTCTGCGCCGAGGAGACGCCGAAGTTCAACACCATCTCCATCTCGGGCTACCACATCCGCGAGGCGGGCGCGACCGCCGCCCAGGAGATCGCGTTCACGCTCGGCAACGGCATCGAGTACGTCGAGGCCGCCCTCGACGCCGGTCTCGACGTCGACGACTTCGCGCCGCAGCTCTCGTTCTTCTTCAACGCCCACAACGACGTCTTCGAGGAGGCCGCCAAGTTCCGCGCCGCCCGGCGGATGTGGGCGACGATCATGGAGGAGCGCTTCGGCGCCGACGACCCCAAGTCCAAGCAGCTGAAGTTCCACACCCAGACCGCCGGGTCGACGCTGACCGCCCAGCAGATCGAGAACAACGTCGTCCGGGTGGCCTACCAGGCGCTCGCCGCCGTCCTCGGCGGCACCCAGAGCCTCCACACGAACGGCAAGGACGAGGCGCTGGCGCTGCCGACCGAGGAGAGCGTCCGTACCGCGCTCCGCACCCAGCAGATCCTCGCCCACGAGAGCGGTGCCGCCGACACCATCGACCCGCTCGCCGGTAGCTACTACGTCGAGAGCCTCACCGACGACCTCGAGGATGAGGCGTTCGACCTCCTCGACACCGTCGACGACAAGGGCGGGATGCTGTCGGCCATCGAGCAGCAGTGGGTCCAGCGACAGATCCAGGACGTCGCCTTCGAGCGCCAGCAGGAGATCGAGGACGGCGACCGCATCATCGTCGGCGTCAACGAGTTCGAGGTCGACGAGGAGAAGGAGATGGACATCCAGGAGGTCACCGCCGAGGACGAACAGCGCCAGATCGACAGCCTCGACGACGTCAAGGCCGACCGCGACGACGAAGCGGTCGAGGCGAAACTCGCCGCGCTCCGCGACGCCGCCGAGGGCGACGACAACCTGATGCCGTACATCGTCGACGCCGTGAAGGCGTACGCCACCGTCGGCGAGATCAGCGACGTGCTCCGCGACACCTTCGGCGAGTACCGGCCCGGTTCGACGGTCTGATAGCTACAGTCGTGCGACCAGTTCGTCGACGTCGTCGACCGTGTTGAACACGTGCACCGACGCCCGGACCGCGCCGTCGGGGAACGGCAGCGACCGGATCTGGATGCCGTCGTCGGCCAGCTCCGCGACGAACGACTCGGGGTCGCGGTCGTCCACCGTGAACGTCACCAGTCCGGACTCGTACTCGCGGGGGCTCACGAGGTCGACGCCGTCGGCCGCGACGATGCCCTCCTTGAGGCGGTCGGTCAGCTCCGCGATGCGGTCCTGGATGCTGTCGTACCCGATCTCCTCGACGAGTTCGATTGCCTCCTGGAGACCGGCGTACGGCGCGGGCGAGACGGTGCCGACCTCTAGGCGGTGCGCGCCGGGTTCGTAGGCGTACTCCTCGGCGTTCGGGTCCTCGACGCTCCGGTAACCGATGTGGGACGGTTCGAGGTGGCGCTCGACGCCCTCGTCGACGTAGAGGAACCCTGCGCCGTAGGGGCCGAGCAGCCACTTGTGGCCCGCGCCGGCGACGAAGTCCGCGCCCCACTGCTTCACGTCGACGGGCATCTGGCCGGGGCTCTGGACCGCGTCCACCAGGACGAACGCGCCCGCCTCGTGGGCGCGCTCGACGACCTCGGCGACGGGGAGCCGCGTCCCGTGACTCCACGTCAGCGAACTCAGGACGACGAGCTTGGCGTCGTCGAGCGCGGCTTCCATCTCCTCGACGTCGACCCGTCCGTCTTCGCTCTCGGCCACCGCCACGTCAACGCCCTGCCGCGAAAGCCGCTTCCACGGCAAGATGCCCGAGGAGTGTTCGAGGTCGGTCCGCACGACGACGTCGCCGGGTTCCCAGTCGAGCGCGGCCGCGATGCGGTTGATGCCGTCGGTCGTGCTCTGGGTGAGCGCGACCTCCTCGGTCGTCGCCCCGAGGTGGTCCGCGACCGCCTCCCTGGTGCGGTCGAAGACGTCGAACGCCGCGGAGTACATCCCCTCGCTCGCGGGTGCCTCGTACTCGTGGTACTCCAGGCACGACTCGACGGCCTCGACCACGCGCGTCGGACTCGGGCCACTCGCGCCCGTGTTGAAGTACGTCGTCCGCTCCAGCGCCGGTACGTCGGCGCGTAGCTCGCTCGGTTCCATGGTGCGTACTCGGAACCGCCAGCCGTAATAATGCCTCTCCCCCGGCAACGACCGTCGGGGGTGTACGCGGCGAACGAACCGCCGGTCGTTTTTTCCGGCTCGCCGACCCGTCAGTCCAGTTTCACGGCAGTCCCGTACGTCAGCAGTTCGACGGCGCCGTCGACGCCGCCAGCACGGCAGACGGTTCTCGGCCGGGGCGTAGCCGTTCTGTCAGTTCGGCCGGACCACCATCGTTATGCCGGCGGCGGCGGACGACTCGGCCATGCACATCGACCACATCGGCATCGCCACCGACGACGTCGCCGAACTGGCCGACCTGTACGGGACGCTGTTCGACGCGCCGGTCGTCCACGAGGAGGAGTTCGACGGTCTCGGCGTCGCCTTCCTCGAGTTCGGCGACAGCTACTTCGAGTTGCTCGAACCGCTGGGGGAGGGGACGATAGCGCGCTACCTCGACCGCAACGGCCCGGGCATCCACCACGTCGCGCTGGAGACCGAGGACATCGAGGCTGCGCTCGAAAGGGTCCGCGACGCGGGCGTCGAGTGCATCGACGAGGAACCGCGCCCCGGCGCGTGGGGCCACGACGTCGCCTTCCTGCATCCGAAGTCGACGGGCGGCGTGCTCGTCGAGTTCGTCGAGCACTAGAACGGAGAATCGACCGGTCGAATTTCCGACCGGATGGGCGGTTCACCCGCTTCGCGCTCTCACTTGAACCGGAACGTCTCCAGATTCTTCGGCGCGAAGGTGCGGATGTTGTGCTCGTGGTACAGCGACGAGGAGAGGTCCTGCGTCGAGGACTCGTCGCCGTGGACACAGAGCACCTTCTCCGGGCGCGGGTTCATCGTCTTCACGAAGTTCATCAGGCCCTGGCGGTCGGCGTGGCCGGAGAAGCCGTCCACGGTCTCGACGTCGAGGTTGAGCGTCAGCGTGCCGCGGCCGCGGCCCTCCATCGGGATCTCGTCCCAGCCGTTCTGGATGCGGCGGCCGAGGGTTCCCTGGGCCTGGTAGCCGACGAACACCATCGTGTTGTCGGGGTCGCTGCCGAGGTGTTCGAGCCACGACATGATGGGGCCGCCGGTGACCATGCCGGACGTCGAGAGGACGATGCACTGGTCGCCGTCGGCGACGTCCTGGCGCTCCTCCTCGCCGCCGTCGATGTGGTTGAACTGCGGCGCGAGGAACGGGTTCTCGTCCTCGTGGAAGATGCGGTCGCGCAGGTCGTCGCGGAGGTACTCGGGGTACGTCGTGTGGATGGCGGTCGCCTCCCAGATCATCCCGTCGAGGTGGACGGGCATGGTGGGGATGTCGCCGTTGCGCATCGCCTGTTCGAGGACGAGCATGAGCTCCTGGGAGCGACCGACGGCGAACGCCGGGATGAGTATCTTCCCGCCCTCGTCGTAGGTCTCGTTGATGACCTCCTTGAGGTGGCGCTCGCTGTCCTCCTGGTCGGTCTGGTAGTCGTTGCGACCGCCGTACGTCGATTCGAGCACGAGCGTCTCGACGCGTGGGAAGTCGTTGACCGCGCCGTTGAACAGGCGCGTGTCGGTGTAGTGGATGTCGCCGGAGAACGCGACGTTGTACAGGCCGTCGCCGATGTGGAAGTGGGAGACGGCGGAGCCGAGGATGTGGCCCGCGTTGTGGAACGTGAGCTTCACGTCCGGCGCGATGTCGGTCACGTCGCCGTACTCCAGCGGGATGGTGTGCTTGATGGCCTCGCGCACCATCTCGCTGTCGTAGGGCGGCGTCCGCCCCTCCTTGGCGGCCACGTCCAGGTAGTCCAGCTGGAGCAGACCCATCAGGTCGCGGGTCGGTTCGGTGGTGTAGATGGGGCCGTCGTAGCCGTACTTGAAGAGGAGGGGGATGAGCGCGCTGTGGTCGAGGTGGGCGTGGGTGAGCACGACCGCGTCGATGGTGTTCGCGCCCGCGCCCAGCGCCTCCTCCACCTGGAGGTACGGCACGTCGTCGGAGCCGGGTTTGTCGCCGCAATCGATGAGGATGCGCGTCTCGGGCGTCGAGAGGATGAAGCTCGCGCGGCCGACCTCGCGACAGCAGCCGAGGGTGGTGATGCGGACCCACTCCTCGTCGCTCATCTCCTCGCGGTGGATCTGGCGACCCACCTTCTCCAGGATGGTCCGTCGCTCCTCGCGCTCCTGTTTCAGGAAGTTCCGCACGTTCGACACCGTCGAGGACTCGATGGGCGGCGTGCGGACGACCTCGGGCGTCCAGCCGACCTCCTGGGTTATCTCGCGGAGCGTCGATCCGTGCTTGCCGATGACCATGCCGGGCTTCTCGGCCTCGATGACGACCTCGCCGGTGTCGGCGTGGAAGTCGAGGTCGGTCACCCCGGCCTCGTCGGGGATGACGTCGAGGACGTCCTCGCGCGCGTCGTCCGGCCGCGAGAGCACGTCCGGGTCGGGACGCACGGTGATCCGCTTCCGGAGTTGACTCGCGAGCTTCCGGATGAGGTCGCCGTTGCGCGCGAACTTCTTCGGGTTGCGCGTGTAGACGACCAGTTCCGGGCCTTCGTACTTGACGTCCGACACCGAAATGTCGCTCGGTAGTTCGCTCGTGATCTCTGCTTTGAGGTCCTCAAGTTGTTGTTCTACTTGACTCATGGTGAGAAAGGTCCACTTCGACCGTTACTCGGAGAGCGCATGCTGGGACTCCACGTCCGACGCCGGTTCCGTCGCCGCAGGCAGGAGTCGGCCGCCACGCTGTGTGGCGACCTCCTACCGTGACGACTACGACTGACAGTACAGCACAGCATAGATTGTCTCGGTTTTCCGCGGGACCGCGTTTGAGCGCGTGACGTACTCCCCGGAAGTGAGAGGGGAGACGCAGGAAAACCCGCTTACCACAATCTAAACGGTGCGATTATAAAAGCTTTCTCAAAATCCCTAAATCGACCGGCACCGTCCTTCTCTCCATGCGACTCTCACCTGCCACGGTCGCGGCGGAGCGCGACTGGGTCCGCGACCGTACCGCCGTCGTGCGACTCATCAACGGCGTTCGCAGCGACCTCGGTGCGGCGTTCGGCGTCGAGGTCGCCCCCGTCTCCGAGGCCGACTACCGCGCCGAGGTGGACGCCGTCTTCGCCGACGGCGACCTCGCCGTCAACGTCGCGGCGCTGGTGGCGCTGCTACGCGACCTCGACGTCGAGGACGACTACCCGGGGTTCGTCGTGGACGAACTCCTCGGCCGCGAACTCGCCGGGATGATCGCCGGCAGCCAGCCCCTGCGCCTGCTCGGCGAGGCCACCTTCCACTACGCGGACGTCACCCACCATCCCGAGGGCGAGACCGCGCCCGGCGGTGGCGAGCACGAGCCGTCGGAACCCGCCGGCGTCGACGACCTGGAGGCCGCGCTCGCCGCCGGCTTCCAGACCCGCTTGCCGGGGTGGGACTGGACTGAGGGCGACAGCCCGTTCGCCGTGGAGTAGTCACTCCCCGGCCACCTCGTCGCCCTCCCATCCCTCCGTGTAGATGCGGTCGTCGTCGACGCCCCGCTCGTGGAGGTGGTCCTGCGTCTCGACCACCATCCCGGGCACGCCGCAGACGTAGAAGTCGCGCCCGTCGAACCCGTCGAGGTGGTCGGCCAGGTGATCCTGGACGTGCCCCTCGTCGCCGGCCCAGTCGTCATCCGAGAGGACGTACGTCACGTCGAAGTCGTCGTTCTCGGCGGCGAACTGGTCGAGCGTCTCGCGGTAGACGACGTGTGCCTCGTCTTTCTCGCCGAAGAAGAAGTGGGCATCCCCCGACCCCTCCTCGAGGTACTGCTTGCACATCGCCATCATCGGGGTGATGCCGGTCCCCGTCGCGACGAACGCCACGTCCGAATCGGGGTCGCGGAGGTAGAGGTTGCCGTCCAGTTCCTCGACGGTGATGGCGTCGCCGGGCGACCGCTCGTGCATCCAGGTCGACGCCGTGCCGTCCGGGTAGCGCTTGATGGCCAGCGTGATGCGGTCGGTGCCCGGCAACGACGTCGCGGTGTACGGCCGCACCACCTCCTCCCCGTCCTGCTCGAAGTGGATCTGGGTGTGCTGGCCCGGTCGGAAGTCGAAGGTGTGGTCGTCGGCCTCCAGTACGAACTGTTTGACGTCCGGCGTCATCTGGTGGACGGACGCGACGGTGACCTCGTGCGTGTCGGACATGCTGAACCGCTGGCAGTTCGACCGGCGCAGGGATAACTCGGACGGCCGCGGGAACCGTCGGTGACCACTCCTCACCGGCACCAGTGCTACTCCAGTACGCCAGCGTCCCGAAGCCTGCGCCGTCCGAGCGGCCGAACGTCCACGTCCCCCTCGCGGACCGCAGCAGTGGGGACGAATCGGGCGTCTGCGGCGTCGGACCCTGCCGTCACCTCGCCGTCGGTCGTGGCGCGGTCGACGCGGTAGTTTATCGACCGGTTCGTTCCCCAGGGTCGTTCCGCCAGAACCGTTCCGACGAGGTCCAGGGCGGCGGGGTCCGCGACCAGCCCCGTCTCCTCTGTGAGCTCGCGGGCTGCGGCCTCGCGTCCCGGTTCGTCGTGCTCCGGGTGACCCGCCGGGAGGTCCCAGCGACCGGCGTCCGGCCCGTCGGCGCGCTGGATCAACAGCACGCGGTCGTCGTCGCGGACCGTCACGCTCGTCGTCGGCACCGACTGGCGCCACCACGTCCGCTCGCACGTCGGACAGTGGTCTCGCTCCCGTCCCTCGAACTCGATCGTCGTGAGTTCGCGTCCACACTCCGGGCAGTAGTTCGCCGCGACGGCTATCATCGGTGCCGACGACGTATCGCCGTCGTATCAATTGCAGGGGTCACCTCTCGACGTCGAAGTGCCGGCCGCCGCGCGCGACGTCGACGCCGACGAACGTGACGACCAGCGCGTTCAGGACCGCCACGGTCCGCCACCAGATGGCGTCGTCGCTGGCGAGTAGCGTCAGGAGCATCCACACTGCGAAGCAGACGTACCCCAGGCCGGCGAGCCGGTACCACGGGACGTCCCACGGGAGCTCGACCGTCGAGAGCACCAGCAGGAGTCCCGAGCAGACGCCGAGCAGGAACTGGACCGCCACGTCGACCTGGGTCAGCCTCCCGACGCCGAACAGCGCGACCAGCCCGCCGTTCAGCGCCAGGACCAACAGTCCGGCCCAGCGGAAGATGCGCCGGTTCATGCCGCCCGTCGGTGCGCGGATCGTCGGCGCTCGCATAGCCGCACTTTGGGACCGATTGACAAAAGCGTTGGTCGGCCGACCCCGCGTACTGCTTCGCGCGACGACGCCTCCGGCGGCGAACACAGCGGGTTTATTATTCTCGTGGCTGACCTCCACGTATGAGCAACGAGCAGGAACTCGGCATCACCGAGTCCAAGGAGTACAGCCCCGGCGACTGGTACGCCGAGGTCGTCCAGAAGGCCGAGCTCGCCGACTACGCGCCCATGGGCGGGTTCATCGTCACCCGTCCCCGCGGGTACGCGCTGTGGGAGGGCATCCAGGACCACCTCGACGGCTGGTTCAAGGACACCGGATCGCAGAACGCCTACTTCCCCGCGCTCATCCCCGAGAGCTACCTCGAACGCGAGAGCGACATCGTCGAGGGGTTCGACCCCGAGGTGGCGTGGGTGACCCAGGGCGGCCACGACGAACTGGAGGAGCGCCTCGCGTTCCGCCCCACCAGCGAGAGCATCATCACGCCGTTCATGAGCGAGTGGGTCCGCAGCCACCGCGACCTGCCCCTGCGCCTGAACCAGTGGTGCAGCGTCATCCGCTGGGAGGCGACGGAGACGAAGCCGTTCTTCCGCACGAAGGAGTTCCTCTGGCAGGAGGGCCACACCGCCCACGAGACGGAGGAGGAGGCGTGGGACGAGACGATGCTGCGCCTCGACCAGTACGAGCGGCTGATGGAGGAGGTGCTCGCCATCCCGGTCATGCGCGGCCGCAAGCCCGCCCACGACAAGTTCCCCGGCGCGCACACCACGACGTCCATCGAGGCGCTGATGCCCGACGGCAAGTCCGTCCAGAGCGCGACCAGCCACTACCTCGGCCAGGGGTTCGCGGAGGCGTACGACCTCGTCTTCACCGACGCCGACGAGGAGGACCGCGTCGCTCACACCACCTCCTGGGGCCTGTCGTGGCGCTCGCTCGGCGCGCTCATCATGACCCACAGCGACGACCAGGGGTTCGTCTGCCCGCCCGCAATCGCCCCCGAGCAGGTCGTCGTCGTCCCCATCTGGCAGGAGGACAACCGCGAGGAGGTCCTCGACTACGCCGAGGACGTCGCCGAGGACCTCGAATCCGCCGGCATCCGCGTCGAACTCGACGACCGCGACGAGCGCAACCCCGGCTTCAAGTTCAACGAGTGGGAGCTGAAGGGCGTCCCCGTCCGGTTCGAGATCGGCCCCAACGAGGTCGAGGACGAGGAGGTCACCGTCGTCCATCGGCCGGACGGCGAGAGCGTCACCGAGGACCGCGACGACATCGCCGAGACCACGCGCGACCACTTCGACGCCGTCTTCGACAAGTTGTACGAGGCCGCCGAACAGAACCTGGAGGAGAACGTCCGCGAGGCGTACGAGGTGCCCCAGATCCTCGGCACCATCGGCCAGCACGGCGGCTACGTCAAGACGCCGTGGTGCGGTGACGAGGCCTGCGAGACGGTCGTCAAGGACGAGATCGCCGCCGAGATCGTGATGGTTCCCCTCGACCGCGACGAGGAACCCATCGGCGAGGAGTGTGCCGTCTGCGGCGACGAGGCCGAGGAGACGGCGTACTTCGCGAAGTCGTACTGACCCGCTCTCCCGACGCGGACTGGTTTTCGCCGACGACCCGTACAATCGCCAGCCGACGGCAATATATTAACCTCGGATTAGATAGGTCCGAGACTGGAATCTTGTAGCATGCCGTCGTATCTCACGCTCGACTACGAGTCACACCAGCAGGCCAGAGAGGAGTTCGAGTGGTCGGTGCCGGACGACTACAACGCCGCCCACGACCTCCTCCGCAAGCACGACGACCCGAAGGGGCAGGTGGCGCTCTTCCAGGCGTACCCCGACGGGCGGCGCGAGACGTACACCTTCCACGACCTCGACGTCCGCTCGAACCAGGTCGCGAACGCGCTGGCGTCGATGGGCGTCGGGTTCGGCGACCGCGTCGCCGTCGCGCTCCCGCAGAAGCCGGCGAACCCCATCACCCACCTCGCCTGCTGGAAGCTCGGCGCGGTGTCGGTGCCGCTGTCCGTGCTCTTCGGCGAGGAGGCGCTCGGCTACCGGCTCTCCGACAGCGGTACGAAGGTAGCCGTCGTCGACGAGTCGGTCCGGGAGACGCTGGACGCGGTGCGCGACGACTGTCCGGACCTCGACCACGTGGTCGAGGTGGACGGCGACGCAGAGGGCGACGCGCGGGCGTTCGAGGACGTCTACGCCGGCGAGTCGCGTCGTTGCGACCTCGCCGACACCGGCCCGGAGACGCCCGCCATCATCATCTACACGAGCGGGAGCACCGGCCCGCCGAAGGGCGCGCTGCACCCCCACGAGGCGTGGCTCGGCCACTGTCCCGCCTACCAGATGTACTTCGAGCGCGACGTCGTCGGCAAGACGGTGGCGTGGACGCCCGCCGACTGGGCCTGGATCGGCGCGCTCGGCGACCTCGTGTTCCCGGCCTGGCACTACGGTCGCCCCGTCGTCGGCTACCCGATGGGCAAGTTCGACCCCGAGGAGGCGTTCGAGATAATCGAGGAGTTCGGCGTCACGGACACGTTCCTGCCGCCGACGGCCATCCGGATGATGATGGAGGTCGACGCCCCCGACGAGCGCTACGACCTCGACCTCGACGCCATCAGCTCCGGCGGCGAACCGCTCACGCCGGAGATACTCGACTGGGCCGACGAGGCGCTGTCGGGCGTCACGGTCAACGAGATCTACGGCCAGACGGAGGCGAACCTGCTGGTCTCGAACTGCCACGACTGGTTCGAGGCCCGGCCGGGGAGCATGGGCAAGCCCGTCCCCGGCCACGACGTCGCCATCGTCGACGGCGAGACCGGCGAGGAGCTCCCGCGCGGCGAGGTCGGCCAGATAGCGGTCCGGAACCCGACCGAACCCGCCATCTTCACGGAGTACTGGCAGAATCCGGAGAAGACCGAGTCGGTGCGGGTCGGCGACTGGCACCTCACTGGCGACCTTGCCGTCCAGGACGAGGAGGGCTACGTCTGGTTCAAGTCGCGCGACGACGACCTCATCATCACCAGCGGCTACCGCGTCGGCCCCGGCGAGGTCGAGTCGGCCATCCTCGAACACGAGGCGGTCGAACAGGTCGGCGTCGTCGGCGTTCCCGACGACCGGCGCGGCGAGATAATCAAGGCGTTCGTCCAGACGGTGCCGGGCGTCGACGGCGACGACGCGCTTCGTGCGGCCATCCGCGACCTCGTGCGCGACCAGCTCGCCAAGTACGAGTACCCCCGCGAGATCGAGTTCGTGGAGCGGCTGCCCCAGACGACGACCGGCAAGATACAGCGCCGGCGACTCCGCGAGCGAGAAGCAGAGTGATCCCGTAGCAGGCGACCCTGCGACCGTTCGCTGTTCTCCGCGTCGTCCGTCTCCCGTTCGCTGTTCTCCGCGTCGTCCGTCTCCCGTTCGCTGTTCTCCGCGTCGTCCGTCTCCCGTTCGTCCGTCCTCTCGCGCGTCCCCGGAGTCCAGGTCGACGGTCGTCGACGCGTCTCTCGACTGCTCGACGCGAAAAAGAGCGACCGCGTCGGCCGGCTACTCGTTGCCGCTGCCCTGCATCAGCTTCTGGATCTCCTCGTCGCCGGCGAGCTCGTCGGGGTCGCCGCTGGCGACGATCTCCCCGCGCTCGACGACGTAGATGCGGTCGACGACGTCGGGGACGTGGGTGACGTTCGACTCGGCGACGAGGACGGCGATGCCGCGGTCGTTGATGTCGCGGATGTGCTCTTTCAGGTTCGAGACGACGACGGGCGCCAGCCCCTCCAGCGGCTCGTCGAGCAGCAGGAGGTCGGGCTGGAGCGCGAGCGCGCGGCCGATGGCGACCATCTTCGCCTGGCCGCCGCTGAGGTTCTCGACCTTCGCGTCGCGGCGGTCATCGAGTTCGGAGAACACGTCGTAGATGTCCTCCACGACGGCGTCCTCGTCGTCGATGCCGCGCTCGTCGCCGACCGACCAGATGGGGAGCCGGAAGTTCTCGTCGACGGTCATCCCGGTGAACAGCTTGCGGTCCTCGGGCTGGTAGCCGATGCCGCGTCCGGGGATGCGGTCGGAGTCGAGGCTGGTGAGCGCCTCGCCGTCGAACCGGACCACGCCGCCGGTCACCTCGGTCAGGCCCATGACGCTGCGGAACGTCGTCGTCTTGCCCGCGCCGTTGCGCCCGACGAGACCGACCGCCTCGCCCGCGTCGACGGTGAGGTTCACCTCGTGGGTGACGTCGAACCCCTCGACGGCGGCGCTCACGTCGTGCAGTTCGAGCAGGCTCATTCTTCCACCCCCAGCAGGAGGCGGCGGAGCTCCTGGTCGGTCTCGAGCATCGAAGGGGGCCCCTCGCCGTGGACCTGCCCGCGGTGGAGCGCGATCACGCGGTCGGCGTACTCGCTGACGATGTCCATGTCGTGCTCGATGGTCACCGTCGTCACGCCCCGTTCCTTGCCGACCTCCGCGATGGTGTCGATGACGTACTCCTTCTCGCTGGTCGAGACGCCGGCGGTCGGCTCGTCGAGCAGCAGGTACTCGGGGTCGAGCCCGAACGACATCGCCACGTCGAGCAGCTTGCGGTTGCCGTGGGGGAGCTCCTCGGCGACCGCGTCGGCCACGTCGTCGAGGTTGAACCGCGCGAGCAGGCCGTCGACGGTCGCCTCGACCTCCTCGTGGTCTTCCGAGAGGCTCGCGAGGCTCGACGTCAGCCGCTCGCGCGAGAGGACGGCCGTCCGGAGGTTCTCGCGGACGGTCATCTCCTCGAACAGTCGCACGACCTGGAAGCTGCGGACGAGGCCGTCGTGGACGCGCTCGTCCGGCGACTCGCTCGTCACGTCCTCGCCGTCGAGGACGACCCGGCCCTGGTCCGGTTCCAGTCGCCCGGTGAGCAGGTTCACGAGGGTCGTCTTGCCCGCGCCGTTGGGGCCGACGATGAACACCATCTCCCCCGGTTCGCGGCCGAACTCGACGCTGATGTCGTCCGTCGCCAGTACCTTCCCGAACGTCTTGTGGAGGTTCTTCGCTTCAAGCATGGTCATCGCACCCCGAAGACGGACCGGACGTCCCGCAGCCACTCCCGGACGGCGCCGACGATGGCGGCCCCGCCGCGGGAGAGCCACGTCCCCGCGACAGTCGGGTCGTCGGCGAGGCGGCGCAGGCCGGTCCGGACCCTGCCGTCGCCCGTGAACGAGCCGACGATGCCGCGCGGGAACGCGAACACGATCAGCACCAGTACGATACCCGTCAGCGCGTCGAAGTAGTTCGTCACGTCGCGGCCCACGTCGCCGAGCACGACGAGGACGACGCCGCCCACGAGCGGGCCGAGCAGCGTCTGGAACCCGCCGAGGATGGCCATGAACAGGATGTCCCCGGAGGTCAGGAAGTGTAACGTCGCCTCCGGTCGGACGTGCTGTTGCACCATCGCGTACAGCCCGCCGGCGAGACCGCCGTAAACGCCGGAGATGACGAACGCGCCCCAGACGTACCGGCGGACCGGGATGCCGATGAACCGCGCGCGGGTGCGGTCCTGGCCGATGGCGTCCAGCGCCGTTCCGAACGGCGAGCGGGTGATGCGGTACATCACCAGCAGCGAGACGAGCACGAGCACGATGCTGACGTAGTACAGCAACACCGCGTAGGCGTCGGCGTCGAGCGCCAGGCCGAAGATGAGCGGCTGGTTCGCCTCGCCTGGACGGACCGGCAGTCCGTCGCTCGACCCGAGGTACGACTGCCCCTGGACGAGCGCGTACAGCAACTGCCCGAACGCGAGCGTCAAAAGCGAGAAGTACAGCCCCGTGTGGCGCAGCGACAGGTAGCCGACGACGGCCGCCAGCACCGCCGCCGCGAGGACGGCGGTGAGCAGCAGCACGGTCATCAGCGCCACGTCGTACTTCGCGGCGAGGACGGCCGTCGCGTACGCGCCGGTGCCGAAGAAGGCCGCGTGGCCGAACGACACGAGTCGCGTGTGGCGCAACAGCAGGTTCAGGCCCACCGCCGCGAGGCCGAACGCGACGCCCTGGTGGATGACGCCGAGCTGGACCACCGGTGAGAGCCGTGCCAGGTCCGGGACGGCGAAGAGGGCGACGACGCCCAGCACCGCCAGCAGCGCCTGGCGACGGGAGAGCTCCAGGCCGCGCATCACGCGCACCCGGGTCTCGCCGTCGCGGTCGACGAGTCCGGGTCGACGGCCGGTGCTCATTCGGTCTCACCCCACGTTCCGAACAGCCCCTCCGGCTTGACGAGCAGGAGGACCGCCATGATGGCGAACGGGGCGGCGAGCTCCCCCGCCGGGTAGAGCCAGGTCGCCCAGTTGGTGAGCAGCCCCACCGAGAGCGCCGCGACGAACGCGCCCTGCAGGCTGCCGAGTCCGCCGATGACGATGACGACGAACGACAGCACGAGCGGCTCGGCACCCATGTCGAGCGAGGCGTTCATCGGCGGGAGCGCCATCGCGCCAGCGAAGCCGGCGAAGAACGCCCCGAGCGCGAACACGAGCGTGAACGTCCGTCCCGTGTCGACGCCGATGGCGGTCGCCATCTCGCGGTCGATGGCCGTCGCGCGGATGATGCGGCCCGTCTTCGTCCGCTCGAAGAACCAGAACAGGCCGGCGACGACCACCGCGCCGACGACGATGACGACGAAGTTGTACGTCGGGTACGAGAGCCCGACGAGTTCCGAGGTGGGGATCGAGTTGATGCCGCTGTAGACGCCCTGCACCCGCAGGGGCTGGGGCCCCCAGGCGAACTTGTTGAAGTCCTTGACGAGCAACAGCAGCGCGAAGGTGAGCACCAGCTGGTACACCTCGTCCCGTTCGTAGATGGGGCGAAGCAGGACGGTCTCTATCAGCACGCCCACGGGAACCATCACCAGCGCGGTGAGGAGCGCCCCGACCAGCACGAGGGCGAGGAAGCCCGCCTGCTCCGCTGGTCCCGATGGCGGACCGACCAGCCCCGTCAGGTAGCCGAGGACGCTGAACCCGACGTACGCCCCGAGCGCGAACAGTTCGCCGTGGGCGAGGTTCAGCACGTCCAGGATTCCGAGGATGATGGTCAGTCCCGACGCTATCAGGAAGAGGATGAAGCCGTACTGGAGGCCGTGGAGCGTGTGTGTGACGAAGGTTTCTATCGTGACCATTGTGTTCTGTGGTAGCGAACGTTTCCGGCGCACCGCGCGCGGGCCGACGCACCCGTCGTCCGTGCCGACGTCGTCGTCCTACGACCACGAGTCGATCCATTTCGTGGACTTCGTGCCCGGCGGCGGCGCGACCTCTCGCGGGTTGTACATGTTCAGGTCCTCGAGGACGGGACCGCCCTGCTCGTTCGAGTAGGCCATCTTCCCGTAGTAGGCGTTGGACATCCCCTGGTGGTCGGTGGCCATGACGTGGTAGCCCGCGGGCGTGTAGAAGCCGTGGCCCTCCAGCGCCTGGCTGATCTGCTTCTGGGACGGCCAGCCGCCGGTGATGTTCACCACCTTCTCGACGGCCGTTGCCCAGGCCGTGACCGCGCCGTAGCCGCTCATGAAGTGCGCGCTCGGCAGGATGTCCCACCGCTCTTTCACCTCGTCCAGGAGCGTCTTGCCCGGCTTCCAGCGCCCGGTGGCCGGTTCGCCCCAGTAGTAGTTGCGCGACCCGGAGATGGCGTCGGCCTGCTCGACGACGTCCTGTTTCAGGTCGTTGACGGCGCTGTACAGCACCGAGCCGACGAGCTGGGTGTTGCCGAACATGTCGTTCGCCGCGGCCTGCGAGAGCAGCGTCGTCACGTCGCCGCCCCAGCAGCTGGAGAACGTCACGTCGGGCTGGTTGTCGTTCACCGCGGTGATGTGCGCGGACATGTCGCTGGCCCCGAGGTCGGGATACCCCTCGTGGACGACCTCCAGCGACCCGTTCGTCATCTTCCTGAGCGCCTTCAGGAACATGCCGAACTCGTCCTTGCCGAACGCGTAGTTGGGGTTGATGCCGGCGACCGTCGAGACGTTGTCGGGGCCGAGGCGTCGGACGACCTCGCGGGCCGCCGCGGTCGTCTCCATCACGTCGTAGTTCTGGAACCGGAACGAGTAGGTCGGGTCCGTCACCGTCTCCTCGTAGAGGGTCGTGACCGTGCCGTCGGTGCTGACGTTGACGACCCCCTGTGACTCGACCTCGGGGGCCATCGCCGCGTGACCGCCGCTGGAGATGGGGCCGAAGGTGACGTCCTTGCCCTCGTCGACGAACTGCTTGTAGTTCTCGACGTGCTTGTCGGCCTCGTGGACCACGTCGAGATTCATCTCCCGGCCCGCGACGCCGCCCGCCGCGTTGATGCGGTCGACCGCAAGCTGTGCGCCGTACTGCGCCTGGAGGCCGAGCACCGAGGCCGCGCCCTCCGTGAACGTCTGGAGGCCGGCCTTGACCGGCTTGTCCGGGACGTCGGCCTGTCCGCCCCCGCCGTCGTCGCCGCCGCCACCTACGAGCGAGCTACAGCCGGCGAGTGCGGCTGCCAGCGCCGTCCCGCCTGCGGCTTTGAGCATGTCTCGTCGGTCGATTCCGTCGTCCGTCGGTTCTGAAGCATCCATGTTAGGTCACCTGTGTCGCCTGCTGGTGGCGGTCGCGTCCTGGTCGGTCGTCGCCGACGCGCGCCCGCGGGTGCCGCCACCGTGTGATACTATCACATACAAAATGGGTGCTCGTTACCGCTAATATTCGGTGGTTAATGACTTAACGTGGGAAACCGAGGACGAAAAGACTTTGTGGTGTGGTTGCATAGGGTGTGCTCAGCGTTAGCGGTAACAATGATAACCATCGCAATGGATATGGAGCAGTACGACTGTCCGTTCATCGAGACGAGCGACGACCACGACGTGTCGTTCGCCACGCTCCACTGGGACTTCGACGCGGCGGTCGACGAACTGGAGACGCGCATCGTCGTCGAGGGCGACGACCGCGGCGCGCTCGAGAACGGCCTCCACGCGCTCACCGACCACTCGAACCTCTGTGACTACGAACTGCTCTCGAAGCGGGGGTCGACCGCCCACATCCGGACGGTCATCGGCGAGACGAACGCGATGGGCGTCATCCGCAACAGCGGTGGCTACATCACCGGGCCATTCCACATCCAGGACGGCAGCGAACTGTGGAACGTCGGCTTCGACTCCCCGAGCGTGACCGACGACGCGCTGGCTGACCTGGAGAAGCGCAACGACTTCGACGTCGTCTCGCGGGAGCGACTGGAGATGAGCACGCTCCAGCGGTTCGCCCAGAACGTCGACGTCGGGATGTCGCTGGTCGAGGGCTGTCACGAACTCTCGACGGTCGAGCGCCAGACGCTCCGGGCCGCGATGGCGGGCGGGTACTTCGACACGCCCCGGGAGGCGACGCTCGCTGACGTCGGCGAGGAGTTCGGCGTGTCCAGTCCGGCGGTCTCGAAGAACCTGCGCCGCGGCCAGCGCAAGATCATCGCCCGCGTCGTCGACGCGCTGGACGACCTCGACTGACCGTCGATACCCGCTCGTCGCCACCGTCTCTGTAGTCGATTGGGTGCTATATATCGCTCCGTCCGCCTATTATAAATCGCTTAACTGCTCGGTCGGGTGTCTCCGGTATCGGGACACCCCAGGAGCATTATCTATGACCTCGGAACCGACGTTCGACGACAGCGTGGCGCATCGACACATCGACGCCGACGAGCACGACGACATCTACGTCGTCGGCGACGTGCACGGCTGTCTCGCCGAACTCCAGTCGCTGCTCGCACGACTCGACGTCGGCGACGACGACCTCGTCGTCTTCGTCGGCGATCTCGTGCGGAAGGGACCGGACAGCCTCGGCGTGCTCGACCTCGTCCGCAGGAGACCGAACGTGACGAGCGTCCGCGGCAACAACGAGGAGAAACTGCTCCGCGGCGACGCCGTCGTCCAGTCGTTCGGCCCGGCCGAGCGCGAGTACGTCGCGTCGCTGCCGGTCGCCATCTCGTTCGACGACGCACTCGTCGTCCACGGCGGCGTCGACCCGCGGCGACCGCTCGACGAGCACTCCGTCGACGACCTGCAGAACATGCGCTCGCTCGCCGGCGGCAGCTACGAACGGCCGTTCTGGTTCGAGGAACACGACGGTCCCTGGCAGGTGTTCTTCGGCCACACCGTCCTCGAGCGGCCTGTCGAGCGGGAGTGGGCCGTCGGCCTCGACACCGGGTGCGTGTACGGTGGCGAACTGACCGCCTACGACTACCGCGCGGACGAACTCGTCGTCGAACCGGCCGAACGAACGGTCGAGGAGCGCAGCGACGACTCCATCGTCTCGCCGCGCTCGTCGTCGCCCTGACGTCCGACGATGTCGGAGAACCAGTTCGACGACGAGGATCGGGACGGAACGGCCGACGACGCCGCGAGGTCGGACGACGGCTCCGGCGTCGTCGAGCGAGACGACCGGCCCGCTGAAGAACCGGCGACCGACAGCGACCGGTCCGACGTGGCACGTGCAGCGAGTGACGACCCTGACCCCTCCGGCGCGGCGTCGGCCGCGGCAGACGGCCGGAGCGACGAGGCGGCCGACCGGTCCGACGCCGCGCCCGAGGACGTCGACCTCTCGGACCCGGAGTACTACCTCAACCGCGAACTGAGCGAACTGGAGTTCCAGAAGCGCGTGCTGTACGAGGCCATCGACGGTCGGAATCCGCTGCTGGAGCGCGTGAAGTTCCTCGCCATCTTCACGCGGAACATGGACGAGTTCTTCCGCAAACGGGTCGGCGGCCTGAAACAGCAGATGGACGCCGGCGTCACCGACCCGTCGCCGGACGGCCGGACGCCGCGCGAGCAGTGGCGGGCGGTCCTCGACACCGCGCGCGACATGTTCGCCCAGCAGGCGGCGTGCTACCGGGACGTCGTCCGGCCCGCGCTCGCCGACGCAGGCATCCAGGTCGCGGACCACGACGACCTCACGACCGCCCAGCAGCGAGAGTTGCGCGACTACTTCGAGAGCTCCGTGCTGCCGACGCTGACCCCGCTCACCTTCGACCCCGCCCATCCGTTCCCCTTCATCTCGAACCTGAGCCTCTCGCTGGCGGTGCTGACGAAGGGGCCGGACGACGAGGAGCCGCGGTTCTCGCGGGTGAAGATACCGAAGAACCGGCCGCGACTCGTCCCGGTCGACGACGAGTCGACGTTCGTGCGACTGGAGGCGGTCGTCGCCGCGAACCTCGACCTGCTGTTCCCGAAGGCAGAGGTCGTCGACTGCTCGCTGTTCCGCGTCACGCGCAACGCCGAGGTCGGGAAGGACGAGGAAGTGGCCGAGGACCTCATCGACAAGATCGAGGAGGTGCTGCGCGAGCGTCGGTTCGCCACGGTCGTCCGCCTGGAGGTGGCCGAGGGGATGCCCGACCGGGTCCGGGACCTGCTGGTCGACCAGCTCGACGTCGACGAGCGGGAGGTGTTCGAACTCCCCGGGCCGCTCGACTTCCGCGACTTCGGGGACCTCGTGGAGCTGGACCGCCCCGATCTGAAACTGGAGCCGTGGACGCCCCAGCCACACCCCCGGTTGACGGCAGACCGTCCGGACGAGACGGTGGACGTCTTCGACGTCGTCCGCCGCGACGACGTGCTCGTCCACCATCCCTACCACTCGTTCGACGAGACCGTCCACCGGTTCCTCAGCCAGGCGGCCGCCGACCCGGACGTGCTCGCCATCAAGCTCTCGCTGTACCGGACCGCCAGCGACTCGCGGGTCGTCCAGAGCCTCATCGAGGCGGCCCAGAACGGCAAGCAGGTGGCGGTGATGGTCGAACTGAAGGCTCGGTTCGACGAGGCCAACAACCTGGAGTGGGGCAAGCGACTCGAGGAGGAGGGCATCCACGTCGCCTACGGCACCCTCGGGTACAAGACCCACAGCAAGACGGCGCTGGTCGTCCGCGAGGAGGCCGACGGCGTCAGGCTCTACTCCCACGTCGCCACGGGCAACTACCACTCGGAGACGGCGAAGACCTACACCGACCTGGGGCTGTTCACCGCCGACCGCGCGATCGGCCAGGACCTGAGCGAACTGTTCAACTTCTACACCGGCCACACCTACCAGGAGGACTACCGGTCGCTGCTGGTCGCGCCCGGCAACATGCGCGAGCGGTTCACGGAACTCGTCCGCAACGAGGCGCGCCTCGCCCGTGAGGGCAAGGAGGGCAAGATCGTCGTCAAGATGAACGCCCTGGAGGACCCCGACATCGTGGCGGAGCTGTACCGTGCCGCGATGGCGGGCGTGGACGTCGACCTCGTCGTTCGCGGCATCTGCCGGCTCCGTCCCGGACTGCCTGGCATCAGCGAGACGGTCGACGTGTACAGCGTCGTCGGGCGCTTCCTCGAACACTCCCGCATCTACCACTTCGGGAACGACGGCGACCCGCGCTACTTCATCGGCTCCGCCGACTGGATGACGCGCAACCTCGACAACCGCGTCGAGACGGTCGTCCCCGTCGAGGACCCGGCCCTGCGTGCGGAACTCCAGACCGTCCTCGACGCGCTCCGCTCCGACGACCGGAAGTGCTGGAAGATGCACGCCGACGGGAGTTATCACCAGCGTCGGCCGGACGGCGACGCGCCGCGGAACGCGCACCGACGGTTGATGGACCGTGCGCGGCAGAACGACGACCGGTAGCGATGTCCTGCCGGTAACGACGTTCTGCCGATAACGACGTTCTGCCGATAACGACGTTCTGCCGATAACGACGTTCTGCCGATGACGCTCTAGACCGGTAGTGCCGCTCCAGTCTGACGGGGCTGTTCCAGCCCGGTAGTAACGTTCCAGGACAACCCGAATACAGGCCAGCGCCGCCTTTTCCGGCGTTGGAATCGGACTCGCCCGAATTTATCCAAACGGAGAATGCTTGGCAAAGTTTTAGAAACCCGCCTACAATTGAGTACGTATGACAGAAATTGACCTCGACGAGAAGGATTTCAAGATCCTTCGCTGGCTGGACCGAGAGGGCGACATCGACGTCGACGAAGTGAGCGACGAACTCGACATCTCGACGTCGACGGTGTACTACCGGCTCGACAAGTACCGGAAGCAGGACATCCTCTCGGGGACCGTATCGAAACTCGACGCGCAGGAACTCGGCCTCGACCTGACGGCCATCACCGAGATCGAGAGCGCCCACGGACCCGGCCACGAGGAGGTCGGCGACCGTCTGTGTGACATCTCCGGCGTCCAGACGGTGTACTTCATGCTCGGCGAGAAGTCGTTCAAGGTCATCGCTCACCTGCGCGACCACGACCACCTCCAGGAGTACGTCGACAGCGTCATGGCGACCGATGGCGTCGAGCGCGCCTCGACGCAGGTCGCCCTGAAGACGTTCAAGGACGAGGAGCGTCTGCTTGTCAACTACGACGACGAGGACCTCGAAGAGCTCATCGTCCAGGCGTAGCTCGTTCCCGGCTCGAAGAACACAAATTATAGTGTCGGTAGAGGGACGTGTGTGGCTCTATCTACAAACTTCTGCAGCAATTTCTATCCCTACATGGAAATCGTTGCCGATTCGTCCAGTATATAAGGGTGGTAAACTGACAATAACATTCATCTAGTGTTTCAGGAGTAGGCTCTTATACGGGTTTGTCATTCGTCCCCACATGACTCAGCCCACTCTCGCCGACCCGACCGACCAGCGGTCGAACTGCGGGGTCGGCGTCGTGATGGACCTCGACGGGACTGGGGGTCACGACGTCGTCGCCGACGCGCTCGAACTGCTCGCGAACCTCGAACACCGCGGCACCACCGGTGCGGAACCGAACACCGGGGACGGAGCAGGCGTCCTGCTCCAGCAACCGCGCGAGTTCTTCGCCGACGAACTGGACGTCGACCTGCCCGAGACGTACGCCGTCGGCCAGCTGTTCCTGCCGCGCGACGACGACGCGCGCGCCGAACTGCAGGCGCTCGTCGCCGACGTGCTGGCCGACGAGGGCCTCGACTGCCTCCACTGGCGCGTGGTGCCGACTACCAACGAGGACCTCGGCGCGACGGCGCTGGCGTCCGAGCCGGCCGTCTACCAGTGCTTCGTCGCGCCCGACGACGACCGGTCGACCGAGGCGTTCGACCGCTCGCTGTACGTCGCCCGTCGTGCCGTCGAGCAGGCGGTCGACGAGCGCGCCGAAGCGGACGACGACCTCGACGCCGACCGGTTCTACGTCTGCTCGCTGGACCGCCAGACGCTCGTCTACAAGGGCCTGCTGAAGGGCGACCAGCTCGCGGGATACTACCCCGACCTCCGCGACGAACGGCTCGGGTCGACGTTCGCCCTGGTCCACGCCCGGTTCTCGACCAACACGCTCGGTGCGTGGCACCTCGCTCACCCCTACCGCAACGTCGTCCACAACGGCGAGATCAACACCATCCAGGGGAACGTCAACTGGATGACGGCCCGCGAGTCCGACCTCGAGAGCGACCGGTTCGACGTCGACGACGTCACGCCCATCACGGAGGCCGACGGCAGCGACACGGCGGTCGTCGACGACGTGCTCGACCTGCTGCTCCACGACGGACGCGAACTCCCCCACGCCCTTCGGATGCTCGTCCCCGAGGCGTGGCGCGGCCGCGACGTCGACGAGGACCGCAAGGCGTGGTACGACTTCCACGCGTCGCTGGTCGAACCCTGGGACGGCCCCGCGCTGGTCGTCGCGACCGACGGCGAGCGCGTCGGCGCGGTGCTGGACCGCAACGGGCTTCGCCCCTGTCGGTACGACGTGACGACCGACGGCCGGCTCGTGATGGCCAGCGAGGCGGGCGCGCTCGACACGCAGCCGTGCGACATCGACGAGCGCGGCCGCCTCGAACCCGGTCAGCTGTTCCTCGCGGACCCCGACGAGGGCCGCATCGTCCCCGACGAGGAGGTGTTCGCCGACCTCACCGACGCAAAGTACGCCGAGTGGGTCGAGCAGGAGCAGGTCCACCTCGACGACGTCGCCGGGGACGCACCGCTCGCGTCCGCCGAGCGCGCGGACGAACTGCGCGCCCACCAGGCCGTCTACGGCTACTCGCGCGACGAACTCGACGAGATGCTCGAACCGATGGCGACCGACGGCAAGGACCCGGTCGGCTCGATGGGTGACGACACGCCGCTGTCGGTGCTGTCTGAGTTCAACCGTCCACTCTTTTCCTACTTCAAGCAGCTGTTCGCGCAGGTGACCAACCCGCCGCTGGACTACATCCGCGAGGAACTGGTGACGAGCCTCGAGACCCGGCTCGGCCCCCAGCGCAACCTGCTCGACGAGTCGCCGGCCCACGCCCGGCAACTGGTCGCCGACTCGCCCGTGTTGACCGACGCGGAGACGGCCGCCGTCCGCGACCTCGACGGCGACGGAGACGACCTGCGGAGCGAGACGGTCGACATCACCTACGACCCCACGACGTCGCTCGAAGACGCCGTCGAGCGGGTGCGCGCCGACGCCCGCGCCGCGGTCGAGGACGGCGCGGACGTGGTCGTCCTCTCCGACCGCGCGACGGACGCGGACCGCGTTCCCGTCCCGAGCCTGCTGGCGACCGGCGCGGTCCACCACGACCTGGTTCGGCGCGGCCTGCGCGCCCGGACCGGTCTCGTCGTCGAGTCGGGCGACCCGCGGACCGTCCACCACGTCGCGACGCTGGTCGGCTACGGCGCGGGCGCGGTCGACCCCTACCTCGCCTACCAGTCCATCGCGGACGTCGTCGCCGGCCCGGACGGCGTAGACGAGGAGGAGGCGCTCGCGGCCTACGTCAAAGCGCTGGAGGACGGTCTCCTGAAGACGATGGCGAAGATGGGCATCTCGACGGTCGAGAGCTACCAGGGCGCACAGGTGTTCGAGGCCGTCGGCCTCGACTCGGACTTCGTGGCCGAGTACTTCGAGGGCACGGAGAACCGCACCGAGGGCATCGGCATCGACGAGGTCGAGAGCGACCTCCGGTCGCGCCACGACGCGGCGTTCGACGACCCCGCCATCGACCACCGCGGCGAGCACGCCCACCGCTCGAACGGCATCCACCACCAGTGGAACCCCGGGACGGTCGGCGCGCTCCAGCGCGCGGTCCGCGGGGACGACCCCGACTCCTACGAGGAGTTCGCGACCCAGATCAACGACCAGGAGTCGCAACTGCAGACCCTGCGCGGTCTCCTCGCGTTCGACGCCGAGGACCGCGAGTCCGTCCCGATAGCGGAGGTCGAACCGGTCACCGACATCGTCGAGCGGTTCTCGACGGCGGCGATGAGCCTCGGGTCGCTCTCCCCGGAGGCCCACGAGAACAACGCGAAGGCGATGGCCCGCACCGGCGGGAAGGCCAACACCGGCGAGGGCGGCGAACCGCCCGAGCGGTTCGGCACCGACGCGGAGTGTTCGGTCAAGCAGGTCGCCAGCGGCCGGTTCGGCGTCACCAGCCAGTACCTCGCGGCCGCGGACGAACTCCAGATCAAGATGGCGCAGGGCTCCAAGCCCGGCGAGGGCGGCCACCTCCCCGGCGGCAAGGTCAACGAGATGATCGCGGACGTCCGCTGTGCGACGCCCGGCGTCGGCCTCATCTCGCCGCCGCCACAGCACGACATCTACAGCATCGAGGACCTGAAGCAACTCGTCCACGACCTCAAGGTCGCCAACGAGGACGCCGACGTGAACGTGAAGCTGGTCTCGGAGGCCGGCATCGGCACCATCGCCGCCGGCGTCGCGAAGGCCAACGCCGACGTCGTCCACGTCAGCGGCCACTCCGGCGGCACGGGCGCGAGCCCCCGCACCTCCATCAAGCACGCCGGTCTACCGTGGGAGCTCGGGCTGGCGGAGGCGAACCAGATGCTGCGCGAGACCGGCCTGCGGTCGCGGGTCCGCGTGAGCGTCGACGGCGGGCTGAAGACCGGGCGCGACGTCGCCGTCGCCGCCCTGCTCGGTGCCGAGGAGTACGTCTTCGGCACCGCGAGTCTCGTCACGAGCGGCTGCGTGATGGCTCGCCAGTGCCACGAGAACACCTGCCCGGTCGGCGTCGCCACGCAGGACGAGGACCTCCGCTCGCGTTTCCCCGGCGAACCGGAGCACGTCGTCAACTACATGCAGTTCATCGCCGCCGAACTCCGGGAGATCATGGCCGACCTCGGCTTCCGGACGGTCGAGGAGATGGTCGGCCGCGTCGACGCCCTCCGCCAGCGCGACACCGACCACCCGAAGGCCCGCGAACTCGACCTCGCGTCCGTGCTCGCCGACCCCGCGAGCGACGGCGACGCGGCCGGCGCAGCGGTTCCCGGCGCGGCGACCGCGGCCACCGACGGCGGGGCCGAGCGCACGAAGACCCGCGAGCAGGACCACGGCATCGACGACCACCTCGACCGCGACCTGCTCGCCGCCGCCGAACCCGCGCTCGCCGAGGAGCGCTCGGTCGAACTCCACCGCGACGTCTCCAACGAGGACCGCTCGGTCGGCGCGATGCTCTCCGGCGAGATATCGAAGCGCCACGGCGGCGAGGGGCTGACGGACACCTCTATCACCTGTCGCTTCGAGGGGACCGCTGGCCAGAGCTTCGGCGCGTTCCTCGCGCCCGGCGTCTCGATGCACCTCTCCGGCGCGGCCAACGACTACGTCGGCAAGGGGCTGTCGGGCGGCCGCCTCGTCGTCGACACGCCCGACGACGCCGGCTACGACCCCGCCGCGAACGCGGTCGTCGGCAACGTCGCCCTCTACGGCGCGACCAGCGGCGAAGCGTACGTCAACGGCGTGGCCGGCGAGCGGTTCGCCGTCCGCAACAGCGGCGTCACGGCGGTCGTCGAGGGCGTCGGCGACCACGGTTGCGAGTACATGACCGGCGGCGTCGTCGCGGTGCTGGGCGACACCGGCGAGAACTTCGCGGCCGGGATGTCCGGGGGCGTGGCCTACGTGCTGGCCGACGAGGGCGACCCGGCCGACGCCGTCGCTGACAGCGTCAACACCGGGATGGTGACGGTGCGCGACGTCGACGACCGCGACGAGCGCGTCCTGCGCCGCCTGGTCGAGAACCACGCCCGGTACACCGGCAGCGAGCGGGCCGAGGCGCTGCTGGAGAACTGGGACGAGACTCTCGCCCGGTTCGTCCGGGTCATGCCCGACGCCTACCGCCGGGTCATCACCGAGGAGGGCCGCGAGGACGTCCGGACGACGCTGCCGGCGAAGGCGTCGTCGCCCGCCGCCAGCGAGGTGCGGGTGAGCGACGCGGCGTCGAGCGACGACTGACTTCCACGTCCTGTCTACGGGCGGATACGTATTGTTTCACGCCGGGACGGTTACGGTCCGCCCGCTCCGCCCTGACGTACTCGCTCAGAGGTAGGAGGCGTCCCAGCGCGCGCCCTTCCGCTGGTTGCCGCAGTCGTTGCACCGGATGCGCTCCATGCTGTCCATCGCGGTGTCGAACGACTCGCAGTTCGAGCAGAAGTAGCCGTAGCGGTCCTCGCCGTCCTCGTCGGCGAACGCGACGTAGAACGGCGCCTCCGACCCGCGACTGCTCTCGGCGCGGTTCACGTACAGCGTCCGCCCGTCGACATCGTACGGTTCGAGGATGGCCTGGTCGGTGTCGGTGTAGACGTTCTCGGCGAACTCCTCGTCGCCGATGTCGGCCGTCCGCTCGTCGACCTTCCGGAACCCGTGCGACCGGTAGAACTCGTTGCCCTCCTCGTTGTCCGCGAGCACGAACCCGCTTATCGCGTCGTTGTCGAGCTCCTGGAGACGCTCGCGGGTCCGACCGAGCAGCGTCGTGCCCACCCCGCCGTCGCGGTGGTCCGGGTCGACGTGGATCCAGAGGACGTTGGCCTCGGGCACGTCCGGGAGGACCTCGCTCTGGGAGAAGCCGACCACGTCGCCGCCCTCCTCCGCGACGACGAACAGCGTCCCCTGGCTCGTTATCTCCGACTCGAGCCGACCGCGCTCGTACCACTCCGCGATGGCCTTCTCGATGGTCGCCTCGTCCAGGACGTGTGAGTACGACGCCTCGAGCGAACGGGACGCGACGTCCCTGATGTCGGCGATGTCTTCCGTTCGGGCTTCGCGCACCTGCATGCTACCTGCTTACGCCGTCGTGGTGCGTAAACGTTCCCCCGACTGCGTGTCGGAATCTCTCCGTCGTCGACGCTCGACTGCCGCCGTCCTTCGTCACCGCCTGCCACCGTCCGGTGGCGTCCCTCGTCGCCGGCGAACGCGACCGGGAAATCCGTCCGGGGTTCCGCCTTCGGTAGGGTTTTCCGCCGCGCCGCGAAACCGAACGGGCATGAACTCCGCACTCGTCGTCGGCGGCACGCGGTTCATCGGCCGCCACCTCGTCGACGACCTGCTCGACAACGGCTACGACGTGACCATCTTCAACCGCGGCAACCACGAGAACCCGTTCGCGGACGACGGCCGGGTCGACCACGTCGAGGGCGACCGGACGAACGACTCCGCGCTGGAACTGGCTCGCGAGAAGGCCGCCCCCGACGCCGTCTTCGACTGCGTGGCCTACCAGCCGAAGGACGTCCGCGCCGCGACGGAGATCTTCGCCGACGTGGACGCCTACGTCTACATCTCCAGCGGGGCCGCCTACGGCACCGAGGAGATCCCCAAGCGCGAGGGGGAGACGGAGCTCTGTTCGTGCACGCCCGAGCAGGCCGTCGACGACTCCGCGTCGTCGTACGGCCCCCGGAAGGCCGAGGGCGACCGCGCCGTGTTCGAGGCCGCCGACCGCGGCGTGAACGCGATGAGTCTCCGCCCCTGCATCGTCTACGGGCCCCACGACTACACCGAGCGCCTGAACTTCTGGATCGACCGCGTCGCCAACCACGACCGCGTCGTCGTCCCCGGCGACGGGACGAACGTCTGGCATCGCGCCTACGTCGAGGACGTCGCGAGCGCGCTCCGCGTCGTCGCCGAGGCGGGCACGCCCGGCGAGGCGTACAACGTCGGCGACCGCCGCCTCGTCACGCTCGGCGAGATGGTCGAGGTCATCGCGGACGTCCTCGACACCGACGTCGAGGTCGTCACCGCCAGCGAGCGGGAACTGTCGACGGCGGACCTCTCGACGGACGACTACGTGCTCTACCGCGACTACCCCCACGTCCTCGACACGAACAAGCTGGCCGCCCTGGGCTGGGAGTCGACGCCGGTCGAGGAGGCGATGGCGCGCACCGTCGCCGACTACCGCGAGAGCGACCGCGACGGCAGCGACCACGACCCCGGCCGCGAGAAGGAAGAGCGCGCGCTCGGCGTGCTCGACACCATCTGAGAATCTACCGCAACACGTCCGACGGGTTCTCCGCGCTGATCCAGGCGTGGACGGAGTCTTCGGTGCGCAGTTCGAACCGGCCGCCGCGGTAGTAGCCCACGACGCGGGGCTCGGTCTCCTGTTCCGGCATCCTTGTACCTCGCTACGACCTCCTCCGGCCTTACTATTCACCAGTTAACTCGCCGACAGTTCCGGCGAAACGCGTTATCCCGGTTCGAACGAGCGCCGCGTTCGCGTCCGTCGACGCGAGCCACCGCGCTCGCGGACGGGGTTGCAGTCCGGCGATTAAGCACCTGCTAACTGCCGTGGGTCGACCCGCGTCGGCTACCTCGTCGTCCGTCGGGGTCGCGTCCGCGTCGCTACGTCCCCTCGACGACGAGGTAGCCGACGCGCTCGGTCCGGTGGATCGTCTCGTCGTCGACGCTGCGCTCCTCCTCGACCTTCACCTCGACGCCGGAGGAGGTGAGGTTGCGGTAGCGGACCTGCGAGGCGTCGTACCCGTGGTACGTCTGGAGGTCGGCGACGAACTGCGGCTTGAGATACTCGCGGTCGAACGTGACCTCGTGCCACTCGTGGGTCACCGCGTCGGCCGTGCGCCCGGCCTCGAAGGCGGCGTCGCCGAGCGTGCCGTACCCCTGTCCCACCGCGAGGTAGCCGACCTGTTCGTCCATGTGCGCGCCGTAGGCGTCCTGCTCCTGGCACCGGACGGCCATCCCGTCGGCGGACACGTCGCGGTTGCGCGTGACGATGGCGTCCAGTCCCCGCCGGGTCTGGGGCTGGCTGAACACGACCGGCGTCCCGCCGAAGTCCGCGTCGAACGAGACGTCCGAGAAGCCGTGGTCGGTCCAGACGGTGCCCGCCTCGACGGTCGCGCCGTCGAGCGAGTGGGTGCCGGCGTCGAACGCGAGGTAGCCCACCGTCTCGCTGGTGTGCGGGCCGTCCTCGTACTCCCACTCCTCCAGCCTGAACTCGAAGCGGTCGTCGTCGACGGCGCGCAGGCGGACGTGGGTCGGGTCCGCGCCGTCGTACGACGTCGACTTGGCGACGACGACCGGCGCGTCGTAGGTCCCCGACAGGGGCTGGCCGAACCAGTCGCCCGTCGACCCCTGGCGGACGGTTGCCCGCCCGGCCTCGCCCGACGTGCTCGTCGACGAACTGCTGGCTGGCAGGTGGTCGGCGATCCAGTCGAGCACCTCCTGGGTGTCGTGGTGTGGCGCCGTCGTGTCGCCGTTCAGTTCGAGCGTCGGCGTGAACGGAACCTCCACGTCGTAGGCGGCGTCGCGGGTCCAGTAGACCGGGTCGTGGTACCGGCCGTCCTCCGCCCGCGAGATGGCGGCGTCACGGCCGTCGACGCCGCTGTCGGCCATCCGGTCGCGCATCTCGTCGTAGGTGACGGTGCCGGACACCTGCGTCTCGAACATGTCGCGGAAGAACCGCCAGTAGCCGTGGGGGTCCGCGTCCCAGGCCCCCATCGCGCACTCGGAGATGCGCGGGTCGCTGTCGGAGATGTAGTAGTACGACGACCCGTGGGAGGGGTCGTCCGGGTCGGGCTCGTACGCCAGCGCCCGGTAGCGGAGGTCGAGTTTCCCCGGGGCGACGAACTCGTCGATGACGTCGTCGAGGTTACCGAGGACGAACTCGCGGGTGTACGGACATTTGAAGTTGCCGTACAGCGTCGCGGTGGGGTTCGACCCTTCCCCCATCGTCGCGTAGGTGAACGCGCCCGGGTCGTCCGGTACCGGTGCGGTCGACACCGACTCGCTCGCGCTCGCCGTGCCCGTGGCGGCGCCGACCAGTGCCGCCCCGCCGGCAAGTTGCAGGAACTGTCGTCGCGTCGTGTCGCGTCGCGTCATATTCGCCCGAAGTGACGGGGGTGACGTAAAGGGGAAGAATCGTTGCGTGGTTCTAGACGCACCCTAAATCGTTCATACCGTTTCGAACCGCTATCGATGGGCTCACACCTTTCAGCCGCCGATTTATTCTCTCCGAGGACAAGTTCAGCGGAACCTGACGGTTGGGACGACCGTCACTTACACGTCGATTCAGGTGGTCGTCACGACGAATGGTTTCCCGCTACTCCCGACGACGGTTCCTCGGCACCTGCGCCGCCGCGGGGACGACGCTGCTCACCGGCGACGTCACCGACGCCGCGGGCGACCCGCCGGTGAACGTCCGCGGCGCGATGTACCTCCCGCCGCGGGCGTTCAACACCTACCAGATGTGGGCGACCTACGAACCCGGCGTCACCGAGCGCGACCTGGGGTTCGCCGAGCGCCTGGACCTCAACGCCGTCCGGACGTGGCTGAGCTACGAGGCCTGGGAGGAGGACAGGGCAGCGTTCGGACGGGCGCTCGACCACTTCCTGCAGACGGCCGACGACCGCGGACTCCGGGTGCTGCTCGGCATCTTCGAGGGGGTCGGCCGCCCGCCGACGCCGCAGAACCTCCACGACGTCGACCCCTGGACCGGCACGTCGACGTTCTCGCCGGGCATGGTCGTGATGAAGAACCCCGACCGCTGGGACGGGCCGCGCCGGTTCGTGCGCTGGGTGATGGACCGCCACCGCGACGACGACCGCCTGCTCGCCGTCGAGTTGATGAACGAACCGGGGTGGCGCCAGTGGAAGAAGCGGTTCGCCCGCGCGATGTTCGACGTCCTGGTCGACGAGCGCGGCCGGGTCCCGCTGTCGGTGGGGGCGACCAGCCTCGCCAACGCCGCCGACTACTACGACTGGGGCATCGACGTCGTCCAGTTCCACTACAACTTCCCGAACTCGACGGCGAAGTTCCGGGACCTGCTCCGGCAGGCGCGCGACCTCCGCGCGAGCACCGACGTGCCGGTCTGGCTCTCGGAGTGGCAGCGCGTCGCCAACTTCGGGGGCGAGCTGACGTCGCCGCTCCAGCGCGGGCCGGACTACGCCTCGCTCGCGCCGCTCGTCCGCGACGCGGGCGTCGGGAATTTCTTCTGGTCGCTCATGCTGAAACCGGCCTACATGGTCGGCCAGCGGCGTCGGGGCGTCCTCAACGGCGTCTTCCACGAGGACGGCGCGGTCTGGGACGTAGAGGACGCCCGCGCCATCGCGTCGATGTCGGGCGACGACACCTTCCACGGCGAGGAGCGCCGGGAGTGGCCGGCGTGGGCCAGCGGTATCACGGACCGCCTGTGACGGCCGCCGTGGCGTCGGGTCGCGCGCTGACGGCGCGAGAGCGCCCGGGTCGTCCCGTCGGGTCGCTCTCCGACGGCCCGGGCGAGCGGCCGCCGTCCGTCAGAGCGGGAGGCCGACGTACGTGAACACGTCGTCGAAGCCCAGGTCGCCGTCGCCGTCGAAGTCGAACCCGCGCTGCTGGTCGGTCGTCGCCGCCATCACGCCGAGGTGGTGGGCCGCGACGACGACCGGCAGCGCCGCGACGTCGAGGACGCCGACGTCGCCGTCGCCGGTCACGTCCTCGTAGCGTCCGTCGCCGTCGGGGTCGAGCGGCGGTCCGAGAGCGAGGCGGACGCCGAACGCGTCGACGAGCGGGACCGGCGCGTGGACGCCGACCACGTGGCTCCCCCGCGTCCGGGTGCCGCGGAGGACGTCGTCGCCGGGGTCGGCGAGGACGACGCCGCGCAGGTTCGACGCGACCGTCGCGTCGACCACGCGCGCGCTGGCGTTGCGGACGCCGACGCCGATGGCGTTCCCCCTCGCTGTCACGCCGCGCACCGTTACGCGGGAGGCGTTGCGGACGGCGACGCCGCGGTTCCAGTTCTCGACCCGCAGGTTCCGGACGGTCACGTTCGCCGCGCCGTCGACGAGGACGCCGGTCGTGTCGCTGACGCCGTTGCCGTCGACCTTGCCGCCGCGGCCGTCGAGCACGACGTCGTCCGCGGTGACGTGGAGGCAGGGGGAGGAGATGGGCGGATTCCCGTCGAGCGTCCCGCCCGCGAGGACGTACCGGCCGGACTCGTCGACGGTGGTGCAGGAGTCGAGGGCGGTCGCGCCCGCCGGCGTCGCGTCGCCGGTGGCGTCGGTGGCGGTGGCGGCGGCGTTGGTTGCGGGGGCGTTGGTTGCGGCGGCGTCGGGTGCGGCGGCGTCGGGTGCGTCGGTCGAGTGGGCGGGCGCGACGCCCGCGACGGCGACCGCGAGCGCGACGGCGACCGCCAGACCGACACTGCGTGCGGGAACCATGGATTCGTTCACGCCGCTCTGTCGGTTATATTCTGCGCCCGGTCCGTCGGATCACCCGTCGGGCGCCGCCCCGACGGTCGCGCCGGACCGGATCGCCGGCAGCCGTCCGTCTGACGCCCCCGCGTCGCTTTTGTTCCGTGGTCGCGTACGAACGTCCATGTTGCTCATCCGCGGCGAAGCCGGGGGGACCACCCTGACGGGGACGCTCTACGAGCGCGGCGAGCGCGCTCCCTCGTTCAAGGGCGCGCCCGACGAGGACGCCCCGTACGTGTGGGTCTGCGACGAGTTCTACGAGGTCGAGAGCGGGGGGACCGAACAGGTCGTCGAGGGGGAGGAGGTGAACGTCGCCTTCGAGTCGCCGATGCCGCGCGGGTTCGACACCCGCGAGCAGGCGCTCACGGCGGCCCGCGACCACGTCCGGACGCAGTTCGTCCGCATCGGCGTCGACGCCGAGGACGTCGACATAACCGTCGAGAAGGCTGAACTTCAGTAGTCGCGGCCCCACCTGACCGCGTCGTAGTTGTCGTCGAGTTCGCTGTCGAACGACCGCTCGAACCGCTCCAGCAGCGACCGCGTTCCCTCGCGGCTGATGCGCGCCAGCGCGTCCGCCTTGGCGATGGCGGTCGGCGGGCCGCGCTCGACGGCCACCTCCTTCAGCACCTGCCGCTCGATCTTCTCGCGGCAGTCCGGGTCGCTGGTGAACGCGTACGGCGCCTCCACCTTGTAGATGAGGTCACGCCGCGGGTCGTACACCATGCAGAACGTCACCGCGTACTGCTCGGGGTCGAGGTCGCGGTCCAGGTAGCGCTCGGCCGCGTCGCTCCCGAAGAAGGCGTCGGACCCGGCGCGCGAGCGGAACCAGTTCGTCAGCGTCAGGTCGTCGGTGAGCCGTTCGTACCCGCCGTCGCCGTCGTACTCCCGGCGTTCGAGCAACTGCGCGAACAGGGCGGCGTCGTGCGCCCACGGCGCGTTCAGGTCCTTGTCCCGCAGCGCGCGGACGACGGCCTTCGCCGAGGTGTTCTTGACGAACCCCGCGAGCGGCACGTCGCGCTCGACGAACCGCTCGACCAGGCGCACGTAGTTGTCGAGGATGGTCCGGATCTCGTCGGCGTCCTCGAACAGCGCGGTGAGCTCCGGGCTGCGGTCGCGCCAGCGCAGGATGCCCTTCGGGTAGATGGGGCCGTCCAGCAGCAGGAAGTCGTCCACGTCGTCGGCGTGGTCGAGCGCGTGCTGGCTCTCCGCGAGGTAGAGCGAGAGCGCGTGGACGACGTCCTCCTCGTACTCGTCGCAGCGGGGCGCGTGGACGATGCGACGCTTGCTCGCCTCGCCGTAGCACTCCCACTCGCTGGCGAAGTCCCGCGCGACGTCGTTGGTGTGCAGCGCCTTCACGACGGTCCGGGAGTCGTGGAGGTCGAGGTCGGAGGGCGTCGCGCTCATGGCGGCGTGGGCCACGTCGACCACGAGGCCGTTCTTGAACACCGCCGGCGTGATGCTGCCGGCGTCGAGGCCGTGCATCGTCGGGAACCGGTCGGGCTCCAGCGCGACGTCCTCGACGTCGACACGTCGCCGCTGGAGTTCGTCGAGCGGTTCCAGCGTCGCCGTGCCGTCGTGGACGAGCGGGTCCATGAACTCCGTCCAGACGGTCTCCGCGAGGTCCCGGTGGTCGCGCTCCTCGCCCTCGTAGTCGACCCTGTCGGCCAGTTCGGCGATGCCGTCGAAGTGCACCGGGTCGAGCGTCATACCCGGGTCAACCCATCCCCGTGGAAAAAAGCTCCCGGTGAGCGGGCGGAGAATTGCCACGTCGGTGGTAACCGGGGTGCGCAGTTGGTTTGCTGGAGCGGCCCCGACCGCCGACGTCAGGGGGTTTCGCGGCCGCCCACCCGTTTTAGCGGGACGACTTCCTCCGGACTCGATGGCCCGTGCTAGCGACGAACAATTTTAATCGCAGGCGGTCCTACCTCGAAAGCGTGTGTACCCTGATAGTCGCGTGGCAGGTGTTCGACGACGCCCCGGTCGTCGCGGCCGCGAACCGTGACGAGGCGCTCGGCCGGCCGTCGCTGCCGCCGGACGTCATCGACGCCGACCCGGCCGTCGTCGCGCCGCAGGACGAGGAGGCCGGCGGCACGTGGATCGGTTACAACGAGCATGGGCTGTTCGTCGGCGTGACGAACCGGCGGGCCGACGTCGAGGGCGAGCGCTCGCGCGGCCTGCTGGTCCGGGACGCGCTGGCCCGCGAGTCGGCCGACGGGGCGGTCCAGTACGTCGAGCACGAGCTCGCGAACCGCGACTACGCCGGATTCAACCTGTTCGTCGCCGACGCCGACACCGCGACGGTGCTGGAGTGGGACGGCGTGCTCCGGGCGACCCACCTCGACCCCGGCGTGCACGTCCTCGTCAACGAGGGGCTGAACGACGTCGCGCCGAAGGCCGAGCGACTGCGCGAGGCCGTCCGCCCGGAGCCGCCGTCGAGCGCCGACGAGCCGGCGGAGTGGCTCGACCACGTCGAGGACGTGCTGGCGGACCACGACCTCGACGCCTGCGTCCACGGCGACGGCTACGGGACGCGGTCGTCGTCCGTGGTCGTCCTCCGCGCCGACGGAACGGCGAGCTACCGGTTCGCCGACGGCCCGCCCTGCGAGACCGAGTACCGCGACGTCGCGGAAGGTCAGCTTTAAACGCTCCCCGGTGCCTGTATAGAACATGAGCACGGCAGCGTCCGAGGAGGACCTCACCGAGGACGAGCGCAAGGGTCTCGAACTCGTCCGCGAGTCCGGCGGCATCCACCAGAGCGACTTCTGGAAGGAGATCGACGTGTCGTCGCGGAAGGGGAGCCGCATCATCGAGTCGCTGGTCGAGAAGGGACTCGTCCAGCGCGAGGAGACCGTCTACGAGGGGCACAACACCTACTTCGTCACGCCCGCCGCGCGCGACCTCGACTTCTCGCTGCTGATGGCCGGCGACATGCTCTCGCCCTTCATCGGCGAGGAGGAGATCGACCCCGAGAGCGACGCCTTCTCGCAGTGGATGATGAACCTCGCCTACGAGGAGTAGCGCGCCGGTGCGATTCTCGCCGCATTCGCAGCCCACCAGCGACCGCGACGCGGTACGATTTTCACCTCCCTGTCCGCACGTTCGGCCGTGACCGAGTACGAACACCTCGACGTCGAACGCACCGAGGGCGTGGTCCGAATCGTCATGGACCGGCCGGCCACGAACAACGCCATGGACCGGTCGATGGCGGCCGACCTCCGGACCGCGACGGCGAACGTCGTCAACGGGGACTCGCGCTGCGTCGTCCTCACGGGCAGCGAGGGCGTGTTCAACACCGGCGCGGACCTCTCCGTCCTCGACGGCGACGGGAGCGACGCCCGCACGCTCCGGAAGATCGCGTCCAGCCTGCACCGCGCGGTCGAGAACCTCGTGCGAGCGCGCAAGCCGGTCGTGACCGCCGTGAACGGCGTCGCGGCGGGCGGCGGCTTCGGCCTGGCGCTCGCGGGCGACCTGGTGGTCGTCGCCGACGACGCCCGGTTCGAGTTCGCCTACCCCCGCGTCGGGTTGACCGGCGACGGCGGGTCGACCTTCTTCCTCCCGCGACTGGTCGGCCTCCGGCGCGCGAAGGAGATCGCGCTGCTCGACGAACCGATCGGCCCCGAACGGGCAGTCGAGATGGGCCTGGCGACCGAGGCCGTCCCCGCTGGGACGTTCGACGAGCGCGTCGCGGAACTGGCGGCCCACCTCTCCGACGGCCCGACCCGGGCCCACGCCAGGACCAAGCGTCTGCTGACGGAGAGCGCTGGCCGCGGCCTCTCCACCCAGATGGCGGCCGAGACGGACGCCGTCGCGCGGATGACGACCACCGGCGACTACCGGCGCGGTCTCGCCGCCTTCTTCGACGACGCCGACCCCGCGTTCGAAGGTCGGTAGCCGGCCGCTTGGCAGTACGGCAGCCGCCGGCCGGCACAGCACGTGTCGGCTGGCACGGCGCGCGCCAGCCGGCGCTGTCGCCCGGTTCCTGTACTCGACCCCCTCCCCGGAACGTGACGCTACGCCGCCAGCTCGTATTTCGAACCGAAATACTGATTGTGGCTCTCTCGCACGGTAGCCCATGCACGCTATCGTCAACGGCGAGGTGCACACCGTCGCCGACGCCGGTACGATCGAGGACGGAACCGTCCTGCTCGCGGACGGCGAGATAGTCGCGGTCGGCGCGGACGTCGAAGTCCCAGACGAGGCCACGGTCGTCGACGCCGGCGGCGACCCGGTGACCCCCGGTCTCGTCGACGCTCACAGCCACGCCGGGATGGACGAGTGGGGCGAACCGGAGGACAGCGACGTCAACGAGCTTACGGACCCGGTCACGCCGCACGTCAACGCCATCGACGGGTTCCACCCGCGCGACGAGGAACTGCGCCACGCCTACCAGGGCGGCGTGACGACGGTCAGCGCCCGGATGGGCAGCGGCAACGTCGTCGGCGGCGTCATCTGCTCGATGAAGACCTACGGCGACGTCGCCGACGAGATGCTGCTCCGCGAGGACGGCATGAAGGCCGCGATGGGCGAGAACCCCAAGCGCATCCACGGTGAGGAGAACGGCCGCGAACCGACGACGCGCTCCGGCGTCGCCGCGACGCTCCGCGAGGCGCTGATGGCCGCCGAGGACTACGTCGACCGACGCGAGCACGCTCGCGAGGCGGGCGAGCCGTTCGAGCGCGACCTCGGCATGGAGAACCTCGCGCGCGTCGTCGAGGGCGACCTGCCGCTGCGGGTGCACGCCCACCGCGCCGACGACATCGCCACCGTGTTCCGCATCGCCGACGAGTTCGGCATCGACGACCTCTCCATCGAGCACGCGACGGAGGGCCACGTCCTCGCCGACGCGTTCGTCGAGCGCGACGTGCCCGCGGTCGTCGGGCCGTCGCTGTCCTCCGCCTCGAAGTACGAACTCCGGAACATCACCTTCGACACGCCCGGCATCCTCCACGAGGCGGGCGTCACGGTCGCCATCCAGACCGACGCGCCGGTGCTCCCCCAGGAGCACCTCGACGTCTGCGTCGGGCTGGCGGTCCGGGAGGGGCTCCCTGAATCGGCCGCGCTCCGGACGGTCACCCGCAACCCCGCCGAGATCCTCGGCGTCGAGGACCGCGTCGGGACGCTGGCGGAAGGAACCGACGCCGACGTCGTCGTCTGGGACGGTCCGATGTTCGACCTCGGCTCCGACGCCAGGGACGTCTTCGTCGACGGCGAGCACGTCTACGACGCCGACCGCGACGACACCGACCCTCGCGAGGACTGGGCGTGGTGAGCGCGGTCGAAACGGCCAGCTCTACTCTCCCAGCGACCGTCCGCGGACGAGGTCGTCCACGAGCGACACCGCCTCGTCTGCCTGCTCGCGGTTCACCTCGCCGGCGTAGCGCGCGCGCTCGTACAGCTCGCCGACGCGGTGCGCCCGGTCGTCGAGGCCGACGTGCGAGAGCGCGTCCAGGTACTCGCGCGGCGTCTCGCCCGGCCGTCGCTCGCGGAACTTTTGACCGAGCCGGTGTTCGAGCCGGTCGAACGCTCGTTCGACGTCAGTCTCGGGGTCCTTGCGCGGCTGCCACCGCACCCACGCGACGCGGTACACTCGGTCCAGGGCGTTCGTCCGTCGCGCCACGACGGCCAGGCCGAACAGCACCAGTCCGCCGTACAGCAACTGCTCCGTCGACGGCGGTTCGACGGGGATCGACCCACCCGTCCCGGGCGTCGTCGTGCCGTTCGTCGGTGGCGTGGTCGTGGTCGTGGTGCCGGTTCCTGGGGCGATTCTGTCGCGCCCGTCGATGGGGTTCGGACCGTCGCGCCCGTCGCTGGTCGAGGTGTCGTCGTCGGGCGTCGTGGTGGACGTCGAGTCCGACGGGGGCGTCGTCGTCGGTTCGGGCGTCCACGTGCCGTTCTCGCTGCCCTCGGCGTCGACGCCGGATTCGCCGGCCTCCCGCGCCCGGTCGACGCGCGTCTGTTCGGCCTCCCGGCGGGGTCCGCTCGGCGTCGGGTCGAAGCGGACCCAGCCGACGTCGGGGAAGTACGCCTCGACCCAGGCGTGGGAGTCGAGGCCGCGGACGACCCACTCGTCCTCGGTGACGCGCTGGCCGGGCGTGTACCCGGTGACGAACCGGGCGGGCACGCCCTGCGAGCGCAGCATGACGACCATCGAGGTGGCGTAGTGGACGCAGTACCCCTGCTCCATCTCGAAGACGAACTCGTCGGCGACGCCGCCCGACGGGTTCTCAGCGTCGAGCGAGTACTCCTTGTTCCCCTCGAGCCAGTTCTCGATGGCGACCGCCGACTCGTAGGGGTTGTCGGCGTCGCTGGTGATCGAACTGGCCCGCTCCTTCAGGCGGTCGGAGGTGCTGGCCGGCAGTTGCGTGTACTGCCGCTCCACCCCCGCGGGGTAGTCGGTGCCGGCGTTCCGGAGCTGTGCCGGCGTCTTCGCGGGGACGCGACTGACGACGGTGTAGGAGTCGTTCTCCGTCAGCGTGCTCCCCGGGATGAGTCCGCCGGTGCTGCTGACGCGGACGCCGCTCGCGCCGATGCCGGAGGCGCGGACGGGCTTCCACGCCGCGGGCATCGCGTCCATCGCGTCGGTCTTCACCGTCACCGTCTGGCGGAGCCCGTAGTCCACCCCGGGCGGCGACGACTGTGGCAGTTCGGCGGTGCCCTGACCGCTCCGGACCCAGTCGTCGCCGGTGTAGCGGTCGTAGGCGCCGACGCGCCAGTACCCCCACCGGTCGGCTTCCACGACGAACTGGACCTCCGGCGAGAGGTCGATGCTGCCGCCGACGGAGACGCGGCGCTCGTTGGTGACGAGGCTGCCGCTGGCCGCCCCGGCGTCCCCGCCGCTGGGGAGGATGGGGCTCGCCTGCCCGCCGGGGACGACGCTCACCGTCGTCGAGAGCAGGACCATCAGCACCAGCGCCACGGCCAGCACGTCGAGCTGTGCGCCCGTGCCGCCGTAGCGCGCGAGGGTGCCGAACGCGACGACGCCGAGCGCGCCCAGCACGCCCGCCAGCGTCGCGAACGAACCGACGTCGCCCGTGAGCACGAAGAAGCCCAGCGCGACCCCGCCGGTCGCCGCCGCGAGCGCGTACCGGCGCCGGAAGACGAGGTACCAGGGGACGAACACCGTCGCCGGCGCGACGGCGAGCGCCCACGTCCCCACCTCGCGCATCTGCAGCACCGAGAGGCCGGTCAGTAGCGCGACGTTGTCCGCGATGATGCGCCCGGTGCGAGAGAGCGCGAGGTACGCCCCCGGCACCGTCGCGTAGTAGGCGAGCATCCCGGCGACCAGCAGTCCCCCGCCCAGGACGAACGCCGTCCACGCGGGGAGCTTCCGCGCCAGGACCGTCGCCGCCACCAGCGCGCCGGCGACGAGTAGCGCGAGGTCCGCCTTGCCGCCGACGACGTTCGTGATCCCGTAGAGGACGCGCAGGTACGACCAGACGAGCACGGCCGTCGACGCGACGGCCAGCCAGTGGAACGAGATGCCGACGTCGCCGACCCGGAGGCGGTCGTCGGTCGTCGTGCTCATCGCGGCTCACCCCCGTCGGAGGCGGCGCTGGTCGGGTCGCCGGACTCCGTCGTCCGGACGCGACGTTGCACCGAGGACTCGTCCGCCACCGCGTCCTCGCTGGCGGCGAACTCGTCGAACGTCGACGCGACGTCGCCGATGCGCACCTCGGCGGTGTCGCTGTCGGCCGCGCCGCGGACGACGACGTTCGCGCGTTGCAGTTCCGCGTCGTGGACGTCGCCGGTCTCCATGCGCGCGAGCAGCGTGAGCAGTTGCGTCCGCTGGTGGTCGTCGTCGGCGGGACCGACCCTGCCGCCCGGCGTCGTCAGGCCGACGGCGAACCCGGCGTCGAGGAGCGCCAGGCCGATGCTCGCCGCGGCGTCGGCCACGTCGTCGACCCGGCCGCCGTCGGCCTCGGCGACGACCTCGAGCTCCGGCCGCTCCGATTCGGGCTGAAACTCGCGGACGAGAAGGTCGCCGTCCGGCTGCTTCGCGCTGGACTTCCAGTGGACGTCCCGGAGCGGGTCGCCGCGCTCGTACTCGCGCAACTGGTCGAACTCGCGGTCGTCGACGACCAGGCCGTCCTCGTTGAGTGCGGTGATGGCCGCTGGCGTCGCTACCTCGTGGACCCGGGGGAAGACGAGGACCGTCTCGCGGATGCGGTGCGTAAACGTCCGGGTGAACAGCCCGAACACGTCGGACGCGACGACCCGGACGGGACCGACGCGCTGCTCGCCCCGGTCGACCAGCCGCACGTCGAACTCGACGGTCGTCTCCCCGACCGTCGTCTCGACGGCGTCCGGGTCGACGCGGAGGCCGTCGTCCACGTCGAGCGCAACCCGTCCGGCGAACGGGTCCGACGCGCTGAACGCGAGCGTCGCCGTCGTCGTCTCGTCCCGGAACCCGTAGGAGGGGACCGACACGTCGAGGTCCGCCGGGTCGAGCCGCTTCGCCTGGACGTACCCGACGCCGATCGCGACGACGAGAGGTGCGACGACCGCGTTCAGTGTCCGGGCGCCGAACGAGACGGCCATCGCGAACGCCACTGCCGCGACGCCGATGAGGGCGAGTCCGCGTCGCGTCAGCATCTCACTCCACCGGAACGCTGTCGAGGGCGTTCCTGACGACCGTCCGTCCGTGCTCGCCGCCCATCGACCCCGACTCGCTGCGCACGCGGTGGGAGAGCACCGTCTCGGCCTCCGTCTTCACGTCGTCAGGGACGACGTAGTCGCGGCCGCGTAGCGTCGCCCGGGCCTGGGCGGCCCGCAGCACGGCGATGGACCCGCGGGGGCTGACGCCGAGGCGGCTGTGGTCGCGCGTGTAGTTCGCCAGCCGGGTGACGTAGTCGCGGATCGGCTTCTCGACCGTGACGTTCGTGATGGTCGCCTGGGCGCGGAGCACGTCGCTGACGTTCGCCACCGCGTCGAGCTGGCGGATTGGGTGCTCGCCGACCATCCGGCGCAGCACCTCCGACTCCTGCTCGGGGTTGGGGTAGCCGAGCGAGAGCTTCTTCATGAACCGGTCGACCTCGGCGATGGGGAGCTCGTAGGTGCGGTCCTGTTCGACGGCGTTCTGCGTCGCGACGACCGTGAACGGCTCGGGCACCTCGTGGGTCTCGCCGTCGATGGTCACCTGTCGCTCCTCCATCGCTTCGAGCAGCGCCGACTGCGTCTTCGGCGGCGCGCGGTTGATCTCGTCCGCGAGCACGACGTTCCCGAACACCGGTCCGGGCTGGAACTCGAACTCGCGGGACTTCTGGTTGAACACGTTGACGCCGGTCACGTCGGACGGCAGGAGATCGGGCGTGAACTGCACGCGCTTGAACGAGCAGTCGATGGAGCGGGCAAGCGACCTCGCGAGCATCGTCTTGCCGACCCCGGGGACGTCCTCGAGCAGGAGGTGTCCGCCGGCGAGCAGCGTCGTCAGGGTGTGTTCGGCGACGTCGTGCTGACCGACGATGACCTGCTCGATGTTGTCGATGATGCGCTGGGACAGGTCGGCGGCTTCCTCGACGGGGAGCGGTTCGGCCAACTCCTCCGTCGGTCGTTCCTTCGCCTGCGGCGTTGGGTCTGTATTGGCTTCCTTCATGCTCTGGTGGCGGGGTAGGTGGACGACGCTGGACCGCGGCGGTGGCACGTCCGAAGCCTGGACGACGCGCCACCGAAACGAACAGTCCTCGAATGCGTCTCCGTCGTTACCCGTACCTGTGTGCACGTACCTTTGTAACTTTTGTCACTACTCAAACGAGTGTCAGGGTCTTCGGTGACGAAAGCACAGCCTGGAGGGCGACGTGAGCGGCCTCTCGTTGACGATGCCCGGCACCGAAACCGGAGTGCGGCGTCGTCGAGCGGTGGTCCGTTCGGATTGCTGTCAGCGATCCGTTCGGATTTCTGGCAGGACGATGCCGGGATTGCGACGTGCGTCTCGAACGTGAGACGTCGACTCTCGCTACAGTCCCGCCTCGCGGAGGGCGTCCGCCGCGGTCATGTCCTCGTGGACGACGCCGGCGACGGCGCGCGCGATGGCCTCCGGGTCGTCGTGCTGGAAGACCGAGCGACCCATCGAGACGCCGGCCCCGCCGGCGTCCATCGCCCCCCGGACGGCGTCGAGCGTCGCGCGGTCGCCCTCCGGTTCTCCGCCAGCGATGATGACGGGCAGGCGCGTCGACTCGACGACGTGCTCGAAGCTCCCGGCGTCGCCGCTGTAGGCCGTCTTCACGACGTCCGCGCCGAGTTCCTCCGCGAGACGGACCGCGTGGCCCAGGCTCTCGGCGTCGTGTTCGTCGACGCCCGGGCCGCGGGCGTAGGCCATCGCGAGGACGGGCATCCCGAGGCGGTCGGCGTCGTCGCAGACCTCCGCGAGCTGGGTTATCTGGTCCGGTTCGTGGTCGCTGCCGACGTTGATGTGGAAGGAGACGGCGTCGGCGCCCGCGCGGACGGCCTCCTCGACGGTCCCCGTCATGCGCTTGTCGTTGGCGTCCGGGCCGATGGTCGTCGAGGCGTTCAGGTGGACGACGTAGCCAGCGCCGTTCCTGTTGTCGTGGACCCGCGGCGCGATGCCTTTCTGGGTGAGGACGGCGTCCGCGCCGCCGCGCGTCACGGCGTCGATGGTCGCCTCGATGTCCTTGAGTCCTCGTACTGCTCCGAGTGTGATACCGTGATCCATCGGCACGACGACGAACCGGCCGTCGCGTCCGATGCGATCGAGTCGTGCTGCAGTTCCCGTGTTCATGGTGTGTGAAAGTGTGGCAAGACGAATTATGTGCGTTCCGGTTGCGGCGTTTCTGACGACCCTTCGCACGCCCCCGATTTCAGTGCAGCGGCTTTCGATTCGAGGCGGCCGGCCACCTCGTCGGTCGGGTCGTCGAGGCCGTCGGCGATGACGTCGACGTACGCGCTGCCGACGATGATGCCGTCGGCGCCGCCGGCGACGATCTCGCGGGCGTGGTCGCGCTCGCTGATGCCGAAGCCGACCGCGGTCGGCACGTCCGCGTCCGCCAGGCGGTCGAGGCTCACGTGCGTGTCGGCGCTCACGTCCTCGCGCGCGCCGGTCGTCCCGAGGCGACCCTGGACGTAGACGAACCCGGAGGTCCGTTCGAGCATCCGTTCGAGGCGGTCCTCGGTGGTCGTCGGTGCGACGATGAAGACGAGGTCGACGCCGTGCTCGCGGCACGCCTCGTACATCGGCCCGGACTCGTCCACGGGGAGGTCGGGGACGACGAACCCGGAGATACCGGCCTCCGCCGCGGCTTCGACGAACGCTTCCGGTCCGGCGCCGTCGTCTTCTCGCGGGTCGCTCTGCTCCCCGCTCGTCCGTTCCGAGGCGCTTCGCGCCTCGCCGTACTGGTAGATGAGGTTGTAGTAGGTCATGCAGACGACGGGGACGTCGACGTCGAGGTCGCGGACGAGGTCGAGGTAGGCGTCCGGCGTCATCCCGGCGTCGAGCGCGCGCTTGATGGCGCGCTGGATGGTGGTTCCCTCCGCGACCGGTTCGCTGAACGGCAGGCCGAGTTCGACGACGTCGGTCCCGCCCGCGACGAGCGCCTCGACGTACGCCTTCGTCGCCTCGGCGCTCGGGTCGCCAGCCGCGACGTACGATATCAGCGGCGGGTCGCCATCGAACGCCGCCCGGAGGTCGGAGCTCACTCCTCGAACACCTCCATCGACGGCGCGCCCGCGACGTCGCGGGCGTCGGACTCCTCGATGACGGTGTCGAGGTCCTTGTCGCCGCGCCCGGAGACGTTCACCACGACCGGTCCGTCGCCCTCGTACTCCTCCAGGTAGGCGACGGCGTGGCTCGACTCCAGCGCGGGGATGATGCCCTCCTCCCGGGAGAGCCGATGGAACGCTTCCAGCGCCGCGTCGTCGTCGACGTTCACCGGCGTCACGCGCCCGGTGTCGACGAGGTGGGCGAGTTCCGGACCCACGCCGGCGTAGTCCAGGCCCGCGCTGACGGAGTGGGACTCGACGATCTGGCCCTCGTCGGTCTGGAGGAGCTTCGTGCGCGCGCCGTGGAGGACGCCCTCCGTCCCCGTCGAGAGGGAGGCGGAGTTGGGTGCGTAGCCCGCCTCGGCGTCCACGCCCAGGCTGTCGCCGCCCGCCTCGACGGCGAGCAGGTCGACGCTTTCATCTCCCAGGAACTCCGCGAACGCGCCCATGGTGTTCGACCCGCCGCCGGAACAGGCGACGACGGCCTCGGGGAAGCGGTCGAGCCGGTCGAGCGACTGCTCGCGGGCCTCCTCGCTGATGACCGACTGGAAGTCGCGGACCATCGCCGGGAAGGGGTGCGGGCCGACGACGCTCCCGATGACGTAGTGGGTGTCCTGGACGTTCGTCGCCCAGTCGCGCATCGTCTCGTTGATAGCCTCCTTCAGCGTTCCCGACCCGACGTCGACGGGGTTGACCTCGGCGTCGTGGACGCGCATCCGGAACACGTTGGGCCGCTGGCGGTTCACGTCGGTGCGACCCATGTATATCTCGCAGGGGACGTCGAGGTACGCGCAGGCCATCGCCGTCGCGGTGCCGTGCTGGCCCGCGCCGGTCTCCGCGACGACGCGCTCTTTGCCCATGTACTTCGCGAGCAGCACCTGCCCGAGCGCGTTGTTCAGCTTGTGCGCGCCGCCGTGCAGCAGGTCCTCGCGCTTCAGATAGACGTCGAAGCCGTAGCGCTCGGAGAGGTTCGCCGCGTGCGACAGCGGCGTCGGCCGGCCGCCGAACTCCCGGAGGTGACGGCGGAACTCGTCCACGAACCCGTCCTCGTTGTCGAGGACGTACCGCTCGTAGGCGTCGGTCAGTTCCTCGACGGCGGGCATCAGCACCTCGGGGACGTACTGGCCGCCGTAGTCGCCGAACTTGCCGTCCTCGCGCGTCCCGCTCATGCGTTCACCAGCCTCCGCGTGTTCGCGGCCACGTCGCCGTCCATGATGGCGCTCCCGACGAGCAGGGCGTCCGCGCCGGCCTCGCGCATCCGCCGGACGTCGCCCGGCGTCGAGACGCCGCTCTCGGCGACCAGCGTGACGTCGTCGGGCGCGTCCGGGGCGACCGACTCGAACGTCCCGAGGTCGACGTCGAGACGGGCGAGGTCGCGGTTGTTGACGCCGACGACGTCCGCACCGGCGTCGACGGCTTCGCGCAGTTCTTCGCGCGTGTGGACCTCGACGAGCACCTGGAAGCCGCGCTCGCGGGCCGCCGCGAGCAGGCCGTCGAGGTCGTCGACGAACCGGACGACGAGCAGGACCACGTCCGCGGCGACGGCGTCGAACTGTTCCTCCCGGAGGACGAAGTCCTTCCGCAGCACCGGGACGTCGACGGCCTCGCGGACGCGCCGGAGGTTCTCCGGCGACCCGCCGAAGTGCTCGGGTTCGGTCAGCACCGACAGCGCCGCCGCGCCGCCGTCGACCATCTCGCGCGCCAGCGCCACGGGGTCGTCCGTGCGCTCGCCGTCCGTCGTCGGACTGGTCGGTTTCACCTCTGCGATGACGGGCACCCGGCCGTCGGCCTCCGCCGCGGCGAGCGCGTCCGGGAGCGAGCGCGGCCGCACGTCCACGCGCTCGTCCGGCGTCGCTCGCGTCTCCGCGGCCCGGAGGATGGACCTGACGGGCGGTGCGAGTTCGCTACCTGTATCCATTATCGTACACCAACGGACTAGATTGTACATAAGGATTGCGTCCGGCGGCGCGCGTCGGACCACCGCCGCCTCCTCACTGGTGTCTGACGTTATACGGGGCGCTTCCGCCGGCGTCCCGGATGCCGAACGCGTCCGCGGTCGGACGAGAATCTTCAAGTCCGCGAGCGGCGTCGGGTCGCGTATGGACGATGCCGGCATCTACGCGCGCGAGTCGACGTACCTGGACCGCTACGTCCAGGTCGGGGTGGCCAGCGGGCGGGTCCTCAGCGTCTCGTTCCCCCGGGAACCGGACGAGGAGGCCGCGGACGCCCACGACCTGCTCGACCGCATCTTCGCCTACCTCGAGGGCGTCGAGGAGGACTTCGCGGACGTGCAGGTCGCGCTCACCCTCCCGACCGACCAGCGCAGCGTCCTGGAGCGCGTGCGCGAGATCCCCTACGGCGACCAGATCGACGTCGAGACGCTGGCGCGGATGACCAGCGGCGTCGACCACACCGACGACGAGGACCTGAACGTGGTCCGCACCGCGCTCGACGAGAATCCCGCGCCGCTGCTGGTGCCGGACCACCGCGTCCGGGACGGTCCCAGCGCCGCACCGCCGGACGTTGAGCAGAAACTGCGGTCGCTCGAAGGGCTGTAGGCAGGTTCCGCCACACCTTTTTACCTCCCGGTGGCGAACCTCCTGCCATGTACGTCCGGGACGCCAAAAACAGGGAGGAGGTCTGGTTACTCGATCACATCGAGGCGATGGGTCTGGACGAAACCGCCTTCCGTTCCCGGGATTACGTCGTCGCCATCGACGAGGAGACGGGCGAGAAGGCCGGTTTCGGCCGCATCCGCATCCACAAGCCCGAGGACGCGCCCGAGATCTGCGAACTCACCAGCATCGGCGTCCTCGACGCGTGGCGCGAGCAGGGCGTCGGCGCGCACGTCGTCGAGCGCCTCGTCGAGCAGGCCGGCGACCAGGGCTTCGAGGAGGTGTACGCCCTCGTCGGGGAACCGAGGTACCTCACCCAGTTCGGCTTCGACCTCGTCGACAGGAGCGCCCTCCCCGAGAAGTTGCAGGACCGACTCGAATCGAAGCGGGAGGGCGTCGAACCGGACGCCGTGCCGGCGGTCCTCCCGGTCGACGAGTTCGAGATGCCCGACCGCCTCCGCGAGCGGTTCAAACACGCCGAACCGCGCGACGACCGCGAGACCGACGAACCGGAGGAGTCGCCGGAGGACTTCGGCATCGACCCCGACAGCGCGACCTACAAGTACGACACCGGCGGCCAGTAGTACGACACCGGTAGCCGGTGTCGGCCGGCGCGGCCGCCACGTTCCGGGAGCCACAGCGAACTTGTCGCTTCCCGTCGACCTCCCTCCATGGAGCGGTGTCCAGTCTGCGGGATGGAACTGTACGAGAATCGCGCGAACGAGTTCCCCACCATGCACCTGGGGCAGCGCTACCGCTTCTGCTCGGCGGAACACCGCGACGAGTTCGAGGCGACCCCCGGCGAGTACGACTGAGACAGCAGGACGGCGACGGGAGGTTTGCGGGGTCGGACTGGAACGTCGAGAGAGGACGGTGAGGGAGTAACAGTCGAGAGCGCGCCGTGCGAGCTACTTCTTGCGGTCGGCGTTACCCGGGGGCGGGACCGGCGGTTCGCGGCTACTCAGGCGTTCGGCTGGACGCGGACGGTGTCGCCGGCCTCGACGGTGCTCCTCGTCGACACCGGTTCGGTCGCGTCCTTCGACTCGCGGACGACGCGGACGTCCGGGCGGAAGCCGCGCTCGCCCAGGATGCCGGCGCGAGCCTGCGGGCCGCGCTTCTCGCCGAGTTTCTCGATGACGTCGGCGACCGTCGCCGACTCGGGGACCGCGACGCGGGCGTCGCGCGTTCCGGTGCGCGCGACCACCGACCCGGTGAGCTCGATTCTGACGTTCATACTCGTACATACGACTGGCGGCCCAAAAAGTTTACTCACGGTCGAAAAAGTCCTCGCGAACAATGGTGCTTATGCGTCCGGCGGGTGACGCTCCGGACATGACGAACGCACCAGCACCGGGGGACGACGACCCGCTGGACCTGCACGGGGTCGTCCCGCCGACCATCACGGCGTTCGACGAGGACGAGTCGGTCGACTACGAGGCGACGGCGGCCCACGCGCGGTTCGTCGTCGACCACGGCGCTCACGGCGTCTTCCCGCTGGGGACGAACGGCGAGTTCCCGCTGCTGACGACAGGAGAGCGCGACGACGTGGTCGAGGCCGTCGTCGAGACCGTCGGCGGCGAGGTGCCGGTCATCGCCGGCGTCGGCGCGCCGAGCACGCGCGAGACCGTCGGCCACGCCGAGCGCGCGGAGATGGCGGGCGCGGACGGCGTCGTCGTCGTGACGCCGTACTACTACCCGCTGGACGCCGAGGCCGCCGTCGAGCACTACCGGCGCGTCTGCGAGGCGGTCGACCTGCCGGTGTACGTCTACCACATCCCGAGCAAGACCGGCAACGAACTGTCGCTCGACACGGTGTCGGAGCTCGCCGGCCTGCCGAACCTCGCCGGCGTCAAGGACTCCAGCAAGGACGTGCCGTGGCTCGGGCAGGCCATCGACGCCCACCCCGAACTCACCTTCCTCGCCGGGTCCGATTCGCTACTGTTCCCCGGCCTCGAGGTCGGCTGCACCGGCATGGTCAGCGCCGTCGCGAACGCGTTCCCGGAACTCGTCGTGGACCTCTACGAGGCGTACGACGACGGCGACGAGGACCGCGCCCGCGAACTCCAGAGCCGGGTGTACGCGGTCCGCGACGCGCTCAAGACCGGCCCGTACATGGCCGGCGTGAAGACCGCGCTCGACCTGCGCGACGTCGGCTTCGACCCCGGTCCGCTCCGCAGTCCGCTCCGGACGATGGACGACGAGGACCGCGCGACCCTCGAGTCCGACCTCCGCGAGTTCGACCTGCTCTGAGCGACCGGCTCCGAGCTACAAGGTTTATTGTCGGCGCTGCCGTCGAGACGCAGTCCGACCATGACAGCCATCCCGGACGCGTACGACGACCTCTTCGAGCGGGAGACGCTGGCGCACTTCGCGACGGTGCTCCCCGACGGCGCGCCCCACGTCGTCCCCGTCTGGATCGACCGCGACGGCGACCACCTGCTGGTCAACACCGTCCGCGGCACCCGCAAGGAGCGCAACCTCCGCCAGGACCGCCGCGTCGCGCTCTCGCTCGTCGACCCCGACGACCCGACGCGATTCCTCGCCGTCCGCGGCGAGGTCGTCGAGGCGACCGAGGAGGGCGCGGTCGACCACGTCAACGAACTCGCCCGGCGCTACATGGACGTCGAGGAGTACCCGCGACTCGACCAGGAGTCGGCACCGCGGGTCCTGCTGCGCATCCGCCCCGACCAGGTTACGACCGGGTAGCGACGCTGTCGCACCACTCACCCGCGCGTCGCCTGCCGCCACTCCTTGAGGCCGACGACCTGTCCGTCGACCTCGGCCGGGTCGGCGTCGGACGCCGCCCACAGGAAGAGTCCGGCGACGTCCTCCGGGTCGCGGCCGGCGGCCCCTTTCTCGCCCATCATCTCCGTCGCCACGACGCCGGGGTCGAGGCCGACGACCGTCGCGTCGAGTTCGGCCGCGAACCCGCGGACCAGCGCCTCGGCGGCGGCCTTCGAGACGGCGTAGGAGCCGTACCCCGGTCGCGACTCGTGGCCGATGGAACCGGTGGGCACCAGCACGTGCGCGGCGTCGTTCAGGTGCGGGAGCGCCTCACGGACGGTCGCGTGCACCCCGCGGACGTTCGTCCGGAGCGTGTCGTCGAAGGCGGCGTACGACTCCTCGACGAGCGGCGTCTCCCCGGGCGTCCCGTGGTAGACGCCGGCGCACGCGGCGACGACGTCGACGCCCTCGCCGCCGACCCGCGCCGCGGTCTCAAGCAGGCGCTCGACGTCGTACTCGTCGCGCACGTCCGCCCGCATGCCGCGGACCGTCCCGCCCGCCTCCTCGACGTCCGCGACGGCGTCCTCGACGTCCTCGCCCGCTCGACCGCAGACGACCACGGTCGCGCCCGCGTCGGCGAACGCGCGAGCGACTGCCGCACCGATTCCCCGCGTCGCACCCGTCACCACCACGGTTCGTTCGTCCATGTCCCCACAGACGGTCGGCTGGCTGAAACCGGTTTCCGTCGGTGCGACCGCCGGGCGCGAACGCGCACGGCGAGCGTCTCGTGGGCGGAGCGAACGAGCCGACGGACGACGCACTGCGTTCGTCTCCCGGAACGTGGAGCCGGGTCGGCCGGGGGCTCGCTGGCCGTCCCGACCGCTCCCCGTCCCGGCTGTACGTCTGCACACCACCATTTCGTGGCTCCTCCGGCACCACGTCACGTATTCGTACACTATCAGTCGACGGACACGGACAGTTATTCCGCTGGGAGCCGACCACCTCGCCATGCATCGGCCGGGCCACTACGGCGTGGCGCTGGCGCTGTACGCGCCGCTCGGCGGCACGCTCGTGGCGTACGACCAGTCGGCGCTGGCGCTCGCGGGCGGCGTCGGCGTCCTCGCGGTGACGAACCTTCCGGACGTCGACGGCAAGACCGACAGGCTCCAGCACCGCGGGCCGACCCACTCGCTGGTGTTCGCCCTCTTCGTGGGTCTCCTCACCGCCATGGTCGCCGGCCTGCTGGCCTTCGAACTCGGTCCCGTCGCGGTGCTGGGGGTGGCCATGGTCGGGTTCCTCGTGGGCGTGCTCGGCATCGTCGCGCACCTCGTCGCCGACGTGCTGAACCCCATGGGCGTCCGACCCTTCTGGCCGTTCTCGTCGCGCCGGCTCACGCTCGACCTGGTGCTGGCGAGCAACCGCGCCGCGAACTACGTGCTGCTCGCCGTCGGCGTCCTGGCCTCGGTCCTCGCGTGGTTCGTCGGGTCGGCGCTGCGGTGACTCAGCCCGGCAGGTGTTCGTCGAGGAACGTCGCCTCGTGGGCGACCAGTTCGTCGAACGCCGCGTCGAACCCGTCGAAGTGGCCCATCGGCAGCGAGAGCAGCGTCGCGTCGTCGAACGCGTCGACGGCCGAGGCGACCGACGACGCCGGGACGACGTCGTCCTCCCGGCCGGCGACCAGCAGGACGGGACAGTCGACCTCCCCGGCGCTCGTCACCGGCCGGTAGAACGGCACGCGAAGCAGCGTGCGCGCCGGGACGGCGTTGTCCCAGGTCTTCGGGTCCGGCACCATGTTCAGCACGCCGCGCTTCGCGCCCGGGGAGTTCATCACCGCGAACTCGTCGGGGTCGGCGACGACCGGGACGCGGTACGGCGCTCGGAAGGTGTACTTCCGGACGAGGTCGCGGACGCCCGCCACCGTGCCCTTCAGTGCGTGGCCGACCCCCGCCGCCCGGGTCACCGCGCGTCCGTCGAGGAACGGCACCTGCGCGACGACGGCGCGGACGCGGGGGTCGCCCGCCGCCACCTCGACGACGTGGCCGCCGCTCAGCGAGACGCCCCAGAGCGCGACCTGTCCGCCGTCGACGCCGTCCAGTCGGCGCACGCGCTCGACGGCGGCCTCCCAGTCGGCGACCTGCCGCGCCGGGTCGACGAGGCCGCGCGGCTCGCCGCCGCTGTCGCCGAAGCCGCGGTAGTCGAACAGGAAGACGGCGTAGCCGCGGGCGACGAACGCCTCGGCGTACGCCTGCAGGCCGAAGGTCCGTTCGCCCGCGAACCCGTGGGCCATGACGACCACCGGCGGTCTCGCCGTCCCCTCCGGGGTGTACAGCCAGCCGGCACACCGCGTGCCGTCGCTCTCGAAGTCAACGTCGTCGCGCGCGTAGCGGAGGTGTGACAGCCGACGTCCCGTCTGCATCTGATATCGGCCGGACCGACGGCCGCCACCGACTTAAAACCGGGTCAGAAATCCGCGAACGACAGTTCGTCTTTCTTCCCGGTCACGGCCTGCATCATACACCCCCGACACACCCACATCTCCCCGGTCCGGGAGACCAGGCGCGTTCCCTTCTCCTTTCGCTCCTCGCAGATCTCACAGGCGTCCATACCCCGTCCTCGACGGGCGCGTAGTTCAATCTCCTGCCCGTTTCGGGTGACGGCCCTCGCGGACCTCTTGCGCCGTCGACAGCAGTCCAGCGCCACCGACGTGGCGGGCACCGGTCCTGCGCCGCCGACGCGGTAGACGCTGGTCCACATTCTTGCGAGATGGAACTGACACCGAAGAGTACGACGGCTCCGGGCCGGAACAGGAACGCTGTGCGTCGCTGATACCGGTGTAACGCAATCAGCGTCTAGTATATATTTTATTAATAGACTAAATAAAATTTAAATACTCTCCACCTAGTTGCTAGTTCGTTGCATGCCAGACGACAACGATAGATTCGACCGACGTACGTTCCTGAAAGCGACTGGCGCGGCCGGTGCCGCGGCGGCGCTCGGCGGCGTCACGGCCGCGACGCCGGGCCGTGAACCGGGTGCCAAGGAGGACGAGGTACTGGTCGGCGTGTCGGCCGGTGCAGGCGACGTCGAGCGGACGGTCGCCCAGCACGTCCCCGGCAACGCCGAAGTCGTCCACAAGAACGAGACGCTCCGATACGTCGCGGTGAAGTTCCCCGGGAACGCGACTGCCCGGGAGAACTTCGTCGACGCCGTGACGTCGAAGGACGGCATCAAGTACGCCGAGAAGAACGAGACGCTGCAGACCCAGTACACGCCGAGCGACCCCGACTTCGACCAGCAGTACGCGCCCCAGCAGGTCAAGTCCGACCAGGCCTGGGACACGACGCTCGGCGACGCCAGCGTCACCGTCGCCGTCGTCGACACCGGCGCCCAGTACAGCCACCCCGACCTCGCGGAGAACTACCGGTCCGACCCCGGGTACGACTTCGTCGACGACGACTCCGACCCGGCCCCCGACGTCCCGTCCGACGAGTACCACGGCACGCACGTCTCCGGGTGTGCAGCGGCCGTCGTCGACAACGGCACCGGCGTCTCCGGGCAGGGGAACTCCTCGCTCGTCAACGGCCGCGCGCTCGACGAGGACGGTTCTGGTTCGACGTCCGACATCGCCGACGCCGTCGAGTGGGCCGCCGACCAGGGTGCCGACGTCATCAACATGTCCCTCGGTGGCGGCGGCTACACGGACACGATGAAGAACGCCGTCTCCTACGCCTACGACAGCGGCAGCCTGGTCGTCTGCGCGGCGGGCAACGACGGAACCGGTAGCGTGAGCTACCCCGCGGCGTACAGCGAGTGCATGGCCATCTCGGCGGTCGACGACGGCGAGAACCTGGCGTCGTTCTCCCAGTACGGTAGCGAGGTCGAACTCTGTGCGCCCGGCGTGGACGTCCTCTCGACCACCACGGAGACTCGCGGGAGCTACGAGACGCTGTCGGGCACCTCGATGGCGACCCCCGTGACGTCCGGCGTCGCGGGGCTGACCCTCGCGAAGTGGGACCTCACCAACGCCGAACTCCGCAGCCACCTCAAGAACACGGCCGAGGACGTCGGTCTCTCCAGCGACGAGCAGGGCAGTGGCCAGGTCGACGCGTACGCCGCGGTCACCACCGACCCGTCCGACAGCGGCGGCGGCGGTGACGGCGATTCGACGAGCACGACGGTCTCCGACTCGCTGTCGAGTTACGCCGACTACGACGACTGGACGTGGGCGTGGGAGTACAGCAACCCGAGCAGGGTCGAGGTCGTCCTCGACGGCCCGGCTGACGCCGACTTCGACCTCTACGTCAACACGGGCACCACGGCGAACGCGGCCCCGAGTGACCACGACTACGCCTCCACGAGCACGAACAGCCAGGAGGCCATCACCATCGACGACCCCGACGACTCGACGGACATGCAGATAAACGTGGACTCCTACAGCGGGTCGGGCAGCTACGACCTGACCATCACGGAGTACCAGTAACTCTCCGACGGTTCTGGAGTAGCAGTGACGGTTTCCCGCGACTGGTCCCCCTCCTCCGCGTACCACGCCCGCAGTGGCGACGCTGCCCCTTCGTCGCTCGTCGTCGCTCGTCGTCGAGCGTGGTCAGTGTTCCTCGCTCAGGTCGACCACCCGGACCGCGTCGGGGACCAGCGCCAGCGCCGACGCGGGCCAGGCGTGGTGGGCCAGCGTGAACTCGCAGTCGCGGTTCTCGGCGACCAGCCGCGCGACGCCGCGGGCGGCCGCCCGGTATCCGCGGGTGTCCATGCGTTCGGGCGTCTCCGCGGTGAGCGGGTACGTCTCCGAGAGCGCGCGCGGGAAGGGTCCGAAGGGCGGGACGACGCGCCAGGACTCGTCGAAGTTGTCGCTCGGATTGCCCTCGGTCAGAAGCACCTCGCCCGTCGGGTCCAGGCGCGCGAGGCGCTCGTGGTGGCGGACCACCTCGGGACGCGCCGCGCTCTCCCCGGAGAGGTAGAAGAACGAACCCTTGACGGTCGGGTCCGACAGCTCCAGCTGGTCGGCGTGGTCACAGAGTGCGCGGTAGCCGTCGAGCATCGCCGGATGGGCACGGGCGCGGTTCTCGACCAGTTCGAGCAGGTTGCCCGAGCGCAACGCCTGCTTGACGGTGCGAAGCTCCTCGAACGTGACGTGCAGGTTGTGCTCGGCGAGCAGGCGCTCGCGCTCGCGGTCCTCGCAGGCTCGCAGTTCGTCGGGGGTGTGCTCGGCGCAGACGGGACACGAGCAGGGGAGGTAGTCGAGGTCTTCGAGGTGTTCGGTGCCGCGGACCGTGAGGTAGCGGTCGTCGCGGGCGTAGAGGGCGTAGGCCGCGGAGTCGAAGAGGTCACAGCCCATCGCGACGGCGAGCGCGAACATCATCGGGTGACCGGCCCCGAACAGGTGGACGGGCGCGTCCACGCCCAGCCCGCGCTTGGCGGCGGCGACGACGTCGACCATGTCGGCGTAGCGGTACTCGTTCATCAGCGGGACGACCGCGCCGACCGGGAACACGTCCAGCGACGTCGCGTAGGCGTCGCTGGCCGCCCGCTCGCGAAGGTCGGCGTACGTCGAGCCCTGGACCGGCGCGTTGACGAGCATGTCTCCGACGTCGACGTCCTCGGCCACCGCCAGTCGCTCCCGGGTCGTCGCCAGTTCGGACTCGGCCTGCTCGCGCGGGGCGTCCGGCGGCGTCGGGATGTCGACCGGCGTGCCGATGTCGGACCCGACGTCGTGCTGGAACTGGAGTATCTCCGCCGTCGTCACGTCGATCTCGCCGTACTCGGCGAGCTGGAAGGAGCCGGAGTCTGTCATGATGGCACCCGAGAAGTCGAGCAGGTCGTGGAGGCCCTGGTCCAGCGCGTCCTCGCGGAAGTCGTCGCTGCCGTAGAGGATGTAGGAGTTGGTGATGAGGATCTCCGCGCCGAACTCGGATTCGAGGCGGGCGGGCTCTACGGTCCGGACGTGCGGGTTGACGACCGGGAGCAGGGCGGGCGTCTCGACGGTCACGCCCGCTCGCGGCACCGTCAACTCGCCGATGCGGCCCGCGCCGTCCTGGTCGCGTATCTCGAAGACCTCTCTGGTCATCGTCGCGGAGTAACCGGAGGGCGACGGTAAGGGTTCCGTTCGTCGGCCGGACGCGACATCTTTATCACTTCCCTGACCGATTCTCCAGCCATGCGACGCAGAGCCCTCCTGTCGCTCTTCGGAGCGACCGTTCTCGCCGGCTGCGGCGGGAACACATCGCCAGACGACAGTACGACGACCGACGCGACCGGCTCGACGACGACGTCGGCCGGGCAGACGACCGACACGACGACCACGACGGCACCGGCCGTCGAACTGGTGGAGCACGAACTGACCCGGGAGAACGCCGGCTCGGAGAGCGAACTCGCCGCCGTGGTCGGGACCGTCCGCAACGACGGGACTGCCCCGCTCGAAGCGGTCACCGTCGAAGCGACCTTCCTCGACGAAGACGGCACCGCTCTGGACAGTTCGACGGCCGAAGTCGCCGACCTCGCCGCCGGGAGCACGTGGACGTTCGAACTCACGTACCCCGACGTCGGCGAGGACGCGCGCGCCGTCGCGGACTACGAACTCGCGACGGAGACGGACGAGTAACCACCGCTCGCGGTTTCTGGAGTCGTTTCGAGGACGAGCCCGGCAGCTGCCCGTTCTCCGATTGCACCGAAAGAAAAGCGACAGATACCGTTGACCTGACCGGGTCGACGGTTAGCTGGACGACTCGTTGCGGGCGATCTCGTAGCTGAACCCGATGGTGTTCTCCGGCATGATCTGGACGTCCCAGCTGCCGGCCTCGGGGTCGTCGACGCGGTAGACGAACTCCTGACCACCGCTACGGACGGCGTAGTCGCCCTGTTCGACGACGGACGGGTCGTCGGTGTCGCTCAGGTCGACGTGGCCGCGGTCCGAGACCTTCACGCGGTTGGCCTCGACGGTCTCACCGCTCGGACTCACGAACGTCACGTCGAAGCTCGACTGCTTGTCGGAGCTGCTCTGGCCGTACATGGCGGACCGTGGCGAGAGCGTGAGCGTGACGTCCTCGGCGTCCTCGCTGACCTGGAAGGAGGTCGTCATCGGCTCTTCGGGCTGGCTCCACACCTCGAAGTTGAGGCTGACCTCCTGCCAGTAGCTGTTCTGGTCGTTGCGTGCGGGGTCCTTCAGGCCGAGGTCGAGGTTGCCGTCGTACCGGCCGTTATCGGCGTCCTCGGGCGTCGAGACCGTCACGGTGACGGTCTCCGTCTCACCGGCCGCGATCTGGTTCGGCGCGTCGATGTCGACCCACGACGGGTCGACGGACGAGCTCGAACCGCCGTAGCGGCGCTCGCTCTTGAGCTGCGGGCTCAGGGGAACGGCCTGGTCGCCGGAGTTCTCGATGACGATCTGCTTCGTCATGCTGTCACCGGCCTCGACCTGGCCGCGGAGGTAGGTGTTGGAGACGATCTCGACCGTCGGCGGGCGCCAGACTTCGAGGCTGATGCTCGCGGCGTGGACCGGGCGAGCGGGGCGACCGGGGTAGGCGACCGTCTCGTCCGTGAACGCGACCTGCCCGTTGTAGTAGCCCTTCTTCGCGTCGGACGGGACCTCGACGGTCACGGTGTACGTCTCCTTCTCGCCGGCGTCGATCGTGGTGTCACCCTCGATGGTGACCCACGACTTCTTCACGCGGTCCTCACCGACGGGCGACACGTAGAGGTGCGGGTTCACTTCCACCGACTCGTCCTCGCCGTTCTTCACGGTGATGGTGAACTCGCCGCTCTCACCCGGCTTGAGCTCCGGGTGGTCGTGGTCGCTCTCGATGTAGAGCTTCGTGTAGTCAGCGTCGCCGTCGGCCGACGCGCTCGATTCGTCTGCTGCGCTCGTCTCCTGTGCGTTCGGTACCGGCGCGGTCGATGCGGCGGCGTCGCTCGCGGGGGCCGCGTACGCCGTCGCCATCGGGACGGCGCCGATGACCAGTATCAGGGTTGCGATTACTCTAAGCTTCATGGTTGTATCACAGCTCCCGTTTTCCAGGACGTCTCCGGCTGGAGGGCGACGGGAGCCGTTCGGCTACTGTATCTTTCGCGACCAGATAAATGTCTTTCGCAAAACAGGTGGCTCGGTGGTAGGTTACAGTTTACCGTCCTTTCTGCCGTTGGTTTTCGTGACTCGATGCTGGTGACGGCACAATATTTATCTCTCTCTTTCTCGCCCGAAAAGTATGGGCGAACGGACTCGGGAGCAAAAAGCAATCCGGGAGGTGAGAACACGACGACTGATCGCTCTTGGGGCACCAGTGATGCTACTGGTGACGTACGTTATCCACCAATGGACAAACGATGAGACACTAGCCATCGTCCTCGGGTTTGTCTGTTATCTGCTAGTCATCGTTGTCGGACTTCGGATCTGGTCTTCAGAACCTTCCCGGTGATAATCCCCCCGTCAGTTCCCGCCCCCGTCGCCGAAGGCGTCGTAGTAGAGGACGCCGAGCGCAGTCCGGCCGTCGCGTACGTCGTCGTTCGCGATCGCCGCGCGCAGCGCCTCGAACGTCGTCGTGTCCGGGCGGATGCTCTCGTTGTGGTCGAGTTCCTGCGCGCCGGTCGGCGTGCAGTCGCGGGCGACGAAGAAGTGCAGCACCGAGTTGGCGATGCCGTTGGCGGGTTCGACGGTGGTGAGGTGCTCGACGCGCTCGGCCTCGTGGCCCGTCTCCTCCGTCAGTTCGCGGTGAGCGGCCGCGGCGAGGTCCGCGTCCTCGGCTTCGACGCCGCCGACCGGCAGCCCCCGCGAGACGCCCGAGACGGCCTGCCGCCACTCCTCGATGACGACCACCTCGCCATCCGGCGTGAACGGCAGGACGACCACGCTCTCGGGTTCGGAGAGGTAGTCGTACGCCGTCTCGGTCCCGTCGGGCAGGCGCACGTCGTCGGTCACCACGTCGAAGCCGGGGCAGGAGTAGGAGACGGTGGAGTCGAGCGTCTCCCACGCCAGCGGGTCGTCTTCCTCGGGCATACTCGGTGGTTATCAGCAGCGCCGAAAAAAGCCGCGTTCGCGGTCAGTCCGTCAGGCCGTACCCGCGCTGGAACAGGGCCACGTCGACGGCGACGACGACGCCCGTCAGCGCCGCGAGGACGACCAGCGACAGCGTCGGGTCGACCTCCGCGACGCCGAGGAAGCCGTAGCGGACGCCGTTGACCATGTACACCATCGGGTTCAGCAGCGACAGCTCCTGGTACGGCGACGGTAGTTCCGTGATGGAGTAGAAGATGCCGCCGAAGAACACGAGCGGGCGGACGATGAACTGGTTCATCATGGTGAGGTTGTCCCAGTCCTCCGCCCAGAGGCCGCCGACGACCCCGAAACTGGAGAACAGCAGGGTGACGACGAGCGCGAACGCGACGAGGTACAGCGGGCGGGCGACGCCGACGGGCGTGAAGAACGCGCCGATGACGGCGATGAGCGCGCCGACGAGCAGCCCCCGGGTCGCGCCGGAGACGATGTAGGCGGCGACCATCCGCGAGTACGACATCGGCGACGTGAGCGCCTCCTCGATGTACTCGTTCCAGCGGCCGTGGAAGATGGAAAAGGAGGAGTTCTCGAAGGCGTTCGAGATGGCCCCGAGGACGACCAGGCCGGGCAGGATGTAGAGGATGTAGGGGATGGCCTGGCCGTCGGCCCGGACGACGCCGACGCGGTCCCCGAGGATGACGCCGAACACGGCGAAGTAGAGGACGTTCGTGACGAACGGCGGGACGAACGTGTTGCGCGGCCGGCGCAGGAACCGCAGGATCTCCCGTCTCGTGAGCGTCTTGAACCCCGTCAGCCCGGAGACGAGACTCACGGCCGCTCACCTCCGTCGCTGGCGACCGCAGGCTCGGGGTCGGCCGCGGCCTCGTCGTCCGCCTCTCCGGCGTCGTCGCCCTCCGCCTCGCGGGTCATCTCGACGAACACCTCCTCCAGCGACGTCCGCGAGATGTCGAGGTCGATTATCTCGTGGCCGTCCCGGTCGAGGTCGCGGACGAGGTCCGGCGCGACGAGTCCGCCCTGGCGCGCGGTGACGACGAGCTGGTCGCCCTCCACGTCGACCGACTCGACGTCGTGGTCCGCGTCGGCGACCGACGGCAGCGAGGAGACGGCGGGCGCGGAGGCCGGCGGGTCGCGCAGCGTCACCGTGATGCGGTCGGGGCCGCGGTCCATCAGCTCCTCCGGCGTCGCGACCGTCAGCAGCGACCCCGAGTCGAGGATGGCCACCTCGTCGCAGAGCCGCTCGGCCTCCTCGATGTAGTGGGTCGTCAGCAGGATGGTCGTCCCCGACTCGTTGAGGTCGGTGATGAGGTCCCAGAGGTCGTGGCGCAGTTGCACGTCGACGCCCGCCGTCGGCTCGTCGAGGATGAGCAGGTCGGGCTCGGTGATGAGCGCCCGCGCGAGCATGAACCGCCGCTTCATCCCGCCGGAGAGCCAGTCGAAGCGCGTGTCCCGCTTGTCGTAGATGCCGACGCGTTCGAGCACCCTGTCGGCGCGCTCGCGCGCCTCCGCCTCGGGGATGCCGTGGTAGCCGGCCTTGTGCTCCAGCACCTCCCGGATGGGGAAGAACCGGTCGACGTTGAACTCCTGGGGCGCGACGCCGATTGCGTCGCGGGCCTGCTGGTAGTCGTCCTCGACGTCGTGGCCGAACACCTCGGCGCGGCCGCCGCTCCGCCGGACGAGACCGACGAGGACGTTGATGAAGGTGGTCTTGCCCGCCCCGTTCGGCCCGAGCAGGCCGAAGAAGCTCCCCTCCGGAACGGACAGCGAGACGCCGTCGAGCGCCTGCACGTCCGCGTATCGTTTGCGTAGATTCTCGGTTTCGATGGCGGCAGTCATTCAGAGCGGTCTAGCCGGGTGACGCGATTAAGGGCGTTGATAGTGTCCTTCGTCGCCGTCAGTCCCCGGGACCAGCCGTCGCCCCCACGCCCGCGGTCGCGTCCTCGCGCTCGACGCCCTCGAACTCCAGCACGAAGTCGGGGCCGAACGCGGACGCCGGCGTCTGGAAGCCGTCCGCGACCTCGCCGGCGACCAGGCGCTGGGTCGCGACGACGGCTGTCCGGGCGGTCAGGTCGTACGGGTCCGGGGTGCGCAGGCGTGCGGCCGCCCGGTCGCCCTCGTCGTCGACCACCTCGCCCCAGACCCGGGCGACGTCCTGGGCGCGCTCCTCGGCGGTCGGCCCGGAGACGGTCGCGTCGACGAGCGCCTTCAGCGCCCGCTGGACCGGCGCGGAGGCGAACAGCGGCGCGAGCGGACGCGTCCGCCGCAGCAGTCCGACGGCGAACTCCGGCACGGCGGCGAACGTCCGGACGTCCGGGATGCCCGTCGTGTAGTAGGCGGTCGCGACGTCGCCCCAGGGGATGGACACCGCCGTCTTCGTCCCGCGCCCGAAGTCGATGCGGCGAGTCTCCGCCGCCGCCGGCACGGTGCGTATCTCGCCGTCCTCGCGGACCGCGGCGGGGCGGGAGAGCCCCTCGACCATGGACTTGCCGGTGCCGGGCGAGAACGTGTCCAGGCCGTCGATGGCGAGGGTGAGTCGCGTCGGCGACGAGAGCCGCGACGCGAGGTGGGCGGCCAGGCAGTCGGTCGGGACGACGTCGAACCCCACCGCCGGAAGCAGGGTGACGCCGGCGTTCCGGGCCTCCTCGTCGCGCCCGGCGAGGCTCTCCAGCACGGCTATCTCGCCGGTGATGTCGAGGTAGTCCGTGCCGGTCGCGATGCACGCCGACGCGAGCGGTCCCGCGGTCGCCGAGAACGGTCCGGCGCAGTTCAGCACCGCGTCGAACGCCGCGACCTGGTCCTCGACGACCGTCCGGTGTTCGAGGCTGAACGCGCGGTGGTCGAGGTCGAGTTCGGTCGCCTGTCGCTCGACCCGCTCCGTCGTCCGCCCGGCGAGCGTCGGCGAGTAGCCGGACTCGACCGCCGTCCGGGCGACCAGCGCGCCGGTGTACCCGTACGACCCGTAGACGAGCACCTCCCAGTCCATGTCGCCAACGTCGACCGGTACCGGAAAAACGTCAGGGGCCGAGCGACGGTCAGTCGAGCTTCCCGAGCGCCTCGAAGAAGTCCGTCGCCGGGCCGGCGATGCGGGCGGGTTCGGGCGTCAGCGAGACGCTGATGGTCTCGGGGACGGCGACCTGCCTGCGGGAGCCGTCGCTGCTGACGACCGCGTGGGGCGCGTTCGACACGCGGATGCTGATGTCGCTGTCGGCGTCGACGACCAGCGGCGGCATGGGGTCGCGGGCGCACATCTCGGTGAGCACCAGGCCGTCGGCGTCCGGGTGGACGAGCGGCCCGCCCTCGCTCAGGTTGTACGCCGAACTGCCGGTCGGCGTGGAGACGAGCACGCCGTCGGCGTGCCCCCGGTCGTACGTGGTGCCGTCGACCTGGACCTCGAACTCCGCGCCCTGGCCGTGGCCGCGCTGGGCACCCAGGACGACGATCTCGTTCAGCGCCGGGTGGGTCGACCAGTCGCCGTCGCCGGACGCGGTGAGGCGCGGCGCCTCGCGCGAGGGGACGGCCCCGCGCTCGCGGTAGGTGGTGACCGTCTCGCGCACCTCCTCGACGGCGTCCTCCGGCGCGACCGCGTTCAGGAACCCGACCTCGCCGAGGTTCACGCCGAGGATGGGCGTCCCGCCGGCACCGCGAGCTGCGAACAGGAAGGTTCCGTCGCCGCCGATGCTCACCACGAGGTTGCACTCGGTCATCCGGTCGACGTCGACGCCGCGGGCGTCCACGTGCTCCGAGGTCGCCTCGTCGACCCAGATGGTGACGTCCTCCTCGTCGAGCATCTCACAGAGGGCACCGGCGAGGTCCGTCGCGTTCTCGTTGCCGCGCTGGGCGACGATTCCGACGTTCATCACCCGGCCGTTCGCTCCCCCTGCCCAAAAAGCCGCCGACGGGCGTCGGACCGCCGTGAGGCGGCGTCTCACCTGTCTCAGTTCCGGAACCGGAAAGCTCTAACTTCGGCTCGCACAAGTGTGGCGTAATGAAAGAGCAGTTGCCTGACGTCCAGGCGACGGAACCCGACGTGACGGTCGGCCTGAACCGCGTCGGCGTCACCGGCGTGGAGAAGCTCGTCGAGGTCGCGCGGCCCGACAAACGTCCCTACGTCCTGATGGCGGAGTTCGACGTGCTCGTCGACCTGCCGAGCTGGCGGAAGGGTGCGGACATGAGCCGGAACATGGAGGTCGTCGACGAGGTGCTGGAGGACGCCGTGAGCGAGCCGACCTACCGCATCGAAGACGTCTGTGGCGACGCGGCCGAGCGCCTGCTCGCCAAGCACGACTACACGACGAAGGCGGAGGTCAGCATGGAGGCGGAGTTCATGGTGCGCGACGAGACGCCCGAAAGCGAGCGACCGACGCAGGCGACGGTCGACATCGTCGCCAGCGCCACTGCCACCGAGGAGGAGACGACCGAGGAGATCGGCGCGCGCGTCACCGGCATGACCGTCTGCCCCTGCTCGCAGGGGATGATGGAGGAGCGCACCCGCGAGAAGCTCCAGGACCTCGGCGTCGAGGAGGACGAGGTCAGGGAGTTCCTGCGCGAGGTCCCGCAGGCCGGCCACGCCCAGCGCGGCCACGCCACCCTCACCGTCGAGACCAACGGCGCGCCCGAGGTCGACATGCACGAACTCATCGAGGTGGCGCGCGACTCGATGAGCGCCCGCATCTACAACCTCGCCAAGCGTCCGGACGAGGACCACATGACTTACCAGGCGCACGCGAACGCCAAGTTCGTCGAGGACTGCGTGCGCGACCTGGCCCACGGCGTCGTCGACGCCTTCCCCGACCTGCCGGACGACGCCGTCGTGACGATGAAACAGAGCAACGACGAGTCCATCCACCAGCACAACGCCCACGCCGAGCGCGTCGCCGAGCTGGCGACGCTGCGCGAGGAAGTCGCCGCGTCGGAGGAGTGACTGGAGCACGAGTTCGTCGTGCGACGGAGTTCGGTGACCGGAGCGTGCGATGAAAAAATTGCCGCGACCGCCGGAGAGCGGGCCGTTCGAAGCGAAGGTTTTTGGTCGTCGTTTTTAAATGTAGTCCATGGTCACCGTACGGGCACCCGCGTCGAGCGCCAATCTCGGCAGCGGGTTCGACGTGTTCGGGCTGGCGCTCGGACGGCCCGCCGACGTGGTGCGCGTCGAGCGCGCCGAACGGACGACGATAGAGGCGACGGGGGTGGGAAGTCGGTACGTCCCGGAGGACCCGACGGAGAACACCGCCGGCGTCGTCGCCGAGGAGCTGGGGACGCCGGCCCGCATCCGCATCGACAAGGGAGTCCGACCCTCCTCGGGACTGGGGTCGTCGGCGGCCAGCGCCGCCGCGGCCGCCGTCGCGCTGAACGAGTGCTACGACTGCGGGCTGACGGACCGCGAACTCGTCCGCGTCGCCGCCGAGGGGGAGGCGGCCGTCTCCGGGGAGGCGCACGCGGACAACGTCGCGCCCGCTATCCTCGGCGGGTTCACCGTCGTCACCGACGACGACGTCACGCAGATCGACGCCAGCGTCCCGCTGGTGGCGTGCCTGCCGGAGACAGTCGTCTCGACCCGCGACGCGCGACAGGTAATTCCCGACTCCGTCTCCCGCGCGGACCACGTCCGGACGGTCGGCGACGCCGCGACGCTGACGGCGGGGATGGCCCGCGACGACCCGGCGGTCGTCGGACGCGGACTGCGCGACGGCGCGGTCACCGAATCGCGGGCGTCGCTCGTCGACGGGTACGATGCGGTGCGCGAAGCCGCCCTCGACGCCGGCGCGACGGGCGTCGCCATCAGCGGCGCCGGCCCGAGCGTGCTGGCGGTCTGCCGGGAGGACGTCCGTCGGGCGGTCGCGGGCGCGATGCTCGACGCGTTCGCCGAGGCGGACGTCGACGCGCGGGCCTACCAGACGGCGATCGGGAAGGGCGCGACGGTCGTCGAGCGCTGAGCGACCCCAACGCCCTTCTCGTTTCCTCGACGAACGTGACGCATGTCCGGCCCGAAACGCTGCCCCGACTGCGACGTCACGATGGAACAGGTGAAGTTCGGCATGAGCGACGCGTGGAACCCGCACGTGAAGACGAACGAGGCTCGCGACGGCATCCTCGGGTCGCTCGGCGCGAAGGAATCGAAGGACGTGACGGCCCGGATGTGTCCGGAGTGCGGTCGCCTGCTGTTCCACGCCGAACTGGACGGATGACGGACCGGAGCGCCAGGAACAGGATGCGCCCCTCCGTCAGATGCGGTACAGTCGCGTCGTCCAGAACTCGTGGACGGCGTCGTCGAGCGCGTCCTCGGGGTTCCCGGTCGCGTCGACCGCCGCCGTCCGGTCGGCCTCGTCGTGGAACTCCGAGAGGAGCGTTTTCTGGCCGACGACGTAGCAACGGTCGGCGTCGCGCGCCGCGATGCGTTCGCGGCACTGCTCGACGTGCTCCGCTATCTGGGCGTCGCGGCGGCGCTCGAACCGACCCTGCGAGAAGCCGCCCTTGGAGTGGTCGGCCTTCACGTCGCTCTCGAACCCCTCGAAGGCGGTGCGCTCGCGGCCGGAGAACTCCCCGAGTGCGAACACGTCCGAGCGGACGAGTGCGAGGGCGAACTCCCCCTCGGGCTGGAACCAGCGCCGGTTCACCCGGAAGCCGTCACCCCACTCGACGAACGGTTCGGGCGGAGCCGGCGGGACGAGCGCGGCGCTGACGAGGCCGGCGTCGTCGGTCACGGCGAGACAGGGTGCCGCCCGGTCGACGAGCGTGGCGTGGTCGTCGAACGCTGACCGGACCTCGTCGGGGATGCCGTCGCCGACGAACGCCGTCAGCGCCTCCTCCGGTCCGGTCTCGACGGCGTCGAGGCGGTCGAGGACGGCGTCGAGGCGGTCGCCCCGTAGCGTCTCGACGCCCCGGTAGTCGAGGTCGGGGTCGTCGCTCCCGAGGCGCTCGACGCGGTCCTGGAGTTCGGCGACGCGGTCCTCGAGCCGGTTGACCCGCTCCTCGGCGTCCTGCCGGGCCGTCGCGGCCTCCGAGCGGCGCTCCTGTTCGGCGTCCAGCTGGCGCTCGAGGTGACGCTTCTCCTCTTCGAGGTCCTCGATGCGTTCTTTCAGCTCCGCGCGCCCGAGCAACTCGTCTAGCATCGGATAGGAGGCCGTACCGCCAGAACTTGTAGGTTTGGTGTCGACGGCGCGTGCCGTCGGCCGCGTCCATCGCCGTTTGCTCGCCTCGATTACGCTCGTTCGCCGAGTTCGTACTGGTAGGGTGACGACCGGATGACCCGGACGTCGCCGTACTCTGCCTGTCGACCCAGGATGGTGGCTATCTCGTGGGCACTCTCGAACTCCTCGTCGCACTCCTCGAGCAGCGTCAGAATCTCCTTCGCCGTCAGTGGTCCGTCGACGTCGGCCTCGGCGACGACCTCCCGGATGCGCTCGAACTCTCTCCCAAGAGTGTCCATGCACGACATACCGGTCGATTCACACTTAGTTGTACGTCAGACGTGTGTCAGACGCACGCGCGGAACGGGGAGAAGGATGCTCGCGAGGGCCAGCACGGGTGCTCGCGAGAGCCAGCGGAGTCAGCGAGCGGTGTCGTGGGGTCCGGAGAAGTCGCGCTCGCGGCGGTACTGCTCGACGAACTCCGGCACGTCGAAGTCCAGCATCGCCTCCTCGAACTGGGTCATCGCGTCGGAGTCGTCGGCGTGGCTGACGGCGTGCTCCATCAGTTCGACGACGAGTTCGACGACGACCTCGTGGAGTCGCCGCGAGTCGAAGTCGGTCACCCACACGAGCGAGTAGCCGACGTCCTGGTCCTCCTCGACGTTCTCGCTCGCGACCTCGCCGGGGAACTCCTCCATCACGACCCCCATGACGTGCATCGTTCCGAACTCCCCCGTCTCGTCTGCCGTGTCGACCGTCTCCCGGAGCACGTCGACGAGGAACTCTGGGACGAACCGGGACGGCGGGTGGACGTCCATGACGACGGCGTGGGCGTCACCGCAGTCGCAGTCGTACTCCCGCATCCCCATGTCGAGGTCGTGGACGTGCACCGACTCGCCGCAGGGGAGCTCCAGCTCCGCCCCGCGACCGCCCGGTACGCGCGGTTCTGCCATGTCTCCCGGTTCGGCCTTCGCGCGTTTAAATATCGCGGAACGGACCCCCGCCCCTAGTCCGAGGGCTGCCCCGGGACGCGCGGTCGGGCGGCGTCGACGACGGCGTCCGGCGTCAGCGCGACGTCGGACCAGGCGGGTAGCGTGCTCCCATCGCTCGGCGGCGCGACGGCGTCGGCGTAGGTGGCGACCTGCTCGCGTTCCTCCACCGGGTCGTACGCCAGGCCGTTGTGCGCGGCGTCGGCCGCGTACTGTCGGACGAACCGGTCGGCCGTCTCCCGGTAGCGCTCCGCGAGCGAGGGGTAGTCGGGCGCGACGCCGTGCGCCTCGCACACGCGGAACAGCGCCGCGGCGACCCCCTCGCTCATCGCCGAGAGGCCGCCGGGGCCGTCGACGCCGCGGTGGTCGTGCTCGTACCGTCCGAGGTCGACCTGCGCGGTGCCGTCGGTGCCGGCGTACTCGAACGCACCCCCGAGCGTCCCGACCTCCAGCCCCCACTTGCGTTCGATCCGGAGGTCGCGAGCGAGGTCGGCGGTCGCGGCGAACTCGCCCGCCAGCGCGTACCGGAACGCCGCGAGGTAGTCCAGCACCGCCGCGTCGTGGCGCTCGTCGAGCGCGGCCACCAGCGGCGCGTAGAACAGGCGGAAGAGGCGGCCGTAGAGGCGGTCGTCCTCGACGCGGGCGTAGTAGCCCTTCGCGAACGAGAACTCGCCCGCGACGGGGGCGAGCAGGCGCGGCACCCAGGTCGCGTCGTAGGTCTTGGCGTCGGCGTCGTGGACGACGACGTGGTCGGCCCGGTCGGCAGCGACGCCGAGCGCCAGCCAGACGTCCCGGCCCTTGCCCGCCGGGCCGTCGAGGTCGTGGGTCGAAAGCAGGTCGGCGACGCCCGGCCCGTTGCACCACAGCAGGGTCGTCGGCAGGTCGTACGACGCCAGCCAGTCCCGGAACGCTCCGACGTTCTCCGGGGCCGCGCGGAGCGGCACGACGACCGCGCCGGGGTCGACGACCTCCAGTTCCGAGAGGACGCGCCGGGCGGCCGGCGTTTGGAGTTCGCGGTCCGCCATCGGAACGACGACGGCGGCGTCGCCGGTGGGGACGTCGGGGGCGTCGCCGGTCAGGTCGTGGAGCGTCGCGATCCGCTCCTGGACGTACTCCATCGGGGATGGGTTAGGAGAGCGCCGTCAAAAAGGGAGCGAACGCGGAACGCTTCTATCCGGTCGCGGCCTCGGTCGGCAACCGGTCGAGCGAGTGCAGCGCGAGGAGCACGCCGAGGATGGCGACGAGGCCGACGCCGAACGTCTGGAAGATGGCGTCGAACGCGTAGGTGCCGCTCAGCGCGCCGACGACGGAACTGCCGCTCGCCTGCACGATCATCATCGTCCCGCTGTAGAGGGCGTAGGCGCTGGCGCGGTTCTCGTCCGGCAGCGAGTCGAGCATGTACGTGTCCAGCGCCGGGAAGAGGCTGTGGATGACGTAGCCCAGCACGGCGGTCACGGCGAGGATGGCGACGAAGCCGTCGACGGCGACGATGGCGAACAGGCAGGTGACGAACCCGCCGAGGATGGCGAGCATGAGCGGGACGTGGGGCACGCGGTCGGCGAGTCGCCCCGTCACCCAGAACGCCGGGACGCCCGTGGCGAAGACGACGGTGAGCATCGTCCGCGCCGTGCCGGGGGCGAGCCCCTTCGTCTCCAGGTAGGTCGGGTAGAAGTTGAACAGCCCGTTCCAGACGAACCCCGTCGCGCCGATGATGGCGACGCCGCTGAGGATGATGGGCCACTGGCGGCGTAGCGCGGCGAGCAGCGCGCGGTCGGCCGTTCCCGCCTCCGGGAGGTCGGTGCGCCGCGCGACGACGAAGAGGACGACGGTCGCGACCGCCGCCGCGACGCCGATGGTGCCCATGACGAGCCGCCACCCGGCGACGCCGGTCTGCGCGAGGACGGCCCCGACGAACAGCGGCGCGGCAACGGCCGCGGTCTGGCTCGCGGTGCCGTGGATGCCGATGGCCCGTCCGACGCGCTCGGGGTAGAGCTCGCTCACCAGCGGGTTCGCGGCGATGAAGTACGCGCCGCTGGCCAGCCCCATCAGGAACGCACCGAGGCCGAGCACCGCGATGGATTCCGCCACCGCCGTGAAGCCGGCGGCGACGGTGAGCACGCCGCCCGTCGCGAGGACGACATGGTGGCGCGGGACCCGCGTGAGCAGGTAGCCCGTCGGGATGCGGGGGAGCGCGCTCCCGAGCCACGCGAGCGTCGCGATCAGTCCGACGGTGGCGTCGCCGACGGTGAACGCCGCCTTCAGCGGTTCCACGAGCGGCGCGAACACCACCCGGGCGAAGTTCACCAGGAAGACCATCGAACTGAGCGAGACGAAGAGACTACGCCGAGACACGGAGTACAGTTTCAGGGGGGTCGATTCAAAGGTTCCGAATCCGGTCATCGGTGCGATGGGTTGGCGTGGCCAGGAGGGTCCGGACGTCGACGACTGGGTCAGAGAGGGCCCAGTGGAGCATCAGTGCCAGCGCAGAAGGTCAAGAATTTAGTACCCTTTGTCGAGTAGGCTAGTGATATGGAGCGTTTCGACGTAGCTATCGTCGGGGGTGGCCCGGCCGGGATGGCAGCGGCGGAGCAGGCTGCCGAGCGTGGGGCCGACACGGTCGTCCTGGAGAAAGGCGTCCCGCGGGCCGACCGCGAGGTCCTGGGGCCGGACTCGACCGACGCCGCGGGGATGCTCGACTACTGGGTGGACATCATGGACGAGGACTACCGCGACGTCCCGGACGAGGTGGTCCTGCAGGAACTCGACCGGGTCGAGTTCCTCGGTCCGAACGAGTCCTGCGTCCTCGACAGCACCGGCATCGAGGCCAGCTACCCGAAGTTCGGGTTCACCTTCCACCGCGCCCGGCTGGACGACTGGTTCCGCGAGCGCGCCGAGGCGGCCGGCGCAGAGTACCGCGTCGGCGTCGGCGTCAGGGGCGTCGACACGGACCTCGACGCCCGGTACCGTCACACCGTCGCCCTCGCGGACGGCGAGGACGTGGCCGCCGAGTACCTCGTGCTCGCCGACGGCCCCCAGCGCCAGGTGACCCTGGACGCCCTCGACCAGTTTCTTCCAGACGGTCGGTCGGCGAGCGAGCACCTCTCGCCGCCCGAGGCGAACCACATCGCCTACCAGGAGTACCGCGAGTTCCCCGAGGAACTGTTCGAGCCGTCGACGCTGAAGTTCTGGTGGGGCGTCATGCCGGGCGAGACGGCGTACCCGTGGGTGTTCCCGAACGACGGCACGGTCGCCCGCGTCGGGCTGACGATGCCCATCGGGATGGACGTCGACGCCGTCGAGGACCGCGAGGACTACGACCTGCTGCGCCCCGACGACGAGCGCATCCCCCGCGGCGGCGAGTACGTCCGCCGCCTGCTCGAACGCGAGTACGGCGACGAGTACGACGTCGAGCGCGACTTCCCCATCGTGGAGGGTCGCGGGAAGTCCGGCGGCACCGAGACCTACGCCATCTCTTCGACCCGTCCCATCGACTCGCCGACCGGCGCGGGCATCGCCGTCGCCGGCGGTGCGATGGGGACCACCAGCGCGTTCCACGAGGGCGGCTACCACGTCGCCGTCCGCACCGGGAAGATCGCCGGCGAACTCGCCGCCACCGACTCGCTGGCGTCGTACAACGACGAGTGGAAGGCGGCCATCGGCGACGAAATCCTCCGCAACGTCTCGTTCGCCGACATCGTCGCCGACTACAGTCCGGACGACTGGGACCGCGCGTTCTCGATGGTCGACAACCTGCTTCCCGGCGACGACGGGGGAAGCGTCATCAACACCAAGCTCTCCTCGGGCGTCCGCGGCGCGAAGCTCGCCGCGACGTACAAGAAGACGAAGTACGGCTTCCGCAACGGCGGGTACGTCCAGTTGCCCGAGTCCGAGTACACCGTCTGAACCCGTTCTTCACTGCCCCTCGACGCGTCGCCGCGGAACGTCGTCGAACCCCGGAAGGTCTTAACTGGTCGAACCACTACGTTCGGGTGCGCACCTCAAGTCCCCGCCCGAGCACGCCCGTCTTGGGCGCGATGAACGCGCGGAGAACCCGGGTGCGCGACATCGACCCGCAGTTTCGGTCGCCCGTAGCGCGACCCGTCCGGTGGCGCGCAGTCCACCCGCCCGGCACGAGGGTTTGCCAGCCGACGCGGCACGCTGCCCCGGGATGAGGCTGGAAGTTAGTGTTCCGGGCGACATCTCGCCGTGCGACAGCCGTCGTTTCTACGCCACTCGCGGAGTCCAGGGAGGACGACGTCCGAGACAGCGGTGCTATCCGGGTCACGCACTCGACGCCGACCAGCGGACACGTCCGTCGCGCTCCCCGACGCTCACCGTCGGTCGAACTGGACGGTGTGCCCTGCGCCCGGTGACTGGTCCGCTTACTTCTTGTGCGTGAAGATGAGCGCCTTCTCGTCCGCCGTCCCCACGCACAGGTCCAGTTGCTTCGAGAGGTTGAGGCTCGTCGGATTCTCCTTGCACACGACGAGGTCGTCGAACGGCGTGTCGCAGGCCGGGCAGGCGATCGCCACCGTGTTCTGGTAGCTCTTGATCGCCTCGTTCTCCTCGCGGAGCGTCATCGATGCCACGAGTTCGTCGAAGTCGACGTCGTCCATACGGTCCCTTCTGATTCAACACTCATAAAATCGAGTGCGGGTGGCGGACCGCGACGGTCGCCCTCGCTCCTCGGTCGCGGGCACCGCCCCTCGCCCTGATGACCTGTCGACGAGCGCTGAATGATGACCTGTCGACGAGCGCTGAACGACCTACGCGCGGACGCCCGCGGCCGCCGACCGGCTCAACACTGTTCGAGGAACTCCCTGGTTCGGCCCAGCAGGACGTAGTCCGCGGTCCGCAGTTCGTCGACCGACTCCGACCCGGAGACGAACATCGCCGTCTCCAGTTCGGCCGTCAGGTCCTCGATCAGGCCGACGACCGCGTCGGTCCCCGTGCCCGCGGGCTGCAGGAAGGGTTTCGCCAGCCCGCCCGCCCGCGCGCCGAGCGCGATGGCCTTCGCGACGTCGAGGCCGGACCGGACCCCGCCGCTGGCGACGACGCACGGGTTGACGTCCGCCGCCTCGATCGTGCTGACGGCCGTCGGGATCCCCCAGCTCCGGAACCGCTCGCCGATCTTCGCGTGGCGGTCGGCGCCGGCGGCGGCGGCACGGTAGGCTTCGACGCCGGACCACGTGGTCCCGCCCTTCCCCGCGACGTCGAGCACGTCGACGCCGGCCTCGGTGAGCCGCCGCGCCGTGCTGCGCGAGAGGCCGTTCCCGGTCTCCTTGACGATGACGGGGACGCTGAGCTCGCTTGCCACCGTCTCGATTTCGGCGAGACAGCCGCGCGCGTCGACGTCGCCCTCGGGCTGGGCGGCCTCCTGCAGGAAGTTGAGGTGGATCGCCATCGCGTCGGCGTCGATCATTTCGACCGCCCGCTCGACGCCCTCGACGCCGTACTCCGCGAGCTGTGCGGCGCCGATGTTCCCGTAGAGGAATGCGTCGGGCGCGACGTCCCGGACGACGGTGAACGACTCCATGAGTGCCTCGTCGTCCGGTTCCTCCAGTCCTGCCCGCTGGCTGCCGACGCCCATCGCGATGCCCGTCTCCTGGGCGGCTTCCGCCAGCGCCCGGTTGATCTTCGTCGTGTTGGAATGCCCGCCGGTCATGCTCTCGATGACGATCGGCGCGGCGAGTTCGTGGCCACAGAAGTCGACTGTGGTGTCGATCTCGCCCCGGTGCATCTCCGGGAGCGCTTCGTGGACCAGCTGGACGTCGATGAAGCCGCTCCCCGCCGTCTCGACGTCTTCTTCGAGGATGATGTCGATGTGATCGTCCTTCCGGTCGGACGTCTCGGGTTCCATATCGTCACTTTTCGAACGCGCCCAATCAACTACCCGGTTCTGGACGAGACCCGAACTCTCCGAATCGATGGCTACCGTCGGGTGCCCGACGCACCCACGTCCGTCGCGAGCGAACACCATCGTCGATGACCACCAGCGAACGGACCGTAACGCCGCGGCGCGTCGCCGCCGTCGGCCTCGCGCTCCTCGGCGGGTATGCCGTCGTCCGGCCGTGGCTCGTCCAGATGGGGGCCGCCCGCGGCGGGCTCTACAGCTACGACTGGCTCGACGTCGTCTTCGGCGTGCTCGACGCCCCGAGCGCGGACGAACTCCTGCCGGAGCACCAGCACCTCGACGCCGGCGAGACCATCCCGCTGGGCGGCGGCGACCTCCTCGTCGAGACGGTCGCCCCCGAGCGGGCGCTCGTCACCGTTCCGGAGGCGTTCCCCGGCGGAAAGCTCACCTGGGTCTTCGCTCTCGAACCGCTCCCCGGCGGGCGGACGCGACTGCTCACGCGGAACCGTGCGCGGGTCGAGTGGTCGCCGCGCTGGCCGGCGCTGCTTGCTCTCATCGAACTGCCGGCGTTCCTGATGACGCGGAAGATGCTGCTCGGCGTCAAGCGGCGGGCGGAAGGCGTAGCGTCACCGCACCGGTCGGAGGGATAGCGGCGCGACTCTGTGACGGACGTGAGGGCGGACGCATCGTTTATGTGAACCGAAATCGACCACCGCGGTATGGAGACACGTGCTCTGGGCGAGACCGGCCACGACAGCACCGTCATGACCTTCGGCGCCATCGCGCTCAACTGGCTCGAACAGGAGGGCGCGAACCAGATGGTCGAACTCCTGCTCGACCACGGCGTCAACCACTTCGACGTCGCCCCGACCTACGGGGACGCGGAGCTCAAGCTCGGGCCGAAGCTGCGCCAGCACCGCGAGGAGATATTCCTCGGCTGCAAGACGCAGGAACGGGAGTACGAGGGGGCGCGGCGGAAGCTCGAACGGTCGCTCGACCGCCTCGGCGTCGACACCATCGACCTCTACCAGGTCCACGGCCTGGAGTACGAGTCGGAACTGGACACCATCACGGGCGGGGGCGGCGCGCTCGAAGCCATCCGCGACGCGAAGTCGGAGGGGCTCGTCGACCACGTCGGTCTGACGAGCCACGGCGACCCCGACCTCATCCTGGACGCCCTCGACCGCATCGACGACCTGGCGACCGTGATGTTCCCCATGAACCCGGTCGTCGCCGGCAAGGACGACGACGAGCACGACTACGAGGCGGTGCTGGAGCGCGCCGACGACCTCGACGTCGGCACGCTCGGCATCAAGGCCTTCGCGAAGGGACCGTGGCCGCCGACCGACGAACTGCCCGCCGAGGACCGCCCGTACGCGAACTGGTACGAGCCGGTCGACACGCCCACCGAGATACGGGAGCGGTTCGACTACGCCGCCGCGACGGGGATGACGAGCGTCGTCAGCCCGGGCGACCCGAAGCTGGTCGCGATGGTGCTCGACGCGGCCGAGCGCTACGACGGGATGGACGAGGACGCCATGCGGTCGCTCGTCGAGCGACTGCGTCACGAGGAGAGTCCCGTCCCCGAACAGCTCCACCACTGAGAAACCGTTCTTCGGCGACTGCGCCCCTCTCAGCGCTCTATCGCCACCAGTTCGACGGCCGCGTCCACCAGGAACCGCACCGTCCCGCCGTCCGCGTCACCCGTCCCGTCCTCACCCTCCATCGCGTCGTCTGCCTCCACTTCGAGTGCGACGACCAGCGGGTCCGTCCCGTGGACCGTCGGCGCGGAGAACGTACACCACGGCTGCTCCCAGAACCGGCCCCCGTCGGGGTCGACGCCGCGGTCGTGGAGCGCCGCCGCGACCCGCGACCGGTTCGCGAGGACGAGGCCGAGCGGGGCCGCCAGCCCCGCCGAGCAGCGCGAGCACTCGCAGACGACGGGGAGCCCGTCCGGTCGCCGTGCGGCCCCGGGCCGGAGTTCGGTCGTCGTCTCGTGGCCGCAGAACGGGCAGACGCCGTCGTCCGCGAGGCCGACGTACGCCCGCGTGCGTCGGTCGTACGCGTCGGCGAACGCGTCGAGCGGGAGGTCGGCCGCAGCGCCGGACGGGAAGTCGAACCGGGTGAGCCGCTCGTCGCAGTCCCGGCACCGCACGACGCCTTCGCCGTCGCGGTACCCCATCTCGACGGCCGCGGTGCCACAGCGACCGCAGACGGCGTCGACCTCGCGGAACGGCCGGTCGACCGCGTCGTCGAGCACGCCGGCGGCGAGGAGGTTCGAGGCCCACGCCCCCGACTGGGTGAGCGCGTACCCGTCCTCGTCCTGTCGGACGTACCGGTCGCGCAACTGCCGCAGGTGGTAGTTGAACCGGCCCTTGTCCTCGACCGGCGTCCGGTCGAACAGGTCGGCGTACGCGACCGCGCCGTCGGTCCGGGCCAGGACGTCCAGGATGGCGAGGCGCGTGGCGTCCGCCAGCCCGCCGAACGAGTCGCCGTCGACGTCGAACCGCGGTCGCTCCGTGCGAGCGTCGTCGGGGTGCTCCTCCGGGCCCTCCATACGGTCGGTCTCAGCGCTCCCGGCGGGAATACGTTCTGGTCGCGCGCCCGGGGAACGAAAGTTCTCCAAATCACTATGGCCCGCACGTCCCTCGGTCGGGACGTATGCCAGGACACGTCTTCCTCAGGGGGGACCGCGTGGTCCTCCGGACGGTCGACGGCGACGACCGCGACGTCGACGTCCTCGGTCGCGTCAGGAACGAACCGGCGTTCCGCCGGACGCTCGGCTTCGACGCGCCGTGGCCGCGGAGCCGCGTCGAGTCGTTCGTCGAGGCGACGGCGGACGACGAGACGAGCTTCAACCTGCTCGTCTGCCTCGCCGACGGCGAGGCGTCGAGCGAATCGGCGCTCGGCGGCGCGGACGATCCGTCGCGGGGTACCGCCGACGGTTCCGGCGACGCCCCCGTCGTCCCGATCGGCGCAGTCAACCTCTTCGACGTCGACCGCGTCTCGGGCACGCTCAGCTACTGGCTGGACGAGGACCACCGCGGCGAGGGCTACGCGACGGAGGCCGTCTCGCTGCTGGTCGACCACGCCGTCGACCAGCTGGGGCTCCACCGCGTCGCGGCCGAGGCGTTCGCCGAGAACGAGTCGTCCCAGCGCCTCCTCGACCGACTGGGCTTCGTCCACGAGGGGACGGCCAGGGAGTGTCGCATCGCGGACGGGAAGTACCGTGACGTCGAGCGGTACGCCGTGCTGGCCGACGAGTGGCGGGACGCGAGCGAGGGCTACGAATGACCGCTTCCGACGGGTACGAAGCCCTGCTCTTCGACCTCGACCGGACGCTCGTCGAGCACGACCAGCCGCCGGGTGCCGCGTTCGAGGCCGCCTGCGCCGCCGTCGGTCGCGAGCCGTTCTGTGACCCGGCGACGCTGGAACGGGCGGCCGAGGTGGTCCGGAGCGGGTCGACGGCCATCGACGCCGGAGCCTTCGAACGACGGGTGTTCGAGACCGCTGCCGCGGCCGCCGGCGTCGACGTGGACGCGACGGCGCTCGCACGGGCGTTCCGCGACGCGCTCGACCACGAGGCCGTGTCGCTCCGCCCCGGCGCGTGGACGGCCCTGGACGCGGCGGCGGCGTACGACTGCGCGCTCGTCACCAACGGTCCGGCGCGCACCCACGAGACCCGTCTCGACGCGGTCGGTCTCGGCGACTGGTTCGAGACGACCGTGTTCGGGAGCGACGTCCCCCGGGTCAAGCCGGCGCGAGAGCCGTTCGAGCGCGCACTGGCCGACCTCGGGGTGACCCCCGACCGCACGCTGAAGATCGGCGACTCGCTCCGGACCGACGTCGCCGGCGCGAACGACCTCGGCATCGACACCGTCTGGGTGCCCTACGGCGACCGGCGTCGGACGGCGAGCGACCCGGAGCCGACTCACATCCTCCAGTCGCTCGCCGAACTGCCGACTGTCCTCTAGTGGAGACGCCGTCGCTCGACGGCGTTTCCGTTCGGACCTCCGATCGAACGCATCGCGAGAAGATTGCCCTGGACGCGAGCGGTTCGCAACCGTTATCCGTCGACGAATCCGGTCGGGACGCCGCTATTCGGGCCCGTCGTCGGAGCTCTGCAACAGCAGGAAGATGCCGAACACGATCGGCGAGAGGAAGGCCATCACGCCGCCCGTCAGGACGCTCGCGCTGACCAGCGTCGAGTTGTTCGACCCGGACCCGTCGCCGTCACCGCTGCCGCCGCTCTCGCCGCCTCCGCCACCGCTGTCGACCTGGGGTGCGCTCAGCCCGCTCGGGTCCTTGCCGCCGGACCCGCCGACGACCACGGCGCCCTTCATGCCCATCATCTTGTGGGGGCGACAGAAGTACTCGAACGTCCCCTCCTTCTCGAACGTGTGGGAGAACGTCGCGCCAGCGTCGGAGTACATGTCGCTCTTGAACGACCCGTCCGAGGCCTCGACGTTGTGCGAGCCGCCCTTCCCGGTCCACTCCCACGTGACCTTCGTGCCGGGGTCGACGCGGATCGCGGCGGCTGGGCCGAACCCGTAGGCGGTGCCGTTGCCGTCCGTCCCGACGTACACCGTCACCTCCTTCTTGCCGGTGTAGTCGTACGTTCCGTCGAAGTTATCCGTGTTGCTGAACCAGTCCCCGTAGTCCGGGCCGCTCTGGGCCGTCGTCGTCCCGACCCCCGCGCTCGCGGCGGCCGTCGTCCCGACGGCTGCAGCAGCCCCTCGCAGGAACGACCGTCTCGTTGCCGTCCCGTCGATGTCCGTTTCGAGACGCATACTACTCACTGTATTGCACGGTTGTGATAAAACCATAGTAAACTTTCGCGGAACCGTTCGGAACGGTTACACGCGAGCGGGATGCTCGGGTGTCGTGAGTGCTCGCTCGTCGCCGTCGTTCTCGCGCGGCGACGCAGAAATCGTATCGCCACGCGGCAGCGCGCGCCGACCGTCGCGCTGGTCCGCGTCAGTCGCGCAGGTCCGTCACGCGCCGTTCGAGTCGGCTCATCCGCCGCTGCAGGTAGGTGACGTACCCGAACAGGACGACGAACACGGTCGTGTATCCGGCGAGCAGTAGTGGTTCCATCGTCAGGACCTCCTCGGTGAGTGGAGCCGAAGTATCTTGTCTTCCAGTTCGTGCATGTTGATCCGCAGTCCGACGAGGTAGAGGTACAGGAAGCTGGCCGCGACCAGCGACGCGACGAGCGTGAGCGGGTCGATGTTGGCGCTGACCTGGGGGTTCCCGACCGTCGTCTCGTGGAACGTCGGCGTCCACAGCCGCGTGGACAGGTACGAGATGGGGACCGTCACGAACCCGATGACACCGTACACGGCGGCGTACAGCTCGTCGCTGTCGCGCTCGGTCGCCGAGTAGACCACCAGGTAGCCCGCGTAGATGAACCAGACGACGAGGAACGTCACCAGTCGCACGTCGGTCCACTCCCACCACGAGTTCCAGATCACCTTCCCCCACATGCTGCCGAGGAGCAGGGTGAGCGTGGCGAACAGGAACCCGATCTCGCCCGCGCTGTGGGCGAGGCGGTTCCAGAACCGCCCCCTGTAGCGGAGGTACAGCGCGCTCCCGACGAACGTCGTGCCGAGCGCGACCGCGGCGACCCACGCCAGCGCGATGTGCCAGTATGCCAGCAGGTTCGCGCCGTGTTCGATGCCGTACATCGTGTCGGAGGCGACGCCGAACACGAGCGCCAGCGAGACGACGCCCGCGACGAGCGTCCCCCACTTGACGCCGCGGCTCTCGACGAGCCACCGCAGGAGCCGCATGAGTCGGCTGAGTACGTTGGTGAACCCTGTCATCGTTCCCCTCTCGATTCGTCCCCGTCTGTCGTGTTGTCTCGTAGCATCGTTATATCAGTTCGACGAGTGCGGCGAGCGCCAGCTTGTCCAGTCCGAACAGCATCGCCACCCCGAGCAGTACGAAACTGTACCCCGTCACCGTCTCCACGCTTCTGGCGACGCCGCCGTCGGTGAGCGAGTCGACGACCCGCCGTCCGCCGCGCCTGGTCGCGTAGGCGACGCCGAGCAGCGGGACGGAGAATCCGACGCCGTAGGTGAACAGCAACTGCGCGCTCCCCGCGACGTCGCCCGTCGTGCCGACGTACGCGAGCACGCCCCCGAGGATCGGGCCTACGCAGGGGAGCCAGATGACGCCGAGGAGCAGTCCGACGAGGAAGCCGTTCGCCAGCGGACGCTGTTCCTCGTCGATGGCCCGCGTCGCCGTGCTGGCCCGACCGGTGAGCTTCGACGCGTAGCGGGAGTACACCTCGTTGAGGTCCTCGTCGGCCATCACCGCACCGAACGCCAGCATGAGGACGGCGAACGGCAACCGGACGTCGTCGGGCGTGAGCGCGCCGATGGTCCCCGTCGCAACGCCGAGAACGGTGAACGTGAGCGTGCTCCCGGTGACGATGGCGACCGGGCGCAACCGGTGGCCGGCACTACCCACTACGAGGACCGGAATCATCGGCAGACAGCACGGCGTCAGTATCGTCACGACGCCGGCCAGAAACACCGCAGTCGTCGTCGGTGCGCTCGTCACGTGTGTTCTGAGATGTGGTGGGTGCGAGTTAGCTGGCCTGGTTCGCGTCCGCGGCGGCCGCGTCGCTACCCATCGCGTCGGTGATCGCCCCCTGGGCGGTCAGCGACTGCGAACTGCTCGAGTTGTTCGAACCGTTCGAGTCGGCCGAGTCGGGCTTCATCTCCCAGTTGGCGTAGGTGTTCGACTCGTTGTACCACGTGGTCTTCCACGAACCGTCGACCTCGACGTCCCGGAGCGGCTCGTCGTACCGCTCGACGTCGTCCGGGATGACGCTCTCGTTGACCGGCTGTTCCCCGATGGGGATGCCGGCGATCATGAGCTTCTTGGTCATCGGGTTCATGCTGTAGTTCCAGTGTTCCTGGGCGCGCTGGTAGTAGATACCTTCCTTCTTCACGCCAGAGACCTTCCAGTCCTGGGGCTGTCGCGGGAGGTGGGGCCGCTTGTGCGCGTTCATGAACCCGGCGACGTCCTGGACGTCCTCCCAGTTCTCGAACGAGTGGCCGGAACCGTACGGCATGGCCTCGCGGATGAAGCCGGCGGACGTGTACATCCGCCCCATGCCGGCGCCGTCGTTGAAGGAGTTGTTACCCCACAGCGGCGGGTACTGGCCCTCGGTGCCCTGGCCGTCCTTGCCGTGGCAGGACGCGCAGTTCTCGAGGTAGAGTTCCGCTCCGCGGACGGGGTTGACCTCCGGCACCGGGACCTTCTCGTCGCCTTCCGGCTTCTCGATGTGGCGCCAGTAGGGAACCCGCTGGCTGGGCGTTCCCTTGTTCAGCCAGACCATGTAGGTCTCCATGGCCTGGATCTCCCTGCTGTCGTAGGCCGGGACGCCCTCTTCCGCGTTCGCGGCGTCCATGCTACGGAGGAAGCAACCCATGATGCGCTGGCGCATGTCGCGCATGCGCTGGGTGCGGCCGGTCCACTCGGGGTAGCCCGCCGCGGTGCCGACCAGCGGAATCATGTCGATGTCCTGGCCGACCATGCCCGTCGTCGTGGGCATGTCACCGCCGCCGTGGCAGTGGGCGCACGACATCCGGGTGCTGCCCGTGTGGTTGGGCATCATCTTGGACGTGTTGGCGAAGAGCTTCCGTCCGTACTTGATGAGCTCCTTCCGGTTCTCGTTCTCCGGGAGCGTCGAGTTGTTCATCTTCTTCGGGGAGAACTTGACCTCCTTCCCGGCCTCCGGGTCCTTGTACTTGAACCCGTCCTCCCGGTAGTCCTCGCTGTACCACTTGTTACCACTCCACTCGCCCGGCAGCTCCATCACGCCACCGCCGCCGCCGGATCCGTTCGCGGCCACTGGCTGTTGGCCGACGAATCCGAAGCCGGTGAACGCCAGCAGTCCGTTGACCGCCAGCGTGACCACGACGGCCATGACGACGGCGCCCATGACGAGCAGCGCCGGTTTGAGTAGTAGTGTCGAATCTCGTTGGCTCATGTTTCGTACGTCTACGTTCCTTCCTTCGGATGCTGTAGTAGTCCGCTCGTTTTCCTGTCCGATTCCGAAACGATAGTGGACGGTACATACACAACTGTGTTAAAGATTTCCCACTCGATTCGCGAGTAATATCGTCGGACTGCCACGAAACGCGACGAGCCGTCACGCTGGTTAGAGACGGTCCGTGTTCGAACCGGACGTCGCTGGAGAGTCGTGACTGCCACGAGTTACAAGTAATGCCAAGACAGTACATTTTTGCGGCGGTAGTCGTATACTCGGAGCCATGCCCATAACCCCGCGGAAGGCGTCGACTCTCGCCTTCCTCACCCTCGTTCTGGGAATCGGGTACCTCTCGATGCACGCGGCGCCGGTGATGAGCGACGACGACTACTCCTACCACGGCGACACCGAGTGGCGAACGGACGTTTCCGAGGCCAAGCAGGTGGCGGCCGAGCAGGACAGGCCCGTCGTCGTCTACTTCTGGACGACGTGGTGCACCTACTGCGAGGACTACAACCGGAAGGTCTACTCCGACCCGACGGTCCAGTCGCGCCTCGACGACTTCGTCCTCGTGGCGGTCAACCTCGACGACGACGGGACCGAGGCCAGCCGCCTGAAACAGCAGTACAACGTCAACTACCCGCCCCAGCACGTGATAATCACGCCCGACGGCGAGGAGCTGACACGCATCTCGGGGTACGCCCCGAAGCAGGACTTCCTCTCCTACCTCGACAGCGCGGACCGCCAGTACAACGGGAGTGAGAGCCGATGACGCCTGGCACAATCCTGCTGGCGCTGGCGTTCGTCGTGCTCGTCGCCGCGCTGGGCGTCCTCGTCCGCGGGTACGTCGTCGACGACGACCGCTACGCCGACTACGTGACGCTGCTGCTCGGCGGCGCGTTCGTCCTGCTGTTCAGCGCCCTCCTCCATCTCACCTACCAGTTCGTCTCGACCGACTACTCCAACGCCTACGTCTGGCACAACACGGCGGACTACCTCCCGCTGCTGTACCGTGTCACGGGCGTGTACGCGGGCAACGAGGGGTCCATCCTCCTGTGGGCGACCATCGTCTCGTTCGTCGCGTTCGCTGCGGCGCTGTACCGCGGGATGGACGGCCGCGACACGAAACTCGTCCACGCGTTCACGGTCGGCACCGTCGCGTACTTCGCCGGGATGCTCCTCCTCAAGAGCCCCTTCACCCCGACCGCGAGCGAGTTCCCCAACGCGCCGTCCGGGTACGTCCCGACGAGCGGCCAGGGCCTCAACCCGCTGCTCGTCGACCCGTACATGGCCATCCACCCGCCGGTGATGTTCGCGTCCTACGCCCTGCTCACGATGCCGTTCGCCATCGGGGCCGCCCACTTCGTCTCGCTGCTGCGCGGCAACGGCGGTCTCTTCGCGTCGTGGATCGGGAGCGTCACGCGCTGGCTGCGCCTGAGCTGGCTGTTCCTCACCGCCGCGGTCGCGCTGGGCGGTCTCTGGTCGTACACCGTCCTCGGGTGGGGCGGCATCTGGGCGTGGGACCCGGTCGAGACCGCCATCCTCGTCCCGTGGCTGTTCCTGACGGCGACGATGCACGCGGTGACGCGGTACCGCCCCGACGGCGAGTACACCGTCCTCGCGCCCGCGATGACCGCGACGACGTTCGCGCTGGCGGTCTACACCACGTCGGTCGTCCGCAGCGGCGTCTTCCGGAGCATCCACTCGTTCGCCTCCGGCGGCATCGGCGTCTCGCTGCTCGTGCTGATGGGGGTCACCGCAGTCCTCGGCGTCGGCGTCCCCTTCGGTTACTGGCTCGCGCGCGACGGGACGGGACGCGACGCCGACGCGGACTGGATCACGCGGTCGACGCTGCTGCACGGTGCCGTCCTCCTGCTCGGCCTCCTCACCTTCGTCTCGCTGTGGGGGCTGACCTTCCCCGTCCTCCGGAGCGCCGTCACGGGCATCGAGGTCTCCGTCGAGGCGCAGTACTACAACCTCTGGAGCTACCCGCTCGTCGTCGCCGCCCTGCTCCTGCTCGGGTTCTACATGGACTTCGACGTCGAGGGCAAGCGGCGCAGCCTCGTCGGCCTGGGGGTCTTCGCGGCCGCGACCGCTGTCGCCGCGTTCGTCGCGCCGTCGGAGACGTGGCGCCTCGCCGCGTCGACCCAGAACGACTCGCTGTTCTACGAGGCCATCGGCAGCGTGAGCGTGCTCTCGGTCGTGCCGCCGGTGTCGTACGTCCTCCTCAGCATGCTGAAGCGGGCGTCCGTCCGCATCCCGGCGGTCGCCGGCCGGAACGCGAAGCTCAAGGAGGTCGGCATCACCAGCATCCACGTCGGCGTGGCGCTGCTCGTCCTCTCGCTCCCGCTCATGTACCTCTTCGCCGGCCAGGCGTCGGTCATGGCGACCGGCGTCGACAGCGGTTCGGTCGACTCCACCCGCCAGCCGGTCGCTGGCACCGACTACTCCGTCCGGGTGCTCGGCTACTCCAGTTCGGAGTTCCCGCGGAACCCGCCGGTCGACTCGTACGCGCTCTCGCCCCGCAAGGTCATCTCGAAGGGACAGTCGCTCAACGGGACCGCCCAGACGGTCACCGGCACCGTGACCGACGTCCGGCAGGGGTCGCAGGCCACCGTCGTGCAACTGGACCAGTCCAGCGTCTGGGTCGGCATCACCGGCAACGGCACCACCGCGCAGGTCCAGGAGGGCCAGCGCATCGTCGCCAAGGGGCGGCTCATGTGGGAATTCGTGCGGAACGCCGACGTCGTCGTGCTCACCCGACCGTCGATGGTCGGGCCGGCACAGTCGCCGCCGGACGACGTCGTCCCGACCAGGGTCGTCGCGAAGGGCGTCTCGCTCGACGTGTACCGCGACGGTGAGACGGTGGCGAGCGGCGTCGCCGGCCAGCGCCGGTACGTCGAACAGGGCGGCATGCAGGTCCGCGACGTCGTCATCGAGCGCGGCCTCGTCTCCGACACCTACGTCATCGTGGGCGTCAGCGACGGGACGGCGTCGATAACGGTCAAGCGCATCCCCATGATGACGGTCATGCGGCTCAGCCTCCTGCTGTTGCTCGCGGGGATGGCGCTCGTCTTCCTCTACGACCCGGCGCACGGCGTCCGGGCGCGGACGACGACCGACGAGGCGGAACGCACGCCGAACACAGCGGCCGAAACAGCGGACTGATACACGACATGCTACGCAAAACCACACTCGTCGTCGGACTCGTCTTCGCCAGCATCGCCCTCGCCGCCACCGTCGGCGCAGCCACCGCGGTCTCCGGCACGGTCACGGTCGCCGACGGCACCGCGGACGGCGCGAACGTCACCGTCACGCCGATGACCCAGGACTTCCGGAAGATGGACGACCCCGTCAGGACCACCGTCGACGGTGACCGCTTCTCGGTCGACGTGCGCGACGCCCCGGTGTACCTCGTCGAGGTCGTCCACGACGGCGCGGTCCACTCCGCCGTCCTCCAGAACGAGACGACGACGTCGATACAGCTCGGCCGGTCGCTCTCCGGCCGCGTCGTCGCCCCGTCGGGCGAGCCACGGACGGGGGCCACCGTCGAACTCGTGAGCGAGGAAGGATTCTCGGTCGACCGCGCCCGGACCGACTCCGACGGGAGCTTCGCGTTCGGGCCGCTCCAGCCGAACCACACCTACCGCGTCCAGGCCACCGTGGACGGCGCTCCCTACCTGGAGACCGTGCCGGCCGAGGGGAACGCCTCGGTGACGGTCGAGACGCCGCCGCCGACCGACGACGGGTCGGTGCTGAGCGTCTCCGGCGGCACCCCGGCGAGCCACGTGGTGCGGGTGTCCGCGCCCGCGAACGCCTCGGGGTCGCCGCAGGTCGTCGAGGCGCTCACGGTCCGCAACACCGGCGACCGGCCGTACGTCGGGACGTTCGCCGTCCGCATGCCCGACGCCGCGCGACCCTACGCGGCGATGTTCCAGCAGGAGCAGACGGCCTACCGCGAGACCGCTCGCGGGGTCGCGGTGAACGTCACGGTCCCCGCAAACTCCTCGGCGCGCGTGGGCGTCGCCTACGAGCTCCGCGGGCGGACCCTGGAGAAGCAGTTCGCCCACGACACGGACAAGATAGCGGTCACGTTCCAGGGGTACCAGCTCCCGAACGTGAACCACTCGGCGAACCTCGAGACCGGTGACGCCCCGGTGCCCATCCTGACGAACGCCGATCCGCTGGCCGCAAACGACACCGTCCGGCTCACGCTCCCGTCGTCGACCGGGTCGGCGGGCCAGAGCCAGGACGTCGGTCAGGCGTCGGCCAGCAGCAACTCGATGCCGGCGTTCCCCGCCCTTCCCCTGTTCGGCGGCATCGCCGCCGTCGTTGCGGTCGGGTTCGTCGCGTACCGCGTCCGCTGACTCTCCTCACTTCTCACTCCTCGACGACGTAGTCGAAGGTGGCGATGCCGGCGAGAAAGAGCACGCCGCAGTAGGCACAGAGCAGTCGCAGCCACGTCCCCGTCGGCCGGCCCGCCGCGAGCGCGTCGGTCAGCTCGATGCCGGCGAGCAGGACGGGGACGACGAGCGGGACGAGCAGCACCGGCATGACGAGTTCGTCGAGCGCCGAGCGGTGGGTGAGCGTCGAGACGACGACCGCGACGGCCGCGAACCCGAACGCCGCGACGACGAGTACGCCCACCAGCGGCAGCGTCGCCGCCCCGGGCGAGTAGCCGAGGAAGACGACGGCGGCGACCAGGGTGACGAGGTCGACGACGACGACGAACAGCGCCGTGCTGAGCACCTTCCCGACGTAGATGGCCGACCGGTCGACGGGCGCGAGCAGCAGGCCGTCGAGGGCGGCGTTTTGCGACTCGATGCCGACCGTCTTCGTGACGCCGGACGTCCCGGCGAACACGAACGCGATCCAGAGCGCGCCCCGACCGACGAGCTGCGGGTCGGCGAACGTCTGGACGAAGCTGAACGCGAACGCGAGCACGACAAGCAGCGCGAACACCGCCGCGGTCGTCGTCACCTGCTTCGTCCGCGCCTCGACCAGCAGGTCCTTCCGCACGACGTGGTACACCGCGGCGAGGAATCCCTTCATGTCTCTCCGACCGCCATCTCTGTCGGTTCGAGTCCGATGGCCTCCCGGTAGCGCTCCTCGAACTCGTCGCTATCGAGCGACGCCGTCGCGAAGTCGGCTTCGAGCCGCCCCTGGTCGAGGACGAGCGCCCGCGAGCAGTGATGGAGCCCGCGCTCCAGGTCGTGGGTCGTCAGCACGATGGTCCTGTCGTCGAGGTCGGCGAGCGCGGCCGCGAGGTCGGCGCCCGCGCGCTGGTCGAGGCCGGTGTACGGTTCGTCGAGCAGCAGGACGTCGGGGTCGTGGAGCAGCGCCCGCGCGAGCGACAGCCGCTTCGTGAGCCCGTGAGAGAACTCGACGGGCCGGCGACTCGCGCGCCGGGCGAGGCCGACCGTCTCCAGCACCGCCTCGCAGCGCCCGGCCACGTCGTCGAGGCCGTGGAGTCGGGCGTGGAAGCGGAGGTTCTCCCGCGCGGTGAGGTCGTCGTAGAGCATCGAGTCGTGCGTGACGACGCCGATGCGCCGCCGGAGCGACTGGTCGTCGGGTCGCAGCTCCGTGCCGTCGACGAAGACGCTGCCGCGCGTCGGCCGGGCGAGGCCCGCGAGGATGCGCAGCGTCGTCGTCTTCCCCGCGCCGTTCGGACCGAAGAGTCCGACCGTCTCGCCCCGCGCTATCTCGACCGAGAGGTCCGCGACCGAGACGAACTGTCCGTACTCCTTCGTCAGGTCCGCGGTCCGGATGGCGGGCGTCTCTGCCGTCGCCCCCTCGCCGGTCATGTATCGTCGGGCCGTTCCTCCCCCTCGTGGGCGCGCACCGACAGCTCGTTCGCCACGACCGTCCCGTCGCGGTACTCGCCCTTCGCGACGACGATGCGACCGTTCTGCATCGTATCGGGGAGCGGCTTGTCGTACGTGACGCGCACCGACTCGTTGTCGTCGGCCACGTGGAACGTCGCCTGCTCGTCGTCCGTCGTGAGGTTCGTGACGGCACCTTCGAGATTCACCCACTCGCCCTGGTAGTCCCCCTCCTCGAGCTCCGTCGGCGAGACGAACTCGGTCGAGGCGCTCATCGTCGTCGCGCCGAGGCCGCCGAGGAGCACGACGATGCCGACACCCACGAAGATGAGTTTGTTCTTCCGTCGCACTGGACGGGTATTGTGAAACGACCGGTATTATTGTATCGGAGTTCAACCATCGTCCAAGACTGCATGGGGGCCACGGGGTCGGGCGTTCGCAGCGCCGCCCTGGGGCCGTTCGGCTGGCTCGTCGCGGCGCTCGAACCCCCGCGACCGCGCCACCTGCTCGTCCTGCGGTGCGCCGCCGTCCGGTTCGAACGACCACTGACCGCGTCGACGGAGACGGTTCGTCCTGGTCCGGGCTGGCGGTGCGTCCGCCACGGCGGCGACCGACGGGCGAGTTTAGGGTCACGGCACCCCAATAGGTAGCCGGTGACCATGCATGGGTGAACACGGAACGACGGCGGCGTGGGAGGTCGACGCGGGGGAGTTCCCGGCAGACGGCGACTTCGCGGAGCGGGCGCGGTTCCTGCTCCGGTATGCGACGCTGGCGCCGTCGAGTCACAACTCACAGCCCTGGGCGTTCGAGATCGGCGACGGTGCGGTGCGACTGTTCGCGGACGAGTCCCGCAGGCTGTCGGTCGCGGACCCGGACGGGCGCGAACTCCACCTCAGTCTGGGATGCGCGCTGGAGAACCTGGTGGTCGCAGCGCGGTACTTCGGCTACGACCCCGCAGTCGACTACGGCGACGGGGCGGACGACCCCGTGGCGACGGTCACTCTCGGACGGGAGGGTCCCGGTCCGACCGACGCCGCGACGCCTCCCGACGCCGCGACGCCCGACCCGGCGGTGGGCGACGCCGCGCTGTTCGATGCCATCCGACGGCGCCGGACGAACCACGAACTGTTCGACGAGGGCCGGCCCGTTCCCGCTGCCGTCCTCGACCGCTTCCGGGGATACGCCGCCGAGTCGGACGGAGACGTGACGCTGACGCTGGTCGAGGACGCCGACCGCAGGCGGGAACTCGCGGCGCTGCAGGCCGAGGCGGACCGACGGCAGTTCGAGGACCCCGACTACCGCGAGGAGCTGGGGTACTGGGTCGGGTCGGGCGCGCTGGGAGCCAACTGGCTCGTGGCGCGCGTCGGCCAGCTCGCCGTCGAGCACCTGGACCTCGGCGACCGCGAGGGCGCGAAGAACTCGAAGCTGCTCCGGAGCGCGCCGGCGGTCGCCGTGCTCTCCACCGCGACCGACGACCGCGAATCGCGGGTGGAGGCCGGTCGGGCGTTCGAGCGACTGGCGCTCGCGGCGACGAACGAGGGGCTCGCCGTCCACCCGATGAGCCAGACGCTCGAACGCCCGGCGTACCGGGCGAAGCTCGCGGAGCTCCTCGGCTCCTCCGACGCGTCGCCGCAGCACCTGTTCCGACTCGGGTACGGCGAACCGGAGTCGGGGCGGACCCCGCGGCGGCCGGTCGACGACGTGCTGCGTTGAACGTCCCCGCCGTCACCTGTGGGCGAACGCCTGCCGGTAGCGGCTGACGAGCGTCGCCCCGAGGCGGCGCTCGACGCGGGTGAATCCCAGCGAACGGAGCGCCGCCGCGTACGCCGCCAGTCCCAGCACGGTCCCCGTCACGGCCGCGACCGCCCCCGGCAGCAGCGCCCGAGCAGCCAGCGCGACCGCCGCCAGCGGCACGCCTGCGATAAGTGGTTTCGCGTGCAGGCGCGTGAACGGCTGGAGCCCTTCGAGGTAGTACAGCACCGCGACCTCCAGACCGTTGTTGACGGTGAGCATCAGGAGGTAGCTGCCGACCAGCCCAGGCAGGCCGTAGGTCAGGGTCAGCGGGACGGCGGTCACCGTCAGGAAGGCGGTGATGGCGACGTTGACGATCAACAGCGCCCGCTGGTTGTCCGTCATCGTCAGGAGGATGCCGACGCTGCCGGCGGCGCACGCGCCGTACTGTGCCACGATGAATCCCGGGAGCAGCGGCGCGTACTCGACGAACGTCGGGCCGAACAGCCGCATGACGGCGACGCGGTAGACGATCACGGGTATCGCGAGCCCCGTCACGCCGACCAGGACGAGTCGGCTGGTGACGTGGTAGAGTCGGGCCAGCGCCTCGCGCTGGTCCTCCTCGTGGAGCGCGGCGGCGACCGGCGGGATGAACTGGTTGATGCCCATCAGCGGCAACCGGACGAGCGTGCCCAGGAGGACGCCGACGGCGAACACGCCGCCGGCGACGCTGGAGAGGAACAGCGCGATGAGGGGGTAGAACCCCAGCCGCTGGGTCGTCGTCGCGATGCCGCCGACGAACAGGGGGAGCGTGAACGCCAGGTACTGCCGCCGCAGGCGCGCGACGTCCGGCCCGCGGAGTCTCGGACGGAGTCCGCGCTCGCGCACCAGCCAGGTCGCCGCCGCGACGCCGGTCAGGCCCATGACGCCGACGACGCCCCCGGCGACTACGGCGAGGTCGTCGACGACGAGGACGCCGCCGACGCCGACCAGCAGTTGCGCGATGGGGAAGCCGACGCGCATCGTGAGGTTGAGCGGTCCGACCTCCTCCATCCCCCGGAGTATTTCGGTGACGGTGAACAGCCAGACGCTCGCGGGCAGGCCGGCGGCGAACACGCGCAGGAACAGCGTGAACCGCGCTCCCTCGCCGGTCGCCCGCGTCACGTGCGGCGCGGCGACGAACAGCGCAGCGCCGAACGCCGTCGCGACGCCGAGCAGGAGCAGGCTCGCGAACGTCGCGAGCGCGTCCCGCTCCGTCGCCGACTCCGCGTTGGGGAGAAAACGGCTCAGGCCGCTCCGGAACCCGAGTGCGAGGCGGAGGAGGAACCGCTGGAGGCGGCGCGCCAGCGCGAAGAGGCCGTACGCACCGGCGGTGAAGCCGTTGGTGAGGACGGCCGTGAACGCGAGCGTCAGTCCGCGCTGGAGGAGGATGCTCGGCACGGAGACGGTCGCGCCGTGGGCGACCCGCTCCAGCGCGTCCTCCAGGCGCGCCTCGACGGGGTCGCGACCGGGTTCGTCGTCGGTCGCGCCCTCGCCGCCGGCGTCGGCAGTCTCGCTGTCGGCCGCTGCTCCATCCGCCACGCCGGTCGTCACATCGTCGGTCGCGTCGGCGTCGCTGCGCCGCTCCTCGGCCGGCGCAGCGCCGTCGCTGTCGGCCGGTTCCAGGCCCGGAGACGAGTCGGCGACCACGACGACCTCTTGCCACAACGCTCGAATAAATCCGCTGATGTCGGCAGGCGAGTAACGCAAACCGTTTTCCGCTCGGTCTCCCAGGTGCGAACATGAACGTGCAGGACATCGCGGACCTCGGGCCGGACGCGCGGCGGGCGCTGTTCGACCGAGACGCCGGCGTCGAGGCCGTGCGGAGCGACGTGCGCGACATCGTCGACCGGGTGAACGAGGAGGGCGACGTGGCGGTACGGGAGTTCTGCCGCGAGTTCGACGACGTCGAGGTGGGCAACCTCGACATCACGGACGAGGTCGAACGCGCCTACGAGGAGATCGACGCCGACGTGCGCGAGGCCATCGAGACCGCGGCCGACAACGTCCGCGAGTTCCACGAGGCGCAGGTCCCGGAAGACTGGCGGGCCGACTTCGACGGGCGCGAACTCGGACGGCGGTTCCGCCCGCTCGAACGCGTCGGCGTCTACGTCCCCGGCGGCGCGGCGGCGTACCCCTCCAGCGCGCTGATGGGCGTCGTCCCCGCGAAGGTGGCTGGCGTCGACGACGTCGTCGTCGCCACGCCGCCCGCCGAGGAGCAGAACCCCATCACGCTCGCCGCCATCCACGCCGCGGGCGCGGACGCGGTGTACAGCGTCGGCGGCGCGCAGGCCGTCGCCGCGCTGGCGTACGGCACCGAGACCGTCGACCGCGTGCAGAAGGTCGTCGGCCCCGGCAACCGCTGGGTCACCGCGGCGAAGGCCGAGGTGCAGGGCGACGTCGCCATCGACTTCCTCGCGGGGCCGAGCGAGGTGCTCGTCGTCGCGGACGCGACGGCCGACCCCGCGCTCGTCGCCAGCGACGTGGTCGCGCAGGCCGAACACGACCCGAACGCCTCGGTCGTCGCGGTGACCGACGACGCCGCGCTCGCCGACGACGTCGCCGACGAGATAGAACGTCAGGCCGCCGGGCGCGAACGTGAGGACGTCGTCCGGGACGCGCTCGACAACGACGCCAGCGGCGTGTTCGTCGCGCGCTCGATGAGCGAGGCCATCCTCTTCGCCGAGGAGTACGCCGCCGAGCACCTCTCGATACAGGCCGACGACGACGAGGAAATCCTGTCGCGCATCGACAGCGCCGGCAGCGTCTTCCTCGGGCCGTACACCCCCGTTGCGGCCGGCGACTACGCCTCCGGAACGAACCACGTCCTCCCCACCAACGGTCTGGCGAAGCTCACCGGCGGCCTCTCGGTCGACACGTTCGTGCGGTCGACGACCGTCCAGCGCCTCGACGCCGACGCGCTCGGCGCTATCCGCGACACCGTCGAGACGCTCGCGGAGGCCGAGGGGCTGGAGGCCCACGCCGAGAGCGTTCGCAAGCGCTTCGACTGACCGCTACTCTCGCTCGCGTTTCGCCTCGTGACCGAGCGCGTCTTCGACCGCCGTCACCTTCTCAGCTGCGGGGTCGTCGCTCGTCCGCTTGTCGTCGATCTTCAGCACCGTGCTCACGCGGTCCCCGTCGACCGCCTCGTGGGCCGCCTGCGCCGCGGCGAACAGTTCGTCCACGGAGTCGGCCTCGACGACGGTCCCCATCGGGTTCGTCTCGTAGGCGACGTCGAACTCGTCGAGCGCGGCGACCGCCTTCGCCACCTCGTCGGCCATGCTCCCTTCGACGACCGGTGCGACGCTCAGCAGTGCAATCGTCGTCATGGGCCGACACGCGTCCGCCGGTCGCCTAACTCTGTCGGGGCGTTCCGAGCACGCGCTACGCAGTGCTCGCCGGTTGATTTCTGAGAAGTGCGCTGGCTGGGACCGAGCAGACCGGCGGTCTGCGAGGGTCGCCGGACTCACGCGGTGAGTCCGGCGGGATTTGAACCACGCGAAGACGGTCGCACTCGCGGCGCTCGTGCGCTGCGTCTTCTCTCCTTCAAATCCCAGCACCGATTCACAGAAATCAGCGGTTCGCGGCGCGACGAGACGCGCCGCTCGTCGGTTGATTTCTGAGAAGTGCGCTGGCTGGGATTTGAACCCAGGTTGTGACCATGGCAAGGTCACGTGATACCACTACACTACCAGCGCGCGTCGCCTGTCGCGACATTACACCATTGCCACGCGCGGGTATAAATGCATTACGCAAGCGGGTTGATGTGACGCTCCGGCGCGGACGACACGGTGTCAACCCCCAACGGTTTCCCGCACGCGAACGCAGGCTAGAGGCGATGAAAGCTCGGACGGCGTTCGCGTGGATCCTGGTCGCCGTGCTGGCGGTCATCACCTGGCTGCTCCTCCGACCGTTCCTGTCGTGGTTGCTCGCGACGGGACTGCTCGCGTTCGTCCTCTTCCCCGTCCACAGTCGGCTCGAGGACCGGATCGGTCCGCGAATCTCCGCAGGACTGCTCTCCGTGCTCGTCGTGCTCGTGGTCGTCGTGCCGGTGACCGTCGGGGCGAACGTCCTGGTGACGGAGGGCACCGCGCTGCTGGAGGGCGTCTCCCGGGCGAGCGTTCTCGACCAGCTGGAGCGTCTCCTCGAACGGAACCTCGGAATCGAGGTGGACGTCCGTCCGATGGTGGAGCCGACGGTCGACCGCCTGACTGACTACGTCCGGGCGAGCGCGACGACCGTCGTCCGCACCAGCCTCCACGCGTTCATCGGGTTCCTGCTGTTGATCTTCGTCCTGTACTACCTGCTGAAGGACGGCCGACTGTTCGTCGCCTGGCTGAAGCAGTCGACGCCGCTCGACGCGTCCGTGCGCGACGAACTGTTCGCGTCGGCGGACGCCATGGTGTGGGCCGTGCTCAAAGGTCACGTCCTCGTCGCGATCATCCAGGGGAGCGTCGCTGGCGTGAGCCTGTTCCTCACCGGCGTTCCCCGGGCTCCCCTGCTCACCGTCGCGATGATGGTGCTCGCCATCGTCCCCCTCGTCGGCGTCGCCCCGGTCCTCGGGGGCGCGGTCGTCTACCTCTTCGTGGACGGCCGGGTACTGGCGGCGGCGTTCGTCGTGGTCTGGGGGATGACGTCCGTCGCCGTGACGGACGACTACCTGCGGGCGCTGCTGATCGACCGCGAGTCGGAGATGCACTCCGCCGTCATCCTGGTCGGCGTCGCGGGCGGGACGTACCTGCTCGGCGTGATGGGGCTGTTCCTCGGTCCCATCCTCATCGGCCTGTTCAAGACCACCGTCGAGGTGCTCGGCAGGCACCACTCGGTCACCCACGACGACTGACGGCGCTGCTGACGGGTACGCAGTACACAGAGTCACGGAACGGCGGGAACGGACGACGACCTTGGTCGCGCGTCGCGAGCAGACGCTCCGCGGTGCTCGCGGATTTGCGACCGAGAGAAGTGCGCTGGCTGGGATTTGAACCCAGGTTGTGACCATGGCAAGGTCACGTGATACCACTACACTACCAGCGCCCTGTTGCAACTTACCCTAGCCGCTCGTGTGGCTATAAGGGTTGCGAAACCCCAGCGACCTCGGTTGAAACTACCACGCACCCGCCAACTATTTTGTATTCTGCCGTGTGAACGCTTCTCGTCCCGTAATCGAAGCGGCACCCTTTTAACGGTCAATGGGATACACTTCGTCACAGTCTAGTGGCGAGGCGTCGAAGCGTCACGGCATGACAGTCAGCGTGCTCGTGCCGTCGTCTCTCGTCCGGGAAGCCGAAGACAAACGCGAGGCAACTCGCAAGATCGGTTACGTCGCCCGCGCGGCGACGGTGTTCCGGGCGGACCGCCTGCTCGTCTTCCCCGATCCGGAGGGCGAACGCAGGTGGGGCGGCGGGTTCGTCGAAACCGTACTGACGTACGCCGCAACGCCGCCCTACCTCCGAAAGGAGGTATTCGGCAAGCGGGACGAACTGGAGTACGCGGGCATCCTGCCGCCGCTCCGCGCCACGTCGCTGACCGGCTCCGAATCAGAGGGTTCGGGGTCGTTAAGACAGGGAATCGTGACCGAGGTCGGACCTGAAGGGCGCGTTCGGGTCAATTGCGGACTGCAACACCCGATCTCGCTCGTCGCTCCGTCAGAAATGACGGTCGACGAGGGAGAGCGCGTTACCGTCAGGATCTCTTCGAGAAGTCCGGTCCGTGCGAAGCTGGTCGACGAGCCCCTCCCGGGGTTCACAGTGAGGCGCATGGACCTCTCGGCAGCGCTCGACCGCGACGACGCGGGCGTACGTATCGCCACCTCGCGGCACGGTGAACCGCTCACCGTGTCGCGACTGGCGGACCACGTCACCCGCACCGACCGCGACGGGATGACCGTCGCCTTCGGATCGCCGGGTCGCGGCCTGCCGGACATGCTCGGGGTGGACGTGCAGCGTCTCCCCGACGCGGTCGAATCCGGCGCACCCGGCCGGTTCGACCTCTGGCTGAACGCGGTTCCGAACCAGGGCAGCGAGGTCGTGCGAACGGAGGAAGCGATGTTCGCCGTGCTCGGCTGCCTGACCCTCAAACGCGAGTGATACGATGCCAGAAACAAGCAGACCACGCAAAGGTTCGCTGGGCTACGGCCCCCGGAAGCGCGCGACCAGTGAGGTGCCGCGCTTCAACTCGTGGCCCGACAGCGACGGACAGCCGTCGCTCCAGGGCTTCGCGGGTTACAAGGCCGGGATGACCCACGTGGTGATGGTCAACGACGAATCCGACTCCCCGCGCGAGGGGATGGAGGAGACCGTTCCCGTCACCATCGTCGAGACGCCGCAGATGCGAGCCGTCGCGCTTCGTGCCTACGAGGACACGCCGTACGGGCAGAAGCCGCTGACGGAAGTGTGGGGCGACGAGTTCCACTCGGAACTCGACCGCACGCTCGACGTGCCGGAGGACCACGACGCCGACGCCGCGGAGGACGACCTCCGCGCGGCCCTCGAGGCAGGCGACGTGGCCGACGTCCGGGTCATCACCCACACCGTACCCAGCGACCTGCAGAGCGTTCCGAAGAAGCGACCGGACGTCATGGAAACGCGCGTCGGCGGCGGCTCCCTCGAGGAGCGCGTCGACTTCGCGCTCGAGCTGCTCGGCGACGGCGGGGAACACGCCATGAACGACGTGTTCCGCGCGGGCGAGTACGCCGACGTAAGTGGCGTCACGAAAGGTAAAGGTACGCAGGGCCCGGTCAAGCGATGGGGCGTCCAGAAGCGGAAGGGCAAGCACGCCCGTCAGGGATGGCGCCGTCGCATCGGGAACCTCGGCCCGTGGAACCCGAGCCGCGTTCGCTCGACGGTTCCCCAGCTGGGCCAGACCGGCTACCACCAGCGCACGGAGCTGAACAAGCGACTCGTCTCGCTCGGTGACGGCGAGGACATCAACGTCGACGGCGGCTTCGTCAACTACGGCGAGGTCGACGGCCCGTACACGCTGGTGAAGGGTTCGGTCCCCGGACCGCAGCAGCGCCTCGTGCGCTTCCGCCCTGCCATCCGACCGACCGACCAGCCGCGCCTCGACCCTGAGGTGCGCTACGTAAGTACGGAGTCCAACCAGGGATAACCCATGCAGGCAACCATCCGAGACCTCGACGGTGAGGACGCGGGCACGCTGGACCTGCCGGACACGTTCGAGACGACCGTCCGGCCGGACCTCATCAAGCGCGCCGTCCTCGCCTCGCAGGCAAACCGCAAGCAGGACTACGGTGCCGACGACTACGCGGGGATGCGGACGTCCGCCGAGTCGCCGGGGAGCGGTCGCGGTATGGCCCACGTCCCCCGGACGAACGGCCAGGGCGCACGCGTCCCCCAGACCGTCGGCGGCCGCAAGGCCCACCCGCCGAAAGAGGAGACAGACCGCACGCTCGACATCAACACGAAGGAGCGCAAGCTCGCCGTCCGGAGCGCCGTCGCGGCGACCACGGACGCCGACCTGGTCGCCGAGCGCGGCCACCAGTTCGACGAGGACGTCGACCTCCCGCTCGTCGTGAGCGACGAGTTCGAGGACCTCGTGAAGACGAAGGAGGTCGTCTCCTTCCTCGAAGCGACCGGCCTCCACGCCGACATCGAGCGTGCCGAAGCAAACAAGACCATCCGAGCCGGTCGCGGGACGACCCGCGGCCGCAAGTACCGGACGCCGAGCTCGGTCCTGTTCGTGACGAGCAGCGAGGCCGGTCCCTCGAAGGCAGCCCGCAACCTCGCGGGCGCCGACGTGGCGACCGCGGCGGAGGTCAACGCGGAGGACCTCGCCCCGGGGACCCACCCCGGACGCCTCACCGTCTGGACCGAGAGCGCCGTCGAGGAGGTGGCCGACCGATGAGCGTCATCGAGTTCCCCTGGGTGACCGAGAAGGCGATGAACCAGATGGACTTCGACAACAAGCTCCAGTTCATCGTCGACCTCGACGCCCACAAGCCGGAGATCCGCGACGAGATCGAGACCCGCTACGACGTCACCGTCGACAACATCAACACCCAGGTCACGATGAACGGCCGCAAGAAAGCCACCGTGACGCTGTCGGAGGACGACGACGCGCAGGAAGTGGCTTCGCGAATCGGGGTGTTCTGACACATGGGACGAAGAATCCAGGGACAGCGACGTGGTCGCGGGACGCCGACGTTCCGCGCCCCCTCGCACCGATACAAGGCTGAACTGGGCCACAAGACGACCGAAGACGACGACGTCGTCTCCGGAACCGTCGTCGACATCGAACACGACCCGGCGCGGAGCGCACCCGTCGCCGCCGTCGAGTTCGAGGACGGCGACCAGCGCCTCGTCCTCGCCCCCGAGGGCGTGGGCGTCGGCGAGACCATCCAGATCGGCGTCTCCGCCGAGATCAAGCCGGGCAACACGCTCCCGCTCGCCGAGATCCCCGAAGGGGTCCCGGTGTGCAACGTCGAGCGACAGCCCGGCGACGGCGGGAAGTTCGCGCGCGCCTCCGGCGTGAGCGCGGACCTCATCACGCACGACCGCGACGCGGCCGTCGTCGAGCTTCCGAGCGGCGAGGTCAAGCGACTTTCGCCCGACTGCCAGGCCACCATCGGCGTCGTCGCCGGTGGCGGCCGGACGGAGAAGCCGATGGTGAAGGCCGGCAACAAGTATCACAAGATGAAAGCGCGCGGCACCAAGTGGCCGAACGTGCGCGGCGTGGCGATGAACGCCGTGGACCACCCGTTCGGTGGCGGTGGCCGCCAGCACCCCGGTCGACCGAAGTCCGTCTCGCGGAACGCTCCGCCGGGACGCAAGGTCGGGGACATCTCGTCCCGGCGCACGGGACGGGGAGGTAACTGATGAGCGAGAGCGACTACCGAACCGGCCGCGAAGGGGAGTTCACCTTCCGCGGCTACGACCTTGACGAGCTGCAGGACATGAGCCTGGAGGAAGTCGCGGAACTGCTGCCCGCCCGACAGCGGCGAACCATCGAACGCGGGTTGACCGTCGAGCAGGAGAAGCTGCTCGAGAAAGCCCGGGACGCGACCGAGGAGGGTTCGGCCAACGACCCCATCCGGACGCACCTGCGCGACATGCCGGTGCTGCCGTCGTTCGTCGGAATGACGTTCGAGGTCTACACCGGCCAGAGCTTCGAGCGCGTGAAGGTCGAGCCGGAGATGCTGGGCCACTACCTCGGCGAGTTCCAGCTGACCCGAACGTCCGTCGAGCACGGACAGGCGGGTATCGGCGCGACCCGCTCCTCGAAGTTCGTGCCACTCAAGTAAATCATGGGAATCAGCTACAGCGTCGATGCCGACCCGGACACGACGGCGAAAGGTATGCTCCGGGAGCGGCACATGAGCCACAAGCACAGCAAGGCGATCGCCCGCGAGATCAAGGGCAAGACCGTAGAGGACGCGAAGGCGTACCTCGACGCCGTCATCGACGGCGAGCGGTCGGTTCCGTTCAAGCAGCACAACAGCGGCGTCGGACACCGGTCCGACATCGATGGCTGGGACGCCGGCCGCTACCCCGAGAAGGCGAGCGAGGCGTTCCTCGACCTCATCGAGAACGTCGTCAACAACGCCGACGAGCAGGGGTTCGACGGTGAGACGATGGAGATAATGCACGTCGCCGCCCACAAGGTCGGCGAGGTGGAAGGTCGAAAGCCCCGAGCGATGGGCCGGGCCAGCGCCTGGAACACGCCGGAGGTCGACGTCGAACTCATCCTGAAGGAGGTGCAAGACTGATGGCAGACGAACACGAGTTCATCCAGGACGGCCTGCAGCGGTCCCAGATCGACGAGTTCTTCGCCGACGAACTGGGTCGCGCGGGCTACGGCGGTATGGACGTCGCCAAGACCCCGATGGGCACCCAGATCGTTCTCAAGGCCGAGAAGCCCGGGATGGTCATCGGCAAGGGCGGCAAGAACATCCGGAAGATCACGACCCAGCTCGAGGAGAAGTTCGACCTCGACGACCCGCAGATCGACGTGCAGGAGGTCGACGAACCGGACCTCAACGCCCGCATCGTCGCCGACCGGCTCGCCAACGCGCTCGAGCGCGGCTGGTACTTCCGGAAGGCCGGACACACGACCATCGACCGCATCATGGACGCCGGCGCCCTCGGCGCCGAGATCGTCCTCTCCGGGAAGGTCACGGGTGCGCGCTCGCGCGTGGAGAAGTTCAACCGTGGCTACATCAAGCACAACGGCGAACCCGCCCAGACCATCGTCGACCACGGGCAGGGCGTCGCCGTGATGAAGCTCGGCACCATCGGCGTGGACGTCAAGATCATCCCGCCGGGAGCCGACCTGCCCGACGACTTCCACATCGAAGAGGGCGCGGACCCCGAGGAAGTCGTGCCGGACGCGGTCGAGGCTAACGAGGCCGCCGCGGTCGTCGAGGAGCCCAGCGACGAAGAGCTGGAAGAGCTCCAGGCCGAGGCGGTCGAGGAGGAGCCCGAACCCGAACCCGAGACGACCGAGATCGACGAGGAGGTCGTCGAGGAGGTCATCGAGGAAGAGACCGCGGACGAATCCGCCGAGGACGAGGCCGAGGCAGACGCCGAGGACGTCGAGGAGGAACTCGACGAACTCGAAGAGGAAGTCGAGGCCGAAGCCGAAGAGCTGATGGAAGAGATGGAAGACGAGTCCGAGGAGGGTGACGAATAATGGCTATCGTTCACACCGAAGAGCTGCGGGACATGACGCCCGCGGAACGTGAAGCCGAACTCGAAGAGCTCGAGACGGAACTCCTCAACTCGAAGGCCGTGAAAGCCGCCGGGGGCGCACCCGAGAACCCCGGCCGAATCAAGGAACTCCGCCGGACTATCGCCCGGATCAAGACGGTCCAGCGAGAAGAAGGCGACCTCGAAGAATAATGGCGCTTACACCCGAGACGCTACCGAAACACGAACTCGTCGGCCTGCACGTGCGGGTCGTCGCGGCGACGAACCCCGACCTCGTCGGTATCGAGGGCCGGGTCGTCGACGAGACGATGCGCACGCTCAGCGTCGACTCCGCGTCTCGGGTGCGCCAGGTGCCGAAGCGAGGGACGACGTTCGAGTTCCGGCTCACAGATGAAGCCGCCGACCCCGAAAGGGCGTCGGGGACTGCGTCCGAACCCCCGTCGGAAACTGCCGGAGTCCGCTCCGGTCAGTCTGGCGCGGCCGGCGAGGGCGCAGCCTACGTTACGGTGGATGGAGCCATACTGCTCTCACGACCCGCTCTACGCACCGAAATCGGAGGTATATCGAAATGGCGTTAGGACTGAACGTATCAGAACCGGAGGAGACCTGTTCCGACGATAACTGTCCGTTCCACGGATCGCTTTCCGTGCGCGGACAGACGATCGAAGGAACGGTCGCCTCCACCGACATGGAAAAGACCGTCGTCGTCGAGCGAGAGTACGACGTCACCGTGCCCAAGTACGACCGGCAGATGAAGCGCCGGTCGCGCGTCCCGGCTCACGCGCCGGAGTGCATGGACCTCGCAGTTGGCGAGACGGTCCGTATCGCAGAGACACGACCGCTTTCGAAGACGAAGTCGCACGTCGTCGTCGAACACGTGGCCGCGGACGCCACGACCGGAGGTGACGACTGATGGAAGCGCTGAAGGCAGACGTGACCCAGGGCCTGGAGAAGGGCTCGCTGCTGACGTGCGCCGACAACACCGGCGCGCGTGAGCTGAAGGTCGTCAGCGTGTCGAACTACCACGGCACCAAGAGCCGCCACCCGAAGGCGGGCATCGGTGACAAGATCACGGTGTCGGTCACCAAGGGGACGCCCGAGATGCGTCGCCAGGTGCTCGACGCCGTCGTCGTTCGACAGCGCAAGTCCATCCGTCGTCCGGACGGCCAGCGCGTGAAGTTCGAAGACAACGCGGCCGTCATCATCGACGACGTCGAGGAGCCGCGCGGGACCGAGATCAAGGGTCCCATCGCGCGGGAGGTCGCCGAGCGGTTCGGAAGTGTCGCAAGTACCGCTACGATGATAGTATGACTCGACAACCACGCAAACAGCGAAACGAGACCGAGCGCGCCCCGCTCCACGAGCGGCACAAGCAGGTCATGGCGACGCTGTCCGACGACCTCCGCGAGGAGTACGGGCAGCGCAGCGTCCGCGTCAACGCGGGCGACACCGTCGAGGTCATGCGCGGCGACTTCGCCGGCGAGGAAGCCGAGGTCCTCAACGTGGACCTCGACGACGCCGTCGTCCACGTCGAGGACGTCACCCTCGAGAAGGCCGACGGCGAGGAGGTTCCGCGTCCGCTCGACGCGAGCAACCTCCGCGTCACCGACCTCGACCTCGAAGACGACCGCCGCGAGGCGCGCCTACGAGGTGATGAAGAATGACGAAGCACCAGAAACGACTCTCCGTTCCGAAGTCCTGGCCGGTCGAGCGCAAGACCGAGACCTTCACCGTGAAGGCCGGTGCCGGCCCGCACGGGCAGGCCGGCGTTCCGCTGGTCGTCCTGCTGCGGGACGTCCTCGGCTACGTCGACTCCAAGAAGGAAGCGCGCTACGCGCTCAACCAGGGCAGCATCCTCGTGAACGGCGACGAGACCGGCGACGAACAGCGACCCATCGGGATGTTCGACATCCTGGCGTTCCCGGAGCGCGACGAGTACTACCGCGTGTTCCCCGACGAGGGCGGTCGGCTCGCGCTGACCGCCATCGACGAGGACGCCGCCGGGAGCAAGCTGGCGAAGATCGAGGACAAGCGGCAGGTCACGGGTGGCAAGACCCAGCTGAACCTGCACGACGGCAGCAATCTCCTCGTCGAGGAGGGCACGGAGTACGACGCGAAGGACTCCATCGTCGTCAGCAACGACGACAAGGAGGTCGTCGCCCACTTCCCCTACGAGGAAGGCTGTCTCGTCACGGCCGTCCGCGGCCAGCACGCGGGCGAGGTCGGCGAGGTCGCCGAGATCGAAGTGACGCCCGGCAGCGGTTCGAACGGCGTCACGGTCGAGGGCGACGACGCCACCTTCGAGACCGTCGAGGAGTACGTCGTCGTCATCGACGAGAACTTCACCGGAGGTGACGACGAATGAGCGAGGCCGAGTTCCACGAGATGCGCGAGCCGCAGGTGGAGAAGGTCGTCGTCCACATGGGTGTGGGCGAGGGCGGTCGGAAGCTCGCCGACGCCGAGGAGATCATCGAGGACGTCACCGGCCAGGAGAGCGTTCGCACCCAGGCCAAGTCGACGATGCCGGACTTCGGCATCCGTCAGGGCGACCCGATCGGCGCGAAGGTCACCCTTCGCGACGACGACGCCCACGAGTTCCTCGAGACGGCGCTGTCGCTCGCCGACCTCTCGAAGTCGCAGTTCGACGACAACGGCAACTTCAGCTTCGGCGTCGAGGAACACACCGAGTTCCCGAGCCAGGAGTACGACCCGAACGTCGGGATCTACGGGCTGGACGTGACCGTCAACCTCGTCCGGCCGGGGTACCGCGTCGCCAAGCGCGACAAGATGACCCGCCAGATCCCGTCGAGCCACCGGCTGACCGTCGAGGACGCGGTGACGTTCCTCGAGGCGAACTTCGACGTGGAGGTCAACGAATGAGCGAGAGCGAACACGACGACGACGCGACCGGCGAGCACACCGGCAAGCGGACCGGCCAGCTAGAGGCCTGTCAGCGGTGCGGCCGCAAACAGGGTCTGGTCGGCAAGTACGACATCTACCTGTGTCGGCAGTGCTTCCGCGAGATCGCCCGCGACATGGGCTTCAAGAAGTACCGATAACCATGGCAGGAAACGATCCGCTGGCCAACGCACTCTCCGGCGTGGACAACGCCGAGAGCGTCGGTCACCTATCTCACACGGTACAGCCCGCCTCGAACGAGATCGGCAACGTGCTCGAGGTCTTCTACGACCACGGGTACATCGACGGCTTCGAGTTCGTCGACGACGGTAAAGCCGGGGAGTTCGAGGTCGAACTGAAAGGCGCGATCAACGAGTGCGGTGCGGTCAAGCCCCGCTACTCCGCGGGTGCAGACGAGTTCGAGAAGTGGGAGAAGCGGTTCCTCCCCGCCCAGGACTACGGGACGCTCGTCGTCACGACCAGCCACGGCATCATGAGCCACTACGAGGCCCGCGAGGAGGGCGTCGGTGGCCAGGTCATCGCGTACGTCTACTAAGAACCATGCCACGAATCGAACTAGAGATTCCGGACGAGGTGACCGCCGAGATCGACCACCTCGACCTCACCGTCGAAGGGCCCGAGGGCAGCGTCACGCGACGCCTCTGGTACCCCGACGTGAACGTCGAGGTGGCCGACGGTTCGGTCGTCATCGAGAGCGACGAGAGCGACGCCAAGACGAACGCGACGCTTGGCACGTTCGAGAGCCACGTACGAAACATGTTCCACGGCGTGACCACGGAGTGGGAGTACAAGATGGAGGTCTTCTACTCTCACTTCCCGATGCAGGTCCGCTCGGAAGGCGACCAGGTCGTCATCGAGAACTTCCTCGGAGAGAAGTCTCCCCGACGCGTCGACGTCCACGGGGACACCACCGTCGAGGTGGACGACGAGGAACTGTACCTGCGCGGCCCCGACATCGAGGACGTGGGCCAGACCGCCGCGGACATCGAACAGCTCACCCGCGTGCCCGACAAGGACACGCGCGTGTTCCAGGACGGCGTCTACATCACCGAGAAGCCGTCGACGGGAGGTGCCTGATAGATGGCAGACGACGAACCCGAGACGATCGAAGACATCAGCGGTGTCGGCGAGAGCAAGGCCGAAGCGCTCCGCGAGAGCGGCTACGAGTCCGTCGAGGACGTCAAGGCCGCGAGCCAGGACGACCTGGCCGACGTGGAGGGCATCGGCAACGCGCTCGCCGCCCGCATCAAGGCTGACGTCGGCGGCCTCGAGGTCGAAGAGGAGACCGAAGCCGAGATCGAGGAAGAGGAAGAGCCGGAGGAAGAAGAACCGGCCGAAGACGTCGAGACCGAACTGCAGCCCCGCGGTCTGGTCGACAAGACCCCGGACCTGAGCGACGAGGAGCAGCGGCTCCTCACCCAGCGCAAGCGCGAGGGCATGCCGCAGTTCAATCGACAGGACTACCACAAGAAGAAGCGCACGCCCGAGTCCTGGCGGCGACCGCGCGGCAAGTTGTCGAAGCAGCGCCGCGGCGTCAAGGGCAAAGGCGACACGGTCGAGGCGGGCTTCCGCACGCCGGAGGCCGCCCGGGGCAAGCACCCGAGCGGCTTCGAGGAAGTGCGCGTCCACAACGTCGACGACCTCGACGGCGTGGACGGCGACACGGAAGCGGTCCGCATCGCCTCGAAGGTCGGCGCTCGCAAGCGCGAGCGCATCGAGGAGGTCGCCGAAGACGAGGGCATCCGCGTGCTCAACCCCACCTACGTCGAAGTGGAGGTCGAAGAATGACGGACCTGAGTGCACAGAAGCGACTCGCATCCGACGTCCTCGACGTCGGCGAGAACCGCGTCTGGTTCGACCCGGACGCACAGGGTGAAATCGTGGACGCGATCACCCGCGAGGACATCCGCGAACTCGTCGACGAGGGGTCCATCCAGGCGAAAGACGCGAAGAGCAACTCCCGCGGTCGTGCCCGCGAACGCGACGCGAAGCGGGCCTACGGCCACCGCACCGGTCCCGGTTCCCGCAAGGGGAAGTCGGGCGGTCGACGGGACGAGAAGGAACAGTGGCAGAACGAGATCCGCGCACAGCGTAGCAAGCTCCGCGAACTCCGCGCCCAGGGCGAGATCACGAACTCGCAGTACCGGGACCTCTACGACAAGGCAAAAGGCGGGGAGTTCCGTAGCGTGCGCTACCTGCTGAACTACATCGAGAACAACTACTAACTATGGCAACGGGACCACGATACAAGGTGCCAATGCGGCGCCGCCGCGAGGTCCGGACCGACTACCATCAGAGGTTGCGCCTGCTGAAATCGGGCAAGCCCCGCCTGGTCGCTCGCAAGAGCAACCAGCACGTCAGGGCGCAGCTGGTCACGATGGGCCCCGACGGCGACGAGACGCTGGCGAGCGCCCATTCGAGCGATCTGGAAGAATACGGCTGGGAAGCCCCGACGGGCAACCTCCCGAGCGCGTACCTCACCGGCTACCTGCTGGGGAAGCGCGCGGTCGACGAGGGCCTCGAGGAGGCCGTGCTCGACATCGGCCTCAACTCGGCGACGCCCGGGAGCAAGCCGTTCGCGATACAGGAAGGTGCGATCGACGCTGGCCTCGACGTCCCCCACAACGAGAGCGTGATGGCGGACTGGTCGCGCAACCGCGGCGAGCACATCGCCGAGTACGCCGACCAGCTCGACGAGCCGCTGTACAGCGGGGACTTCGACGCCACCGAACTGCCCGAGCACTTCGACGACGTGCTCGAGAACCTCCAGGAGGACGAATAACATGAGTGAACACAACGGCTGGGAACCCCAGACCCGACTCGGCCGGAAGGTCGCCGACGGCGACATCGACACGATGGAGGCGGCGCTCAACTCCGGGCTCCCGCTGAAGGAGCCGGAGCTGGTCGACCAGCTCCTCCCCGGACTCGAAGACGAGGTGCTGGACATCAACATGGTCCAGCGCATGACCGACTCCGGTCGCCGCGTGAAGTTCCGTTGCGTCGTCGCCATCGGCAACCGCGACGGCTACGTCGGCTACGCCGAAGGTCGCGACGACCAGGTCGGGGGCGCCATCCAGAAGGCCATCGACATCGCGAAGCTGAACATGATCGACGTCCCCCGCGGCGCAGGCTCGTGGGAGGACCGCAGCGACCGACCGCACTCGCTCACCCACCGCACGGAGGGGAAGGCGGGCAGCGTCACGGTCGAACTCGTCCCGGCTCCTGCGGGGCTCGGGCTTGCGGCCACCGACACGGTGCGCAAGATCCTCGAACTCGCGGGCATCGAGAACGCCTGGACGAAGAGCCACGGCAACACGCGGACGACGCTCAACCTCGCGAAGGCGACGTACAACGCGCTGGAGAACGCGTCGCAGTCGCGCGGCCCGCGCGCTCGTCCCGACGAGCAGGAGGAGGTGGCCGACTGATGAAGGCAGTCGTCCAAATCCGCGGCGAGGTCGACATGAGCCAGACCGTCAAGGACACCCTCGAGATGCTGAACATCCACCGGGTGAACCACTGCGCGCTGGTGCCGGAGACCGACGCCTACCGCGGGATGATCACGAAGGTCAACGACTACGTCGCCTACGGCGAACCCGACCAGGAGATCCTGGAGACGGTGCTGGCGACGCGAGCGGAGCCGCTCGAGGGCAGCGACGACGTCGACGACGACTGGGTGGCGGAGAACACCGAGTACGACGACGTCGCCGACCTCGCTTCGGCGCTGCTCGACGAGGAGACGACGCTCAAAGAGCAGGGCCTGACGCCGGTGCTGCGGCTTCACCCGCCGCGCGGCGGCCACGACGGCCTCAAGCACCCCACCAAGGAGGGCGGTGAACTCGGCAAGCACACGACCGAGCAGATCAACGCGCTCCTGAAGTCGATGCGATAACCATGACGAACAAGAAACGACGACAGCGTGGCTCGCGCACGCACGGCGGCGGTAGTCACAAGAACCGTCGCGGTGCCGGTCACCGCGGCGGTCGCGGTGACGCGGGTCGCTCCAAACACGAATTCCACAACCACGGACCGCTCGGCAAACACGGCTTCAAGCGTCCCGACGACGTCCAGGAGACGGTCGAGACCGTCTCCGTCCAGAAGATCGACGAGGACGTTCCGCTCCTCGTTGCGGAGGGCGTCGCCGAGGAGACCGACTTCGGCTACCGCGTCGACGCGCGCGACGTCGCCGACGACGGCTGGGACGCCGACGTCGTGAAGGTACTCGGCGACGGGAACGTCCGCAACGAACTCGAAGTGACGGCGGACGCGTTCTCCGCGAGCGCGGTCGAACTCATCGAGCAGGAGGGCGGCGACGCCGTCCTCAGCGACCGGGCGGAGGAAGCCGAATCCGAAACAGTTGAGTCGGAAGACGAGACTGAGGAATAATACATGGGTTGGAAGGAAGCCGCCGAACCGGTCCTGACGCGAATGCCGTCCGTCCGGCAGCCAGAGGGGCACGTCCCCTTCAAGCGCAAGCTAACCTGGACGGGCGGTATCCTGTTGCTGTACTTCTTCCTGACGAACGTCACCCTCTACGGGGCGAACGAGGGGGCCGACATCTTCGGCCAGTTCCGTTCGCTGCTGGCGGGTGGACAGGGGTCCGTGCTCCACCTCGGTATCGGGCCCATCGTCACGGCGAGCATCGTGTTGCAGCTGCTCGGCGGTGCGAACCTGCTGGGACTGGACACCGACGACCCCCGCGACCAGGTGCTCTATCAGGGCCTCCAGAAGCTGCTGGTGGTCGTGATGATCTTCCTGACGGGGCTTCCGATGGTGTTCGCCGGCGGCTTCCTCCCGGCCGACCCGCAACTGGCTGCGACGTTCCCGGGTGGCGAGATGGGCGTCAAGTGGCTCATCTTCGCCCAGATCCTCGTCGGAGCCATCCTCGTCCTGTTCATGGACGAGATCATCAGCAAGTGGGGCGTCGGTAGCGGTATCGGGCTGTTCATCGTCGCCGGCGTGAGCCAGAAGCTCATCGGCGGCCTGTTCGCGTGGAGCGGCCTGCCGGGCCGACCCGGCCTCATCCCGAACTGGATCGCCATCGCCACCGGCAACGCGGGCGAGGTCCCGTCGCTGCTGACCGCGGAGGGCATCCAGTACCTGCTGCTCGACGGCGGCGGCATCCTCGCGCTCGTCACGACGGTGCTCATCTTCAGCATCGTCGTGTACGCAGAGAGCGTCCGGGTCGAGATTCCGCTCAGCCACGCGCGGGTGAAGGGCGCTCGCGGTCGCTTCCCCGTGAAGCTCATCTACGCCAGCGTCCTGCCGATGATCCTCGTCCGCGCGCTGCAGGCGAACATCCAGTTCCTGGGCCGCATCCTCCACAGCCAGCTCGGCAACGACATGCCGGTCTGGCTCGGGCAGTACGACGGTGGACGGGCCATCGGCGGCCTGTTCTACTATCTCGCCCCCATCCAGAACCGGGCCGACTGGATGTGGTGGACCGGGCTCGCCCAGGAGCCGTGGCAGGTGCTGTTGCGCGTCGCCATCGACCTGACGTTCATGATCGTCGGCGGCGCCATCTTCGCCATCTTCTGGGTCGAGACGACGGACATGGGTCCGGAGGCGACGGCGAAGCAGATCCAGAACTCCGGGATGCAGATTCCCGGGTTCCGCCAGAACACCGGCGTCATCGAGAAGGTGATGGAGCGGTACATCCCGCAGGTCACCGTCATCGGCGGCGCGCTGGTCGGACTGCTGGCCGTGCTGGCGAACATGCTCGGCACCATCGGCGGCGTCTCCGGGACGGGCCTGCTGCTGACGGTCTCCATCACGTACAAGCTGTACGAGGAGATCGCCGAGGAGCAGCTCATGGAGATGCACCCGATGATGCGCGACATGTTCGGATAGCGCTCCGGACGCCCTTTCTTCGACGCGACACTCGTTCCCATCGAGCGACCGCCGTCTCGTTCTCGCAGCTTCGACCGCGCTTTCTCGCGTCCTCGTCGCCACCTTACCCGCCCGTAACCCCGTAACCTGAAGGTTAGATTACAGCTATGTCGCGGCGGCCCGTCGGTGCAGGGGAGTACGATGGCAACCGAAACACAGACTCGACTCGGCCGGTTCCGCGCCGGTCGGAACGGATGGATCGCTGGCGCCGCCGGGGGGCTCGTCGGGAGCGTCCTGTTCGGCCTCATGATGCCCACCGCGACGATAGCGATGGCGATTCCGGCGATGTACGGTATCGAAGGACCCGCGTCCACCGCCGGCTGGCTGCTCCACGTCTTCCACGGGGTCGCGCTCGGCCTCGCCTACGTGGCGCTGGTCCAGGTCGGCCCGCTGGCGGACGTCGCGACGCGCCTGCGGGGGGCCGTCGGCCTCGGCGTCGCGTACGGCGTCGTGACGACTGCACTGCTCCCGGTCCTGGTGATGCCGGTGTGGCTCGCGGCGGTCGGCTTCCCGATGGCACCGCCGTTCCCGAACCTCGCCGTGCCCGGGACGCTCGTGAGCCTCGTCGGGCACGTGGTGTACGCGGTTCCGGTCGCGCTCGCCTACGCGCTCGCGGCGCGGAACGCGCGACCTGACCGGTCGAAGTCCGGGCAGGCGGCCTGACGTGCCGACTCCGGGTAGGACCGGCCTGACCGGTGACAGGGGAGTCCTGCAAGGTGGGACGGCAACCAACGCTTTTGCTGGCGAACACTGAGCGTCACGTATGTTCCCCGAGCGCGTCGACACCGAGCGTCTGCGTCTCGTTCGCCTCTGTCGCGCGAACTTCGACCCGGTGGACCTCTACCGGTACTACTCGCGCCACAGCGACACCGTCGACGAGGAGACGGCGCACCTGACGTGGGACCCGCACGAGACGCCGAAGGAGACGTGGGACGCCGTCGTGGACGCGGAGCGCCGCTGGGACGACGGCGAGGCCGCGACGTACGCCCTCGTCCCGCGCGACGGCGAGGACGGCGCGGGCGAGTTCGCGGGGACGACGGACTTCGACCTCGACTGGGAGAAGCGCACGGCCATCTTCGCCGTCTGGCTCCGGAAGCCGTTCTGGGGGCGGGGCTACTCCGGCGAGCGCGCCGCGGCGCTGCTGGCACTCGCGTTCGACCATCTGGACCTCGAACTAGTCTCCGCCGGTTACCTCTCGGGTAACGAGAACTCCCGGCGGGCCATCGAGAAGTACGTCGAGCGGTTCGGCGGCCGGTACGACGGCATCCTGCGCAACTGGGTGCCGATGGACGGTGCGGTGCGGGACCTCCACCGCTACACCGTCACCCGCGAGCAGTGGGCGCGCAACCGCGACGCGGGCCCCGACGTGACCATCCCGCCGCCCGACGGGTGACTCCGCTCCGGGTCGGTGTGCTCCGGTCCGGGCCAACGGCCGTTGTCGCTTTTACGCGGGAGCGAGAACCGCAAGGTGCTATGGTCTTCAAGAAGATCACGCTCATCGGGACGAGCGACGAAAGTTTCGACGCAGCGGCAGACGACGCCATCGACCGCGCACAGGACACGCTCCAGAACGTCAAGTGGGTCGAGGTGGACGAACTCGGCGTCGAAGTGGCGAGCGTCCAGGACCGCCAGTACCAGGCGGAGGTGACGGTGGCGTTCGAACTGGAGGAGTAACGGAACTGTCCGGGCGGCGGGGGCCGTCAGGTCCGGAAGCTCTCGCCGCAGCCACACTCGGAGACGACGTTCGGGTTGTCGACGTGGAAGCCGGCACCCTGCAGGCCCTGCTCGTAGTCGACGACGCTGCCCTCGATGTAGTTCATGCTCGCCGGGTCGACGAACACGCGCAGGTCGTGGTGCTCGTAGACCGTGTCGTCGTCCTCGGGTGCGCCGTCGAAGCGCATCCCGTAGGAGAGTCCCGCACAGCCGCCCTGCTGGACGAACAGTCGCAGTCCGGCCCTGTCGGGGTCCATTCCCTCGCCGTCGAGCAGGGAGAGCGCCTGTTCGGCGGCGTCCTCCGTCACCTCGATCTGGGGGGTCGGCTCCCCGTCGGGTGCGGTGTCGGTACTCATACCCGACCTTTCTGGGGGCAGGATGTTAACGGTGTCGCCGCCCCGCGTCGCCGCGAACCCGGAACTGTTTACGGGACGACGCCCAACTGCCGGACATGGAGAGTCTGAACCGCATGGCCCTCGAACTCGTCGACGAGGCCATCGACTTCGCGGACGAACTGAACGTCGCCGCCTACGAACTCGACTCGGAGGCGACGGTGCTCGACTTCGGCGTCGAGACGTCGGGCGGCGTCGAGGCCGGCCTGCTGCTCGCGGAACTCCAGACCGCCGGGCTGGCGACGGTGCAGACCCGGATGGACGAGGTCGGGGGCGCGCCGCTCCAGCACGTCGAACTGACGACCGACCATCCCGCGCTCGCGCTGCTGTGCTCGCAGAAGGCCGGCTGGGAACTCGGCGTCGAGGGGTTCGAGGGGCTCGGCAGCGGGCCGGCCCGGGCGCTGGTCGCCGAGGAGGACGAGTACCGGCGCGTCGGCTACACGGACGCCTTCGAGTTCGCGGTGCTCGCCGTCGAGTCCGACGAACTCCCCGGCGACCCGGTCGCCGAGCACGTCGCCGACCTCGCGGGCGTGCAACCGGGCGCGGTCTTCCTCCCCACGTTCTCGACCGCGAGCGTCACCGGCAGCGTCAACGTCGCCTCGCGCGCGGCCGAACTGGCCGTCTTCCGCCTCTCGGAACTGGGATACGACCCGCTCGACGTCGTCTCCGTGTCGGGGTCCGCGCCCGTCGCCCCCGTCGCCGCGGACGACGAGACGGCCATCGGCCGGACGAACGACGCGCTCGCGTACGGCGGCCAGGTCCATCTCACCGTCCGCGAGGAGTTCGACCGCTTCGACGAGTTGCCGTCGACCGCCGCCGACGAGTACGGCACGCCGTTCGAACAGCTGTTCGACGACGCCGACTGGGACTTCGACGAGATACCGGCGAGCGTGTTCGCCCCGGCACAGGTGACCGTCGACGTGGTCGGCGGGTCGACCACCGTCCACGGCGCGACCGACGAGGAGATGGTCGCGGAGAGCTTCGGTCTGTGAAGTTCAAACTCGTCCCCGAACCGCCCGCGGACCTGTCGTTCGTCGCGGACGCCCAGCGGGCGGTCCCGCTCGTCCCCGGAACCGAGGACGACTGCTGCCGGCGACTGATGGACCGCGTCGGCTTCGAGAGCCGGGACGTGGCACGGACGTGGCTCACCTTCCTCCGCGCGCTCGAACTCGCCGAGGAGACAGACAGCGGCTTCGCCCGCATCCGTCGCGACCCCGACCGCGAGGCCCTGGCGGCGGCGTTCCGCGAGCGCGTCTACGGCGCCGACCGACTCCTCGACCGTCTCGCGACCGACGGTCCGCTCACCGCAGACGAGGCCTTCGAGGCGTTCCGGGAGTCGATTCCGACCTGGGAGCGCCACAAGGACCCCAGCCGGGTCGAAGACGTGTGGCGCGAGCGCGTCGCCAACCTGCTGGAGTGGGCGGTCCTGCTCGACCTCGCGGAGCGGACGGCCGAAGGCTACCGGCGGGCGTAGCCGCACGACGACCCGAACGTCGCCCAGCGCGAGGCGTCCAGTTTTTCCGACCACGGACCGAACGGCCGGACGATGACCGTCGACACCGTCCTGTTCGACCTGGACGACACCCTCTGTGAGTACGAGCAGGACTCCCGCGAGGTGCTCGCGGCGTCGTTCGAACGGTGCGGCGTCGACCCCTTCTTCGAACTCGCCGACTATCACGCTCGCTACGACGAGTTCCTGGGAGCGGGCGACACCGTGGCGGAACTGCGGGCGACGTGTTTCGCTGCCATCGCCGAGGAGCGGGGGCACGACGCCGCGACGGGCCGCGCGGTCGCCGACGCGTTCGCCGAGGTCCGCGACCACTCGCGCGTGCGGTTCTGTCCGGGCGCGTCCGCGGCGCTCGACGCCCTCGCGCGCGACCACGCCGTCGGCGTCGTCACCAACGGCGCGCCGGAGATGCAGCGGACGAAGATGGCGGCGCTCGGCATCGACGACCGCGTCGAGACGACCGTGTTCGCGGGCCACGACGCCCCGGCGAAGCCGGCCCCGGAGCCGTTCGAGCGCGCGCTCGCCGACCTCGACGCGACGGCCCACCGGACGGTCCACGTCGGCAACTCGCTCGACAGCGACGTCGCCGGCGCGCACGCCGCCGGCCTCCGCTCGGTCTGGGTGCCGGCGGACCCGTCGCTCGCCCCGGACCCCGAACCCCACTTCGCGTTCGAGACGCTCCACCCGCTCGGCGACCCGCCGTGGCTCGACGGCTGACCGCTGCGCCGAGGGTACCGGTCACCGCCGTTCGAGCGCGAGTGTCACCAGCATCGCCGCACCGGCGACGACGAACAGCAGGTTGAACCAGCCCCCGGCACGGAGGTACTCGACGAGGCCATAGGCCACCATCCCGCCGAAGAACGCGGCGCGCCACCACTGCGTTCCCGTCACGTCCCGGAACACGCCGACCACGAGCAGGCCGGTGACGTACAGCGTCGCCACGACCCGTACGAGCACGGCCGTTCCCTCCGCCCGGAGCAACTGGACGGACGCCACGAGACTCACGAGGAAGAGCAGCGCCACGAACGCCTTCGCGACGGTCGTCACGTCCAGCAGCGCGCGGGCTTCTGACGGCCGTCCGCGCTGTGGCCGTCTGCGCTGTCGTGTGCGGTCGGACTGCGAGGCGCGACGAGTCATACCGGAACGTGCGAACGCCGGGGAGAAAAGCCTATTCGAGCGGCGTCACGTCGGTCACGGTGCCGACGCCCTTGCTCTGGCCCTCGCGGAAGACGAACCGCTGGCCCTCCTCGACGAGGTAGGGCTGGAACTTGAACCGGACGGTGGTCGACCCGCGGTCGCCCGGCAGGAGGTGGCCGCCCTCGGGTTCGAAGACGGCTGCCTCGCTGACCGTCTCGAGGTGGACGACCGGTTCGTAACCGGAGCCGATGCGGGTCGGGTGGTTGAGGACCATCACCTCGGCCTCGAACTCGCGGACCGGCGTCGGGTCGGCGTCCACCGGCAGGAGGACCATCCCCCGCTCGACGTCGGCCTCGCGGACGCCCTTCAGCGCGATGCCGACGATGCGGCCGGCCTTCGCCTCGTCCACGCGGTGGTAGTGCATCTCGATGGAGCGGACCTCCACCTCGCGGAATCCGCCGTCGGGCATCGGGCCGAGCAGGAGTTCGTCGCCGGCCTCCACCGACCCGGAGTTGATGGTGCCGCTGGCGACGGCGCCGACGCCCGTCACGCTGTAGGTGCGGTCGACGTACATCCGGAACTCGCCGCTGTCGGCCGTCGTCTTCGGTAACTGCTCGAACATGGCGTCCAGGTCGTCCAGTCCGTCCATCGTCACGGCGCTGGTCCCGAGCACGGGGACGACGCCGTCGCCGATCTCGTCGATGGCGACGTCGACGCCGTGGCGTTCCACGCGTAGCGGCGTCTTGCCGACCTCGCGGAGCAGGCGCTCGACCTCGCGCTCGACCTCCAGGGCCCGCTCCTCGTCGACGACGTCGACCTTCGTGATGGCGACGATGGTCGGCAGTTCGGTCGCCAGCAGGATGCCCAGGTGCTCGCGGGTCGTCTTCGTCGGGCCGTCGTCGGCTGCGACGGTGAGCAGGCCGTAGTCGAGTTTCTGGCCGACGAGTCCCCGGATGGTGGTCCGGAGCCAGGGTTCGTGGCCGACGGTGTCGACGAACGAGACGAGGCGGTCGCTCTCCTCGACGACGCGCGCGCGGTCGTCCTTCCGGTGGGGGTTGTCCATCCGGACCGGTCCCTCGTCCCCGAACCCGTAGACGGCGTAGGAGAGGTCGGCGGACAGTCCCCGCTCGACCTCGTGGGGCTGCACGTCGAGGTAGCCGCGGGTGCCGCCCTCGCCGTCGTCGGCCTGGCCGGTGACGAGGCTACCGACCAGCGTCGACTTGCCGTGGTCGACGTGTCCCGCCGTCCCGACGACGATGTGGTCGCTGTCGGTCTCCAGGACGGCTCCCTCTCGGACCGTGGCGACGCCGACCAGTCCGCCGCCGCTGTCGCGGGCCATCGCGCGGGTGTTCGACTCGTCGCCGTCGATGCCCCACGTCTGGACGTCCTCGATGTGGGCGCCCGCCTCCTCGGCCAAAAGCGACAGGACGTCCATCGACTCGGAGAATGCGTCGGGGTCGATACCGGCGAGTCCCCCGTCGTCGGTCACGCCGACGACGTACGTCGCCTCGCCGTCGCCGGAGAGGACGCGATGCCGAAGCTGCGCAGCGAGGCTCTCCATGCGACCGTCGGCCAGGTGGATCTCCCTCGTGAGCCGCTCCTTGAATTCCACGCTGCCGCCCTCCTGCTCCCCGCGTTCGAGAGCGCGCTGCAAGGCGGCGCGGTCAGCGCTCATGAGCGCCGCTTAGTCCCCACCGGTCAAAAGCCTTGCCCGCGTTACAGTTCCGAGCCCTTGGAATCGATATATACTGCTCCTTACGCGCCGACTTCGAGGTCGGCGTCCCGCTGGAACCGCACCGCGACGTCGCCGTAGACGCCCCCATCGGCGACGAGCGTCGCGTTCGCCACGCCCTCGTCGACGGAGAACACGGTCCAGGTGCTCATCGACTTGCCCGGCTCGAGGACGCCCACTTCGAACCCGCTCGCGTTCGTCAGCGGCTGGTGGCCGTGGACGGTCCCGTTCGCCCGGAGCCGGAATCCTTCCTGACGGAGACCGACGGTCCCCTGCCCGGTGTTCGTGACGTTCAACTGGACGACGACGAACTGCTGGCCGTCCCGTGCCTGGTAGACGACGTTCTTCTCCGGTTCGAGTTCGGTCGTCGTCCTCGCGTTCCACGTCACGTCGAGCGCCTTCGTCTCGTTGCCCGACACCGACGACGTCGACGTCACGTTGAACGACTGCTCCTGGACGTTGCCGCCGGTGCCGAGGATGGTCGGGCCGACGACGACGAACGCGACCACAGCGAGGACGGCGACGACGACGACGCCGCCGACCGCCTTCGCCGAAACGTCCGGGAGGTCGTCCACCGGAAGCCGGTCCAGGAGGCCGGGACCGTCGTCGTCACCGTCTCCGCCACCACCGCCGCCGCTACCGCTGCCGCCCCCGTACTTCTCCACGAGGTCGTGGAGTTCGCGGGCCTCGACGATGGTCCGTAGCTTCTCGCCGTCGACGAGATCGACCCCCGCCTGGTCGGCGATACGTTCGGCGTCGTCGCTGAACTGGCCGGCAGTTACGACCGCGCCCTCGTCGAGTCCGTACTCCTGGGCGGTCTGCACGAACTGCTGGAGCGCCTTGCCACTGACGTCGCCACTGCTCCCGGTCGTGGCCCAGATGAGCCCCTCGGCGCCGTCGCGCTGGAGCGCGACGAACGCCTTGCCGGACTTCTCGGTGACCTGGGTGTTCCAGCCCTGCTGCTCCCAGATGTCGGCGACGAACGCGGCGAAGTCGGACTCGTCCATTTCCCGTATCATGATAGGGGACGTGCGTTCGTTGAGATATCTTCAGTCATGGTATAAAAATTATCGGACAGTTACTCCGACCGTCTGACGGCGAGCAGTGCCGCGGCGAGCAGTGCGACGACCGCCGTCGTAGCCTCGAATCCCGGGAGGCCGCCGTTCGAGACGGTCTGGGGCGTTATCGGGTCCGGGGTAGAGATGCGCGTCGTCGGCGTGGTAGTGGTGTTCGTGGTGGTGGTGTTCGTGGTGGTGGTGTTCGTGGTGGTGGTGTTCGTGGTGGTGGTGGTGTTCGTGGTCGTTGTCGTCGTCGTGGTGGTTGTCGTGGTGGTGGTCGTCTGCCGTTGCGGGGCGACGACGCCTCGAACTGTCTTTTTCAAGTCCTTGTTGGGACCGACGAGTTTGAACGTGAATTCTGTACCACGTGGAACGTCGCTAAAGTCGACCGTCGTGCTGAACGTGTGATTTGCTTTGACCGTCACTTCCTTCGGTCCCTTGTAGAATCGATTCTTCTGGTTCTTGTACGCAGTTAAGCGAATCTTGCTCCCCGGTGCCAGGCTCGTCGACCCCGTAATTTCCGTTTTGCCATTGACCACGACAGAGTCACCGACGTAGTCGAGGACTGCCTTCCGTTCGACGACCTGGAACGTCGTTGTGGCAGTTTCCTTTTCGTCCGGCCTTAGTAGTGGATTGGACCCACTGAGCGCGAACGTTACGTTGTACCTGTCGTTCGGTTCGATGTTGTGGTCTGTCGTATCAACAACGAAATACGTGATGTCGTTTTCTTCGTCGACGAACGTCCGGTCCGACGCAATGTCGTCCGCGTGGAACTCGTTCGGTGTGGTGTTCGGCTCAGTGTTGGTCTCATGGAAGGTAAGGGACACTCCCTCTGTGTGCTTGAACGAATCAATGAAGCCCGTTATTCCCGATGCGTTTAGGGCAAGGACAAATCTATCTTCGTGTGCGATTCTGTTGTCCTTCGGTTGGACTATCCTCTTTTTTAGTTCGTCTAACGTATCGACATTGTCGAGATCTACCGTTGATGGCATGACGAACGTTTTGGCCCCGTTCGTGTGTCGTTCTTTTATCGTGAACCAACCTTTGTCCTCTTCGAACCCATCGACGGTTACGTTCATATCGTACGTGTTTGGATCGAGCGGTCCAACCTGGGACCACCTGTGCACATGGACTTTTTTCTCTGGACCCGAAACGACTAGTGAACTCTTGTTTTTGACTTTCGCGCCTGTCTCATACGTGTTCAAACCGATAGTTGTCTTGCCCTTGACACCCTCGACCTGCACCCAGAATCCGTTTCCAGGTCCTCCGATGTTGACGGTCGCTTTCTTGCCCGAGCGGACGGTGATGTACAAGATGTCGCCCCGTTCTTCATTGACGACGCTTTTCGTGAACGATGCGCCTTTGCCCTCGACGACGCCTGGCGTGAGCAACGTTCCGGCGGCGAACGCGACCACCAGCATCAGCGTCGCCACGACCGTGAGCCGACTCGAACTCATCGGCCGGAATCACTCCCGCTCGGCCACGACACGGCGGTCGAAGATACTGGAGAGCGTAGACGCCGACCGTCCTGAAGGACTCGGGCCGGATGCGATGACGTAGACATATCTGGTTACCCGAGACGTTGCGGAGCCTCTGTAATAAATCCATCCGGTAGATACGACGAGTGATAATCGGATTCTCCCGCGTCGCGGCACGGTTCCCCGTTCGTCGTATCACCTCAGGAACCGTTCTGCGGGGTCCGACGGCACTCAGTGGTCGTCGTTGAGACGCTCGTAGGCCTTGCTCACGCGCTTGAACGCCTCCTCGCTCCCGTCCGTGCTGTCGGGATGGACGCGCTTGACCTTCTCGCGGTAGGCTTCGCGGATCGTCTCGTCGTCGGCCCCGGGGTCGAGGTCGAGGATGCGGTAGGCCTCCGGCACGCTCGGACCGGACGGTTCTCCGACGGGGGCGCGTCGCCCTGCTCGCTGCCGCGCCCGGTCGCGGGCGTTCCCCGGGCCTGGTCCCCCTGGTCCGCGCGCTTGCTGGCGCGCTCTCTCGCGCGCTCGCGAACCGGCGGCGCGCGGGTCGGGACCGAAGCCGTGCCGCTGCTCCTCCCACAGTTCGCGCTCGCGGACGCGCTTGGCGAGTCGTCCCGTGGCGTGGTACCACAGGATCGCCGTCGTCAGGGCGAACGGCACGGCGAACACGAGCAGAAACAGGTTGTAGACGAACCCGAGGATGCTCAGCGAGACCGTGATTCCGGCGAAGACGGCAGCGATGCCGAGCAGGAGCCGCGACCTGTACACGTACCCACCTTGGGTCGCACCCCTGTTAAGGTTCTCGCCCGCCGGGACCTCAGGCCGACTTCGCGTCGGCGAGGCGTGCGAACTGCTCGTCGGACAGGGTTATCTCGGTCGCGCGGAGGTTCTCCGCCAGCTGGTCGACGGTGCGCGCGCCGACGATGGGCGCGGTGACCGCGTCGTGGTCCAGCAGCCAGGCGAGGCTGACCGCTGCGGGCGAAGCACCGACCTCGTCGGCGACGGCCTCGACCTCCTCGAGGACGTCGAAGTTCTCGTCGGTGAGGTAGGAGTCGCAGAACTGCTGGTCGGTCGCCCCGCGCGACCCCGCCGGGGGTTCTTCGCCGCGGCTGTACTTGCCCGTCAGGAAGCCGCCGGCGAGCGGCGACCAGGGGACGACGCCGAGGCCGTACGCCTCGCACATCGGCAGGTAGTTCGGCTCGGTCTCGCGGTTGACGAGGTTGTACCGCGGCTGGGCGATCCGGAACGGCTCGTAGTCCATCTCGTTGGCCATCGCGACCTTCCAGGCGTTCGGTTCGAGCGTCGACGTGCCGAGGTAGTTCACCTTCCCCTCGCGGACGAACCCGTCGAGGGTGCGCATGAACTCCTCGGCGGGCGTGTCGTCGTCCCAGCGGTGGACGTACAGGAGGTCGACGTAGTCCGTGCCGAGGCGGTCGAGGATGCGGTCGATCTGGCGGCGGAGGTGCTTGCGCGAGAGGCCGCCGCCGTTCGGGTCGTCGGGGCGCGTCGGCCAGTAGACCTTCGACGCGAGGACGAAGTCCTCCCTGTCGCGGTCGGCGAGCCAGTTGCCGATGAACCGCTCGCTGTCGCCGCCACCGTACATGTCGGCGGTGTCGACGAAGTTACCGCCCGCGTCGGCGTACGCGTCGAGCAGTTCGTGGGCCCGCTCCTCGTCGATCTCGACCTCGCCCTCGTCGTTCTCGCGGCCGAACCGCCACGTTCCGAACGCCAGTTCGCTCACGTAGGTCCCGGTCTCCCCCAGCCGCACGGTGTCCAGTTCCATGCGGAGACCGTCGCAACCCGCCCCGTTAAATCGACCGAAATCGAACGCGCTGGCCCCGGTACCCTTCGATGACGCCGCTTGTGGACACGGAACGAACGACCGGGTGTCACTGACCACCACGCCGCAGGTCGACCGGGCGAAGAACAGGCTGGCACTCGTCCGACAGCCCGTCGGAGCGGTCGTCCTCCCGGCGTCAGAGGACGGCGAGCGGCACCATCAGGAGCACGCCGGCGACGAGGCCCGACACCAGTTCGCGGTGGCCCTGGCCCGGCAGGTCCTCGCCGATCTCCAGCGCCTCGGGGATGAACTCCAGCGCGACGAGGAAGATCATCGCGCCGGCGGCGAAGCCGAACCCGACCGGGAGGAACTCCCGCGCGACGCGGACGAAGTAGTAGGCGACGAGCGCGCCGATGGGCTGGGGCAGACTGGAGAAGACGGCCCACCAGACCATCTTCCACTTGCCGACGCCCATCGACCGGAGCGGAATCGAGATGGCGAGGCCCTCGGGGATGTTGTGGATGGATATCGCGATGGTCATGAAGATGGCCAGCAGCGGGACGGTGATGCCGACGATCTGCGCCCCTTCGAACCCGAGATCGGCGAACGAGACGCCGACCGCGACCCCCTCCGGGAAGCTGTGGACCGTCAGGATGCCGAGGATGAGCACGAGCTTCTTGTAGTCAGCCTCCTCGTACTGCTGCGGGTCGACCTCGGCTTCGGAGATGAGGCGGTGACTGACGACGACGAGGACGACGCCGACGAGCATCCCGACCCCGACGCCCACGACGCTCCCGCCGTTCGCCTCGGCCAGTCCCTCGAATATCAGGCCGAACACCGACGCGGAGACCATGATGCCCGACGCCAGCCCCCAGAGAGCGACGTTCCACCGGTCGCTCACGTCGTCGACCAGAAAGAACGGCAGCGCTCCCAACCCCGTGGCGAGCGCGGTTATCAACCCTGCGACGAAGACGAAGACGAGATTTGCCAGCAACGCCATACGCGTTGGTTCGCACTCCCCCCGGAAAAGAGTTATCATCATATTTACCTTTTTTCGGCCAGCCTAAAATTGAAGGCTTTCTAATCGCCAATACTTTACTGAAACGACAAAATTTCTTTTCTGCTCGCTGCTCGAGTTCGACGACTGCGGGATAGACCCGGGGGTACGGAGTTGCGGTCGGCCCCCGACGTTCTCCTTCACGAACTGTTGCCTTCGCGAGATACTACTCGGACGCCGCTGCGGCGCTGCTCGGAAGGTCGTGGGACGTCGTCAGAAAAGCCCGAACGGTGGTATACACGCCTGCGGCATCACGGCCGGTCGTACCCGTGACCGACGAACACAGCGACGAGGTTCAGGACGACGATCACCGCGAACGACGAGGAGGTCGGGGACAGCGACCCCTGATAGAGGAGAGGCAGGTAGACGAACGGGAGAGCGATGGCGGTCCAGAACCCGAGAAACTGGACTGACTCGAACAGTTTGCGACGCGCTACCGTGGCGAACTGCAAGCTAGTGTCGAACTCGGTCGAACCGTCGGTCCGGTGTGCTGGGGTACTCGACATGGGAGGGTCGGGCGCATCCGGTCGTATGGGCGACGGGGTAATATAGGGGGACGAGCGTGCAGGCAAATTCACGACGCTTCACGCGAACGGTGCGGTCGTTGACGTTTTGCGAACGGTTCAGAACCGTTTAGACGTTTCATAATCGGGGTTCGGACGACCTCACCCGGGGACGGCGAGCCCAGGTGCGGTTCTCAGTCGTCTCCGGGCGTGACGAAGGGTTCGACCTGTGCGCTCTCGGTGACCCCGGCCGGTTCGTCGGCGAGGAACCGGAGCAGGAGGAACGCGAAGACGAACTTCGCCCCGACGTCGAGGAGGCTGTACCCCCACGAGGTGAGCGCGAGTGCCGTCGTGCCGGTCCCGAGGAGAGCGAGCCCCTCGGTGCCGGCCGCCCAGATGACCGGGTAGCCGACCCAGAGCACGACGGTCAGAACCTTCAGCCGGTCGAACAGCTCGCGGACGTCCGGGTCCCGGTCGGCCACGTCGCGCGGCCACTCGACCAGGATGATGTAGAGGACGACGGCGAAGAAGGCCGAACTCAGCGCGAACCACGCCCAGCGGAGCCAGAGCGCCTGCGTGGTCAGCGCAGCCGCGAGCCCCGTGACGCACATCGCCATGTCGAACAGGACGACCGTGAACAGCTTCGCCCGGCTCGTCCCCGCCAGCAGCCCCAGCGCGAACAGGATGAGCGGCGTCGAGAACGTCCACGTGAGGTACCGTCCCCACAGCGTGACGCTTTCACCCCTCCCCGGAATGTCGACGATGCCGACGGTCAACCCGGAGGCCAGTCCCAGGTAGCTGGCGATCGAGACGGCCGGGATGCCGATTGTCGCCGCGAACATGAGCTTCACGCGGTCGTCCGTGACGTTCCGGCCCATGTAGACGAACAGCAGGATCGCCAGCCCCATCAGCGCGATCATCCCCCACAGCGAGGCCGACAGCAGTGGGTCAGCCAGTGCCTCCTCGACCGCGGGATCGAGCTGCATCGGCTGTAGCGCCGCTACTGGATTGGGCATTGGTGCCATACGTCGCCATCTTAGGGTCAGTCTGCTATAGACTCGTCGGCCGCGACATGTCCGTGGCCGCGGTAATTAGCGGCTCGTGCCGTTAGATTAGTACTGAACGGTCCTGGTTAAATCAATGGGGAGTTACAGGTCGTCTCGGTCTCTGTCTCCTGATGGACGACCGTCCGAAGTCGGGTCTACTTCGACTCGCTGAACGAACCGTCAGATCGACTCGCCGGGCGGTGGATCGATGCTCCTCGAAATATCCGAAAACACGGGACGGAAGATGCATTCAGCATCGACTTTCGTCGGCCCGTGTTGCCAGTGGGGCCGTGCGATTCTCAATCCGCGAGCGACCTCGCTCGATAGAACCGGGAATGGTAACCTCTCGGCCCTCCGCGCCAGGTTTACTCGTCGGGAGTCTCGGCGTGGCCGGAGTCGACGGACTCCTCGGTGCCACGGAATGCCAGCGCGGGGTACTGCTCCCGGGTCGGAGAGCCGAACAACCGATCGCGTAGCGACCGCTTGGAGGGGCGCTCGGCCAGCAACACCGAACAGTCAACGTCGTTGACGACGTCCAGGTGCAACGAATCCTGAACCAGCCGAGACAGCATTCCCTGTTCGGTCGCGCCGAGCATGAGCAACGTGCTATCGCTGGCTGCCCTGCGGATCGTCTCCTCGATGTCGCCGGAGTCGACGGTGATCGTTGCGTCACCCAGACCGTGTTCGTCGGCCCAGTCCTGGAGGAACGCCTCGCCTGCACGTTCGTCCGCCTCGTCGCCGACGACGTGGAGCACCTCGACCTCCGCGTTCGCCACTATCTGAAGCGCCTGGGCGACCTCTGCGTTCAGGTCGGAGTCGGGGCCGCCGGCGGTCGGCAGGAGGATCCGTGAAGGGTCGAGACCGCGGTCGTTGGCTACCAGAAAGTCACAGGGCAACTGGTTGGTCAGTTCGGCGAGCGGTCTTTCGGCGCGGGCCGAACTCCACAGCCCTTCTCTGTCCCAGTCCATGACCACCAGGTCGGGGCTCGTCCGGCGGGCCAGAGTGAAGACCTCCTCGAAAGAACGCGGGGTGACCACGGTCGAGGTCTCCAGGGTAACACCGTGCTTGGTGCCGATCCGGCGGGCGTCCTCTAGCAGTCGCGCGGAGTCGCGCTTGATCCGGTCCTGGTGGGATCGTTCCGTGCCTGGGGGCCAACGCCGGGGTGCCTGGACGACGTGGACGACGTGGACTTTCCCCTTTTTCTGGCGGCTGGCCAGCTGGCAGGCCAGACGCACCACCTCGGTCTCGGTCCGGGGGTTGGCGATAGGTACCAGGATCCGGTAGGCCTCCGGATCGCGGACGATCTCTTCGACGGTGTCGATCACCGGAACGTACGAGCGGCCGGCAAGCGAGCCAACCAGCCACTCCCGCAGCGTGAGCCGACGGACGTCCTGGAAGCGGGGAATCTGCAAGCGCCGGTCGGAGGTCTGATAGTAGTTGACTACCGTCACCAGCACGACTCCGCCGAGCGTGTTGCCGAGCAACACTGGGAGAACGAATCCAACCAGCGCAGGGACCGGGTTCGCGCCAGTGACCAGCGTCAGGTAGACGACCTCGCAGAAGGAGACCACCACGTGGAACAGGTTCCCCAGCGGGATAGCCAGGAACGCCAGATACACGACGACTAGTTTGGAGATCGTGTCCCGAGCGGCGAAGCTTATCCACACCACGCCGGCGACGATCAGCCCGGCGAAGGCCGCCTTGACGAACAGAGCAGAGGCAGGGGTGGCGATACCCTTCTCGGCGAACCCGACCGCCACCTCCGCAGTGGCGTCGTCGAACACGCCACCGTAGGCCAGCGCGGCCGCCCCGAGCCCGCCTCCCAAGAAGTTTCCCGCGAGCACGATCGACCAGTGGCGGAACAATGTCGGGACCGAGACCAGTCGCTCCAGTGTCAGCGCGACCGGCGGTAGCGTGTTCTCCGTGTACAGCTGGTAGCCGCCGATGATGATGTAGATGAACCCCAGCGGGTACAGCAGGACGGCGCTGATCTCGGATTCGGTGGCGGCCGTCATCGAGGCGTACAGCAGGAAGGTGATGGTGATCGCAAAGCCGGCCGCAAGCGCGCTGAAAAACAGCTCCCGCACCCCGGAGGTGACCTCGTGGTCGGCGTCCGCGACCACCCGCTGATACACCTCGTCGGTAGACAACTGGTCAGCGAGCACGTCGTCCGCGTCCCCATGGTCCGATCCGGCCTCATCAGCGAGCGTGGTGGTGGCGTCCGAGTCGACCATCTTCGTACGTTCGGTTCCCGACGAAGCGGAAAGTAGTTTGTTACCGGTACTCCACGGGGTGTCAGCGCCCTCGAGGCTGTACCCAAACCGAGGTCCGACCCGTCAGTGTGGTGGACGGACTCCTCGCCGTTCTCGATGCTCTCCTTCCCGGTGACGACGCCAGCAATCGCCACCCCTCGTCGGTGCGACCTGGCCGCCACCTCACGTCGCATATTACGATTCTAATTACAGTTGCAGCAGCTGGTCCTCTTGTTCTCCTATTAGCCCTGATTGTTTCTTCATTCGGGTCGTCGACTGCTCCTGAGTACGACCAGGTAGCAAAAAGTGCCCGGGGAGGGCTCCGAACCCTCGATCTCCGCATGACCCAGGTTCGAGGCTGGCGGGCCTCGCGGGCATGGGAGGCTTCCAAGGCCTGAGCGCCAATCTCAGAACCCTATGAGTGCGGCGCTATGTCCAGCTAAGCCACCCGGGCTCGGTTACGGATAGGAAGGTTGCACTCTTTAAAGTTCTCATATCGCTCGACGGCGTGGCGACGTCACGGCGAACTGACGGCTCCGGGTGCGGCGAGGAGCGACCGCGACGCGACGACGTCGGCGGCGCTCGCCGGTGGACGTCGGACGGTCGCGAAAATGTCGTCGCCGCGGAAGCGCGGTTCAGACGCTGGACTCGATGGCGTCCTGGACGTCGTCCCAGACCTCGTCCGGCGTCTGCTCGCCGTCGATGCGGACCAGTTCGCCCTCGTCGTCGTAGAAGTCGATGACGGGCTGTGTGTTCTCCTCGTACACCCGGATGCGCTCGCGGACGGTCTCCTCGGTGTCGTCCTCGCGCTGGACGAGTTCGCCGCCGCACTCGTCGCAGACGCCCGACTCCTCTGGCTGGTTGAAGTCGACGTGGTAGTTTGCGCCGCACTCGTCGCAGACGCGGCGGCCGGTCAGCCGGTCGACCAGGACGGACTTGTCGACGTCGAGGTACAGGACGGCGTCGAGGTCCGTGATGTCGGCGAGGTACTCCGCCTGCGAGAGGTTCCGCGGGTAGCCGTCGAGGACGTAGCCGTCCGCGTCCTCCAGCGCGGCCTTGACGATCTCGTTCACCACGGGGTCGGGGACGAGTTCGCCCTCGTTCATGTAGCTCGCGGGCGTACCGTGTTCGGTCTCCATGTGCTTGTTCGCCCGGAGCGCGTCGCCGGTCGTGACGTGTTCGACGTCGTACTTCTCGGTGATACGACGACTCTGGGTCCCCTTGCCCGCGCCGGGTGCACCCAGGATGAGGATGTTCGGATCCATGTTCGCCCCTGCGCCGTCCTCGTTTAAAGAGTTAAAGAAACGGGCCCATTTTTTCGGAACGGCTACTTTTTCACGCGCGCGGTCGAACACGTCTGCCATGACCCGGTTCAGCGCCGCGACGCCGACCGAGCGCCAGAAGCTGTTCGCCGACGCCGTCCTCGCCCACCGCGAGCGCGCCAGCGCCTTCTGCACGATGCAGGCCACCCCGCCCGACGCCGGCGAGACCGGGGAGGGCGACGGCGGCGGGGCGACCGGCGACGACGCCGACGACGCGGACGACGCTGCCGAGTCGTTTCCCCCGTGGGTCCAGTTCGGGGAGCGAACGCTCAACCTCGACTGCACGGACGCGGAACTCGACCGCCTGAAGGACCTGGTCGGCGAGTTCCCGGCGTTCAAGATAGAACAGCTGGAGAGTCCGGAGGAGGCCGAGGGGACGAACGTGCGCATCAGCGCGAAGGCCGACGCCAACCGCATCGCTCAGTTCGTCGAACGGACGTTCCGCGAGGTGTACGACCGCCCCGAGGGGTACGTCGCGTGGGTCACGGAGGTGTGACCGTCGCTCAGTCGAGCTGGACGTAGGTCCTCGTGGTGCCGACGCCGTCCAGCGACCGGATGCCCATCGCGACGGTGTCCTGCACGCCGTGGACGTCCTCGGCCTCTATCTCGGCGATGATGTCGAAGTCGCCGGCGACGACGTGCGCCTCCGTGACGTTCGGGAGACCTCTGATCTGTTCGACGACGTCCTCGCTCGTTCCGGCCCCCGTGATGACGGTGGTGTACGCACGGATCATGCGGCAGTAGGTACGTGCGACAGCCACAAACCCGTTGCCGTGCCTACGACCGCCAGTAGGCAGGCGTCAGCAGTACGAGCACGGGGAGGATCTCCAGGCGGCCGATCCACATCAGCACGACCATCAGGAGCTTCGACGTGGCCGGGAAGGGCAGGTAGTTGTTCATCGGGCCGACGAGCTGGAACCCCGGACCGACGTTCCCGAGCGTCGCGGCAACCGCGCTCATCGACTCGAACAGGTTCAGCGCCGGGCCGCCGGCGCGTTCGGCGTCGAGGAACACGAGGAACGTCGCGACGAAGAAGATGACGACGTACAGCAGGGTGAAGACGTAGATGCCACGGAGGGCGCGCTCGTCCAGCGCCCGCCCGCCGAGCCGCACCGGTCGGACCGCCTCGGGGTGGACCGTCGTGAACAGCTCGCGCTTGAGCGATTTCAGGATGACCAGCCAGCGGACGATCTTGATCGCGCCGCCGGTCGACCCCGCCGAGCCGCCGATGAACATGGCAGCGAGCAGCAGGTACTGCGCGCTGGGGCTCCATGTGTTGAAGTCCATGCTGGCGTACCCCGTCGTCGTCACGATGGAGGCGATCTGGAACGTCGCGTGGCGGGCGGCCGATTCGAGGTTGCCGGGTATCGGCCCGACGTTGCCCGGCGTCGTCGCGATGCCGGTGCCGACGAACAGCAGCACGGTCAGGATGGCCGACAGCACGCCGAGGACGCCGACGTAGAACCGGAACTCCGCGTCGCGGAACAGGTGTTCGGACTCGCCGTTCAGCACGTGCCAGAACAGCGCGAAGTTGGTGCCGGCGGCGACCATGAACGGGACGATGACCCACTGGACGAGGGCCGAGAACGCCTCGATGCTGCGGGCCTCCGGCGAGAACCCGCCGGTCGCCATCGTCGTGAACCCGTGGGCGACGGCGTTGTAGAACGTCATCCTTGGCGCGAGCGGCGTGCCGAGCGCGCCCCCGAGGAGGTGGAGGCCGAACAGGAGCACGATCTCCAGCGCGGTGATGCCGAGGTACGCCCGCCAGAGCGCCCGCGCCGTCTCCGCGATGCGCGGCGTGAGCTTCTGGATGCCCGGCCCAGGGGCCTCGGTGTCGATGAGCTGTGCGCCCCCGACCGACAGTTCGGGGAGGATGGCGACCGCGAGGACGACGATGCCCATCCCGCCCAGCCACTGGGTCTGCTGGCGCCACATCATCATCGCTCGCGAGTGGTGCTCGAAGGAGATGTCGCCCAAGACCGTCGCGCCCGTGGTGGTGAACCCGCTCATGCTCTCGAACAGCGCGTTGACGGGGTTCGCCAGCGTCGAGGGGCCGGACTCGACGGCGAGGAAGGGCGCTCCGTTCACCAGCGCGACGTCGTTGCCCGCGACGACGTAGGGGACGGCACCGACCACGGAGACGGCGAACCACGTCAGCGCGACCATCAGGAACCCCTCGCGCGCCCCGATGTCGGGGTCCGGGTCGAGGCGTTCGAGCGACAGGCCGACGGCGACGGTGACGCCGATGGTCGCGACGAACGTGCCGATTCCCTCGCCGTAGTACGCACCGACGACGAGCGGGAACAGGAGCGGGACGGCGAGCCACTTCAGCACCGTGCCGACGAGGCTTACGCTGGCTCGCCAGTCGACCCGCCAGCGCCAGTCTACGCCCAGCGTCATAGCTTCGCGCTCACTTCGTCCAGCACGTCGCTGTCGACGAACACGACCACGTGGTCGCGCACCTCGACGACCGTGTCACCGCGCGGGACGACGTACTCCCCGTCCCGGGTTATCGCGCCGATGACCACGCCGCCGGGAAGGTCGCCGACGGCGTCCTGAATCGCGGTGTCTGCGAGCACGCTGTCCTCGTCCACCTCGATCTCGAGCACTTCGGCCTGGTCGTCCTCGATGAGCGCGATGTTCTCGGCGCGATTCTCGCGCGTGAACCGGGTGATCTCCTCGGCGGTCACCTCGCGGGGGTTGATGGCGACGTCGATGCCGACCTTCTCGAACAGGTCGACGTAGCCGCCGTCCTCGACGACCGCGATGGCGCGCTCCGCACCCAGCTGCTTGGCGAGCACGGAGACGAGGAGGTTCTTCTCGTCGCGCTCCAGGGCCGCGATGACCACGTCTGCCTCGTCGACGTGTTCGCGCGTGAGGAACTCGGCGTCCGTCGCGTCGCTCTCCATGACGACCGTGTGCGGCAGGTCCTCTGCGAGTTCGCGGGCCCGCTCGTGGTCGCGCTCGATGAGCCGCGGCCGGAGGTCGCGCTCCTCCATCAGCCGGGCGGTGTGGAACCCGATCTCGCTGCCGCCGATGACGACGAGCTCCTTGTCCGCGCTCGGCGTCTCGTCGGGCGCCACCTCCCGGGCGAACTCCTGGACGCTCTCGGGGCTGCCGATGACGACCACCTTGTCGTCCGGTCGCATGGCCGTCTCACCGCGCGGGATGGCGACGTCGCCGTTCCGGAGCACGGCGGCGAACGTCAGCGAGTCGAAGCGGTCGGCCTGCTGGACCGTCTGGTTCGCGACCGGGCTCTCCGCCCGCACCTCGAACTCGGCCATCATGACCTGGCCGCCGGCGAACGGGTCGACGTCGCGGGCGGCGGGCAGGCCGATGACGCGGACGATGTCCATCGCGGTCAGCAGGTTCGTACAGACCATGAAGTCGACGCCGAACGCGCGCTGTTCGGCGCGCTCCCACGTGTCGAGGTAGTCCACCTTCTTCACGCGGGCGATGGTGAACGGGTCGTCGACGGTCTTGGCCGTCCCGCAGACGACGAGGTTCGTCTCGTCGTCGTCGGTGCTCGCGATGACCATGTCGGCATCCTCGACGTCGGCCTCACGGAGCGTCGCGAGCGACGTGCCGTCGCCCTCGATGGCGAGCACGTCGAGCGAGTAGGTGAGCGAGTCGACCCGTTCGGGGTCGTTGTCGACCACGACGACCTCGTGGGAGCGCGACAGGCTCGCGGCGATGGACGACCCGACCTCACCGGCACCGACGATGATGACGCGCATGCACTACCCTCCCAGTCATTTCTTTCCCTTTGGTTCCAACCCCCGGCGTAAATGCGTTCCTCTCTAGCTCAACCATCGCGCCAACCGCGAGGAGCAAGGAGACGATGGCCGCGCCGCCGACGCTGCTGACCGCGAGCCCGGAGCCGACGAAGATGCCGGCCGCCGTCGTCGTCCCGACGCCGAGAGCCACCGCTCCGACGAGACTGACGTCCCCGTCGAGTCCTGTCTGCACCCCCGCCCCCGTCCTCCTCTCGTCGTCCTTCGGCCGTCGTCCAGTGGACTCGCGGAACGAACGAAATGGTTGACGGTCAGACCATTTGCTGTCCGTGAACGGCGGTCTCACCCACGCTAACTGTCCACGTTCCACCAGGCCGTCGGACATCACACGACTTTAGTCTCGCACGCCGATACCTGTCGTCACCATGGGTTTCGGAAGCTACGACGAGTCCGAACAGCAGAACGACGACGTCGACGTCGACGAGGACACCGGCGTCAACGTCCACGAGAATGCCCACGAGGGATCTATCGAGTTCGACTCGGAGGCGTCGAACGACGAACTCATCGCACAGCTCCAGGAGATGAAGGAGGAGTAACGGCCTCGACGGTCGCCGCGCCGCCGCACCGCAGCGTCCGGCGCGGCCCGGCCCTGTCCCCCCGTCGCCGCCTCAGCCCCGCTCTCCCCTGTCGTTTCAGCCCTCGCTCGGTGCCTCCTTCCGGCCGCTCACGTCGTCGGCGAGCAGGCGGAAGAACCGGAACGTCACCTCGTCGGTCGGATGTTCGAACACGTCGACCAGCGGAATCTCCAGTCGCTGTATCGCCTCGGCGGCCTCCGACCCGATCTCGGCCTCCGTCACCTCCTCCAGTTCCCCCGTGGCGACGACGCTCCGCCACCCCCGGTCGGTGTGGTCGTAGGTGACGAACGAGACGGGCCGCCCGTCCTCGATGAACGACCCCTTCTCCGTCTCCGCCTCGAAGCCGAACCGGAAGTAGATGTCCTCGCTGGGAACGTCGTACCCGTAGGACACCGGAAGCTGGTACGGCGCCTCCTCGGTTCCCGCCCCGAAGGAGACGATGCCCGTCCCGCCGTGTTCGAGGAACTCGCGCAGTTCGTCCTCTGACATCTCCACCGAGCGCACGTCTGCCATGTCCTTCGATACCACGCGGTGATGCAAAAGCGTGTGGTAGATTCTCTCCTCCCGCGCGGCGTCCGTGGCCCATCCGCTCGCGGGCGCGACGAGCAGACCGGGGCCAGCAGGAATATCGGAACGAACCCCGAACGACGGTTCGCATGAGCACACCCGAAGAACACTTCGAGATAGCCGTCGACGACTCGAACGACACCGAGGCGCGCGAGACGGCGCTCGCCGACCTCGAAACCGCGAACGAGTGCGCCAGGCTCGCGGACGTGGTCCGCGACGACGGCGTCGAGGACCGCTATCGAGAGCAGGCGCTGACCGGTCTGGCACATCCCCAGTGTACGGCGACGCTCCGCGGGCTGGCCGAGGACTCCGGCCTGCCGTCGTCGCTGCGGGACCGCGCCGAACAGCTCCTGGACGAGACGCCGGAGGACGCGGGACCCACCTGAACGCGGTCGCCTGACGCGGCCCGGTCCCGTGGAAACGACACCCGTGGTGGCGACAACACCCAAGGCCGACACTCGCGTACCGGCGTGCGTGTTCCGGCATCGCTACGTCGTGAATCGTCCGCGAGCGCGCCGTCGGGGTGGAGGCTGGTGGTCGTCGACTGGGTCGTGACGGGGTTGACGTCGCTCGTCATCCTCGCGGCGTCGATCGTCCACGGCATCGCCGGCTTCGGGTTCGCCCAGGTGTCGATGGGGATGATGTCGCTGTTCAGGTCGCCGGCCAGCGCCTCCATCGTCTTCACCGTGACCGCCGTCGTCAGCAACGGCCGGGTGTGGTGGAGCGTCCGCGACGCCTTCGACTGGCGGAAGTGGATCGTCCCCATCGCCGGACTCGTCGTCGGGATGCCGCTCGGCATCTACGTCTTCCAGCAGTTCGACCGGGCGCAGATGCGCGCCGCCATCGGCGTCGTGCTGGTTATCGCGGTCGTCGTGGTCGGTGCGACGCGCCAGAGCGACGCCGTCGACGACTGGATCGAACAGCGGGGGTACAGACCCGGCAAGGCCGTCGGCGCGACCGCCGGCCTGTTCGCGGGCATCTTCGGCGGGGCGGTCGCCGTGCTGGGACCGCCGATGATAGTCTACGGCACGTTCATGGCCGCGGGCGGGTTCTGGAGCGACGAGGAGATGAAGGCGGTGTTCACCGCCTTCTTCGGGACGCTCATGCTCTACCGACTCGGCAGCCTCACCTACACCGGCGCTGTCGAGCAACCGCTGCTCGTCGAGGCGGCGGTGGCGATCCCGATGGTGTTCCTCGGCGCCTGGGTCGGCGTCTGGATCTTCGACCACGTCTCCGAGCGCCTGTTCGGCTGGCTCGTCCTCGTGCTCCTGACGGTCAACGCCGTCGTCCTGCTGTCGACGTCCGTTCCGAAGCTGTAGCGGGCATAGAACACCCGTGCCGCCAGGTGTCGTACCGCGTACGGGCAACATCCGGCGACGACAACCGACCGGTCGACGGCGAGCCCAGCACCGACCACGGTGACGCGGAACACGGGGTATCGCCCCGTTGCAGTAGGTCCCGGCTGAACGCGGATCGGGGTCTGCCTCCACGCGGGTGGGTGAACTGGTGATTCGAGGGGAACAATCAAGTTTCCACCCACCATTTATCCACGTATGTCAGAGGCGACGCTGGACGACCGGGGCCGCCTGACCCTCCCGAAGGAGATCCGGGAACGGTACGGCGACCAGTACCGCATCGTCGAACTCCACGACGGAATCAAGTTGATCCCGATCGCGGAGGACCCCCTCGAAGCGCTCCGCGAGGAGTTCGAAGACGTAGAAACGTCCGCGAGCGAGCTTCGTGACGAGGCGCGTAACGCGGCACTGGACGAGGCCGGACGCTGAATGTACGCGGAAACCGACTTCCTGCTCGCGCTCGTCAAGGACGAGGACTGGCTCGGCGAGGCCGCAGAGACGGTGTACCGCGACCATCGGGACGAACTGTGGACGTCGCGGTTCACGCTCGTCGAACTGCTGCTGGTCGCCTACCGTGAGGACCGGGACGCAGAACGAGTCGTTACGAACGCCGCCGACCTCGTCGAGGTCCGTGGCGACGTGGACGTCGTCGTCGCGGCGGCGACCTACGTCGAAGACCACGGGTTCACTCCCTTCGACGCACTCCACCTCGTCGAATCCGACGGCGATACGGTCGTCTCCAGCGACGAAACGTACGAGGGGTTCGCACCTCGTCTCGACCTGCGGACGGCCTCCGGAGAGTGACGCTCCGCAACCACTAAACGCCGTTCGTCCCTACGGAACGCCAATGGACTGGACGGAGAAGTACCGCCCGAGTACGCTCTCGGAGGTCCGCGGGAACAACAAGGCCCGTGACGCGCTGGCGGAGTGGGCCGAGACGTGGGACGAACACGGGGACGCCGTCATCCTCCACGGTAGCCCCGGCGTCGGCAAGACCTCGGCCGCCCACGCGCTGGCCGCCGACATGGGCTGGCCGACGATGGAGTTGAACGCCAGCGACCAGCGGACGGGCAAGGTCGTCAAACGCATCGCGGGCGAGGCCGCCCGGAGCGGCACCCTGACCGCCGGGTCGACGGGCCGCCGGCTCATCATCCTCGACGAGGCCGACAACCTCCACGGCAACGTCGACCGCGGCGGCTCGCGAGCCATCACGGAGGTCGTCAAGGACGCCGACCAGCCGATGGTGCTCATCGCTAACGAATTCTACGACATGTCGAACTCGCTTCGCAACGCCTGCGAGACCGTCGAGTTCCGCGACGTCTCCGCGCGCAGCATCGTGCCCGTGCTCCGCGACATCTGCCGGAAGGAGGACGTGGAGTTCGAACCGGACGCCCTGCAGGCCATCGCCGAGAAGAACAGCGGCGACCTGCGCTCGGCCGTCAACGACCTCCAGGCCATCGCCGAGGAGCACGAGCGCCTCACCGAGGACGACGTGGTGACGGGCGACCGCGACACGACCGAAGGCATCTTCGACTTCCTCGACGCCCTCATCAAGAAAGAGGACGCCCAGGGCGCGCTGCAGGCGTCGTACGACGTCGACGAGACGCCGGACGACATGATAAGCTGGATCGAGGACAACGTCCCGAAGGACTACGAGGGCCAGGAGCTCGCCGACGCCTACGGCTTCCTGGCGAACGCCGACCGCTGGCTCGGCCGCGTGCGGGCCACGCAGAACTACTCCTACTGGCGCTACGCAGCGGACAACATGACCGCCGGCGTCGCGGCCGCCCGCCAGGGCGAGAAGGGCGGCTGGACCCGCTACGGCCCGCCGAGTACCTGGCGGAAGCTCGGCAGCTCCCGCGGCGCTCGCGACACCCGCGACTACATCGCCCGGAAGATCGCCCAGGAGGGCGGCGTCAGCATGTCCACCGCGCGCCGCCAGATCATCCCCTACCTCGCGGAGATGACCCACCACTGCAAGAACCGCGAACTGACCGTGGCGATGGCCGCCCGCTACGACCTGGAGGAGAAGCACGTCGCGTTCGTCACCGGCAGCGGCAAGACCACCAACAAGGTCGAGAACGTCGTCGCGGACGCCCAGCAACTGCGCGAGAAGGCCGCCGTCGAGCACTCCGGCGGCGCGTTCGAAGGGGCGGTCCGGTCGACCGCCGCCAGCGGTGGCGAGGAGGTCGACGAGAGCGACGCGGACGACGGTGGCACTGGCGACGAGGAGTCCGACGCCACCGACGACGTCGACGAAGCCGGCGAGGAGTCGAACGACGACCAGGCCGGCCTCGGCGACTTCGTCTGACCGCGAACGACCGCGCTTTCTGCTGCGTCGGCTGTCGACCGGCGGACGGCGGCGTCTCAGTCGTCCGCGGACGACTCCACGCGTCCCGAGTCCGAGCCCTCGGTCCCCGTCCCGGGCTGGTCGTAGAGGTGACACGCCGCCGGGTGGTCGCGGTCCTGCAGCGCCGGATTCTCGCGCTCGCAGACGGAGGCGAAGCGCTCGCGCAGCACCGCGACCGCGCCCTCGCGGTCGCCCGCGAACAGGCGGTCGAACGACTCCGCGACGGTCGCGCGGTCGTCGCCCGTCAGGCCGTGGTCGAACAGCTCTGCCCAGAGCGTCTCCCTGACGACCTCGTCGTCGACGGTCGCGGGGTCCTCGCCGGCGTCGCTGGCGCGTTCGCGGACCGCGTCGAGGGTGAGATCGCCGGACTCGAGTCGCTCCCGGTAGTCCATCACCTCGCGGTAGGCGGCCTGGTCGACGTCCACGTCGTCAGGTGGGACGACCTGCGGACAGCGCGTCCGGAAGCGACACCCCGAAGGCGGGTTCCGCGGGGAGGGGACGTCGCCCGACAGCGTCTCGACGTCGCGGTCGGCCTCGTCGGTGTCGGCGCGCGGGACGCTGTCGAGCAGGGCGCGGGTGTAGGGGTGCTGGGGGTCGGAAAATATCTCGTCGACCGGCCCGAGTTCGACGACCTCGCCGAGGTACATCACGGCGACGCGGTCGGAGATGTGGCGGACGACAGAGAGGTCGTGGGCGATGAACAGGTAGGTCAGACCGTACTCGTCCTGCAGGTCGTCGAGGAGGTTCAGCACCTGCGCCTGCACGGAGACGTCGAGCGCGGAGACGGGTTCGTCGAGCACGACGAACTCCGGTTCGAGCGCGAGCGCCCGCGCGATGCCGATGCGCTGGCGCTGCCCCCCGGAGAACTCGTGCGGATAGCGGTCGATCTGCTCGGCCGAGAGGCCGACCCGCTCCAGCAGTTCCTTCGCGCGCTCGCGGCGCAGCTGCTTCTCCGAGACGTCGACGTCGACGTGGACCGTCCGGTCGGTCCCATCCACCGAGACTGACACTGCCGACTCGTCGACGAATCCGTCGTCGGCCACCGCGACGCGGACGTCGTCAGGGCCCTCGACGGTCACGCGCACCTCCGGGTCGGCGGCGTCGAGGTCGACGTGCTCGCCGGCCGTGCACGCCCACGAATCGTCGCCGTCGACGGCGACGCTGACTGTCCGGCCAGGAATCCCGTGGACGTCCAGCGGCTCGCGGATTATCTCGCCCGCGGTCATGCGCGGGTCGAGGCTGGAGAAGGGGTCCTGGAAGACGACCTGCGCTCGCTCGCGGAACGGGGTCAGGTCGTCCATCTCGTAGACGTTCTCACCGTCGAACTCGACGCGGCCGCCGGTCGGGTCGCGCAGGCCGAGCAGGGTCTCGCCCGTGGTCGACTTGCCGCAACCGGACTCGCCGACGAGGCCGAGCGTCTCCCCCTCGTGGATGTCGAAGGAGACGCCGTCGACGGCCTTCACGCTCTCGGGGTCGCGGCCCAGCAGGCGGTCGGTCAGCGAGTCGCCTTCGTAGTAGTACTTCTCCAGGTCCTGGACGCTGACGAGTGGGTCAGTCATCGCTGTCTGCCTCCGTGGTGGTCGTTCCGTCCATCGTGCGGTTTTTCGCGTCGTCGAAGCGGTCGTCGCGCAGCGCCCGCGCCTCGTCGTAGTCGGTGTCGGTCAGCACGCAGCGCGCCTCGTGTTCGTCGCTGCCGCGGGCGTCTCGCATCGCCGGCCGCTCCAGACACTCCGTCATCGCTTTCGGACAGCGGTCGGCGAAGTAACAGCGGTCCGGCATCTCCGCGTCCACGAGGTCCGGCACGTTGCCCTCGATGGGGCGGAGGCGCGGGTCGGGGTCCTCGATGTCCGGTATCGACCCGAGCAATCCCTTCGTGTAGGGGTGGACCGGGTCGTCGAACACGTCGTCGAGCGTGCCGCGCTCGACCATCTCGCCGGCGTACATCACGCCGACGCGGTCGCACATCCGGGCTATCACGCCGAGGTTGTGCGTGATGAGCACGATGCTCATCCCCGTCTCCGCCTGCAGGTCCGCGAGCAGGTCCAGTATCTGGGCCTGGATGGTCACGTCGAGGGCGGTCGTCGGCTCGTCCGCGATGAGCAGGTCCGGTTCGCCCGCTAGCGCCTGCGCCACCATCGCGCGCTGGAGCATCCCGCCGGAGAACTGGTGGGGGTACTCCTCGGCGCGGTCGGCCGGGTCCGGGATGCCGACCTGTTCGAGCAGTTCGACGGCGCGCGCCCGACTCTCCTCGCTCACGTAGTCGCGGTTCGGGAGCAGGGTGTCGGCGAGCAGCGACCCGAGTCCGTACCCCTGGGTGCGCGAGCGTGTCGAGCGCGGGTTCGCGCTCGCGCGCCGCTGCACCTCGACCGCCTCGGCGATCTGCTCGCCGACCGTCAGCGACGGGTTGAGGCTGCTCATCGGGTCCTGGAATATCATGCTGAACGAGGGACCGCGGAGCGCGCGCCGCTGGCGCTCGTCGAGGCGGCGCACGTCCACGAACTCGCCGTCGACCGCCTCGGGGTGGTCGTCTCCCGTCTCCTCGGCCAGCGCCGCGTCGCGGTACCACACCTCGCCGCTCGTCACCCGTCCGGGCGACTCGACGAGGTCGATGACCGACAGCGCGGTGACGCTCTTGCCGGACCCCGACTCGCCGACGACGCCGAACACCTCGCCGTCGCGGACGTCGAAGTCGACCGACTCGACGGCGTTGACCTGCCCCTGCTCGGTGAAGAAGCGGGTCGAGAGGTCGCGCACGCGGAGCAGATCGCGCTCGCTCATACGCCACCTCCCTCGCCCTCGATGCCGGGGTCGAGCGCGTCGCGCAACCAGTCGCCGACGAGGTTGATGCCGACGACCGTCAGCACGATGGCGACGCCGGGGACGGTCGCTATCCACCACGACGTGGCGAGGTGGTCGCGGCCCTGCGCGATGTCGAAGCCCCACGAGAGGTTCACGCCGGAGAACCCGAGGTACGACAGCGCGCTCTCGAGCAGGATGATGGCCGCGATCTGGATGGTCGCCAGGACGATGATGGGCGTGACGCTGTTGGGCAGGACGTGCCGGCGGATGATGAACGAGTCGCTCGCGCCGACAGACCGCGCGGCCTTCACGTACTCCTCGCTCTCGACCGTCAGCGCCTCGCCGCGGGCGACGCGCGCGAACCACACCCAGTTCACCAGCGCGACGACGACGACGACCGTTCCGGGGAGCTTTATCTGCGCCGGCATCCCGGGTTCGACCCCGAGCGCGACGATGGGGTCGGGCACGGATACCACCGCCCTGTCGAACATCCCGACGAGCGCGATGGCGAGCACGAGCGAGGGGAACGCCAGCATCACGTCGGCGCTGCGCATCAGCCCGTCGTCTATCAGGCCGCCGTAGTAGCCCGCGACGAGGCCGACCGTCACGCCGATGAGCACCGCGAGCACGGTCCCGAGCAGTCCCACGAGCAGCGACGTGCGAGCGCCGTAGATGACCCGCGAGAGCAGGTCGCGCCCGAGGTGGTCGGTCCCGAGCGGGTGCGACGGCTGGGCCTCGACGTACGTCGTGTTGTTGACGATCTTTATCTCGCCGTCGACCATCTCCGAGCTCGTACTGGTCGTCTCCGAACTGAACCCGATCGGCGGGAGCTTCGAGTCGTCCAGGTTCTGGTCGTACGGGTTGTGCGGCGCGAGTACGGGTGCGAACGTCGCGACCAGGAGGACGACGAGGACGACGACGATGCCCAGCTTTGCCAGCCCGCTCTGGCGCAGTTCGCGCCGGAGGTTCCGCAGCGTCCGTGGAGAGATCATTCGTTGACCACCTGCGGGTCGATGTAGGCGTACAGCGCGTCGACGACGATGTTCAACACGATGAATCCGGTCCCGATGACGATGAGCGCGCCCTGTATCACCGGCCAGTTGCGCGCGTTGATGGCATCGATGAGCAACTGCCCGAGACCCGGCCAGGCGAACACCTGTTCGGTGATGACCGCGCCGCCGATGAGCGTCCCGAGCTGCAGGCCGAGCACGGTTATCACCGGGATGAGCGTGTTCCGTAGCGCGTGCTTGTACCGCACCAGCGTCTCGGGGAGCCCTTTCGCCCGCGACGCCCGGACGTAGGTCTTGCCGAGTTCGTCCAGCATCCCGCTCCGGGTCAGCCGCGTGATCAGCGCTGTGAAGTACGTTCCGAGCGTTATCGCGGGGAGCGTGATGTGGCGGAGCCACGTCACGATGCCGCTCGTGCTCCCTTCGGTGACCAGCGTCGCCATCGCGGGAGCGAAGCCGACGACCCGCCGGCTCGTCGGCATCGGACCGCCGACGGCGACTACCAGGACGAGCATGATGCCGAGCCAGAAGTTCGGCGTGCTGATGCCCGCGAGCGAGAAGGTCGTCGCCGCGTAGTCGGCCGGTTCGTGGCGATGCGTCGCGCTGACGACGCCCAGCGGGATCGAGAGGACGACGGCGACGATGCTCGACGTGACGGCCAGTTCGAGCGTCGCCGGCAGGCGACCGAAGACGCGATCGGTCACTGGCACGCCGTTGATGTACGAGTAGCCCATGTCGCCCTGCAACAGGCCGAGGAGGTAGTCGACGTACTGGACGTATATCGGCCTGTTCAGGCCGATTTCGTGCGCTATCTGGCGTTTGGTCTCCGGGCTCGCGTCGAGGGGGGCGATGTACGTGATGGCGCTGCCCGGCGTGACGAACCGGAGCAGGAACACCACGGTGACGACGCCCCAGATGACGAAGACGCCCTGGAGCCCGCGCTTGAGCAGGAATCGACCCATCGACATCTACGACCGCCTCCTCGTCGGCGAACGACCCTGCATGGCGTTAGCTGCTGGGCGAGATCGCGTACGCTTCGATGCGCTCGTCACGGCGCGCGTCCCACTGCAGACGCCCGCTGACGCCGTAGACGCTGTACTGACGATTGAGGTAGATCCACGGCGCCTCGTCGTGGAGGAGCTTGTTCGCCTCCTTCAGCTTCGACTGGCGGTTCGACCCGCCCGCCATGCTCTGAGCCTCGGACATCAGCGTGTCGACCTCCTCGTTCGAGTAGGACGTGAGCGCGCCGTCCGTCGTCAGCAGCGGGAGGATGGTCTGGGTGGCGTCGAACGTCGCGTTCCCCCAGCCGATGAGGTAGAACTTCGGACTCGTCTCCAGGTCGCCGTCGGTCAGCTCCCCGGCGAGCGTGTTGAAGTCGCGCTGGTTGACGCTACAGCTGACGTTGCTCAACTCGTCGATCTGCCTGGCGACCGCCTGGGCGATCTCCACGTCCTTGAGGTAGCGACCGACCGGCGTGTGCAGGGTGATGCTCGCGCCGGCGTGCCCGCTCTCCTCGACGAGGTCCTCGGCTTTCGATTTGTTGGTCTCGTACGGGCCGACGTCGTCGTTGTACCCCGTGAAGCCTTCGAGCGTCGGCTGGCCCGTCTGGTCGGCGAATCCCGAGAGGACGTTGTCGATGATGCTCTCCAGGTCGATAGCGAGGTTCATCGCACGGCGGAACTCCGGGCTGGAGAACGGCTCGACGTCGTAGCGCATCGCGTTGTAGATGATGCGCGTGCTCGGCACCGGCGCGAGGCTGGCGCTGCCCGACTGCTTCACCCGCGACGCGTCCTGTGGCGGAACGTTGACCACGATGTCGGTCTCGTCGTTCAGGAGCTGGTTGACGCGCGTGCTCGACTCCTTGGCCGCGTTGAACGTGAGCTTCGAGATGGCCGCGTTCTCCTGCCAGTAGTCCTCGTTGCGCTCGAAGACGACCTTCACGCTCTCGTTGTAGTCCGTGAGCTCGAACGGGCCGGTCCCGTTCATGTTCTTGGCGATGTACTTCTTCTCGTGGTCCTGCACCCACTGCTTCTGCATGACGTCGCAGTAGGAGGCGAACTGCGCGAACACGATGGGGTTGATGCCGTCGGAGTTCACCCGAACTGCGCGCTCGCCGTCGACGACCTCGGCGCCGGTGACGCCGGCGAGCTGGTCGCGCTGCGGGCTCTCGAATCCGCCCTCCAGTCCGACCTCCGGGTCGACGACGCGGTTGACGCTGTACGCGACGTCCTCGGGTGTCAGGTCCTCGCCGCTGTGGAAGGTGGGACCGTCGCGGATGGTGAACTTCACCGTCCCCTCCTCGACGCGCTCGTACCCCGTCGCCAGTCGCTTGACGATCTTGCCGTCCTTGTCGCGCGCGAGCAGTCCCTCGTACGCCTGGAGGACGACGTTGTCCGTCGTCGTCTCGCGGTGGTTGTGCGGGTCGAGCGTCGACGGCATCTGTCCCTGGGTGATCGTGACCGAGAAGTCTTCAGGTGGGCCGCCGTCGACGTCACCGTCGCCGTCTCCGTCACCGCTGCCGTCGTCCGACGTGGTCCCAGTCGTCGTCCCGTCGCCGCCGCCAGCACAACCGGCCAGCGCAGCCGACGCGGCTGCACCGCCGGCGAACTTGAGATACGTCCGTCGATCTAGCTGCTCTTCTGGCATAGTTGCGACATTACGCGTTGTCATTTAAATATCTATGGTAGCACGAAGCATAGCTCGTGCTACCAATCGTCGCGTGCTCCGGTACCGTGGGCGACCCCAGAGTTAAGTACGGCGAGAGCGGCAACTCGAACATGGCCGTTCACGGCCGGCGTCCCCCGCTACGGGACCTGTTCGACGAGTCGCCCACGCCGCACATCGCACACCCCCCGCACACCCACCATCGTGACTTCTACGTCGCCACCGACGGTTCGTTCAGTCACGACTCCGGCGACGGGGGGCTCGGCGTCATCATCGAGACGCGCGACGGCGAACGCGTCGCCCGGCTATCGCTGCCGGACGACGTCCCCGACAACAACGTCGCCGAGTACCGCGCGCTCCACCTCGGCCTCGACATCCTCTCGGCGCGCGCACCCGACGACACCCGCGTCGGCGTACTCGTCGACCACGACGACCTCGCGGCGAACGTCAACAACGCCGTCCTCGCCTACCGGCGGTCGGACTCCCGTCCCCCGCGGCGGTTCACCGTCCCCGCGGCGACCAAGCACCACTGGCGCGGCATCCGCGCCCGCATCGCCGGATTCGGCGAGCTCCGGGCCGCGCGCGTCCGTAGCGAGCAGAACCCGGCGCACCCGCTAGCCAACTCGCCGGACCAGTACGCCCACGTGAACCGCGAACCCGACCGGTGCCTGCTCCCCGACGCCCCCGATTCGAGCGAGGCACAGATTCCGCCGCCGTCCCGCTCGAACCGCCACGCGAGCGACTGACCTCGAACCGTCGGTCGCTTCCCCGTCCCGATTTTCTCTCGCGCCCGTCGACCTCACAGCGTTCGCTTCCGCACGACCAGCGCGACCAGCGCCACGGCCACCAGCGCGCCGAACAGCAGTTCGCGGCCGGCGGTCCCGACGGGGACACAGTGGGTCCGGTGACCGACGCAGAGCGACGCTTCGCCGACGCCGAACAGGGCGACCAGGACCAGGACGGCGAGCGCGCCGAGCGAGACGGCAGTCCGGTAGCGGTCGTTCACACCCGTTCGTCCGGTCGTCGGCGGAAAGTCCCTGCGGAGTTCGAGCCGTTCCCGGGTCGGTCGACGGACCGCCGGACGCACAGCGAAAGGACTACCACGTCTCCGTGCCAGCAGTCCCCTGAGGCTGGCACGCGAATGATATCCTCCACGAGCCGTCGACTTCTCGGAACGCTGTCACGAGCGGTGAAGCGTCGTCGCGACAGGCCGGACTACTACCAGGCGTACGTCAACCTGCCGCTGGACACCGACCTCCCCGCCCTGGCGAGCGCGTTCGAGCGCGCCTGCGAGGGGCGCGCCGACCGGATACCCAACAGCGGCGCGCTGGTCGTCGAGTCCGACTTCGTCCCCGCCGCGCAGTTCGACGTCCAGGCGTTCGAACGCGCGGTCGCCGACCTCCGCGAGCGAGCGCCCGACGACTACCCGGTCCACTTCTCTGCGACCTGGCGGGCCCACGACGGCGGCGTGGCGAAGGCGTTCACCGTCATCCCCCAGAAACGGCTCTTCGCCGGTCGCGAGACGGCCGAACCGGCCCGCTCCGCTCCCTGAGGGCGCTCTCTCCCCAAAAAGGTCGTCCCGAGCGGGCACGGCCCGCTCGTCGCTCGCGGTTACTCGCTCTGCTGGGCGTCGACGACCGCCACGCCGGCCAGGTTCACGATGTCGCTTGGACCTTTTTCCGCTCGGGTGTCCTCGCGCTTTCGCGCTGCGGGCACCACTCGCGCAAAAATCTCCACCGGGAGAGCGAAGCTCTCCCGAACCTTCGTTCGCGTCGCTCACGAAGACACCAAAAAAGTCCGCTCGCTCCTCGCGGTTACTCGCTCTGCTGGGCGTCGACGACCGCCACGCCGGCCAGGTTCACGATGTCCTTGACCTCGTCGCCGCGCTGGATGACGTGGACAGGCTTGTCCATGCCGACCAGCATCGGGCCGATGGCGCCCGCGCCGCCGAGGCGCTGGAGGAGCTTGTAGCCGATGTTGCCCGCCTCCAGGTTCGGGAACACGAGCACGTTGGCGGGTTCGTCGAGGTCCGAGAACTCGTAGGTGCCGTTGAGGATGTCCTCGACGACGGCGGTGTCGGCCTGCATCTCGCCGTCGACCGGGAAGTCGACCGCGGGGTCCTCGCGGAGCATCTCGGCGGCGCGCCGGGGTTTGCGCGTCCCCTCGTTGTCGACGCTGCCGAAGTTCGAGTACGACAGCATCGCCGCGCGCGGTTCGACGTTGAACCGCCGGGCGAGGTCGGCGGTGTGCTGCGTTATCTCCGCGAGCACGTCCTCGTCGGGGTTCTGGTTCACGGTGGCGTCGGCGCAGAAGACGATGCGGTTCTTGAACGTCAGCAGATAGACGCCGGCGGCGTAGTTGGCGTCCGGCGCGGTGCCGATGACCTGCAGCGGCGGGCGGAGCGCGGAGGGGTAGTGGTGGGTGAGCCCCGTCAGCAGCGCGTCGGCGTCCCCCTGTTCGACCATCACGCTACCGAAGTAGTTGCTGTCCTTGCGGACGAGGTCGCCGGCCTCGGTGCGGGTGATGCCCTTGCGCCGGCGGAGTTCGTACAGGCGCTCGGCGTACGCCTCGCGGTCGCCGTTCGCCGGGTCCGCGACCTCGGGGTCGAAGTCGAGGCCGAGGTCGGCGGCGGTGGCCGCGATCTCCTCGTGGTCGCCGATGAGCACCGGTTCGGCGATGCCCTGGTCCTGTATCTGGTAGGCGGCGCGGATCATCTTCTCGTCGGTGCCCTCCGCGAGCGCGACGCGCTTGGGGTCGCTCTTGGCCTTGTTGAGGACGACGCGCATCATCTCGCGCGACTTGCCGAGGCGCGCTTCGAGCGTCTCGACGTACTCGTCGGTGTCGAGGTCGGCCCGTGCGACGCCCGACTCGATGGCCGCCTCGGCGACGGCGGGCGCGACCTGGAAGAGGACGCGGGGGTCGAGCGGTTTCGGGATGATGTACTCCGGGCCGAACTGGAGCGGCTGGTCGCCGTACGCCTTCACGACGGCGTCGGGGACGTCCTGCTTGGCGAGTTCGGCCAGCGCCTCAGCCGCGGCGATCTTCATGTCCTCGTTGATGTCGCTGGCGCGGACGTCGAGCGCGCCGCGGAAGATGAACGGGAACCCGAGGACGTTGTTGACCATGTTGGGGTAGTCCGAGCGCCCGGTCGCCATGATGACGGTGTCGTCGCGGGCCTGTTTGGCCGTCTCGTAGCCGATCTCGGGGTCGGGGTTGGCCATGGCGAAGATGATGGGGTCGGCCGCCATCGACCGCACCATCTCCTCGGAGACGATGCCGCCGACCGAGAGACCGACGAACACGTCTGCGCCCTCCATGGCGTCCGCGAGGTCGCCCTCCGGGATGTCACGGGCGAACTCCTGCTTGAACTCGTTGAGTCCGTCGTGGCGGGCGCGGTCCTCGGTGATGATGCCCGAGGAGTCACACATGATGATGTTCTCCTTGCGCGCGCCCAGGCTGACGTAGAAGCGCGCCGACGCGATGGCGCTCGCACCGGCGCCGGAGAAGACGATCTTCAGATCTTCGAGGTCCTTGCCGTTTATCTCGACGGCGTTGAGGAGCGCGGCCCCGCTGATGATGGCGGTGCCGTGCTGGTCGTCGTGGAAGACCGGGATGGACATCTCCTCGCGGAGCCGTTCCTCGATCTCGAAGCACTCCGGGGCCTTGATGTCCTCCAGGTTGATGCCGCCGAAGGTGGGCTCCATCGCGCTGACGGTCCGGACGATGTCGCCCGGGTCCTCCTGGTCGAGTTCGACGTCGAACACGTCGATGTCGGCGAACCGCTTGAACAGGACGCCCTTCCCTTCCATCACGGGCTTCGACGCTTGCGCGCCGATGTCGCCCAGGCCGAGCACCGCGCTCCCGTTCGAGACGACGCCGACGAGGTTGCCCTTCGCGGTGTAGGAGTAGGCCTCGTTCTCGTCGGCGGCGATCTCCTCACACGGCGCGGCCACGCCCGGGGAGTACGCCAGGCTCAGGTCCCGCTGCGTGTTCGTCGGCTTCGTCGTCGAAATCTCGATCTTCCCCGGAGGGTCGCTCCGGTGGTAGTCCATAGAGTCCTCGTCGAGTCCCATGCCGGGTACGTCCGTCCCCTCCTGTAAAAAGGTATCCTAACCCGTCGAACTTACCTTCGACGAGCGTCGAACCAGGTCAGAGTTCCAGGACGGCCGGGCGCGGAATCGACCCCTCGTAGTCGTATGCGTCCACTGGCCTGGTCGGCCAGTCGCCCGTCCGGGTCAGTATCTCCAGGCCGTCCTCTCCGACGAGCGCGGTGTCCTCGCTCTTGGCGCCCTTCACCGTCGGGTTCCAGGCGTACGCCATCGGCAGGCGAATCTCCGCGTCGGTCGACGGCGTGGCGATCCACTCGCGGCCGGCGTAGCCCGCCGCGCCGCCCTGGTGGTGGCGCTGCCACTCGTCGGGGTGGCCCAGGTGCTCGTACGTCGCCTGGATGGCGTCGAACACCGACGACGCGCGCCCGCTCAGACCGCCGACGATCTGGGTGGCGACGAGCGCCGTCGACTCGACGATGGCCGCCTCGTGGTGGCGGTTCGCCAGCCACTCCGGCGGGTCGAACGCCACGGTCCGGGTGAGGCTCGCGTGGAGGCCGCCCCGCTCGGCCGTGACCGACACGAGCGCGTACTCGCCCAGTTCCGCGTCGGTCGGCGTGTAGTGGCGGTACTGCCGTGCGCGCTCGCCGCCGCCGACCAGCACCACGGGCGTCTCGATGCCGCGGGCGTCGAGCGCGCCCCGGACGGCGGAGGCGACGTCGCGCTCGGTGTCCGACGACTCCAGTTCGCGACAGATGGCCTCGACGGCGCTCGCCGTCTCGACGCCGAGGTCGCGATACCGGTCGGCGTCCTCGTCGGTGAGCGGCTGGCGCAGCGGCGAGGCGTCGACCGACGCGAACCCCGGCACGTCGAAGTCCGCCGCTGCGGGTTCGTCGGCGTGCTCTGCGACCGCGTCCGCCAGCGTCGACTCGTACCAGGCGAACTCCGCCACGGGAACGTCGCCGTCGAGTTCCTCGTCGCGGAGGCGGTCGGCCTCGATGTCGTTCGTGACGACCCGGAGTCCGTCGCCGTCGTAGCCCACGGCCGCCACGCCCACGTCGCCCTCGCGGTCGACGACGTTGCTGCCGCCGGTCAGCCACGCGAAGGAGTTCGGTTCGGCGAACCAGACCGATTCGAGGTCGCGCTCGTCGAGGAACTCGTCCAGTCGCTCCTGCTTCGTCATGGGTGAGACGTCGTCGCCGTTGCTCTTGAAGGGGCGTGGTCCACGCGGAGTCGATCGCGCCACTGGCGTGCTGGGACCGGTCCGGTGGCGACGGGCGCGTCGACCGCGTCGCGGTCTGGTAAAAATGCTTATCAGTGCCGAGGTGCTACGTGCACAGTCCCGATGGTCGCCCGCGAGTACGACTTCTGGCTGCTCGACCTCGACGGCACGCTCATCGACACCGAGTGGTCGTACACCCGCGAGGTGTTCGACCGCGTGAGCGGCCGTCTCGGTCGGGAGTTCTCCGACCGCGAGGCGGAGATAATCTGGCACGGCCTCGGCGGGTCGCGCGACGCCCAGCTGCGCGAGTGGGGCATCGACCCGCAGACGTTCTGGGAGGCGTTCCACGACGTCGAGGACCCGCAGGTGCGCGCCGAACAGACCTACCTGCTCGACGACGCCACCTTCGTCGCCGACCTCGACTGCCCCGTGGGGCTGGTCACCCACTGCCAGCCGTTCCTCGCCCACCCCGTCATCGACCACCTCGACATCCGCGACTGGTTCGACGCCATCGTCTGCTGCGACGAGGACCTCGGCTGGAAGCCCGACCCCTCGCCGGTCGAGCACACGATGAACCAGATCGGGGCGACCGCCGGCGAGCGGGGCGTCCTCGCCGGCGACGGCGCCAGCGACGTCGGCGCGGCGTGGAACGCCGGTCTCGACGCCGTCCACGTCGAGCGCCACGGCCCGACCAGCCGTCGCCACTGCGTGCTCGGCGACCACCGCGTCGAGTCGTTCGACGAACTACTCTTCGACGCCGGCCAGTCCGTCCAGCACACCGACTAGCGACTCGTCGAGGGCAGCCGCGAGCTGCTGGACGCCCGGTTTCGCCGTCCGCTCGTCGTTCGCCAGCACGCGGACCCGCTGGTCGCCCAGCGAGACGAACCCGAGCCCGAGCTTCGCGGCCGTCGCGCGCAGGCCGAGGCCGGCGTCCGCGTCGCCCGCCGCGACCGTCCGTGCGGGGCTCTCGTGGGCCTTCGCCGCGAGTTCGAACCCGTCGATGGCGTCGACGAGGTCGTGGCGGGTCGCCCCGCGCTGCGCCGCGAGGTCGGCGACCGCGTTCGACAGCGCCGTCCGCAGGCCGGAGTCGGTTCCACGGTTGACGAACCGCAGGTCGCGGTCGACGAGGTCTGCGAGGCCCGTGACGTCGTCGGGGTTCCCCCCGGGGACGACCAGCCCCCACTCGCGCCGGTAGCTGCCGAGTTCGGTCGCGTCGAGTTCGTCGGTGGCGGCGTCGCCGGTCACGACGGCGAAGTCCGGGACGCCGTCGCGCAGGCGGCGCACGCCCTGCCGGCTCCCGACCGCGAGGTAGCGCGGGCGGTCCAGGCGGTCCAGCAGGCGCGAGAGGGCGGGGTCGTCCTCGCCGACGCCGAACGCCGTCGGCGGGCGCACGTCCGGCGAGAAAAGCCGTACCTCGACCGTCTCGCCCTCGGCGAGGTAGGCCGTTTCCGCCGGCACCTCGACGACCCCGTCGGCCTCGACGAGGCTGGTCGTCGCACCGCTCCCCTTGTCGACCGGGTAGGCGAGCGTCCGCCCCGCGCCGTCCTCGACCAGCCCGGTCGGCATCAGTCGCGTCCGGCCCTCGCCGTAACGCTCCTCGGTCGCCATCTCGGCGGTGACGGTCGCCGTCGCCGGTTCGGGCAGCCCCGCGGCGTCGCGGATGGCGGGCGCGACGAACGTCCGGAAGATGGTCAGCGCGGAGACGGGGTAGCCCGGGAGGCCGACGTACGCGGAATCGTCCAACCGCCCGACGAGCATCGGCTTGCCGGGCTTGACGGCGACGCCGTGTAGCAGGAGTTCGCCGCCGTCCTCGACGACGCGGTAGATGACGTCGACCGCACTGGCGCTCGTCGACCCGGAGGAGAGCACGAGGTCGCACTCCTCGGCCGCCTCCAGCAGGATGCGCTCCATCTCGTCGTAGTCGTCGCCGGCGTGGGGGTACAGCGTCGGGTCGCCGCCGGCCTCCTCGACCGCCGCGGCGATGGTGTAGCTGTTCACGTCGTAGATCTGGCCGGCGGCGCTGTCGACCGGCGACCCCGGGCGGACGAGTTCGTCGCCCGTCGAGATGATGCCGACCGTCGGGCGGCCCCGGACCGGCACCTCGTCGACGCCGAGCGCCGACAGCAGGCCGATCTCGCGCGACGTCAGCCGCGTCCCCGGACCGAGCGCGCGCTCGCCGGCGGCGACGTCCGCGCCCGCGAGCATCACGTGGTCGCCCGGCGCGAGGCCGGTGCGCACCAGCACCTCGCCGTCGGCCTCCTCGGTCCGTTCGACCATCACGACCGCGTCGGCACCGTCCGGCATCACCGCGCCGGTCGATATCTCGGCGGCCTCGCCCTCGCCGACCGTGACGTCCGGTCGCTCGCCGGCGTGGACCGTCCCGACGAGGTCGAGGCTCGCGGGGTCGGCCTCGTCGGCACCGAAGGTGTCCCGTGCCCGGACGGCGTACCCGTCCATGCTCGCGCGGTCGAACCCCGGGACGTCCAGGTCGGCGTCGAGGCGCTCGGCGAGCACCCGTCCGCGGGCGTCCGCGAGCGGGACCGTCTCCGGGTCGGGGTCGAGGTCGAGCGACGCGATGGCCTCGTGTGCCTCTTCGGGCGGCGCGAGGTCCCGGAACTCCTTGCGCTCGCTCATGGCAGCGCCTCCCAGTCCTGGACGGTCACCGTCTCGCCCTCGGGGATGCCCTCGCTCGATTCGGGGACGACGACCCAGCCGTCGGCCAGCGCGACGCTGGAGAGGACGCCGGACCCGCTGGCCCGGGTCGGCGTGGCGACGCGGTCGCCGTCGTCCTCGTCGAGGCTCACGCGCGCGAACGTCTTCACTCCGGGTTCGCTCCGTATCTTGCGGTCGAGGCGCGCGGTCGTCGTCGGCACGTCCTCGATGGGCAGGTGGCCCGCCCACTTCATCGCCGGCCGGAGGAACTGTACGGCGTTGACGATGCAGGCGACGGGGTAGCCGGGGAGCATCACGACGGGCGTGTCGTCGACGACGCCGAGCGCGGCGGGGTGGCCGGGCTTCAGCGCGACGCCGTGGACGAGCACCTCGCCCAGGTCGTCGACGACCTCCGGCAGCAGGTCGCGCTCGCCGACCGACGACCCGCCGGTCGTGACGACGACGTCGTGGTCGCTGTCGCGCTCGATAGCCGCCCGGAGCGCGTCCTCGTCGTCGGTGACCACGTCGCGGTACGACGACGCGCCGCCCCAGCGTTCGACGTATCGCGAGACGGTCAGGCCGTTCGTCTCGACCACCTCGCCCGGGCCGGGGTCCTCGGCGACCAGTTCCTCCCCGGTCGGGACGACGGCGACCGACGGCGGGTCGTACACCGCCACCTCGCGCACGCCGACCGACTTCAGCAGGCCGAGGTCGGAGGGGCGCAGGCGGTGCCCGGCCTCGTAGAGGCGCTTCCCCGCCTCGACGTCCTCGCCGACCGGCGCGACGTTCTCGCCCTCGGCGACGGCGTCGAACACCTCGACGTCGCCACTCATCTCGTTCGCCTGCTCTATCATCACCACCGCGTCCGCGCCCTCGGGGAGTTCGCTGCCGGTGTGGACCCGCACCGCTGCCTCGGGGCCCATCGCCTCCTCTCGCCGGAGGAGTTCCGGCGAACGGTCGCTCGCGCCGAACGTGTCCGCCGCCCGGACGGCGTAGCCGTCCATCGCCGCCCGCGGGTAGTGGGGAACGTCGCGCTCGGCGACGACGTCCTCGGCGAGCACGCGCCCGTCGGCCGCTTCCAGCGACACCCGTTCGGTGCGGTCGTGGGGGGTCACGACCTCGCGGAGTCGCTCGCGGGCCGCCGCGATGCGGGTCGTCTCCTTGAACCCGGACTCCTTGCGGTCCGGTTTTCCCTCTGTCATACCCGCCCGTTGGACGCGCCGGGGCAAAAGTGGGTGGGACTACCCCTCGTGGCGGCTGCCGTCCGGTCGCTTCGCGCCCTCGGAGTCGTGGACGACGACGCCGTCGCCGGGGTCGACCGGTTCGTAGTTGTCCCGAACCGCGATTGCCTCCTCTATCTCGCGGACGGCCCGTTCCTTCAGCGCCGCCGCGAGCTCCTCGGCGTCCTCCCGGGAGATGTCGCGCCCCAGCCCCTCGCACTCGTGGGCGCGGACGACGCCCGCCTCGTCGACGGCCTCGCCCATCGGCTGGCTGGTGCCGCCGAGCGCGACGCTGAACGGGTAGGTCCGGCAGATGAGCGGGCGGTCTTCGTGGACGGTGCACGCGCCGACGCCGTCGTCGTCCTCCGCGTAGAAGCGGCAGTCGCCGCAGCCGTCGGTCTGGAGCGCCCACTCGAACGTCTCGCCGGTAGGACTCCCGTCGTCCCCGTCCTCCAGTCCGTACGGCATCGGCCGGGCGACGTCGCGCCACTCCTCTCCCGTGGCCTCCTGCAGGTCCCTGACCTCGTCGGGGAACACCGTCGCGGTGTGGGGGTCGTCGTCCTCGGCCGTGCAGCAGGCGCCACAGCGCGTGCACTCGAACCCGATGGTCTCGATGGCGTCCGCGAGGTCGGCGACGTCGAGCGCGGTCGCCCGCTCCAGTTCGGCTTCGAGGCTCTGCATGGCGACACCTCGGTGCGTCGCGCGGTTAAAGGGTGCGACCCCGGACGGCGTCGCCCCGGACGGCTAGCGACCTGTGGCGGCGCGGGACGGGTCGGTCTGTAACGCTCGCTGCCCCCGGATTTTTGTCCGCTCCCGTCCTCGTTGGGTGCGCTTCACAGTGACGACGCTCGCCGACGCCTTCGTCGCGATCGCCGGCCGCGACCCCGTCTGGCAGGCGCTCCTCGGTGGTCTCGTCATCGCGGCGTTCAACACGCTCGGCGCGCTGCTCGTGGTGGTGTGGCGCGACCCCTCGGAGCGGTCGCTCGACGCCGCGCTCGGGTTCGCGGCCGGCGTGATGCTGTCGGCCAGCTTCACGAGCCTCATCCTCCCGGGCATCGACCACCCCGACGGCGGGGTCGTTCCCGTGATACTCGGCATCGCCCTCGGCGTCGTCGTCCTCGACCAGGCCGACGAGTGGGTGCCCCACGTCCACGTCGTCATCACGGGGCAGCAGCGCGACGAGGGGCCGGCGGGACGGACGACAGACGTGGACGAGAGCCGGCTGTCGTCGGTCCTGCTCTTCATCGTCGCCATCACGCTCCACAACATGCCCGAGGGGCTCGCGGTCGGCGTCGGCTTCGGGTCCGCGAACGGGGACCCGGTGGCGCTGGGCAACGCCCTCGCGCTGATGCTCGCCATCGGCATCCAGAACGTCCCGGAGGGACTGGCGGTGTCGGTCGCCGCCCGCAACGCCGGCCTCGGGTCGCTGTTCTATGCCTCCATTGCGGGCGTCCGGGCGGGCCTCGTCGAGGTGCCGCTCGCGGTGCTCGGTGCCGTCGCGGTGGGCGTCGCCAATCCGATGCTCCCGTATGCGATGGGCTTCGCCGCGGGCGGGATGCTGTTCGTCATCAGCGACGAGATCGTCCCCGAGACCCACTCGCGGGGGAACGAGCGCGAGGCGACCCTCGGTCTGATGGTGGGCGTCGTCGTGATGCTGTACCTCGACGTGACGCTCGGCTGACGCGGGTTCGTCGCGCGTCGAACTTCGTTACGATAATCGCCACGCTTTTCCGGGCGACCCGCACACGCGGAGGTATGACAGACGCGCGTCGTCGCCTCGCCGAGCGCATGGCCGGCGAGGTCACGTTGAGCGACGACCCCGGCGCGACGCTACGGAAGTGGCGCACCGACTTCGACGTCTCCCAGACGGACCTCGCGGACCACCTCGGCGTCTCCTCGTCGGTCGTCAGCGACTACGAGAGCGGTCGCCGCGAGAACCCCGGCATCGGCGTCGTCAGCCGCAGCGTCGCCGCCCTGCTCGACATCGACGAACAGCGGGGCGGCAACCGCATCCGCCAGTACGCCCGCGTCGTCTCCGCGGGGTTCGACAGCGACATCGTCAACGACCTGCGCGAGTACCCGACCGCCGTCGACCTCGACCGGTTCTACGACGCCATCGACGCGACGGAACTCGCCGACGGCGGACAGAACCGCGTCTCCGGACACACCGTCATCGACAGCATCGAGGCCATCACCCGCCTCTCCAGCGAGGAGTTCTACAACCTCTACGGCCAGAGCACGAACCGCGCGCTCGTGTTCACGAACGTCACGCGCGGGGAGTCCCCGCTGGTCGCGATGCGCGTCGTCACCCCGACGCCGAACGCCGTCGTCCTCCACGGTCTCGACCGCGACGACCTGTGGGAGCACGCGGCCGACATCGCCCGCCTCGACGGCTTCTCGCTCGCCGTCTCCGACTGCGACAAGGCGGAGATGCTCGCGTCCCTCCGCGACCTCTCCTGACGACCCACCGGTCCACACGGCGAACACACTCGTCCCGTCGCCGCTCGTCTCGCCCGGCTAAAATATATTTTAGCTAACACTTTTCCGTCGGCGACCCCTCTCGTCATCCATGTCCGAACGCGATTCGGTGACGAAGACAGGCACGACGACCGTCGCGCTGACGACCGACGACGCGGTCGTCGCGGCCGCCGACCGGCGCGCCAGCCTCGGCGGGCGGTTCGTCTCGAACAAGGACGTCCAGAAGATCGAACAGGTCCACCCGACTGCGGTGCTGACGATGGCTGGCACGGTGGGTAACCTGCAGGCGTTCGTCCGGACGCTCCGCGCGGAGACGAGCCTCTACGGCACCCGGCGCGACGACACCATCTCGATGGACGCGCTGGCGACGCTCGCCGGGAACGCGCTGCGGCAGGGGCCGTACCGCGCCGACCAGCCGACGCTGGCCGGCGTCGACGGGGACGGGCCGGCCGTCTACGACCTCGACGCGGCCGGCGGCGTCGTCGAGGCCGACTACGTCGCCAACGGGAGCGGGATGCAGGTGGCGTACGGCGTCCTCGAACGCGAGCAGGAGGCGGGGATGTCGCTCGACGCCGCCCGCCGGATCGCGGCGCGAGCGGTCGACGCCGCCTCCGAGCGCGACACCGCCAGCGGGAACGGCGTCACGCTCGCGGAGATCACCGGCGAGACCGTCGCCTTCGAATCCTACGACGACCCCGCCGAGGTCGCGGAGGTGGCGGCATGAACGGCACGAACCAGCAGGCGTACGACCGCGGGACGAACATCTTCTCGCCCGACGGCCGTCTCTACCAGGTGGAGTACGCCCGCGAGGCGGTCCGGCGCGGCTCCCCGAGCGTCGGCGTCCGGGCGCGGGACGGCGTCGTCCTCGCTGGAGTGCGACGCCTTCGGTCGCCGCTGCTGGAGGCCGAAAGCGTCGAGAAGCTCCATGCGGCCGACGACCACGTCGGCCTCGCGAGCGCCGGCCACGTCGCCGACGCCCGCCGCCTCGTCGACGTGGGTCGGCGGCGCGCGCAGGCCGACCGACTCCGGTACGGCGAGCCCATGGGCGTCGAGGCGTTCACGAAGGCGCTCACCGACCACGTCCAGGAGCACACCCAGCAGGGCGGTGCGCGGCCGTTCGGTGCGGCGCTGCTCGTCGGCGGGATGGACGGCGACCGGCCGCGCCTGTTCGAGACCGACCCCTCCGGGACGCCCTCGGAGTGGCGGGCGGCCGCCATCGGCGACGACGGCGGCGTCCGGGAGTTCCTCGAAGAGCACTACCGCAAGGACCTGGGCGTCGAGGCCGCCGTCGACCTCGCGCTGGAGGCACTCGCCGAACCCAGGGAGGACGGTCTCGCCCCCGAGTCTATCGCCGTGACCACGGTCGACCCGGAGTACCGAGAACTCTCCCCGGACGAGCGCCGGTCGGCGCTCGACAGGCTGGACCTGCTCGACGGCGACGCCGCAGCATAGGTACGCTACGACGCTTTCACTGACGACTCCCGCGTCTCCACGACCTCCAGGTTCTCGGCGACGAACAGCGACAGCACGTCGCCGTCGAGTCGCGTGGAGACGCGGACGCACCACGGTTCCTCCGAGACGACCTGCTCGCGCCACTCCTCGCCGACGTTCCACAGCGGCCGGTCGCGCACGTCGACGCCGTGGCGGTGGTAGAAGGCGACGACGGCGGGGTGTTCGAGCACGGAAAGCGTCACCGGCGACCGCAACTGACAGCCGCAGTGCTCGCAGTCGAACGCCACTTGCGGCCGCCGGGGGACGCCGCCGGCGGCTGCATCCTGGGCTTCGGTGGCGTCGGCCCAACTCTCACCGCCATCCACTGTCGTCTCGTCGTCGCGGTATCCCACGCGCGCCTCGGCCGGCGCGCTGCACTCCGGACAGACGCCGTCGGCCAGCAGCGCGAGGCGGTGGCGGTGGTGGCGGTCGAACGCTTCCAGCAGGTTCTCGCGGGCGTGGCCGCGGTGGCCGCCCGGCGGGAACGGCAGCGTCAGCGTCGGCCGGTCGCAGGCCTCGCAGCCGATGGCGACGTAGTTGTCCGTGCCGCGCGCGACGAGGTCCGCCGCGCCGCAGAACGGACAGGGGTCGTCGACGGGGATGGGGTCGACGTCCACGCTGTCGGTGTAGGTGCCGGCCCGGATGGCCCGCGCGACCTCACGGCCGGCGTAGGTGAGGACGTACCGCTCGTCGTCGGTCTGCCGGCAGAAGCGGTCGGTCAACTGTCGGAGGTGGTAGGCGAACCCGGCCGTCTCGTCGGCCGGCGTCGCCTCGAACAGTTCGGAGAAGGTGAGCGCGGCGTCCGCGTCCGGCGACGCCTCGCGCTCGGCCGCCAGGAGCGCCCGCAGCGCCGCCATCCGGACCTCGTTCCCGAGGACGGCGAAGGCGTCCGTCGGGTCGGCGTCGTGGTCCGGTTCGCCGGCGACGGCGTCGCCGGAGTCGCCCGGCGCGTCGTTCGCGCTCATGGACACGAAGTATCGCCTCGACGGCTAAACCGTTGGGGGTGGCGGAAGAATGGGACAGGGGCGGACCAGCGCCGGAACGCTGGCGGCCGCAGTGTTCGATGGAGCCGACTACTCGACGTACTCGTAGACGCGCTCGTCCATCGCGCCGCGGCCGGTGAACACGAACTCGCCGCTCGGCTCCGTGAACGCCTCCATCTCGACGGTCTTTTCGTGGTTGTGGCGGTCGTGGACCTGCTCGTACTCCTCGAAGCTGATGTCGTAGCGGTTGCGGATCTGCTCGTCGACGTCGAGAGCGTCGATCTCCTCGCGCCAGCCCTCCTGGACCGTCTCGGCGTGGATCTCGGCCTGGGCACCGCTGCCGTAGGAGCCGACCAGGAGCCTGTCACCGGTCACGTCGAGGTCGTTCTCGGCGGCGTGGCGCAGCGCGGACGCGCGAGCGATGTGGACCGACCCGGTGTACCAGTTGCCGACCTCGCGGGAGATGTCGAGCGTCGGGTCGACGGCCTCGCCGTACCACTCCTGGTACTGGTCGGTCGACTTCAGGTCGTCCATGTAGTCGCGGATGGCCTCCTCGTAGTCCTCGCGCTCGTCGAACTCGTCCTCGCGGGGCTGGCGGTCGATGGCGTCGGCGAGGTCGTCCTCGTACTCGGTGCCGCGGATCATGTGGCGGTAGCCGAGCAGGCCGGCCTTCCGGACCATGCCGGGGAACGGCGTGTGGTAGGGGATGAAGGCGTAGTCGTCGGGGTGGGTGTCGCCCGCGACGCTCTCGAAGTCTTCCAGCGCCTCGCGCATGCGAGCGAGGTAGACCTGCATCGAGCGCTTACCGTCGACGCTCGGGAACTGCTGGTTGGGCTTCAGGAAGTCGGTCTCGTCGGCGCTGCCGTACCCCTGCTCGGTCGACAGTTCGACCAGGTCGGGGTCCTCGCTCACGATCATCGCGACTGCGCCGGCGCCCTGGGTCGCCTCGCCGGGGTCGCCCCGGGCGTACAGCGCCGTGTCGGTGGCGACGACGAGCGCCGACCGGCCGCGGTTGCGGCCCGCCTTGATCCAGTTGTACGCGTCGTCGAGGCTCTGGGTGCCCGAGATGCAGGCGAACTTCCGTTCGCCCTTGTTCGCGTGGTGGAAGTCCTCGTCGTACACCTGTTCGAGGCAGCCGGCGATGTACGTCGAGACGGGCTTGGAGTTGTCGAACGCCGACTCCGTCGCCACGTCGATGCGCCCGATGTCGTCGGGCGTCAGCCCCTTCCGCTCCATCAGCCGGTGGGCGGCGTTCGCGCCCATCGTCACGATGTCCTCGTGGGCGTCCGGGAACGAACTGGCGTACAGGCCCAGCCCCTTCGTGTACTTCTCGGGGTCCTCGCCCATCTCGGGGGCGAAGGTCTCCGCGAGGTCGAGCTTGAGCTTGCCGGTCCAGATTTCGATGGCGTCGATGCCGACGTCTGTCATTCTTGCACGGAATTTGGGTCAACTTCCTATAAGGAGCTGTCGATAGAAGTATCGACGGGCGTCGAAACAACGGGGGTGGTGGGATACGCCGTGTCGTTCACTCGGTCTTCCCGTTCGGTCCCGAGACCTGCACGCTGTTCGGCGACACGTCGAGTCTGTCGTTGGCGTCCACGAAGGTCGCACCGCCGACGTAGACGGTCCGACTGTTCGGTGGCGTTCCGGTGACGTCGGCCGTGAGGTCGCCGCTGTCGGAGCGCAACGTGGAGTCGTCGACGTAGACGTCGTCGTTCGCGGTCAGGGCGACGTCCATCCCGTACTCGCTCGACGTGTCGACGGTCGCGTTCGTCGCGACGAGGTTCCCGCCGTCGGCGGTGACCGCCACTGTTCCGGACGAGTCGACGGTCGCGTCCGTGACGTCCACGGCGTTGCTCGCTGTCATCGTGACCCGCACGGCGTATGCGTCGCCGACGTTAGTGTCCACCGACGCGCCGACGGCCGTCAGGTCGCCGCCACGAGCGTCGACAGTGACGCTCGACCGCGCGGCGAGCGACGTTTGGGACGCGTCCACGCCTCCGTCGAGGCTCGTCACGTTGACCTGCATCCCGTGCTCTGACGTCGTGTCGACCCGCGCTCGTCGGACATTGACGTCGCCGACCGCACTCACGTCGACTGGCCCGTGACTGGTGATTTCTGCGTCGGCTGCCGTCACCGTCCCGCCAGACGAGACGGTGACGTTCTCGTTCCACCCCTGGGCCTCCAGCGCCACGCCGGTGACGTCGACGTCGTCCGTCGCGTCGATGGTCACCTCACCGTCGTACTGCGTCGCGGTCAGGTTCACGCCGACGGAGACGTTCTGCCCCGCGAAGTCGATGCGCGGAGCCGAGATGTCGCCGACGCTCGCGGGGACGACGAGGCTGCTCCCGTTACCGGTCGCGTCGTAGACGCCGTCGGCCAGCTCGCTGTCGGGTATCTTGGTGTCGACGCTCGCGACGTACTCGCCGTCGTGGTCGACGTCCTCGTACGCGAAACCGGGGTCGGCGGGTGGACCGGTGGAACCGGGGTCCTCGACGGCGATCTCTATCGGGTCTGCATCACCGCCGCTCTCGGCGTACACCGTGACCGTGCCGTTCTCCGCGGGGACGTCGAGCGTCGTCGTCGCGTTCCCACCGTGGGTGACGTCCTCGCCGGGCGACAGCGTTCCGAACGTCGAACTGTCGAGCGCGTAATCGAGCGTCGCACCCGTGAGGCCGTCGCCGTTCTCGGTAACGGTCGCCGTCAGGTCGACGGTGGTCCCCTGGTCGGCGTTCAGCGTACACTGCTCCAGTCCGGCGTCGCAGGTCAGGCCGGCACCGCTCGCGTCCACCCACTCGACGTCGTACGTGCCGCCGCTCGCGTTCCCCGACCCCGTCGTCTCGACCGAGTACGCGACTCGCTCGGCGGCCGCGTTCCCGTCGCGGATCTCGAGCGTCACCGTCTCGCTCGCCGCGTGGCCCGGCGCACGGTAGGCGAACGTGACGCGGCCGTCCTCGCCGGTCGTCCTGCTCGCCCGGTCGACCCTGCTCGCAGCGCCGCTGACGTTCACCCGGACGCCGCTCACGGGGTTGTTGAACTCGTCGCGGACCTCGGCGACGAGCGTCGTGCTCGTTCCGGGAGCGACGCTCCTCGTCGTCCCCCGGACGTCGGTGACGTAGGCCGGGCCCGCGTCCGCCGCCGAGGACCCGACGTCGACGTTCGCCATCCGGAGGTCGTAGGTCACTGCACTGCCGCCGCGCTCGCCGTCGAGCGTCAGCGTCAGGACGCCGCCGTCGACGCCGACGTTCGCGACGTACCCGCCCTCGCTCACCCGCTGGTCCGCGAGGAGCTTCTCCCACCGCTGCTCGCTCAGGTCGGTCGGCACCCGGACCGTGACCGGCCGCCCAGTGGCGTTCCGCCGGACGCTGACCGTCCGCGCGGCGGTTGCCGAGGGACTGACGGCGCGCGGGTCGACGCTGACAGTGCCGGCCTGCGATTGCGCGATCGACCCGTCGAGCGCGACGAGGGTGACCTGCCGTCCCTGCACGAGCGACTGGTCGGTGACCGGGACGTCGGTCGACTCGTACCGCCTGTACCCGACCGTGTTCTCGTACACCGTCGCCGGCGCGTCGTCGTACTCGCGGTAGTTGGGCTCGTAGACGAGGTGCCGGGTCGCAAAGGAGAGGGTCCGCCGGCTGCTGTTCAGGTAGTCGCTCGTCTCGGCGGACAGCGCAGTGACGTTCTCGACGGTGAACGACCCCGCCGACGCCGTCCGCAACTCCCCCGTCGCCGGCGGCGGGTTGATGAAGAAGGTGCGCTGGGGGTACTGCGTGCCGAGGGTCACCGACACCGGCTGGCCGGCGCCGGTCGCGCCGGTCCCAAGGACGGCGTTGCGGAGGTCGATCAACTGGCCCTGGACCCGCCGCTCGTGGTCGAACTCGGCCGCCTGGTTCTGGTTCGGGACGACGGTCGACTGGTAGAGCGACATCGCGACGACGAGTATCGCGAACAGCAACACCACGCCTACCTGGACCGTCACGGCGCGGTCGTCGTCCCGGAACGTCATCGGTCTGTGCAAACCAAGGGGAGCACAAAAAACCTACCACTCACGCGGTCAGTCCGTCGAGACGCTGCGGGAGACGGCGCAGCGGGCGGCCCTGCCCGACGCTCGGAACGTTCGCACGACGTGACAGCTCCGTCCGAAGACCGGTCGATCGACGCGTCGCAGCACTGCCGCTGCTGTCGCCCGGTTCGAGATAGCGAGAATCACGCCAGCGTCACTGGCAGAACCCCCTCTCGTCAGTCCTCGTCCTCTTCCTCGACGACCTCGGGGTCGCTCATCGCGCTCTGGAGGCTGTCGAGGCCGTTGACCCACTCCGTGACGAGGCCGTACTCGATGTCCTCGGTCACGGCGATGTCGAGTTCCTCGCCGTCGATGATGCGGGTGCCCGCGGCGGCCACGAGGCCGAGGGCGGAGTCGAGGTCCTCGGCCTCCTCGGCCTTCGACGCCTCGACGACGTACTCCTCGACGGCGGCTTCGTCGGCGGGACCGCCGGCGACGTACTCCTCGGCGGAGTAGAAGACGCAGACGAGACTCGTCTGGACGCCGTCGATGAGCATCGCCTTCTCCTCGTCGTCGAACGCGACCTCGCCGAGCACCGTCTCGCGGATGTCGGCCAGTTCGTCCAGGGCCTCATCCTCGTCGATGTCGCTGTCGTCGTACGCGGTGACGATCTTCGCGACGGCGATGGCGACGTCGTCCTGGAGGTTGAGCAGGAGGCGTGCGGAGTCCTCGTCCTCGGGGTCGATGTCCTCGTCCCGGATGCGGTCGAGCCAGTTCTGCCAGCGTTCCTCGGAGTAGAACTCCTCCGGCGGTGCGCTCATACCTCTTTGGTGCGTAGCGCGATTCATAAATCCTGCGAGGCGCTGCGGGCGCGACGCACTCTCGAAACTAAGGCGTCTCAGTTCCTCTACCGTGCGTTCGACGCAACGGTGTCGTCTGGTACTGCGAGGCGTTTTAAATAAGTGAACGGGGAGGAGCGTTCGCGACTCTCCCGCGACCGTCCGTCGGTGGCACGTCGCCGCGGCTGCCAACCGAACCGGTCCCGGCATCGTCGCCGCTCACCGCAAAATTGTCGTCGCTCACCGCGAGAGCGCCATCTTGCACCGCAAAATCGTCGTCACTTACCGCGAGAGCGTCGCCTCGGTGTCCAGGTCGTAGACGCGCTCGGGCGTCTCCACGTGGGCGTTCCTGACAGCGTCCTCGTACCCCTCCTCGAGCAGCCAGTCCACGCGCCGCGGGACGGTCTTCGGTCCGAGGACCGCGCCGGGCCGGTCGGGGTCGTCCACGAAGTCGGTCTCCATCAGGAACGGTTCGCCGGCCTCCGCCGCGACCGCCAGTCGGTCCTTCTCGCTCATCACGCTCGGCGTCGGCCCCTTCAGTCGGCCGCCGGCGTAGTGCTTGACGACGCGTTCGGCCGGCAACCCGGCGTCCTCCGCCCACGTCGCTATGTCCGAGAGGTCCTCGCTGGCCTCGGTGTGCAACTGCACCGCCGCGTCCGTCTCCGCGCCGAGTTCGAGCGCGCGTCGGAGGACGGCGTTCGACGCCGCCCACACGTCCTCGGAGACGTCGTAGTGCGGCCGCCCGGACTTCAGCGCCACGGCGCGGCCGTCCGCGACGTACTCCGCCGCGACCGCCAGCCCCGCTTGCATCAGGTCGCGCGCCTCCTCGGGGTCGTACCCGCGGTCGTCGACGAGTCGCGACACCAGACCGGGGTGGACGCCGAGGACGGACCAGGCCTTGCCGTCGAGCACCTCGTTCGCGCGCGCGACCACCTCGACCGTCGTCTCGAAGACGGCGCGGAAGTCCTCGCCCGTCTCCGCCGTCACGCCGAGGAGCCAGGAGGGCTTGTTGACGACGAGCAGGTGGGTGCCGCCGCTGCGAGCGAAGTCCTTGACCGCCTCGATGCCGCGCCCGTGCTCGGGGTCCAGATGCAGATGGTTGTCCAGGACCGGCGTCCCGAGGTCGTTCATGTGCGACCGAACGGAGCGTGGGACCGAAAACCCTACTCTTCGAGCACGACCGCGTCGTGGGCGACGTTCTGGAGCGCGTCGGACCGTCCGTGCTCGCCCGGCGCGATGGCGACCGTGCGGACGCCGTTGCGGGCCGCCTTCTCCAGCACCGGCTTGAAGTCGGTGTCCCGCGACGCGATGGCGAGCGCGCCGACGCGCCCGTCCAGCGCGAGTTCGGTCGCGTCGATGGCGAGTTTCACGTCCACGTCGCCGCTGGTCACCACGACCTCGTACCCCCGCGCCTCGGCCGCCTGGATCAGCCCCGGCGTCGCGTGCTCGTCCAGGTAGAGGCGCGCGACGGCGAGCTGGCCCAACTCCTCGCTCGCCGTCCGGACGTCGTCCAGGTCGACGTCGAACTCCTCGCGCAGCACGTTCGGCCCGTCGACGAACAGCGCGACGGTCCCCTCGTCGGAATCGCCCAGCAACGACTGCAGCGGCCCGCTCATGGCGCGGCGTAGTCGGTCACGCGTCATAGGGGTGCCGGTCTCACGGCGCTTCACGGGTTCTGGTCGTGGACATGCAGTCGAGAGCGTGGACTCAGCAGTGTCAGCACTCACGTCAGCGAATCCGTTCGTAGTATCGCTGTCTGGTGAGGTACACCACCACCATCAGGCTCAGCGTCGCCGCGACCGCCGAACCCAGCTCTTTTCCACCGGCGACCACAGACACGGTGTTCCGACCCAGTTCGAGGAGGTACAGCAGTATTTCCGCTGGTGTTCCCCACTTCCGCTCCGTCCAGAGTCCGAGCGCCGTTCCGAAAGCGAGCACGCTGATTCCGAGATAGAGCGGGGAAGCTGCAATAGCGAGCCAGAGGGTCACGAGTCCGGCGAGAAAACTATGCCCGGCGATCGCCTTCACGCCCAGCGGGGGCCGTTTGTACTCGGGGACGTACGAGTGCACGTTTCGATTCAAGCTGTTACCGGATATAATCCTACTCCCGTGCTAACACGACACGGGGCCGCTCGGTGTCCACCACGACCCCGACGCTTTCCTTCTCCGAATACAGTGTGTGGATTTATCGGTCGGTATCTTTCCATTCGTCGGGGTCGCCTTCGCGGAACTCTCCTTTGGCATGGCGTTCTCGCGGCCACAACGCGATCCCCACCAGTATCGCGTAGAACACACCAACGAGAGCGATGACGACAGCTCCCGGGACGTAGGCTATCCCAGCGGCTTCGAGCCACGTTTTCCGTGGCGGCGTAAACGCAGTGATACGAAAGACCCACGCCGCGAGCAAGATGCCGAGCAGCGGGAGGTACACGCGTCGAAGCCGGTTGTCGAGTGCTTCTCGAAGTGAAACTTTCACGGTCGGCACCCGGAAGTCCGCACTCAACTCCGCTCGCCAGTTCTTGCGTTCCACGTCGTGCGATGGGTCGAGCGCGTTCGCGAACAGGTTCTCTTGGAGCAGGCGAACCCGCGACCGAAATACGTCGTAGTCTCGATACCGTCGCGCCTCGATGGCCAGAAAGACGGTGACGACCACGATTCCGATGAGCAAAATGTAGTGGGGATTGTCGGAACTCGAAAACGCCCACGTCAAGATGGCCGCCATCACCGTCACGGCCCACGTCGTGGTCTGGTCGAGGCGCTGGCGCCACGTGGTGACGCGACCCATCTCTCCGCGGTAGCAATGGGCCATCACCGACCCGAGCCCTGTACTATCATCGACCATCTCACGGCCGATCTGGCGCTGCTCGGGCGCAGTAGGATCGAACTCGTCGCTCCCTGAATCACTCATATCGTAGGTACGCCTCCCTGCCACAAAAACGAGACACTGAATTTCGAACGGCTACTCCGTGAGACACGGAGCGTGAGATACGCACCCTCTCCCCGTTGCGAACTCGACTCTCACGTCGCCAAGCGATTCACTACCGGGGCGTCCACGTTAACCGTCGCCGTCGCCGGTGTCCTCGTCGATGAACGACTCGGGTTCCGCCGACGCCTCAGTCGCCGTCGCCGGTGTCCTCGTCGATGAACGACTCGGGTTCCGCCGACGCCTCAGTCGCCGTCGCCGGTGTCCTCGTCGATGAACGACTCGGGTTCCGCCGACGCCGCCACCGCCCGCACCGCGGCGACGTTCTCCTCCACGTCGTGGACGCGGACGATGTCGGCACCGCGCTCGGCCGCGATGGCCGTCGCGGCCACCGTCGCCGGGCCGCGCTCGCCCGCCTCCTGCCCGACGAGGCCGAACATCGACTTGTGGGAGTGCCCGACCAGCACGGGACAGTCGAGACCGTGGAGTTCGCCCGTCCGTCCGAGGAGTTCGAAGCTCTCGGCGGCCGACTTGCCGAACCCGAGTCCGGGGTCGACGATGATGCGTTCGCGGTCCAGGCCAGCCTTCTCGGCGAGCAGCACCCGCTCCTCCAGTTCCGCGACGACGTCCTCGACCACGTCGTCGTACTCGACGTCGCGCTCGGGGACGACCGGCGCGTCGATGCTGTGCATCACCACGAGCGGCGCGTCGTACTCGGCGGCGACGAACCGCATCTCGGGGTCCTCCAGGCCGGAGACGTCGTTGACGATGTCCGCGCCGGCGTCGAGGGCTGCGCGGGCGACCTCGGCCTTCCGCGTGTCCACCGACACCATGGCGTCGCAGTCAGCGATGGCCTCGATGACTGGGACGACGCGCGAGATCTCCTCCTCGACGGATATCTCGTCCGCGCCGGGGCGCGTGCTCTCGCCGCCCACGTCGACGACGTCCGCGCCGGCGGCAACCATCTCCTCCGCGCGGGCGATGGCGTCCTCGCGGAGTTCGTACTCGCCGCCGTCGTGGAAGCTGTCGGGCGTGACGTTCAGGATGCCCATGACGGCCGTCCGGTCCTCCCAGGGGAACCCCTGGGCGTCGGGCGACCGCTGGATGCCGAGCGAGTCGCGCAACTCCTCGGCGAACACCGAGAGGCCGTACGGCTGTCCCTCCAGCTTCTCGGCGAGGCGCTTGAACTGCGACAGGGTGCCCATCAGCACCACGTCGATGCGCTCCTCGTCCTGGTCGTTCAGCCCCGACTGGGCGCACTCGCCGCCGAGGCTCAGCATCTCCTCCTTGAGGTACTGGGCCTGCCGCGGCTGGACGCGCGTCTTCAGCACGCGATGGACCGCCTTGCCGCGCATCCGCCAGACCCCCGGTGCGGTGACGTTCGCGCCCGACAGCGTCTCCTGCGCGTCGTCGAGGTCGGCGACGCGCTTCGGAATCTCCGCGCGCGTCCACCGCTGGCGCGCCTCCGCGACGGCGAACAGCGACCCCGCGACGAGCACGAAGTCGTCCGGGCCGGCCGCGTCGAGGGCGTCGTCGACCGCGCTCTCGACCGAACTCACCCGTTCCACGTCTTCGACGCCGGCCGCCTCGAACGCCCGCGCGACGACCGCCTCGTCCTCGGCGCGGTCGAGGTTCGGTTCGCAGGCGACGACGCGGTCCGGCGTCGGCAGCGCCGTCGTCATCCCCTCGAGGTCCTTGTCGTTCATCGCCCCGAAGACGAGGTGGAGGTCGTCGTAGTCGAACTCCGCTAGCGTCTCCGCGACCGCCTCGCACGCGCCGGGGTTGTGCGCGCCGTCGAGCGCGACCAGCGGGTCGGTCCCCATCACCTCGAACCGGCCCGGCCAGAAACCCTTCCGGAGACCGCGCGCGAGCGTCGCCTCGTCGACCGCGACGCCCTCACCCCGCGCGTCGGCCACCTGTCGGGCGAGCGCCGCCGCGATGCCGGCGTTGCGGGCCTGGTGTTCGCCGAGCAGCGGTATCGACGTCTCGACCGACCAGTCCGCGCCGGAGACCGAGACTCCCGCTTCGGTGTGGTTCGACCGTCCCTCGTAGGTCGCCTGGACGGCCGCGTCACTCCCGTCTGCGTCTCGCTCCGATGCCGCGTCGGCGTCGACGCGAACCACGTCGTCGGCCTGCCGTTCGACGGCCGCCAGCGCGTCGCCGGTCGCGCCGGTCACCAGCGGCGCGTCGGCGGGCGCGACGTGGGCCTTGTCCCGCGCGATCTCGTCGATCGTGTCGCCGAGGACGCCGGTGTGCTCCAGCGTGACGCTCGTCACCGCCGCCGCGACCGGGTCGACGACGCTCGTCGCGTCGTACTTCCCGCCGATGCCGACCTCCAGCACCGCGACGTCGACGTCCTCGCGGCCGAAGTACCACAGCGCCATCGCCGTCATCGTCTCGAAGAACGTGGGCGACTCGCCGACGACGGCCCGCTCCTCGACGTAGTCGCGTGTCGCCTCGACGAACTCGACCAGCGCTCGCTTGCGGATCTGCCGTCCGTCGACGGTGACGCGTTCGCGCACGTCGTCCAGGTGCGGAGACGTGAACAGGCCGACCGACAGGCCAGCCTCCCGGAGCACCTGCTCGGTCATCCGGGCGGTGCTCCCTTTGCCGTTCGAACCGGCGATCTGCACGAAATCGACGGTCTCGTGCGGGTCACCGAGGTGGGCGAGGAGGCTGGCGGTCGAGTCCGTCCCCGGGCTCGGACGGAACCGCCGCAGGTCGAAGAGGAAGTTCGCCGCCTCGTGGTAGTCCATACCTCCGTGAACAGATGCCGGACGCTTCAGGCTATCGGAGTCCGGTCTCGCGGGCCGCTCGCGCGTCAACGGCCGTTACCGCGTCGGCCTGCCCCCCGCCGCCCAGCTTCCGTCCGGCGGCGCTCGCTGCGTGGCCGGAACGTCGTCGCCAGTCGCTAGTTTTCCCGCCGGTTCCTGTCGTTACGTTTGAGAGGCGACCCGACGTCTGGCGTCAATCTAACATTACTCGAACATTCTCGAAGATGTGTGTAAGGCGCGACGCACCACTCACGGTCGAATCGAACTCGCGGCCGGGCCTCCGTCGACCGCAGGAGTATCCTGTCGTTTTCCGGAGGTAGGGCGTCGTTACCCTTCCGACAACGGTATATTCCGGAAGGGTATACACAGAGCAAGCCGCCGATACGGCGGGGACGGATATGGACGGACACACGAACGACATCGACGACGGCATCGCCAGGGCAATACTCGCGGACTCGAAGTACGAACAGCTCCGCGCCCGACGGTTCAGCTACTTCAAGCAGCCGATACCCCGGAAACTGGCGTGGCAGGGCGTGCTCCTTCTGGCCCTCTCGCTCGTCGCACCCATCGTATTGGCCTACCCCGACTCCGTCGCGACGCTGCTCGCCGACGGCAACCCGCTGGCCGGGTCGCCGGTCATCGCCATCGTCGGCGTGTTCACCGTCGGCGTCGAACTGCTCGCGTCGCTCGGGCACGTCGCGGTCGCGGCGGTGCTCGTCCGTCGGAAGGCGCGACTGTCGCGACGGCGCGCCCGCGACCTGCTCGCACTCGAAGACGTCGCGTCGCTGCTCGGACTCGGTACCGGTGCTGTCGGCGTCGCCGTGACCGTCGGGTACTTCCTCCTCGGTCACGCGGGGACGGGGGCCATCAGCCAGTACGTCGCGATGGGCGGCCGCAACCCGTTCGATCCATCTGGAACGGGCATTACGGTCGCCGTCGTCGCCGCTGCTGCGTTCTGTAGCGGTCTCGTCCTCTTCGGCCTGAGCCGCTACCTCGACGCCCGACTCTGACGGCCGGCGGGCGACACCGTTCTCACTCCAGCTGGTCCGTCAGTCCCCACTCCTCCGCTCGCCGTTCGGCCTGTTCGCGCGCCTCTTCGCGTATCGCGGCGATGCGCTCGTCGTCCTCCAGGAACGCCTCGACCGCGCCGGACGTCGTCTCCCCGTCGTCGGTCGCCGGCGTGGCGTCGAGCCGTTCCGGCGGTGCGGCGTCCCTGGTTCGCACCGCGAGGTCGGTGTCGCCGCCCAGTCGGTCGGCGGGCATCCCTGGCGGCACCTGCAGTTCGGGCGTGTCGTGGGCCTCGTCCAGTGCGCCGGCGGGCGATTCGTACAGGTCGACGCTGTAGGGGCCGGGCACGGCGAGGTCCGACAGCGCCGCCGGCCCGCCGCGGTCCGTTCCGGTGTGGTACGCGAGCACCGGCACGCCTGCGGCGAACGTCAGGACGCCGCTCCCCTCGTCGTCGAGCAGCAGCGCGTCGCCGGGTTCGAACACGGCGTACCCGGTCAGCTCGCGGTCCAGCGCCGCCTCGAGCGCGACGGCGGGGTCGTCGACCACCCGCGAGCGCACGAGCGTGCCGCGGGGGAGCGTCCGGTCGCTCGACAGGTTCATGGCGAATCGGGGACGACCGCGCTGCGGAATCGATCTGCCACGTCGTCCGATGCTCCGTCGTGGACCTCCAGCGCGGCGGCCACGTCGCGGTAGGCGTCGGCCGCCGGACTCTCCGGCGCGTGCGCCAGTAGCGGCTCGCCGGCCTGCCGTGCCGTGCGCGCGGCGTCGTCGTCCGGAACCGTCCCGAGCGTCGGGCCGTCGAAGTAGCGCTCGCACTTCTCGGCGATGGCGTCCACGTCCTCCGACTCGTGGACCTTGTTGAACAGGACGCCGGCGGTGCCGGTGCCGTAGGAGTGGGCGTACTCCTGGACCTTCAGACCGTCGCTGACGGAGGGGATAGTCGGCTGGAGGACGACGACCACGCGGTCGGCCAGCACGACGGGGAGGACGGCGCTCTTGCTGCCGAGGGCGGCCGGCGAGTCGAGCAGGAGGACGTCGGTGTCGGCGGCGAGGTCCGCGACCACGTCGCGGAGGCGGTCGGGGTCGGCGCGCTCGAACGCCGCGAGGCTCGTGCCGCACGGCACGACGGACATCCCGAATCGTTCGTAGACGGCGTCCTCGACCGCCACGTCCGCTCCCTCGACGAGCAGGTCGTGCAGCGTCGTCTCCGCGTCCGCCAGGCCCGCGTGGAAGAGCAGGTTCGCCATCCCGGTGTCGGCGTCGACGACGGTGACGTCGTACTCCTCGGCCAGCGCCATCCCGAGCGCGAGCGTGCTGGTGGTCTTCCCGGTGCCGCCCTTCCCGCTCGCTACAGCGAACGCCTCGACCATCACCTCCAACTGGTGGCGGCATGGGTTAAAAATTCACGTCCTTTCACGTCTGAGAGAACGACTGGGCTGCGAAGGGAGCGGAGGGTGGAGGGAGGCTGACGGGGTGAGGGAAGTGACGACGGGCGGACGAAGTGGAAGGTGGATGGAGGCGGACGAGGTGGATGGAGGCGGACGAGGTGGATGGAGGCGGACGAGGTGGATGGAGGCGGACGAGGTGGAAGGTGGACCTGGGGCGTATGGAGGGGGAGGGAGGCGAAAGGAGGGAACGACGGACGGGGGTCGCGTCGTCGGTGGAGTGTCAGCGGGGCGAACGGGAGCTAGCGCTCCTCGTGGCGGCATCGCACCGGATGACAGGACCGGTTCGCGAGGTCTCGAAGACCGTGGCGTACTGCGCCGTCGACCGGGCGACGCAGGGACACGTCCTGGTTCCTGACCGTCGGTACGGAGAGCCTCTGGTCGTCGTACGCCCCACAGGGGAATCGCCGAACGAACGTTAAAATTTTTCCATCGAATCTACGTTCGTTAATTAGGTCACGAGACGAGACGAACACCGACATCGTTTTGAAACAAGGCGGTGGAACACGGAACGATGGCTCCGGGAACGCGAGACCTCACGTCCCCGCCCCTCGCCCAGGTGCTCGCCTATCCGGCGCGCGTGAAGATCCTCGGGGTGCTCGCCGACGATCCGTCGGCGAGTTTCGGAGCCACCGACCTCGCCGAACACGCGGACGTGGACCCGAGCACGTGGGCGACCCACCGCGACGCCCTGCTCGACCTGGGACTCGTCCGGACGGTCGAGACGGACGGCCCCTATCCGGAGTACGCGCTCGCAGAGACGTCCGCCGCCCAGGCGCTGCGACGCTTCTCCGACGAACTCGACGACGTCCTGCTCGACGAGACGGACCCCATCGCCGACGCCGTCGACGGGTTCGTCCGGTGACGGTCGCGCCGGGAACCGTTAAGACCGTCCGGCCCGTCCTGTTCTCGGTGTGACGACGGACGCGACGACCGTCGAGAACGCGATCGCCGTGGAGGACCTGACGAAGTACTACGGCGACGTCCGGGGGGTGGAGGACCTGACGTTCGCGGTCGACGCTGGGGAGATATTCGGGTTCCTCGGCCCGAACGGCGCGGGGAAGTCGACGGCCATCCGGGCGATGCTCGGCCTGCTGAAGCCGACGCGCGGGACGGCGAGGCTACTGGGGCAGGACGTGACCGACCGCGACGCCGCGCTGGCGGCGCGGGCGAACGTGGGGTACGTCCCCGGCGACGCGAACTTCTACGGGGACGTGACCGGCGAGCGACTGCTCGACTACTTCGGGTCGCTGTCGGGCGACCAGCGCCGCGAGGAACTGCTCGACCGCTTCCCCATCCCGCACGACCGGAAGGTGAAGGCTTACTCGCGAGGGAACAAGCAGAAACTCGCACTCGTCCAGGCGTTCATGCACGACCCCGACCTCGTCGTCATGGACGAACCCACCGCCGGCCTGGACCCGCTGGCCCAGAACGCGGTCTACGAGTTCCTCGAAACCGAACAGCAGCGCGGCGTCACCGTCTTCTTCTCGACCCACATCCTGAGCGAGGTGCGGCGGCTCTGCGACCGGGTGTGCATCATCCGCGACGGGCGACGCGTCGCGCTGGAGCAGATCGACGCCCTGCTGGCAAAGAGCGGGAAGGTCGTGCGCCTCGACCTGGCGGAGTCGCCCGCGCCCGACGACCTCCGCTTCCCGGGCGTCGCGAGCGCCGGACGGGACGCGGACGGCTACTACCGCCTGGTCGTGACCGGCGACGACTACGACGGGCTGGTGGACGTCCTCGACCGGTACACGATCAACGACGTGGTGGTCAGGGCGACGTCGCTGGAGGACGTCTTCATCGAGTTCTACGACGAGGACGTCGAACGGCCGGCGGAGCCAACGGCACCGCCGCCGGGGGAGGCCGGAGGGGAGTGACGTGCTGGAGATAACGCGGTTCGAGGTCGGCAAGCGCGTCCGGGGGACGCTGCTGCTGACTGCGGCGCTGGTCGTGCTCATCGCGCTCCACGTCGCCCTGTTCCCCTCGATACAGAACGCCGGCGTCGACCTCGACGCCTACATCGAGAGCCTGCCGGAGGAGACCCGGCGCGCGTTCGTCGGCAACGTGACGACCATCACCACCATCGACGGCTTCCTCGCCTCGCAGTTCTACCAGCTCGCCTGGCTGCTCGTGCTCGGCGTCTACTACGCGTACGCCGCCGCGTCGAGCGTCGCGAGCGAGGTGGAGAACGGCACCCTCGAACTGGTGCTCGCCCACCCGGTCAGCCGGTCGCGGCTCGTCGTCGGCAAGTTCCTCGCGCTCGTCCCGAGCATGGTCGCCGTCAACGCCCTGAGCTACCTCGCGGTGTACGGCGGCGTCCAGTACATCGACGAGTCGATCGACGCCGTGGACCTGTTCGCGCTCCACGCCTACTCCATCGGCTACCTCCTCGCCTGCGCGGCCATCGGCATGGTCGCGTCGGTCGTCTTCGACTCCGCCCGGCGCGCCCAGACGGCCGGCATCGGCAGCGTCTTCGGCATGTTCCTCGTCGACTCGCTCACCTTCGACACCGACTACGAGTGGGTCGGCGACGTCGCCGTCACCCGCTACTACGACGTCGGCGAGATACTCACCGAGGGGACGGTCGCGTGGGGCGACCTCGCCCTGCTGGTCGTCGTCGCCGTCGTCCTGCTCGTCGCCAGCGCGGAGCTGTTCGAGCGCAAGGACGTCTGACTACCGCCCGCGCCACCACCACCAGCCTGCGCCCGCGAGCACGACGGCGACCACCGCGACCGTTGCGACGAGCGGGAAGCCCGGGCCCTGGCTCCCCTGCACCTGCACGGGGACCTGGTAGGGACCGGCGACGCGGCGCTCGCCGTCCGGCGTCTCGTAGGTGACGAGCACGGTCGCCGGCTGGCGTCCCGGGACGGCCTCGTCCTCGACGGTCAGCTCGAACGCCGCGGTCGCGGACCCGCCGGGTGCCAGCCGCCCGACGTACGCGCTCGGGTCGTCGCTGGTCAGCGGTTCGGCGACCTGCAGGCGCGCCGTCACGTTCCTCAGCGGTCGCCCGGCGTCGTTGGCTATTCTGGCCCGGATCCGGCCGCTCTCGTCGACGCCGAACGACGCGTCCACCGGGGTAACGTCGAACGGTTCGCGCCTCGCGCCGACCTGGATCGTCGCCGGTAGCGGGTCGCTCGCGGTCCGCCCGCCCTCCTCGCTTCGGTAGACGACGCGGAACGTCAGCTGCCTGGGTCCCGCGCTCGTGGCGTTGCTCGCGTCCACGTCGAACCGGAACGACCGCCGCTCGCCCGCCGGAATCGTCCCGAGCGGGTACTGCGTCTCCCCGGATCGGAGCGTCGTCGACCCCCGCTGGAGGACGAGCGTCGCGTCGCGGACCGGTTCGGGTCCCTCGTTCACCACCGCGCCGGTGACGTTGCCCTCGTCGCCGACGCGGAGGGTGCTGGTGACGTCGCCGAGCGCGAACGACTGTTCTGGGGCCGGGATGACGCCGAACGTCTCCAGTTGAGTCTGGGTGCGGTTGCCGTTGGTGGCGTAGGAGACGGTCATCGAGAAGGGGTAGCTGGCGACGACGGTGTCGTTGCCGGCGCTGGCGTCGAACTCGAAGGTGACGTCCTCGTTGGACGCCCAGTCGCCGACGAACCGCGTCGCGTTGCGTGCCCCGACGACGCCGCGCGTGCCGCCGGCGCGCACCCGTCCCAGGCGGATGGTGTCGGTCAGCGGCCGCAGCGTGACGATGGCGTCGTCGACGTCGGGGCCGGTGTTCTCGACGGTGACCGAGATGGTCCCCGTCTCGCCGGCCTGGACCGTCGAGGCGATGCGGGTGACCTCGAAACGGTCGAGTCTGATGCGCCCGGAGGGGCGCACGTCGAACGTGAACGGCGGGGTGCGCACCCGGGTGCCGTTCGTGGCGGTGTAGGCGACGGTCGCCTCGAAGGGGTAGCTGCGCGTCTCGGCGAACTCCTCGGCGAGGAGCTCGAACCTCACCGTCCGGCGCTCGCCACGCGCCCAGGTGCCGACGAAGTCCGTGGCGTTCTGGGCGGGGCCGAACCGCAGGCTCTCGTTGGGCGACTGCACCCGGACGCTTGCGTTGCGGACGGCGTCGCCGGTGTTTTCGAACGTCAGCGCCAGCGTCCCCCGTCCGTCGACCGGCACGTTCGTCGTCGCCGAGACGAGTTCGAACTGCGTCTCTCCCTGCGCCAGGGTCCCGATCGTCGTGGGCGTCTCCTGGGCGGCAGCGGGCCCGTCACGGGCGGGACCGCCGACGTCCAGGGCAGGAAGCGCGGCGACGTACGCAGTGCCAGACGTCGCCAGCAGGACCGCCAGGACCACCGCGGCCGACGGGCGTGTCACCCCGGTCATCCGTCCCGGCCGTCGTCGTTCCTGCCGATGACGGACGCCGTCGCCGGCGCTCGCGAGCAGTCCGCGTTCGTCCCTGGACCTCCGCCGCGCGATGCGACCGCGTCCCGTAGCGGGAGCCGTCCTCCCCCCTCGCTCGATGACATCCCTTTCGCCCCCGTCACGTTACACGACGACGAGGCCTATAGGTCTGGTTCCGTCCCGTCGAGGGACGGACAGTTGCGACGACCGACCGCCCCGCGGGCGAGGCTTCCAGCGCCGGTCGTTCGGCCCGACGCGTCCCGCGACGCCGCCAACTGGACGCCGTTCGACACCTCGGGCGGTCGACAGCTGCGTTCCCCCGCGTCACCGCCATCATCTCCGCACGCACGACGTTCGTCTCCGCAGGTCGACGGGAACTGGAATGTCACGGAGGGCGGCACTATCTATCTGGTGGCGGTCGAAAGATGAAAAAGGTCTTGTCGCACCGGATAGACGCTCCGGCCATGAAAGCCGTCGTCCTCGCAGGCGGGTACGCGACGCGACTGTGGCCGATCACGAAACATCGCCCGAAGATGTTCCTCCCGATCGGCGAGACCACGGTCATCGACCGCATCTTCGCCGACCTGGAAGCCGACGACCGCATCGACGAGGTGTTCGTCAGCACCAACGAGCGGTTCGCCGACGACTTCCGCACTCACCTCGCCGGGAGCGAGTTCGAGAAGCCGACGCTGTCCATCGAGGACACGTCCGAGGAGGACGAGAAGTTCGGCGTCGTCGGCGCGCTCGCCCAGCTGGTCGACCGCGAGGGCGTCGACGACGACCTGGTGGTCATCGCCGGCGACAACCTCATCAGCTTCGACGTCGGCGACTTCATCGACTTCTTCGAGCGCCACGGCGCGTCCAGCCTCGCCGCCTACGACGTCGGCAGCCGCGAGAAGGCCACGTCGTACGGGCTGGTCGAACTCGACGGCGAGGAGGTCGTCGACTTCCAGGAGAAGCCCGACGACCCCAACTCGACGCTCGTCTCCATCGCCTGCTACGCCTTCACCCGCGAGACGCTGCCGCTGCTCGAAACGTACCTCTCCGACGGCAACAACCCCGACGAGCCGGGCTGGTTCGTCCAGTGGCTGCAGTCCCGGGACACCGTCTGCGCCTACACCTTCGACGAGGCGTGGTTCGACATCGGGACGCCCGAGAGCTACCTCGACGCCGTCGCCTGGTACCTCGACGGCGAATCCCGGGTCGCCGACTCGGCGACGCTCGACAACGCCACCGTCGGCGAGAACGTCCACGTCATGGACGACGCCGAACTGCTGAACGCCAGCGTCAACAACGCCGTCATCTTCCCGAAGGCCACCGTGCGCGACTGCGACGTCCGCAACTCCATCATCGACGAGAAGACCCACATCGAGAACATGGACCTCTCGGGCGCGCTCATCGGTGCCCACACGCAGATCACGAACGGCCAGTAGCGCCCGGTCTGACCCCGAAGTAGACCGCCCGTTTCTCCGTCACGTCGCCGAAGAACTCCACCGGAACCCTCCCGACCGCTACCCCAGCCAGGCGTCCTCGACGCGGATGGTGCCGCGGGTGCCGTCCCACTCGGTGTCGTACTCGAGTTCGATTGGGCGGTCCATGTGCGGCGCGTCGGTCACCAGCGTCTCGAACTCCCCGCCCTCGCCGAGGACGTGGACGCCGTACTCCTCGTTCAGCCGCCGGAGGTCGGCGAGCGCGTCGGCGTCGAGGCGGCGGCCGAGCCACGACTCGTCGAGACCGTAGGCGGCGACGGCGACGATGCGGATCTCGAACCCGGCGTCGAGCATCGCGTGCGCGAGGTCGACGGGGTCCTCCCGCCACAGCGGCGCGAACAGGTCCGCGCCGAGGCGCTCGCACATCGCCTCGATGCGGTGGGTCTGGAACTCGCTCTCGACCGCGCCGGCCGTGACCCCCGTCACGTCGAGAGCGAGGTCCGCCAGCGCGTCCTCCAGCACGGCGAGTTCGCGGTCGCCCTGCGCGCCGGCGTCCTCGGCGTCGCCAGCCGCGAAGTCGTCCGGTTCGACCTCCACGAGGTCGATGCCGACGCTCTCGGCGGCGAGCGCGGCGAGGTCCGTCGCGGGGACGTGGTACATGTACGAGTCGCCGTCGGGGTGGACCGTGAGCAGGCGCTCGACGGGAAGCCCGCGCTCCAGCGCCCGGTACAGCGCCCACGAGGAGTCCTTGCCGCCCGAGTAGAGGCTGACCCACCCGGCCGATTCGTCGCTCATGGTGGTGCCTGGGCCCCAGCGGATAAATGGGCGACGGATTTCCTCGCGTCCGGGGAGAGCGACGCAGACCGACTGTCGACTCGTCACCGGCGTCCGTCGACTAGTCGTGCCGACGCCGACCAGCGCAACTCTGGACGCCCCGCAGTGACACGGACGTGAACACTCTACCGTTCAACGTGGCTTAGAACACCGATATGTATCCACGTAAGTGCATATCTTCCGGCGAGCAACCACAACATCTTTTGGCCCGGCGCGCGCCGCTTCGACCATGACACGAATCGCTGGCATGGCCGGGAACCGTGGTCGAAACCTCCTGCACCTCGACGACCTGGCGCCCGGTGGGGCCGAGCTTTCGGTCGTCCTGACGACCGACCCCGACGCGCCGGTGCTCGACGCGGCGGCGCAGCGCGACATTCCGACCGAGGTGGTCGAACTCGGCGACGACGAGGACCGCCGCGCCCACGAGCGGCGGGTGCTCGACGCCCTCGACGACCACGAGTTCGACCTCGTCTGCCTCGACGGCTACATGCGCATCCTCACCGACGAGTTCCTCGACGCCGCGCCGACGACGCTGAACGTCCACCCCGCGCTGCTGCCGTCGTTCCCCGGCGCGGACGCCTGGGGCGACGCGCTCGACGCTGGCGTCGACGTCACCGGCTGTACGGTCCACGTCGTCACCGACGCGACGGACGAGACGGGCGCGGTCGACCCCGAACTGGTCGACACCGGCCCCGTCGTCACCCAGGAGCCGGTCCCCGTCTACGAGGGCGACGACGCCGACTCGCTGAAGGAGCGCGTGCTCTACGAGGGCGAGTTCAAGGCCTACCCGCGCGCCGTGAAGTGGTTTGCCGAGGACCGCGTCGACGTCGACTACGACGCCAACGCCGTCAGCGTCGACGGCGACGAGGGCGGCCGGTTCCCGGTCCGCCGTGTCGAGACGGCCGACCGCGCGGCCGACCTGCGCTACGGCGAGAACCCCCACCAGGACGCCGCGCTGTACGGCGACGCCACCTGCGAGGAGGCCAGCGTCGTCCACGCCGACCAGCTCAACGAGGGCGCGAAGGACCTCTCGTACAACAACTACAACGACGCCGACGCCGCGCTGAACCTCGTGAAGGAGTTCGACGAGCCCGCCGCCGCGGTCATCAAGCACACCAACCCCGCCGGCTGCGCCACCGCCGACTCGCTCGCCGAGGCGTACGAGCGCGCGCTCGCCACCGACGCTAAGAGCGCGTTCGGCGGCATCGTCGCGCTGAACCGCGAGTGCGACGCCGCCACCGCCGAACAGGTGACCGACTCGTTCAAGGAGGTCGTCGTCGCGCCGGGCTACACCGACGACGCGCTCGACGCCCTCTTCGAGAAGGACAACCTCCGCGTCCTGGAGACCGGCCCGCTCGGCGAGACGACCGAGCACACGACGGAGAAGGACCTCGTCGGCGGCCGCCTCGTCCAGGAGCGGGACGCGCAGGCGCTCACCCGCGACGACCTCGAGGTCGTCACGGAACGCGAACCGACCGACGAGCAGTTCGAGTCGCTTCTGTTCGCCTGGCAGACCATCAAGCACGTCAAGTCGAACGCCATCCTGTTCGCCGACGGCACCGAGACCGTCGGCGTCGGCGCCGGCCAGGTCAGCCGCGTCGACGCTGTCGAGATCGCGAAGATGAAGGCCGAGAAGGATGCCGAGGGCAAGTCCGCCGACGGTGCCGTCATGGCGAGCGACGCCTTCTTCCCCTTCCCGGACGCCGTCGAGATCGCCGCCGAGGCCGGCATCGAAGCCATCGTCCAGCCCGGCGGCTCGGTCAACGACGACGACGTCGTCGCGGCCGCCGACGAGCACGACGTCGCGATGGTGTTCACCGGTCAGCGCTGTTTCCGCCACGATTAGTGGCGGCGTCCAGTCGGTCGAAGACGTACGTCCGTAGCGACTCCCTGCAATCCTCGCTGTCCTGCCCCACGAGCCGCAGGTCCCGCATGGCGAACGCCGCCCGGTAGACCTCGCAGCGGAACGCCGCCTCCGGCGGGAGTGGTCGCTCGGCCTCGTACCCCTCGTGCAGCGCCGTCCGGAGGTCGTCGTCGACCGCGACGGCGGTGGGCGTCCTGAGGAAGTCGCGCTCCGCCCAGACGAGGTCGAACGCCCCCGGAGCGGCCTGGGCGAGCTCCCAGTCGAGCAGCGCCGTGACCTCGCCGCCGTCGAACCGGACGTGGTCCGGGGCCGGCTCGCCGTGGACGAGGACCGGCGAGCGGTCGGCGAATTCGTGGCGGTGTTCGCCGACGAACTCCCGGACCGCGTCGCCCGCGTCGGCGTCGCGGGTCCCCGCCAGGGTCGCCGCCCAGTCGTCGACGAAGCCCGCGAATCTGTCGGGCCAGCCGGTCGGCCGTGCGACGACGAGCGGGCCGCCGCCCTCCTCCAGTGCGCCGTGGCCGTCGAACCAGCCTGCCGTGTCGCGGTGGAGTCGAGCGAGCGTCCGGCCGACGGCACGCAGTCGCTCGCGTCGCCGGTCGCGGGGGTCGTCGCGGTCGTCGACGTCGCCGCGCGCCCACGCCAGCACGAGGTGTCCGTCGCCGGCCGCGAGCACCGCCGGAACCGGGACGGCGGTGCGCTCGCCGACGGCCGCCAGGACGGCTCCCTCGCGGGCGAGCATCGCCGGCTGGGTGTCGGTCGTCTTGCAGACCGCCCGGCGACCGTCGACGGACACCTCGTGGACGGTGTTCCGGGCGTCACGCCGCAGGCAGTCACGTACCGCGACGTCTTCGAACTGCGATGCGAGTGCGTCGCGTACGGTGGATTCGGTCGTCATGGGTTGACCGTCGCGTCACGTGCGACAACCGGCCACAGCGCGACCCGGCTCCGCCGAGCCACGGCTATAGCCCTGGAGAAGAGACGGTCGAATCGTCCCGGAGCTATCACTTCAACGTACCGTTACGACGGCGGCCTGTCGGCCGGCGTGGATTGAAGTACGCGCCGGCCCAACCAGTGTCCGATGGGCCTCCTGGACGACACCACGGTCAAGACGTTGCTCGCGGGACTGGTCGTCTCGCTCGTCGTCATGGTCGCCGTCGGCGCGCTCGGGCTGCTCGCGGCGCTGTCGGCGCTCGGCGACCCCACCGGGAGCACGCCGCTGCTGTTCGCCGTCCTCGACGCGACGGCTCCCTACATCGTCCTGGGGCTGCTCGACGCGCTGGTCGCGGGCGTGCTCGCGGTCACGCTGGCGGTGACGGCGGTCCGGCGGGCGTCGATGCCCAGGGACGACCGGCTGGCGCGACTCGCGGAGCTCGTCGAGCGCGCGTCCCCGAAGGCGCGGACCGTCGGTCTCTCCGACCGCGTCGAACCCACGCAGGAGGACCGCATCGACGAACTGAAACAGCGATACGTCGCGGGCGACATCGGCGAGGCGGAGTACGAGCGTCGGCTGCGCGACCTCATGGACGACGAATCGGTCGACGACGACCGCATCTGGCGCGAGCGACAGCGGACCGACCGCGAGTTCGAACTGTAGCCAGTCCTCGACGGTGTGCTCAGGTCGGTCGTCCCCTCCCCGCCGGCTGCCACCAGAACGTTTCAACGTCGTGAAACGGCGGCGTGGCGCGCTTTCCCGGTACGTTTCCGCCGAGCCAGCGTCGTACCAAGGGGATCGGAGTCTGGACCGAACGGACCTGTCCTACGTGCGAGGCGAACGATTTATACGGTGGTTCTGCCTGATTATCGTCCGAATGCTCCCTGACCCGCTCGCGGGCGAGGACTCCCCCGAACTACAGGACGTGCTCGGCGTCCTCGACGACCCCGACTGCCGGGACATCGTCAAGTCGCTCGACGAACCGATGACGGCCAGCGAGATCTCCGACTGCTGTGACATCCCGCAGTCGACGACCTACCGGAAGCTGGAACAGCTCACCGACGCGTCGATTCTCGCCCAGCAGACCGCGCTGCGGACCGACGGTCACCACACGTCGCAGTACGTGCTGGCGTTCGAGGAGGTCCAGATCATGCTCGACGAACGCCGGCAGTTCGACATATCGATCACGCGTCCGCCCCAGTCTGCAGACGAGCAGCTCGCGAGCATGTGGTCGGAGGTGCGCAAGGAGACATGACCCACATCACTTCGACTATCGTCGCGATCAAGACGACGACGTTCATCATCGGTGCACTGATAACCTACTTCGCGTGGAAGGCCTACCGTCGTACCCAGGCCGACGCCCTCCAGCCACTGGCCATCGGCTTCGGCGTCGTCACCGTCGGCGCGATGCTGGCCGGCGTCGTCGACCACCTCGTTCCCGTGAACGGCACGTACGCGCTGATGACCGACAGCGCGCTCACTGCCGTCGGCTTCGCCATCATCCTCTACTCGCTGTACGCCGAGTAAGGGTTGCGGACGACGTGGTCGTTCGCCCGACTACCCGTAGAACTCCTGTAGCGCGTCCCAGAACACGCGGTGCGCTCGTTCGGGCGCTGGTCGTTCCGTCCCGACCCCGTCGTCCGCTCCGTCCGTCCGCCGGACCGCTCGCAGGTCGGCCCTCGTGTTGACGTTCGTCATCGACCGCGCCAGCGACGCGTCGGGCGGTGCGTCGGCGGGTGCGACTCGACGGACCCGCGACGCCGCTCGCTCTACCGCATCGAGGCGTCCGTCGTGCTCGCCGACGCCGAGGCCCGCGACGAGGTCCGTCGCGTACGCGCCGTGGAGCGGCTGGGGTCGCCCCTCGGCGTCGCACGCGACGACGGCGTCGAGCCGTCCCGCCGGTCGGCGTTCGTCTCGCAGCCACCGCAGCACGCGAGCGGACGCCAGCGGCATGTCGCACCCGACGACGACGAGTTCCGGCGTCTCCGCGGCCGTCGCTGCCGCCACGAGTCCGGCCAGCGGCCCACCGCCGGGACGGTCGCGGACGAACCGGACGGGCCGGGCGAGTGCGTCCTCGAGGTCGGCCCGCTGGGCGTCGGTCCTGACCGCGACGGTCGGCGTCGCCTCCGTCGCTGCGTCGACCGCGCCGACGACGTGAGCGACGAGCGGCCGTCCGTCGAGCGTCGCGACGGCCTTGTTCGCGTCGCCGAACCGCGTGCTGTCGCCGCCCGCGAGGACGACGCCCGTGGCCTCAACCATCGGGGTCGCGCACCTCCCGGTCGACCGGCGACTCCCCGGGCGCGAGCGCCGCGGTCTCGACCCTGACGACGTCGCTGACGGCCTGCTCGCCGTCGATGCCGGGCGCGACGAACCGCGGGCCGGTGGCGGCCAGCGGCGCGCCGTCGCGTTCGTCGGCGAGGAGACCGCCGAGGGCGCGTCGCAGTTCGACGCCGACCAGGTAGCCGTCCCGTCCCTCGACGAACAGGTGGGTGGTCTCGTCGGGGGCGTCGACCATGGCGAGCAGGAGGCCGACGGCGACGCCGCGCCAGCGTCCGGCCGTGCGCTCGCCGCTGGCACAGCGAACCGCGTGGTCCAGTTCGACCGTCGGCAGCTCCCGGCGGACGGCGGGGCCGAGGCGCTTGCGCCGCCGACCGACGACGGTGACGTCGCCGACGGGGACCGCGGAACGTCGGTCGTCGACCGACATCGTCAGTCCCCTCCTGCGGCGCGGCGGCGGCGGTGGCGGTGCAACTGGCCGACCCTGTCGGCGACGGTGCCGCCGAGGTCGTCGAACGCGGCCGCGGCGTCGCCGTCGCCCAGCACGACGGGCGTCCCGTCCGACCGGACCGCAGGGTCGAGCGGGAGCGACCCGAGGAAGGGGACGTCGAACTCGTCAGCCAGGTCGCGCCCGCCGTCGGCGCCGAATATCTCGTGGTCGCCGCCGCAGTCGGGGCAGACGAACCGCGCCATGTTCTCGACGACGCCGAGAACGGGCGTCTCGTACCGGCCGAACAGCCGGAGACCCTTGCGGGTGTCGTCGGTGGCGACGGCCTGCGGCGTCGTGACCACGACGGCACCCGTCACCGGAAGGTTCTGGAGCATCGTCAACTGCACGTCGCCGGTCCCCGGCGGCAGGTCGACGACCAGGTAGTCGAGCTGCCCCCACGTCACGTCCTCGAACAGCTCCGACAGCGCTCTGTCTGCCATCGGGCCGCGCCAGACGACCGCCTCCTCGCGGTCGACCAGCAGGTCCATGCTCATCACCGCGACGTCGTGCTCCTCCGGCGGCGTGATGAACTGCTCGCCGTCGGCCTCCTCCACCGCGGGGTCGTCGGCGACGCCGAGCATCCGGGGGACGTTCGGCCCGTACACGTCGGCGTCGAGGATGCCGACGCGCGCGCCGCGGTCGGCGAGCCCCGCCGCGAGGTTGGTGGCGACGGTCGTCTTCCCCACGCCGCCCTTGCCGGACGCGACCGCGACCACGTTCCGGACGTTCGGCAGGACGGCCGTCTCGGGGTCGTCCTCGCGCCTGGGGGCGGCCACGAGGTGGGGTTCGAGGCCCGCTGCCTCGACGACCGCGTGTACCTCGTCGACGATGGCCGCCTCCGTCGGCGCGTGGGGCGCTTCGAGCGCGAGTTCGACGGTCGCGCTCGCCTCGTCCACGTCGAGGTCGGTCACGAGACCCGCCGTGACGATATCGTCGCCCAGGTCGGGGTCCTCGACGGTGCGAAGCCGGTCGTACAGGTCGGATTCTGTCGTGGTCATCGTCGTGAGTCACCGCTGTCGGTCGGCCGCCCCGATGCCGTCCCGGGCGTCCCACGCGGCGAACGTCCGCGCGAACGTCGCGAGCGCGGCGAAGACGCCCTCGACCGCGTCGGCCTCGCCGACCGCCCGGTCGAAGGCGTCGAGCCACCCGAGCGCGTCGAGGGTCGCCCGCTGGAGCGCCCGCAGGTCCCCGCGGCGGTCGGCGTCGCCGGCGTCCGCGGCGGCCGCCTCGGCCGCGGCCAGCACGGCGAGGAACTCGAACTGCGCCGCGAGGTGGTCCGGGATGCCGTCGCCGCGCGTCGGACTGAACCCCGCGCGCTCGTGCAGTTCGGCCATCGTCGCGGCCGGCGTGCCCAGCAGCGCGCCGCCGTCGCCCTCGCGGAACGCCGAGTCGGACTCGAACGACTCGGGGTCCTCGCCGTCGCCGGCGTGCGCGGAGGCGAACGGCGGCACGTAGTGCGGTCCGGGCACGGCGAACAGGTTGTCGTACCCGTGGTCGAGCGCCGCCTCGCTCGGCGGGTCCTCGTCGAGCGGACCGAGGTCTACGTCGACCGGCAGTGCGGCGGTCACCTGGGCGAACGCGTCGCGCTCGACGGCGTCCGCGAACGCGGCGACGTCGCCGTCGAACGCCGCGGCGAGCAGGCGGTAGACCCGCGCCCGCGAGCGGGTGAAGGCCGCGTCGTCCGGGCCGGGGTCGCCATCGCTTGCCGCACTGCCGTCGCCGATCTGGTCGTGCTGGTCGCCAGCGTCTCTCGCGTCGGATGTGGTGTCGTGCATCGTCGGTCACTCCAGTCTCTCGACGTCGACGTAGGCGTCGTACTGCGCGTTGCTCCCGCCGACGGGGTCGCTGAGCCCGGTGTCGCCGAGCTCCGCGTCCAGCGGCTGGACGTGGTTGATGGCGAAGCCGGCGTCGCGCGGGCCGGCGTAGCCCGCCTCCTCCCTCCCGGGGTGGTCGAACCGGTAGGGGGTGTGGCCGTCACGCTCGGCGGCCTCCTGCGTCTCGCCGTCGACGGTCTGGGCCGTCGCGCCGTCGCCGGTCCGGCCCCAGCCCCACATCGCGCCGACGACGCCGGGGCGGATGCCGCCGGTCACCCAGGCGACGCCCTCGACGGTGCGGCGGCCGGCGTCGATGCGTATCTCGTCGCCGGTCTCGATGCCGCGCTGCTCGGCGTCGTCGGGGTTCATCCACAGCGGGTTCGTCGGCCGGAGCTCGCGCAGCCACGGCGCGTTCTGGGTGCGGTGCATGCCCATCGTCCGCGGCTTCCAGTTGATGAGCCGCAGCGGGCGGTCCGGCGACTCGTCGCTCTTGACCGGCGACTGGACGCTGCCGTCGTAGTGGCGCACGTCCTCGACCTTCGGCAGCGGGTCGAACCGCTCGCCGGTGTAGGAGTGCTTGCCGGTCGCGACGGCCTCGCTGTAGAAGTCGGCGCGCGCGCCGAGGCGGTAGCGCAACTTGTCGCCGTCGTAGGCGTTCGACCGGTCGTCGAAGCGGTCGGCGTAGTCGAAGTCGTGGCCGTACTGCTCGAACGCCTCCGCGTAGCCGTCGACGGGCTCCTCGAACCGGCCGCCGCGGTTGAGGACGGTGACGACCTTGCGCCACTCACCGGGCTTGACCGCCGACTTCCACCGTTCCAGGTCGAAGTGCTCGCCCAGCCCCTTCCGGTGGGCCTTGCGGAACACCGCGAGTTCGTCGTCGCTCGCGTCGGCCACCGGGTCGCGCGAGTAGGCGACGTTGGCGACGAGCTTGAGATAGAAGTCCTCGCTGCGGTGGAGCGGCCACCGCTCCCCGTCGCTGTCGACGATGGCGTCCTCGCCGACGCCGGGCAGGTCGAGGCGCTTCCACACGTCGACGAGCACCTCCTCGAACGGCCGGGCGTCGGGGACGACCTTCACCGTCGGCTGGCTGATCTTCTCGTCCGCGAGGCGCTTGTTCGGGTAGGTCCCGAAGTTCTCCCAGCGTTCGAGGTACGTCGGCTCCGGCAGGATGTAGTCGGCGTACTGGCTCGTGTCGCCGACGACCGTGTCGGAGGCGACGACCAGCGGGATTGTCTCGGGGTCGCCGATGACCTCGGGAATCCTGTCGCCGCCGGCCGCCGAGAGGACGTGGTTCTCGGAGTACGGCCGGATGAACAGCGCGTTCACGCTATAGGGGTAGGCGTCCTTCGCGCTGCCGTACAGCTCCTGGACCGCGTACGGCGGCGCGACCGGGAACCACGGCCGCTTGGCGGGATAACCGTCGTCGCGCTCGAACAGCGACGTGTCCTCGTAGTCGACGCCGCCGCGCACGATGGGGATGCCCCACGGCGAGTGGCCGTCCGGCACGTTGCCGAGCTCGTACCGCCCGGACATGGTGTCGTAGCCGGCGTACGGCGTCATCTGGCCGCCCTTCCAGTCGTAGTTGCCGATGAGGTGCTGGAGCGTGGCGATGGCGCGCTGGTTGTGGAACCCGTTGGAGTGTTTGGCTGGGCCGCGATAGCTCATGATGGCCGCGCGCTTGCCGTGGCTCGTGAACTCGTCGGCGACGTCTGCGATCTGTTCGACGCTCACGCCCGCCATGTCGGCGTACTCCTCCAGCGTGTGCTCGAACACCCGCTCGCGGTACAGCCGCCAGACGCTCTTCAGGTGGACGCCGTCGACGGTGACGTCCACGTCGAGCGTCCCCGTCTCGGCGGCGTCGGCCGTCGAGAGTTCGCCGGTCGTCGCGTCGACGACGACGAACCCGTCGCCCTCCAGGCCGACGTCGCCTGCGCGCGCCTTCGGTTGCGCCTCCGCGTCGACGCGGACGAGGTGGGTGGCGTCGCTCCACGTCGGCTCGCCGTCGTCTTCGGCCGCCGGCTTGCCGGGGTTGCGGAGGTAGTCCGCGTCGTAGCGCTCGTGGTCGATTATCCAGCGGGCGATGCCGAGCGCCAGCGCCCCGTCGCTGCCGGGGTCGACCGGCACCCACGTGTCCGCCTTCTCCGCCGTCTTCGACAGCCGCGGGTCGACGACGTCCATCCGCATGCCGTCCTGGATGGCGTTGGTCAGCTTCGGTGCGAGCCACGTCGGCCCCTTGTTGGCGACCATCGGGTTGGTCCCCCAGACGAGCAGGTACTCGCAGCTGTCGACGTCGGCGTACTGGCGCTTCTTCTTCCCGCCGTACGACCGCACGTTGCCCATCACGCTGGAGAAGCCGCAGGTGCCGGCGTGGTGGAGGCTGTTGACGGAGCCGAGCCCCTGCGACCACAGCCGCTTGCGGATGAAGTTGCGCCGGTAGCCGCCGACGTCGACGATCTGGTTCGCCTTCGGGCCCAGGTCCGGGTGGTCGGTGTCGACGAGCACGTCCTCGTACTTCTCGTCGAACGCCCCCTTGCTCATCTCGCCGTCCTGGACGGCCTCCCAGTCGCCCATCACCTGCTCTTCCGGCGCGTACGCCCACATCGACCGCAGTCCGGGGTGGCCGAGGTCGTCGTCGCCCTCGACGATCTCCTCGATGGCCTGCTCCCAGGAGATGGTCGTCCACTCGCCGCTGCCGCGCGGGCCGACGCGCTTCATCGGCTTGCGGACCCGGTAACTGTCGAACGCCGTCTGGATGCCGGCCTGCCCTTTCAGGCACATGCGGCCGCCGGACAGCGACCACCGCGTGTCCGCGACGTCACCGGAACCGGCGACGTCGCCCATCGCGACGTTCTCCGGGTCGCTGTCGTACGGCACCTGCGAGAACGGCTGGGTGTTGAGGAACGAGTAGGGGTTGCCCGCCAGTTTCCGCACGAGCGCGCTGTACTGGCCGGTGCCGCTCGCGTCGTCGAGGCGGACCTTGATGGGGCAGAAGCTGTTGCACTGCCCGCAGGTCGTGTGCAGCACGTCCGCGGCGTCGTACTCGCCGTAGTCGTCGCCGACGTAGTGCTCCTCGTCCGACCAGAGGTCGCCCACGTCGAGGTTCAGGCTCGCGCTGCTCGCAGCGCCGAGCGCGCCGATGCTCCCGACCGCCTTGACGAAGTCGCGGCGCGAGACCGGGGCCTCGTCGCCGCCGTCGTTCGAACTCATCGTCAGTCACCTCCGTGGTCGCCGAGTGGTGTCAGTGGCAGTACCTCCGCGCCGAGCGAGTAGACCAGCAGGCCGACGGCGACCATGCCGGCGCTGGTCGCCCACTCGACCATCGTCGGGTCGTAGCGCCCGTGGGGGAGTCCCTCCATGACGGGGACGATCTGGGGCGGCACGACGATGTTGAACCGCACGCCGACGATGCCGACGACGACGCTGAGTCCCGCGGCGACCATCAGCGCCGGCCGACGCCGCCAGGCGCGCTTGCTCAGCAGGAGCAGGGGGACGACCCAGCCGAGGCCGACCATCACGCCCCAGAACGACCACGAGAACTTGCTGGTGAACACGAGCATCCACGTCGCCACCTCGTGGTGGTGGAGGCTGGTCAGCGCGACCAGCGCGTCGATGGCCGTCAGCGCCACGTCGGTCAGGATGAACGCGCCCAGCAGCTTCGCCAGCCGTTCGAGCAGGTCCGGGTCGACCCCCTGGGCCGTGAACAGCCGCGTCCGCAGCACGTACAGCGCCATCACGAGCGCCGTCCCGCTGACGACGGCCGAGACGACGAAGATGAGCGGGAACAGCCCGCTGTTCCAGTACGGGCGGGCCTTCGCCACGGCGAACAGCACGCCCGTCCCGCCGTGGACGAAGAAGATGGCGAGCGGGATACCGACGATGCCGGCCCGCTTCAGCCACGCGTGGTCGGTCGCCTGCGACGCCTCGCTGGTCTCCCGGCGGCCGAGCGTCAACAGTCCACACATCGTCCCGCGCCAGCCGTCGTCGCGCTCGGCGACGCGCGCGAGGTCGATGCGCATCGAGAAGTACAGCTCCGTCACGAGCACGCCGATGTAGGCGACGTAGGCGTGGACCTCCCATGCGAGCGGGGAGGTGACCTGCCGCCAGAGGAACGGGTGGTACATGCGGTCCATCCGGCCGAGGTCGGTCCAGACGAACAGCATCGCGACGATCATGCTCACGATGGCCGCGAACAGGGCGTCGCGGTCGACCCGCTCCATGCCCGGCACCTCGAAGACGTTCGCCAGCGTGCTCACGAGGAACGCGCCGGCCGACAGGCCGACGAAGTAGATGTAGAACGCCACCCACGCGCCCCACGGGGTGACGCTCGTGAGGTTCGTGCTCGCCATCCCCTGCGTGACCCGCTGGTACATGGCGAACGCGCCGATGCCGAGCGCGACCGCCAACGTTGCGTACCAGACCGCGCGCAGACGGCCGTCGTTGAACCCGGGGTCGTAGTCGAATGCGGTTTCGGTTGCCATGGTCACCTGAGGTAGTAGACGTTCGGGTCGGTGCCCTCGCTCTCCTTGAGCTGGAACGCGCGCGAGGACTCCGAGAGCTCCGCCACCTCGCTCTCGGGGTCGTCGAGGTCGCCCATGTTGCGGGCGTCGCCGACGCAAGTCTCGACGCAGGCCGGCTCCTCGCCGCGTTCGAGTCGATGCGTGCAGAAGCTACACTTCCGGACGTTGCCCACCGGCGACGTGCCGTCCTCGCGGGGGCCGCGGTCGACGCCGTACTCCGGACTCGTCACCTCGCCAGCGCCCTCGACCTCGTCGTCGTAGTTGTCGCCGAAGTCGAAGTAGCGTGCGCCGTAGGGACACGCGATCATGCAGTACCGGCAGCCGATGCAGCGGTCGTAGTCGACGTTGACGACGCCGTCGTCCATCTTGTACGTCGCCGACACCGGACACACCTGCACGCACGGCGGGTTCTCGCACTGCATGCACGGCCGCGGAAGGTTCGTCCGGGTGACGTTCGGGAACTCGCCGTGTTCCTCCTCCACGACGACGTTGTACGAGACGCCCGGCGGCGTCCGGTTCTCGGCCTTGCAGGCGACCGTACAGGAGTCGCAGCCGACGCACTTCTGGAGGTCGATGACCATCCCCCAGCGCTCCGAGTCCTCGTCGTCGCCCGCCGCGTCGCCCGCCATCTCGGCCGCGACCGACTCCATCGACCCCACCGTACAGCTCAGCGACTCGGCGACCTCCTCGGAGACCGTCTGGCCGTCGTCGCCGCGGTCGATGGCCGGGTTCGGCGTGTTCCGGTAGTCGTCGCCGAACTCCGCGGCGGCAGCCGAGTCGTACTTCGCCCAGTACTCGTCGCCGGTCAGTTCGCCGTTCGAGACGCGTTTCGCGTCCTCGGCCATCGCGACGCCGAGGTCGGTGCTGTACTCCGTCTTCGCCAGTTCCTCGCGCGGGTCCGCCGTCTCCTCGTCGACGACGGCGTCGAACGTCTCCTCGTCCGGGAGCGACGGCACTCCCGGCATCGGTTCCTCGGGACTGCTCATCGCCACCGCCTCCCGACGGGCGTCCTTCGTCCGAGCAGTGATGCTGTCATACACGTGGACGTAGGACCGCGACCGTGCTGAGCGTGGTACCCATACTGTTGGCCGTCGCCGAACCGGGGGTAAACCCGGCACCCATACTGTTTGGGACGCCACGAAACCGCCGGAAAACCGCCGACGCGACCGGTTCCCAGCGCGCTGGAATCGGGTCGCCTTCTTATTGGTCTCGTCCGTGCCGTTCCAGACATGAGCAACCGTGTTCGGCCGCGGGTCCGTGGACGCCCCACTGCGGGGGTGGCGTCGCCGTGACGCCGGTCGTCGCCGCGTCGGTGCTGCTCCGCCTGCTCGGGGTCGGCTACTCGCTCGTCCTGCTGGTCCGGAGCGGCGACCGACGGTTCGGCTTCCTGACGCTCATGCTCGCGCTGATGGCGGTCCGCCAGGCGTGGACCGCGACGACCGCGACGACGGGCATCGAGGAACTGCCCGGCCTCGTCGTGAGCGTCCTCGCCGTCCTCGCCGTCCACTTCCTCGCGGCGTACGTCGAGGAGGAGCGCAGCGTGAAGGAGCGACTGTCCGCGACCAACGACCGCCTGCGCGAGTTCGAGAAGGCGGTCGAGCACGCCGGCCACGCCATCTTCATCACCGAGACCGACGGCACGATAACGTACGCGAACCCCGCCGTCGAGTCGGTGACGGGCTACGGGCGCGACGAACTGATCGGCGAGAACCCGCGCCTGTGGAAGTCCGGCGAGCACGACGAGTCGTTCTACGACGATATGTGGGCGGACATCAAGAGCGGCGACGTCTGGGAGGGCGAGATCATCAACGAGCGGCGGAACGGCGAGCACTGCTGGGTCGACATGACCATCGCGCCCATCACCGACGCGGACGGCGCGGTCGAGCGCTTCGTCGCCGTCGACACGGACGTCACGGAGCGCAAGGAACGCGAGTTCCGCATCGAACAGCAGAACGACCGGCTGGCGACGCTGAACACGACGAACGAGGTGCTGCGCGACGTGAACCGGGAGCTCGTCGCGGCGGGCACCCGCGAGGAGATAGAACGGACCGTCTGCGAACAGTTCGCCGCCCGCGAAGCGTTCGCGTTCGCCTGGTTCGGCCATCCGCGGATGGTCGACGGCTCCGTGACCCCGCGCGCCCACGCCGGCCTGGACGACGACGCCGCGGACGACCTGGTCGCGGCGCTCGCTGACGCGGACGGCGACACGCCGCTCTCCCGCGCGCTCGACGAGGAGCGCGTCGCGGTGACCGGCCTCGCCGACCGCGACGAAGCGTGGGCGACGCGAGCCCGCGAGTGCGGCGCGGCGGCCGTCCTCACCATCCCCGTCCGCTACGGCAGCAGCGTCTACGGCGTGCTGAACGTCTACGCCGCCGACCGCGCGACCGTCGAGGCCATCGACCGCGACGTGTTCGCCGAACTCGGGCGGACCGTCGGCTACGCCATCAACGCCGTCGAGAGCAAGCGCGCGCTGGTCAGCGACGACGTGACCGAACTGGAGTTCCGCCTGACGGACGAGGACGTCCCGTGGGTCGACGTCGTCACGGCGCTGGACTGCTCGGTCGAGGTCGAACGCCTGCTCGGCGACGCCGACGGCCAGCAGGCCGTCTTCGCCTCCTTCGCGGGCGTCGACCGCGACGAGGTGGTGGCGTACGCCGACGCCGCCGACTGGGTCGAGGCCGCCGCATACGTCTGCGCGGACGACGACGCCCACGTGTTCCGGCTCGTCCCCGTTGAGGCGTCCATGCTGTCGGCGCTCGCCGACTACGGCGCGGTCGTCACCGCACTGTCCGCCGGTGACGGCGAGGCGACGGTGACGGTCGAGATGCCGAGTCGCATCGAGACGCGGACCGTCGTCACCGCGCTGCGGGACGTCCACCCCGACGCGACGCTCGTCGCCCAGCGCGAGCGCCGGCCGAACGGACAGGTGAAGCCCGCGTTCCGCGCCGAGGTCGAGTCCGAACTGACGGGTCGGCAACTGGAGGCCGTCAGGACGGCCTACGCCGCCGGCTTCTTCGACTGGCCCCGGGAGAACAGCGGCGACGACGTGGCCGCGATGATGGACATCTCGCAGTCGACGTTCCTCCAGCACCTGCGCGCGGCCCAGCGGAAACTGCTGGACTCGCTGTTCGACACCCGGCGCGTCCCGGCCGACTCCCGCGAACTCCGGGCGTGACGGACGTCCCGGCGCTGCATCCCACTGCGGTCTCCGGCGGACGACGTCGGTCGCCGCGGACGACTGCTGGCCCTCCACCGCGGCGTCCGGTCCTGCGTTCCGTGCCCCGTATGTGCGCGCCGCCGACGCTCGCGCGGTGGGCTGCCCCTGTGTGGCACGAACACATTTAACAGATGCGTGTCAAACGAACTGAACATGGGTTCGGAGTCGAGCGGGGACATCGGGCTCCTGGAGGCGGTCGCCATCGAGGTCGGGCTCATCGTCGGCGCGGGGCTGTTCGCGCTCACGGGCGTCGCGACGGACCTCGCGGGGCCGGCCGTCCCCGTCTCCTACGTCGTCGCGTTCGGCGTCGTCGCACTGGGGCTGGTACCGACGGCGGTGCTCGGCGCGGCCTACCCGACCGTCGCAGGCAACTACCGCTACCCGCGCGAGTTCGTCTCGCCACACGTCGCCTACCTCGCCGCGTGGGGGCTGACGGTGAGCATGTTCGGCGGCGGCCTCCCGCTGTACGCGCTCAGCTTCGGCGGGTACGTCGAGACGCTCACCGGCGTGACGCCGCAGCTGACGGCGGTGCTCGCGCTCACGTTCTTCTTCGGCGTCAACCTCCTCGGCATCCGTCCGGCCGCCCGGGTCCAGCTCGCGCTGTTCGCCACGCTGGTCGCCAGCCTGCTCACGTTCGTCCTCCTCGGCCTGCCGGCGGTCGACCCCGGAACCTTCCGGCCGCTGTTCACCACCGGTGCGACGGGCGTGGTGACGGGCGCGGCCGTCCTCTACTTCGTCTGTCTGGGCGCGAACTTCATCGTCGACCTCGGCGGCGACGTGCGGGCGGCGACGGTCACCATCCCGCGGTCCTTCCTGGTGAGCATCCCGCTCGCGCTGGCGCTCTACGCGCTCGTCGCGTTCGTCGCCGTGGGCACCGTCGGCCCGGCGGCGCTCGCGGGCGAGTCGCTCGCGTTGCCTGCCGAGGCGGTGCTGCCCGCCCCGCTCGTCGCCGTCTTCGTCGTCGGCGGTGCACTCTTCGCCACCGCGACCACGCTCAACGCCGTGTTCATGATCGCACCCAAGTACCTCGCCGCGCTCGCGGCGGACGACGTCTTCCCCGCCGTGCTCGCCCGCGAGAACGACCGCTGGGGGACGCCCCACTGGGGGCTGACGGTCGTCTACGCGGTGACCGCGGCGTCCGTGCTCAGCCCGCTCCCCTTCGACCAGCTCGGTTCGCTGCTCGGCTTCGGCGGCATCTTCCTCATCGTCCCGGTGATGCTGGCCGCGGTCCGGTTCGTCCGCGAGCGGCCGGACGTCCACGCCGACTCGTCGGTTCCGCTGTCGCCCCGCGCCGTCGTCGCCGTCGCCGCCCTGGGCGTCCCCGCCAACGTCGCGCTGTTCGCCCTCCTCGGCGCGAACGACGCGGGCGTTCTCGGCGTCTGGCTCGCGGCGATGGTCGCCGGCGAGGCGTACTACCTGGTCCGCCGCCGCCACCTCGCCCGCCGCGGGCGGACGATGGGCGGCGTGCCACTGGACGACGACCGCGATGACCGCGCGGTGGACGACGAACTGGCTCGCGGCGGCGGCACGGACGCCAGCGGCACCCGGGCCAGCGAGTAGCGGCGGACGGCGACGCCGACCGATCGCCGCGTCGACCGTCGTCCGGTCCGCCCCGTCGTATCAGTTATGTGGCAGGGCTCCGCAGGTCGTGGTATGGCTGACCTCGACACGGGCGTCGTCGGCGCTGGACTGATGGGCGCAGACGTCAGCGCGCTACTCGCCAACGCCGGCTTCGACGTGGTTCTCGTGGACGTCGCCCCCGACGCGCTGGACCGGGCGCGCGACCGTCACGCGACCGACGCACTGGACGCGCTCGACGCCGCCGGCCGCCGCCAGCGCGACGCCCTCGTCCCGCACGTCACGTACGCCACCGACCTCGACGCGCTCGCCGACTGCGACTTCGTCGTCGAGGCGGTGCCGGAACGCCTCGATTTGAAACGCAGCGTCGTCGCCGACCTGGACGCCGTCCTCGCGGACGACGCCGTCGTCGGCACGAACACCTCCTCGCTCACGCCGACCGACGTGGCGGTCGACGCGGACGCCCCCGAGCGCGTCGTCTTCTTCCACTTCCCGAACCCGGCCATCGAGCGCGACGTGGTGGAGGTGGGCGGCGAGCAGGCCACCGACCGGGCGGTCGAGCGCGCGGTCGCCGTCGGCGAGGCGATGGGCAAGTGGGTGGCCGAACTCGACGGCGAGGCGCGCGCGCACTGCCTGAGCCGCGTCTCAGCCGCCATCAAGTGCGCCGGCACGTGGGAACTGCGCGAGGCCGAACCGGCGGCCATCGACCGCGCCGCGACGGACCTGGGCTTCCCGCGCGGGCCGCTGGAGTTCGTCGACCTCATCGGCCTCGACGTCCACCTCCGGACGGTCGAGAACCTCCGCGAGCCCTACGACGGCCGCTTCGACCCGCCCCCGGAGGTCCGCGAGCGCATGGAAGCGATGGTCGACCGCCGCGACCTCGGCAAGAAGACCGGCCGCGGCTTCTACGAGTGGGACGGCGACGACCCGGTCGTCCCCGACCCGGACGAGGCCCACGACGTCGCGCCGGTCGTCGCGGCCATGGTCTCTGAGGCACACCGCATCGTCGCCGACGGCATCACCGACCGCGAGACGCTGAACGAGATCCTGCGCCGGGGTAGCGGCGGCGACATGGGACCCTTCGACGCGCTGGACCTGCTGGGGCGGGAGTTCCTCGTGGCGACGCTGCGCGAGCGTCACGCAGCGACCGGCGCCGGCGTCTACGAACCGGCGCCGTCACTGGTCGAGGAGAGTGATTGATCGGCAGCGGCTCAGACGGCGTACGGTTCGAGCGCCTCGTACACCTTCCGACCCTTCCGCGTCGCGGTCTGTGCCGCCGGGGCCGCCCGGTAGACGAGTTCGCTCTCGGCCTCGTCGCCTCCGGAGCGTTCGCCGACGACCGCGATGAGCGTCCCGCCGGTCGTCCGGAACTTGACGCCGTCCGCCGTCTCCGTCGCGTTCAGTCCTTTCAGCGTTCCGTGCACCCGGTCGCGCACCTCGTCGACGTCTATCGAGAGCGCGACAGATTCGAACTCTGGTCGCTCCTGCAGGGTTTCGAGCGTGGTCATGGCTGGCTCCCGTCGAGGGACGGAGGGTACGACGACCTCGAACGGCAAAACGGTAGGGGACCACTGCACTCCGCTCAGTCCACGCGCACCGGCGGACTGGCGTAGGGGTCGACGCGCACGTCGAGCAGCCAGGGGTCGTCGCTTTCGACCGCCTCGCCGAGCAGGTCCGGGAGGTCGCCGGGGTCGTCGACGACTTCGGCCTCGCAGCCGAAGCCGCGCGCGACCGCGGCGTAGTCGGTCGCCGGCGAGAAGTCGGTCGAGAGCGTGGTGCCCGTCGACGCGGTCTGGCTGATCTTCGAGGAGCCCAGCGACTGGTTGTTCGCGACGACGACGGTGACCGGCAGGTCTTCACGTACTGCGGTCTCGAGTTCGGCGATGTGGTAGCCGATGCCGCCGTCGCCCGACACCGCGACGACGGTGGCGTCCGGGTCGCCGGCCTGGACGCCGAGCGCCTGCGGCAGGCAGTAGTTGATGCCGTCGCTGCCGCGCGCCTGGAGGTAGCGCACGCCCGGCTCGCGGACCCGGTAGAACGCGCCGGTGAAGAAGCCGGTGAAGCTGGTCGCGGAGACGAGGACGGCGTCGTCGGGCGTCGCACGCTCCACCTCGCGGAAGACGCGCTGGGGCTTGACGGGCGCGTCGTCGCTCTCCAGGGCGTCTTCGTGGCTTTCGAACCACTCGCGGCGCGCGTCCGCGAGGTCGGCGACGCGGTCGGCGCGGTCGGGGTCGCCCGAGACGGATTCAGCGAGGCGCGCGGCGGTCGCCCGCACGTCGGCCATGATGGGCACGTCCGCCTCGTAGGTCTTCCCGAGCCACGCGGGGTCGAGGTCGACGTGGACGAGCGCGGCGTCCTCGGGGACGAGCGTCCACCCGACCGTCGTGAGCTCGCCCAGCCGACAGCCGAGCGCGAGCACGGCGTCCGCCTCGCCCACGGCGTCGTTGGCCACCTCGCAGAACCCCCAGCGACCGGCGACGCCGACCGCGTGGTCGTCGGTCTCGTCGACGATTCCCTTACCGTTCATCGACGTGGCGACCGGCGCGTCCAGCGCGTGCGCGAGGTCGGCGACGGCGTCCCAGGACCGCGACCGGAGCGCGCCCTCGCCCGCGACGATGACCGGTCGCTCGGCGTCCTCGAGCACGTCCACCGCTGCGTCGACCGATTCGGCGTCCGGTTCGGGGCGCGCGGCGGGGAACGTCGCGGAGACGTCCGGCGGCGTCCACTCGTCGATCTCGGCGTCGAGGACGTCCTCGGTGAGGTTGAGGTGGGTGGGCGAGGGGACGCCCGTGACCGCCTCGCGGACCACCTGCCGGGCGGCCTCGACCGCCCGCGCCGGCGTCTCGGGGTCGTAGCTCGCGTCGACGTGCGGGCCGAGGATGGCCTCGTTGTCCGCGTCCTGGATGACCTCGCGACCCCGTGCGTGCCGGGAGTTGTCGCCCGTGACCGCGACGACGGGGCTGGACGCGCCGTCCGCCTCGATGAGCCCGACGCCGACGTTCGCCGCGCCGGGGCCGCCGACGCCGTCCACGACGCCAGCGCGGAAGGTGGTGCGGGCGTAGCCGTCCGCCATCATCGCCGCACCGGCCTCGCTGCGCGCGAGGACGTGCCGGAGGTCGGAGTCGACGAGGCTGGCGTAGTAGGGGTCCATCTGTTCGCAGGGGAAGCCGAAGACGGTGTCGACGCCCGCCGCCTCGAACGTCCCGACGACGGCGTCGGTCAGGCGCATCGTCGTGCCCTCGTCAGTTCCGCGACAGTCGAGTGCTTCGCTACCGTGTGACGGATGGCCATGTGTCGAACGTGACGGCTATCGAATATAAATGTGCGGCCCCACACGACAGCTATCGACCGTTCCACCCCCGCCGGCCACTACCGTCATGAGGCCGTCGGTCGAAGCCGTGACAACCCCCATGACGGAGCAGCAGGACGGTCACGCCGGCGCTGCGGAGGCAGCGGACCACGACCACCGCAGCAGGTGGCCCATCGTCGCAGCGGCCGGCGCCGGGGTGCTGTACCTCGGCGCCGCGCTCGCGCTGTTCGCCGATGCGGTGCCGCTTGCCCCGGTGTTCCTGGGCGTCGCCATCGCCGTCGTCGGCGCGGGCGTGGTCGCCGTCGGCCTCTTCGGCTGGTTCGGCCAGGCGTACCTCGGCCGGTCGCTGACGGGCGAGAGGGCCGACGGGTCCTACCGCGCGACGATGGTCCTCTTCCTGTTGACCGACGTCGCCACCTTCGGTGCCGGCTTCGCGTACTACTTCGTCGTCCGGGTCGGCGCGTGGCCGGCGGCCGGCGTGCCGGACGTGTTCGGCTCGCTCGTGCTGGCGAACACGGCGATACTGGTCGCCAGCAGCGCGACGTTGCACGTCGCACACTCCGCGCTCCACGACGGGAACCGCCGGCGGTTCCTCGCGCTCCTCGGGGCGACGACGGTGCTGGGAGTGGTCTTCCTCGCCGGGCAGGTCGTCGAGTACTACGAGTTCGTCGTCGCCGAGGGTTTCACCCTGACGAGCGGCGTGTTCGGGAGCGCGTTCTTCGGCCTGACGGGACTGCACGGTCTCCACGTCGCGCTCGGCGTGGTGCTGCTCGGGATCCTGTTCTGGCGCGCGCTGCGGGGCGAGTTCTCGCCGGAGCGGGACACGTCCGTGACGACCGTGTCGTGGTACTGGCACTTCGTCGACGCCGTCTGGATCTTCCTCGTCGTCTACGTCTACGCCGGCGCGACGCTCGTGTGAGCACCTACTCCTGTCGCGAGCGTTCGGACTCGACCTCGAGCGCGAGCAGTCGCCGGTAGACGGGCGGGACGAGGATGCCGACGACGCCGAGCAGGATGGAGGTGACGCCGAGCGGGAACAGCAGCGGGTTGACGTCCAGGCAGGCGTTCCGCGACGCGATGGTGGCGTAGCGCGTCGCGCCCGCGTACTCGACGAGGACGCCGCGCTCGAACGCGGCCCGGTGGACGAACCGTCCCTCCACGTCTGCCCGGTCCGCGGGGTCGCGGACGGCCGTCTCGACCGCCCGCTGCTCCCCGGGCGCGAGGTCGTCGAACGCGAACCGCCGCAGGCCCGGACCGTCCGGCTGCGCCGCGGTCAACTGGTCGGTCGCGTCGGGCGAGTAGACGACGACCGTCGTGTCGCCACAGAGACCCAGTTCGGCCTGGACGAGGGCGTACCCGCCGACGACGCCGCCGGCGAGGCCGAGCGCGACGAGCAGCGTCCCGAGGAACGGCGGGCCGTACGTCAGCGCGGCCGACCCGCGCGGCTCCGCCGGCTCCCGGTCCGGCGCGGTCGCCTCGCGGTCCGGGTCCGGCGGCGTACCGCTGCCGTCGTCGGCTGTCCGTCTCGGTGTATCGTCGTCGCGTCGCGCGTCGTCGTCAGTCATGGCGTCGGTCCGTCCTCCGTCGTGGCGTCGCGTCGGCGGTCATAGTTCGATGCTCCAGCGGCGAGCCAGCGAGCCGAACGTCGCTGCCAGCCCGAGGCCGTACAGCCAGTGGGCGATGAGCACGAACACGACGTACGTGAGCAGTTCGAGGCCGGTCTGGCCGGTGTAGAACGCCAGCAGGAACCCGGCGGAGATGACGGTCGCGAACGCCACGCCGGCCACGACGATCGGACGGCCCGGGAGGAACTCGACGAAGGCGACGAACAGCAGCGGCCAGGTCGTCATGCCGCCGGCGAGGAAGAGCGCGTACCCGACGGCGACGGTCTCGCCCATCCCGACGAGGCCGGCGAGTTCGCTGAAGGAGGTGGGGTCGAGCACGCCCAGGCCGGCCGCCGTGGCGAGCGCGCCCGCCATCAGCAGCGTCCCGACGAACCCCGAGACGGCGGCGGCCGCGATGACCTTCCCGACCGTCCCCACCAGCGGCGTCACGCCGCGGAGGATGGTCGGGCTCCCCTCGTCGGGCACGTCCGTCGACGACGGTCGAACGGTCTCGGGTTCGGTCGGCTCGATGCCGTACTGCTGTTCGAGGCGGCGCTCGAACCACTCCCACTCGCGGGTGAACTGCTGGGTCTTCTTGAGGTTCCAGACGTCGGCGTCCTGGACGGGGCGGCCGTAGCGGTACGACCAGAGCATGTTGTAGAGCCACAGCAGGACGCTGATGCCGATGACGTACGCGCCGACCGTCGCGACCTGCTGGTAGGGGAGGTACTCCACCGGGTAGGTCGCGTACCGGCGCGGCAGTTCGAGCAGACCGAGCACGACGAGCGTTCCGAACGTGACGATCGACCCCGTTACGAACAGCATCGACTGGAACAGCGCGAGCTGGCGGTCGTACATCCGGCCGGTGATGATGGGGTACCAGTAGTAGCTCGCGGCGATCATCATGAACGGGATGATGCCCATGAGGATGAGGTGGAAGTGGCCGACGACGTAGTAGGTCGCGTGATAGAGGACGTCGACGGGGATGGCGGCGAGGAACACGCCGGTGACGCCGCCGACGACGAAGGTGCCGATGCCGCTGACGCAGAGCAACAGCGGCGCCGTGATGCGAAGGTTCCCCTGCCAGATGGTCGTGATCCAGTTGAACGTCTTGATGGCGCTCGGGACGGCGATGGCGACGGACACCGCCATGAAGCTCGCGCGCACCCGCGGGTCGAGGCTGGTGACGAACATGTGGTGGGCCCAGACGCCGAAGCTCAGCACGCCGATGGCGAGCGTCGAGTAGACCACGAACTTGAACCCGAACAGCTTCCGCCCGGCGAACTTCGGGAGGATGAGGCTCATCAGCCCGGTCGCGGGCAGGAAGATGATGTACACCTCGGGGTGGCCGAAGTACCAGAACAGGTGCTGCCAGAGGATGGGACCGCCGCCGTCCGCGGTGAAGAACGTCGTGGCGAAGTTGCGGTCGAGCAGCAACATCACGATGGCGCTGCCCAGCAGCGGGAACGCGAAGACGACGATGCCGCTCGTCGTGAGCATCGCCCACGAGAAGATGTCGAGGTCCTGCCAGCCGACGTCGTCGCCGCGCTCGTAGACGGTGGTGACGATGAAGTTGAGCGCGCCGAGCGTCGTCGAGATGCCGCTGAGGTGCAGGCCGAGGAGGAGGAAGTTGATCTGCGGGCCCTGGGTCTGTATCGACAGCGGCGGGTACAGCGTCCAGCCGATGCCCGGTTCGCGGAGGAACAGGAAGAACCGCAGGAGGTCGCCGGACTCGACGAGCAGGCCGAGCACCTGCCCGGCGACCTGCGCGAGCAGGCCGGTCCGCGCCAGCAACAGGGCGGGCGGTAGCAACCAGAAGCCGATGGCGTTCAGCCGCGGGAACGCCATGTCGTCCGCACCGAGCAGCAGCGGCAGGAAGTAGTTGCCGACCCCGAAGAACACCGGCGTGACGAAGAAGAACAGCATCGTGATGCCGTGGGTCGTGAACAGGGCGTTGTACGTCTCTGCCGACCAGATGGTCGTCTCGTGGGTCAGCAGTTCCGTCCGCATCATCATCGCGTCCATGCCGCCCCACAGCGCCGCGAACGTCCCGAACACGATGTACAGGATGCCGACGTCGCGGTGGTTGGTCGTCGTCGTCCATCGGATAACCGCTTCGCGGACCCGAGCGACGCCCGTGTCGTGCTCGCGGCCGGGGCCGTACTCCCCCGCGGCCCCGCCGTCGCCGCGCGTCCGCTCCGGGGACTGCCCCGACCGTCGGACCGTCACCCAGCACCCCAGGAGGATGGCGGCGAGCAGTCCGACCTCGACCAGTGCGCGGTTCATCGTCCCGCCCCCGGTCGCGACGCTCGCACTCGCTGCTCTCCACCTCGGCCCGTCCCCCAGTCCATCGTTACAGCGTTGCTCGACGTACGCCCGGATAAAATCGGGGGCCGTCGCGACACCGTCGGTCGTCTCGGACCCGTCGGCCGAATCGGTCTGGAACAGCCTGACGACCTGGTCTGGTCTGCCTGACTCCCGTCTGGCGTCGCCGGAGTGCCCGCTCCGGAACCGCCCGACGACGTGGCGGGCAGTAGATATAACTCCGCGTGCGTCGAGCGACGGAGGTGATGGGGGAGCGTCGCGTCGCGGTCGTCGGGGGAATCGTCGCGCTGGTGGCGGCAGTGGCGGTCGAGCCAGCGGCGGCGCAGTCCGTGAACAGCCGGCTCATCGACCAGCTGAACTTCCAGCTCCTCTACGTCGCCATCCCGCTCGCGCTGTTCGTCGAACTCATCCTCGTCTACGCCGTCTATCGGTTCCGCGACAACGACGACCCGCTGCCGACGGCCGACGACCCGTCGCTCGAGATCACGTGGACCGTCGCGACCGCCATCATCCTCCTGTTCGTCGGCGTCGCGGCGTACAACGTCCTCGCGAGCCCCTACATCTCGCCCGACCCGGAGATAGCGGCCGGCGAGGAGGTCCCGGAGGACGCGGTCGTCGTCCGCGGTCTCGCCTACCAGTGGAACTGGGAGTTCAGCTACCCGGAGCACGGCGTCACCGACCGGCGCGAACTCGTCCTGCCGGCGAACCGCGACGTCTACGTCCGCATGACGTCCAAGGACGTCGTCCACTCGCTGTTCGTCCCCGACCTCGGCGTGAAACAGGACGTGTTCCCGGGCCAGACGACCGTCGTCCACACCCGCGTGTTCGACCCCGGCGTCTACCAGGGCTTCTGCACCGAACTCTGCGGCGCGGGCCACTCCCGCATGCGGACGACCGTGCGCGTCCTCCCGCAGGACGAGTACCGCGACTGGCTCCGCGACAACGGCGCGTCGAACGCCAGCCTGTCGAACGGCACCGCGGCGAACTCGTCGGTCGGTGGTTCGAACGCCAGCGCGAACGCGAGCAGGACTTGACCGCGGCGGCCCAGTGATGACTGGCCGCCGGCTCCCTTCCACGGCGACGCCGACGGTTCTCCCTGGTAGGGAGATGCGTCGGGCCGCATGACCAGCGCGCGGCCCGTTCGGTGTCACAATATATTAGTCGCGCTGCCAACACTACCTGTTGCACATGGTCGACAGAGACGCGGTTCGCCACGGGTACGACGGCATGGCGGCGACGTACGCCGCCGAGCGGTCCGACGACGGTCGTGACGTCGACATCCTCGACGAGTTCCTCGCCTCGATTCCGGACGCCGAACGCGTCCTCGACGTCGGTTGCGGCCAGGGGACGCCCGTCCTCCGCGAGCTGAGCGCGTCGGCGACCGCGGTCGGGGTCGACTTCTCGCGCAGGCAACTGGAACTGGCCACGCAGAACGCACCCGACGCGTCGCTCGCGCAGGGCGACATGACGAGACTCCCCGTCCGCGACGGCTCGTTCGACGCCGTGACCGCCTTCCACTCGCTCATCCACGTGCCGTTCGGCGACCACCAGACGGTCCTCGACGAGTTCGCGCGCGTCCTGGACTCCGGCGGTCGACTGCTCGTGACGGAGGGGCCCGAGGAGTGGAGCGGGACGAACCCGGACTGGCTCGACAGCGGCGTGGAGATGCAGTGGTCCATCGCAGGCGCGGACGCGACGCGCGAGCAGTTGCGGTCGGCCGGCTTCAGCGTCGTCGACGAGTGGGGTGGCCCGAACGAGCTTGCGGACGAGGAGGACGCCCGCTGGGTGTTCTTCGCGGCCCGTCTGGACGCGTAGGCGCCTCGCTGCGATTTTCGCGGCGACCGCCACCTCGGGCACCGCGAGGGAGTGGTACCGACGACCGGACCGCAACTCCGATTACGCTCCTCTCGCACCTCCGCGATAATGGACACGGCACTCTCGTTCGAGTACGCACACGACGACGAGCTACCAGCGGGGCACTCGACGGAGGTCCGGACCCCGCACGCGCTCGTCGAGCACTTCCTGACGGAGTACACCGACCCGGGCGACAACGTTGTCGACGTCTTCGCGGGGTACGGGACGACGCTGACGGTCGCGGAACGACTAGAACGGGTCCCGTACGGGGTCGAGTACGAGTCCGACCGAGTCGCCCACGTCCGGGACGAGATCTCGACGCCGGAGAACGTCCGTCACGGGAGCGTGCTCGACCTGGATGCGTCGTGGTTCCCGCCCTGCGATTGCTGTTTCACCTCGCCGCCGTTCATGGAACGGACGGACGAGCGGAACCCCTTCCAGAACTACTCGGGTCGGAGTACCTACGGGGACTACCTCGACGACGTCGAGACCGCGTTCACCCGCCTCGACTCGGTGCTGGCGCCCGGTGGGCGCGTCGTCGTCGACGTCGCGAACATGAAACACGAGGGGCGGGTGACGCCACTGGCCTGGGACGTCGCGGAGCGCGTCTCGAACGTGTTCCACTTCGACGGCGAAGTCGTCGTCGCGTGGGAGGGCGACGGCAGTCCCGACGAGAAGGGGGGCCGGTTCGGATACGGCTACGACCACTCCTACTGTCTCGTCTTCACGAAATCCGACGACTGAGAGCGCCCCGCAACGGACGTGTCGCCGGGAGCGCCGGCGTCTGCGGTGTTCTCACCGTCGCCACCGGACTCCCATTTCGGACGGTTCGCCTGCGGGTCCGCGTCCGACGCCCCCGCGCCCGAGGCGAGCGAGCGGAGGTGTCCGACCGCGGTCTTGCCGACGTAGCGGAGGACGTCGGTACCGGACGGGATGGTGTACAGCGTCCCGAGCGAGTCGGGCGTCGTCGGTTCGTGGTCCGGGTCCCGGAGCCGTCCGACGCCCTCCGCGAGCATCGCCTCGCAGACCGCTATCTGGCGGCGCTCGACCTCCCGCCAGGTGGTGGCGTCCGAGATGTCGACCTCGTCTTCGACGACCACCTCGCCCGCGTCGAGGTCGTCGTCGATGCGCTGGAGGGTGACGCCCGCCGTCGGTTCGTCGTGGAGGAACTCCCAGAGGCCGCCAGGCTGACCGCGGTACGACTCCAGGTCACCGCGGTGGAAGCTCAGCACGCCGTGGGTCGGCATCTCCAGGAACTCGCCCTTCAGTACGCCGAAGCCCAGCCGCACGACGACGTCCGTGTTCGGACCGACCGTCTCCGCCACCTCCGTCGGCAGGTGGTTGCCGAACCCGTCTGCCGGGACCGGCTCGCACCGGTACTGGTCGGCGTCCGCGACGCCGTCGATGTTCTCGATCGACGTCGGTCGCTGGTACTCCGGCGTGGGGCCGAACTGTCGGAGCACGCCCGTCGCTGCCCAGAGCGGGTAGTGCTGGAGGCGATAGCGACACGACGAGAGGTATTCGCGGAACTCGTCGACGGTCAACTGCGCGAGGAAGTCGCTCAGGTCGTCGGGGCCCCCTGCCTCGTTGACGACGACGTGCGTGATCTCCACGTCCGTCTCCGCGACCATCCGTTCGATGGCGTGCTGCATCCACGCCGGGGCCGTCTCCCCGGGAAGCAGGACGCCGACTCGAAGCGGTTCCGCCTGCGTCTCCTCCTGGTGGGCCTGACGGCCGCGACTCACCGCGCCTCCACGCGACGCAGACTCGTTCGACACGACTTCGCCCTCCGACGGAGTCGTGGGGTCGCTCGACGGAGGATCGGTCGCCGGGCACATGGTTCCATCCTGCCGTTTCCGACGCGAAGTATTTGTTATGCGTCTCCTGTTCACCGCCGTTGCACCGTTCAGCACAGCGTACGTGCCGTCGTACGTGCTGTATAACGACGTGCCCGGTCCGTCGACGGCGTCGAACCCTGCCACCGGACGCGCTCGCGTGGTCGACCCGTCGACGTCGGATGCGGTCCCCTTCGAGCCAGTGGCACCGGTCGTCGCGCCCGAAGTTTCACAACGGCGAACGGGGAAGTTCTCGGGGTATGGTCGACCCGGCCACCGACTCGGCACTGACGCTCGTCTTCCGGGTCGCTATCGCGTTCGGCATCGGTGCGCTCGTCGGTCTGGAACGCGAGCACGCCGAGTCTGGTGGCACGTACGCCGGAAGCCGCACGTTTCCACTGTTCGCGCTCTACGGGGCGCTCGTCCAGGCCTTCTTCCCGGCGATGCTCCCCGTCGCCGTCGTCGTCATCGTCGTCCCGCTGACCGTGGCGTACGGCGCGAGGGTCGTCATCGAGGGCGACGTCGGACTCACCACGCTGACCGTCGCCCTCCTCACCGTCCTCCTCGGCGCGATGACGACCCACTCGCGACGCGGGACCGAACTCGCCATCATCGTCGGCGGCGTCGTCACGGTCCTGCTCTCCGCCAAGGGGACCATCCACGGGTTCGTCGACCGGATCGACGACCGCGAACGCCGCGCCTCGGTCAAGTTCATCCTCGTCGTGTTCGTCGTCCTGCCGCTGTTGCCCGACCGCGAACTCGACGCCCTGTACGGACTCAACCCGCGATACGTCTGGCTCATGGTCGTGTTCGTCACCGGGTTGAGCGCCGTCGCCTACGTCCTGATCGAGGTCGTCGGGGCCGAACGCGGCATCGCCCTCACCGGCGTCCTCGGCGGGTTCGTCTCGTCGACGGCGACGACGGTCTCGATGGCCGAGCGGGCGACGGAGTCGCCGTCGCTCTACCGGATCTGTGCGTTCTCGACCGTCCTCGCCTCGACCGTGATGTTCCCCCGTGCGCTCGTCGAGGTCGCCATCGTCAATCCGGCGCTGCTTCCTCACGTCCTCGTCCCGTTCGGTGCGATGACGGTCACGGGGGTGCTCGCCGCGGGCGTCCTCTACTGGCGGTCGACCAGGGAGGAGACGGTGGACGCCGACGTCACGAACCCGTTCCGGCTCGGACCGGCACTGTTCTTCGGCGTCGTCTTCGCGGTAGTGCTGCTGGTGTCGGAATCGGCCAACTCGTGGTTCGGTGCGTCGGGCGTGTACGCGACGGCCTTCGTCTCCGGACTCGCCGACGTGGACGCGATCACGCTCACACTGAGCACGCTCGCGGCCGACGGCGAGATATCGCCGACGGTCGCGACGACCGGTATCGTCGTCGGCGCCGTCGCGAACACGCTGGTGAAGGTCGGCCTCGCGTGGCTGCTCGGGACGCGCCGACTCGGGCGACTGGTCACCCTGGTCCTCGGCGTCGTGCTGGCCGTCGGGGTCGCAGTCGTCGTCCTCTAGCTGCCGGTGCGCCCGGCGGTCCCGCGACGCGTTCGACGCGACCGTCCTGCTTCGGCCGGTGCCGACGTACGTCGCGGTGGTGCTGTCGCGGGGCGTCGCGCGCCACGCGGTGCCAGCACGTCCTGCCGGAGAGCGACGTTTATAATCCCGAGGAGTGCGTACAGGCGCTCGAATGGTCCGCGACGCGATAGGAGGCGGGATCTCCGGGACGACGTCCGTGCAGCGCGACCGCGGCATCCTCGCGCTCATCCTGTTCGCCGTCCTGTTCGCACAGGTCCTGCTCTATCCCGGCGTCACCGACCTGGTCGTCGCGCTCGGTGCGACCGAGCGACTCGACGCGAGCACGTGGTTCCTCACCGCGGAGTTCGTGGGGTTCGTCCTCTTCGCCGGCTTCTGGGGGCTGCTGAGCGACCGCACCGGCCGCCGCGTCCCCTTCATCGTCACCGGCGCGGTCGGCGGTGCCGCCGGCTACGCCGCGCTCGCGCTCCTGGGACCGCGCCCCGGCGTCGGCTTCGAGGCGCTCCTGCTCGTGCGGTTCCTCCAGGGCGCGCTCACCATCGGCGCGTTCTCCCTGTCGATGACCATGCTGATGGACCTGGACGGCGGCCACGGCCAGAACATGGGCGCTGCGGGCATCGCCATCGGCCTGGGGACGGCCCTCGGCGCGCCGGTCGGAGGCCAACTCTACGAACCGGGAGCCGTCGTCCCGCTCGTGGTCGCGAGCGGCGCGCTCCTGCTCGCCGGCGGCCTGGCGACGCGCGTCGTCGACCGCGCGCCGGCGGACGAACACACGGGGCTGCGCGACGTCGTCGAGCGCCTCCGGGCGACGCCGGCGCTCAGCTTCCCGTTCGCATTCGGGTTCGTCGACCGCTTCACGGCCGGCTTCTTCGCCCTCATCGGCACGGTCTACTTCCGCGATACGTTCGGGCTCGACGCAGCGGGCGCTGGCATCATGCTCGGTCTGTTCTTCGGCCCGTTCGCCCTGCTGCAGTATCCGCTGGGCGTTCTCTCCGACCGCGTCGGCCGGAAGATCCCCGTGGCGGTCGGCTCGCTCTTCTACGGCGGCGCCGTCGTCGCGGTGTACCTCGCGCCGAACGTCTGGCTCGCCGGGGCCACGATGGTCCTGCTGGGCGTGTTCGGCGCGCTCGTCTCTCCCGCGACGATGGCGCTCGTGTCCGACCTCGCTGACGACGCCGACCGCGGCGTCGCGATGGGCGGGTTCAACGTCTTCGGCAACCTGGGCTTCCTGGCCGGCTTCGTCGTCGGCAGCCTCGTCACCAGCTACGGCAGTTACGGCGCGGCGTTCCTGCTCGCCGGCCTGCTCGAAGCTGGCATCGTCGTCGTCACCCTCCCCGCGTTCCTGCGCCTCGACCTGTCGCACGCGCCGACGTTCAGCGACTAGACGTTCGACGGCGATCGGTCGACCCGTCCGCGTCGAACCGGTCGACTACCCCGAAGCCGCTCGGTCGCCCGCCTACCGGCGGTCAGTCGAACCGCCCGACGCCGAACGGGTCGACGGGCTGGTCGGTCGTGCCGTCGAGGGCCAGGTCGGCGAGGATCTCGCCGACGACGCTCGCGAACTTGAACCCGTGGCCGGAGAATCCGGCGCCGACGACGACGTTACCGTGGTCGGGGTGGATGTCGAGGAGGAAGTCCTCGTCGGGGGTGTTCGTGAACATGCACGTCGAGAGCCGCATCGTCGGCCCCGTTCCGTCGGGGAAGTACCGCGACGCGAACTCGCGGAGCAGTCGCTCGTCCTCCCGGTCCGGCTCGTCGTCGAGTTCGGCCGGTCGCCCCGTCTCCCCACGGTGGTTGAACTTCCCGACCTTGAACCCCGGCACCTCGTACACCGGGAACCCGTAGTAGTGGCCTTCCGGCGTGTCCGCGACGAACACGGGGAACTCGTCCGGCGCGAACCGTTCGGGACGCTGTGGCTGGAACCAGCCGAGCACCTGTCGTTCCGGTTCCAGGTGGTCGGCCAGCGCGGGCAGGAGTTGGCCGGTCCACGCTCCGGCGGCGACGACGAGCGTCTCGGCGGCGTACTCGCCGCGGTCGGTCCTGACGGTGACGCCCGACTCGTCGGCGTCCCAGGCTTCGACCCGTTCGCGCGCCCGGACCGTCGCGCCGTGGGCGTGCGCGTCCTCTACGTGCGCCACGATGCACTGTTCGGAGTGGAGGAAGCCGCCGTCGGGCTGGTAGACGCCGCGGAACTCGCCCGGCACGTCGTATCCCGGGAACCGCGCGCTCAGTTCGTCGCCCGTGAGCACCTCGTGTTCGATGTCGTGTGCCTGACAGGAACGGCGCGACCCCTCGAAGACGCCGCTGTCAGCGGTCCCGAAGTCGACGGACCCCACCTGGTGGAACAGGTCGCGGTCGTGCGTCGCGTCGAGGTCGCGCCACAGGGAAAGCGACCGCTCGACGAGCGGCACGTAGGCGGGGTCCTCGTACTGCGGTCGTCTGATGATGCGCGTGATTCCGCCCGAGGACCCCTCGGCGTTCGGCACGTCGAACCGCTCGATTCCGAGGACGTCTGCGCCGCGCCGGGCGAGGTGGGAGACGGTCGCGCTTCCCATCCCGCCGACGCCGCCGACGACGACGTCGTACGCTTCGTCGACCATCGGCGCTGACATCAGCGCGACGACTGTTCGGTCTTTCGAATGCTTCTCGCTGTGCTGCGTCGCGGCCCCGGTGGAGCGGTGATTCGAACGCCGTGACCGCGGTCGTTCGCCCTAGTTCTCCTGGATGGCGTCGATGACCATCGCGGCGGCGACGATGGGTTCCTTCGGGACGTTGCTGGCGTCGTCGATGGTGATCTCGTAGCGGTCCTTCAGCGACAGCTGTCCGTCGATGGACCCGACGTGGCTGCCGTTCTGGTCGGTTATCTCGTACTTGTGCGGGATGATCTCGCCGAAGGGGAGGAAGTTCCGGGCCAGCGTCACCATCGCGCCGCGGGAGTTGATCTCGGCGAGTTTCGCTTCGGTGTCCGCGTCGCGCACCGTCCAGGTGTCCTGGAAGATGGAGTAGTCGTTGTCGAGGACGACGAGGTCCTGGCCGGTCTGGGCGTCGGTGAGGAGGTAGTTCCCGGCGACGTCGATGATGCCGCCCGCCTTCACCGTGAAGACCTCCGTCCCGTCCGGCGCGGTGAAGGGGAACTCCTCTTTCAACTTGGCTAGCTTCTGTTTCCCCTTGAGCACCTTGTTGCCGCTCGCGTCGTACGCGGCGTACTTGTTCCGGACCAGGCTCTGTTCGACGGTGAACTCGTCGCCCGAGAGCTCGATGCCCGCGATTTCGTACTGCTTGCTTTCTTCCATACGTTTCTACGGGAACCCCGGCGACTTGAAATCACCTCTTGAATTTCAAGATGAGAAACAGTCGACGGTGGTCTCTCTCGTCGGCGGGTGTCTCGCCGACTCGTTTACACTGGGGCCCGGTCAGGTCACCGGAAGGAGCCGACGGTCGTCTCCCGTCGCCCGTGGACGACCCGGCAGCCCACCGCTCGGTTCGTCCTCTCCTGCGTCTCTCGGTAGGCTCAGACGCTCGCGCCCGAACCGCTGGACTCCGAACTTCGGATGGTCGTGCTGGCGCGTTCGGCGTTCGAGGGCACGAAGATGTCGGTGTCGAGCGTCTTCGTGGCGCCGGGACTGACGCGACCCACGGAGTAGGTGTGGCTGGAGATGACGGAGTTGTCCTCGTCGTACAGCGCGACGCTGACTTCCACTTCGGCTGCTTCACCCTCGTTGGTGATGTCGAGTTCGACGCGTCCGGGCTGGTTCTCGATGGCCCTCACGTCGGTCTCGTTGCCCTCCTCGTCGTAGAACGCGACGCGGTCCAGGGTGACGTGTTCTTGCCTGTCGCCGAGGTACCGGAAGAGGCGCTGGGAAATGTCCTCGTAGAGCCTGTCGCCCTCGGAGCCGTCCTCGAAGAGAGCGCCGATCGGGTTGAGGTCGGCACGCAGGTCGCTGGCGATGGTGGCACGGTTCCTCGTGTTGGTCTTCAGGCGGCGGTAGTCGCTGATGAACGGGTCGAACGCCTCCGGGAGGTCACCGTCGAACATGTCGGCGTAGGCCCGGAGCTCGGCGTCGAAGTTGATCAACGGCGGAAGGGGTGCAGACGTTTTCTCGGCGGGAACCCACGGCCTGGCGTCCGTCGTGCGTTCGTCGGACTCACTGGCCGGGGCAGCGGTCGTGGTCGTGGTCGCCTGGTCGAAGTATCCGAAGCTGTCGAGCAGCAGGCCGAAGATGGCGCTGAGGACGGTGACGGACAGCACGCCGGCCGTGAGCAGGGTCGAGACCGGAGCCGGGAGCGTGAGCTGGAACAGCGCGATGAACACCGTGGTCACCATCCCGACGACGAGGAGGAACGAACCGAGATTGGGGTCCGGTCCCGTGAGGAACTCGATGCTGTCGAGGAACGCCGACCCTGCCTCCGCGTCGGTGGTGGGTTCCGACTGAGTCGTGTCTTCTGATCGGTTCATGTCTGGTTTTGACTGGGTCATCGGGTGGTCATCCCGCGACGTCGCCTTGTCTCACGTCGGCAGCCCGCTGGAGGACCTGGACGAGGTGCGAGACCCAGAGCCCGGCAGTGAACCCGAAGAGGGTACCGACGGTCGTGATACGAATGGATTCTTCGAGGGGTGCGACTGCGGCGACGATACACAGCGTCCCGAAGATGAACATGAGGCCGTACTGGACGCGCGTGACCTGGTCCAGTCGTCGTATCCTCTCCAACATGATTGAATTGCGTAAGCTTCTCAGCGGCTTAACTCTGCTGCCCAGTCGGCCTCGGACGTCGTGTCTTCCAGTACGTCGACCACGTTTCGTCCGTCGATAGGACCACTCTCAGGCCGTCTCCGTCGGTGTCGCCTCTCGACTCGCTTCCGTCGTCGCCTCCGTGGTCGTCGTTCCACTCGTTGCGGTGGTCGTACTCCTCGTTGTCGTCGTCCCGGACGCCGGAGACTCGCCCATCGTCACCTCGACCGTTTGGCGCTCGCCGTCGCGGAGGACGGTGAAGTTCACCGTCTCGCCCGGCCTGGTCTCCAGGTAGAGGTACCCGAACAGGTCCGCCGTGTCCTCGACGGGCACGCCGTCGACGGCGAGGACGACGTCGCCGCCGATCGGAATCCTGGACCCGCTGAACTGCTGTGAGAAACTGTGGGCCGACCGCAGTTCGCCTCGCGCCGGACTGTCCCTGTTCAGGGTCGCCACCATGGCCCCGCGCGTGACGGCGAGGTCGTTCAGTTCGGCGACCGTCGCGTTCACCTCGGTCGTGTCGGCGCCGAGATACGAGAGCGGGTACGACCCGTCGTCGGTCAACGCCGGGACGATGACCTGGAGCGCCTGCCACGAGATGCCGAAGTTCGTCACCGACGTGACCCCGCCGACGGTCATCCCGACGACCTCGCCCTGGCAGTTCACCCACGGCCCGCCGCTGTGCCCGAACTCGACGCTCGCGTCCGTCTGTATCATCGGCGCTATCGTGCGGTTGACGCCGCGCGGACCCTGGGTCGTCCACGAGCGGTTGACGCCGCTGACGATGCCCTCCGTTATCGTCTCCTTGAACTGGAACGGCTGGCCGAAGACGGCTATCCGTTCGCCTCGCTCGGCCGGGTCCCGCGTGACTGGTAGCGCGGTGGCCGACTCTGGGACGTTCGTCACCCGAACGACCGCGACGTCGGTGATTGCGCTCGACCCGACGACCTCGCCCTCGACCCATCGACCGCCATCGAACCGCACGTCGAGGTCCGTCGGATTCCCCTGCTCGGCGACGTGCCAGTTCGTGACGACGTACGCCGTCGAGTCCTCGATCTCGTGTATCCACCCCGACCCGCCCCACTCGTCCGTCTCGTTGTGCGCCGTTATCTCGACGTCTGCCGTGGCGACGTCCTCGTACAGTTCCGCGTAGTCGCACTCCCCGTCCTGTGCCTGGCCGACGGTACCCTCGCTGCTGCCGGTGGCTGTCGTCGCCTGCTGTGCTGGGCGTGTCGTTGCCCCCGCGCTCCCCGCAACGACGAGCGCGAAAGCGAGCACGCCGACGAAGAGTCGTCCCGTCGTACTGTGGGTCATCTCGCTCTCCGTTCCACGAGTGACCGCGACTTTGTTACTCGGTACCCTTCACGTTCGCCCCAGTGGCGTATCGTCTATTATCGACGCCGTAGTGGACGATTCCCACGTTCAATCTCTCGTCACCGTGCGGCGGAGACGACCGTCATTCCAGGCCGGGCCGTAGAACGCGGCGGTAGTCCACGATACGCGCACTGGTGTCGTCCACCAGTGGAGACATCTCCGGTTCGCGACCGCCGTCCGGCCGCCGATCTCGATCGCCCCGGCAGGCGGCGTGGTCGACTGGCGCACGTCGCCGTACGGCCACTCCCGTTTCGACCTCTCCTGCCATCCGTCTGCGGCCAGGATTTCGACGGTTCTACCGTTCCCCAGCTTTCGCTTCTGGCGTCGGGAAGTGGTTCTCCGTCCCGCTCGATTCGCTCGCGGAGAGAGGTCGATATCGGTCGCGCAACCGTGGACGCCACTCCCCGCTCAGAACGGTGGCGAGTAGTCCGAGTACTCGTCCATCTCGTCCATCTCCTCCGTCTTGGTCGGCATCACCGCTGCGCGCGGACCACCTGCCCGGATGACTCTCACGTCGGAGATCTCGTCGAACTCGTTGGGGAGTCGGTGCTCGATCGCCTTCATCGTCATCGGCGCGATGCCACACCCCGAGCACGCACCCCCGATGGCGACGGTCATCTTGCCGTCGTCGACCTCCTGAATCTCGAAGAAGCCGCCGTGCTCCTGGATCTGTGGCACGTTGTTGCTCAGGTAACTCCGCGTTCGTCGTTCGAGGCCTTCAGCACCCATACTGCGCCATACGATAGCATATGTTATATAATTGAACCTTCTGGTGGCGGAAGACCCGTCATAAATCATCGACTCGGACGGCATCAATTCAATCACTGCGTCACGAGCTTTCCTGGGCCGCCCCTCTCACGGGTGGCCACGACTCCGTCAGATTCCTCTTGCTCTCTCGGAAGTGCGGGCCGTCATCGACGCCGTGGACGGGAGTTCACGATTCGATTCCCTGCGACAGCGCTCCAGCCAGGCCGCAGTTCTTGGCCAGGCGACGACGAGGAGTGATGTGCTACGGAACGGCCTGCAGATGCTCTCGGGAGTGCGTCCCGCGACGTGCGTCGGACGAGCGTCGTAGCCGTTCCACACCCGATGAACTGCGGGACAACACTCATGCCGTCGAAGCCGAAAGAAACGGGTATGAACCGCTGGCTCCGCCTCGGCGCCTGGGGACTGCTTGCGCTCGCGCTCCTCTGGGTCGTCGTGAAGGTCGTGACCGTCCTGCTCGGCTTCCTGTCCTGGCTCATCAGCACCGTCATCAGCCTGGTGGTGCTGGCGCTGCTCGTGTACCTGCTCTACCTCGCCGTCACGCGATTCGTCGGCGGCGGCGGGTCGGGCGGGTCGCGGTCGCGCGAGCGAGAGAAGATGCTGGAGTAGCGACTGGACGATGGTTGGCGAGGCGTGTCGAGACGGACGATAGCGTCTGTAGCTATCCAACAGTCATCCTCCGCCGCTCATTGCCCCGAGCACGTTTCCGCGTTCGAGTCGTCGACGGTGATCGGAAGGTCCTCACGGGAAGCCGCGTAGCCTTTCTCGTACTCGCTGCCGTTCGGTTCTCGCTCGAAGTGCTCTGCTAATTCGTCAAACGACTCTAGACATCGACTTCCGACACCGAGGTTCTGTTCGACTCATTAATAGCTGACACAAGTTGTATTCTGTGTACAGCGACTCAACTACCGGCAGAGTAAAGTAGGGGCTATTGGAATGTGGCGACATCGACATGAATCTGATAACCGTAGCGGTTGGAGTTCTGGCGGTTATCTGGCTGGTTATTCTTATCGGATGGTTGTCGCTCGGTTACAAAAGTGCAATTTAACGAATCTGTACTTAATCCGTGCACGGTATCCAGAACGGTCGTTGGAACTCATCATCGAGTTGGGGTTTCAACAGGGCCGACAGCGACCATCTTCGTTTGCCGTCCATTTGTTCTGCACTGGAAGCCGTGCTACAGGCAAGTAGACGAGCAATATCCTGCGGATACTACCACTGAACGTTCTTGAAGCTACTTCCGAGAAAAACCGGTTCGGTCGGTCGATTTTCTCTCACGCCGGCCCATCTCGGAACCGCTCGATCAGGTGCTCGAACTCCTCGCGCCCCTCGAAGACGTCGTAGTCGTCGTCAGCCCCGACGAGCAGCGTCACCGAATGCTCGCGCTCGTCGTCGAGCTCTTTCGCAGTTGCGACCGCGTAGGCGTCGCCGATCGATGGGCTGTACCTGGCCTTCAGGTTCGACGCCGACTTCCAGAGGCCGTCGACCTCGTACGGCGTCACTCCCATGTCCCGAAGGTCGTCGATGTGCGCGTCCGCCTTCGCCACCGACGTCAGTCGAGCAGCGACGTACCGGAACTCGGCCAGGTTGACCGTCGACACGTATCCGTCCATCTCGTTGTCGTACACCCGGTCGAGCCACTGCTCGACGTGGCCAGCGCCAGGTTCGTCGAACGCGAACGCCAGCAGCGGCTCCGAATCGAAGACGACCGTCATCCGTCCCGTTCCGATTGGCCGAACTTCTCCTCGGCCTGCTCGCTGTCGCGGTCGCGTTCCTCACGGAGCAGTTCCGTGGCCGGCGTCTCCCCTTCCTCGCGGTCGGACGCGAGCGCCCCACGGAGCTCGGACGGCCGCTTCACCGGCCGGATGACGACCTCCCCGTCCTCGTTCTCGACGAATCGCACTCGGCCCGGTGTGCCGATGTGCAGTTTGTCCCGGAACTCCTTCGGAATCGTCGCCTGCCCCTTGCTCGTGACGGCGACGGTGGTCTCTTCTTCGGAGTCTCCCATGTGCAATGGGTATTCCTTGGTAATACTTGAGTTTTCGTAATACCTTCCTTGAGGCGGTAACCCAACGCTCGTTCTTTGCACTTCTGAACGCGGGAGCGTCCGCCCCTTGACCGACGCCCACGGCTGTCATCGCTGGAAACGTGGAAATCATCGGTGATGCGCGTCAGAAGTTGTCATCAACCTCGTGGATGCCCGTCTGGATCTGAACAACCTCGTCGTACAATCGTCCTTCGTCCCTCGATGGAACGTCCTGTTCTATCCTTGCCGGATGGCGGATTGCTTTCACCATTTTCAGTGCTTTCACGGCTAACACTCTTAACTCTGGGCACGCTATGCACACACGAGGATGTCTATCGACAGGGACACGTTCGAGAACGCGAGCGAGGAGGAACTCGCCGGGCTCTCCGTCCCGGATCAGGTGCTCGGGTTCCTCGCCGCACACGGCGACCGCGCGTTCGAGGCACGCGAGATCGCCTCCCAGACCGGACTCGACGACGGCGCGGTCAGCACTGCCCTCTCCCGATTGAAGCGTCGCGACCTCGTCGAGCACAAGGCGACGTACTGGGCAGTGACGGACGACGACGACCGGCTCGAAGGATACAGTGGCTACGAGCGGGCGACCGCACTCTTCAACGACCACCTTGGGACAGAGGACACGGACGCGTGGCGTGAGCACGCACCCGACGAACCGCATCCGAGCGCGGAGGACGGACGGTGACCGACGAGGAGGGCGCTCCTATCTTCGAGCGCGGTGATGTCGTCAACGGCGACGACCCATTCAAAGACGAGGAAGACGCTCGTCCCTGGCTGATTCTCTCGAACCACGAGGGACGGCCGTTCCACGGAGAGCAGTACATCGCGCTCACGCTGACGACGAAATCGTGGCTGGACGGCCTCGTCGAGATCCCCGAGGAGAGCTGGACTCGCGGTGGAACACCGGATGGCAGCCGGATCGTCCCGTGGGCCGTCCAGTCGATCGACCGCGAAGATATCGATCTCTGGCAAGGTCGTCTCGAACGCTCCGTCGTCGATGACGCAGTCGCCGGTCTCGTCGACGAACTGCAGGCCGGTCAACCCCCGTGATCTTCGCTTCGAACGCTATCGAGTGGCGTCCTCGTCGTTACTCGACGTTCCTTGAGTCGGCCGAACAACGAACGCCGTGATCGACGACTGCCGTCCGCCGTCCACGTCCGCCACGAGCTATTTGCTCCTGAAGCGCCTACTACTGTCGATGGAACTACTTGACGAGTCCATTCTCCCGGCGGACGCACGCGACGTGAAACAGGACGCACGCGAGTTCGCCGCCGAGCACATCGCACCGAACGCCGAGGCGTACTTCCGGTCGGGCGACTACCCCCACGACATACTCGAAGCGGGCCAGGACGCGGGCCTGGTCGCCCAGGACCTCGGCACCGAGGTGGGCGGGCGCGGGCTGAGCCTCGCGCAGACGCTCGCCATCGCCGAGGAGTTCTTCCGCGCCGACGGCGGCATCGCGCTCACCCTGCAACTCGCCAGCTTCGGCGGCGAGATCGTCGAACGCTACGGCACCGACGAGCAGAAAGAGGAGTACCTCCGCCCCGTCGCGGAGTGCGAGCAGCTCACCGGCCTCGCCGTCTCCGAACCACAGACCGGCAGCGACCTCGCCGGCATGACCACCACTGCGGAGAAGCAGGGCGACGAGTGGGTGCTCGACGGCGAGAAGTACTGGATCGGCAACGCCGTCGAGGCCGACTGGGTGACCGTCTACGCGAAGACCGACGACGCCGACGACCGCTACTCGAACTACTCGCTGTTCGTCGTCCCCACCGACACCGAGGGGTACGACGCCGAGCACATCCCCGAGAAGATGGCGTTCCGCGCGTCCAAGCAGGGCCACGTCGTCCTCGACGACTGCCGCGTCCCCGAATCGAACCTCGTCGGCACCGAGGGTACCGGCTTCTACATGCTCGCGGAGTTCTTCAACTACGGCCGCGTCGTCGTCGGTGGGCACGCGCTCGGCCTTGCCGCCGCGGCCATCGAGGAGGCCTGGGACTTCGTCCACGACCGCGAGGCGTTCGGCCGCGACGTCAACGAGTTCCAGGCCGTCCAGCACGACCTCGCCGAGATGCTCATCGAGTTCGAACGCGCCCGCGCCCTCAACTGGCGCGCCGCCGAAAAAGTGGAGGCAGGCGACAACCCCGGCTACTGGTCCGCGCTCGCGAAGACCACCTCGACGGAGGCCGCCGTCGAGTGCGCCGAACGCGCCATGCAACTCCACGGCGGCCGCTCCATCTTCACCGACCGCCGCGTCGCCCGCGTCTACCGCGACGTCCGCGTTCCCGTCATCTACGAGGGGGCGAACGCCGTCCAGCGGAACCTAATCTATCGGCAGCGGCAGTGACGCACTCGACACCCGAATCGCGTCTCTAGCGCGGTTCCGGGAGAGCGCCGTCTCCTCGCTCGTGGTTCACGGCGACGCCGAGGACGTCGTGCCGTACGACGACGCCCGACGGGTCGCACGGGAGAAGGGGGCTGACTTCCACACCATCGAGGACGCGAACCACGGGTTCGTCAGGACCGGGGGACGACCCGGGGACGACGAACGAGCGAGGGCAGGACGAGGTCACCGTCGACTGGCTCGCGGAACAGGTCGAGTCCTGACCACCGGACGGCCGCCGCCAGTCGTCACCGGCCGTCGAACGACGGTTGTTCGACGTGGTTTCGCCAGAACTCGTCGCGGAGGTACGACTCGTCGATTCCCGAGTACCCAAGTCCCCTCGCGACGCGACCGACGGTGGCCCAGAGGAGTCGCTGGACGGCGACCGGTGCCATCGTCATGACGGTATCGTCGTACACGTCCTCGCTGAGCACCAGGCCGTGGAGCACTCCCGGCTCGCCGAACTCCCCGTCGGCACCGAAGGCTCCCTCGTGGTCGAGCCCCCACGTGGTGTACAGCGACTCGACGGTCAGCATCGACGGGAGTTCGGCCCTGAAGGCGACGAACTCGTCGGTGTCGTTGCGAAAGGCGTGTTCGACGCCGGGGTGGACGGTCACGTCGTCGCCAGCGTCGAGTCGCCGGACCTTGCCGTCGCGGACGACCGTCAACGTTCCTTCCAGCACCTCGAACGTCTCCGCGCTCGGGTGAACGTGTCCCGGTGGACTGGCCGAGTCCGGGGCGAGCCACTGCAAGAGGACCGGTGAGTCGCTCTCGCCGTCTGCCGGACGTTCGAGTAGCGTGGCCCACGTCCCCGCGCCGGGGTTCGACGCCAGCGGCCGTGGGGATTCCCGCAGGCGGTCGGCTGCCGGGCCGTTCGGAGGGAGTTCCAGCGCCGGCCCGTCGATGGGGACTCCGTGGTCGTCGAGCGGACGGCCGGTTCGACGGACGCCGCGTGACGGATCGCTGTCAGCCATCGTCGGCGACTTCGGCCGCGCCCGCCGAGGGGTTTCTGCATGGTATAGGAGGTGGGTTTATCCGACGACCGGTTCGAACAGGCGTCAATGAAACATCTCCGGGTGACGGCCAGCGTGGACCAGGACCTCGCACCGCCGTTCTACACGATGCTGTCCGCCTCGGCGGCGATCCGGGAGACCCGCGTTCTGGAGTGGAACACGACCGTGTCCGACAGCGATACGGTCCTCTTCGCTATCGACGGCGACGCGGAGCCGTTCGCGAGGGACGCTCCCGGTACGCCGGGCGTCGAGTCGGTCCGGCTCTCGGCGACCGACCAGCAGTGGACCTACGCCCTCGTCGATATGCAGCCCGAGGTGACCCCGATGTTCGACGCGATCCGCGAGGCCCGGACCAGGCCGGGCATCGTCGTTCGAAAGCCGATCGTCTATCGCGATGGCGACATGTACTTCCACGTGGTCGGCGACCCCGCCGCGCTCCAGAACGCGCTCGACGAGGCTCCCGACGGCGTGGCCGTTCGCATCGAGGAGATCGGGCCGTTCCACGGCGGTCCCGAGCGCCCCGCGACGGGACTGAGCGACCGACAGCGCGACGCCGTGGCAGTCGCGCTCGAACTCGGCTACTACGACCGTCCACGCACGGCGACGCACGCCGACGTCGCCGACGAACTGGACTGCGCTCCGCCGACGGCGTCGGAACACCTCCAGAAGGCCGAGTCGAAGGTACTGCAGGCCGTGATGGACGACCTCAGGCGTCGGCACTGACCGGAGAGGACCGACGTTCCAGTTTGCGCTGCCCCGAGACCGGCTCCCGCGTCGCGTCCGCCGCGACCGCGACACCCCGAACGGGTCCGCGACGCCCCGAACGGGCCACCGACGTCCCGCCGTTCAATCGGTCACTCGTCGGCGAGCTGGTTCGCACGGACGACGACGTACATGAGGACGATACCGGTCCCGACGGCGGCGAGGAACTGGGCCGCCAGCGTGAACAGGACCGCGAGTGCGGGAACGATTCCGAGCATCTCGACCAGTAGAACCTGCAGGAAGACCGGGACGAGCGCGACCACACCGACGGCCGCGACGAGCTTCGCGAGGGGGACTGCTTCGTCGACGACCTGGCTCGTATCGAGTGCTCCCGAGGGTGACGTGAAGAACGGTCTGGAGGGCGACATCTCCTGACAATGCAGACTCCTCTCCAATGTATCTTGTGCGTCGACGCTCCGTCGCCACGGGTGGTACGACCACCAGCGACGACCTCAGGTGGGTCTCACGGTTCGGGAGCGGTGGGGGACAGGTCAGTCATTCGGCCCCCTCCGTCGCCCGCAACAGTCGACGACCCGTCGCCCCGCTGTCGCCCGGGACGCTGACCGGAGCGGCTATATTCCGGCGCTACGTGTACGACTGTACTGTGTCATACGTTGTCAAGATGCCCAAGCTCGGGCTCGAGATGGACACGGGGACCGTGGTCGAGTGGTTCGTCTCGGAGGGAGACGACGTCTCGGAGGGGAGCGTCATCGCCGAGATCGAGTCCGCGAAGACGACCGCCGAGGTCGAAGCGCGGGAGGACGGCGTCCTCCGGCGCGTGCTGCTGGCGGAGGGCGAGGAGACCGAACCCGGCGGCCCGATGGCCGTCGTCGCGGACGCGGACGCCGACGTCGACGCCGTCCTCGCCGAAGCCGGTGAGGACTCCCCCGAGGCCAAGGCGGAGTCGTCCGAACCGGCGGCCACCGACTCGCCCGCCGGCGGGCAGGCGGCGGCGACGCAGACCGACGTCAGGGCGTCGCCCCGGGCGAAGCGACGCGCCGAGGAACTGGGCGTCGACCTCGCAACCGTCGAGGGGACCGGCCCGCAGGGCGCCGTCACCGAGAGCGACGTCGAAGCGGCCGCGACCGACGCCGAAAGCGACGCGGCCGGAGCGGACAGCGGCGCAGACGCGGTCCGGGCCTCGCCCCGCGCGAAACGGCGGGCCGACGAACTCGACGTGACGCTCTCGACGGTCGAGGGCACGGGACCGCAGAGCGCGGTCACCGAAGGCGACGTGGAGGCCGCCGCGGAGGCGGCCGAGCACGCCGCGGAGGCGGCCGAGTCGGCCGAATCCGGTGCTTCCGCGGAGGCGACGGCCGAGTCGTCGGCCGCAGCGGCCACGGAACCCGAAACGCCGGCCGGGCGCGTGTTCGCCGCGCCGAGCGCGCGCCGACTCGCGCGCGAACTCGGGGTCGACGTCGCCAGCGTCTCCGGGAGCGGGCCGGGCGGCCGCATCACTGAAGCCGACGTGCGCGCGGCGACCGGGGGCGGGCCCGACGCGCAAGCGAGCGAACCGGAGGCCGAGCGAGCGGGTGCCGGGGAATCAGGAGCGGGCGACGCCGAGGGCGAACCCCCCGGCACGCGGACCGAGGACCGACCGCTCTCCGGGATGCGTCGCACCATCGCCCAGCGACTCGGCGCGAGCGACCGCACGGCCGTCCACGTCACCGAACATCGCACCGCGGACGCCGAGGAGTTACTGGCGGCCGCCGCGGCGACAGACGAGGCGCTGGCTCCGGACGTGTCGGTCACCGACGTCCTGCTGGTGGCGCTGTCGGCGACGCTCGACGCCCACCCCGAGTTCAACGCGACCTTCGAGGACGACGTCCACCACCTCCGGGAGTCACACGACGTCTGCGTCGCGGTCGACGTCGAGGACGGGTTGATCGCGCCGGTGGTCCGGGGGGTCGACTCGCTGTCGCTCGCCGACCTCGCCGAGAAGCGAGCGCGGGTGACCCAGCGAGCCCTCTCGGGGGACTACACCATGGACGACCTCTCGGGCGGGACGTTCACCGTCTCGAACCTGGGCGTGCTGGGCGTCGAGTCGTTCGACCCCGTCATCAACCCGCCGCAGGTCGCCATCCTCGGCGTCAACGCCATCCGGTCCGCGGTCGTGCCCGCCGGGGACGGCGAGGTCGCCGTCCGCGACCGCATCTCGTTCTCGCTGTCGTTCGACCACCGGGTCGTCGACGGCGCCGACGCCGCGCGCTTCCTCGGCACGTTCGTCGACCACGTCGAGGACCCGTGGCCGCTGGTCATCGCGGCCGGCGGACGCTGACGGAGGGCGCGACCGGGACTCGGCCCACCGTCGTCGACCGTGCGGCCCGCCGCCTTATCCCTCGCCGAAGTATCCGTCCGCCGCGGCGCGCTCGAACACGTCCGCGACGCGGACGATGCGGGGCCCGTCCGCGACCGGGCGGAGCGTGACGACGGCGTCCCGCACTTCGAGGTCCCGCTCGCCGTCGGCGCTGACCACGCCCGAGGCCACGTCGAACGCGTAGGCCTCCCCGTCGTCGAGGACGCGGTGCTCGCGGACCGGGACGCGCGCGAGCGTACCCGGCACGGTGATGGCCCTTACCGTCCGGGTGGCGTCGCCGCCAAGCCGGAACCCGACGCCGCCGGGGTCGTCCGGCCGGTGGGTGACGAGTCCGCCCGCGACGCCCGAGAGCCCGATCTCGTCCGGCGCGGCCCGCGAGACCACGCCGCCGACCACGTCCGAGGGGTCGAGGATCGCGCGCGTCCCGACGAACGACCGGTCGAGGATGCCGACCGTGGCGAGCCCCCGGAGGTGGCGGTCGTCGCCGTCGCCTGCGACGGTGGCTTCGACGGTCCCGTGGCGGACCGTCACGTCGTCGGCCGGCACCGCGCCGCTCCCGACGAGCGCCGCGGCCACGCCGGCGACGGTGCCGTCGACCGTCGTCGGGACGACGTTGTTCGTCCCGGTCGAGACGCTCACGACGGGCACGTCGCCGATGCCGTGGGCGACGTCGCGGTTCGTGCCGTCGCCGCCGAGGACGACCGCGACGTCCGCCGCCGTGGCGAAGCGCTCAGCCGCGGCCCGCGTGTCCCGCCCGGACGCGGTCACCGTCAGGTCCAGCTGGTCGACCGCAAGGCCGTCGGGCGTGTCGGCGACGACGCGCTCGGCGAGGCCCGTCGCGTCCGGCATGACCTGCACCGCGACGTCGTCCAGGAGCGTGAGCCCTTCGAGGACGCAGTCCGCGGTCCGGCGCTTCGCGTAGTTGTTGCTGACGCTCGCGCCGCCGGTGAGCCGCCGGATGTCGCGCCCGGCGGCCGGGTTGACGACGAGGCCGACTGTCGTCGTCACTCAGACGACCCGGTCGATGGCTGCCCTCACGTCCTCGCCGTGGGGCAGGACCTCCTCTTCGAGCGCCGGGCTGAACGGGATGTGGACGTCCGCGACGCCGACGCGCTGGATGGGTGCGTCGAGGCTGAAGAACGCGTTCTCCATGACCCGGGACGCGACCTCGGCGTGGGTGCCGTACGAGAGCGGGCTCTCGTCGGCGACCACGAGCCGCCCCGTCTTGTTCACGCTCTCGACGAGCGTGTCCGTGTCCAGCGGGTAGAGCGACCGCAGGTCGATGACCTCGACGCTGGTCTCGCCCGCGAGGTCCTCCGCGAGGTCGAGCGACTCGCCGACCATGCGCTGGGTCGCCACGACCGTGACGTCCTCGCCCTCGCGCTCGACGCTCGCCTGTCCGAGCGGGATGGTGAACTCCTCGTCCAGCGGCACCTCGCCCGTCTGCTCGTATATCATCTTGTTCTCGAAGACGAACACCGGGTCGTCCGAGCGGATCGCGGTCTTCAACAGTCCTTTCGCCGCCGCCGGCGTCCCCGGCGCGACCGCCATCACGCCCGGGAAGTGTGCGAACCACGTGTGGAGCGTGCCCGAGTGCTGGCTGGCGGCACCCATCCCGCCGCCCTCGGTCGTCCTGACCGTGACCGGCATCTCGGTCTTCCCCCCGAACATGTAGCGGTTCTTCGCCATCTGGTTGATGATCTGCTCGGAGCAGACGCCGAGGAAGTCCGCGAACATGATCTCGACCACCGGCCGGCTTCCGGTCGCCGCCGCGCCGACCGCCGCGCCCATGAACCCGGCCTCGCTGATGGGCGTGTCGCGGACGCGCTGCTCGCCGAACTCGTCGACCAGTCCGCTCGTCACCTCGAAGACGCCGCCGAACTCGCCGACGTCCTCGCCGACCACGAACACGTCGTCGTCGCGCTCCAGTTCCTCCCGCATCGCGAGCCGGATGGCCTCCCGCATCGTCATCTCCTCGGTGTCCGCCGGGTCGCTCCCGCTGGCGGTGTCGGTGCTCATCGGCGCTCACCCCCGTCGGTCCGCATGCGGTCGGCGAACGCGCTGATCTCGGGAACGGTCTGGTTGAACATGTCGTCGTACGCCTCGCTCGGGTCCGGGTAGTCGGCTTCCTTCGCCTGCTCTGCTGCGGCTTCGATCTCCTCCTGGGCCGTCGCCTCCATCTCGTCGAACTCCTCCTCGGTGAGCGTCCCGGCGTCGAGCAGTCGCTGCTTGAACGACTCGATGGCGTCGCGGTCCTGCCAGATGGCGACGTCCTCGTCGGTCCGGTAGGGCTGCTGGTCGCCCTCGAAGTGCCCGCGGTAGCGGTAGGTGTCCGCCTCGATGAACGTCGGACCGTCGCCGTCGGCGGCGCGTTCGCGCGCCTCCCGTACCGCCTCGTAGACAGCCGTGACGTCCATCCCGTCGACCGTGAACCCAGGGATGTTGTACGCCTCGGCCGTCTCGCTGAGATGCTGGACGTTGTGCTGCTTCTCGACGGGCGTCCCCTCGCCGTACTGGTTGTTCTCGACGAGGAACACCGCCGGGAGGTCCCACGTCGCGGCGATGTTGATGGCCTCGTGGATCTGGCCCTGCGCGACCGCGCCGTCGCCGAAGAACGCGAGTGCGACCGCGTCCTCGCCCTTGTGCTGGGACGTCAGCGCGGCCCCCGTCGCCAGCGGCGGCCCCGCGCCGACGATGCCGTTCGCGCCCAGCATCCCCGCGTCCACGTCCGCGATGTGCATCGACCCGCCTTTGCCGTTGCAGTACCCGTCGGCCTTCCCGTACAGCTCCGCCATCATCCGCTCGGGGTCGAGTCCCTTCGCGATGCAGTGGCCGTGGCCCCTGTGGGTGCTCGTGATGTAGTCGTCGTCCCCCAGCGCGGCACACGCCCCGACTGCGACCGCCTCCTCGCCGATGTAGAGGTGGACGAACCCGGGCAGTTCCCCGTCGCCGAACAGTTCGCCGGCCTTGGTGTCGAACGCACGGATGGTCAACATCCGCCGCATCGCCTCTCGCTGGCCGTCTTCCGTCTCCAGGTCTATTGTTACCATGTAACGGACGTTGTATGGTTCCAGCACTCAAAGACTGTTACGCAAACTAACAGAACGATTTGGCTGATTCGCGGATACGTTTCCGATCGTCCGACGCCACTGTGGATTTCAGCCGACGGTGAGCGTACTCGCGACGACGAATCCCGTCTCCGAACGCCGGACCGCCCGGATTATACGTCGTTTAAATTCCTCTTAGAAATCCATTACTTAATACGATGGGGTGGTATTGGCCTCTATGCCAAGTACGGCGACTGGCGGCGAAACGACCACCTGGTTTGGTGCCGAAACCGACGCTCCCGGTCCGAGCGTCCCCGCTCGATACACGTTGACCGGGTCCTATTCGATGGACGTGTCGCAGTCGCCGACGGCCAACGTCGTCGACGTCGTGCTCGACGTCACCGACCGTCGCGACGGCCAGACCACGCTCACGCTGTACGAACATCTCAACCCGGACGCACTCGACGACCTCGTCGACGCGACCCCGGACAAACGGAGTCACGTCGAAGTCCGGTTCACGGTCGACGACCTTCTCGTCGTCGTCCGTAGCTCCAACACCATCCTCGTCTACGAACCGCTGGACGCACGCCAGTAGAGACGAGGGGGACGCAGTGGGGGACGCAGTGACGCTGCTAGCGAACTGGAGAGCGACAGCACCATCGCCTCGTCTCGCGCCACACTGTACCCTCACCTGACCCTGCTGACCCCTTCAGCGGGTGTCAGCTTCCAGCAGTCGTGCTGAATAGCGGACGCGTAGCTTGCACGCTGAACCGTCCGAACCAGACGCGCTCTACGGACAACGCTCGCACCTACTCTTCAGTTCCAGTCGTGTTCGTCTCGCCTTGGTCGACCGGCAGGTACGACTCGACGAGCTGGGTTCTGTCGGTGGTCGTTATCGACCCCTGCTCGCTGGTGACGTCGATGAGACCTGCGTCCGCGAGTTTCGGCAGGTGGTGATGGTGAAGCGACGTCGCGACCAGGTCACGGTCAGGCGGCGGGGAGTTGGTTTCCTCCACGACCACGTGATCGACGAGCGCGTCGAACGACACCGTTTCTTCGTCGGTGGTCAGAAGCTGGCTCAGGATGATTCGGCGTCGCCTGTCCGCGAGACCCCTGAACATTTCATCGCGGGAGCGATCGTCGTTGGATTCCATCGACTGGCACTAGTCGGTTGCCGCCGTTCAGACTGACTCCTGTATATACAACCACTATTTAAGACTCACTCTGTGACGCCGATAGCGTCCGTTTGAGGACGCGGTTGATACCGCGGCGAAGTCGTGAGGACACAGCCTGTTGGGAAATGCCGAGTTCGCTCCCGAGTTCCTCCATCGTCACACCGCGGGGCGACTCGAAATAACCACGTTCGTAGGCCAGCGACAGCGCTTCTTTCTGGGCACTGGTCAGACTGGACTCTGCCCCTGGTTCGACCGGCTGTAGTTCCTGCAACTTCGTCAGGGTAATCGGAATCCCTCGCTCTCGACAGCGACGCTGGAATTCGGCGATGTCCTCTCGGTCATCGCCACGAATCTCGAACGTCCACTGTTCGTTCGTACCAGTGGCTTCGACGAGCGGGATTTCGAGCTCAGCCAGCGTTGCCAGGATTCCCGTATACTCCGTCATCCACTCGACGCGCATGAGGTACTCGTCCTCGACGGAATCGACAAGTCGGATATCCTTCACACCCGGGTCGTCACTAAACGCCGCCAGGATGTCGTCGGTCGAGGTGCCCCGAACCCAGAAGTACGGAATCACCACGTCGGTGCCGGGAACGATGCGTTCCAGTTCGACCGTCACCCCCGGGAGCTGTTCGAAGACCGTCCCGAGGGGAAATACGCCCGACGCAACGGTGAACGTTGCCTCAGTTGCCATTACGGGCGAATTCTACCTGTTGACTAATAGTCCTGTTCGCAACTCTTGTCGGGCCTACGGGCTTCGACAGAACCACTTACCACGACCACTGTGTCCCGTGAGGAGTCTCACTCCCCACGACGAGTAGCGCCGGACGAGCGACTCTGCCGGCCGATGCGGTGATGCGATACGTCTCGAGGCCGGCTCGTTCGACCGGAGAGCGGTCGGTGGAGGACCGTTCCGTCGGCGAATCGAGACCCATCGTTGGTGTTCTCCTCGGAGAGGGTGGGTTGGACGGGGCCTGCTTCGGTGCGCGCAGGCGTGCGGGAGCCGCACTACGTCTGCATCGGACCGACCACGGCGGTGAGTCACCAGGAACCGTCGCAGCGGCCCGATGCGATTCGACCATGCGTCCGGTTGGTATTAGACCCCCGACGTCGTTTTGCCTCGTGAACGCTCTGAACTGTTCATCGGCGGTCGTCGTGCTCCTGGGGAAATCGATAGGTGGTGGGTAAGAGCGACCTGTGACCAAAGCGGGTATCGACGCTCTGCTTCGGTCGACCACGTCGTAGGCCCTTCGCTGTCGAGAGAGTTCGCGTGCTGGATAACGGCGAAACTATCTTCGGCTGTGTCTTCGATTCGAACACAGATGGAGCAACGGCAACTGCGGACGCTCGTCGCGGTCGGGATGGTCCTTCTCGGGAGTGTTCAGGCAGTCTGGGGTCTGGTGCGGGGTGACCTACCGTTCGCCTCGTTCGGCGTCGTGTATGCTCTCCTCGGTGGGGCGTCCTACTGGTTCTCCGTTCGGCCCGGCACGTAGCAGGGACACGCGGCGAATTCACCTGTTCCCTATCGACCGTGCTTGCGGACCTACTACATGAATCTAGTGTAGAGTTCGTTCGTATCGTCGTCCTGGTAGACCCGGATGTCTATGTAGGATGCTTCGGGGTCTGTCGCGTTCTCGCCGGGATAGAAGTGGTGATGATCCCACTGACTGCGCCCATTCTTCAGGAGCGTCCGCACCAGATACGGTCGTCGTTCTACGAGGTTCGACTTGCGAATGGTGCTTGCTGAGTCGCCTGCTTTCGGTGCCGGGATCGTGAACTTGCGACCTAGAACCAGACCAGCGCCGTGTTCGTCGGTATCTTCGCGGAGGATCTCGATCTTGAGTGGTTGACGCTCGGCGGTGTAGTTGTAGAGGTTGAGGTCGACCGTGTGCGTTGAAGTTCCCAGCTCCATACATCCTGCCAGCGACGAGACGAACGCGCTACTGCCGAGCAAGACCGACCGGCGGTTGGAGGGCATCGTAGAACGCTTGTTTTCCATCTCCTGCTAAATACATTTACTCTCGTTCCACTGCACCACGACGGATTGCAAGCTGGTGACGGGGCATCCCGGAAGCGATGTCCGTACGAGGAGACGGTCATCGAACGCGCCTGCACCGTCACGACGGAGAATGTATCGCCGAGCGTCGTGACGTACAGCGCACGGCCTCCCCTGCCTCAGACGGTGCGCACCAGCACGGTAACGTCGTAGGTGCTCCGTTCGGTCGTCACGTGGACGTCGAACGCCACGGCCAGCACGTGCGTCTCGCCGCTCCGGTTCTGGACGACGACACCGTGTTCCGCTTCGCAGGCGCCGAACTGGCGGTTCGGACCGTCCGGGCAGTCCCCGTTCGCCACCCGACTGGCCGCCGACCGGTTGTACCGTACCCGGTAGACGGTTCCCGATTCGACGCGCGCCGCTCGCAACGTTTCGAGGTCGTCCGACAGTCGCCTGCGGACGCTCGAGACGGCGGCCGACCGCGACTCCCACCGGTAGATCGATGGGACTCCCGCCGTGGCGTCGGCGACGGCCCGCGAGAGCACGCGGTCGGCGTTGCGGACCGGGGCGTCGTAGTCGTCGCTGGCCGCCACGTCGGCGTGGTATCCCAGTTGCAGGTACGCGAACACGACCGGCGCGAGGGCGACGGCGACGACCGCTGCCGCGGCCAGCACGAGCTGGGCTCGCTCTCCGTCGACGGCGCTCGCTCCCCTCACACGTACCACACCCATACCGTCACGTCGCCGTTCGCCGTCGTCACCGTCGCCACGCCTACGGGGACGTCGGCGGGCTTCCGGTAACCGACCGCGCCGTGTGGCGTTCCGACGCGGAACATGAGGTTGTCCGGGAGGATGCGGTCCACGCGACGCTCCAGCGCGGCACGTTCCCGATCGAACGTCTCGGCCGATTCCAGGAGTTCCGAGAGCCGGGTCGTCCCCTGGTGACGCGGCGGTTCGCCGGCGAGGACGGTGCCGGCGTCCTCCGCGTACAGGTCAAGCTGGGCGTCCCGGGTCTCCGGCGACGGGACTCCGAGTGCGAATCCGAGCGCGACTCCGAGGACGAAGACGACGCCGACGCCGGCCTCGACGACCGACAGCGACAGTTGGGCGCGTCGCGTCCTACGCATCGACGGTCACCGCCAGTATCGCCTTCCGCGTTGCTGTCGGATGGTAGGTCACCTCGACGCTGCCGGTCGGCAGCTGCCCCTCGACGTCGAACGCGAGTTCGACCGTCTCGTAGCGGGAGACGTCGACGCTGAAGTTCCCGGCCAGTCCGGACGCGTTCCGGAGGACGACGCGTCCGTCGGCCCGTACCTCGGTCACGGTCGTTCCGTCGGGGGGTCGAATTTCAAGGTCGACCGTTCGTGTGCGTCGGGGTAGCGTGAACGCCGGCGTCGCGTCGAAGCGAGGCGTCAGCCTGACGGTCTGGCGGCGTTCGACCAGCACGATGCGACGGATCGTGGTGCCGTCGTCGACGTCGCCGTGCTCGACGACCGTCCCGTCGCCGACCGTGACGCGAACGCCGTGTTCGGCGACGACGGGGAACAGCGTTCGCAACCGGTCCCCGTCGAGTCGGTCGAGTGCCGCTCCGTCGAGGACGTTCGAACGGACCGTCACCGGCTCGTCCGGTCGAACGAGTCGTTCGCTGAGGCCGACGGCGACGCGCCGCGACTCCGCGTCGCGTTCGGCACTCACGAACGCCCGGTCGGCCATCCCGAGGCTCATCGCCGTCACCGTCGTCAGGACGACGAGCGCGACCGCGAGCGCCGGGAGGTTCATCTGTGCGCGCCTCACCGTCGGTCACCCCGTCTCAGTTCGACGATCAGACCGTCCGGTCCGGGTCGTACGACCACTGTCGCTGGCGTCCCGCTCGACCACGTCCCGCGGACCCCGTCGACGCTCCCGGGGAGCGTGAGTTCCACGGTCGTTTCGACGCGCTCGTTCGGATGGACGAGCGACAGCGACCGGTTTCCAGCGCGAATTTCGTACGTCCGACCCCGTATCGTGTCCGGGAGCGACACTCGCGCTCGAACCCTGACAGCGATAGCGTCGGTCGGGACCGACTGCTGGACGCGCTCGGCCGACTTCGAGAGGACGCGTTCGCCGACCTCCACCCCGGCGGCCGTCCGGTACTCCGGGACGACGTTCCCGTACAGCGTCGCCGTAAGCAGGCCGATGTACAGCACGACGAGACTGGCCTCCATCGCCTTGCCGACGAGCGGGCTCACGGCGCGGTCGTCGATGGGCCGGGGTTCCGTCCGCCCCCGACCAGCGGGGTTACGGCTAGCCATGGGCGACCTCCAGGCGCATCTCGTGGACGACGAGGTACGCCATCCGTTCGCCCGGGTACGTGGCAACGACACTGTCGACTCCGTCGTCGTCGAAGTTTCGCGTCGTCACCGTTGCGTTGGCACGTTCGAAGTAGCGTCGCCAGGCACCCGGCGTGGCCGTCTCGACCGCTACTCGGTATCTCCCGTCGCCGAGCGTGGTGCGATTGTGGGTGACGTCCGTTCCGAGGACGACGGACTTCCCGGTCGTTGAGGCGATGGCGAAGTCGGACGCGTCGAGCTCCGGTGCGCCGACGACGAGGACGTCCGGCGAGGCGGTGACGGGCGGCCGTGTGACCATCCGTCCACCCTTGCCGGCTCCACGGACGACCGCCCCTGCGAGGAACGCGACGCGCCTGTTCTCGGTGGTGAAGACGAGCGCGTCGACCCGGACTCGACGGACGACGCCGTTCGCGTCGAGCACGCGGAGGTCGCGTTCGACCGTCCGGAGTTCTCCCCGGGAGAACGAGATACGACCGCGGTTGACGCCCGTCGTCTCCACCGGTTCGAGCGCGCGGTCGAGGTCGGCGGCGACGCGGTTCGCGTCCGCGGTCGCGGCGTTGCTGTCGACGACGGCGCCGATGCTCGCTGTCAGCGAGCCGAGCGCGACCACCGTGACTCCCAGCAGGATCGCGACGCCGACCACGTCCGACTGGCCACGAAGACGGCCGCTCATATCATTCCCGCCCCCGCGAACACGAAGTAGGCGACCGCAACCAGTGCTCCCGAGTGCAGCAACGCCTCGTAGAAGCCGCGGCTCGCGTAGCCGGCGAACCAGCCGCAGGCGAGCATCGTCGCCTGGGTGACGACGTAGAACCGGAACCGGTCGCGTTCCGGCTGGACAGCGTTCGGGTCGAGCGCGAGCTCCGTGGACGCCGACGAGACCGTCGACAGTTGCGAGAAGCTGTCCAGCACGTATCCGTTGACGGCGACCATGATGCCGACGACGAGCAGCGCCGTCGTCCACCCGACGGCGACGTAGACGAGGAGATTCGACCGAAGCGCTTTCCGTTCGTGGTAGAGACGACCGATCTCGACCTGCAACGTCTCGAAGACGGTCTCGGTGTCCCCGCCCACGTCGAGGGTCCCGGTGACCAGTCCGATGGTCTGGTCGGCCAGCGGCGTCCCGACGCGCTCCACGAACCGCGAGAGCGCGTCCCGCCGTAGATCGCCCTGGCGGGTCGTCAGGTTCGCGTTGAACGCGAGGTCGTTCACGTCGGGCTGTAGCGCGCCGAGGTCGACGTCGCGCGCGACGCGGGCGACGGCCTCGGAGAACGGCCGCCCGAGCGTGACGTGCCCGGAGACGGCGTGAACGAAGTCGCGTATCTCTCGGTCCTTCGCGTCGTCGCGGTACGCACGCCGGACGGCGATCAGCCCCACGGGGAGCGCGAACGAGACGTACGCGAGCAGGACGACGTCGACCCGCGAGTACCCCAGCGTCCAGAGCAGTGCGGCGGCGAACGCGGCCAGCGGTCCGACGACGACGACTGCGTTCGCCGGGTTGGTCAGAGCGGTCCGGACCACGTCCCCCGGAGCCGCCGAAGGGTGGTACGTCGGCGGCGACTGGTCGGCCGGTCGGAGCGTCGACACCAGTTTCGCCGCCCCAGCACCCACGACGAGGATGAAGACGGCACTCCCGTAGACGACCAGAGCCCGTACCGACAGCGTCACCAACGGGAGTGGGACCGGAGCGCCGAGTCCCGGCGCCAGCACGCTCATCACCGTCAGCACGATGACCAGCAGTGCGGGCAGGACGAGCAGGACGATGAACATCTCCGCCAGCAGTTCGAGGAAGTCCTGTGCCTGCTCGCGCGACCGCGCCTGACGGTGGCTCAGCATCCGGCTCTCCATCTCGAGGTACTGTTCGAGCGCGTCCGGCCCCTGTTCGGCGTGTTCGCGGAACTTCAGCAGGAACGGCGCGAGCGCGTCCCGCGACGGCGTGTCCCTGGCGACGATGCGCAGGCCGTCGTCCAGGCTTCCGGTGAGCGCCGCCTTGTTCAACACTTTCCGGAACGCGACCGCTGTTTCGCCGTACGACTCCTCGCGGTTGGCAACCTTCCGGAGCATCCCTCTGCGGTCGTCGTTGCCCGACGAGAGCGCGCGGAGGTACCGGACGGCGCCCGGCAACGTTGCCTCGATGCCGGACTGGCGGGCGCTGGCCGCCCACTTCAGGTGCAGTCCCGCCAACGAGACGGTCGCTCGCTTTCCGACGGCCGCGCAGGTAAACGCCGCTAGCGTCGCACCCTGTATTCGCGACAGCGCCGGCAGTCCGACGCGGTCGACGAGGGGGATTCCGTCCTGCAGGAACGCCGCGACGCTGTCGAACACCGGTGCTGGAACCGCGACCGTACCGAGGAACGCCCAGGCGAACGCGGAACCGAAGACGAGCCACGAGAGGCCGTAGGCCCGCGCGAGGTAGACGTCGAAACTCGCGGTGACGTTCGTCGCCCGGTAGCGTTTGCGGTCGGTCGCGTGACGCGAGCGGTCGGCGTGACGCGAGAAGAGAGCGTACAGCGCGCGGTCGAGGATGCCGAGCGACCCTGCCCCGTGGCGGACGCTCTCCTCCCGTGCTGCCGGGGCCTCCGAAACGCTCACTGGCCAACCCCCCTCGCGGACGGGGACGTCCTGGCCGTCATCCGTTCACCTCTCGCTTCACGCGTTCGACGGTCGCGGTCTCGTTGTTGTGGAGGTCGGCGAGGAACGAGAACAGTTCGTCGAAGTCGGCGACCCCCTCCCGTTCGAGGTACTGCACGTAGCGATGCTTGCGGTGGAACTCCGTCTCGACGGCTTCGACGCTCCGGTCTGTGCGGTCAGCGAGTCGGTCGAAGAAGTGGAGGCCGAGGTCGCGCTCGTCGTCACCCAGCCTAGGATGGTCGTAGTCGACGTGGAACTCGCCGTCGTGGTCGCGCCAGGCGACCGCGTTCCAGTAGACGGTGGTGTCGTCTTTGTCTATCGCCCCGCAGCGACCGTCGCAGTCCGCGAACTCCGCCTCGCTCACGAGTTCGACCAGTTCGCCGACGTAGCGGTCGCCGTCGACGTACTGCGGGAAGACGACGAGGTCTATCTCGCGGAGGAGGTAGGGTGGCAGCCCCTGCTCTATGACCCGGTTGACGAGCTTCTCGATGTCGTCGGCGTGAGTGGTGCCCAGAACGCCATGACCCGTGTTGAGCGTCTCTGCGAACGTAGCGAACGAGGCCTCGGTGTTGATCTCGGCGATGACCTCGACGTCGGGGTTGAGGTAGTTGCATTCGGTCATGAGGTCGGCCATCGTCACGCGCTTGTAGTCACTCTCGTGGTCGCGCGTGGTGAGCGAAACGCCGGTCTCGTGGGGGAGTTCGACTTCTCGCGACCCCTCGTCGATGCTGATCGGGCGGTCCGAGTAGGGGATGAAGGGCATGTGGGCGTTCAGCAGCGTCGTCTTGCCCACGCCGGTTGGTCCGGAGAACAGCGCGACGCCGTGGTGCTCGTAGAGCATCCACAGCAGCGTCACGATCTCCGTCGAGATGCTGTCGTTGTGCAGCAGGTCGACGGGCGTCATCGTCTCCGGTGCCTGCTTGCGGATGGAGATGTGCGGGCCGTCCTCGCTGATGGTCGGGAGCGCGACCGCACACCGGATGGTCTCCGCGTTGGGGACGCCCTCCGGCGAGAGGTTCACCTTCGCGCTCGGATTCGAGGCGTTCAACTCGACGCCGTCGGCGGCCGCCATCTGGGTCACGACGTTGACGAAGCTCGTCTCGTCGTCGAACGCGAGATTCGTCGGCACGCGCTCGCCGTGCCCGACCACCCGTCCGCGCGGGACGACCTTGATGCGCTCGCCGACGCGGTTCGCCTCGACGTCCTCCAGCAGGCCGTCGCGGATGGGCACCGTCAGCTTGCCGTGCCCCACGTAGTCGCGGAGGACGTAGTAGACGAGGTCGGTCAGCCGGTCGTCGGAGAAGCGGTGGTCGACGGGCGGGACGGCGAGGTCGTACTCCGCGAGAGCGGTCCGGAGGCGGTAGGTCGTAGCGTCGAGCCACGCCCGGGTGTTGCGCGCGGTGAGGCGACGCGACAGGAACTGGCGGGCGCGCTCGCGGACGAACGCCGCGCGGTCGTCGACGACGCCGTCGACGTTCGTCTCCCAGATCCGTTCCTTGCACTCGTCGATGAGTTCCTCGTCGCCGGGGAGCAGGTTCGGTTCGAGGACGGCGTACTTCGTCGCGAACGAGTCGGAGCCGAGCAGGTGCTCGCGGTAGAGGACGACCGGTACCTCGAAGCCGCGGAACTCGACTGCGTGCGTCTCGACGCGCTCGCTGGCGAACCGTTCGAGGTAGTCGGCGTCCGCCGGCAGGTCGGTGTCGGCGGGCGCGTAGTCGTCGGTGTGGACGACGAGGTGGTCGCCCGCCGCGTCGGCCACCTCGATGGCGTCGTCGAGCGCCAGCGGCGTGAGTCGGCCGAGACAGAGCAGGTCGGCGAGCGCGTGGTAGTCGACGCGCCGACGGGCGTCGTGGGAGAGGTCGGTCAGGCGGTCGATGACGCGCCGGTACTTCGGGTCGAAGCCCGCATCGACGCGCTCGACGGCACCCTCGCGGGTGAGCGGCCGCCGGAGGTTCGCGCCCTCGAAGTGGTCGTGAATGCGTTCGAGGGCGCGTTCGTCGGCCGGACCCAGCGCGGGTTCGCGGACGTCGTAGTGGAACCCCTCCGCCGTCTCGCGGACGGTGGCGACGACGCCCGGGTACAACTCGCGCTGGGCGCGGACGTCGGGGGCGTACCAGGCGTCCGGGTCCCCGGGCGGGACCGGCGGATGGACGTGGTCCGGCGGCGATTCGTCGGACGACGACGGGGCTGCCGCGTGAGTGCGTCCCATACGCATCCTTCGACTGCTCTTATCATTTAAATTTTCAGTTCTAATGGTTGTTTATCACGGCGGTAGTTCCGGTAGGATGTCATGGGCGCTCCTGTGCCGTGGCCGCGTCCGAATCGTCCGGGGGATCGCTCGACGGTGCGCTCGCGACGAGAAGAAACTATATTAAACGGTGGTCCTATTTTAATCGTCTCCCCGCGGCATCTATTGGGACCACTCCGAAGATATTTACCATGATAGTTTCTCACTAGCACCAAATTGGTGGGGAGCAGTAACGAGATCGACGCCGGCGGGGACGACACGTCGACAGAGCGGCGGCTCTCCGACGACGACCTGCTCGGGGAGCTCCAGCGCGTCGCAGGTGACCTCGACAAGACGCCCAGTCTGCGGGAGATGGCGGCGCACGGCGAGTACGCCCCGAGCACGTACCAGTCGCGGTTCGGGTCGTGGAACGACGCCGTCGTCGAAGCGGGTCTCCCCCCGAACTCGCGCCGCCAGCCCGAGTACGCCGACGAGGAGCTGCTCGACCACCTGCGCGACCTCGCGGACGACCTCGACCGGACGCCGTGCAAGAAGGACATGCGCGAGGAGGGCTCGCACTCGCCGACGACGTACGCCGACCGGTTCGGCTCCTGGCGCGACGCGGTCGACGCGGCCGGGCTCTCGCCGCCCCAGCGCGGCACGGCGGTGTCCTGTGACGAACTGCTGGCGGAACTGGAGTCGCTCGCGTCGTCGCTCGGGCGCGCCCCGACGTCGACGGAGATGGACGAGTCCGGCGCGTTCTCGTCGTCGACGTACCACCGGCACTTCGGGTCGTGGACGGCCGCGGTCGAGGCGGCCGACGTTCCCGACGGGTCGTCGACGACGCGGCGGCTCTCCGACGAGGACCTGCTCGGGGAGGTCCGGCGACTGGCGGCGGTCCTGCACCGGCCGCCGACGACGACGGAGATGGACGAGTTCGGCGAGTACAGCCCGAGCACGTACCGCCGCCGCTTCGGGTCGTGGGCGGACGCGCTTGCGGCGGCGGGACTCGACCCGGACGAGAGGCATCGGGGGAGCGCGACGGGCAAGATCGGCGAGCGGGCGCTGCTGGACGACCTGCGGTCGCTCGCCGACGACCTCGGGCGGTCGCCGACGGCCGAGGACGTCCAGGAGCGCGGCGAGCACAGTCCGGCGACGTATCTGGACCGGTACGAGACGTGGAACGCCGCGCTGGAGGCGGCGGGGCTCGACACGCGCCGGTCCCGGCGGGACGGCATCGGCGACCGGGAGTTGATCGTCGAACTGCGGCGGCTGGCGGCGTCGCTCGGGCGACTCCCGCAGCGCACCGAGATGGAGGAGCAGGGGCCGTTCTCGGGGATGACCTACTACAGCCGGTTCGGGTCGTGGCAGGACGCGCTCGCGGCGTCGGGGTTCGTCACGAGTCCGGGTTCGGACGACCCCCTGGTGCAGGGGTTCTGCAACGTCTGCTGTCGCTCGCTGACCCAGTCCGTGTCGCGCATCCGCGAGGACGGCAAGCTCTACTGCGGCAGCGACTGCGAGGCGGTCGGCCGCCAGGACGTCGTCGAGTTCGAGGCGGACGTCCTCGGGCGGGCCACCCGGAAGGGGATCGTCCTCGGGCGGTTCGCGTACCTGCTCGACCAGGCTGACACGCTCGTGCCGGACGTCCTCCTGTGTCTCAGGTACGCCATGGACATCGAGGAGTCCGGGTTCGATTCGGCGGTCCGGGACGGGTGCGAGATCCGGGCGCGCGGGGGCCGCGTCGACGTCACCGCGGAGCGGGGACCAGAGTCGTTCCGGGTCGCGACGGGGACGCTCGCGGAACTCGCCGGACGCGTCGAGGAGACCGCGCACCGGGAAGACGAGGCCCCGTCGCCGACGTGGGGCGTCGACGACGGCGTCGAACGGAACACCGCGGGCGAGGGGTAGCGGTGTCGTAGCGCGGTCGAGCTGCGGGTGGTTCCTCGGACGCTGACTCTACTGTCGGGACCGGCCGACTCTCGGGAATGGCTCGATGGTTTCTCGGTCACGATAATTTTCTTTCAGGATGTGGGGCGAGATTCCGTGATTTACTTAGGATAGACTCGAGAACCCGGCGTTCGAGGAATGGTCCTGTGATGGAGAACGTCGGCGAACGCGCGAAGCGCTTGGTCGGCATCCTCCTGATAGTCGTCAGTGGGCTGAGCTTCTTCACGGCCTCCGTCACCCACGGTCTGTCGGGTGAACCAGTCAGCGCGCTCCTGTTCGGCGCCGTCCTGCCGGCGTTCATCTCGCTCGTCATCGTCGCGGCCGGCGTGGACGCCTACCGCCGCGACCTGCAGTCCGTCGACGTCCTGCGGATGAGCGGCTGGATGGTCGCCATCATGGTCATCGGGTTCCTCGTTGCGATCCTGTTCGTCTGGTACGAGCGCGCTCACGGCGGCGTCATCATCCACGTCAACCACGTCGTGGTGAACACGATGGCCGGCAGTGCGGGCGTCGGACTGCTCATCGGCGTCTACGAGAACAAGGTCTACCGCCAGACCCGACGGCTCACGACCGAGACGCGCATCCTCGACACGCTCCGCAAGGTCGAGCGCGACGTCGTGGCCGCCGACACCCGCGCCGAACTCGACAGCAACATCTGCGAGACGCTCACGTCGGCGACCCCGTACGTCTTCACGTGGATCGGCGAGGTGGACCGGTCGTCGAGCGAGATCGTCCCCCGGGCCGCCGCTGGCGTCGACGAGTCCTACCTCGACGCCATCTCCATCCCGGTCGACGAGGGCGCTGCCGGCCCGACCGCCACGGTCGTCCGGACCGGGCGACCGCAAGTCGTCCAGAACATCCACACGGACCCCGACTTCGAGCCGTGGCGCGAGCAGGCGCTGGAACGCGGCTACCAGGCCAGCATCGCCGTCCCGCTGACGTACGGGGACACCCAGTACGGGGTGTTGAACGTCTACGCCGACCGGCCGGGCGCGTTCGACGACCGCGAGCGACGCATCCTCGTCGAGCTGGGCGAGACGATCGGCTACGCCATCCACGCCCTCGACGAACAGGACGAACTGAAGCGGAAGAACGAGCGCCTCGACCGGTTCGCCAGCGTCACCTCCCACGACCTCCGGAACCCGCTGAACGTGGCGACGGGCTACCTCGGCATCGCTCGTGAGGACCGCGACAGCGAGGCGCTCGACAAGGTGGCCGACTCCCTCGAACGGATGGAGGCGATCATCGACGACGTCCTGACGCTGGCCCGCGACGGCGAGGCCGTCGAGGACCCCTCGCTCGTGGACCTGCCGTCGGTGCTCGACGAGTGCTGGCGGTCGGTCGAGAGCGACGACGCGGACCTGGTCGTCGCGACGGACGCCGCCGTGGTGGCCGACGAACGCCGGCTCCGGCGGCTGTTCGAGAACCTGTTCCGGAACGCCGTCGAGCACGGTCGGTCGGACGTCACCGTCCGGGTCGGCGCCGACGCGGAGCAGGGGACGATGTACGTCGCGGACGACGGCCCGGGGATTCCGGACGCCGACCAGGCGGCCGTCTTCGACCCCGGATACTCCACGGGCGAGACGGGGACGGGGCTCGGCCTCGGCATCGTGCGGGAGGTCGCGACTGCCCACGGGTGGGACGTCGCTGCCACGAACGGCGACGGCGGCGGTGCGCGGTTCGAGGTCACCGGCGTGACCGTCGTCGAGACCTGACCGGCTCCGGTTCCGGGTGCGACCACTCGGCGCGGTCGCGCGATTTGGGCGGACGGAAATCACGTCGTCCGTCGTCGCGTGGACTGGCCTCCCGTCGTCGGTCCGTCTCACAGTGGGAGCCGTGGATTTTCGCCTCACACTTCTGTGGACGTCCGGACAGTATCCGAGCTATCGATCCGTCACTTTCACTCCCCCTCGCATTACATGAACGGCGCCCGGATGTAGGTTCACCGACAGTTTTAACACGGGATGTAAAGTACGCTTTACTGTAAAGGAGTGTTTACACCACCGATGCTCGACCATCCAACCCCGCTACAGTTCCCCGGAACCGGTCGCAGGAAGAGTTCGCCTCCCTTCGTCAACAGCACCCACGCGACGACAGAGATGGTGAAACAGCCATGACCGACCACGCCATCACCGCCGACGGACTCACGAAGCGGTTCGGTGACGAACTCGCGGTCGAGGACCTCTCCCTGTCGATCCCGCGAGAAACCGTCTACGGCTTCCTCGGCCCGAACGGTGCGGGGAAAACGACGACGATGCGGATGCTGGTCGCACTCACCGAACCCACGGCCGGCACCGCAGACGTTGCCGGCGTTTCGATCGCAAACCGGCCCCGACTGACCCGAAGAATCGGCTACTTGCCTGCGGACCCGCCCCTCTTCGACGAACTCACCGCCTGGGAACAACTCCGCCACGTCGCCCGCATCCACGGCATCTCCGACGGCCAGGCCGACACCCGGATCGAGACGCTCCTCGACCGGTTCAACCTCCTCGCTGACGCCGACAGACGTATCGAATCGTATTCGACGGGGATGAGAAAGAAGGTCGGCATCATCGCGGCGCTGTTCCACGACCCTGACGTGGTCTTCCTCGACGAACCCACGAGCGGCCTCGACCCCCGCGCAGCGCGCACCGTCCGGGACACCATCGCCGATCTCGTCACGCGAGAGATGACCGTCTTCCTCTCGACGCACGTCCTGTCGATCGTCGACGAACTCGCCGACACTGTCGGTGTGATCAACGACGGTGCTCTCGTCGCAGAGGGTCCGCCCGCGGAACTCAAAGCCCGCGCAGACGAGTCGCCAGACCTCGAAACCGTCTTCCTGGAGGTCACCGCAGAACGGGACGGTACGACCCGCGACGGTCCACAGACCGACGCCGGTGGCCCAGAGACGGAGGGGACACGGACAGATGTCTGACGGACCGTCCCGCTTCTCGGACTCGCAGACGTCCGCGTCCGCCAGCGCTCGCGCCCACGGCTCGACCGACGCGTCCGGAGGCGTCGTGCCATCTCCTCGTCGGAGCTGGGAGTTCGCCCGGGTCGACCTGCTTCGCGGGTATCGCTGGGTCAGATACCAGGACTTCTGGCTCGCGTTCACCGCTCTCGTGGGAATCCTGGGCGCGTTCTTCCTCTGGCAGACGTTCGACGCGGCGAGAGCCGTCGGTTCGGAAGTCGCCGCTGGCGCGGCGCTCCCGTCGTGGATGGTGACGGCGACAGGCGTGCTCTGGCTGTTCTTGACGATCCTGCTCGTGACCGACGCGCTGGGGAGCAACGGTGACCTCGACAACGACGGTCAATATCTCACGCTCTGTCCGGCGGCCGACGTCGTCGGTGGCCTCTTGCTCGCGGCCGCGAGCAAGTTCTCCGTCTACACGCTCGGCCCCGGACTGGCCGCCGGTGCCGGATTGGCGGCGGGAACCGGCTCACTGCGTCCCCTACTCGGCGTCGGCGCTGCAGCAGTTGTCATCCCGGCCACGGCGGCAGCGGTCGGGTACCCGATCGGGTTCGCGCTCAAGGGTTTCATCCGCCGGTCGGGAAACCTCGGGCGGATCACGACCGTCCTCGGCGGTGGTATCGGGCTCGCGTACGTCACACTCGCTGTGACGGGCGAGTTGTTGACGCTCGTCGAGAGACTGGAACCGGTCGTCCAGTCCGCACCGCTGGCGTGGTTCGGCCACCTCGCACTCGCCACGATACCCGACGCCGGAGTCGACGTCACTGGGGCGCTCGTTCTCCTCGGGTTCACACCGGTCATCGTCGTCGGTGGGACTGTCGTGGCAGTCCCGGCAGCCCGATACGCGTGGCTAGCGGACGCCACTCACTCCGGGGACGACGAGACGGAACTGGTGGCGCCCCCGGAGTCCCGTCTCGACGCGGCTCTCGATACGATCTGTCGGGCGCCTGCGACCCTCGGAATCGCGAGTACGACGCTCCGCCGGGCAGTTCGCTCGCCGTTCCAGTTCGTGTTCGTCGCACCGCCGCTTCTGGCCGCGATAGTCTTCGTGGAGGGTGTGGTGACCACCGGGTCGGTCCCGTGGTACGTGCCGTGGTTCGTCGTCTGGTACGGAGCGTGGGCTGGTGGTGCCGTGCTGCCGTTGAACCCGCTCGGGAACCAGGGTTCGATGCTTCCGACGCTGTTGACGGCTCCGGCGCACGCCCGCCACGTCGTCCACGGGAACGTCGTCGCAGCGACGCTCGTCTGTGCGCCGCCGACCGCGGGGCTAGCCGTCGGCGCTGGCTATCTGGCCGGTAGTTCCCCGCCAGTGCTGGTCGCACTCGGCGGAGCCAGCGTCACCGCAGTCACCGGGAGTGCGCTCGTCGCGACCGGTATCGGGTCCGTCTTTCCGCGCTTCGAAGCGGTCAGTCTCGACGGGTCTCGACAGGCAGTCCCGCCGAGCAAACGCGCGTACGGCCTCTTCTCGGTCACCCTGAGTCTCGTCGTCATCGCCGTCGCGTTCGTCGCCGACGCGACTGCGCGAACGATCGGTGCTGTGCTTCTCTCGCAGTGGCTTCCCTTCGGTATCGACGTCGACAGCGGAACGCTCGCGACGCTCGGCTGGGCCGTGGTCGTCGGTGGTGCTCTCTCGATCCCGGTCGCGTACCGGACCGCAGTTCGACGCATCGAAACCTACCGCGTCCAGTAGACGACCGGGGAATGGAACGTGGCACGGTAATCGGAACCCAGCGCTCCCGACGGTCCGACGAACGTCAGTTTTAACACCTGATGTAAAGTACACTTTACTATCGAACGAGGGTTACGTCGTGACCACCAACTCAAACACGGGACTCACTCGCCGGACGTACAGGCGAGCCGTTTACGGAGTCGCTGCGGTAGCGACACTTGGATTTCTCGCCGGGTTCGTACTCGACCACCAGTTCGCCGGTGCGATCGTCTACTTGCTCGGCGTGTGGATAGCCGGCGGGATCGCCGTTCTCGCACCGATGTGGAGCGAGACGACACTCCAGGACGAGCGAGACTACGACTTGCACAACCGTGCCAGTGGCATGCTGGTCGGGGTCACGATGGTGCTCGGGCTGAGCGTCCTCCCGGTCCTCTACGTCCTCGACGTCGGTAGTTACTTCGAAATCACGGGGGAAGTCTCGGGTGTAGTCGTCACGCTTTCGGCGCTGTTCCTGTTGTACGGCGTCTGTTTGGGAATCGCCAAACGGCGCACGTAACTATGCAGAACGACCTTCCCAGGCGACGCGAGGAGGATGGGCTCAGCCAGGGTGAACTCGCCGAGGCGGTCGGCGTGACTCGCCAGACGGTCAATGCGATCGAACGCGACCGGTACGACCCGTCGCTGGACCTCGCATTCAAACTCGCCGCGCACTTCGACTGTACTATCGAAGACATCTTCGAACCCGGTCACGACGACGCGTAGACGGCCCCTCTCGGTTCACCACACGTCGTGATGGGTTGCCCCGGTCATCGTCGCTGGCTTCGTAGTGAGCGCCCGTTTGGACGTGAGACGGGAGCACTGTTCTACCGCTACTGCTGCTCCGGTCCGACTACCCAGTTTCACTGCGTGTCGAACACGTCTGCGGGAGGGACCCGAGGTCGACTTCCAAGACATTTTCCCGAGCAATAGTCGACGTGTACCGTGATGGCTGAGAGCGACCGTCCGGACTTCGGCGGGCTGTGGAACGGACTCTCGTATATCGCTCTTGGTCTACTCGGAATGTCTGTCTTCGTATTCTACGGGGACTCGGTCGATACTGGCGAGACCATAGCGAGCCTGGCGCTGGTGGTGATCGGTGTTGCAGCAGTGCTCACCCCGCGGCTGTCACCGCTGTTCACCGAACTGGACCGCTATTGGACCGGGCTGTTCTGGACGCTCTGTGGGCTTGGTGTCATCGGTCTTGGCGCAGTGGCTTCGCGTACCGCCAGCATGGGAGTCAGTGGCGCTGTCGTCGGGGGCGGTCTCGTAGTCTACGGCGTTCTCATCGCCTTCGGCCGATAGGTCTTCACTCTGGACAGCCCGAAGACACGGTGTCGGTTCGACAGTTCACGCGGTCGCCTTCGGAACGAGTTCACGGAACTGGTCGGCGAACGTATCGCATCGGCGGCGGCAGCGTATCCCTCGTTCCGATGCCATCGCGGATATTGCGGTGTGGGAAAACCCTATCCCGCTCCGAGGGTTGAAGCGAGTATGGTCGCGAAACGTGAACTGCTCGACCTGCTGCTGTCGAACGCTCGCGAGAGCACGGACGACCTCGCCCGGCAACTGGGCACCGACGCCGACGAGGTCGCAGCACTGGTCGAGGAACTGGAGCAAGAGGGCGCCATCCGGGGCTACCACGCCATCGTCGACTGGGACCAGGTTGACGACGAGCACGTCCAGGCGGCGGTCGAACTGAACGTGGAACTCGACCGCGAGACGTCCTACGACGACATCGCCAGCCGCATCGCGGGCTTCTCGCAGGTGTCGTCGCTCCGCCTCATGTCCGGCGACTACGACTTCGCGGCCCAGGTCGAGGGCGAGTCGATGCACGACGTCTCGCGGTTCATCGCCGACCGCATCGCGCCCATCCCCGAGGTGACCCAGACGGTGACCCACTTCGTGATGGAGCGGTACAAGGAGCGCGGCGTGGAGTTCGACGACCACGACGACGACCGCCTCTCGGTCTCGCCATGAAGGTCGCAGACCGCGTCCAGCGCGTCCCGCCGTCGGGCATCCGCAAGTTCTTCGAACTCGCGGAGGAGCACGACGACGTCATCTCGCTCGGCGTCGGCGAACCCGACTTCACCGCGCCGTGGCCCGCCAGGACCGCCGCCATCGAGTCGCTCGAACGCGGCCAGACCTCCTACACCTCCAACCGCGGGAAGATCGAGCTACGGCGCGCCATCGCCGACCACGTCGCGCGCTGGGACCTCGACTACGACCCGGGCGAGGAGATCCTCGTCACCACCGGCGCGAGCGAGGCCGTCGACGTGGCGATGCGCGCGCTGGTCGACCCCGGCGACCGCGTCGCCGTCCCCCAGCCGTCGTACATCTCCTACGTGCCCGGCGTCGTCTTCGCCGGCGGCGAACCGCTCGCGGTACCCACCTACGCCGCGAACGACTTCGCGCTCACCTACGAGGACCTGGAGGCGGCGGGCGCGGCGGACGCCGACGTGCTCGTCCTCTGTTACCCGAACAACCCCACCGGCGCGACGATGTCCCGCCACGAACTCGCCGAGGTCGCCGAGTTCGTCCGCGAACACGACCTGACCGTGCTCTCCGACGAGATATACGCCGCGCTCACGTACGACGGCGAGCACACCTCCATCGCGACGCTGCCCGGCATGCGCGAGCGGACGGTCGTGTTCAACGGCTTCTCGAAGGCGTACGCGATGACCGGTCTGCGCCTCGGCTACGCGCTCGGTCCCGCAGAGGCCATCGACGCGATGAACCACGTCCACCAGTACTCGATGCTGTCGTCGCCGACGACCGCGCAGTACGCCGCCATCGAGGCGCTCCAGAGCTGCGAGGACGAGGTCGCGGAGATGCGCGAGGAGTACAACCGCCGCAGGCGGTTCGTGCTCTCGCGGTTCCGCGAGATGGGCCTCGACTGCTTCGAGGCGGAGGGCGCGTTCTACGCCTTCCCGCACTGTGGCGGCGACGACGAGCAGTTCGCCGAGGACCTCCTGAACGAACAGGAGGTCGCCGTCGTCCCCGGCAGCGTCTTCGGCGAGGGCGGCGAGGGCCACCTCCGCGTCTCCTACGCGACGGGGATGGCCGACCTCAAGGAGGCGATGGACCGCATCGAGACGTTCGTGAACGGGTGATGGCCACCGGCCCGATCTTCCTTTAAGTGCTTCTGGCGACAACGGGTAGATACGGAGGGAGGACGGGCCGGGTTCTGTCGCACGCTTATCTCCCAGAGACGTCTGCAGTTGTTCACCGGCCTCTACATCGTCGCTAGTCGTCGTGCCCTCTCGAACCGCGGGTCCGTCGTCGTCCTTTAAGTGCTTCTGGCGACAACGGACAGATACGAGAGGAGTCGAGTTCTGCGGTCAGTTCGTTCACCGGAGAGACGTCTCTGTCGCCTGGCCATGTGTCGTCGGATTGCACGTACTCCACCGACCGCGTCGTCCTTTAAGTGCTTCTGGCGACAACGGGTAGATACGAGGGAAGCAGGTCGATTCTACGGTCGTTAACGTTCGTCAGGAGATTCTTCTGTCTTCACGGTAGTCACGCTCGCCAGCGACAGTTCGCGGTATTCGTCCCCAGGTCACCGCTCGTCGTGCGCCGAGCGGAGCGTCCACTCGCCATCGTCGACGAACGGCGACCCGGGGTAGCCCGCGCTGCGCCAGAGCGCGTCGATTGGGTCGGCCAGCGCCGACCGAACGTTGGCGTCGAAGTTCGCGAGTGTGACGGGAAACGGCGCGAGGAGGTCCTCGCGAATCGACTGCGGGGACGGGCCGGCCTGTCCGGGGTCGAGACGACAGCCCGCGGTGCCGAAGACGCTGATGGCGACGTGGACGGGTGCGGTCGCCTGGTGGTACGCGAGCAGGCGAAGGTACCGCCGGACGCACGCCGTCAGGTCGAGTTCCAGCGCGCGACCGTCGAGGCGTGCGCGACGCTCGTCGCCCTCGCCGTCGCCATCTGGGTCGTCGAACGGGAGCGCCGAGACGGACTCGACGACGCCGTTCGAGAAGAGGTGCGCGTAGCCAGCGCAGCGGTCCGCCGACCCGTCGGCCGCGACCGCGGCACCGAACCCGTCCGCGGTCCACGTTCCCTGTCCGGGGTCGCGCGCGCCGAGCACGGGCAGTTGCGTGGGCCGCGACGGGTCGGCCTCCGGCACCACGGCGCTCGCGCCGAGGTCGAGCGCGTAGCCGTCGTCGTAGACGCCGTCCGGAACGACGTGGACGACGACGGCGCGCGGTTCGTCGAAGCCGAAGTAGCCGTCGCCGGTGGCGACCGGATCGAGGCGCTCCTCGTGCAGCGCCGTCGCCTGTTCGTTCGACCCGCCGGAGTACTTCGCCGCCATGACCGCGTCTCGATAGCTCATCCGGTCGGGTGCAACTCTCCGGACGCGGTTAAGCCGACTGGTAGGGTGGCCCTGAACCGCGTGTACGTTCCTTCGACAGTTTCGCCCGCTGATGGGTGGAGGTACTTTTTTCCCGGACAGCGTCGTGGTCCACGAAGCAAGATGGTCCCGTCCAAGCTGTCGTCCAGCCCGCGCTGGCTCTTCCTCGCACTTCTCTCGGTCAGTGTGGCGCTCGGTGGCGTCGTCCTCGTCGGTGAACACTTCGTCGACCCCAGCGACGGGGAGAGCGGTCAGCCGTCGTTCACGAACGTCTCCCACTGCCGGACGATCTCCCAGCCCGGCTACTACGCTCTCCGTAGCAACGTCGGCGGCGCCGCCGGGCTGTCGGACAGCTGTTTCCGGATCAAATCGAGCGACGTGGTCCTCGACGGGTTCGGGCACGCCATCGACGGCCGGGGGGTGACGAACTCCACGGGCATCCGCATCGTCAACGGGAGCTCCGTGTCGAACGTCACCGTCCGGTCGTTCGACCTGTCGGACCTGAACCGCGGCATCCACGTGAAGAACGGCTCACACATCCAGGTTCGGCGAGTGAACGCGTCCCGGAACGCGGAGGGCGTGACGTTCTGGAACACGACTCGAAGCACCGTCGCGCGGTCGGGCTTCGAGCGGAACCTCGTTGGGGTGGTCGTCGACAACGAGAGCGCTCGCGTCCGGATAGCGAACAACAACTACTTTGCGAACAACTACGCGGGCGACGTCGCGCGGAGGCGCGGCCGGTTCCGACGAGCCGACGCGACGCAGTCGACGACCGCCGTCGGCACGGTCGGCCCGGACGAACGGTCGCCGGTGCGTGCACCGACCAGCCGATATCGCGCGGCGCGACGACGGGCCGACGCCACCAGGTAGCTACCGCGGTCGTGGCCCGTCGGGCGCGTCGACCCCCCGCCGACTGGGCTTGACCTCCGCGGCCCATTCGGGATACTCCTGGCGTTCCGGGCCGTCGAACGAGGCGTCGCCGGACATCGCCTTGATGGCCTTCGCGTCGTCGCGGCTCCAGACGCTGCCGTCCTCGTGGAAGATGCCGTTGATAACGCCCTGCCGGCGCAGTTTCGCGGAGTACGCCGGCTTGAGCATCAGCGACCAGAAGAAGTTCCCGATGCCAGCTTTCTGGATGAGCGGCGCGAGCGAGGAGTAGTCGGGCACGGCCGAACCGTCGTCGAGGTTCGCGAAGAAGCCGTCGCCCGGCCGGATGCGCTGCCACTCCGAGAGCCAGACGGGTTTGTCCATCTTCGTGATGACGTGGTTGGCCTGTCGGAGCATCCGGCGGTACTGGGCCGGCGTGTTGGCGAAGTTGTAGTGGAACTGGAGGATGTCCATCCCCCACTCCAGGAAGTGGGTGTTGTTCGCGAGGCTCGTCGACCCGACCGTCAGCGGGACGTCGCCCCGGTAGACGGTGAGCGTCTTCGCCATCTCCTCCATGAACCGCATGTCCTTCCGGTTCCACCCGGGTTCGTTGGTCAACTCGATGGCGAGCAGGCGGTCGTCGTCGCTGTACCGCCGCATGAACCACCGGACGTACTCACGCGGTTTCTCCCAGAGGTTCTCGTTGAGCATCGTCCGCGTCGCCGGCGAGAACGTGTGGACGCCCTTGAGCAGGTCGTCCTGGACGAGGTTCTCGTACGTCGGCTCCAGGCCGATGCTGTCGTGGAGGCCGAGCACGACCCGGAGTCCGTAGTCGTCGGCCGTGTCGAGGAAGTGTTCGAGCGCCTGCTCGTGCCCCTCAGGGTCCTGGAGCCAGTACTGGTAGCTCATCCACGTCCGGATGGCGTTCAGGTTCAGTCGCTCGGCGTACCCCAGGTCGCGTTCGGTGACGTCGGGGTCGTAGTCGTGCCACATCTGGTAGCGGTTGAACGCCCGCGTCGGAACGTAGATCGCGCCGCGGACGTCGACCGGCGCGTTCGTGTCGAACTCGTCCGGGAGGACGTCGTTCGTCGTCCCTTCGCCGGTCGACCCCGCTGTCCGTCTCGCCCCGTTCGTCCCGGTTCCCTCGCGAGGCGTCCGCGCGCGTTCGTCGCCCGCGTCGCGGACCGTCCCTGCGGTCAGCAGACCGCCTGCACTCGCGCCGATACCCTTGACCAGAAACCCACGACGGGAGGTGCGCCCGTTCATCCGTCTACCGGGACAACGGCCATCGCCTAAAGGTTACGACGGTCAGGGGGTGCTGTCGTGACGGCGGTCCGTCAGGAATCCTCGTCGACGCGCCCGACCGGGAGTCGGAGCCGGTACCCACGCCAGTACGCCTCCGCACCGCCCCACGTCGCCGTGACGCCGACGAAGCCGACGAGCGCGAACAGGTCGCCCACGTCGAACCAGCCGGGGAGCACGTACAGCGCACCGTTCAACACCTTCGCCGGGATCGCGTCCTCGACGGCGGTCATCGCCGCTCCGGGCAGGGCGAGCAGACCGCCGTCGCCGTCGTCCGACGTGCCCTTCGCGTCTATCACCGCGCCCTGGTCGCCGTCGAGGTCGTTCGCGTTCGCGAGCCCTGCGCGCGCCGCGCTCGGCCCGCCCGCGCTCTCGTCGCCGGTACCGAGCCGTTCGGCGTCGTAGGGGAAGTTGAGCCTCGCGCTCCAGACGGCGTCGCCGTCCTCGTCGATCTCGACGACGCGGTTGCCGTGCGTGTCCGTGACGAGCGTGTGGCCGTTCGGCAGGCGGTCCGCGTCCCGGGTCCACTGCGCCCGGTCGTCCTTCCACACCCAGCTCTCGCGCCACTCGCCGTCGATGCGCTGGTACTCCACGACGCGGTCGTTGTGCGAGTCGGCGACGAGAACCGCGGGACCGCCTCGGGACTCGGGGATGTAGTCGGGGTTGTGCTGGCCGAAGAGGCGGCTGTGGTTGCCCTCGTCCCCGAGCGTCCAGTCCTCGACGACGCCCGTCGTGCGGTTGATGAACACGACCTCGTCCTGGTTGCGGATGCTCGCCATTATCCGGCCGTCGTCGAGCACCTCGACGTCGTTGACGTGCGTGAAGTCGTAGGGGTACGGCCCGCCGCTGTCGTGGGAGTAGTGGGCGAGCGCCTGCCACGTCCACGTGATGATCTCGCTGGAGGTGTTGACGACGAACACCTGGTCGCGCTCGATGTCGGCGACGGCGAAGTGGGTGTCGTTGATGCGGTCGACGTCGTGCCAGCGGTTCGTGTACGGGAGGCGGAAGCCCTCGTACGTGGGGACGACGCGACTGTACAGCCGCGTCACCTCGTCGGTGGACATGTTGAGGCGCTCGACGACCATCCGGCGACAGCGCGTCGCGCCGTCGCACTCGCGCTTCGAGAGGTCCTCGGCGCCGACGTACGTGACGGTGTACTTGCCGGCCGGACTGGGGTCCACGTCGGAGTAGTAGTCCAGCGTCGCGTTGTAGTACCGGACCTCCTCGTCGGGGCCGAGTGCGACGAGCTTCGACCCGACCGTTGGCGTCCTGTGGTCGGTGACGACGGTGAGTTCGTCCGCGGGAACCTCGGTGATGCCGTGGGGGCCGTCCGTCGTGTCCGCGCCGCTCGCGGCCCCTGCGCCGATCTGTCCGACGAATCCGGCGACCAGGACGCCGGCGCAGACGACCGTGAGGAGGACGAACAGTGCTCGCAGTCGCTTGCGGGGAACCATCTATCAACGTTCCGTCGTCATCCGTGATAAATCCCGTCGCACCGCTGGCGCAACAAGGTCTCGGGTGCCGTCGACGCGAGCCAGCGGCGGACCGTTCCGCGGTGACGCTTCGTCAGTCATCGTCGTGCTTCGGCGACCAGGACCGTCGGCGTCCCCCGGTAGGTGACGAACCGGAGGAGGAGTCGAATCCGACCGGGCGACCGGACGACCAGCGGGTCGTCGTCCGAACGCACCTGCCAGCCGTCCCCTTTCCTTTCCGCCGCCACCCGCACGTCGAACGGGACGCGCTCGACGCGCGTCCGCCCGCCGGCGACCCGGTAGGCGAGGACGTCGCCGTGCGCGTCCACGGACCGAGCGTCGCGGCGTGCGTCCGCTGGCGGTCCCTCCTCCACGTCGGGTGGCCGGTCGCGGTCGGGGACGCCACCGACCGCGACGAACTCCAGGCGGGCGCCGGCGGCCGACGCGGACGGAATCACGAGCGTGACGCTCCTGCGTGCGCCGCGTTCGTCGACGGCGACGGGGTCGTCGGCCGTCACCGCGTGCATCGCCCGCGAGAGGCGGCCGAGTTCGCCCTCGACGGCGCGCTCGGTGCGCGTCGTGCGGGCGTCCTCGACGGCGGGGAACGCGAGTGTACACAGCGCGAGCGCCAGCGAGACGGCGAGCACCGTCCGGACGATCACAGCCGCTCCCGGAGCCGGTCGACGAGCGAGCGGTCCGCGCCGTCCGTGCCGTCGTCCTCGCGGCAGGCAACGTCGCGTGGTCCGGTCGCGACCGGGTCCGGTGCCGGCGCGTCGGGCGGGGCGTCGACCGCCTCGGCCTTCGCGAGCGCGGCGTCGGCGCGGCGCTCGACGTCCTCGTTGACGGCGCGAATGGTGCCCACGTACCCGCGGACCGCCTGGACGGCGGCGTCGAGTTCGTCCACGCGCGATTCGAGGTCGTCCAGTCGCGCCGCGAGGTCGTCGGTCGTCGCTTCGAGTTCGGCCTGGGCGTCGAGGTCGGGCAGTTCCTCGGCGTCGGCGAGCGCGCGTTCGACCGTGCGGAGACGCTCGTCGAGTGTGTTGGCGTCGGGCATCGCTGGTCCTGGCCCCGTGCTGGTACTTAAGGTTCGAGTTCCTTTCCTAACTGCACCGTTCAGATCAGGTTATTAGATACGAACGCAAGCACTTCCAGCCAGGTTTCGACGGTGTGGTCGCGGCGATACGGAAATGATTCGTAACTAGCTGGTGCGGCGTTTCACCTTCTTGAAGACACGTTCGATGCTGTTCCGATTTCCATGGGTGACGTGCTGAAGTCGGAGGTTAAGTTCAAAGAGTTCAGCCTGTAACGGTGGGCCATCGACGAGAAGCACAACGAAGACGACGCGGTGTTTCTCTTGCAATCCGGTGAGGAACTGCTTGGTGACGACGATGGTGAGCGTGGGATTGAGCCTTTTGATTGCAGCACGTGGAGCCTGTGCGCATTGCGTCGGGAAGAATATATAGAAAAACTACATAAAATATACAACTCCTCACGTCGTGCCCTACACGTCATGAGACAAGGTTCATTCAGCTACTATGGCATCGCATATTTAGTTATCCTTCAAGTATTCCTGATTATATTCGGCTTTCATGCTGTCCTATCCAGTCCACGCACTGCAATTGCTCTTGGGGTATTCGGACTTGGTGGCGTTGCATTTCTTATGGCCGGCCTCAACATTGAAATAGGCGACCATACTTTCCGTTCTTTCGCTGCTCTCGGATATTTCGCAACTGCCGTGTCGTTCGTTGGGTTAACAGTACTTGGGGAAGTATGGGAGTCACCCACCAACATCTATCCCGATTTTCTACTGATCGGAATGCTCTTTCTTGGTGGTGTGATGCTTGTTCGAATTGGCGTTGACATCGCGACAGGCGGCGAACAGATCGTGACAGTCGAATCACGCAACTCCGGATGAAACCCTGTCGAAAAAGAGGGTCCGTCCTGCAACGAGAATGGTTCGATCATTGTTTTCCACTGCTGTGTTTGAACTGACACTCTAACTTCGAGTACGGTCCGATTCTCGCTAGGCGCGGCGCACTGAAGCTAGCGACTGGATTAAGTTTACGTTCGTCGAGTCAGTGCCGACTTCGCATGAAATCAGCGGACCTGAACAGTGCTCTTTCCAATGGGATTGTAGTCCTGGACCGCAACCACCCCTGTCACACGTCCGTTCGTTGACAGCCTTCTTCCTGGGGGTGGCCGTCGGAAAATTCATTACCCGACGATTAGAGGATTGTTTCATGAAGGTCGTCCTGATAGGTGTGGGGCAAGCTGGGGGGAAGATAACCCAGCGGCTGGTGGAGTTCGACAGTCGGATGGAGTTCGGTGCAGTGAAAGGCGCGCTCGCGGTCAACTCGGCGGAGGCTGACCTCCGGGAGCTCGACCTGGACACGCAGCTGGTCGGTCGGGACCGCGTGAACGGTCACGGCGTCGGCGGCGACAACGAGCTCGGTGCCGAGGTGATGCAGGAGGACGCACAGCAGGTCATGGGGTCGCTCGACGGCCGCATCACCGCCGAGGCGGAGGCCATCTTCGTCGTCGCGGGTCTCGGCGGCGGCACGGGCAGCGGCGGCGCGCCCGTGCTCGTCCACGAACTGCAGCAGGTCTACGGGATGCCGGTGTACGCGCTCGGCGTCCTCCCCGGTCGCGGCGAGGGCGCGATGTACCAGGCCAACGCCGGCCGCTCGCTGAAGACCGTCGTCCGCGAGGCGGACGCGACGCTGCTCATCGACAACGACGCCTGGCACTCCGCGGGCGAGAGCATGGGCGAGGCGTTCGACGCCATCAACGAGTCCATCGCGCGCCGCGTGGGCCTGCTGCTGGCGTCCGGCGAGGCGGTCGAGGGCGTCGGTGAGAGCGTCGTCGACTCCAGCGAGGTCATCAACACGCTCCGGTCCGGCGGCATCGCGACGCTCGGCTACGCCGCCGCTCCTGCCGACGAGGACAGCGCCGAGAACGTCAACACCATCACGAGCAACACGCGGCAGGCGCTGCTCTCCAACCTCAGCCTTCCGAACGCGGTCGAGGCCGACTCCGCGCTGCTGGTCATCGCCGGCCAGCCCGACCGCATCTCGCGGAAGGGCGTCGAACGCGCCCGCCAGTGGGTCGAAGAGCAGACCGGCAGCCTCCAGGTGCGCGGCGGCGACTTCCCGCTGGAGAGCGAACGCCTCGCGTCGCTCGTCCTGCTCGGCGGCGCCGAGCGCTCCGACCGCATCGACGAGTTCATGGAGCGGGCGAAGCAGGCGAGCAAGCAGCAGGAGCGCGTCGACCCTGCCGAGCAGTTCCACAACGAACAGATCGACGACCTGTTCTGACCGTCGGTCGCGGGTCTCCCCCTCGCCCGACTCGCGTCCGCGTCGGGCGTTGCGGCAGATTTTTGCGGTCGCCGTCCACCACTTCGGACATGGTATCGGAACTGTTCGACGGGGACCGCTGGGAGGAGATCGATGATCTCGACCTCCGCGACGTCACCTACCATCGCGCGAAAGACCAGGGGACCGTCCGCATCGCGTTCGACCGTCCCGCAGTGCGCAACGCCTTCCGCCCAGAGACGGTCGACGAACTGTACGCGGCGCTCGACCACGCCAAGCGCCAGACGGACGTCGGCTGCGTCCTCCTGACGGGCAACGGCCCGTCGCCCAAGGACGGCGGCTGGGCGTTCTGCGCCGGCGGCGACCAGTCCATCCGCGGCGAGTCCGGCTACGAGTACCGCGACGAGGACGGGAGCGACAGCAAGGACGACGACGCCGCCGAATCGGGCGTCGGTCGCCTCCACATCCTCGAAGTGCAGCGGCTCATCCGCCACATCCCCAAGCCGGTCGTCTGCGTCGTCCCCGGATGGGCGGTCGGCGGCGGCCACAGCCTCCACGTCGTCTGCGACCTCACCCTCGCCAGCGAGGAGCACGCGAAGTTCCTCCAGACCGACCCCGACGTCGGCAGCTTCGACGGCGGGTTCGGCTCCGCCTACCTCGCCCGCCAGGTCGGCCAGAAGAAGGCCCGCGAGGTGTTCTTCCTCGGAAAGACCTACTCCGCCGCGGAGGCCGAAGAGATGGGTATGGTCAACGAGGCGGTCCCCCACGAGGACCTGGAGGACGTCGCGCTGGAGTGGGCAGCGGAGATCAACTCGAAGTCGCCGACCGCGATGCGGATGCTGAAGTACGCGTTCAACCTCGACTCGGACGGCATGGTCGGCCAGCAGGTGTTCGCCGGCGAGGCCACGCGGCTTGCGTACATGACCGACGAGGCCCAGGAGGGCCGCGACGCCTTCAACGAGGGGCGCGACCCGGACTTCGACGACTACCCCTGGCACTACTGAGCCTGCCCCGCGCTCCCGAACCTTTTCCTCCTGGACGGCCGTGGTGAAACCGGATGAGCGACGCCCATGGACGAAACGGTCCGCAGACCTTCCTGGCGGCCGGACTCTCGGTTTCGCTGGCGTTCGTCGTTGCCGCCGCGCTCGCGTCGCTCCTGTTCGGACTCCTCGGCCTTCCCGTCCTGGCGACGTACGCACTGCCCGGTGCAGGGTTCGTCGTCCAGTTCGCGCGCGGCCTCCGGATGGACGACTGGCCGCGACGCGGAGCGGCGCTCGCGTCCGGCGGTGGGTTCCTCGCGCTGTTCGCCGGCCTCGGTCCGGCGCGAACCTGTGGGGACTCGGCCGCGTCGGCGTGTAGCGTGGGCCTGAACCCCATCGTCCCGGTGCTCGCGTTGGGCGTCTTCCTGACGACCGTGACGCTGGCGTACGACCTCGCCCGCCGATGACCGTCCCGACCGCTCGCGATTTAAGTGCTTCTGGCGACAAGGAGTAGATACGAGCGGAAGACGATCGTTCTCCGGGCTCCTCTCGACAGGAAGCGACAGCTCCGGGTCTGACAGAGGTCGACCGTGCGCGCCGACGGACGGTCGTCGTACCAGCCGGCTGTCACCCTTCGCCGACAGAGACGTGCCTTTGAACTATCCTCGGAGAGAAAGGGCTGACTATGACCGGCGTTCCGGACCCCGCCGTCGACGACCGGCATCCTCCCGAACGGCCCTTCAGCCAGCGTCCCGGCGACAGTGTCGTCAGCCGCGCCGACCTCCAGCGCGACGAGACGGTGCGCCGCTGGGGACCGGTGACGCCGAGCGCGACACAGATCGGTCGCGCAGAGTCGCCCGACGCCGACCTCTCGGAGAACGTCCGTCGACTCCACGAGGAGCGCCACTCGGCGATGGCCGGCCACAGCAAGCGCGTGCACCGACTCGACAAGGTGCGCATCAGCCACGCGCTCTGCAACGACCTGTCGCTGACGCCGTGGCAGCGCGACTGCGTCATCGGCATCATGGCCGACCTCGACCTCACCGCCTTCGGCAGCCAGCGCGCCATCCCGAAGGTCGCGCTCGTCGTCATCCGGCACGTCGTCGACCGCGAGCGCGAGCACTACCTCGGTCTGGACGACCAGGAGTGGATCAACGACCTCCCGCCCGAGCGACTGACCGACCTCTACGACCAGTTCCGCTCGGTCACCGACGAGGACCGCTTCACCGAACTCGCCGAGCGCCACGGCCTCGACGTCACGAGCCTGAACCGCCTCCGTCGCACGCTGAAGGAACAGATCGACGAACAGGACCTCGAGGGCGCGGTCTACGGTCGCAACCCCTACCGCGACCCGAACCTCCCGAGTCTGACGGAGCGCCGGGACGACCTGCCGGCCGACGAACGACCGGACGCAGAGTGACGACGGGACGACAGCGAGAACGAAGTCGTGAGAACCGTCGGAGAACGCTTTGCGAGAACCGCCCGAGAACGCTGCCGCCCGGAGTCGTTCGAGTGCCGCAGAACCGCACTGTCCTCGTATCTACCCGTTGTCGCCAGAAGCACTTAAATGACGCCGCGGTCGACCGCGCCGGCGTTTCGAATCGTTGCAGGTGCCGACACCCTTTTGACACGCCCCGGGTTACGAGGGAGTACATGGTCGCACAGACGATGGATCGCGTTCCGCACGAACAGTAGACGACTAGCTCTGATTATGGGAGGTGCGTGCCGATGCTGACCAGCGGCGACGCCGTCGCGCACACGGGTATCGACGCCGCGGCGCTGAAGCCCGCCGAGTGCGACGTCCGCCGAGCGACGGAGCTCCCGCTCGACACGGTCACCATCGACTACGAGGGCCGCGAGCACCTGCCCGACGAGGAGACGCTCGCTGCGCTCGCCGACGAACTGGACGTCCGCCTGACGACGCCCGTCCGGGCCGACGGCTTCGACCCGCTCGGCGACGACGCGCTCGTCCGCCGACTACCCGCGTCCGTGGGTCGGGTGCTCGTCGCGGGCCACCCGGCGTACCTGACCGACGACGAGCAGTCGCGGGCGGTCGCGCCCCGGCTCGGGGCGGCCGTCGAGGAGGACGCCGACGCGTGGGTCGGCACGGAGAGCGTCGAGCGGATGGCGCTCGCGACCGGCGCGACGCAGTTCGAACTCCTGTCGCGGTCGACGGTGCGCGACCTGAACGCGCTCCGGGCGGCCGGCTTCACCGGCGACGTCGCCGTGTACGCGCCCACGGTGCTGACCGACGACGAGGACGCCGTGCTCGACGCAGTCGGTGCGTACGTCTCCCGGCGCCCGCCCGTGGCGCGGGCGCTGCCCGACGACGCGGCGACCGACAGCAGTGCGACGGGACGGGCGCGCGAGGTGCTGCTCGCGGCGAGCGGCGACTTCGCGCTGGTCGGGACGGCCGAGACGGTCCGCGAGCACGTCGCCGACCTGAAGTCGGCCGGCGCGGACCTCGCCGTCGGCTACCCCGCGCGGGGCATCGAGGCGTTCCTCGACTGAGGCGCGACCGCCAGTCGAGAGCGTCCGCCGTCGGCCTGCCGCGACACGCAATCCTAAGTTCCGCCGCTCCGACTCTTTCCCGTGACCCTGCTAGCCGAACGCACGACCACGACGGCGAGTGACGCGCTCGCCGAGGCCGAGGTCGCGCTCCTGCCCACCGGGAGCGTGGAACAGCACGGGCCGGCGCTCCCGCTCGGGACTGACTTCCTCGCGGCCGAGGCGGTCGCACGCGAGCTGGCCGACCGCGAGGAGGTCGTCGTCCTGCCGACGGTCCCCGTCGGCGTGAGCGAACACCACCGCCAGTTCGACGGGACGCTGTGGACCGACCCGGAGACGTTCGAGGCGTACGTGCGCGACGTCGTCGCCAGCGTCGCCAGCCACGGCGTCCGGAAGGCCGTCGTCGTCAACGGCCACGGTGGCAACGACGACGCGCTCAAGCGGGTGGCCCGCGACCTCCGGCAGTCCGAGGTGGCGTTCGCGCCGTCGTGGAACTGGTGGAGCGGCCTCGACGACCTCATCGCGGAGCTGTTCGACACGTCGCTGGGCCACGCCGACGAGGTGGAGTCGAGCATGGTGCTGGCCGTCGCGGAGGACCTCGTCCGCGAGGCGGCGCTGGCCGACGCCGAGGCGGGCGCGAGCGACTCGTGGGGCGAGCGCGTCCACGGCGCGAACGTCGGCCTCGACACCGCGGACTTCTCCGACAGCGGCGCGGTCGGCCGGCCGACGAACGCCTCTCGCGAGGCAGGCGAAGAACTGTTCGACCGGGCGACGGAGGAGCTCGCCGCGCTCGTCGACTGGCTGGGCGACCGCGACCTCGACGCGCTCTGGCCGGAGGCTCACCGATGAGGGTCGGCGTCGTCGGCGGCGGTGCGGTGGGCGTGACGGCGGCCCGCGACCTCGCCGTTCGCGGCGCGGACGTGACGCTGTTAGAGAAAGGAGACATCGGCAGCGGGAGCACGGGCCGGGCCTCCGGCCTGCTGTACGACGCCTTCGCCGCGCCGGAGGACGCCCGCGTCGGCGACCGGGCAATCGAGCGCTTCCGCGACTTTTCGGGCACCGGCGACTTCGAGTTCGTCGAGACGCCGTACGTCTGGTTCGCCCGCGAGGGCGACGAGAGACGGGCGACCGCCATCCGCGAGCAGGTCCCGCGGATGCAGGCGGCGGGCCGCGACGTCGAGTTCGCCGACGCCGCCGACCTCGCCGAACGCTACCCCGCGCTGGACGTCGACGACGTCGTGGTCGCCGCCGTCGCGCGGAACGCGGGCCGGACCGACCCCGCGACCTACGCGACGGCGATGGCCGACGCGGCCGAAGAAGCGGACGCGGAAATCAGGACGGACGCGCCGGCCGCGGTTCGCACCGACCCGCTGCGCGTCGTGACCGCCGACGGCGAGACTCGCTTCGACGCCGTGGTCGTCGCCGCCGGCGCGCACACGAAGCGCGTGCTCGCGGACGCCGGAATCGCCGTCCCGCTGAAGCCCTACCGCGTGCAGGCGCTCACTGTGGACGTCGACGCGGACGTGCCGATGCTGTACGACGCGACCGAGGGGTACTACCTCCGCACGCACCCGACGGGGGTGCTGGGCGGGGACGGCACCGAGTACGTCGAGAGCGACCCCGACGACTGGAAGCGCGCGGGCGACGACGACTTCCGCGAGACCATGGTCGAGCGCCTCGACCGTCGACTCGCCGAGGACGCCGTCGCGGAGTCCGACGTCGAGCGCACCTGGGCCGGCCTCTGTACCGCCACGCCCGACCGCGACCCGCTACTGGGCGAACTCCGCGACGGCCTGTACGTCGCGGCGGGATGGCAGGGCCACGGGTTCATGCGCACCCCGGCGCTCGGGGAGGCCGTCGCGCTGGACGTGCTCGGCGAGGGCGGAATTCCGGAGTTCGACCCGACGCGGTTCGACGGCGACGAGGAGTTCGACGTCGTCGAGGGGATGACCGTGGAGTAGCTGGCGGCTACGAGTTGGGGGTCGCGTCGAGAACGGAGTGATAAGGAGGGAGACCGGCAGTCGAAGAACGCCGTCTACGATTCTTCTTCGGCGGATTCCTTGGGGATGCGGACCTGGAGCGTGCCGGCGTCGGTCAGGGTCGCGTTCGCGGCGGTGGGGTCGACGTCGGCGTCGGCGGGGAGTTCGACCTCGCCGTCGAGCGACATGCCGCGGCCGGGGAACACCATGCCGTAGCCCTCGTGGAACTCGCGGAACCGGTCGACGCGGACCAGCACCGCGCCGTCGGCGAACCGGACCTGGACGTCGCTGCCGGTGGCGCCGGGCGCGTCGAAGACGACGAGGTAGGCGTCGTCGCTCTCCAGCAGGTCGGCGGGCAGCGGGCGCGACTCCTGCATCCTGCTCGCGGCGCGGCCCACCCGCTGGAAGACGGCGTTGCCGACCGAGCGGCCGATGTCCCGGAGCGTCATAGCTCGATCTCCTCCAGGCAGTCGGTGCCGCCGCAGTACGGACACTGGAAGTCGCTCACGCCCACGTCGTCCGGCATGTCGTACGTGTAGTGCAACTCGAACATGTCCAGTTCACAGCCCCCATCCGTGCATTTCACCTCGAGCGTCGCGGGCATGCCCGAAGATAACGGCCGGGCGACTAATAAACGCGCGGACTCCGGTCGTACTGCGGGTCGTCTCGCTGTGTGGCGTTCCCACGAGTGAGAGTGCCCGGTGACTTTTTGTTACTCGGCGAGCGATGACAGAACTATGAACTCTGTCCGGAGCGCGCTGCGCGACGGCGAGGTCGAGAAGGACACCTACGGACGGCTCACCTGCACGGAGTGCGACGAGTCGGTGAAGACCCGCAACGACCCGGACGAGGTGTTCACGGTCAAGTACTGTCCGGAGTGTGGCGCCGAGTGGAAGGAGCTGTAGCTACTCGAAGACCGCGTCGAAGGCGTCGGCACCCATCGGGTCGTAGCGCCCGGCGTCGACGTTCTCGCGGACGTGTTCGACGTCGCTCGCGCCGACCAGCGAGCAGGTGACGCCGGGCGCGCTCCGCGCGAAGTTGATGGCGCGCTGGGCGGCCGTCTCCCCGGCCAGGCGCTCGTCGACGTCCTCCGGCAGTCCTCTCGCGAGGTCACCCTGGCCGATGCTGGCACTCGTGAAGACGTTCAGACCGGCCTCGTGGGCGAACCAGAGCGCGCTCTGGTCGCCCTCCGGCCCCTGCTGGGACTCGACGGTGAACCCGTCGGCCATGTGGACGTTGAACGGCAACTGGATGGCGCGGAAGTGCGTCGCCGTGTTCTCCGCTCGCTTCGCGGCCTTGCGGGCGCGCGAGACGACCTCGGGCAGCGAGAGGTAGTCGTCGTGGTCGCGAGGGACGCGGAAGGCCGTCCAGGTCGCCACGCCGTAGCGGTCCAGGTCGCCCGCCGCGGCGCGTTTCTCCAGCCGCGTGAACGTCTCCTCGAGCTGGTCGTAGACCGCCTCGCGCGAGCGAGCGTTGAGTTGCGTTTCGGGGTTGTGGACGTAGTAGAGGTCGACGCTGTCGAGCCCGAGATTGTCGAGCGACCAGTCGAGCTGGGTGTCGACGAACTCCGGCGCGATGGCGTGGCTGCCGCGCGCGAGGTCGTCGGCGTCGACGAGTCCGGGCTCGACGAACTCCTCGCGGACGTACGTGCCGGGGTCGTCGGGCCGCTCGCCGTCGAAGGGGACGAAGCCGCCCTTCGTCGCGACGAACACCTCGTCGCGGTCGACATCGGCGTCCGCGATGGCTTCGCCGACGACGCGCTCGCTGCGCTGGCAGCGGTAGTTGATGGCCGTGTCGACGACGTTGACGCCGCTCTCCAGCGCGGTCGTGATGGCCTCGCGGTAGTCGTCGTCTACTGCGTCGGTCGGGTCGCCGAGGTAGGTGCCGAGGCCGACGCTGGAGACCGCCAGGTCGTCCAGTCGCCGGAAGTAGGTGCGCCCGAACTCGTCGCCGAACCGTCCCTGGTACTCGTAGGTGCCGTCGTCGGTCGCCATGTGGGCGCGTTCGTGGCACGGCCGTATAAGCGCGCGGAGTCTTCTGGACGACGGTTGGGAGACGGCAGGTCCAGGAGAGTGGCGTCAGTCGAGCAGGGTTCGGGTGCTGAAATGACCATGACGCTTCCGAAAGCCCCCGCGTGCTCGACTCCCGGGTTCTGGACGACCCGCTCCGCTCGTCGTCCGTCGTCCCGTTCGCTGCGCTCACGGGACCCTCGCTGCGCTCCTCGCCGCCTGCGGCGGCTGCGGTGCTTGCTTCGTCCAGGTTCGTCGAGCCCGCGGCCCCTTTCAGTCCCACCCAGTGTCGCTTGTCCGGCCGGCCGAAACGGGAGCTTTCGAGGTCGTCACAACCATCACAGAAGTACGACTGCGCGATGCCGGGTTTCCCTCCCGTTCCGGGGACAACGTACAGGGGGCTGGACGTCGTGGCCCTCCCATGGTTCGGTACGAGTTCGAGGGGAACGGTCCCGCGGTCGACGAGAGCGCGCAGGTCGCCCGCGACGCGACGCTGGTGGGTGACGTCGAGGTGGGCGCGGACGCGAGCGTCTGGCCCGGTGCGGTCCTGCGGGGCGACGTCGCGCCGGTCCGGGTGGGTGCTGAGTCGCACGTCGGCGACAACGCGGTCCTGCACGCGACCGTCGCGGGCGACCGCGTGATGGTCGGCCACGGCGCGGTCTGCAACGACGCCGAGGTGGGCGACGGCGCGCTCGTCGGGTTCAACGCGACGCTCATGGGCGGGTCCGTCGGCGAGCGCAGCATCGTCGCCGCCGGCACCGTGGTCCCCGAGGAGTACGAGATTCCGTCGGAGTCGTTCGCCCGCGGCGTGCCGGCAAGGGTGACCCCGCTCGCGGAGACGTCCGTCGCCCCCGAGACCATCTTCGAGGACTACTCGTCGGGCGCCTACACCCACCTCGCCGGGCGACACGAGGAACTGTTCGACTAGAAGAGGCGACCGACGGCGAAGTACCGCAGGAACGTCTCGACGAAGACGGTGAGCGCGCCGCCGAGCGCCAGCAGCGGGACGGCAGTCGCCACCGGCACCGTCAGCAGGCCCAGCAGGTCGAGCGCGTAGGCGGCACCGGCGATGGCGAGCAGCCAGATGACGACCCCGGTCAGTCGCTCCTGTGGGGGTATCCGCCCGTCTCCGTCGGCCATCACTCTCGTAGTTCCGCGGCGAGGTCGTCCGTTGCCGCCTGGAGGTCGTCGCTCACGTCGACCCGGTAGCTCGCGGGGTCGCGCAGGTCGCGACAGCCGTGGGGTAGCCGACGCCGGCGCTCGCGCGTCCGGTCCTGGATGGCGTCGAGCCCCGGCAGGTCGTAGACGCGCTCGCCGTCGGCGAACACCGTCACGAGCAGCTCCTCGCCCGACCCGTCCTCGCCGCGCAGCGCCAGCACGTCGCGTTCGGGGCCGTCGTCGCCGGCGATGCGGCGGACGCTCTTCGCGCCGGGGTAGGTGGTCTTGCCCGCCGAGAGCTTCATGCTCGGGCGCATCTCGCCGTCCTCCTCGACCGCGACGAGCTTGTAGACGGCGTCGAGCGACGGGGCGTCGCGGCTCGTCGTCAGCGACGTGCCGGGGCCGAACCCGGTCGCCACGCCGCCCTCCTGCAGGAACCGGGCGATCTTGTACTCGTCAATGCCGGAGGAGACGAAGATGTCGCCGTCGACGACGTCCACGACCGCCGTCGAGAGCGCGACGAGGTCGCCGGAGTCGAGGCGGACGCCGACCTTCGCGTCGTACTCGTCGGCGACGTCCATCGCGAGCCTCGCGCCCTCGACGGTGTCGTAGGTGTCGACGAGCAGGACGGAATCGTCGCCGTACTCCTCGACGAAGGCCTCGAAGGAGGCGCGCTCGCTGGGGAAGCTCTGGACCCACGAGTGGGCCATCGTACCGTACGTGGGGAGGTCGAACGCCTCGCCCGCGGCGACGTTCGAGGTGCCGTCGACCCCGCCGACGTAGGCCGCGCGGGCCGCCTTCATCCCGGCGTCGGTGCCGTGGGCGCGCCGCGAGCCGAAGTCGACGAGCGACTGGTCGTCGCCGTGCCGGTCGACCGCCTCCGCCATCCGGGCCGCCTTCGTCGCCACGAGGCTCTGGAAGGCGACCTGGTTGATGAGCAGCGTCTCCAGCAGTTGCGCCTCGAAGATGGGGCCGGTCACCTCCAGCAGTGGTTCGTCCGGGAACACCGGCGTCCCCTCGGGCAGGGCGCGGAGTTCGCCGCTGAACTCGAAGTCCGCCAGCCGGTCGAGGAAGTCCGCCTCGAACCCCCGCTCCGCGAGGTGGTCGAGCGCCCGCTCGCCGAACGACAGCGTCTCGACGTAGTCGACGACCTGCTCCAGCCCCGCCGCGACGACGTACCCGCGGTCGGGCGGCAGGTCGCGGAAGAAGAGGCTGAACGTCGCTCGCGGCTCGTGGCCGGCGGCGTGGTACCCCTGGAGCATCGTCAGCTCGTAGCGGTCGGTGAAAAGCGAGAGGTTCTCCGGCGTGACGTAGCCGAACTCGGCGTCGGTCATGGTCCCCGTGGACGACGGCGACCGGCTAAAGTGTACGGGCGCGGCCCGTCACGCCGGCGAGAGGGATTTACCGCCCGGCTGCCTACCACAGGTGTGAAACCGAGCGAACGGTTCGTCCCCGACCTCCTCCGACCGAAGTGGCGGTGCGCCCGGTGCGGGAAGACCTACTGGCGCAACCGGCGGACGTGTCGCAACTGCGAGGCCACCGTGTTCGAGCGCGTGCGGTGAGGTGCTCGCGTTCGAACGCGTTCGGTGATACGTCCGCCTCAACAGCTAAGCGAACGGCGCTCATACTCACGCTCATGGCACGAGCAGTCAAGCTCCGCGACGTCAGGTCCGAGCTCCAGCAGCTCTCGTACCCGGTGACCCGGGAGACGGCGGCGGAACGCCTGGACGACGTGACCCTGATCCTCGCCGACGGCGAGCGCAACCTCGGCGACGTCGTCGCGAAGGTCCCGGACGAGGAGTTCGACTCGGTGGACGACCTCGACGCCGAACTCCACAACGCGCTCCCGCGCGAGGCGGTCGGCGAACCGTACCAGTCCGAGGGCGAGGGATAGTCGCGGCGAACGACGCCGCAGAACGCGAGCAGCGACGCCGTCGGCCCGTGACGAGGCCGGAAAGCACGCCGCTTAAATGGGCGGCGCGGCTACAGCGGTGCAACGATGGAGTTCTGTGACGAGTGCGGTTCCATGATGAAAGCCGAGGACGGCCTCTGGGTCTGTGGCAGCTGCGGCTACGAGAAGCCGAAGGACCCCGAGGCGGAGTACGTCCTGACCGAGGACCAGGAGGCCAGCGAGGTCATCGAGACCGGCGACGGCGAGGACAGCGGCCTGCCGACGACCGACGCCCAGTGTCCGGAGTGTGGCAACGACCGCGCGCACTGGTACATGCAGCAGATCCGCGCCGCCGACGAGAGCGAGACGCGTTTCTTCGTCTGTACCGAGTGCGAGCACAAGTGGCGCGAGGACGACCACTGATTCTCCGCGGCAGGTGGCCTGCCCTGACGGAGTCCGTTCGGCGACGTCGCTGCTGACGCGTTCCGGCGGCGGTCACGACGGCCAGCGGTCGTGACCGTCCATCAGGACCGCAGCTTCCGCAGTCACCCACGTTGTTCCGGGCGAGATACCGGACCACGTCCCGCCCTTCCGGGAGAGAGCGGAGCGTGCCGAGCGAGTCGGGGGTGACGGGGAGCAGGGTGTGGACGACGTCGAACGTGAACGGGATGTCGAGACTGTCACACCGGTCGAGAGCGGTCAGCTCCCGCTCGCCGTCCGAACGCAGGCGGTCGAACCGCTGGGAGGTCGTGGCACCCTACCCGAGCTCTATCTCGACGCTGGCCGTGACGACCAGACGTGCTTTCGTTGTGCGGCGGTTTCGCTGGATCGCGTCGGCACTACTGGGACGAAGAGACGGCGACGACGGGAGAATCCGGTCGTCGGTGAGTCCGCCCGTCGTGCGACAGGTCGCGATTGACCGTCCGGGTCAGTCCGAGCGCGCGAACGTCAGGAAGCCGGTGTGGCCGACGCCCGCGGTCGACGGGCGGGTGCCGCGCTCGTCGAAGTCCATCTCGCGCTGGATGGTCTCCTTCGTGCGCACGTTCGCGAGGTCGACGCTCCGGGCCGCCTCCGCGACGGCGCGGGCGTCCTCGACGAACGGCGAGTAGACGGCGAGCGACCCGCCGTCGTCGAGCAGGTCCGGTGCGTGCTCGACGACCGCCGGGGCGTCGGGCGTGTCGAGCGTGAGCGTGTCGAACCCGCCGAGGTCGTCGACGTGGTCGAGCAGGTCGCCGGTCCGCACGTCGACGACGTCGTCGACGTCCGCCATCGCGACGTTCTCGCGGGCGACCTCGGCGAACTCGGGGTCGCGCTCGTAGGTGACCACCGTCGCGTCGATGCGGCCGAGGTAGGACGCGAGCACGCCGGTCCCGGTGCCGGCGTCGAGCACGCGGTCGCCCGCCGCGACGCCGGTCTCGCCGACGATGAGCCCGACGTCGCGCGGCATCATCGGCGCGCCCGTGCGTTCGAGGTGGTGGAACAGGTCGGGGCCGCGCAGCTTGCGGACGGTGAACGGCTCGCCGAGATGCGTCTCCAGGGTGTCCCCGGGTTCGACGTCCTCGGGGACTTCGAGGACGCCCAGGTCGGTCTGGAGCTCCTCGCCCGGTTCGCGCAGGTACTCCCGGTCGCCGTGGACGAGTAGGACCGTCACTCCAGTCGCTCGACCGCCGCGGCGAGGTCGCCGTCGGTCTCGTCGAGGGCCTCGCGAGCGTCGTCCTCGGGGACGCCCGCTCGCTGGGCGACGATCTCGACGTCGGCGTCGGGAATCTCGCCGGCTGCACCCTCGTCCGCTTCCTCCGCTTCGACGGCATCGCCGGCGGACGCTTCGCGCGTCTCGGCGTCGCCGACGATCTGGTACGTCTGCTGGCCGCGGGCGTCCATCCGGGTCACGTCGGGCGCGTCGAAGACGAGTTCCTCGCCGTCGGCCGTCCGGATGACGACCTCCTCGGCGTCGAGTTCGTCGACGTCGATGCCCATCTGCTTCATCATCTGCTTCATCTTGCGGGGATTCATCCCCCCGCCACCGCCTCCTCCGAACATACGGGAATCGACGGAATGGGGAGAGTTAAGCGTGGCGGAGCACGGTCGCCGAACGGACGATCCTCGACGCCGTCTGTGGAAGGAGTCGTAACGACCGACCACGAGCGATTCCGTTCGGTCACGCCGGTCGAACGCTACTGCTGGCACCACGAGGTGGTCGACGCCGCCAGGACGGAGCCGTTCACTCGCCGACGCCGTGACGGACCTTGACGGCCATGCCGGTGTCGAAGTCGCGCATGGCGTCGGCGCCGAGTTCGGCCCGGCCGACGGCGAGCAGGTCGCCCTCCTCGTGGACCACGAGCACCTCGTCGTCCGGGCGGACGGCCGGGTCGACCTCGGCGACGAACTTGGCGAAGACGTTCTTCCCGTCGCGCACGAACGGCTCGCTCTCGTCGCCGACGACGACCCGCGCCGCAGGTGCGGCGAGTGCGTCGGCGAGGCGGCGGCCGCCCGCGGTCCCGAGCGTGAACCGTCCGTCGGTGGTGTAGGTCACCAGTCGCCCGGCGGCGGCGTGTACCTGGCTCGGTCGCCCGGACGACGACCGGCGGATGGTGAGGTCGTCGTCCGGCGGAAACAGCGCGTCCCCCGCCCCGGCACCGAACTGGTAGTCGGCGGTCACCCGGAGGTCGGACAGGTCGTCGGCGTCGGTCATCGCCGGTTGTTCGAAGCGGGGCCGTGAAAAGGCTTCGACGCGGCGGTGCTCCGCCCCGGCGCGGTTCGCCGGTTCGTTCACGTGTCGGCCAGTCGACGTGGCACGCGCGGGAGAGTGATACCCAACCGACAGAACCTTGCTATGTTATACCGTCACGATGTCAGCCGATTTTGGATGCGATTTATTAGTCTTCGGACGTAAGCGCGGATATGAACTCGAAAGAACTGCTGGGAATCGGACTCCTGCTGGCAGGGAGCGCGCTCATCTTCGTCGTCGCGGCGTCCAGTGGCGGGCTCGTGATGAACGCTCTCGGTGGCGTCGCCACGCTCGCGCTCGCCGGCGGTGCCCTCGCGTACGGCACCGAAGGCGAGGACGGCCGCCCGGTCTGAGTCAGAGCAGGAACGTCTCTTCTCGCTCGCTGAGGTCGATGAACTCGTCGCACGCCTCGATCAACTCCTCGGCCGACGACTCCTGGAACCCCATCACCTCGACCCGGACGCCCTCGTGACGGAGGTGGGTAGCCAGGCGCGCGAAGTCGCCGTCGCCGGTGCAGAGGACGATGGTGTCTGCGCGCGACGCGAGCGTGACGGCGTCGATGCAGATGCCGACGTCCCAGTCGGCCTTCTTCGTGCCGTCGCCGAACGTCTTCAGGTCCTTGATCTTCGTCTCGAAACCGATGTCGACGAGCGCGTCGAAGAACGTGTCCTCGTCGGGACTGTCGGCGCGGATGACGTAGGCGATCGCCCTGGTGAGTTCACGGTTCTGGGTCGCCTTCTCCAGTAGCGACGAGTAGTCGATGTTCCGACTGTAGACGCTCTGCGCCGAATGATAGAGATTCTGCGCGTCGGCCAGCACGGTGACCCGCTGGTTCGGGTGGATTGCGGTCATGCGTTGGTGTGATAACTACTCGCATAAAGGGGTTCCCACTCGGAGCCTGCCACGGCAAGGGGACCCCAATCGTGACCTGTCACGGCCTCGGCGTTTCGAACGACGCGAGCGACAGCGTCTCGGGGTCGAGCGCGTAGTACCGCTCCCACGCGGGCGCGAGGCCGACGACGCGGGTGTCGCCGAACGTCGACTCGGCGTGCTCGTGGTGGTGCCCGACGAGACAGAGCCGCGGTTCCAGGGCCTCGAGCAGGTCGTCGATGTACGTGCAGCCGACGTCGTACTCCTCGGAGACGGGCAGTCCGTGGGGCGCTTCGTGGGTCAACAGCACGTCCACGTCTGCCAGTTCCATCGCCGCCTGGACGTCCTCGCGCGTGAAGTGGCGGCGGCGCTCGTCGACCAGGTTCGCGCGGGGTCGGTCGTACTGCGTGGGTGCGAAGTTGCCCGACAGGCCGGCGACGCGGATGCCCTGCAGGTCGACCGCGGTGCTGGCGAGGAGGTTGACGTTGTGGACCTGCGAGTTGCTGACGAGGCCGTTCCGGAGCGCGTCGATGACGTCGAAGTCCTCGTTGTTGCCGGCGATGAACCACGTCGGGACCGGAAGGTCGTAGTACATCAGGTCGCCGAGCTGCAGGGCTACGTCGGGGTCTGCTTCCCGGTAGGCGGCGAACAGGGCCGCTCGCCGTTCCGGGTCGTCGGCGTGGGCGTCACCGAGGACGAGCATCTATCGAAACTAGCTGCAGTGGGCCTCATAAGACCGCCGGTTCACCCGCCCTGTACCGGCTCGTGGCCCGACGAGCGCGTCGGCGGATCCGCCGACGGGAACAATACCTGCCAGCGGCACAAGAGCTAATACCGTCGGGGCTCGGCAAACCAGTATGCGCTTCGCTGCGGCCTCGACCGCGACCGCCGTCGCGACGAGCCGCAGCGCGGTCGGTAAACGCACAAAACGCACGTCCTGCGGTTCGCGGCGGGCGTAGCGTCCCCGTCCCGGACCATCCTCGTTCTGTACAGCGCGACACCCGTTTCCGACCACCGAACCAATGACGCACACACCACTCCGCGGGGTCTACCCCGCGATGACGACCCCCTTCCGCAACGGTAGCATCGACTACGACCAGCTCCGAACCGACGCCCGCCGCCTCGAACGCGCCGGTGTCGACGGCCTCGTCCCGGTCGGCTCGACCGGCGAGAGCGCGACCCTGACCCACGACGAGCACGTCCGGGTCGTCGACGCCGTCACCGACGCCGTCGACGTGCCCGTCATCGCCGGCACCGGCAGCAACTCGACCCACGAGGCGCTCGAACTCTCCGAGCGCTCGGTCGACGCCGGCGCCGACGCCCTGCTCCTCATCTCGCCGTACTACAACAAGCCCGAACCCGAGGGGATGGAGGCCCACTACCGCGAGATCGCCGACGCCGTCGACTGCCCGCAGATCGTCTACAACGTCCCCTCGCGCACGGGTCGGAACGTCGACGTCGAGACGACCGTCTCGCTGGCGAACCACGAGAACGTCGTGGGCTACAAGGCCGCGAGCGGCGACATCGGTCAGATCGGCGAGATAATCGAGCGGACGGCCGACGAGGAGTTCGCCGTCCTCTCGGGCGACGACGCGCTCACCCTGCCGTTGCTCGCCATCGGCGGAACCGGGACCATCAGCGTCGTCGCGAACGTCGAACCCGAGCGCACCGTCGAGATGGTCCACGCCGCGCTCGACGGCGACTACGAGCGAGCGCGCGAACTCCACCACGAACTCGGTCCGCTGTTCCGCGAACTGTTCGTCGAGACGAACCCAATCCCGGTGAAGGCCGCGATGGAGATCCGCGGGTACGGCCCGGGCTCCCTGCGCTCGCCGCTCTCGGAGCTGTCGGACGAGCACCGCGAAGAACTCGCCGCCGTCCTCGACGACCTCGAGGAGGTATCGGCGTGACGCGCGTCCTCGTCACCGGCGCGACGGGACGGATGGGCCGGACCGTCGTCGACGCTGCGGCCGACCGCGCCGACGTGTCGGTCGTCGCCGGCGTGAACCGTAACCCGGCACCCGACGCGGACCTCGGCGTGCCGCTCGAAGCCGCGGCCGAGTTCGCCGACGCACTCCGCGAGTACCACCCCGACGTGGTCGTCGACTTCTCCGGCCCGGAGAGCAGCCGCGACTACGTCGCCGCCTGCGCCGAGGCCGGCGTCGCCGCCGTCGTCGGGACGACGGGCTTCGACGAGGACGGCGAGGCCGCGCTGCGCACCGCCAGCGACGACGTCCCCGTCCTCGTCGCGAGCAACTTCTCGCGCGGCGTCCAGGCGCTGCTGGACGCGGTCGCGGCCGCCGTCGACGACCTCCCGGGCTACGACGTGGAGGTGACCGAGACCCACCACCACGGCAAGCGTGACGCGCCGAGCGGCACTGCGCTCACCGTCGTCGACCACGTCGAGTCAGTCCGAGAAGCGAACGGCGAGCGCGTCCACGGCCGCGAGGGCGACGCGCCCCGCACGGAGGGAGAGATCGGCATCCACGCGCGACGCGCCGGGAACGTCCGCGGCGAGCACGAGGTGCTCCTGGCCGGCGGCGACGAGGAACTGCGGTTGACCCACCGCGCGCGGAGCCGCGCCGTCTTCGCCGAGGGCGCGCTCGACGCGGCGGTGTGGCTGGCCGCCCGCGACGCCGGCTGGTACGACTTCGAGGAGGTGGTCGCCGCATGAGCGTCGAGAGCGAAGTACGGGACCTCTGGCGGCGCTACGACGACGGTGACCTCACTGCCGACAACGCGAGCCAGGACGTCTACGACGCGCTCGACGCGTTCCTCGACGCGCTGGAGGCGGGCGAGGTGCGCGCGGCCGAACCCAGCGACGGCGAGTGGGAGGCCAACGAGTGGGTGAAGCAGGGAATCTTGCTGAACTTCGGCCTGCGCGACATCGAGGGGCGCGAGTACGGCGACGTCACCTACCACGACGTGCTTCCGCTGCGCCGCACGGACGACCTGCCGGGACGCAACACCCGGAACACGCCGGACGGGACCGTCCTCCGGCGGGGTGCCCACGTCGGCAGCGACTGCATCGTGATGAGCCCGAGCTTCGTCAACGTCGGCGCGTACGTCGGCGACGGCACGCTCGTCGACTCCTGCGACACGGTCGGTTCGTGCGCCCAGATCGGCGCGAACGTCAAGCTGGGCGCGAACGCCCTGATCGGCGGCGTCCTCGAACCGGTCGAGAGCACGCCGGTCGTCGTCGAGGACGACGTCTCCATCGGCGCCGGCTGCCGGATCACCTCCGGCTTCGTCGTCGGCGAGGGCAGCGTCGTCGCGGAGAACACGCTGCTCACGCCCCGCATCCCCGTCTACGACCTCGTCGAGGAGGAGATAGTCTACGGCCACCTCCCGCCGAACCGCCGGGCGTTCACTCGCTTCGTCGAGTCGAGCGTGAGCGACCACGACCTCTTCGAGGGCGGGGCCTACAAGCCCGCCGTCGTCGCGATGGACGTCGAGGCGGGGACCCTCGACGAGGTCGAGCGCGAGGAGGCGCTGCGATGAGCGCAGGGCAGAACCCGCCGGTACGTCGACTCGCCGACTGGGACGACGCCCGCCTCGACGCGCTGGCGGCCGAGCACGACACGCCGCTGTACGTCCTCGACCTCGACCGCGTCCGCGCGAACTACCGCCGGTTCGCCGCGGCGTTCCCGGACGCGAACGTCCACTACGCGGCGAAGGCCAACACCGTCCGTCCCGCGCTGCGGACGCTCGCCGAGGAGGGCGCCGGCGTCGAGTGCGCCTCCGCCGGCGAACTCCAGCGGGCGTTCGACGCCGGGTTCGACGGCCAGCGCGTCCACTACACCGCCGTCAACCCGCCCGCCGCCGACCTCGACCGCGCGGTCGAACTCGCCGTCGACCATCCCGCCCTCACCATCACCGTCGGCGCTGAGGACACCCTCGACCGCCTCGCGGAGCGCGGCTACGACGGTCGGGTCTGCCTGCGGGTCAACCCCGGCGTCGGCGCGGGCCACCACGAGAAGGTCCGGACCGGTGCCGACGCGAAGTTCGGCGTCCCCGACGACCGCGCGGCGGCTCTGCTCGGGGCGGCCGCCGACCGGTTCGACGTCGTCGGCGTCCACGCCCACGCCGGCAGCGGCATCTCCGGCGACGATCTCTCGGCCCACCGCGAACTCGTCGCGCGGATGGGCGACCTCGCACGCGACGCGCCGGTCGACCTGGAGTTCGTCGACGTCGGCGGCGGGTTCGGCGTCCCCTACGCCCCCGACGAACCGCCGCTCGACCTCGACGCCGTCGCCGACGCGACGCGCTCGGCGCTCGGCGCGGTCGACGCCGACCTCGTCGTCGAACCCGGGCGCTACCTCGTCGCCGACGCGGGCGTCCTCCTGACGCGGGTGAACACCGTCAAGGAGACGCCCGAAACGACCGTCGTCGGCGTCGACGCGGGGATGACGGCCCTCGCCCGCCCGGCGATGTACGACGCCACCCACCAGGTCCGCCGCGTCGAGGCGGCTGGCGATGCGGCCGACGCCGGCGATGCGCCCGTCGTCGAGGCGACCGTGGCCGGCCCAATCTGCGAGAGCGCCGACACCTTCGGCGAGCACGCGCTGCCAGCGCCCGAGCGGGGCGACCTGCTCGCGGTCGGTAACGCCGGCGCGTACGGCTACGAGATGGCGAACCACTACAACTCGCGGCCCCGACCGGCGTCGGTCGTCGTCGATGGCGACCGGTCGGCGGTCGCCCGACGGCGCGAGACCGTCGCGGACGTTGTCGCGGTCGAACGGGAGGTGACCTGGGCGTGAGCGTCCCCTTCGAGAAGTACCACGGCACCGGCAACGACTTCGTCGTCGTGGACGCCGCCACCACGGTCGAGGACCGCTACGCCTTCGCCCGCTCGGTCTGCGACCGCCAGCGCGGCGTCGGCGCCGACGGCGTGCTCTTCCTCGCGCTCGAACCGGCGTACAGCCCCCCGCGCGTCGTCATGACGCTCGTCCAGCCTGACGGCAGCACCGCCGCGATGTGCGGCAACGGAGCGCGCTGTACCGCCCACTGGGCCGCCAACCGCACCGGCGCCGACGAGGTGATGATCGACACGCTGGCCGGCACGCGACACGCGACCGTCGACGACGGCCAGGCGGTCGAGAGCGAGGCGGCCGTCGAGATGGGCGCGCCGTCGTTCGCGCCCGCCGACGTCCCGCTGGCCCGCGACGAACCCCTCGTCGAGGAGCGCGTCGGCGACCACGTCGTGACGGCGGTGAACACGGGCGTCCCCCACGCCGTCGCGTTCGTCGACGACGTCGACGACGTCACTGTCGAACAGGATGCTCCCGAAATCCGGCACGCGGACGTCTTCCCCGAGGGCGCGAACGTCACCTTCGCGTCGCGGGCCGGCGACGCCGCGTTCGACCAGCGCACCTTCGAGCGCGGCGTCGAGGGCGAGACCGACTCCTGTGGCACCGGTGCCGTCGCCGTGGCCGCCGTCGCCCGCCGACTCGGACTGACCGACGCCGCCAGCGTCGCCGTCTCGCCGCCCGGCGGTGACCTGGCAGTCACGTTCGACGGCGACGTCGCCACCCTCTCCGGCCCCGTCGTCCGGGAGTTCGAGGACGAGATCGACGCGCCGTCGCCCGGCCGGATGGACTCGGAGGCATGACCGGTTTCGACCCCATCAGCTTCCTCGAAGACGCGGTCCGGACGCCCTCCCACGAGGCGGTCGGACCGATGCGGGAACTGCTGGTCGAGACCCTGGCCGACCACGGCCACGACGCGACGGTCGACGACGCCGGCAACGTCCTCGCCACCCGGGGGTCCGGCCGCCCCCACGTCGTCTTGAACACGCATATCGACACCGTCCCGCCGCACGTCCCGTTCGAGCGCGACGGCGACGTGATCCGCGGACGCGGGTCCTGCGACGCCAAGGGACCGCTCGCGGCACTCCTCGCCGCCTTCCTCGCCGTCGACCCCACGGAAGGGAAGGTGACGCTCGCCGTCACCCCCGACGAGGAGACGCTCTCGACGGGGGCCGACGCCCTCGACCTCGCTGCCGACGCCGTCGTCGTCGGCGAACCGACCGGTCTCGACGTCTGCAACGCCGCGAAGGGGCGCTTCCAGGCGACCGTCTCGCTGTCCGGCGCGAACGCTCACGCCGCGAGCCCCGAGGAGGGCGTCAACGCCGTCCGCGCGCTCGCGCCCGTCCTCGACGCGCTCGACTCGTTCGACGACGACGAACCGCATCCGGCGCTCGGGCCAGCAACCCTGACGCCGACGACGGTGGAGGGTGGCACGGCGACCAACCAGGTGCCCGCCTCGGCGTCGTTCGTCGTCGACCGCCGGAGCGTGCCGCCGGAGGGTGCCGAGGAGTTCCGAGCCGGGCTGGAGACGCATCTGCGCGCCGCCGCGCCGGACGACGTGGCGGTCGCGGTCGACCTCACCGACCGCGACACGCCGTTCCTCGGCCCGTTCGAGACGGACGCGGACGACCCGCTCGTGGAGGCGCTCCTCGAGGCAAACGGCGGTGAGGTGCGCCCGTTCACCGCTGCGACCGAAGCGTCGTACTTCGCCGCGGACGCCCCGACGGTGGTGTTCGGGCCCGGGTACCTGGCCGACGACGACGGTGCCGTCGCGCACGCGCCGCGGGAGTACGTGCGCGTGGACGAGGTCGAAACAGCCGCTGGGGCGGTCGAGGAGACGCTACGGACCCTCGTCGAGTGAGCGTCGCTTCATTCAGGGGGTGGCCGGTCGAGCGTTCGAGCCGTCGGACTCTCACCGGCGGACCTCCGTCGTGTGGACCGGGAGTCTGTCCGCCGGCGGTGCCGCGTTCTGACGTCGGTCGGAACGCTTGCGGACGCGACGAACGCGACGAGGACGGCAAACCAGTCGGCGAGCACGTCGTTCCGTGGTCTCGTTCTCCTACTTGAACCTCAGCACGGGGACCGCTGCGACGACCAGCCCCCTCGCCGTCAGTTCACGCCTGCGGCTCCCGTTCCCCGTCCGACGATTCGACCCGCTCCTTGATTCCCAGCAGCATCTTGCGCTCCATGACGAAGTGGGCCGGTTCCCAGAACAGGTACTCCGCGAGCGTCGACCCCAGGCTTTCCTGCTCGCGGGTGCGGAACCGGACGACGAGTCGGGTTGCGCCGTCGGCCGGGTCGAGGACGAACGCCCAGGTGTAGTTCGGCGGGTCGACGGGCGACCGGAGCACGAGCGCGCGCTCGGGTTCGACGACGGCGACCGTCGGCCGGGAGTCGGGGTTGTCGACCGGGTAGTCCGGCGGGGCCAGGCGGACGGTGTCGCCCACCTCGCGCTCCTGCCACTCCGGGACGACGCGGTCGACGTTGTGGATGTCGGCGCCGACGAGGTTCTCCAGCGCCTCGTAGCTGTAGAAGCCGCCGCGGTCCTGCCCCATCTGGACCAGCCACGGCCAGACGTCGGCCGGCGGTGCGTCCACGGTGACGGCGTGGGTCGCCTCGGTCGCCGGCTCCGGGATGATGGCGTCGCCGGGCAGGTACCGCGTCGCCTCGTCGCCGTCCGTCCCCCACCGCAGGTGCCACCGGCGGACGAGGAACCAGTACGTCGCCGCCGCGGCGGCGAGCAGTGCTGGACGTCGTACCCCCTGGAACTTCGAGTCCCCCATGGGGCCGTGGACGACGGCAGCAGACAAAAAGGAAGTGTCGGCGCTAGTTCGTGTCCGCCAGGTCGGCGGCGACGCCGGTGTACCCCGTGGGCGTGAGCGCCTTGAGTTCGGCGCGCACGTCCTCGCTCACGTCGAGGTCGTCGAAGAGGGCCTGGAAGTCGTCGAGGGTGACGCGCTGGCCGCGGGTGAGGTCCTTGACGCGTTCGTAGGCGTCGCCGTGTCCCTCGCGGCGGAGGATGGTCTGGACCGCTTCGCCGATGATCTCGGGCGTGGCGTCGAGTTCCTCGCGCATGACCGCCTCGTTGGGGACGACCTTCCCGAGGCCGGCCTGCGTCTTGACGTAGCCGAGCAGGCAGTAGGCGAACGCAGAGCCGACGTTGCGCTTCACCGTCGAGTCCGAGAGGTCGCGCTGCAGGCGGGAGGTGGTGACGTAGTCCGCGAGGAAGGTGAGGTCGGAGTTGGCCTTCGAGAGGTTGCCTTCGCTGTTCTCGAAGTCGATGGGGTTGACCTTGTGGGGCATCGTCGACGACCCCGTCTCGCCCTCGGTCGCCTCCTGGCCGAGGTAGCGGTCGCTGACGTAGAGCCACATGTCGCGGTCGAGGTCGAGTAAGGCGTTGTTGACGCCGCGCAGCGCGTCGAACAGGGCGGCGAGGTCGTCGCACGGGTTGACCTGCGTGGTGAGTTCGGTGTGCTCGAGGCCGAGGCCGGTCACGAACTCGCGGGAGAACGCCCGCCAGTCGACGTCCGGGTAGGCGGCGACGTGGGCGGCGAAGGTGCCGCTCGCGCCAGCCAGCTTTCCGGAGAGCGACTCTGCGGCGCGCTCGATGCGCCCCATCGCGCGGCCGACGCGGGCGGCGTAGACGGCCATCTCCTTGCCGAACGTCGTCGGCGTCGCGGGCTGGCCGTGGGTGCGCGCGAGCATCGGGACGTCGCCGTACTCGTGGGCCATGTCGACGAGTTCGTCGCGCACGGTCGCCAGCTCGGGCAGCAACACGTCCTCGACGGCGGGCCCGACGAGCAGTCGATGGGCGAGGTTGTTCACGTCCTCGCTCGTCAGCGCGAAGTGGATCCACGGGGTGATGCGCTCCAGGTCGTCGGGGGCGGCGTAGCGGATGAAGTACTCCACCGCTTTCACGTCGTGGTTGGTCGCGGCGTAGCCGGCGTACCCCTCCGTCTCCAGCGCCTTGACGACCTGGGCGTCGTCCTCGTCGAACTCCTCGTAGAGCGCACGCAGCGTGTCGCGCTCGTCGGTGTCGAGTGAAAGCGGCGTCGCGTCGAGGTCGGCGAGCGCGACGAGATACTCGACCTCGACGCGCACGCGAGCGCGCATGAGCGCGGCCTCGCTGGCGTACTCGCGCAGCGGTGCGGTCCGGCCGGCGTACCGGCCGTCGAGCGGCGAGACGGCGTACAGCGGCCCGAACGTGTCTGCTGTCATGCCCGACACTCCCCGAGGCGCGTGCAAAAGAATGTCGAATCCCCCGTCGACGGCCGCGCGGGTCGCGTCCGAAGCGAGCTACTGCTCCGCTCCGACCCCGATCTCGCTCTCGAACCGGGCGAAGAACTCCTCCATGAACCGCCACCGGGACTCTCCGAGACGACGTCCGGGCGACGTGTACAGCGCGTCCAGGCGCTCCCTCGACCACTCCCGGAGCAACGCGACGTCCGGGAGGTCCGACGTCGCGGTTCCGTGGGCAGACGCGTCGTCGATAACCGCGTACTTTTCGCCCGCCCGTCCGGACCGCTCGCCGACGATGCAGGCCATGCGGACGATACCGCGCGCGCCGGCAGCGTCCAGCTTGTCCGCGTCGAAGAGGAGCTTCGCCTCGATCGTCTCCGGCTCCGGGGAGCTCGCCCGGATGCTGTGCGTCCGGATGCAGTCGGTGACGGCGTCGACCCGGTCGGCCGGCACCCCTTCGGTCGCGAGGAGCTCTTCGGCCTCTTCTGCGCCCCATTCGTCGTGGTCGTCGATCTCACCCGACCGTTCCAGCGGTCGACCGACGTCGTGGAGCCAGGCCGCCGCAGTGAGGACGTCCTCATCGACGCTTCGCTCGCACTCGCCCGCGAGACGAACCGCCAGGTCGCGGACGCGCTCGGCGTGGAAGCGGTCGTGCGCCGGGAGGGCGGCGTCGTAGTACGGTAGCGACAGCGTTCGAGCGAGGGGACCAAGTTCCTGCGCCATGGAGAACGGGTCAACTCCCGGACAAGATAGTGGTTGTGGAGTCGTCGGCCCGGAGGGCGGAGCGCGCCGTCCGGTCGAGCGTCCGTGGAAGCCGCCGGTTCAGGGCGTTCGCCAGCCCAACCGTTCGAGCCCTGCACAGCATGTCCTGGACCCACCGACGGGCCGCCCGAGAACTGAAGACGCTCGCCGTCGTGTCGGGGGTATGGTCGAACCAGGCCGCGTCGCGGTGGTCCACTACGTCGGCCGACTCTCGGACGGGTCGGTGTTCGACACGACCGACGTGGACGTCGCGATGGACGCGGGCATCTACCACGACGACCGCGACTACAGGCCCCTGGAGTTCCGCGTGGGCGAGGAGACGGTCATCGACGGGTTCGACGAGGCGGTACAGTCGATGGACGTGGGTGAGGAGCGGACCGTCGAACTCGACCCCGAGGAGGCCTTCGGCGAGTACAGCGAGGAGAAGGTCGTCGAGATGTCGCGCGACGAGCTGGAGGAGCGTAGCGGCGAGACCGCGGAGGAGGGCGACCTCGTCCGCAGCGACGCGGGACAGACCGGCTGGATCGTCGACGTGGGCGAGGAGACGGTGACGGTGGACTTCAACCACGAACTCGCGGGTGAGCCCGTGGAGCTAGAGATCCGCGTGCTTGAGGCCCACGGCGGCGAGGAGTCGCGGGACTAGCTCCCGCCGTCCGTCGTGGTCGTTCCGGTCATCCCATCGGTCGGAGTCGTCCCGCTCGTGGTCTGACCCTCGCCCGTCGTCTCTCCGGTCGTCGTGCCGTCGCCGTCGCCCCCGCGCTGGACCGTCACGGTCACGCCGAGCGGTTCGTAGGCCGTCGCGCCGTAGCCGTCGATGTTCCAGGGGTACTGGTCGTCAGTGATACCCTGCAGCCCCTCGTCCGGACTGGAGATGGTCGCGGGCTGGGTGCGGTCGTTCTCGTCGGTGGCCCGGGAGTACAGCGTGTGCTCGCCCAGGTCCGGGTCCGACCAGACGTAGCGGAACTGCCGCCAGGCGTACGGCCCGAGTTGCGGGCCGAAGAACTCCGCCTCGTTCCAGGAGTCGCCCCCGTTGGTCGAGACCTCGATCGTCTGGACCCTGTCGTCGCCCGCCCACGCGACGCCGACGACCTCGACCTGCCCGCCAGGCCCCGGCGTCATCGTCGCGTCCGTGCTCGGATAGCCGATGATCGACTTCACCATCTGGTCGTACAGGTACGGCTGGCCGATCTCCTGGACGTCCATCTGCTCCTGGGTGTCGAACACCTCGATAGCTCGGTTCTGCTGTAGCTCCTCGTCCTCGGGGATGATGCGGTAGGAGTACTGCTGCCAGTGGGTGTACAGCCGCTGGTCGCCCTCCTCCCACTCGTCGCCGAACACCATCATCTCCATGACGTGCATCCGGTCGACCCATTTCACGTTGTTGTTGCCGAACCACCCCGGGACGAGCAGGCGCACCGGGAAGCCGTGGTCGTCGTTCATCGGCCGGCCGTTCATCTCGTAGGCCAGCAGGCAGTCGTTCATCACCTTCTCCATCGGAATCGAGCGCGTGAAGATGTCCTCGCTCTCCGGTGCGTCGCCGCCCATCACCGAGAGCCACATGTCGTCGTCGGTGTTCGCGCCGTACCGTTCCAGAACCTCGTTGATGGGTGCGCCGGTCCAGACGGTGTTGCCGACCGCCCCGAACGTCCACTGGTTGCCCCCGACCTGCGGCTGGAAGTACGACCGCCCGTTCCCGGAGCACTGCATCGTGTGCGTGACCGTCCGGGTCGAGTAGTCGTTCTTGAGCTCGTCCATCGATATCTCGACCTCCTGGTCGACCATCCCCGTCAGCGAGATGGTCCACTCGCTCTCGTCGATCTCCGGCGTCGGATAGTGGTTGCGGATGTAGTGCTCCGTCCGTGGCGTGATGAAGCTCTCGTACGTGCCTCGTTGTGCCGCCTCGGCGTTCTCCGGTTCCGGCGAGAGGATTCGCAGCCCCGGATACTGCTCCTCCAGGGGTGGTGCCCTCTGCTGGCCGCCGCCGTTCGCGGTGGTCCCCTGCGTCGTCGTGGTCTCCTGCCCTCCCGCGTTACCCGACAGCACGCCGACGCCGGCGAGCGTTCCCGCCGCCATCATGTACTTCCGTCGGCTCAGGTACCGCTCTCGCCTCGTCGTGTCAGTGTCGTTGCCCTCCCCCGACATACCTCGGACCGTCGAGACGATTCCGCTTAAACATCCGTCTGGGGTCGAATCTGGGCGGTTGTTGGTCGAATCCGAGCGCATGTTATTCCAAAACACGTCCCCCTGCAACCGAGGACGAAACGGCGCTCGGGACGGTCGCAACGGCACGCCGCTGCGAACGACTGCGGTGCTGCTCCTGCGGAGAACGTCGAGCGGCCCCGACGGGACGCGGCTGTGAGTGCGACCGCCGCCGAGGGCGGAACGCGGGACGACGCTACTCGGAGACGACCACCGTTCCGACCATCCCCTGGCCGGCGTGCGGGGCGCACACGTAGACGTACTCCCCCGGGACGGTGAACGTGTGCTCGTAGGTCGTCCCCACCTCGTTGATGCTGTAGTGGGCGTCGCCCTCGTAGGACCCGAACGGTTCGGCCGCCTCCGGGATGACGACCTTCTCCGACGACCCTGGTTTCGTCGTCACGTTGTGGCCAGGGCTCTCGAACGTCCACCGGACGGTGTCGCCGGTGGAGATCTCGACCCGCTCGGGGACGTAGCGGAGTCGTCCTTCGGGGCCGGCCGCAACTTCCGTTACTTCGCCGTCGCCACCGGCGGTCGTCGTGCCGGTGGTCTCGCCCGCCGTGAATTCTGGTTCGGTCGTTGTCTCGTCCGGAGTCACCCCCGGCGCCGAACAGCCAGCCAGCGCAACGACGGTGCCCGTCACCCCCACGTACCGCAGGAACTGTCGTCTGTTCATCTCCCCACCCCGCCGGAGTTCACCCTCGCCGGGCAAAAGCACTCGGTCGGCGTTCAGCACCCACCGGGCCGAAGAAATGGCGTCTGAATCAGTTCAGCCGCCAGATCTGGAGGTTGAGGAGCGTGGCGAACGCGACCCACGCGAGGTACGGCACCAGCAGCAGCGCCGCCCGTCGGTCGACGCGCCACGCGCCGGCGACGGTCGTGACGATAGCGACCAGCAGCGCGACGATGACCGCGAGCCCGCCCGCCGGCCAGCGCATGCCGAAGAAGACGAGCGTCCACGCCGCGTTCAGGCCGAGCTGGACGGCGAAGGCACCGAGCGCGAACCGGTTGTCGTCGCCGCGCCAGACGAGGTACAGCGAGACGCCCATCAGGAGGTACAGCGTCGTCCACACCGGCCCGAACACCCAGCTCGGTGGTGTGAACGCCGGTTTCTGGATGGTCGTGTACCACGTCGCCACCTCGTCGGCCGTGAGCAGCGACGGGACGATGCCCGCGAGCTCGCAGACGACGATCGCCGCGATCAGTCCTGGCAGGTCGTCCCGCGAGAAGCCGCCCCGACCGGTGATGGTGCTCATCACCGTCTGCTACGGTCTCCGGCGTCGTAGTTCTGTGGCCCGAAGAAACAGCGGCCGTGCCATCGTGGACGTCGCACCTGCAGACCCGGCCCCCGGTAGGAATCCAGGTCGTCTGCGGGACGACTCCCGTGTGCTCGTCCGCCACGTTGCCGGTGGTCGCGTCGTCGGTCGGCAGGCGGTCAGTCGTCACCGGTGGCGCGGAACTCGCGAGCCGCCTCGCGGACCTCGTCGGCGATACCCGGTATCTCGTCGGACGCCACGTCGCCCTCCGCTTCGATCTCGTCCAGCGACTTCGGGAAGGTCCGGAGGTCGTAGTGGATGTCGATGCCTGCGTTCGCGCCTTCGCCCATCGCCACCGGAATCTGCTTGTGGCCGGGCGTGAGGTCGCCGACAGCGTAGACGCCGTCGACGGTGGTCTCGAACGCGTCGTCGACGACGACGGTCCCGTCGTCGTTGCGTTCACAGCCCAGTTGCTCGACCAGTTCGGCGTTGTAGTCCGAGCCGTACATGGGGAAGCCGCCACGGTACTCCCGGAAGCGGCCGTCCTCGAACTCGATGCCCGACAGCCACCCGTCGTCGTCCTTCTCGATGCCGACGACCTCCTCGTGGACGACGTCGACCGGGTGTGCCCGGAGTTGCCGGTTCGTCTCGTCGCTCCACCGGGGTTCCTCGCCACGCGTCAGCAGGTCGACGTCGTCGGTGAAGTTCAACAGTATCATGGCGACCTGGGCGGCCGCCTCGCCGACGCCCATCACGTACACCGACTCGTCGACGAACATGTAGGCGTCGCAGTGAACGCAGTAGTGAAGCCCCCGTCCGGTGGGCGGAAGGGGCGGGTCGGGTTGTACGTCCGTGAAACCGGTGGCGAGCACGACCTTCTCGGCGACGAAGTCGTTGTCGCCCCCGTGCAGGTGGAAGCGGCCGTCGTCGCGTCGCTCGGCAGTCTCGATGTACCCTCGAACGTAGTCGGCTCCGTAGTTCTTCACCTGTTCGCGGGCCGTCTGGAGGAACTCCATCCCGGACACGTCCTCCGTGACCCCGATGACGTTGTGCGTCTCTGCCATCATGGCGGCCCGACCGCCGCCGCGGTTCACGACCACCGTATCGTGGCCGAGTCGAGTGGTGTACAGGGCGGCGGTGAGCCCGCCGGGTCCCCCACCGACCACAGCTACCTCGTATTCTTGACCGTCGTCAGCCATCGGTTTCCAATTGACCGTCGTAGCATTAAAACTGATTGACGGCGGTAGTCCGGGCCGGAACCGTTCCGCAGAAAACCGGCCGCGCCCCTCGCCGGCGCACGGCGTCGGCTCTCGGTCCGAACGCTGTTTCGAGCGCGGCCGCCGACGGGAGAAGTGCGACGGGAGGAGTGCGGCGCGAGCGGCGGTCGTTACTCCAGTTCGTCGAGCTGGACCGTCTCCTCGACGATGAGCGTCGGCCCCTCGTCGACATCGACGAACTCCGCGGCGTCCTCCTGGACGCGCTGGCCGACCTCGGAGTCGAAGGCCGAGCCCAGGTCGGCGGTGGATTCGAAGTACAGTTCGAGGACGCCGTCGTACCCCGCCTTCTCGGGGTCCTTCGGCACCGAGGTCACGTACTTCTGCAGGCCCGGGAGGTCCTTTGCGAGTTCGGAGTGCTCGTCGAGCCAGTAGTCGACGAACTCCTCGTGGCTCGTGCCGTCCTTGCGAACCAGCAAGTCGACCAGTTTTATCATGACGTCCGTACCCGGGACCCCCGGTAACTTCGCTGTATCGATACCCGCCGAAGACGAGAGCCGACTGCTCGCCTGCCCTACCGTTCGAACGTCCCCGTGAACTGCGTCTGCCCCATCGCGATGCCCTCCAGTTCCTTCAGCAACGGTTCCCGCGACGCGCCGGCGCCCAGTCGCGGCGGTTTCTCCAGGACGTACAGCGTGAACTGGTAGGTGTGTGGGCCGTCGCCCTCCGGCGGACAGGGTCCGCGGTAGCCGACCTCGCCGAAGCCGTTCTCGCCCTGTTTCGCCCCGTCGAGTTCCTCGACCGTCTCCGTCCCCGGGATGCCGGCCGGAATCGTCGTCGTGTCAGGGGAGATTCCCCAGAGCAGCCAGTGGGTGAACGTGCCCGACGGCGCGTCCGGGTCGTCGACGACGAGGGCGAGCGACCCCGCGTCGTCGGGCACGTTCCCGATGTCGAGCTGCGGCGAGCGGTCCGCTCCCTCGCAGGTGTGTTTCTTCGGGATCGATGCGCCGTCCGCGAACGCTGGCGTGCTAAAATCTACCGAGCTCATGGTTCTGGTGGTCGTCGTGGTCGTGGTCTGTTCGTCGGCAGGCCCGTCGAACATCCCGAGGCAACCGCCGAGTCCGGCCGTCCCCCCGAGTACGAGACCGACTCCCGCCCGCACGAACCCCCGTCTCCCGAGCATCCTGGGGACGTTGAACCCGGCCGCTAATAGAGGTTGTAGCCGAGCCGGTTCGCCCACCGTTAAACCGCCGCGGCACGTCGCCTCGCCTATGCCACGACGAAGCGTGCTGTTCACGCCGGGCGACCGCCCGGAGATGCTACGGAAGGCACCGGACGCCGGTGCGGACGTCATCGTGTTCGACCTCGAGGACGCCGTCGCGCCCGAGCGCAAGCCCGAGGCGCGCGAGACGGTCCACGACGTGCTCGCCGACCCCGGCTTCGACCCCGACTGCGAGGTCTGCCTGCGGGTCAACCCGACGGGCGTCGCGGCCGACGACGACCTCCACGCCGTCGCCGAGGCCGCGGCGACGCTCGACTCGGTGATGCTGCCGAAGACGGCGACCGCGGACGACGTCCGGACCCTGACGCGCCTGCTCGACGAGCACGACTGTGACCTGCCAGTGCTCGCGCTGGTCGAGACCGCGCAGGGCGTGCTGAACGCGGCCGACGTCGCGGCGGCCGACGGGACGGACGCGCTCGTGTTCGGCGCGGAGGACCTCTCCGCCGACGTCGGCGCGACGCGAACGGCCGAGGGAACCGAGGTGCTGTACGCCCGCGAGCACGTCGTCCTCGCCGCCAGCGCGGCGGACGTTGACGCCATCGACACGGTCTACACCGACATCGAGGACGTCGATGGACTGCGCGAGGAGACCGAGTTCGCCATCGAACTCGGCTACGACGGGAAGATGGCAATCCACCCGGCGCAGGTCGACCCCATCAACGAGGCGTTCACGCCCGCACCTGGGCGCGTCGAGTGGGCCGAACGCGTGCTCGAAGCGAAGCGCGAGGCGGACGCCGAGGGTCGCGGCGTGTTCCGCGTCGACGGCGAGATGGTCGACGCCCCGCTCGTCGAGCAAGCGCGCCGCATCGTCGAGTACGCCCGCGCCGCCGGGGATTAAAACACCTTATACAGGCTCTCTATGATATAACCACATACGTCTTTCGCCATGCTTAACCGATGGGGGGTGAGATTCACACACGATGTCCGAGCAAGCGAACCCGTTCGAGAGCCTGCAGGAGCAGATCGACGACGCCGCGGCGTACGTCGACGTCTCCGAGGGCGTTCTCGAACGTCTCAAACATCCAGAGCGCGTGCTGGAGACGAACCTCTCCGTCGAGATGGACGACGGCTCCGTCGAAGTGTTCAGGGCCTTCCGGTCGCAGTTCAACGGCGACCGCGGCCCGTACAAGGGCGGCATCCGCTACCACCCCGGGGTCAACCGCGACGAGGTCAAGGCCCTCTCCGGGTGGATGGTGTACAAGTGCGCCGTCGTCGACATCCCCTACGGCGGTGGGAAGGGCGGCATCGTCATCGACCCCGACGAGTACAGCGAGGGCGAACTCGAACGGGTCACCCGCTCGTTCGCGAAGGAACTCCGCCCGCTCATCGGCGTGAACAGGGACGTCCCCGCGCCGGACGTCAACACCGGCCAGCGGGAGATGAACTGGATCAAGGACACCTACGAGACGCTGGAGAACACCACCGCGCCCGGCGTCATCACGGGCAAGGCCATCGACTCCGGCGGGAGCGCGGGCCGCGTGGAGGCGACCGGCCGGTCCGTCATGCTCACCGCCCGCGAGGCGTTCGACTACCTCGACAAGGAGATGGAGGGTGCGTCCGTCGCCGTCCAGGGGTACGGGAACGCGGGCTGGATCGCCGCGAAGCTCATCGACGAACTCGGTGCCGACATCGTCGCCGTCAGCGACTCCAGCGGCGCCATCTACCGCGAGGAGGGCTTCGACCCCCGCGACGTGAAAGACCACAAGAACGAGACGGGGAGCGTCGCGGACTACCCCGGTGCCGCCGACGAGTTCAGCAACGAGGACCTCCTCACGCTCGACGTCGACCTGCTCGTCCCGGCCGCCCTGGAGAACGCCATCGACAGCGACCTCGCCCGGGACGTCGACGCGGACGTCGTCGTCGAGGCAGCGAACGGGCCGCTCACGCCCGGTGCCGACGACGTGCTGGCCGAGACCGACACCTACGTCTTCCCGGACATCCTCGCCAACGCGGGCGGCGTCACCGTCTCCTACTTCGAGTGGGTGCAGAACCGCCAGCGGTTCTACTGGTCCGAACAGCGCGTCAACGACGAACTCGAGACCATCATCACCAAGGCGTTCGACGACCTGACCGACGCCTACGAGCAACACGACCTCGCGAACTTCCGCACCGCGGCGTACGTCGTCGCCATCCAGCGCGTCCTCGACGCCTACGAGGAGAGCGGCAACTGGCCCTGAGCGCGGACGACGCCCATCCGTTTTTCTCGTCTCGTCGGTTCCTGGTGCCCACAATTCAGCGGATATCCCCGTAACCAGCTAGCCGCTGTCTCGTCGACGTACTCGACAGCCCGTCGTGTATGATACGTTCGCCGGAACCAATGAAGCAGAAAACACTTGTGTCCTCGACCGAATCCGCGGAGCGTGCCCCCTGTCGACTCTCCAGACATGGAATCCCCGCCACGGTCCAGTTCGTCGCAGTCCGATTCTTCTCGGCGCCGAACGTCACGTCGCGCTCTCCTCGCGACCGCGGGGACCGCGACGGCGAGTGCGCTCGCCGGCTGCAACGGCGTCCTCGGCAGCAGTGAAGACGCTGCGGCGTTCCACGACGGCGACTGGCGTCAGTACGGCAACGGTCCGGCGAACGCGAACTCCGTCGGCGGCGGCGCACCGAAGCCCGACGAACACGAGTGGCTCACCTCGGCCGGCTGGCCGTACGCGCCGCCCGTCGTCCACGACGGCGTCGCGTACTTCGCCACCGAAGAGCGGGTCGTCGCGGTCACGACCGACGGCAGCGAGCAGTGGTCGCGACAGCTCGACGACGGGACGTCCGGAGCGCCGGCCGTCGACCCGGACCGCGGCCGACTCTACGTCCCGACGTGGGGCGTTCGGACGACGAACGGCTCGGACTCGGAACGGGCGTTCGTGACGGTGCTCTCGCTGGACGACGGCGACGTCGTCGACACGCACGCGGTCGGCGGCCGGCGAACGTACGGCGCCACGGTCGTCGACGGCGACGCGTACGTCCGGAGCGCCACCGCGTGCGTCAGGCTCGCGCCCGACGGCACCGAACGCTGGCGGCGACCGCTCGACACCCTCGTCTACGACGAGTACAACCTCGGTGACCGCACGGCGACCCAGGTCGCGCCGGCCGTCGTCGAGGACGCCGTCTACGTCACCGGCCGAGACGCGATCGTGAAACTCGACCGTGAGACCGGAAAGGAACGCTGGCGCGTCCCCGTCGACACGGCGTACGCCGCCCCGGTCGTCGACGACGGCGGCGTCGTCCAGACCGGTTGGCAGGAGACCGTCGCGGTCGACCACGCGGGCGAGGTCCGCTGGCAGCGCGACCTCCACACCATCGCCGCCGCCGCGGTCGCCGACGGCGACGTCTACGTCGCCGCAGACGACCTCTACGAGATCGACGCGGCGACCGGCGAGACGAACTGGCAGACGTTCCTCGGGAGAGGCGGTACGGCCACGGCCGCCCCGGTGGTGACCGACGACGCCGTCCTCGTCGTGGACAGTTCCGTCCTCGCGTTCCGCCGGGACGCCGGTGGACTCTTCGGTCCGGAGCGTGACCTGTGGCAGAGTTCGTCGGTACACACGTCCGCGTTATCGTCACCGGTGGTCGCGGCCGGTCGCGTGTTCGTCGTAGGGCCCCGTGGCCTGCTCGCACTCCGGGCCGGAGTAGACGGCTGAGAACGCGAGGTCGTCGATGCCACGCCTACGAGGAGAGCGGCTACTTACCGGACACAGCAAAGAGGGCATCGACCAGCCTGTCTGCCCCGGTCAGGAGAGATGGGCAGTGACGTCGGTCGAGGAGACCATCCCGACGTACTCGTCCTTCACGACCGGGAGGTGTTTGATACCGTACGTGGTCATCATGGCGGCGACCTCCTCCATGTAGAGGTCCGGCGTGGCGGTCTCGACGCCGGTCGTCATCACGTCGGCCACCTGGAGCTCCGAGGTGTCGCGTCCGTCGGCGACGGCTTCGAGAACGTCCGTACTGCTGACGATCGCCCGCGGCGTGTTCGGAACGACCAGCGCACTGATGTCCTCCTCTTGCATCCGTTGCGCGGCGTCCATCACCGTCGCGTCCTTCGAGATCGTCTCCAGTGGCGTCGACATCACTTCTTCGACGGTCGTCCTGTCGGTAGAACTCATGCGACACACAACGGATTCAAACGTTATGGATGTTCCCCCGGTCCCTCGTTCGTTCTCTCCGATGGATTCCCAGTTCAGTGCTCGTCTCTCCAGCGTGGCTCTCCTCGTCGAGTCCGATACGTGCGATGAGCACGTCGGTGGGCACCACTACGGCCGAGGGCAAATACGTCCCTCGCTACGGGTAGTACGCGATTCCAGAAAGTGGTCCGTCCGCAATAGGAGAGGCGGTCCCTTCGGGACCGACGGGTCTCAGGCGCGGTGGAACGGCGTCTCCGCGATGGTCGCCCGGAGGTCGGCGAGCGCGTCGCGCTCGATGCCGTCCGAGAACGTCGCGAGCAGGGCACCCACCTCCTCGCGTTCGACCTTGATGCCCTCGCGCCGCAGCGCGTCGCCGGGGCGCTGGCGCACCTCGCGGAGCGTCCCCACGGCGAGCAGGAAGGGGATGGCCCACGCGACGAGGCGGTTGCCGCGCGTCTCCGGCATCGCCTCCAGGTACGCGAGCGCGTCGTCGGCGTAGCCCTGTGCGTGTTCGGCCGTCCGCGCGACGACCGCCGTCACGTCCGCCGCGTGCTCGGGGGCACAGACCTCGTCCTGCGGGACGCCGTGGGCCCGTAGCCAGGAGGCGGGGAGGTAGACGTTGTTCTCGTCGTGGTAGTCGGTGTACACGTCCTTGGCGACGTTGACGAGTTGCAGGAGCAGGGCGAACGACTCGGCCGTCTCGCGCATCCGGCCCGTCCGGGTCGCGTCGGCGTCGCGGGCGACGAGGTTCGTGACGAGCTCCCCGACGGTCCCGGCGACGTAGTAGCAGTACTCCTCCAGTTCGTCGACCGTGCCGATGCGGAGCCCGCCGGCGTCGCTGTGTTCGTCGACGAACGTCGCCATGCCGCCGACGAGTTCGCGCACCGGCGGGCGGGCGGCGTCGCGGACCGACTCGGGCTGGGTCTCGAACGTCGCGACGACGCGCGGCGCGTGGTCGACGACGTCCCAGTCGTCGCCGCCGTCCTCGGGGATCCACCCGTCGACGGCGGCCCGGAACTCGGACACCTCCGTCGCGTCGTCGGGGTCGAGCACGCGGGCGTACTGGCGAAGCAGGGCCGCCTGCTCGTCCGGTGGGATGTGTCCTGCGTCCTCGATAGTGTCGGCGACTCGGCAGAGAAGATAGCCGACGCCGATAGCGTCGGCCATGGGCGCTTCCAGCAGATCGATGGTGATTGCAAACGTTCGGGAGACGCCCTGGACGGCCTCGTGACACCAGTCGAGGTCCGCCTCCGGGGAGTCGTCGAACGTCGTCGTGGGGATTTGTCCGTCCATTCGTGGGACCAAACTGCTACAGCCTTCGGCCGGCGAGGATAAAATATCTTGGGCTAACGACTCCGGTGTCGGTCGAAAATAATGTCGGCCAGCCGGTGGTTCGCTGGTCGCGGTCGTCGCCCGTCAGTAGTCGAGGTCGTCGGTGTAGCGGTCGAGCGCGAGCACGGCCAGCACGCCGACGAGCGTGGCGACGAGGAGGGCGGCGACGCTCGGAGCGGTCCAGCCGCCGAGCACGCCCGCGTGCTCGTAGGTGCCGTCGAGCACCGCCACGACCTGCGCGGCAGGGTAGCGGAGCGCGCCGACCATCAGGCTGACGAGGAACGCGAGGGTGACGAACCGGTAGCGTTCGAGCGCCCACGCCACCACCTTCGAGATGGTCAGCAACCCGAGGACAGCGCCGACCATGAACGTCGCCACCGGCGTTCCGGGGTCGATCACCGCGGCGACGGTGCCGCCGTCGACCAGGTCGAGCAGCGCGTTGAGGAACTCGTGGAGCGTCCCCGAGAGGTAGGTGTACAGTCCGAACAACATCAGCAGGAGTGCGCCCGAGACGCCCGGCAGTATCATCGCGCAGATGGCGATGGCGCCGCCGACGAACACGAGCGCCAGCGGCGGGGCGGTGGCCGTCGACTCGGTCGCGCCGGCGAGGAGGAACGCCACCGCGAATCCGGCGACTGCTGCGCCGATCCGCGGCGGCGTCGTGATCGACACCTTGCGGTAGAGGACGACGGCGGACGCCAGCACGAGGCCGAAGAAGAACGCGAACATCAGCGCCGGGGCGGTCTGCTCCGCGTAGTCCACCAGCCCCGTCACCGTCACCACGGCGGTTGCGATGCCCGCGCCGAGCACCAGCAGGAACGCGACGTCCATCTCCTCCAGTATCGTCCACGACTCGGCGCGGGCGTCGGCGTCGTACGACCGCGGGAGCGTCGAGAGGAGCCGCGGGTCGAACGCGGCGATGCCGGAGACGAGGCGTTCGTAGATGCCGGTGATGAGCGCGATGGTGCCGCCGGAGACGCCCGGTACGGCGTCCGCAGCGCCCATCGACAGGCCTTTCAGGAAGACGGAGAGCCAGGCACGCATTGGCGCGGGGTTCCCGGGCCAGTCAAAAAACCGTTCCCATCCGCGGGCGGCGTCGGAGTCTTCGTCCATCGCCCGCCGGTACGGCGTCCCCGGGTATCAGCCTTCGGCCGCTGTCAGCGGTCCGTCAGTGTCAGCTCGCGCGTCCGCTCGCGGACGATGGCATCGCTCGTCGTCGAGGGGGACGGAACGAAAACGAGCACGAACACCGCGTGAAATCCGGGGTGGCTCGGTCGCGAGCGGTTCAGTCGCGGCGGGCGACGAGCATCGCCGCGGCGAACGACCCGACGAGACCGGCGCGGGTCGCCGTGCTGGCGCCCGTCTGCGGTTCGAGGTCGCTGGCGGCGTCGGTCGTCGCGTTGCCCGACTCGTTCGTCGCATCGTCGCCGCTGGTCGTGTTGTCACCGCTGGTCGCGTTCTCACCGCTGGTCGGGCCGGTCGTCCCGTTCGCCGGGCCGGCCGTGCCGTTACCGGCGGTCGAGTTGTTCGCGCCCTGGACGGGGATGACCTGCTCGTTGTCGACGGTCACCGTCACCGGCGAGTCGTCCTCGCCGATGACCTGGCCCTCGCTGACCTGCGCGGTGGCGTTCTGGAAGGTGAAGCCGTCCTCGCCGGCCGTCGTGGGCGTCTTGAACTCGTAGGAGCCGAGCGCGCGCACGCTGACGTTCGTGTAGCCCTTCTCGGTGCCCCACTCGTCGTAGCCCGTGGTGGAGTACGGCAGCGTCATCGTGAACGAGCCGTCCTGGCCCGTCTGGGCCTGCTGGCGGTAGGTGAAGGTGCCGCTCGCCGTCTGCATCTGCACCGACGCCGTGATGGTGGTGTTGGCGGGGCCGGTACCCTGTACCTCGGCGCCCTCGACGCGTTCGAACGCCTTCACCCACGACGGCGACGTCTTCAGCATGTTCTGCTGGGCCTGACCGTCCGGCATCATCCCGAGCTGCTGCCCGAGAATCTGGCGGTGGGTGGGGACGTTCGCCGACGACGACTGGCTCACCTTCACGACGCGGTACTGTTCGAGTGCGGGCACGTCGCGGGCGGGGTAGTCACCGATGCCGCCGATCCGCGCCGACCCGTCGTCCTGGACGAACTGGCGGGCCGCCTGCATCGTGTCGAACCGCTTCACGAGCGTCCCGTTCTGCGGAGCGACCTTCACCGTCTGGCCGTTCTGGGCCCGCTGGAGGTCGTAGTCGACGACGATGGGCTGGGCCTGGACCGCGCTACCGTGGAACCGGTACAGGCGGACCATCATGCTCTCGTAGTACGGCTGCTGGTGGAGGACCGTGTACTGACCTTGGCCCTGTAGCAGGTAGTCGACGAAGGTCTGGCTGGTGACGTCGTCGTTGAACACCGTCGGCGCGAAGAACTTCACGTTGCCCTGCTGGCCCTTCGTGTTGACCATCTTCCAGTCGACCATCACGTAGCGGGTCTGCTCGCCGTCGTCGCTGAGCTGCCCGAGGACGTCGTTCGCCTCCGACTCGTTCGTGGCGAGCAGGTAGTTCGCGGCGGTCGTCGCGCCCTGCTGGAACGGGTTTGCGTCCGGGATGCGTTCGCCCCCCACCGTGATCCAGTGACCGTAGTCCCACCACGACATGACGCCGTAGGCGCCGTCGGGGTAGTCGAAGTCGCCGTCGCCCTCGTCGTACGTGCCGTAGAGGGACATGTCGTTGTTCGCACCGCCGTACTGGCCTTCCTCCGGCGTGTTCTCCTTCATCCACTCGAGCGTCCCGTCCCACTGGACGGCGGCGCTCGGGGTGGCGCTCTTGCCCATGTCCGTCGCGGTGTAGGTCTTCGAACCGCCGACGGAGACCGGCATGACGAGGCCGGGAACGATGAGCAGGACGACGAAGAACACGGCGAGGACCTGGTAGGCCTCGACGTCGCGGACCGCGCTGCCCGCCGTGTCCGGGAACCCGACGAAGCCGAGTATCCAGCCGAGCAGGTAGGCGTTCAGCACCGCGACCGGCACCGCGAGGTAGTAGTTGAACCGCACCTGCGTGAACGCGGCGGCCGTGATGAACGCCGCCCACACGAGCACGAGCAACTTCTCTGCCTCGTGTTCGTCGGCCGCGAACGACCGCCAGACCATCACCACTGCGCCGACGATGGCCGTGAAGAACATCAGGCCGTACTCCGGGATGACGGTGGACGCCAGCGACCCGTCCTGGAGGAACGGCTTCGCTTCCCCGATGGTTCGGGATTCTGCTCCAGCACCGAAGCCGATGAACCGGATTACGTTGCTACGGATCAGGTTGAACAGGTCCGGCAGCGCGAAGCGGACGACCAGCGCCCCGAGCGCGATGATGGCGAGTATCGCGGCCGGGTAGAGTACCGGCGACAGGTCGCGGTCGTCCCACTTCCGGGCCAGCCACGCCATGAACGCCGCGCCGACGGCGACGGCGAGCGGCAGCAGCACCTGCAGCAGCGAGAACTTCGTCGCGCTGAACGACACCGTCCCGAACGGAACGAGCAACAGCAGGCTCGTGACGCCCATGCTCGTCGTGGCGACGAACGCGAGGTGGTCAGGGCTGACGCCGCGGACGTAGTCCGCCGAGAGCTTCAGCGCGAAGAAGACGCCGAAGATGCCGATGAGCAGGATGCCCGGCGGCCACGTCCAGAGGTAGAGCGCGGTGGCGACGCCGGCGAGCGCCGAGACGCCGACCGGCCGGCGCAGCGCCGCGAAGTCGCGGTCGACGACCAGTTCGTACACCGGACGTTCCCGCTCCGCGACGGACACCGCGACCATCATCGCCAGCACGGCGACCGTCTGGAAGAACGGCTCGACGACGTTGTGGTCGGCGAATCCGACGAGTCCGCGGTAGAGGAACTGGCCGGGGATGAGCGCCAGAACCAGCACGCCGAAGAGGCCGCCGAGGCGGCCGCCCAGGCGCTTCCCGACGAAGTAGGTCGGGACTGCCACGAGCGTGCCGAACACGGCCGGCGCGAACAGCAGCGTCATCGCGACCGTCTGCTGGGACGGGTTACCGAGGCCGACGATCAGTGCTGCCGTGGCGACGAGCTGGTCGTACAGCGTGCCGAACTGCCCGACGCTTGTCCCGTACGGGAAGTACGTCCACGGGTCGAACGGCATCGTGGCCGGCCAGTTCTGGACCGTGTACTGGACCTGCCGGAGGTGGTAGTAGGCGTCGTTACCCGAGAAGAACACCTCACCGCCGAGGGTGAATCGGTCGTACGACTGTACGCGAACCCACAGCATGAACCCCAGGAGGACTGTGAGTACGGGGACGTGATACCATCGTTCCGCGTAATCGAGGAGAGAATCGACGAGGTCGGAGGACTCCTCGACCCGTTCGGTACCTTGACTCATTGAGTGGAACGACTGGGAAAACGCGCATAAGCCTTATGACTTCTCGATGGTCCGCATTCCAACCTTCCAATCGAACGGTTGGTATGGGATTGTGGTCAAATACCCTGAGGTCGCAATCTGGATTTTATTATAAAATTTACTGAAGTATGGATCTGCAGCCTACAAAGAGATGTTGAGCCGAAAGTGTCGCAACAAGAAGATTCAGTGTCGGGTTATTTGTAGCCGAGTGCTTCGAGTCGGGCTTCGACTTCTGATTCGCTTGCGTCGGCCATTTCTTCGACTTCTGGGTCGTATGTCTTCTTATCAGTCGCGGTCGTTTCGATCCAAGGAACCCGCTTGACGGACGGAATTGGAACGTATGGCCGGTGTCCATAGCAACCAAACTCTCCTATAAGATTCCCGTGATCCGAGGATACAATCACTTTTTCAGCGTCCACGTTTTCAAGTAGTAACTCTATGTCGTCCATCACCCACCGGAGATTGTTTTCGTACTCCTCCAGAGCCTCTGCCCTGTCTTTCTCACCGCGTTGAATCCGTTCCCAGACGCTGCCAGGGACCTCAGTCGTGTCACTGTCTTTGAACGGAGTGTGTGGCTGCATGTAGTGGACCACGGTTCTCTCGGCGGAACCGTTCCGCATGATGTCTATCGTTCTGTCTGTGAGCTCTCGCGGTGGTAGTATCTCCTGATCGTCACCCCACTTTGCTCGCCCCACCGGCACGAATGTATCGAATGCGTCGGGATCCAACATCTGTGCGAATACGTTCCAGCTGATGTACGCAGTGTCCTGTGTCACCTCCTTGTTCATATCGTAATGCTCTTTGAATATCTCTATATTGTCTGGATCTTGGAGAATCTTCCGCCAGATCTGGAGTTGTTCGAGCAGCGGAGCGTCGTTCTCCATGAAGGTCTTGTGAAGGAATTCACGGGAATGGGAGGCGTGAACCAGGAAGTTGCTGTGTGAGTCGACGAAGTCGTACTCATCGACAACTTCTTCCATGAGATCCCACCGACACGCATCGACAAGTATCAAAAGGTCCCAATTATAGTCGTAAAAATCGTTTCCGTAGTTGCTGAAGAAACCCGCACGGCTGAGCAGCCCATGCCAGAGTTCCTGCGACGTGTATTTCAACGACGAAATACCGTATTTTTCGTAATCATCTTTGGCCTCTTCTAGCCAATCCCCGACAGTCATTTTCCCGAAGCAAGATACCCGTACGACTTCAAGCTATCGTCTATAATTTCACCGTATCTGAACCCACTCTCGAGCCTGATTTCGGAAGCCAGTATTTAAGTCGTGGCATGCTATTGCTACGACCAGTAGCTCACTAATGAGGGAAAAACTGTCAAATCTTCTCGGTCCAGTAAAACCTCTCGTGGTCTGGAGCACTTCCTATGCTCGGCTAAGAATGGCCGGAGTCGCATCGGCGTTTGCTGTGGATGCTGTGTCCAGAAATCCGACTCTCTCTATCGGCTCAAACGTTCAAATCGAGAACGGTTCACAACTGGGTGGCGGCGATATTACGTTGTCAGACCAGACTTCGGTAGGTGTCGACTGTACGTTACGCGGTGACGTGACGATTGGTAGGGGGACGAAACTCGTTGCAGAAAACAGGGTGGTAGGAGACGTTACTGTTGGTGATTTTTGTGCTTTTGCCGCCAGATCGTCGATTCAGCAGCGTGACCACGGTGTGAACCAGCCCTCATTACAGGGACAGTTCTATTCCCTCCAGGACTTTCCTGCTCTTGAGGGAGCAGACAACGAACCGGTAGACATCGGAAGCGACGTCTGGTTAGGTTTGGATGCAACCGTTCTCTCAGGTGTTTCAATTGGTCATGGGGCAGTGGTCGGAGCTAGCTCGTTAGTGACAGACGACGTTCAGCCATTCGAAATCGTTGGAGGAAACCCAGCCGACCACATTGGATGGCGATTCCCCGCACAAATTCGCGATCTGTTGCTCGATATCGCTTGGTGGGACTGGTCGACAAAAAAGATACAACAGAACGAAGCGTTCTTCACGACTGATTTGACGACTAAAACGCCCGAAGAGATACGAGCATTGATTGATTAAACTATGTCGTAATTAAGTATCGCTAGATAACTTATCCGGTAAACGAACCTTCTCTTTGACGAAATCCCTGAGGACAAAAGAGACAGTCCTGCGCGTTTGTCCAGATATGGCGAGCACAGTGACAAAATATATCGTCGCTCCTGTACCGATCAATATAAAGACCCGGTACCATGGGGAGAGACGGAATATGTCGGACAAAACCGTGATTGACACGAACATCACGATTCCAGCGACAATCTGTGAAATGAACGGGCGCGAAAGATGAGAAACCGACTCTACTTCTTTGCGGATGTATATAGTAGCTATCAGGAATTGCGTACAAATCGCACAAATCATCCCGGCTAACATCCCCATTGCGCCGAACTGGTGAAGTGCCGGAACCCCGACTACTAACAATGTGACGAACGCTGAAACGTTACTATACAAGTCGAGATCAGGGCGGTCGACGCCCCGAAGTGTATTGAGGAGCGGCTTCGTTCGCGTGTCCATAAAGCGGTAGAAGGCCAACCCAACGAGGAATTTTCCTGCTGGGGCGAAGTCGCCTCCGTATATTGTGATGACAATTTTATCCGCAATCGCCAAACATCCGAACAGGATTGGAATAGCGAATATACTCGAGTAACTCAGCACGTTGTCGACCTCCTGCGAAAGCTCTTCTCCCTGTGATGACATCTGGCTGACCTTTGGCATCAGGACTCCGGCAGCAACCATCCCCACTACGAGGGCAGGAATGGTGAGTTTTAGCGCTGCTTCGAAGTACCCCGAGATCTTCGGACCCAGATAGAGCCCTATTATTATCAGGCCAATTCTATCGTAGCTAAAGGACACCACGCTCGAAGGGATACTGTACTTGGCGTAATCGAAGAGGGAGCTGAAGACCTCTCGACGTGGTACTGTCGGTTTGATATGAAGGATGTAGTAGAGGAGGAACGACGCAGCGAGAGATGCGCCGGTCAGGCCGGCAGTCATCCCGATGACACCAAATCCAGTTAGAACGAACAGGAGTTGCGCCGGCGTTGTCAACAACGAACGAAGGGCGTCGACCCAGTTCACGATACCGAGTCGCCCCGTCGCACCGAGCAGGGTGCTGAATGCTTCCTGAGCAGAGAGCGTCAGGAATAGGACCAGAAACAGGAACAAGGCGTCTCCCCGCTGGACGTATGATGTGATCCACGACTTCCAGACACTAGCGATGATGACAATTAGCAAGCTGAACCCGGCGAACCCGATCAGAAACGCCCCCAAGAGTTCTGATGGGTCTGTCTGTGACTCGGAGAGGCGCTTTTTGACCGCTTGTGCGAACCCGATAATTGGTCTGTCGACGACGTTCTCTAGCGTGACGAGCAGATAGAATGCCCCGAACTCCGTCGCACCCAAGACGCGGGCAAACACGATGCTCCCGAGAAAACCGATCAACAGGAGAACACCGCGAGCAATTCCCCCGGAGAGCGCCTCGGAGCCGATACTCACGTCCCTCGGCTCTATCTCAGTCATTTCGACGACACCTCCTGCTCAACGTCGTGTCTTGTCGTTTCATACGTTTTGGAGCAGCCGGTCGTAGGCGACGGAGAATCGTTCTATCCCCGATTCCGGGTCGAAGTGGTCTGCCACGTCGCGGAACTCCTCCGAAAGAGTCGATCGCTCTTCTGCACTCATCTCGAAATACATATCGATGGTGTCGGAGATGCGTTTGACGTTTGTTTCCGTGATAAACCGTGAATCGACCTGTTCGACCACCGTTCGCGCACCGACGTTCTTCGTTACGATGGGGGGAATCCCGGCGTGCATCGCTTCCAGAACTCCGACGCAGAACATCTGGGAGATAGCTGGCATCACGAACAGGGATGACTCCTGGAATTTCTGGAAGAAGGACTGTTCGTCGACGAATCCATGTCCGTTCACATTTTGGCTGCCTAATTCTTCGGTCATCGGGCCAACCACCTCGAAGGTGACGTCCGTGTCTGTCTCGTCTGCTACGTCTTGGAGGCACCTGAGATTGTTCTTCTCAGCGTTCGAACCAACGACGAGGATCTGGCGCGTCTCGAGCGAGGGCGTGATATCTGTCAATTCCTCGTACTTCTGTCGAGTGGTGAACGGCGGCACATGCTCGACGCTGTCGACACCTAGGATTCGAGCCTTCGTGCAGATCTCCTCGGAGATACCGATAACGCCGTCTACGTATCTGTGCTCTACAAGGTGTACGAGCCGCTCGAGGGTCGAGTAGTGCTGGTAATTATCGAAGATGTTCGATATAGTCTCGTCAGCTGCAAGATGAACGATCGGTCCACAGTTACCAAAGTGCTTCATCCAGACGGCTTGGAACAACGGCTTTCCTCCTTCCGTGATGACAGGTCGATCGCCGACATCTAATCTTCGAGCAGCTTGAATCCGCTCAATCGGGTTCCCCCGGTTGAGCTCGATAAATTCTGCGCCGACCGCTTCCCCCATCGACCGGTGGGAATGATGGGGCTTCAGGTACAACATTAGCGGTTTCATATTAGATATTCGTCAGGAGGATTACCACGTCTTCTCGTATTCGTCTCCGGTTGGAGAGGCGACGAGTTCCACAGCGATAATCGTACGAATCCCGTGACACATTAGTTGGGTAGCGATAGATTGTGGGAGGTATCGTCCTATTGCGCTGTAGTCGAACGAAATCTCCTCCGTTTCCCAGTAGTCGTCGTTGTTCGGATGGTTCGGCCATTCCCAGCTGGGGATCGAGTAGTGGGTGACGTCCCACCCTCCACCGAAACCGGGCGTCGGCCAGCGCATCACCAGCTCTCCGTCTTCTTTAAGAATTCGGTGACACTCTTCCAAAAACGTCGGACGTTTTCTCGGGTCGATGTGTTCGAAAACGTTGTCAGCTAGAACGACATCGAACGTCGACGACGGCAGGTCCCAGTTGTTATCTTCGAGGTCGATTACCTGATCAGGATTGAACTCGGGGTTGATGTCTACGTTCGTCCAACCATCTCGGTAGTCCGGGCCGCAGCCGAGATTCACTTTCTTCATTCTATGTAACCCAGTTCGCGTAGCCTTTCTTTCGTTTCGTTATCCATGTCTCCTTTACTTCTCACCTCACCGGCGTCAGTTTCGAGTTGGGTTCGGAGTTTCTCTTCGAGTTTTTTCGGATGTTCTCCCCACCTGTTCTCTTCTTCCATTGGATCCTCATTGTGTTTGTAAGCTTCCCAGGATCCTCCCTCAAAGTCCATACCGTGACCCCAATCGCCTTCTGGATGATAGAGGACCTTCCACTTCGGACCGACAGCGGCTACCGTTCGTCCGAACTCGTCGCCGAGCAAGTTCTGGACTGTTACGGTGTCTCTGTCGTGGGAGAGAACCGACTGTCCCTGTCCGAGACGCTCGTCGATGTTTGCGATTTCTAGAATCGCATTCCCGAGGTCCATCAACGAGTGGGGCCCTTCTCTCACTCCGCTCTCGCCGACGTTTTTCATCACTAACGGCACGCGGGTCACCGTATCGTACATCAACGGACGGTGACCGTAGTTCGCGTGCTCACCCATCTCGTCACCGTGGTCCGAGTGGAAGATAAATGGGGCGTCCCCGTACCCCTCTGACTCGAGCTTTTTGTCGAGTTGGCGCACAAATTCGTCGGCGTACCGCATCGTATTGTCGTACGAATCGATGACCGACTGCCGACGCTCTCCGACGAGATCTCGGTGGCGCCGCATCAGGTAGTTCAGCGCGTACGTAGGACGGATACCGGGTTGCGACCATTCGTGAGACTCCGGCGGTGCATAGTAAGGATGGTGGGTATCGATGAGGAGAACCCAGAGAAACCACGGTTCGGGGGCGTCTTCGATGAACTTCTCGATTTCTCCCCACATCTTCTCCCACTTGACCGGTGTTTCGCCGGTGATGGACTTCTTGAGGTGCATCGCGAAGTTACCCATATCCCGCTTCTGGAGGAAGTCGTAGACTTTCGACTTTAGATCTTCATCGCTGTCATCCGTCGGGGAGTTCCCGCCTTTCTCGTCCCACATGTGATCCTCATAGACGTCCCACCCTCGATTCCACCCGAAGTTAGACGACATCAACGCGTTGAAATGGAACCCCCCGGTGTGGTACCCCTCCTCCTGTAGAACTTCCGGGAGAAGACGTTCTCCTTCGAGGGACTTTGCCCAGTACGACGGATCCGGATTGAGCATCGTCGCACTTGCGTGGTCGCCTGTGAATACACCAGTGAACGATGCAGCAGTCCCGACCGCAGATACCTGGGTGTTTTCGAACAGGAGTCCCTCCTGTGCCATCTCGCTAACGAATGGACACGTGCTCCGATCGTATCCGTGAAATGGCATATGGTCGGCACGAACACTATCCCAGGACACCATAACGATATTGGGATTCTCTGTCATTTCATTCACACTTAGGTTAGTTCTGAAAGGACTTTATTGAATCGGTTTTCGAAGTCTGAAAGGTGACGTTCCTCTTCGAAGCCCATCCCAATTTCCCGTGCCTGGCGTCCATACTTGGATAAATCGCGTTCCATCGCCCATTCGATGTGGTCGGCAACCGTACGTGGCTCGGGTCTGGTAATGAAGTTCGGGTGGAGGGATCTGACAATGTCAGCGTTTCCAACGTATGGTGACGTCAGGACGGGCGTCGCAGCGACCATCGCCTCAAGGACGGCGACTGGATAGGCACCGACGCGCGCAGGGTACACCATCAGGTCTGCTCGGTCCATCAAGCCGTAGAACTGGTCCAGTTCGACGTACCCATGGGCCTCGATGTTCTCGCCCTCCTCGATGTTCTCGGTATCGGGCCCTACAAAGTGGGCTACAGCACTGCCTGAAATGTGGCTCATCGCGTCCTTGAGTACGTCTTGACCGTTCTTGTGTCGGTACTTCCCAACACAGAGGATGGTTTCTCCATCACCTCCCGGTTGCTGGGCCGACAAGTTCTCGAACCGATTCTCCTCAACAAATGGATGTATAACCTGGACGGGACGATCGTACTTTCGTGCGTAGGCAGCAATGTAGTCGCTCACCGTGATCGTCGCATCGACTTCGTGTTCCCCGAAGATGTGGGCGATTCGTTCGTGGTACGGGCGACCTTGTAGCGGAGTCTGGATGTCAATAAGCGTACCATCGGCCGCAAGTTCGATGATCGGTCCCGAGTTCCCGAACCGCCCTAGAAATCCGGTCTCCAGCAAGGGGACGCCCCCTTCGATCAAAACTGGCCGATCGCCGAAATCGTGGGAGACTCCGGCTTGAAGTCTGTCTAGAACGCTTCCTTTCGAACATTCGACAAACTCTGCGTCGATTCGCGTTGCCATCTTCTCGTGGACTGGATGTGGATCGTTGTAAAGAAATATCGGGTCAGGCATCTTTCACTGCCTCCTGTATCTCTTTCTGGAACCGATTAATTCCATATTGGTCAACTGTCGCAGAAATATTTTCCCTGTCCCAGGGCTTGTCTATCATCTTGACTACCCCTTTCTTCACCGACTCCACGTCTGGTTCGACGAGAACCCCCTGTTCTTCATTCTGTATCTGGTTGTTCGTATTCGGTTCGTCGACACCAAGCACGGGAAGACCGGCGGCTAGATACTCTACCGGTGTAAGACCGAAATCCTCCCGTTTTGCGAGGAATACTCCTCCGTAAGCGGACTCAACGATTGACCTGAGCTCTTCATCGTCAACGAACCCGTGAACAACAATGTTATCAGATGCCTCTTTCTTGATTTTCTGCAAGTCCGGTCCCCCTCCGACTAGGTGGAGCTCCGGTCTTGGAGAAATCTCCGAGTCTTGCAGTTCGGTAAACGCTTGAACTGCCAGACGGGGACGCTTGCGTTCCTCCAGGCGCCCAACCATCACGAACTTGTTCTCTTGGCGGTCGGTTTTGCCCGAAAAGGACTCCACTTCAACTGGCGGATTGACAACTCGACTTACCTCACGACCGTAGTGTTTCCAGCACCTTTCGGCTGTCAACCGACTGTTTGCTATGATAACTGGGATCGACCTCGTTTCTACTCTGTCGACGAAAGATTGGAGATAGGCGGAGAGTCCACCCTCGAACCATAGTTTCGAAAGCGGTGGGTGGTGGAGGTAGTGGACGTGCGTCTGGTTGTCATACGGCTGGAAGAACTTCGTCGCTGGCCCTGAGGTCACTACAACGTCATATTCGTTAAGTGATAAATTCATCATTCGATATGCGTTTTTCAAATCTTGAATGGTCCCCATCTTGGACTTCTTCGAAAGAACCTTGGCGTCGTTCGGAACGCGAGAGTTCCACCAGTCTTCGTCCATGGCTGATATCCCGACGACGATGTCACCGTCAAGGGCACGTGCCGTTTCTATCACAACTTTCACAGCACCACCGGGATGAACGGCTCCATCGTGAACAACGACCGCGTTCATTGAGCGGGCCTATGCATGACACATTAAAATGTATTCGGTAGCTCGATTAACGACGACGCTGCCAACCGTCGTCGTCATTCGAACGCCTCCCGCAACTCCTCGTCTATCTCCCACGTCCCGTCGCCCTCGCCGCGCAACAGCTCCACGCTCGCACGCCACAGCGAGACCTGCGTGTCGAAGACGGCGTAGAACGGCTGGAGCGGGCCCAGCTTGTCACGCCCACCTAACCACACGAACGCGCCCAGCGCCGCAGGAACTGCAAGCCCGAACGGTCCCGCCGCGACCAGCGCCGCGCCGGTCAGCAGCCCGACGCCGAGCGCAACCAGCCACGGCGAGACGACCATGAACCACCAGTTGAACGGGAGGACGAGCCAGCCGTACAGCCCGTGCTGCCCGAGCGCGTCGCGCTGGCGGTACAGCAATCGTATCAGTCCCATCCCGCGGCGGTCCTTCTGCTGGCGGCGCTTGCGGAAGTCCGAATGAGAGGCCTCCTGATAGCGGATGGCCGGGTCGAAGACGACGCGGTCGCCGTTGCGGCGTATCTTCAGCGCGAGTTCGGTGTCGTCGGCGATGGAGTCGGGGTCGATGGGGACGATGGCGTCGTTCTCGAACGCGGAGAAGGGGCCGTGGAAGATGAGCGTCGAGTCGAGGTGGGACTCGAGCGTCTGGACGTGGCCCTGGACGTCGCGGTAGCCTTCTTCGACCTCGCTGCCGCCGAGCACCTCGGCGTTGGTGCCGCTGACGGCGGCGACGTCGGGGTCGGCGAGGTTCGCGGCGGCGACCCGCAGCGCGTCCGCGGCGACGTAGGAGTCGCAGTCGGTCTTGACGATCATCTCGTTCTCGGCCGCCGCGTAGGCGTCGTTGAGGGCGGGGGCGAGGCCGCGCCGTTCGTCCTCCTCGATGAGGGTCAGCTCGGGATGCTCGCGGTCGGCGAAGTACTCCCGGATTATCTCGGGCGTCTCGTCGTCGCTGGAGTCGACGACGACGAGTTCGACCTTCGCCATCGGGTAGTCGAGCGCGAGCAGGTCGTCGAGTTTCTTCTCGACGATGTCCCCCTCGTTGTACGTCGGCAGGACGATGCTCACCGTCGGTTCCGCCCCTTCGTCCTTGCGCGCCGGCGACCCCGCCGGCCGGAGCAGACCGTACAGCGCGAGGAAGGCGAGATAGGGGAGCGCGGCGACCGCGAATACGACCGCGGCAGCCTTCGCGAGTCGGTTCATGTCCGGGCGTTGGTGGCATTGTTTTAAATGTCTACGGGTTGGCTGGCGGCCGGGATTGCGGATGGCGGCAACCCCCGTGTCGGCGGGAGATTCAATAACCACGACCGCATAGCTCCTCGCGTGCACGGGTGCGCGGCGTCAATCGAGGTGCAGGCCCGGCGCGGCTGAAGTGGTCGGCGTCGACATCAGCGGCCGCCACGAGGAGGCCGGCGAGTACCTCATGGTAGCGGCTGCGGTCCACGCCGCCGTCGGCACGACGAGACTGGACAGCGTTCTGGGGATGGGATTCGCCGTCAGTCGTGAGGAGCCGACGCTCGAGGCCACGGTCGGCGTGGTCCGCGACGCTCTCGGCGAGCTCCCGGAACCGCCGCAGGGACCGGTGGTCGCCGAGCGCGGCGAGTTCTACGAGGAACCGCCGTGGACCGTCGAACAGTACCTCGAAGGAGAGTTCAAGTACGTCGAGAGCATAGCCGAACGCGAGACAGTGCAGGCAGCTCATTACGCCGCGTACGCCGCCCGGAGACTGCTCCTATGAAAGCGATAATCGCAAAACGCGTCGACTCCGGCACGGCAGACGTAGAGGAACTGCGAGACCTGACGCGGGCCGCGGGCTACGAGGTGGCCGCCGAGCTCACCCAGTCCCGCGAGGAGGACCCGGCCTACCAGTTTGGCGAGGGGAAGGTCGCCGAACTGGTCGCCGCCGTCGAGGAGACGGGCGCCGGCGTCGTGGTCTTCGACAACCAGCTCGGGCCGTACCAGACGTACAACCTCGGCCAGGAGCTCCCGGAGGGGACCCGGGTCATCGACCGGTTCCGGCTCATCCTGGAGATATTCGGCCAGCGGGCGCAGACGCGCAAGGCCCAGTTGCAGGTCGAACTCGCCGAACTGCGGTACGAACTCCCCCGCGCGGAGGCCAAGACCAGCCTCGCGAAACGGGAGGAGCGCCCCGGGTTCATGGGCCTGGGCGAGTACGACGAGAGCCGCGAGCAGGACATCAAAGACCAGATCTCGCGCATCAAGAACGAACTCGACGCCCTGGCGGACAAGGAGGCGGACCGCCGCGAGCGCCGCCGTGAGTCGGGGTTCGACCTCGTCGCGCTGGCGGGCTACACCAACGCCGGCAAGTCGACCCTGCTCCAGCGACTCGCGGAGGACCTCGAACTCGGCGAGAACGACGAGCTCCACCCGGACCTCGAGACGACCGCGGAGGCGGAGGACCGACTGTTCACGACGCTGGGGACGACGACCCGGCGCGCGGCAATCGACCGCCGCGACGTGCTCGTGACGGACACGGTCGGGTTCATCAGCGACCTGCCCCACTGGCTGGTCGAGTCGTTCAAGTCGACGCTGGACGCGGTGTACTACGCCGACCTCGTGTTGCTGGTCGTCGACGTGAGCGAACCGGTTGAGGAGATCCGCGAGAAGGTCGTCACCTGCCACGACACGCTGTACGAGCGCAACGAGGCGCCCATCGTCACGGTGCTGAACAAGATCGACGCGGTGAGCGACGAGGAACTCGCGGAGAAGCGTGAGGCGCTGTCGGCGCTCGCTCCCGACCCCGTCGCCATCAGTGGCATGGAGGGGACGAACGTCGAGCGACTCGAGCAGCGCATCGACGACGAACTCCCCGACTGGGAGCACGAGCGCCTCGTGCTGCCGATGACCGAGGACACGATGAGCCTGGTCTCGTGGGTCCACGACCACGCGCACGTCGAGGACGTGACCTACGCCGACGACGAGGTCCTGGTCGAGTTCGAGGCCCGCCCCTCCGTCGTCGAACGGTCACGTGCGAAGGCGAGCGACCTGACGCCCGCGCCATCCGCGTAGGACGTCGGACGCCCGCGCCATCCGCGTAGGACGTCGGACGCCCGCGCCATCCGCGTAGGACGTCGGACGCCCGCGCCATCCGCGTAGGACGTCGGACGCCCGCGCCATCCGCGTAGGACGTCGGACGCCCGCACCATATCTGCGTAGGCGTCGACTGCTGGTTCTGGAGTAACTGCTGCCGCGACGGTATGTCGCGCTGGTTCGCAGTGAAGGCCACCGACGTGCGGTCGGCTACCAGCGCTCGGCTACGATCGCCGTAGTACGTGCAGGTGGTCCTGTCAGAAGCGCGGTGACCGGAGGAGGGGCGTGACCGCCCAGCCGTACTGTAACCGACCCGTCGACCCGTCTCACACCATCTTGGAGAGCAATACCGCTGCGTTCGAACTGAGCCACGCGCTGTGGTTCCGGAGGTCGTAGATCATCACGTCGTTCTCTTGGACCTGAAGCTCGGCGTACCGGTCGTCCGCCTCGCGGGTCCACTGGGCGTCGTCTTCGGGGTCGTGCGTGCTGGTGGTCATGTCGATGCTGTTGGGCGGCAACCCACTTGCGCCACGGCAGTAGCTAGCGACCGAGCGGTGTTAAGTGTTACCAACGACCTAGGTGGGTGGTGGACGTGCCGTCGGTGGGTCGTCGCGACAACCGGTCAGGCAGGTGACGCTCCAGCTGCGGTGGGTCTCTCACGACGGTCCGCGGCGAGACGTTGCCGTCCGTTCCGGGCGCGTTCAGCACCGAATTACTGTTGGTGAGCAGACGTCTAGGGGTAACGCTTCGTCGGTCCAGCGCGTAGGCCGACCCATGAGCGACGAGCCGGAACGACTCGAACTCTGGTGTGCCGGCGAGGAGTGGTGTCCGATCACTGCGACGGCGCGACTCGTCGGGAAGAAGTGGCATCCGGTCATCGTCCACCGGCTGCTCGTGAACGGGCCGCTGGGGTTCAACGCGCTGCAGGAGGAGGTCGACGGCATCTCGAGCAAGGTGCTGTCCGATAGCCTGGAGGACCTGGAGGGGAAGCGTCTCGTGAACCGCGAGATAGTGAGCGAGAAGCCGGTCCGCGTCGAGTACTCGCTGACGGAGACCGGGGAGTCACTGCGGCCGGTCATCTTCGCCATGCGCGACTGGGGCAACGAGCACCTCGTGCCCGCGGAGGACCCGGACTCCGCTATCGCGTGAGCTACCCGAGGTCGGCCCGCTCGAACCGGACGTACCCGAGTACGACCGGGACGACGAGCCACGCGATCAGGACGCCCAGCGCGAACCAGTCCTGGAGGTAGAACGGCACCTCGCCCGCGACCCGCTCCGCCATCGACCCGGTGAGGCTCTGGGGGAGGAACAGTGCCGAGGCCGTCGAGTAGGCGTTCTTCGGGTTGAGTATCACTGCCAGGAAGTACCACGGCGGGAGCGGCCCCCCCGCCGGAATCGCCCCCTCGACGAGGTAGTAGATCCCCATCGGCACGTAGTCCCAGAGGATCTGGAAGACGACGAACACGCCGACCGCGGCGGCCATCGCCCGGGAGCGCGTCGCCGTCGCTGCGGAGATGCCGACGGCGATGCCGACGAACACCGCGCTGAACAGGGCCGTCAGCAGCGTCAACAGCAGGTACTCGACGAACGGCACCGTGCCGTACAGTCCGACGAGCACAGCGGTCGTGACAGCGAACGCGACGACGGTCGCCACGACGACGGTGCCCGCGCGCCCGACGAGCTTCCCGACCATCACGTCGCGGCGGGTGTGCGGTAGGCCGAGCAGGAGCTTGATGCTCCCCGTCTCCCGCTCGCCCGCGATGGCGAGGTAGGCGACGACGAGCGCCGTGATGGGGATGACGAGGCCCGCCGGGAGGGTGAGCGTCTGGAGCGCGGTCGTCGCCGTCTGCTCCATGATGCGGTCGAACGCGTAGACGGTCCCCGCCGTGAACACGACGAACAGGGCGGTGATGGCCCAGAGCATCTTCGAACGCGCGGCGTCCTCGAAGTCCTTGCGCGCGACGACGGTCCAGCTCATGCGTCCACCTCCTGGGGTTCGCCGCCACGATCGGCACCAGAACCGCTCGTGTAGGTGGTGAACAGGTCCTCCAGCGAGGACTCGCTCGTCTCGATGTCGGTCAGTCGGGCGCCGGCGTCCTCGACGTGGTTGATGGCCGGGGCCTTCGCACCGTCGTCGGAGAGCGCGAGCGTGATGCGGTTGCCGTCCACCGTCGCGTCCGTGACGCCGGGGACGTCCGCGAAGTCGAGGTCGGGCACGGCGTCGACCGTGAGGGTCATCCGCGCGCCGCCGCCGTTCGCCTGCCGGAGTCCCTCGATGGTGTCGACGGCGACGAGTTCGCCGGACTGCATGATGGCGACGCGGTCGCAGACGGCCTCGACCTGGCTGAGGATGTGGCTGGAGAAGAAGACGGCAGTCCCGCGGTCGGCCTGCGACCGGATGATGTCGCGCATCTCGCTCACACCGTTCGGGTCGAGGCCGGAGGAGGGCTCGTCGAGGATGAGGAGGTCGGGGTCACCGACCAGCGCCATCCCGAGCGCGAGGCGCTGTCGCATCCCCTTCGAGTAGTCGCCGGCCGGCCGCTCGGCGTCCTCCGCGGAGAGACCGACGCGGTCGAGTATCTCGCTGACGGACTCCTCGGAGCGCTTGGAGTCGATGGCGAACTGGACGTGCTTGCGCCCCGACAGCCGGTCGTACAGGTCGAACGCGTCCGGGAGGATGCCGATGCGTTCGTGGATGGCCAGGGTGTCCGCCTGGGCGTCCCGGCCGAGGACGGTCGCGGTGCCTTCCGTCGGGCGGACGTAATCGAGCAGCATGTTGATGGTCGTCGACTTCCCGCAGCCGTTCGGCCCCAGGAAGCCGAAGATCTCGCCCTCCTCGACGGTGAGGTCGAGGTCTCGCACCGCTACCACGTCGCCGAACCGCTTCGTCAGTCCGCTCGTCTGTATCGCGGTCATGCTCGATACGAACCGAGGTCGGAGGGATACCTGTTCCGATTTGTTGGTGCAGTAACAGGAGATTGACTAAAATAATCTCGTACGCGATTCAAGGTGTTCGTCGAAGCCGGGGTGGCGGTCCCGGAACGAACGCGTATAGCTCAACGCCGTTTTTGTTATGAATCTGTCATTCACTGGCGTCCTCGTTCGCGCGCGGAACCTGCGTCTCGGTCGCGCGGACCGACGTGACCGAGAGGGTCTCGTCCATCTCGATCCGCAGTTCGTTCCCGTCGACGGCGAAGGTCACCCGGAACTCGTAGGGGTCGGTCGACAGCACCGTCGTCCGCCACCGGTCGGAGAACAGGTACTCGAACAGCTCCCAGAGCGGCTTCGCCCCGATGTCGACGCCGTGCGACCAGTAGAACGAGACGACCGCCGGGTGGGAGAGCAGTCGGAGCTCGATCGGCGAGGTGAGTCGGTAGTCGCATTCCTCGCACTGGACGACGTGGACGTAGGTGTCGTCGGCCGGGTCTCGGCCCGGTTCGACGCGCCCCCGCATCCGTCCCTTGCACTCCGAGCAGACGCCGTCGACCGCTAGCGCGTACTCCTGGTGGACGTACCGGCCGGTGCTCTGCAGTATCTCGCTGGCCGTCCGGTTTCTGCCCTGTGCGGGCGAGGGCAGCACCGAGACGAGCGGGGCCTCGCAGCCGGTGCAGCGGATGACGACCATCTCCTCGTCGCGCGCCGCCCGCAGGGTCGTCTCCCCGCAACCGGGGCACAGGCCGTCGAGGTCGACCGGTTCGAAGCCCGGGCGTTCGTTGTACGTCCCCGCGAGGATGGTCCGGACGATCTTCTGGCCGGCGTAGGTGAGCCGGTAGCCGTCGTCGGTCTCGCGGACGAACGCGTCGTCGAGTTCGTTCAGGTGGTAGGAGAACTGCGACGTGTTGCTCGCGTCGACCCGGTCGTACAACTCGGAGAAGGAGAGGCCGCTCGGTTCGCCGAGCGGGTCCTCCGGTAGCTCCGCGCTCGCCAGCGTCCGCAGTATCTCGACCCGCAACTCGTTCCCGAGTATCGAGAACGCCCGTGCGGGCGGAAGGGGGTCCGACTCCCGTGGTTCGTCGGGGCGCGGGCTCATCGTGCCCCCTTCGCAGGCGGCGGCAAAAACCCTGTCACTCCTCCCCGGTTCTCCGTCCCGACAGCGACCGCTTCTCCTTCTCGACGACGCGCACGTCGCGGACGGCGGTGTCGGGGTACTGCCCGTCGTCGTCCTTCTCCGCCGACTTCACCATGTCCCAGACGACGTTCAGGCCGGTCGTCACGCCCTCCAGCGCCTCCATCTCGCAGCCCGTCTTCCCCGTCGTCTCGACGGCCACTTCGAGGGCGATGCGGTCGTCGTGGACGGTGAACTCCGTCTCGACGTTCGTGATGGGTATCTGGTGGCACATCGGGATGGTCTCCCACGTGTGTTTGACTGCCTGGACCGCGCCGACGCGGGCCGTCGCGAGCACGTCGCCCTTCGCGACGTCGTTCCCGCGGACCGCCTCGACGGTCGACGGCCGGAGCCGTATCTCGCCCGCCGCGACCGCACGCCGGGCCGTGTCGGGCTTGTCGCCCACGTCGACCATCTGCACCTCGCCCTCCTCGTCGGTGTGGGTCAGGTCGTCCTCAGACATCGTCGTCACCCCAGATCGCCGCCGGAAGCTCGTCGAGCATGTCCGAGGCGAGCAGCCCCTCGCCGCGGTCGTCGTACAGCAGGTCGCCCGCGCGGCCGTTGACGTACGAGCCGACGCAGGCGGCGTCGAAGGCGTCCGCGCCGCCGAACAGGCCGGCGACCGCGCCCGCGAGCAGGTCGCCGGTGCCCCCGACCGCCATCCCCGGGTTCCCCGTTCGCACCAGCCGCGTCCGTTCGCCGTCGGTCACGACGTCGGTCGCGCCCTTCGCCAGCACGACGTGGCCGAGGTCGTCGGCGAGCGCCTCGATCGCGTCGGTCGCGTCGCGGAGGTCGTCGGGTTGCGGTCCCCCGAGCTTGGCGAGTTCGCGCCGGTTTGGCGTGCAGACCAGCGTCGCGTCCGTCTCGACGTCCGGGACGACCGCGAGCGCGTCGGCGTCGACGACGGCCCGCCCCTCGAACGAACGGAGGAACTGTCGGGCGGCGTCCAGCGTCTCGTCGGCGTCGCCCAGCCCCGGTCCGATTATCACGGTGTCGTCGTAGTGCTCCGCGGTCTCCACCAGGTCCGGCACCTGGTCGGGCGTCAGCCGCTCGCCGCCGTACGGCTGGACGATGAGGTCCTCGGCGTACCCCTGTATCTCGCCCGCGACCGTCTCCGGCGCGGCGACGAAGGAGAGGTCGGCCCCCGCGCGCAGTGCCGCCTGCCCGGCGAGCGCGGGCGCGCCGGTGAAGGGCCCGCCCCCGACGACGAACGCGCGGCCGCCGACGTCGTCGCGGACCGCCCGCAGGTCGCCGGGGCCGACGACCCGCTCGGCCGCCGCGGGGATGCCGATGTCGGCCACCGTCACCGCGGCGTCGACGTCGGCCAGCCCGGGCTTCTCGTCGTGGAACGTCACCACGCGGTCGGCGTCGACGGCGACGCCCGCCGCCTCGCCCGTGTCGGCGTTCACGCCCGAGGGGACGTCGACCGCGACGACCGTCGCGTCCACGGCGTTGATGCGCTCGGCGGCCGTCGCCGCGGGCTCCCGGAGCGCCCCGGTGACGCCCGTGCCGAGCATCGCGTCGACGACCACGTCGCAGTCGGGCAACTCGAACGCGCGCGAGTCGGCGACCGTCACCGTCTCGTACTCGCCCTGCTGGAGCGCGGCCCAGTTCTCGCGGGCGATGTCGGTGCCGATGTCCCCCGGGCGACCGAGCAGGTGGACCGACACGTCGTAGTCGTCGAGGAAGCGCGCCGCGACGAACGCGTCGCCGCCGTTGTTGCCCCGGCCGGCGACGACGGCGACCCGCGCGCCGGGGTCGGCCGCCGCCCGTACCTCTCGGGCGACCGCGTTCCCGCTGGACTCCATCAACTGCTTGCGCGGCACGCCCAGCGCTGCGGCGTTCTCGTCGACCGCGGCCATCCGGTCTGCGGTTATCATGGTCGGCCGTTCGGCCGGCCGCGCGGTTAATGTTGCGGGTGGGTGGGTCACGCTGTCCGAAAACGCATCTGGGAATCGGGTCCCGGTTTCGCCCGCCCGACCAACCGACGCGGGCGGGACTGGAAGGGGCTGGCGGCTCCGGGAAGACGGACGATGCAAGCACTGGACCGAGCACCGCGAGGGAAGCGCGCAGCGAGTCCCTCGACCGGAGCCGCCAGGGGCTTTCGGGGCGGTCACGAGCCATCCAGCGGAACGAACGCGTCACAGAACCGACCCAGTCACCCGGAATCTGGTCGCTGCACGACAGCTCACGACCGAACCGGTTCCGACTTCGACCTGTGGTCCTCGTACAGCGACTCGGCCCAGTCGAACAACTCCGGGTGGTCGCACTCGACGACGGCCCTGAGCTGTCCGTCGTCGTCGTATGCGCCCGCCAGCACCCAGTCGTCGCCGAGCGTCAGTCCGACGGGGACCGGTCCGTCGTGGCGGTAGAGGTCGATGGCGCGCACGACCACCCTGAACTCCAGCGGGTTCATCGAGCGGGCGGTCTCGACGCCGTCGGCAGGCAGCACCAGTTCGGTGTCGACGCCCGAGAGGACGAGTTCGGCGTGGGGTTCGTGGAAGATGCGACTCAGCACCGGCGCGAGCATCCGGACGGTGGTCGTCTCGCGCTCGCGCACGCGCTGGACGTAGTGACTGACGGGTGCCTGCGGTCGCTCGGCGGTCGCGGTGACGACCGCGGCGTCGCCGAGCCACGCGGGGTCGGGCGCGTGCTCGGCCGCCACCTCCCGCAGGAAGGGCGCGGCCTCGTCGATGACCGCGAGCGCGTCGCGGTAGTCCGCGTGGGCCTGCGCGACCAGCGCGCCGGCGGTCGTCAGGTGGTAGCCGCCGTCGCGCCTCTCGGCCCAGCCGCGGTCGCGCAGTTCGGCGAGGTTGCGCTGGACGCTCCGGCGCGAGGTGTCGAGCGCGTCGGCGACGTCGCGGGGCGACCCTGGCTGCTCGCGGAGGTGCGCGAGCAGTCGACGTCGGTCGGGCGACCCGGCGAGGAACCGTGCAGCGTCCATCTCGGCTGGAACTGCCGCCCGGACCCACGTAAAATCTCCGTCGGGCGGCGCGTCCGGACCGGCGGAGTGGCACCGCGAACCGTCCGCGATGCCCGCCGGGGCGAAACGTGATTCTTAAGGGCCGAACGAGTGTCGTTCCGTGTATGAGTGAAGAACCAGAGGCCGAAGTAACCGAGGAAGAGACCGACGCCGAGGAAGAGCAGGCACCCGAGGAGGGGCTGCAGGAGGGGGACTTCGTCCGCCTCGCCTACACCGCGCGAACCGTCGAGAGCGACGACCTCGTCGACACGACCGACGCCGAGGTGGCCGAGGAGGAGGGCATCGAGGACGAGGGCCGCGACTTCGAGCCGCGCACCATCGTCCTGGGCGCAGGGCACATCTTCGAGAGCGTCGAGGAGGGCATCTACGGCGAGGAGGTCGGCACCGAGGGCACCGTCGTCGTCCCCGCGGAGGAGGCGTTCGGCGAGTACGACCCCGAGGAGGTCCGCACCGTGAGCGCGGACAAGATCGACGAGGACGACCGTTACCCCGGCGCGAGCGTCCAGGTCGACGGCCAGCAGGGCTACGTCGAGACCATCATCGGCGGGCGCGCCCGCGTCGACTTCAACCACCCGCTCGCGGGTGACGACATCGAGTACGACTACGAGGTCGTCGAGGAGGTCGACGACCGCACCGAGAAGGCCGAGGGCCTGCTCGGCATGTACATCGACGCCGACCTCGACATGTGGATCGAGACCGACGAGGAAGAGGAAGAGGTCGAGGGCGAGGACGGCGAAACCGAGACCGAGACCGTCGAGAAGGAGACGCTCTACATCGAGTCGACGCCGCAGCTGTCGATGAACCAGCAGTGGATGTTCCAGAAGCAGCAGATCGCTCAGGACATCATCGACCGCCTCGACCTCGACCGCGTCATCGTCCAGGAGACCATCGACGGTGGCATGGGCGGCATGATGGGCGGCATGGGCGGCATGATGGGCGGTGCCGGCGAGGCCGACCTCGAGGAGGCCCTCGAGGACGCCGACGTCGACGAGGAGGAACTCGTCGAGGAACTCGAAGCCGAAGCCGACGAGGAGTAGTCGCGCGGCTGGCGACGGACCACCGCCGCCGCGGTCAGCGGTGACGGTCCGAAGACACGTTTCTCTCCGTTCACGCGGTTCTCGTTGAGCCTGCGCTATCGTCGCGTCGCTGCTCGGTGGTCGTCGAAATAGCAGGGGGAGGACGCGTTCAGTGCGCGGTGAAGCCGTCGATCACGCCGCCGCAGTCGGGGCACGAGACGAGTTCCGTGCCGGTGCTCTTGTTGCCGATCGGGTCGCCGCTACGGGTGGTCTGTCTCGTGCCGGAACGACGCAGGTCAGAACTGCAGTACGGACATTCATTCATGGTGCCACACCACGCGTTGCGTGGTAACGGATAGCACGTTGTCGGGTACGGTGATAAACTTTCTGTCCACCTGACTGCGCGTAACGGGAAGTTAGGCCGCGCTTACCGGGCCAGCGCCTCGCGCGCGTTCTCGACGGCGGCGTCCTTCTTCGCGGGGTACGCCTCCACCTTCGCGCGGAGGGTGATCCCCTGGCCGAGCGACACCTCGCCCCGGAAGGCGTCCTGCTTGTCCAGCGAGACGAAGAAAGAGCAGTTGTCGTCGACGCGCTCGTCGAGCTCGTCGCGGACGTCGTCGAGGTCCGGCAGTTCGCGCAGTTTGTCGAGGACGTGTCGCACGTCGTCGGCGTTCTCGACGCGGGCGGACAGGACGAGGATGCGGTCGCCGTGGTGTCCCTCGCTCTCCGTGCGTTCGATCTCGAAGTCCTCGGGCAGGTACGTCCGGAGGGCGTCCTCGACGCGCTTGTCGTCCTCCGTCGCGTAACAGAACGCCCGCAGGTCGATGTAGTGGAACGGAACGCTGGCCATGGTCGCGGTAGGTACCGAAGCGAGAAAAAGCCCTTACTCCTCGGCCGCTTCGAGGGAGTCCTCGGGGATGCCGGTCTCCTGGCCGTCGTCGAAGCTGACGGTGTAGGTCGCGTCGCCGAACATCGTCTCCATCACCTGCGTGATGGTGCCTTCCTCACCGTCGTACTCGCTGTGCTCGTCGTGGAGGATGACGCGGTCGTCTTCGTCGAAGCTCATGCGTCGAGGTAATCCGTCGCTGCCTAAAAAGCGTCCGATTCCGGACGTGGCACGCTGGTGTCGCGTCGCCCTCGACCGTGCGCCGGGAGCGCCGGTCGACCCCGTCTCCGTCCGCAGGTTCCGGCGGCCGAAAGCTTATCTCGGGGGCCGGACAAGCGAGTGGTATGACCTCTCGATCTTCGCGTCCCCGGCTCGATCCGTCTCCGAAGCCGCTTCCCCGCCGGTCGGACGATGACCGTTGACGAGCTCTGGTTCCTCGCCGACAGGGCGGAACAGCGCGCCGAGCAGGCCTACCACCGCCTGACGAGCGCCTACGCGGAGTACCTGGAGTTCACCCGCACCTACGAGGTGTCCCGGCGGCGGTTCCGCACCCTCGCCCGGCGAGCGGCCGAGACCGGCGCTCCGTACGGCGCACACACGGTGGTCTACCGTCCCTCCGGCGAACTCCTGCTCGTCTGGCACGAGGGGGTCGACAGGTGGGTGCTCCCCGGCGGCGGCGTCCGCGAGGGGGAGTCGTTCCGCGAGGCGGCCGCTCGCGAACTCCGCGAGGAGGCCGGCGTCGAGGCCGACTACGAGGGGCTGGCCATCGCGACGCGCACCGCCATCGAGAGCGGCGAGCACTCGACGCTGGGCGTCCTGCCGACGTTCCAGGCGCGGACGGAGACGGCGACGCTCGACGTCGACGACCCCGACGGCGAGATAACCGACGCGCGGTGGTTCCACGACCTTCCCGAGAACACGCGCGACCGCGAGCAGCTCCGGACGTGGCGCGAGCGGACGCTATCCTGAGTTCCCCTCCTCGAACGCTGTCGCCTGCTGCAGCCACTCCTCCAGCCGTGGGTCGGACTCGTACCGGAGCCGTCCTTCGCCACCCCGGTAGTCGACGACCCCCCGTTCGTCCAGCTTCGGCAGGTGCTTGTGCCGCAGCGCCGCCGCTACGAGACGGTGTGACTCCGCTCCTTCTCCGGCGAGCGCCCTGGCGAGGTCCTCGACCGTGACCGGCCCCTCGGTTCCGACGAGGTGGCGGAGCGCGTCCCGCCGTCGTGGGTGGCCAAGCAGGTCGAACAGCTCGTCGACCGACAGCCGCCCGTCGACCGAACGGTCCGGCACGCTACCACCTCGGCTCGGTCGGCGACGCTCGTTTCCACCGCCCGCTACCCGAGAACAGTCGTGCGGAGACTCCGTTGCCGTTCACGTTCGTTCACCCCGTGTGGTGCGTCGGGGCCGGTACCGCGACCCGTGGCGTCTGCGAGCGACCGGTCGTCCGATTCTGGGCGGACCCCGACGCGGACCGTCACGTCACCGGTACGTCGTTTGCCAACAAATGTCTTGGGGTCAACAGGTTCGGGGTCGCTCGCCGACGGTCACTCCTCGCCGTGGCTGACGCCCTCGCGCGAGTCGGCGTCCATCCGGCGGAGGGCGGCGCGGGCGTTGCTCGACTCGTAGCCGAACAGGACGTTCTCGGCGTACTCGTCCACGACCTCCGCCGCGTGCACGAGCGCGTCGACGTCGACGTCGACCGCGTACAGTTCCACGCTGAACGGGACGTCGAGCGCGTCCTCGAACCCGCTCGCGATGACCTCCAGCCAGTAGGTCGTTGAGTAGGCCATGTCGTACAGCGGGACGACGAACTCGTCGACGTACTCCGAGAGCGCGTCCAGGTCGAGACCGGCGCGCTCGTAGAGGTGGCCGGGGTAGGGGTCGGGGTAGAGCGTGAGGTAGGTCTTGCCCGGAATCCGCTCCGCTGCTTCCGCGACGAACTCCGTGATGACGCTCGCGCGCCACGCCGCCCGGTCGTCGTACTCGCTCGCCGCGAACCGGTCGTCGCACTCCTCGCAGTGGCAGTACTCCGCGCGCGGGAACCCGACGTCGTCGAGGCGTACGTCGGGGTTCACCGCGGCGGCGTCCTCGACCATCTCCAGCAGGCCCTCACGGTAGGCGTCCCGGGTGGGGCAGATGTAGGCCCAGTCGAAGTAGGGTCGTTCGCGCGTCGCCCGCTCGCCGTTCTCGTTCACCGGGACGAGCGACGGGTCCTGCTCGGCCGCCGCGTTGTCGCCGAAACAGGAGATCATGTTCACGCCCGTCTCGACGGGTTCGGTCGCTCGACCGGTCACGTCCTTGACCTCGTAGAACCCCGTGTCGAACTCGGCCCACTCGAGCTCCTCCGGGTTCCGCGTCACCACGCCGTACATGTGACCGAGAGTTGGGGGCCCGGCCGGTAAGCCGTTTCGGACCGCGACACGGGGCGTCACCTGCGACGTCCCCCGCGACGTGGTGGGTCACGACGAGCGGTCGCGTCACGACACGGCGCGTCACGACGGACAGGGAGTGACGCAAAGGGTCTCCAGCGCGTACGTCCGTCCATGAACGTCCTGATCGTTGGCGGCAGCGGTTTCGTCGGCACGGCGCTCACCCGCGTCCTCGTCGACCGCGGACACGAGGTCGCCGTCCTCTCGCGGCATCCCGACGAGGCCGACCTGTCCGCCGGAGTCGAGACGGTCGCGGGCGACGTGACGGAGTACGACGCCATCGAGGACGCGTTCACCGCCCGCGACGCCGTCGTCAACCTGGTCGCGCTCTCGCCGCTGTTCCAGCCGCCGCCCGGCACGAGCCACGAGTCGGTCCACCTCGGCGGGACCGAGAACGTCGTCGCGGCGGCCGAGACCCACGACGTCCCGCGGCTCGTCCAGATGAGCGCGCTCGGCGCTGACCCCGACGGTCCGACCGCTTACGTCCGGGCGAAGGGCGAGGCCGAGGGCGTGGTCCGCGGCTCGTCGCTCGACTGGACAATCGTTCGCCCGTCCGTCGTGTTCGGGGACGGCGGCGAGTTCGTCTCGTTCACGCGGAAGCTCACGACGCCGTACGTGACGGGCCTCCCCGGCGGCGGGAAGACGCGCTTCCAGCCCATCTGGGTCGGCGACGTCGCACCGATGCTGGCGGATTGCGTCGACGGCGGTGCCGCGGCCGCGTCCGACGGGTCGGGCGCGGCGGCGAGCGACGACCGGTCGGCGTCCGCGGACGAGCACGTCGGGAAGACGTACGAGCTCGGCGGGCCGGAGGTGCTGACGCTCGCGGACGTGGCGAAACTCAGCTACCGCGCCGAGGGCAAGTCGCTCGTCGTCCTGCCGGTCCCGATGGTCCTCGCGCGCGTCGGCCTGACCGTCCTCGGCGCGGTCCCGGGGTTCCCCATGGGTGCCGACCAGTACCGCTCGTTGCAGTTCGACAACACGGTGACGGACAACGACGTCACCGCGTTCGACCGCGACCCGACCGACCTGCGCACGCTGGCGGACTACCTCGGCGCGGACTGAGTCTGTGGGTTTTTACTTGCCCCCACCTTACGGCGTGACATGACAACGCTCTCGTTCGACGACGACGGCGTCGACGTGGTCTACCAGGGGACCGAGTTCCGCCTCTCCCGCGACCTCGTCGAGGAGGCGACCCAGAAGGCCTACTACGACGTGACCGACCACGAGGTCCTGAAGATGGTCGAGGAAGCGCCCGACCTGCGCGGCGAGCCCCGTCGCATCGGCGACATCGTCCGCTGACAGCCTTTAAGTGCCGGCTCTCCGAAGGGTGCGTATGAACGCTCCCGCCGAGTTCGACCACCCCGCGTGGCTGACCGCTGCGAGCACCGCCGCGTCCTACCTGCTGATACTGGCCGTGATGACCGTCCTGCTGTTCGGCGTCCCGTACCTGCTCTTCACGATGCTGTGACGATGCTGTAGGGCGGCGCGGACCGCGACGGCGCTGTAGGCGGCCGCTTCTGGCCGCTCGCCCGCTGCAGCCGCCGCCGTGTGCGCCAGCTAGAGTTATCTCCGTGTGCGACGTAGTGACGCTCGAATGTCGAACACGTACGAATGCGAGCGGTGCGGACACCGGACGAGCGCGGACGGACAGCCAGGGGTCTGTCCGGAGTGCGGTGACGAGATGCGGAACGTCAGCGTGACGCGGGAGTAGTCAGGCGACGGACGCTCGCTCCCGGTCGCCCGCCGGGAGCTCCTCGTCGGTCAGCGACCGGAGGGCGGTCAGCGACTCTTCGACGGCGTCGAGGTCGTCGTCCACCGCCGCGACGAACGCCGCCGCCTCCTCGGTCGTCACTGCACCCTCGTCTGTCGCCTCGACGAGTCCTTCCTCCTCCAGCAGGCGGAAGGAGACGCGAATCTCGTGATGTTCGTAGTCGAGGGCCTTCGAGGTGCGCCGGATTCCGACCGGCTGGTTCTCGCGGACGAACGCCAGGGTCTGGAGCGCGCGCGAGAGCAGGTCGACCTCGCGCTGGAGACTGTCGAGCACGAGCGTGGGATGTGACGCGTCCGTCTAAAGCGTTCCTGCGGAGCGATATGGGGGTGTACGGAGGGATACCGAGTGGTACCGAGCGGAACGTACTCGTCCGTCGTCCGCTCCGGTCCGCGGCGGACGTCCGACCCAGTGCGGGCGAGCGGTATCCTCAAGTGAACTGCCCCCTACGGAGAATCCATGGCCGACGACGCGGCGGTGCTCGTCATCGGTGGCGGGTCGACGGGGACCGGCATCGCCCGTGACCTCGCGCTCCGGGGCGTCGACGTGACGCTCGTCGAGCAGGGCAACCTCACGCACGGGACGACGGGCCGGATGCACGGGCTGCTGCACAGCGGCGGCCGGTACGCCGTCTCCGACCCCGCGAGCGCCCGCGAGTGCATCGCGGAGAACCGCGTGCTGCGCGAGATAGCGACCCACTGCGTCGAGGAGACCGGTGGCCTGTTCGTCCAGATGCCGGGCGACTCCGACGACTACTTCGAGCGGAAGCTCCGGGCCTGCCGCGACTGCGACATCCCCGCCGAGGTCGTCTCCGGCGAGGAGGCCCGCGAGCGCGAACCCTACCTCTCCGACGCCGTCGAGCGCGCCATCGCGGTCCCCGACGGCGCGGTCGACCCCTTCCGGCTCTGCGTCGCCAACGCGGCCGACGCCGAGCGCCACGGCGCGCGCATCGAGACGCACGCCGAGGTGACGGACGTGCTCGTCGAAGACGACAGGGTGGTCGGCGTCGAGGTCCGCCACGAGAGCGGGCCGGGGAAGCGCGACCACGCCGCGCCGGGGACGACCGAGCGCATCACCGCCGAGTACGTCGTCAACGCGACCGGCGCGTGGGCGGGCCAGCTCGCCGCGATGGCCGGCGTCGACGTCGCGGTCCGCCCCTCGAAGGGCGCGATGGTCGTGATGAACTGCCGGCAGGTCGACACGGTCGTGAACCGGTGCCGGCCGAAAGGCGACGCCGACATCGTCGTCCCCCACGAGACGACCGCCATCCTGGGGACGACCGACGAGGAGGTCGACGACCCCGCCGACTACCCCGAGGAACAGTGGGAGGTCGACCTGCTCGTCGACGAACTCGCCGAACTGGTTCCCATCCTCGGCGAGTCGCGGACCGTCCGGTCGTTCTGGGGCGTCCGCCCGCTGTACGAACCCCCGGACCGGGGCACCGCCGACTCGACGGACATCACCCGCGACTTCTTCCTGCTCGACCACGCCGAGCGCGACGGCCTCGCCGGCTTCGCCAGCATCGTCGGCGGGAAGTTCACCACCTACCGGATGATGGCCGAGGCGGTCGCCGACCACGTCTGCGCCGAACTCGGCGTGCGCGGGCGTTGCCGGACGGCCGACGAACCCCTGCCGGGCAGCGAGGACCCAGGCGTCCTCCGCGAGCAGATGGCCTCGTTCGGCCTGCGGTCGCCGGTCGCCCGCCGGAGCGCCCAGCGTCTCGGCAGCCGGACGGCGGACGTGCTCGACGTCGACGGGGCGAATCCCGTCGTCTGCGACTGCGAGGCCGTCACGCGCGCCGAACTGCAGGACGCCATCGACGACGCGGGGACCGACCTCAACGCCGTCCGCATCCGCACCCGGGCGTCGATGGGCAACTGCCAGGGCGGCCTCTGCGCTCACCGGATGGCCGCCGAACTCCATCCGGAGTACGACGAACCGGCCGCCCGCGCCGCGCTCGAGGACCTGTTCGCGGAGCGCTGGCGGGGCGAGCGCCACGCGCTCTGGGGCGAACAGCTCTCACAGGCCGCGCTCACGTACGCCCTGCACGCGACGACGATGAACCGCGACCGCGCCCCCGAAGACGGCGGCGACGTGAATTTCAACGAGTTCGACGGAGGGACGGATGCCGATTAACGACGACGTCGTCGTGGTCGGCGGCGGCCTCGCGGGGATGACGGCGGCGCTCGCCGCCGCACGCGAGGGAGCGGACGTCCGCGTCGTCACGAAGGCCGAGAGCACGCTCCGGCAGGCGAGCGGCCTCGTCGACGTGCTCGGCTACCTCCCGGACGCGGACGGACCGGTCGTCGACCCGTTCGACGCCGTCGACCGCCTCCCGCCGGAGCATCCCTACCGTCGGGTGGGCGTCGACGGCGTCCGGGCAGGCCTCGCGCTGTTCGACGCCGTCGCCGACTACGCGGGCGGCCACACCGACCGGAACGCGCTCGTCCCGACCGTCGGCGGGTCGGTCAAGCCGACGGCGCGCTATCCCGCGAGCGTCGCGGCGGGCCTGGCGAGCGACGAACGGGACGCACTGCTGGTCGGTTTCGAGACGGTCGTCGACTTCGACGCGCCGCTTTCGGCCGACCGCCTCGCGGCCGCCGGCGTCCCGTTCGACGCCTCGGGCGTCACGGTCGCGTTCCCGGGAGACTTCCGCGCCGACGCACCCGTCACCCGCCTCGCCCGCGCACTCGACGAGAACGAGCGGGTCGAGCGCGAGGGACGGGCTGGCGTCGGCGAGTCGCTGCCCGTCCGGCGGGCGCTCGCCGAGCGGGTGGCACCGCACCTCGACGGCGCGGAACGGGTGGGCTTCCCCGCCGTCCTGGGCGTGGACGACCCCGACGAGGTGCGCGCCGGCATCGAGGCCGAACTCGGCGTCGACGTCTTCGAGGTGCCGACGGGCCCACCGAGCCTGCCCGGGATGCGCCTCGAATCGGAGTTCGAGGCCGCACTCGACGACGCCGGCGTGGCCGTGACGGCCGGCAACCCCGTCGTCGATTTCGAACGCGATTCGGGCCGGGTCGCGGCCGTCGTCGTCGAGCGCAACGGGGCGCGGATTCCCCACGCCGCCGACCAGTTCGTGCTGGCGACGGGCGGGCTGGTCGGGAAGGGCGTCGACTCCGACCGCGACGGCGTCCGCGAACCGGTCTTCGACTGCCACGTCGCCGCCCCGGACGACCGCTACGAGTGGTTCGACGACGACCCCTTCGGCGACCACGCCTTCGCCCGGTTCGGCGTATCGACCGACGACGAACTCCGGCCGCTCGACGCCGGCGGCGACCCCGAGTTCGACAACCTCCGCGCGGCCGGCGCGGTGCTCGGCGGTTACGACCTCGCGGCCGAGAACTCCGGGAGCGGCGTCTCGCTGGCGACGGGCGTGGTGGCGGGGCAACGAGCGGGCGAGCTGGCGACGGCGGACGGCGAGGCAGCGACGGGGAACAGGGACGGCGGCGAGTCGGCGGTGGGAAGCGAAGCGAGCGAGCAGACGACTGCGAGCGGCGAGGGTGATCCATGACAGAGAACGAACTCACCGACGTGTTCACGGGCGAATCGATGGACCTCAGGCCGGGGTCCGACGACTGCTACAAGTGCTCGACCTGCGACACCCGGTGTCCGGTGGCGGCTGTCGACGACGAGTTCCCCGGGCCGAAGTTCCAGGGGCCCGAGCAGTGGCGACTCCGGCGCAAGGACGACCAGGACGTCGACCCCTCCGTCATGTCCTGCTCGAACTGCATGCGCTGCGACGACGCCTGCCCGTCGGACGTCCCCCTGAGCCAGATGCACAACACGGCCCGGGCGGACTACGTCGACGAGGAGATGGACCGCCTCTCGCGGGCGTACCTCCGCAACCGCCTGCTGGCGAACTACGGCCGCCTCGGGGCGTGGGGCGCGAAGTTTCCCCGTCTGACGAACGCCGTCATGGGCAACCCCGTGACGAAGTGGCTCAACGAGAAACTGCTCGGCATCACGAGCGAGCGCGAGTTCCCCGCGTTCGCCGCGCAGACCTTCCGCGAGTGGTGGGACGCGCGCGGCGGCGCGCGGGTCGAGAGCGACGAGAGGCGCGTCGCCTACTTCCACGGCGACTACGCCAACTACAACACGCCGGAGGTTGCGAAGGCGCTCGTCAGGGTGTTCGAGTCGTTCGGTTACGAGGTCGCGGTGCCGGACCAGCGCTGCTCGGGCACGCCGATGTTCGCCAACGGGATGCGCGACGACGCCCGGCGCGCCGCGCGGTTCAACGTCGAGACGTTCGCACACCTCGTCGAGCAGGGGTACGACGTGGTCTGTTCCTGCACCTCCTGCTCGATGGCGCTCCGCCAGGAGTACCCCGAACTCTACTCGTTCGACGGCACCGCCGCGGTGGCCGCGAACACCTACGAGGCGCTGGAGTACCTCCGCGTCCACGAGGACCTCGACGGCGAACTCGCGGACGCCAGCGTCCCCCAGGACGAGTTCGGCGACCTGGCCTACCACGCGCCATGCCACGCCCGCAACCAGGGCATCGCCGGCCAGGCGGTCGAGGTGCTCGACGACGTGGCGGGCGCGGACCCCGCGGACGTCGGCGACTCCTGCTCGGGCATCAGCGGCACCTACGGCTGGAAGGAGGAGAAGTACGACGCCTCGATGGCCATCGGCGAGGAGATGTTCGAGCACATGGAAGCGGTGGAGGGCGAGACCGGCATGACCGAGTGTCCGACCTGCGCGATGCAGATGGAGCACGGAACCGGCTACGAGATCCGCCATCCCATGGAGGTGCTCGACGCCGCGCTCGTCGCGGACTGATTCTGGCACTTCTTTCACCGACTCGTGCTCGGGGTTGGGAGCTGATGTTCCGATACCGGCCCACCAGCGTCAGTTTCGAGAAACTGGTCAACTGCCAACCTGGTGGATTGAAAGGGCGAGGGTGGGTCGGCGAACCCCGGCGATGTAAGCACTGCAGGCCGCGTCGCGGCCGAAGCGCGCAGCGAGCCGCGGGAGCCGAGCCACCCGAGGGCTTTCAGGTGGTCTTGGTGTGCCCGCTACAATTCAGGGCTTTTGTCAACCTCCAGTTCCGCAGACGACCAGTTACTTTACCCTCCCGACCATCGGTCCGCACATGGCACTACGGCTGTACGCGCTCGACGGCTGTCCGTTCTGCGAGCGGGTCCACGACGCGCTCGAAGACGCGGACCTGGCGTACGAGACGGAGTGGGTCGCGCCGCTGCACTCCGAACGGGACGAGGTCGCCCGCGTCAGCGGGCAACGGATGGTACCCGTGCTCGTCGACGACGAGCGCGGCGTCACGATGGCCGAGAGCGAGAACATCGTCGAGTACGTGGAGCGGAGCCTGACATGAAGGTCTACACCGGCCGCGGCGACGAGGGACAGACCGACCTGCGGGACATGTCTCGCGTGTCGAAGACGAGTCCGCGCATCGAGGCCTACGGAACGGTCGACGAGGTGAACGCCCTCCTCGGGCGGGTCCGGCCGACGGGGTACGACGACGTCGACCAGAAGCTTCGCGCGGTCCAGAACCACCTCCACGTCGTCCAGGCGGACTTCGCCAACCCGGACCCCGACGAGGACGACCCGCAGGTGACCGAGGCGCACGTCGCGGACCTGGAGGACTGGATGGACGGCTACGACGAGGAACTCGAACCGTTAGAGTCGTTCATCCTCCCCGGCGGCGGCGAGGCGGGGGCGGACCTCCACCACGCGCGGACGGTCTGCCGGCGCGCGGAACGCCGCGCCGTCGCGCTGGCCGAGGCGGAGGAGGAGGTCGTCAACGCCGCGGCCGTGACCTATCTCAACCGGCTCTCGGACGCTCTGTTCGTGTTCGCGCGTCTCGTGAACCAGCGCGACGGCGAACCGGAGGAGAGTCCGACGTACTGAGAAGAAAAACCGCTCCCGTCTACTGCGCTACAGTCCGAGTTCGCGGCCGATGACGAGGTGCTGGATCTCGCTGGTGCCCTCGCCGATCTCCATCAGCTTCGCGTCGCGGAGGTGGCGCTGGGGCGCGAAGTCCTCGGTGTAGCCGTAGCCGCCGAGCACCTGGACCGCGTCCTCGGAGACCGTGCGCGCGGACTCGCTGGCGTCGAGCTTCGCCATCGCGCTCTCGTGGCTGACCGACTCGCCCTGGTCGTACTTCGTCGCGGCCTTGTGGGTGAGCAGGCGCGAGCGCTCGATCTTGCGGTCCATGTCGACGATCTTGTTCCGGATGGCGTCGAACTTCGAGATGGGCTGGCCGAACTGCTCGCGCTCGGTGCTGTACTCCTTCGCGGCCTCGAACGCGCCCTGGGCGATGCCCGTCGACAGCGCTGCGATGGAGATGCGGCCGCCGTCGAGCGTCTTCTTCGTCTGCTCCCAGCCGTCGCCCTCCTCGCCGAGCAGGCGGTCCTCGGGGAGACGCACGTCCGAGAGCTGGATCTCGCAGGTCGGCGAGGCGTTCAGGCCCATCTTGTCCCACACCGTCGTCACCTCGAAGCCGTCGTCCTCTTCGGGGTCGACGATGAACGTCGAGATGCCGTCGTAGCCCGCGTCGGGGTCGGTGACGGCCTTCACGAGGACGCTGCCGGCGACGTTCGCGTTCGTGATGAACTGCTTGGTGCCGTTCAGGACCCACTCGTCGCCGTCCTCCTCCGCGGCTACGCCGCTCCGGTTCGAGGCGCTCTGCGCCTCGCGTTTCTCTGCGGTCGTGTCCATGTCGCTGGCGTCGCTCCCCGAACTGGGTTCGGTCAGCGCCCACGAGCCGAGGTACTCGCCCTCGGCGAGTGGGCGGAGCCAGCGCTCCTTCTGCTCCTCGGTGCCGAACAGTTCGAGGGGTTTGGACGCCAGCGAGACGTGCGCGGCGTACGAGAGGCCGACCGACCCCGACACGCGGCCGAGCTCCTCGGTGACCAGGGCGTACATCAGCTGGTCGCCGCCGAGGCCGCCGTACTCCTCGCTGACGGGCACGCCCATCATGTCGAGGTCGGCGAGCTGGTCGAAGACGTCGGCGGGGAACCGGTGCTCGTCCTCGATCTCCTGCGCGATGGGTTCGATCTCCTCCTCGCAGAACTCGCGGACGGTGTCCCGAACCATCCTGTGCTCGTCGGGAAGACTGAAATCCATGCGCAAAACTTGCGCTACCTGTGGCATAAAGACAGCGAACCCCCGCCGTCCGGAACTGTCGGCGTCATGGCCGCCCGCACGGCAGTTCGCCGGGCCGTCGGTCGGCTCGGTCCATCACGCGAACTCCGAGAGCGTCCGTTGCCCGGCCAGCAGCGGGCGCGCGTCGTACCCCCGCTTCTGGAGGTGCGCGGCGAACGTCTCGTCGAAGCCGTGGTGGGTGTACACCGTCTCGGGGTCGACCGCCTCGACGACGGTCAGCAGTTCGTCGAAGTCGCAGTGGTCGGTGAGCGGGAAGGTGACGTCGTAGCCGCCGCGGTACAGGAACGAATCGTCGACCGCCCACCCCGAGAACCCCGCCTTCAGCCCGCCGACGCGCTCGACGAGGTCCGCGACCCAGTCGCTGCGGGCCTGATTGGCGGGGAGGACGATTATCTCGTCGCCGTCGAGGTCGTCGGTCCGGAGGGGTTCGGCGTCGAACGCGACGCCGGTCGCCGCCTCGATGGCGTCGTTGACGGTCAGGACGGAGTCGCTGGCGACGATGGGGCGGTTCGTCGCCTCCCGGGCGAGCTTCTGGAGCTTCTGCGCCCGGCCGAGCGAGTAGCCGAACAGGAAGAGCGGGTCGTCGTTGTCGGCCAGCCAGTCGCGTATCTCGGCTTCGAGGTCCGACTGCGCCGGGAAGCGATACGCCGGGTCGCCGTAGGTCGTCTCCATCACGAGCACGTCGGCCGGGACGGGGTCGAACCCGGAGAGGTAGGCCCGGTCGCGCGTCGAGAAGTCGCCCGTGTAGAGGACGCTCCGGTCGTGCCCGCCGACCCCTTCGATGAGCGCCGCCCGCGACCCCGCGACGTGGCCGGCGGGGAGCAGTTCGATGCCCGGTAGCGAGTCGGTGAACTCGACGGCCGTACCGGTGCGCGCCTCCACCAGCGCGGCCGTGGTCGCAGAGCAGCAGACGGCGTCGGGCGTCCGCCGGAACGTGTGGTCGGCGTGGGCGTGGCTGACGATGTTCACGTCGCCGACCGCGCTGCGGGCGTCCGCGACGACGGTGCCCGTCGCTCCGCCGACGTCGACGTGGATGCCGTCCTTCCGTCGGATCACGGTCGACGTTGGAGCGGACGGACCGTGAGCGTTGCGTTGACGTGCACGTGGCCCGACTGCCGTCGGCCGCTATCACTCGTCGACGAGGTTGGCGAACTCCTCGATGGGGAGCAGCTCCATCGTCTGCATGTCCAGTCCCTGGTTCTCGACCGCGAGGGCGGCCTTGAACGCCGCGTCGCGGTCGGGGGCGTCGATGATGATCAGGAAGTCGTACTCGCCGAGGATGGCGTAGCTCTGTTCGAGGTCGGCGTCGTACTCCTTCAGCTGGTTGCGGAGGTCGCCCCAGATGGACGCCAGCTTCTGGACGTTCTGGACGCTGCCGCGGATCTTGACGAGGGAGACGTATTTCGACATGGTCGCAGGGTGACGACGTTCGACGCGAAAACCGTTTTGGGTAACTGGTTACGTGTTCGCGACGCCGTCTCACGTACGTTCGCGGCTGCGATGTGGCCGTCGAAGGCCGACGCGACCGTCCGCGACGGCAAGCGTCCCCACGGTTTTTGCCGCCCGGCGCTCGACTGCTCCCATGGACAAGCAGGACCTGCGCGAGCGCGTCTGGGACGGTCTGGAGGACGCCGGCGAGGCCCGGTTCCCGTTCCCGCCGCACGGTCGAATCCCGAACTTCGCGGGCGCCGACGCCGCCGCCGACCGGCTGGCCGCCCTGCCGGAGTGGGAGGACGCCGACGTGCTGAAGGCGAACCCGGACGCGCCGCAACTTCCCGTGCGACGGCGCGCGCTGGCCGAGGGCACGGTGGTGTACATGGCCCAGCCGCGACTGCGCGACGAGCGGCCGTTCATGAAGCTCGACCCCGCCGAAATAGGCGACACCGACGCTGCGGCCACGGTGTCGAAGATGGACCGGTACGCCGAGCCGGTAGGGCCGGACGCCGTCCCCCACGTCGACCTCGTCGTCTCCGGGAGCGTCGCCGTCACGGAGGCCGGCGCGCGCGTCGGCAAGGGCGAGGGGTACAGCGACCTGGAGTTCGCCGTCCTGCGGGAACTCGGTGCCGTCGACGACGCGACGACGGTCGCGACCACCGTCCACGAGCTGCAGGTCGTCGACGAGTCTGCGCTGGACGCGCCGGCACCCCACGACGTGCCGATGGACGTCGTCGCGACGCCCGAGCGCGTCGTCCGCACGGAATCCGCGGACGACCGCCCGACGGGGATCCGCTGGGACGACCTCCCCGAGGAGCGCGTCGCGGAGATCCCCGTGCTCGAACGGTTCCGGCCGTAATCGAGAACACTCGACGGCAACGGCGGCTTATCCGCGGTCGTCGGGCGAATAACGAACTGTGGCCGGGCCGTGACGTCCGTCATGCGCGACGACGTCCTCCGCTCCGTCGCCGTCGGACTCGCCTTCCTGATCGTCCTCGGAACTGTCACCCCCGGTGCCCAGGGAACGGCTGGCCAGGACGCACCGACGGCACGCCAGTCGGGAGCATCGACGCTCGACGGCTGCACGACCGTCGACGAACCGGGACGCTACGTACTCACGCAGGACGTCCGCAACGCTAGCGTCGACACCTGCATCCGCGTGACGACGAACGACGTAACCCTCGACGGTGCGGGCCACGCGGTCGACGGCGTCGGAGCGTTCGGCTCCGCGGGCGTCCTCGTGACGGCGGGGTCGAACGTCACCGTCCGGAACGTGACCGCGACCGACTGGGACGACGGCGTGCGCCTCACCGGCATCGCCGGGGCGACCGTCACGAACACGACGACGGCGCGCAACCGCGTCGGCCTCTCGCTGGTGTCGCTGCGCGACAGCACGGTCGTCGACAACGTCGCCAGGTCGAACGCCGTGGCGGGCACGTTCCTCGTCGGCGCGAGCCGGAACAACGTCCTGCGCAATACGACCGTGACCGACAACGCTCTCGTCGGTCTGCAACTGGTCGAGGCGCGCGACAACACCCTGGTCGACACCGTCGCGCGGCGCAACGAGTTCGGCGTCGCCCTGTTCGGCGCACGGGGGAACGACGTCGGCGACACCGTCGCCACCAACAACAGCATCGCCGGCGTCTGGCTCTCGGGCGCCAGCGACAATCGCGTCCGGAACAGTCGGGTGTCGAACCCCTTCTACGGCATCTACCTCGCCGACGGCGCCCGCAACAACACGATCGTCTCGAACCTCGCCCGGAACAACGCCGTCGGCGTCCGCCTCCGGTCGAGTCACGGCAATACCATCCGCAGCAACCGCGTGTTCGACAGCAGCGACACGGGTATCCTGCTCATCTCCAGCGACGACAACCGCGTCGTGGGCAACCGCGGGGCCGACAACCGCCGCGACGTCGTCGTCTCGTCCGCCTCGCAGGGCAACGTCCTCGCGAACAACACGCTCGGCCCGGCGAACGCCGGCGGATGAGAGGTACGCAACGCTCCACGACGGCCAGCGTTACGACGTGTCGGCGTACTCCCGGGCGAACACGTCCAGGACGGCGCCGAGTATCCCGAGGACGATGGGGCCGAAGAACAGTCCCATGAAGCCGAGGGCGTACACGCCGCCGAAGATGCCGACGACGAGGATGGCCGGGTTGAGCTCCGCCTCGTGGGCGCTGATCATCGGCCGGAGGTAGTTGTCCGAGAGGCTGACGACCACGCTCCCGTAGACGAACAGGAAGGCTGCCGCGGCCGACTGACCGACGACGAAGAGGTACACCGACGCCGGGAACCAGATCACGGACGCGCCGATGAGCGGCAGCAGCGACAGCAACGTGGTCACGACGGTCCAGAAGACGACGCTGGGCACGCCCGCGACGAACAGCCCGATACCCGTCAGGACGCCCTGGACGAGACCGACCAGTACGTTCCCGACGAGGACCGCCCACATCACCTGGTCCATCTCCTCGAACAGTTCGGATTGCACGTCGTCGGGCAGCGGCGTGATCGCGCGGAGCCACCGGAGGAACGTCTCGCCGTCGACGAGCAGGTAGTAGAGCACGAACGCGATGACGGTGAGGCCGACGAACGCCGTCGAGACGCCGCCGAACACGCCGAGCACGCTGCCGACGATGGCCGAACTGCCGCCGCCGGACCGCTGGAGGAGGGCGGCCAGATCTATCCCGCCCAGGTCGACGGCGAACCCGGTGTACCGCTCGACGAACCGTTCGACCGCGTCGATTCCGACGTCGCCGCGATCGACTGCCATCGCCAGGTCGACCGCCTGTTCGGCCGCCACGGCGAGCACGAGGCCGACCGGGACGAGCACTACGACCGTCGTCGCGATCAGGAGCACCAGCGCCGAGACCCGTTCGCCGACGCGCGGCGCCAGTCGCTCGTGGACGGGCCAGAGGACGTATCCCAGCAGGACCGCCGCGAGGACGTACTGGAGGAACGGCCGCACGAGTAGCACGGCCAGCAGCCCGAACACCGCGGCCAGCACCAGGAGGAAGGCCCTGTCGCGCTTCATGACGGGCCGACGGCGCGGACGAGCATAAAGCGGACGCCGCCCCTGCCGACGGCCAGCGTCGTCGTTCGCGGAAGCTGTCGGATCGCTTATCGCTACTCTTTTGTCGAGCGCCGCTACAGATAGTCGCATGAAGGCCGTGTACTCGGCGGGCCGCGCCAACGATTCGATCGAGTGCGACGACGTCTCGGAGGGGGAGAGCGGACTCTACCTCCAGGACGCCTCCGGGAACAACATCGGGTACATCCCCTACGACTCGCTGCTCCGCGTCGAACCGACCGACGAGCGGTAGGGCGAACGGTCGGCCGGCCGTCTCTCTCCTCTCTGCTGTTCTCACGATCGTGTCGCCGTCTTGGGGGCCGATCTCATTCCTTCGCCCCACCGCGTATCATGAGGCGATCAAACTACGGTACTCCAGGCGAGAGAACGATGCCGTGGGTGATGGTGTAGCGTGAGAGTGCTCGTCGAATCCTCTGAAAGACGTCGTCGACCACGTCGGGCTCACTATCCGGGTACGTAGTCCCGGCGATCACCGGAGCACGAGGATTCAGTGGGCAGTGAGCTCAGGTCGCGACGCGGCAGATCGCCGACCTACTTTCACCCTCGCTCGGAATGGGACCGTTCTATCGAAGAGTCGGGTAAGAAGGACGAGAAGTTCCATCGGAAGGCTGTGATGCGTTTGAATGCAGGTTCGACGACGTCAGATGATGCTACCTGCCGCTACCCCGATGATCGAACCTGGATGCTCCGCACCATCGAATGCTACACGAAGCGTGGGTGGTCATACACACGCGCCAACTTTACATCTCGCCGACGTATCCCTGTTCGACTCTGGCGCAATTTGTGGTGTTGGCCCTCAAGACCGGAGCAACACGAAGGAACAGGGACTCTCTTCCGGGCCGTGATTTAGAGTATCAGCTCTGATATTACCAGATAGGTTTATTGGGGTGAAGTGTTTCGGCACCGAGTACGTCCATTGGTTGATACCACTTGGACAGGTGATCGATACAATGAAAGAGAAAATTCAAAAACGACTCGACGACCGCGGTCAGGTCGGTATCGGGACGCTCATCGTGTTCATCGCGATGGTGCTGGTCGCCGCGATCGCGGCGGGCGTGCTCATCAACACGGCGGGCTTCCTGCAAACGAAGGCAGAACAGACCGGCGAGGAGAGTACCTCGCAGGTCTCCAACCGCGTGCAGGTCGTCTCCGGCTTCGGTAACGTCACTACGAACGAACAGGTCGACTACATCAACCTGACGGTGATGCGCGGCTCCGGTGCCGACGACATCAACCTCTCCAGCGCCACCATCGAGTGGATCGGCCCCGAGACGGCGACGACGCTGACCAACGGCAGTACGGCTAGCGCCGATCACTTCAACGTGTCGGCGATCAAAGACACGGACGACTCACAGCCGGTCCTGAACGATCAGGACGACCGCTTCGCGATAGAGATGGACGCGAGCGACATCTCGAGTTCGCTCGGTCCGGGTGAGGAAGTCGAACTGAAGCTCACCACCCAGTACGGTGCCGTGACGATCTACCGGGCGAACGTCCCGCAGTCGCTCTCCCAGGAGAGCGCAGTCACGGTCTGATCTCCGAACCGCTCACACTTTTTTCGGCGTACCCGACTGGCTGCATTCTCTACGGTCGCGTCTGTCCTCGCTGTTACAGTCCAGTTGGCCGCCAGTGCGACCGTAACTACGGGTTTCGCGAAGCGGAATCGTTGTCATTCTGACGTCGAGAAGCGAAGCAGGTACAGTTGAAGTCTCTCATTCCAGGAGATGGTGGCCGGAACAAGATTGGATGGGACCGCCGTGATTCGAACACGGGTCCAACGCACCCCATGCGCAGAGGATACCACTACCCCACGGTCCCGCTTGCATTCCGAAGAAAGAGTGACTCCTGTTTAAGAGCTTCGTTTCACGTCTCCCCGTCTTCGTCCGACTCGTCGTCGCGCGGAACGACGAGGTCGCCCTCGTCGCGTACGGCGAGACTCGCGAGCGGGTCGTTCTCGTAGGCCGCGACGCCCTCGTGGCGACCGAGGACGTAGCCGTCGTGTTCGCTCTCGACGGCGGCCTTCCGTCCACCGTGGGGCGTCAGGACGTCGGCGACGACGTCGCCCGCTTCGACGACGTCGCCCGCTTCGACGCGGTGGCGAACGATGCCGGCAACGTCGGTGTGGGGATGGACCGCCCGCTTGACCGGGAAGTCGACGGGCGATTCGACGTCGAGGGGTTCGGGTTCGTCGTCGACCATGCCGAGTTCGCGCAGCACGTTCATCACGCCCCGGACGCCCAGTTCGCGGTTGTCCTCCTCGACGACGGTGTGACTCCCGAGCTCGACCGTGAACGCCGGGATGCCGGCGTTGTTCAGCGCGGCGCCGGCAGTCGAGCGCTGGAGGTTCTGGTCGGTGTACTCCTCGGCCGCGTACTCGTTGACGACGGGGAGGTCGAAGGCGTCGACGAGGCGTTCGAGGTCGGCCGCCAGTTCGCGCGCCTCGTCCTCGTCGCGTTCGGACCCGTAGAGGACGCGGTCGCGGATGACGAACGGCACCGACCCGACCTGTGCGGTGTGGAGGTCGACGAGCGCGTCCGCGGAGTCGGCGAACGCCTCGTAGACGCGCTCGTCGATGAGCTCCTGGACGCGCGGCGGTCGCGTTGACTCGGCGTCGGGATCCGGGAAGTGGCGGTTCGGGTCGTCGTCGTGGTAGTAGGACGTGCGCGTTGTGCGCCTGAGTCCGGCGGGGTTGAGGTTCGGCAGGCAGACGACGGTGCCGGCGATGGACAGTTCGATGGTCTCGGACATGACGTCCTGGGCCGCCGCCATGGCGGTCACCTCGTCGCCGTGGATCGCGGCGGTGATCCAGAGCGTGGGGCCGTCGCGTTCGCCGTCCGCGATGAGGACGGGCAGCCGTTCGGGGGAACCGGTCGGCAGGTCCGTCACCTCGAACCAGCCGGTGACGAGTTCGCCGGGAGCGGAGTGCGCGGTGCCGACGTGCATACTGTAGCGTGACCCAGCGATACCAAAAAGGCACGTGTACGGGCAGTCCTGCTCGCGTTGGTGGACCGTTCGCTCCTCAACTTCCTCGGTCTCCGTCCGGAAAACGACAACTATGGCCGCCTTCCGCCGGTCAGATCAGGACGCGCTCCAGTTCGACGACCGTCCCGCTCTCGGCGTCGGGGTCGCCGACCATGCGACCGAGACAGACGACGGCGTCGTCCGGCGTGTAGCAGGCGACCAGCCCGTCGAACGACGCGTCGGCGTCCGCGTCGATGACGCCCGGCGCGTACACCGGCGCGCCGTTGGCGATCTCCTCGGCAGCGCCGTACGCGACCGTCACCCGGGGCAGGTGGTCGAGGGCACGCTCGGCCGGCGCGACCACCTCGCGCAGCCAGTCGTCGTCGCCGCGCTCGCGCCAGCGGCCGAGCGCGTCCGAGAGGTCGTGCAGCGTCACGAGGTCGGCGTCGTCGAAGGGGTCGGTCGCGGTCCGGCGCAGGTCGCCCATGTGCGCGCCGGTGCCGAGCGCGAGTCCGAGGTCGTGGCACAGCTTCCGGATGTAGGTTCCGCTCTCACACCGAACGTGTAGCAGCACCTGCCGCCCCTCGACGGAGCGGACCTCGAGGTCGTGTATCTCGCGGACGCGCAACTGGCGGACGACGGCGCTCTTCCGCGGCGGCTTCTGGTAGAGCGGGCCCTCGAACTCCGCGACGACCGAATCGAGGTCGGCGGGCGGGTCGGCGTGGAGTTCGAGCACCGCGACGTACTCCTTCGTCCCCTCGAGGAAGACCTGCGAGAGACGGGTCGCCGCGCCGGTCAGGACCGGCAGGCATCCGGTGACCTTCGGGTCGAGCGTCCCGGCGTGGGCCGCCTGCTCGACGTCACACAGGTCCCGGACCCAGGCCGCGACCTGGTGGGCGGAGGGGCCGGGGGGCTTGTCGAGGTTGACGACGCCGAACTCGAGGAGGGCGTCGGGGCCGCGTTCGTCGGGCGGGCCACGCAGACTCATGGTCAGAAGTCGTACCTGACGTCCGTGACGGGGTGTTTGCCCTCGTCCGTCTCGGGGTCGTACTCCTCGACCGCGGTGACGAGCATGTCGAGCACGGAGTCGGCGTCCCAGCGGGCGGTGTTGACGTCGATGTCGTAGATGGAGAGGTCCCTGATGTCGATGTCGTAGTACTCCAGGTAGCGGTCGGCCTCGCTGCCCTCGCGGGCGGCGGTCTCCTCGCGCGCCTGGTCGACGGCCTTGTCCTCGCGGTCGGCGATGCGGGCCGCGCGAACGTCCAGCGGCGCGTCGAGCCACACGCGGAAGTCGGCGTGCTCGGCGGCGAGCCACCCGGCGAGCCGCGACTCCAGCACCACGTCGTCGCGGGCGATGGCGATGTCGCGGAGGCGGCGGTCGAGGTCGCGGTCGATCTCGTCGTCCTGCTCGGCCATCTTGTTGAACTCCAGCGGGGTGTAGCCTCGCTCGTCGGCGAGTTCGCGGAAGATGTCACCACCGCTGATGTGTTCGAGGTCGAGCGCGTCGGCCAGCTTCTTGGCCGTCGTACTCTTGCCGCTACCCGGCGGTCCGGAGACGGTAATCAGCATATCGCATCTGCGAGTGGGGAGAAGAAAGAGGTTTTGTTACGTCGGCGTCGTCTGGATGTTCAGCGACTTCCGGATGAGCTGGGTGAAGCCCATCGAGCAGAGGAAGTACCAGATGATCCACGCCTGCATCGGGCCGAGGACGCCGTTCTGCCAGGTCGTCGAGCCGATCATCGGCAGGACGATGTTCTGCGGCGAGACGGGCGCGCTGGCCGAGCTGATCCGCCAGTACATCCAGAGGAACACGGGGATGGTGAGGAACATCGTCCACACCATCGGCCGGAACTGCTCTTTCATCATCCCGGCCTGGTCGCCCATGGCCTCCATCTGCTCCTCGCGGATGCGCTCCATGGCCTCGTCGTCGCCGCGCTCCTTGGCCTCCTTGCGCTTCTCCTGGATGGCCTTCATCCGCTCCTGGTACTTGCTCATCTTCTCCATGTCCATGAGGTTGTCCTGCAGGAGCGTCGAGTACAGGCCCGTCAGCATCGCGAGGATCATGATGACGACGTAGAACGGGAGCATGCTCTCGACGGGGCCGAGAACGACGTCGAGTATCCCGCCGATGGTGTTCTTTATCGGGCCGATGGAGTAGCCGGCGAACAGCCCGATGCTGGCGACCGCGGCGAGCTTGTCCCACGTCGACCACGAGGTGGTCTCGACGTCGTCGGCGTCCGTGTCCGTCGAGATCGACGTCGTGGAACCACCACCCTCCTCGAGCGCGCGCTCGACCGCGTCGGCGTCTGCAAGCTCGAATCCGTTGTCGCCGTCGACGAGCACGCCCTTCTCGATCATGCGGCCCCACTGACCGCTGGTGATGTCGTCGCTCACGTCGCCCCACTGGACCTCGTGAGCACCCTCGTCGGTGCGCTCGTACACCGCCGAGAGGGCGTCGGCCATCGCCGCGTCCTCGGCGATGAGCGATTCGACCTTCTTCGCTGTCCGTGCCATTACGACGGATTTGGTATTCGCCGTTAATCAACCTTCGCTCTCGCTACGGCGCGCGCTCGCTACCAAGCGTCCTCGCAACCAGAAGCGGCCTCGCTCCGGTGGGCGATCGCCGGCGGGGTGCACCGAAGGGTCTTTGCCGGCCCCATCCGTCGCCGCCGACATGAGCGACCGCCCGCCGCGCGAGGACCTCCCGTGGTACGTCGCGCCGTTGCCGACCTGGCTGGAGGACTTCGGTCTCCGGATGGCGTGGGTCATCGTCGCCATCAACCTCGTCGGCACGGCCTTTGGCTTCTGGTACTACGGCTTCCACCCCGTCCCGCTCTCCGACCCGCTGATCACCTGGCAGTTCGCCGCCGAACCGGTGGTCATGTGGCCGTTCGTCCCCGACAGCCCCGTCGCGACGCTGTTCATCGCGCTCTCGCTGGGGCTGTGGAAGCTCGGCCGCAACCAGGAGTGGCTGAACGCGCTGGCCTTCTTCGGCTGCATCAAGCTCGGCGCGTGGACGCCGTTCGTGCTCGCAGCGTTCTTCGACGGCTTCATCGGCGTCGGCTGGCCGATGTACGCGTTCCTCTTCGGCAGCCACCTCGCCATGGTGCTGGAGGCGTTCCTCATCCACCGCTACAGCGACTTCCCCGTCGGTGCCGTCTTCGTCGCCGTCGTCTGGTACGGGTTCAACGACCTCGTCGACTACTTCGTCCCGCTCGTCGGCACGCCCCACCACACCACCCTGCCCGGTCAGGAACTGCTCGCGACCGGCTACAGCCACCCGTCCCCGGCCCACGAGATCGCGGCCGCCGGTGCCGTGGTCCTGACGCTCGCCGCGACCTTCCTCGCGATCTCGACCCGGGTGAAGAAGCTGGAACTGCGCGCGTAGCCTTCGAGACGTTCACTGCGTTCGCGTCTCGCAGCTCGCGGCTCACTGCGTTCGCCGCTCGCACGTCCCGAGGCGCTCGCTGCGCTCACGCCTCGCTGCTCGCGAGTCGCTGTCGCTCCCCGCTCGCAATCAGGAGACGCTCACTCCGTTCGCGTCTCCCTGTCCGCGTGCGCCCGCACCCACAACTCGCCGATGCGCGACAGTGCCGTCCGGTGGGACTTCCCGTGCTCCTCCTGCTCGATGTAGCCCTTGCCGCCAGGCCCGAGCCGGTCGACGTTGTAGATGACCTTCGAACGGAAGCTGTCGGTGTACTCCTCGCCGAGGTCGCCGGCGAGCTGCTGGGCGAGTTCGCTGACACTCTCGAACTCGCCGTGCTCGCCGAGCGTGAACAGGATGAGCTCCTCGAACGGCTTCACGTTCGAGAAGGAGGCGACCGGCAGTTCGACGATGTGGTCGCCGTCGACCTCCTTCGCGCCGATGGTGGTCCCGCGCTCGTCGAACTCCGCGAGCAGGTCGCGGGCGGAGTCGAGTCGGTCGGCGACGCGCTCGTCGTCGACGCCACCGGCCTGCAGGTCCGAGAGCAGGTCGATCTGGCGGCGCAGCTCCTCGGCGAGTTCGGTCTCCAGGTACTTCTCCGGGGCCGTGTAGTAGGTGTGGATGCGCTCGCGCTCCTCCTGGCGCTCGACCATGATGGAGTGGGCGGCGGTGGCGAACGCGAAGCTGACCGTCCGCGGCATCGCGGAGACGTTCACCCACACCTCGTTGCCGCGGTCGAGTTCCGCGTTGATGAGGTCGAACGCCTGCTCGAAGGCGGCGTCGTAGTCGTACACGTCGCCGACGATCACGCGCTCGGTCGTCGCGCCGAGCAGGTTCCGGAAGTCCTTCTCCAGCGTCTCCGAGAGGTGCCGGGAGTACTCGACGTTGGCCTGGCTCCCCACCGCCCCTTCCAGCAGGACGACCCGGTCCACGTCGAGCTGGTCGCGCACCAGCGGCGCGATGAGCCGGTCGTAGTCGAACCCGACCGGCACGATGTGGGTATGCATGCGCGACGCTTCTCGTGACGCGGTGTTAAACCTCTCGTCGCGGAGTGACGAGGAGAGCGGAAAAGCGAGTCAGCCGACGAGCGCCCGCGCGGTCACCAGGTGCCGTGGAAGGTGTCGAAGCTCAGGTCCTCCAGCGGCTTGTTCCCGACGGCGATCTCGTACTCGCCGGGGGTCAGCATCGGCTTGTGGAACTGCGGGCCGTCGTCGGTCGTGATGCGCGGACACCCGGTGTTGACGAACGCGTCCATGTCGAAGTTGCGCAGGCGGTCGGGGGTCACCTCGTCCATCGTGATGAGGTAGGCGTCGTCGTTCTCGTCGATGATGTCCTGGGCCTGCTCCCAGCGGCCCTGGCCGATCTTCGTGCAGAAGATGACGCCCCACTTCTCGGCGTCCATCGCCTTGTGGACCGCGGCGTAGCGCTGTTTCAGGAACTTCTCGGTGTCCGCGACGGTCACGACGTTGTTGACGGGGTCGCCGATGACGACCGTCTTGTCCGGGTGTTCCATCGCGAGGCCGAGCGGGTGGAACTTCCCGCCGCCGACGTACAGCACCTGGTCGGCGTCGATGTCGGCGGAGGCGTAGTTGCAGCCGAGCACCTGCCCCTCGTGGGTGAGGCGGTCGTCGCCCCGGCGCGTGTGGACCTCGTACCCGCGGTCGTCGAGCCACGCCTTCATCTCCTCGAAGCGGTTCATGTGCTGGGCGGTCGTCACGAGGCCGACGTCGGGGTCGTCCTCGGGGTCGGCGAGTTCCGCCAGGGACTCCTCCATGATGGGGAAGACGTCGACGTTCGAGAACAGCGGGACGTAGATGACCTTGTCCGTGTTCTTCATCGGCGAGTGGCCGAAGTGGACGAACACGTCCGTCCGCTTCATCAGGTAGGTGTCGAGGTCGCAGGCGCCGTAGCAGGGCTGGCCCGACATCATCACGGTCACGTCGTCGGGCAGCGACGCGCGCAGGTCGTCGGTCACCTTCGGGCCGCGGCGCTTCAGCCCCTCGGGGAACTGCAGGCCGACGGTCTCGGCGTCGCGCTCCTCGACGGCCGACACGATGCGGTCGAGTTCGTAGTCCCACTCCCGGTCGTGCTTCAGCGCCATCCCCGTCTTCCGAAGGTCCCCCTCGCTGTACTCGCTCTCCTGGCTCATTGACGCGTCGTAGCCGTCACGAACGGTTAACTCCGACGGTTCGACGACAGCCGCGTCGACGGTTCCCGCACCACGTGCGGCGATTGTGGGGCTCGGCACCGACTCTCGGATGTGACGTGGAACCGGTTCTCGCAGTACACTGATACGACCGGTGTGACAATTGTCACACTACGATGCGAAACCGCCGTCCGTCACTCCCGTCGAAGCCGGTCGTCGCGTACTACTGCTACGTCGCGTCACGTTCGGCCGCGTTCACGGTTCCCATCTACGTCCTCTTCTTCCAGTCTCGGGGGCTCTCGCTGGCGCAGTTCGGACTGCTGGAGGCGGGGTACACGCTCGCCGTCCTCGGCTTCGAGTTCCCCACGGGGTACGTGGCCGACAGAATCGGTAGACGGAATGCCCTCGCTGCGGGCAACCTCGTCGCGGCGGCAGGCGTCCTCGGCTACGCCGTCGCGCACTCTTTCGCCGCGTTCGCGGCAGCGATGCTGCTCCGGGCCGCCGGCGCGACGTTCGACTCCGGCGCGGCGCAGGCCTGGCTCTACGAACTGCTTGACGACGACGACGAGGCGGACCAGTTTGCCGCCGTCAGCGGTCGCGCCAACGCCGTCGGTCTGCTCGCGACCAGCGGCGCGGCTCTGGCGGGTAGCTGGGCGTACGCCCGCTGGGCTGTCCTGCCGTGGCTGCTCGACGCCGCCGCGCTCGTCGTCGGCGTCGCGGTCCTGCTCGTCGCGTCGTCCGATGGTGACGTTGACGGGGCCACAGCCGACGCAGGCGACACCGCCGCACCCCCATCCCCGGCCGAGACGCTGGCGGTCACGCGCGAGACGCTCCTGCGGCCCGGTCTCGGCTCGTTCGTCGCGTTCACGTCGCTGCTGCTCGGCGTCACCGTCTCCGCCAACCTGTTCGTCCAGCCCGTCAGCACCGACCTGCTCGACGTCCCCGCGCGACGGCTCGGGGTGATCTACGCCGGCCTGACCCTCGTCGCCGCCGGCGCGTCGGCGGTCAGCGGGCGCGTCGGCGCCGCCGTCGGCATCGACCGCTGGTTCGCCGTCGCGCCGGTGGTCGTCGCCGCCGGCATGGTCGCCACGCTGTTCGCGCCGGTGCTCGCGCTCCCCCTGTTCTTCCTGCTCCGGGCAGTCGCCGTGGTGTCGCGGCCGCTGGCGAACCAGCGGGTCAACGACCTCACGGAGTCGACCGCGCGGGCGAGTGTCCTCAGCGCCACTTCGATGGCGAGTTCGCTCGTCACGGCACCGCTGAAGGTGCTGGCCGGGTCCGTCGCGGCCGTGGCGCTCCCGCGCCTGTTCGGCGCGCTCGGGGCCGCGCTCGCGCTCGCGTCGCTGACCTACCTCGCGCGCGGCCGACTGGCGGCGCTGGCGAGCGGGCGGTCGTGGCTTCAACCGTGGCGAACCGAGTGATTACTGGTGCAACCTCGCAGGGCCACAACCGGCGCACGGCGGGAGGGCTCGCCGTCGACGCGTCACCAGAGCTGCGCCGCAGGCGTGTCGCAGTCCTCGCAGACGACGGCGACGTTCCCCTTGTACCGTCCGCGCTCCAGCCGTCCGTCGGTACACCACTGGCAGTCCTGGCCTTCGAGACGTCGAACGACGCTCGACTCGGTCATCGAACTCATGTTTTCGTGAACGTCACCCGCGGGTGTTATGAATCTGGTGGCGACTTCGAGGTCGGTTCCCGCGCTCGCCGGTGGTTTCAACCTTTCCGAGCGCCTAGTCGAAGACGATGGATTCATCCCGACCCGACCTGCCCGACGACGAGGCGGAGTGGCGCGAACGCCTCTCCGAGGAGGAGTACCGCGTCCTCCGCGAACAGGGGACCGAACCGCGGTTCAGCGGCGAGCACGTCGACCGGACCGACGACGGCACCTACGTCTGTGCTGGCTGTGGCACCGAGCTGTTCGATTCGGAGACGAAGTACGAGTCGGGCTGCGGCTGGCCGAGCTTCTACGACGTCGACGACGACCGCATCGAGAAGCGCACCGACACGAGCCTCGGCATGCAGCGCACCGAGGTCGTCTGTGCGAACTGCGGCGGCCACCTGGGCCACGTCTTCGAGGACGGCCCGGAGCCGACGGGCAAGCGCTACTGCATCAACTCCGTCGCACTGGACTTCGAGGAGGAGTGAGCTAGTCGCCGTCGGTCAGTTCGCCGACCCGCTCGGAGAGATCGGTGACCGCCGCCGCCCCCGCGTCCATCTCGCGGACGATGTCGTCGACGGTGGCGTCGACCTCCCCCGCGCTCTCCTCGACCGAGTCCAGCGTCGCCGTGACCGACTGGACGGTCGCCGCCTGTTCGTCGTTCGCCTCGGCGACCTCGGCGATACCGGTCGCCGCCGTCTCCACGGCGTCCGAGACCTCCCGCATCGAGTCGAGCGCCGCCGTCACCTCCTCGTCCACGCACCGGGCCTGCTCGTGGGAGGTTTCGACCGATTCGACGGTGTCGCTCGCCCGCTCCTGGAGCGCCTCGATGCGGTCGGCTATCTCCTCGGTGTGGCGCTGGGTCTGGGTGGCGAGCTCTTTCACCTCCTCCGCGACGACGGCGAACCCGTCGCCCGACGAATCGGTGCGCGCGGCCTCGATGTTTGCGTTCAGCGCGAGGATGTTCGTCTGTTCCGCGACGCTGGCGATGACCTCGACGACCTCGCCGATCTCGTCGACGTGCGACTCCAGTTCGGCCACCGACGTCAGCGTCTCCTCGCTCGTCTCGCGCAACTCCCCTGCGGCGTCGCCGGCCGCCTCGCCGGCGTCGAGGCCGCGTTCGACCGCAGCGAGCGCGTCGTCCGCCGCCGTCGTCACCTCGTTCGCGCTCGCCGCGACCTGCTCCATGCCCGCGCTGAACGACTCCATCTCCTCGGCGACCGTCGCCAGCGACTCGTTCTGCTCGTCGACCTGGTCGTCGATGCGACTCGCCGACGCCGACGCCTCCCCGATGGACGTCGCCAGCGAGTCGGCCTGCGATTCGACCCGCTCGACCAGCGTCTGGAAGTTCTTTGCCATCGCGTTCACCTCGTCGGTGAGCGTCAGCAGTTCCTCGTCGATCACGCCGTGTTCGTCGGCGTACTCCGCGCGCGCCGCAAGGTCGCCGTCGCCGACGGCCTGGAGCGTGCCGGTGACCTCCTCGACGAGCGCCGCCACGCTCTCCTTGTGCCGCTGTTCGTCGGTGCGGTCGTCGACCACCTCGAGGACCGCCCGGAGGTCGTCGTCCGCGTCGAACAGCGGGATGGCCCAGAACCCGGCGTGGATCTCCTCGTCACGCCGGTTGAGCAGCGTGGCCGTGTCCTCGTAGACGGTGCGGTCACTGAACGGCATGTCGACGCGCTCGACGTCGAACTCCTCGTCGGCGGTCCGGGGCGCGTCGGCCACCTTGTCGACGAGACTGCGGTGCCGCCGGCCGTCGGTGTACGACGCCGCCGCGATGGTCTCGCGGTTGTCTTTCCCCAGCGCGGCGTTCGGCTCGATGCCCAGCAGTTCGCAGACGCCGTAGTTGTACGCCAGGACGGTGTGGTCGGCGTCGATGACGAAGGCCGGCATCGGGAGCGCCCCGAGCACCTCCTCCACCCGGAGGTCGACGTCTCCAGCGGTCGCCGACCCAACGCCTCCGCGCGAACCGCCCGCCTCCGGGCCGTCGACGCACGCCGCGACGCCGGTTCGTGCGTCGGCGACGAGCGCCCGCGCGCCCTCGCGCAGTCGGCGCTCGGCGGTGGCGAGGTCGTCACCCCCGTCGAGTCCCTCGAAGACGGACGAGACGAGCGCGTCGAAGGCCGCCCCGTACGTGCCGACGAACTGGTCCGCGCCGACGCCCGCCTCGTCGCTCCGTCGCGCCAGCGGCGACGGTGACCCACCCGGTTCGCCCGCTCTGACCACGTCCGTCAGGTGGTCGGCGTGCGCCGTCGCCACCTCGGTCGGTAGCCGCCCGTCCGTCGTCGCGCGCAGTTCCTCCGGGTCGACGACCCGCTCGCGAGCGCGGCCGCCGTCCGTCGTCGCCTCGCGTCCGTCCCGGTCGTCCGCGTCGGCCGGCGCCCGTCCCTCGCCGTGTGATGTCAAGTCGTCCCACACTGTCGATCACTGGTGGGGACGTTCCGCCAGCAGCCCTATATATCCGAACGTTAATATGTTGGGCGGCGCGCCAGGGCTCGTCGGCGACCGCCCGACGGAGCAAGGCGTCCCTGCCGCGTGCACCATCGCACCGGTCGACCGAACGACACGCCTTTCCGGTCGCCCCGAGAAATCGGCGGTATGGACGAGAAGCGGGAACTCTCCAGCATCGACCTCGCGGCGGTCGTGCGCGAGCTGGGGAACTACGAGGGGGCGAAGCTCGACAAGGCCTACCTCTACGGCGACGACCTGTTGCGGCTGAAGATGCGCGACTTCGACCGGGGGCGCGTCGAGTTGCTGGTCGAGGTCGGCGACGTGAAGCGCGCGCACGCCGTCGCGCCGGAGCACGTCCCGGACGCGCCGGGCCGGCCGCCGAACTTCGCCATGATGCTCCGCAACCGGCTGAACGGCGCGGACTTCGCCGGCGTCGAGCAGTTCGAGTTCGACCGCATCCTCCAGTTCCACTTCAAGCGCCAGGACGGCGACACGACGATAGTGGCCGAGCTGTTCGGCCAGGGGAACGTCGCGGTGCTCGACGAGAACGACGAGGTCGTCGACTCGCTCTCCACTGTCCGGCTCAAGTCCCGGACCGTCGCACCGGGGTCGCAGTACGAGTTCCCCGACTCCCGGGTGAACCCGCTGGACCTCGACTACGAGGCGTTCGCGGCGAAGATGGCCGACTCGGACACCGACCTCGTGCGGACGCTGGCGACCCAGCTCAACTTCGGCGGTCTCTACGCCGAGGAGGTCTGCACCCGGGCGGGCGTCGAGAAGGAAATGGCCATCGCCGACGCCGGCGAGGACCAGTACGAACGGCTGTACGAGGCCGTCGACCGCCTGAAGGAGCCGCTGGAGACCGGCCAGTTCGAACCGCGGGTGTACTACGAGGACGACCGGCGAGTCGACGTGACGCCGTTCCCCCTGGAGGAGTACGCGGACCTCGACGCGGAGGCGTTCGACACGTTCAACGCCGCCGTCGACGACTACTTCACGAACCTCGACCTGACCGAGGACGAGGACGAGGAGGAGCGCCAGCGCCCGGACTTCGAGGCCAAGATCGAGAAACAGAAGCGCATCATCGAGCAGCAGCAGAACGCCATCGAGGGGTTCGAGGAGCAGGCCGAGGCCGAGCGCGAGAAGGCCGAACTGCTGTACGGCAACTACGGGTTCGTCGACGAGATACTCTCGACCGTCCGGGAGGCCCGCGAGGCCGACACGCCCTGGGAAGACATCGAGGCCCGCTTCGCCGAAGGTGCCGAACAGGGCATCCCCGAGGCGGAGGCCGTGCAGGGCATCGACGAGCGCGAGGGGACGGTCACCGTCGCGGTCGACGGCACGAACATCGAACTCGACCCCGAGGCGGGCGTCGAGAAGAACGCCGACCGCCTCTACCAGGAGGCCAAGCGCGTCGAGGAGAAGAAGGAGGGCGCGCAGGCCGCCATCGAGGACACCCGCGAGGAACTCGAAGCGGTCGAGCAGCGCCGCGAGGAGTGGGAGGCCGAACCCGAGGGCGGCGACGACGAGGACGAGGAGCAGGAGGACGTCGACTGGCTCTCCCGGTCCTCGATCCCCATCCGCAAGCAGGAGAAGTGGTACGACCGGTTCCGGTGGTTCCGCACCTCGGACGGCTTCCTCGTCCTCGGCGGGCGCAACGCCGACCAGAACGAGGAACTCGTCCAGAAGTACATGGACCGCCACGACCTGTTCTTTCACTCGCAGGCCCACGGCGGCCCGGTCACCGTCCTCAAGACCTCGGACCCGAGCGAACCGGCGAAGGACGTCGACGTCCCCGACGAGAGCAAGCGGGAGGCCGCCCAGTTCGCCGTCTCCTACTCGTCGGTGTGGAAGGACGGCCGCTTCGCCGGCGACGCGTACGTGGTCACGCCGGACCAGGTGAGCAAGACGCCCGAGAGCGGCGAGTACCTGGAGAAGGGTGGGTTCGCCATCCGCGGCGACCGCACCTACTTCCGCGACGTGCCGGTCGGCGTCGCCGTGGGCATCACGGCCGAACCGAGCACGCGCGTCATCGGTGGTCCGCCCTCGGCCGTCGTCCCGCGGACGGAGACGTCCGTCGAGGTCGAACCCGGCCAGTACGCCCAGAACGACATCGCCAAGCGCATCTACCGACGGTTCCGCGACCGGTTCGCCGACACCTCCTTCGTCCGGAAGGTGGCGAGCCCGGACCTCATCCAGGAGTTCCTCCCGGCCGGCGGCAGCCGGATGGTCGAGGACTGACCCGCCGCGGCCGTCGTTTCTCCGTCTATCGGCCCGCTCGAAGCCTGATACGTCAGTTCCCGGTCGAGAACGGTTATGCCCGCAGCCAGCGTCGGTACGAACGATGCTCGCCGCTGCTGGCGGCGCATCGAGGGAACATCATGTTCGAAGACAGTCTCACGTACCTCACGGACGGCGACGACGCGGTGAGAACGGTTCTCGTCGGCGGGTTGCTGTCCGCACTGGGTTTCCTGATCGTACCGGCCGTGCTCGTCCAGGGCTACGTGCTTCGCGTGCTCGGCCGCGTCGCCGACGGCGACACCGACCCGCCCGTGTTCGACGACTGGGGCGCGCTCGCGGTCGACGGGGTGAAGGCGCTCGTCGTCGCCGTCGTCTACGGAATCGTCCCGGCGGTGCTCGCGGTGGCGTTCGTCGGCGGCGGCGTCGCGGTGGCAGACAGCGCGCCGTTCGTCGGCGCGCTCGCCACGCTCGTCGGGGCGGCACTCGTCCTCGTGACCGCCGCGGCCGCACTCTACGTCGCGCCGGCGGCGCTCGTTCGCCTCGCGCGGTCCGGCCGCGTCGGTGCCGCGTTCGAGTTCGACGCGCTGCGTCCCGTCCTGGCCCGCCGCGAGTACGCGACCGGATGGCTCATCGCGCTGGGCGTGCTGCTCGTCGCCGGCCTGCTGGGGAGCGCGCTCGCCGCCGTTCCGGTGCTGGGCTGGCTGGCGGCCGTCTTCGTCGGGTTCTACGCACAGGTGACCGCGGCATACCTGTACGCGACCTCGTACGCGGAGGCCAGCGACCGGGGGCTCCGGACCGAACCGGACCTCGACGAGGGGCGCCCGGTCGTCTGACCCGCTCCGACCTGTTTTCTGCTGTGGGAGGTCGAGAATAGCAGGGCACTTACCGGACCGGCCCGCAGTTGTCGACATGCAAGTCAAAGACCGGACGTCCCTCGACGGGGAGCGCGAGCGCATCACGCTCGTCCCCGAGAGCCTGGACGACCTCTGGCATCTCACCTACCTGCTGGAGCCGGGCGACCTCGTCTCCGGCGACACGACCCGGCGCATCCAGCGCGACGACGACAAGACCCGCGACACGGGCGGCGAGCGCGAGCACATGCACGTCACCATCGACGTCGAGAGCGTGGAGTTCCACAAGTTCGCCAACCGCGTCCGGGTCGGCGGCGTCATCGAGGACTGCTCGCGCGAGGACCAGCTCGGCTTCCACCACACCATCAACGTCGAGGAGCGCGACGAACTGACCGTCGAGAAGCGCTGGAAGCGCGACCAGCTCGACCGCCTCGACGACGCCGTGGAAGCCACCGACTCACCGGACGTCGCCATCGCCACCGTGGAGGAGGGCGAGGCCCACGTCCACACCGTCGCCCAGTACGGCACCGAGGAGTACGCGTCGCTGACGGGGACGACCGGCAAGGGCGAGTACGCCCGCGGCCGCGACGAACTGTTCGACGAACTCGGCGCGGTGCTGTCGCGGCTCGACGTCGACGCCATCATCCTCGCCGGCCCCGGGTTCACGAAGCAGGACGCCCACGCCCACGTCACCGACGAGTACCCGGAGCTCGACGACCTGATCACGATGGTCGACACCAGCGCGGTCGGCGACCGCGGCGTCCACGAGGTGCTGAAGCGCGGCGCGGTCGCGGAGGTCCAGCAGGAGACCCGCATCGCGGAGGAGGCGGAACTCATCGACGAACTCACCGGCCGCATGGCCGAGGGGGCGAAGGTCGCCTACGGCGTCGAGGAGGTCGCGGAGGCGGCCGACTTCGGCGCGGTCGAACGGCTGCTCGTCCTCGACGAGAAGCTGCGCACCGAGCGTGGCGCGACCGGCGAGGACGCCGAGGAGGGGGAGTGGGACGTCGACGTCAACGAGATAATCACGACCGTCGAGCGCCAGGGCGGCGAGGTGACGGTGTTCTCCGGCGAGTTCGCGCCCGGCGAGCAACTGCGGAACCTGGGCGGCATCGCCGCGCTGCTGCGCTACCGACTGCAGTAGCTCAGAGCTCGACCGACAGCAGGTCCTCCGCGAAGCGCACGTCGCCGTCGTACGACTCGGCGATGGAGTCGAGCATCTCCTCCTGGCGGCCGTCCGTGTGGGGGTAGAGGTGGGTGAGGTAGACGCGGCCGACCTCCACGCCGGACAGCGCCTCGCCGAGCGTCGCCGGCGTCGGGTGGTTCGCCACGTCGACGTCGTCGGGGAACGAGCAGTCGTGGGCCAGCACGGCCGACCCGTCGGCGAAGTTTGCCAGTCCCTCGAACGCCTCGCTGTCGCCGCTGAACGTGAACCGGTCGTCGAACCGGTAGGCGAGCGTCGGCAGCGAGTGGCGGGTTTCGTACCCCTCGACGTCGAAGCCCGCGACCTCGAACTCGTGGGCGCCGACCTCCCGGACCTGGAGGTCGACGCGGTCCTGGAGGTAGTCGTGGACGTCGAGCAGGTCGTCGAGCAGGGCCTTCGTCCCCTCGGGACCGACGACCTCCAGGTGCTCCTCGCCCGCCAGCCAGCGCGCCTTCAGCAGCGGGAGGAGGTCTGCCACGTGGTCGAGGTGGTGGTGGGTGAGCAGGACCGTCGAGACGTCCTCGTAGCCCGCGCCGGACTGCTGGAGGCGGTGGAGGACGCCGCTGCCGCAGTCGACGAGCAGTCGCCGGCCGTCCTCGGAGAGCAGGACGCCGGTCTGGAACCGTTCGCCGGTCGGCATCGCGCTACCCGTGCCGAGGAACGTGATGCGCATGTGAGAATCCCCGTGCGGCCCGCCGAAAATAGCTTCGGTCGTGGGGTGGACGGTCGGGACGCGGAAGTACCTCGCCGCCAGACGTCCACATGGGACGCGATGACAGACAGAACGCCATGACACGCACGTATCTCGCGGAGGGGTCGACGTGACCGACTGTCGCGTCGCGACGTTCAACGTCCGGTACGACACCCCCGACGACGGCGGCGACGCGTGGCCCCACCGCCGCGAACGGGTGGTCGACCTCCTGACGGGTCTCGACGCCGACCTGCTCGGTCTACAGGAGGCCCTCCCCGCGCAGTTCGACTGCCTCCGCCGCAACCTCCCGGCGTACGACTGGTTCGGCGTCGGCAGGCACGGCGGCGACGACGGCGAGCACGCCCCGGTCGCGCACCGGCGGGACCGCTTCGACCGCGCCGACGCCGGCGCGTTCTGGCTCTCGGAGACGCCGGATCGGCCGAGCGTCGGCTGGGACGGCGACTGTCCGCGCGTCGCCACGTGGGTCGACCTCGAACTGGACGGCCGACCGCTGCGCTTCCTCAGCGTGCACCTGGACCACGCGGGAGCGGAGGCGCGGCGGAAGGGCGCGCTCGCGGTCGCCACGCACGTCGCCGCCCTCGACCGTCCTGCCATCGTGGTCGGGGACTGCAACGCCGCGCCCGACTCGGCAGCGATGGACTGGCTGACGACGGCCGGACTCCGACTCGCCAGGAACGTCGCCGGGTCCGCCGACGGTCCGGCCGGCACGTTCCACGGGTTCACCGGAACGCCGGGCGAGCGAATCGACCACGTCCTCGTGACCGACGCGTTCGAGCTCGCTGCGGTCCGGACGGTCGAGACTGACCCACCCCACCCCTCCGACCACTTCCCGGTCGTCGCGGACCTGCGCTGGGCGTAGATTTCACTTTCACTCCGGGGTCACAATCCTCTTGGTCGCACGACGCCAACCCGGACTCGAATGGACGGACGCGCGCTGCTTTCGCGCGAGGGCTTCGACGTCGCGGACTCGGTCGACCTCGACGACGAGCACGTGCTCGAACTTCTCGAACCGGCGGTCAGGGAGTGGTGGGTCGAGCAGTTCGGCGAGTACGTCCCCGAGAACGGCGGCTTCTTCACGCCGCCCCAGCGCGAGGCCATCCCGCTCGTCCACGAGGACGAGAACGCGCTCGTCGCCTCCCCGACCGGGTCGGGCAAGACGCTGGCTTCGTTCACTGCTATCCTCAACGAACTCTTCAGGCGCGAGCGCGAGGACGGCCTGGAGAACTCCGTCTACTGTCTCTACGTCTCCCCGCTGAAGTCGCTGGCCAACGACATCCACCGGAACCTCGAACGGCCGCTGTCGGGCATCCGCGAGCGGATGGAGGAGCGCGGCGAGGCGGTCAGCGAGGTCCGCCACGCCATCCGGCACGGCGACACCGCGGACAGCGAGCGCCAGAAGATGCTCAAGGAGACGCCCCACGTCCTCAACACCACACCGGAGACGCTGGCCATCCTGCTGAACTCGCCGAAGTTCCGCGAGAAACTGCGGACCGTCGAGTACGTCGTCGTCGACGAGATACACAGCCTCGCGGACGGCAAGCGCGGGACCCACCTCTCGGTCAGCCTCGAACGCCTGGAGGACATCGCCGAGTCGTCGCCGACCCGCATCGGCTGTTCGGCGACGGTCGAACCGCTCGACGACATCGCGGAGTTCCTCGTCGGCCGCGAGTCGCCCGGTGGGCCGCCACGCGACTACGAGCTCGTCGACACCCGGTTCGTCCGGGAGTTCGACGTCGAGTTGCGCTGTCCGACCGACGACCTCATCCACACGCCGCGGGACGTGGTGCAGGACCGATTCTACGAGCAGTTGCACGACCTCGTCGCCGACCACACCAACACGCTCGTGTTCACGAACACGCGCTCCGGGGCCGAGCGCGTCCTCCAGAACCTCCGCGAGCGCTACGCGGCGTACGACGAGGACAACTCCGGCTGTCACCACGGCAGCCTCTCGAAGGAGGCGCGTCAGGCGGTCGAGCAGCAACTGAAGGACGGGTCGCTCGACGTCGTCACCACGTCGACCAGCCTCGAACTCGGCATCGACATGCCGCACATCGACCTCGTGGTGCAGGTCGGCAGCCCCAAGTCGGTCGCCGCCCTGCTCCAGCGGGTCGGGCGCGCCGGCCACCGCCTCGGCCAGACCGTCACTGGTCGGGTCATCGCGCTCGACCGCGACGAACTCGTGGAGTGTGCGGTGATGCTCAAGAAGGCGGAGGAGGGGTTCGTCGACCGCGTGTTCGTCCCGGAGAACGCCCGCGACGTCGCCGCCCAGCACGTCTACGGCATGGCCATCAACGATGTCCGCCGCGAGGCGGACGTGCTGGCGACGCTCCGCCGGGCGTACCCCTACCGGAACTTCGACGACGCGGCCTGGGAGTCGTTGATGGCCTACCTCACCGCCGACTACGACGGCCTGGAGGACAAGAACGTCTACGCGAAGGTGTGGCGCGACGAGAACGACCCGCCGGACGGCGAGTTCCACTACGAGGAGTTCCCGGTCGGGGAACCCCTCATCGGCAAGCGCGGTCGCCTCGCCCGGGTCATCTACATGACCAACATCGGCACCATCCCCGACTCCTTTTCCTGCAACGTGTTCACCCGGGCGGACGACGAGTGGGTCGGCGACCTCGACGAGAACTATCTGGACACCCTGGAGAAGGGCGACGTCTTCGTCCTCGGCGGCCAGCACTACGAGTTCCAGTACCGCCGCGGGTCGAAGGTGTACGTCGACCGCACGAGTGCCAGGCCGACCGTCCCCTCGTGGTTCTCCGAGCGCCTGCCGCTCTCCTACGACCTCGGTCGCTCCATCCTCTCGTTCCAGGGCGACCTGCTCGACCGCCTGGAGGAGGGCGGCCGCTCGGCGGTGCGGGTGTGGCTCCGGACGTTCCCCCTGGACGAGAACAGCGTCCGCGCCATCACGCGGATGTTCGACGAGCAGACCCGCTACGCCGGCAGCGAGAGCGTCAGCACGGACGACCGCCTCGCCATCGAGGTGGAACTCGACCGCGACGAGTACGAGCGCCACTACTACGTCCACTCCAACTACGGCCGGAAGTTCAACGACGGCCTCTCGCGACTGGTCGCCTACCGCTGCGCCAACGCCGCCAACACGAACGTCTCGGTCGCCGTCGCGGACAACGGCTTCACCGTCTCGATGCCGCTGAACCGGAAGGTCGACGTCGCGCGCATCCTCCGGGACGTCGACCCCGAGGCGGTGCGCGAGGACCTGCGCGCCGCCCTCGACGGGACGGAACTGCTCCAGCGCTACTTCCGCATCAACGCGACGCGGTCGCTGATGATCCTCAAGCGCTACAAGGGGTACGAGAAGTCCGCCAGCGAACAGCAGGTGTCCAGCGAGATGCTGCTCGGGTTCGCCCAGGACCTCGACGACTTCGCGGTCATCGAGGAGACGTACCGCGAGATAATCGAGGACAAGCTCGCCATCTCGGCCGTCGAGGACGTGCTCGCCGACGTCCAGGCCGGCGACGTCGAGGTCGTCCAGCAGCAGGTCGGGTCGCCGTCGCCGCGGGCGTTCGGCCTCGCGACGCTGATGGCCAGCGACGTCGTACTCGCCGAGGACGAGAGCGCCGTCCTCAAGGAGTTCCACGACCGCGTGCTCGACGCCATCGGCGGCGACGACGCGCTCGCCGACACGGACTGACGACGCGTCTGCCTCTCGTCGGCGGTCCCGCCCGACAGTCACCTTGAAGACGTCTGGCTAGCGACAGGTCCCCGTGAACGAACGATACGTCGTCAACGTGCAGGCTGCGGTCGTCCGCGACGGCGAGTTCCTGCTCGTCCGGCGCGCGGAGCACGAGGAGCACGCTCCCGGCACGCTCGCGCTCGTGGGCGGCACGGTCGAGGGACTGCGAGAGGCCGAGGACGCGCTCGAACGGACGGTCAGCCGCGAGGTTCGCGAGGAGGTCGGCGTCGAGGTCGACGACCTCCGCTACCTCGAGAGCAGCACGTTCGTCGCCGGCGACGACCCCTGCGTGAACGTCGTCTTCCTGGCGCGCCACGGCGAGGGGACCGCCCGTCCCCGCGACGAGGAGGAGGTCGCGGCGGTGCAGTGGTTCACCGCCGACGCTGTGGTCCGCAACGAGGACGTGCCGCCCTGGACCGCGGCGGCCGTCGAGCACGCAGAACGGGAGCGTGCGGACCTCGGCTGGTAGCTCGCGTCGCTCCGACGTCCGCACCGCTACTCCTCGCCGACGAGCAGCGTGTTCAGCGCGTCCGGGACGACCAGCACGTCGCTCCCCGGGTCGACGGCCTCGCCGACCGAGTCCGTCGCCGTCATCAGGCAGTCCTCGACCACGTCCGGCGACTCGCTCCCCGCGACGACGACGTCGTGGTCGCGGAGCACGCGGGCGACGACGAACGCCCGCTGTGCGCCCGGTTCGTACCCCGTGCGCATCTCCCGGGACAGCGACTCGGCGTCGGTCGCTTCCGCGAGCCGCCGGTAGAACCGCCGCTCGCCCGTACCCTCGCCGGCACCTTCCGGGAGGGCCGCGGGGAGGACCACCCGGCCGCCCGCTCCCGGGTCGGTTCGCTCTCCGGTCGCGTTCGAGGTGCGTCGCGCCTCGCGCAGCGGGTTGCGGTCGCCGAGGACGACGTACGTCGCCGCTCGCGTCGCCTGATACAGGTTGGCGTCCTTCGGTGACGGGACGACGGCGACGACGGCGTCGTACTTCTCGGTGGCGGGGACGGAGAGCGCCTCCCGGGCGGTGGCGGCGAGGTCGCGCACGACTGCCCGGTGGTCGCCCGCGCTCGCGCCGAGGACGCCGCTCGAGCCGTGCGTGACGTTGCAGCAGAAGTCCAGGTCGGCGACGTCGCCTGCCCGGTCGACCGTCTCCCGGAAGGGGTTGCCCTCGACGCGGCCCAGGCGGACGCCCTCGCGCGCGAGCATCTCCGGACCGTGGGTGTACCGGATGAGTGGCTCGCCGCCCGCGCCGATGACGACGGTCTTCGCACCCCCGGAGAAGCCGGCGTACTGGTGCGGTTCGACCATCCCCGTCGACACGACGGTGTCGGCGTCGGCGACGGTCGGGTTCAGCTCCACGGGGCAGCCGTCGACGGTCCCGACCGTCACCGTCGCCTCGGCGTCGTGGTTCGCCGCCAGGTCGGCGTGATCGCCGAGCGCGTCGGCGATCTCCGCGTCGGTCATCGGACGGTGGAGGCCGAGACCGAGCACGATCGACACCTGCTCGCGGTCGACGCCCCCGTCGCGGAGTTCGTCGAACAGCACGTCCAGCAGCACGTCGTCCGGCGTCGCGCGGGTCACGTCGGTGACGACGATAGCGACGTCGTCGTCCGGTCCGACGCGGTCGCGCAGGCGCGGTCCGTTCGGGTCGGCGACCGCCGCTTCCGCGGCCCCTCGGGGGTCGACGGGCGTCCCGCCAGGCGGTTCGACTACGGTCACCTCGCAGTCCGGGAGTTCGTCCCGGATGGCGGCGGCGTCCATGCGCGTGGCTACGCACGGTGGGCAGGAAAAACGTGCAGTCGACGTGGCGTCCGGTCGGACTCCGGTGGGTCGCCGACTCCCCTACTCGTGGCAGGTGGAGCCGACGCCGATGCCGCCCGTTCCGAGCTCGATGTGTATGTCGTCGCTCCGGCAGTCGCCCATCTCCCACTTCGTCGACTGCCACATCTCGTCTTTCACCTGGACGCGCACCTCGTAGGTCCCGGCTTCGAGGATCGACGGCCGGCGGATCACGTCGCCGGGAACCAGCGTGAACTTCTGCCGGTAGCGCGCGTCGGAGTCGAGGTCGTCGATGACGACCTCGATCGTCCGCTGTGATTCGAGGTATGTCCGGACGACGAGACCGATCGGCTTTCGGTCGCTGGAGGACGAGAACGGCGATACGCGGGTGGTGCAGCCGGCGAGCCCCGCGACGATCGCGGCACCGAGAGCTCGGGCGAAATGCCTGCGGTTCACGGCGTCGGCCGACTCGTCCATGTTATCATTTGACACATCGTCGGTATAAAGTTCCTGCTGTGCGGTTCACGGTCGAACGGCGGACTTGTCCGCCGCGTCACTGGCTCCGTTCGCTGGTCCCGGCCCGTCTCTCGTCCGGCGCGGTGCACGTCGACGGTGGGAATGGGATTTGAACCCATGAGGCTTGACGCCACCTGCTTTCAAGGCAGGCGCAATAGGCCGCTCTGCCATCCCACCTCGCTCCCATGTTCCGTCTGCCCCGTCTAAGAACTGTCGGTATCCGGGACGCCGACGGGCTATCGTCGGTGGACCGGACGGGCGCGTTCGTCGGGCGCGTGCGTTACCGGACGAGTGTCGGCTCGCCGTCGCGTTCCTCGACGCGGAGGCCGAGGTCGTGGAGGTACGTCGTCGTGTGGACGGGGACGATGCGGTCGGCCGTCACCCTGGCGTTCAGGTACGGCACGAGCGACAGCAGGTCCGTGCCCGTCTCGACCGCCGTCATCCGGGACAGGAAGTCGACGTCGTGACCTGCGTCGGTCGCGCGGTTCGCCAGTGTCTCGACGGACGGCGCGGCGTACGCGCCCTCGAAGTCGATGGGCTCCGTCAGCCCGAGGAAGAACGTCCGGCCGGCGTCGGCCGGGCCGAGGACGACCTCGCTCCGGCGGAGCTTCATCGCGGCGCTGTCGAGGTCCTTGCGCGTCAGCGTCGGCGCCGTCCCATCGACGACCGCGACCGACTGGACGCCCTCGCGTTCCAGCAGGTGCGTGGCGGTGTTGCCGGCGCGGGCCGCGAACGTCGAGCCGACCTGCTGCTCGAAGCGGGCCGCGCCCACGTCGTCGAGCACCTCGTTCGCGAGCGCCCGCAGTTGCGCCTGCGAGCTCTCGCCGTCGTGGTCGGGGAGCTGGTCGTCAGGGCGGTAGTTGACGAGCAGTTCGCCCCCGCTGTTCTCGACGGCCGCGAAGGTGTCCTTCAGCATCGCGGCGTACAGCTCCGTCGCCTCGGCGGTCGACAGCGGCGACGTCTCGGGGAGTTCCGGCAGCACGAGTCCCTCTCGCGGCGGGTCGGCCAGCACGGCGATGACGGTCATACGTGTCCCTCGGTCGCGCGCGGCCTTGAAAGCCGCCGTTTTATGCCGCGCGTCTCCAACCGTCGGGTATGCACTGGACGAAACCGCTTGGACTGCTCGGCGTCGCGCTGCTCGTCGTCCTCGCCCTCGCGTCGCTCGCGTCGCTCGCCTCCGTCCTCCTCGGCGACGTCGCCGCGCTGGCGACCGTCGCGCTGGTGACCGTGCTGGTCGTCGCCGCGGCCGCAATCGGTCTCGGCTCGCGCCGGACGGCGTCGACGCCCTACTGGTAGGGCTACCGCTCCTGTCGCCCCTTCGTCTGGCGGTAGTCGCCCGACATCAGCGAGAGGAAATGCTCGACGAACGTCTCCTTCTGCTCGTCGGTCAGCTCTGCGGGGTGGACCATCGGCACGAGTTCGAAGCCGCGCCCACGGATGGTCGTCGCGTGGTCGGCCACGACGTCCAGCTCGTCGGCCGGCGTCGTCGTGTACTCACGCCCGAGTTCCGTCAGCGCGCGCTGGCCCACCGGAACGAGTATCTCGGGGTTTATCATCCGTATCTCGGCGTTGAGGTACGGCTCGCACGTCTCGACCTCCTCGTCGGTCGGCGCGCGCTCGGGGTCGCGACACCGGGTCAGGTAGGTGACGAAGGCGTTCTCCAGTTCCGGGCGCTCGCTGTCCGGCAGCGAGTTGTTCAGCCCGAGGTGCCCGAGCACGTCCTGGAAGCGCTCGCCCGCCGCGTCGCCCGTGAACGGGACGCCGGTGCGGTCGGCGTCCGCGCCCGGCATCTCGCCGACGAAGAGGAAGTCCGCGCCCACGTCGCCGTAGCCGTGGACGACCCGCTCGCGGGACGCACAGAGGTCGGGGCAGTTCCGACACTCGGCGTCCATCCCGAACGGGTTCTCGCGGGTCTCCTGGTTCGCGTCCATGCGACCCCTTTCGGCGCGAGACGTAAAGCGCCTGCTCGTTGGCTTCGGTGGTGGTGTCAGGGCCTACCGACCCCTGCTACCGCTGTCCGCTCACTCGGGACTGCTCGGGTGGTAATCCGTGTCGTACTCGCCCGGCTGGCCGTCCATGCGGTCGGCGTTGATGCGGCCGCCGAGCAGCATGAAGTCGACGAGCGTGAGCGCCAGCATCGCCTCGACGACCGGCACGCCGCGCGGCGGCAGGACGGGGTCGTGGCGACCGATGACCTGCACCTCCTTCTCCTCGCCGGTCTCCCAGTCGACCGTCGTCTGCTCCTTCGGGATGGACGTCGGCGCGTGCAGCGTCACCTCGCCGTAGATGGGTTCGCCGGTCGTGATGCCGCCCTGGAGGCCGCCGTGGTCGTTCTCGACGGGGACGGGGTCGCCGTCGGCGTCAAATTCCCACTCGTCGTTGCGGTCGGAGCCGCTCCACTCGCGGGCCTCGCGGCCGAGGCCGAACTCGAAGGCGGTGCTCGCCGGCACGCTCATCATGGCCTGGCCGAGTCGCGCCTCGACGGAGTCGAAGCGGGGCGCGCCGAGACCGCGCGGGACGCCGCGCGCCTCGAAGTAGATGGAGCCGCCGATGGAGTCGCCCGCCTCCTGGTACTCGTCGACGAGGTCGCGCATCTCCGCGGCCGCGTCGGGGTCGGCGCAGCGGACCTCGTTCGCCTCGCTCTCCTCGACGATCTGCTCGAAGGAGACGGAGTCGGCCCGCACGTCGCCGATCTGGTTGACGTGCGCCTTCAGTTCGACGCCGTTCGCGGCGAGTATCTTCTTCGCGACAGCGCCCGCCGCGACCCAGTTGACGGTCTCGCGCGCGGACGACCGCCCGCCGCCGCCCCAGTTGCGCGTGCCGAACTTCGCGGAGTAGGTGAAGTCGCCGTGGCTGGGGCGCGGTGCCGTGACGAACGGCTCGTACTTCTCCGAGCGGGCGTCCTTGTTCTGGATGACCATCCCGATGGGCGTCCCCGTCGTGTAGCCGTCCTGGACGCCGGACTTGATCGAGACGCGGTCCGGCTCGCCGCGGCTGGTCGTGATCATCGACTGGCCCGGCTTGCGCCGGTCGAGGTCGCCCTGGACGTCCTCCTCGGAGAGTTCGAGGCCGGCGGGGCAGCCCGAGACCGTCACTCCCATCGCGTCGCCGTGGCTCTCCCCGAACGTCGTCACCTGGAAGAGCCGACCGAAGCTGTTGCCGTTCATTGGCACACGTTCGGAGGGCCGTCCCCTTAGCCTTTGCAGAAGATGCAAGTTCCCGCGCGGTTCGCAGGACTACTCCGCGACGGCCAGCGCGCGGTCGAGCAGGTCGTCGTCGTAGCGGTCGCGGGTCTGGGTCTCGTGGGCTGCGTGGACCGTCTGGACCGTGTCGACGGTGTTCTGGAAGTTCTTCAGCGTGGCCTCGTCGACCATCTGGCCGTCGATGGCGACCGCGCCCGTCCCGGTGTCTTTCGCCTCCGTGAACGCCTCGATCTTCTTCACGGACGTCCGGAGTTCGGACTCCGTCGGCAGGTGGATGCGGTTGGCCTGCGCGGTCTGGTTGGGGTGGAGCGCCCAGCTCCCGTCGAGGCCGACGCGCGCCTCGCGCTCGACGTGGTCCGCGTAGGCGTCGCCGTTGTAGAAGGTGACGCCCGCCCGCTCGCGGAACAGGCGGTCGAACGGCCCGCCGATGGCCAGCAGGCCGTTCGCGCTCGCCTCGTTCGACAGCTCCTCGTACAGGCCGGGCCAGGTCGGGCGCTCGCCGATCTCGCGGCCGCCGAGTTCGGCGGTGTAGTCGACCGGCCCGAACACGAGCGCGGTCAGCCGCGACTCCTGACCGAACGCGGCGATGTCGCGCAGGTCCGACCGCGCGGCCGCCGACTCGACGATGACGGACAGGCCGAGGTCCGTCCCGCTCTCGCGCGCCGCCGCGGCGACCGCCGACTCGGCGGCCTTCACGTCCTCCAGTCGCCCGACCTTCGGGACGACGACGCCGTCGACGTGCTCGCCGACGGACTCCGCGATGGTTTCTATCTGGTCGACGCCGCGTTCGCGGGTCGGTTCGCTGTCGTAGGCCCACTCGACGCGCGGCCATATCTCGCCCGCGAACTCGTCGCCGTACTCCGGCAGGAGGTCACAGACGTTGTCGAGCGCCTCCTCCTTCATGTCCGGGGCGGTGCCGTCCTCGAGGTCCGGCACCAGCCAGTCCGGCGCGGCGAACCCGTCGGCGGTGAGGCCCGAGCGGAGGTACTTCGCGCTGTCGTCCCGGGGGACGCCAGCGGGTGCGGTCTGGAACGTGCGGCAAAGCGTTGTCTCTGTCATCGGTAGGTGGTGTCGGTCAGTCTCGCTTCTGGACGAGTGCGGTCCGCGTGCCGGAGTAGACCGGCTCGTCGTCCTGGTTGATCGCGTAGTGTTCGAACGTCACCTCGCCCGCGGCCGGGTCGTCGGCGTCGTTCGCGTCGACGACGCGGGTGAACCCGTAGACGGTGTCGCCGACGGTCACGAAGTCGTGGAACCGCTCGTCGCCGTAGGCGACCTCGCGGTAGGTCCGCTCGTCCGACCGGGCGTGGCCGAGCGCGACCGACCGGGTCACGTCGCCGTACGCGACGATCTCGCCGGACGGCGAGTCGGCCATGTAGTGGTCGTTGTGGTGCTGTTTCGCCGTGTTGAGGGTGGCGAGCGGGAGCGTCGCCACCATCACGTCGTCCATCGTCCGACCGCGCTCGTGGCGGTAGGCGACAGCGGCGTCGCGGTCGGCGGCGCGGTCGAGCGCCGCGCGGAAGTCCTCGAAGTAGCCGCCGTCGGGGGCGATGAGTTCCGCCGGCAGGTCGTCGGACTCCGCGCTCGCCGTCCCGCCGTCCGTCCGCGCGCCGGACCCGGACTCGCCGCCGTCGGTCGCCATCGGTTCCCGCCGGGGAATCATGTTCGTCCTGTTGTACGACAGCAGCGGGTCGCCCGTGGCCGCGTCGTAGCCGGTGGTCTCCCAGGTCACGATGCCGTAGTCGGGGCGGGAACTCGACTCGCGCTTCGCCTCGACGGTGGACTCGACGCGGAGTTCGGTGCCGGTCGGCACCTCGGCGTCGTGGACGATGACGTCGTCGCGGCCGAGGAAGTAGCCCCCTTTCTCGCTGAGGTCCTCGACGCTCGGCCCCATCACGCTCGCGAGGAGGTAGTCCGGGTGGACCGGCGGTTCGTCGAAGCCGACCGCTCGCGCGGCGTCCGAGCGCCAGTAGGCGGGGTCGTGGTTGAGCGTCTGGCTCATCCACAGTTCGTTGCCGTGCTCCGAGAGCCTGAGCCCGGGGTCGTGCTCGATGGTCTCGCCCTCGGTGAACTCCTCGAAGAAGTTCCCCTTCTCCATGGTCGTCGCGCGGTCCAGCGCCGCCGTGACGGTGTCGTCGCTCCAGTCAGTCATCTGCAGTCACCTCTGTCGTTCGGTCGGTTCGGCGAGCGAGCGCCCGCCGCATCTCGTTTGCCATCACCATGTACCCCTCGTCGAAGCCCATGCCGGGCTTGGCGAGCGTCTGCTTCGCATCGGTCGCGAGCGCGACGTGAGCGCAGGCTCGCGCCGACGTGACGGTTTCGTTGCAGGTGCCGCCGAGGTACGCCTCGGTGTCCGTGCCGCGGCAGTACAGTACTGCCTCCGCGCTCCGCTGGACGCCGCCGAGGTCCGGGGTCTTGACCTGGACCACGTCGGCAGCGCCGGCGTCGACGAACGCCCGCACGTCGTCGAAGGTGTTGCACCACTCGTCGGCCACGACGTCGACGTCGACGCCCGCGTCGGCGAGGCCGTCGCGGAGTTCCGCCATCGCGCGGATCTGCTCCGCGCGGCCGCCCTCGTCCATCGGTCCCTCGACCTGGAGGGGGTAAGGTGCCGCGGCGTCCCGGAGGTCGGCGAAGTAGTCCGCGAGTTCCGCGCGGTCGTACGGCGCCTCGAACAGTTCGCCGAGCATGCCGTACACGTCGACGTGGAAGCGCGGGTCGTAGCCCGGCGGACCGAGTTCCTCCGCGCGGTCGGCGAGCCACTCCAGGTACTCGACCAGCCGACCGCCGTCGGGGCCGACCTTCTCGACGCTGTTGAACAGGCCGTGGGGGAGCACCGGCACGCCCTTGAGCAGCATCTTCTCGGCGTTGCCCCGGCGGTCGTCGCCGGACTGGCCGAACACCGGCACCGGTTCCGTCGCCGGGTCGGTGTCGTAGACGTCGGCGAGTACGCCGGTCTTGGTCTCGCGCCGCGCGGTCGCGGCGGCGTCCAGCAGCGCCTGCGAGACGCCGTACCGGACGGCGGTGTGGAGGCGGTCGCCGTCCGGTGCGAGGTCCTCGACGAGCGCCGCGTTGTCCGCGAACGCAGTCGCCCGTCGGCCTTCAAGCGCGTCGGCGACCGGCCCCTCGACGACCGGGACGAACGCTTCGGCCCGGAAGAGCGGGTCGCGACCGCCCGCGCCGGAGTACTGGACCGCGGCGCAGTCGCCGTACGCGACCGTGCCGTCGCTCAACTCGAGGACGACGTTGATCGACTCGCCGGCCTGCCGCACGCGGTCGAACCCCTCGGTGACGGGCTCGCCGCGGTAGGCGAAGCCGTCCTGCTCGGCGCCCTGCTTGATGGCGCGCTGGTCGTCGAAGAAGAACCCGGAGACGCCCGGAACGGCGCGGACGGCCTCGATGGTCGTCACGCCTGCTCACCTCCCGGGCGACCGATGAGACGCCCCTCGCTGATGGCGTCGACGTCGTCGGCGACCATCTGGAACGAACGGTCGCGGTTCTCCTCGCGGGCGCGCTTGTCGAGGCGCTCGTGGTGGACGTCGCGCAGGTCGTCGTCCAGCGCCAGGTCGCCGAACGTGTGGATGCGGACCCGGCCGTCGTCGTCGCGGGCGGGCAGGACCGCGCTCGCGGCGCTGTCGCTCGGCGCGAACGGGACGTCGAGCTTGCCGGTCGAGAACGCCTCGACGACGCCGCGGGCGACGTCCTCGTCGCCGAGCTGGAGGACGGTGTCCATCAGCGAGCGGGTGGACTTCTCGATGAACTGCTGCTCGCGGTCGACGCCGTCGAGGGTGATGGCCTGCTCGCGCATCATGTCGATGAGCTGCCGGGTGGTCCGCAGGCCGGCCGCGTTGGCCTCCTTGGTGGGGACGCCGCCGAACTCCTGGGGCGACTTTGTGATGACCTTGTCCGGCTTCGCGATGGCGGCTGTCGCCGCGCCGAGGGCGATGACGCCGTTGGCGCGGGCCTCGTCCGGCGGGAAACCGCCCATCCACTCGTGGAAGACGGTGGTGACGGTCACCTCGTCGGGGAGGTACTCCTCGCCGAGCGACCGCAGCGCGCGCAGCGCCGCGATGTCCTGGACGAGGTTGCCGACCTGTCCGTAGCCGAGTGTGACGCTACGGACGCCCTGCGTGGCTGCGAGCATCCCCTCGACCAGCCCCACCGCGATGGCGATGGAGGGGGGCACGAGCGTGCCCGTCAGGGGGCCGAACGGCTCGCGGTTGATGCGGACTCCGCGGGCGGTGTACGCGCCGGCGAGCCGGTCGACGTACTGCCAGTGCTCGATGGTCTCCGCGAGGTCGTGCTCCTTCGTGTACGGGATGTTGTACGAGATGGGGCCGCCCTCGAAGCTCTGGAAGCCGCCGGCGAAGGTGACGGCGGCGAGCAGGCGGGCGTCCGGCGTGCCGTGGCGCACCTCGATGGGCGTGTCGAGCGCCTCGACGAGGTCCCGGCACCCCTCGACCCCGTGGTTGACCGCGGGGAAGCCGTTGAGCGTGTCCTCGCCCGTCTCGCGGGCCTCCTCGAGGCCCTCCTGGGCCTTCCCGTACTCGTTGTCGCGGGTGTAGGAGTCGATGGTCGTGGGTAGCAGGTCCGCCTTCCCCTCGTCTTCGAGGTGCCGGAGCAGGGCGATCTGGTCGTCCAGTCGCGGGACGCCGGCGCGCGGCTGGAGGAGCGGCCGGTCCGCGGACTCCAGCACGTCGGCGAACCGCTTGCTCGCCGGCAGCGAGTCGTGGTAGTCGACCGCCTCCTCGAAGTCGAGGTCCTCGACCGCCCAGTCCTCCCTGATTTCGTCTCCGATACGTCTAAGCTCAGCTGAATCGAGTCGTTCGTCCTGTAACATGAAACGGTGTCAGGAGGTGAGTCTCGCTCGTTCGGCCTCGGATTCGGCGAGATTCATGTCGTTCCGCAACGCCGCGATGGCCTCCATGGGGTCGGTCTCCGAGTCGAAGACCCGGTCGAACCCCATCTCGCGGAAGCACTCGCGGGTCTGCTCGAAGTCGTCCTGGCCGACCGAGAGGTTCCCCCCGATGTAGGTGACGGGGTCCAGTCCGGCGGCCTCGATGGCCTCGTGGAAGCCCCGGCAGTCCTGTTCGGCGTGGCCGTAGAGCGAAGAGACGAGTACAGCGTCACCCTCGTGTGCCGAGGCCGCGTCGATGAAGTCCTGCTGGCTGGACTGGACGCCGAGGTTGACGACCTCGAAGCCCGCCGCGTCCAGCGCCTGTTCGAGAATCGTGATGCCGACTGCGTGCGCGTCGGATCCGATCACGCCGAGGATGACTGTGGCAGACATCGCGTCTGTAACTCCAATGAACGATACTTAAAGATAATGTTCTTTCATGATTAATCTCCTTAAGACTGTTCTAGGGGTGCATGTGACACTGCATCACAAACGCCATTATTAATTGAGAAGGTTTTTGCCCCGGCTGGCCCACGGACGAAACCATGCCAGCGCTGGACGACGTGCGCGTGCTCGATCTCACGCAGGTGCTCGCGGGGCCGTACTGTACGATGCTTCTCTCCGACCTGGGGGCGGACGTGGTGAAGATAGAGCGCCCCGGTGGCGACCTCATCCGACCCAACCCGCCGTTCGTCGGCGACGACGACGCCTACGGGGGGTACTTCCAGAGCGTCAACCGCGGCAAGCGCAGCCTCGAACTCGACCTCCAGGTGGAGGGGGACCGCGAGGACTTCCTCCGGCTGGTCGACGACGCCGACGTGGTGGTCGAGAACTTCCGCGCCGGGACGATGGAGAAGTTCGACCTGGAGTACGAGCGACTCCGCGAGCGCAACCCGGAGATCGTCTACGCCTCCATCCGCGGGTTCGGCGACCCCCGCACCGGCGAGACCGACCGCCAGGGACAGCCGTCCTTCGACCTCATCGCGCAGGCGCTCGGCGGCGTGATGCAGATAACCGGTCAGGAGGACGGCCCGCCGACCAAGGTCGGCCCCGGCATCGGCGACCTCTTCACCGCCACCCTCAACGCCGTCGGCATCCTCGCAGCGCTCCACCACCGCGACCGGACCGGCGAGGGCCAGTACGTCGACACGGCGATGTACGACTCCATGATAAGCATGTGCGAGCGCACCGTCTACCAGCACTCCTACACCGGCGACGTGCCGAAGCGCCGGGGCAACTCCCACCCGACGCTGTTCCCCTACAACGCCTTCGAGACCACCGACGGTCACGTCGTCGTCGCCGCGTTCGGCGACAACCACTGGACCGCGCTCTGCGAGGCGATGGACCGCCCCGACCTCGCGGCGGAGTACCCCACGACCGGCGACCGCCTGCAGAACCGCGACCACCTGCGCGAGGAGATCGCCGCCTGGACCGTCGAGCGGACCGCAGACGACGTCTGCGACGTCCTCGAAGGGGGCGTCCCCTGCGCGCCCGTCCAGGACGTCGCCGACGTGTTCGAGGACGACCACGTCCACGCCCGCGACATGCTGGTCGACGTCGAACAGCCGGGCGCGGACGAGGACGTGACCATCGCCGGGACGCCCATCAAGATGAGCGAGACGCCGCCGACACCCGGCGAGCGCGCGCCCCTGCTCGACGAGCACCGCGACGAACTGCTCGGCGACGGGGCCCGGACCGCCGACGCGGACGACTGAGAACGGAAGGTAATCCTTTTCGTCCCCCCGTACACACGTTGGCACATGGACTGGCCGCACGACCCCGACGGCGAGGAAGGCAGCGAGGGTGGCCGGAAGTACGGTCTCGCCATCCTGGCGAAGAAACTCGACGAGGACGAGGACTTCCCCCTCGACCGCGACGAGTTCGTCGAGGAGCACGCCGACGAACCGATCCGCATCAACCACGACCGCGTCGTCAGCGTCGCGGACATCTTCGAGTACGTCGACGAGGCGGAGTTCGAGACCATCGTCGACTTCCACAAGGGCGTCGGCGCGGCGATGCGCGAGGGGGGCTTCTGGGACTACCACCCGGTCGGCGAGAATCCCGAGAAGAAACGCGCCTGACCGGACGTTCTCGACCCGCGTCGACGGCGCGACGGACCCCTTCTACTCGTCGCGCCAGGCGTTGCCGTCCGACCCCGACGTAGCTGCCGGCGCCTCCTGCTCCTCTCGCTCCCCCGGTAGCTGCAGGTCGGCCTCGCTGACGCCCCAGCCCGAGTGGGCCTCGGCCATCACCTTCTCCTCGAGGAGGTTGACCGCCACGCTGTTTGCGCCCTCTGGGATGATGATGTCGGCGTGCCGCTTCGTCGGTTCGACGAACTGCTCGTGCATCGGCTTCACCGTCGTGAGGTACTGGTCCATGACGCCCTCCAGGTCGCGCCCCCGGTCGACCACGTCGCGCTCGATGCGCCTGAGGATGCGCACGTCGGCGTCCGTCTCGACGTACACCTGCAGGTCGAGCATCTCGTTGACCTCGCCGTCGTAGAGCGCGAAGATGCCCTCCAGGACGACGACCTCCGTGGGCTCGACCGTGACGCGCTCGTCCTTGCGGTTGTGGACCGAGAAGTCGTACTGGGGCATCTCGATGGTGCGCCCGGACAGCAGGGCGTCGAGGTGCTCGCGAAGCAGTTCCCACTCGAACGCCGAGGGGTGGTCGTAGTTGACGTCCTCGCGCTCCTCGAACTCGAGGTGCGACAGGTCCTCGTAGTAGTTGTCCATCGGGATGCGCGTGACGGCGTCGGCGACGTCCTCCGTTATCTCGCGGGCGACCGTCGTCTTGCCGGCCCCGGTACCACCGGCGATGCCGACGACGAACGAGGGGATGGTCATTACCGGGTGCAGGAACGACGGGGGTTTGAATCCCCCGGAACGGGCGTTCGACGCCGTCCGCGCAAGGCGAACGCCCGCGGTGGGTCGTCTCTCAGTCGTCCGCCTCGAACTCCGCCTCGACGTTCCGGACGCTCTCGTAGATCTCGTCGACCATCGCGGTCTGCTCCTCGGCCGACGCGGCGACCGCCTCGACCTCGTCCGAGACAGTTCCGGCGCGGTCGACCGCCGTGTCGGTCATGCTGGCGATCTCCTCGGCGCTGGCGGCCTGCTCGTCGGTCGCGCTCGCGATCTCGTCGATGCCGTTGGCGGTCTCACGGATGGACTCGGCGATGTCGATCTGGTTCTCGACGAGCGACTCGACCTGGTCGATGCTCCGGCCGACCCGGTCGTTGGCCGTCTCGACGCTGTCGAGCATCTCGTCGGCGTTCTCGTGGATCTCGTCGACGATGCGTTCGATCTCGTCGACCTCGTTCTGGGACTGCTCGGCGAGCTCCTTGACCTCGTTCGCGACGACCGCGAACCCCTCGCCGCCGTCCTCGACGCGCGCCGCCTCGATGTTGGCGTTGAGCGCGAGCAGGTTCGTCTGGTCGGCGATGTCGTTGATGACCTGGACGACGTTCTCGATCTCGTCCAGGCGCGCCTGGAGCTGGTGGGCGTTCGTCGCGACCGCCTCGCCGGCGTCGCCGACCTCCTTCGTGACCTCGAGCACGGTCTCGCCGGACTCGCGCGACTCCTCGGCGAGCTCCTGGGCGTCGTTGCTCTGTGCGTTGACCTCCTCGGCGCTGGAGGCGATCTCCTCGATGGTCGCGCTGAACGTGGCGACCTCCTCGCTGACCGCCTCGAGCTCCGACGCCTGGTCCGCGCTGACGTCGCTTATCTCTCCGGAGCTCTCGGCGACGGCGTCCGTGGCGTGCTTGAGCTCCTCGACGGCGGCCTCCACCTCGTCGGCCATCCGCTGCTGGAGTCGTTCGAGCTTCTGGCGCTGCTCGACGATCTTCGTGACCCGGGAGGCGACCTCGAACCCGCCGACGACCCGTCCGTCCTGGTCGGTGAGCGGGAACCCCGCCGCGCGGACGTGCCACTCCTCTCCGTCCGTGTCAGTCCCGGTCCGGAGGTCGTCCTCGCGGATCGTCTCGCCGGTCCGTACGATGGTCTCCGCCAGCGTCTCGCTCTCACCCTCCGTCCCGGTGATCACGTGGGCGTTCTCGCCGATGGCCTCCTCCGGCGCGACGCCGAGCAGGTCGGCGATCTCGTCGTTCCAGTGCGTGATCCGACTCTCCCGATTGACGACGAAGGCCGGCTCCGGAAACGACGCCACGACCGTATCGAACATCTGTTGCCAGAAGTCCCGCTCTCGGCGCAACGAGTCACTTTCGTCTGAGCCATCTCCGAAATCTATTGACAATCTTTCTGAATTCATTGTGTCTGGGTTGTCCTTCCTTGAAACCGACACTGTGCTCTTCCCATATATGTCCACGTGTTGATTACAAAATATCGGTGAAGGCGGTGCCTTTCGACGTCTTTCGGTGCCAGGGCGGTCGACGCGGTCGAGAGCGACCGACGCGGTCGGGGTGGTCGAGGCGTCCAGCGTTCCGGTGTCAGTCCCATCGGAACGGGCGGAGGTCGTCGAAGCACACGGGGTCGCCACCCCGGTTTCTCACTTCTGAGACGCACACTACGATTAGGGTAACTTATATTCCTGTACGTGGAATGGACAGGCAACAGTGACGAACGCCCAGATCACGCTGATCCAGATCGACAACTACGGGCCGTGGACTGTGACGCCAGAACCTCGCCGGGAAGTCGACCTCCAGACGCTACAGTCGCGGCTGTACGCCGACCTCTCGCAGCTGTTCGGCAACCGCGAGGGGTACGTCTTCTTCAGTCGATTCGACAACATGATCGCGGTCACGAACGGGCTGTCAATCGACGACCACGCGCTCATCCAGGAGTCGGTCGCGAACCGGTTCCCGGTCACGGTGAGTCTGAGCGTCGCCACCGGAACGACGCCCATCGCCGCACTCCACGACGCGACGGAGCGCCTCCAGGACGCGGGGAGCGCCCAGGACGGGTCGCGCCGCGAGATACTTCGCGGACGAACCATCGACGAGGAGTTCCGGACGGACGACGACGTCCAGATCGCCCACTTCGACGTCAACGACATGACCGGCAACTACACCGACGAGGTGAACGCCTTCGACTCGTTCATCCACGTCGAACAGGGGTACGCGGCGCTGATGGAGTACATGCGCACCGAGTACGACTCGCTGGCGTTCTTCGTCGGCGGCGACAACGTCATCGCCGTCTGCCGCGACCTCGACGAGGCCGAGTACGAGGACGCCATCCGCCACGTCGAGGAGACGACCGAGGTGGCCCTCAAGGTCGGCGTCGGGAGCGCGGCCGTCCCGCAGGACGCGGGCATGGCGGCCAAACACGCCCTGGAGACCTGTCGGGCGACCGGCAGTCGCGTGGAGTTCGCGGAGCGAGAAGACTAGGGAGATTCGACCGACGGCGGCATAAACCTGCCGGGGATAGCTTTTAGGCGCGTTGTGTCAATCGTTACCACATGGAGGGCGAAGTCACAGTCAGGGACGTGATGACCAGGGAATACGTGGGCGTCAGCGAGTCCGACGCCGTCCTGGGGGCGGTGCGACTCATGCGGTCGGAGGGGACGGGGAGCGTCGTCGTCCTCCGGGGAAGCGAGCCGGTCGGCATCATGACCGAGTCGGACGTGCTAGACCTCGTCGCCGAGGAGGCAGACCCGGCGGAGACGACCGTCGCGGAGGTGATGAGCAGCCCGGTCGTCTCGATGAACGCCGACCGCAGCCTCGCGGACGCTGCAGGAACGATGGCCCACCAGGACATCCGCCGCATCGTGGTCACCGAGGGCGGCGAACTCGTCGGCGTGCTGACCGAGCGCGACGTCATCTCGGCGTCCGCCTCGCCGTCGAGCATCGGTTCGTTCACGGGGCGCGAGACGACGGAGCCGACCGACGCGACGACCCCCATCGAGGGGTCCGCGAACACCGACGGCGGCGACGCGGCGTACGCGAACCAGGGCATCTGCGAGGTCTGCGGCTCGCTGACCCGGGAGCTGACGAACGTCAACGGCCAGCTGGTCTGCGCCGACTGTCGGGAGTTCTGACCCTTTCTCGGCCGACCTCGGTCGGAACGTCGACCGCTGTCTTCTCCCGACCGAGCGGATGAATCGACCCGTATCCATAACGATAATTTAAGATAGACTTTTTGCACGTACCATCGACATTTAGCTCCGGACATGAGTCCACAAATCGACAGACGAGACTATCTTCGGGGGATGGGGGCGGCGTCGGCCGTCGGGCTGATGGGAAGCCTCCAGCAGAACGGTGGCGGCCCCGACATGCTGGTCGTCATCGGCTACCCCCAGAGCGGCATCCAGCTGTTCCGCGACCTGTACGGCCAGGGGCAGGGGGACCTGGACGTGCTCGTACCGGACGGACTGCAGGACTCCGCGCTGCCACAGCAGGTCGGCAACCCGATGGACAACGTCACCGGCACGGCGCCGGCCGCCGCGGGCCCGAACCAGCAGGCGTTCCGTCAGCTGTACCAGGACGAGTACAACAGCGCGCCGGGCGTGTTCACCTCGCAGTCGTACGACTCGATGGCGATACTCATCCTGGCGAACGCCGCCGCGGGCGAGAACAGCGGGCCGGCCATCAAAGAGCAGATGCGCCGGATCGCCAACCCAGGGGGCCAGGACTTCGGGCCGCAGAACTTCGTGGATGCCGTCGAGGCCGCCGCGAACGGCGACGACATCAACTACCAGGGCGCATCGAGCGTGACGGACTTCGACGAGAACGGCGACCCGGCCTCGGCCGCCTACGACGTCTGGCAGTTCGCCCCCCAGACGGACGCGGGCATCGAGGTGGTCAACACCCGCCGGTTCGAGAGCCAGGCCGGTGGTCCGTCGGCGGACGACGCCCCCGGCGGCACCGGGCGCACCATCAGGGCCGGCATCCTGCTGCCGGAGACGGGCGACCTCGGGTCGGTCGGCACGCCGATGATCCGGGCTTCCCGCATCCCCGTCCAGCAGGTGAACGAGAGCGACCTCGACCTCCAGGTCGAGACGCAGGTGGAGGACACCCAGACGGCCCGCCAGGCCGCGCTCTCGGGTGCGAACGCGCTGGTCAACGCCGGCTTTCCGGCCATCTCGGGGCCGGCCTCGTCGGGGAACAACATCCCCGTCTCGTCGGAGGTGTACATCCCGAACAACGTCGTCGGGTGTTCGCCGTCGAGCACCGCCATCACCGTGTCGCGGCTGGAGGACGACGACTTCGTCTTCCGCACCGCCCCGAGCGACCTGCTCCAGGGGCGCGTGATGGCGCAGGTCGCCGCCGAACGCCTCGGCGCGTCGTCGGCGTCCACCCTGTTCGTCAACAACGACTACGGCCAGCAGCTGTCGAACCAGTTCGCGGAGGCGTTCCGCCAGGACCACGACGGCTCCATCGGTGACCAGGTCGCGTTCAACATCGGCGAGTCGTCGTACACGTCGGTCATCCAGCAGGCGCTCGGCGGCGGATAGCGCCGATCCGTCCCTGGACGTTCGTTCTTTGCGCCGGTCACCCGCCGAGGAACTCCCGGCGGACCTCGTCGTCGGCCAGGAGGGAATCGCCCGCGTCGACGTAGCTGTTCTGGCCCTGGACGAGCACGTAGCCGCGGTCGCAGCGCCGCAGCGCCTCCTTGGCGTTCTGCTCGACCATGAGGACCGCAGTTCCGGAGTCGTTTATCTCGTCGACCTTGTCGAACGTCTCGTCGACGAGGTCGGGCGCGAGGCCGGCCGACGGTTCGTCGAGCATCAGCAGCGCGGGGTCGAGCATCAGCGCCCGACCCATGGCGAGCATCTGCTGTTGTCCGCCGGACATCGTCCCGGCGCGCTGCTCGCGGCGCTCCCGCAGGATGGGGAACCGGTCGTACACCTCGGAGAGAGCGTCCTCGGGCACGTCGTCGAGGATGTACGCGCCCATCCGGAGGTTCTCCTCGACCGTCAGCGTGGGGAAGACGTTGTCGTCCTGGGGGACGTAGCCGATGCCCTCGCGGATGACCTCCTCCGGGCTGTCGCCCTGTATCTCCTCGTCGCGGAAGGCGATACGGCCGCCCATGTAGGACGTCAGCCCGAAGACGGACTTCATCACGGTCGACTTCCCCGCGCCGTTCGGGCCGACGATGGCGACGTACTCGCCGTCCTCGACGGCGAGGTCGACGCCGTGCAGCACCTGGAGGTCGCCGTACCCCGCGTCGAGGCTCTCGATGTCGAGCAGCGCCATCACACCTCACCTCCGAGGTAGGCGTCGATGACCCGCTCGTTCGACTGTATCTCGGCGGGGGTCCCCTCGGCGAGCACCGTCCCCTGGTGCATGACGATGACGCGCTCGCAGTGGTTCATGATGACGTCCATGTCGTGCTCGACGAGCAGGAACGTGAACCCCTGCTCGCGGAGTTCGTGGACGTGTTCGAGGAGCTTCTCCTCCAGCGTCGGGTTGACGCCGGCGAGCGGTTCGTCCAGCAGCAACATCGTGGGGTCGGTCATCAGCGCCCGGGACATCTCCAGCAGCTTGCGCTGGCCGCCCGAGAGGTTGCCGGCGTACTCCTCCGCGAGGTGGTCGATCTCGAAGAACTCCAGGGTCTCCCACGCGTGGTCGAGCATCGCTTCCTCCTGTTCGCGGACGTCGTCCCGGAACCCGGGCGTCACCGACCGCCAGAGGTGCTCGCCGATCTGGCTCTTCGGCGCGAGCATCATGTTCTCCAGCACGGTCATCTCGGCGAGCTCGCGGGCGATCTGGAACGTGCGAACGAGCCCCCGGTCGGCGACCTGGTACGGTTCGAGGCCGGTGATGTCCTCGTCGTCGAAGTAGACGGCACCGCCGTCGGGTTCGTGGACGCCCGTGATGCAGTTGAACGTCGTCGACTTGCCCGCGCCGTTCGGGCCGATGAGGCCGGTGAGCGACCCGCGCTCGACCTCGAACGTGGCGCCGTCGACCGCGGTGATGCCCCCGAAGTGCTTCTGCAGGTTCTCCACCCGGAGCGGCGTGTCCGACAGCTCGGTCGCCGGGGTCGTGGCGGCGAGTCCGCCGACCTCCTCGTCCGTCTCGCTCGTCTCGCTCGCCGTCATCGCTTTCCACCTCCCTCCGTCCCGCCGTCGGCGGCGGGCGCAGCAGGCCGCTCCTCCCGCGTCTGCCCGAGCGGGATGGTGGCCGCCTCCTCCTTGCGGTGGCCGAGCATCCCCTCGGGGCGGTGTTGCATCAGCCAGACGAGCACGAGACCCATGATGACCAGCTGTAGCGCGTTGATGTTCCCGATGGTGTAGGCCAGCAAGGGTTCGACGTTCCCGTCGAGCAGCGGGCCGACCGCGCCGGCGAACGTGTTCGGCGCGCCGGTGACGCCGTACACCTGCCGCACGATGTTCTTCAGGTAGAGCGGTCCCTGGAACAGGAAGCCCGCGAAGAGGATCGCGCCGAGGACGCTCCCGGTGTTCGACCCCGCGCCGCCGATGATGAGCGCCAGCCAGATGAAGAAGGTCACCTGGGGGCGGAACGCCGTCGGCGTGATGGCGCCCTGCCGGAGCTGCCAGAGGATGCCGCCCAGGCCCATCAGCGCGCAGCCGAGCATGAACGACTTGATCTTGAACCGGGCGGTGTTCTTGCCCAGCGCGTTGGCGACGTCCTCGTCCTCGCGGATGGCCTTCAGCACGCGACCGAACGGCGACTCGCCGGTGCGCTTCAGCAGCCAGTAGAACGCCGCGACGACCGCCAGCAGGACGACGGCGTAGGCGAGCCCGTCCACCACGGGTTTCACCGACCCGCCCATCAGTGGATCCAGCGCGTCGACGAGCGCCTGGTAGGGGCCGGTCTCGAAGACGTACTCCATCGGGTCGTCGTAGTTGAGGATGAGGCCCCGGCCGCCGCCGGTCCCCAGTTCGACGGGGTTCCACGGGAGGCCGACGGTGACGCCGAACACCGTCACGCTCCCGGGGACGGTGAACGTCTGGAACTCCCCGGAGAGGAAGAAAAACCGGACGATCTCGGAGGTGGCGATGGTGACGATGGCGAGGTAGTCGGCGCGCAACCGCAACGCCGGGAGCGCGACCAGGAAGCCCAGGACCGCCGCCGCGACCATCCCGGCGAGGACGCCGACCCAGAGCGGGAGGCCGAGGCCGGAGACGGCGGCCGCGCCGGCCGTCGCGCTCGCGGGCGGCTTCGAGACGATGGCCATCGTGTACAGGCCGACGGCCATGAACCCCGCGATGCCGATGTTGAACAGGCCGGTGTACCCCCAGTGGAGGTTCAGCGCGAGCGCCATCATGCCGTAGACGCCGATGAGGAACGTGAGCCGGGCGATGGAGTTCATCTGGCCGCGTAGCGAGTAGCCCAGCACCGTCCCCGCGAGGAGGTACACGGCGTAGACGCCGAACAGGGCGCCGACGATGAGCACCGTGTCGCTGACCTCGACGTCGAGGCGGTCGCGGACGCTCATGCGGTCGTCCTCCCGGCGAACAGTCCCTCGGGCCTGAACAGCAGGATGAGAATCATGACGCCGAACGCGGCGGCGCGACCGAACTCGCCGGGGATCCAGATGATGGCGAGGTTCCACGTCAGGCCGATGACGATGCCGCCCAGTATCGCGCCGTAGATGGAGCCGATGCCGCCGAGGATGACGGCAGCGAAGATGGGCAACAGCAGCAGCCACCCGAACTGGAAGTCGATGGTGCCGGTCCACAGCACCATCAGGAACCCCGCGACGCCCGTGAGGCCGCCGCCGATGATCCACGTCCAGCGGATGACGCGCTCGGTCGAGATACCGGTGATGCGGGCGAGGTCCTCGTTGTCGGCCATCGCGCGCATCGCGGTGCCGAGCTTCGTGCGCTGGAGCAGGAGGTGGACGCCGAGCATCAGCGCGACGGTCGCGACGAGCAGCGTCAGGTCGTGGGCGCTCACGCCCACGGTGCCGTCGACGAACGGCACCGACCACTCGGGGATGCGACCGGAGTCGGTCGTCCCGCGGTTCGCCGTCGAGAAGACGTACACGACGAGGTACCGGAGGACGAACGCGACCCCGACGCTCGTGATGAGCAGGGAGATGCCGCCGGCGTCGCGCATCGGCCGGTAGACCAGTCGATCGATGGCGAGCGCGAGGGCGACGGTTCCGAGGCCCGCGACGAGGAGTCCGAGGACGACCGCCAGCGGGGTCGTCGCGACGGTGATGCCGAGGGCGCTGGCGTAGACGGTCCCGCCGGCACCGACCAGCAGCAGGTTCGGCCAGGCAGCCTTCCCGAACCCCGCGACGAGGTACGTGACCCCCCAGCCGGCGAACGCGCCGGAGGTGATGTAGTCGCCGTGCGAGAAGTTCGCGAAGTTCAGGATGCTGTACGTCATCGACAGACCGATGCCGGCGAGCCCGATTATCAGGCCGCGCATGAGGCCGTCCCAGACGAGCGACCCCACGTCGGACAGGAGCAGGCTACCGAACAGCAGCCTGTCGAGGAAGTCGACGACCAGGAGGACGCCGAACGCGCCGACCACCACCGCCAGCGGACGCTCGAAGAGCACGTCACGCCCCCGGGAGTACGTGTCCGCTACGCCCATACACGCCACCCCACACGAGTTTTCGTGCCACTGCTCCCCCGTTCCGGGACCCCCACGCGAACGTTCATTGATACCCCTTCACACGATACGGTTTCCTCACGCTATTAAACCTTCTTCACCGTGCTGTCCTGCGGATTTCGGTAACGTCGGCATAACCTGCCAGCGGGCGGAACGATGGCTGGCCCGACGAGCCATCGAAGATTTACTCGTATCTGCGTACTTCATTACAGACAGACATTACCGACACACATATGCCGCGCGATAGTGGAACCCCACGTATGCCCATCCAGACCCTGGACGACCTCGCCGTCCAAGGGACCACGCTCGGCGTGCGAATCGACATCAACAGTCCGTTGACCGACTCGGGCGAACTGGCAGACGACGCGCGCCTCCAGGCGCACGTCGACACGCTCTCCGAACTGCTGGAACGCGGCGGCAGGGTGGCCGTCCTGGCCCACCAGGGCCGGCCGGGTGGCGACGAGTTCTGCGGTCTCCGTCCGCACGCGAACCGTCTCGACGAGATGCTCTCCGCCCCTGTCTCCTACTGCGACGCTACCTTCTGCGAGGCCGCCCGCGACGCCGTCAGGTCGCTCGACGACGGCGAGGCGGTCGTGCTGGAGAACACCCGGTTCTACAGCGAGGAGTACATGGAGTTCCCCCCGGAGCGGGCCGCCCGGACCCACCTCGTCGAGCGACTCTCGACGGTGCTCGACGCCTACGTCAACGACGCCTTCGCGGCCGCCCACCGCTCCCAGCCCTCGCTCGTCGGCCTCCCGACGCGACTGCCGGGGTACGCCGGCCGCGTCATGGAGGCGGAACTGGACGTGCTCGGGGGCGTCGAGGACACCGACGCACCGCGGGCGTACGTCCTCGGCGGCGCGAAGGTCTCCGACTCCATCGGCGTCGCCGAGAGCGTCCTCGAACGCGGCATCGCCGACCACGTCCTGACGACCGGCGTCGTCGGCAACGTGTTCCTGTTCGCCGACGGCGCGGACATCGGGGACGCGACTGCCGACTTCATCCACGAACAGGGCTACTGGGAGTACATCGACGACGCCGCCGACCTGCTGGAGCAGTACGGCGACAGCATCCACCTGCCGGCGGACGTCGCGGTCGAGCGCGACGGCGAGCGCTACGAACTGGCCCGCGAGGAGTTCCCGCCGACCGACGACGAGGCGGCCATGGACGTCGGCAGCGAGACGGTCGCCGCCTACTCCGCCGTGCTCGAGGACGCCGAGACGGTCGTCCTCAACGGTCCGGCGGGCGTGTTCGAGGAGGCGACGTTCGCCGACGGCACCCGCGAACTGTACGCCACGGCCGCCGAGTCCGCCTACAGCATCGTGGGCGGCGGCGACACCGCCGCAGCGATACGGAAGTTCGACCTCGACGGCTTCGACCACGTCAGCACCGGCGGCGGCGCCGCACTGCGGATGCTCACCGGCGAATCGCTCCCGGCCGTCGAGGCGCTGGAGCAGTAGATGGTCTCCGTGGAGGTGGCGACGGGCGAGCACGTCGACCGCGTGACCGACCTCTGGGTCGACCTCGCCCGCGACCAGCGCGCGTACGGCAGCCACCTCTACGCCCGGGCCAACCGCGTCCCCGTCCGGGAACGGATCGCCCGTCACGTGGTGAACGACACCCTGCTCGTCGCCCGCGACAGCGATGCTGTCGGTTCCAGCGACGACAGTGCCGTCGGCTCCTGTGACGGCAGCGACGTCGTCGGCTTCGTGACCTTCGACGTCGAGACGGGACCGTACGCCCAGGACGTCACCCGCGGTCTCGTCCGGAACGTCTTCGTCGCCGAGGGACACCGCGACGAGGGCGTCGGCTCGGCGCTGCTGGCGGCCGCGGAGGTGGAACTCGCCGACCGCGGCGCCGACGTGGTACAACTGGAGGTCCTCGCGGACAACGAGGCCGCGAAGCGGTTCTACCGGCGTGCGGGCTACGAACCTCGCCGGATACAGATGGAAAAATCGGTCGAAAGCGATAACCACTCAAAGGAGTAACCGCAAGATTGCCCTGCGCCAAGGGAGCTTGGGCGGCTCAAGCACTCGATTTGTAATCGAGAATTCGTGGGTTCAAATCCCACCCTTGGCTCTACGACCGTCAGCTCCCGGTTCCCTCACCGCTCTTCGTCCGCTCCGGTGCTCTTCGTCCGCTCCGGTGCTCTTCGTCCGCTCGTTCGTTCGCTCCCATCTCTCCGTCGTCGCGGCTCCTCCCGTCGTCCTGCCTCTCCTGGCTTCGCCGTCTCCCAGCGACGTTACCCGTCTCCGTCTGTCGACTTCCGGTCGGTACGCGGCCGTTGACGAAATTAACCGGGGTCTAAATCGACCGCGCGGATTGTCAACCGTTGTCTTCCGCCTGCGCACGCGATAACGATGACACGGGTTTATGCTGGTACCGCCCCTGTCGATTCCCCATGAGTCGTGCACAGAACGTCCCCGGATGGATGGCCGCGCCGGGCGAGTTCAGCCGGACGCTGAAACTCGTGTTGAGCACGGCCTATCGGAACGACCGGCGGTTCGACCGCGCCTGGGAGTTCCGGTATCCGGACGACGAACGGTCCGATCTGATGGTCGAGATCACGCACCTCCAGAAGCGCGACTCGGACGATTCGCTCGAACCGCCCGTTCCGACGGACCCGCCGGGGGAGGCGATGGTCACCGACTTCCGGGACGTCCTCGGCGACCTCCTCGTGAAGGCCCACGAACGCGGCATCGAGTTCGACCGCTCCTGGACCTTCCGCTACCCCGACTCCGACCATCCGGACCTGATGGTCGAGATCACCCGTCTCGCGTCCCACGAGGAGTCCGACGCAGGCGACCGCTAGGACCCGTGGCTTACGCCCCGACTTCGTTTGCGGTCCGACCGTGGCGAGCCTCTCACAGCGTCGGTGCCTCGACGCGACCGGTCGACGGCGACTCCCTCTCGTCCGCGAACGCAGCACGCCGGGCGGGTGTACTGCAGAAGTCGGTGCAGGGCCCGGGCGGTCAGGTGCTACTTAAATATGCTAGGCTACCCCGTTTGTTCGAATCGTCCGATCGATTCGATGGAAACCACCGCCTGGGTGTAACTTCGCGAGCATACACCTCTTAATTTATTCTATAATATCTGCCGCCACAGGCAACAGTTATATATTCCTTCAACCCATGCATTAAATAGTATCGGGTGGCAAACCCCCACACGGCACACGGTCACGCGCGACACCCGGCGGGGAAACCGTCGCGGCGTCGCCTCGCTGGCCGACGTGTCCGGCGTGCGTGGGGACGGCACGTACATGACAGGTCAACCTCGAACTCCGCGCGGGCGCACGACGCGTCCCCCGGTTACGCCCCGTCGTAGAGCTATCCCCTCGTTACGCCCAAAGCATCTTTGTGGGTGGGCGTCATCTCAATACTCCTCGTTGGCACCGCGACGCCCCGTCGGTCTTCTCTCGACATTCGCCGGTTCCGCGACCCCCAACCAACACGTGATACAATGAAAGGTGACATGGAAACGCTGGAAGACATCAGTCAACGCTACCAGGAATCGATGCCCGAAGACCTCCGCGAGACCAAGTCGTTCGACTGGTACCTCGAGGAGGTGTACGCCGATCCGAAGATCGCGCGCAACGCCCACCAGCGGGTGGCGGACATGTTCGACTACTACGGCACGGAGTACGACGAGGACTCCGGCGTCGTGGAGTACCGACTGGCGTCGGAGGACCCGCTGCACGACGGCGAGAACACGTTCTACGGGCGCGAGATCCACCGCGCGATCCACGAGTTCGTCAACAAGGTCAAGAGCGGCGCGCGCGGCCTGGGTCCCGAGAAGCGCATCAAGCTGCTGCTCGGTCCGGTCGGGTCCGGCAAGTCCGACTTCGACCGGCAGGTCCGGAAGTACTTCGAGGACTACACGCTGCGCGAGGACGGCCGGATGTACACGTTCCGGTGGACGAACCTCTGCGACGTCATCGTCGACCAGGACCCGGCCGACGACACGGTCCGGTCGCCGATGAACCAGGACCCGCTCGTGCTGTTGCCGTACGAGCAGCGCCAGCACGTCATCGACGACGTCAACGAGCGACTCGACGCGCCGTACACCATCCAGAACGAACAGGCGCTCGACCCCGCGAGCGAGTTCTACATGGACGCGCTGCTGGCCCACTACGACGACGACATCCAGCAGGTGCTCCGGAACCACGTCGAGGTACTCCGCCTCGTCGCCGACGAGAACAAGCGCCAGTCCGTCGAGACGTTCGAGCCGAAGGACAAGAAGAACCAGGACGAGACCGAACTCACCGGCGACGTCAACTACAGCAAGATCGCCATCTACGGTGAGTCCGACCCACGCGCGTTCGACTACTCCGGGGCGTTCTGCAACGCCAACCGTGGCATCTTCAGCGGCGAGGAGCTGCTGAAGCTCCAGCGGGAGTTCCTCTACGACTTCCTGCACGCCACCCAGGAGCAGACCATCAAGCCGAAGAACAACCCGCGGATAGACATCGACCAGGTCATCGTCGGCCGGACGAACATGCCCGAGTACCGGGACAAGAAGGGCGACGAGAAGATGGAGGCGTTCAACGACCGCACGAAGCGCATCGACTTCCCCTACGTCCTGGAGTACGAGGAGGAGGCCGACATCTACCGGAAGATGCTCCGGAACGCCGACGTGCCGGACGTCCACATCGAGCCGCACACGCTGGAGATGGCGGGCCTGTTCGGCGTCCTCACCCGCGTCGAGGAGCCCGACACCGAGATGGTCGACCTGATGCAGAAGACCAAGGCCTACAACGGCGAGATCGAGGACGGCGACGACATCGACGTCAAGAAGCTCCGCGACGAGGCCGAGGACAAGTCCGACATCGGCGAGGGCATGGAGGGCGTCTCCGCCCGCTTCATCGGCGACGAGATAGCGGAGGCCATCATGAACTCCACCCACCGCAGCCGCGGCTTCCTCAGCCCGCTGTCGCTGTTCAACCACTTCGAGGAGAACCTCGAGAACCACGGCTCCATCCCCGAGGAGAACTTCGAGACGTACTACCGCTACCTCGAGAAGGTGCGCGGCGAGTACCGCGAGCGCGCCATCGAGGACGTCCGCCACGCGCTGGCGTACGACCTCGACGAGATCCAGCGCCAGGGCGAGAAGTACATGGACCACGTGATGGCGTACATCGACAACGCCACCGTCGAGGACGAACTGACGGGCCGCGAGCAGGAGCCCGACGAGAGCTTCCTCCGGTCGGTCGAGGAGAAACTCGACATCCCGCGCGACCGCAAGGACGACTTCCGCCAGGAGGTGTCGAACTGGGTCTCCCGCCGCGCCCGCGAGGGGTCGCCGTTCGACCCGCAGGACAACGACCGCCTGCGCCGCGCCCTGGAGCGCAAGCTCTGGGAGGACAAGAAGCACAACATCAACTTCTCGGCGCTGGTGTCGGCCAACGAGATGGACGACGACGAGCAGAACGCGTGGATCGACGCACTCATCGAACAGGGCTACTCCCGCGACGGCGCAAAGGAGGTGCTGGAGTTCGCCGGCGCCGAGGTCGCCCGCGCGGAGATGGAGGAGTAGAGCAGTGACCGAGGGAACTGACTTCGTCGAGGACGCCGACCGCCAGCTCCACGAGACCTACGAGGAGCCGATGACCATCGCGGAGTACGTCGACGCCGCCTTCGAGAATCCGTCCATCGCGGCGCACGCGAGCAAGTACCTGCTCAACGCCATCGAGTCGATGGGCACCCGGACCGTCGTCGAGGAGGGCGAGGAGAAGGAGCGCTACCGCTTCTTCGACGACCCGAACAACGACGGCGAGCACGCCATCCTCGGCAACACCGAGGTGCTCAACGCGTTCGTCGACGACCTCCGCTCCATCGCCGCCCGGCGCGGCAAGGAGGAGAAGATCATCTGGTTCGCCGGCCCGACGGCGACCGGCAAGTCCGAGCTCAAGCGCTGTCTCGTCAACGGCCTGCGCGAGTTCTCGAAGACCGACGAGGGCCGGCGGTACACCGTCGAGTGGAACGTCGCCACCGCCGCCGACAGCGGCGGCCTGACCTACGGCGACGAGGCACCGACGACCGACGAGGAGAACTGGTACGCCAGTCCGGTCCAGGCCCACCCGCTGCTCGCGTTCCCGCCGGAGGTGCGCGAGCGACTGCTGGCCGAACTGAACGAGCGCGTCGACGACCACGTCGACATCACGGTCGAGGGCCGCCTCGACCCGTTCAGCCGCGAGGCGTACGACTACCTCGAGGAGAAGTACCGCCGCGACGGCGAGGACGAGCTGTTCTCGGCCATCACCGACCCGGCACACCTGCGCGTGAAGAACTACGTCGTCGACGTCGGCGACGGCATCGGCGTCCTCCACTCGGAGGACAGCGGCCAGCCGAAACAGCGCCTCGTCGGGAGCTGGATGCAGGGGATGCTGCAGGAGCTCGACTCCCGGGGCCGCAAGAACCCGCAGGCGTTCAGCTACGACGGCGTGCTCTCGCAGGGCAACGGCCTCCTCACCATCGTCGAGGACGCCGCCCAGCACGCCGACCTGCTCCAGAAGTTGCTGAACGTCCCCGACGAGAAGTCGGTGAAGCTCGACAAGGGCATCCAGATGGACGTCGACACCCAGCTCGTCATCATCTCCAACCCCGACCTGGAGGCCCAGCTGAACCAGCACGCCGACGCGGGCGGACAGGACCCGCTGCGCGCGCTGAAGCGCCGGCTCGACCGCCGCGAGTTCAAGTACCTGACCAACCTCAGCCTCGAGGCGGAGCTCATCCGTCGCGAACTGACGAACGAGACGGCGGTCTGGGGCGCCGAGGAGTACGACTCAGTGGAGGCGCGCTACCAGGCCCCGGTGACGGTGCGGGTGCGCGGCAGCGACGAGGTCGTCCGCGACCGCGAGATCGCCCCGCACGCGATCGAGGCGGCGGCGCTGTACAGCGTCGTCTCCCGGCTCGACGACGACGACCTGCCGTCCGGCCGCGACCTCGTCGACAAGGCGATGCTGTTCGACCGCGGCTACCTGATGGACGGCGACGAGCGCATCGAGAAGGACGACCTGGAGTTCGACGACGACGCCACCGACGGCGAACAGGGCATCCCCGTCACCTACACCAGGGACGTCATCGCGGACCTGCTCAACGAGACGCAGGACCGCTTCCACCCCGAGTACGACGTGGAGAACGTCGTCATGCCCCGGGACATCCTCAACGCGATGGCCGAAAGCATCGGCGACGCGCCCGTGTTCTCCACCGGCGAGCGCACCGAGTACGAGAACCGCCTCGTTCCGGTGAAGAATCACGTCTTCCAGCAGCAGGAGAGCGACGTGCTCGACGCCATCATGCGCGAGCGGCAGGTCGACGAGGAGACCGTCTCCGAGTACATCGAGCACGTCTACGCCTGGGCGTCCGACGACGTCGTCGAGAACGACCGCGGCGAGCGCGTCGAACCCGACGCGCTGAAGATGAAGGTGTTCGAGACCGAGCACCTCGGCCGGTTCGACGCGGGCGCGTACGGCAACGACCACCAGCCCAGCCCCGCCGTGGCCGAGTTCCGCCGCAACAAGGTCATCACCGCGCTGAACCGCCACGCCTGGGAGAACCGCTCGGAGGACTTCCAGGTGAGCGACATCGACCCGAAGGAGGTTCCCATCATCAAGACCGTGCTCGCGAACAACGACTGGGAGGACGTCCGCCGAGTGTACGAGGACTTCGAGCCCGGCCAGTGGGAGAACCCGCCGGGCAACACGGAGACGGCCGAGGTGAAGGAGGAGACCATCCAGAACATGCAGGAACTGTTCGACTACTCGGCGGCCTCCGCCGAACTGACGAGCCAGCACGTCATGAACCAGGTGAGCTACAAATGGGACTGAGAGACGACCTCGAACGGTACCGGGAAGTCGGTGAACAGCGCCGCGAGGACCTCTCCGAGTTCATCCAGTACGGCGACCTCGGTCAGAGCCTCCCGGACCAGATCCACGTCCCGATCAAGATCGTCGACCTGCCGGAGTTCGAGTACGACCAGCGCGACCGCGGCGGCGTCGGCCAGGGCGACCCGGACGTCGGCGACCCGGTCGGCGACCCCCAGCCCCAGCCCGGCGACGACGGCGACGAGGACGGCGACCCCGGCGACGAGGGCGGCGAGCACGGCTACTACGAGATGGACCCCGAGGAGTTCGCCGAGGAGCTCGACGACGAACTCGGCCTCGACCTCGAACCGAAGGGCAAGGAGGTCATCGAGGAGGTCGAGGGCGACTTCACCGACGTCACCAAGACCGGCCCCGACAGCACCCTCGACTTCGAGCGCATGTTCAAGGAGGGGCTCAAGCGGAAGCTGTCGATGGACTTCGACCCCGACTACGTCCGCGAGGCGATGGGGGTCGAGGACTGGGGCCCCGACGAGGTGTTCGAGTGGGCGCGGACGAACAACCTCACCGTCTCGAAGCACTGGATCGAGGAGAACTACGCCGACCTCGACGACGACGCGACGGCGAAGTGGTCCTCCATCGACGAGATGGAGGCGAACGTCACGCCGACCCCGACCGCCCAGAAGATCCGCGAGCAGGGCATCCGCCACGTGCCGTTCCGGCGCGAGGACGAGCGCTACCGCTACCCCGAGATCGTCGAGGAGCGCGAGAAGAACGTCGTCGTCGTCAACATCCGCGACGTCTCCGGGTCGATGCGCGAGAAGAAGCGCGAACTCGTCGAGCGGACGTTCACCCCGCTGGACTGGTATCTCACCGGCAAGTACGACAACGCCGAGTTCGTCTACATCGCCCACGACGCCGAGGCGTGGCGCGTCGAGCGCGAGGACTTCTTCGGCATCCGCTCGGGCGGCGGGACGAAGATATCGTCGGCGTACGAGCTCGCCGCCGAGATACTCGAAACCGAGTACCCCTGGAGCGAGTGGAACCGGTACGTGTTCGCCGCGGGTGACAGCGAGAACAGCCGCAACGACACCGAGGAGAACGTCATCCCGTTGATGAACGAGGTGCCGGCGAACCTCCACGCCTACGTCGAGACCCAGCCCGACGGGAAGGCGATCAACGCGACCCACGCCGAGGAGGTCGAGAAGCACCTGGGCGAGGAGGACAACGTCGCCGTGGGCTACGTCAACGGCCCCGGCGACGTGACCGACGCCATCTACGAGATTCTCAGCACGGAGGAATCATGAACGAACGGACCAAGCTCAACGCCGCCGACAGCGTGACGGAACCGGTCGTCGAGGCCCGCAAGCTCGCACAGAAGCTCGGCCTCGACCCCTACCCGGTGAACTACTGGATCGTCGACTACGACGAGATGAACGAGCTCATCGCCTACGACGGGTTCCAGGAGCGGTACCCACACTGGCGGTGGGGGATGAAGTACGACCGCCAGCAGAAGCAGGGCCAGTACGGCGGGGGCAAGGCGTTCGAGATCGTCATCAACGACGACCCGGCCCACGCGTTCCTCCAGGAGTCCAACGGCCTCGCCGACCAGAAGGCGGTCATCACGCACGTCGAGGCCCACTCGGACTTCTTCGCCAACAACCGCTGGTACGGGATGTTCGCCGACGAACTGGACGCGGCCGCGCTGCTGGAGCGCCACGCCGACCGCATCCAGGAGATCATGGCCGACCCCGAGATCGACCGCGAGGAGGTCGAGAAGTGGATCGACAGCGTGCTCTGCCTGCAGGACAACATCGACCAGCACGCGGCGTTCAAGCGCGACGACCGCGGCGTCGACGAGGACCGCGAGACGGACGAACTCACCGACCGCCTCGACGAGATGGCGCTGAGCGACGAGGTGCGCCAGCAGGTGTTCGACGAGGAGTGGCTGGAGGCCCAGGAGGAGCGGCGGGCCGGCGAACTCGACGAACCGGAGAAGGACCTGCTCGCGTTCCTGCGCGACCACGGCAAGGCGTTCGACGAGGAGGAGGGCAAGGCCGTGGAGATGGAGACGTGGCAACTGGAGGTCCTCGAGATGCTGCGCGCGGAGTCGTACTACTTCGCCGCCCAGAAGACGACGAAGGTGATGAACGAGGGGTGGGCCGCCTACTGGGAGTCGATGATGATGGGCGAGGAGCGGTTCGCCGGCACCGACGAGTTCGTCGAGTACGCCGACCACCAGGCGCGCGTGCTCGGGTCGCCGGGCCTGAACCCCTACAAGCTCGGCAAGCAGCTCTGGGAGTACATCGAGAACACGGAGAACCGCCGCGAGGTGGCGCGCAAGCTCCTGCGCGTCGAGGGGGTCACGTGGCGCAACTTCCACGACGTCGTCGACTTCGACCGCGTCCAGGAACTGCTGGAGCCCGACCCCGCTCTGGACACCGTCGACCCGGCCGACCTCGACGCGCTGGCCGACCTCCGGGACGACGCCGTCGACCACGAGGCGCTCGACCAAGCCCGCGACGGCGAGGTCGACGTCGAGACGTACCCCTGGAAGGTGCTGACCTACGAGGGGCTGGCCGAGCGGCACTTCTCGCTCTGCAAGCTCCAGAACCAGGGGTTCGTCGAGGCGGTGAGCCAGGAGACGCTCGAACAGTTCGCCCGGTACCTCATCGACGACGCGCGGTACGACAGCGTCGAGGCGGCCATCGCGGACGTCGACTACACCGCCGGCTGGGACCGGATGTACGAGGTGCGCGCCAGCCACAACGACGTCACGTTCCTCGACAGCTTCCTCACCCACGAGTTCGTCGCCGACAACAACTACTTCACCTACGAGTTCAGCCAGACGACCGGCGACTACCGGGTGACCAGCACGGAGTACCAGGACGTCAAGAAGAAGCTGATGCTGCAGTTCACCAACTTCGGCAAGCCCACCGTCGCGGTGTACGACGGCAACTACAAGAACCGCAACGAACTGCTGCTCGGCCACCACTACAACGGCGTCATGCTCGACGTCGAGCAGGCCAAGCGCACCCTCGAACGCGTCTACGACCTCTGGGGCCGCCCGGTGAACCTCAAGACCATCGTCAAGGAGGTCGACGAGCGCGACGCCGAGATCGCCCGCCGGCGCGACCGCGAACCCGAACCCGAGGAGGTCGGCAAGCTACTGCGCTACGACGGCACCAAGTTCGAGACCCGCGACCTCCCCTGGAGCGAGGTCGAGGACATCGCCGCCACCGAGGTCGACTACAACACCAAGCCCGACGAGTGGCTTGCGTGACTCGTTGCATTTCGGTTTTCTATCCGGCAAAACGGGGACGCTCGGCTCTGCGTTGTTTTGCGTCGCGAGAAGTGCTCCGTCTGGGATTTGAACCACGCCCAGACGTGCTCGCTACGCTGCGCGCGACTGGTCTGATTCAAATCCCATCCGTGCGCGCTTCGCTCCCTCGCAAAAACTCGGTCGCTGTAGTGCTCCGTCTGGGATTTGAACCCAGGTCATCGGCTCGAAAGGCCGAAATGATTGGCCGGACTACACCAACGGAGCGAGCGCATCCATTCGTTCCCGCCAGATTAGTTTAAACCTTCCGTCTTCGCCCGACAGCGGCCGCTTCGCCCGTCAACGGTTCCCACGCGAAAACGAAGCACTCCAGCGCGGAAACAAAATCGAGCGGAGTTACTTCCCCTCGAAGTCCGGTTCGCTTCCGTCAGAGACGAGCTCTGACGACGTTCGCCTCACTTCCCCTCGAAGTTCGGCTCACCGTCTGCGACGCCGAACCGGGTCACCGGGAAAGTGACTCCGTCACTTCCCTTCGAAGTCCGGGTCCCCGTCGCCCATGAACGCCGTGATGCCTTCCATCAGGTCGTCGGTGGCCATGAGGTGGCCGAACGCCTGGGCCTCGATCTCCAGGCCGGCCTCGGTGTCCTCCCAGCCCTTCAGCATGGCGCGCTTGGTGTACTCCTGGGCGATGGGCGGGCCGGCGGCGAGGTCGCGGGCGAGCTCCCACGCGCGGTCCTCGAACTCGTCGGTCTCGACGACCTCGTTGACGAAGCCGTAGTCGGCCATCGTCTCGGGGTCGAAGCGCTCCGCGGTGAAGATGATCTCCTTCGCGCGGCCCTCGCCGACGATGTGCTGGAGGCGCTGCGTGCCGCCCCAGCCGGGCAGCAGGCCGAGGTCGTGCTCGGGCTGGCCGAACTCCGAGCGCTCGGTGGCGATGCGCATGTCGGCGCACATCGAGAGCTCCATCCCGCCGCCGAGGCAGTAGCCGTCGACGGCCGCGACGACCGGCATCGGACAGGACTCCAGCTTGCCGAACGTCTGCTGGCCCTTCCGCGAGAGCTCGACGGCCGAGAGCGGGTCCGCGCCGCCGGCGGCCATGCTCTGGACGTCCGCGCCGGCGGAGAACGCCTTGTCGCCCTCGCCGGTGAGCAGGAGCGCGCGCACGTCGTCGTCATCGGCCAGCGCGTCGACGGCGTCGCCGAGGTCGTCGAGCAACTGCTCGCTGATGGTGTTCATGCGGTGCGGCCGGTCGAGGACGACGTGGGCGACGTTGCCGTCGCGCTCGACGCGGATGGCGTCGTACTCCTCGCTCTCGTCCTCGTCCTCCTCGCCGTAGAAGCCGCCCTGTTCGGCGGCCTCGCGAAGGTAGTCGGCGGGCGCGTAGCGCTCCTCGCCGGTCTCCTCGTGGAGGTCTTCGAGGGTGTCGAGGAGGTCGTCCAGGCCGGCGTCGTCGGCCATCTTCGCCGGCCCCTCGGGGAAGCCAGCGCCGAGCATGACGGCCTCGTCGATCTCGTCAGCGGGCGCGACGTCGTTGCCGACGAGCTTCGCGACCTCGTTGGCCATCACGGCCTGCAGGCGCAGGACCGCGGCCTCGGTGCCGGCGTCGGTGGGGATGTCGACGCCGCCGTCCTCGTAGTCGTAAAACCCCTTGCCGGTTTTCTTGCCGAGCTCCTCGTTCTCGACCTTCTCCTCCAGGAGCGGGCAGGGCTCGTACGCCTCGCCGATGACGTCGTACATGTACTCCATGACGTGGTAGCCGACGTCGATGCCGACCTGGTCGGCGAGTTCGAAGCTCCCCATCGGCAGGCCGATGTCGAACTTCGTGGCGCTGTCGACCTCGGCGACGGTGGCGTCGCCGGACTCGACCATCCACGCGGCCTCGTTCATCAGCGGAACGAGCACGCGGTTGACGATGAATCCGGGGCTGTCCTTGCGGACGCGGACGGGCGTCTTGCCCAGGTCCTCCGCGAGGTCCTCGGTGAGGTCGAGGACCTCGTCGTCGGTGTGCGCGCCCGTGATGACCTCGACGAGCTGCATCCGGACCGGCGGGTTGAAGAAGTGCATCCCGCAGAACTTCTCGGGGCGTTCGGTCACCTCCGACAGGTCGGTGATGGAGAGACTGGACGTGTTCGTGGCGAAGACGGTCCGCTCGGGTGCGTACTGCTCCAGGTCGCCGTACACGTCCTTCTTGATCTCCATCTTCTCCGGGACGGCCTCGATGACGAAGTCGGCGTCCTCGACGGCCGCTTCGAGGTCGACGAGCGCCGTTACGCGGTCGAGGGCGGCGTCGGCCTCCTCCTCGCTGATCTGCTCTTTCTCGGCCAGCTTCCCGAGGCTCCACTCGATCTGGTCGTAGCCGTTCTGGACGAACTCCTCCTTGATGTCGCGGAGGTTGACGTCGTAGCCGGCCAGCGCCGCGACTTCGGCGATGCCGTGGCCCATGTTGCCGGCTCCGAGAACGGTGATGGTGTTGATATCGTCGAGCTCCATGCGTGGATGCTCTACATGGGAGTGTTTCAACGTTTCTCTATCGGAATCTACAAACTCTCCGCAGGTTTATTCGCGGTTACAAAACGATTTACCACTGGCCCCACAAGCACCCGCTATGGAATTCGGACTGACCGAAGAGCAGCAGGCCGTCCGCGAGGAGGTGCGTCGCTTCGCGGAGAACGAGGTGGCACCCGTCGCGAAGGAGTACGACGTCGAAGAGAAGTACCCCTGGGAGGTCATGGACGAGGCCGCCAAGATGGGGCTGACCGGCGCGAACATCCCCGTCGAGTACGGCGGTGCGGGCTACTCACCCCTTGAAACTGCGATCATCACCGAGGAACTGTTCGCGGTCGACCCCGGCATCGGGCTCTGCATCACCAGCGCCGCGTTCGGTGCCGACGCAATCATCGAGTTCGGTACCGAGGAGCAGAAGGAGAAGTACCTCACGCCGGTCGCGGAGGGCGACGCCGTCATGGGGACGGCCATCAGCGAACCCGACACCGGCTCCGACGTCTCCAGCGTCTCGACGACGGCGGAGAAGGACGGCGACGAGTGGGTCATCAACGGCAACAAGATGTGGATCACGAACGGGTCCATCGGCGACTACTTCGTCGTGATGTGCCAGACCGACCCCGACGTCGACGACCGCTACTCCGGCTTCTCCCAGATCGTCGTCGAGTCCGACCGCGACGGCTTCGAGGCCGACAAGATCACGGGCAAGCTGGGCATCCGCGCCTCCGACACCGCCGAACTCATCTTCGACGACGTGCGCGTCCCCGAGGAGAACCTCGTCGGCACCCGCGGGATGGGCTTCCTCCAGCTCATGCAGTTCTTCGACGAGACGCGGACGGCGGTGGCGGCCCAGGGCGTCGGCATCGCCAAGGGTGCCGCCGAGCGCGCGCTGGAGTACGCACAGGAGCGGGAACAGTTCGACCGCTCCATCTCGGAGTTCCAGGCCATCCAGCACAAGCTCGCCGAGATGCACACCCAGACCGAGGCCGCCCGGAACCTCACCTACAAGTCCGCGTGGAGCGTCGAGAACGACGAGGGCAACCTGACGCAGCTCGCGTCGATGGCCAAGGAGTACGCCTCCCGCATCGCGGTCGAGGTCGCCGACGAGGCCGTCCAGATCCACGGCGGCTCCGGCTACGTCAACGACTTCGACGTCGAACGGCTCTACCGCGACGCGAAGATCACCCAGATCTACGAGGGGACGACCGAGATACAGAAGAACGTCATCGCCCGCGAACTGCTCGGCAAGGGCTTCTAGCGCCGCCTCGCGCGCTCTCGCTTTCGAATCGCTCCCCGCCGAGCGGTCGCTCACCGCGGACCTAAACAGTTAGGCGCGGCTCTTTTTGGGGTTACACGCCAACGAGCGTGTATGAGTTCGGATACGCCAGAGATCGTGGCGACGCACACCGACGGCTACGACGACAGGGGGAGGACCGCGGATCTCGACGACGCGTTCGACCTGCTGGCCGACCGCCGCCGCCGCTACGTGCTCTACTATCTCCGGGAGGAAGGGGCGGCCGACGTCGAGGAACTCGCCGAACAGTTGAGCCGATGGGAGGGGACGACGACGCCGGAGCACAGGCGGCGTATCCTCACGGAACTCCACCACAAGCACCTGCCGAAGCTGACCGAGAACGGCGTCGTCAGGGTCGAGGGGTCCGTGGAGGTCGCCCACATGAGTTCGCAGATCGAGGCGTACCTCGACCTCGCCGCCGAACAGGAGCGTCCGCTCTGAGCGCGTCCACGACGTGCCGTCGGAGACGGTACAGTTCGTCGCCGTCCGATTGCTGATCGTTCTGCTCGATTTTCGACCGTTCACTCCGTCGCTCGCCAGAGATAGAGGCTCGCGTAGCTACGGTACGGTCGCCACCGCGCGGCGTGGTCGACCATCGCATCGCGAGACAGTTCCTCGTCGTACAGCGTCCGCATCGCCGACCTGATGCCGAGGTCCTCGACGGGGAACACGTCCTCGCGGCCGAGACAGAAGAGCAGGAACATCTTCGCCGTCCAGTCGCCGACGCCGCGGATGGTGGTGAGTTCGTCGACCACGGCGTCGTCGTCCATCCCCGCAAAGTAGGCGTGGTCGTACTCGCGTTCGAGGAACGCCTCGGCGACGTTGCGGACGTACTCGACCTTCTGTCTGGAGAGGCCGGCCTCCTTGAGCGCGGCCTCGTCGGCGTCGAGGATGGGACGCGGCGCGACCTCGAACCGGTCGAAGACGCGCTCGCGGATCGCCTCCGCCGACGCCATCGACACCTGCTGGCGGAGGATGGAGACGACGAACCGCTCGAACGGGTCGTCCGCGGGCACCAGTTCGAGCGGTCCGTGTTCGTCGAGCAGTTCGGCCATCACCGGGTCCGAGCGCAGCGGCTCCATGACCGCGGCTTGGTAGTCGAAGCGGAAAAGGGCCGCTACTCCTCTTCCTCCTCGAGTTCGTCCTCCTCGTCCTGGTCGACCCTGCGGCGGACGTCGACCTGGTAGTTCTCAAGGATGTCGCGGCCCAGCAGGACGGAGTAGTCCATGTGGCCGCGGTCCTCGATGCTCGCGGTGACGGTGTGGCGGTTGCCGCCGACGCCGATGACGACGTCGACGACCGGCCGCGACTTGCTGCTCTTCCGGCTGCCGGACCGCACCTTGGTCATGCTCTTTATCGGGCCCGCGCCGATGTCGGCCGCGAGTTTCGTGTCGATGCTCGACCGCGTCGCGCCGGTGTCGGCCTTGGCGACGACGGTCTCCGACCCGCTCGTGCCGGAGACGAGCACCTCCTCGGTGTAGCCGATGACGATGGAATCGGTCGGTTCGGGGCTCTTCCGGGTGGGTTTGCAGGCCGGCACCGAGTCGTCGAGCGTCGCCGCGAGTTCCTGGACGCGCTCGCGGTCGACGGTGCCGCCACCTTCTTCGATGGCCAGCTGGGCGATGTAGGGTGCCGCACTCCGTCCGGTCGCCTGGTAGAGCCCCTTGAACCCGGCGGTCGGGTTCACCTCGAGGACGTACCAGCCGTCGTGGCCCTCGATGAGGTCGACGCCCGCGTAGTCGAGTCCGACGACGTCGGCGGCGCGCCGTGCCGTCTCCGCCACCTCGTCGGGCATCGTGTCGGTCACGTCCTCGACGTCGCCGCCGAGCGCGACGTTGGTCCGCCAGTCGTTCTCGGGCGCGTAGCGGTTCATCGCGCCGACGATGCGGTCGCCGACGACGTAGACGCGCAGGTCGCGGTGGCGCTGGTCGTCGCGCTCGATGAGGTCCTGGAGGAACGCCTGTCGGTCGCCCACGCGGGGGTTGACCAGCTCGTCTCGACCGACCTTCCACGTCCCGCCGCCGTGGGTGCCGATGGCGGTCTTGTACACCGCCTCGTCGCCGAACTCGGCGCGCCCGTCGTTGAGCCGTCCTGCGTCCAGCGCCAGCAGCGCGTCCGGCACCGGGATACCGGCGTTCGAGAGCGCCGTGGCGGTGGAGAACTTGTGGATCGCCGTCATCACGGTGCACGGTCGGTTCAACACCGGGCGTAGCGAGTCGTAGACGTTCGCCAGTCCGAGCGCCTCCGACGGCTGTTCGGTGTTCGACAGCAGGAGCCGGTTCGCGACGACGTCGACGTTCGGTTCGAGCGCTATCTCGTCGTCCTCGATGTGGACCGCCGTGTTCTCGTTCCGCAGCCACCGCGGTTCGTGTCCGAGGTCCTCGACCGCGTTCAGTATCGCCTTGGTCTCCTTGCTGTTGTGGAGACTGAGGACCCCTACCTGGACCGTGGTGTCGTTGACAACCATGTATGTCTCCGTTTCGGCCCCGCTCGACTAAAATGTTCGCGGACTCTTGAACTGAAAACTTCAGAAGATAGCAATCTTTCGGGGGCAGAAGATACATCGTTGCGGTTCCGGCGACGGCAGACCGCCGACCCGCCGTGCTCGGGGGTGATCCCGAAGACGGCACTGAGCACCTTTTTGTACGCTGCCGCCCGAGGGGTCGCCATGGCCGCGTCCGAGGCAGAGGCGTTCACGTACAACGGCGGCATCGTCGAACCGGGCGAGACGCAGAACGTCCGGTACGGCATCAGCGAGACGTATCTCGGCGACCCGGTTCGCATCCCGGTCACCATCGTCAACGGCGAGCACCCGGGACCGACCGTCTTCCTGTCGGCGGCCGCACACGGCGACGAACTCAACGGCATCGAGGTCGTGCGCGAGGTGGCCCACGAGTGGAACCACGACGGCCTCCACGGGACCATCGTCTGCATGCCGGTCCTGAACGTGCCGGGCTTTCTCGCCCAGCAGCGCTACCTCCCCATCTACGACCGCGACCTGAACCGCTCGTTCCCCGGCCGCAAGGGGTCGACGAGCGCCAAGCGGATGGCAGACCAGATCTACCGCAACTTCATCGAGCCCTGCGACATCGGCATCGACTTCCACACCTCGACGCGGGGGCGGACGAACATGCTCCACGTCCGCGCGGACATGGACGACCCCGAGGTGTCGCGACTCGCCCGCGCGTTCGGGTCGCACGTCATCATCTCCTCCTCGGGGCCCTCGGGCACCCTCCGCCGCGAGGCGTCGAAGGCCGGGACGCCGACCATCACCATCGAAATGGGCGAAGCCCACCGGTTCCAGCGCACGTTCATCGACCGCGCGCTCGAGGGCGTGATGAGTGCCTTCGCGGAGTACGACCTCCACCCCGACGCCCCCGTGAAGTGGCCGGGCTGGCGGACCGTCATCGACGACGAGAAGAAGACGTGGCTGCGCGCGGACGTCGGCGGCCTCGTCGAGATGCACTACGACCGCGGCTCGCTGGTGTACGAGGGCACGCCCATCTGCACCATCACGAACCCGTTCAAGACCGAGAGCGAGGCGGTCGAGGCACCGTTCACGGGACTGCTCGTGGGCATCCTGGAGAACCCGGTCGTCTACCCGGGCAACCCCATCTGTCACATCGTCGAGCTGAACGCCGACACGCGGCGGGCGCTCAAGCGCGATCGGGCGCGGTCCGACCACGAGGACGAGGTCCAGCCGCCAGGGTATCTCGCCGGTCGAGAGAGCGAGAACGGCGGCAGGTAGAAACTTCTATTTGCCCCCGGTCCCCAGTCACGGATTGGCATGAGTCAAACGTATGACCGGGGCCTGGTCGAGGACTTCGGTCGGTGGCGCGAGTTCACCGCCGGGATGTGGGCCTGGATCTTCCACAAGTTCACCGGCTGGGTGCTCATCGGCTACCTGTTCACGCATATCGCCGTTCTGAGCACCGCTACCACCGGAGCCGAGGCCTACAACTCCACCCTCGGAGGGCTGGAGAGTCTCCTCATCGTTCGCATCGGTGAGGTCGGCCTGCTGGCCGTCGCCGTCTTCCACATTCTCAACGGCGTCCGGCTGCTGTTCGTCGACCTCGGCGTCGGACTGGAATCGCAGGACAAGAGCTTCTACGCGTCGCTCGTCGTGACCGCGGTCATCGTCCTGGCGAGCGTCCCGCGGTTCATGGAGGGGGTGCTCTGACATGGCGGAGCGGTACTCCTCCTTCCGGAGCGGGAGCCTCTCGTGGCTGCTCCAGCGCGTCACGGCGGCGTTCCTCGTCTTCGTGCTGGCGTTCCACTTCTTCCTGCTCCACTTCGTCCACCACCCCGCCGATATCACACTCGCCGGCACGTCCGGCCGGATGAGCCAGTGGAGCTACTTCGCCACGATGGTGCTGTTCCTCGTCACGGCGACGTTCCACGGCGTCAACGGCGTCTACGCCGCACTGCTGAACCAGGGCCTGACCGGCACCCGCAAGACGGCGGTGAAGTGGGTGCTGATCGTGGCCGGCACGCTGCTGGCGGTCCAGGGTATCAACGTCGCCCTCGTCATGAACGGACTGATATAAATGAGCACGCAAACGACCGAAGAAGCGGAGACCGAAGCACAGGGCAGCGAGTCCCCCGGCGACAGGCGGCGGGCCGAGAAGGCGCGCGAGCAGTCCGGGGCGCAGGACGCGGTCACGACCGCCGAGGAGACGGTCCACCTGAAGGTGTTCCGCTACGACCCCGAGATCGAGGGGAAAAACGAACCGCGGTTCGACGACTTCCACGTCCCGTTCGAGAAGGGCATGACGGTGCTGGACGCGCTGATGCAGGCGCGGGACCGGTTCGACACGACCCTCACCTTCCGCCACTCCTGCCGGCAGGCCATCTGTGGCAGCGACGCGCTGTTCATCAACGGCAGCCAGCGACTCGGCTGCAAGACCCAGATATCGGACCTCGAACAGCCGGTCCGCGTCGAACCGCTCCCTCACGCCGAGGTCGTGAAGGACCTCGTCGTCGACATGGAGCACTTCTACGACCAGATGGAGGCGGTCGAGCCGTACTTCCAGACGGACGAGACGCCGAGCGACGACATGGAGGAACAGCGTCAGAGCCGCGCGAACCGCGAGAAGATCAAGATGTCCACGCGCTGCATCTGGTGTGGTGCCTGCATGTCCTCGTGCAACATCGCGGCCGGGGACAACGAGTACCTCGGCCCGGCGGCGCTCAACAAGGCGTTCCGGTTCTCCATGGACGACCGCGAGGGCGAACAGATGCGCGAGCAGCGCCTCGAACACCTCGACCAGACCCACGGCGTGTGGCGCTGCCAGACGCAGTTCTCCTGCACGAACGTCTGTCCGAAGGACATCCCGCTGACCGAGCACATCCAGGAGCTCAAGCGTGAAGCGGTGAAGAACAACCTGAAGTTCTGGTAACCCGAACTACAACCATGCACGAACACGACGTTATCGTCGTCGGTGCAGGCGGTGCGGGACTTCGCGCGGCCATCGCGGCCAACGAGGAAGGGGCCGACGTGGCCATCGTGACGAAGCTCCACCCCGTGCGCAGCCACACCGGCGCGGCAGAAGGCGGTATCAACGCGGCGCTCCAGGAGGGCGACTCCTGGGAGAAACACGCCTACGACACGATGAAAGGGTCGGACTACCTCGGGGACGCGCCAGCCGTCGAGACGCTGGCCCAGGACAGTCCCGAGGAGACCATCCAGCTCGAACACTGGGGGATGCCGTTCTCCCGCGAGGAGGACGGCCGGGTGTCGCAGCGACCGTTCGGCGGCCTGTCCTTCCCGCGGACGACGTACGCCGGCGCGGAGACGGGCCACCACCTGCTGCACACGATGTACGAGCAGCTGGTCAAGCGCGGCATCCAGGTGTACGACGAGTGGTACGTCTCCCGGCTCGCCGTGACCGACGAGGACGACCCCGAGGAGCGCGACTGTCACGGCGTCGTCGCCTACGACATCAAGTCCGGCAACGTGGAGGGTTTCGCCGCCCGCGACGGCGTCATCCTCGCGACCGGCGGTCTCGGCCAGGTGTACGACCACACGACGAACGCCGTCGCCAACACCGGCGACGGGGCCGCGATGGCCTACCGGGCCGGCGTCCCGCTGGAGGACATGGAGTTCATCCAGTTCCACCCGACGTCGCTCCCCTCGACCGGCGTCCTCATCTCCGAGGGCGTCCGCGGGGAGGGCGGCATCCTCTACAACAGCGAGGGCGAGCGGTTCATGTTCGAACACGGGTACGCCAACAACGAGGGCGAACTCGCCTCCCGTGACGTGGTCGCGCGCGCCGAACTCACCGAGGTCAACGAGGGCCGCGGCGTCGAGGACGAGTACGTCCACCTCGACATGCGCCACCTCGGCGAGGAGCGCATCGTCGACCGCCTGGAGAACATCATCCACCTCGCGGAGGACTTCGAGGGCGTCAACCCCCTGGAGGAGCCGATGCCGGTCAAGCCCGGCCAGCACTACGCGATGGGCGGCATCGAGACGGACGAGAACGGCGAGACGTGCATCGGCGGCCTCTACGCCGCCGGCGAGTGCGCCTGCGTCTCCGTCCACGGTTCGAACCGCCTCGGCGGCAACGCGCTGCCCGAACTCATCGTCTTCGGCGCGCGGGCCGGCCGCCACGCCGCCGGCGGCGACGTCGGCGAGGCCGAGATCACGACCGGCAAGACCGAGGACATCGAACCGGGCGAGGTGGAGACGCCCGTCGCCCCCGGCGCCGTCGAGACGGACGAGGACGCCATCGCGGACGGCAGCGGTGCGACCCTCGCCGACCCCGACGAGACCGTCCAGCGGGCGGTCGAGGCCGAGCGCACCCGCGTCGAGCACCTGCTCGAGAAGGACGAGGGCGTCCAGCAGGCCGAGATCCGCGAGAAACTCCAGAAGACGATGACCGAGAACGTCAACGTCTTCCGGAACGAGGAGGGCCTGAAGCAGGCGCTCGAGGACATCCGTGAGGTCCGCGAGGAGTACCAGGACGTCTACGTCAACGACCCCTCGCGCACGTTCAACACGGACCTCATCCACACCATCGAGATGCAGAACCTCATCGACCTCGGCGAGGCAATCACGCTCGGCGCGCTCGCGCGCGAGGAGTTCCGTGGCGCTCACTGGCGCCAGGAGCACCAGGAGCGCAAGGACGACGAGTGGCTCAAGCACACGCTCCTGTCGTGGAACGAGGGCTCGCCCGAGCTCTGGTACAAGCCGGTCATCCTGGAAGGCGAGGAGAAGGAGTACGAGCCGAAGGTCCGTAGCTACTGACTCCCTTCTCGTTTTGCCCGACTGTGCGTCGTTTCTACTGACCGTCGAGGCGAGTGCCATCGGTTCACGTCACGGACGCGTTTTTGTGGTTTCCCGCCCGCACTCCAGGTATGGCTGCACCGGCGGGCATCACGACGGGACTCATCAACCTCATCGAGGTCTTCATCGTCGCCGCTGGCGTGGGTATCTTCGTCGCCAAGGTCGATTCCCCTACACCATCGCGCTCCTGCTGGCCGGACTCGCGGTCTCCATCCGCGACGTCACCATCCGGATCACGCTGACGCACGACCTCATCCTGCTCGTGTTGCTGCCGCCGCTGTTGTTCGAAGGGACGGCGACCACGGACCTCGAACGGTTCCGCGAGAACCTCGGGCCGGTGCTGGCGCTGGCCGTCCCGGGGCTCGTCGTCGCCATCCTCCTGCTGGGGTGGCCGGGGAGCTACGCCTTCGACTACCCGCTCCTGCTCTCGCTGCTGTTCGCGGCGAGAGCACGGTCACCGAGGACCCCGACCGCGAGGGGAACGTGGAGTTCTGGCGCACGCGCGCGAGCGAGTTCCCGGACGGACTGGACGCGACGTCGTCGGCGGACGACGACCGAGCCGAACGTTCAAGTACCGGGACGGGACCACTCCGACACGGCCGACTCCTCGAACGCAGTCGTCGGCCCGACCAGCCATGCGATGCAACAACTGCGGACACGCCGACTCGTTCGTCCTGCTCGTCGAACTCGCCACGCGCGTCGCGACCCCGTCGCCAGCCGCCGGTCAACGGTCGTCACACCGACTGACGGACGCACTGCCACCGGGCGCCGCCCGTCCACCCGACGCGACCCGCCAACCGGACGGAACCCGGTCGGTCGCCGATAGCGACTCACCGGAGGAGGCGGCCGGCAGCGACGCTCGGTGGGAGCGGGCCGCCACCGGCGACCATCCGCGTGAGACGTCGTGGTCGCTCGCGGTGCAGTGTTCGGCGTGCGACAGCACCGACGTCGGCGTCGACCCGGCGACGTTGCTGGCCTACGTCTCGACGACGCGGTCGTAGACGGCGTCGTTGGCCGGCGTGCGGTCGTCGCTCCAGGTGACGAGCGTCGCGTCCGCCGTCTGCGCCGCGTCCGCGAGTCGCGCCTCGCACTCGCCGACCGTCGCGGACGAGCGGTACGTCGCCAGGTTCGCGTGGCAGTTCAGCCAGAGGCCGTCCGGCCGCCGTTCGTGCGCGAGCGTCGCCGCACGCGCGACGGCGTCGTCGACGGCTTCGGCGTCGAACCGCTCGCGGTCCGTCCCGCCGCCGGCACGCCGTGCGACGACGGACAGCGAGAAGTGCCAGCGGTCGCCGGGGTGCGTCGCGGCGGCTCCGACGTCGACGGCGACGACCGACCCGCAGGTCCCGACCGGCGGCGGCGACCGGCCGCGAACGAGCACGGCAGTCGCCTCGCCAGCGTGCAGTTCCGACGCCAGTTCGGCCACAGTAGTCATTCGTGACTATATCGTCTATTTAGCTACAAATGCATAACAGTGCCGATTGGGAAGGGTTGCGCACATGACGGACGAGCAGATACTCGGCACGACGACCGTCACCCAGCGGTGGCGCATCAGTCTCATCAAGGCCGTCCGCGAGGAGTTCGCCGAGGCCGGGGAGACGGTCGAGGAGGGCGACCGACTCGTGTTCAAGAAGCGCGACGGCGAGATAATCGTCGAACCTGCCTGACCCGGTTCGCCGAGAAAACAAGACATTACTTGCCGCGCTTCGGAGGTACGATATGGCCCTTCGGAAACCGCCCTTGCGCGGTACGCACGACGAACGGGGCGCGACCTTCACCGAGTTCGGCGGGTGGGACATGCCCGTGGAGTTCGACTCCATCAAGGAGGAACACCGGAGCGTCCGGGAGGACGTCGGCATCTTCGACGTCTCTCACATGGGCGAGATAACGGTTGGGGGTCCCGACGCCGAGGAGTTGATGCAGCGGTTGACGAGCAACGACGTGACCGACCTGTCGGTCGGCGACTCGCAGTACGCGATGATCACCGACGAAGACGGGGTCATCCTCGACGACACGATGGTCTACCGCATCCCCGACGAGGACGACGTGGACGAGTCGATCGCACCCACGCCGTCCGACGGGGACGCGGACTTCCTGTTCATCCCCAACGCGGGCCACGACGAACAGATGCACGAGCGCTGGACGTCGTTCCGCGACGAGTGGGGACTGGACGCCGAGGTCCACGACGTCACCGACGAGTACGCGATGTTCGCCGTCCAGGGTCCGGCGGCCGTCGAGGCCGTCGCCGACGCGGCCGACGGGTCGGTCGACGACATCTCGAAGTTCCAGGGACGGTACGCCTCCGTCGCCGGCGTCAGCTGCTGGGTCGCCCGCACGGGGTACACCGGCGAGGACGGGTTCGAACTCATCCTGCCGGCGGACGAGGCCGAGACCGTCTGGGACGCCATCGAGGCACAGCCCTGCGGACTCGGCGCACGCGACACGCTCCGCATGGAGATGGGATTCCTGCTCTCCGGCCAGGACTTCGACCCGGAGAACGACCCGCGCAACCCCTACGAGGCGGACGTGGCGTTCGCGGTCGACCTCGACACGGAGTTCGTCGGACGGGACGCTCTCGAAACCGCCAAAGCGGCGGGCGTCGAAGAGGCGTTCGTCGGCCTCCGACTGGTCGACCGGGGCGTCCCGCGTCACGGGTACGACGTCACGAACACCGACGACCGTATCATCGGCGAGGTGACCAGCGGGACGATGAGCCCGACGCTGGGCGACCCCATCGCGCTGGGGTACGTCCCGGTCGAGTACGCCGACCCCGGGACGGTCGTCAGGGTCGTCGTTCGCGGACAGTCGAAAAAGGCAAAGATTGAGAGTACACCCTTCCTCAAAGACAAACAATGAGCTTCGAAGTACCCGAGAACCGAAAGTACCTTGAATCGCACGAGTGGGTAGAAGAGAGCGACGACACCGCTCGAATCGGCATCAGCGACTTCGCACAGGACGAACTGGGCGACATCGTCTTCGTCGAACTGCCCGCCGAGGGCGACGACGTCGAGGCGGGCGAGGAGTTCGGCGTCGTCGAGTCCATCAAGGCCGTCTCGGACCTCTACTCGCCCGTCTCCGGCACAGTGACGGCGGTCAACGACGCGCTGACGAACGAGCCCGAACTCGTCAACGACGACCCGTTCGGCGAGGGCTGGATGCTCGAGGTGGAGGTCTCCGGCGAGACGGACGACCTGCTGTCGGCGGCGGAGTACCGCGAGCAGATCGAATGAGCGGACGAGACACGAGTGCGGGCAGTCCGTACGCCCCGCACACGGACGCGGAGACCGCGGCGATGCTCGACGCCGTCGGTGCGGACTCGCTCGACGACCTCTTCGACGTGCCCGAGTCAGTGCGCTTCGACGGCGAGTTCGGCATCGACGAGCAGAGCGAGGCCGCGGTCCGCCGCGAACTCCGTCGGATGCTGGGGAGCAACCGCGACCTGACGGAGTTCCTCGGGCGCGGTCACTACGACCACTACGTCCCCTCGCTGGTCGACCACCTCTCGCTGCGCTCGGAGTTTCTCACCTCCTACACGCAGTACCAGCCCGAGATCACCCAGGGGTTCCTGCAGGCGCTCTTCGAGTACCAGTCGATGCTGGTCGAACTCACGGGGCTGGACATCGTCAACGCCTCGATGTACGACCACGCGACGGCGCTGGCCGAGGCGGCGCTGCTCGCCTCGCGCGTCCGCGCGACCAGCGGGAACCGGGTGCTCGTCCCCGACTATCTCCTCGAGAACCGCCGGAGCGTGCTGGCGAACTACGCCGACGGCCCCGGACTCGCCGTCGAGACGTACGCGACCGACGACGGCAACGTCGACGTCGACGCGCTGGCGGACGCCCTCGACGAGGACGCCGTCATGGTGTACGCAGAGAACCCGACGACGCTCGGGACCGTCGAGGAGAACCTCGCGACGGTCGGCCGACTCGCTGACGACCACGACGCGCTGTTCTGTCTCGGCTCGGACCCGGTCGCGCTCTCGTTGCTGCAGGAACCCGCGAGCGTCGGCGCCGACGTCGTCGTCGGCGACGCCGCGACGCTGGGCCTGCCGACGAGTTACGGCATGGGCCTCGGCCTGTTCGCCACGCGCGAGGAGTTCGTCCGGCAGGTGCCGGGCCGCCTCGTCGGCGCTGCCGAGGACGCGGACGGCAACCGGACCTACACCCTGACGCTCCAGACGCGCGAACAGCACATCCGCCGCGAGCGCGCGACGAGCAACATCTGCACGAACCAGGCCTGGGTGGCGCTGCGGGCCGCCATCCACGCCGCCTACCTCGGGCCGTCCGGCCTCGTCGACCTCGCCGAGGACTGTGTCACGCTGGCGCGCGACCTCGCCGAGCGCCTCGACGCGATTACGGGCGTCAAGGCGCCCGTCCACGACCGCCACCACTTCCGCGAGTTCGTCGCTCACACCGACCAGCCGGCCGCCCCCATCGTCGACGACCTCGAACGGGAGGGCTTCGCGGTCCACCAGGTCGGCGAACACGAGGTCCAGGTGTGCGTGACCGACACCAACGAGCACGCCGTCGACGAGTTCGTCGCCAGCTTCGAGGAGGTGTCCCGATGAAGTACGACCAGGCACGCTGGCAGCGCGAGGACGAGGACCGCTACGAACCGCTGCTCTCGGAGAAGGACGGCGAGCGCGTCGACGTCGACGACGCGCCACTGCCCGACGACCTGACCCGCGACAGCCTCGACCTTCCCGAGATTTCGGAGCCGGAGCTCGCGCGCCACTACACCCGCCTCTCCCAGATGAACTACGGCGTCGACAGCGGACCCTACCCGCTCGGGAGCTGTACGATGAAGTACAACCCGAAGTTCACCGAGGACGTGGCGGCGCTCCCCGGCGCGCAGGTCCACCCCGACCGTTCGGCCGAGAGCGTCCAGGGCACCCTCGAACTCATGCACGGCCTCCAGGACTACCTGGCGCGCATCGGCGGCATGGACGCGGTCAGCCTCCAGCCGCCGGCGGGCGCGGCCGGCGAGTTCACCGGCATCCTCGTCGCCAAGGCGTACCACGAGGCCAACGGCGAGGGCCACCGCGACGAGATCATCGTCCCGGACAGCGCCCACGGCACGAACTTCGCCAGCGCGGCGATGGGCGGCTACGACGTGGTCGAACTGCCGTCGGGCGACGACGGCCGCGTCGACCTCGACGCTCTCGAGGCTGCCGCCGGCGAGGACACCGCGCTGTTCATGCTGACGAACCCGAACACGCTCGGGCTGTTCGAGCGCGACATCGAGGAGATCGCGGACGTCGTCCACGACGTCGGCGGCCTGCTCTACTACGACGGCGCGAACCTCAACGCGCTGCTCGGGCAGGCCCGTCCCGGCGACATGGGCTTCGACATCATGCACTACAACGTCCACAAGACGTTCGCCACGCCGCACGGCGGCGGCGGCCCGGGTGCCGGCCCGGTGGGCGTCGTCTCGGACCTCGCCGAGTTCCTCCCCGCGCCGCGCGTGCGGGAGACGGAGAACGGCTACGAGCGGTTCGACCCCGAGAACACCATCGGCAAGGTCCACGGGTTCGCGGGTAACTGGCTCGTGCTGGTGAAGACCTACGCCTACATCGCCCGCCTCGGCGACGCCGGCCTCGCCGACGCCAGCGCGAAGGCCGTCCTCAACGCCAACTACCTCGCCGAGCAGATCGACTACGAGGTGCCCCACGGGCCGTTCCACCACGAGTTCGTCGCCAGCGCGGGCGACCAGGACGCCGCCGACGTGGCGAAGCGGATGCTCGACTACGGCGTCCACCCGCCGACGACGAAGTGGCCCGAGATCGTCCCGGAGGCGCTGATGACCGAGCCGACCGAGGTGGAGAACCGCGAGACGCTCGACCAGCTCGCCGAGGCGTTCAACGCGGTCGCACGCGAGGATGAGGACGCACTCGCGGACGCGCCCCAGCGCACGACCGCGAAGCGCATCGACCAGGCCGACGCCGCCCGGAACCTGCGGCTGTCATGGCAGTCGCTCGACGAGTAGGCCGTTCGGCGCGACCCCCTTCTCTCGACGACGTGCGGACGGCAGTCCGCCGACGGATGGCGGTGCAGTCGTCCCGGGTCGCAGACGGCTCCGGGCTTTCGGTCGTCCGTCCGACGCCGCGGCGTTCGAGAATGCGCCGCGGGTCGACCGCTCTCGGGGTCGAAGACGGAGAACGAGTCCGTTCGGTGTACGGCGCTACGATTCGGTGTCGCCCTCGACAGGCTGTGCATCGGCTTCCTGGTCGAGGAAGCCGTGGTACGGACAGACGTACTCGTCGCGGATGAGCTGTTCGTCGACGACGTCGAGCCCGACCCTGTCGAGTTCTTCCCCGATACGGTTGAGATCGTCGTGGTCCTCCCCGATGGCGTTGACGTACACGTTTCGCTTGCCAGTCATTATCTCGCGGACGGCCGTCACGCCGCGTACCTTGCGGGCCTCGTTGGCGAGCCTGTCGCGCTCCGTGATAGGTGCCGTACAGATGATCTTGGTGTAGAGCGGGTAGCCTGCCAGGTCGTAGTCGATGTCCAGGTGGTAGCCGCGGATGACGCCGCTTGCCTCGAGCTTACCGATGCGCGTCCGGACGGTGCTCGGAGACAGGTCCAGCTTCTCCGCGATGTCACTGGACGACGTTCGTCGAGCGTCCTGCTGGAGGTAGTAGAGAATGTGTCTATCGACCGAGTCTAGTTCACCATCTTTCATCTGCTATCTGTTTCGTCATCGAGGGTACTATTCAGTCTTGCTCTGCGGCCGGACCGACGCCGGTTGACCGGGAGGGACGGTCCGTCCGTTCGTCCCCCGACTCGAACAGGCACTGTGACGGCCGCCGTGTCCTCCCGTGCGCGGCGACGCCGGGACGTGCGGGCGTGCCGTCCGGTCCTGACCTCGGTTCCGATGACGGAAGTGCATATTTAGAGAAACTATATTGACGAACCGGGGATTAAACCGGCTAGCTTATGTCGCTCTGTGATTTACGTCCTGGTGACCGCGTCCGACACCCGAGTCGGACCGTCGCGAACGGGGTCGTTCACTGAACCATGAAACTGAAACCGAACCTCTCCACGAGGAGCGAGCAACCCGGCAGAGAAGCGGCGGAGCTGTTCGTCCTCGGCGGCGAACACGTCGGTGCGGCCGTGGCCCGCCGTCTCCGTGCGCACGGTCACGACGTCGCCCTGGTCGACGAGGTGCACGAGCCGTCCGATATCCCTGTACAGCAGGGTAACCCGGCCGACGCGCGAACGCTGGGCGAGGCCGGCGTGTCGAGCGCCTCGACGGTCGTCGTGGCGACGCCGTGCGACAGCCGGAACCTGCTCGTCGCACAGCTCGCCAGGACGCACTTCGACGTCTCCAGGGCCGTCGTGCTGGCGAGCGTTCCCGACCGGTGCGAACTTCTCACCGCAGCCGGACACGAACCCGTCTGTGCGACGACCGCGCTGTCCACCGAAATAGTCGACAAAATATGAAAGAGCTAGAACGAGACCTCGGCCTTCCGTCAGTACTCGCCATCAGCATCGGTGCGATGATCGGCAGTGGCATCTTCATCCTCCCGGCGCTGGCGCTCGAAGTCGCCGGTCCCGCCGTGATACTCGCCTACCTCCTGGCTGGCGTGCTCGTGGTGCCGGCGGCGCTCTCGAAGTCGGAGATGGCCACCGCGATGCCCGAGGCCGGGGGAACGTACATCTACATAGAGCGTGGCATGGGTCCCTTGCTGGGTACTATCGCTGGCGTCGGGACGTGGTTCTCCCTCTCGTTCAAGGGCGCGCTCGCGCTCGTCGGCGGCGTTCCCTACCTGCTCCTGCTGTTCGATCTGCCACTGAAGCCGGTCGCGCTGGGGCTGGCGACGGTCCTTATCCTGGTGAACCTGTTCGGTGCGAAACAGACGGGACGGCTCCAGCTCGCTATCGTCGTCGTCATGCTGGCGGCGCTCGGCTGGTTCGCCGCCGGGAGCGCGCCCGGAATCCGGTCGGCGAACTACGTCGACTTCTTCGACGACGGCGTCGGCGGGCTCCTGGCCGCGACCGGGCTGGTGTTCGTCTCGTACGCCGGCGTCACCAAGGTGGCGAGCGTCGCCGAGGAGGTCGAGAAACCCGGGCGGAACATCCCCCGCGGAATCCTCGGATCGCTCGCGTTCACGACGGCACTGTACGTGGGTATCGTCGCGGTACTGGTCGGGATAACCGACCCCGGAAGCGTCGCCGGCTCACGGACGCCCGTCGCGGTCGCCGCGGAGGTCACGCTCGGACAGGCTGGCGTCATCGCCGTCATCGTTGCGGCCATCCTGGCTCTCGTCTCGACCGCCAACGCCGGCATCCTCTCCTCGTCGCGCTACCCGTTTGCGATGAGCCGGGACAGGCTCGCCCCGCCGTCGCTGTCGACGGTCAGCGACCGGTTCGGGACGCCGGTCGCGTCCATCACGCTCACGGGTGCCGTACTGCTCGCGCTGATCGCCTTCGTTCCGATTCTGGAGATCGCAAAGCTCGCGAGCGCCTTCCAGATCATGGTGTTCGCGCTGATCAACCTGGCCGTCGTCGCCTTCCGTGAGGGAGGAACGGAGTACGATCCGGAGTTCACGTCGCCGCTGTACCCCTGGATGCAGGTCTTCGGCGCCGTCACCGGCGTACTCCTGCTCACGCAGATGGGAACAATCGCGCTCGTCGGCGCGCTCCTCATCGCGTTCGGGAGCGTCCTCTGGTACTTCGTCTACGTCCGCCCGCGAGTCCGCCGGGAGGGTGCGGCCGCCGACGCGCTCCGGCGGCAGATCGGTGAGGACGCGCTCACCGACGTCGAGTCCGCCTCGTCGGACGCGACACACGAGGTACTCGTCGCGCTCACGAAGGACGTGGGCGGACAACGCGAGCGATCGCTGGTCGCCCTGGCCGCGGACCTCGTCCGTCCGGACGACGGCCGGGTCGTGGTCGTCCGGTTCGAGGAGATCCCCGACCAGGCGCCGCTCACCGAGGACGCCACCGTCCAGTCGCCGTCGGACGTCTCGTTCGAAACCCGGATGGCCGACCTCGCAGCCGACCTGGACGTCGACCTGACGGCCGACGAGGTCGTCAGCCACGATACGAAACACGCCGTCGTCAACTTCGCCGACGACCACGAGGTCGACGCGATACTCGCCGAGCACGAACCGCTCCGCCTCCGCTCGCGACTGCTCGGTGATCCGGTCGACTGGATCGTCCGACACGCACCGTGCGACGTGTTGCTCGTGGACAACCTCGGCTACGACGCTCCCGAACGGATCGCACTCTCCGGGGACGGTGGACCGTACGCGTCCCTCACGGTGAACGTCGCGGAGGCCATCGCCGCGTCGAACGACGGGAGCATCTCGCTCTGGCATCCCGCCGACGGCGATAGCACCGACCAGCAACGGCGCACGATCGGCGACTACCAGTCCGACCTCTCGGAGTTGCTCTCCGTGCCGGTCCGGGCACAGTCCGTCCGGACGGACGGCGGACAGCTTCCGCGTCCGGACCTGCTGGTGCGTCGAGGCGCAGACCACAGGCTTCGAAGCGGACTGTTCGACGACCGGCCCGTGCTTTTGAGCCCGGGCTGTACGACCGTCACCGTCTATCCCCGCGAGTCGGGTCGCCCGGGACTCGCACGTAAACTGCTCGAACGGTTGATGTTCTGACGCGCTCGGCCCGCGGGCTTCTCGACGTGGCACGCCCCGAACCGCTGTCGTCCAACGACCGGGGATTCAGTATCCCGGCATACGGTTTATCGACGGGTAGGACGGAGCCGTCCGTCGAGGACGAGCGGGTCGGAACGGTGCGTTCGAGGCAGGAGAAGAGGTCGACCGGCTCGGCGTCCCACTACGCCGTAGCGGTGGAGTCGATGTCGCCGTCGATAGTGACGAAGCCGTAGCCGCACTCGGTACAGCGCCACTTGGTCTTCTCGCCGAGGTGGAGCGTCGTGCTGGCGCTGCGGTAGAACGTCTCGGTGCCGCCACACTGGGGGCACTCGTGTTCGATCTCGAGGCTCATACAGGTGCTTGGGGTCGTACCGTAGTTCAAGCTACTGGTTTCCGTCACTCGACCTCCTCGCGCGCGGCGTCCAGGGTCGCGGCGACGTCGACGCGTTCGCCCGTCTCGTCGGCCTGGTAGGCGGCCTCCGTGAGCGCGGTCACCCGCAGGCCGTGCTCGCCGGGGACCGCCGGCTCCGCGTCGCCGCGGACAGAGTCGGCGAAGTTCCGTAGCTTCGCGTGGGTGAGCGACCCCAGTTCGGTGTCCGCGGTGATGGTGGTCCCGGAGGTGGTCCGCCCCGTCTCCGTGACCGTCAGGTAGTCCTCGGCGTACCCGACGCGTCCGTCGGTCCCCCACATCGCGTACCCCTCCGTCGGCGAGACCTCGACGCCGTCGCCGCTGACGCCCACGCTCGCCGTTACGGTCCGTCCGTCGACGTCCAGGGTGACGGCGAGCGCGCTGTTGACGTCGACCCCAGGGGTCGCGTAGTCCATCTCGGCGACGACGTCGGTCGGCGTCCCACCGGTCGTCCACAGCAGCGCGTCGAGCAGGTGCGACCCGGTGTCGTAGAGCTGTCCACCGCCGGAGAGAGCGGGGTTCGTCCGCCACGTTCCCTGCTGGGCGTCGATCCACTCCTGGCCGAGATAACAGCTGACCGTGTGGACGTCACCGATGCGGTCGCCCCGGGCGACGCGCCGCAGTTCCTGGAACGCCGGGTGGAAGTGCCGCTGGTAGCCCACCTGCAGGACGCGGTCGCGCTCGTCGGCGGTGGTCACGAGGTCGACGGCGTCCTCGGTGTCGGTCACCATCGGTTTCTCCAGCAGGACGTCGAGACCGTCGTCGAGGCAGGCCATCGCCTGCTCGTAGTGAAGGGTGTGCGGCGTGACGATGGTGGCCGCGTCGAGGTCGTGCTCGGCGAGCATCGTCGCGTAGTCGTCGTACGCCGGTGCGCCGTACGTCGTCTCGAACGCGTCGCGCGCTTCCGGCGACACGTCCGCGCCGGCGACGATGTCGACGTCGCCGACGTCCGCGTAGGCGTCGAGTATCACGTGGCCGAGCCCTCCGAGTCCGATGATCCCCATTCCGACCATGCCCACTACGACGGCGCGGACCAGAATAAGTGGTGTGATAGCAGAGGACAACGGCGCGACGTCACGCGCTCTCGCGACTGCAGTAGAGCCGACGTCCGTGGCCGAAAGGAAGACGACCGTCGACGTGGTAGTCCACCTATGCCAGTCTGTCCGGGGTGTCACGGCGACATATCGTACGAGCGGCTCAACGCCCACGTCCGGGGGTGTCCGTGGATCTGGAGCGACGACCCGGAGGAACGAAGCGCGCTCGACCGCCAGCTCGCCCGTCGCCTCGAAGAGATCGAGACCCGACTCGACCACCTCGAATCCGAACACCACTAGCCGAGCGCAGCGAGCGTCGACAGTCCGCCGAACCGGAACAGGTAGAGCTGGACGACGCCGTCAGTGAACAGCAGCACGCAGGCGACGCCGGAGCGTCGGTCCGGACGAGCGGCAACCTCGTGCTGGTAGACGAAGCGACGGGGAGCTACTCGCGGAGGCCACCTGTGGACCACGAACCGGCGACGAACTCCGGATTCGACCGTCGAAGGTCGACACCTGGGCGGCGTGGCAGCCGGGTCGGCCGGCGACCGAAGTGTTGCTACCGCCGCCCCACTCCAGAACGGTCCGAGGAGGGTAGAACTACTCCTCCTCGAGCCGCAGAGCGTCGAAGAACCGACGGGAGACGCGACTGGCGACGAAGTCGACCAGTTCGTCGCCGTTGGCGCCGTCGACGTCGGCGAAGAGCCCCAGCTTGATTTCCGCGCCGGCCATGTCGGCGTGTCCACCGGCGCTCCCAACGTCGTCGAAGGCCTCCTCGAGGACGTCGCCGAGGTCGACCCGGGGGTCGATGGAGCGGGCGCTCATCTCCACGGCGCCGTCGACGATGCCGAAGACGAGTACGGTGTCGACCCCTTCGATGTTCTGCAGGTAGTCGGCCGCCTGCACGAGCGCGTCGCGCTCCGACGTCCGTCCGACGCAACTGGCCAGACTCGCCCCTCGCTGGACCCGGTTCTGGATGGCCTCGGCGATGGCGTCCGCCGTCGCCGGGGTGAACGAGGCGCCGTAGAGCTGGTCGAGGAGGTCGATGTCGGCGTCCGGACACACGGAGAGGGCGGCCTCGTACTCGTTGAGCGTCGGATGGCGCAGGTAGTCGATCCGCTCGCGGTGGAGCGCGAACAGCAGCGCCGACCCGAGGCGGGCGTCGCGCTCGATGCCGAGCTCCTGCAGGTACTCGACGATTATCGTCGCCGTCGCGCCGACCGACTCCCGAACGTCGACGAACGTCGCATCCAGCCGCTCGTCGAGCGGGTGGTGGTCGACGACGACGTCCGGGGTGACGTCCGGTTCGAGCTCGGTGTGCTGGCCGGGGACAGCGTGGTCGACGAACGCCAGCAGGTCGTAGTCTCCCAGGTCCACCTCCGAGAGCCGATTCATCGGGACGTCGAGTCGGTTGACGAACGCCCGGTTCTGCTGGTGGGAGATGGCGCCGCCGTACAGCACGTCCGAGGTCGACACGCCGACGGAGTCCGCGATGGCGACCAGCCCCAGCGCACTTGCGATGCAGTCCGGATCGGGATTGTCGTGACAGACGACGGCGAGCGAATCAGCGTTCGCGAGGTAGTCGGCCAGTTCCTGGGCGCGACCCATGTCGACCTGTTCGAACCACAACCATATCAACAACACCCAATCTTTGAACAAAATCCGGTGCGTAAACTACATGTCGGGATAGAGAATGAGTTCGGTTCGGGTGCGGCCGCGACGGCGGGACGGCAGGGGGGAACCGTCGTCTCGACGCCGGGGTCCGGAGACCGGCGGGAGTATTTATCACCGGGGCGGCCATAGGGAATCTACGATGGTATTCCGTCGGCTGGTGCGTGGGAGCGTCGAGTGGGACCGCCTCGAAGGGGTGGCCAGCGAACTCGCTCGACGGTACGACCGCGACGAGGTGCACGTCGAGTTCATCGACGCGGACAACTGGCTCTCGACTCCCTGCGTCGTCGACGACGAGTGGTTCGTCAAGGTGATCACGGACCAGAACTCGCTCGTCCACGCCCTGTTCACCAGCGCGCGCAACCTCGGAGCGTTCTCCAGCGGTACCGAAGGGTTCTTCGAGCACTTCGCCGACCCGGTGGAGATGGCCGAGCACGAACTGGAGGCGACGCGTCGGATGCGCGACATCGGGCTGAACGCGCCCCGTCCGGTCGAAGCGTTCGAGTTCGACGGCCTGGGCGTGCTCGTGATGGCGTACATCCCGGAGTTCGAGACCTTCGACGAGCTGGACCCTGACGCGGTCCGCGAGCACGCTCCGGACCTGTACGGGTCGCTGTCGGTCATGCACGACCACCAGCTCGCCCACGGCGACCTGCGCGGGGAGAACGTCCTCGTCCACGACGGCGAGGTCTACTTCATCGACGCGACGGGCGTCGACCAGGACCGCATGGAGGAGGTCCGCTCGTACGACCTCGCGTGCGCACTCGCAGCGCTCGCGCCCCTCGTGGGCGCCCGGGACGCGGTGGTGGCCGCGCGCGACCACTACGCCGCCGACGAACTGCTCGCTGCCCGGGAGTTCCTCGACTTCGTGAACATCCGCCCCGACCACGACTTCGACGCGGCCAGGGTCAAGGGCGAGATCGAGAAGATGGCGGACACCGAACAGCGCGAGGTCCGCTAGTCACCGACGCCGTTCGAGCCGCCGGCCTCGTTCCCGTTCCTCGCTGCTCTGGACGCTCGCTGACGGAAGTGGGAGACTTTTTCACCGCTCCGGTCGGAGTTCGATGCGTACCTATGAGCCAGCAAGCCAGCGAGCAGGTGTACGGCCATTACATCGGCGGCGAGTGGCGCGACGGCGCGGGCGACGAGACGTTCGAGAGCGTCGACCCGTCGAACAAGGAGACGCTCGCCGAGTTCCACCGCGGAACCGAGGCGGACGTCGACGCCGCGCTCGCGGCCGCGAAGGAGGCCGAGGAGGAGTGGCGAAACCTCTCGTACATCGACCGCGCGGAGTACCTCTGGGACGTCTACCACGAACTGAAAGACCGCACCGACGAACTCGGCGAGGTCATCACGAAGGAGTGCGGCAAGGAGATCAGCGAGGGCAGGGCCGACGTCGTCGAGGCCGCGCACATGGTCGAGTGGGCCGCGGGCAACGCCCGCCACCCCCACGGCGACGTGGTGCCGAGCGAGATCCCGAGCAAGGACGCCTACATGCGCCGGAAGCCGCGCGGCGTCGTCGGCTGCATCACGCCGTGGAACTTCCCGGTCGCCATCCCGTTCTGGCACATGGCGCTCGCGCTCGTCGAGGGCAACACCGTCGTCTGGAAGCCCGCCGAGCAGACGCCGTGGTGCGGCCAGATCGTCGCCGAGATGCTGGAGGACGCCGGCGTCCCGGACGGCGTCTTCAACATGGTGCAGGGCTTCGGCGACGCCGGCAACGCCATCGTCGAGGACGAGCGCGTCGACACCGTCCTGTTCACCGGCTCCTCCGAGGTTGGGCACAAGATCGCCGGCAAGGTCGGCGGCGAGCCCGGTAAGCTGGCCGCCTGCGAGATGGGCGGCAAGAACGGCATCGTCATCACCGAGGAAGCGGACCTCGACGTGGCGGTCCACTCGGCCGTGATGTCGTCGTTCAAGACGACGGGCCAGCGCTGCGTCTCCAGCGAGCGCCTCATCGTCCACGAGGACGTCTACGACGAGTTCAAGGAGCGCTTCGTCGACCTCGCGGAGGACGTCGCCGTCGGCGACCCGCTCGACGAGTCGACGTTCATGGGCCCGATGGTCAACGAGGAGCAGGTCGAGAAGTTCGGCAAGTACAACGACCTCGCCCGCCAGGAGGGCGCGAACGTGCTCGTCGACCGCGAGGAACTCGACGACAGCGAGATTCCGGACGGCCACGAGGACGGCTACTGGGTCGGGCCGTTCGTCTACGAGATCGACTACGACACCGACCTCCGCTGCATCAAGGAGGAGGTGTTCGGCCCGCACGTCGCCCTGCTGAAGTACTCGGGCGACATCGAGGAGGCAGTCGACATCCACAACGACACGCCGTACGGGCTGGCCGGCGCTGTCATCAGCGAGGACTACCGCCAGATCAACTACTTCCGCGACCACGCCGAACTGGGCCTCGCGTACGCCAACCTGCCCTGCATCGGCGCGGAGGTCCAACTGCCGTTCGGCGGCGTCAAGAAGTCCGGCAACGGCTACCCAAGCGCCCGCGAGGCCATCGAGGCCGTCACCGAGCGCACCGCCTGGACGATGAACAACAGCAAGGAGATCGAGATGGCACAGGGTCTCTCGGCCGACATCAAGACGAGCGGCGACGACTAGTCGTCCCGTCCCCGCCACCTGCACTCGACGCCGAAGAACCGACGTATCGTTCTTTGCGGTCGCGACGCTCCGCCAGTGGCGACCCTGGCACGCTTCCGAACAGCGTCGCGACTCCCGGTGAGTGCGCCAAAGGACGAGGACGAGAGGAGACGGATGGAAGGGTGCTCCCGGGAGCAGTGTGGACCTCCCGACCAGGGTCCACTGCGACGAGGGGCACAGTCCAATGCCGACACACGACGAGAAAAGCGTCGTTCGTCGGCATCAGTGAGTTGCGCCTTCTCACTTATAAACCTGTGCAACGCGGTCGTCACCTCCACCAGGTGACAGGTAACCGACCGTTACGCGACCCGGTTGTCGAGCCTCCCGTACGCGCCCGTCTCGGCGACCCGTTCGACGTTCCCGGCGACGATGTCCGCCAGTCGGGCGTAGTACTCCGGCGTGTGGCCGGCGTTGTGCGGCGTTATCATCACGTTCTCGAAGTTCCACAGCGGGTGGTCCTCCGGCAGCGGTTCGGGGTCGGTCACGTCGAGCGCCGCGCCGCCGATGCGGTCCCGGCGGAGCGCGGCCACCAGATCGTCGGTAGCGACGACCTTTCCGCGTGCGATGTTCACCAGCACGGCGTCCGGCGGTAGGGTGACGAGGGCGGCCTCGTCTATCAGGCCGCGCGTCTCGTCGGTCAGCGGGCAGGCCAGCACGAGGTAGTCGGTACGCGCCAGCGCGTCGTGCAGCGCGTCGAACCCCAGCACCTCGTCCGTCGGCCCGCCCTTCTCCGGCGTGTAGCGGACGCCGACGGTCTCGACGTCGAACCCCTGCAGGCGCTCGACGACGGCCTGCCCGATTGCGCCCAGACCGACGACGGTGACGGTGCTGTCCTGCAGTTCGCGGGCGCGGAAGTGGCGCCACTCGCGGCGTTCGCCCTGCCGCCACGCCCGCGGGAACCCGCGGACGAACGCGAGGATGGCCCCGACGACGTGCTCGCCGATGTTCGGACCGTGGACGCCCGAGGCGTTCGTCACCGCGACGCCCCGCGATTCGAGCGCGTCGAGCGGCAGGTGGCCGGTCCCCGCGTACGCGCACGCGAAGAGTTCGAGCTTCTCGGCGTGGGCGAGCAGGTCCTCGTCGATGGACATGCCGGTCACGATCTCCGCGTCGGCGATCAGTTCGCGCTCCTCGGCCGGCGTCCGGGCGTGGCGCACCTCGACGCCGGGGAGGCGGTCGCGCAGTTCGTCGGCGTACTCGGCGACCGGAACGCCGTGGGTGCCGCGCCGGAGCACGAGCACCGTCGGCGACTCCGTCGTGTCGTCGCTCATGGGCCTACCTCGCGTCTGGTGGGTACTAATCGTTGTGCCGGCTGCGCAGAACGGGCAAGTTTTTCCTTTGCGGCCCGGAAGCGGGAGTATGAACCTCTCCGAGGAACAGCGCCAGATCCGGGACACGGTGCGGGAGTTCGCCGTCGAGGAGATCCGCCCCGTGGCGGCCGACTGCGACGAAGACCAGGAGTTTCCCGAGGACGTCTGGGACGAGATGGCGGAACTCGGACTGACGGGCATGACGGTCCCCGAGGAGTACGGTGGGCTCGACGTCGACCGCCTGACCTACAGCCTCGTCAACGAGGAGGTCGCCTACGGCATGCTTTCGGTGGCGACCGCGCTGTCGGTCCACTCGCTCGCAACCTCCTGCATCGCCGAGTTCGGCGACGACGACCAGAAGGAGCGATGGCTCCCCGAGATGGTAGACGGCCGCCCCGTCGGCGCGTTCGCACTCTCGGAACCGCAGGCCGGGTCGAACCCCGCGGAGATGACGACGGAGGCGCGCCGCGAGGGTGACGAGTACGTCATCGACGGGAAGAAGCAGTGGATCACCAACGGCAAGCGCGCGGGCGTCGTCGTCCTGTTCGCCAAGACGGACCGCGACGACCCCCGGAGCGTCACGCAGTTCGTCGTCCCGAAGGACGCCGACGGTCTCGAAGTGGGCAAGAAGGAGGACAAGCTCGGTCTGCGGGCCAGCGACACGACGACGCTCGTCTTCGACGACGTGCGGGTTCCCGCCGCGAACCGACTCACCGAGGAGGGGCGGGGCCTGTCGGCCGCGTTCCACATCCTCACCGGCGGCCGCATCGGCATCGCCAGCCAGTCCGTGGGGCTGGCGCAGGCCGCACTGGACGAGGCGGTGGCGTACGCGCAGGACCGCGAGCAGTTCGGCAAACCGCTCGCAGACATCCAGACCATCCGGCACAAGCTCGCCGACATGCAGACGAAGGTGCAGGCGGCGCGGCTGCTCACCCGCGACGCGGCCCGGACCGAGGACCGCGGCGAGACGCCCGAGATGGCCGCCAGCATGGCGAAGTACTTCGCCAGCGAGTCGGCCGTGGACGTGACCAACGAGGCCGTCCAGATCCACGGCGGATACGGCTACACCACCGACTTCGACGTCGAGCGGTTCTACCGCGACTCGAAGATCACGACCATCTACGAGGGTACCAGCGAGATCCAGAAGAAGGTCATCGCGCGCAATCTGCTCGACTGACGCCGTCGGAATCGCCGCTCGTTTTCACCGTCCGTTCGAGTGACGTGGACGAGTTACGCCCGCACGGACCCTGTTCGACCCGCTCGACGCGACCGTAGTGCGTCGAGCATGCGATAGGTAGTGTCGACGGCCCGGGAAAGCACAGCAGCACACTCCTGGGTGTACTGCTGTGGGTGTCGCAGGCACTCGTCCGCGCACTCTTCGGCGGTGCGAGCGAACAGCTCCGCGAATTGGGGGCCGAACTCGGAGTCGCGGGCGATGAGGCGTGCGTTCAGCGTCGCGACGTCCGCGACGTCCCCGCAGAGCTGGACGACGCGGGCCAACTGCGGCCCGTCGTCCAGGCCCTGATTCGCACACCACTCGCTGACGTTCGCGGCGCGTTCGAACGCCGCGAGCGCGTTCCGCAACTCCTCCGGCAACCGCTGCTCGAACCCGATCACCGTCCCCCCGACGGGCGCTCGTTCCCCGCGCTGCTCGCGCTGTCGTGGCCCGTATCGGTGCGGGTTCGGCTGCGATTCCCCGCCGTCCCCCAGCTGTCGCGTCGACCCCCGGCGTGTCATGCGTTTCTCACCCAGCGCTAGCTGGGTACACCGTCGTACGCCACTGCGGTGGATAAAGCGGCGCGACCGTTTCGACAGTTTTCGTGACGAAACGCCGGGTTTGCCGATTTAGTCTGGCGTTGGAATCGAGTGCCGCGAAGACGAGGTTTTTGTGGGGGGCCGTGAAATGGACTGCCATGGACAAGCCCGACGTCGGTGAACTGACGCCGCCGGACAGAACGCTGATGGGACCAGGACCGAGCGAGGTCCACCCGCGCGTGCTGCGCGCGATGAGCACGCCGCTGGTCGGCCACCTCGACCCCTCGTTCGTGGAGATAATGGACGAGGTGCAGGACCTCCTGCGATACACCTTCCGCACCGACAACCAGTGGACCATCCCCGTCTCGGGGACCGGGTCCGCGTCGATGGAGACCGCCATCGGCAATCTGGTCGAACCCGGCGACACGATGCTCGTCCCCACGAACGGTTACTTCGGCGGGCGCATGGCGTCGATGGCCGAGCGCGCGGGCGGCGAGGTCGTCCACGTCGACGCGCCGTGGGGCGAACCGCTCGACCCCGCCGACGTGGCGGCCGCCTTCGACGAACACCAGCCCGACGTGTTCGGGTTCGTCCACGCCGAGACGAGCACGGGCGTCCTCCAGCCGGACGTGGCCGAACTGACGGCCATCGCCCACGAGCACGACGCCTACGTCGTCGCGGACACCGTCACCTCGCTTGGCGGCGTCGAGATGCGGGTCGACGAGTGGGACGTCGACGTCGCCTACGCCGGCCCGCAGAAGTGTCTCTCCTGCCCGCCGGGCGCGAGTCCGCTCACGCTGAACGACCGCGCGATGGCGAAGGTGCTCGACCGCGAGGAGCCCGCACGGTCGTGGTACCTCGACCTCTCGCTGCTGGAGGGGTACTGGGGCGACGAGCGCGCCTACCACCACACCGCGCCCATCACGAACGTGTACGCGCTGCGCGAGGCGCTGCGCCTGGTCGCCGAGGAGGGCATCGAGGCGCGCTGGGACCGCCACCGCGAGATGGCCGGCGCGCTGAAGAGCGGCGTCGAGGCGATGGGCCTCGAGATGAACGCGCCCGAGGAGTACTGGCTCCCGAGCCTCAACGCCGTCCGCGTCCCCGACGGGGTCGAGGACACGGACGTGACCGCCTACCTGCTCGACCAGTACGACCTGGAGATAGCGACGGGGCTGGGCGACCTCGACGGCGAGATATTCCGCATCGGCTGCATGGGCTACTCCGCGCGCCCCGAGACGGTGTCGTACCTCGTGAGCGCGCTCGGCGACGCTCTCCGCGAGTTCGGCGCGGACGTCGACGTCGAGGCCGGCCTGGCGGCGACCAGCCGGAAGCTGGGCGAGTAGCGTCGCCGTCGCGCCGGCCGACCGCCCGGCCGGGACCCTGCCGACCGCCCGGCCGGGACCCTGCCGTCTCGGCGGTCGGCCACAAGGCAGTGTTTTCTGCTCGTCTTTCGTCAGCGGGAGGATGGTCGAACTGTCACGCCGTCGGATACTGGCGGGAGCGCTCGGACTGGCGCTCGGGGTCGCCCGCCGTCCCGGCGGCGGTAACGACCCGGGAGCACGGGGAGCCGTCGCGGACCGCGTCGTCTCGTCGACGGCGGAACTCGAAGCGGCGTTCGACGCGCTGTCGCCGGGCGAGACGGTCGCTATCTCGGCGGCGAACGCGCCGTACCGCACGACGCGGTGGCTCGACGTCGACGCGGACGGCGTGACGGTCGTGGGGCCGGGTGTCGCTTCCCTCGTTAAACCGGCGGACGGCGCGAACGTCGGCGGGATTCGCATCGGCCACCACGACCACTGCGAGAACGTCGCGATCCGCGGCGTCGGCTTCCACGGCAACCCCGAAGGCCAGCGCCGGAGCGCGAAGCGGTGTCACGGTATCCTCGTTCGCGACGCCGCCGACGTCAGCCTGAGCGGCAACCTCGTCACGCGAACGCACCCGTACCACGAACACGGTAGCGGGGGGAGCGGCGTCAGCGCCGACCGGGAGAGTCGGGACGTCCGCGTCGTCGGGAACCGCGTCTGGGACGCGGGCGACCGGGGGATACAGGTCGCCAGCGAGCGCGCACTCGTCGCCGGCAACGTCGTCACCGACGGTTTCGACCGCTCTATCTCCTGTGACGTCTGGCGCGACGGCTCTCACCAGCAGGCCCGCAACGTCGCCGTCGTCGGGAACGTTCTGGGGGACAACGTCGAGGGGAGTCTGACCGGCGTCGGCGGCACCGCAGTCCAGGCCGACCGCGGGTACGTGCTCGTGGCGAACAACGTCGGTTTCGGCCGTCACAAGTCGTTCTTCCACGTGGGTTTCGACGGGAGCGTCCGGAACGTCCGCGTCGAGGGGAACGTCAGCGTCCAGGACGGGGTGCTCGACAACGCCGGCGTCTCGGTGAACGCGGACCGGGTGACGAACGTCTCGGTCGTCGACAACGACCTCTCCGGCTACGGGGGGCGGGGAGTCAACGTCGAGCGCGGCGTCTCCGGGTTCACCGTCGCCGGGAACCGGATCGACCGGCCGGACTCCGTCGGCGTCCGGGTCGCGGGTGCGACCGACGGGACGGTCGAGAACAACGTCGTCGAGCGGGCCGGCCGCGCAGGCATCGAACTCGACGACGCCCGGTTCGTCGTCGTCCGTGGCAACCGCGTGCGAGACGTCGCGCGCGCTGGCGTCGTCGCCACCGCCAGCGGTCGCACGCCGTCGAACCACGAGATCAGCGACAACGAGATTCGCGGGTACGGTACGGCGAACGGCGCACCGGGCGTGCTGGTTCGAACCGCCGGGAACGTCGTCCGGGGGAATCGGATCTTCCAGCGCGGCGGCCCGGCCATCCTCGAAGGCCCCGGTGGGGAGCGCAACCGCTACGGCAGCAACTGGGCGCGCGGCCGGTCCCCGTGGCGCATCGACCATCCCGGGTCGGTCGTCACCGACCACGTTCCGCCGTTCGACGTCCACCGCGGTCTCGTCGCCGACGCGTCGGGAACGGCCGCGGTACGGTTCGACAAGCCGTACGCGCGCCCGCCGAGGCTGTCGTTCGGCCGGGTCGGTGGCGGCGTTCGTGACGTCACCTACACGACCAGCGGCGACGCCTTCGACGGTGCGGTCGTCACCGTCGGCTCCCCCGGTGCGGCCGTCGACGTCTTTGTCGACCCGTTCTGACGGTCGCGCGACTCTCGGATCGACGTCGTGAGAAGTTTTGCGAGGGCAAGACGCTCCGTCTTGCCGCACTGTCGCGGCCCGCGAGGGCCACCAGTGCGAGGGAAGGGATTTGAACAACGTCCAGACGGGGTGTCTGGCCTCGTTCGAACCCCTTCGTGTGCAGCCGCGCGTTCACGTTCGTTCACGCGCAGACGTGCGAGGGAAGGGATTTGAACCCTTGGACCCCTACGGGAGCGGATCTTGAGTCCGCCGCCGTTTCCAGGCTTGGCTACCCTCGCACGGGTTGCACTGTCGCGTTTCGAGTATGCTCGTCCGTCGTATAAACGCCCTGCGGAATGGGTCGGCACGCACGGCGGACTGTCGGTCACTCGTCGGCGTGTATCGTCCGTACGGCGCAGGAAAAGCGGGTGATTACCGGGGGATGATGGTCGAGACGTAGCGGCCGAACGAGCGGTCGAAGATGCGCTCGTGGTTCGGCGACTTCCACTTGGCGATGAGCGACCAGAGGACGACGCCCATCCCCGTGCCGAGTGCCGACGCCGTCAGTCCGATGGTCGCGAACGCGATGGTCTGTGCGAACAGGACGACCACGGAGGGGAGACTGGTCCGCAACGGGACGCTTGCGTTCTCGTCCCGGAGGGTGGGGACGAGCGAGAGCATTATGATGACGCTTCCACCGAGGAACACGAAGTCTTGCCACATTATTGATCACTTCCAGTGCAGTTCCCCGCGCGGGGGTGGCGGGGGACGACTGCTTACCCAGGATTTTAACTCGGATGTGAAAAAGTATTTCGACTCGGTCGCTATATGCGATTCTCTGTCGAGCGAGAGGCTCGCAAGGCCCGATGGCGGCCGCGTAACCATCGGTTTCGCGCCGCAACGGGCGGTTTCGTCGCGACTGCTGGATGACGGACGCGACCGCTGCGACGGGTCCCGACGTCCGCCGCGCAGCACCGACGGCCGATCCGGCGTCGAGCGGCGGACGCCGCTGTGGGTTCCTTTCCAGGCCCCGTTACCGACCGCGAAACCGACACTCCTTTTCTGTCGCTCCGCGACGACAACGCACGTGAACGACATCGACGCGCGCGTGGCCCTCGCGAAGCGGGCGGCGACGGCGGGGAGCGAGGTCGCCGTCGCGGAGTTCCGTTCGGGAATCGACGTGGAGACGAAGGACGGGAAGACCGACGTCGTGACGGAGGCCGACCGCGCGACCCAGCGACGGGTCGTCGAACTCCTCCGCGAGGAGTACCCCGACGACGCCGTCGTCGGCGAGGAGGAGGACGAACTGAAGACGGTGCCCGAGACGGGGGACGCGTGGGTCGTCGACCCCATCGACGGGACGGCCAACTTCGTCCGCGGGACGCCGCTGTGGTTGACGAGCGTCGCCGCCGTCCGGGACGGCGAACCGGTGGCGGCGGCGAACGTCGCGCCCGCGCTCGGCGACGCGTACGTCGCTCGCCAGGACGGCGCGTTCCTGAACGGCGAGCCGCTGTCGGTCAGCGAGCGGGCGGACCCGGAGACGTTCTCGGTCGCCCCGACCATGTGGTGGGGGTTCGACCGGCGCGAGGAGTACGCCGCCACGGCACGGGGCATCGTCGAGCGCTTCGACGACATGCGCCGCCTCGGCTGCGCGCAGCTCACCCTCTCGATGGTCGCCAGCGGCGCGCTGGAGGGCGCGGTGACCAACGTCGCCCCGCACCCCTGGGACAGCGTCGCCGGCGTCCACCTGGTCCGGCAGGCGGGTGGGACGGTGACGGACGTCCACGGCGACCGGTGGACGGTCGGCAGCCGGGGGCTCGTGGCCTCGAACGGTCGCGCGCACGAGGCGGTCCTCGCCGCTGCGCGCGAGGCCGAGTCGTAGCGGTCGTTTGCGCGGCGTGGACGTGCGTCGAGCGCCGCCGTATGTGTAAGAGTATTTATCGCTGGGTCGACACGGTAGCCTATGAAGCTGGATGACACGGACCGCGCCATCCTCGAGGCGCTCCAGTCGGACGCACGGACGCCGTTCAGCGAGATCGCTCGCCAGATAGACATGTCCAGTGCGACGGTCCACGACCGCGTCAACCGGATGGAGGAGGCGGGCGTCATCACCGGCTACCACGCGAAGGTCGACCCCAAGGAGGTCGGGCTCGGCATCTCGGCGTTCGTCGGCCTCCGCGTCGAGCAGGGCCGCGAGAAGGACACGCTCGAACGCCTGGAGAGCATCGACGGCGTCCAGGAGGTCCACCTCACGACCGGGTCGTGGGACGTGCTGATGCGGCTCTACGCCGAGGACGCCGACGAACTCCGTGAGCTGATGTTCGAGAACATCGCCCAGATGGACGGGTTCTCTCGCTCGCAGACGATGGTCGTGCTCGGGACGCCGTTCGAGAGCGAGGAGCTCCCGCTCGACGCGGCGGCCGAGAACTGAACCACCGGAACCGGCCGGGGATTGAGAGACCGGAACGCTGAAACCCGCTCGCTTCGGTGACACGGACATGGATACGGCAAGCGAGCGCATCGACACCGAGCGCGCGTGGATCGGCGTCGTCGCCGCCGCCCTCGTCGCCCTCGTCGGCGGCGTCCTCGCGTTCCCGAAACAGGTGTACGACGGCTTCATCTGGCACTACTTCTGGGGGCCGGTCGTCGCCGACGCCAAGGGAGCCGAGTGTGCGGTCCGCGCCGACGGCGGCACGGAGTTCGTCTACGACGCCGGCGCCTGCGCCACCGCACCCGAACCGGTCGCGGTCCCGGGGTACACGCTGGTCTCGGAGGTCGGCTACGCGGTCACGCTCATCGTCGCGCTGGTCGGACTGGTCTTCCTGCTGCGCCGACTGGACGTCGGTCGCGAGCGGAGTCTCTTCTTCGCGCTGTTCCCGTTCATGCTGTTCGGCGGCGCCCTCCGCGTCGTGGAGGACGCACTCGACACGGGACTGACCGGCGTCGACATCGCCATCAGGTACCCGTGGAACACGCTCATCATCAGCCCGATCATCTACTTCACCGTCTTCTTCGTGACGCTCGCTGCGCTCGTCGGCAGCGTCGCCCTCGCTCGCCGCGGCGTCGTCGAGCGCTACGAGTCCCCACTCTTCGGAGCCGGGACCGTCGCGCTGGTCGCCACGCTCGGGTACCTCGCGTCGCTGGCGGTCGGCACCGAGGCCGTCGGCTTCCACCCGCTCGTCCTGGTCGTCGTGCTCGTCGGCGCGACGCTGGTGACGGCGGCGACGTGGTGGGCCATCGGCGAGTTCGCCCCGGATATCAACCGGGGGACGGGCACCATCGGCGCGGTCGTCATCTGGGGCCACGCCGTCGACGGGGTCGCCAACGTTGCGGTGCTGGACTGGGCAGGGGCGCTCGGTCTCGCGGGCCAGTACGGCGCGAAGCACCCGGTCAACCGCGCCATCGTCTCGGCCACATCGACCGTCCTCCCCGAGTCGGTGACCGCCGTCGTCGGCACGGCGTGGCCGTTCCTGTTCGTCAAGATACTCGCGGCCGTCGCCGTCGTCTGGGTGTTCGACGAGCAGATATTCGACGAGAGCCCCCGCTACGCGATACTGCTACTCATCGCGATACTCGCGGTCGGCCTCGGTCCGGGAAGCCGGGACATGCTCAGGGCGACGTTCGGCGTCTAGTCGAGGCGCTCGAGCGTCGACTCCGGGAAGTAGCGACCGCCGCAGTTCGGACACTCCGCGATTTCGAGGTCCGCGGTCTCGGGAAGTCCGACCTGTTCCCCCTGGACGGTCCGTCGGGCGAGTCGCGTCCCACAGTTCGTACAGTCCAGTTCGAACTCGGTCGTCATGAGGTTCCACCGGACCGGTGACGGAAGCGATTCGTGGTTGTCGTTCTGTGCACGGTCACGTACGAGGTACGTGCCGTCGTGACATAAGTCTCTGGGTGTCTTTGACATGGAAATAATTCGCGCGGTCGGCGGGCCGTGCCGAGCCATCGCGACTCCTCCGCGTCAGGGGTAGGGGTGGAGTTCGCGGTCCGGTCGGGGTTCGAACCCGAGCTCCGCCGGGACGGACCGCGCGCGGTCGCCGAAGAAGGGGTCGCCGGTGAACAGCGGCTGGGCGGCGGGCGCGAGCACGCGGACGGCCTCAAAGCCGAGCTGGGCGACGTCGCGCGTGGTGAGGCGGGCGGCGTAGACGTCGAACGCGTCGCTCGCCCGGGCGACGACCGCGTCGAGTTCCGCCTCGCCGTCGGGGACCACGTCGGGACCCACGCTGTCGCTCGGCACCGTCGTCGCCGGCGAGACGAACTCGCGGGCCGCCGCGGGGAAGTCGGCGTACCGCGCGATGGCACCCTCCGCGTCGGCCGCCTCCTCGCGCCCCATCATCTCCAGTTCGAGCCAGTTCTGCAGCGCCTCCGCGAGCGCCGACCGCGCCGCGGCGTCGGGGGCGAGGTCCGCGCCGGACCCCACCGCGAACCGGGGCCAGTCGCCCTCGCGGTGCACCGCCACCGCGACCACCGGAACGTCGACGTCCTGGGTCACGAGCAAGGGGGTCACCGAGAGGTCTTCCGCGCGCGCACGCTTCTCCAGCGTCCGGAACCCGTCGTCGTCGACAGCGAGGCCGAGCGGGTCGAACGTCGAGTACCACGACAGCATCGTCGCGTCGCGTTCGACCACCTCGTACAGGCCGGACAGCAGCGCCTCGACCGTCGAGTTCCCCAGTCCCAGCCCCGTCGTGATGGGCGGTTTGAACCGCGACTCCGGCGGCGGGAAGTGGACGAACTCCGCGGGGAGGTTGACGAGCGCGCCGGTGGCGAGGTCACGCCCCGACACCCAGGGGACGTCCGCGCCGTCGGCGTCGCCCCAGTCGTCCGGGCGGACGAACGCGCGCGGGTCGACGGCGTCGTCCAGCGCGTCGGCGGGTGCGCGCCCGAACTCGGCGGCGTCGTAGACGCCGGCGCAGTAGCGCTCCAGCGCCTCGCCGAGCGCCTTCATCATCGCGCGGTTCCAGTCGGCGGCCACACCCGCGGCCTTGCCCGCCGCGCGCGCGTCGCTGAACCCCGTCGTGTCGGCGTTCTCCGCGAGGTAGTACGGCACCGGGAACGACGCCACCTCGCCCAGGTTCCGGACGACGCCGACGCGGTCGTCCAGGGCGCGCTCGGCGCGCGCGACCGACTCGTCGAGCGTCGCGGACGCGTGCTCGACGGACAGTGTGCGGTCGCGCTGGCCGCCGCAGGCGTCACAGGCCGGCACCGGGAGCAGCGTCCGCTCCGCGTGGGGGACCTCGACGACGCCGCCGAGAACCGGCGACTCGCCGCCGGACAGCAGCGTGGCTGCCTCGCGCCCGGCGAGCGCCCCGGCGAACCGCGCCGTCGCGTCGTCGACCGCTTCGCTCCCCCCGTCGCCGTTCGCGTTCCCGTCGTCGAGGGTCGACGCGACCCGAACGGCCAGGCAGTCGTAACACGCCGTCCCTGGACCGAACCCGGAGACGGCGGCGTCGACCTCCGGGAGCGCGTGGCCGCCGACGCCGCCCAGTTCGACCGCCAGCCACGGCGTCCCGTCGACCGACCGGTTCGCCCGTGCGAACGCGTCGTCGCCGACGTGGCCGACGACGACGCCGAACGCCGTCGCGTCCAGTTCCGTCGCGCTACACTGCTCGACCGCACCGTCGACGTCCGAGAGCCCGGCCCGGACGGCCGCTGCGGCGGGTCCGTCGCCGACGACGCCGAACTGCCGTTCGCTCATGGGGTGACCGAGACGTGGCAGGGGCAAAAGCGACGCGGATAGCTACGGAGAGAAGAAACGGCGAGAATCGACAGCGGCAACGAGATTCAGTGCAGGATGCTCTGGGCGACGCCGGCGAGCTGGTCGGCGTCGGCGCTCTCCAGCTCGTCGTGGGCCAACTTCAGGCGCAGGCGCGGGCGGCCGACGTCGATGGGGACCTTCTCGGTACCGATGAGGCCCATGTCCTCGAGCTTCGTCTTCGTGCGGGAGAACGTCGCCTTGCTGGCGATGCCGACGTCCTCGCCCCACTTGCTGATGTCGTACAGCAGCGCCTCGTTCTTCGCGGCGACGAGCAGGCTGATGGTCACCTCGTCGAGACCGTCGCCGTCACCGCGGGCGGTCTCCAGCGAGGAGAGCACGCTGTTGAAGTCGTCCTCTGCGTCCGCGCTGATCTCCTCGCGGAGCGTGTCCCGGACGCGGGAGAGCGGCGGCGTCCGCAGGGAGAACTCGTCCGCTTCCTCCCAGTTCGTCGTGTAGGCGTCGTTGGCCGCGTCGACGAACTCGCCGTCGTCGCTCGTCAGGCCGCCGACGCTGTCGCCCGCGGTCACGAGCGCCATGACGACGTCGTCAGTGATGAGCAGTTCGTTGCCCGCCGGCTCCTCCGTCGTCCGCATCCGGAGCGCGTCCGCGTCGATGAGGTCGGCCGCGTTGCTGGCGATGATGAAGTCCTCCATGACGTCCTTGAGGATGGACTCGTTGGCCAGCATCCTGATCTCCGGCAGGTCGCCCTCGTACGCGGTCGCGGCATCGATGAGCTGCTCGATGACGTCCCGGGACGGGTTGACGACGTGCAGGACTTCCGGTGCCTCGTCTATCACCGTCCGTAGAATCTCGTTGACGCTTTGATTCAGAAGGTTCGATTTTGTTTCCATGTGAACGCGGACGAGATTCATCTATTTAATTTTAACGCTCGAAACCAACGGAAATCATAGGTTATGTTGGATGAACAATTAGTCAATGGCCTAATTACAATCGGCTCCTTCGTATAATCGCGCCTTGACCGAGGGTCGTGGTTCGTGCTTTTACAGAAAGTTGCGAGCGAACCCCAGAGGACCGTTGACGACGGAGACCAGGCCAGGACGGGCCGCCACCATCGTCCATTACCGGACCGAACGTGGCAACGATGCGGAAGTAACGTCTTCTTACCAATTATATTCGAGTGAACGGTCCACAACAATGAAGTGTAGGTGTGGTGTATAGAAACCTGCCATGCGAGACAAACTCGGCGAATGGCTATCGCGTAGCCCGAAAGCAACGAACCTGGCGTTCGCGCTGGCGCTCGGATGCACCTTCGCAGCCAGCATCGGAACGAACGCGCTCGCCGGTCCCGCAATCGGCCCCTGAGTCAGGCAGTCAGCCTGAACTCGTCGGACCAGTACAGTTCCCCATCGTATATTATCGGCATCTCGGCATGATCCAGTAGTGCCATCAGTTCGGTCTCGTCGAGCGTGAAGTCGGCGCTGTCGCCGTAGATGTACAGCTCGTCGTTCTCCTCCAGGAACGGCTGGTACCCGCTCCCGACCATCCGGACGACGGTCGGGTTGTACGTGATGGTGTACTTCCCGTCCTCGTCGGCGAGTTCGGTGACGATGGGGAGCGTGATGTCCGACTGGGCGAGCTGGTGAGTTCCGTCGCCGACCACGGCGTAGTCCTTCCCGGTCCTGATCCGCCGCCGGGCGAACTGCATGGCGTCCTGGATGCTGAAGCCGTTCACCAGCAGTCGCGCGAAGGAGACGCCGACCTTCGCAGCCTGCTTGTTCAGCACCTTGTTGAACGTGACCGCGCCCGCCACGCTCCCCTTCTCGACGAGGTCCATCCCCTCGTAGTACGACCCGCAGGCGTTCAGGAAGAACGTCTGGACGTTGCTCTCCCGGATGTCCGCCATCTTCAGGTTGCCGTCGGTGCACCGGAGGCCGTCCTGCTCGCAGTGGCCGATGTAGTGGACGAAGTCCCGGGGCGTCTCGAACACGGTCGCGAGCTCGTGTCGCCGGAGCCGCTCGCGCACCGTCACGTCCATCGGCAGGTCCTCGGCCCTGTCGCGGTAGATGTCGGCCACCGTCTCGTGCTCCGTCCCCATCTCGTCGTCGTTCAGCACCAGCGTCACCTCGATGTCGTCGCCGTCCCTGTCGAGGTAGTCGAACCGGTTCTCGTACGCGCTCGGCTCGATCTTGAACACGTCGATGGGGACGTCGTCGGCGAGCCAGCCGTGCACCCGGCCGCGGTGGAGCTCGGGTTTCACGCGGTCAACCGAGGTCACCGAGCCGACCTCCGTGCCGCGATAGGTCGGGGCTGCCGGCGGCGACGGACGCCGACCGCCGCGGTAGAAGTCGTTCAGCGACTCGTCGAGGAGCTCGCTCCGGTCCAGGTCCGACGTCTCGGGCATGTAGACCAGCGAGAGGTTCGAGAGGAGGTAGGGGAGCGGCGAGACGTTCTCCACGACCGGCTCGACGTACGTGGAGAGGTGCCAGTCGGGGAGGTCGGCGTCGATGCGGTCGAACGGCGCCAGCATGTACGTGACGAGCTGTTCGGCCGGCGACGCCGCGTAGGTCTCGTCGGCGTCGATCTCGACCTCGTCGAGCAGCGGCTGCTCTGCGAGGTCCCACCGGTGGGGGCCGGCGTTCCGGACCAGGCAGTCGAGGAAGAACACCCGCCTGAGCACGTCGGCGACCTCGTGCTGGAACGACGGCTGGGGGCTGAACGAGTAGGTGTAGTTGACCGCCGGCGCACGCAACTCCGGAGCGTCGCGGCGCTCGGCCTTCACGTCCGCCTGCAGGTAGTAGGCCAGCGGCGCGGCCACGAACAGGGAGTCGAAGTCGTCCGGGACGAGCAGTTCGATGCCGACGCTCTCCTTCTCCTCGCGCACCGCGGCCGGCACTTCGAGGCCGTCCCCGACGGATATCCGCGGCGGGTGGCCGCGGAGCGTCGGGAACGACCGGTCCGGGCCGGTCGTCTTGTGCGAGGACGAGACGTAGGTGAGCGCCGTCGCCAGGCCGCGCGGAGAAGGTGGAATCTCGATGGTGTCGACCGGCTCCTCGTGGTGGCTGCGGAAGCCGAGCGTCACCCGGGTCCGTTCCGGAAAGGAGAGGATCAGCTCGCCGAAGTCCTCGGTCTTGCCGACGGTCGCTCGACCGGAGAAGCGGACGTACGTCTTGACGTTGCCGTGGACGTTGACCAGGTAGTCGCCGCCGGGCAGCGAGAGGGTCCCGGTGTCGCTACCGTGCTCGTACCGCTCCCCGGTCGCCAGGTCGGTCACCGTCGCGTAGCAGGGGGGAAACCGGAGTTCGGAGGCGCGACCGGTCACGGTCTCGTCGATGGGTCGGTCGAGGTCGAGCGCGTCGCCGCCGGTCTGCCAGTCGGCCGCGCCGATGGAGATACCGGTTTTCGTCCTGTCGAACGCTCTAATCCCGCCCTCCGTTTTCTCCCACTGTATCATACCGCCAGTAAAACCGTTATCTCACCGATAACTTATATTTCTGTCGGGGTCAAACCCTCCCCGAAAGGTAAATTTATACGCTGCCGTGTTCCCCGTTGACTCATGAAGTACGACCGCGTGCAGGAAGCAGACCCCGACGTCGCGGCGGCGCTGGAGGCCGAGGTCGACCGCCAGCGCGACACGCTCGCGATGATCGCGAGCGAGAACTTCGCCAGCGAGGCCGTTCTCGAGGCGCAGGGGAGTGTGCTGACGAACAAGTACGCCGAGGGCTACCCCGGCGAGCGCTACTACGGCGGCTGCGAGAACGTCGACACCATCGAATCGCTCGCCATCGAGCGCGCCAAGGAGCTCTGGGGTGCCGACCACGTCAACGTCCAGCCCCACAGCGGGTCGCAGGCGAACATGGGGGTCTACCTCGCGGTCCTCGACCCCGGCGACAAGATCCTCTCGCTCGACCTGACCCACGGGGGTCACCTCAGTCACGGCCACGAGGTCAACTTCGCCGGACAGCTCTACGACGTCGAACACTACGAGGTCGACGCCGACTCCGGCCGCATCGACTACGACGCCCTCCGCGAGCAGGCGGAGGCGTTCGACCCCGACATCGTCGTGTCGGGCTACTCTGCCTACCCGCGGCAGGTCGAGTGGGAGCGCGTCCAGGCGGCGGCCGACGCCGCCGACGCCTACCACCTCGCCGACATCGCCCACATCACCGGTCTCGTCGCGGCGGGCGAGCACCCCTCGCCGGTCGGCATCGCGGACTTCGTCACGGGGTCGACGCACAAGACCATCCGCGCCGGCCGCGGCGGCATCATCATGTGCGACGAGGAGTACGCCGACGACGTCGACACCGCGGTCATCCCGGGAATGCAGGGCGGCCCGCTGCTGCACAACGTCGCCGGCAAGGCCGTCGGGTTCGAGGAGGCGCTCCAGCCGGAGTTCGAGGAGTACGCCGCCCAGACCGTCGAGAACGCGGCGGTCCTCGGCGAGCGACTCCAGGAGCACGGGTTCGAACTCGTCTCCGGCGGAACCGACACCCACCTCGTGCTCGTCGACCTGCGCGGGTCCCACCCGGACGTGACGGGCAAGGAGGCCGAGCAGGCGCTCGAAGAGGTCGGTATCGTCCTGAACGCCAACACCGTCCCGAACGAGACGCGTTCGCCGTTCGTCGGCAGCGGTATCCGCGCCGGGACGCCGGCGCTCACCACGCGCGGGTTCGACGAAGACGACCTGCGCGAGGTCGCCGACCTCATCGCAGAGGTCGTCGACAACGTCGACGACGAAGACGTCAAGGCCGAAGCGGCCGAGCGCGTCCAGCAGCTCTGCGACGCCAACCCGCTCTACGAGTAACCCCGCTCCGTTCTTCGACCCTCTTCGCTGTGCTGTCGTTCCCGGTGGCCGAGTGCGCGCCGAAAGAATCACGCCCGGCGGAGTGAAACGGTGGGAGATAAGGTTCTCGATTTATTTGCCATTACTAATGACGTCCGACGACCTCTACCTGACACTCGAACGCGTCGGGGAGCGGTTCAATCTCGGCGAGTACGAGATCGACGCCTATCTCACCGTTCTCGAGCACGGCGAACTGACCGCGAGCGAGATCGCCGACCGGACCGACATCCCGCAGCCGCGGGTGTACGACACCGTCCGGAGTCTCAGCGACCGCGGCCTCGTCGAACTCCGCGAGTCGCGGCCGATGAAGGTCATCGCCATCGACCCCGAGGAGGCCTTCGAGAACGTCCAGTCGTCGCTCGAGGAGATGATAACCGGCCTCGAATCGCGGTACACGACGCCGGCGCGCGACACGGAGGCCGTCTCGCTGGTGAAGTCACGATCGACCATCCTCCGCTACCTGGAGGACGTCATCGAGTCCGCCGAGTACGAACTCGCCCTCTCGCTGACGCCGGACCTGCTGACCCGGTTCGAGGACACCCTGAGCGACGTCATCGACGCGGGGGTCAGCGTCGAACTCATCGTGACGCCGGCGTCCGAGGCACCCGACCCCGAGTCGTTCGACTACGAGGCCGTCGCCACGACCGCTCGCACCCGTCGCGGCATCACGACACCCGTCATCGCGGTCGCCGACGGCCGCTACTCGACGTACGCGACCCAGGACGCCCTCCGCGACGACCGCGACCGCTACGGCGTCATCTTCAACCGCTCCGCGCTGGGCTTCCTCGTCTCCGGCTTCTTCGGCACCGTCCTCTGGACGACGACCGAACGGACCCTCTTCGCCGACGGCGAGCGGCGGTCGTTCCCCCGACGGTACGCCTCCATCCGCCGGTGCGTCAAGGAGATACAGGGGATGGAGGGCGACTTCTACGCGAGCGTCGAGGGCCGCGACATCGAGACCGGCGAGTCGCGCATCGTGAAAGGCGAGGTCGTCGGCTTCTCGTTCGAGGCGGGCGAGCGCGTCGCCGGCATGAACGTCGAGACCGACTCGGGCGTCGTCACCGTCGGCGGCCAGGTCGCGGCCCTCGAGGACGTCGAGGCGCACGAGATCCGCGTCGGAACGGACGAACCCCCGGCGTTCGACTAGAACGGCCGGTCCAGACTGGTGCTCTTCTGCTCGCACTCGGGACACGCGAGCACCCGCTCCGGCGGTGCCACGGGGTTCGCGCCCGTCCCGCAGCAGTCGTCGGTCGTCGTCTCCGTCAGCGGGACGTCGCAGACCGGGCACCGCCGCAGGAACGTCCGTAGCGCCGACGCCGCCGGCACCCGGAGGTCGAGGGAGATACCCGCCTCGGCGAGCACGCGCACCGTCGCGACCTCCGCGGTCGCGACCGGACGCGGCACCCACCGCTCGGCGGCCGGGTCGCCACTGGCGAGGACGACCCACCGGCCGTCGTCGACGATCTCGACCGGCCCGGCGCGGGGCGCGACGTCCCGGATCGCGCCGCCGAGGTCGCCCTCGTGCACGACCGCCATCTCCTCGCGCCACCGCGCGCGGAATCCCTCGTCGAGGTGGAGCGCGTCGCCGACTGCGTGGAGGACGCCCGCGTCGAGCAGCGCGTCCGCGACTCGCTCGCCCGTCTCGGCGTCGGCCTCGTCCGCGAGCGTCCCCGTGTTGCCGGGGTCGTCCGGCCCGCCACCCGCCGCTCCCGTACCGCCACCCGCCGTCCTCGCACTGTCTCCCGCTGCGGGCCCGCCGTGGTCGAACCGGTCCCGGACGACGAGAACCGCCCGGACGAGTCGCGGCGCGAACCGCGGCGTGGCGGGGACCAGGTAGCCCCGGAGCGCGATGGTCACGCCGCCGGCGACCGCGAGCCCGACGGCGGCCAGCGCGCGGACGCGGCGTTTCGCGGGGAGCCACAGCGCGACGGCGACGCACCCGAGCGCGAGCAGCGCGGCGTTGACGACCGTGCACGGCCGACAGCGGTTCTCGCCCGTGTGTTCGGGGTCGCGGGGGAGCATGAGAGCCAGCTTCGACGCCGTCGCGCTTCAGGGTTCGGGTGGATTCCATCCAGTGGCCGCCCGTGTTCGTTCTCCGGTAGCGAGTGCGTAGATTAAACTGGGTTCGGTGAAATCCTGCCTCCATGAGTGTCACAGTGAAGGCAGTTACCCGTCCGCCCGGTCCCTTCGGACGGACCGACGGGAGCGCGTGAGCCGTGCGACCGTCGCGGAACCCGCTCGACGCGCTGCGGTCGCTGCACGTGTTCACCTCGGCGCGGAGCCGTCGGACCACGCTCGTTTACCTCCTGCTCGGGGCCGTCGCACTGCTCGGCGGGTCCGTGCTCGTCCACCGTCACCTGCCGGGGCTGTCGAACCCGGTCGTCCTCCAGCGGTACGTCCGTGGGTTCGGCGCGTTCGCGCCGGCGGCGTTCGTCGTCCTCCACGCGAGCCAGATAGTCATCGCCCCGATTCCGGGGCAGGTGCTGGCGTTCGCGGGCGGCTACCTCTTCGGCCCGGTGTACGGGACTCTCTACAGCGTGATGGGCGCGGCGCTGGGGAGCTACGTCGCGTTCTCGCTGTCGCGGCGGTTCGGCCGGCCGTACGTCGAACGGGTCATCGCCCCCGAGGTTCTCGACGAGTTCGACGCGGTGGTCGAGGAACGCGGCCTGTTCGCGCTGTTCGTCGTCTTCCTGTTCCCGGGGCTACCGGACGACGCCATCTGCTTCGCCGGCGGGCTCACGAAACTGGACGTCCGCAAGATGGTCGTCGCGTCAGTCACCGGACGACTGCCGGGGTTCATCGTCGTCACCGTGGCGGGGGCCCAGGTCGCGGCCGCGGCGTACGTCGAGGCGGGCGTCATCGTCGCCGTCCTGTTCGCGCTGTCGGGGGTCGGCTACCTGAAACGCGACGCCCTGCTCGCGTGGCTCGGTCCGTAGACGCGGTCGAAAAAGAGACCGGAACCGGCGGGATTTAAGCGGCGTGCGAACCCCCTTCCGACTGCATGAGACTGCACGAGTACCAGGCGAAGGAGGTGTTCTCCGACGCGGGGATCCCGACGCCCGACTCCACGCTCGCGGAGAGCGTAGAGGAGGTCGTCGACGCGGCGGAGGACATCGGTTATCCCGTCGCCGTGAAGGCGCAGGTACACGTCGGTGGCCGCGGCAAGGCCGGCGGTATCGAGCTCGTCGAGAGCCGTGAGGAAGCCGAGGAAGCCGCCGAGTCCATCCTCGGGATGGACCTCAAGGGCTACCACGTCGACCGCGTGCTGGTCGAGGCGGCCGTCGACTTCACGGACGAACTGTACGTCGGCGTGACGATGGACCGCGGCGAGGGCAAGCCCGTCGCGATGGTCTCCTCCAGGGGCGGCGTCAACATCGAGGAGGTCGCCGAGGAGGACCCCGACGCCATCGCGCGCGAGCACGTCGACCCCGCCTTCGGGATGCACCCCTACCAGGCCCGGAAGGCCGTCTACGACGCCGGCATCGACCCCGCCGTCGCCGGCGACGTCGCCAAGGTCCTTACCACCCTCTACGACCTCTGGGAGGACAAGGACGCCAGCGACGCCGAGATCAACCCGCTGATGGTCACCAGCGACGACGAGGTCGTCGCCGCGGACGCCGTCCTCAACGTCGACGACGACGCGCTGTTCCGCCACCCCGACCTCGAAGAGATGGAGGAGGAGGCCGCCGAGGACGACCTCGAGGCCAAGGCCAACGACTACGGCTTCGACTACGTCCGCCTCGACGGCAACGTCGGCATCATCGGCAACGGTGCCGGTCTCGTGATGACGACGCTCGACCTCGTCGACTACTACGGTGGCGCGCCCGCCAACTTCCTCGACATCGGCGGCGGCGCGAAGGCCGAGCGCGTGACGAACGCGCTGGACATGGTCTTCTCCGACGAGAACGTCGACGCCGTCGTCTTCAACATCTTCGGCGGCATCACGCGCGGCGACGAGGTGGCGCGCGGCATCAACGAGGCGCTGGAGTCCCTCGACGAGATTCCCAAGCCCGTCGTCGTCCGCCTCGCCGGCACCAACGCCGCCGAGGGCCGTGAGATCCTGAACACCGACCTCGTGCAGGTCGAGGAGACGCTGGAGGACGCCGTCCAGCGCACCGTGGAGAACGCGAAGGAGGTGGAAGCATGAGTGTACTCGTCGACGACGACACCCGGGTTATCGTGCAGGGAATCACCGGTGGGGAGGGCAAGTTCCACACCGAACAGATGATGGAGTACGGCACGAACATCGTGGCCGGCGCGGTGCCGGGCAAGGGCGGCCAGGAGGTCGCCGGCGTGCCCGTCTACGACACCGTCGAGCGCGCCGCTCGCGAGGAGGACGCCGACGCGTCCGTCGTGTTCGTCCCGCCCGCCTTCGCCGGCGACGCGCTGTTCGAGGCGCTCGACGCGCCGCTCGACCTCGTCGTCGCCATCACCGAGGGCATCCCGACCCAGGACATGAGCAAGGTGTACAAGCGCCTCTCGGAGGTCGACACCCGGCTCATCGGGCCGAACTGTCCCGGCATCATCACCCCCGGCGAGGCGAAGCTCGGCATCCTGCCCGGCAACATCTTCACGTCGGGGAACGTCGGCCTCGTCTCCCGCTCCGGAACGCTCACCTACCAGGTCGTCGACAACCTGACCGACCGCGGGCTCGGCCAGACGACCGCCATCGGCATCGGCGGCGACCCCATCATCGGCACCGACTTCATCGACGCCCTCTCGCTGTTCGAGGACGACCCCGACACCGAGGCGGTCGTCATGTGCGGCGAGATCGGCGGCGAGGACGAGGAGGAAGCCGCGGCGTACATCGACGAACACATGGACACGCCCGTCGCCGGCTTCATCGCGGGTCGCACCGCCCCGCCGGGCAAGCGCATGGGCCACGCCGGCGCCATCGTCTCCGGCAGCGGCACCGGCACCGCCGAGAGCAAGATCGACGCGCTCAACGACGCGGGCGTCCCCGTCGGCGACACCCCCGAGGAGGTCGCCGACAACATCGAGGACCTGCTGTAAGGTCTCGTTTCGACTCGACCCTTTTATCGTCGCGTCGACCGCTACGGCTCGCTACGCCTGTACCGCTGAGGCCACCCGCGCAATCGTCTCGTACTCCTCGTCGCTGTAGGCGATGAGGCGCACGTCGGACAGCGTTTCCGGCTCGTACCCCGCGACGGTCTCGCAGATGATGCGCGCGCCCGCCTCGAGGTCGAACCCCGCGACGCCGCAGCCGAGCGCCGGGAGCACCGCCGACGCCGCGCCGAGGTCGTCGGCGCGTTCGAGGGCGTTCCGGGTCGCGCCGCGGATGCTGTCGGCGGTCGCCTGCCCGTCGCCGTAGTGGGGCATCGCCGCCGCGTGGACGACGTGGTCGGCGTCGAGGTCGTAGGCGTCCGTCACCGCTACCCCGCCGAGGTCGACCGGCCCTTTCTCGGTCGCCTCCTCGTTGATCGGGCCGTTCGCGCCCCGCCGGAGCGCGCCCGCGACGCCGCTGCCCATCTGCAGGCTCGTGCCCGCCGCGTTCACGAGTACGTCCGCGCTCTGTGCCGCGATGTCGCCCTGGACCACTCGGAACTCCATGCGCGCGGGTTCGGCTTCGTTCGGCAAAGTTCTGGGGTCGGGAAACCGCACCCCTTACCCGCCTCCGACGCGAACGCTGGCGCATGTCGCTGTCCGACCTGCCGGAGTCGTGGACCGTCTGGAACGACGAACCCGAGGGGCGTCTGGTCCTCGCCTACCGGCCGGACGTGTTCGACACGAAGGCGTTCCCCGCGCCGTGTCTGCCGACCATCTCGCTGACGCGCGGGTCGCCGCGGCGCCCGCCGGGGGAGCGGTCGCCCGAGGCCGCGTGGTACGTCACGTTCTACCTCGAACCGGAGGTCACGCTGCCCGGCCAGCGGCGGTTCGAGACGCGCGACGCGGCCGTCGCGGGCGCGGTCGACCTCGCCAGCGAGTTCGCCGGGGGGACGGTAGACTACCGCGACGCCTACCAGGTTCCGCGCGAGGAGTACCTCGACCGCCTCGACGAGCTGACCGGGCGCGGCGCGGACGACTGAGCGCCCGCACGGTCCTCGCCTGAACGAGAGCCTTAACCGCCACGACGCCGTATCCGCGCTCATGTCGACCATCACGCTCGTCGGGAGTCGCCTCGCCGAGGTCGGGCAGGAGTTCGTCTACCAGGGCGAGGCCAGCGCTTGCGAGGGGTGTCCCTACCGGAACCAGTGTCTCAACCTCACGGAGGGGGTGAAGTACCAGGTCACGGACGTCCGCGAGGGTGCCCAGACCCTCCCCTGCGGCGTCCACGACGACGGCGTCACCGCCGTGGAGGTCGAGCCCGCGCCCCTCAGGGCGAACGTCGCCGCCCGGAACGCCTACGCCGGCAGCAAGTCGAAACTCGTCGGGTCCTGCCCCCACACCGGGTGTCCGAGCCACGAGTTCTGCGAGCCCGCCGGCGTCGACTTCGACGAGGAGTACCGCATCACCGAGGTGCTCGGCGACCCGCCACACGACTACTGCATGCTCGACCGCGACCTGACGCTCGTCGAGTTCGCACCGAGCGAGGAGTGACCCGCCGGACGACGGCGGTCCCGACGATCTGTTCCCGTTCCGCTGCTCTCGTTCCCGAGCGCAGCACGTACGAGCGGAGCGGTGGGGTAGCAGATGACGACTGCCGACCTGCTGAAACTGCACTGCCGTAGACTACTGCACTGCTGTAGAAATTCTACGCGTGCGCACGGGAACTGCCAGAGTGCCTGTGGTGGGTGGACTGTCCGGGGAGAGGGCATTCTGCCGGACGAGAGTGCGCGATCGATCTCACCGACGGCGTCGGGACGGATAGACTGACCGGGCGAGCGCCGTCGAACGCTGGACTCCGTCAGTGCCCCCGTGAACGCCCCTGGTTGCGTGGAGATGGAACGTATCACATAATCCAACCCGACATATTTCATGAGGCTGTCCGTGAACGAAACGGGCTCGTACTCGTCGCCGGGTGACGTGATTCTACCGCCGGTCCTTTCGCCATCGGATGACTTCTCGTCTGCGGCAAGAACCCCCAGTTGGTCGGGAAACTTACAATTTCCGTACTCAATCGTGCCAAAGTTATAAATGATTCGATTCCGTTCAATGGTGTCATGGTAGGGGCCAGGTCGCGTGAAGGTGTGTCACGCAGAAGCTTCGTGAAGGCCGTCGGAGCTTCGGGAGCGGCTGCGGGGCTAGCGGGATGTACGTCTCGCGGGCAGAGCGCCGACCCCAATACGGTCAAGTGGGCCGCGGACTCCGACGCTGCAGACAACGCGCAGGCTATCAACGACGCGTTGCACAGGGCCGGACTATCGAAGGACATCTCCGTCGAGGTGCTTGCAGGGTCCCGACAGACCGGAGTTCGTCAGTCCCAGTACCAGCGGTGGCTCTCGGCGAACCTCGAGGAGCCCGACCTGATGTTGATGGACAGCGGCTGGGCGCTCACCTTCATCGCCCGCCGCCAGGTGCTGAACCTCAGCGACGCCCTGCCACAGGACATGGTGAAGTCGGTGCGACAGAACTTCTTCGACGCCAGCGTCGCCACCGCAAAGTCGGGGACGGGAGACCTGTACGGCATCCCCGTGTTCGTGGACTTCCCGACGATGCAGTACCGAAAGGACCTCGTGAAGGAGGCCGGTTTCCAGCCCGAGAAGAACGACTGGGCGACGGAGTCGATGCACTGGAAGAAGTTCTCGAAGGTGACCAAGGAGGTCAAAGAGCAGAACGACGACGTCGCCTACGGGTTCAGCTTCCAGGGGGACCTCTACGCGGGGCTGTCCTGCTGTGACTTCAACGAGTTCATGACCTCGTGGGGCGGCGCGTACTTCGGCTCCCACGACAACCTGTTCGGCCCCATCGGCGAGCGTCCGGTTACCGTCGCCGAGAAGCCAGTCATCGACTCCGTCCGGATGATCCGGACGTTCATCCACGGGTCGAACGCGTCGAACACGCTGGACGGGTACGCCGGCGGCATATCGCCGCGAGCAGTGCTGTCGTGGACGGAGGAGCCGTCGCGAGCGCCGTTCACGAACGGGAACGTCGTCATGCACCGCAACTGGCCGTACTCCATCATCATCAACGGTGCCGAGGACGTGTTCGGGCGGGACCTCGGCGTGATGCCAATCCCGTACGGCGTCTCCCAGAAGGAGGCGGAGTACGAGGGGACTGGCGGTCCCGCCGCCGCGCTCGGCGGCTGGCACAACACCATCAATCCGAACTCGCCCAAGCGCGAGCAGTGCATCGAGGTGCTGCGCGCGATGATGCAGCCGTCCTTCCAGCTCGAGATGATGGGCGTCATCGGATGGACGCCACCACGTCCCAGCCTGTTGGAGTCCGAACAAGCGCGACAGGTCGATATCATCGGTCGGTACGTCGACCAGCTACGAGTAGCCGGCAAGAACGCGGTTCCCAGGCCCGTGACGGCGGTCTGGCCGCAGCAGTCGAACAAGATCGCACAGAGCGTTCACGCAGCCTACTCCGGGGACACGCCGCCGGAGAGGGCGATGAACACGTTGAAAGACCAGATCCGCCAGATCGAAAACTACAATGCTAACGAGTAACAATGGCAACTGAAAGCGAGTCAGGACTTACGCGGGAGAAGTCGGGCGTGTACGCCGGGACGGTCCGGTGGATGGAGAACCTGAGCGAGACGCAGTTCGCGTACCTCCTCCTGTTCCCTGCCCTGTTGCTGCTGGGCGTCATCGCGTTCTGGCCGCTCCTGCGAACGTTCCAGATGTCGCTGCACGCGGACAGCATCCGGGGTGCGGCGCAGATCGGCGAGTTCGTCGGCTTCAGCAACTACGTCGACCTGTTGACCGGGAAACTCGACGTGGTCGCCCTCCCACAGCCGTTTATCGACGTGAGCACGCCGTTCAAGAGCGCATTGTTCGTCACGTTCATCTTCACGATCGTGAGCGTGGCGCTCGAGACGCTCATCGGCTTCGGACAGGCGCTGGTGCTGGACCAGGACTTCCGGGGCCGGCGCTGGGTCCGGGTGGCTATCATCCTCCCGTGGGCGGTGCCCATCGTCATCCAGGGGATGATCTTCTACCTGCTGTTCCAGCCCGGCATCGGCTTCGGCGCCGACTTCGTCAACAACTGGCTGGGCTTCTCGCAGACGCCGCTGGTCAACAGCCCGGAAGCCCTGACGCTCATCATCGTCGCCGACGTCTGGAAGGCGACGGCGTTCATGGCCCTGCTCATCCTCGCGGGCCTCCAGAGCGTCGACCGGAGCCTCTACGACGTGGCGAAGGTCGCCGGCGCGTCGAAGTGGCAGCAGTTCAAGATGATCACGATGCCGATCATCCTCCCGACCGTGATGGTCGCGATGCTGTTCCGCACCGTCGCCGCGATGCGCATCTACGGCCTCATCGAGACGATGTCCGGCTGTACGACGGTGCCGTCGCTGTCCTGTCTCGTCGTCACGACGTTCAGCGTGCGCCGGTACGGGACGGCCGCGGCCGTCGCCTTCGTGACGGCGGCCATCATCGGAATCGTGGTGTCGGTGTACATCGTGAAGTTCCGCGGCTCCTCACAGGGGGAGTTCTGACATGGCGCAGGCAGACGAGAAGCGCGGGCGCATCCAGCAGTGGGCGAAAGACTCCATGGAGGACCCCGAGAGCACCTACCGGGGGATGTTCTACCTGGTGACGGTGTTCTTCCTCCTCACCACGCTGTTCCCGTTCTACTGGCTGCTGGTGCTGGCGCTCACGCCGAGCAACGCCATCGTCGACATGGGCCTGCTGCCGAAGGGGTTCAATCCCGGGGCCTTCGTCACGGTCTTCGAGCGCCTGCCGTTCCACGTCTACATGTTCAACAGCTTCGTGCTCGCGCTGTTGACGACGGCCATCGTGCTCGTGCTGGCAAGCCTGGCAGGCTACGTGTTCGGCCGCCTCGACTTCCCGGGCCGAGGGACGCTGATGCTGCTCGTCCTCATCATCTCGTACTTCCCGCCGGCGGCGTTCCTGCTGCCGCTGTTCCGGCTGTTCACCGGGAACATCGAGATATTCGGCCTCAACAGCCCGATGCTGTACAACACGCCCGGGGCGATGGTCCTGCCGTTCAGCGCGCTGTTCCTGCCCCTCTCCATCTTCATCCTGACGACGTTCTACAGCCAGATCCCGGACGGCCTGGAGGACGCCGCCCGGATCGAGGGGACGACGCGGCTCGGCGCGCTGTTCCGGGTCATCATCCCGCTGTCGGCGCCGGGCGTGGCGACGGCAGGCGTGCTCACATTTATCAACGTGTACAACGAGTTCTTCTTCTCGTTCCTGATGACCAACGGCGAGGCACAGAACTGGGCCCCGCTCGTCTGGGGCATCCTGGGCTACCAGGGTCAGTACGCGTCGTCGTACAACCTCATGGCGGCGGCGAGCATCGTGGGGGTGTTGCCCATCGCCATCCTCGTCGTCATCGCCCAGGAGAAGATCGTCAGCGGACTCACCGCGGGAGCGCTCAAGGAGTGATACACAATGGGTGAAGTCATACTCGAAGACGTCTCGAAACGATACCAGGACGTAACGGCAGTCGAAGACATGAACCTGCACATCGAGGACGGCGAGTTCGTCACGCTCGTCGGCCCCTCGGGCTGCGGGAAGTCGACCACGCTGGAGACCATCGCCGGTCTCACGAAACCCACAGAGGGGACGATAACCATCGCCGAACGGGAGGTGACCGACCTGCCGCCGAAGGACCGCGGGATAGCGATGGTGTTCCAGAACATCGCGCTGTTCCCGCACATGGACGTGTACGACAACATCAGCTTCGGCCTTCGCCTGCGCGACTACGAGACGGAGGAGGTCGACCGACGGGTCGAGCGCGCGGCCGAGATCGTCCAGCTGGAGGGGATGCTCGACCGGATGCCAGACGAGATGTCCGGCGGCCAGCGCCAGCGCGTCGCCATCGCGCGCGCCATCGTCCGGGAACCGGAGGTGTTCCTGATGGACGAGCCGCTGGCGAACCTCGACGCGAAGCTGCGCGTCCACATGCGGACGGAGCTCCAGCGACTCCACAAGGAACTCGACGCGACCATCGTCTACGTCACCCACGACCAGGCGGAGGCGATGACGATGTCGAGTCGCATCGCGGTCATCAACAAGGGCGAACTTCAGCAGTTCGCGCCGCCGCTCACGTGCTACAACGAGCCCGCCAACCTGTTCGTCGCGGGGTTCATCGGGTCGCCGAGCATGAACTTCGCCGAGGGCAACGTCGACGAGACCGGGCTGGCGACGCCGGACTACCACGTCAAGTTCGAACCAGGGAATCTTCCCGACGTCGCGCCGGGCGACACCCTGACGCTGGGGGTAAGACCCGAGGACGTCCACCTCCGCGAGGACGCCGACTCGATCGCCAACCCGACCGAGCCGATCGACGCCCGGACGGACGTGCTGGAACCGATGGGCGACGAGATATTCGTCTACCTCCTCACGGGCGAGCGGGAGCGGGCGGGCGGCGGCGGGATGGAGACCGAAGCGGAGGACGCCCACCAGTTGCTGATGAGCGTCGACCCGGACTCCGACGTCGACATCGACGAAGACGTCCAGGTCGTCCTCGACCGGGACCGCGTCCACCTGTTCGACACGGCGACGGGCGACGCCATCGCGCACACCCTCGAGTTCCCGGTGTCGGGGCCCGAGGCGACCGGGACGGAAGCGGAGGGGGACGACTGAGATGGTCACCGAGCTCGGCTGGCTCTACCTCGGCGCGGGGACCCTCCTCTTTTTCTTCTGGGCCTACGGCGTCGTCTCGTTCGTCCTCGACCTGAAGAACAAGATAATCCCTGGGGTGAGAGGGTTGCTGGCGGCCAGACGCGAGCAGCGCCAGCAGGAGGAGGCCGAGCGCGAGAAGGAAGAACAGAAACAGCAGCTTTACTGACGCGGACCGTCAGATGTAGTGACGTGACTCTCCGTCTCCCTCTCGATCGCGTCCGCGAACGGACGCGTCGCCGGACCGCCAGCCGTCATATGGACGTACTGTCAGGTAACGTCGCGATACATACCAGTCTCACGGACAGAGACCCCGGAACGGGAAAGAATAACCCTGCCGCACTGTTGAGCGGAGATAATGAGTTCCAGTGAGCCGGTCCGGGTCGGCATCGTCGGTCTGGGCAACATCGGCCACTACCACGCCGACCGGATCACCGACCTCCCGCACGAGATCGTCGGGGGCGTCGACATCAACCCCGACGCTCGCGCACGGTTCGCGGAGAAGTACGACACCCGCTCGTTCGAGAGCTACCAGGAGCTGTACGACTCCGACGTGGACGCCGTCATCGTCACGACGCCGAACAAGTTCCACGAGGAGTACGCCGTCGCGGCGCTCGACGCCGGACTCGACGTGCTGCTGGAGAAGCCCCTCGCGCACACCCTCGAGAGCGCCGAGCGCATCGCGGAGGCCAGCCGGAACGCCGACGGGTTCTGTATGGTCGGGTTCCACAACCGGTTCCGCAACCCCGTCGAGGTCATCAAGGGGTACCAGGAGGAGGGCCGGTTCGGCAAGACCCGCCACGTCGAGGCGAACTTCATCCGTCGGCGCGGCATTCCGGGACGGGGGTCGTGGTTCACCAACCGCGACGTCGCCGGCGGCGGCGCGCTCATCGACATCGGCGTCCACGCCATCGACCTCTCGCTGTACTTCCACGACTTCCCGGAGGTCGTCGAGGTCAGCGGTACCGTCCGTTCGCAGTTCGGCGGCCGCGAGGACTACACGTACCTCGAGATGTGGGGCGAGGACACCGAATCCGGGCGGTTCACCGTCGACGACTCCGTGACGGCGTTCGTGCGCTGCGCCGACGACAAGACCATCTCCCTGGAGGTCGCGTGGGCCGCCAACCGCGAACCGAACAAGCAGTACCACGTCCGGGGGACGGAGGCCGGCGCGCGCTTCGACAAGCGCGACGACTCGCTGACGCTCTACGAGACCAGCATGGTCGGCGCGGACCACTTCTCCGACAGCGAGGTCGCGACCCGGCAGGAGGACCCCCACAAGGCCGAACAGCGCGTCTTCTTCGAGGCGGTCCAGGAGGACGTCGCCCCCGGTCGGAACACCGTCGAGCAGTCGCTGTCCGTCCAGCGCGTCATCGACGCCATCTACCGCTCGTCCGAACAGGGCAGCGCGGTCAGACTGGACTAACCGCCAGACGGGGAACCACCCTGCACGAACGCGGCGCGAAAACGCTTTTCCCGAATCGGGTGGTGGGTCGCCCATGGACATCGGCGTTCTCACCGTTCCGCTGGGCGGCGAATCGCTGGACGACGCGCTCGCGTACCTCGACGGCATCGGCGTCGACGCCGTCGAACTCGGCTGCGGCGGCCACCCCGGCGACGACCACCTGCCGCGGTCGCAGTACCTGGACGACGACGAGGCCCAGAGCGACCTCCACGACCTGCTGGACGAGCACGACATGCGCATCTCCGCGCTGGCGACGCACAACAACCCGCTGCATCCCGACGACGACACCGCCGACGAAGCCGACGCGGAACTCCGCGAGGCCGTCCGGCTGGCCGACCAGCTCGACGTCGACGCCGTGACCTGCTTCTCGGGCCTGCCCGCCGGCGGTCCCGACGACGAGGTGCCGAACTGGATCACCGCGCCGTGGCCGGGCGAACACGCCGACGCGCTGGAGTACCAGTGGGAGGAGGTCGCGAAACCCTACTGGCGCGAGGTGGCCGAGCACGCCGACGACCACGGCGTCGACGTCGCCATCGAGATGCACCCGAACATGCTCGTCCACGAGCCCGCGGGCATGCTCGAACTCCGCGAAGCGGCGAACGAGCGCATCGGTGCGAACTTCGACCCCAGCCACCTCTACTGGCAGGGCATCGACGTGCCCGAGGCCATCCGCCTGCTCGGCGAACACGACGCCATCCACCACTTCCACGCCAAGGACACGAAGGTGTACGAGGCCAACGCCCGCTACAAGGGCGTGCTCGACACGACGCCGTACACCGACGAGGCGGACCGGTCGTGGCTGTTCCGCTCGGTCGGGTACGGCCACGGCGAGCAGCACTGGAAGGACGTCGTCAGCGCGCTCCGCATGGTCGATTACGACGGCGCGCTCTCCATCGAGCACGAGGACTCGCTGACGAGCTCTCGCGAGGGCCTGGAGAAGGCCGTCGAGGTGCTCCAGCGCGCCGTCTTCCGCACGACGCCCGGCGAGGCGTACTGGGCGGAGTAGTCACAGCCCGTCGAGCAGGGCCGCCGGGTACAGCGTCTCGTTTCCGTCGACGAACGCGTCGACGGGCTTCCACTCGCAGCGCATCTGTTCGTCCAGTTCGGGCTCGTAGGCCGGGAACGCGTCGCGTTCGTACGGCCAGGACGCCGCGACGACGACGTCGTACGTCCGCCAGAGCTCGTGATGCCGTCCGCCGTCGTGGGTGAACACCGACTCGTACGTCTCTCGGTAGGTCGCGTCGGCCAGCGACACGCCGAGTTCCTCCTCGAACTCCCGGCGGAGGGCGTCCGCGCTGTGCTCGCCGAACTCGACGCCGCCGCCGAGCGGACAGTAGAACGGCTCGCCACCGGCGTCCCGCTCGCGCGCGACGAGGAGTTCCGTCCCGTTCTCGCTCAGCGCCGGGTCGCGGTCGGTCCCGTTCCGCCGGACGACGCCGCGGGCGACGACGCGGACGAATTTGTCGGCCATGCGCGCAGTGAGACGGTGGCGGTCGAAAACAGCACCGAAGAAGATAGCGGGTTTTTAGAGGGGTGACTGCACAGACAATCACGATGGAGGAGCGAACGCGAGCGTATCTCCGCGGTCGGTTCAGCGACCACTATCGGCGGGTGGAGCCGTCGCTGCCGCCGGGCGCGGACGAGCGCGAGTGGGGGTACATCCCCTGGACGGCCGGCCCGGGGACGACGATGGTCCGGCACAACTCGCTGCTCGACCTCGGTGACCTGGGGGACTTCCTCCACCGCGAGCGACCGCGCCACGTCTACTTCTCGGCCGGTCGCTACGCGGACCCCGGCGCGGGGTCGATGGACGACAAGGAGTGGCAGCGCTCGGACCTCGTCTTCGACCTCGACGCCGACCACCTGCCCGGGGTCGAACCCGAGGCGGACTCCTACGCCGAGATGCTCGCGGCGTGCAAGGACGAACTGCTGGACCTGCTGGACCTGCTCGAACGCGACTTCGGGTTCGAGGACATGACGGTCGTGTTCTCCGGCGGGCGCGGGTACCACGTCCACGTCCGCGACGCGGGCGTCCAGCACCTCGACCGCGACCAGCGCCGCGAGGTGGTCGACTACGTCCGCGCGGCCGACCTCGACTTCGACGCGCTCGTCGAGACGGAGACGGTCGCCGGCATCGGCCTGAAGAACCCGACCGAGAAGCGCACGCTTCCGACCGACGGCGGGTGGGGGCGGCGGGTCCACGCTCACCTCGAAGCGTTCGTCGACGACCTGCTGGCGATGGGCGAGGACGACGCCCTGGAGCGCCTGCAGGAGTTCGACGGCATCGGCAGCGGGAAGGCGACGGGGGCGCTCACCGCGGCGGAGAACAACCGCCGCGAGATCGCGGCGGGCAACGTCGACGTCCACCCGGCGTTCTACCAGCTGGCGAAGATACTCGCCGAGGAGGTGTTCGCCGAGCAGACCGCCGCCGTGGACGAACCGGTGACGACCGACACCCACCGGCTCATCCGCCTGCCGGGGAGCCTCCACGGCGGCAGCGCGCTGGCCGTCACCCGGATTTCGCGGGACGAACTCGACCAGTTCGACCCGCTGGTCGACGCCGTCCCCGAGACGTTCGTCGGCCACGACGTGACGGTCGAACTGGACGAGCCGGTGACGGTCGAACTGCGCGGCGAAACTTTTACGCTCCCAGCCGATAACGTATCGGTCCCCGAATACGTAGCCAACTTCCTCATGGCTCGTGGCCGGGCCGAGAAGGGGAAAGAATGAACCTCGACGAACTCCGCAGCGTCCAGAGCAAGGAGCGCTCGAAGGACAGCTTACAGCACCTTCGGGAGTCCTTCTACGCGGACGTCGGCGAGTACATCTGCGACCTGCGCGAGGAGCGCGAGCGGGCCGCCGAACGGGCATCCGACCCGTTCGACTCGGAGGAGGTCAACCGACTCACCGACGAGATCAAGACCGCCGAGGAGGTCGTCGAGGCCATCTACGAACGCCGGGTCGGCAAGGTCGTCAAGCGCGCCAGCCTCGCGGCCGCAGACATGCCGGCCGACGAGGAGGGCCTGACGGCCGAGGAGCAGGAACTGTTCGCCGACCTCGTCGACCGCATCGAGTCGAACAAGTCGACGGTGCTCGACGTCCTTGCCGGCGAGACCGACGCAAGCGACGCCTCGTCGGGGGACGCCGCCGCCGAGTCGGCGACCGACACTTCGTCCGTCGACGACGCTCCGGCGAGCGACGCTGCCGACGGTTCGGCGCGCCCGAACGCCGAGGCGGCGGCCATCGCCAGTGACTCGGACGCGTCGCCTGCCGAGGCGGGAGACGAGGGGAGCGAGGCAGACGGGGCCGACGACGCGAACGGGACTGACGAGGCGGACGACGCGGACGACGTCGACGACGACCCGCTCGCGGGCCTGTCCGACCGGACGACGGTCCGGATAACCAGCGACGTGGGCGAGATACTCGGCGTCGACCAGCGGTCGTACGACCTCGCCGAGGAGGACGTCGTCACCCTCCCGGCCGCGAACGCGGAACCGCTCCTCGAGCGGGACGCCGCGGAGCGACTGGAGTAGCGCGGTCGGCAGAGGGGAACCGACCGCTCACCACGCCGGTCGCGCGGCCGTGTCAGCCTATTTTAAGATGACCGCGCGACAATGCGCCGGGAGATGCTGGCGCAACTCGCGTGGTACGTCGCACTGATGGTCGCCGCCACGGCCGTCGTCTGGAAGGGGAGCACCATGCTGGAGGGGGCCAGCGAGCGTCTCTCGGCGTACTACGGTCTACCCGCGGTCGTGCAGGGAGCCGTCGTCGTCGCGGTCGGGTCGAGCTTCCCGGAGCTGTCGAGCACGGTCATCTCGACGGTCGTCCACGGCGAGTTCAACCTCGGCGTGAGCGCCATCGTCGGGTCGGCCATCTTCAACCTGCTGGTCATCCCGGCGCTGTCGGGTATCTTCGCGGAGGGCGTCGACGCCGACCGGACGCTCGTCTACAAGGAGGCGCAGTTCTACATGATCGCCGTCTCCGTCATCGTCATCACGTTCGCGCTGGCGGTCATCTACAATCCGGCCGGGTCGGTCGCGGACGGCACCCGCCAACTGACCGGCATCGTCACGCGACCGCTGGCCATCATCCCGGTGGCGTTCTACGGCGTCTACGTCTTCACCCAGTACCAGGACACGATGGACTACGACGCCACCGAGGCCGCGAGCGACGCCGACCCGCTCCGCGACTGGGCGCGGCTGGCGGCCAGTCTCGCCCTCATCGCCGTCGCCGTCGAGGGGCTGATCAGGGCCGCACTCGGGTTCGGCGACTTCTTCGGCACGTCCGACTTCCTGTGGGGGCTGACCGTCCTCGCCGCGGGCACCAGCCTCCCGGACACCATCGTGAGCGTGCGCGCCGCGCGCGCCGACGAGGGCGTCACCAGCCTCGCGAACGTCCTCGGGAGCAACGTCTTCGACCTGCTGGTCGCGGTGCCGGCGGGCGTGCTCGTCGCCGGGCAGGCGGAGATCGACTTCGCCGTCGCCGTTCCGATGATGGGATTCCTGACGCTCGCGACCGTCATCGTCTTCGGGTTCCTGCGCACCGAACTCGAACTGTCGAAGGCCGAATCCTGGAGCCTGCTCGTCGTCTACTTCCTCTTCATCGCCTGGATGTTCCTGGAGACGTTCGACGTGACCAACGCCGTGCCCGGTGCGTGATGGAGTCCGTACTCCTTCGCAAGTCGTGACCATGGTCGCGAGAACGGTCCCCTACAGATTCGAGGCAATATAGCTCGCTGTGACTGTCCCGGAAGCCCCTAATCGCACGCCGACGGCGGACGACGCAAGCACCGCAACCGCCGGGGCGGTGAGGGGCGCAGCGAGCGCAGGAAGTCGAGCACTCGGGGCTTTCGAGGTCTCCGTCACCGCCGCGGCCTGTTGAAACTCTCACTCGGTGACAGTTTGACGAGGGCGTGCTAAACAACGGGCAAGATCAAACGTTGCCTGTTGCCTCTTCGACAACTCAGTACAGTTAGCATGAGCAGTTGCCTGAAATCCATGACGGACCGGAAGTTAACACATATATCCGACGACCGTGAATTCCTACTATAAATGCAGTTCTGTGACGAGTGTGGTTCGTTGATGCACACGGAGGGCGACACGTGGGTGTGTCGCTCCTGTGAGAACGAGGAGCCGCGGGACTCGCAAGCAGAAGCGGCGATGACGACCCAGGATGGACAGCGGGACGACGGGGCACCCGCCGTGGCCGACGCGACCCAGGGCTCCACCGAGACGATGCAGGAGCCCTGTCCGGCGGACGACTGCGACAGCGACCGGGCCGAATACGAGATGATGCCGAAGCCGGGCGGCTCCTACGAGGTTCGGCTGTTCACCTGCGTCGAGTGCGGCCACAAGTGGCGCGAGTCCTGACGGCGCAGCTCACGACCCCCGCCGCTTAACTACGCACCGACCGCCACATCAGACTCTCATCTCCCGGGGGTACTCGGTCTCAAGTGGAGCCACACGTCGACTCAAACCAACTCCCACAACGTTCTCGAGGCTCTCAACAACCTCTGTCAGAAGAGCCGTTGTTGGGATGTTCACTCTCCCGATCGTCGGTGCGGTAATCGTTGGAACACTCTCTCTCCAGAAACGGAACCGACGGCGGGGCAGTGTTCGGACTCCTCGGTGACCCGAAACACTCGATTCACAGGCTCAGTGAGCAGCTGGTTCAACGGCTCCGGCACGAAAGAAACGAAGCCGCCGTGCTGCATGGAACGGCTGTATCTTGCACGCCGGTGTTGTCAGCTGTTGAAGGTCTCCACAGAGCCACCGACCCCGAAATTGCTAGTCTCCCCCCTCACTCCTGACGTCGACCCGAAACGCCTTCGGGTTCGGCGTCGAACTCAGGCACATGGACACGTACACCGCCGGAGACATCACGCTGGAGAAGGTCGCGGAGTACGTCTGGGAGATCCCGCAGGAGGGCGGGATGAACGCCCCCGCGCGGGTGTTCGCCAGCGAGGCCCTCCTCGACGAGATATCGGAAGACAAGACGCTCCAGCAGTTGAAGAACGCGACGCACCTGCCGGGCGTCCAGAAGTACGGCGTCTGCATGCCGGACGGCCACCAGGGGTACGGCTTCCCGGTCGGCGGCGTGGCCGGTATCGACGCCGAGGACGGCTGCATCTCGCCGGGAGCGGTGGGGTACGACATCAACTGTGGCGTCCGAATGATGCGGACGAACCTCACCTACGACGACCTGCGGGGTCGCGAGGAGGAACTGGTCGACGGCCTGTTCGCCAACGTCCCCTCCGGACTCGGGGGCGGCGGCGTCGTCGAGCGCGGCGTCGACACCGTGAACGAGGTGCTCGACCGCGGGATGGCGTGGGCGCTCGACGAGGGGTACGCCACCGAGGCGGACCTCGCCCACTGCGAGGACGAGGGCGTCCGCGAGGAGAGCGACCCGAGCAAGGTGTCCCAGAAGGCCAAGGACCGCGGCAAGAACCAGCTCGGCAGCCTCGGCTCCGGGAACCACTTCCTCGAGGTCCAGCGCGTCACCGACGTCTACCGCGAGGACGTCGCCGACGCCTACGGCCTGGAGGCCGACCAGATCGTCGTCCTCATCCACTGCGGGAGCCGGGGACTCGGCCACCAGGTCTGCACCGACTACCTGCGGGACATCGAGAAGACCCACGGCGGCCTGCTGTCGAAGCTGCCGGACAGGGAACTCGCCGCCGCGCCCGCCGGCAGCCAGCTCGCGGAGGACTACTACGGCGCGATGGGCGCGGCCATCAACTTCGCGTGGGTGAACCGCCAGCTCGTGATGCACCGCACCCGCAAGGTGTTCGAGCGCGTCTTCGACCGCGACTGGCGCGACATGGAGATGGAGCTACTGTACGACGTCGCGCACAACATCGCGAAGAAGGAGACGCATCAAATCGACGGCGAGGAACGGGAGCTGTACGTCCACCGCAAGGGCGCGACGCGGGCGTTCCCGGCCGGCCACCCCGAGGTGCCGGGCGCGTACCTCGACGTCGGCCAGCCCATCATCATCCCCGGGAGCATGGGGGCCGGTAGCTACGTCCTCCGGGGGGGCGAGCGGTCGATGGACCTCAGCTTCGGGTCGACGGCGCACGGCGCCGGCCGCACCATGAGTCGCACGCAGGCGAAGAAGGACTACTGGGGCGGCGACGTCCAGGACGAACTGCGGGGCGAGCAGATATACGTGAAGGCACAGAGCGGCGCGACCGTCGCCGAGGAGGCACCCGGCGTCTACAAGGACGTCGACGAGGTGGTGCGGGTCTCCGACGCGCTCGGCATCGGCGACACGGTCGCCCGCACCTACCCCGTCTGCAACATCAAGGGTTAGCGCCTGAAATCGAAGTTCGGCGCGTCCTCCGGTCGCAGGGCGACCGGCGGGTCGAGTTCCTCGCCGTCCTCGAACTTCACGAAGTTGAGGTAGAAGACGCGCCCACAGCCCCCGCCGTCGGTCTCGCTCGCGCCGCAGACGATCTCGACGCCGTCGGCGTCCTCGAAGTCGTCGTACGCGCGTGCGTACTCCCACCCGTCGAGCGGGTCGGCGGTCACGGACTTGTCCGCCATGCTGGCCTCGCGTTCGAGGGTGACGATGGCCTCGCAGCGGGGACAGTAGTAGCGCACGGGAACGGTCATCGGTGGGAGTAGGCGCTCGGACGTCTTGAACCGGTCGGCGCGGTGGGTGCACCGGAACCCAGAAAAGCCATGTAGCCCGACGCGCACGGTTAGCGCATGATAGACGAGACCGTCGAGGAGATCAAGGAGATGCAGACGCACAGCTCCTCGACCGTCGCTGTCAAGGCCGCTCGCGCGCTGGAAGACCTGCTCGACCGGGAGCACGAGACGGTCGAGGAGTACGTGCGCGCCCTGGAGCGCAACTCCAACGTCCTCCGGCGCGCCAACCCGTCGCACGCCTCGCTGGCGACGACCCAGCGCGCCATCGTCCGGATGGTCGAGGAGGTGGACGCGGACTCGGTCGCGGCGGCAAAGGAACGGACGCAGGAGGCCATCGACGACGTGGTCGAACAGGTCGTGACGGCCAAGCGGCGCGCGGCCGACAACGCCGTCTCTCTGTTCGAGGACGGCATGACGTTCATGACCCACGACTACTCCTCCACCGTCCTGGAAGCCGTCGAGCAGGCCGTCGCCGACGGCTGCTACCTGGAGGCGTACGTCCTGGAGGCCCGCCCGCGGTACCTCGGTCGCAAGACCGCCCGCGTGCTCGGGGAGATGGACCAGGTCGACGTCCACCTCCTGATCGACAGCGCGGCCGGTCACTTCCTCCCGGAGTGCGACCGCGTGTTCACCGGCATGGACTGCATCGTCGACGAGACGCTGTACAACCGGGTCGGCACCTACCCGCTGGTCGCCACTGCCGACCACGCCGACGTCCCCGTCACGACCGTCGGGTCGAGCGCGAAGATCGTCGACGAGGGCTTCCGGTTCGAGAACGACTTCCGCTCCGTGAGCGAGGTCATCCGCGAACCCGCCGAAGGGTTCGCGGTCGAGAACCCGGCGTACGACGCGACGCCGACGGACCTCCTCGACCTGGTCGTGACCGACGAGGGAACCTGGGAGAACTGAGTCAGTCGAACGCAGCGAGGACCGCCTCGGCGACGGCGACGGCCGCGAACTCGCCGTCGAGGTGGGCCAGCGCCGCCCGGTGGTTCTCGGTCGGCGAGAGCGCGGTCCCGTCGGGCGCGGTGCGGTCGAACGTCGCCGTCGCGTCGGCGACGACGACGGGACTGAACCCCCTGTTCTCCGCCATCCGCGTCGTCGTCGAGACGCAGTGGTCGGTGGTGAGGCCGCAGACGACCAGCGTCCCGTACCCGCGGTCGCGCAGCCACTCCTCCAGGCCCGTGCCGACGAACGCCCCGTTCACCTGCTTCTCGAACACCGGTTCGTCGCCGGCGGGTGCGAGGTCGTCGACGAACGCGTAGCCCGGCCGGCCGGCGCGCAGCGGCGAATCGTCCTCCCGGGAGTCGTGGCGCACGTGGACGACCGGGCGGTCGTCGGCCCGCCACGCCGCGAGCAGGTCGGCCGCCCGCGCCTCCGCGTCAGGGTTGTTGCGCTCGCCCCACCGCGGGTCGTCGAACCCCCGCTGGAAGTCGACCAGCAGCAGGACGGTGTCGTCGGGAAGCGCGATGCTCATCGGCCGATGAGCATCGGCGCCCGCGGGTGGTCCCGCGTGACGGCCATCGGGCACTCGTCCGGCGCCTGCTCCTCGTCGGCGGAGAACAGGTACTGTGGCCATTCGCGGTCGCCCTCGACGCCCCAGTCGCCGAGGTCAGCGTGCGGACACGTGCCGTCGTACTCCTGGATGCGGTCCTGGATGACGTCGCGGGCGCGCTGGCCCGCCTCCGTGTCGGCCGTGATGCCCTCGAAGACGGTCCGGGGCTGGAACGTGATCTCCAGGCCAACCGGACAGTAGCGGCTCTGCCGCTGGTCGTAGAAGGGCGCGCGACACGTCGGGAACATGGGCTCGCCGCCGAAGGAGAACTCCCAGCGCTCGTCGTCCGGGTCGGTCGGGATGTCCTCGGGCCACGGTTCCGGGTCGTGGACGTGGAGGAACTGCAGGACGTGCCACAGCGCCTCGTGGTAGTCGGCCTCCGTGAACTCGCGCTCGGGCGGCCGGAAGAAGGTGACGAGCGGCGTCCGGCCGGGGTGGTCGCGGTAGACGTCGAGGTACTCCAGCAGCGTCTCGCCGAGCGCGACGAGCGACTCCTTCTCCGTCGTCGAGTCGCAGAACGTGTACAGCATCGAGCCGTCGCGTTCCGCGTCGGCCCCGAAGTAGCAGGGGAACGGCGACCCCTCGTGTTCGCCGACCAGCGCGTCGTGGAAGCTCTCGTAGTGGGCGACGGCCCAGTCGGGCAGCGCCCCGGCGTCGACCCGTCGCCGGACCGTCTCCCGGTCCAGCAGCGCGTGCAGCCCCGGTTCGTTCATGGCCGTGCGTCGGGACTACGAGACCGTATCCCTTTCCCTTCCGCCGAATCTACGCAGGTCGAAGGGCGTGGGCGGGGGTACCGTTTGTCAGGGTCCGACAATGTAGGCGACCAGAACTAAGAGGGGCACCGCCGACGCGACGATATGGACGACTCCGGCCGGAACGCCGGCAGGCGGTTTCTGAACTGGCTGTTCATCAGCGGGCACCGACGCGCCGTCACTGTCGCACTGGCGGTCACCGTCTATCTCGCGATGCTCGGCCTGACGCTGGTCGAACCCGTCGACGCACGGCGGATCCTGACCGAACAGAACACGGTCCAGATGCTGCTGAACACGCTCCTCAGCGGCGTCATCCTGCTGGTGTCCATCGTCGTCTCCATCAACTCACTGGTCGTCTCGCAGGAACTGGCCCCCATCGGCAGCCAGCACGAGCGCGTCGTCGAATCGTGGGACTTCCGGGAGGAGGCCGCCCAGTTCGTGGACGGGGCCGTCAGTCCCGCCGACCCGTCGGGGTTCCTGCTGACCATAATGGAGGCTGTCAGAAGTGAACTCGACGAACTGGAGGAACGGGCGTCCGACCTCGACGGCGAACCGAAGATTGCGGTCACGGAGTACGTCGAGACGACGCGCGACGGCCTCTCGGGGACCGAGAGCGTGCTCCAGACGGCGGAGTTCGGCTCGTTCGACGAGGCCCTGTTCGGCCCGGCTTACGACCCCTCGCCGTACATCGACGACGGGCGGGCGCTGTACTCGGACTCCTCCGACCTCCCCGAGTCGGTCGGCCAGAGCCTCAACGACATCGTCACCGCACTGCAGTACTTCGCCACCGCGCGTGAGTACTTCAAGACCGTCTACTACAAGCGCGAGTTCTCTTACCTCTCCCGGGACCTTCTCTACACGGGACTGCCCGCAATCCTCCTCATATCCTACGTCCTGCTCGCCGTCGACGGCATCCGCATCGCCGGGTCGACCCTCGGCGTGGACAACCTCTTCCTGTTCCTCACCTTCGCCTACGTCGTCGCACTGACGCCGTTCCTCGTGCTCACGTCGTACACGCTCCGGGCCGCCATCGTCTCCGAGAACACCATCACGGCCGGCGCGTTCATCATCGAGGAGTGAGCGTCTCGGGCGACCCGTTCGCCAACTTCACCGCCGAATCGGATGCGTGGCGACGTTCCGCCACGCTGACCCATTCGCCAACTTCACCGCCGAATCGGATGCGTGGCGACGTTACGCCACGCTGACCCATTCGGCGGTTCTCCCGGGGAATCGGGGACGTGACGAAGCTACGTCACGTCGACCCATTCCCCGGCAGCGTCACTCCGCTCTATCGCCTCCAGCACGCGCTGGACGGCCGCGCCGTCCTCGAAGTTCGGGCGGTACGCGTCGGTGCCGTCGCCGTCCGCGACCGCCGAGAGGAACTCGTAGTCCTCGTGGACGAAGGTGTGCTCCCAGCCGAGGACGTGGCCAGGCGGCCACCAGTGGTCGACGTAGGGGTCCTCGGCGTCCGTCACGAGAATGGTCTCGTAGCCGCGGTCGCCCTCCCGGAGCAGTTCGAGTTCGTTCAGTCGCTCCAGCGAGAACTTCAGGCTCCCCTTCGAGCCGTGCACCGCGACCGTGTGGTCGTTCTTGTGGCCGGTGGCGAACCGGGAGGCCTCGAAGGTCGCCATCGCGCCGCCCGCCAGTTCTGCCTGTGCGGAGTAGGCGTCGTCGACGGTCACCGGCCGCGTCTCGCGTTCGGCGGTTCCACCGCCTTCCGGAGATTCCTCCGGAGTCTCCCCCTCCACCGGCCGCTCGTCGACGAAGGTTTGGAGGTGGCCCGAGACGCGCTCGACGTCGCCGACGAGGAAGCGCGCGAGGTCGACGGTGTGCGCGCCGAGGTCGCCCAGCGCGCCGCTGCCCGCCATCTCCTCGTCGTTGCGCCACGACCACGGCGCGTCCGGGTCGACGAGCCAGTCCTGGAGGTAGCGCCCGCGGAACTGGCGTATCTCGCCCAGTTCGCCGTCCTCGATGAGGCGCTTCGCGTACCGCAGCGCGGGGACGTAGCGGTAGTTGAACGCCGTGGCCGTCGGGACGTCGGCCTCGCTCGCGGCCGACGCCATGCGCTCGGCGGATCCGAGGTCGTTCGACAGCGGCTTCTCGCAGAGGACGGGCACGCCGCGTTCGAGCGCCGCGATGGACGGCTCTGCGTGGACGTGGTTCGGACCGAGATTGTAGAAGACGTCGACCTGGTCGATAGCCGACTCCCAGTCGGTGCTGGTCTCCGCGAACCCGAGGCGGTCGGCTGCGTCCGCGAGCGCCGCCTCGTCCCGACCGACGAGAACGTGGCGCTCGACGTCGGGTGCGTCGGGGAAGAACATCGGTAGCCGCGCCATCGCGTTCGCGTGGGCTTTGCCCATGAACCGGTAACCGAGAACGCCGACTCGAAGCGTCATGCGTTGCGCTTCGACGGGCGGAGGTTTAGTGGTTGGCGGCCGCCACTGGCGCGTCGCCAGACTTGCCCGTCGCTTTCGTCGGTTACCCGCGCATGAAGTCCGATAGGATCTTCGTCAGCCCCTCCGGTTCGCCGAGGCGGAGGTAGTACGCGTCGCCGCCGTCCTCGTAGTAGTTCCGGATGCGGCGCTCGACCTCGAACCCCAGGTGGCGGTAGAACCTGAGCGCGTTCTCGTTGGTCGCGCGGGCGTGACAGGTCACCGAGGAGTGGTTGTCGGCGACGCGGGCGACGAGTCGCTCGCCGAACCCCTCGCCGCGGAACCGCTTGTCGACCGCGAGAAAGAGGATGTAGCCGTCGCGCCGCGCCGCGGCGAATCCGATGAGTTGCTCCTCATCCCCTCCTTCGACCACGTAGAGGTACACCGTCGAGCGGCGGTAGGCGTCGGTGAAGAACTTGCGTCGCTGCTTGAGCACGTCCTCTTCGATGCGGATCTGCTCTTTGAGTTTCCAGGCGTCCTCCACGTAGGTTTTGTCGCCTGGTCCGACGACGCGCATGTCGACGTTTACACTCACTGGGAAGGAGTAGCAGACTGGCCAATATAGTTTTACCGGCACGCGCCGGTCCGTGCGCGGTGGTCACGGTCAACCTGCCGGCTCGGGGCGGGTCACCGGTCGGCAACGACCTTCGTGACGGCTGGCGCGGCGGCTCGCGTTCCGCCGCTACCGGGGCGATTAAGCCGTCGGAACGACGAGGAAGTCGCATGGTAACGGTTCAGGACGTTCGCGAGATGGCCGGCGAGGAGACGATCACGATGCTGACGGCGTACGACACCCCGACGGCCGAGATCGTCGACGAGGCGGGCATCGACGTCGTGCTGGTCGGCGACAGCGTCGGCAACGCGGTGCTGGGATACGACTCGACGCTCCCCGTCACCGTCGACGAGATGGCGAGCCACACGGGCGCGGTCGCCCGCGGCGTCGAGGACGCGCTCGTCGTCGCAGACCTGCCGTTCCTGAGTTTCGGCTACGACGAGGCGACGGCGGTCGAGAACGCGGGCCGGATGCTGAAGGAGGAGGGCGCGAGTGCGGTCAAGATCGAGAGCGGCGAGCACACCGTGGCGTTGACCGAGACGCTGACCCAGGTCGGCATCCCGGTGATGGCCCATCTCGGGTTGACGCCCCAGCACGTCAACGAACTCGGCGGCTACTCCCGTCAGGGCACGAGCGAGGAGGCAGCCGAGGAGATGCTCGACCTCGCGCTCGCCCACGAGGAGGCAGGCGCGTTCTCGCTCGTGCTGGAGCACGTCCCCGCGAACATCGCGGCGGCCATCACGGAGGCGCTGTCCATCCCGACCATCGGCATCGGCGCCGGCCCCGACACCGACGGCCAGGTGCTCGTGGTCAACGACGCCGTCGGTCTGAGCGACTGGTCGCCCTCCTTCTCGAAGCAGTTCGGCGACGTCCGCGGGGAGATGGAGCGTGCGGTCGAGGATTTCCGCGACGCCGTCGAGTCCGGCGAGTTCCCGGCGGACGAGCACAGCCACGTCGAGGAGAACCTGGACGACGTGTACTGACCGGGCCGTCACCGGATGCCAACCGCCGTCCGGACGCCACCGGGCTGTCACCGCACGTCGTCGAGGAAGTCGGTCAGCGCTTCGTTGAACGCCTCGGGGCGTTCCAGCATCGCGAGGTGGGCCGCGTCCGGAATCTCGGCGTACCGTCCGTCCTGGACGTTCTCCGCGAGGTACTCGTGGTACGAGGGCGGGGTGAGGCGGTCGTGTTCGCCGACGACGGCGAGCGTCGGCGCGGCGAGCTCGTCGAGACGGTCGCGGACGTCGAAGGTGTGGCAGGAGCGGAAGTCCCGTTCTGTGACGCGCCGACCGACGTCGTACATCCCGGCCTTCGACAGGTCGACGTACCGGTCGTCGGGGTCGTGGAAGAGCCTGTCCTCGCCGTGCAGGAACTCCACGGCGTGGTCGAAGTCGCCGTCGAGCCACGCGAGGAGGTCGTCGAGGACGGCGAGTTTCGCGCCGGTGCCGGCGAGCACGACCGCTTCGGGGGAGCGGTCGCGCTCGAGGAGGAGGTGCATCACGACCGCGCCGCCGAGCGAGTTGCCGACGAACGTCGTCGCGCCCGTCTCGCGGGCGACGGCGTCGACGTCGGAGGCGTACGCCGACAGCGCACCCCAGCCGGCGTCGGCGTCCACGTCGTCCGACTCGCCGTGGCCGCTCAGGTCGACGGCCACGACCGGGACCGTCGAGGAGAGTCGTCCGAGCTGTGCCTTCCACACCTCGTGCGAGCCGCCGCTGCCGTGGACGAACAGGACGGGGTCGCCGCCGGCACCGCGGTCGGCCCGGCGATAGGCCGTGGTCCGACCGTGGTGGGTCACCGTTTCCATACCGCTCCTTCGCTGGCAGATGGTATAAAATTCCGGGGCCCCGCGTCTGTGAACTGCATTTCGACTCCAAAACAGGGAATCGCGGTACGGGAACAACCCTTCTTGAGAAAGGTTTAAATATTGTAAGCCCTAACCGGAAGTTAGGAAGAAATGTCACTCGAACGCATCACTCAGAGCGAGGGGAGCATCGCCCGCCGCTACCGGTACGACGACGAGGAACTGCTCGTCGCGGACTTCGGGACGGCGGACGTCTCCGTGGACGTGCTCGACGACGTGGCCATCTTCGTCGTCGAGGGCGCCGAGGACAACTACCAGACGGAGGTCGAACTACCGGAGGGCGAGGCGCAAGCGTTTATCAACAATGGCGTCGTCACGGTCGAGGTGAGACGATGAAACTTACTGTCAAGCCGCTCAAGCAGAAGGACGCGGGTCGCGGGCTCGCCGCCGTGGACCGCCGTTCGATGGAGGACCTCGGCGTGGAGAACGGCGATTACATCGTCATCGAGGGGCGGGGGCAGGGTCGTGCCGTGGCGCGCGTCTGGCCCGGCTACCCCGAGGACGAGGGGCGCGGCATCGTCCGCATCGACGGCAAGCTCCGTCAGGAGGCCGGCGTCGGCATCGACGACAAGGTCACCATCGAGACGGCCGACGTCAAGCCGGCCAAGCGCGTCACCATCGCGCTCCCGCAGAACCTCCAGATCCGCGGCAACATCGCGCCCCACATCCGCGACAAGCTGAGCGGCCAGGCCATCACCCAGGGGCAGGCCATCCCCTTCGGATTCGGCCTGATGGGGATGGGCTCCGGCCAGTCCATCCCGCTGAAGGTCGCCAGCACCGACCCCGAAGGGACGGTCGTCGTCACCGACTCCACCGACATCCAGATCAGCGAGCGCCCCGCCGAGGAGATCGCCGAGGGCGCCGCCGGCGGTGAGGCCCGCCCCGACGTGACCTACGAGGACATCGGCGGTCTCGAGGGCGAACTCGAGCAGGTCCGCGAGATGATCGAACTGCCGATGCGCCACCCCGAGCTGTTCAGCCGCCTCGGCATCGAACCGCCGAAGGGCGTGCTCCTGCACGGCCCGCCTGGGACCGGCAAGACCCTGATGGCGAAGGCCGTCGCCAACGAGATCGACGCGCACTTCCAGACCATCTCGGGCCCCGAGATCATGTCGAAGTACTACGGGGAGAGCGAGGAGCAACTGCGCGAGGTGTTCGAGGAGGCCGAGCAGAACGCGCCGGCCATCGTCTTCATCGACGAACTCGACTCCATCGCGCCCCAGCGCGAGGAGGCCGGCGGCGACGTCGAGCGCCGGGTCGTCGCCCAGCTGCTCTCGCTGATGGACGGCCTGGAGGAGCGCGGCGAGGTGACGGTCATCGCGGCGACCAACCGCGTCGACGCCGTCGACCCCGCGCTCCGTCGCCCCGGTCGGTTCGACCGCGAGATCGAGATCGGCGTCCCGGACCGCGAGGGCCGCCTCGAGATTCTGCAGGTCCACACCCGCGGCATGCCGATGGCCGACGACATCGACCTCGAGGAGTACGCCGACAACACCCACGGCTTCGTCGGCGCCGACCTCGAGTCGCTCTCCAAGGAGTCGGCGATGAACGCGCTGCGGCGCATCCGCCCGCAGATCGACCTCGAGAGCGACGAGATACCCGCAGACGTGCTGGACTCGCTGCAGGTGACCGAGAACGACTTCAAGGAGGCGCTGAAGGGCATCGAACCCTCGGCGCTCCGCGAGGTGTTCGTCGAGGTCCCCGACGTGACCTGGAACGACGTCGGCGGCCTGGAGGACACCAAAGAGCGACTCCGCGAGACCATCCAGTGGCCGCTCGACTTCCCCGAGGTGTTCACGGAGCTCGACATGCAGGCCGCCAAGGGCGTGCTGATGTACGGCCCGCCCGGGACCGGCAAGACCCTGATGGCGAAGGCCGTCGCCAACGAGAGCGACAGCAACTTCATCTCCATCAAGGGCCCCGAACTGCTGTCGAAGTGGGTCGGCGAGTCGGAGAAGGGCGTCCGCGAGGTGTTCAGCAAGGCGCGCGAGAACGCCCCGACCGTCGTCTTCTTCGACGAGATCGACTCCATCGCCACCGAACGCGGGTCCGGGCAGGGCGGCGGCTCGCAGGTCAGCGAGCGCGTCGTCTCCCAGCTGCTGACCGAGCTCGACGGGCTGGAGGAACTGGAGGACGTGGTCGTCATCGCCACGTCGAACCGGCCGGACCTCATCGACTCGGCGCTGCTGCGCCCCGGTCGTCTGGACCGCCACGTCCACGTGCCGGTGCCCGACGAGGAGGCGCGCCGCGCCATCTTCGAGGTCCACACCCGCGAGAAGCCGCTCGCCGACGACGTCGACCTCGACGCCCTGGCACAGAAGACCGAGGGCTACGTCGGCGCGGACATCGAGGCGGTCTGCCGCGAGGCGTCGATGGCCGCCAGCCGGGAGTTCATCCAGAGCGTCGACCCCGAGCAGATCGGCGAGAGCGTCGGGAACGTCCGGGTGAAGGCCGAGCACTTCGAGGCCGCACTCGACGAGGTGACCCAGAGCGTCACCGAGGAGACCCGCGAACGCTACGCGGAGATCGAAGAGCGGTTCGACACCGCCGAGCGCGAGACCCAGGACCGCGCGGTCGGCGGCGCGTTCCAGTAACGTTCCGTTGCGGGTCGCGTCACCCCGTTTCCAGCGATTTTCACCGCCTGTGGTGACGCGACGCTCTCGACGGTTTCTCGCCGATTCAGACGTCGAGGACCACGTACGCCCGCCAGCCGTCCGGTCGCTCCTCGACGGCCATCTCCGAGTAGGTGACCGCCTTGATCTCGCGGGCGTCGACGTCGCCCAGCGGGACGCCGCGGGCGCTGCCCGAGAGCTCCCACTCCTCGTCGGCGTCGGTGACCGCGACCTCGTTGTCGACCGGCAGGACGGCGCGGACGTCGCGCTGGTAGATGAGTTCGTCCAGGTAGTCGAACAGGAGCGCCTCCAGTCCCTCGGCCCGGACGGTCACGTCGAAGCGGTCACCCGCGTCGGGAACGTCGTCGCACATCGCCGCCGCCATCCCGTCCCCGATGGCGGCGAACGTCGCGTCGAGGGTGTCACCGGTCGCCTCGACGGCGACGTCGGCCGTGTGCTCGCGCAGCGCGTAGCTCATCGCTCCGGTTGAGTACGCGGACCCCCTTCAGTGTTGTCGGTCGCGGTCGCGCGGCGGCGAGAGACGGCCGGCCGGACCGAGTAACCCTTAAGCGCTCCCGGAACCCGGTTCGAACCGTGCCAGAACCAGTCGAGACCCACGATCCGGACGGCGTCGACTTCGGGTGGGTGATGCAGGTCACGTTCGTCGTCTCCATCGTCGTCGGCGCGCCGGTCGTCGCCGCCCTGGCCCTGTTCTCCGGGGTCGACCTGCCGACGTGGGGCGCTCGCGCGGAGTTCGCCATCCGCGTCGGGGCCGTCGTCTGGCTGGTCGTCGCGCTGGGCGTCTACGCCTACGCTCGCAGCCAGCAGTAGAATCAGACCCACTCGAACGCCACGCCGGCGCGCTCGGCCGTGAGTTCGTCCCGGCGCGAGTCGCCGACGAACAGCGCGTCCCCGTCGGCGTCGAGCCTGCGGAGCGTCGCGATCAGCGGTTCCGGGTCCGGCTTCCGCGTCGCGACCGAGTCGCGGCCGACCACCGCGTCGACGTGGCCCGCGAGGTCGTGAACCTCGAGACCGACCCGGCAGGCCGCCTCGGCGTTCAACGAGCAGACGCCGACCGGAACGTCGTGGTCGGCCACCAGGTCGGCGTGCCGGAGACGGGTCGACTGTCGCGCCCCGTCGCACTCGTGGGCGCTGATCACGTCCTCGACCGTCGGCCGGAGGTCCGCCTCGTCTGCCAGGTCGAGCATCCGCCAGAGGTCGGCGTCGCTCGCGTCCACGCCGCCCGTCGCGAGGACGTCGGCGACCTCCTCGGCGACCGCGTTCCAGTCGACGACCAGGTCCACGAGCGTCCCGTCGAAGTCGTACACCACCGCCGAAACGTCGTCTCGCGTCACGCGCGTCGATTGGCGCGCGCGGCGCAAATGGACTTCGGTTCCGCCGACCGGCGGAACCACCGTCCTCGCTGCCCGGCGATGACGGTTCCGCTCACCCTGCGAAGCTGTCACCTCTCGTAGGAGAGAGGCTTAAGATGGCGTAGTACGAAGTGCCGATACTATGATGGTCGGCCACGCCCTCCTGGCCTTCGCCCTCGCCGCGCTCGTCGCGAGTCGCCGCTGGCCCGGTCGGCGAGCGCTGGCGTTCGGTGCGGTCGCCGGCGCGTTCGCGGCCGTGCCCGACGTCGACATGAGCTACGCGCTGGTCGGCCTCGCGCAGGCCGGTTTCGGCGGCGTCTGGGAGATGACCGCCGCGTTCTGGGGGACCTCCACCCTCGTCCACCGCGCGGTCACCCACTCGCTGGTCGTCGGCGCGGTCGCGGCCGTCGCGTTCGTCTGGACGACCCGCGACCGCTACCGCCGGACGGCGGGTGCCGCCGCGCTCGCGGCGCTGGTCGGCCTCGCGTTCGCCGAGAGCGGCGTCCTCGGTGCGGGCGTCATGCTCGTGTTCGCGGTCGCCGGCGTCGTCGTGGCCGCGGCCGCGGCCGACCGGACCGACCTCGGGCCGACGGCGTTGCTCGCCGCGGCGGCGTTCGGCCTGCTCTCGCACCCGTTCGGCGACGTGTTCACGGGCCAGCCGCCGGGCTTTCTCTACCCGTTCGACGTCACGCTGCTCGCCGGGCGGCTCCACGTGGCTGGCGACCCGACGCTGAATCTCGTCGCCATCTTCGGGCTGGAACTGGCGACCGGCTGGCTGGCGGCGGCGACGTACTTCCGCCTGCGCGACGGCGACCGCCTCGGTACCCACGTCCACCCGCGGTCGGCGCTCGGTGCGGGGTACGCCATCGCCGCACTGTTGCTGCCGGCACCGACGATGGCGGTGTCGTACCACTTCGTCTTCTCCATCCTTGCGGTGGGGTTCGTCGGCGTCGCGCCGCAGCTCCATCCGGCACGTCGGTTCCGGCCGTCCCGCGACCCCCGCGTCTGGGTGTGTACCGGGCTGACGGCGGTGACGCTGGCGATGCTGGCGTACGTCGCCGTCTACCTGGGCGTGTAGGTCTGGCACCGCCCGGTCACGCAGGCTTTTGTACCCCCGGCGACCTACGTGATACCATGACCAGGCGAACTGCCGGGCTGGGAGCGATCGTCGAGGACGAGCGGGTCAACGCCGGGCTCGCCTGGACCCTCGTGGTGTTCCTGTTCGTCGTCGTGGCCGAGAACGTCCTCGACGGCGACGTGCTCTGGGCCGGGTTCGCCGCGTTCGTCGCCGTGCTGGCGCTGGTGCCGGCGGCGGCCTACCGCGACGGCAGCGCGATGCTCCCCTGGGAGGTGCTCGTGCTGGCCGCGCTGCCCATCCTCGCGAAGTCGCTGGGAACCTGGATGTACGGCCTGCGCCTGACGACGTACATGTCGGTCGCCGCGCTGGCGCTCATCGTCGCCGTCGAGCTCCACACGTTCACCGCGGTCCGGATGACCCACTGGTTCGCCATCCTGTTCGTGGTCGTCACCACGACCGCGACGGCCGGCGTGTGGGCGGTCGTCCAGTGGCTCTCGGACGGCGTGCTCGGCACCGAGTTCATCCAGAGCGAGAGCCGCCTGATGTGGGACTTCGTCTACGCGACGTTCACGGGGATGGTCGCCGGCGTCATCTTCGAACTGTACTTCCGGCGGGTCGCGCCCATCGAGGCGCGCCTCCCCGACGCACTCCACGACCTATGAGGATTCGCGACCGCCTCCACATCTCCGACCGCCGCGAGCGCCAGGCCACGCGAGCCATGGAGCTGAGTCTCGTCGCCATCCTCGTCGCCGGTCTCTCCCGCGGCAACCTCGGCATCACCGTCAACGCGGCCCTGGCGCTGTTCGTCACGTTCGTTCCAGCTATCCTCGAACGCGACTACGACATCCCGATGGACCCGGGGCTGACGCTGTGGATAACGCTGGCCGTCTTCCTCCACGCCGTGGGCACCCTCGGCCCGTACGTCGACGTCTGGTGGTACGACCACCTCACCCACACGATGTCGGCGTCGCTGGTCGCCGCAGCGGGGTACGCGACGGTGCGCGCGCTCGACGAACACCACGCCGACATCGTCCTGCCACCCCGATTCATGTTCGTGTTCATCCTCCTGTTCGTCCTCGCGTTCGGCGTCCTGTGGGAGGTCATCGAGTTCGCGCTCGGCGGCCTCGCGGGCGTGTTCGGGGGAAAGGCCGTCCTCACGCAGTTCGGCGTCGAGGACACGATGCTCGACCTCCTGTTCAACATGGCCGGGGGAGTCATCACCGCGGTGTGGGGCACGGCCCATCTCACGGACGTGGTCGGCGCGCTGACCGACCGCCTTCGCGCACGCGAGTCGCCGGACTGACGCGGTCGGCGTCCGCCGGCGGTAACTGTCAGAAGACTTTTATGGGGCGGGGAAGTGGTCGAGCGCATGTTTCCGGAGCGCATCGAGACCGACCGTCTCGTGCTGGAGGCTCTCACGCACGAGACCGTCGACCTCTTCGAGTTCTACGGTCACTGCTCGACCGGCGCGCCCCACATCGACGAGGTGACCGAACACCTCACCTGGGACCCCCACCGGACCCCGAAAGAGACGAAGGACTTCGTCGAGGCGCGAGAGCAGGCCCGCGCCGACGCAGAGGGGTCGGAGTACGTCATCCGCCCGAAGGACGGCGAGGACGGCGCCGGCGAGATCGCCGGCATGACCGGCATCGACGTCGACTGGGACCGCCGCACGGCCACGTTCGGCACGTGGCTGCGGAAGCGGTTCTGGGGTCGGGGTTACTCCGGCGAGCGCGCCGCGGCGCTGATGGACGTCGCCTTCGACCGCCTCGACCTGGAGGTGGTCGTCGTCGACCACTTCGCCGGCAACGAGAAGTCGCGCCGCGCCATCGAGAAGTACGTCGAGCGCTTCGGCGGTGACCACGACGGCCTGCTGCGAAACTGGTACCCTGCGGGTGACGAGGTCCGCGACGTCCACCGCTACTCGATAACGCGGGAACAGTGGAGGGCCAACCGATGACGGCGTTCGACGTCCACGACCAGCGCCACCGGATGAAGCTCAAGAAGGACGCGGGTCACACGAAACTGTTCGAGAACCGCGACGACGTCGCGTGCCCGGCCTGCGGCGACGCGTTCGCCGACCTCCTCCTGACAGAGCGACGCGAGTACAGCGTCGACCCGCCCGGCGACGCGACTGTCTGCATCGTCCGCGAGGACGACCGCCTGCTGCTGTTCACCCACCGCTGAGCGCCGTTGCCGGTTCCCGACGAGGTTTACGTCACCTCGCCGAACTCCTCCACATGCCGACAGATCCGCCGCGGACCCCGCGCCGCGAGGTCACGGAGACGCGACACGGCGAGACCGTCGTCGACCCGTACCGGTGGCTGGAGGGCGACGGCGACGAGGTCGCCGACTGGGTCGCAGCGCAGAACGACCACGCCGACGACCACCTGCGGGCGTCGCCGACGCGCGACCGACTCCGTCCCCGCTTCGAGGAACTGGCCGAACGGGCGGCGTTCCACCCCGTGAAGCCGGCCGGCGACCGACTGTTCCAGCGCGTCGCCTGGCCGGACGACGACCTGCCTCGACTCACCGTCCGGGAGCGCGACGCCGGTGACGGCGAGGCCGAACGGCGCGTCCTCGCGGACCCGAACGGGTGGAGCGACGACGGCACCGTCGCGCTGAACTGGCACGTCCCGTCGCCGGACGGCGACCTGGTCGCCTACGGCGTCACGACGAGCGGCGACGAGCAGTACGACGTCCGCGTCGCCGACGCGGAGACCGGCGACGTCGTCGACGAACTCCCCGCGACGGGCCGCACGAGCGCGGTGTCGTTCGCGTGGTACGGCGACGGCTTCTACTACGTCCGGACGGGCGACCCCGACGGCGACGGGCAACTCGACAAGGCCGTCGCGTACCACCGGCTGGGCGACGCTCCCGCAGACGACGACGAACTGGACGTCGACCTGGCCGCCGACACCTGGCCCGCGCTCCACGCCGACGGCGACCGTCTCGTCGTCGCGCTCGACCACGGCTGGGAGCGCACCGACCTCTACCGACTCGCGGACGGCGACCTCGACCCGCTCGTCACCGGCCGCGACGCCATCATCGAGCCGCAGGTGCGCGGCGACCGGGCGTACGTCCGGACGACCGCCGACGCGCCGAACTTCCGCGTCGCGGCGGTCGACCTGGCCGACCCCGACGGCTTCGACACCGTCGTCCCGGAGCAGTCGGCCGTCGCCGACGACTTCGCGTTCGCCGGCGACCACCTCGTCGTCCACTACGAGCGCGACGTCACCTCCGAACTCGCCGTCTACACGCTCGCCGGCGACCACGTCGCGGACGTCGACCTCCCCGGTCCCGGCACCGTCTCGGGCCTCGACGGCTCGACCGACGGCGACGCCGTCTTCTTCCGCTTCGAGTCGTTCGACCAGCCGCCGACGGTGTACCGGTACGCGGTCGGCGATGGACTCGTCGAGTGCGACCGTCCCGACGTGTCCGTGGACGCCGACCTCGACGTCAGCCAGGAGTGGTTCGAATCGGCGGACGACACCGAGGTACCGGCGTTCGTCGTCGCCCGGTCGGACGTCGAGCGCGACGGCGACAACCCCGCCCTGCTGTACGGCTACGGCGGGTTCGGGAAGAGCATGACGCCGTCGTTCGACCCGTACGTCGTCCCGTTCCTGGAACGCGGTGGCGTCTACGCGGTGGCGAACCTTCGGGGCGGCGGCGAGTTCGGCGAGGAGTGGCACCACGCCGCGCGCAAGGCGACCAAGCAGCGCACCTTCGACGACTTCGTCGCGGCCGCCGAGCACCTCGTCGACCGCGGGCACACGCGGCCGGAGCGTCTGGGCATCGCGGGCCGCAGCAACGGCGGTCTCACCGTCGGCGCGGCCATCACCCGGCGTCCGGACCTGTTCGCGGCCTGCCTCTGTGTCGTCCCGTTGCTGGACATGCTCCGGTTCCACGAGTTCCTCCTCGGCGCGTCGTGGACACCCGAGTACGGCGACCCGGACGACCCCGACGCCTTCGAGTACGTCCGCGACTACTCGCCGTACCACAACGTCGCGGGGGAGGAGTACCCCGCGACGCTGTTCAAGACCGCGACCAGCGACAGCCGGGTCCACCCGGCCCACGCGCGGAAGATGACCGCCCTGCTGCAGGAGAGAGACGCGTCCGACTCGCCGATACTGCTCAGGGAGGAGCAGGAAACGGGCCACGGCGTCGGCAAGCCAGCAGCGATGGAAGCGCGCGAGAAGCTCGACGAGTGGACGTTCCTGTTCGACCGGCTCGGCGTCGACGCCTGACCTACTCGCGCAGGTAGGCGACGACGTCCTCGGGCGCGGCGTCGAGGCCGCCGCCCTGGGCGAAGGTGGGACTGCCGCCGCCGCCGCCGCCGAACTCGCCCGTGACCTCGTCGACGACGTCGCCGGCTCCGAGGTCGCCGTCCGTGCCGACGACGAGGAAGGTGGCACCGTCCTCGCCCGTCAGGACGACCACGTCCGCGACCTCGCCCGCGAGTTCCCGCACCCGGTCGTCGAGTTCGTTCGGCCCGACGCCGTCGACGGTGCCGACCAGCCACTCCCGTCCGTCGCGCTCGACCGTCTCCTCGGCGAGCTCCGCGACACGGGCGTCGACGAGGTCGGCCTTCGCGTCCGCGAGTTCCGACTCGACCGACTCCAGCTCCGCCGTCAGGCGCTCGACCTCGTCGGCGAGGTCGCCGACGCTCGTCCCGGCCGCCCGCGCGGCGTCGAGCGCGGCCGCCTTCTCCGCGCGCCGCTCCCGGATGGCGCGCGGGCCGACCGCGAACTCGACGCGGGTCAGTCCCTCGCCGGGGTTCGAGCGGTCGAGAACGGTGACCGGCCCCACCTCCTTCGTGTTCCGGACGTGCGTCCCGCCGCAGGCAGCGACGTCCCACGGGTCGCCGTCCGCCGTCTCGCCGCCGATGGTGACGACGCGGACCTCCTCGGCGTCGTCGAACACGCCCTCCTCGGTCTTGGTGTTGAACGCGACCGCCTCGCGCTCGGCCGCCTCGTCCCGGTCGACCTGCTCCCACGACACGGGGCGGGACTCCCAGACCGCGCGGTTCGCCAGGCGTTCGAGTTCGACGAGCGCGTCGTCGTCGATCTCCGTCGACGTCGTGAAGTCGATGCGCACCTTCTCGTCGTCGATGTCGAACCCGCCGTAGCCGAGGTCGTCCAGCACGCGTCGGCCCGCGCCGTAGAGGACGTGGCTCGCGGTGTGGGCGCGCATGCAGTAGGTGCGGAACGCGTCGTCGACTTCGCAGGACACCGCCTCCCCGGCGGACAGGGACGGGTCGGCGTCGAGGACGTGGACGACGTCGCCGTCGCGCTTCTGGACGTCCGCGACCTGGACGCCGCCGACGGTTCCCCGGTCCGCCGGCTGGCCGCCGCTCTCGGCGTAGAAGTACGTCTCCGAAAGCACTACCTCGCGACCGTCGACCGAGTCGACCGTCGCCTCGAAGCTCCGTTCGTACGGCTCCGCGGGTGCACGGGTCATACCGGAGGTGTGCAATCCGCGACCAAAAACGTCACGCCGGCACGAACCGACGCCGCTCGATCACGCCGACTCCGAGAGGGTCACGTCGAGGCGGTCCTCGATGGCCTCCACGAGCGACCCGCCGACGCCGGCCCGGTTCGCGCGGCTCTGCTCGACGGCGAGCAGCTTCTTCTCGGGGACGTCGAGTTCGTCCGCGAGCTCGCCGCGCTGGAGGCCGGCCTCCTGCCGGGCCTCGACGACGCGCTCGCCGTAGTCGGAGACGAGGTACGGGAGTGGGTCGTCCGCGTAGTTCGTCCCCTCGTTCTCCCAGTGGCTGGAGTCGCCCTTCCGGGCGTCGTTCAGCTTCGCCGTGTTCTGCGCGGCGCGCTTCCGGCGGTTGACCTCGTCGTCACGGTCGCGGGCGCGCTGCTCGTCCGCGCCGGCGTCGTCGTGCGACGACGCGCAGCTCGAACAGACCGAAAGCTGCGCGCCGGCGACGTTGGCCTGGGTCAGCGAGTCGCTGGTCGTGCCACAGAGTTCGCAGGATCCCCCGTCGCCACCGCCGGAGGAGCCCCCTGTCGAGTACTTGGCCATACACACGTTAGGGAGAGGTTACATTTCAATATCGCGCTTGTCCGCCGGGCGAGTCGGCACCGCTCGTCGCCTACTCCCTGAACCCGCGCCCGCCGTCGGCGGCCCGCCGCGACGCGGTCGGTTCGGCGGCGGGGCGGCCGGCGCTCACGATGAGATCGGTGGCGTACCGCGCCACGTCGATCTTGTCGGCGAGCAGTTCCTCGCGGCGGCGCTGGTAGGTCTCCGGGTCGGCCTCGCGGACGAGCGACTTCGCCTGCGCGACCGCCTCGTCGTCGTCCGGCGTCGAGAACAGCAGGCCGTACTCCTCCAGTTCGAGGAAGTTCGTCATGTCGCCCTCGCCGGCGAACGACTGGGCGCGGACCGACGGCGTCCCGAGCACCGCGGCCTCCGTCGCCATCGTCGCGGAGTCGCCGACGTAGAGGTCGGCGTAGTACAGCAGGTCGTGGACCAGGTCCGCCGGCACCGGCAGGCGGTAGTCCGCGAACTCCGGCGGCAGCGCCGATTCGCTGGAGACGTACACCGACCCGTGCTCCTCGAGGAAGGAGACGAGGTCGCGCTTGGCCGCCTGCGAGAAGCCGGCCTCGCCGACGTCGTGGAGCGCGCACCACTCGCGGAACCGGACGAAGAAGAACCGCTCGTCCGGTTCGACGCCGTGCTCGCGGAGGTGGTCGGGGTCCGGGTCGAACCGGTCGGGGTGGAGGTAGGCCAGTTCGTGATAACCGTCGTAGCGGACGTGCTTGCGGCCGTAGTCCTCGCGGAACCGCCGGGGCGTACAGACGACGTGGGCCAGCGGCGTCGTGATGCGGTGGGACTGGACGCCCTCGTTGTCGATCCAGACGACGCTCCGCGCGCCGACCAGCGGCGCGACGTGGGCGACCGCGACGCCGCCGATGGCCGTCATCACGTGCGGGTCGATACGGCGCGCCTCGCGGAACAGGCGGTACTCGTAGGTCAACTGCACCTTCGCCAGTTCGGTGAGCGAGTTGGCCTGCCCGGCGAGGACGGTGTGGTCGATGCCGTGGCGGTCCAGCAGTTCCAGGGCGACGTCCTTGTCGCGGGCGAAGACGTGGACCTCGTGGCCGCGCCGTCCGAGCTCGGCGACGACCGGTCGGTAGAAGTGAACGTGCGCCGGATGCTGGATGGTGACGACGACTCTCATTCGAGAACGGTGTCGTACACGGTGCGCAGTCGTTCACCCATGCGTTCGAGGCTGACGTCCCGGGCCGCCTGCCGGCCGTTCGACCGCCGCGGGTCCGCGAGGACGTCGACCAGGCCGTCGACGAGTTCCTCGTCGGACGTGCAGACGTGCGACGGACTGACGCCATCGAGGCGCTCCCGCACGTCGCCGACGTCGGTCGTGACGACCGGGAGGTTGCACGCCATCGCCTCCTTGACGGAGTTGGGCGACCCCTCGCTCTTCGAGGGGAGCAGGAGGACGTCCGCGGCGTTGTAGTAGGCCGACATGTCGTCGTGGTCGACGCCGTACACCGTCTGGAGCTCGACCGGTGCGTCGACGCGTTCGTCGGCAGCCTCGACGACGCGCTCGGCCCGCGGGTAGTCCTTGACCTCCCGCGACGGTGGGTAGGGGAAGAGGACGTGGCGGGCGTCGTTGTTCCAGCCGACCCGGTCGCGGGCCACCGCCGGCGGCGCCGGGTTGAACCGCTGGCAGTCGACGCCGTGCGGGATGACGTGGCAGGTCACGTCGAGCTCGGCGGCCATCTCCTCGGACATGACGACGACCGCGTCGCAGTGGCGCGCGCAACGTCGACTCAGCCAGCCGTACTCCCCGAGCAGGTCGGACCCCCACAGCGTCAGCACCACCGGGAGGTTGGGCTGGGCCAGTGCCATCGGGGCCGTCAGCCCGTAGTTGGCGTGGACGATGTCGTAATCGTCGAAGGACTTCTTGAACACGGTGGGAAAGAACCGCAGGTAGTCGGTGGCCGAGCGCCGAGTGACGGACTCGCGGGCGACGTGGTTGCCCGGCGGCGCGAGCGTCTCGCCCTGGACGCTATGGTCGCGCAGCACCCGTAGCTGCTCGTTGTAGAAGCGAGCGTCGGTGTTGGTCACGAGGTTGAGCACCCGTAGCGAGTCTGTCACTTGTCGGGCACTCGACCCGGTAACTCCTCTCGACACGTTGGCGATAGCATGGCCGGAGACGGCCTTTGTTATCCACCGCCTATCGACGCGAACGACCTGCCTGTCCCGGAATTCCTGCTCTCGCCACGGTGGCGCGCCGAAGTAAGCCGGCCGTGTCGGACGGTTCGACCGGGACTGGGCGACGACAGGAGGACGTTGACGCCGGTCGCAGGCGGGGGAGCCGGCCGTGGTCCAGTAGCCGTCGCTGCGCGTCGGTGCCGCGCTGCGCGGGGGCGAGGACGGCGACCGCAGGTCGTCGTCGAAGAGAAGAGCGACCCCGAGTCGTCACCCGGGAGTGCTGGGACGGTATCCGAACGGACGGCGACGGCGGGGTTACCGCTGCGAGACGGCGGCGACGCGCTCCATCGACGACCCCGTCCGCACGGGCGCGGCCCGCTCGGCGACGTCGACGATGACCTCCGTCAGGTTCACCTTGTCGGCGACGTACGCGTCGCGCTTCGCGGCCCAGCGCTCCTTCGCGGTGTCGTCTTTCACCAGTTCGTGCGCGCGGTCGAGGACGTCGTCGAAGTCCTGGCGGTTGTATATCAGTCCCTCGCGCTCGAGTTCGAGGAAGTTGCCCATGTCGGAGTCGCCGACGAAGGAGTTCGAGCGGATCGCGGGCGTCCCCAGCAGCGCCGCCTCCGTCACCATCGTCTGGGTGTCGGCGACGAGCAGGCTGGCCTCGGCCAGCGCGTCGTGGAGTCGTGCGGGATGGAGGTCGAACGGGCGGGCCTGCTCCGGCGTCGGGCCGTCCGCCTCGTCGGAGACGAAGACGGTCGCGTGCTCGGCGAGCGTGTCGACGAGGCGGCGACGCTTCGCCGGCGAGAACCCCGACTGGCCGACGTCGTGGTGGGAGCCGAAGGCGTTGAACCGGAGGACGACGTAGCGCTCGTCCGGCCCGACGCCGAGTTCGTCGCGGATGGTCGGGTCGGGGTCGTACACCGCCGGGTGGAGGTAGGCGAGTTCCTTGAACCCGCGGAACTCGTAGTGGTTGCCGCCGAGGTCCTTGCCGAACGTGTGCGGCGTGAGGAACGTGTCGACGAACGGCCGCGCGGCGAGGTGGTCGAGCGTCGTGGGCTCGGAGTCGGCCACGACGACCACCGGCGCTCGCGAGACGGCGCCGGCGTGGGCGGCGTACGACCCGACGCCGAACACGAGGTCCGGCCGGTACCGGAGCGTCCGCCGGAAGATGCCGAGGTAATGCTCCGGCAGTTCGCGGAACAGCGAGAGCTTCGTCGTGTCGCAGGCGCCGTAGATCTCGTGCGGCAGGTCGTAGTAGTCGAGCAGCGCCTGCGTGCAGCCGTAGTCGCGACCGAGCACGAGCACGTCGTGGCCCCGCTCGTCGAGTCGTTCGACGGCGTGGCGATAGAGGTGGACGTGAGCCGGGGTGTTCGTGAAGAAGAGGTACCTCATCCCTGGACGAACTCGTAGGCTCGCTTGGCTGCAGCCATGGTCGTGCCGGACGACTCCACCAGGTAGTAGGGAACGAGGTCGGCGCCGAACTTCGACTTGTACCGACAGAGTCGCTGGGTGTTCGCCCCCATCAGGTCGTAGGTCGTCACCGATTCCACCGGGGGGTCGTCGACGATCTCCTCGATGACGTTCCAGTGGACGAGGCTGTTGACGCTCGTTCCCTCGTACACCGTGCGCGCGCCGCCCTGCCAGAAGTACCCCGCGTCGTTGGAGTACAGCACGGTGATGCCCGTGAGGTACTCGCCGTCGCCGTCGCGGGCGACGTACGTCCGCGCGCGGTCGTCCATGTTCTGCCAGAGTTCGCGGACGTACGGCCACGGCAGGTCGAGGCGCTCGCCCTGGTCGTCGTAGCGCGCGACGGTGTGCTCGTAGACGGCGCGGGCGCCGTCGACCCCTTCGCGTTCGACGGTGACGTCGAGGTCGCGGGCGTCGCGGATCTCGCGCCGGAGGCTCTTGCTGAAGGACTTCATCACCTCGTCCGGCGACCGCCCGTCGAGGTCGAGGTGGTACGTGAAGTAGGGCTCGACCGCGAGATCGCCCCAGAGGTAGGGGCGCGGGTCGCCGTAGTCGGTGCCACAGATCATCCGGAACAGGGTGAGCCCCTCGTCGACGCGCTCGCCGACCCGCGTCGCGAGCGCGTCGTCCAGGCCTGCGCTGGCGAGTCGCTCGTCGAGCGCGAAGTCGGCCCCGACGCGGTCGAGGACCCGTTCGGTGAACTCCTGGTTCACCTTCTCCTGTTTGCGTCGTTTGGGGCTGGTCGGCATGAGGATGGGACCGAGTCGTGGAATCGCCATCCCGGGCGGCGGCGAGAGCACGGCGGTCCCGACCGACCGCTCCTGAACGACCACCGGTAGCAGTGCGATGGGCTGGTTCCCTTTGAAGCCGCCGTACAGCCGGAGATCGCCGGTCGCGTGGCTGTCGATGGCGGATAGTGCCTCTGGAAGGTGAAACGGTTCGAAGCCGTCCGGCGGGAGTGCGTCGGCCCACTCGGCGAGGTTCAGACGTTCGACTCTCATTCGTCGTCTCGTTTCCAGTTAGCACCCGGTTTTCACTTTGTTATCCTCCACCTGCCGGTGGACAGGGTCGGCGGAACCAGCTGTCAGGCGGCGGCTACGGTCGGCTCGCACCGGCGACGCCGACCCGCTCGTCCGGTTCCGTGAGGCGGTCGTACAGTTCGGCCGGCGGACCGACCCACGCTCCGCGCGCCAGCGCCTCCTCGATCAGTCGGCGGTAGAGCCGGTTGTGACCGGGGAACTCGTCGGCGAACAGTCGCGGGTGCCACAGCACCGTCATCACCGCGTCGTTCGCCTCCGCCTCGTCGAGCAGGCGGCGACACTTCTCCCACGCCCGGTCGAACGCCTCGCCGGGGTCTGGGAGCGCGACGTCCATGACGGTCAGCGGGAAGACGAGGAAGTCGTCGTCGAACGGGCGCTTCGGCCGGTAGCCGTGCTGGAAGCCCACCTCGCTGCTGGAGCCGAGGCTGGCGTCGTACTCCAGGCCGATGGCGTCGTGGTGCTCCCACGTGTCGTCGGCCATGTTGAGGTGGTGCTGGCGGCCGCCGCGCACCTCGTGGCCGAGCGCGGCCTCCAGCGCCGTCTTCTGCTCGGCGAGGAGGGCCCGGTCGTCGGGCGAGTCGTACGAGCCGTGGAGGCCGATCTCCCAGCCGCCGTCGTCCAGTTCGTGCAGCGCCCGCAGGATGTCGGCGTCGAAGAGGTCGTAGCGACCGAGGTGTTCGATCCAGTAGCGCGGCTGCAGCCACTGGTGGGGGTCCTTCTCGGTGATCGACTCCTCCTGGAGCACGTAGACGGCCGACCGAACGCCCAGCGACTCCTCGATCGCCATCATGGTGTCGAACTGCCACCAGGGATTGACGTCCGACGACAGCGCCGAGAGGTGCGAGAGGTCGCGGTCGACAAGCGCGTAGTACGGCGCTTGCAACCCCTTGTACGGTCGGTCCAGGTCGTGCGTGAGACAGAGCGCGAACGAGTGGTCAGACGACATCTGATAACACCTCGACGATGTGTCGTGCCGCGTCGCCGTCGCCGTACGGCGACGGTTTCTCGTCGGGCGTCGACGCCTCCGCGAGCGCCGTCCGCACGGCGTCCTCGTCGGCACCGACGAGCGTGTTCCAGTCGCTCTCGACCGTCTCGACCCACTCGGTCTCCTCCCGCAGGGTGACGCAGGGCGTGTCGAGGAAGAACGCCTCCTTCTGGACGCCGCCGGAGTCGGTGGCGACGACGTCGGCGGCGTCGAGCAGCGCGACGAACTGCCGGTACCCGACGGGGTCGACGACGGTCAGTTCGCGCGTGGCGCGCTCGTAGAGACCGAACTCCCTGAGTCGGTCCGTCGTCCGCGGGTGCGCCGGGAAGACGACGCGCCGCGGGTCGGCCGCCAGCGCCGCCACGATGGACTCGAGGCGGTCCGGGTCGTCGGCGTTCGCCTCCCGGTGGACGGTCGCGAGGACGAACGCCCGGTCCTCGACGCCGACGTCGCCGAGCACGGATTCGTCCGCGCGCTCGCGCGCCCACAGCAGGGCGTCGTACCCGACGTCGCCGCTGACGTGGACGCCGTCGGTGAGCCCCTCGCTCCGGAGGTTCGCGGCCGCCTCCTCGGACGGCGCGAACAGCAGGTCGGCGGCGTGGTCGGTGAGCACCCGGTTCGTCTCCTCGGGGATGTCGGACCCCGAGCGCATCCCGGCCTCGACGTGCGCGAGCGGCGGGTCGAGCTTCGACGCGGCGATGGCGGCCGCCAGCGTCGAGTTCGTGTCGCCGTACACGAGCACCACGTCCGGGTCTCGCTCGGTCACGACCGCCTCCAGCCCTTCGAGCATCCGGGCGGTCTGGCGGCCGTGGGTGTCCGACCCGACGCCGAGGTTCACGTCCGGACGCGGGATCGAGAGTTCGTCGAAGAACACGTCGGACAGCCCCTCGTCGTAGTGCTGGCCGGTGTGGACCAGCACCTCCTCGTGGTCGCGGCGCAGCTGTCGCGAGACGACGGCGGCCTTCACGAACTGCGGTCGCGCGCCGACGACGGTCAGCACCTTCATGGCTTCTCCCTCCGGTACAGCTCCTCGTTGTCCTCGCGGTCGAACGTCATCGCCAGCAGGAGCGCGACCAGTCCCACCAGCGTGGCGGCGAGGCCGTCCTCGTCGTCGCCACGGAGGGCGCTCGCGAGGCCGGCACCGGTCCCGGCGGCTCCCACCCCGTAGAGGAACGAGAGCGGGTGGAAGTCGTGGACGAGGTACTTCGCCTTCAGTCGCCAGAGGAAACAACGCAACAGCAGCATGGACAGCTTCGGGACGAACGTCGAGTAGGCGATGCTGCTCTCCTCGTCGCCGTAGACGGCCGGGACGGGGACGTCGACGACGCACATTCCGTGGACGTTCAGCCTGGTGAGGAGGGCGTTGGCGAAGCCGTAGTCGTCGTACACCGACTCGACGTCGACGGCCTCCAGCGCGTCCAGGGAGATGGCGGTGTAGCCGTTCTGCGGGTCGACCATCCCCCAGTAGCCGCTGGCAACCTTCGTCAGGTAGGTCAGCAGCCAGTTGCCGAACGAGCGCCACGTCGACATGTCGCGCCGGTACTCGGCGCTCGAGAGCCGGTTGCCCTTGGCGTACTCGGCGCGACCGTCGACGACCGGGGCGACGACGCGCTCCAACATCGCCGGGTCCATCTGGCCGTCACCGGCCATGACCGCGGTCACGTCGATGCCGTCGTCGCGTGCGGCGCAGTAGCCGGTCTTGATGGCCGCGCCGACGCCCCGGTTGCGGTCGTGGCGGATGCCGACGACGTGCTGGTCGACCGCGCCGCCGTCGGACTCGACCTCGCGTTCGGCGGTCGCGGCGTCGCTGGCGGCGACGCCCGCGTCCACGCCGCCCGCCACCTCGTGGTCGACGCGGGCCTGTATCTCGCCCCACGTCCCGTCGGTCGAGGCGTCGTCGACGGCGTAGACGCGGTCGACGAACCCGGGGACGGTGTCGATGACGTCGCCGACGAACCCCTCCTCGTCGTACGCCGGGACGACGACCGCGACGGTGCTGTCCTCGTACATCTACCCACCCCCGATGGTGTAGACGCGGTGGTCGGCCCCCTCGATGTCGAGCGCGTCGCGTCCGTCGACGACGACCATCGGGTCGAAGGCGGTCCAGTCGAGGCCCGCGAACTCCTCGTGGGCGGTGACGAGCACGGCGGCGTCCAGGTCGTGGTCGGCCAGCGCCGGCAGGTCGACCATCGACGCCGCGAAGTCGTCGGCCGTCGCCAGCATCGGGTCGACCGCCAGCACCTCGGCTCCACGTTCGTCGAGGTCGGCGCAGATGGGCCGCGCCGGCGTGGCCCGCGTCTCCTCGACGCCGGGACGGTAGGTGAGCCCGAGCACCGCGACGGTCGCACCGTCGAGGACCTCGCCCTCGTCCGTCAGCTCCTCGGCGAGCGTCTCGACGGTGAACGACGGCATCGAGTCGTTGACCTCGCGGGCGGTCTTCAGCAGGCGCATCTCCGGCTCGAACCGGTCGATGAGGAAGTACGGGTAGTAGGGGATGCAGTGGCCGCCGACGCCGGGGCCGGGGCGGTGGATGTCGCAGAACGGCTGGGTGTTGGCGGTCTCGATGGCCGCGTTGACGTCCACGTCCATCGCGTCGGCGAGCGTCGCCAGTTCGTTCGCCAGCGCGATGTTCACGTCGCGGTAGACCCCCTCGAACACCTTGACGGCCTCCGCCGTCGTCGCGTCCGGCACCTCGATGACGTCGTTCGTCGTCAGTTCGCCGTACAGAACCGCCGCGGCGCGCGTGCTCTCGTCGTCGACGCCGCCGACGACCTTCGGATAGGCCCCGCGGATGTCCTTCAGCGCGCGCCCGCTGGAGGTCCGCTCCGGGCAGACGGCGACGCCGAACTCGTCCCGGTCGACGTCGCTCTCGCGCGCCAGCGTCGGGCGCACCGCCTCGCGGGCGGTGCCCGGCGGCACCGTGCACTCGACGACGACGAGGTCGCCTCGTGACAGTCCGTCGGCGACGTCCTCGACCGCGGCCTGGAGGATGGAGAGGTCCGGCTCGTTCGCGTCGGTGATGGGCGTCGGGACGATGAGGACGTGGACCGACGCCTCCGCGGCGGCCTCGCGCGGCGACTCGGTCGCCCGCAGCGCCCCCGCCGACACCGTCTCCGCGACGAGGTCGTCCAGGCCGGGTTCGCGGTCGACGTGGCAGTCGCCGCGGTTCACCGACTCGACGACGGCGGGGTCGACGTCAGCACCGACGACGTTCCCACACGTCTCGGCGTACACCGCGGCGAGCGGCAGTCCCATCTTCCCGAGTCCGTAGACGGCGACGGGGATATCGCCGGAGCGGAACGCCTCGCGCTGCTCGGCCGGCGACGCGTCGCTGCCGTAGAAGGCTTGCGTCTCCCGCAGGCTCACCGGGGACGCACCTCCGTCTCGGCGGCGGCGCGCTGTTCGTCCGCCGCCAGTTCGTCGATGCGCCGCGCGAGTTCGAGTACGCGGAGGCCGTCCTCGCCGGTCACGACGGGGGTCGCGTCCGACGTCGCCGCGCGAACGAACGACCGCAGTTCGTTCTTCAGGGGTTCGCCGTTCTCCACGGTCGGCCGCTCGACGATGCTCTCGTGGCGGTAGCGCAGGTCGCCGTTGTCGTCGATGTACTCGGGCATCGAGTGGCGGTGTATCTCGACGGTCTGGTCGGTGTAGTCGACGTTCACCCGGCAGTTCGCCGCCGTGATGGAGAGCCGGCGGACCTTCTCCTGGGTGACGCGGCTCGCGGTCAGGTTGGCGACGACGCCGCTGTCGAACGCGACGCTCGCGCTCGCGTAGCGGTTGTCGCGAGCGCCCTGCGCCGCGACGGTCGTGACGTCGTCGTCGACGAGCGACAGCAGCACGTCGATGTCGTGGATCATCAGGTCCATCACCGCGCTGTCGTCGACGGCGCGGCCCTCCGGCGGCGGTCCCAGTCGCTGGGCCTCGATGGCGATGACGTCGAGGTCGGCGACGATCTCCCCGAGCGTCCGGACCGCGGGGTTGAACCGCTCGATGTGGCCGACCTGGACCGTCACGCCCGCAGAGCGGGCGTTCGAGAGCAGCTCACGGCCCCTGGACGCGGTGTCGACGAACGGTTTCTCGATGAGGACGTCGACGTCGTGGTCGATGCAGTCGTTCGCGACGGGGTAGTGGTACTCGGTCGGGACGGCGATCGAGGCGACGTCCGCCACTTCGAGGGCACGGTCCATCGCCATCGTCCGGGTTCCGTGGTCCCGGGCGACGGCCGTCGCGGTCTCTTCGTCGGCGTCGACGACGCCGACGAGGTCGACGTCCGGCAGTTCGCTGTAGACGCGTGCGTGGTGGCGGCCCATGCTTCCGACGCCGATGACCGCCGCGTTCGCTGGCTCACTCATAGTTGGTGACAGCAGTTGCGATCGTCCGCACCTCCTCTTCGGCCAGTCCCGGATGCACCGGTAGCGACAGCGCCTGGTCGGCGAGTCGCTCGGCGACCGGGACCGAGGGGTCGACGTGGTCGTACGCCGGCTGTTCGTGGATGGGCGTCGGGTAGTAGACGCCCGTGCCGACGCCCTCCGCCTCGAGGTGCTCGCGCAGCCCCGCCCGGTCGTCCGTGCGGACGGTGTACTGGTGGTAGACGTGGCGGCGGTCGTCCGGTTCGACCGGCGTCGCCACGTCGGCGCTCTCCAGTCGGTCGGAGAGGTAGGCGGCGTTCGCGCGGCGCACCTCGTTGAACTCCGGGAGTCGTTCGAGTTGCGCCAGGCCGATGGCGGCCGCGAGCGAGGTCATCCGGAAGTTGTGCCCCACCCTGACGTGGTCGTAGCCCGTCTCCTCGCCCACGGGCCGCCCGTGGTTGACGTAGCTCGCGGCGCGCTCGGCCACGTCGCGCCGGTCGGTCGTTATCATCCCGCCCTCTCCCGTCGTCATGTTCTTCGTGGGGTAGAACGAGAAGCAGGCGGCGTCGCCGAACGAACCGACGCGCTGGCCGTCGTAGGTAGCGCCGTGGGCCTGTGCGGCGTCCTCGACGAGCGCGAGGTCGTGGGCCGCCGCGATGTCCTCCAGCTCGTCCAGGTGTGCCGGCAGGCCGTAGAGGTGGACCGCGAGCACGGCGTCCGCGTCGTGCTTCCGGACCGCGGCCTCGACGGCGTCCGGGTCGAGCGTGAATGTCTCGGGGTCGACGTCGGCGAAGACGGGCGTCGCACCCGCGAGTCGGACGGCGTTCGCGCTGGCGACGAAGGAGAACGGGGAGGTGACGACGGTGTCGCCGTCGCCGACGTCGAGCGCCTCGAACGCGGCGTGGAGTGCCGTCGTCCCGTTGCTCGTGGCGACTGCGTGCTCGGTGCCACAGAAGTCGGCGAACTCCGCCTCGAACTGTCGTACCTCCGGGCCGTCGGCGAGGTGGCCGCTCTCGAGGACGTCGGCCACGCGTTCGCGCGCCTCCTCGCCGACCTGTGGGTCAGCTATCGGGATCAAATCCGGTTCCCTCCTTCGAGCTTGTCGGGTAGCGGTCGATGTTCGGCCGGGCTCCCGACCGCGAGCGTCTCCGGCGGGACGTCGTCGGTGACGACGGAGCCGGCGGCGACGAACGACCCCTCGCCGACGGTGACCCCCGGTAGGAGCGTCGCGTTCGCGCCGACGGAGACGTGGTCCTCCAGCGTCGGCCCGGCGAGCTCCGACTCGGTCCGGATGGGGTAGGCGTCGTTCGTCAGGACGGCGCAGGGGCCGAGGAACACCTGGTCGCCGATGGTCGTGTTCGTCGGGACGTACACGTTCGACTGCATGCTGACGTGCGACCCGACCGTGGTCTGGCCGTCGATGACGGTGTTCGTTCCGACGACGACGTCGTCACCGACGATGGTCTTCTCCCGCACCAGCGCGTCGTGTCCGGTCGTGAAGCCGTCGCCGATGGCGACGTCGTCGTAGATGATCGTTCCGGCGCGGACGGTGGCGTCGGCGCCGAGGACCGGGGGGTCCGAGTCCTCGTCGTAGGCGTACCCGACCGTCGCGTCCGGGTGGACGTCGTGGTTCTCGTCCCGGCGTTCGGTCACGGTCGACCACCTCGTCGGGGAGACTGCTCGCGGGGCGTGACGGGGAATGCTAGCGAGTTCATAGTGTGCGATCGGCCCGGGTCCGCCGCCCTGTGGCGACGGAGGCGGGCGTTATCCACTTCCATGCCTATCTGTCCTCTTTGTTATACGCTGCCTGGGTGTCAGTAGCTCCCGACTAGTGCCGGCGGCGTCGCACGAATCGCGTCGAACCACCCGACGTCGGACGGATTCGTGCGACGCGAATCGTAACCTCCCCGTGTGAATCCTCACCCGCCGCCTACGACCGCGTTCACACGCCATAGCACCTTGGTAACAAAGTGGGGAAATGGCATCAGTCGGTGTATGCGGTGGTGGAACCCGTGACTACAGGGTGGTCACGGAACGGAATGGGGGTGTACTGTTTCGGATGAACGAGCGCCAGTACCGGTATCATGGCTAGCTCCGGGCTCTCACAGGACCAGGTGTTCGAGGTGCTCAAGAGCCCCCGCCGTCGATATGCGCTGTACTACCTGCGCCGCGAAGGGGGGGCGGCGGAGCTGTCGGACCTCACCGACCAGGTGGCGGCGTGGGAGAACGACACCACGCCTGCGGAGCTGTCGACCGAACAGCGAAAGCGCGTCTACATCTCGCTGTACCAGACCCATCTCCCGAAGCTCGACGACGCCGGCGTCGTCGACTACGACGAGGCGAGCGGCGAGATATCCCTGTCGAGGCGGGCCCGCGAACTCGACACCTACCTCGGTGACGTTCCCCGCCGCGAACTCCCGTGGGACCGCTACTATCTCGCCCTCTCGCTCGGCAGCATCGCGCTCGTCACTGGCATCTGGCTCGAGATCTACCCCTTCTCTGCCCTGTCCGGGTTGACCGGCACGGCGGTGATACTGTTCGCCTACGGGCTGTCGGCGCTGGTCCAGTACCTCTACTATCGGCACAGCACCGGGCGCGGGACGCCGCCCGAACTCCGCCGCGCGGAGAGCCGGTGACCGACGACGGACGCGCCCTCCAGTCACTGCCCTGGCCGTGAACGACTGCCAGCGACCGCCGGTGCTGCCGGGAGCAGAAAGACGGATGAAACGGCGGTCAGCGCGGCGAGTGGAGGGCCGAACGCGTGGGACGGTCGTTACAGGCGGTGTTCGACGTTGCAGACGGCGTCCTCGTCGGCGAGGATGAACGCGTCGTCACGGAGCATCTCCTCGTCGGCCGGCAGGAACATCAGACGGCCGGCGTCGTCCTCGCGGGCCCGGATGACCTCCCAGTCGACGATGCGGTAGCCGAGGTCCTCCTCGAGGTCGGGGTCGTCCGGCACCCGTCGCCAGGCGTGGCGGGTCGCCGCGTTGCCGCCGGATGACGGTTCGTACACCATCGTCAGAGGCTGTCTTTGCCGAGGCGGAGCGTCGCGCTGCCGTCGACCGTTATCCGGGTGAGATGCCCGGAGAAGCGGTAGCCGTCGCGTCCGTCGATGACCCGCCCCGTGACGTGCTTGCCCTCGACGGTGTCGAAGGCGTTGACGGAGCCGAGGTCGTCGCTCTTGACGACGTCGCCGCTCACGTCGAAGGCGTACGTGCTGGCGCCGTCGTCGTTCGAACCGTCGACGACGATGGTGTTCGGCAGTCCGACGTCGCCGGGCGAGACCTGCTCGCCGTTGAGGTACACCGTCGCCGCGCCGTCGACGTTCAGCTCCGTGACGACGCCGCCGAAGCGGTAGCTGTCGGTGCCACCGGCAACGGACCCGGACGCGCTGGTCCCGTCGCGTTCGTCGTCGGCGTCCTTCGTCGCGTTGCGGTCGGTGCTCTTGCGCAGTTTGCCGCTGACGGAGAGGTCGTAGGTCGCGGAGTCGGTCGCGGCGGTGCTGGCGATGCTGACGACGTTTGGGAGCCCCTGCTTCTCGGCCGTCGCCACCTGGCTGACCTGCGCCCGGTTGCCCGACGACGTGCTGCCGGCGTTCCCGCCGCTTGCGGCCGCCTTCGCGGACATCGGGACGCCCTTCGGCGGCGTCAGGTCCGCTGCGTCGCCCGTCCGGGTGTTGGTCTTGGTCACCGACCCGCCCTTCGTGGTGGCGAAGCTTCCGACGACGTCGCAGTTGCGCAGGTGCGTCTCGCCGTACCAGGACCAGACCGCACGCGTCGTGGTCGACCCGGGCGAGGAACAGCCGTGGCCGCAGGGCTTGTTCCCGCTGGCGTCGATGACGGTGTTCGTCACGTTGCAGGGTCTCTTCTTCCCGTTCAGGCGGACGTTCGAGATGGTGTTGGCCTTGAAGTACGAGGACTCGACGTGGAGGTTGCCGCCGTACCCCCGCGCGCCGGGGCCGGAACCGTACAGCCCGTTGTCGATCATCCCGGCGATGTGGACGTTGCGGAAGGTGATCGTCCCGCGGTGGGGAAGGTTCGCGTTCACCCAGATGCCGCCGGACCCGCTCCGGGGGACCTGACCGTCGCCCATGTAGACGTTCTCGACGAGACCGGTCCCCGAGGCGTCGCTGACGCCGGGTGTCATGAGGTAGTGACCGCCCGGGTGCGTCCCCTTGAAGCCGACGTTGCGGACGACCCAGTTCGACCCGCTCGTCGTGATGTGGGCCGACGCGCCGTCGGCGGTCATGTCGATGAGCTTGTTCTCGAACGTCTCGCCGTCACCGACCGAGATGGTCTTCGTATCACCTGGAGCGACAGTAATGGTGTCGTACTCCGCGCCGTTGACCGTGCCTGCCGCCGCGAACGTCGCGGCGGACGCTCCCGCGAGCTTCAGGTACGAGCGCCGATCGATCAGCTTCCCCTCGTCCGGTTCACGTGCCGTTTCGTCGCGTGCCATGTGGCTTCAATGGCTCATTACTGATTCAAGAAGGTTCCGGTATACGTTCAATGTGGGGGCAGAGATTTAAATGTCTTTCCGGGCCGGGAGAGAACAGAGGAAAGAGACGGTTACCGCGAGTAAGAAGCGATTACTTGCCGCGAGCCGCCTGTTCGGCGCTCTGCGGGACCGACTTCGGGACCTTCGTCCTGGGGTCGTCGCCCACGGACGAGGTCGAGACCTTACCGGCCGTCCGCCCCTCGACTTCGGACTTCGAGACCTTGACCTTCCCGCCGTGGAAGCCACCGTTGACCGCGTCGTGCTCCGTGACGCTGACGTCGCAGTTCTTGACCTCGATCGGGACGTACCAGCCCCAGATGCCGCGCTTGTTGGGGCCGTTGGGGTGATGGACCGCCGAGTCGGTGTTCTCGATGACGGAGTCCTTGACGTAGGAGCCCGGCGTGCCGAGACGGACGTTGGCGATGTCGTTGTTCGCGCAGTAACAGCTCTCGACCTTCACGGGACCGCCGGCACCGGCACCGTGTTTCGCACCAGGGCCGCTGGCGTACAGACCGTTGTTCGCGTACTTCTGGATGTTGCAGTTGCGGAAGGTGAGCTCGCCCTCGTGTGGCGTGTTCGCGTTCACCCAGACAGCGCCCGGGTCGGCCTCGTTCGCACCGTCGGTCTGGACGCCGTCGCCCATGTAGACGTTCTCGATCAGGCCCTTGCCACCCGAGGAGACGCTCGGGATCATGGTGAAGAAGCCGAACGACCGGATACCGCACTTGCCCTTGAAACCGACGTTGCGGATCTTCCAGCCGGAACCGTCCGCCTCGATGGCCGCGGCCGCACCCTCGGCGCTCTGGTCGATGAGCTTGTTCTCGAACGTCTCGCCGTCGCCCACGGTGATGCGCTTCGTCTCGCCCGCGGGGACGGTAATGGTCTCGTACTCGGCCGCACTCGTCCGGCCGGACACGACGTTCGCGCCCGTAGCCGCCGCAACAGCGCCGCCAGCAAGCCGCAGGTAGGATCGTCGACTGAACGTGTTCTCGTGTTTCTCGCGTGTCGTTTCGTCGCGTGCCATGCAGATTCAATGCTATCTTACTAGTTTATAGGGCTAACGATTCCGTCTCAACGCCCTCTTTCGAATTTAACTCTAACGGCCGTCTCCCGGGTGGCTCCCTGACCCGGCCGGTAACGGCGGGTTGAATCGGCCGCTCGACGCGGTACAAGTGCGATCTGCGTCTGGCGGCCCGTTTCCGACGCGTAAGCGGCCACTAACGGGCCGCCAGGCGACGGAACCACTGCTTACCGACCCGTCTCGTGGACGGTTCCCCGCCGTATCCAGTAGCGGACCGCCACCCCCAACGTCCCGGCGAGCGGCGCGCAGCGATGACGAAACGCGTGCTTACGCCCCGGTCACGTCCCGTTTCACCGCGTCTCTCCCCCACCGTGACGCCCGCCGTCACCGCGTCGGAAGCGACTCCTCGCTGGGGGGCCGTTCGGAGCGACGTCGAAGCGTCGACGTGGGAAGCAGGCCGTTCGTCGACGGGGGATCGCCGTCCGCCTCCCGAGTCGACGCGGACCAGCGACCCGGTGCCGTCCAACGACGGTCGGACGGACGGCGGTCCGCCCTTCGCGGTCGGTCCACCGGCGCCGCTGGTGCGTCCCGGCGTCGAACGCCGGCGCTTGGACACCGGTCACCCGGTACTCGGACGCCGGACTCGCGACCGACCAGCGACGGCGGCCCAGACGTCGAATTCCGGCGGTACGACCGGTCTACGGCGCGCCAGCAGGTCCATAACAAAGGCCGAAGGTGGCTTCAACGTGGATGGCATGGACCGCACATCGCTACAGACACTGCTGGTCGGCATCGACGCCGGCTGCCGGTCGGTGCTCGACCCGCTGTTCGCGGAGGGAGCCCTCCCGAACCTGCGGTCGGTGTTCGAGGCCGGCGCGACCGGCCCGCTCGAGTCGCAGATTCCACCGTGGACGCCGAGCGCGTGGCCGTCGCTGTACACCGGGGTGAACCCGGGCAAGCACGGCGTCTTCGGCTTCCTCGAGTTCGACGGCTACGACTGGGACGTCGTCAACGCGACCTCCGTCCGCGAACACGCTCTCTGGCAGCTCCTGGACCGGCACGGCCTGACGAGCGTGGTGGTGAACGTCCCGGTAACCCACCCGCCGCGAGCGTTCGACGGCGCGCTCGTCCCGGGGTACATCGCGCCCGAGTCGCCGACCTGCCACCCCGAGGGGCTGCTCGACGACGTCCGCGACGCCATCGGCGGCTACCGGGTGTACGCGCCGCGCGGCCTCGACGAGGCGGACGACGTCGCCTGGTACCGCCGCCTGGTGCGGATGCGCGGGGAGGCGTTCCGATACCTCGCGGACGAGTACGACCCGGACTTCGGTTTCCTGCAGTTCCAGGTGACCGACACCGTCTTCCACGAGTATCCGGACGACGAGGAGAAGGTGCAGGCGGTGTACGAGGCCGTCGACGACCAGCTCGGCGCCGTTCTGGACGACTGCGACCCCGACACCGTCGTCGTCGCCAGCGACCACGGCATGGGTCCCTACTCCGGCTACGAGTTCCGCGCAAACGACTTCCTGCGCGACCAGGGCTACGTCGAGACGGTGCGCGGCGGCGAGGGGATGCCCTCGTGGTCGACCATCGCCGGCAACCGGCTGCGAGACGGCGAGACGGACGGCGACCGCGACCGCTCGCTCGTCGAGCGCGGCCTCTCGCTCGGCGCGAAGGCCGGCATCACCAGCCAGCGCATCGGCAGGGCGCTCGAACGCGTCGGCCTCGACGAGTTCGTCGCCCGGCACGTCCCCGAGGACGTCGTCCGCGCCGCGACCGAGCAGGTCGACTTCCCGAACTCGGCCGCGTACGTCCGCGACCGCATCGAGTGCGGCGTCCGCATCAACCTCCAGGGACGGGAACCCGACGGCACCGTTCCGCCCGACCGCTACGACTCGGTGCGGAACGCCCTCGTGGACGCCCTGGAGGGGGTCCGCACCCCGGACGGCACCCGAGTCTTCGAGACGGTCGCCCCGCGCGAGGCCTTCTTCGACGGCCCGCACGTCGAGCGCGCGCCGGACGTGGTCACCGTCCCGAACGACTTCGACCAGTTCCTCTCGGCGCAGTTGCGCGGCTCGCAGTTCGGTACGCCGCGCGAGCCGTGGAACCACAAGCGCGACGGCATCGTCGCCGCGGCCGGGACCGGCGTCGACCCCGACGTCGACCTCGCGAGCGCCCACCTCTTCGACGTGGCGCCGACGGTCCTGGCCTCGCTGGACGTTCCCGCGAGCGACCGGATGGACGGCGAGCCCCTCCCCGTCGTCGACGACGTCGGCGAGCAGAGCTACCCCGCGTACGACGCGGGCGAGACGGTCACGGTCGACGACGAGGACGTGGAGGCCCGACTCGCCGACCTCGGTTACATCGAATGACATGAGTGTCACCATCGAACGCGACGGTATCAGAGTGGAGCGCGCGGACGAGGACGTCCTCGACCGCTGGAACGACCTCGTGGAGCGGTCCCCCCAGGGCGACCTGTTCCACCGCCTGGACGCCCTGAAGGTCCAGGCCGAGTACACCGGAGCCGACTACCACCCGCTGGTCGGGTTCAAGGGCCAGGAGCCGGTCGGCATCTTCCCGGCGTTCACCATCTCCAAGGGCGGCGTCTCGACCGCGTTCTCGCCGCCCCCGAACCTCTGGATTCCCCATCTCGGCCCTGCACTGCTGAACATGGACAAGCTGAAGCGCCGGAAGGCCGAGCGTCGCCACCGGCGGTTCGTCGACAACTGCCTCGACTGGCTCGACCGCGAGTGCGGACCGAAGTACGTCCACGTCCGCACCGGCGGGCGGTACGAGGACGTCCGTCCCTTCGAGTGGAACGAGTTCGAGATCCAGCCCCGTCACACCTACGAGGTCGACCTCACGGTCGGCGAGGACGACCTGCTAGCGAGCTTCAGCAGCGACGCCCGGAGCAACATCCGGACCGACGACGACCGCTACGAGGTCCGGGTCGGTGGCGACGACGCCGTCCGCCGCATCGTCCGGCAGGTGGAGGCCCGCCACGAGGAACAGGGCGAACCCTACACGCTCGACCCCGAGTTCGTCGTGGCGCTCCGCGACCGGCTCCCGGACGGCACGGTCCGCCCCTACGTCTGCGAGGTCGACGGCGAGTTCGTCGGCGGGATGGTCGCCCTGGCCGACGACGACCGCGTCTATCGCTGGCAGGGCGGCGCGAAACACGACGCCGACGTCCCCGTCAACGACCTCGTCGACTGGGCCATCATGACCGACGCGATGGACGAGGGGATCGGCCGCTACGACCTCGTCGGCGCGAACGAGCGCCGGCTCTGTGGCTACAAGGCGAAGTTTGCCCCGGAACTCGTCCGCTACTACAGCGTCGAGCGCGGCACCCGCATGATGAACCTGCTCTCGGACGTGTACAAGCGGTTCCGCTGAACCGACGACGTTCCCGCCTCTTCTTCTGGCGTCCCGCGGCCGCTCGGCTACCGACGAGGTTCGACGTCACGTGACCGAGGCTACTGCCGGGAAGCGAACGGCCTTGGGAGTCCGGGCATCCCGTCGTAGAGCCAGAGGACGAGCACGACGCCCAGCAGGCCGATCTCCGTCGCCACGTACCCCGAGAGCTGCGGGTCGCCGAGGCGCGCGACGTAGTCGCCGAAGTACTGCGAGAAGCGAGCGAACAGACCGGGACCGGCGGGGTCGGCCCGCGCGGGGACGACCGGCCACGCCAGGAACGCGACGTTCGCCGGGCCGCCGAGCAGTGCGGGGTAAATCACGTCGCCAGCGAGGTGCGACAGGTAGCCGAGGGCGAACGCGACGCCGACGTCGGTTCGATTCGCGCGCGCTGCGAGCGCGAGCACACCTGCAGAGAGCGGTGCCGCCGTCAGCAGCGAGTGGGCGAGCGACTGGCCGCTCGGCAGCACCGACAGCGACCACGCGAGCGGCTTGTCCACCAGGTCCGGTGCCTGCGTGGCGAACGCGAGGACGACGACGGCGTCACTGCGCGGTCGCGCTCCTCGCAGGTGGCTGTACACCGAGTAGCAGAGGTAGCCGACGGCCAGATGTTCCCAGGGCCACATCGGTCACCACCACCGTCCGTCGTCAAGCCGCGTCATCCGTCGGTCTCGACCCCGCGTACGTTGATCCAGATGTGAGCGTGCTCGTCGGCGTTGCTCGTCGTCGGGTTCCGCGGCGGGTCGTCCGTGTAGAGGAGATACACCAGCCGCTGGTCCTCACCGATCATCGTCGGAGCGATGTCGTGACGGGTGCGCCACGTCTCCCCGGCCTCGACGCGCTGGTCGAGTCGCGTCAGCTCCGTCTCCCTGAGCACGCGCGCCTCGCCGTTCGACGCCTGCTCGACGCGCTGGAGTTTGGCGACGACGGTGTACTCGACCGTCCGTTCCTCGTGGTTCTCGACGGCGACCGTCAGCGGCTTCGTCTCGCCCGCGGAGAAGTTCCGGGGGTAGCCCGACGTGACGTACTCGCCGGACTCGTTCTCGGTCACCAGCGAGAGGTTCGAGAACTCCTCGCCGTCGCTCGGCACCGCGACGGCGTACCCAAGGCTCGCCACGGCGGCCAGTACGGCGATCGCGAGCGCGACGTTCAGCACCGCGTCCATGGCGGTGTCGGTTCCGACGACGCCAGCTCGAAGGCGTCGCCACAGTGCCCGGACGGGAACGCCGAACCGGTCGGACGGCGCGAGGTGGACGCGTCGCACCGCGCCGACGGCGCCGCCGCCGACCGTGATGGCGCTCAGCGACGTGAGCACCGTCCACGGCGTGAAGCCCACGCCGGCCAGCGACAGCGCCACGCCGAGCGGCGGGAGCAGCGCGAGGCTCGTCCCGAACGAGACGGCGAGACGCTCGCCGACGGTGAGCCCGGCGCGGTTCGACCTGACGGTCGCACGGACCCAGCCGCTCGGTTCGTTCTCGGGGCCCGCACCGGGGAACAGCACCGCCACGATGGCGTACCCCGGCGCGAACAGCACGAGTGGGGCCCCGAGCACGACCGCCAGCGGCGTTCCGTAGACGGCCGGCTGTGCGAGTGCGAAGTCGACCGCCGCGACGAACAGCGTCAGGAGGACGAGGTCGACCGGTATCGCCCCGACCGGGTCGGTGACCCACTCTCGCACCGAACCGGAGGTGTCGTGGCTCATCTATCCCCCGACCGGCGGGCGGTCGTCGAGGGCGGTCCGGTGCTCGCGCCGTGACGAGCGCCTGCGAGTGGCCGAACCTGTTCGTCCGGGCGAAGCGTGCTCCCCGCGCGGTGCTGCTTCGTCGTCAGACGTCCGGAAGCCATGAAATCAATCCCTGTGTCCCTACTCCGGATTGGCACTTTGTTATCCCGCGCGTACCCGCGCCGCGTCGCGCTGACGCCGCCCTGCCGGCGCGCAGCGAGCGTTACCCTGGCGACAGTTAGCGAGCGTAAGCCGCGCTTACGCCGCCACAGGAGGTGAATAACAAAGATACGGACGCCCCAACATCGCGAGTACGCCCCGCGGTGGGCAGTGAAATCACGGTGATCCTCCCTGAAACGGACACGTATCATAGACGACGGTGATGCACCGAGACCGGACGACGACGTGATGTTCGCCCTCGACACTGACGAGGACGGCGCACGGCGGGCCGTGATCGCCGACGTGTCCAGGGACGACGCCTGGATATCGATGTCGGTCTCGGCCACTCGTCCGCTGTCGAAGTGTCGCTGACCCACTTCGCGGTTTTTCGGACACATCGCGTCGGCTACCAGCGTGGAAGGGTGGCTCAGTGGTAGAGCACCACCGCTTCGCCGGTGGGGGCCTGACAGGCTTCGCGTGGTTCGAATCCCGCCCCTTCCGTCGTCCGTCGCGGAAACCTACTTGTCCCTCCGCTCGTCAACGTCGTCCATGCGACGAGCGTCCGTCGACGACCCGGCGTCGAACGACGACCTCGACGCCGGGCGCACCCGACTGTCCGAGCACCTGGCGACGACCGACGTCGCCGTCACCCACTACCGGCTCGGCCCCGGCGACGGGTTCCCCGGCGGTCTCCACGCACACGCCGACCAGGAGGAGGTGTTCGTCGTCCTCGCGGGCGAGTCGACGTTCGATGTGTACGCGACGGACGACGAAAGCGCCGATAGCGATGCCGCCGCGGACGGATGGACGGTCACGGTCCGCGCCGGTGAGGCGATACGGTTCGCTCGCGACGAGTTCAGGTCGGGACGCAACGACGCCGACCGCGACCTCGTGGCCATCGCCGTCGGCGCACCGCCGGACAGCGAGGACGTGCGCGTGCCGCTGTCGTGTCCGGCCTGTGGCCGGGTCGGCGTCCGCCCGACGGTGAGCGAGGACGGCGTCCAGCTCGGCTGCCCGGACTGCGGCGCCGCGCGGACCCCGCGGGCGTGCCCCGCATGCGGCCGCGAGGAGATGCAGGTCGGGCTCGGCGAGGCGTCCCGGCCGGTGGCCGTCTGTCCCGACTGCGATACCGAGGTTGCGGACCCCCTGTCACGGGGGTAGCAGGGTCGCTACGGGTTGGCAGGAATCAGAACAGCGGCAGTCGACGGACCGGCAGGCATCGCGACGGTGGCAGTGGATCGGGCGACCGACGGGTCACCGCGGACCGATGGGCGTCCGGGAGGTCGCCGGGTCGGCGACCTGCAGGTCCGCCGCTACCTCGCCCATCGTCCGGACCGGGAGGCCGGTCTCCTCGCGGACGGCGTCGAGGTGTTCGAGGACGGTTCGCAGTCGTTCGAAGTCGCGCTCCTCGGAGAAGTCGCTCGGCCGCAGACAGAGGTGGAAGACGCCGTCCTCTTCGGCGGCGCGGTCGATGCCGCGCTTGGCTGCTCGGGCCACGGGGTCGCCCAGGGTCTGTACGAGCGTTCCCGCCGGCCCGTCGAGGTCGGCCAGGCGCATCGACGCCGGGACGGTCACCAGTCCGTGGTCGTCGACCGCCGGTTCGACGAGCGGCGGGCTCGTCCTGCTCACGGTCAGGTCGACCGTCTTCGCGAGCGACTCGAGACGGGCGCCGTCGAACCACAGCGCCGGGCGCGCGCCCCGATAGCAGGTGAACCCGTAGGCCGCGAGTACGTCCCGGTGGGCGACCTCGTTCCGCGGGAGGACGAACGTCTCGACGTCGAACCCGGCGTCGGCCGCCGCCTCCAGGGTCGCACGCGTCTCGACGACCGCCACCTCGCGGGTCGTCCGACCGTCGTCGAACGCTGCGTGCGAGAAGGGCTGGCCTGCGATCTCGTGGCCGGCGTCCGCGTCCGCGATGGACCCGACCAGGCCGCCGCCGAACCAGAGTGGCGACCGCGCCGCGCGTCCACCCGGGTCGTCCTCGAACCAGTCGTCGGTCGGCGTCGCGTGGTCGTCGTGTTCCCCGTCACACTCCGAGAGGAAGAGGTGTCCGACGACGGCCCAGGTTACGGGGACGTCGAACTCGTCGAACGTGGCCAGCAGTCGCGACCACGAGTCGCGGGCGCTTTCCACGTGCCGGGGAGGGTCCGGCCGGTCCCGGTCCCCCCACGCGAGTTCGGCGTCGACGGAGAGTACGACAGCGGTCATTCGATGACTGGATGCGGCCGGGCCGCGATTAAACCGCCCAGACCGTTCAACCCGGTTCGGCGCTGTAAGCCCGGGTTGCCGCCGCTCATTCGACCGTTACGCTCTTCGCGAGGTTCCGTGGCTTGTCGATGGGGCGGTCGAGGATGTCCGCGGCGTGGTACGACAGCAGCTGGAGCTGGACGTTGGCGGGGACGCCGGTGACGTCCGGGTGGGTGTCGGGGATGGTCAGCACCTCGTCGGCGTGCTGGACCACCTCCTCGTGGCCCTCCGGCGCGACTGCGACGACGGGAGCACCGCGCGCCTCGACCTCCTTGACGTTGCCGAGCGTCTTCTCGTCGTCGCGGTCGTTGAACACGGCGAAGACGGGCGTGTTCGGCGTCACGAGCGCGAGCGGCCCGTGTTTCAGCTCCCCGGCGGCGAACCCCTCGGCGTGCTCGTAGGAGATCTCCTTGAACTTCAGCGCCCCCTCCATCGCGACGGGGTGGACCGTGTCCCGGCCGATGAAGAAGTAGGCGTCGCTGTCGCGGTACTGCTTGGCGACGCGCCGCGCCTTCGAGTAGTCGAGCACCTGCTGGACCTGGCCGGGGAGGTCGGCGAGCCCCTGGAGGAGTCGTTCGACGTCGTCGCTGCGGCTCCCCGTCACGTCGCGGACGAGGCGCTCGCCGAACAGGGCCAGCGACACCACCTGCGAGGAGTACGTCTTCGTCGCTGCGACGCCGATCTCGGGGCCGGCGCGGATGAACAGCGCGTCGTCGCACTCCCGGGCCGCCGTCGAGCCGACCACGTTCGTCACCGCGACGGTCCGCGCGCCGGCGGCGTGCGCCTGCCGGAGCGCAGCCAGCGTGTCGGCCGTCTCTCCGCTCTGGGTGACGCCGACGACGAGGGTGTCCCCGTCGACCGGCGGCGGCGACGTGGCGTACTCGCTGGCGAGGAACGCCTGCGAGGGGACGCCTCGCGTCCCGAGCAACCGCGAGCCGACGAGGCCGGCGTGGTAAGACGTTCCGCAGGCGACGAACTGGACCCGCTCGACGTCGTCGAACGTGCCTGGCGGGAAGTCGTCCAGCGTGACCTCGCCGGTGGCCGGGTCGGCGCGGCCCCGCAGCGTCTGGCGGAGCGCGGCAGGCTGTTCGTGGATCTCCTTCAGCATGTAGTGGTCGTAGCCCCCCTTCCCGGCGTCCTCGGGGTCCCACTCGACCGTCTTCACCGTCCGTTCGACGCTGTTACCGTCGAGGTCGGTGATGACGTGGCCGCCGGGTTCGGCGACCACCACGTCGCCGTCGTCGAGATAGACGACGTCGTCGGTGAAGTCGAGGAACGCGGGCACGTCGCTGGCGAGGAAGTACTCGCCCTCGTCGACGCCGAGGACGAGCGGCGAGCCGCGCCGCGTGGCGTAGACGGCGTCGCTGTCCTCGACCAGCATCGCGACCGCGTAGCTCCCGGAGAGTCTGCGGACGGTCCGACGGAACGCTTCCTCGGCCGTCGCTCCCTCGGCGAGATGCTCCTCGACGAGGTGCGGGATGACCTCGGTGTCGGTGTCGCTCTCGAAGACGTGGCCGCGTGCCTGCAGCTCCTCCCGTAGCTGATCGTGGTTCTCGATGATCCCGTTGTGAACCACCGCTACGCGGTCGCCACAGCCGGTGTGCGGGTGGGCGTTCTCGTCCGTCGGCGGTCCGTGCGTGCTCCATCGCGTGTGCCCGATGCCAAGACCGCCGGAGGGCGCTTCGTCGTCGAGGGCGGTCTTCAGCCGGGAGATCTCCCCCTCGCGCTTGAAGACGTTCGGACCGCCGCCGTTCTTCACCGCGAGTCCCGCCGAATCGTAGCCGCGGTACTCGAGGTTCTCGAGGCCAGTGAGCAGTTCGTCGACGGCGTCGTCGGAGTCACCGACGCGAGCGATTATGCCGCACATCGTGCGACCACCCCCTGCGAGACGTGGCTGTCCGTCGTGGCTCCTGTTCCTGTCGTTCGTACGCGTAGACGTGAGCAGTTCGTGCGTTCAGACATACAGTTTACCCCCTGAATCGTCGGCGTTCGTCGGTTCGAATGCCGGCCGCCCCCCGGTGAGTCACCGTCACTCATGGATCCTCGGGCGTGCTGGAGTCGTCCTGGCGTCCGGTTCGACCCGGTCGGATAACGTTCGCCTAGCTCTCGGGAATCTCATAGGTAACTCGCCTCTCTGTGTCCTGAGCACCCCGACAGCGCGCCTGTCGAGGGCCGAACGGTAACTATGAAACCCCGGATACGACCTTTGTTATACGCTTGCTGAACGGACTGCAGGAGACGCCTAAGCCCGATACTTCGGCCGTACCGACGGTCGAGGGGTCGAACGGACCCGGTGGATAAATCGCTGGCTGCGTGGTACGATATGCCTGTTTCAGGGGTAGCCATCCTGCGGGTCCGGTCGCCGCGCGCGCTGTCCTACGCCATCTTCTTCGCCGAACACGGAGTCGTTCGCCTGGTTCCAACCCCTCGTACTGTCCAGTTTCCTCACCGTCCGGTCTCCTCGTACTCGTCGTTCTCGACACGTCCGGGTGTGTTAGACGCCAGAACGGAACCACGTGGACGCCAGAACGGAACCACGTGGACGGGACCACGTCGAAGCTACCAGGACAGTGCCGAGGGGGACCGTACTAGTGCCGGAGCTAGAACCGTACTGTCGTCAGCCGTGCAGAAGGATTCGTGAAAGGGGCCGCTCGGTCGTCGTCAGCCGTGGATCGCCGACGGCTTCACCCAGATGACGAAGTCGTCGTCGCGTCGCACCACGCCGCGGACGGAGTCGCTCTCGACGGACTTGTCGAGATTGTCCTCGTCGACGCCGACCACCTGACTCACCTCGTCGATGAGCCACCCCGTACTCGCGTCGTCGTCCGTCTCGAAGACGACGACGCGGTCGCCAGTCTCCGAGTCGTCCAGTCCGAGGACCGTCTTCGGGTTGACGATGGTCGTCGTCGTCCCGCGGAGGTCCATCAGTCCCTCGACGTGGGGTTCGGAATCCGGGAGGTGGGTCAACTTCTCGCGGTCGACGATCTCGTCGATGTGCGCGATGTCGACACAGTACTGCTTGTCCTCCAGACGGAAGACCAGAACCTGCGTTTCTGCGACGGTTTTTGACATACCTGTGTCTCCCGATGGAATCCACTTTACTGTTCCGCTGACCGCGTTTTCCGCCCGACTGGTCTACCGTCGGTTCGATTCCCATCTATGATTCGAATATTCTCGTCGTTAGTTACGGTGCGAATCGTGACGGTATCTTTTTATGGGGGCGTTATCAAACCCGATAACCGATGGGGTCAGTGGAACTGCTCCGGGTGCTCGGCAACAAGTACAACGCCGAGATACTCAGCGCTACCGGCGAGCCAAAGTCCGCACAGGAACTGAGCGACGAACTCGGGATTCCGATCGCGACGAGCTACCGACGCATCGAGGAACTCACCGAGGCGGACCTGCTCGAACTCTCGGGGCGGGAGTTCTCCGACGAGGGGCGACGTACGAAGGTGTACCGCCGCGACATCGACAACATCCGGATATCGTTCGACGCCGACGAAATCGACGTCGAACTCGAAGACCGGCCCGAGGTCGACAACTCGCTGGTCGACGTCTGGCGCGACCTCAAGGAGGAGCCGTGATGGTTCCGCTCGAACTTCTCTACGTGGCGTTCAGCCTCACCCTGACCGTCGCCGGACTGTCGATGGTCGGGTTCGCCGTCCGGTCTTACCGCCGGACGTCGCGTCGTGCACTGTTGCACCTCTCGATCGGATTCACGCTCATCGTCGCGGCCGCCATCGCGACCACGGTGAGTGCGTTCCTCACCGGCTTCGACCGGACGCCGGTACTCCTGTCAGTCAACTACCTGCTCACCACGGCCGGGAACCTGTTCGTCATCTTTGGTATTCTCACAGGTTGATATAACCCGAAATCACGCCTCAGAATCTCGCTATACAATTGAATTCACCCCGACAATTCGGCCGCAAAGTCCCGCTTTCGTCCTGCGATTATGGTGTCGTATCAGACGTGATAATTGGATGCGTAGTTTTAATACATAGCTTTGACTCGTTGTCGATAGCGTCCGGAGCCTTACACTACGGTTCCGGACCCTACGTGAGAAACTATGAAAGACGCAATCCAAACGCGACTTGACGACAGAGGTCAGGTCGGTATCGGGACGCTCATCGTGTTCATCGCGATGGTGCTGGTCGCCGCGATCGCGGCGGGCGTGCTCATCAACACGGCGGGCTTCCTCCAGACGAAAGCAGAACAGACCGGCGAGGAGTCCACCGCACAGGTCTCCAACCGCGTGCAGGTCGTCTCCGGCTTCGGTAACGTCACTACGAACGAGGAGGTTGACTTCATCAACCTGACGGTGATGCGCGGCTCCGGCGCCGACGACATCAACCTCTCCAGCGCCACCATCGAGTGGATCGGTCCGGACAGCGCGACGACGCTGACGAAGGTTAGTGAAAGTGATCTTCAGTCCGATCCGGGTGGTTTCAACGTGTCGGCTATCAAAGACACGGACGACTCGCTACCAGTCCTGAACGATCAGGACGACCGTTTCACCGTCTCGATGCATGCGCCGACGATCGGTGACGGCGACGGTCTTGGTGAGGGACAGGGCGTCGAACTGAAGCTCACCACCCAGTACGGTGCCGTGACTATCTACCGGGCAAACATCCCGCAGTCGCTCTCCCAGGAGAGCGCAGTGACTGTCTAACGTGATACTATGAAGGAATCTCTCAAACAGCGGTTCGACGACCGCGGTCAGGTCGGCATCGGGACGCTCATCGTGTTCATCGCGATGGTGCTGGTCGCCGCGATCGCGGCGGGCGTGCTCATCAACACGGCGGGCTTCTTGCAAACGAAGGCAGAACAGACCGGCGAGGAGTCCACCTCGCAGGTCTCGAATCGCATTCAGGTCGTCTCCGGTTTCGGTAACACCACCAGCTCCGGGGAAGCTGTAGAGTACATCAACATCACGGTGATGCGCGGCTCCGGCGCCGACGACATCAACCTCTCCAGCGCCACCATCGAGTGGATCGGCCCGAACGAGGCAACGACGCTTACCGAAGTCAGTGCAGCTAATCTCGAGTCGGATCCCGGTTTCAACGTATCTGACATCAAGGACGTTGACGGCTCGGCTCCGGTCCTGAATGACCAGGACGACCGATTCTCGATCGCGATGCACGCTTCGACTATCGGCGGCGAAGACCTCGAGGAAGGCGAAGAGGTCGAACTGAAGCTCACCACCCAGTACGGTGCCGTGACGTTCTACCAGGCGGACATCCCGCAGTCGCTCTCCGGCGACAGCGCAGTCTCGCTGTAAACCCTATACGCCTTCTTTCGAGCGCGGAGCGCATCGACATACGGAAAGTTATATTTTTGCCGGCGTCTATCAATCGATAGACGTGACCTCGCTGTTCACCCTGGAGAAGGAAAACGACGTGGAGAAGCTCACGTCGGTGCTCGAAGACAGTAACAACGAGGGTGTTCGGCGTCGTGCCGCCGAGATCCTCGGCGGCGTCGACGCACCGGACGAGGAGGTCGTCGACTCGCTGACAGAGGCGGCACAGGAGGACGACGACGGCGACGTTCGGGCGGCCGCCATCGACGCGCTCGACCAGCGCGAGGCAGTCGAGGAGCTCATCACCGCCATCGTCGGCGAGGAGATCACCGGCGGGCAGGCCGAGTGGGCACGGGCCGAGGAGTTGACGAACGCGCTCTCGTCGGACCAGCCCGAACTGCGGATGGCCGCAGCGAACGTCCTCGGCCGCATCGGGAGTCGGTCGGCGACAGAGGACCTGATACAGCACCTCGACGACTCCGATCCCCGCGTCCGGGCGCGCATCGCCCGAGCGCTCGGACGGCTCGAGGACAAGCGCGCAGTGTCGGCGCTCACGAAGGTGCTGAAGGACCAGAACGCCGAGGTTCGACGCGAGACGGCCGAGGCACTCGGTCGGATGGACGGTAGCGAGGCGCTGGCGGCGTTGCTCGAGATGCTGAACGACCCGAGCGAGGCGGTCCGTCGTATCGCAGCCAGTTCGCTCGGCGAGTTCGGCAGCCCGAAGGCGCTCGACGCGCTCGTCGGCCTGCTCGGCGACGAGTCCGACACCGTCCGCAAGGCGGCCGTGTTCTCGCTCATCGAACTGCTTTCGAACGCGCCGCCGCAGAAGAGCCACGACCTGCGCGAGACGATGGTGGAACGGCTGGCGACGACGGACCACCGCATCGTGGTCACGTCGCTGATCGACATCATCGAGGAGGGGTCGCAGGCCCACCAGCGACGGAACGCGACGTGGTTACTGGGGCGCGTGACGGGAGAGAAGAACCGCTGGCCGGCGATCGAGACGCTCGTCGACGTGCTGGACGACGAGGACGAGATGACGGCACAGTTCGCGGTGACCAGTCTGGCCGAGATCGGCGGGGACTCGGTCGAGACAGCGCTGCTCGAACTGCTATCGGATCGGGAGGCGAGCACCGACGCCCAGGCGATGGCGGCGTTCGGTCTCGGGAAGGTAGGTGGCGAGCGAGCTCGCAAGCGCCTGAACGAACTCGTCGACAACACCGATGACGAGGAGGTCCGGAAGCGAGCGTTCTCTGCGCTGTCGAAGCTCGGTGGCCGATAGACGCTCACCGACAGTCGGTCGGCTCCCGAGCTATTATCATATTCTTGACTACTCTTCGTGCGCGTGCGTTATCTCTGGTGAGATTTTACTAAAGTTTTATATCCGATTAACGTCTTGATTCGCCAAAGATGGTTACGGACGCTCTCATACGGGTTTTAAGGGCGATTCGCAGGAGGAACGCCACGTCCGGCGAATCTCAGCAGCGTATCACGTTCGACGGAGGGACGGAAACCCGTGGGGTGTCCGTCTCGAATAGTACCGGAATATCGATAGATTCGCTGGGGGAGGTCTACGGCGAGATCGGTGCGAGCGAACGACTCCAGCGAGCACAAGCCGATCATCTCGGTGAACTGTTCACCGATCCGGACGCAGCCATCGACAACGCTCCGACACTTGGTCGCAGGCACGCCGACGCAGGCATCTCCGGAGCTGCGTACGCCGCCACCTACGGTGCGGCGTTCGAGAAGATGGCCGACGAGGTGTTCGAGCGACTCGACCACCGGCTCGGGGAGGACAACGAGGCGGTGTCCGACGAGATCCGTCGCGCCAGGTCCGACCTCGTCGACGGTATCTGGGCAGGCATCTCCGGGATGGAGAGCGGGCTGGAGGCGCACGAGAACAGCGTCGAGGTCGAACTGGACGCCGAAGCTGAAGAGGAGGATTTCGACGTCGACGACGACGAACTCCTCGACGGTATCGGCATCCCGACGTTCATGATCTGCGCGGAGAAGCAGGTCCGGGCGTGGAACACCGCCATGGCGGACCTGACCGGCGTCCCCGAGGAGGAGGCGAGGGAACTCGAGTACCTCAGTGACGCCTTCTACTCGGACGGTCGTCGCGGGAAGACCCTGGCGGAGAAGGTCGTCGAGGCACCGCGGTCGGCGGATACGGAGTTCGGCGTCGAGCGCCCGGACGCTAGCCGGGACCTCTACCAGGACGAATCGACGATGTTGAACACCGAGGGCGACGAGCGGGAGATCACGTTCTCGGCGAAGCCCATCTACGAGGACGGCGAGCTCGTGGCGGTCGTCGAGACGGTCCACGACCGCACCGACGACATTCGGCGGCACGAGGCCGTGACCGCGCTCGTCGAGGAACTCAGCGAGACGCTGACGACGATGCGCGAGGGAGACCTCTCTGCCCGCGCCCAGTTCACCGACGAGCACGACGTCATCGACGACGGCCTCATCGACGTCGTCGGACAGGTCAACGACATGGGCGAACGCTTCCAGACGCTCGCCAACCGCGTCGACGACTCGGCGACCGACCTCGCCGACTCCGTGCAGTCGGCCTCCACGTCCGCTCACGCCATCGAGGAACGCGTGGACGAACAGACGGAACTGCTGTCGACCGTCGCCACGGAGATGGAGAACTTCAGCGCGAGCATGCAGGAGGTCGCAGCCAGTTCCGACCAGGTCGCGTCTGCCGCCGAACAGGCGCAGGCGGCGGCCGACAGCGGTCTCGAGTCGAGCGAGGGCGCTCGCGAGGCGACCGACGAGGTCATCGAGATGAGCGACGACCTGGTCGACACGGTGACAGAACTCGAATCGCAGATGGCCGAGATCGAGGACGTCGTCGAGGTCATCGCCGAGGTCGCCGACCAGACGAACCTGCTCGCGCTCAACGCCAACATCGAGGCGGCACGCGCCGGCGAGGCCGGTAGCGGGTTCGAGGTCGTCGCGGACGAGGTCAAGGACCTCGCCAACGAGACGCGCAAGCACACCGAGGAGATCGCCGAGCGCATCAACGACATCCAGTCGCAGGCCAACGAGACCGTCGTCGCCGTCGAGGAGTCCAACGAACAGGTCCAGCACGCCGGCGACGAGATCGAGGACGCACTGATCGCCCTCGAGGAGATCGCCGACGCCGTCGACGAGGCGGCGACCGGCGTGACGGAGGTCGCGGAGGCGAACGACGAACAGGCCGCGAACGTCGAGGAGGTCATGGCCACCGTCGAAGACGTCCGCGACCGGACCCAGGAGGTCCAGGAGGCGACCGAGGACATCGTCGACGCGAGCAACGTACAGACCAACGCCATCAACGAACTCGCCGACCGCGTCGCCGACCTGACCGACGGGTCCGCCGAGGCGAAGCAGGCGCTGAACGACTGACCGCGCCGGTTTTTACGTATGAGTGAAGGCGAATACAAGATAACGGACACGAGGGGGAAGTTCCTCCAGGCGATGCGGGACGGCCAGAAGCTGAAGGACGCCGCCTGGACTAGCGGCCGGATCCTCCTGTCGAACAAGCGCCTCGTCCTCGCGGGCAACGAGGGCAAGCGAACGATACCGCTCTCGGAGGTCAGGGGGATGAGCGGCCGGTACGACGTGAACCAGGCCGTCGCCAGCGTGTCCGACTACCTCAGTCTCGAGGTCGGCGAGGACGTGCTGCTGGTCTCGACGAGCATGGACATCGACAAGTTCGAGTCCAAACTGTACGGCGCCATGCTCGACCAGAAGATGATCCTCACGAAACACCCGGCCGTGAAAGGGGGCGTCGTGCAGGACACCGACTGGGAGCGCGCTCGCGTGAAGATCGACGTCGGGGAGGTCGGTATCGCCGTCGCCAGCGGGACGTTCATCCAGATCGAGCTCGACGACGTCGGCCAGGTCGACACGGCAAAGCGGACCGTCGAGGGCGAGACCCGGACCGTCCTCGAGGTCGAACACTCCGAGGGGTCGACCAGCGTCCAGACGTACATCTCGGGGAAGGCTCGCCGGTGTTCGCTCCTGGGGTCGATCTTCCAGAAGGGCGAGCAGCAGAGCTCGGCCGGCGTCGAACTCGACGAAATGGAGAAAGAGGTCCTGATGGCGCTGTACACCGGCGTCTCGTCGTTCGAGATTCCCGACTTCCTCGGCATGGACGTCGACAGGGTCGAGGAGATATTCGAACGTCTCATCGAACTCGACGTCCTGGAGGAGGTCCGCAAGCGCCGCGAGGTCAGTCTGAAGACCCGCGGCCGCAACATCGCCAGCGAGTCGATCAACGACAAGTAACGCTTTCCTGCAGTTCGTCGCGGGTTCCAGGGCGCACAGGTCTTCCCGGCGAGCGTCGCCTACGTCTGCTTTCTCCTCGTCTCGCGCTCGCCACGGTCCTGCCGTCCACCGTTGTCGTCCGTTCGCACTACCACGTCCGGCTGCCCGCCATCGTCACCCGTCCGTGCTCCCCCGTCCGGGCCGCCAACGTCGACCGGCTCCAACGACGCGGTCCGCGGACGGACTGCAGTGCTCTCGGCCCACGCGATGGTCATGGGTACGCGCTGGCGTGCAGGGACGGCGGACGTCGCCGGACCAGTGAAGCGTCGTGGGCAGAAACAGAGGGAAGTGTACGGATGCGGAGCGGTGGCTACGTGTTGACCTTCTCGATGCGGTCGCTGACGAGCATCTTCCCGGCGGAGGTCAGCGAGAGGCCGCCGTCGCCCTCGTTCACCAGCCCCTTCTCCTCGAGGTCGGTGAGCAGCATGGCGGCGCTCCCGGCGTCGATACCGAGCATGCCCGCGAGGTTGCCGCTGGTGCCGCCCGAGTAGATGGCGACCAGGGCTTCCATCTCCTGCTCGGAGGCGTCGACGCGCTCTGCCTCCTTGGCGATCTCGGAGTACTCGAGCCGGAAGTAGCGTCCCAGGAGGTTGAGCTTGCGCTGGGAGGCGACGAAGAACTCGGAGGTGACCGTCTGACCCTCGGTCGCGTGCCGAATGGCGACGACGGTCCGCTCGGTCCCGTTGACCTCCCGCCGCTGTTTCTGGAAGTAGGTCACCGCAGAGAGGTCGACCGCGAACGGCGTGCTGATCTGCCGGAACTCGACCTCGCCCGGCTGGATGCGGATCTTCCCCGTCTCGTAGGCGTTGTTCATGATGCGACCGCCCTGCCGCGCGGGATGTTTCACCTTGACCGGGGTCCCACTCAGTATCGCCTTGAACAGCAACGTCTTGAACCGTCCGACCGAATCGTTGTCGGCCTCGATGACGACGGTGTGGCGGCCGTCGTCGCGCTCGTACGCCACCGTCAGCGTGTCCTGGAAGAACGATTCGAGTTCGTCGGGAACGTGACCGAGCGTCACGTCGAAGACCGACGAGAGGGGGACCGTCGTCTTGGACTCCTCCGACGCTAGCACGAGACGCTTCTGGCTGAGGACGACCCGGCCCTGGACGGGCTCGGACCTCGCCGTGGTGTCGAGGCTGTAACGTGCGACGAAGTCGGCGATGACTGTTTCTGACATGGTTTCTCGCGTGCCAGCTACTGCTTCTTCAAAAACACTCCGTGTACATAAATATTCAGACGTTCAGGAAGGCACCGACGACCGTCTGGGTTATCCAGGCGACGACGGCGCTGGTCCACGTCAACAGGACGAAGTGCATGTACGCGTTGACCTTGTGTCCGCCGTCCACGATGCGGATCATCAGCGACGACAGCACCGCGTTGAGGAGGATGATGATGACCAGCAGGTACTCGATCATTATGTTGTCGTACACCTCGGTGTGGATGATAGTCCCGAAGTTGAACTGCGGCGTGTTGAGACCGATCGACATCCCGGCGAGGATGTTGACGATCTCCAGGCCGATGAAGAACGCGAACGTCGATGCAGCGGTGATACCGTAGAGGACGCCGATGAGGGTCACCGTCGCCTGGTCGCGCTGTTCGCGCAACTGCATGACGATGTTCATGTTCCCGCTGATGAGCTCCCCGAGTCGCTTGGGTTCGCCACCCATCTGGCGGCCGAGGAGGTACATCTCGCTGAACTTCTGGATGAGGTACGACCGCGTGTCCGACGAGAAGTGTCGCCACGCCATCTCGGGCTCGATGCGGATGTTCAGTCGCTTGTAGAGGTCGTCGATGTTCGGCGTGAGCGCCCCGAAGTCCTTCTTCCGCAGGGTCTCCAGAACGCGCGACGTCGTGGACTGCTTGGCGGTCTCGGTCGCGCCCAGCGCCCGGATGAAGTTGGTGAACTCGTCGTCGCGGTCCTTCACCTTCCGCTCCTCCCTGCGGACGATCAGGCCGGGGATGAGCAGCGGCGTCGTCGGGAAGGCGGCGTAGATCGGCAGCGGGATCGCCTCCGGGGAGATCGGCGTCTGTCCGAGCAGCACGAACAGGCTCCCGGCGATGGCGATCGAGGTGAGCAGGATGCCGGCGATGACGCTACCGCGGATCTTGCGCTCGGCCGCCGTCTGGCCCCGGTCGTCCGGGTGGTACCAGATAGGGTCGTACGGCGCGCTCCGCTGGACCAGAAAGAGGAACCCGACCTGGACGAACGCGTACATCACCACGACTCCACCGACCGTCATGGTCGGGTCCGTCCCGGTGAGGATGGGAAGCACCGTCGCGAACACGAGGGCGAAGGTCACCGAAAGGATCATCGACAGGTAGAGGTCCTTCATGACCTCGATGTTCGCCAGCGCGCCCTCGTAGATGGTGACGTAGCTCTGGATGACGGCGTCCTGTTCGGACAGCAGGAAGTCCTGGATCTCCTGGCCTGCGTTGATCGTGTACGCCAGCCGGTCGAAGAAGTCAGACAGCGTCTTGCTCGGCACCTGTCTCGCTCGCAGCCGGAGGGCGTCGTCCAGACTCTGGTTCCACGTGTCGACGAGTTCGGTCAGTCGACGCATCTCCTTCGCGAGCTCCTTGTACTCTTTCTCCTTCGCGAGGAGCCGGAACACCTCGACGCGGTCGATGTTCGCAGTCGAGAGGATGGTCATGTGGGTGATGAACAGGTGAATCCGGTCCTCGATCTGCTTGCGCTTGCGGTCGCGCTTGATCTTCGGGAACGTGATGGCCGTGACGACCCCGAGGAATCCCAGCAGCGGGATCGGCACCGCGACCATGAGCGGCAGGTCCACCAGGACGACCACGAGAATCGAGAGGACGAAGAAGACGATCGACGGGACGACGATCTGCCCGAGATACCGCTCGGGCGACATCTCCATCTCGCTGTAGGCTTCGAACGTGGAGGAGACGGCGCTGGAAAAGAGGTCCTTCGCGTCCGTGGTCTGGGACTCTGCCTCGGCCATGCTATATCGAGCGGTGCATATCGAACGAGAGTCCTTCGACGCCGTCGCGCTGGAACGACTCGATGGCCTCGTTTACCTCGTGGTATCCGAGTATGTTCTCCTCGATCATCCGTTCCATGATCTCGGCGCGGAACTCCAGTTCGTTGTAGATGTCACGCGTGTTCTCGTACCCCAGCAGCGTCGCGATCTGTTCTTCGAGCACGTAGGAGTTGTTCATCCCCTGGAAGACGATCTCGTCGTCGACCGGGTCCCAGTAGAACGCCTGCCGGGTGACGACGCCGCCCATGTCCTTCGAGTACCCCTCGATCTCCTGAACGCTGGTCACGCGGCGCAGCACGTCGTCGCCCTGCTTGACGCGGTTCTGGAACAGCGCCACGTCGGCGTTGTCCATGAACGTCTCCGGGACGTTGATCGGTTCGCCGGTGAAACGCTGGATCATCGAGACGATGTCGCTCGCGTGGAAGGTCAGCATCACGGGGTGGCCCGTCTGGGCGGCCTGGAACGCCATCCGACCCTCCTCGCCACGGACCTCCCCGACGATGATGTAGTCGGGACGGGAACGCAGCGCCGCCGCGACGAGGTCGAACATGTCGACGTCGGTGCTGCCCTCGCCCTGTCCCTCGCGGGTGAGCAGTTGCTGCCAGGTGTTGTGTGGCGGGAGCACCTCCGCAGTGTCCTCGGCGGTGTAGATCTTGCTGTCCCGGGGGATGAACGACATGATGCAGTTCAGCGTCGTCGTCTTCCCGGACGCCGTCTCGCCGACGACGAACACCGTCTGTTCGTTCTCCAGGCAGAGCCAGAGGTACGCCGCCAGCTTCGGCGACAGCGTCCCCCATTTGGTGATCTGGGCGACCGACAGCGGCGTCCCCTCGCCCTGACGGATGGTGAGGCTGGGCCCCTTGAGGCTCACGTCGTCGCTGTAGATGATGTTGATACGCGACCCGTCCGGGAGCGTCGAGTCGACGATGGGGTCGGAGTCGGAGACAGGGTCGCCGATCCGTTCGCCCATGTTTCGCAGCCAGTTGTCGAAGTGCTCGTTCGTGCCGAAGTCGACGGTCGTCGCGAGCATCCCGTACGTCCCGTGGTCCACGTACGTCTCGTGGGGGCCGATGACGTGAATGTCCTCGTTCGCCGAGTCGCGCATGATCGGTTCCAGCGGTCCGAACCCGACGATGTCGCGGTTGAGGCGATAGCGGATGTTCTCGTAGGTCTGTTCGGTGACCTCGTACTGGTTGAGGGTGGAGAGCGTCTTCAGCTCTTCCACCACGTCGTTCTCGCGCAACATCTGCACGCCCGCGCGCACGTCCTCGTACGTGATGCTGCTGAGGCGGCGCGCGACCGTCTGCGGATCGAGGTTGGAGACGCGGTTGCGGAAGTTCGCCGGGGAGAGGCTGTTGATGCGGTCGACGAGCCCGCCACTGCCGTCGCCGTTCTCGATGCGGACCGTCTCCTGGAGCAACTCTTCGATGCGGTCGTCGTATTCGGACTCGCTCTGTGGCGCCGGCTTGGTGACGCTCTTCTCCAGGATCTTGCCGCGGACCTCCCAGAACAGCTCCTGTTCCGTGTCGGACAGCTCCGGTTCGACGGCGTAGTACTTCGTGTCCTGCCCGACGTCACCGTAGACGTGGCAGTAGATCGGACCGCCCGCCGGGTAGATGACGTTGGGCTTCTCGGCCTCCCACTCGCTGGCCGGTTCCTCGATCAGTTTCGGGAACTCGCCCGTGAACTGCTTGAACCGCTTCAGGTAGTCTCGGAGGTGGGGCCGACGCATCGCTACCTCCCGCAGGTCGTCCCCGATCGCGGTGCTCCCGTGTTCAGTCATGGTCCCTACGCCACGCTACGGCTCTCGATGACGATGCCGGCGTCGGCACGCACCGAGAACCCGATAGTGTCACCGACCTGCTCGCCCATGCCTGCGAACCGCTTGACGGAGATGTTACGCCGCACGTCGTTCCCGACCTCGACCATCTGCAACTCCATGAACACGTCGGCGATGGCGCGGAACGGCCCGATCGCCTCCTCGTCGACAGTCGACGGGTCGACGGTGAGCATCACGACCTTCCCCTGTGACACGAGGTCGCGGAAGAACGAGATGATCTCGAGCGCCGCCTGGCGCTCCTCGTTCTGACGGACCAGCGCCTCGAAGGTCGGGTCGTTGCGGAGGATGGCGTCGAACGTGTCGATGATGATCACGTCGGCCTCCCACATCTCCTCGGCGTTCATCAGCCGGTTCAGCAACTCGTTGCGCTGGCTATCGTCGTCGTCGTCGTTGTTTGGTGCGCTGAGCTTCTGTCCCGTGTCCACGTCCGCGTGGAGGAACAGCAGACGCTCGTTCAGGAGGTGCTCCTCGACGTTGTACGACAGCGAGTGCATCTGGTCGATGAACCCGCGCACGGTGAGCTCCGTCGAGAGGAGCGTCACGCTGTGGTCGGTGTCGCAGAGTCCGTAGGCGAACCGCTGGCTCATCGCACTCTTGCCCGCCCCGTAGTCACCCTCGCAGAGCACGATGGACCCACGGGGGATGCCGCCACCGAGTTCGTTGTTCAGGCGGTCGTGGTCTTCGAGGCCGAGCGAGTACAGATTGTTAGAGCTCATGTTCTAAATTCAAGCACCTCCTCGTCGCCGTTGACGGTGAGTTTCACGCGGTGGTCACCGTCCGAGATCCCGCCGGTGGAGATGTTAACTCGTGCGACATTTCCGACACTCCATGCGGGGCCGTCGACGACTTTCATTGAAACGTCGGATTGATACTTTCCGTCTAATAGTACTTCAATCTGGTCCTTGGTCGCCTGTAAATCAGTCGAGCCGGTGTTCTTGACGAGGACGGTCACGTTGTCGTTCCCCGACGAGTTGTACACCGCACCGCTCCCCGGGTCGCTGATTATCTCTACGTCGGTCTCGATGTCGCCGCTCACGTCGATGCTTCGGTCGCCCAGTGCGCCCGAGAGGCGTTCGACGCCGCTCATGAAGGTGCCGGCGACGCTGGCCGCGATGATGAGACTGGCGATGAACAGGATGAGGTGAGAGGTAGAGACGCTCGCCATCTACAGCACCTCCGTGTCTGCGACGCCGGCCGTCGTGACGATCTTCACGCGAGCCGGCGAGGCAACGTTCACCTTCACGGTGAGCGTCTCGCCGGGCAGCCACAGCGTCGTGTTGACGTCGCCGTCGACGTCGCGGGCCTCGATGTCCGAGTCGGTCACGTAACTGCCGTTGACGAGGACGTCCGTGTCCTCGATGTCCAGGCTGGTCGAGCCGGTGTTGTTCACGGTGACCGTGAGATTCCCACCGGAGTAGCTTGTGTCTGTGATGTTTAGTTCCGTGTTGCGTTGGGTGAGCATCTGGTCCATTTCCTCGCCCTTTGCGTCCGAGACGCGTTCGAAGCCGTTGTACGAGGCCGTGTACATGACCCCGAAGCTGACGAACATCGCGATGAAGAGGATCGCCGTGGACCCGCTAACGCTGAAGCCCATGGCCCTCTCCCCGAAGCTGGACGCAGTGGTCGACGACTTTCTGCTCGATCGCGTCGCCGGTGAGCTGGGTCATGAAGGTCAGACTCTGGATGTGGTCTTCCACCCCGAGCGTCGCGGGAGCGGCACCGTCCGCTTCCACGTCCGCCACGTCGACGATGCCGTCGACGAACGTCAGGAGATCCTCCTCGACCGATTCGCTGATCCAGTCGATGTCCTCGTAGTAGGAGATGGTGTGGAGCGCTTCCTCGGGACCGAACTCGTCCACGAGGAACTCCACCCACTCCATGACGACGAGGTCGACGACGTATCCGGACGGTAGGTCGGTGAGGTACGGTTTCGCGACGCCCTGCCGGGCGTCCATCTCCGGTTCGGCGGTCTCCTCGGGTTCCTGGAACTCGAACTCGCTCTCGTCCTCGGCGTCCCCGGTCGCCTCGTCCGCCGGTTCGGCGGCGACCGGGTCGGAGTCGACGTCCATCTCTGGCTCGGGGTCGATCTCCATCTCCGCCCCGGCGTCGACGCTCTCCTCTTGTTCGGGGTCCGGGCTCCCCTCGGCGTCGTCCGCCCATTCGGCCTCTCCGGACTCGTACTCGTCTTTGAGTTCCTGGAACGTCGAGCCCCCCGCCTGACCGGAGTCGTCGTCGCCGTCCTCCATCGCGTCGTCTCCGCCGTCGTCGAGGTCGTCGAACTCGTCTTCGTCACCGAAGTCGTCGAACTCGTCCTCTTCGTCGCCCTCCATGTCGTCGAAGTCCTCTTCGAAGAAGCTCTCGGCCTCGGCGTCGGCGACGTCCCCTTCGAGGTCCTCTTCGCTGGACTCTTCCTCTTCGTCGTCGTCGAACAGCCCGAAGTCGCTGCCGCCCTGGTCCCCGCCGCCAGGGAACGCGTCACCGCCGGGACCGCCGCCCTGGACGTCGTCGACGAAGGGATTGACCCCGCGCGTGACCATCTCGTAGATCTCGAGCAGCTTCCGGACGTTCTCCTCGACGTCGTCGACCTTCTCGCTGATCTGCTCGTTCTCGGAGCGGACCGTGCTCATCGTCGAGGAGATGTCGCCGACCTCGTTCTCGAGGTCCTCGACGCGGTTCTCCAGCTCCTGGGTCGCAGCGCCACCGCCCATGTCGCCGAACCCGTCGTCGTCGCCGCCGTCGGCCCAGTCGCCCATGCCGTCGTCCATGCCACCACCGCCGCCGCCGTCCATGCCACCGAATCCGTCGTCCATGTCGTCGTCGAAGAGGTCGTCGCCACCGCCACCACCGCCTCCCGAGCTCTCCCCGTCTTCGCCCTCTTCCTCTTCCATGAAGTCCATGATTCCCATCGCGCCCATGGCCGTCGTCGACGCGAAGAGCCAGACGGCAGTAGGGTCGAGATTTATAAGTTTCATTACCGACAACAGCGAACTTTCACCACATTAATCTTCTGCCTGAGTTATCAGAACTGATACTATGGGGATGGTTTATGTGAATGGGGGGCATTGTGCGGGAGAACGCTGAGTGGCGGCGTCTCTGGCTGTCTCCGGACGGGCGCTGGGCCGCTTCACTCACATTTCTTGTATATTCGGAGTCGCTTGTCGACTGCCTGGTACTCCGCCTTCAGCTCCTCCGGGAGCGTCTCGGTCTTGCCGATGACGAGGTACCCGCCGATGCGCAGCGACCGGGTGATGGTCCGCAGCATCGGTAGCTTGTGCTCGGCGTTGATGTAGATGAAGAGGTTGCGACAGGAGACGAGGTCGACGTCCTGCTTCGGCGCGTCGTTGATGAGGTCGTGCTGTTCGAACTCGACCCGGTCGCGAACCTGGTCGGCGACGACGAACCGGTCCTCCTCCTGCTCGACGAACCGCTCGTAGTCGTCGATGGGACCGAGCTGTTCGCCGATGTCGGTCGTCCGGGTGCTGTGGTAGACTCCTTCGCGGGCCACCTCGAGCACCTCCTCGTCGATGTCGGTGGCGATCACCTCGAAGTCCCGCGGAGAGAGGCCCTGGTCGAGGGCGAGCATCGCCATCGAGTAGGGTTCGCGGCCGTCCGAGCACGCCGCGCTCCAGAGCTTCATCGACCCGTCCTCGGCGAGCGCGTCGAGCACGCCGCGAAGCTCCTTCCACACGTCCGGATTCCGGAAGAAGCTCGTCACGTTGACCGAGAGCGCGTCGAGCAGTCGCTCGCGCTCGCCCACGTCGTCCCTGAGCAGGTCGAGGTACTCCTCGTGCTCGGTGACGTCCGTCCGTCGCATCCGCGAGGAGACGCGCCGATCGAGGTACGACGAGTCGTAGTGGCTCGTTGCGAATCCCAGTTCCTCCTCGACGTAGGTCAGCACGTCGTCGAACGCGGTCACAGGCGGGTCACCTCCTCGTGTGCGCTTCTGACGACGAGCGTCCCGCTGTCCGTGTGGAGCTCCAGCGACCGGCCGTGGCTCCCGCCGGTGTCCGCCCCGACGAGCGGGACGTCGTGTTCGTCCAGCGCGTCGCGCGTCGCGGCGACGTTCCGACTGCCGACCTCCTTGCCGACGCCGGAGAGGTCGAGCATGTTGCTCCCGCCAGCTATCTTCGCTTCGACGTGTGTTGCTCCCATATCGTACAGCTCCTCGAGCATCGCCTCTATCGCGGTGTCGGCGAACTTCGCCTCCTCTCCGCTGCCGTCCGCCGACGGTAGCATCACGTGGGCCAGGCCGGCGAGTCCCGCCTCCGTGTCGACGAGCGCGACGCCGACGCACGACCCGAGGCCGGTCGTCGTCAGGCGCGTGTCCGCACTCGTGACCACGTAGTCCGCAACGCCGACCCGTATCGGACCGTCCGGATCCGGGGTGTCGCTCTCGTACAGCTTCATAGCTCTCCCGCTCTCGTCTGCCGTTCGGCGGTCGCGTCCGCGTCGAGCGCGTCGAGCACGTCGCGAAGTTCCGTCTCGTCGGGGAGGGCGTAGAGGCTACAGTCGAACGCGCGGTCGTCGGCGCGGATGGTCGCGTCGGAGACGAACGCGAACTGCTGGCGCTGACCGAGACTGACCGCGACCGGGTCGACGATGGCGCCGCCCATGTCGTGGACGAACTCCGGCGGCGAGATGTCGATCGTCGTGTCGAGCGCGTTCGCCCACCCGTCGACGAAGCTGCTGGCCATGACGTTGCCCACCTCGCGGATGGCGCTGCGATCCATCTCCCCGAACGTCTCGGGCGCGTCCTCGTCCGCTCGCTCGCGCCCTTCCGGGACCAGCGCCGTCGCCACGTCCCGTGCGGACCCCTCGTCGAACAGTATCATGACGTAGCCGCTCGGCGGACCGTCGAACTCCAGGACGACCCCGACGTAGGTCCGGGCGCGCAGGTCGTCCGGCAGCTCCTCTACCGGGACGAAGCTCAGCGTCGTCACGTCGACCGCCGTCTCGATCCCCGTCATCGCGGTGAGGTTCTTCGAGACGCTGGTCGCTCCCTGGCGCACCATCCCGCCGAAGACGGCGAGCTTGTCGATCGAGACCGTGACGTCGTCGTCCTGGTTGACCGTCCGACTGGACATGAGTTCGTTCATCTCGTCGCGCGGGGCGTTGTCGAACGCCTCTCGCAACGACGCCCGCTCGGGGAACAGGTGGATGTCGAAGTCGAGGTCCGGCGCGACGGCCTCGACCTGGCTGGCGAACACCAGCGCGTCGTCGTCGACCGAGTCACGCAGCAAGGAGGCGCGCTCCCCTTCGACGTACTCCGGCGGCGCGATGTCGATGCTCGTCTCGAGGTAGTCGGCCCACCCGTCGATGAACCCGCCGGCCATGACGTTGCCCACCTCACGGATGGCGCTCTCGTCGACCCCGTCCGAGTCGGGGACGAGGACGCTCGCCAGCCGCTCCGCGCTCTCGAGCGGGAACGTGAACACCGTCCGTCCGCGAAGTCCGCCGTCGAGTTCGACGACGACGCCGACCCGGTGGTCCGTGCCGCCGAGCCCCGCCGCCGTCGTCACGTTCGTCTTCGTCACGTCGACGAACGCTTCGACGTCTGCGAGCGCGGAGAGGTGTTCGGCGGCCTGTTCGGCCCCCTCGTGTGCCATCCGGTTGAACCGTCCCAGTGAGCGGATGTCGACCTGCATCTCAGATCTCTATCTGGCGCATCAGCCCGACGAGCTCCTCCAGCTTCGGGAACGAGTACACCTTCAGTTCGACGTCCTCCTCCGGCACGTGGACCCGCGAGTCGACCACCATCGCGACGTCGTCCTGGGTGTTGACGAGCGAGTCGACGATCTTGCTGCCGGGCCCGTACGTGAACTCGGGGGTCGAGAAGTCGATCGTCGTCTGGAGCACGTTCGCCCAGCCGTCGATGAACCCGCTGGTCATGATGTTGCCGATCTCCTGGACGGCGCTCTTCTCCATGTCGGAGAACCCGTTCTTGGACCGTTCGCCCATCCCGCCCATCATGCCGTGTGCGAGCTGTTTGGCGCTCTTGGCAGTGAACAGGAAGAGGATGTAGCCGTACGGCTGTTCGACGAGTTCGATGTGGATGCCCACCTGCTTCTCGTGCCCGATGTGGGTCCGGATGTCGGAGATCTCGAGGAAGTTGATCTTCGTGATCTCCATCTCCGCCTGCATCCCGGTCATCTGGTTCAGGTGGTTCGCAACAGTGTTCGCGCCCTGCTTCGCCATCTGGTTTAGTATACTCAGCTTCCGGATGTCGATTTGCATCGTCATAGACTCTCAACGTCGAGGATCGTGACCACGTCTCCTTCGCCGAGCACCGCCGCGCCCGAGAGTCCCGGGATTCCGGAGAGGATTCCCTCGAACGGTTTGACGACGACCTCCTCCTGCCGACTCACGGCGTCGCAGTGGATGGCGACCTGGCGTTCCGATTCCTTGACCCGAACCAACATTCCGTCCCCGTTCTTCGTCTCGCTGGGGACGTTCAGCGCCTCGCCGAGTCGGATGAGCGGGTAGACGGTGTCGTCGTGGGTGATCACCTCCTCGCCTTCGACGTTCTGCACTTCGCCCATCCGCCGGATCTCGTCGACGTTCTTGATGGGGATGCCGTACTCCTCGTCGCCCGACTCCACGAACAGCACCTTCACGATGGCCACGGTGACGGGCAGCGAGAGACTGACCGTCGTCCCCTCGCCGAGTTCGCTCTCGACGCTGATGTCGCCGTCGAGGCGCGTGATGGTGTTGCTCACCACGTCCATACCCACGCCGCGGCCGCTCACGTCCGTGACCTCCTCGTTCGTCGAGAACCCTGCGTGGAAGATGAGCTCGTACGCCTCCTCGTCGCTCAGTGAGTCCGCCTTCTCGCGGCTCATGATGCCCTCGCTGACCGCCTTCTGGCGGAGCGAGTCGGCGTCCATGCCGCCGCCGTCGTCGACCACCTCGATGGTCACGCGGTCGCGCGAGCGCGACGCGCGCAACAGAACCTTTCCTTCCCGGGGCTTCCCGTTCGCCTCGCGCTCCTCGGGCGGTTCGATGCCGTGGTCGACGGCGTTCCGCAGCAGGTGCATCAGCGGGTCGCTGATCTCGTTCAGGATGGTGCGGTCGAGCTCGATGTCCTGTCCCTGCATCTCGAAGTCGATCTTCTTCTCCTGCTCGCGGGCGAGGTCTCGCACCAGCCGGGGGAACTTGCTGACGACCTTCTTCAGCGGCACCAGCCGCATGTCCATGACGGTGTCCTGGAGGCTCGACGTTATCTTGTCGAGTTCGTCCAGGTTGTCCGTGGCGCTGTCGAACTCCTCCTGCTCGACGGATCGTCGGAGCTTGATGCGACTCGTGACCAGTTGCTCGACCAGTCCGTGCAGGTCGTCGAGCTGGTCGACGTCGACCCGCACCGACTGGATCTCGTCCACCTGCGGCGTCGACTTGCCGCCGTCGCCACCGCCGCCGGTCGACGCGCCTGGATCGCCGCCGGTCGACGCGCCTGGATCGCCGCCGGTCGACGCGTCCGAATCGCCGTCGTCGGCGTTCGTCTGGACGTCTTCGCCGGCACTCGACGAATCTTCGCCGGCGGTCGCCGGTTCGTCGGCCTCGTCGTCGTCGGCGTCGGTGGCGTCTTCCGCTCCGGTCGAAGCGTCGTCGGATCCGGTCGCTCCGCCGCCCGCCGCTGCCGCCTCGGCGGCCATCTCGTCGGTCACCGCGGTCACCGTCGCCGCCGCGACCTTGCCGACGTCGTCGAGCAGTTCGCTGACGGCGTCCGCGCTCTCTGCGGCGACGAACAGGTCGAAGCCGTCGTCGTACTCGCCCTCGTTGACGTCCTCGACTGGGGGGACCGCGCCCAGCAGGTCGAGTTCGTCGGTCACCTCGCCGAGGACGAACATCCCGTCGACGCCTTTCATCTCGGAGTCGCCGACGTCGACTTCCGCGTGGAACACGTCGCCCACGCCGGTCAGGTCGACGGTGTCGTCGAGTTCGGCGAGCGCCGCGGCGGTCCGGTCGTCGTCGCCCGCGTCGTCGCCGTCGTCCGTCGACTCTGCGGCCTGGTCGCCGTCGCCGAGCGCGGCGCGGATCTCCTCGATGGTGTCGCTCGGGTCGGTCTTCCCCTCGCCGTGCTCCTCGATCTCGCCGATGATGGTCTCGATCTGGTCGACGCCCGCGAAGACGAAGTCCATGACCTCCGGCGTCACCTCTCGCTCGCCCTGCCGGATCTCGTCGAGGAGGTCCTCGATAGCGTGGGCCAGGTCGCTCGCGTCCTGGAACCCCATCGCAGCGAAGTTCCCCTTGAGGGTGTGTGCGGTCCGGAAGATGGAGTCCATCGCCTCCTCGTCGTCCGGGTCGTCCTCCAGTTCTAGCAGGGAGTTGTTCAACTCGGTTATGTTCTCTTCGCTTTCACGAATGAAGTCCTTGATGTAATCGTCCATGTCCCATCACGTCGATTTACGAACCGTCGATAGTATTCCACGTGCGACGCGTCCTTCCGGCATCACTTCGTCGACGCAACCGGTCTCGATGGCCCTGGCCGGGATACCGAACACCGAACACGTCTCCTCGTCCTGTGCGATCGTCTGTCCGCCGGCGTCCTTGATCGCCTCGATGCCCGCGGCACCGTCGGCGCCCATCCCGGTGAGGACGACGCCGGTCAGCGAGTCGGATATCGTCTCGGCTGCGGACTCCATCGTCGTGTCGATGGCGGGGCGAACGCCGTGGCGCTCGGAGTCCTGGTTGAGTTTCACGCGGAGCCGACCGCTCGAGTAGTTCGACACCACCATGTGGTAGTCGCCCTTGGCGACGAGCGCCTCGCCGCCGCCGATGCGGTCGCCGTCGGAGGCTTCCCGAACGTCGTACTCGCTTCGACTGTCGAGGCGCTTGGCGAACCTGCTCGTGAAGCTGTCCGGCATGTGCTGGACGATGAGTATCCGAAGGTTCGCCTCCGCGGGGAGTCCCGACAGGACGTTCTCGACGACGCTCGGGCCGCCGGTCGACGCGCCGATGACGACGGTCGGGTTCTCGACGAACTCGTCGGCGTCGTCGACGTCCGGTGTGTCGTGGTCGGTCGTCGACTCGTCGACGGTCGACGGGTCGGCGCGCACGACCGACTTGACCGTCTCGACCAGGTCGTCCTTGATGGCGGAGATGCCGGTCGAGACCTCGCCGCCGGGTTTGGCGAGCACGTCGACGGCGCCGCGGTCGAGCGCCTCGAACGTCGCTTCCGCACCGTCTTCGGTGTGCGCTGACAGCATCAGGATGGGCGTCGGCGTCGACTCCATGATCTCCTCGACGGCCTCGATACCGTTCATCCGGGGCATCTCGACGTCCATGGTGACGACGTCCGGCTCGTGCTCCGCGACGACGTCGACCGCCTCCCGTCCGTCGGTCGCCTCCGCGACCACGTCGATGTCCCCCGATTCGAGGATGTCGGTGATGACCGTCCGCATGAAGTGGGAGTCGTCCACGACGACTGCCCGCGTCATGCTGATATGACGTCGTTGATGGCTTCCATCACGCTGGGTTTCTGGAACGGTTTGGTGATGTACCCGTCAGCACCGGCCTTCACTGCCTTCTTCATCTTCTCTTCCTGCCCGATACTCGTACACATGATGACGTGCGAGTCGGCGTCGTACTGTTTGATCTCGTCCGTCGCCTCGATTCCGTTCCGGATGGGCATGACGATGTCCATCATGACCAGGTCCGGGTCCTCTTCTTTGTAGGTTTCGACGGCCTCGACGCCGTTCTCTGCCTCGCCGACGATCTCGAACTCTTCCTCGAGAATCTCCCGCAGCAGATTCCGCATAAATTCCGAGTCGTCGACAATTAGCACGTCATTCGCCATTCACTTTTCACCAACGGGGTATTTGAAAGGCGGTAAAATAAATGCTACCCTTGAATTATCACTGTTGAGTATCCGCCGGGGACGTTAATTCAGCTTATCAATAATCTTGTCGACGTCTAGCCAGACGACGAGGTCGAGTCCCTCGCCGTTGGGCTTGCGGATGATGCCGTGGGCCACCTCGTCGCGGATGCCCTGCGTGTCGAGATTGTCGAGGTCGTCGTCGCGGTCGATCTTCTCGGGCGTGTAGGTCGCCACGTCAAGGACCTCGTCGACGCGGATGCCGATCTTCTGCTTGTCGTCGGGCCGGTCGAGCACGAGGACGTTCTCACCACGACTGGTGGCGGAGACGCTCAGGAACTCCTTGGGGTCGATGATGGCCGTCGTCTCGCCGCGGAGGTCCATGACGCCCTCTATCGAGTCCGGCGTCCGGGGGATCCGCGTCACCTTCTTCACCTCGACGATGCTGTCGACCTGGTCGATGTCGATAGCGCAGACGTCCTCGCCGAGCAGGAACTCAACGACCTGCGTCTCGTCGCCGGTGCGCTCCTCCTGGGCCGACTGCTCCTGGACACTCATGGTCAGTTGCCCGAACCATCGGATGGTAGAACATAAAGCCTGTCCCTACGTATCAGAACTGATACTACAACCGGGTTGTCGACGTTCGACGTCCCTGGCGAGGATAGGCGGCGACGCCCGACGAAAAGTATCGGAATCGAAGAATATCTACCGCTTCCGGGTCGCTCCTTCGGGCGGGAACACGATGCCGTTGGAGTCGCCGAGCGCGTCGAACAGGTCGGCGATGCTATCCTCCGGCGAGAGGTCGTGAGAATCGAGCACGCCGCGGATGCTGCTGTGGGAGTACCGGACGCGAAGGTTCGACTCCGTCAGGAGGATGCCGAGGACGTCCTCGACGGGAGTGTTGCGGTCGACCTGCTGGGCGTACCACATCAGCAGGCCGTCGAAGACGGTGCCGACGTCGTCCGAGAACATCTGCTGGTGGCTGATATGGTCCTCAGACTTCGCCGTGATGTGGAAGCCGTACCGCGACGACACGTCGCCGAGGTCGTCCTCCAGCCACCGACGAACGTCACCCGCATCGATAGAGCCTCCCTCGTTCGAGGGGGCAGGTGCCGATCTCCCCGTTCCACCGGCGGTCGGCCCGCCGGTAGCGCCGTCGTCCGTCGTCTCCGTGCTCGCTGGCTGACTCGCGTCCGCACTCGGTAGTTCGGCCGCTCCATCGGGGACGGAGGGTCGACCGCCGGCCCCGATGACGTAGCGGTCCTCGTCGATCGACACCACGCTCTCGCTCTGCTCGATGTCGAGCTCGTCCGGTGACAGTACCTTCCCCGAGTCGCCGTCTCTCGCCGTGTGGTCGTCCCGCGCCGGGGGCATGAATCAAAGCTTCTACTGGAAATCACATAAAATCTCCGGGCAATTGGCCGGCGTTTATCGACGATTGACGTAGAGTAGATTTATTATCGTCGAACACAGTCGTTCCGATACTCGTGAACGCTCACAGTGCAGGTTCGCTGCAGGACGCATCGCTGCCAGAGGAACTCGGTTCACCCCGCGCGAAACTCGTCTACCTCTATCTCACCACGACGAGCGGCGCGACCGTCGACGAGTTACAGGCCGGCCTCGACCTCCCGAAGATGGCGCTGTTCACGATCGTCCGCACGCTACGGGAGCGCGGACTCGTCGAGAAGCGGGGCCACGAGATCGCAGTCGTCAGGTGAGAGCCAGCGCAGGACGTGCCCGCCGTCAGTCGTCGCCCTCGCCGTCGGCAGGACAGAGCTGGTCCGGCGTTCGCTCGTGACGCGGCGTCGCTGCGAACTCTTCGATGCGTCGACGTTCTTCCTCGGACAGCATTCCATCCATAGCAACTCGGAGCAATCCAGGCGGCAAAAAGATGGTGGCCACGTAGCAGTTCGCCTCGTGCGTGACTGCAGTGGCTCTCGACCGGCGGTGCCGTGAACTGCGGCGGCGGCCGAATCCCACACTTCCGGATCTGCAATCCCCGAGAACGCGTGCTACGGCGTACCAACGTATCGCTTTCCCGCACTTTCACTTTCACTCCGGACGGATTATCTATAATATCTCATAGGACAACTCGCGGACATGAACGGACGAACGACGGTCGCAGCGTCACGGGAGCGATCGGCGGACGAACCGAGCCTGCCCACGAACCGGACGGTGGTGGACGTGTCGGAGATGGCGACCAGCGAGGTCGCAGCGTACGCCCGGGCGTCCGAGGACCGCGAGGTGTACCTCGAACGCAAGGGCGGACGGACGCTTCTGGTCGCCGCACCGTAGTCCGCAACGCAATTGCCGTCCCGCCTGGAACGCGCACACATGCTATCGGTCGGCCAGCAGGCACCTTCGTTCGAACTCCCGAACCACGCCGGTGAACCGGTCTCCCTCTCCGACCACGAGGGACAGCACGTCGTCGTCTACTTCTACCCCCGCGCCGACACGCCCGGTTGCACGACCGAAGCGTGTGGGTTCCGCGACGCGTGGGACGCGTTCGCGGAGCGCGACGTCGCCGTTCTCGGCGTCAGCGACGACTCCGTCGACGACCTCGCGGCGTTCCGCGAGAAGCACGATCTGCCGTTCGAACTCCTCAGCGACGAGTCGGGCGAGGTCGCGTCCGCCTACGACTCGTACGGCGAGAAGCAGCTGTTCGGCAACACGTTCGACGGCGTGTTCCGGAACACGTACGTCGTCGACCCGGGAGTGACTATCGCCGCTGCCTTCGAAGACGTCACGCCCGAGGGACACGCCGCCGACGTGCTCGCGACCCTCGACTGACCATGTACGTCTCCCGACCCGTCCGGGCGATCCGCGACGACCCGACGCCCGGCGAGTCCGCGACGCTCCTGCTCAGGCTCGGCGACGCAGACCCGGACGCAGTGCGCGCAACCGTCGACGAGTGCGGCGGGGCGGTCACCGCTGACCTCGCGTTCGAGACGCTGCGCGTCGACGTCCCCGAGGAAGCGGTGGCGTCGCTCTGTGAACTGGACGGACTCGACGCCGTGGAGACCGACGCTCCCCTCGACGTGGGTGCCGGGGACGCCGGCGAGGACGTCGACGTGCCCGACGTCGACGTCGACCAGCCAGACGACGTGGACGTCGACGCGTCCGACGAGTGATCAGCGGGCGTGATACGCTATCTCCATCCGTCGTCTCTCGGCGTCTCGCGGCGGTGACTCGGGCAGCGTCTCGAGGTCGTCGCCCGCTTCTCTGGCCGTCAGGGCGAGCGCCATGGCGTCCAGCACGTCGTCCCGGGCGTTCGTGCTGATCGGCCGTGCGAACGCGGGGTCGACCTCGACGTACTCGTCCACGATGCGTTCGTAGATGCGCCCCATCTCGGCGTCGACTCCGGCAAGCACGGTCCGTCGCTGTTCCAGTCCGTCCTCGTCGTGTTTCGATGCGTCGATCACCCCCGCCGTATCCAGTCCCCGGAAGCAGAGTTCGGGGTGGGATTCCCGGACCGTCCCGTCGGCCGCGCCGTGTTCGGCGAGGAAGACGTCGACCTCGCGTATCCGTGGTACGATACCCCACGCCTGCGCCGAGATGCCGCGCCCGAGGGCGTCCTCGTTCAGCCGCCGCGCCTCGTCGTACGCGTCGGCCTCGACCGCGGCACGACAGGGCGTCTCGAAGACGCTGCTCCTGCGATCGCCGAGTTCCTCTTTCGCCCGCTCGTCGCACTCGCGGACGTCTTCCTCCGGCAGTCCGATGGGGACGTCCACGAGGATATGGTCCGCCCGTCGGTACTCGTGCCAGACGTTCAGCACGGAGGGGTACGTACCGACCGTCCACCCGTCCTCCTCCGTCGCAGCACCGTCGAGCGCGAACGCTATCCAGTCGCCCGCCGCCCAGTCGACGCCGACGTACGTGCCCATACGCTCTCATCTCCGGGACGGGTCATGAAACCGCCCGTGACGACGCGGGGGAACCCCCTCGACGGTGTGGAGTGACGGAGGGGTCGTCCCCGCACCGACCGTCCGCCCTCGCCGGCGCCGTCGCTGCGACGAGACACGGGGTTTTTCTACCGGCCGTCAGTAGGTCGAATCGATGACCGATCGCGACGGAGTGGCGTGCCCGTGAACAGACCGGGTCGGGCCGTCCTCTACGTCCTCGCCGGCGTCGCGTTGCTCGCGAGCACGTTCGTCCTCCCGGGGTGGCACCTCGACGACGACGTGTACCGGTACGAGGCGGTCGAGGTCAGCCACGACGGCGCGGGCGTGACCGCCCACTACGTCGAGACCGGGGCGGACGCGCCCCTCAGCGACATCGACCAGAACCTCCTCTGTCTCGGGTCGATCCCGTCGCGCCAGTGCGAACTCGAGTACGCCCTGTTCGAGGGCGAGATAGAAACCCGGACGAGTCCCGTCGACAACTCCCGGTACCAGTACGTCTATCTCGACGGGCACTTCTACGAACCGACGTACGTCGAACGGGCGAACGGGACGTTCATGACCCACGAACGCGTCCCGGCGGAGAACGTGTTCGGCGCAGTCGCCGTATCGGGCGCTCGCCTCTCGGCGGACGAGCGGCGCGTCATCCGCTCGGGGTCGATGCTCACCTATCGGCAACTGGAGCACGCCAATCATCTCGTCGAGGTCGACGGTGAGTACTACGCCATCCTCCGCGACGCCACGCGGCGGGACGTCGGCGACGGCGGAACCTGCGTCTCCGACGGGGACGGGTTCTGCCAGACGGCGAACCGGAAGCGCTGGACCGACTCGCTGCTGACGGCCGCGGTGGTCGTCGCCGGCCTCGGTGCGCTGCTGGCGGGACTGCGCCGTCGGCCATTCGGTGACGAGTAGGTGGGTCCGGTCGCTATCGGCGTCCGCACGCCGAGGTACCGCGAAAACCAGTGGCGTTCCGCTATCCAGCGAGTTCGGCGAGCGTGAACAGCACCTCTGGCGCGACCATGACCACCACGCCGACGGCCATCAGCGCCGCGGGGAGGACGAGCAGGCCCATGTCGGTGAACAGCCACAGGCCGACCCCCGCCAGGATGACCATCAGCGCGACGACGCGCAGCAGCCAGGTGAGGGCACCTTCGAGTCCCGACTCCGCGATTACGTCCGCGACTTCGAGGACTTCATCCATGGGTGGGGGACGGTACAATCTCCCGACACTAAGTAGTGGCGACGCTGCGCTCCACGCTTCGACCCTCTTTGCCGCCGCTGGACCTCCGCAGCACTGCATCGAGGGCGCAGGACACTGGACCGGATGCGTCCGGCGTCGCGTCACCGCGTCGTCCGCCCGGCGTGTGCGGACGCCCCCCGCCTCCAGCGGACCACCACCAGCACGGTCACGAGCGCCGTCAGGTAGAAACTGTACCGGCGGACGGCCGGCGCGGGGGCGAGCAGTTCGCCGGTGAGGTTGCTCATCAGGTGGAACAGGACCGCCGCGAGGACGCTCCGCCGCGTGTTGTCGTAGATCCACGTGTAGAGGACCTGCAGGAACAGGAAGCTGGCGAAGAACCGCCACACTACCGGCGAGTAGGCCGACGCGCCGAAGTACCCCTCCATCAGGAACAGCGGCACGTGCCAGCCCGCCCAGACGACGCCGCTGACGACGCCGGCCCGGAGGGTGCTCCCCGTCGCCAGCAGTCGGTCGACCAGGTAGCCCGTCAACCCCGTCTCCTCGACGACGCCAGCGCCGAGGGTGAACCCTACGAAGACGAGCAGACTTGACGGGTGCGTCAGCCGCTCGACCGCCGCTCCGGGGTCCAGCGGCGACGTCGTCGCGCCGACCAGTACTGCGATACCGGCGGCCACGAGCGTGATGGCAGGATAGAGGAGGACGACGACGGCGTACCACCGACCGTCGATGCGGTGCACGTTCACGATGCGGTCCCACAGCTCGCTGAGTCCCTCGCGACCCTCCTCGCGCCAGATCAACGCGACGCCGGCGAGCACCGGGCTGAGCGACCCCAGGTAGAACAGCGCCGCGTTCGGGAACGACCAGACGCTGTCCCCCGAGACCACCACGAGCCCCCAGAAGAACCACGCCCAGCCGACGTAGATGGCGACGAACCGAAGCGGGCCGCTCCGTTTAGCGTCCGTTGCGGGACCGACGCTGGTTTCCATACGCCTCGTTCCTGCCGAAGCGGTATAACCTTCTGCGGCCGATTTCAGTTCCCGGGAACGTCGACGCGGTCGCGTCGCTCGTCCCTTCGGGGGACCAGTCGCTGTCGATTCCTCGAGAGTCGGCAGGTGAGCGGGTGGGTCGGGGCGGATTCGAACCGCGAGGACTTCGCTCCGCTCGTCCTCTGGGCTCGAACCGCCGGGACCATCCGCTCCTCACGTCCGTTCGTCGCAGGATGGGTCGGGGCGGATTCGAACCGCCGACCTGCTCCGTGTGAAGGAGCTGTCATAACCGGGCTAGACTACCGACCCTCGCAGTTCATGGTTTTCCCCTGCCCGACTTAAGGCTTGCTTTCGAAAATCGACGGTCGCCGCATCGGGCTGACGCGGGACCCGTCGACGCTGACCGGCCGCTGTCGGACGGCGTTCGCGGTGGCGCAGACGCAGCACTACCGGCGGACAGTCGTCGCTCTGCTCCTGTGACTACCGCGACGTGGTCTCCAGGCGTTCCTGGACGTCGCGGACGGCGTGTTTCGCCCGTTCCCGGGCTTTCTTCCTGCCGTCGCGGACGTTCCGGCGCACCTTCTCGCCTCTGCCCGGTTCCGTCTCGCGACCGACCCACCGTCGAGCGCGGCGCTCGGCGGGAGCGAGTTCCTCGCGGACGCCCGCGGTCAGGTGCGTCCCGGCACGGCGAAGGTAGTACCACGCGTCTTCGAAGTGCTTGTTCATGTCGTTCCTACCATCATGTCCCTACGACGAGGACAGATATATCCGTTGTGTCCCGAACGCCGTCGTCGACGCGCCTCTGCACTGTACGCGGGAGAGCGACTGTTCGACGGCTGTCGGACGACGGCCGCCAGGGTGGTGGTGTGTCGGCCAGAGTGGTAAGCACTTTGTGGCTCCGTCCCAAGGCACGCACCAAATGCGTGTCGAGCAGCTCGGCGACGGGACGGCGGAGATCGCCGTCGTCGCCGGCATCCACGGCGACGAGCCCTGCGGACCGCGAGCGGTCGACCGACTCCTCGACGAGGAGCCCGCCGTCGAACGACCGGTGAAGCTCGTCGTCGCAAACGAGCGCGCGCTCGAACGCGGCGTCCGCTACGTGAACGAGGACCTCAACCGGGCGTTCCCCGGCGACCCCGAGGGAGCCACCTACGAACAGCGCGTCGCACACGAGTTGCTCTCGGAACTGCGCGGCTGCACCACGCTGTCGCTCCACTCGACGCAGTCGTACGCCGAACCGTTCGCGCTCGTCGACCGGGTCGACGACGCCACGCGCGCAGTGTGCTCGGCCCTGCCGGTCACCGAGGTGGTCGAGACGGACCAGTTCGCGAGCGGCCGGCTCATCACCCACCCGCGCACGATCGAGGTCGAGTGCGGGTTGCAGGGGACCGACCGGGCGGCGGAGAACGCCTACCGACTCGTCCGCGGGTTCCTCGACGCCACGGGTGCGCTCCCGGACGCTGGACTGGACGAGGCGACCGGTCGTGGCGACGTGACGGTGTACCGGATGCTGCAGCCGGTCCCGAAGGACGAGGCGACGGAGTACGAGGTGCTCGTCGACAACTTCGAAGGGGTGCGCGCGGGCGAGTCGTTCGCCGCCGTCGAGGGCGAGAAGCTGGTCGCCGACGAGCCGTTCGTCCCCATCCTCATGTCGGCCTACGGGTACGAGGACATCTTCGGCTACACCGGCGAGCGCGTCGGCGTCCTTGGTGACTGACCGGTCCGTCAGAGCACGGCCGGGCTGTCGGCGATGACGCCATCCACGCCGGCCGCCTGCAGCGTCGCCGCCTCTTCGCGCGTCGTCACGGTCCAGGCGTTCACGCCCAGTCCGGCAACGTGTGCGCGGTCGACCAAGGTCTCGTCGCAGAGTTCCTTCGCGGGATGGACGAACGAGCAGCCGAGGTCGACGGCGGTGTCGACGCAGTTCGGCCCGCGGTCGCTGACGTACGCCAGCGTCGCGTCGGGGTCGCGGTCACGGAGTTCGGCGAGCGCGCGTCGGTGGAACGACGAAAACAGGACGTCGTCGACGTCAGTGGTCGCGGCCAGCACCGGGTCGGCGATGCCGGCGTGTTTGAGTTCGACGTTGAGCCCCACGCCGTCAGGGACGGCGTCGACGACGTCGTCGAGGCGGGGGATGGTCTCTCCCGAGCCGAGCACTTCGAGGTCCCGAAGCTCCGGCCACGGCGTCTCCGCGACCGGTCCGTGGGCGTCGGTGAGCCGCGAGAGCGTCTCGTCGTGGAAGACGACGAGTTCGCCCGACCCGCAGCGGTGGACGTCGACCTCGATCCGGTCCGCGCGGTCCGCCGCCTCGCGGACGGCGCGCAGGGTGTTCTCGGGATGCTCGCCGGCGAACCCGCGGTGAGCCTGTAGTTCAGTCGGCATAGAATCGCACCAGGTTACACTCGGGACAGAGGTAGGCGTCGAGGTGCGTGCCCTTCAGGTCGAGCGCGCCGAGGACGCCGCCGGAGGTCTCGATGCGCACGCCGTCGCCGCCGTAGGAGGTCTGGTGGTCGACCGGTTCCATCGATACGTCGCAGTCGGGGCAGGTCGGCATACCCGGTGCTCTCCTTCAGCGAACTTATTTTCTCGGCCGCCGTCGGTGTCGGTATGCGTGCGACGCGATATCACGAACACGGCGGTCCGGACGTACTGACGGTCGACGAGGTCGAGCGGCCGACCCCCGCCGACGACGAACTCCTGGTCGAGGTCCGCGCGGCGGCGGTCAACCCCGTCGATACCTACTTCCGGGAGGGCAGCTACGAACCGGGCGACCTCCCGTGGATCCCCGGGTCGGACGTCGCCGGCGTCGTCGCGGGGGTCGGCGACGCGGTCGACGGCTTCGCCGAGGGTGACCGGATCTACGGTACCGCGCTGGGCAACGACCGCCCGGGAACGTGCGCGGAGTTCGTCGCCGCGCCGACCGACCGCGTGGCACATCTGCCGTCGACGGTCGACTTCGACGAAGGGGCGGCGCTCGCGCTCGCCGGCGTGACGGCCTGGCGCGCACTCGTCGACCACGCCGGCCTCGAACCCGCGGAGTACTGCCTCGTCCACGGCGGAAACGGCGGCGTCGGCCACGTCGCGGTCCAGCTCGCGGCGGCGGTCGGCGCGCGCGTCGTCACGACTGCCCGGGAGCCCTACCACGACGACCTGGCGGAGCTCGGGGCGGACGTCGTCCTCGACTACGGCCGCGACGACCTCGCCGACGCGGTCCGGGACGCGGGCGCGCCGGACGCCGTCCTCGACCACCGGCTGGACGACTACCTGCAGTTCGACGCGGACGTGGTCGCGCAGGGCGGGCGCGTCGTCGGCATCGGCAACGAGGACGTGACGGCCGGGTTCGAGAACGTCCCCGCCGCGCGCTCGAAAGAGATGACGCTGACGCTGATGAGCATGTTCAACACGCCGGACGTGGCGGCGGTCCTGGAGCGCCTCGGGCGGCTGGCGGGGGACGGTGACGTGGTCCCCGTCGTCGCGGACTCGTACGGACTGGACGCGGTCGACGAGGCACAGCGCGCGGTGGTAGCGGAGAGCTTCCTCGGGAAGCTGGTCGTCGAACCCTAGTACGTATAGAAGCCCTCGCCGGTCTTCTTGCCGAGGTCGCCCGCGTCGACCTTGCGCTTGAGGAGGTAGGCGGGCTTGTACCGGTCGCCGAGCTCCTCGTGGAGCGTCCGGCTGGCGTCGAGGCAGATGTCGAGGCCGATGTGGTCGGCGAGTTCGAGCGGGCCCATCGGGACGTTCGTGCCGAGTTTCATGCCGGTGTCGATGTCCTCCTTGCTGGCGACGCCCTCGTCGTAGGCGCGGATGCCCTCGTTGATCCAGGGCATCAGGATGCGGTTGGTGACGAAGCCGGGCTTGTCGTCGGACTCCCAGGTCTCCTTGCCGAGGTCCTCCGCGAGGTCGTGGGCGAACGCGACGACCTCGTCGGTCGTCTTCTCGCCGACGACGACCTCGACGCCCTTCATCACGGGGACGGGGTTCATGAAGTGGAGGCCGACGACCTCGTCCTCGCGGTCGGTCGCGCTCGCGATGGTCGTGATGGAGAGCGTGCTCGTGTTCGTCGCCAGGACGACGTCGTCCGGGACGACCGCGTCGAGGTCGGCGAAGATGTCCTGCTTGACGTCCATGTTCTCGACGGCCGCCTCGACGACGACGTCGCAGTCCGCGAGGTCGTCGAGGGCCGTCGTCCCCGTGATGCGGTCGAGGGTCGCCTCGGCCGCCGACTCGCTCAGCTTCTCCTTGGAGACGAAGCGGTCGAGGCTGTCGTCGATGGTGTCGAAGCCGTTCTCGACGTACTCGGTCTCGACGTCGCGCATGACGACGTCGTACCCGTTCGTCGCGGCCACCTGGGCGATGCCGCTGCCCATGGTTCCCGCGCCGACCACGCCGATGGTGTCGATGTCTTCGAGGTCGTGCATGGATGGAACTGCTCCCGGCACGGTTGTAAGGATAGCGGAACGGTGCGCGAGCGAGCGAACCGCGAACGAACGCCGGGTCTACCGACGTGGCGAGGCTCCGGGTCCGACTCCGCCGGAGGCGTCGGAGGCCACGGCCGCGGCTTCGCCGCTCGCCCGCCGTACCAGTTACAGATGCGACAGGAGCCAGGACGGGTAGCGGACCTGAACTGTCCTGCGGCCGGCGTCGAGCGCGGACGGGGCAGGACGTTCGTCGTCGACACGGTTACGGTCGGTCGGACGCGGGCTTGCAGATGGACGACGAAGAACGACCGGGGCCGCCGAAACATTCAAGAGTGGACAGTGTGAGTGAAAAACGAGTCACTGAGGGGCCGTGACGGAAAACGATACTACTGGGGAGGAGAACACGTCCGTTAGCGACCCGACCGACGTGAAGTTCGTCGGGCCGGCCACGGCCACGGTCATAGCGGAAGCGCCGTTCGACGCCGCGGCCATCCCGGCGCGCGCGGTCTCCTACGCGATGCTGACCGAGGCCGGCGTGAACCCCGGCGTCGCGGCCCGTCTCCGGCGCGAGCACTCGCTGGCGTGGTCGTTCGAGGGCGGCGGCAAGGGGGACCTCGCGGACCGCTCGGACCAGGTACGCGGCCTCCGCGACGAGGAGCGCGCGTGGGTCGCGGCCAGTTCCGGCGACTGGGAGAACGCGGAGGTCTCGACGTCGGACGACGAGGACGACGAGGAGGAGTGGGTCGCGGCCAGCACCGGCGACTGGGGCGACGTGGGTGCGGCCACGGCGGACGGTAGCGGCGACGCCCAGCAGGCGGAGGCGGCGTGGCGCGAGCGGAGCAAGCCGGACCCGGTGACGGACGTTCCCGGCGTCGACGACGCGGTGGCGGCCGAACTCGCGGAGGCCGGCATCACGTCCGTCCGGAGCCTCGCCGTCGCCGACCCGGAACGCGTCGCCGACTCGCTCACGCTCGACCGCGAGGTCGTCACGGAGTGGCGGGACGCCGCCCGCGAACTCCGGTAAGTTTACTACTCCAGTAGTTCATAAAATGCCGCATAGGGCAGCTGACGGGTTCGAAAACCGGTAGCTCGCGTCGTCGGGGACCACTACTTTCATATATTACGTCGCCGCAGTTTCGACCGATGATTCCGCTGACTGACTCGCCAGTAACGCGTGACGGCAAGGTGCTGATCCTCGCGATGGACCACGGCCTCGAACACGGCCCGTCGGCCGACTTCAGTTCGGTTCCGGAGACGCTGAACCCGCAGAAGATCTTCGACATCGCCACTCACGACGCGGTCACCTCCCTGGCGGTCCAGAAGGGAGTCGCGGAGACGTACTACCCGTCCTACGAGGACGACGTCTCACTGCTCGCGAAGCTGAACGGCACGAGCAACCTCTGGATGGGCGAGCCCTACTCTCCGAAGAACTGGACGGTGGATTACGCCGCCGAACTCGGCGCGGACGCCGTCGGCTACACCGTCTACTCCGGCTCGAACCACGAACCGCAGATGTACGAGGACTTCCGCGAGGTCCAGGAGACGGCCCACCGCGACCACGACATGCCGGTCGTCATGTGGTCGTACCCGCGCGGGCAGGGGCTGAAGAACGACACGAAGGAGAGCGTCATCGCCTACGGCTCCCGCATCGCTCACGAACTCGGCGCCGACATCGCGAAGGTGAAGTACCCCGGTAGCCGCGAGTCGATGGAGTGGGCCGTCGAGTCCGCCGCCGACACGAAGGTCGTCATGAGCGGTGGTTCGAAGGTCAGCGACTACGACTTCCTCTCCAGCGTCGAGGCCGTGATGGACGCCGGTGGCGCTGGCCTCGCGGTCGGCCGCAACGTCTGGCAGCGCGACGACCCCGAGCGCATCCTCGACGCGCTGGAGAAGGTCATCTTCGAGGACGCCACCGCCGACGAAGCGCTCGAATGATGGACGCCGTCGACCGCATCGTCGAGACCGTCGCGGCCGCAGCGCCGACTATCCGCGACGGGCTGGCGGGCCGCCGCCGGAAGGCGGACGAGGAGAACCCGAGCGGCGAGACGCAACTCGCCGCCGACGTGTGGGCCGACGAGTACCTGGAGGAGCGGTTGACAGCCATCGAGGGCGTCGGCGAGTTCGCCAGCGAGGAACGCGAGGCCGTCCGCGACTGCGGCACGGGCCTCTCGGTCGCCATCGACCCGCTCGACGGCTCGTCGAACGTCGAGTCGAACAACTCGATGGGTACCATCGTCGGCGTCTACGACGAACCCCTGCCGGCGTCGGGTCGTGACCTCGTCGCGGCGGCGTACGTCCTGTTCGGACCCATCACGACGATGATGGTCGCCCGCGACGGCGAGGTGACCGAGTACGTCGTCGAGGGCGACGCGGACAGCGAACCGGGCGACGACGTCCGACGAGCGGTGGGCGAGGACCTCACCCTTCCCGGGGACCCGGTCGTCTACGGCTTCGGCGGACGCGTCCCGGACTGGACCGACGGGTTCACCGAGTACGCCCGCGAGGTCGAGTCGGAACTGAAGCTTCGCTACGGCGGTGCCATGATCGGCGACGTGAACCAGGTGATGACCTACGGCGGCGTGTTCGCCTATCCGGGACTGCAGTCGCGGCCGGAGGGCAAACTGCGACTCCAGTTCGAGGGCAACCCCATGGCGTACATCGTCGAGAGCGCCGGCGGACGCTCCTCCGACGGTGGGCAGTCCCTGCTCGACGTCGAACCGACGGGGCTCCACCAGCGCGTCCCGGTCCACCTCGGGAACGAGGAACTCGTCGACCGCCTCGAAGCCACCCTGGCGTAATCTGCGACCCGTCCTTCTCCTCAAGGGGACCGCTGTTCTCCCGTTCCGTCGCGCTTCTGAGTCGTCTTGCAGCGTCGATGCTGTCTTCGCCCCTCGATAAACGGTCGGAGATGGTGTATTTGCTGCAGATGGACAGTTGTCGTAGTGTTGGAAAAGGCCAAATTATCGTTCGTTGAACCCTCTCGTTCACGTCCGCTGGTAGCTTTCTAGGTATCTAGAATCACCATTCTTTACGGACGACAGTGAACGGCTACTGGGCACGGGACCATGAGCAACGAGTCACCATATCGGAACGAGTCGGGAAAGCGGGAGTCGGCACATCCGCCGCACGTGCTGCGAGCGGACCCCAGCGTCAGCAGGCCGTCGTTCGACGACATCTTCGACCTTCTGTCGAGCGCCCGCCGCCGGTACGCCATCTACTACCTCCAGCAGACGACGGACGGCGTGGCGACGCTCGACGACCTCACGGAGACGGTCGCCGCCTGGGAAACCGACACTGCCGCCGACGACGTCCCCGAGGACTTCGGTCAGCGCGTCAAGACTTCGCTCCACCACACGCACCTGCCCCGCCTCGACGACGCGAACATCGTCGACTACGACGCGCGCAGCGAATCGATACGATACTGGGGCCAGCCGGTCCTGGAAGAGTACGCCGAACACGTCGCTGCGATGGAACTCCCGGACGCGTAGCGGATTTTCACCATCGCCGCCGCTCGCAGTCGGCATCGCGTGTCGAATCCCGGTCGGCGAGTCCCGTGACGTTCGAACGCGTCCGACCGGACCCGACACATCTCGGACACCGCGAACTTCTCTCGCAAGGACAGGTGTCGTCCCAGGTCGCCGATACGTGTCGGTGACCGACGACGTCGACGGCGGGGAACCGGCAGCCACCGGCGTACCGCCTCACTGTCGTGTCACCTTCTCCAGTCGCCGGGACGGCACCGCCCGAACGTCGTTAGGCCGTGGTTTAACGAGGGTGCTGGGCGTGGCTCCGGGCATGGACCTCCACTGGCACCGGCGCGACCTCCGGGCCACCGACAATCGCGCGCTCTCCGACACCGGGCGCGCGCTCCCCGTGTTCGTCCTCGACGACGCGATACTCGCACACGCGTCGCCGCCACGGGTGGCGTTCATGCTCGACGCGCTCGACTCGCTGCGGTCGTGGTACCGCGAGCGCGGCGGCGACCTCCTGGTCGTCCGCGGCGACCCCGCCGAGGAACTGCCGCGGGTCGCCCGGTCGTGCGGCGCGGACCGCGTCGTCTGGAACCGCGACTACTCGGGGCTGGCGGCCGACCGCGACGCGGCGGTCCGGGACGCGCTCGACGACGCCGGCGTCGACCACGCGAGCGCCAACGACGCCATCTTCCACCCGCCAGGTAGCATCACGACGAACCAGGGCAACCACTACTCCGTCTTCTCGTACTTCTGGAAGAAGTGGCGCGACCGGGACAAGCCCGCGCCGTACGACGCTCCCGAAGCGGGCGACGTGGTCGACCCCCGGGATGCGTTCGACGACCCCGGGGTGCTCACCTCCTCGACCGATTCCGGGTCGCTGCCGTCGCTCGCCGACCTCGGCTTCGACCGACCGGAGGCGGACCTCCCGCCGGCGGGCCACGAGGTCGCCGTCGACCTGCTCGAGGAGTTCTGTGCGGACGACGTCTACCGCTACGCCGACGACCGGGACTACCCGGCGCGAGAGGGGACCTCCCGGCTGTCCCCGCACCTGAAGTTCGGCACCGTGGGTATCCGGCGGGTCTGGGCGGCGACCGACGCGGCGCACGCCGACGCGAGCGACGAGTCCGAGCGCGACTCGGTCGTCGCGTTCCAGCGCCAGCTCGCCTGGCGGGAGTTCTACGCGCACGTGCTCGACGCACGTCCGGACGTGGTGACGGAGAACTACCGCGAGTACGAGCACGACGTCGCGTGGCGCGACGACGAGGCCGAGTTGCAGGCGTGGAAGGACGGCGAGACGGGCTACCCCATCGTCGACGCCGGCATGCGGCAGTTGCGCGCCGAGGGCTGGGTCAACAACCGCGTGCGGATGATCGTCGCCTCCTTCTTCACGAAGGACCTCCTGCTCGACTGGCGCGAGGGGTACGACTGGTACCGCCGGAAGCTCGTCGACCACGACACCGCCAACGACGTCGGTGGCTGGCAGTGGGCGGCCTCCACGGGCACCGACGCCCAGCCGTACTTCCGCATCTTCAACCCCGCGACCCAGTGTGAACGCCACGACCCGGACGGCGAGTACGTCAGGACGTACGTCCCCGAACTGCGCGACGTCCCGCCGGCGAAGATCCACGCGTGGCCGACCCTGGACGACGCCGAGCGCGAGGCGCTCGCGCCGGACTATCCGCATCCCATCGTCGACCACGCCGAGCGCCGTGAGCGCGCGCTGGCGACGTTCGAGGCGGCGCGCGGCGACGGATGACCGCAGAAGCGACCGTGCGTCAGCCGTACAGCGAGTAGAGGACGAACCCCATGCCGACCGCGACGAGCGCGGTCTGGGCGACGCCGAGCGCCGCGGGCGAGACGCCGAGCGTCTTGATGAGCGAACAGCCCATCGTCCCGCCGGCGGTGAGGAAGACGAAGCCGACGGCGACGAACAGCATCGGCTCGCTGTGGTTGCGGCGGTACCCGCGGAACCCCTGGTAGGCGATGAGGAGCCCGAGCGCCATCACGAGCAGTTTCCCGGCGAGGAGGTCGACCCGCATCTCAGTCACCTCGCATGTCCGTCCAGACCTGTGTGAACCGGTCCGCGGCGTCGCGTTCGGTCACCGTCACGCTCAGGTCGCCGTCGACGATGTCGATGCCGACGTGCTCGACGGTGGCCTCGTACTCGGCGCGGTGGTTGCCGTCCGGATTCGGTCGCGTCCGTTTCTCGACGAAACCACACTCCTCGAGTTCGTTCAGCCGCCGGTATATCGTCGGGAGCGACGCGTCGCATTCGGTGCTGAGTGTCTGGGCTGACATCGGTCGTACGCTCGTTTTCGTGAGGATGGCGCGCGCACAGTCGTCGTCCAGCAGGCGGAACAGCTCGGCTGGACTCGGCTCCCCACTCACACGTCGTTAACTGACCCTCGACTTTTAAAACGTGCCGGTCGACTTCGACCGCTGAAAACGGACGAGGGGGCTATGTTTCTCGACCTCGTCCGTCGATACGACCGATGGTCACGTTCGACAGCGACGGCAGGCCGGGTCGACGTGCGTTCCTCGCCGGTACCGCGGGGTCGTTCGCCGCACTCGCCGGCTGTACAGGCATCCTCCAGTCCTCCGACGACGGCGCGCCCAGCGGCGGTGGCGGATCGACGACCGGTGGCGGCGGGCCGACCAGTGACGGTGGGGGGACGGACGACGGGACCACCACGACCCCCATATCGGGCCCGCTGGTCCGCGCGAGCGACGAGACGACGGACTACGGCATCGATCTGGCGGGCAACCCGCTCTTCGGGTCGGCCGACGCGCCCGTCGACATGTACTACTGGACCGACTACCAGTGTCCGTTCTGTCGACGGTTCGAGCAGAACACGCTCCCGAAACTGCTGAAGAACCACGTCCGCTCCGGGGTCGTCCGCATCGTCGTCCTGGAGTATCCCAACATCGGGGCGAGGTCGAAGACGGCCGCGAAGATGGCCAAGTGCGTCTGGCGGCAGGTCAAAGACGACGACCCGTCGGCGTTCAAACGCTGGCACGCGACGATGTTCGACGAACAGGGGAAACCGAACTCGGGGTGGGCGAAGAAGGCGAATCTCCTCGACATCACGGAGAGCGTCGAGGGCGTCGACGCCGACGCCGTCGAGACGTGCCTCAGCGAGAACGCGAAGGCCGTCAAAGAGAGCGTCGCCGCCGACAGTCAGGCGGGCGACGACAAGGGTGTCAGCGCGACGCCGTCGTTCATCTTCGACGACCCGACGTCGGACGACCTGGCGCCCATGATCAAGGGGGCACAGCCGTATCCGCGATTCGAGTCCGTCATCGAGAGGGTGAACTCATGACCGGGACCTCCCGAGTCCGGCGCTGGGGGAGCGACCTGGCGAGCGCGCTCGCGTACCCCACGACGTCCGTCGGACGCGTCGCCGCGAGCGTCGTCGTCGCGGTGTTGACGTACGTCCTGCTCATCCTCTCGACGTTCCCGGGGATGTCGATGCAGATGCTCGGCGCCGGACTGCAGTGGTTCGACGAGACGCTCGTCCTGTTGACGGAGAACGTGCTGGCGACGAACGGCTGGTTCGGCCTCGGGCTCATCCTGTCCTACGCGGTGCTGACGGGCGTCGCCGTCGTCGACGTCGCGGCGCAGGTGAGCGTGACGGGCATCTCCAGCGTCTCGGACCTCGCGGGCGTCCTGCCCGGACTTCTCGCGTCGGGGTGTGCGAGTTGCGGCGCAGGGTTGCTCGGCTTCCTCGGGTTCGCCGGCGCGCTGGCCGCCATGCCGTTCCACGGCGACCTGCTCCGCGTCGGTGGCATCCTCCTCCTGCTCGGGTTCCTCGTCCGCACCGGCGACCCCCGGCAATGTCGGCTCGACGCCTGACGGCCGGGCCACGACACCGACACTTAAACGACGGCGGCGACTTCGGCCGCTGAAAACGGACGAGAGGGATATACGTCGCGAGTGCCTGCTTCGACACATAGATCGCCATGTACGAAAGCGACGGATCGAGTAGCCGGCGGGCGTTCCTCGCCGGAACGGCGGGGTCGTTCGCCGCGCTGGCCGGCTGTACGAGTAGCTTCCAGTCCGGCGGGGACGGCTCGCCGAACGGCGGTGGGACGACCACGTCCGGCGGCGCGGACTCGCTGCTCTACGCGAGCGACGCGAAGACGGGGTACGGTATCGACCTGTCGGGGAACCCCATCATGGGGTCGGCCGACGCGCCCGTCGACGTCTACTACTGGACCGACTACCAGTGTCCCTTCTGCGCGCGGTTCGAGGAGGAGACGCTGCCGAAACTCGTGAAGAACTACGTCAGACCGGGAGAACTCCGGATGGTCGTGATGGAGAACCCGTATTTCGGCGAAGCATCGCGAACCGCGGCCAGGATGTCGAAGTGCGTCTGGCGGCAGGTCAAGGCCGAGACCCCTGACGCGTACAGTCGCTGGCACTCGGCGGTGTTCGACGAACAGGGAGAGAAGAACTCGGGGTGGGCGAAGAAGGCGAACCTCCTCGACATCACGGCGGGCGTCGAGGGCGTCGACGCCGACGCCGTCGAGACGTGTCTCAGCGAGAACGCGACGGCCGTGAAAGAGAGCGTCGACGACGACGTGACGGCCGCCTCCCAGAGCGGCATCAGGGGGACGCCGGCGTTCATCTTCTACAACCCGTCGTCGGACGTCTCGGGCAAGCTGGTCGGTGCACAGCCCTACCCCCTGTTCGAGAAGGCAATCCGGAAGATGAAAGAGGCGTAACCGCCGCCACGCTCGCCCGCTTCGGGGCACCCTCGCGCTCTCCGTTAGCGTCGCCTTAACGCTTAACTCGACGACCGTTGACGCGTACACGGGGGTTACCATGGCGACCTACGAACTACCTGAGCTACCGTACGACTACGACGCACTCGAACCGACCATCGACGAGCGGATCATGGAACTGCACCACGACAAGCACCACCAGGGGTACGTCGACGGTGCGAACGCAGCGCTGGAGAAGCTGGAGAACATGCGCGAGTCCGGCGACTTCGGCGACGTGAAGGCGGTCAAGCGCGACCTCTCCTTCAACCTGTCCGGGCACGTCAACCACACTGTCTTCTGGGAGAACATGTCGCCGGACGGCGGCGGCGAACCCGGCGGTGAACTCGCCGACGCCATCGAGTCCGACTTCGGCTCGTTCGACGGGTTCAAGGACGACTTCGCGGCGGCGGCGAAGGGCGTCGAGGGCTCCGGCTGGGGGCTGCTCGTCCACGACCCGGTCGCCGACCAGCTCATGGTCATCCAGGCGGAGAACCACAACAACCGCGCGGTCCAGGGGTCGACCCCGCTGCTCGTGCTCGACGTCTGGGAGCACGCGTACTACCTCCAGTACGAGAACGACCGCGGGGAGTACGTCGACAACTTCTGGGACGTGGTGGACTGGGACGACGTGGCCGAGCGCTACGACCAGGCCGGCGGCCAGATGTAAGCGCCGGCGACTCGGCCGTTCGCTTCAATCGCCCTCGCAGGTCTGCACCGAGAGCGACAGCCGTATCCTCCCGTCGACCTGCGTGAACACGGCCCAGGCGCGGTGGATGCAGTCCCGGTCGGTCACCGTCCAGCGGACCTCGCGGTCGATGGACGGGTCGTCGTCGAAGCCGGTAGCGGCGCGGAGCGTGTACCGCCCCGGGCGGACGTCTCCCTGGACGACCTCCGTCGTACCGGGTACATGGAGTAGACGTCGCCGAACTGGTGGCCGACGTCGTCTTCGACCCCGTCGACCGTCGCCTGGACGCGCAGGTTCTCCTCCGTCTCGTTCAGCACGCTCAGTTCGACCGGGACGCGGGAGTCGCCGCCGAGGACCGAAAGACACCCGGCGAAGCCAGCGAACGCTGCGCTCGCGCCTGCAGCGAGCAGTCGGCGTCGACCAGTAGCGTCGCCCATGGTGGTTCGATACCGTTCGACAGCGACGAACAAAACGTCTTCGTACGTTCCGGCCTTCGTCCCTCGACTGCGTCGGCTCACGGAAGGCAGTCGACGTGCCCCCACGTCGGAGCGTCCACGAAACGAATTTCTGATTCCGCGTGTTGTATGGTATCAAATAGTTCCTCAAGGTTTAACAGCGAGAGGAACGATGTAAATCGTGGAGGTTACATCATGCCAGAAAAATCCGACGCCGAACTGCCGCCACTGCCGTACGACTACGACGCGCTGGAGCCGCACGTCAGCGAGCAGGTGCTCACGTGGCACCACGACACCCACCACCAGGGCTACGTCAACGGCCTCAACAGCGCCGAGGAGACGCTCGCGGAGAACCGCGAGTCCGGGGACTACTCCTCGACGGCCGGCGCGCTCGGCGACGTCACCCACAACGGCTGTGGCCACTACCTCCACACGCTGTTCTGGGAGAACATGGACGAGAACGGCGGCGGTGAACCGGAGGGCGACCTCCGCGACCGCATCGAGGAGGACTTCGGCTCCTACGAGGGCTGGAAGGGCGAGTTCGAGGCCGCCGCGAGCGCGGCCGGCGGCTGGGCGCTCCTCGTCTACGACCCCGTCGCCAAGCAGCTTCGCAACGTCGCGGTCGACAAGCACGACCAGGGCGCGCTCTGGGGGAGCCACCCCATCATGGCGCTCGACGTCTGGGAGCACTCCTACTACTACGACTACGGACCGGACCGCGGCAGTTTCATCGACGCCTTCTTCCAGGTCGTCGACTGGGACACGGTCGCCGAGAACTACGACGACGTCGCCTCGACGTTCGAGTAGGCCGAGTTCACAACTTTCTTTCGCCGCGTCCGTTCCTCGACAGCCTCGCGTCCCCGATTCGGTTCGAACGCGACGATGCAGATTCCGAGAACGAGTCGAAGGAGTCCGCAGTCGATCGTCGAGTCGGCTCAGTGAAGCGGTGACTCGGCGCGAAGCCCCATCTTGAGGGCACGCTCCGCGATCCGACGACCGTGGTCCGCGGTTCCGATCAGCGCGTCGAGCACCAGTGCGAGGTAGTAGGGGTTCACGTCGCCCGGCCCGGACGAGAGTCCGTCCAGCAGGTCGACGTCCGCAGTGAGCGCCTCGTGCTCGTCGATGGCGTCGTAGGCGGTCGCCGGCGCACGGCCGTTGATGGTCGCCTCGACCGCACGCTCGACCACGGTCCGGGAGCGACGAGCGTGGTCGTCGAGTTCCGACTCGACCGGTCCAGTCGGCGACTCGTCGAGTTCCAGCGCGACGACCGCGACGCGCTCGGCGCGGGCGGCGATCCCCTCGAGTTCGCGCGCGATGGCGTAGTAGTCCAGCGCGGTCCGGCGGTCCACGTCCGGCCGGTTCGGCCCGCGCGGCAGACCGATCCGACGTTCGACGCACCGGCTCACGAGCGCGAACTGTCGGTCCACGTCGTCGGTGTGTGCGATGACTTCACGGGCCGCGTCCGGGTCGGCGTCGAGCAACGCGCTCATCGCGTTCCGATGCATCGAGAGCGCGACGTACCGCAGGTTCAGCACCGTCTGTCCGATCGACAGCTGTCCCGAGCGTCGCATGCTCCTGAACGTGACGCTGTCGGTGGCCTCGTCGGCGACCTCCATCCCGATGAGTTCGTTGCCGGCGGTGGTGATGGCTCGTCGCTGGGCCGACGTGAAGCGGTCGTCCGTCCGGAGCGTGAAGCGGTCCTTCCCCGCGACGTAGAGGGCGTCCACCACCGTCGGGAGCCTCTCCCTCGACAGGTCGTCCACCCGGAGGTCGGCGTCGTCCCCGCCCTCTCCCCGCTCCGCAGTCCGGAGTATCAGCGTCCCGTCCTCGTGGGGGTAGAGGTACACCTCGTTGCCGGCTTCGAGCCCGTGATCGGTCGCCCAGTCTTTCGGGAGCGACACCGTGAACGACGACCCGCCGACCGACTGGACCTTCCGGGAGACCTCGTCGTCGGATAGCGACCTACTCATCGTGCTCACCCGAACTTGCCGGTGATGTAGTCCTCGACGCGCTGGCTGTTGGGGTCCTCGAAGATCTGTTCGGTCTCGCCGTACTCCGCGAGTTCGCCGCCGGTGAGGAAGACGGCGGTCTGGTCGCTGATGCGGGCGGCCTGCTGCATGTTGTGCGTGACGACGACCACCGTGTAGTCCTCGGCCAACTGTTCAATCAGGTCTTCGATCTTGGCGGTGGCGATGGGGTCGAGCGCGCTCGCGGGCTCGTCCATGAGGATGACCTCGGGGTCGACGGCGAGACAGCGGCCGATGCAGAGCCGCTGTTGCTGGCCGCCCGACAGCCCGAGTGCGTTGTCGTCGAGGCGGTCGTTGACCTCCTCCCAGAGCGCCGCCTGCTTCAGCGACCGCTCGACCAGTTCGTCTTCCTTCTCGTCGGTGCTGCGGCCGAGCAGCGACGCCAACAGCCCGCTGTCGAGGTCGCCGTGCTTGCGCGGGCCGTAGGTGATGTTGTCGCGGATCGACTTCGGGAACGGGTTCGGCGACTGGAACACCATGCCGACGCGCTTGCGCAACTCGACGAGGTTGGCGTTCTCCTGGTAAATCTCCTCGCCGTCGATCTCCACCGACCCGTCGACGCGCGCGCTCTTGATCCGGTCGTTCATCCGGTTGAGACACCGCAGGTACGTCGACTTCCCGCAGCCGGACGGCCCGATGAGCGCGGTGACGCTCTCCTCGGGGATGTCCATCGAGACGCTCTGGAGCGCGTGGTCGTCGCCGTAGTGGACGTCGAGGTCTTCGACGGAGATCTTCGGCTCGCCCGCGAACGCGTAGTCGGTCCACTCCTCGCGGATCTCCTCCGCGCTCTCGCCGCTTGTCGTTTCGAGTGGCTGGTCGGTACTGTCGTACGCTTCGTTCTTCACTTTCGTTTCACTCATACTGTAGCTTCCTCCGGAAGTACTGTCGTGTGGCGATTCCGATCGCGTAGAAGGAGAGGACCACCACGAGCAGGACCAGCGCGGTGCCCCATCCGAACGCCTGGATGTTCTTCACTCCCGCCGTCGCCCCGGTACCGGTCAGGATGACCTGATAGAGCTGGTACGGCAGCGCCGTCGTGGCCTGCGTGAGCTCCGGGTTGGTCACGAACGGTGGGGCAGCGGTGAACTGGAAGCCGCCGAGGACCTGGGCGCGTTGCGATGCCGAGACGAACGAACCGCCGCCCATCGTGAGCAGGAGGGGTGCGGTCTCGCCCGCGATGCGGCCGACGCCGAGGATGACGCCGGTCACGATTCCGGGCATCGCGGCCGGCAGGACGACGCTCCGGACGGTGTCCCACTTCGAGACCCCGAGCGCGGCGCTCGCGTCGCGGTACTCGTCGGGCACCGAGAGCATCGCCTCGCGGGCCGTGATGAGGACGAGCGGGAGCAGCATGAACCCGAGCGTGATCATGCCTGCGAGCAACGACTTCTGCGGGTCCGGGGTGAACCGCGGCACCAGGAACGCGGCACCGAACAGCCCGAAGACGATGCTCGGCGTGCTCCAGAGCGCGTTCGTCGTGACCTCGACGACCCGCGTGAACCAGCCGCGTTCGGCGTACTCGGTGAGGAATATCGCCGAACCGACGCCCAGGGGGACGGCCAGTACCGTGGCTCCGACGACCAGCCAGACGGTGCCGACGATCGCCGGCAGGACCCCGTTCACGTCGTTCAGGATGTACGCGCCCTTCATGAGGAACGGCCACGACACCGGCCAGACGATCGTGTACCCGATGCCGAACAGCTCGACCGTCGTCGCCGGACCGACGCCGAGACCGACCTCGAACCCCTTCGTCACGGGGCCGATCCCCTTGACGAAGACGAAGATGACGAGGACGAACAGGACCGCGATGATGGACATCGCGTTCAGGTAGATGAGCAGGTGCGCTCCGAGGTGGCGGCCGCGCGCACCGAAGCCGCCGTACGCCTTCGCGGCGGCCCAGCCGACAACGAGCGCACAGAACATGACGATGAGGGGGACGACGACCCGCGGGAACAGGGTCACCGACTGCGATGCCGGGAAGTTGGCGGGCGTCCACGACCAGTTCGGGCCGATGGCGCCGGTCAGCATCACGAGGCCGAAGAAGCTCGCGAGCGTGCCGGCGGGAACCGTCGAGCCGACGTCCTCTCGCGGGACGGCTGTCGTCACGAACGCGGCTGCCCCGGCGAGGATCGCCACGACGAGCCAGCCGACGGTTCCCAGGCCGAACGCCTGGGAGGCCACCAGTCCGCCGACGACGAACCAGATGCCGGTGAACAGCGTCGCGGCGACGAGTCCGGCGGACGGGCTCGGGTCGGTCGCGACGTAACCGAGTCGCGACCCGACGCCGAACGCGACGACCGCCAGGCCGATCGCCAGCAGGAGACCGCCGAGCACCGCGATCGTCGAGAACCCGGCCAGTTCGCCGGTGACCGAGACGACGTCGAACTGGGCCGCCAGCGCGAGCACGAACAGCACGGCCGAGAGGCCGACCATCGCCGCCGCGGCCGACTCCACTGCAGTCGCGTCCTCGCGGACGACGCCGGTGTCGGTACTGCCCGACATCACTCGTTCCCTCCCAGTTTCCTGTGCATGTGCGCCTCGATCATCTGGGAACCGATGCTCAACAGTAGAACCGACACGAACAGGATGATGCCGGCGACGAACAGCGAACTCTCCTGCGTTCCGGTCGCCGAACCGTACTTGTTCGCGATGACCGACGTGAGCGTCTCGAACCCATAGAAGACGTTGTACAGGGGCTCGGCGATCTCCGGCTGGTTGCGGAGCATCACCGTCGCGGCCATCGTCTCGCCGATCGCGCGGCCGACGCCGAGCAGGACGGCGGCGGAGATGCCCGAGAAGGCGGCCGGGATGGTGATCGCCGTCATCGTCTGCCAGTCGGTCGTCCCCATCGCGAGCGATCCGCTCTTCATCGACTCCGGAACGCTGTTGATGGCGTCCTCGGCGACCGAGACCACCGTCGGGAGCGCCATCAGGCCGACGACGATTCCGACGAAGAGGTACGTCCCCTGCCCGACGATGTCGAATCGGTCGCTGACCCACGGGCCGAGAACGACGAAGCCGAGGAACCCGTAGACGATCGACGGGATGCCGGCGAGGATCTCGACGCCGGGTTTGACGAACTCGCGCACGACGGGCGGGGCGATCTCGCTGAGGAACAGCGCGGCCGCCACGCCGAGCGGTCCCGCGACCAGCGTCGCGATGACCGTCACGAGGACCGTCCCGTGGATCATCGGGAGCATCGAGAACCGTTTCGGATTGGACGCCGGCCGCCAGTTCGGGTCGGTGAACGCTCGCAGGCCGGGGACGGAGATTCCGAACACCTCGGCGCTCTCGTACTGGAGTGCGGGCCACGCCTCCAGGACGATGAACACCAGTATCAGCGCCAGTATCAGGCTCGTCGACACCGTCATCGCGAGCGTCACCCAGCGGGCGGTCAGTTCCTGGTGACGGAGCCAGCCGTAGACGACCGAGACGAGGAACACGCCCACGGCGACCGACGTGTACGGGGAGGTCAGGACGAACCCGACGAATGCTCCCACCAGCCCCAGGATTCCGACGGTGGCCGTCACGAGCGCGTCCGTCTCGGTCGTCGCGACGAACTCGCGCGCGGCGACGAATCGCTCCCGCGCGCCGTTTCGCCACCGAGTTACGTTGCTTGTATTCGACATTGGTTCGTTAGGTCAGGTATCATTGAGGTTCGTTTATCGTCTCACTGCCAAAGAACAACGGCGGTCGTACCCGCGTATCCACTGCGGTCGAGCGGCGTTACGCCTGGTCCGGCAGCTTGCCCTTCTCCTTCTCGATGTCCTTGCTCGGGAGCGGGATGTAGTTGTTCGCCTCGACGAACACCTTCTGTCCGAACTCGGAGAGGAACATGTTGATGAACGCCGCCTCCCGCTTGTCCGTCCCGTTCGGGGTGTCCTCGGTCTTCGTCGTGTACATGTGGAGGTCGCGGTTGAGCGGGTAGGAGCTGTCGAAGATGGTGTTCTCGGCGTCCTTGTCGGGCTTGTACGTGGTCCCGTCGAAGTCGATCGCGATCGGGAGCACGTTGTCGTTGGTGAACGCGAGTGCCATGTAGCCGATGGCGCCCTCGTTCTGCTGGACGACCTTCCGGACGCCGTGGTTCTGGCCCTGGCGGGTGTCGACGCCCGGCATCGGCGCGTCCGGGTCGCCGAGCATGTTGGACCGGAACGAGGTGTCCGTACCGGAGCCTTCCGCGCGACCGACGACGTAGATCTGCTTGTCGGGGCCGCCGACCTCCTTCCAGTTGGTGATCTCGTCCTGGTAGATCTTCCGGACCTGCTCGCCGGTGAGCTGCTGGACGCCGTTGTTGTAGACGTCGCTGCTGACGACGACGGGCTGGCCGTCGCGGCCGACGACGTGGTCGACGTAGTTCTCGTCGCGCTCCTCCTCGCTGATGTCGAGCTCGGCCGTTATGTTACCCGAGGAGTTGCCGATGTCGACGAGGCCGTCGCGGACCGCCTTACAGCCGGTGCCGGAGTGGCTCAGGCCGACGTTCACGACGAACGGGGGCTTCGAGCGCTTGTCGGTCGGCTCGAAGCCGTACTTGCTGGCCCAGTAGTCGGCAATCTTCATGTCGGTGTCTATCTTGTCCCAGCCGGGGACCTGGCCCTCGTCGTTCGAACCCCAGTACTCGCCGTCGCTCGGCGGCGCGTTCGACACCCAGTAGGAGGCACCCTTGTTCGAGATGGGGTAGACCGTCGAGGACCCCTCGGCGGTGAGCAGCGACGCCTCGCTGGAGGAGTCGTCGTTGCTGTTGTCGTTGCTGTTGTCGTTGTCGTCGTTGTTGTTGTCCGAATCGCCACCGTCAGTCGTGGTGTCGTCGTCCCCGCCGCCGGTACACCCGGCGAGCGCTGCGGTCGCACCCGCACCAGACGCGAGCAGGAACTTCCGGCGCGATACGTTGTCGGACTGCTGATTGTCGGACGCCATCAACTGAGGAAAGCCGCATCAAGGCTAAGTACCCTTATAATTCCTAGATATATGCTCAATGATGCGGTGGTAGTCATGGTGTCCGGAACAGTGTGAAACGGCCTCATAGGTACTCTAAATAGTTCCCGGCCAGCCCCGAAATTTCACGGCTCGAGCCAGCCGTCCGAAACGGGGAACGGGTCGACGGTCCGTTCCGGGTCACTCGCTCGGAGAGAGCGTCGCCAGCTCGTATCCCGAGACGATGTCCTGGACGTGTGCGTCGAGTGTAGCGTACTCGTAGCCGCCAGACCGCTGGTCGAGGCTGGCGAACACGCCGACGTGGGCGTCGTCGTCCTCGACGAACGTCCTGAACTGCTCGAAGTCGTCGAACCCGCGGACTGTGTAACGATACGAAGCGTAGTAGAGCTGGTCGTACGTCTCCCGCGTGACGAAGCCGTACCGCTCGTTGTCGATGAACTTCGACACGTCGACCGACGCCAGCTTCTCCTCGACGTCGTCGCGGAGGTACAGCGGTTCGAAGTCCGACTCGTCGAACAGCCAGACGTCGCGGAGGGAGTCGCCGCCGAACTCCGAGAACGCGGCGACGAGCGCCGTCCTGACGTCGTCCCCGTTCGTATCGGTCTCGTGTCCCATGTCGTTCGATATCACGACCATCCGTTGATAAAACTACGTTCTCGGCTGCCCGGAGTACACCGGGGCGGGTCCGGCGGCTCACCGACTCCATTCGACGATAAAGATAAGTATTGTTGGATGGTAACACGTTTCATGCAGTTCTCCGAGAAGCTAGAGTTCGGTCACGAAGACCGACGACGGATCTACGAGTACGTCGAGCGGAACGGGACCGTCGACGCCGACGAGGCCCAGGAAGCGCTACACGTCGACCCCGGCGGCTTCCGCCACCACGTCGCCATCCTCCGGCGCGACGGGTACCTCACGGAGGACGACGGCGTGCTCTCGGTGGCGCTGGAGACCGGCGCGGAGGAGGAGTACGACGTCGACGACGTGGAGTTCGTCATCAGGCCTGCTCGCCAGGATGACCTCGCCGGCATCGTGGGTGCCATTCGACAGGTCGCCGAGGACGGGACCTACATCGTCGCCGAGAGCGTCGCCGACGAGATCGACCACCAGGAGACGCTGCTGCGGTACAACGAACTCGAATCCCGGATGTTCTTCGTCGCGACCGTCGGCGAGGACGTGGTGGGCTGGGTGCATCTCAACGCGCCCGAACTCAGCAAACTGGGCCACACCGCGGAGCTGACCGTGGGCGTCCTCGACGAGTACCAGGGCCACGGCATCGGAAGCCATCTGCTGGAGCGCGGCCTGGAGTGGGCGGCCTCGAACGGCTACGAGAAGGTGTACCAGAGCGCGCCGTCGACCAACGAGTACGCCATCGAGTTCCTCAAGGAGCACGGCTGGGAGATCGAGGCCGTCCGCGAGGACCACTACAAGATCGACGGCGAGTACGTCGACGAGGTGATGATGGCGGTCGAACTGTAGCACCGCCGACCCGTTCGTCGACTCCGTCGCTTCTCGGTTCGACCGTCGTCCGAGCGAACGCGACGACGGTGACGAACGCTCTAGAGGAAGCTCAGCGCGAGCGTCCAGACGAGGAACAGCGGCAGGACCGTCCGGACGCTCCAGAGCCACGGGACGCCGAGCGACCGGGCGAGCGCCCCCGAGCCGGTACCGTACTCCGCGAGGGCGTCCTTCCCGAGCACCCAGCCGGTGAACACGAGGAATCCGGCGAGACCGGCGGTGAGCAGGGTGTCGACCACCGGTCCGGAGACCGTCGTGAACAGGCCGGGATTGAGCGCACAGATCGTCCCCGTGACGAGGACGAGGCCCCCGAGGCCGAGCGTCGCCGCCCGACGCGGGACGTCGTGTTCGTCGACGAGGTAGGCGACGGGGATCTCGAGCATGCTGATGGAACTGGACAGGGCGGCGAGCAGGACGACGCCGAAGAACGCCACGGCCAGCACGCGACCGAACGGGATCTGGTTGAACGCGCCCGCGACGCCGACGAACAGCGCGCCGGGTCCACCGCCGGCGGTCGTCTCCGAGAGGCCGCCCTGCAGTGCGAACAGCAGGGGGAAGACGACCAGGCCAGCGAGGAAGCCGACGCCGGTGTTCAGCAGCGCGATGACGCTTCCGTCGAAGGCGAGGCTGTTGTCCTCGCCGAGGTAGGAGGCGTACGTTATCATCGTGCCGACGCCCAGCGAGAGGGTGAACAGGGCCTGGCCGGCGGCGGCCTGGAGGACGGAGACGGGGTGGGACTCGAGGTAAGAGGGGTCGAAGTCGAGGTAGAACGAGAGCCCGGCCCCCGCGCCCGGCTGGCTGACGGCCCAGCCTGCCAGCGCGACGAGCAGCACGACGATGACCGGCGTCATCACCTTCGTCGCCTTCTCGATACCGCTCCGGACGCCGCCGGCGACGACAAGCGCCGTGAGCGCGAGGAAGCCCACGTGGAACGCCGCCGCCTCGACGCCGAAGTCGACGCTGCCGAAGTAGGTGCCGGGGTTCCCGAAGTACGCCCCCGTGGCGCTCGCGCCGACGTACCGGAGGATCCAGCCGCCGACGACGCTGTAGAACGACAACAGCACGAGCGCGGTGAACACGCCGAGGAGTCCGACGAGTCCCCAGGAGTCCGAACCCCCGGCGAGTCGGCGGAGTGCACCGGCCGGATTCCGTTTCGAGCGCCGCCCGATGACGAACTCCGCGAGGAGGCCGGGCACGCCGACGATCAGAACGATGGCGAGATAGACGACGAGGAACGCGCTTCCGCCGTTCTCGGCGGTCATCCATGGGAACCGCCAGAGGTTGCCGAGGCCGACGGCGCTCCCAACGGCGGCGAAGATGAACCCGATGCGTGTCCCCCACGATTCACGTACCATGTCACGCAGTGGCTCACCGCTCGGATAAGAGGGTTTCGGGATTGGAACCGTCAAACCGAGGATATGTATGTGTGCGGCTCTTGTACTTGAAAATTTCTGAACGTTCGACGTCGAACGAGGGTGGTGTGGCTAGAGAACGTCGGTCGTTCCGCGGCGGTGACTATATCGGGGGCCAGCACGGTGGTCTACGGCGACCTGACAGCGGACCGAACCGGTCGCCAGAGCGAGACGCCGACGATGTTCAACTGGTCTTTAGTAGCAGCTCTGGACCCGACGCGGTCGTTCGATCGTCAGGTTCTGCTCCAGACGGGGGTGACGGTGACGGTCTCTAGAAGGAGGGGAGCGCCGGCATCTCGTAGAGCGTGTTCACGCCCAGCAGGAGGGTGGCCAGCACGGCGGCCAAGACGAACGTCCGGATCATCCAGAGCCAGGCGGGCGCGAACGTCGAGATGTCGTCCGTCCCCTTCTCGAGTTCGTCGAGCGCGACCGGTCCGAGCACCCAGCCGACGAAGTAGACGGCGAGTAGCACCGAGACCGGCAGGAGGAACTTGTAGGCGATGGTGTCGAACCAGCCGAGCCACGCCGTGTCGCCCGCGGCGAGCGTGCCGACGAGGAAGAGCACGCCGCCGAAGCCGAAGGCGGCGACCTTCCGATCGTACCCGTACTTGTCCACGACGTAGGAGGTGACGACCTCCAGCAGGCTGATGGCGGAGGAGAGCGCCGCGATGAGCACCACGAAGAAGAACACGAGGCCGACGACACGGCCGGCCATGCCGAGGTTCCCGAACGCCGTCGCCACGGAGACGAACAGGGCACCCGGACCGCCGCCGGAGGCACCCTCCGGGACGCTGCCGAACTGGACGAACAGGAGCGGAAGGACGACGAGACCGGCGAGCAGCCCGACGAAGGTGTTCAGGACGACGATGGTCGACCCGTCGGCGGGCAGGCTCTGGTCCTCGTCGATGTACGAGGAGTAGGTTATCATCGCGCCCATCCCGAGCGAGAGCGAGAAGAACGCCTGACTCACGGCGAACGGGACGATGTTCCCGAGGTTGTCGAGCAGGTACCCGAAGTCGGGACTGAGGTAGTAGCCGTACGCCGCGCTCGCGCCGTCGAGCGTGAATGCGTAGACGGCGAGGCCGGCCAGGATGGCGAGCACGGACGGCACCATCACCTTCGTCGCCTTCTCGATGCCGTCCTCGATGCCGAACGCGACGATGCCAGCGGTCAGCGCCATGAAGACGGCGTGGAACGCGACGGCGTCGGCGCCGACGGACACCGACGCGAAGTAGTCGCCCGGATTACCGAAGTACGCGCCCGTCGCGCTGCCGAGGACGTACCGCAGCACCCAGCCACCGACGACGCTGTAGTACGACAGGATCCACATCCCGGTGAACAGGCCGAGCGCTCCGATGACCGTCCACGCCGGATGGTCGATCCGTTCGAACGCCTCGATGGCGTTCCGCTTCGCGCGGCGCCCGACCACGAACTCCCCGAGGATCGCGGGGAGACCGATGAGGAACGCCGCGAGCAGGTAGACGAACACGAACGCAGCTCCGCCGTTCGTCGACGTCTTGAACGGGAACTGCCAGATGTTTCCGAGACCCACTGCACTCCCGACGGCGGCCAGGATGAACCCCACCCTGGTCGCCCACGTCTCTCTGTCAGACATGCTTGTGTGTGGCTGCCATTACTAACTGATGGTTATAAACAAAGCGATGTCTATCAACCACGGGAATCGTACACTATCGATTATCTAACCCTCATTAAAAACAATGGTGTCGGTCCCTCGGTGACTGAACGGACGGCGCGCGACCGCCGGTCGGTTCCCCGGCCACCGAGGCCCCAGTTCACGCTTCACCGTACACCGGCACTGCCGCTCCGCTGGTGACGCTCGCGGCGTCACTGCAGAGGAAGAGCATGACGTCGGCGATGTCGCGCGGGTCGACCCACCGCTCGTGGTCGGCGTCGGGCATCATCTCCCGGTTCGCCGGCGTGTCGATGACGCTCGGCATGACGGCGTTCGCCCGGACGGTCCCCTCGTTCTCCGCCGCGATGCTCTCCGTGAGCAGTCGCACGCCGGCCTTCGACGCGCGGTAGAGGCCGTCGCCCTCACCGCCCTCGAGCGAGGCGCGGGCGCTGACGGAGACGATGGCCCCCTCGCGCTCCTGGAGGTAGGGGAGGGCGTGCTTGCTCGCGAGGAACGCCGTCTTCAGGTTCACGTCGAAGAGCAGGTCGAAGGTTCCCACGTCGGTCTCCTCGATTGGGTCGCCGCCCTGCCACGTGCCCGCGACGTTCGCCAGCGCGTCGATGCCGCCGTAGTCGTCGACGACAGACGCGACGAGCGACTCGGCCGCCGCCTCGTCGGTGAGGTCGCCGCCGTAGAACTCGACCGCGTTCGGGTCGAGCGCCGACGCCTCGTCGTCCGGTTCGACCACGTCGGTCGCGCAGACCGTCGCCCCCGCCTCGGCGAAGGCTTCGCAGACCGAACTTCCGAGCGCACCGCTCGCTCCCGTCACGAGCGCGACGTCGTCGCTGAAGTCGAAACTGACGCTCATGCACTACCGGGTCGACGGCCAGCGGGATAAAATCACGTGTGGGTCGACCCACGAGGAACTGTAGAGACGGAAACCCCTCTCCCCGGTCGACGCCGCTTCGTCCCGTCGACGCCGCTTCGTCCCGTCGATTACTCGATGAGGTCCTCGAACTCGGGGAGGACGTCGTCGGAATCGTCCTCGTCGGACGCGTCGCCGGCTTCCTCGACGTCCTCGGTGTCGTCCTCCTCGTCGTCGAGTTCGTCGTCCTCGATGACCTCGACTTCGAGGACCGAGAGCGGGATGTTCTCGAGGCGTTGACCGATCTCCTTCCGGGCGATGCGCGAGGCGTGCTCCTCGCGTTCGACGTTGAACACCGTCATCTCCAGCTCGAGCGCGACGAGCGCCTCGTCCGCGGCGATGAACGCCGGCGGCAACTCTTCGCCCGACGGCGACGTGCGTTCGCCCATGTTTATCTCGACGTAGTTGAGGTCCGGGTTCAGCAACTCACCCGTCTTCGAGATGGCGATCCGTACTGCCTCGTCCGGCGTCTCCACGTCGTACACCGGAATCGCGGCCTCGACGACGACTCTACAGTTCATTGTCCCACCGGTTGTTGTATCGCCAACAGTATGAAGTTTGGCCCTCTCGCGGAGGTGCTGAGCGAGAACGCGCTTCTCACACCCGATACTGCCAGTTGCCGGCACCCCACGTCAACAAATCGCGTGGAGTCGTCGGTCTGCCGGGGCAGAAGCGAAAGACTTGCTCCGCTCCGGTGCCTCGTCGGGAGCGATGCTAACCGGTTCGATCCCCGTGGCAGACCTTCCGGGCGGGTTCGACCTCCAGTCGACCGTCGAGAGCGGCCAGAGCTACTGCTGGCACCGCGCCGACGGTCGGACGTACGAACGGACGGGCGCGTACGGCGGTTCGGCGTGGTACTACACGGTCGTCGACGGCGAGGTGGTGCGCGTCCGACAGCGTGCTGGCGACGACGCGAACGCGACCGGAACGGCGGGCGGCGTGCTGGAGTGGGAGGCGACGACGGACGCCGACCCGCTACTCGTCGACCTCCTCCGCCTCGACGACGACCTCGACGCCATCGTCGACGCCTCGCCCGACGACCCGCTCGTCGAGTCGGCCTACGACGCCTACGCCGGGATGCGTCTCGTCCGCGACCCCTTCTTCGCCTGTCTCGTGTCGTTCATCTGCTCGGCCCAGATGCGCGTGAAACGCATCTACGACATGCAGACCGCGCTCGCCCGCGAGTACGGCGAGACGATCGCCTTCGACGGCGACACCTACCACGCGTTCCCGACGCCGGAGCGTCTCGCCGACGCCACGGAGGACGAACTCCGCGACCTCGGCCTCGGCTACCGCGCACCGTACGTCCAGCGGACGGCCGAACTGGTCGCCACGGGCGAGATGACGGCCGACGACGTGCGGGGCCTGCCGTACGAGGAGGCACGCGAGGCGCTCACGACGTTCGTCGGCGTCGGGGACAAGGTGGCCGACTGCGTCCTGCTGTTCTCGCTGGGATACCTGGAGGCGGTCCCGCTGGACACCTGGATACGGACCGCCATCGAGGAGCACTACCCGGACTGCGAACGGGGCTCGTACGCGGAGACCTCTCGCGCCATCCGCGAGGCGTTCGGCGGCGAGTACGCCGGCTACGCCCAGACGTACGTGTTCCACTACCTGCGGAACTGACGCCCGGGTGATCGATCGAAACGTCCCGGCCGCGTCGCGCCATCGTTGAACGTCGTCCGAAGGCTGTGGCTTCCGTTCGGATACTGTCGTGATGCTCCACCTATAAGTAATTGCGATGGTATTATCCAACCAGCAAACCATGTCTTTCGCTAGCATCGAACCGATGCTCCCGTTGCTCGCTGCGACGACGGTCGGCCTCGTGGGGTCGCTGCTGGGGTACGACCTCGCGAAGGTGCTCCTGTCCTGGGGCGGCGGTCTCGGCGGGGCCGCCATCGGCGGCGCGGTCGGCTGGTTCGGGCCGGCGCTGGCGGACTACGCCGTCACCGTCGAGACGCAACTGCTGCTCGCGGCCGCGCTCGCCTTCGCCGGCAGCGTCCTGGGCTACTCGCTGTTCCCGTTCCTGACCCGGGTCGTGACGGGTGTCGTCGGGTTCGTCGTCACGGCGATACCGGCGTACGCCCTCGCCGCCGGTCGGCGGGTCGTCGACCCGACGGCCGTCGCCGACCCGTCGGCGGCGCTCCAGCTAGCGGTACTGGTCGAGGCGGTCCAGAACGAGGCGCTCCTGAGCGGAGGGCGGTCGACGCAGTTCGCGGTGGTGGCGGCCGTCGCGGGCGGCGTCACCCTCGTCCTCGCCTGGCGGTACTACGTCCTCATCGCGGCGGTGGTCGCGAACGTGGTGGGCGCGACGGTGCTCGCCTACGTCGCCCCGCTGTGGACGCACTGGTACCGGACCGGCGAACTGCTGGGTGCGGACGCCCTCGCGTTCACGCCGCTGTGGTTCGTCGTCGCCCTCGCCGTCGGCGGCGGCCTGCAGTTCGCCCGCCACTCGGGCGGCGGGAACGACCTCCCGCGCCGCGAGTACACCGACCCGTTCGAGTGACGTGAGCGGAACCGGAGTCGCAGCGCCTCACCGGCGGATGCGGAAGCCGTCCTCGCCCTCGGGGTCGTCGTACTCGACCGCGACGTCGCTCACGTCGGCGGCGGGACTGCCGGTGTGACACCACTCGACCATCTCCTCGACGGCGTCCTCCGGCCCCTCGAAGACGGCCTCGACGCGACCGTCGGCGAGGTTCTGCACCCAGCCGTCGACGTCCCGTTCGGTCGCCGCGTCGCGGGTGTTCGCTCGGTAGTAGACGCCCTGTACCGTGCCGGAGACGTAGACGTGTGCCCTCGTTCGGTCCGTCACGTCCGGCCGTTCGGCGGCGACCGGAAAAGTCGTTTCGTCGACGCGACGGTCCCATCGCACGCCCCGGAATCGGCGTGACGCTTTTGCAGGCAGGCGGCGTATCCCCTCCGCCATGCGAGAAGACACGTACTACGTCCACCTCAAGTCCGACGTGGAGAACGTGGCCGAGTCGCCCCTCGAGGGGTCAAAACTCGACTTCTACGACACCGGCCTCTGGGTCCACCGCGAGGATGGCCGCGACTTCTTGCCCTACGAGCAGGTGCTGATGGTCCAGGAGCGGAGCAACCCCGCCGGTGGCGAGCGAACGGCGGGCGGAGACACCACCGACGAGAGCGAGCGATAGAACGCTACTCGGGCGCCAGGCCGACCGTCTCGCGGGCGAACACGTCGGCGTAGCCCGAGAACGACAGCTTCAGCGCCGGCACTCCCGGGAAGGTCAGCGTCTGGAGCGCCAGCATCGGCCGGTCGGCGTCCGCGCCGAGTTGCCGCAGTGCGCTCTCGACGGCGTCGTAGAGCTTCGCCGTCTCCTCGACCTCGAGGTCCGAGCAGACGCCGGCGACGCGCGCCGGCAGTTCCGCGATGACGTCGCCGTCGTCGACGACCGCCCAGCCGCCGCCCATCTCGTTGAGGTGGGCGACCGCCGTCCGGACGTCGTCGCCGCTACCGACGGCGAGCACGCCGGGGCGCTCCCAGACGATGCTCGTCGCCACCGCGCCCTCGAACGCGCCGTAGCCCGTGAGGAATCCGGTGAAGCCGGTGCCGTCGCCGTCGGGGTGACGGTCGAGCAGGGTCGCCGTCAGCAGGCCGTCCTCCGGCGCGGCGACGAGTTCGCCGCCCTCGACCGGCGGTTCGACCGTCGTCGACAGCGAGATGAGCCCGTGGTCGTGTTCGATGGCGCGGACCGCGCCGTCGACGGCCGCGCTGGCGGGCACCCGGAACTCGTCGGGGTCGGTGCTGACGTCGACGCTGTCGTAGAAGTGGTCGGGGTACTCGTAGGACCGCGGCGCGACCTTCGTCTCGTGGTTGTGGTAGACGACCTCGCCGTCAGCGACCACCGTCGTGACGTTGACCGCTTCGAGGTCGTCGATGACGACGATGTCCGCGAGATTGCCGGGCGCGAGCGTCCCGCGGTCGGAGAGGCCGAAGTGACGGGCCGGGTTGAGCGTCGCCATCCGCAGCGCGTCGGCCGGCGGGACGCCCTCCTCGATGGCGCGGCGGACGACGACGTCCATGTAGCCCTCGCCGATGAGTTCCCGGGGCCACATCCCGTCGGTCGACAGCGATATCTCGGACGCGCCGACCTCCGCGTACGCGTCGCCGACGGCCGCCATGTCGTCCCGGATGGAACCGTAGCGGCCGACGGCGTGTACGCCGTTCTCGACGCGCTCGACCATCTCGTCGCCGGAGATGGCCTCGTGGTCGTCGTCGACGATGGAGGCGAACGCCTGTAGCTTCTCGCCGGTACAGCCCGCGCCGTGGCCGGTGATGGTCTTGTTCGCAAGCGTCGCGGCCCGGTACAGCTCCTCGGCGGGCGTGTCGCGGCCGACGGCGTGGATCCAGTCCGTCTCGCCGACGCCGACGACCCGGGAGTCCTCGACGAGGTTGGCGAGTTCGTCGGGGTCCTCGTGCGCGGGTTCGAACGTGTCGAGGACCGGTTGGGGCGGCACCGTCGCCGCGACGCGGATGGGGAGGTAGGACGTCGCGGCGAGGAACTCCTGGACGCCCTCCGCACCGAACGCCGGACCGAACCCGGTCACCTCGGAGACGACGGTCGTCGTCCCGCTCTCCAGCGCGTAGTGGTAGGCGTTCTCGAACGTCTGGTGGAGGTCGAGGTGCGTGTGGGCGTCGACGAATCCGGGTGCGACGACGCGGTCGCTGGCGTTGATGACGCGCGTCTGCTCGCCGACGACGTCCGAGGCGTCCTCCGGCAGCGCCGCGACGCGGTTGTTCTTGACGGCGACGTCGCGGGCCTGGAACTCGCCGAGTTCCGGCAACAGGACGCGACCGCCCTTCACCACGAGGTCCGCGGGTTCGTCGCCGAGCGCGACGGGCTGGAGGTCGTTCACGCCTCCACCTCCTCGTACACGCGGACGCCCCCGCGCTCGCTGTGGGCGACGCGGTCGCGCTCCTCCAGCACGTCGAGGTGGCCGACGGCCTCGCTCATGCCCGGGAACTGCTCCGTCGCGGGCAGGTCGCCGAACAGTCCCTCCATCACGTCGAAGGCGGTGGTCGGCCCGTCCAGCAGTTCCACCACGTTCGCGGTGCGCTCCTCGTGGGCCGCCAGTATCTCGTCGATGCGCTCGCTCGGAGCGTCGACGACCTCGCCGTGTCCCGGCAGCAGGCGGTCGAACTCCCGTTCGCGCAGTTCCGCCAGCGACCGGTTGAACGCCGGGAGCACGCGCGGGCGCATCTCGCCTTCCTCGCTCGGCGGTTGCAGCAGCGGGTTCGGCGTGATGTGCGGCAGGACGTGGTCGCCGACGATGGCTTCCGACGCCTCCCCGTCCTCGTAGGTGAAGATGGTCTCGCCGGTGGCGTGTCCGTCGACCGCCTCCGCGGTCACCGTCGTGCCGTCGACCTCGACGGCGTCGCCGTCCGCGAGTTCGAGGTCGGTCTCGACGGCCGGGGCGACCGAGAGGTACGCTTCGGGGAGGTCGGCCACCGTCTCGGCGGTCGAGCGGGCCATGCCGTGGCGCTCGAAGAAGTCGACGAAGAACTCCTGCTCGTACTCGAGTCGGGTGGCGAAGTCGCGGATGACGCCGGCCGTTCCGGGGCTTGCGACGACGCGCGCGCCCTCCCCGCGGAGGCGTCTGGCGAGGCCGAAGTGGTCCGGATGCGGGTGGGTGACGAACACCTGCTCGATGTCGGACGCCGCGAGGCCCTGCTCCTCGAGCGCGTCGAGCAGCGCCGACCATGCTTCTTCGCTCCCCGGCCCCGGGTCGACCAGCGTCCGCCCGGCGAGGTAGGCGTTCACCGGTCCGACCGCGAACGGCGTCGGAATCGAAAACCGCCTGAACATACGCGGGGTTTCTGCTCGGTCTGTAAAACAGTTTTTGAAGCACCGTTACCGAGAGTCGCCACTCCCGTGAGGTCGGAGCGAGGCGTCGCTGCTCCATCCACGGCGTCGTCCCCAGTCGACGCCGACATCGAGGCTCGAACGCGAGAGTGCCATCTTCGTTATAGAATGCGTTAGGAACCTCCACGCCGTAGCTAGTCGGCATGGGCCGGGACCTGGACGACGTCGACCGAAGCATCCTCTACCTGCTCCAGCGGGACGCCCGCAACGTGACAGCACAGGAGATGGCCGACATGGCGGGCGTCTCGGCCAGCACCGTTCGCAACCGCATCGACCAGCTCGAAGCAGACGGCATCATCCAGGGCTACCACCCGGAGATCGACTACGAGGCGGCGAACCTCCCGCTACAGGTGACGTTCGTCGTCACCGCGCCGCCCACCGAGCTCCCAGAGTTCTCGAAGCAGATCCGGGGAATCCAGGGCGTCATCGACGTTCGGGAGATGCTCACCGGCAGACGGAACATCCACGTAGACGTCGTCGGAACGAGTACGTCCGAAATCACCCGGATCACCGACGCTATCCACGACATCGGCGTCGAGATCGAGAGTTCTGAGATGCTGCGTCGCCGCCACGTCCAGCCGTTCAACCACTTCTTCCTGCAGGGGACGGAGGAGACGGACGCGCACGAAGCGGACCCGAACGACGACGAACCGACCAGCTGAACTGTTCCCGATAGGTCTGTGGTTTCCCACAACAGGTAATGAATGAATCCCGAAAACTCCACACCACGATTCAGAAACAACAGATTCTAGTCCTGAGAACTGCGAAAACTCGAAGCTAAACGTCTACGTTCACAACAGCGTTATACGCGTGTGGGCCCCAGTCACCTACAGGGTGGCCAACCGGGGAATCGACCATCCTGCGTGGTGAATCTCCCCGACAATCATGAACGATTACTGTTTCAAAGCGCTGGCAGACGGCCGCCGTCGAACGCTACTGGCTGCGCTCCTCGAACACAATCCCCAGTCTCCGGGCGACCCGGCCGTCGCCGGTGGGGACACGGAATCGCTGGAGTACCGCCGGCGACAGGCAGCCATGCATCACAATCATCTTCCCATGCTCGACGAATACGGGTTCGTCACCTGGGACGAAGAGACGAACGAGGTCAGCAAGGGGCCGCAGTTCGAGGAAATCCGACCACTGCTCGAACTCGTAGACGACCAGGCTGGGGACTGACCGTCCGCGGCGGCGCGCTCGTGGCGATACGGGGCAGGGCGACCCTGACCGGGCCGGAGGTGCGTTGCGACCGCCACTGCCCGAGAGCGGGCAGCGCTTCGGTCGTGCCTGTTCCCTGGCGCGCGGTCACTCCAGTCCGTCGGCGTACGCGAAGTCCGTCTCCGTCGCCACCGGATACGTGCCGTCGAGTTCGATCCGCCAGCCGTGGAGGACGGTCGGGTCCTCCCGGGCGTCCGTGATGGTCGTCCGGACGCCGAGCACGTCGACGCCGTAGAAGTCGTTCGGGACGCCGTGGAGGTACTGCAGCGCCGTCCGGAACAGCGACCGCATGCCGCCGTCGTCCTCGAAGTCGAAGTGCTTGTACGCACCGGCGGCGACCTGGACCATCCCGTGGAGGAACTGGCTCTCGACGCTCCCCTGTCCGTAGTTGTACCACTCGTCCTCGAAGCAGTCGTGGCTCTCGTGGAACTCGCTGGCGTTGAACAGGCGGACGCCGTGGCGCGTGGCCCGCCGCAGCGTCGCGTGCTCCCACAGTCCGTCGGCGGCCCGCCAGCCGGTCGGTTGGCGGCCGTCCGGCGGCGGTGCCACGGTCGGGTCGCTGGTGTGGTCGTCCATGCAGTCACCTTGGCTCCCCGGTCACCTGGGGCTTGTCCCCGACCGCCAGCCCACGCCCTGGACCGGTCTGGTAGCCGTCGTCGGTGTCCGTCGAAAACGAGGTCCGTCCGGTCGAACGGAGTCAGACCGCGACGGAGGACGGTGGTGCCCGTGCGACCTCGTAATCGCCGCTCTCGCGGACGCCGATTATCGCCCACTCGTACTCGAGGTTCATCTCTCGCAAGCCCTCGCGGAGCTTCGTCACGTCCTCCTTCCACGTTACGAAGCATCGAAGGTCCCCACGGTCGGGGGCGTCCGTCGTCTCGGTGAGCGCAGTCACGTGCACTTCTCGCCACTTCCGCTTGGCCCGGAATTCGTCGCCGTCCTCGAGCACCTCGTACCCGAGGTCGCTGAATATCGACCTGGCCTCGTCAATCAGGGGCGTGTTAACAGGGGCCATTCGACTGTCGATACCACACGCCACGTAATAAATGTTCTTGCGGGGCGGAACTCGTTCCGAAAGAACCCCCGCCACGACGTCCTCACTCGTGGGCCGCGTCCCACTCTGTCGGTTTCCGGAGGTTATCGCATCGGTTGCACTTGATGCGTCCCATCGTGTCCATCGCCGTGTCGAGCGACTCGCAGTGTCCGCAGTAGTAGCCGTACCGCCGCTCGCGCTCCGGCGACCGGTAGACGACGAAGAACGGACCTTTCGACCCGCGCTCGCCGTTCCGTCGACTGAGATACAGCGTCTCTCCGTCCGCAGTCGTCGTTTCCTCCATCGAACACGGATTGACGGTCGAACGATTTAGGGCTACTGGAGGTGCCCGGGCACGCTCGCCACTCGACGGTGGCCCGCCACGGCGACCGGGCACGCCTTCGGTTCGTCTCCGGAGCGTGGTCGGGACGAAGGTCACGAACCGCCGATCCACCGCTCCAGCCCTTGCTCGCGGTTGAAGTGTCGATACTTCTTTAATGGTTGACTACTTGGTTTTCAGTGGAGGTCTACGACCATTGGAAATCTCTGACAAACTCCTGTGTCTGTTCAGCGCTGACGTTACTCTGAAAGGCGACGAGTACGTCGTCTCGATCCCTCGTCGCGAGATCGACACCGGGTCGGTCGAACCGGGCGAAACCTACCGTGTTGCACTCATCTCCCGCGAGGCGGAGACCGAGTCGACCGAGACCGAAACCAGCAGCAACGAGGAGACCGTCTCGTCCGAGCCACAGCCTCCGGTCGAATCCGGCGAGGTCCGGTACGTCGAGATCGAGGACATCGGCAAGCAGGGCGACGGCATCGCCCGCGTCGAGCGCGGCTACGTCATCATCGTCCCCGGTGCCGAGATCGGGGAGCGCGTGAAAGTCGAGATTACCGAAGTCAAGTCCAACTTCGCCGTCGGCGAGATCATCGAAGAAGAGTTCTAGCGCCGTTCGCGAGACTTCATCACTTTCTCGCCGGTCGACCGGTCAGTCAGCGCTCTCGGATTTCTCCTCGCCGCTCGCACTGACGTCTGCCCGTGCGAACGCGGACAGGTCGACGTCGACGGCGTCCGCGAGTTCGGCCGGCGACTCGTACGGCCGGTCGACCACGACGTTGCCGGCGCGCTGTCTCCCCATCCCCGGGAGCGCCATCAGTTCGTCCATCGAGGCCGTGTTCACGTCCAGCGGATAGGGGACGCCGGTCACCGACCGGTAGCCGTGGTCGACGACGGCGACGTCGATGGTGCGCCTGAGTTCGCGTTCGCCAGGCACGGCGACCAGCAGCGGGTAGGTGCCGAGTTGCCGGCCGAAGGTCCGGCCGTCCCTGTGGTACTCCAGGTGGACGTCCGGGAGGACGGTCCCGGCGGGGGCGACCCGCTGGAGCATCGGGTTGTCTATCTCCTCGCGGACCTCGCTCTTGTACTGCTTGAACAGCTTCTTGTGGTCCTTCGCGATGTCCGCGCCGACGTCGCTCATCTCGGTCCCGTCGAACGCCATCACCTGCCGGATGTTCACCCGGCGCAGCATCAGCCCCTCGTCGTAGACGCGTTCGAGGAACCGCTTGTTGTGTGCGAACGTCTCCTCGCGTTCGCCCTTCAGCCCGTGCAGGAGGTTGATGCCGGGGAGGAGTTTCGGCAGGCGGTTCGTGGCGTCCTCGCCGTGGGTCGGTGCGTCGCTCGCATCCTCGCCCGGCCGCCAGCCGGCTTCTTCGTTGACTATCTTCACGGCCTCGAAGCACTCCTCGGCGGTGACGTTGAGGTTGTTCTCCTCCTGGACGACGGGGTCGGCGGACTCCAGGCCGAACGCGGCGGTGTCGCCCGGCGTGTTGTGCTCGGCGATGACCCGGATTCCCTCGCGGGCGAGGTCCGGCCACTCGACCACCGTGATGGGGTTCATGTTGTCGAGGTGCAGCGTCTCCAGGTCGGGCGCGACCTCGCGGATACCGCCGTACAGCTCGCGGAGCGCGTCCGGGTTGGGCTTCTCGCCGTCGCCGCCGTACGCGAGGATGTCGGCCTGGCGGCCCAGCCGGAAGTGGCGGGCACCGCGCTCGTAGAGGCGCTCGACCTCGCTGACGACGGAGTCCGGCTCGCGGAAGGAGGGGTTGCCGTACAGCGGTTCCGTGCAGAACGAACACCGGTACGGACAACCGCGCGACGTCTCCATCTCGCAGATGAGGTAGTCCGGATGGTTCGGATGCTGCTCGACGACGAACGCGCCCCTGGCGGCCCAGCGGTCGATCTCCGCGTTGTCGCGCATGCGGTCGCCGAACCCCTCCAGGCCGCTTGCGACGAGGTCGTGGGCTGCCGCCTCCACGTCGCCTTTCGCGACGAAGTCGAAGTCGAGGTCGTCGCGCTCCGTCGCCGTCCCGCCGGCGTTCTCGTCGCCGACGCCGAACTTCACCGGGCCGCCCATCAGGCTCGTCCCGTCGGCGGTCCAGGCCAGTTCGCGCACCTCGTCCGGTTCCGCCGGCGTCCCGCCGACGTACTTCCCGGGGACGGTCATCCCGCCGAGGTAGACGAACAGGTCCGCGTCGGCGACGTCGCGCCACTTCGAACGCTCCTCGCGCAGTTCGTCGATGGTGTGGTAGGTTATCTGCGCCTCGGGCACCCCCGCGTCCACGAGCGCGCCCGCCGTGTACCGCGGGTACGTGGAGATGTACGGCGGTACGCCGAAGTGGGCGGGTTCGTCGACGTACCCGTCGACGAGCGTCACGTCGAGGGCTGCGGGGTCGGTCATGGCCGGGAGTTGCGTCTCGACGGGTAAAACGATGACTACACGGCCGTCGCGACCCCCGGCAAACCGGACGCCGAACGGCCGATTTAAGCCCTCGTCGTCCGTCGCGCTAGTCCGTGCCGGGACGGAACGACAGCCGCATCGACATGACGACGGGTGCCATCACGCCGAAGCTCGTGAGCCTCGCGTGGCCGCTGGTCGCCGGGAACCTCCTCCAGACGGCGTACAATCTCGCCGACATGTTCTGGGTCGGCCGCGTCGGCAGGAACGCCGTCGCCGCCGTCACGCTCATGTTTCCGACCGCGTGGCTGTTCGTCTCGCTCGCGATGGGACTGACCGCCGGCGCTGTCGCGCTCGTCTCTCAACACGTCGGTGCCGGCGACGACCGCGCGGCGGACGCCGTCGTCGGCCAGGTCACCCTGCTCACCGTCGGCGTCGGTCTCGTCCTCGCGACCGTCGGCTACATCGGTCGCCACCCGCTGCTCGTCTTCCTCGGTGCGGAGGGCGTCGTCTACCGACTCGCGCTGGACTACATCGAGGTGCTGTTCGTCTCCATCCCGTTCACGTTCCTCTTCTTCGTCTTCCGCGCGGTGCTCCGCGGCGCGGGCGACACCCGGACGGCGATGTGGCTCGTCGTCCTCTCCGCGGGCCTGAACGTCGTCCTCGACCCGCTGTTCATCCTCGGCGTCGGAACGTTCCCGGCGTGGGGCGTCCGCGGTGCCGCCGTCGCCACCCTGATATCGCGCATCTTCGCCGCCGCCGTCGGCGTCGTCCTCCTCCTGCGAGGCGACTGGGGCATCCGCCTTCGCGTCGAAGACCTCCGCCCGGACGTCCCGGTGCTGAAGAAGCTCGTCTCCATCGGGTACCCGGCGACCCTCGACGGCGCGGCGCGGAGTTTCGCCGCCGTGGCGATGGCCGCGCTGGTCGCCCGGTTCGGCCCCGTCGCAACCGCAGCCTACGGCGTCGGCCTGCGGCTGATGTCCGTCTCGTGGACCGTCTCCGGCGCGGTCGGGCAGGCGGCCGCGACGGGCGTCGGCCAGAACCTCGGCGCCGAGACCCCCGACCGCGCCGCTCGGGTGACGTGGACGGCGACCGCCGGCACCATGGGCGTCCTCTTCCTCGCGGGTGGCATCATGTTCGCGTTCCCCGCCCCGCTCATCCGGGCGTTCATCGCCGACCCCGCCGTCGTCGCCGAGGGCGTCGACTTCCTGCGCATCATCGGCCCGTTCCTGGCGTTCTTCGGCGGCCTGATGGTCGTCCAGGGCGGGTTTCGCGGCGCAGGCGACACGCGCGTCGCGATGGCCCTCTCCGTGCTCTCGCGGTGGGTGCTCCGGATCCCGGCCGCGGGACTGTTCGCCTACCAGTGGTCCTGGACGCTCTCCCTCGTCGGCCCGTCCGTCGCGCTCGGCGGCCTCTCGTGGGGCGTCGACGGCCTCTGGTGGGCGTGGTCGTTCTCGGCCGTCGCGTCGTTCGTCGTCGGCGTGCTCTGGTTCAGCCTCGGACGCTGGCAGGAGGGCGTCATCGACGACGAGAAGCGATCGACGCCGGGAGATTAGCCGTCTCCACGACGCGAGCCTTTAAATCGGAAGGCGAGGCCACACCCGGCGTGACCTGACGAAGTGCTGCGACGGGGTCGAGGCGGGAGTACGGCGCGCCCCTCGCGAGGAGAACTGAACCGCTCGCCGTCTGTTCGCGCTACTCGTCCAGTCGTTCGCGGAGCATCCCGTTCACGGCGCCGGGGTCCGCGCTGCCGCCGGTCTTCTGCATCACCTGGCCGACGAGGAAGTTCAGCGCGCCGTCCTCGCCGGCGTGGTAGTCCTCGACTGCGTCCGGGTTCTCGTCGATGGCTTCCTGGACGGCGCCCTCGACCGCGCTGGTGTCGACCTTGCCCAGGTCCTCGCGTTCGATGATGGTTTCCGGGTCGTCGCCCTCGTCGAGCATCTCCCGGAGGACGATCTCCTCGGCGTTCTTCGTGGTGATCTCGTCCTCGGCGACCAGTTCGACGAGGTGGCTGAACTCGTCGAAGCGCCCCTCGACGTCCGTGATGGCCATGTCGCGGTAGTTGAGTTCGCCCAGCAGGTTGTCCGCGACCCACGTCGCCGCGAGGTCCGGGTCGAACGTCTCGGCGACGTCCTCGTAGAAGTCAGCGACCTGCTTCGTCGACGTGAGCTTGCTCGCGGCCTCCTCGCTGAGCCCGTACTCGGCCTGGAAGCGCTCGCGGCGGGCGTCCGGGAGTTCCGGAATCGACAGCTCCTGCTTCCAGTCCGACACCTGCAGCGGCGGAAGGTCGGCCTCGCGGAAGTAGCGGTAGTCTTTCTCCGCCTCCTTGCTCCGCATCGAGACGGTGATGCCCCGGGTCTCGTCCCAGTGGCGGGTCTCCTGCTCGACCTCGCGCCCGCGGTTGATGGCGTTCTTCTGGCGCGTCTCCTCGTAGGCCAGCGCCTTCTCGGCGCCCTTGTGGCTGGAGATGTTCTTCACCTCGGTTCGGTTGGCGTCCTCGAGCGTCGAATCGTCGATCGCGCCGTCGCCGTCGACCTCGTCGCCGGAGACGATGCTCAGGTTGGCGTCCACGCGGAGGCTCCCGTCGCGGGAGCTGTCGAAGACGCCCAGGTACTCGAGGACCTCCTCGAGTTTGGCGAGGAAGGCCCGGACCTCCTCGGCGCTCCGGAAGTCCGGGTCGGTGACGATCTCCATCAGCGGGATGCCGGCGCGGTTGTAGTTGACCAGCGTGTAGTCGGCGGTGTCGATGTTGCCGCCCTGGTGCTGGAGGCTCCCGGGGTCCTCCTCGAGGTGGGCACGCTCGATGCCCACAGTCCGGCGCTCGCCGCCGACCTCGATCTCCAGCTCGCCGTCCTGGCAGATCGGGGCGTCGTACTGGGTGATCTGGAACCCCTTCGGGAGGTCGGGGTAGAAGTAGTTCTTCCGGTGGAAGCGCGTCTCCTCGGGGATGTCGGCGTCGATCGCCTTGCCGACCTTGACGGCGGACTCGACGGCGGCCTCGTTGAGGACGGGCAGGGCCCCGGGCAGTCCGAGACAGACAGGGCAGGTGTAGGTGTTCGGCTCGGCGTCGTCCTGGTCCGTCGAGCAGCCACAGAAGATCTTCGTGTCCGTCTCCAGCTGGACGTGGACCTCGAGGCCGATGACGGCCACGAGTTCGTCCTGCTGGACAGCCTGTGCAGTCATTACTCGGGTTACGGGCCGCCATTGCTTAAAAGGCTACGGGACGCTGTCGGCGGCGGCGGCGCGTCCCCGTCGACCGAGTCAGTAGCTCAGGACGCGCGTGTCGACGGCGTCGCAGCGAGGACAGACGTGACGGTAACGGAGTTCGCCGCGGTCTGCGGTAGCGTTCCAGGTGCCGTCCTCGTCGACGAATCCGCACTCGGGACAGCGAAGCATCGTCTCCTCGTAGTGCTGGCGGAGTCGGTCGAAGGGGGAACGGGCCCCTTTGATTGCCATGTGTTATCTTATAGCACGAAGCGGCATAGTTCTATCGTCGAGCGGACGACGCCACGCACTGTTCAGGCCAGACCGGTGCGCCCGTAACCGGTACGTCTTAAGTTTCGGGGTCGGTATAGCCGGTATGGCGGACGAAACCGACGTCGAAGAACTCAAACGCGGAACGGAACTCGTCAAACGCGGCTTCGCTCGAATGCAGAAGGGCGGCGTCATCATGGACGTCGTGAACCGGGAACAGGCCCGTATCGCCGAGGACGCGGGCGCGGTCGCCGTGATGTCGCTCGAAGCGGTGCCGGCCGACATCCGGAAGCGCGGTGGCGTCGCGCGAATGGCCGACCCGGCGGACGTGGAGGCCATCGTCGACGAGGTGTCGATCCCGGTGATGGGCAAGTCGCGAATCGGGCACACGAAGGAGGCCCAGATTCTCGAAGCGGTGGGCGTCGACATGATCGACGAATCCGAGGTGCTGACGCCCGCCGACGACGCCTACCACATCGACAAGCGCGAGTTCACCGCGCCGTTCGTCTGCGGCGCGCGCAACCTCGGCGAGGCGCTGCGCCGCATCGAGGAGGGCGCGGCCATGATCCGGACGAAGGGCGAGGCCGGCACCGGCGACGTGAACCAGGCCGTCCACCACCAGCGCCAGATCAAGGGCGCGATCCGCGAACTCGAGGGGATGACCCACGAGGAGCGCGAGGCGTACGCCCGCGAGATCGAGGCGCCGGCCCACCTCGTCCACGAGACGGCCGAGATGGGGCGGCTCCCGGTCGTGAACTTCGCGGCCGGCGGCATCGCGACGCCCGCCGACGCCGCGCTGATGATGCACCACGGCTGCGACGGCATCTTCGTCGGCTCCGGCATCTTCGGCGCCGAGGACCCCGAAGCGATGGCGGAGGCCATCGTCGAGGCCACGAACAACTGGGACGACCCCGAGCGACTCGCCGCGATCAGCAAGGCGGCCGGCTCCGGCATGCGCGGTGAGGCCAACGTCGACCTGCCCGAGGAAGAGAAGCTCCAGGGCCGCGGTAACTGACCGGGACCCATTGTCTGCCGTCGTTCTCCAGTCGCCCAGTACCGACTACGCAGACCGGAGGACGCGCTCCCGGACCACGAGCAGTGCCGGGAGGACGGTCAGGCAGGCGACGAGGGCGAAGACGATGCTCAGGCCGGTCACCAGACCGAACCGCTGGAGCGGGGGCGACAGCGCGAGCGCGAGCACGCCGAACCCGGACGCGGTCGTCGCCGCGCTGCCGAGCAGCGCGCCGCCGGTCCCGGTGATAGTCGCCGCCAGCGCGTCGTCGACGGAGTCCCGCCGGGCGCGTTCGTCGACGAACCGCTCGCTGAAGTGGATGCTGTAGTCGGCCCCGAGCCCGATGGCGAGGCTGGTGATGACGGCGGTCTCGCTGTTGAACGGGATGCCGAACGCCGACATCGTGCCGAGTAGCCAGGCCAGCGAGGCGAGAACGGGGAGCAGCGTCACCACCCCGAGCTCCGGGGCGCCGTGGAGCCACCAGTACAGCCCCACGAGGAACGCGAGGATGACGCCCAGCGTGACGGCGAAGCCCTGGACGAGCGTCTCCAGCAGCGCGTCCTGCAGCGCGGTGGTGATCACCGGCCCGCCCGTCGCGACGGCGGTGACGGGGGCGTTCCGCTCGACCGCGTCCGCGACCGTTCGCACGTCGCCGGCGATGGTCTGGGACGCGGCGTCGGCCTCGACGCCCACGACGAGGCGCGCGGACTCGTAGGAACCGTCGTCGGTGCGCGCCAGGACGGTCGAAGCGCGGTCCGGAGCGACCTCGAACAGCAGGTCGTACACCGCGGCGACGTCCCTGTCCGGGAGGCCGTCGCCGTCGTCGTCGCGCGCGTCGACCGCGGCGGCGACCGTCTCGTTCTCCGCGGCCACCTCGCGGACGACCGCCGTCGGTCCGTCGACGGCCGCCGTCCCGTCGGAGCGGACGACGATGGTTCCGTCTGCACTGGCGGTCGCTTCGTCTATCGTGGCGAGCGTCGCCGGCGCGGTCACGTTCCCTCGCAAGAGAATCTGGGCCTCCGACCCCTGGCCGCGCTGCCGGAAGTTGTCGCTCAGGTAGGCGAGATCCTCGCGGACGTCGTAGTCGCCGGGCGCGAGCGGGCCCGGCAGCGACGCCGTCCACGCCGGGGCGTCCTCCGGGAGGAAGTCGGCCCGGTTGAACTCCGTGTCGATGTCCGTCGCCCCGTAGACGCCGCCCGAGGCGAGGAGGAGCGAGACGACGACCACGGCGAGCGGGGCGCGACGAGCGAGCCCCCCGGCGCGCGAGAGGAGTCCGTTGATCGGTCCCGCGCCGACCCCGACGGCCGGCTTGCGCCGGTCGCGGCCGAAGCGAGCGAAGAGCCGCTCGATTTCGAGCTTGAGAGCCGGTACGAGCGCGGCGAACACGACGAACGTGGCGACGATGCCGGCGGCGCTCAGGACGGCGAAGTCCTGGATGGCCTGTAGCGGGCTGACGTAGTTGGAGAGGAAGCCGATGCCGGTCGAGAACGTTGCGGCGGCGAGCGCCAGGGTGACGCCGGCCACGCCCGCACGCATGGCGGTCGACGGGTCACGTCCGCCGACGACGTCGTCGTCGGTGTCGAGCGACCCCTCGCGGGCCTCGCGATAGCGCATGACGACGTGGAGCGAGTAGTCGATGCTCAGCCCGACCAGCAGGAACGGGACGGCGATGAGCAACTGGTTCGACGGGATGGCGAGCCATCCCTGCACGCCGGAGAGCCACGCCATCACGACGCCGATGCCGAAGACGCCGACGAGCACGTCCACGACGTCGCGGTACGCCACGCCGAGGACGACCAGCACGAGCACGAGCGCGACGGGGGTGATGATGGCGAAGCTGTCGCCGATGGCGCGCGTGGACGCGTCGTCGGTGATGCCCTGTCCGAAGACGAAGGCGTCGTCGAACCGGTCCTCGACCAGCGAGGCGATGGCGACCTGGGCCTCGTACGCCGCCGTGGGGTCGCCGCCCGGCCCGCTGTCGTCGACCTGGAACACGAACGTGATGCGCGCGTCGGCGTCGGTCGTCCCCGGTTCGTAGTCCGCGGGGAGGAACTGGTACGGGTCGCCGCCCGGAACGGTCGCGTCAGGGTCGAGTACGCGCCCGAGCAGCGCCTCGAACTCGGCGTCGGAGAGCGACTCAAGCGCCGCTATCTGCTGGTCGAGCGTGGGCGCGGCCGGTGGTCCGCCGGCCGACGACTGCGCGCTACCGGCGGTCGCGTTTCCGTCGCTCGCGTTCCCGCCCGTCGCGTTCCCCGACGTCGTCTCCCCTCCGCGGGGACTGCCCGCCCTGCTCTCGGCGTACGCCGCCGTGGCGACGACGTTCTCGACGCCGACCATCGCGCGCTCGTCCCGGAGCGTCTCGTCGATGGACGCGTTCTCGCGCAGTCGTTGCTGGAGGCGAAGGCTTTCCAGCAGCGACTCGCGCGTGAGGACGTCGCCGCCCTCGTCGCGGACGACGACCTGTGCGACGACCGCGTCGTCGGTGTCGTACGTCGACTCGATCTCCTCCTGTGCCGCCTGCGCCTCGGAGTCGGTCTCGAACTGGCCGATGCCGCCGTCATCGCTGCCGCCGACCGCCGCGCCGGCGGCGACGACGCCGGTGAGGACGAGCACGACGAGGACGACCAGTCTGCTTCGCGAGACGAGAGCGTCGGCGTACCGTTCGAAGAGCCGGTCGCTCATCCCGCCACCTCGCGTCGCGTCGGCTCCGTCCCGGTCGAGGACGCCGCGTCCTTCCTGGTGACACGTTTCGGGGACATTCGCTACTGGGGTTTCTGCCGTGCCTATAAGGAACGGTGGGTTTCGTACGTCCGCTCTCACGGGAATTCTCCACGTCCGGTCGACTGCTCGACGGTGGCTGGAACCGGGGTCGTCGTGGCCGGATGGACAGCGGAGGCGACGTCATCCGTGACCGAGAGCGAAGCGCTTACCCACGAACCGCACCACCGTGAACGCATGGACGAGTCAGCGGAGCGAACGAAGGTCGAGTGGCGCGAGTGGGGCGAGGCGGCGTTCGCCGAGGCCCAGGACGAGGACCTGCCCGTCCTCCTCTCGCTGTCCGCGACGTGGTGTTCGTGGTGTCACGAGATGGACGAGGAGACGTACTCGGTGCCGACGCTGGCGGCGAACGTGAACGACTCGTTCGTCCCGGTGCGCGTCGACGCCGACCGCCACCCCCGGGTGCGCGAACGGTACAACGTCGGGGGATTCCCCTCGACGGTCTTCTGCACGCCGGAGGGCGAACACCTCACGGGAGCGACGTACCTCGACCACGACGCGATGCGGCAGGTCGTCGGCCGGGTGCGGGACCTCTGGGAACAGAAGGGCCGCGACGCCGCACAGGTCCCGCGGAGCCTCCGGGACCAGGACCCGCCGGCGGGCGAGGTGACGGCGGACGTCGAGCGTAACGTCGCGGGGCAACTGGACGAGAAGTTCGACGCGACCCACGGCGGGTGGGGCGACGACGCGAAGTTCCCCCTGCCGCGGACGGTCGAGTTCGCGCTGAAGCGGGAGCGCGAGACGGCGCTGGCGACGCTCACCGCGGTCGAGGAGCACCTGTTCGACGACTACGAGGGCGGATTCTTCCGCTACGCGGGCCAGCGCGACTGGAACGACGTCCACCACGAGAAGGTGCTCGACACGAACGCCGCGCTGCTGCGCGCGTACGCGAACGCCTACCTCTACACCGGCGACGAGGAGTACCGCGACGTCGCCGGCGAGACGGTCGACTACCTCGCCGAGACGCTGTGGCAGGACGACGTCGAACCGGCCGCGTTCGGCGGCAGCCAGCGCCCCGACGACGACTACTACGCGGGGTCGCCCAGCGACCGCGAGGACGCCGCCGCCCCGGCCGTCGACCCCACCGCGTTCGCCGACTGGAACGCGCTGGCGGCCGACGCCTTGCTCACCTACCACGCGTACACCGACGACGAGCGCGCCCGTCGCTACGCCGAACGGACGCTCGACTTCCTCGCCGACGCCGTCGAGGACGGCGCGGTCGTCCACTACCGCGCCGGCGACGAGACGGGCGAGCGCGGCCTGCTCGCCGACCAGGCCCACGTCGCCGGCGCGTTCGCCACGGCGGCGCAGGTGCTCGGCGACGACTACCTCGTCACCGCGCGCGCCGTCGCCGACCACGCTATCGAGACGCTCCAGGACGACGGCGCCTTCGTCGACGGCCCTGCCGAAGGCCCGGGACTGCTCGACCGCCCGCTCCGTCCCATCGACGGCAACGCCGCGATGGCGAACGCGCTCGTCGACCTCCACGCGCTCACGGGGGACGCCGCCTACGAGGACGCGGCCCGCGACGCCGTCGGTGCGTTCGCCGGCGCGTCGGACCGCCTCGGCGTCCAGGTGACCGGATACGCGACGGCAGCCGCGCGACTCGTCGACGCGCCGCTGCGCATCGACGTCGCGGCACCTGCCGGGTCCGACCTCCACCGGGCCGCGCTCCGCGTCGCCGACCACGAGAAGGTCGTCGTCCCGGACGCCGAGGGCGACTACGAGTCGGGGCACGCGTACCTCGTCGCCGACGGCGAACCGTCCGACCCCGCGGCAACTCCCGACGAGTTGAGTGAACTGGTCGAGGATTACTTCCGCGGATAGGTCGGACCGATTCGGCGCTTCGTCCGATTCCGACGGAAACTCGCGTAGCGTTTTTATGCGGCCGGTGTGATGATAGCGAACATGGCAAGTCTCCGCGACCTCGGTCTCTCGGAGTACGAGGCGCGCGCCTACCGGGCGCTGCTCAACACCGGTCCGACGACCGCGAAGGACCTCTCCAGGGCGAGCGAGGTGCCGATGGGACGCATCTACGACGTGCTGAACAGCCTCGAGACCCAGAACATCGTCCGCAGCCAGACCGCGAGCCGACCGAAGAAGTACGTCGCGGTCGAGCCGAACACGGCCCTGGACCGCCTGCTCGACGACAAGCTCCAGGAGCTCACCGAGAAGGCCGAGCAGTACGAGAACATCGTAGACGAGCTCTCGGAGGAACTGGACACCGCCGAACCGCCCATCGACGAGGGGTTCTGGACGGCGGCGGTCGGCCCCGAGGACGCCATCGAACTGCTGGTCGAGCGCCTCGACGCCGCCGAGGAGCGAATCGTGATGGTCGCGGGGCAGCTCTCGCCGAAGTTCGACATCGGGACCGTCGGCGAGCAGGTGACCGAGCATCTCGAGGAGGCGCTCGAACGCGACGTCGAGGTGGCCGTGCTGATGTCGCCCGACCTCGTGCGGACGCTGCCGACGAGCGTCGGCGACCGCTACGCGGACACGCTGTCGGACCACCCCCGGTTCTCGGTGCGGACGACGCCGGATCTCGAGGGCACCTTCAACCTCATCGACGACGTCGAGGTGTGCATCGAGGTGACGAACCCGCTCGCGCCGGGAGAGGCGTTCGCCATGATCGACCTCAAGGACCCCGAGTTCGCCGCGAACGTCAACAACCAGTTCGACGCCCGCTGGGAGTCGGCCGAACCGCTACGCCTCTGACTCGTCGTCGCGAGTAGCCAGCCCGGCCAGGTGGCCCGCCTCCTCGACGATTATCTCGCCGACGCCCAGTCGGACGGCCGCCTCACTCCCTGGGAGACAGAATACGACGGTCCCGTCGGCGAGTCCCGCAGTCGCGCGCGTGCCGACGACCTTCGTCCCGATGTCGTCGTAGGAGAGCCGGCGGAACAGCTCGCCGAAGCCGGGGAGTTCCCGTTCGAGCAGCGGTTCGACCGCCTCGACGGTCACGTCGTCCGGGGTGACGCCGGTTCCGCCCGTCGTGACGGTGACGTTCACGTCGTCGCGCGAGACCATGTTGTCCACCGTCGCCTGCACCCGGTCGTAGCTGTCGGGGACGAGTTCGCGGGTGGCGACCTCGTGTCCCTCGTCCTCGAGGAGTTCGACGATGGCGTCGCCCGCCGGGTCGTCGTCGAGCGACCGCGACGACGACACGGTGAGGACGGCGACGCCGAGTTCGGCGACGTCGTGTGCGTGGTGGCCGTCGTGGTGGTGGCCACCTTCGCCGTGTTCGTGCCCGCTTTCGTCGTGGTGGTGGTCGCCCTCGTCGTGTCCTCCCTCGTCGTGCCCACTCTCGTCGTGACCGCCGTTTGCGTGCCCGTCGTGGGGGCGCTCTTCCACGTCGTCTTCGGGTGACGATTCCCGTTCGTCGTCCGCGCCCCCGCTCGTCTCGTGCGACTTGTCGTCCACCATGTGCGAACGTTCGACGCCCCGCTCCTAAACTCTCCGCACGGAACGCGTTCGCTCCCCGACGGGCCGCTGCACTCCGGTGGGCGACCGCAGTAGGGCGGCGGTCGAAACGGCGTCGCGGCAGGGCCGTCCGAACCGTGTCAGCCGTTCGACCGGCACGTACAGTTTTCAACCCCCGGTTCCCAATCAGTACCATGAAGGCCGTCCAGTTCACGGAACACGGCGACCGCGACGTCATCGAATACGGCGACTTCCCCGACCCCGCCCCCGACCGCGACGAGGTACTCGTCGACGTGAAGGCCGGCGCGCTGAACCACCTCGACGTCTGGACCCGGCGAGGACTCCCCGGAATCGACGTCGAGATGCCCCACATCCCCGGTAGCGACGGGGCCGGCGAGGTCGTGGCGGTCGGCGAGGGCGTCACGCGCTTCGAACCCGGCGACCGCGTCGCGCTGTCGGCGGGCGTCAGCTGCGGCGACTGCGAGTACTGCCGCCACGGTGAGCACTCGCTGTGCGTGCGCTACCACATCATCGGCGAGCACGTCCGCGGCGTCCACAGCGAACTCGCCGCCATCCCGGAGGACAACCTTCTGGAAGTCCCCGAGGGCGTCCCGTGGGAGACGGCGGCCGCAGCACCGCTCGTCTTCCAGACCGCCTGGCGGATGCTCATCTCGCGGGCCGAACTGAAGCCCGGCGAGGACGTGCTCGTGCTCGGTGCCTCCGGCGGCGTCGGCCACGCGGCGGTCCAGATCGCCGACTACGCGGGCGCGAACGTCTACGCCACGGGGAGCAGCGAGGCGAAGCTCCAGCACGCCCGCGACCTCGGCGCGCAGGCCGCGTTCGACTACACCGAGGAGGACTTCGCCGACCGCATCCGCGATGAGACGGGCAAGCGCGGCGTCGACGTCGTCGTCGACCACGTGGGCGCGGCGACCTGGCAGGACTCGCTCGCCAGCCTGGCGAAGGGCGGTCGGGTGGTCACCTGCGGCGCTACGACCGGTGGGAACCCGGAGACGGACATCAACCGCATCTTCTGGAACCAGCTCCAGGTCATCGGGTCGACGATGGCCTCGAAGGGCGAGGCGGACGACGTCATGGAACTCGTCTGGGACGGCACGTTCGAACCCGCCATCCGCGAGGTGCTGCCGATGAGCGAAGCGGCGCGCGCCCACGAACTCCTCGAGGAGCGCGAAGGGTTCGGGAAGGTCGTCGTGAAACCCGACAGCGAACTGTGACGGGCGACACCTACGTCCACGACCCCGACGCCGTCGACGGCGAGTCGGCGGACGCCGACCCCGACGAGGTCGAACCGGACGACGGCGACGAGTTCGGCCGGAGCGGCTGGCTCCTCGTCGGCGTCATGCTCCTCGCGTTCGTCGTCGCCCCGCTGCTCATCTACCTGCGTCCGCCCGGACTGCCGTTCAAGTTCGCCTACCTCGTGCTCCCGCTCGTGCCCGCGCTGCTGCTCGGCGCGACGGCGGTGTGGGCCGCCCAGAGCAGCAAGTAACGTCGGCTCCTCGAACGCGGTCCGCGGCGGTCAGCCGTCGCCGCGACCGTGGACCAGCCGCCAGGTTCCTGCCGCGATTCCGAGACAGACGGCGGAGTACACGCCGAGCAGGAGCGTCCAGCCCGCACCGGTCGCGGGGACGGCGGTGACGGCGACGCCCAGGCCGACGGTGGCGACGCCGGCGAGCACCGTCGACCGCCGCTGACCCGGGCGACGTGCTCGTCGGCCGCGTCGGCTCCCGGCGCGAACACGAGGTCAGCGCGCTCGTCCGCCCGGATTCGATAGCCGAGATACGCCGTGCCGAGTCCCGCGAGTACGAGCACGACGGCGGCGAATACGTCTCCGGGCTCCATACGGCCCCGGAGCGACTCGGCTGACAAAAAGCTGGTTCAGTTACAGGAACTGCTACCTGACGCCCATGTCAGTCCCGAAACGGGTCCTCCGTCCCGTGGACGCTGTCGACGATGACGTCGCCGTCGGGACGCTCGACCAGCCAGAACAGCTTGTACGCCGACGCGACCCGCGTGAATCCGACGGTCGGCGGTTCCAACAGCGAGTAGCGCTGGGTCGTCCAGCGGAACACCGACTCGCGCGCCTTCTCGCGGCACTGCTCGTCCGACAGTTCCGCCGGGAGCACGAGCACGTCCTCGACCGTCCGGTCCTCGACCTCGGGGACGGCGTCGGCCCGCAGCACCAGCCGTCGCGTCCGGTCGACGCTCGCGACGTAGCGGTCGGTGCGGTCGCCGACGAGCGGGCGCTCGACGGTCACCTCTGCCTCGTAGACGCGGTAGGGGTACGCGACCGCGCCGACGCGACCGTCGCCCGCCTCCGACCGGAAGACGTTCGGCGGGATGACGGCGAGGTCGGCCCGTTCGCGCCTGTCGCCGACGAGCGCGGTCGTGGCGTCGCTCCTGCGGGCGTCGGTCGTCGCCGCCGTCGGTGACGTAGCCCGGCGTGCCGTCGTCGGGCTGGCTCGTCACCGCGGACAGCGGCTTGTCGAACACGTCGAAGTGGTCGTCGACGCCGCGCGGCGGCTTGGTCAGCAGCGACACGGAGACCAGGGTCAGCGTCGACAGGACGAACGCGGGGAACAGACCGTAGACGGTGACGAGGCCGTAGAGCGCGGGCGATGTCTCCTGCGCGGGCATCGCACCCAGCGCGTCGAGGACCGTCGGCAACTGGGTCCAGACGACCATCGTCGTCGTGCCGACGACCATGCTCGCCACCGACCCTTTCGCCGTGACGCGCTTCCACCACAGCGCGGCGATGAGCGTCGGCCCGATGGCCGCGCCCAGTCCGCCCCACGCGTAGTCGAGCACGAGCGTGTAGATGGGGGTGTTCTTCGCGAGGTAGGCGAACGCGATGCTCGCGCCGCCGATGCCGAGCGTCACGTACCGGGACGTGCGAACCAGATGCTCCTCGGTAGCCCCCGGGTTGACGAATCCGTGGTAGACGTCCTCGACGACCGCGCTGGTCGCGACGAGAAGCTGGGAGTCGGCGCTCGACATCATCGCCGCAAGCGACGCCGCGAGGACGACGCCGGCGACCACGCTCGGCAGGAGTTCGAGCGTCAGGCGGGGCATGGCGTTGTCAGCCTGCGCGAGGTCGCCCTGGCCGAAGACGACGATGGCGTAGAGGCCGACGAGCGCCGCGCCGACGTACGCGACGAACATGAACAGCTGGGCGACGAGCGCCGCCAGCCGGACGTTCTTCACGCGGTCGATGCCCATGAACCGTACCATGATGTGGGGTTGCCGGGGACGCCGAGCCCGATGGCGGCGTAGCTGACGACGCCGAACAGCGCGGCCCACCCCGTCGCGCCGGCGGAGCCAGCGATGCCGCTAGCCACGGTCGTTCACCTCCTCGGACCCGTACTGTTCACTGAGCCGCCTCTCTCGTCGACCCTCCAGCACGTAGTAGGCGATCAACATCGCGAAGAAGACCACGTACGGCACGACCAGCCCCAGCCAGTCGACCGTGCTCATTCCAGGCATGGCAGTGAGACCCTGCCAGCCGAGAATAAGTGTTCTGGATAGAACGGAGATTCACCGACGAATCGACACTCAAGTTGATGTATACGTTATGGATTATAACGGTCGTTCGCCGTGGCGGTCGATGCACACCGCCTCGGGCGTGAACGACTCGCCGGTCCACCGCCACGAGCCGAGGAAGGGGTTGGAGCCGTTGAGCGAGACGATGACGTGGGAGTAGCCCGTCCACGTCGCCACGGACCGGTCAGTCTCGCTCGGTCCGTCCGGTCCGGTCGGGTGGGAGTGGTAGAACCCCGCGACGTCGTAGCCTCGCGACTCGATGGTCTCCATGACGGCGAGCTGTTCCCCGGGATCGATCTCGTAGCGCGTCCGCGGCGAACTCGCGACGTTCTCCATCCGGAACGTGTCGACGACGCGGGCGTGGTCGCTGTAGTCTCCAGCGAGGATGCCACAGACCTCCTCCGGTCGTTCCCGACGCGCGTGACTGACGAGCGTGTCGTACACCTCCCGGGAGAGGGTTATCATACGGACCGACGTTCGGACGCGGCCGGCATAAGCGGGCGGGCCGACATCGGTCTCCTGGCGACCGGCGTGCTGCGCGGACGGGAGCGGAGATCGGTGGAGGGACTCGTCCCACGCGGAGGCGTTCCGGCACCGACTGCGCTCGCATCCAGATTTTCCGCTTCGTCTTCCGGCTCCGCGGAGTTCGACCGGCTCGGAGCGCCGTCTGGTCGGCGTAGAAGCGAACCAACCGGCAGTCGGGACAGAGAGAGGTGTTCAGGTACTCGACGGCGAGGCCGAGCGAACTCGACACGCCCCCCGACGTCTTCAGCTGTATCCGTTCCTCGCCGAACGTCTGGTGTTCTACCGCCCCATCGAGACGTTACAATCGGGACACGTTGGCATACGACTCAGTCGGGGCACGTTGCCATACGACAGTACGTCACGCTACCCATGTACCTGTGTTACGCTCATGGATTCCCGGGACAGAGCGCGCCGAGAGAAATGCGAGGGATGGGCTTCGAACCGGAGGAAGACGGTCGTGCTCGCGCACTTCGTTCGCTGTGCGCACTGCGACTTCCAGGGTTCGAACCCTCCGTTCGACTCCCAGCGGACCGCGGTACGCGGCTCGCAGAACAGTGCGAGGGATGGGATTCGAACCCATGGACCCCTACGGGAGCGGGTCTTAAGCCCGCCGCCTTTGGCCGCTCGGCAACCCTCGCCCGTCGGTCGATTGATGCTTCCGGCGCAAGTGGGTTTCGGTTGCCGCATGCGTTTCACTGTCGGTCCGGCCGTCGTGGTGGCCCTTTAGGAGGACACTACCCTGCACAGGCTCGTCCGGTAATCGACGGTACTCCGGCCAGCGGTCCGCTGGCGGCGTCTCGACTGGTTACGTGGCGACTGTTAGCAACAGGCAGATAGCGCGTTGTCGACGATTTCGGGCCGGTAATCCCGATGCACGGGCCATAAGCAGCCGTCGAAAGAGCGAACGGATTCCAACTATCCCGCCCGTTTATTCGCGACGTCGGGGTACCCTTGTTGCATGCATACTAACGCACGATACGGAGCCGTGCTGATGACGACACTGTTGATGCTCGCGAGCGTCGCGGGCGTGACGACCGCGCAGGCGCAGTCCAGTGCGAACGCCGAGGAAGGGGTACTGCTTCAGGACGTGACCGTCGACGAACTCCAGATCGGGAACGCGACGGTCCAGAAGGCCGCAATCGAGGCCATCCAGGCCGACGAACTCCAACTCGAGGAAAGCAATCGGACGCTCACCGACGTGCAGATGACCGACGTGCGACTCGAACAGTTGACCCTCGAGGGTGTCAGCGTCTCGGGCGTCAACGCGACGAACGCGACCAACGTGTCGAGCGTCGGCAGCGTCGACGTCTCCTCCGCTGACGCCGACCAGGTTCTCATCCGCGCGGTGGAGGTCGACACCGTCGTCGTCGAGGAGATCCGTCAGCTCGAACCGCGGGTCGCCCCCGACGATGACGGGGCGACCACGGCGATGAACGAGACGACCACGACGACCGAGATGGAGCAGAACGAGACGACGGTGGCCCAGGACGACACCCAGCAGGATGGCCTCGACACGGTGCTGTTCGAGCACGTCCAGGTCGACCAGCTCGACGTCGGTTCGCTGGCGGTCGAACGCGCCGTCACCGGTCAGACGGCGGCGAACACCGACGTGACCCTCCTCACACAGGGTAACGTCACCGCCTTCGAGATCGAGGAGGCCAACGTGAGCAACGCGTCGGTCGACAACGCGACGGTCGCGATGGGATCCGTCGATAGCCTCAGTTTCGTCGAGGAAGGACAGCTCCAGACCATCACGACGGTGACGACGACACCAGAGGAGACCACGCCTGCGGAGGAGACCACGCCTGCGGAGGAGACGACGCCGGCAGAGGAGACGACGCCGGCAGAGGAGACGACGCCAGTTGAGGAAACCACGCCAGCGGAAGAGACGACGCCGGCAGAGGAGACGACGCCAGTTGAGGAAACCACGCCAGCGGAAGAGACGACGCCGGCAGAGGAGACGACGCCAGCGGAAGAGACGACGCCGGCAGAGGAGACGACGCCAGCGGAAGAGACGACGCCAGCGGAAGAGACGACGCCAGCGGAAGAGACGACGCCAGCTGAGGAGACCACGCCGGCAGAAGAGACCACGCCAGCATAGACGACCGCCTGAACCGCCGCGGTCATCTCTGACGGAATTCCGTCGCGACCCTTTTCTCGCGTGCCGCCGTCGAGCACCGTCTGGGACACGGCAGACGAGCGTGGTCCACGCCGGACGGCCAATCGCTCGATGGAACGCAAGAGCGACGACGATTCGGCGCGGCCGTCGGGTCCGTCCGGCGGGCCGATGGCACGGACGTTGTCTCATGCTAGGAATTTAAGGACATATATGGTGCCTTCACGCCGAAACGGCAGGCCTTTTATCCCTCTCCCACCGATGTCCGAACGTTCATGAGCTACGACTACGACAAGATCGAGGTTCCCGAAGGTGGGGAGAAGATAACGAAAGACGGCGACGGACTCGACGTGCCCGAAGAGCCTATCATCCCGATCATCCACGGTGACGGCATCGGTAAGGACGTCGGCCCGGCCGCCCAGAAGGTACTGGAGACGGCAGCCGAGGCGACGGGACGGAACGTCCACTGGATGCGGGTCTACGCCGGCGAGACCGCACGAGAGAAGTACGACGAGAACCTGCCCGACGAGACGGTCGAGGCGATCCGCGAACACCGCGTCGCCATCAAGGGCCCGCTCACGACGCCGGTCGGTGCGGGCTTCCGGTCGCTGAACGTCGCGCTCCGCCAGACGCTCGACCTCTACGCGAACGTCCGACCGACCTACTACCTCGACGGCGTCCCGTCCCCGATGAAGGCGCCCGAGGAGATGGACATGGTCACGTTCCGGGAGAACACCGAGGACGTCTACGCCGGCATCGAGTGGGAGGCCGGCACCGAGGAGGCCGAGAAGGTCCGCGAGTTCGTCGAGGACGACATGGACTTCGACGGCGTGATGCACGAGGGCGACATCGGTCTCGGTCTCAAGCCCATCTCGGAGAAGGGCAGCAAGCGCCTCGTCCGCGAGGCCATCGACTACGCCATCGAGAACGACCGCGACAAGGTCACGCTCGTCCACAAGGGCAACATCATGAAGTTCACCGAGGGCCAGTTCGGCGAGTGGGGCATGGAGGTCGCCGACGAGGAGTACCCCGACGACGAGGTCTTCGCCGCGCCCGACTCCCTCTGGGAGGAGCAGGACGAGGTCGACATCCCGGAGGACGCCGTCATGGTCGAGGAGCGCCTCGCCGACGCGATGCTCCAGTGGATGCAGCTCCGCACCGACGAGTTCGACGTGCTCGCCATGCCGAACCTCAACGGTGACTACCTCTCCGACGCCGCGGGTGCCCAGATCGGCGGTCTCGGCATCGCGCCCGGCGCGAACTTCGGCGACGCGCGCTGTCTCGCCGAGCCCGTCCACGGCTCCGCGCCCAAGCGCGCCGGCCAGGACATGGCCAACCCGACCGCGCTCATCCTCTCCGGCCGCCTGATGTTCGAGTACCTCGGCTGGGACGACACCGGCGAACTCATCCGCGACGCCGTCGAGGAGACCATCTCCTCCGGCAAGGTCACCTACGACCTCGAACGCCAGATCGAGGGCGGCGAGAAGCTCGGCACCACGGAGTACGCCGAGGCCATCTGCGAGAACATCGAGAAGCTCTCGTAGAGCACTTCACCCCGGATTCCACCTTTTTCCGTCGACGTACCTCGTTAGCGTCGTAGTTCCCTTTCGCCCCGGGTGGCTCTCGTCGTCGCGCCTGGCGGACCACCCCATACTGTCGGCAGGTTTATTCGTCCCGCGCTCCGGACCGCGGACGATGACGAACCCTCTCGACGACGCCCGCGCCGGCCTGCTGCACCACGTCGAACTGTACGCCTCCGACTTCGAGGCGTCCGTCTCCTTCTGGGACTGGTTCCTCGGCGAACTCGGCTACGACCGGAAGAACGACTGGGAGGGCGGCCGGTCGTGGCAGCGCGGTCCGACGTACCTCGTGCTCGTCAGCGCGCCGGAGGAGTACGAAGACGAGGAGTATCACCGCCGCCACCCCGGGCTGAACCACCTCGCCTTCCACGCGGCGTCCCGCGACCACGTCGACGCGATGACCGAACGTCTGCGGGAGCGGGGCCGTCCCATCCTCTACGAGGACGACCACCCCCACGCCGGCGGCCCGGACACGTACGCGGTCTACTTCGAGGACCCCGAGCGGGTCAAGGTCGAACTGGTCGCGCCGGAGTAGTCGACGTTCTCAGTCCTGCCAGTCCGGGTTCGTTCGCGGCGGGCTGAACACGTCGATGCCGCGGACGGGGTCGTCGGTGCGGTTCTCGGCCGCGTGCGGTTCGTCGCCGGGAATCGAGTAGGAGTCGTTCTCCTCGATGACGTACTCCTCGCCGTCGATGCGGAACGTGAGCGCGCTGCCGTAGACGAACCCGACCTGCTCGTGTTCGTGGCTGTGCTCGGGCACGGTCGCCCCGGGTTCGATGTGGAAGTGCTGGACGCTCATCCGGTCGCCCGCTGCCAGCTGTACCAGGTGGACGCCGTCGACGACCTCGGTCGATTCGTGGTCCGACAGTGCTGTCGAGTCCATGGGCTTCGTTGGCACGCCGCTGACGTAAATCCCGTCGTCTCCCCGCAACGACGGAGGCGTTTTGTAGCGCGCGGGACTGGGTCCCTCCATGCGACTGCTCGCGATGCACGCCGAGCGGTTCTCGTTCGCGGCCGAGACGCCTGTCGACGAGACCCCGGCGGAGTCGACGACCGGCACCGCGGCGGCCGACGCGGAGGAGGGCGCAGCTCCGTCGGACGCGACCCCGCCGACCTCCGCGGACCTCGACGACTGCGTCGTCGCCGTGGTCGGGGTCGAACGGAGTGACGCGACCCGACAGGACGCCGTCGCGGCGGCGGCCGCCGACGAGTGCCGGGACGTGGCCGACCAGCTAGGGGAGGACGTCGTCGCGCTCGTGCCCGGCGGCCACCTCGTCGACTGCCCGGCCGACGACAGGGACGCTGCCGCCGTCCTGTCGTCGCTCGCGGACGCCCTCGCCGGATCGGTGACGGTGGTGCGCGCCCCCGTCGGCTGGCATCTCGCCTGCGACCTGCGCAAGCGCGGCCACCCCTTCGCGGCGCAGACGCGACGCGTGACGCCCGCGCGTCGCGACCCGTCGACCGAGGCGTGGTACGTCCGACTCCCCGGCGGCGACCGCGTCCAGCTCGACGACGCCGACGCGGAACTCCCCGACGCGTGGGCGGCGACGGCGGAGCAGGTCGCGGCCGAACCGACGGACTCGACCCGGAACCTGCCGCGGAACCGCCTGGCGGAGGCGGGACTGGTCGCCGAAGGCGACGCGGCGGACGGTCTCGGCTGGCTCCCGCGCGGCAGCCTGGTCCGGGACGCGCTCCGGGCGCACGCGGCCGACCGCGTCGCGGCCGCCGGCGTACCGACCGTCGAGACGCCCGCCTGTGACGGGCCACTCGCGACCGCCCCGTCCAGCATCGGCGCGGACGACCGTCCGTGGCGTCGCGCCGAGCTCGCCGGCGAAGCGCCCGAGGTCGTCGCCGCCGTCGACCCGGAACGGGCGGAGAGAGAGGTGCTCCGTGGCGTGCGCCTCGTCTCCGGGACGCTCGCGCCGCTCGCGCTCGAATTCCTGGCAGTCCTCCGCGCGAGCGGCGACCGGGCGGACGCGCTCGCCGCCGACCTGGCCGCGGCCCTGGATGGTCCGCTGCTGGTCGCCCGCCACGGCGACGCGGACCGTGGGCCGTCTGTCGAGTTCGTCCCGGTCGGGGCCTCCTGGGCTGGCGAACCCCCACGCGTCGAGTACGACGCGACCGCAGCGGCGCGCCGGGACGTGACGCTGGCCGACGGACGACGCCCGGCGGTCGTGCGAACCGTGCCGTTCGGCGACCTCGCGAGCGCCGTCGCCGCCGCCATCGAGCACGCCGCCGAACGCGCGCCGCCGCGCCTTCCGACGTGGCTCGCGCCCACGCAGGTGCGGTTCGTCCCCGTCGGCGACGACCACGTCGACCGCTGCGACGGACTGGCGGCCGACCTGTGGGAGGCCGGCGTCCGGGCCGACGTCGACGCCCGCGAGGTTCCAGTCGGCGAGCGCATCGAGCGCGCCGCGGACGACTGGGTGCCGTACTACGCGGTCGTCGGCGACCCAGAGATGGGGGACGACGCGTTCCCGGTGACCGACCGGACGGCCCGGGAGCAGCGCGAGACGACGGTCACCGCGCTGGCCGAGACGGTCGCGACGGCCGACCGTCCGCGGCTGCGCGCTCACATCCCCGACCGCGTCCCGGACGCATCGGGGTGACTCCGGTCGTCGCAGTGACGCCGGTCCGGTGGCGGTCGGGGGACCGGACCGCTCTCGGTCTCGGTCGTCGATGATTTAAGTTCGCCGCACCGGTATCTACAGTCGATGCGGACAGAGACGGTGGGCGATGGGACGCCGGAGCTGGCCGTCGTCTCCTGCCTGCACGGCGACGAGCAGTGCGGAAAATCGGCGATAGAGAGCCTGCTGGCCGAACGTCTCACCTTCGAGCGCCCGGTGACGTTCGTCGTGGCGAACGAGGCCGCCGTCGGGGCCAACGTCCGGTTCGTGGACGAGGACCTCAACCGCGCGTTCCCCGGCGACCCGGACGGCGACACCTACGAGTCGCGCCTCGCGGCGGAACTGATGGCCGAGCTTCGGGAGAAGCAGGTGCTCGACCTGCACTCCACGCAGTCGCATCCGGACCCGTTCGCGCTAGTCGACGGGCTCGACGAGGCGAGTGCCCGTCTCGCCCGGGCGACCGGTCTCGAACGCCTCGTCGACATCGGCCACGTCCCCGGCGGACTCATCGGGGAGGTCGACGGCGTCGCGGTCGAATGTGGCTACGTCGGCACGGCGACCGCCGCACGGAACGCCGAGCGCGTCCTGCGGAACTTCCTCGGCGTCACCGGGGCGCTCGACGTCACCGCCGAGGAGAGCGACCCGGACGTCTACCGCGTCACCGACGTCGTCGAGGGTCGCGACTTCGAGTTCGTCGGTCAGAACTTCCAGCAGGTCCCCGAGGGAACGGTGTTCGCCCACCGCGCCGACGAGTCGCTCCGCGCCGACGAGCCGTTCTATCCCGTGCTGATGTCCACCGGTGGGTACGACGAGATGGTCGGGTTCAAGGCCGAGCGGGTCGGTCGGCTCTCGAACGTCGAGTGACTTCTGGCTCAGCCGTCGACGACGCGTCGCCGTTCGACGAACGCCCAGACGATGGCTGCGCCGCCGACGAGGAAGACCGCGAGGCGGGCGATCGTCTCCCCCCAGCGCGTCACTGCACGACGCGTTCGCTCGTTCGAGTCGACGACGTAGTACTGCTCGCCGCGCTGGACGAGCGCGGACCGGTACTCGTCGTAGGCGTCACGTGGTGACCCGTACGCCGGCGGCTGGCCCCGCGTCCGGACGGTCGTCGTCGCGTTGCCCTCCTCGACGGCGCGCCGGACCACCGCCGGGGCGGCGTCGTACGGCGTGGCGATCTCGTCCGCGACGGCCGTCGTCGCGACGGGCGCCAGCGAGGCGTCGACCGACCCGTTCTCGACGTGCGCGCGGAGCTCGTAGAAGCCCGTCTCCGGAAAGTAGACGTACCGGTACGGCGCGTCGAGCAGCGTCTGGTTCCCCGCGGCCGTGGTCGCGGCTGTCGTGGAACCGTCCGTCGACTCGTCGCTCGCCGTCGTCTCCGCCGTCTCCGTAGCCGTGTCGTTCCGCACGAGCGCTCGTTCGAAGTGACAGAGTCGGTCGGTCGCACCGCGGTGACAGCGGAGGACGGTCCGCGGTTCGCGTCCGCTGCTGCCGTAGTCGAGCACCTCCCTGGTGAGGTCGTGGCCGTCGACTCGGTCGACGTCGAAGGCGTAGGTCCGCTCCGACGGCCCGCCGTCCGGGAACGCGAGCACCGACGACGTCAAAAGCAGGACGCCGAGCCCCATCGCGAGGAGCGCGCGGTCGTAGCGGGAGACCATTTCTCTCTTCGATGCGAGACGTTACGGGCTGAAATAGCTTGCGAGCGCCTACCGTCGAGCGGCCGTCCCCGCCCGCTCGACCCTCGCGAGGTCGATCGCACCCGCCGGCATCGGAACGCCGTCGTAGGGGTCCTCGGCGAGCAACAGCGATCCGTCGAGGTCGGCGTAATCCAGCAGCGGGGCGAGGTGGGCGGCGGCCGCGATGCTCGCGTTGCTCTCGATCATGCACCCGAGCATCACCTCCAGGCCGTGCGCCCGGGCGGCGTGGACCATCCGCTTCGCCTCCCGCAGGCCGCCGCACTTCATCAGTTTGACGTTCACGACGTCGGCCTGCCCGACGACCCGGGGGACGTCCGCCAGCGTGATGCAGGACTCGTCGGCGGCGATGGGGAGCGCGGCGCGCTCGCGGACGAACCGCATTCCCTCGGGGTTCTCCGCGGGGACCGGCTGTTCGACGAACTCCAGGTCGTACTCGGCGAGGGCGTCGATCTTGCGGACGGCCTCCCGGGGGGACCACGCCTCGTTGGCGTCGACGCGGACGGTCGCGTCCGGTGCGGCGTCCCGGACTGCTTCGAGGATCTCCTCGTCGCGGTCCGTGCCGACCTTCACCTTCAGCACGTCGTAGCCGGCGTCCACGGCCGCCTCGGTCTTCTCGCGGACGACGGGCAGGTCGTCGATGCCGATTGTGAACGAGGTCGGGACGGCCTCGGCGGCGTCCAGCCCCCAGTAGCGGTACAGCGGCAGGTCGGCCTGCTTCGCCGCGAGGTCGTGGAGGGCGATGCTCACCGCACAGCGCGCGGCCGGATTGCGGTTCACCGTCTCGCGCATGCGGCGCTCGATGCGGGCGAGGGCGTGGGGGTCGCCCACCGCCTCGACGACCGAGAGCAGGTCCGGTAGCACCGCCTCGACGGTGTCGGCCGTCTCGCCGTAGTGGGTCGACGGCGCAGCGCCGCCGACGCCGACCGTGCCGTCCTCGTCGGTGATGCGGACGACGACGTTCTCGGCCGTCGTCTGGGTGCCGCGCGCGATGGTGAACGCGTGTTCGAGCGGGAGCGAGCGGCGCTCGAACGTCGTCTCGAGGCTCACAGGACGGCCTCCAGCACGTCGTCGGCGTCGAACCGGATGAGGTCGGTTGCGGGCGCGTCGAGTGCGTCCGCGAACCCCTCGACCGCCTCCCGGGCGGCCACGTCGTCGTCGACGTGGGCGGTGTTCAGTGCGCCGGCGACGACCTCGGCCTCGTGGACCGGCCGCGCGAGGTCCTCGTAGAGGTCGACGTACTCCGGGACTGACGGCAGCTCGAACGACTCGTAGCCGTGGACGACCTCGCGGCCGGCCTCGTGGCAGAGGACGAGCGAGTCGGCCATCGACCCGTGGAGGATGCCGCAGGTCACCGCCGAGTAGGCTGGATGGACGATGCTGCCCTGCCCCTCGACGAACAGGTAGTCGTGGTCGTCGCCGCGCTCGACGATCATCTCCTCGACCGCGCCGGCGGTGAAGTCGCTGACGACGCGGTCGACCGGATTGCCCCACCCGTCGATCATGATGCCGGTCTGGCCGGTCGGGACGAACCCGGCGTCGACGCCGCGCTCGCGGGCCGCCTCGACCAGTTCCAGCGTCGCCGTCATCTTTCCGACCGAGCAGTCGGTGCCGACCGTCAGCACGACCTCGGCGTCGACGTCCGCCGCCACGCCCTCGCTGACGCTGAGGTCCTCGGGTGGCTTGCGGACGTCCCAGAGGTCGCAGTCGTGCTCGGCGGCGAGGTCGGCGAACTCATCGTCGTCCGCCAGGAAGTAGTGGAGCCCCGAGATGACGTCGCACCCGCGCTCCAGTGCGGTGGTCACGTCAGAACGCCACGTCTCGTCGAAGCCGCCGCCGATGGGGGCGATGCCGACGACGAGGGCGTCCACGTCGGGTGCGTCGTCCATCCCGGCGACGATCGGCGCATCCTGCACGTCGGGGACGTGGTCGGCGACGCGCTCGCCGGCCCGGTCGCGGTCGAGGACCGCGGCGACGTCGTAGTCGGCGTAGCGCAGGATGCCGACCGCCGTCTTCGCGCGGTCGGGGAACTTCTCGTGAGCGAGTACGGCAACTTGCATGCGAACGACGTTGTCACACGGTGGCTTAAAAGCGACTCTCGCGGCAGTACCCTCGGTCGGTTCCGACGCCGGCGGGCGGTCCTCCTCGCCCGTGGCGCGAGCCACGTCACGTCTCGCACCTTCGAAACCTCGTGACCTGCGCCTCGTGTCACTTCTCCGTGTCGTAACACGTATTCCGAAGGCGGTGGAACCAGACAGCCATGATAGGTATCGTCGGTGGGGGTATCGCCGGACTCAGCGCCGCCTACCGCCTCCAGCAGCAGGGGTACGACGTGCAGGTGTTCGAGGCCAGCGACGAACTCGGCGGCCTCGCCGCGACCTACGAGACGAGCGGCGACCGCATCGAGAAGTTCTATCACCACCTCTCGAAGTCCGAGGAGACCATCGTCGAGGTCATCGAGGAACTCGGCCTCGGCGACGACCTGGAGTGGCCCATCGGGAAGAACGCCTACTACGTCGACGGCGTGGTCCACCCGATGGACAAGCCGTGGGAGATCCTCGCCTATCCGCACCTCTCGCTGTACGACAAGTTCCGCCTCGGCATGCTCACGCTGGACGTCGACGTCCGCGGCGGCGTGCCGAAGTTCGACACCTACGAGAGCCTGGAGACGTTCGACGACGTCCCCATCCGGGAGTTCGTCGAGGACCACACGACCCGCGGCGTCTACGAGGACTTCGTCGAACCGCTGCTCGACGGGAAGTTCGGCCACCGCAAGGAGGACGTGAGCGCCGCCTGGTTCCTCGGCCGCATCAAGTTCCGCGGCGAGCGCGACGTCCTCCGCGGCGAACCGCTGGGCTACCTCCGCGGCGGGTTCGGTCGCCTCGTCGACGCGCTGGTCGACGCGGTCGGCGAGGAGAACATCACCACCGGCGCGCGCGTGACCGACCTCGGCGTCGAGGACGGCGCCGTCGCGTCGCTGACGACGGAAGCGACGACCGCCCCCGAGGCAGCCGCCGACGGCGGGACGACCGAGACCCACGACGTCGAGAGCGTCGTCGTCGCGGCGATGCCGAACGTCCTCGAGGACCTCACCGGCTACGAGTGCACCATCGACTTCCAGGGTGCCGTCTGCGCGCTCGTGACGATGGAGGAACCGCTCACCGACACCTACTGGCTCAACATCGGCCACGACGCGCCGTTCGGCGCGCTCGTCGAGCACACCAACTACGTCTCGCCGGAGCGGTACGGCGGCGACAACCTCCTCTACGTCGCCAGCTACATCCAGGACTACGAGGAGGAGCTCTGGCAGATGGACGACGACGAGGTCGAGGACCTGTGGCTCGGCCACGTCGAAGAGATGTTCCCCGACTGGGACCGCTCGCAGGTCACCGAGTTCCGCCTCGCGCGCAACCCGCGTGCCGCGCCGGTGTACGAGCGCGGCTACCTCGACATGGTCGTCCCCTACGACCTCGCCGACGAGGTCGCCGACGGCGTCTACTACGCCGGCATGGCAAGTCGGGCGCAGTACCCCGAGCGGAGCCTGAACGGCGGCATCGTCGCCGGCTACGAGTGCGCCGACCGCATCTCCGGGCGCAAAGAGGTCGTCAGGCCCGAATAGTCGTCAGGCCCGAGTGGGGCGAACAGTTCGGACGCACACGGTTCTCTAGCGGTCCTCTTCACCGGCGGAGAACATCGTCTAGCGAGCAGAAAGCACCTGGACGAGAGAAACGCGTCCGTGAGTCGGGCGAACCACTCCCGGGGGGTGGACGAGGTACCGACGGAGGTCCTGGTCGACCGCTAGACGACGACCTTCCACGTCGTCGAGGAGGAGTAGCCCCACTTCTCGACGCCGACGTCGAAGTCGCCCTCGGCGATGGCGGTCATGTTGGTGCCGACCTCCTTCGCGGTGAGACCCAGGTCCTCGCCGATGAGGCGCGACTTGAAGTACGTCTGGGTGTCGCCGTTCTCGCGGAGGTACTGGAGGATGCGCTGTTGCTTGTCGGTGAGTCCCGGCGCGGCCGCGGCGGAGGTGGTGGTGCTCATATTTCTCTACAGATGCGATTCGACCTTAGTGGATTTGGTACGCGCGGTTAACGGGCCGCTGTACCGTGATTCCAGGCCGGTACGTTGTGGATAGAACTCCGTGCCGGCAGGAGCCTGGTACGGTCGGTAAAACGAACCCACCCGACGGACGTCACCGTCGGCCGGCCGTCACGGCCCCCGTGGCGCCTGGTGAAGCGACCTCCGTGCGAGGACAGATTGCCGACTGCGCTCGGAGCCCGTTCCGCGCCCGACGACCCGTCACCGTCCCGTATCCGACGGTTGCGACGGTTCGAGGTGGTCGCTCCCGGCGTCGTCGTTCGTCGTGGCGTCGCAACGCCGTCTCGAAACGGTCGTCTAGAACGACTCTCCCGCCCGTGGTGTTCGCGAGTGCCCCCTCGGCGTGGCCTCCGGTTCCGCTCAGACCGACGCCAGCGAACCGACCGCGGACGGGAGTCGCCCCAGTTCGCGCCAGCCGTCGTCGCCGCGCTCGACGACGCTGCCGTCGTTCGTCGCCGCGACGACGCGACCGTCGCGGACCGTCCACGCGAGGACGACCTCCTCGGGAGCGCCAGGGTAGTCGACCTGCGTCAGGTCGCCGCCGCGGCGCTCGTACAGCGCCGCGTTCGCGCCGGACGGGCCACGCCAGGTTCCCGGCGACGACCGCGCGGCGGCGGCGTACAGCACCCCGTCGTGGGCGAACGCCTCCCGGAAGTACGTGCGGTCGAGGTCGGCGTCGAGACGGGTCCAGGTTTCGCCGCCGTCCCCGGTCTCGTAGAGGCCGCCGCCACAGGAGGCGACCCATCGGTCCGGCCCCGTGACGAGCACGTGGTGGACGTCGTCGTGGACGCCGTTCCTGCGCTCCTCCCACGTCTGGCCGCGGTCGTCGCTGACGTGGACGCCGCCGACCTCGACGCCGGCGACGACGCGGTCCGGGGCGTCCGGGTGCGCTCCCAGGCTCCGGACGTGCGCCTCGTCGCGGTGGCGCGGCGTGTGCCATGTGTCCCGCGACGGGAGGTCCTGGAAGGCGTCGAGTTCGCGCCACGACTCGCCGTCGTCCGCCGATACGTAGAGGTGCGCAGGGTGGGTGCCGGCGTAGAGACGTCCCGCTGCGCCGAGCACGGAGTAGACCTCTTCCCGGGGGACGCCGAGGTCCGCCCAGGAGTCGCCGCCGTCCCTGCTCCGGTAGAGGCCGCTCTTCGTCGCGGCGAAGACGCCGTCGCGGTCGTCGAACCGGCGGACCCGAAGGACCCGACCGGCGTCGAGGACCTGGCTCGCGGACGCGACGTCACGTCCCTCGGTGCGATACACGCCGTCGGCGGTCCCGGCGAGCAGTGCCATGCGCTCGCGTACGAGGCGCGAGGACGTAAAAGCGCACCATCATTTCAGCGTATGTTTTATATGTCCCTTCTCGGATGTGAACTGTATGAGTGATTTCACCGAGGGGAACGAAGTGGTGACCAGTTCGTCGAGCGGGGTCACCGTCGACAAGTCCTTCGACGGCGACGAGTTCGCGGTTCCGGCGATCAAGTTCGAGATCCGGTCCCGGCGCGACGAACCGGTCTCCGTCCGGATAACGGACCGCGTCCCCGAGGACTTCCCGATGGACAACGTGGGGTTCCACCCGAACTTCGAGAACGACAACTGGACGGCGTACAAGGACCACCGCGTCCAGTTCGAGCGCACGCTCGACCCGGGCGAGGACCTCGTCACCGTCTACGGAATCCGCATCTCGGACCGCGAGGAGGCCGACCGGTTCCTCCGACCGCCGATGGTCGACGCCGTCGCCGCGGGCGAGGGCCGCGAGGCGAACGACGACCCGGAGGTCGAGGACCACACCATCACCGACATCGTCTCGGAGGACAGCAGCCAGGTCGTCCGCGACGTCATCGCGGGCGAGAGCGACCTGCCCGGACTCGGCGAGGAGAGCGACGCGCCCGACGACCCACTCGGTGGCGACCCGCTCGGCGGCGAGGAGACCGACCCGCTCGCGGAGACGGGCGAGGACTCCCCCAGTGGCGACGAGACCGACCCCCTCGGTGCCGACGACGAGACCGACCCGCTCGCCGGTAGCGAGGACCCGCTGGCTGGCGGAGACGACGCCTCCGGCGACGCGAACGACGACCCGCTCGCCCCCGGAAGCGACCCTGACTCCCCGGGCGAAGCGGACGACTCGCCCGCGACCACCGCCGACGCGGCGGCCGACCCGCTCGCCGAAGACGACGCGCCGGTGACGGACGACGAGGAGACGACCGCGGACGACGCGCCGGCGACCGGTGACCCTGCCGCGGGGTCCGACCCGCTGTCGGGCGGCGACGACACGACGTCGACCGAACTCGACGACGCGACCGCGTCGGACACCGACGAGGCGACGCCGGACGCCGACGACACGACGTCGACCGAACTCGACGACGCGACCGCGTCCGACACCGACGAGGCGACGCCGGACGCCGACGACGAGACCGAACCGCTCGCCTCCCGGGACGAGGACGCCACGGACGACGCGGACGGCCCCGCCGGTGCCGGAGCAGTCGCGGACGAGAGCCCGGACGCGGCGTCGCCGTCCGACGAGGACGACGTCCACGTCCCCGAGCAGCCCGCCTCGCCGCCTCGACCGGGGAGCGTGGCGGCCGCGCTCGCCGACGAAATCCGCGCCGGCGAGGTCGACGACGACGACCTGGACGTGCTCCGGAAGGAACTCGACGTCGAGATGCCCGAGAGCGTCAGCGTCCGCCTGCGCCACCTCCAGTCGCGCGTCGAGGACATGTCAGCCTACACCGAGGCGCTGGAGGCGTTCATCGACGAGAACGGGACGGCGAAGGGCGTCATCGCGGACTTCGAGGAGGAGGTCAGTGCCGTGCGAGAGGACCTCGACGCGGTTCGCGAGGAGATCGAGGGTCGGAAGGACGCCGACGAGCGGACCCGCGCCATGGTCGAGGGCCTCGAGGACGACGTCGAGGCCGTGCGGGAGACCGTCGACCGCGTCGACGACGTCGAGGCGGAACTGGAGAGCGTCCAGGAGGAGACCGACCGCATCGCGGACGTCGAAGAGTCGCTCGACGCGGTGGCCGACCGGGTCGCCGGCGTCGAGGACGTCGAAGACGAGGTCGAGTCCTTGCAGGGAGACGTCGAGTCGCTGCGCGAGGAGTTCGACCGCGTCGACGACGTCGAGGACGAACTGGCGGACCTCTCCGGAACCAGAGAACGCGTCGACGAAGTGGAGCGGCGCGTCGAGGACGTCGGCGAACGGGTGGACCGCGTCGACGAGCTGGCGGACCGCGTCGACGACGTCAGCGAGGAGGTCGACCGGCTCGCGGACCTCGAGAACGACCTCGAGAGCGTGAGCGACGACCTCGAACGCGTCGGCGACCTCGAGGACGGTCTCGCCGCAGTGAGTGACGACCTCGAGAGCGTCACCGACGTGAGCGACGACGTGGAGCGACTCGCCGACCAGCTGGACGACCTCGAGGACCTCGTCGCCCAGAACACCCAGGAGGCGGCCGCGCTCGACGACGAACTCGAGGACCTGCGCGACGACTTCCGCCAGGCGCTGGCGCTCGAATCCGACGTCGAGGCGCTGTCGGACGACGTGGCGGAGCTCTCGTCGTCCGTCTCCGACACGGAGGAGGAACTCGTCGAACGCGTGGAGGACGTCCAGGCCGACGTCGAGGAGCTCCGGTCCGACCTGTCCTCGGTCGACGTCCAGGAGGACGTCGAGGAGTTGCGGTCGGAGCTGTCCGCCATCGACGTCCGTGACGACATCCAGGACATCCGGGACGAGATCGAGTCCATCCACGAGTGGCGCGACGAACTGAGCACCGTCTTCGGTAACTGACTCCGTCTCGTCGTCCGTCGCGGAGCGCGTCGGACGACAGCGCAGACGTTGCGGCCGTTACTCGTCCGGCTCGTCGGTGCCGATGGCGAGCGCGTTCTTCACCAGGCTGCCGTGCCCCCGGCGCAGGCGCTCGGAGACCGCCTGGTGGGAGATGTCGAGGCCGTCTGCCAGGTCGTCTGCGGTCGCCTTCCGCGGCACCTCGTAGTAGCCCGCGTCGAGCGCCATCAGCAGCGTCTCGTGCTGTTCTTCGGTGAGACCGAAGAACCCGTGCCTTGTCTGGTCCAGTTCGTAGATGTTCCGGACGTCGAACGACAGTCCCGCCTCCCTGGCGAAGTCGTACGTCGCCGACAGCGCGTCGCGGTCCGGGAACAGGATGCGGAACCGCCAGTGGTCGTCCTCGCCGTGGGCGTCCAGCACTGTCGCGTCTTCCTCGAGGAGCACGTGCACGATGACGCGGATCTGGCCCACCCAGTTCATCCGGTAGAGCCGCTCCTCCCCGAGGTCGTCCAGCACGTCGAACCCGTCGACGGAGGAATCCTCACGGAGCGCGTCGTCGAGGGCGTCGAACGAGTCGGCCCTGGCCCACATGTGCGGGAGGACGCGGTCCTCGCCGTGCGCCGCAACCCGGAGGACGTCGAGTTCGAGGCCCGGAACCGCCGCCAGCGTGTCCCTGAGTGCGAACTCGCTCGCCGGGAATTCGACCTCCGTGATCGTGCTCATGCCGGGACACACGCCGGGGACCGGCATACGCGCTGTGGTCGGTCGGGTGGCCGGCCCTGTGCACGCGCGTCGGCGTCGAAGGAACGCTTATCCCGGGACCGGCCGTAGCGGCGCTCATGGGACTCGACGTCGAGACGCCGTCGCCGCCGTCGCTCGCCACGGAGGTCGACGCCTCGCAGTACGAGGACGCCGACGTACAGGGCGACGACTACCGCCGCGACGAACTCGAGGAGTTCCTCCGCGACGGGGCGTGGGCGGAGGCGTTCGAACGGTGGGCCGAACGGACGGTCCTGGACGAGCGGGAGTTCGAGACGGCTCGCGACCTCGACCTCTTCTCGGAATTCGACTTCTTCTGGGACGACTTCGCCGACCGCGTCGGCTACCACGCACCGGGGCTCCCCGAGGACTGGCAGGAGCGAGACATCCATCCCGACCTCGACTCGTGGAACGCCGTCTCCTCCATCAACGCCGCGATGACGGAACTCGGACAGACGATCTGTGACGTGCTGGCGGACGACTACATCGACTGGGAGGCCGAGTACGAGGCTCCCGACGACCTGCCGGACTTCGATTAGTCGGTCGTCGACGCGGTACCGGCGACCGTCGCGCGAACGGGATAGCCGTCCGGTACGCCGAACCCGGCCGCTTGCAGTCGTTCGCGCCCCTCGACCAGTCGCTCGACCCAGGGCTCCCCGGCGTCGGTCAGCGCCGCAGCGCCGTACCTGATGGGTGCGCCCCGGACCGTCCGGTCGGGGAGTTCGACGCTGACGCTGGCGTACCGGTCGGCGAACTGGGGGTTCGAGAAGTCGATGCGGTCGGGCAGCGACGCGTAGGGGACGTCGTGTTCGACGGCCATGTTCCGGTAGGCGAAAGCGGCGTCGATGGCGCCGGCCTCCAGGCTCTGCAGCAGTCGCGTCTCGGGGAAGACGTCGACGTCGGCGAGCGCGTCGGCGACCCCCGCGAGTCGCAGGGCCATCACCGTCCGGTAGCCCAGCGGGTCGTTCGCGGGGTCGGTGCGCCCGACGAGGAGGTCGCGCCGGAGCGCCGCCTGCCAGTCGCGCTCGATGGCGTCTGCGTGCGGGGAGTCGGGGTCGTACGCGACCACGAGCGCGTTGGTGGCGAAGAGTCGTGGAGTGGCCAGGCCGGCGAACAGGCGCGGGTCGGCCAGCGCCATCGCGTCCGGGTCCCGCGCGCCCTCGTCGACGAGTCGACGGACGGTGACGCTGCCGTGCGCCTCGACGGCGGCGTCACCGACGTCCTCGACGACGCTCTGGAGGCTGCCGGCGACGAGCACGGTGGGCGTCGAACTGCCGGACCCGGAGTAGCCCAGGACGGCAGCCCCGCCGAGCGCCAGTGCGCCGCCGCCGCGTCGGAGGGCGGTGCGACGGTCCATATCGTGAAACCAGTACCAGCTACGTGAAAGTAGTTACGTAACCACAGTAGGTTTCACTCGGCGTCGTCCGCGTCGACGGCCGGGGTCGTCCCGTCAGTCGGTCGATGGACGTTCATTTATAACCCCGCGCTCACACACTCCGCGTATGAGTTCTCCGTTCGACGGGTTGTCGATACGGGTCGCCATCGTCGTCGGCCTGGTCGCGTCGCTACTCGTCGTCTGGGCGCTGGACCGGCCGCACGGTCGCTGGAGCGGGCGACTCCGCGAGCGGTTCCTCCTCGGCGTTCCGTGGGGGACGCTCGTCTCCGTCGCGGGCGTGGTCGGCGTGTACCTGTTCGTCCAGCACGGTTGGCAGCACTGGCGGAACCCGGTCACGGTCGCGTTCGCGTCGTGGTCGTACCTCTACCCGGTCGGCGTCCTGCTGGGGCCGTTCTCGCACGGCGGGCCGGGCCATCTCCTCGGGAACGTGATGGGAACGGTCGCGGTCGCGCCGCTGGCAGAGTACTACTTCAGCCACTACCCGACCGACCGCGGCGAGACCTCCTTCGGGTCGTGGCGGACGAACCCCTGGCTGCGAGCGTTCGTGCTGTTCCCGCTCGGCGTCGGCGTCGTCGGCCTCGGCACCAGCCTGCTCTCGTGGGGGCCGGTCATCGGCTTCTCCGGCGTCCTCTTCGCCTTCGTCGGGTTCGCGCTGGTCCGCTACCCGATCGGGACCGTCGTCGCTCTCTCGGCACAGGGCGCCGTCAGAACGGCGTACCGGACGTTCCAGAACCCGCTCGTCGAGGCGAGCGCGAGTTCCAGCTACTCCACCCCGTGGTGGTTCGGCATCGCCATCCAGGGGCACGTACTCGGCCTGTTCCTCGGTATCCTGGCGGGACTGCTCGTCGCGCGACGGCGGGACGGCCGCGTCCCTTCGGCGCTCCGGTCGTGGGCTGGCGCACTGCTGGTCACGATGTCGCTGTCGCTGTGGGCCCTGTGGTGGTACCGCGGCCTCGAGAAGTACGTCCTCTACCGGGGACTCGGCGTCGTGTTCGTGCTGGCCATCGCGACGGTGGTCGCGTTCGCGGTTCGAGCGCACGAACGAGACTCGTTCGGCGGGACGACGCGCACGCTGGCGGTGATGCTCGTCCTCCTGCCGCTGGTCACGATGGCGTTCGTCGCCGTCCCGGTGAACCTCACCGAGGTCCAGGGCGACGGTACGGCCGGCGTCGACACCGGCGTCGACGTCCGGGGCTACACCGTGATGTACGCCGAGGACGTCCGGAACCAGAAGGTGACGGCCGTCGACGTCTCCGTCGGCGGCGAGACGACGCGCGTGAACACCAGCGGCGTCATCGTCGTCAACCCTGACCGCGAGATATGGAGTCGCGAGGTGACGAAGGGCCGCCTCGCGCACGGCGGGTCGGCGACCGTCCGCGTCGGCGGCGTCGACTGGTCGCGGGCGGTGGACGTCAGGCGCGTCGGCTGGTCGACGACCGGCGGCGGGAGCACCTACATGGTCTGGCTGCGGCCGGAGAACGGCTCCTGGCAGCGCGCCTACTCATCCGGGCCGGCGACCGCCGGGCCCGTGATCAAGGGCCTGAACGTCTCCGTCGCGCCGCAGAACGAACGGTTCGTCATCCGACTCGGCCACGACAACGAGACGGTCGGGACGACGCCGGTCCCTGCGCGCAACGAGACCGCCAACGTCCGGGGCATCCAGTTCACCCGCGAGGACAACGCCATCTACGCCAACGTCAACCTGACGCGGGTCGAGGTGGCGCGGCGCGAGAACGCCTGATCACTGCCACTCGACGCGGAACACCTCGGCGTCGAGCACTCGCCGCTCCTCCCGCTGGAACGCGAACTGTCGCTCCAGCGGGAGTTCGGCGCGGAACGCGTGGGTCACCTCGCCGCCGCGGTCGTCCGCGAACGCCTCGACGAACCCCTGGCTCCCCTCGTTGTGGATCGAGTAGGAGACGTCGGCGAGCGACGCCGTCGCGTCGAGGAACGCGCGGTCGGCGTGCTCGTTGCCGCGCTGCGCCCCGAACGGCGGGTTCATGAGCACCGTGACGTCCTGTGCAGGAATCCGACGGTCGTCCAGACACAGCGGCGGGCGAGTCGCGTCGCCCCGCAGCCACTCGACCGCCACTGCAGGGTCGACGCGGCGCTCGTTGTCGCGCGCGGCCCGCAGCGCGGCCCGGTCGGCGTCGAGGCCGACGACGCGTACCGGGTCCCGGGTCGCGGCACCGAGCGCGAGCACGCCCGTTCCCGTCCCGAGGTCGACGACCGTCCGGCCGGCGACGTCGCCGTGGACGTCGGCGAGGTGGACGAGGTGGGCCGCGAGGTCGGCCGGGGTGGCGTACTGCTCCAGGTCGACCCGCGGCTCGTCGAAATCGGCGACCGCGGCGAGTCGGCGCTCCAGCGCGCGCTTCGTCATGGGGGAGGAGAGGGACCGGACGCAGGTGAGCGTTCGGGTTAGCGACCGCGCGTGCGCCAGGACGCGGAGCCGGCGGTCAGCGAGCCCGAGACGGACCGGACCACGTCCTCGAGAGCGCGGCGCTTCAGCAGGGCGAACCCGACGAAGATGGCGGCGAAGCCGGCGACCGTCGTGCCGTCGACGAGTTCGCCGAGCAGCATCCAGCTGACCAGCGTCGCGACGACGGGTTCGAGGTAGCCGACGAGGTTGAGTTCGGTCGGCCCGAGGCGGTCGAGCAGCTGGAAGTACAGCAGGAAGGCGATCGCGCCGGAGAAGACGACGAGGTAAACCAGCGAGGTGATGGCTGTCGGCGTCCAGTCGATGGCGGCCGCCGACTCCCCGCGCATCGCGCTGACGACGTGGAGCAGTCCGGCTCCGAACACCATCGCCCAGCCCTGCAGCGTGGGGGCGGGCAGTTCGGACTGGATGGGCTGGGTGAGCACCGACCCGAGGGCGAAGCTCACCGTCGAGAGGAAGACGAGTCCCATGGCTATTCCGTTCGTCGACACGAGGTTCGCGGGGTCGGGATTGGCGACCACACCGACGCCGACGAAGCCGAAGACGAACCCGAGCGCGCCGACGGGCGTGACCTGCTGGTCGGTGAAGAGGGTGCTGGCGAACATCGCCGTCAGCACGGGCGCGAGGCTGACGATGACCGCGGCGAGCGCGCCCGGGACGTGCTGCTCGCCGAGGTAGAGGAACGCGTGGTGACCGAAGATGACGAACGCGCCGACGATGCCGACCGCCAGCCAGTCCTGTCGGTCGGTCGGCCGCCAGCGGTCGGTCCTGATGATTGCGTACCCGAGGACCAGCAGCCCGGCGACGTCGTAGCGGATAGCTGCGAACAGTATCGGCGGGAAGTAGTGCAGTCCCTCCGCGATGGAGACGAACGAGGTCCCCCAGAACGTGGCAACAAGAACGAACATTACTCCCGTGTGTGAGAGATACCTTCCAGCTTTTCTCGTAATCATAGATTTCTATCCAACCCTCTGCACTGGAGCCTGTTAAATTCTACTACAACAGTTCGGTGCCAATCCGTACACGAAACGAGAAAACCTGTGATTGTCGTTCTCAATCCGGGACAATCCCATGTAGTGGAATGACACTTCATACCGTGGGTCGGCAGCAGGAGGCTGCAGTAGCAGGCTCTCACGGTACGGGTGCGCGGTCGGGTGACGGGAAGGCTGGCATTACGGGAAGGCCGGACATTAATTAGTCCGAGCGACAACGACTCCCCAATGGACGAGCGCGACATCACGCTGCTGAAGGCGATCTCGGACCTCGAGACCGGGAGTCCCGAGAAACTCCACGAGGAGACCGACATTCCGGTCTCGACCATCCACTACCGGCTGAACAACCTCCGGGAGGCGGGGGTCATCGAGAACGACCTGTACGACATCGACCTGGAGTCGTTCGGACTCGGCGTCACCGTCGTCGTCGAGGTGCTGGCGGACTACCAGGGCACCTACGAGGAGTTCGGCGAGAAACTGCTGGCGGTCGAGGGCGTCACGCAGGCGTACTTCACGATGGGGGAGACGGACTTCATCCTCATCGCGCACCTCACCGACCGCGAGATGGTCGAACGACTCATCAGCGACTTCGAGGCCATCGACGAGGTCGAACGCACCTACTCGACGTTCGTCGTCTCGACGCTGCGCGACTCCCACCGCGTGCTCCAGAGCTACAGCCTCGACACGCTCGTCGACGAACTCGCCGAGGAGTAGGGAGCGAAAGGGAGAAACGGGGGCCGGCCCAACCAGCGGACATGATCCGCAACGTCGCCGCCGGAGTGCAGTCGTTCACGAGTAACGCCTTCCTCGTGGACGGCGACCGAACGGTGCTCGTCGACGCCGGGTCGGGGTTCGACGTCGTCGACCGTATCGACGGCGTCGACCTCGACGCGGTCGTCCTCACCCACACGCACGCCGACCACGTCGGCAACCTCGACGACGTCACGTCCGCGTTCGACGTGCAGGCGTGGGGCTTCGACGCCGACCACCCCGGCGTCGACGAGGTCATCCCCGACGAGGGGACGGTCGTCATGGGCGACCACGAGTACACCGCCCTCCACACGCCCGGTCACAAGGACGACCACCTCTGCTTCTACTCGCCCACGGCCAGGGTCCTGTTCGCCGGCGACCTCGTCTTCCAGAACGGCAGTTTCGGCCGCACCGACCTCGAGGAGGGCGACCGCGGTGCGCTCGTCGACAGCATCGACCGCGTGCTCGACGCCGTCGACGACGACCTCGACCAGATGCACACCGGCCACGGTCCGAGCGTGACGACGAACCCGATCCACGACGTGGAACTGGCGTCGAAGGCCGCCCGGATGCGGTGACCGACCGGTCGCGCCACGCCGACACCGGTCCTACGTCGACGCCAGCGCCTCGTAGGCGCGGTCGTACGCCGCCGCGACCGCCGCCGGGTCCGAACGTTCCTCGCTCCGCAACGGGGCCAGCGACTCGACGGCGGCGGGGTCGAGCAGGTCCACCACGTCGCCGACCCGCTCCTCCAGCGTTCCGTCGCGCGGGCTCCCGTCGGCCACCTCGCAGGCCTTCGCGAACCGCTCCCCGTCGTAGGTCCGGACCCGGCACGGTTCGACGACCGCGACGGCGTCGAAGTCGACGTCCTGGATGGGGCGCGCGATGTCGCTGTACGACTCGACGACGGCGCGGTCGGCCGACCGGATGCGTTCGGCGAGCGCGCGGAAGTGAGGCAGGTACCGTCGCTCCGTCTGCTCGTTGAGCTCCGAAAGCGTCTCGACGCGGACCGCGTCGTCGAGCGGCAGGCGCTCGCGGACGGCGTCGGGAAGCTCGACGGTGTCGTTGACGACGTAGGCGTCGCCGACGCGGTCGACCAGGAACTCGCGGCGCGACTGGCCGAGCATCCCCGTGTCGGGGCCGGGCGACGGCTGCCAGAGGCGATGGACGGGATTCAGTTCCTCCGGCGTCGCGTCGGCGGCGCTGGCGGCCGCGAGACGCGCGGCGTCCTTGCCGTAGAGGCGACCGTCGGCCGCGGCGTCGAGCACGTCGTCGTGGTCGAACCAGTAGTCGTTGCCCGCGCGCGGCTTGAACCCGACGCCGTCGAGCCACTCCAGCAGTCCGACGGTGAACGTCGTCTTGCCGGCGTCCACGCGGTCGCCGCCGGCGACGAGCAGCGTCATGTCTTCAGGCCGTAGTACCCCGGTTCCTCTTCAGACGGCGGTTCCGCGATGACGAGTTCCTCCGAGTTGCGCATGACCCACGGGATGGCCCAGTCGAGTAGTATCTCCTCGTCGGCCACGTCCAGTTCCGCGTCGGGGTCGAGCCCCTGGAGCAGGCGCGCTATCTCGTAGACGGTGTACATCCGGTCCTCGTCGAGCAGCTCCCCCGGCTCGTAGAAGTCGCAGGGGTAGAGCTCATCGAAGGCGTCTTTCGGCTTCGGCATACCAGACTGTAGGAGCGACCGGCGCTAAAACGTCCCGACTCGTGACCGGTCGCCGCTCGATATTTGTGTTCGTCCATCGTGGAGGGAGTGGGGGAAACGACATGGATTACAGCCAGTTCATCGGACAGGTGCAACACCGTCTCGAACTCGGGACGCAGGGGAAGACGGTTCGTGCGATACGCGCAGTGCTGACGACGGTCGGCGAACGGCTCCAGGCGGGTGAGGCACAGGACCTCGCGGGGCCGCTCCCGATGGAGATCGACTGGTACCTCGAGAGCGCCGACTCCGGCCAGCGTTTCGACTTCGACGAGTTCGTCGACCGCGTCGGCGACCGCGCGAGCGCCGACGACCAGGACGCGCTGTTCTACGCGCAGGCCATCGTGAGCCTCGTCGCCGAACTCGTGCCGGAGGGCGAGCTACAGCAGGTCCGCGACCAGCTCCCGGCGGACTACGACCCGCTGTGGGACCTCGTGGGCGAGAAAGAGGCCTTCGAGTGACGGCGGGTGAACGGTACGAGGTGACGCGTGCGACGGGGTGACGCCGGCGTGCGATGGAGTGACGCCGCGGTGAGACGCGCACGACGGGAGCGGGGCGACGGTCGGCCGAGCCGTCACCGGCCTGCCGTCACGCCTGCTCCCGTCGCCGTGGGACGTGGGTGAGAAGCTGTGCGACGTCGGTGACGTCGTGGGTCGCCACGACGAGCTCCGCGACCTCTCGCACCGTGAACTCCGCGTCGATCTCCTCGCCGTAGCAGCGCGCGTACAGTTCGAGCCAGTCGTTGAGCGCGCGCTCGAGCAGCGACAGTTCGACGTCGTCGAAGGCGGCGAACTCGCCGGTCCGCCCCTCGACGTACACGGCGACGACCTCGCCGACGCCCGAGCGGAGGTACGACAGCGCCTCCGCTTCGGCCGGCGGGTCCGCGGGCGGCTCGAACGCCTCGCGGTCCTCGCGGGACCGCTCGGCGAGGTCGGCGATGCGGTCGCGGTACTCGCTCATCCTTCGCGGAACTCCACCCCCTTGCCGCCGCGCGGGTGCTCCCACTCGGTGTCGGCGACGATGGCGCAGGTGCCACACTCCACGCAGGGCTGGGTGTCGAGGCTGACGCGCGTCTCGGTGCCGCCGTTCGTCGCGACCGTCTCCGCGCGGTAACAGCCGCCGCCGAAGTCCTCGGCGCTGACCGGGCAGGCCGTGACGGCCGCGCCGCTGGCCTCGTAGGAGTCGTCGCGAAGTTCGATGTGGGGGTTGCCCACGTCGGTGTCGTAGGTCAGGTCGCCGATGCGGTCGGCGAGGCTCTTGGGTTCGACCTCGTTCTCGTCGGTGACGCGCGTGCCGAGTTCCTCCGCGATGACCGTCGGCAGCGTGACGTACGGCGTCCGCGTGTCGGGGATCATCGACGAGAGGAACGGGGTGCTGTACAGGCGTTCGAGCTGGCTGGCGACCGGGCGGCTCCGCAGCACCGCCCGCCCCAGTCCGGAGGTGAGGACGCTCTCGATGGCGTCTGTGACGCGTTCGTTCTCGCCGAGCGCGCTGGCCACCCTGTACTGGGGCGGGCGGAGCTTCCGCATCACGCCCTCCTCTTCCAGCTTCTTCGCGTACCGCCGGCCGGCCGACTCCGGCTCGCTGCGCATCCGCGCCTCAGCGAACGCCTCGCCGGCGAGCGCGCCCGCGGAGACGGCGTGGTTCATCCCCTTGATGATGGGGCCCTGGGCCTGCATCTGGCCGGCGGCGTCGCCGACGACCGCGAGGCGGCCCCGGTGGGGAGCGGGGTGGGCCGCCTTCTTCGAGTCGGGGACGAGCTTCGCCGAGTACTCCACCTCGTCGTAGTGGCCGTTCAGCCACTGCGCGAGCAGCGGATGGGTGAGCAGGTGGTCGAGCAGTTCGTGCGGTTCGGCCTCCTCCGCGACGATGCTGTCGAGGTGGAAGACGGTGCCGATGGACAGCGAGTGCTCGTTCGTGTAGAGGAACCCGCCGCCGCGGACGCCCTCGAACAGGTCGCCGGAGAACAGGTGTGCCGCGCCCGACTCCGGACCGACGTCGAACCGCTCGTCGATGACGTCCTCGGGCACGTCGATGACGGCCTTGACGCCCTGGAACCACTCGTCGGGTTCGTCCCAGTCCATCAGGCCGGCGTCGCGCGCGAGTTCGCTGTTGACGCCGTCCGCGGCGACGACGAAGTCCGCCCGGATGGGGTCGAGTTCGTCGCAGGTGACGCCGACTATCTTGCCGTTCTCCCGGAGCAGGCCGTTCACCCGGACGCCGGTGAGCAGGCCGCCGCCCGTCTCGCTCGTCACCTCGTGGACCCGCTCCTCCAGCCAGGAGTCCATCTCTCGGCGGAGGACGGCGTCCGACCACTCCGTGTCGTGCTCGTGGAGGTCGGTGATGTCGAACGTCTTCACCGTCTCTCCGGCGACGTTGTGGATCAGGTAGTCGGTGATGGGCCGCTCGGTCGCCTCCTCGCGGAAGTCGGGGAACAGCCCGTCGATGGTGTACGGCGCCGACTCCTCGGCGTAGATGAGCCCGCCCGACACGTTCTTCGACCCGGCCTCGACGCCGCGTTCGAGGACGAGCGTCTCCACGCCGTTCTGTGCTAACGTCGCGGCTGCGGCGGCTCCGGCTGGCCCGGCGCCGACCACGACCGCCTCGTAGTGTTCGTGTTCCTCAGTCATCGTCCTCAGCCGTGATCGCGTCCAGTTCGCCCGCCTCGACCGCCGCGGTCAGTCGGGGAAGCACGTCGAAGAGGTCGCCCTCGACGAAGTAGTCCGAGAAGTCGACGATGTCGGCGTCGGTGTCGGTGTTGACGGCGACGATGGTGTCGGCCTCGTCCATGCCGACCTTGTGCTGGATGGCGCCGCTGATGCCGGCCGCGACGTAGAGGTCGGGTTCGACGATCTGGCCCGTCTCGCCGATCTGGCGCTCCTCGGTGACGTAGCTCTCGACGTGCCCCTCGACGTCGTAGGAGGCGGTGACGACGCCCCGGGAGAGCCCGAGCGTCGCGTCGTCGAACGCATCCACCAGGTCGAGCGCGAGTTCGATGCCCGCCGTCGGGTCGTCGCCGATGCCGCGGCCGACGGCGACGACCACCTCGTGGCCCGTCAGGTCCACGCCCGTGTCGAGGGTGTCCCACTCGGGGACGTCGACCCGGAACCAGTCGTCGGGGAGTTCGAGGTCGTGCTCGACGACCAGTCCCTCGCGCTCGAAGTCGGGGTCCATCGGCTCGAAGCTCCCCGGGATGACCGAACAGCCCTGCGGGTGGAACTCCCGGTCGGGGTTGTCGAGACAGAGGATGGTGGAGTACTCGAACCCCGAGAAGTCCGGGCGTTTCATGTGTAGCACGCGCTCGAACTCCACCTTCTCGCCCGGTTCGCCCGTCTTCACGGGGTTGGAGATGAGCTCCTCCTCGATGAACAGCCCCGAGCAGTCGCTGGCGAGCCCGGAGTCGAGTTCGCCCTGCACCTGCGCGGAGAGGTCGCGGCCGTTGTTCGTCGCCGGGAACAGGAAGTAGCGCGGCTTGTCGTAGTCGCGCCAGTCGTGCTGGTCCTCGCCGGCCGGTTCGCCCGGCGGCGACCCGCCGCGGGCCACGTCCGCGACGATCTCGGTGTACGGCTTGTGGCGGAACCGCTCCAGGCGGTCGTCGTCGTGGTAGAGCGCCACGTCCGCGCCGTAGGCGACGGCCTCCTCGGCGAGCCCCTCGACGTCCGACCCGATGACGATGGCGACGACGCGCTCGCCGCCGCCGTACTCGGCCTCGTAGTCGTCCATCAGTTCCCGCGCCTTGCCGAGCATCTCCTTCGAGACGTCGAGCAGTTCGCCGCCCTGCGTCTCGCAGTAGACGTACATATCGCGGTAGACGCCGTTCTCGAGCGCCCGGACGTGCTTCTTGTCCGCCGTCGGTCGGTCGAGGCCCTCGTCCTCCGTTTCTTCGTCGTCCTCTGCGCCCGCTTCCGCCTCCTCGTCAGCCGCCTCGTCACTCTCCTCGTCGCCCTCCGTCTCGGCGTCGAGTTCGTCGATGCGAGCCTGGATGGCCTCCTTCGCGGTCGTGCGGTCCTCGCCCTCCTCCTCTGCGGAAAGCAGGTCGTCGAGTGCGCCGGGGTCCTCGACCGTCTTGACCTCCGCCTCCAGTTCCTCGACGGTCCGTTCGCCGGGGTCGATGTCGGCCACGGTCAGTCACCCCCGGCGAACTGCTGCATCGTCTCGACGACGTCGCCCATGGCGGCCTCGTCGTCGGGGTCGACCATGGTCGCGTCGCGCTCTGCGGGTGCCTTCGGGATGGGGTCGACCGAGGAGACGATGGTCGGCGAGCCGTCCAGTCCGATGTAGTCCGGGTCGAGGTTCAGGTCCTCGTGGTCCCACGTCGTCATGTACTCTTCGTGCTCCTCGGCGCGCTCTTCGGTCTCGGCCTTCAGCCGCTTGCGCTTGAGGCGGTGTTCGGCCGTCCGGTAGGACGGTTCGAACTCCGGGTCGGTGACGATGAAGGCCGGCAGGGGTGCCTCGACCGTCTCGATCTCGTCGACGTCGCCCTCGACGAGGCGCTTCGCGCGGACGCGCCGTTCGTCCTCGTCTATCTCCATGGCGATGACGTGCGTGATGATGGGTCGGTCGAGACACCACGCTGCCTGCGGCCCGGTCTGGCCGGTCTCCCCGTCTGCGGTCTTGAAGCCGGCGAAGATGAGGTCCGGGTCGCCCAGCTTCTCGATGCCGGCCGAGAGCGTGATGGCGGTCGCCCACGTGTCCGCCGCCGCCATCTCCCGGTCCGAGAGGAGATAGCAGTCGTCGGCGTACACCGACATCGCCTCCCGGAGCACGTCGCCGTACCCGGGCGGCCCCATGCTCATCGCGCTGACCGTCCCGCCGTGCTTGACCTTCGCCTGCAGCGCCGCGTCGAGCGCGAACTCGTCGTTCGGGTTCATCACCGTCGGCGTCTTCCCGCGCTCGAGGTGGCCGTCCTCGTCGAACGACACCTGTCCCTCCCGGAAGTCCGGGACGCCCTTCGTCAACACGACGGAGTGCATCGATACCACGTCCCATGTATGTGTTTCTGTTTCATGCGCCACTGAGTATCATGGCTGGCAACGTTTATTATAGTGTCGGGAAATCAACAGAGTCTCGACATACTGCGGCCGTTCTGGCGTCCGACCGGCAGCCGTCGCTCCCGGACTGGCTCGTCGAAGAAGGGTCAGCGTCCCGAACTATGCGCCGGAGGTCGTTCCCGGGCCGTCCCTGCGCTTGCGCTCCGTCCTGACCGACTCGCTCGACGCGTCCGCCGTCGGCTCTGTCCGCTCGCCGTCACCGGTCGCGTCGTCCTCGCGCTCACCGGCGTCCGCCCCGTCGTCGGCCGACTGTCCGTCCGCGTCCGGGGTTGGCTCGTCCGGTCCATCCGATGGTGACCCGTCGACCGCTGCGTCGTCGGCCGGTGCGTCCTCGTCGTCGGCAGTGGCATCTTCGTCGGCGTCATCGGCCTCCTCGTCGGTCGGTCTGCGCGTCTCCGCCCGGACCATCGTCATCTCGCCGCTGGCGCGCATCGTCCCGTCGGCGGTCGCGTCCTCGTGGAACCGGAGGTCGTCGCAGGAGACGTCGCCGAGTACTTCGGCGTCCGCCTCCAGGACGACCGTCCCGTTCCGGGTGGTGACGTCGCCGTGGATGCGCGTTCCCTCGCCGACGACGATGTCACCGCGCGCGCGGAGGCTCCCGAACACCTCGTTGTTCGCTCCGACGTCGATCTCCTCGGCGCGGACGTTGCCGTGCAGGCGGCAGTCGTCGCCGATGGTGGCCGGCGTCGAGACCCGCCAGGCGTCGTCGCTGACGTGGGCGTTCCGGGGGACGATAGCCGGGTCGGCCTCGCTCCCGTCGAGCATCTCGTCGACGAGACTGCGGGCGGCCTCTTCCTCGCCGATGCGCAGCAGCTGGGAGAGGTAGACGAACAGGAAGACGATGGTCGGCATCGGGTTCCGGATGACGATCCAGCCGTTGGCCTCGAACCCCTCGTCGATCTCGACGTCGTCGCCGATGTCGAGGTCGCCGCTGACCATCAGCCGTCCCGAGACGTGGACGCGCTCGCCGAGGTACGCGTCCTGGCCGACGAGCACGTCGCCGTCCACGTCGGACCAGAGGTCGAGCCGACAGTCCTCTTCGGCCTCGATGTGCCCGCCGAACGTAACCCGCTCGCCCGCGATGACGTTGTTGCCTCGCACGCCGAACTCGACGGTGCTCTGGGCACCGACGATGACGTCGCTGTCGGTGACCAGGTCGTGCTCTTCGACGGTGGTCCCGTCGGGGATCGACAGTTCGTCAAGTGGGTCGGAGCGGAGCGACACGACAGTATATCTTCGAGCCGCGCGTAATAAAGCTCCCGAGAGCGTCAGACGCCCGTCTGACGATTTCGCGGGGTGCGGTCTCACCGTCGCCGGTGACCGTCGGACCGTTCCTCGTCGCACCGGAGCCGGAACCAACGACCTGCGACCGTCGAATCGCGGAGGGCTTTTTGCTCCCCCACCCGTGCGCTCGGACATGTACGAGGTCGAGGTGAAGGTACGCGCCGACCACGACGCCGTCCGGGAGCGACTCGACGGACTGGACGCCCGCCACGTGGCGACTGTCGTCCAGGAAGACACGTACTTCGACGCCCCGCACCGCGAGTTCGCCGACACCGACGAGGCGCTTCGGTTGCGCGAGGAGCACCGGGAGACCGGGGACGGCGAGAGCGACACCGTCACCGAGCAGGTGGTGACGTACAAGGGCCCGCTGGTCGAGGCCGAATCGAAGACGCGCCGCGAGGTCGAGACCGCCGTCGCGGACGCCGACGCCGCTCACGGCGTCTTCGAGGCGCTCGGGTTCGACCCCGCGGCGACCGTCCGGAAGGAACGCGAGTACTACGAACTGGACGGGTACACCGTGACCCTCGACACCGTCGACGGACTCGGCGAGTTCGTCGAGGTCGAAATCGAGGCCGCAGAAGAGGGGGTCGAGGAGGCCCGTGAGGGAGCGTACGCCGTCCTCCGGGACCTGGGTCTCGACCCGGCCGACCAGATCCGGACCTCCTACCTGGGGCTGTGCCTCGATGATGCGGGCAAGTAATAACGAGGCCGAAAACCGTTTCCGCAAGTTATAGATTCCGCCGCCGTAAAGGTGCGACAATGACCGATCGGAACATCCAGGTAGAGCCCATCCAGCGACGGGCAGTCGAAGACCAGGAGATCGAGATCGTCGAGCGGAAAGGTATCGGTCACCCCGACTCCATCAGCGACGGCATCGCCGAGAGCGTCTCCCGCGCGCTCTCGCAGGCCTACCTCGACCGCGTCGGGAAGGTCCTCCACTACAACACGGACGAGACGCAGCTCGTCGCCGGGAGCGCGAACCCCGCGTTCGGGGGCGGCGAGATGATCGAACCCATCTACGTCCTCATCGTCGGCCGCGCGACCAAGGAGTACGAGGGGACGAAGATCCCCGCCGAGACCATCGCGCTCGACGCCGCCCGTAGCTATCTCAACGAGAACGTCCCCGAACTCGACGTCGGCAGCGACGTCATCATCGACGTGAAGCTCGGCGAGGGCAGCGGCGACCTCCAGGAGGTCTTCGGCGGTGACGGCGGACCGACGTCCGCAAGCGACGACCAGCGGGCGACCGCCGGCGTCCCGATGTCCAACGACACGAGCTTCGGCGTCGGCCACGCGCCGCTCACCGAGACCGAGCAGATCGTCCTGAACGCCGAGCGCCGCCTCAACACCGAGTTCGCGGCCGACAACCCCGCGCTCGGTCCGGACGTGAAGATCATGGGCAAGCGCGAGCGCGACAGCATCGACGTGACCGTCGCCGCCGCGATGGTCGACCGGTACGTCGACGACCGCGCGGAGTACGACGCCATCGTCGAGGACGTCCGCGCGTACGTCCGCGACGTCGCCGAGGAGTACACCGACCGCGACGTCACCGTCCACGTCAACACCGCCGACACCGAGGGTCCCGCCGAGGAGAACATCTACCTCACGACGACCGGGACGAGCGCCGAGATGGGCGACGACGGCTCCGTCGGTCGCGGTAACCGCGCCAACGGCCTCATCACCCCGAACCGCTCCATGTCGATGGAGGCGACCTCCGGCAAGAACCCCGTCAACCACATCGGGAAGATCTACAACCTGCTCAGCACCGAGATCGCCGAGACCGTCGTCGCCGAGGTCGACGGCATCCGCGACCTGCGCATCCGCCTGCTCAGCCAGATCGGCCGCCCCATCGACCGCCCCCACGTCGCCGACGCCGAGGTCGTCACCGAGGACGGCGTCGCCATCGACGACATCCGCGACGACGTCGTCGCCATCGTCGACGAGGAACTGGCGAACGTGACGTCCATCACCGAGCGGGCCATCGAGGGCGACGTCACGACGTTCTGACCGGCCGACGCGGTCGATTCGTTCCTTTTCTCGAACCGAAGGCCGTTTATTCGAACCCTCACTACCTTCCGTCGTGCATCCCCCTGGAGCCGACACCGTCCTCGTCAGGCACGGGGACGTGGGAATCAAGAGCGGGAAGGTGCAGTCGGAGATGGAGCGACGGCTCCGGGACAACCTCGCGGCGGCGCTCGACGCGCGCGGCGTCGACGCCGAGGTCGAACGCCGGTGGTCGCGCCTGCTCGTCCACGCCGACGAGGAGACCGTCGACGCGGCGACGGACGCGGCGGCCGACACCTTCGGCGTCCGGTCGGCCAGCCCCGCGGTGGTCGTCACTCCCGAACTCGACGCCGTCCGGACCGCGCTCGCCGACGCCGCCAGCAAACTAGACGTCGGCGGGACGTTCGCCGTGCGCGCTCGCCGCGCGGACAAGGACCTCCCGTTCACGAGCGAGGACGTCGAGCGACAGGGCGGCGAGGCCGTCTGGAACGTCGTCGACGAACCCGCGGTGGACCTCGACGACCCCGACCTGACGTTCCACGTCGAGGTCCGCGAGTCCGATGCGTTCGTCTTCGTCGAGAAGCGGGACGGCCCCGGCGGCCTCCCGCTCGGCAGCCAGTCGACGGTGGTCGCGCTCGTCAGCGGCGGCATCGACTCGCCCGTCGCGACGTGGGAGATGATGAAACGCGGGTCGCCGGTCGTCCCCGTCTATCTCGACCTGGGCGACTACGGCGGGGCCGACCACGAGGCCCGCGCGATGGAGACGGTCCGGACGCTCGCCGCGTTCGCTCCCAACTTCGACATGCGCGTCTGGAAGGTGCCGACGGGCGACGTGATGGACCTGCTCGTCGAGGAGGTCGGCGCGGCGCGGATGCTCGCGTACCGACGGTTCATGTTCCGCGTCGCCGAACACGTCGCCCGCGAGGTCGACGCCTCGGGCATCGTCACCGGCGAGGCCGTCGGCCAGAAGTCCAGCCAGACCGCGAGCAACCTCGGGGTGACGAGCCAGGCGACCGATCTCCCGATCCACCGGCCGCTGCTGACGATGGACAAGACGGCTATCGTCGACCGCGCCCGCGAGATCGGCACGTTCACCGACTCGACCATCCCGGCGGGCTGCAACCGCATCGCGCCCGACTTCCCGGAGACGAACGCGACGCTGGAGATCGTCGAGAACGCCGAACCGGACGACCTCTTCGAGCGCGCGGCGGCCGCGATCGCCGACGCCGAGGTCGTCTCGCCATAGCCGGGGAGTGTTCAGATAAGTAGTTGGGAGAGGGGGAGACTGTCAGAAAGCCCTCGACCGGCTTGACTCCCGCGGCTCGCTGCGCTCCTCGCCGCCTGCGGCGACTGCGGTGCTTACTTCGCCGGGGTTCGCCGGACGACTCGCTGTGCTCGTCGTCCGGGCCATCCGCTCGCTGCGCTCGCGGAGACGCCAAGCCGGTCTCGCCCTTTCAATCCGCCAGGAGGGCGGTTGACCGCCCCCACGACACCAGCGGTGGGGAAGCGCTAATCTGAACAATGTCGCCCTGAGCGAGTCGAAACCGCTTTACGGGGCCGCTCCCACCCTCCGACCAGTGACTCGCGTCTGTCTCGTCGGCTCCGACGACGTGAACCTGCGCGCCGAACTCCTGTCGCGGGAGACGGCGCGCGACGCCCTCGCGACCTACGACCTCCGGGAGCCGTACCGCAACTGTCTCGAACTGGAGACCATCAGCCTCGGTGCCGCCGTCTCGCTTCTCAACGACCTCAACTGGTATCTCGTGCGGTTCGTCGACGACGCGCTCATCCTGGAGCCGAGCGTCAGCGACGAGGAGTGGCTCTCGCGCGACCTCGCGGCCGAAGTCCGCGACGGCGGGGTGCGCCCCGCCGAGACGGACGCCCTCCTCGAAGTGTACGGCGTCACCGAGGACGAGGAAGTGGTCGAACCGATGTACGTCGCCCGGACCGAGGACGGCGTGCCGGGGTACGACCTGCGGGACGTAGAAGACACCGTCGTCGTCCGCGTCACCGAGGACGAGTTCCGGAACTGAGCTACTCGAACAGTCCCGTCGAGAGGTATCGCTCGCCGCTGTCGGGGAAGACCGTGACGACGAGGGGGCAGTCGTCGCGACCGCGCTCAGCCCCGCCGTCGGTCGCGGCCGTCTCCCGCCAGTCTTCGGGTCCCTCGGGACAGTCGAGGTCCGGCGCGGCGATGCGCTCGGCGACGCGGTACGAGGCCACGCTCGCCGCCCCGGCGGACTGCCCGACGAGGATGCCCTCCTCGCGGGCGAGACGCCGGCACTCCGCCTCCGCGTCCGCCAGCGCGACCGTCTCCACCTCGTCGAGCAGGTCGGTGTCGAGCAGGTCGGAGACGAATCCCGGCCCCATCCCCTGGTAGTCGTCGTCGCCGGACTCGCCGGTCGACAGTACGGGGTTCTCCTCGGGTTCGACGGCGACGACCGTCATGTCGGGGAACGCCTCCAGCAGCCGCGAGGCCGTGCCGGTGATGGTCCCGCCGGTCCCCACGCCCGCGACGAGGGCGTCCACCTCGCGGCCCTCGACCTGGTCGAGTATCTCCTCGGCCGTCGTCCGGTAGTGGGCCTCGGCGTTCGCCGGGTTCTCGAACTGCCCGAGCTGGACGGCGTCCTCGTCCGCCTCGGTGAGCCGGTCGGCGCGCTCTCGCGCCGACTCCATCTCGCCCGAGACGAGTTCGAGGTCCGCGCCGTAGGCCGCCATCAGCCGCCGGCGTTCCGGTGACTTCGACTCCGGCATGACGATGGTGCAGTCGTACCCGCGTGCGGCCGCGACGACCGCCAGCCCGATACCGGTGTTCCCGCTCGTCGGTTCGACGATGCGGTCGCCGGGTTCGAGTTCGCCCGCCTCCTCGGCGGCCTCGACCATGGCCAGCGCCGGGCGGTCCTTCGCCGACCCGCCCGGGTTGAACGCCTCCACCTTCGCCGCGACGGTGGCCCCCTCGGGGGAGCGCACCGAGACGAGCGGCGTACCCACGGCGTCCAGGATGCTCTCTTTCATCGTCCGAAGGTAGCGGGCGGGAACGTAAACCCCTAGCGGACAGCGGCAGGGCGTGCCGGAAGCGGTCGATGCGTCGCAGCTGACCGCCGTCCGTCTTCGGTCCGTCGCCGTCCGAGTTCTCGCCACCCCGTGCCGCGAGGCCCGAACTTATCTGCGTCGGGGTCAAAACCCGGACATGGAATCGATAGAACCGAATCCGACGTGGGACCCTGCTGCGCACAGCGAGACGGTGCAGGCGCTGGAGTCGGCCGTCGGCGAGGTCACCTACCACGTGTGGGGGGCGGACTGGTGTGGCGACTGCCGGTCGGCGCTGCCGGACTTCTTCGCGGCCCTTGCCGCGGCCGGCATCCCCGACCGCGAGATCGCGGTCCACGAGGTGGACCAGCAGAAGGACGGCGAACTCGTCGAGGAGTACGACGTGACGCTCATCCCGACCATCGTCGTCGAGGACGGCGACGAGGAACTCGCGCGCTTCGAGGAGAGCGAGAACCTGCCGGCGGCCGAGCACGTCGCCCGCGAACTCCTCGACGCCGACAGTCTGGCCTGAAATCGACAGTTCTTCCGGTGGTTACTCCGGCGCGAGGTCGTCAGCCCACTCCATGGCGGCGTCGACGTCAGTCACGGGCGGCGAGCAGGTGAACGAACGACAGACGTAGATGGTCGGCTCGCCACCCTCCTGCTCTCGGTTCGCCCAGACGGGGGGCGCATCGTCGAGTCCGAGGTCGTCGAGCCACTCCGCCAGCGCCTCCGCCGTCGGCGGACGCCGAGAGAGGAGTCGCGTCGGCAGGTACGTTCCGGCGATGCGGTCGCGCCACGCCGCGGGCAGGTCGTCGGCGACGACGGTGAGCTCCAGCGACCCCGTCGCGCGGCGGTCCGCCGCCATCGTCAGCGTCGCGTGCTGGAGCGGGTTCGACGCCACGGTTCGCGAGTGGGTCTTGAGGACGCGCTCGGCCACGTCCTCGAAGCGGTCGTGGGGCGCGAAGTGCGACAGCGCGAGCATCGCGTCGACGGCGACGCCGAGGCTGGACGGCGTGGACTGGTCGGCCACCTCTTGCGGGCGGGCGACGAGGCGCTCGCCGCTCGCCGGCGTGAAGTACAGCGTCCCCGCGTCGTCGTCCCAGAACTCCGACTCGACGGCGCGTGCGAGGTCCAGCGCGAACGCGAGGTGGTCGCGGTCGCCGGTCGCCTGGTAGCAGTCGAGCGCGCCGCGCGCGAGGAAGGCGTAGTCCTCCAGGTAGCCGTCGATGCCCACCGTGTCGTCCTTGAACCGGCGGGAGAGTCGACCCGCATCGGCGTCCCAGAGGTGGTCGCGGACGAACTCGAGGGCGTCGACGGCGAGGTCGGCGTACTCCTCGTCGAGCACGAGACCGCCCTCCGCTAGCGCCGATATCATCAGCCCGTTCCAGCCCGCGAGCACCTTCTCGTCACGGGCCGGCCTGGGGCGCTCGCTCCGCGTTTCGAAGACCTGGTCTCGCGCGTCTTCGAGCAGTGCCTCCACTTCCTCCTCCGTGCGGTCGTACTCTTCGGCCAGCGCCGGGATGCCCTCGCTGACCGTCAGCACCGTCGCGCCCTCGAAGTTGCCTGCCTCGGTGACGCCGTACCGGTCGCAGAAGCAGTCCGCTGCCGCCTCGTCGTCGACCGCTTCGTGCACCTGCTCCGGCGTCCAGACGTAGAAGGTGCCCTCCTCGCCCTCGCTCCTGGCGTCGAGCGTGCTGTAGAATCCACCCTCCGGGTGGCGCATCTCCCGTTCGACGAACGCGAACGTCTCGCGCGCCACCTCGGCGTAGCGCTCGGCGCCGGTGGCCTGGTAGCCGGCGAGAAGCAGCCGCGATAGCTCGGCGTTGTCGTAGAGCATCTTCTCGAAGTGCGGGACGACCCACTCGCGGTCGGTGACGTACCGGTGGAAGCCGCCGCCGACGTGGTCGTAGAGGCCGCCCTCGACCATCGCCGTCATCGCCTCTGCGGCGACGTCGCGGTACTCGACCACGCCGAACCGGTCGGCGGCGCGCAGCAGGAGGTGAACGCGCCCGGCCTGGGGGAACTTCGGGCCACTCGTCCCGAAGCCGCCGTGCTCGCGGTCGGCGCTCCGGACGGCCTGGTCGGCGGCGGACTCAAGCAGGTCGCTGCCCGGGGGCTCGCCCGCCTCCGGCGTGGATTCGAGTTCGCCCTCGATGGCCGCCTCCCACTGGTCGGCCCGGTTCTCGATCTCCGACCGGTCCTGCTCCCAGGACTGGTGGAGCCGCTGTAGCAGGTCGACGAACCCGGGCTGGCCGCGCCGGGCCTCCTTCGGGAAGTAGGTGCCGACGTGGAACGGCCGGCCGTCCGGCGTGAGCCACGCCGACAGCGGCCAGCCGCCGCGGCCGGTCACCTGCTGGCAGATGGACATGTAGAGGGAGTCGAGGTCGGGGCGCTCCTCGCGGTCGACCTTGATCGGGACGAAGTGTTCGTTGAGCAGTTCGGCGACGCCCTCGTCCTCGAAGCTCTCCTCTTCCATCACGTGACACCAGTGGCACGCGGAGTAGCCGATGGAGAGGAAGATGGGCACGTCCCGCTCGCTCGCGGCCGCGAGCGCGTCCTCGTCCCACGGCTGCCAGTGAACCGGGTTGTCGGCGTGCTGGCGGAGATACGGGCTCTCCTCCTCGTCCAGCCGGTTCCGGTCCGTCGGGTCTGTCATGGGTGAGCGTAGGCGACCGCGACACGTAAAACCGGGAGTTCGACGGAGAACGACCGCCGCACTGCTCATCACGATGGAGCACTTACGGGAAGACATGGCACGGACAGGCATCTCTGATGAGTTCGCCGACCAGATCGTGAACACGGCCCGACCGGCCGTCGGCGACGCGCTCCGGAGCGTCATCTACTACACGCCGGACGCGTACGACGTGCTCTACGTTCGCAGCGACCTGTACGACGGCGACGTCGAAGCCGCACGGGAGGCGAAGCGGACGCTCGTCGAGAACGAGCGCCTCGGCTTCGACTCGCGGGAGACGTACAAGGTGCAAACCGGGGCGGAGGACGTCGAACCCGCCATCGGCGAGTACGAGTTCACCGTCCGCGTGTTCTCCGACGGGTTCGTCAACCGCGTCCTCACCGACGACCACGGCGTCGTGCTGACGACGAACGCGCTGTACCTCAACGAGTTCGAGGAGCTCGCGGTGTCGCTGCGTACGCTACTCGTCGACAACGAGGTACCCTGAACGCCGCCGGCGCACGATTCGTGGAACGACCGCAGGCGGAACTGTCACTCGAAGGAGAGATTCGAGATCGGGACTGATGCGGCGAAGTCGGCCGCCGTCGCCGCTCGATAGCCACGTTCGTGGATACTTATTTCCGGGAACCACAACAATCTTTACACTCCTGTGTGCATTCTCTCCCGACATGAGCGAAACCGTACTGCTGGTCGGGGGCGGCGGCCGCGAGCACGCCATCGCCCGCGCGCTGGCCGACAGCGAGGCCGAACTGCACGCCTGCGCCGGGAACCGCAATCCCGGCATCGCGGCGCTCGCCGACTCCTTCGAGACGCTGGAGACGACCAACCCCACGGCCGTCGTCGCGTTCGCCGAGGACGTCGGTGCGACCCTGGCCGTCGTCGGTCCCGAGGGGCCGCTGGCGGCGGGCGTCGCCGACGCGCTCGACGACGCCGGCGTCTACGCCTTCGGTCCGCGCGAGGCGGAGGCCCGCATCGAGACCGACAAGGCGTTCCAGCGGCGGTTCATGCGCGAGAAGTCCATCCCGGGCTGCCCTGACTTCGAGACGTTCGAGGACGTCGACGCCGCCTGCGAGTACATCGACGAGTACGACGGCGACCTCGCCGTGAAGCCCGCGGGCCTGACCGGTGGCAAGGGCGTCCGCGTCACCGGCGACCAGGTGACGAAGGAGGAAGCCAAAGAGCACCTCCGCGAGGAGGCGTACGACCGCGTCGTCCTGGAGGAGCGCCTGGTCGGCGAGGAGTTCACCGTCCAGGCGTTCGTCGCCAGCGGCCAGCTGCGGGTCACGCCCGCCGTCCAGGACCACAAGCGCGCCTACGAGGGCGACGAGGGGCCGAACACCGGTGGGATGGGGAGCTACAGCGACGCCGGCCTCGAACTTCCCTTCATGGACGAGGACGACTATCGCGAGGCGGTGGACGTCCTCGAGGCGACCGTCGACGCCCTCGACGACTACAAGGGCGTCCTCTACGGGCAGTTCATGCTCACCGCCGACGGCGTGAAGGTCGTCGAGTTCAACGCCCGGTTCGGCGACCCCGAGGCGATGAACACGCTCCCGGTGCTCAACACCGACTTCCTCGACGTGCTCGTCGCCGCCCGCGACGGCGAGGACCTGCCCCAGCTATCCTTTTCCCCGAAGGCGACCGTCTGCAAGTACGCCGTCCCGGAGGGGTACCCGACCGACCCGTCCGCGGGCGCGAAGGTCGCCATCGACGAGGAGAGCGCCGCGGACGCCGCCGAGGACAGCGAGGGTGACGCTCTCCTCTTCTACGCTAGCGTCGACGAGCGTGAGGACGGTATCTACACCACCACGTCGCGCTCGTTCGCCGTCGTCGGCATCGGCGACGACGTCGCCCAGGCCGAGCGCGTCGCCGAGGACGCCCTCGCCGTCGCCGGTGAGGAGGGTCTTCGCGTGCGCCACGACGTGGGGACGGAGGCGCTCGTCCAGCGCCGCATCGACCACGTCGCAGAACTGCGCGGTGAGTAACGTCGACAACGTCGCGGAAATCCGCGGCGAGGAACCCAGGTTTCGACCGGCCGGAGGAGTAGTTTCAAGCCGTCGCGGCGACTACCCCGGGCCGTGACCGACGACGACTCGACGCGCCGCCACGAGCGCATCGCGCGCCATCCGACGCCGGGCGGACTCAACTCGCTGCAGTACTGGACGCAGGCCAGGAGCCCTCTCCGGGTCGCGCTCCACTACGTCGTCATCTGGCTCGTGCGCATCAACCCGAGCCTCCGACTGAAGAACTGGCTGCTCCGCCGCATCGGCGTCACCGTCGGCCGCGGCGTCTCGTGGGGACTGGAGTCGACGCCGGACGTGTTCTGGCCCGACCTGGTCACCGTCGAGGACCACGCCATCATCGGCTACGACGCGACCATCCTCTGTCACGAGTTCCTCCAGGACGAGTACCGCACCGGCGAGGTGCGAATCGGCGAGCGGGCGATGGTCGGCGCGGGCGCCGTCATCCTCCCGGGCGTCGAGATCGGCGCGAACGCCAGCGTGGCGGCGAACTCGCTCGTGACGCGCGACGTGCCGCCGGGTGCGACGGTCGCAGGTGTCCCTGCGCGGGAGATGTCCAGCGACGAAGTGGCGAGCGACTAGGTTCAGTTACGCACGCGGACCGCGCCGTTGCGCATGACGACGTGGTTCGGGATGATGAACTCCTCGCCGTCGTTCTCGACCCTGGTGACGAACAGGTCGACCTCCTGGACGATGCCCTGGTTCTCGGCGACGCGGATCTCGTCACCGATGCCGTACGGCTGGTTGAGCAGGAGGTAGATGCCGGCGGCGCCCGACCGGAGCAGGTCCCAGAACGCGACGACCCCGAAGACGATGACGGCGGCGACGTATGCGGCGAACAGGACGACGAGCGTGAGCGTGTGGATGCGGATCTGGCTCAGCGCGACCAGCAGGGCGACGTAGACGATGCTGTACTTGACGATGCGCGGTATGACGTTGACCTCGGGGAGCTTGACGCTCCGCAGGCGCTCGCTGACCAGCAGTTCCGCCTTGTCGGCGACGACGAAGCCGAGGATGAACACGAGCGCGCCGACGAACAGGTCGGGGATGAACAGCGTGATCTCCCAGAAGAGCTGGGTCGAGAGCGGGAGTTCGGCGGTGTTGAGCGCCAGCAGAACGGTGACGCCGTAGATGAACCAGGACGTGATGCGCGCGACGAGCGACACCGTCGTCGTTCCGAGGCTTCGCGCGGTGCGTTCGAACGGCGTCCCCTCGACCACTTCGGGGACGCCGGCGGCCCGGAGAACGCGTCGATTGAGTCGCCCGAGCAAGTAGCCCGCGATGCCGCCACCCAGGAGGATGAGGAGTGCCAGGACGATGCGGTACTCCTCTTCGAGCAGGACCTGCCAGTCTACCATCAGTACTCCTCCGGATCGAGTTCGAGGATGAGTTCACCGCCCTTGAACGCCCGGACGAGGCCATCACTCTCGCTCAGGACGATGGCCGTGGCGTTCGTGTCGCGGGTGACCGCTCCCGCGGCCATGTGGCGCGCGCCGAGTCCCTTCGGGATGTCGACGCCCTCGGCAGACGGTTCCAGGTACCGGTACGCCGAGACGATCTTCCCGGAGTCGCTGATGACGAACGCGCCGTCGAGGCGGGAGAACTCCTTCAGCATCACGTTCACGATGGGGTCGCCGACGTGGACGTGGCTCTTCTCGAAGGGGTTGTACGACAGCGGGCGCGACTTGTTCATCACCTTGCCCGCGTCGCCGACGACGAACAGCGCGCCGACCGGTTCGCCCTTCTGGCCCTTCGTCCCGAGCTCGATGGCGACCTCGAACACGTCGCGGATGACGCCGGGGTCGGCCCGGGAGTTGGCGAACAGGTCGTAGATACCCGTGTGGGTCTCCTCGCTGACGCGCACGCGAGAGACGGTGTCGATGCTATCGTCGAAGACGTCCGTCGCGCAGGCGATGACGTCGCCGTCCTCCGCGATGCCCTCGTCGATCGCCCCTTCGAGACCGAACCGGACCCGGTCTTTGACGTTCTCGAACTCCAGCGGCAACTCGACGAAGTTGTCCGCCCCGACGTGGTTGTCGGGGGCGACGACCACGACGTCCGGTTCGGCGAGGTCGGCGAACCGCTCGTAGTACGACCCGCTGGGGGAGAAGAGAAACACGGCGTCAACGTCGTCGACTATTTTCCCAAAGAGGTCGGTGAGGTCAGCCATTACAAAATTCCACTCAATCACCCGAGAAAAGGCTTATGGGGGAGTGTCTGACGCTACCGGCGCGCCGCGCTCGACTGCCGAGGCGGTGGACCGGCCCGTCGATGCGCTGACCGGAGCGACGGTCCAGTCGACCGACGACCGGGCGTGGCGTGCGCGCGACGTCAGGGACGACACTCACTGCCGCTCCTCTATGCGGCGGATCTGCTCCCGGTGGAGTGCCAGTATCATGTCCGAGAGCACGCCGAACATGAGCAACTGGACGCCGAAGAGGATGGCGACGCCGGAGACGACGGCCAGCACCTCGTGGGAGACGTTCCGCGTCACCCACTCGACGCCGACGTAGACGGCGATCGCCACGCCGAAGAGGTTGCTCGCGATGCCCATGCTCCCGAAGTAGAACAGCGGGTTGTTCGTCTTCGCGAGCTGGTACAGCGTCAGGATGATGCTACCGCCGTCCCAGAGCGGATGGAGGTTCGTCTCCGACTCCTCCGGCCGCTCCTCGTAGGTGATGGGGACCACCTTCGTCGGGACGTCGTGTTTCACGCACTCGACGGCCATCTCCGTCTCCACGCCGAAGCCGTCGGCGGCGAGTCGGAACCGCTCGGCCGACTCGCGGGTGAACGCGCGGTAGCCGCTGAGGATGTCCTCGAAGTCGCGCCCGTGGATGAACCGGAACGCGCGGTTGATGGCGCGGTTGCCGAAGCCGTTCAGCTTCGGCATCGACCCCTCTTCCATCTCCGCGAACCGGTTGCCGATGACGTGCTCGTAGTCGTCGTCGAGCGGTTCGAGCATCCGCTCGGCGTCCGCCGGGCGGTACGTTCCGTCCCCGTCGAGCATCAGCACGTACTCGGCCTCGATGTGTTCCAGGCCCTCGCGGACGGCCTGGCCCTTCCCCGACCCCGTCTGTTCGATGACCCGGGCGCCGTGTTCGACAGCGATCTCTCGCGTCCCGTCGTCGGACCGGCCGTCGACGACCAGAACGTTGTCGTACCCGCGTTCCGCGAAGCCGTCGATCACCTCGCCGATGGTCTCGGCCTCGTTCAGCGTGGGGACGAGCACGCAGACGTCCTCGGGGTCCGGCATTGTCGGGACGATGGAGTCGGGGTGCTAAAAGCCCAACCATTCGGCACGACGGCAAACCAGCGGCCCGCCGTCACCTCGTATCGGCCGTTAGACGGTTTGAATCGCTATTCTATCCGTGAAACCACAAGAAACTTAACCTGTCGGTGAGTTCCGTCGACCCATGCAGGCCGGGATAGATCCCCAACAGCTCGGACTCGAGTTCGGTAGCGGAGCCGTCATCGGTGGCATCGTCGGCTTCGCGGCGAAGAAGGTGGCGAAGATCATCGCCGTGCTCGTCGGTCTCGAACTCGCGCTGTTCAAGTTCCTCGAATCACGCGGCATCATGACGGTCGACTGGGACCGCCTCACCGCCGGCATCCTGAAGGCCGGCGAGGCCAGCCAGAGTGGGACGCCGCCGTCGTGGATGACGACCGTCCTCTCCACGCTGTCCATCACCGGCGGCTTCGCCGGCGGCTTCATGATCGGATTCAAGAAGGGATAACTGGCCGCTCTCCTCGCTGTTCTTTCCGCACCGACCTCGAACCACAGCCACCGCCGGACTTCTCGGCACGTCGTTTTCTTGGGCCGCGCCGTTCTGACGTCCTGTAGACGAAAGCACCAAGTCCGACGCTACGCGAGTGTCACGCATGGCCAGACAGGAGTGGACGGACATGATCGTCGGCGACCGGATGGCCGTCGACCAGGAGTTCGCACAACGGGTCAACGATTCGGAGTTCTCCCGACAGGAGTGGGGGCTCGTGATGACCGCCGTGGAGTTCGACATCGAGCACGCCGGCGACGACGAGCGCGCGCGACTCGTCGCGGACACGAGCAAGGTCCGACAGGTGATGCCGGAGATGGAGAACATCCAGTCCCAGATGAACGCCATGGGCGGCGGGCAACCGAAGGGCGACAGTCGCGGCATCTTCTCGTCGGTCAAGGACGCACTCGGCCTCGGCGGCGGTGGCGGCGGTAGCGGTGTCGACGAGGACCGCCTCGAAGCGGCCGAGCGCCTCGCCCAGGAGTACGCCGACGAACTCCAGCAGCGTCTGGAATCGCAGGGCAAGTGGGAGCGCGTCCGGTCGGCCGTCAGCGAGTAGCGATGCAGGTCGCACCGGACGCCTGGAAGTACGCCGCGCCGCCGTTCCTCCTCGCCGGTCCCGTCGGTCTGCTCTCGCCAGTGGCGACCCTGGTCGCGCTCGGCCTCGGGGTCGCGGTCCTGGCTTTCTTCCGCGACCCCGAGCGGACCCCGTCCGGGGCGGGCGTGCTCGCGCCCGCCGACGGCCGGGTGTCCGTCGTCCGCGAGGAGGGCGACCGCGTCCGCGTCGGCGTGTTCATGAACGTCACCGACGTGCACGTCAACCGCGCGCCGATCGGCGGCGAGGTGACGTCGGTCGAGCACGAACCCGGCGCTCACCGGCCGGCGTTCACCAAGGAGTCCGACCGCAACGAGAAGGTCCACGTCCGCTTCGCAGACCACGACCTGACGCTCATCGCCGGCGCGTTCGCGCGCCGCATCCACCCCTACGTGGACGCCGGCGACCGACTGGAGCGGGGCGAGCGGCTGGGGCACATCGCCTTCGGCAGTCGCGCGGACGTGTTGCTCCCGCCGTCCGTCGACCGCTCCGACGTGCTCGTCGAGACGGGCGACCGGGTGCGCGCGGGCGAGACGGTCGTGGTGCGCGGGACGACGGTGGAGTGACTCGGCGGTGGCGGCGTGGCCGCAGCGGTTCGCCGTCGAGGTGGCGGCGTCGACGCACTGCCCCTCGCCGCGACGGTCGCCGTCAGTCGCCGCTGTGGAACAGCGTCAGCTCCTCGGCCTCGTAGATGTTGATGAGCTCGTTGACGATCTCGTCGTAGGACTCGTCTTCGACGCGGAGGCCGTCGAGCCGAGACACCGTCTCTTCGTCGAGGGTTATCTTGGGCATCGTCGGTGATTGGACCGCGAGCGTCATTAAACTATGCGGGGAATCACGTCTCCGTCGGGGATTTCGACCGTTTCGTCCGCGCGGCGACCCCGGTGGAGCCCGCGTCCGTTCGTTCGGGCGGTATCGCGGTCGTAACCGGTGATTACCGCCAGATAGACCATACTTGCGGGTGCGTATACCCGTCTTGCGCGGCGACAGGTGTTGCTTTCGACCCCGTATGAGGTGGATAACAAAGTGGTCACACTGTCGTTAGTCGTATCGCCGAGGCCAGCCATCATGACCGTATCAAACGATCGGATGACGAGCGGAAACGACACAGTCGCTGAGAACCGCTGCCGAAGTTGTGGGTCCTTCGTGACCCGGGACTTCGCGCGCGTCTTCGGGAACAACGAAAACGAGGTGTTCGGCTGTCTCGAATGCATGACAGCGACCGAAGTCAAGAAAGGGGGCGCACGCGCCGAGGAAGTTGACACGACACAGCTCATCGGTGGGCGCGAGCCGCTCCGCTGAGTACCGGTACTTCTTCTGAACGACGTGAGAAACGAGGGTTCTCGCTGTCCGGGGCTTCGATAGGGGTCTACGGCGAGTCGCGTCGCCCCTCGTTGCCGCGCTCGAACACCCGGTTCGCACCGGGCGCGCCGGCCGGCGGCGTGTGGTCGACGTCGGCCATCGTCCGTCCGCGTCGGTCGCGTCCCCCGTCGGTGACCACCCGGGGGCCGCGGCCGAAGACGTCGTTCGTCGCGCCGCGGTCGTCGTAGGGATGTGAGTGGCTGACGTCGCGCATCGTCTGGTTGTTCGTCTGTCGGTCGTCGGTCGTCTGTCGGCGGTGTCGTGTCATTTCGTGGTACTGGTGGCTGTCGGTCGAACGTCGGTGCACGGAGGAACTGGATGTGGGGTTGGTAGGGGCTCAGGCCCCTACGATACGCACGACGCCGACAGCACCACCGCTCGCGCCTTCCGACGACGAGCGCGTGCGTCGCTGCTCCATGTTACCAGTTCTCAACACCTGCAGCGTAATAACGTTTGCCCGTGGCGCAACATTTGCTCCGGCGTCCTGCCGGGCGTGCGCACCGGCAGCGGATGGATTTCGCCCGAGTGCTTTTTGGTCCGGCACTCCACGGGTGGTGCATGGACGCGACGGACACCGACGACGCGCAGAACCGCCGGCGGTACGACCCCGAAGGCGACCACGCCTTCCCCGACGAGAAGCTGAACGAGGTGCTCAGCTTCATCGAGAGCGACACCGAGATCCAGACCTACCTCGACGCGCAGAACGTCAACGCCGTCACCCGGAAGGGGTACAACGACCACGGGCGCAAGCACATCGAGATCGTTCGCAACCGCTCGCTCATCCTCTACGACCTCCTGAAGCGTGGCAACGTCCAGTTCAACGGGGCGAGCGACCAGGGACTCGACGAGGAGGACGAGAGCGTCATCGTGGCGTTCGCGGCGACGCTACACGACATCGGTCACGTCGTCCACCGCGACGAGCACACCTACTACTCCATCCCGCTGGCCTCCGACATCCTCGACCGCGTCCTGCCGAGCTTCTACGACAAGGAGGACGAGATCCGGATGAAAGGCGAGATCCTGCACGCCATCCTCTGTCACCACACCGAGGAGGACCCGCTCACGACGGAGGCGGGCGTCATCCGCGTCGCGGACGCCCTCGACATGGAGCACGGCCGCTCGCGCATCCCCTACAAGAAGGGGGGCCGCGGCATCAACACCGTCTCCAGCCAGGCCATCCAGCGTGTGACCCTCACCCAGGGTGACACCGTGCCGGTCCTCGTGGAGATCGAGATGCTCAACGCCGCCGGCGTCTACCAGGTGGACAACCTCCTGAAGGCCAAGCTCCACGACTCGGGGCTGGAGGACGACATCCGAATCGTCGCGCTGAACGTCCGGGACGACACCGACCAGCTGGTCGAACGCGTCGAACTCTAGCCGCCGGCAGATTCCAAGCCCCTGTTCTCAGCTGGAGCGGGGCTCCGACCCCGCTCAGCGAACCTGCTCGTAGATGGTCGCCAGTTCGTCGATGGCGTGGTCGACGCTGATCCGCTGGCGTCGGTCGAGGCAGGCCGACCGAAGACGCGCCCGGTCGTCGAGCGCGCGGCGGATGGCCGCGCGGAACGCCCCGATGTCGCCGCTTTCGAAGTGGTAGCCCGTCTCGCCGTCGTCGACGGTGTTCGAGAGCGCGCCCGCGTCCGCGCCCACGACGGGCGTCCCGCAGGCGTTGGCTTCCAGCGCGACGAGGCCCTGGGTCTCGACCGGACTCGGGAACGCGAAGACGTCGAGTGCGGAGTAGAACGCGGGCAGTTCCTCCCGGTCGAGGAATCCGAGGAACCGGACGTCGGCGTCGCTGTCGCGCGCCTGCGCCTCCAGGGACTCTCGCGCCGGGCCGTCGCCGCCGAAGACGACCGTCACGTCCATCCCGTCGGCGGCCGCGACGAGCTCCGTGAGTCGCTTCTCGAACCCGTGACGGCCCGTGTACCCCACGAGCGGTCGGTCGCCGTCGAGGTCGTACCGTCGCAGGAACGCGTCGGTGCCGACGGGGCGGAACCGGCCGACGTCGACCCCGTTCGGGACGACGTGGACCGGCGCCTCGACGCCCACCTCCTCTACCACGTGCTCGCGCGTCGCCTCGCTCGGGGCGAGCACGGCGTCAGAGCGGTCGAAGAACCAGCGTTCGTACGCCGCGGACGCGCGCTCGACGACGCGCGCCGCTGGACCGTACGGCACGAGGTAGTCGGCGTACTCGCTCGTCGGCGTGTGGTAGGAGGTGACGAACGGGCAGTTCTCCCTGCGGGCCAGGCGCAGGCCGCCGAGGCCGATGCCGAACGGCGTGTGGGCGTGTACGACGTCCACGTCGCCGATGCCGCGCGGGATGCGCGGCACGCCGATGTGGTACCCGTCGTAGAACGGGAACGGGAGACTCCGGATGGGGCGTTCACCGTCGTCGGGTCGGTAACCGTCCGCGCGCGGGTACACCACGTCCATGCGTCCGTGGTCGCGCTCCCACCCCTCGCGCCACGACTCGATGGTGTAGGTGACGCCGTTGACGGTGGGCAGGTAGCTGTCGGTGAACGCGGCGACCCGGCACATTATTGATTCCTTTGTGAACCGGTACTTAAGGACTTGTGAAGTCGGACCGGGGTGTGAGTCGGCGACACGGCGGCGAGACGGTCCGTGCGTTCCACTGCGCACGCGGTGACGCCGCGCTCACGCCACGTCGCGGTACAGCGCCGCGAGCTGGTCGCCGATGCTGTCGATGGTGAACTCCTCGCTCTTGCACTCGGCGTTGCGGCCCAGTTCGCGCCGGCGGTCCTCGTCCTTCATCGCCTCCAGCTTCGGGACGAAGTCGTCGTCGGCCTTCAGGCAGTGCCGACCGTCCTCGAGCCAGCGGTAGGTGTCGATGTCGCGGACGACCAGCGGCTTCCCGCAGCCCATCGCCTCCAGCAGCGCGATGCCCTCGTTCTCGTTCTTGCTGGGCCAGAAGAAGACGTCGCCGGCGGCGTAGGCCCCGCGGACGTCGTCGATGTAACCGGTGAAGGTGCAGTTGTCCGGCGAGTTCTCGACCAGTTCCGTGGTCTCGCGGCTCCGGAGCAGTCGGTCGAAGGTTCCGCCCGTGGGGTTGAGGAAGCCGAACCAGACGAAGTCGAGTTCCGGCATCCGGCGGGCGGTCTCGACGAACGACGCCAGCCCCTTCCGCTTGATGACGTGCCCGACGTTGAACACGACCGGCGGTTCGAGGTCGTAGCGGTCGAGGTACTCCTCGCGCAGGTCCTCGTGGCCCTCCAGCATGCCGGGGTCGAACCCGTTGCTGATGACGGTCTTGGGCGCAGAGGAGTACTCCTCGATGACCTCGCGGTTGTGCTCCGACGGGCAGACCAGCCGGTCGCCCAGCGAGTAGGCGTACTTCAGGTACGGCTTCATCGGTCGCGACAGCGCGTTCGAGAACGCGAAGCTCTCCCGGAAGTCCTCCGCCGTCTGGTGGGTGTGGACGACCACGGGCACGTCGCGGCGCTGTGCCTTCCGCGCGTAGTAGATGGACCGCGGGCCCATGTTGTTGAGGTGGAGGACGTCGGCGTCCAGCGTCGGTTTCGTGGTGTAGTCGATACCCTCACGGTCGAGTATCGTCCGCTGGTTCGTCACCGACTGGGCGTGGCCGCCCGTGATGTACTCCTCCCACTCGAAGTAGTGGCTGACCTTCATCGCTGCCCTCCGCCGGACGCGTCGGTCCGGGCCGTCGACGGTCGGGCGGCCGGTTCGCGTCGGGCGGCCGGTCCGCAGTGGCTGAACGCGCGCACAGGTCGGGAAATCGGACGACCGGTCATTAATCCTGCCGGAACGTCGCCGGAAATCGGTCGTTGAACGACCATAAAGTATTTGTTGTCGGGAGAGTATGACCCGCATGGGGCAATACAGGAACCTTCTATCCTTGTCCTGTCTCGCCCCGGAAACCCCCACCCCCCCATTCCCGATGACGATAGCCGAAGAGCGAATCGAGCGTCTCGCATCACTCGCCAGCGACGCCGCCGCGGACTGTTACGACGACCGTGCCCGCGAGTACGTCCGCCGAGCGCGCCGCATCGCCGAACGGAACCGGCTCTCGCTCCCCCGGAAACTGGAACGGTTCAGCTGCGACGCCTGCGACGCGTACCTCCGCCCCGGAAAGAACGCGCGCGTCAGGCTCCAGGACGGCCACGTCGTCGTTACCTGTGATTGCGGCAACCAGTCGCGATACCCCTACGAGAGCTGATAGCTCCGGCCGCTTCTGCCCCTGATTACGCCCGGAAAGCAGTCGTTTCCAGCGACCCGGTCTCCGGCGTAGCAGCGACGTAACGGTGGGGCCGTCGGATGTCGGCGCACGCGACGACCCTTCTCGCGACCGTGGCGGCCCTCCTCGCGACCGCGGACAGTGACATTCAAGGCGCGGGCCGTCCCGGTATCAATCAATGCGGCACGACCATCTCATCGACACAAAACAGCTGTCGCGGGAGGACATCGAGGCAGTCCTCGACCGCGCGGCCGAGTTCGACGCGGACCCGTCGGCGTTCGGGGACCGACATCCGTCCGCGCTGCTCGGCCTGATGTTCTACGAACCGAGCACGCGGACGAAGATGAGCTTCGAGACGGCCATCAAGCGCCTCGGCGGGGACGTGATCGACATGGGGTCCGTCGAGTCGTCCAGCGTGAAGAAGGGCGAGAGCCTCGCCGACACCGCGCGGGTCATCGAGGGCTACGCCGACGCGCTCGTCCTGCGCCACCCCAGCCAGGGGTCGGCACAGCTCGTGAGCGAGTTCGTCGACGTTCCGCTGCTGAACGCGGGCGACGGCGCGGGACACCACCCAACCCAGACGCTGCTCGACCTGTACACGATCCGTGAGAACGCGGGTCTGGACGACCTCACCATCGGCATCATGGGCGACCTGAAGTACGGGCGGACGGTCCACTCGCTCGCGCACGCGCTGACGAACTTCGACGTTCGCCAGCACTTCGTCAGCCCCGAGAGTCTCAAGCTCCCACGCAGCGTCCGCTACGACCTCCACGAGGCGGGCGCGAACGTCCGCGAGCACACCGACCTCCACGCCATCCTGGAGAGCCTCGACGTGCTGTACGTCACCCGCATCCAGCGCGAGCGGTTCCCCGACGAGAACGAGTACTTCGAGATCGCGGGCGAGTACCAGATCGACATGGAGACGCTCGCGGACGCGCCGGACGACCTGACCATCATGCACCCGCTCCCGCGCGTGGACGAGATCGCACCCGAGGTCGACGACACCGAGCACGCGAAGTACTTCGAACAGGCCCACAACGGCGTCCCGGTCAGGATGGCCCTGCTCGACCAGCTCCTCGAGAACGATGAGTGAACACGAACTCCGAGTCAGCAAGATCCGCAACGGTACCGTCATCGACCACGTCCGCGCCGGGCAGGCGCTGAACGTCCTCGCCATCCTCGGCATCGACGGCAGCGACGGCGAGGCCGTCAGCGTCGGCATGAACGTCCCGAGCGACCGGATGGGGCAGAAAGACATCGTCAAGGTCGAGGGCCGCGAACTGAGCCAGGACGAGGTGGACGTGCTGTCGCTGATCGCGCCCGACGCGACCATCAACATCGTGCGCGACTACGAGGTGGTCGAGAAGCACCGACTGGAGCGTCCGGACGAGGTCGTCGGCGTCCTCTCCTGTCCGAACCGCAACTGCATCTCGACCGAGGACGAACCCGTCGACTCGAAGTTCGCCGTGCTGCCCGACGGCGTGCGGTGCGAGTACTGCGACACCATCGTCCGTGACGACATCGCGGCACACATCAGCGTCGAGTAGGGAAACACCGGCCTAACCCGGGTGAAGCCGCCGAAACGGTCGCCTCGGTTTTTACGCCCCCTTGTGGTACGTCGCCGGACATGAGCGACGCGACTGGAGAACGCGCCGTCGTCGCCCTGTCGGTCCTCGTCTTGCTCTCGGGGGCCGCCCCCGTTGCAGCCGGGCCGACGCAGGCCGACGCACGGCACGACGCACTCGACACACGGAATCAACAGCGAGTAGTCGACGGAATCGAGCGCCGTGGCCTGCAGTACAAGGTGTCGCTGGAGAACGTGACCGTCCGGACGTGGGTGCTCCGCAACACGACGGTGGAGAACGCGTCCGTCGACGAGGTGGTCGTCCGCAACCTCCGCGTCGACGGCCAGATGCGCCGGAACGTCACCCTCAGCAACGTCACCATCGACGAACTGGAGATCGACGACGGTCGGCTCCGGAACGTGACCGCGACGACGCTGGTCGTCCGCAACCGGTCCATCTGGAACGTGCCGGGCGGCGACCTGTTCGACCCCGGCGTTGAGAACCGCGTCGTCGACCGCCACGTCCTCGCCGACGTGACCGTCGACGGCGCGACGCTCGACCGCCTCGTCCTGCAGAACATGACCGTCCGGAACGCGAGCGTGCCGTCGCAGTCGTCAGGTCCGGTCGTCGACGCGCAGGTTGCGAACGCCTCGACGGACCCGAGACCGGACGTCGAGATCCGCAACGCCACCGTCCAGACGGCGACGGTGCGCAACGCAACCGCCGGTAACTGGTCGGCGGGCGACGTCCAGCGCGGCAACGGGTCGACCGCGTCGATTCGCGGATAGACCACATCCGTCACCGACGCCCTGGAACTGCAGACGGTGACCCTCGACGGTCCGAAGGTTCAAGTACCGGGCCGGGGCCAGGCAGGCCCGTGTCACCCGAGGCAGTCAAGCGCGCGCTCGCCAGACTCGCCCGCGACGCGCCGCAGCGAGCGCGTCCCGTCATCGAGGAGGCCGCGAAGTCGACCGGGGACGTGACAGACGCCGCCGACTTCGTCGACCGCGTCGGCGTCGACCGCCTGGAGACGGCGGTCGCCGCGGCCGAGCGACGCGACCCCGGCCTCGCACGCCGAGGTGAACGAGCGCTGACCGCGTTCCGTCGGTTCCGCGAGGCGGCTACGTCATCGCGTCGGGAGTGACCTCCGGATGTTCGCGCACGAACGAGACCATGGCGTCGACGTACGACGCGAACGGCGGGCACGCGACGTCGGCGTCCGCCAGCGCTTCCTGCGTCCGCTCGCAGTCGTACCGCGTCGGATGGTCGAAGTAATCGATGGTCGCGGGTTCGATGCCCGTCAGTCGCTGTGCGCCCGGGAGGCGTTCGAGCGCGCCCTTCGCGAGACACTTCGGCAGCGGCACCTGGACGACCCGGCGGTCCGTGGCCTCGGCGAGCACGTCGACCATCTCCGAGACGGTCAGCGGGTCCGGGTCGCAGAGCTGGTACACCTCGCCGACCGCCTCCTCGCGCTCGCTCAGTGCCTCGATGGCGTCGACGACGAAGTCCCGCGGGACGACGTTGATCCCGCAGTCGCCAGCGCCGGCGACAGTGTTCACGGTCGCCACGGACGGCTGGCGGAGCAGCCACCGGAGCAGGTAGTACGGCCCGTCGTACTTCTGGGTCGCACCGGTGTCGCTGTCGCCGACGACGATGGCCGGCCGGTAGACGGTCGCCGGCAACCCCGCGTCCATCCGGTCCTGGACGGCGACCTCCGCGAGGTGCTTCGTCGTCTCGTAGTGGTTGTTGAACCGCTGGCCCTCGACGAGGTCGTCCGCGCCGAACCGACCCTCGTACCGGCCGCTCACGTAGCAGGTGCTGACGTAGTGGAACCGGTCGAGGTCGCAGCCCTCGGCGAAGTCGAGGACGTTGCGCGTCCCCTCGACGTTGACGGCCATGCCGACCTCTCGGTCGACGGCCAGGTCGTAGACGGCCGCGAGGTGGAACAGCTCGTCCGTCTCCGCCTGCAGTCGCTCGTAGGCCACACCGAGTCCGAGGTCGTCCTCGGTGACGTCGCCCTCGACCAGTTCGACGCTCCCCGGGCCGTCGATGCGGTCGGCGCGCGCCTCCGCTTTGCGGCGGTACTTCGACTGGACGAGGCAGGTCACCTCCTCGCCGCGGCCGACGAGGCGTTCGACCACCGCGGAGCCGAGGAACCCCGGGAAGCCGGTGAAGAAGACCGCCATCGCTCACCGCACCTCCGCGACGCGCTTGAAGACCCGCATCATTGCCGTCATCGCACGCGCGTACCACTTCCCGGGAACGCCACGCGGGACGGCGATGGGTGGGCCGCGCTGCTCGGCGACCGTCTGGGACTCGGTGTACTTCAGCAGGCCCTGGCGGCCGTGGCGACGGCCGAGCCCCGAGTCGCCCATCCCGCCCATCGGCGCGTCCACGGACGCCCACGTCGCGGGGTAGGGGTCGTTGACGCCGACGGTGCCACAGTCGATGCGCGTCGCGAGTTCGCGCCCCCGCTCGCCGTCCCCGGTCCAGACGCTGGCGTTCAGGCCGTAGTCGGAGTCGTTCGCGCGCTCGACGGCTTCCTCGGCGTCGGCGACGCGGTGGACGGCGACCACCGGGCCGAACGTCTCCTCGCTCGCCAGGTCCATCTCGGGGGCCACGCCGGTCAGTATCGTCGGTTCGAAGAAGTAGGGGCCGACGTCCGGCCTGGCCTCGCCGCCGGCGACGACCGTCGCGCCCTTCTCGACGGCGTCGGCGAGGTGGGCCTGCACCTTCTCCAGCTGGTCGGCGGACGCGAGCGACCCCACCTCGACGTCGTAGTCGAGCGCGGCGTCGAGGCGAAGCGACCGCGTCCGCTCGGCGAACCGGTCGAGGAACGCGTCGTAGATTCCGTCCTCGACGTACAGGCGCTCGAAGGAGATGCAGAGTTGCCCGGCGTTCGTGAAGGCACCGTGGACCGCGCCCTCGACGGCGTCGTCGAGGTCGGCGTCGGCGAGCACGACCATCGGGTTCTTGCCGCCGAGTTCCAGCGAGCAGTCCACGAGGTTCTCGCCGGCCCGGCGCGCGACCGAGCGGCCCGTCTCGGTGCTGCCGGTGAACGAGACGTGGTCGACGCGGTCGATCAGCGCCGGCCCCACCTCGCTGCCTCGCCCCGGCACGACCTGGAAGACGTCGTCGGGGAGGCCGGCCTCGCGCAGGAGTTCGGCGACACGCAGTGCGGTGAACGGCGTCTCCTCGGCGGGCTTCAGGACGACCGCGTTCCCTGCGACGAGGGCCGGAATCGCGTCCGAGACGGCCAGCGTGAGGGGGTAGTTCCACGGCGCGATGACGCCCACCACGCCGACGGGCCGCCGGTGCTCTACGGTGTGCGTGAGCAGCGGCATGGCACCGTCCCGTCGCCGCGAGGCGAGGAACTCTTTCGCGCGACTCCCGTAGTAGCGGGCGTTGGTCGCGACGTCGAGTATCTCCTCGAAGGCGTCGCGGCGGACCTTCCCGCTCTCGATGGCGACGAGGTCGAGCAGTTCCTCGCGCTCGTCGAGGACGAGGTCGTGGAACCGCGAGAGGACGTCGGTCCGACGGTCGAGCGGCAGCGACGCCCACTCGTGCTGTGCGTCGCGCGCCCGCCGCACCGCGTCCTCGACGTCCGCCGGGTCGCAGGCGGGGACGGCGCCGATTTCCTCGCCCGTGAACGGCGCCTCGACGGTCAGCGACGTCCGTTCGTCGGTCGCCTTCGACGTCCCCGCGCCGGTCGCGGCCGCGGCTCCGACTCCCGGTGCGTCGACCGGGGCGACCTCGCCGGCGAGTCGGTCGAGCGTCCGCGGTCCGACGCGGTCGGTCCAGAGTGTCATGTATCGAACAACGACCCCGTCACTGAAATGATTTAAGAGCGGTGAGGCCATCTCACGAATCAATGACACGGGTGATCCACACGGGCGACACCCACGTCGGGTATCGGCAGTACCACTCGCCCGAGCGACGCGACGACTTCCTCGCGGCCTTCGAGCGGGTGGTCGACGACGCCGTCGAGGAGGACGTCGACGCCGTCGTCCACGCCGGCGACCTGTTCCACGACCGCCGGCCCGACCTCGCCGACCTGCACGGCACCATCGGCGTCCTGCGGAAGCTCGACCGCGCGGACGTGCCATTCCTCGCCGTCGTCGGCAACCACGAAAGCACGCGCGGCGACCAGTGGCTCGACCTGCTGGAGACGCTGGGGCTGGCGACCCGACTCGGCGACGAGCCCGTCGTCGTCGACGACGCGGCGTTCTACGGCCTCGACCACGTCCCGCTGTCGAAACGCGACGACCTGGAGTACGAGTTCGCCGACCACGACGCCGAGTACGCGACGCTCGTCGCTCACGGCCTCTTCCAGCCCTTCGAGTTCGGCAACTGGGACGCCGAGGCGGTGCTGACCGAAGCGACGGTGGAGTTCGACGCGATGCTGCTGGGCGACAACCACAGGCCGGGCAAGAAGCGCGTCGCCGACGCCTGGGTCACCTACTGCGGGTCGACCGAGCGCGCGAGCGCGGACGAGCGCGAGGACCGCGGCTACAACATCGTCCGGTTCGACGACGGCGTGTCCATCACGCGACGCGGCATCCCGACCCGCGACTTCGCGTTCGTCACGGTCGACCTCGGCGAGGACGAGGGCATCGACCGCGTCCGGGAGACGATCCGCGAGCACGCGCTGGAGGACGCCGTCGCGCTCGTCACCATCGAGGGCGAGGGCGGCGAGGTGACGCCCGCCCGCGTCGAGGAGTTCGCACTCGAACAGGGCGCGCTCGTCGCCCGGGTGAACGACCGCCGCGACGTGACGCCGGAGGACGAGGAGCGCGGCGTCTCCTTCGCAGATCCGGACGACGCCGTCCGCGAACGGGTCCGCGAGATGGGGCTGAGCGACGCCGCCCGCGAACTCGACGAGACGGTCCGCGCGAGCAAGCTCGCCGACTCGAACGTCCGCAGCGCCGTCGAGGACCGCGTGGCGGAACTGGTCGAGGAGGGCGTCGACGCGTTCGAACCCGCGCCGGAGGACGACGCTGCCGACGTCGGGACGTCCGAGGGGTCGGAGGACGAAGTCGCCAGTCCGGACGCGTCCCCGGACGACGAGGTGACCGACGACGACGCCGGGATGGAGGGGAGCGACGAATCGCCGGAGCCGGCCGCACCGACAGAACCGGCGACCGCGGCCGACGCGGACGAACCGGCGAGTCCCGACGACCCGCCCGAGACGGCCACGGCCCCGGACCCGGGGGAGTCCGGTGACGCGAACGAGCCCGACGACCAGGTCTCCATGGAGGACTTCCTGTGAAGTTCGACCGCGTCCGCCTCTCGAACTTCAAGTGCTACGCCGACGCCGACCTCCAGCTCGACCGGGGCGTGACGGTCATCCACGGCCTCAACGGTAGCGGGAAGTCGTCGCTGCTGGAGGCCTGTTTCTTCGCGCTGTACGGCGCGAACGCCCTCGACCGGACGCTTGACGACGTGGTGACGATCGGTGCCGAGGACGCCGAGGTCGAGCTCTGGTTCACACACGAAGGCGGCGACTACCACGTCCACCGCCGCATCCGGGCGACGGGGGAACGCGCCCGGACCGCGAAGTGCGTCCTCGAGACGCCCGACGGGAGCGTCGACGGCGCGCAGGGCGTGCGCGAGCACGTCGTCGACCTGTTCCGGATGGACGCGGAGGCGTTCGTCAACTGCGCGTACGTCCGCCAGGGCGAGGTGAACAAACTCATCAACGCGACGCCGTCCCAGCGCCAGGACATGATCGACGACCTCCTCCAGCTCGGCAAACTGGAGGAGTACCGCGAACGCGCGAGCGACGCCCGCCTCGGCGTCAAGAGCGTCCTCGACGACCGCCGAGGTAGCCTGGCGGAGCTCGAATCCCAGATCGAGACGAAGGAGGCGAAGGAGCTCCACGGCCTGCTCAACGACCTCGAATCGAGGCGCAACGAGCTCACGGAGAAGATAGAGCGGTACGCGGAACAGAAGGAAAACGCCCGCGAGACCCGCGACGAGGCGGCGTCGGTGCTGGAGAGCTACGAGGAGAAGCGGGAGGAGCTGGCCGAACTCGCCGAGGACGTCGAGGAGCTGCAGTCGACGATAGCGGACGCCGAGAGGGAACGCGACGACCTGCGCGAGCGGATGGTCGAACTCCGCGACACGGTCGAACAGCGCCGCGAGCGACTCGACCAGTTGCTCGCCGACACCGACCTCGACGCAGCGGGCGAGGACGCCATCGAGGCGCGACTGGACGACCTCGACGAGGAGCGCGCCGACGTCGACGAGCGCCTGGAGGAGGCGCGGACGAACGCGAAGATGTTCGACAACCAGGCGACGAACCTCACCGACCGCGCCGACGACCTCGAGACTCGCGTCGAGGACAAGCGCGAGCGCGCCGCCGAACTCGAAGCCGAGGCCGAGGAGGACGAGGACGACCTCGCCGAGCGCCGAGAGAAGCTCGACGACCTCGACGCGGAGATCGAGTCCTGTCGGGCGACGTTCGAGGACGCCCCCGTGACGTTCGGCGAGGCCGAGGCCCACCTCGAATCGCTCGAAACGGAGCGCGAGGAGCTCCGCGAGCAGCTCACCGAGGTCAGGGCCGACCTGCAGTCTGCCCGCGAGCGCGTCGCCGAAGCCGAGGAACTGCTCGACGCCGGCAAGTGTCCGGAGTGCGGTCAGCCGGTCGAGGCGTCGCCGCACGTCGACTCGCTGTCGGAGGACCGCGAACGCGTCGCCGAACTCGAGACGCGTCTCGAGGAGCTCCGCGAGGAACGCGAGTCGGTGGTCGACGACGTCGAGGCGGCGGAGGCGCTCGTCGAGGCCGAGAGTCGCGTCGCGGACCTGCGGAGCAACCGCGAGAACGTCGAGCAGCTGGTCGAGGACCGCGAGACCGCCATCGAGGAGAAGCGCGAGCAGGCGGCGACGCTCCGCGAGGAAGCCGCCGACCTCGCCGAGGAGGCGGCCGAGAAGCGCGAGGTGGCCGCGGAGAAGGAGGCCGAGGCCGACGACCACCGGGAGACCGTCGAGGAGCTCGAGGCCGAACGGGAGACCATCGAGGAGATGCGCGAGCGGGTCGAGCGCGTCGACTCGCTCCGGGAGTCGGTGGCGGAGGCCGAAGACGAGCGCGAGCGCCTGGCCGAGAAGCGCGACCACCTCGAGGCCGTCAACGACGAACGCCGGGAGCGCCTGGCGGAGAAGCGCGACCGTCGGTCCGAGCTGCGCGACGCCTACGACGAGGACCGCGTCGAACAGGCCCGCGAGGACCGCGAACGGGCCGAAGAGTACATCGAACAGGTCACCGAGACGCTGGAGGAGCTGCGGGAGCAGCGCGACGACCTCCAGGGCCGCATCGGCAACGTCCGCGGCGAGATAGAGGAGCTGGAGGAGCTACGCGAGCGCCGCGACGAGGTGCGCGAGCGCGTCGAGGCGCTCGAATCGCTGCGCGAGGAGGCGGCCGACCTCGAAGCGATGTACGGCGACCTCCGGGCGCAGCTCCGCCAGCAGAACGTCGAGAGCCTGGAACGGATGCTCAACGAGGTGTTCGACCTCGTCTACAAGAACGACTCCTACTCGAAGATCGCACTCGACGGCGAGTACCGGCTCACCGTCTACCAGAAGGACGGCGAACCGCTGGACCCCGAACAGCTGTCCGGCGGCGAGCGCGCGCTGTTCAACCTCAGCCTGCGCTGTGCCATCTACCGCCTGCTCTCGGAGGGCATCGAGGGGACGGCGCCGATGCCACCGCTCATCCTCGACGAGCCGACGGTGTTCCTCGACTCGGGCCACGTCTCCCAGCTGGTCGAACTGGTCGAGTCGATGCGCGAGCTCGGCGTCGAACAGATAATCGTCGTGAGCCACGACGAGGAACTGGTCGGGGCGGCCGACGACCTGGTCCGCGTGGAGAAGGACGCCACCACGAACCGGTCGCACGTCGAACGCGAGAGCGAGATGGCGACGCTCGAGGCCGAGCTCGGTGCCGACGACTGAGCCGTCTCGACACGACTGCCGTCGTCGACGCCTCACCGCGTCCGGTCGACTACCTTCTCGCCCGTCCGTCCGGGCGACGCAGTGACGACGGCCTGGACCGCGACGAGCCCGACGACTGCGACCACGACGAACAGGCCCTCGACGACCGAGGAGAGCAGGCCGAGCGAGACGATGAGCGTGGTCGCGCAGGCCGGCGGATGGCGGGCGTCGAAGAACTCCATGCCCTCGACCGTCAGCGCGATCGCGGCGACGCTGCTCGCCGCGAGCCAGAACCCCTGGGGAGACAGGGGTCGGACCGCCTCCGTCACGACGTGGCCGTGTGCGAGCAGGTGGTAGGCGAACAGGCCGGCGACGACGCCGAGGACGTGCGAGAGGACGACCCGCTCCGGGTCGCTCTCCTCGCCGTCGGGCCGGGTGGCGAGGACGAACGCCGACGGGCCGAGGCTGGGGAACAGGAGTGGGCGTCCGGCGAGCCACGCGGCGGCTCCGAGAACCGCGACGAGAAGCGCCGCGTGGAGGCTCGACCGCGTTCGCTCCAGCATGGACGTCACTTCAGGGGTGCATCGGAAAAGGGGCGGGATTCAGTCCCCACCGGTGAGCGTGGCGAGCGCCGCGGTCGCGTCCTCGGTCGTGCCGTAGCCGCGTTCGCCGGCGACCTGGCGCTCCTCGACCAGGCCGGCCGCGCGGAACTCCGCGAGCAGGCCGTGGAGGTCGCTCTCGCAGTAGTCGCCCGCGTCGAGCAAGGTACGGACCGGGAGCGGCCCGCGGTCGTCGAGGAGGAGCAACAGGCCAAGCGACCGCTCGTCGCGCGAGGCAGTCAGCAGCCGTCGCACCGCCGGGGGGACGGCGAGTGCCTCGGTCTCCAGGGGGGACGTTCCCTCGGCTGGTTCGAGACGGTCGTTGTCGAGGTATCGTTCCTCGCCGGTTCGCGGGTCGCGGACGAGACTCGACTCGTCGGACCGCTTGAGAAGCAGGTACGTCCGGCCCGACTCGTCCCGGAGGGTTCGCATACCTCGACGTTACGGCGAGAGGCGATTAGGCCTTCCGGAGTCAGTCGTCTCCGTCGTCGACCCAGTCGGGGTCACGCTTGACGGCACGATAGCGTTTCAGCCCACGGACGAGTGCGAACAGGCCGACCGCGACGAGGCCACCGCCGACCCTCCACCGGCTCTCGAACCCGATGAACATCAGCCCGAGGCTGAGCGCGAACAGGGCGACGTTGAACAGCAGGACCTGGGACCAGAACTCGTGTTTCAGCTCCCGGGGAACGTCCTTCTCGCTGTAGTCGTCGACTGTCGGGGCAGACGGTTCGAGCCCTTCGGCGGGGTCGTCGACGGTCGGAACCATGTCGGCCTCCGGGCCGCCCGCAAGTTCGGACGACCCCTCGTCATCGGGGTCGAATCTATCGAGCACTGGTTCGAGAAACCGCCGGAGAAGGGAAAAACGTTCTGTGTCTTATCAGACGTGCTCTTTCAGGGTCACCGTCGCGGACGCCTTGAGCCACCCAAGCGGATTCTCTGCGTCGTAGAATACGACGCCGTCTTCCGTCTCGTACGTTTCGACGGAGCTCGCCGGCTCGGTGGACGCCGGCAGCTCGCTGTCGACACGGTCCAACTCTCCGTCTTCGGTGGCGTTGTCGGACATTGACTTGGCCTCAGCCGCTTGCTATGCGTTAACACATTAAATCCCTTTCGCTCGCGGCACCATTCGGAACGGTAACAGTCGCCGGTGACATGTCCACGAATCCAGGTCGGAGAATTGCCGTCGTTCGTGCGTGACAGTCTCCTGGCTGCCCCCTGACTGCCCTCTGACCGCCCATTGGCTGCCCCCTGACTGCCCTCTGACCGCCCATTGGCTGCCCCCGTGTTCGGTCGCGAGCTATTCCGCCTGGCGGTCGTCGAGATCGAGAGCGTAGATGCGCTTGCGGGCGTCGGCGAACGAGAACCGCGAGTCGACCAGGTCACGGTCCTCGAGGCGGTTCAGTGCGTAGCGGACGGTGCGCGGCGGAAGCAGGGTCTCCTCGGCGAGTTCAGTCTGGGTCAGCGTCCCGTCGTACTCCAGCACCTTGGCGACGAGTTTCGCACTCGGGGGCAGTTCCCGTATCGTCTCTACCACGTCGTCGTCCGTCAGGCTCGTTTCCTCCGTCCCGGAAAGCTCGGTAGCGCTCATCACGTCCAGCTTTTGGATACAGCGTAATAATATTTCCTGTTCGAATTTATTACTGGCAAACATCTATCAGCCCGGTCGGTCGGCGTATGACGCGAGGCTTACACCACCCGAAGCCTCTTAAGAGACAGGCACTTACCCGGAACTGATGACTGATACTGTGGATGACGTCGATCTCCCGTACGACGAGGAGAGCGCGTCCCAGCAGGAGAAGATCGAGGCACTTCAGGAGCGCCTCGAGGTCCTCGAATCCCAGAACGAGGAGATGCGCGACAAGCTCCTCGACGCGAACGCGGAGAACAACAAGTACCAGCAGAAGCTGGAGCGGCTCACCCACGAGAACAAGAAGCTCAAGCAGTCGCCGCTGTTCGTCGCCACCGTCCAGGAGCTCACCGACGAAGGCGTCATCATCAAGCAGCACGGAAACAACCAGGAGGCGGTCACCGAGGTGACCGACGAGATGCGGTCGGAGATAGAGCCCGACGACCGGGTCGCGGTGAACAACTCCCTCTCCATCGTCAAGACTCTCGAAGACGAGACCGACGTCCGTGCCCGCGTGATGCAGGTGACCCGGAGTCCCGAGGTCACCTACGAGGACATCGGCGGTCTCGAGGACCAGATGCAGGAAGTCCGCGAGACCGTCGAGATGCCCCTGGAGAACCCCGACATGTTCGGCGAGGTCGGCATCGAGCCGCCGAGCGGGGTGCTGCTGTACGGCCCGCCGGGGACGGGCAAGACGATGTTGGCCAAGGCCGTCGCCAACCAGACCGACGCCACCTTCATCAAGATGGCCGGCTCCGAACTCGTCCACAAGTTCATCGGCGAGGGCGCGAAGCTCGTGCGCGACCTGTTCCAGGTCGCCCGCGAGCACGAACCCGCCGTGATCTTCATCGACGAGATCGACGCCATCGCGAGCAAGCGGACGGACTCGAAGACCTCGGGCGACGCGGAGGTCCAGCGGACGATGATGCAGTTGCTCTCGGAGATGGACGGCTTCGAGGACCGCGGCGAGATCCGCATCATCGCCGCCACCAACCGCTTCGACATGCTCGACCGCGCCATCCTCCGCCCCGGGCGCTTCGACCGCCTCATCGAGGTCCCGACGCCCGACGTCGAGGGCCGCGAGCAGATCTACCGCATCCACACCCGCGACATGAACGTCGCCGACGACGTCGACTACGAGCAGCTCGCACGCGAAAGCGAGGAGGCCAGCGGTGCCGACGTCAAGGCCATCTGCACCGAGGCGGGCATGTTCGCCATCCGCGACGACCGCACCGAGATCCGGATGCAGGACTTCCTCGACGCCAAGGAGAAGATCGAGAACGAGGACGAGGACGAGGACGTCTCGAAGACGTTCGCCTGACCGTCCACCACGAGCGGTCCCCGGACCACCTGCTGGGATTCGACGTCGAAACTGGCGGTTCGTTCGATTTTCGACTGTAGCCACTCTTGCTCCGTAGCGTCGCCTCCGGCTCCGTAGGCACCGTTCGTGACTCGTCCGGTCCGACGACCGGGTGTCACCGCCGCCGCTCTGGACCGGGCGACTGCTGTCGTCGCCAGCGTGGCGATATCGCCGAACGGGCGACGGTACCCGGCGGAAAACGGTGAGAGCGACCGACCGTGGCGGCGGCGACCGCAGGAGAATCAGTTGATCGTCGTGTGGACGCTCTCCTCGTTGAGCGCCAGGTTCGCCGCGATCTCCGCGTTCCGCATGGCGTACTGGGCCGTCTGCTGGAGGCTGACGAGCACGTCCCGGACGCGGAGGAGGTCTTCGTTGTCCATCTCCGGCAGGTCGCTCAGGATGTCGCTCTCGCGGTCGCCGAGTTCGTGGAACTGCCGGCGGACCGCCAGCGTCTTGTCGTAGTCCCGCTCGACGGCCGCTTCGACGGCCTGTGCCGTCATCTCGTCGACCTGGTCCGTGAACTCCCGGATGCGGCGCATCGTCGCCTGGTCGACGTCGAGGGTGTGTCCGTCGGCCTCGAGGACGATGTCCGCGATGTCCTCCGCGTTGTCGGCGGTGAGTTCGAGGTTCTTCGCGATGGAGCGGTAGCCGATGAGCGGGAAGCCGCTGTCCAGACCGACGGCCCGGGCCAGCGTCGGGTTCTCGTGTGCGGTGAAGATGAGTCGCAGGAGCAGGACGAAAATCTTGTTCGCCTGCCGCTCGCGGTTCAGGGCCCGCTGGGCGAGGTCGGGATTGCCGTGCGCGAGCGCCTTGACGGCCTCGCTCCGCATGGTGCTGCCGGTGTTCTCCAGTCGTTCGAGCAGGTTGTCCAGGTCGAAGTCCTCCGGGTCGACCGAACACCGGATGGCGATGCTCTCGGGGGTCTCCTCGATGACGCCGAGCCCCATCAGCTGCGTCTCCGCGTTGTAGACGGCGTTGATGTGGCTGCTGTCGAGTGCGTCGTCGCTCTCGACGTGGATGACCCGGCGTCCGAGCACGTACTGGGCGACGATCGCACGCTCGACCGCGGCCGCGTCCAGTTGTTCGGTGTGGATCTTCGCCTCCGTCTCTTCGCCGTGTGCCGACTCCGGGAGCACCGTCAGCGAACCCTTGCCGCTGACCCGCAACGAGACCTCGTCTCCCTTCTCGACGTCGTGTTCCGAGGCCCACTCGGCTGGGAGGGTCATCGCCAGCGTCGACGGACCGAGCCGCTGCACCTTTCGCGTTTCCATACCCTTAGTTCACGCGCCCAGCATTAAATGTCTCCCTATGCCACTAAATGTCACCAGACCGTCGTACGGGGGTTCGAGACGCCACGCATCGCCGCTACTCGACCTTCATCATCCGCCGCTCGAACCGGCCGACGCGGACCTTCTGCCAGCCGCGCAGCGACTCGTCGACCTCGGCGTCGCCGGTGTCGACCCGGAGCACGCCCACGCCGTCGAGCTTCGACTTCGTGGCCACGATCTCCACCTCCGACCGGCGGAGCACGGCGGGCGATATCTGGTCGTTGCCGCGCCCGAAGACGAACCCCTGGCCGCCGATCGGCGAGACTACGACCACGTTCCGCTCGCCGAGGTGGTCCAGTATCTCCGCCTCGCTCGCGTCGTGGACGAGCACCTCGCCGTCGCGCCACACGTCGACCCCGAGCGGGGTTCCCTCGACTCCGAGTTCCGCCTCGATGGCACCGACCGTCCCTCCCGGCCCGAACACGTAGGTGACGCCGGCCGTCGTCTCCTCGGCGACCCCCGCCGCCAGGCTCTCGACGGTCCCGCCACCGAGTTGCTTGCTCGACTGGAGGCCGTCGGCGACCGGTACGCGCGCCACGGCCTCGAGTTCCGAGCGGACCTCTCCCTCGCGGTAGGCGTCCTCGTCGATGTCGTTCACCTCGCGCCGCTCGACCCGCGTGAACTCGGCCGCGACGCGGCCCGCGGTCTCCGGGGTCACCGCGAACACCGCCGAGTAGACCTTCACTCCGGCCGGCACGCCGAGCATCGGGACGTCCGTCCCGAGGTCGTCCAGCACCTCGGCAACGTCGACGGCCGTCCCGTCGCCGCCCACGAACAGCACGAGGTCGACCCCTTCGTCGACCAGCGACCGGACCGCCGCGCGCGTGTCCGCGGCGGTCGTCTCCTCGCTCGCCGGTTCGCCCACGACCGCCGGGTCGAACCCCGCGCTCCGTGCCGCCGACTCTCCCATCGCACCGCCGTACGTCAGGACCTCGGTGTCCGGAGCCCGGTCCCGGAGGGCCTCCAGCGCGGCGACCGCCCGGTCCGGTGCGCGCGGTTCTGCGCCGCGTTCGCGCGCCTCCTCGACCTTGCCGTCCGTGCCCTTCAGGCCGACGCGCCCACCCATGCCAGCGATGGGGTTGACGACCACGCCGATTCGCATGGGGATGCGTTGGACACCCCGGGCTAAATGCGTGCGGGTCGGCGGACAGTCGTGCCGGAAGCCGTCCATCGCGTCCGAAGGAAAGCAGCGGCGGAGGTCCGCCGCGACGTGCCGGGTACGGTACCGTTCAGCGTGCGAACCCCAGTCAGCGACCGGTGTCGGACGGTCGCGCCAGGAATCCGTCGTCCGTCGTCGCGCCGAGGAGGCCGCCGTCGTCGGTGGTCGTCTCACCGCCCTCCGTCGTCGTGCTACTGGCGGTCGTTCCGTCGTCGTCCGTCGTCACGGTGCCGTCAGTCGTACCGCTCGTCCGGGTCCCGTCGCTACCGTCCGACGTGGTGCCGTCGGTCGCTCCTGCATCGCCGCTCGCCCCGGCGTCGTCACCCGTCCCTGCGCCGTCGCCGGTTCCCGCCGTCTCCTCCAGCGTCCCCTCGGCGGAGTCGTTCTCGAAGAGGTGCGTCTCGACGCGCTTCGTGTAGTCGACGCCGCGGAGGGGGACGCGGATCGTTTCGCCGGTCGGGAGTTCGAGCCTGGCGTAGAACTCGATGCGGAGGTCCGTCACCTGGTCGTTCTCGACGTGGCTGACCCACCACTCGTCGAGTCGCTCGTTGCGGATGACGGTCCGCATCTCGACCGTCTCGGACGACTTCGGCGCGACGACGTGCGCCCGGTCGGTCGTCCCCTCGCCGACCGTCACGTCGTTCATCGTCATCTCGTACCCGACCTCCGTCACGGTGTAGGGGACGGGCTTTGGATTGTAGACGCGCATCCGCGTCCGGATCGGCGTCTCGGACCGGGTCACCCGGCCCCAGTTGGCGCTCGTCTCGTTGACGTACAGCACCGGGTCGGAGACGAGCGGCGCGTCGGCGTTCACCGGACGCGGTTCCGTCGAGTTGAACTGGCCGATGACGTCGGTCTCGACGCTCTTCTGGTAGGGGACGCTCACCGACCGGTCGACCAGCGACGAGCGGACCGTCGCGTCGAGCTGGAGCGTCGAGGTCTCGTCGTTGCGGACGTGGGTGACCCACCACGCCGGAATCTTCTCGTTCTGCATCGCCGTGGCGAACCGGAGCGTGGTGTTCCCCTGCTCGAGCGCGACGTCGTCCGTCCCGCCGGACGCGAGCGTGACGCCGTTCATCGCGACGGTGTAGTCCACCGAGGTCGACCCCAGTCTCACGCCGACCGGGTTCGGGTTCCCGACCACGAGCGCTGTTGTGACGTTCGTCGTGTTCTGACTCGTCTCGCCGAACTCGTTGTCGACGCCGACGACGTGTGGCGCACCGAGCACGCCGGTGATGAACCCGCCCGCTATCAGGACCGCGAGCAGTCCGACCGGAACGAGCAACGCTCGCTTGCCGGACGGAAACGCCGCCTTGATGCCGTCGCTTACCATGTGTGCCAGTTCACCGACCGAACAAAAAACCTCTCGACATCGGGATGCCGTCCGCGTCGGTACTCGCGAGTAGAATGAACTAAGTTCCGCCTGGCAGAACGGCCGGGTATGGCAGGAAATCAGACAGTCGGGTCGGACAAAGGGGTCGGTCTCACCGTGCTGTTCACGCTCGTGGCCATCGGCGCGAGCGCGGTGACGTTCGTCACACCGGGCAGTGAAATGGCGGCGTGGGGCTTCGCCGGTGCCGTCGTCGCCGGCGTGCTCGCGGTCGCGGCGACCCACCTCTACTGGGACTGACAGTAAATCGTCACTTGCCGGGAACGGCGACAGAGGTTAATACGGTGAAGCGCCTACTCCCGCACGAGGATGACTGACTTCACCGACGAGGAACGGCGCATCCTCGAGTTCCTGAGCGAAAGCGTCGCGGCAGGCGAGCGATACTTCCGCGCCAAGAACATCGCGGAGCACCTCGGTCTTTCCTCGAAGCAGGTGGGGGTACGGCTTCCGAGACTGGCCGAGAAAGCCGACGAGATGGAGATAGAGAAGTGGGGGCGGGCCCGGTCGACCACCTGGAAGGTCGAACCGAGCTAAGGGACGAGTTTTTACCGCTCCCCACGTACGTAGACGTATGACCGTCCGGGTAGAGCGAACGTTCGACCTCGCGGTTCCACCCGAGGAGGTCTGGGAGTTCATCGCCGACCCAGAACGCCGCGCGAGCGCCATCAGCGTCGTCGCAGACTACGACGTCGACACCGACAGAGCGACGTGGTACATCGAACTTCCGATTCCGCTCGTCAACCGGACGATACCCGTCGAGACGGAGGACGTCGAGCGGGACGAGCCGCGGTACGTGAAGTTCGTCGGTCGTGCGTCGGCCATGCGCGTCGTCGGCGAGCACGAGATCGAACCGACCGACGACGGCTGTCGCCTCGTCAACCGCTTCCTCGTCGAGGGGCGGCTCCCGGGGATCGAGCGCTACTTCAAGCGCCATCTCGACGACGAACTGACGAACCTGGAGAACGAACTCCGTGAGGAGGTCGGCGTCGCGTCATGAGAGTCGCACTCGCCCAGCTCGAGATCGAAGGGGGCCACGTGAAAGCCAACCGTCAGCGCGCCGAGGACGCCGTCGAGACCGCGGCCGACCGCGGCGCGGACGTGGTCGCGCTCCCCGAGATCTTCAACGTCGGCTACTTCGCCTTCGACACGTACCAGCGGCACGCCGAGTCGCTCTCTGGACCCACCCTGTCGCGGATGAGCGACCTGGCGGCCGAGCACGGCGTGGGGATACTCGCCGGCAGCATCGTCGAAGACCTCGCCGCCACCGACTCGGAGACGCCGGCCGAGGAGGGGCTGGCGAACACGTCCGTCTTCTTCGACCGCGACGGCCACCGGCGGGCGGTCTACCGCAAGCACCACCTGTTCGGGTACGAGTCCGCGGAGGCCGACCTGCTCGTCCCCGGCGAGTCGCTCGGCCTCGCGGAGTTCGAGGGGACCACCATCGGGATGACGACCTGTTACGACCTCCGGTTCCCGGAACTGTACCGGGACATCGCGGAGGCCGGCGCGACGGTCGTCTTCGTGCCGAGCGCGTGGCCGTACCCCCGCGTCGAGCACTGGCAGGTGCTCCCGAGGGCGCGAGCGATCGAGAACCAGTCGTTCGTCGTCACCGTCAACGGCGCAGGCTCCTTCGAGGACGCCACGCTGCTCGGCAGGTCGACCGTCTACGACCCGTGGGGGACACCGCTCGCCAGCACGGGCGACGAACCGGACCTCGTCGTCGCCGACGTCGACACCGACCAGGTGAACCGGGTTCGCGAGGAGTTCCCGGCCTGGCACGACAGGCGGCGCTGACGGGAAAGAGAACGGAAAAGAGAACGAGCGACCCCGCTAGAGGTCGAGGTCGTGGCCGTCGTGCATCGACTGCGGAAGCCCGTAATGGTGGGTCACTGCTCCGGTGGAGGTGATGATCTTCAGCGAGAACTCCTCACGCTGTTTCAGGTTGTCGGAGAGGGCGGTGGCGTTCAGCACGATGCGGACGCGGTCGTCCTTTTCGTCCAGGACGGGGGCCGAGCCGTCGGTGTCGCGGATGGTCTCCCAGGCGAAGTGGTCGGCGTCGGCGGTGCTCCCGTTCGTGAGGATGGTCCCGGTCCGCGGACCGAGCCACTGGACGGTGGCGGTCGAGAGGTTGACGTCGCCCGATCCCGGGCTCTTCATCACCGTGAGGTTGACGTGGGTCACCTCGTATCGGTCATCTGTGCTGTCGTAGGTGACGTTGCCCATCGCGCTGATGACGGAGACGCGGTCGGTCACCCGTTTCGTGCTCTCCTCGCCCGTCTGTTCGGCCTTGCTCTGCAGGAATCCTGCCGTGTTGAGGAGGACGCCCGCCGCGATCGCGGCGACCAGTACCATCGCGATGAACACGATGAGCGTCCCGATACCGACCTGACCGCGGTCGGGAAGACGGCTGTCGTTGTCGTTGTCAGTCATGTTTCTCCGTTTGTGTCCGCGAGCGTTTGCTCTCTGAATTTGTTTTCTCGGACACAGGTGTTAAATCCCACAGACGGTTATCTCATCTGATAATAGACACATACGCTGGCATACCTGTCGGTCGGTGGGGACGGTAACGGGAGCAACGAGCTCGGCCGGCGTCGTCACTGGTTGGTTATCGGGACGTCCAGGGGACCGTCGCGCTCTCGCTCAGTCGGCCGTGGGAGCGACCGTCTCCTGCTCGGTCGCTTCCATGGAAGAAGTGATCGCCTTCGACAGTGCAAAAACAGCGGCTTTGTGATCGGTCTTCGATTTGTGGATGGACGTTGGTCGTACGCCGAGGGAGTTGTACTCGTCGAGTGTAATCGATTCGTCGTTCGTCTCCTCGTAATGGTTCCCGACCTCCGCAAGCAGGCCGTGAAGATGGATGAGCTCCTGCTTCTTCATAAGCAAGCTGGAGTAACAGTTGCAGGGTTATATTATTATCTTGAGTACCGTTAACACGGCTTGGTAGTATTGGCGTCGTAGCGTCCCGCCAGCGACGTTTCCAGTCAGTTTGAAACGTTTTTAACGACCAGGGCCTTTGGGTCACCCATGCCAGGCTACGACGAACAACTCGACCGTGCGCTGGAACAGACGCCGGACATCCAAGAGGGGAGCGAGCGGTTCGACGTTCCGACCCCCGAGGTCCGTCAGGAGGGGAACGTCACGGTCTACGAGAACTTCCAGGACACGCTGGACCGGCTCGACCGCGAGGACGAGCACGTCCTCAAGTTCCTGCAGGACGAGCTCGGCACGAGCGCGCACATCGACGAGAGCGGGCGCGCGCGACTGACCGGTGAGTTCGGTCAGGACCGCATCGGCGACGCCGTCGAGGAGTACACCGACCGGTTCGTGCTCTGCTCGGAGTGCGGTCTCCCCGACACGCGTCTCGAGCGAGAACAGGGTGCGCTGTTGCTTCGATGCGAGGCCTGCGGGGCGAAGTCGTCGACGTCAGCCTAGCTGTTTCAGCGTCTCCAGGTCGCGCTCCGTACGCGTGAACTCGGCCGTCCGGCGGGTCGCGTGACAGTTGGGACAGTGGAACTGTTCGTCGTGGGACGGGAGGTCGTCGGGATTCGACTCCCAGTTCTTCCCACACTCCGGACACAGAAGTCGGACGTACGTCTCAACCATGATGGCTGTGTCGGAGGGAAGTGAGAAAAGTCTTGCTGGTGTCATCAGGTGACGGAGCAGCGGCTGTCGAACTGCGTCGCCCCGTCGGGAGCGGGTTCGGCCGTTCGGTCGACGTCGACGATTACAGTCGTTCGAGGTTACAGACGTTCGAGGTTGGTCGCGCGCGGTCCCTTGTCGGCCTGCTCGATGTCGAACTCGACCTCCTGGCCCTCCTCGAGGTCGGGGCCGCCGACGTCCTCCATGTGGAAGAAGACGTCCTCGTCCGCGTCGTCGGTCTCGATGAAACCGTAACCGCCGGTGTCGTTGAAGAAGGTCACCGTACCTTGCGCCATTGCGGATGTACAGAGCAGTGAGGAGCAGATAAGGATTGTGGCTGACAGTACCACGCGCTCCAGTATCCTCACCGGAGCACGTCGCTCCCGACGGGTCAGGCCGCCTCGATTTCCGCCCGCAACGTCAGTCCCACGTGACCCAGGCGAGGAACAGGAGCGCGCCGAGTTCGAGCAGGTGCAACGCGACCATCGCCCGCCACGCCAGCGGCGGGACTCCCGTGGCGAACCAGTGTACGAGCCTGGCGTGCAGGAGGTAGACGTACAGCGCCAGTGCGTTCTCGGCGAGCAGGAGGAGCGCGAACACCGAGAGACCCAGCGTGTGCTTCGAGCGGAACTGGCGGTAGTTGTTCAGCCAGACGTAGGTCAGTCCGACCAGCAGGAGGACGTTCACCGTCGTGGCGACGCGTGCGATGTCTAGCCAGAGCACGTCAGTCCACCTCCGCCGTTATCTCCGCCACCGTCTCCCAGTGGTCCCGGGTCTCGTCGGTGAGGAAGTACACCGCGCCGTACTCGTCGCCGCTGCTCTCGACGATTCCGTTCTCCACCAGGACGTCGAGGTGGTGACGAACCGTCTTGTAGTCGAGGTCCAGGTCGTTCGCGATCTGATTGGCGTTCCGTGGCCGTTCGTCCAGTGCGCGGAGCAGCCGCAGGCGGTTGGCACCGCCACGGGTGCCGGTGAGCACGTACCACAGGACCGCCTCCATCGGTTCCCATCCACATCGCCTTGGACCGTAAGCGCATCGCCCCGTGAGCGAACCGCTGGCGTGTAGCGACGCTGCCGTCGCGGTCAGACGGTGAACAGGTGGCCATCGGTGGGGACCTCGAACAGCCCGACGCGCGCACCGGCGTCGAGCCAGGCGTGACCGTAGGAGAACGAGGCCAGCGCGTTCACGAGGTCGTCCTCGTCGCGGAAGTGACGGCCGTCGTCGAGGTACGATTCGGCCATCTCGCGGCAGTCGGCTGCCGCCTCGCCCATCGGGGTGTCCGCGGGTGGCGCGACGGTCGCGGCGTCCAGCGCTTCGGCGAGCAGTCGCTCGTACCGGTCGGTCTTCTCCTCGAGGTCGGCGCCCATACCGGGTCGAGAACGACCACGGCCCTAAGCGCTTCGAGAGCGGACGTCGGCCGTCGACGGTCGACGCCCCGTGCCGTTTCGCCCCGGTAACCCCGTGACTCGATACCACGCCAGACCCGGAGAGAAATGCTGGAACGGCACTCTGCAGTGGTTCGACGTGGCACAGAAATCCCTGAAACCTGCCGGGACAACGCAAGGTAAATACCTCGCCACGAATGATATTGTAGCATGAGCGAACAGCCGCGCGTCGAGATATACACCAAAGATGTGTGTCCGTACTGTGAGAAGGCGAAGGACCTCTTCGACGAGAAGGGCGTCGAGTACGAGACCCACAACGTGACGGGCGACGAGGAACTGTTCGAGGAGATGGTCGAGCGCGCGAACGGTCGCACGACCGCGCCGGAGGTGTTCGTGAACGACGAGTTCATCGGCGGCTGGGAGCACACCTGCGCGATGGACGAGACCGGCGAACTCGACCAGAAGCTCGGCCGCCTCGCGGCCGACGGCGGTACCGAGCCCGAGCACCGGCGGCTCATCGTCTCCGGCAGCGGTATCGCGGGGCTGACGGCCGCCATCTACGCCGCCCGCGCGAACAACGAGCCGCTGGTGCTCCAGGGCGACGAGCCCGGCGGCCAGCTCACGCTCACCACCGACGTCGAGAACTACCCCGGCTTCCCGGACGGCATCAGCGGACCGGACCTCATCAACAACATGCAGGAGCAGGCCGAACGGTTCGGTGCCGAGGTCCAGAACGGCATCATCGAGGACGTCGACGACTCCTCGCGACCGTTCCGCGTCGAACTCTCGAACGGCGACGTCTACACCACCGACGCGCTCATCGCCGCCAGCGGCGCGAGCGCGCGCACGCTCTCCATCCCCGGCGAGGACGAACTGATGGGCTACGGCGTGTCCACCTGCGCCACCTGCGACGGCGCGTTCTTCCGCGGCGAGGAGATGATCGTCGTCGGCGGCGGCGACGCCGCATTCGAGGAGGCCAACTTCCTGACGAAGTTCGCGGAGAAGGTGTACATCGTCCACCGCCGCGAGGAGTTCCGCGCGGAGGACTACTGGCAGGACCGCATCCAGCAGAAGGTCGAGGAGGACGAGGTCGAGATCATGAAGAACACAGAGGTCGTCGAGATCAACGGCACGCCCGAGGACGGCGTCGACGACGTCACCATGGTCCGCAATCCCGAGGGCCACCCCTCCGAGAAGCGCGACGACCCCGAGACCGAGGAGTTCGACTTCGACGTGGGCGCGGTGTTCATCGCCATCGGCCACACGCCGAACACGGGCTACCTCCAGGACACGGGCGTCGACCTCGACGAGGACGGCTACGTCGTCACCCACGGCGGCAAGGGCGGCGGCCAGACGGAGACCGACGTCCCCGGCATCTTCGGCGCCGGCGACGTCGTCGACTACCACTACCAGCAGGCCGTCACCGCCGCCGGCATGGGTGCCAAGGCGGCGATCGACGCCGACGACTACCTCGAATCGGCCGAACAGGGCGAGACAGCCGCCGCCCAGGAAGGCGCGGCCGCCTCCGACGACTGACGGCGGACTCCCGCTCGCGGGCTTCGCTTTTTGCGGTTCGGTCTTCACTCCTCGACGACGACCCGCTCGTTCGGTTCCCACAGACCCTTAAGTACGGCCGCCGAAGTCGACGCCATGACAGACGATACTGTCACGTACACCATCGAAGGCCCCGACGGCGACAGCGACGACCTCGAACTCCCGTCCGGCCTCGTCGAGTTGCTCCAGGAGGAGGACGACACCAGGCCGACGGTCGTCGGCGACATGGCGCTCATCTCCCTCGTCCAGCAGGTCCACGGCGCGGTCCACCACGCGCAGGGCGAGGTCGACCCCGAACTGGAGAGCATCGAGGAGCGGGCCCGCGAGCAGTTCGAGGAGCGACTGGGCATCAGCTTCGAGCAGGCGACCGGCCACTCGCACTGATTGCCACTCACGTTTTCGCCTCCCGTAACCGAACGCCGAGACCGTGGACCAGGGTCTCGACGTCGCGCCCGTCGAGAAGCCGGGAAGAATCGACCACGACGGCGATTACCAGCCCGCGGACCGCTTCCGCAGGATGGTCCGCCGACTACCGCGTCTTCAGGTCGTCCTCGTCCTTGATGATGCGCGTCTCGGCCTCGCCGCTGGAGAGTTCGTTCACCGTGTCGTAGAACTCGTTCTGCATCCCCGCGGGGAACGTCAGCACGCCGACCCAGGAGCCGTCGTTCTGCCACTCCTCGCGTTCGAGGTCGCCGAACTGGCGGATCTTCGACTGCGCGCTACCGGCGTAGTCCGGCGGTACCTGCACCGCGATGGTGACCTCCTCGAAGCGGATGGGGATGACGGGCCGCAGGGCTTCGAGGGCCTCGTCGACCTGCTGGCTGACGGGTTCCATGGGGTCGACGCTGAAGTCGGCCTCCTCCAGCGCGCTCTCGATGCGTTCCGGCGGGTGTGGCGCGTTGTCCATCTGCGGATTGACCGCGTTGCGCGTGATGCGGTCGACGAGCTTCCGGTGTTTCTGCTCCTGCATCTCCTTGCGCTGCTCGGCCGTGATCTGGATCTCTCCCTCCCGGATGACCTCGGGGATGATCTCCAGCGGTTCGGTCGTCTCGAACACCTCTTCGAGTGCGGTCTCGGCCGGTCGGTCACCGCGGCTGGCGTTCTCGAACACGTCCTCCGCGGCGATGACGTCCTCCAGTTCGCCGTCGAACTCGCCGCGCTTGATGGCGAGCGCCGCGTCCGGGTCGACGAGCACCTCGAATCGCTCGCCGTGAGATTCGAGGCGGGCGGTGACCGCGTCCTCAAGTGAAATCATACCGGGGGATAGTTCCGCACGCCTAAAAGGTGTTTCCCGAACTGGTCGAAGGAACCTGACACGTTCAGAACCGGCGTTCTCGGGTCATCGAACTCCTCGTACCGACGATCTCTGTATCGAATCGGTGCGTGGCCGCACCGACAGCCAGGCCGTTCGACGGGTTCGCTCGTCGGTAGCTCCCTATCCGTCCGCGACCAGATCCGCGAGTTGGGTCAGGCGGTCGATCTCGTGCGTCGGCTCTTCGGACAGTTCGTAGTCGTTGCGGTGGTCGCGCCAGACGAACGCCGAGTCGAGGCCCGCCCGGTGGGCCGCGACGACGTCGCTCGCGCTGTCGCCGACGTAGAGCGCGGACCGGGTGCCGAGGTCCTCGAGCGCCCGCTCGATGTAGTGGGTGTCCGGCTTCGTCCGCCGGTAGCCCTCGATGGTCGGGCTTCGGCCGTACGCCGTCTCGAAGTGGTCGTCGAGGCCGAAGTGGTCGACCATGAACTCGACGGTCGCGTGCTGGTTGTTGGAGACCAGGCCGAGGTCGTGCGTCTCCGCGAGCGTCGCGACGACCGCGCAGTCGTCGTAGAGGTCGCGCTCGCGGCGCTCCATCATCCGCCGCTGGAGGTTCGCGGATTCGCGCTCGCGCTTCGGCCAGAACGACTCGAAGTCGACGCCGTGGCGCTCGCACACCTGTCGCATCGAGTCGAGCGACTTGCTCGCCCCGCCGAAGAACGCCTCGACGTCGGACGCGGGCGGGGTGACGTCGAACGACTGGAACGCCGTCACGACCGCGTCGCGGTACACGTCCGGGTGGTCGGCGTGCGGCCGCAGCAACACGCCGTCGACGTCGAACACCACCGATTCGTACATGCTAGAGACGTGGTCGTCCAGGGCTATCAATACAGTCGTTCCCGGTCGGTCGCGGTGAGTCGTTCGACACCGCCGCTCTGGTGTCGACGGTCGCTTACATCACGCGGAACCTCTCGGAACGACGACACTGTGAAGTCGGACGGACGATCGCGGACTGGGCCTTCCTGCGGCCCAAACGACGACGGGCGAAGATTCTTGTGCGGTCGCGACGAAGTCCGTCGTATGGAACAGAACGTCGGCCAGACTGACAAGCTCGCTCGCATCGCTGTCGGCGCCCTGCTGGGCATCGCCTCGCTCGCCATCCTCGGCGACTACGTGTCGGCCAACGAGATACTCTCGCCCATCCTCGGCATCGCCTCCCTCGTGCTGCTGGCGACGGGCGCGACCGGCACGTGCGGCCTCTACTCGGCGCTCGGCATCAGGACCAACTGACGGCGTCGGAATCGCCGGTCGGCCTGTCGTAGCTGCGTCGAAACTGAGACGGACAGCGGATCGCGACGGTACCGCCGCTGCTCGCCGTGGTCGTCGAAACCGCAGGCGAAAAGAGGGACGCCCTATTCTTCCTCGTCCGGGAGCAGGTCGAGCTCCTCTACGTACGAGGCGAGCTCGTCGGTCTCGAGACGCTCGTAGCGCTCGGTCTCGACGTCGATGGTCGACATCGAGACGCCCTCGGGGTCGAGGCCGTCCTCCTTCGTCTGGGCCAGCGCTTCGAGCGAGAGCGTGATGCCGGCTTCGAGGTCCAGGTCCTCGGTGTAGTTCTCTTCGAGGTAGTCCTGGATGTCGCTGCGGTCGGCGCCGATGGCGTTGGCCTTCCACTCGTTGGGGGTGCCGCTCGGGTCCGTCTCGTAGAGACGGGGTTCGCCGTCGTCGATACCGCCGATGAGCAGCGCCGCGCCGAACGGCCGTGCGCCGCCGACCTGCGTGTACTGTTGCATGTGGTCGGTGACCTGCTTGGTCAGCGTCTCGACGCCAACCGGCTCGCCGTAGCGCAGGCGGTTGACCTGGGCCTGCTGGCGCGCGAAGTCGATCAGCTGGCGGGCGTCGGCCACGTGGCCGGCGCTCGCGATGCCGATGTGGTCGTCGACCTTGTGGAGCTTTTCGATGCTCTCGCGCTCCATCAGCTCCGACCGGATGTACTTGTCCACCGTGAGGACCACGCCGTCGCTGGTCCGAACGCCGATGCACGGCGTGCCTCGCTTTACCGCCTCGCGGGCGTATTCGACCTGATAGAGTCGCCCGTCAGGCGAAAAGATCGTGATCCCGCGGTCGTACGCTTGCTGTTGGGCTTGTCCCTGCATAGTATCACTCGAAATCGAGTTCCGTCGCGCCCGCGAACGCCCCATCGTGCCGCACGTCGATGAGACCGTCGCGCTCGACTGCGACACGTTCGGCGTCCGCAAACACGACGCTTCTCTCCCCCGAAAGTTCCCTGCGGCGACCTAAATACTTTTCTTCACAACCCCGTATCGTACCGCTTATGCCCCGGACGTGCAGGCCCACGGGGTCACCGGCCACCTCGTCGACGCAGGCCAGCGCGGCGCGAGCCGCCTCGACGTGCCCGTGACGGGCGCGAACGACGGCCTCGCCCTCGCCGTCGGCGAAGGTGAAATCGAGGACGGAGAGGTCGGCGTCGGCGCTCCCGGCGTCGCCGAGCAGGTTCTGTGCCGCGAACCAGATGCTGCGCTGGAACGCGCGGCGGTTCAGGTCGGCGTCGGGCCAGGCTTCGAGGCCGACCGCGAGGTAGCGCCAGCGCGGCCGCAGGTGCTTCGGGAGGTGTCTCATCCTCGGGAGTCGTTCGTCGGGTACTGGCTTGAATGATGCGCTATCGAACTTGCTCGGCGACCAGCACGCCGACCTGGTCGTGGACGCGCTCGACGGCCGTCAGCGCAAACCCCGCGTCTGTGAGGGCGTCGGCGAGGTGGCCCACGGTGGAGGGGTCGTCGACCTCCGGGCTGTAGAACGGCTCGTCGGGGTCGGGCGTCCCGAAGAACATCACGTCGCCGAGGACGAACCGCCGCGGATCGAGGTCGGCGATGGCCTCGATGGCCTCGCGCTTCTCCTGGTCGCTGAGGTGGTGCATCGCGAAGTTCGAGACGACGACGTCCGCCTCGTCGACGTTCGGTTCGCGGAAGCGACCCTCGCCGAACTCGACGTTGCCGATGCCCTGCGCCGCTGCCTTCTCGCGAGCCTGCTCCATCATCCCCTCGCTGATGTCGCGACCGACGACCCGTCCGGCGTCGTCGGCGAGCGACAGCGCGATGGCGCCGGTCCCGGTACCGAGGTCGGCGACCACGTCGTCGCTCTCCGGGTCGGCGTGCTCGACGACGAGGCTCACGCAGGCGCGATACTCGTCCGTGTCGTTCTGGCTGTCGTCGTACTCGCCGGCGACTTCGTCGAACCGTGCGGCGTGCTCCTCAATCGTCCTCTTCATACCGGCCCCGTTTCACGCCCGGGCCAATGAACGCGTCGGACTGCCGTTCCCGGTTGCGTTCGGCGAGCCGTCCCCACTCCCGGAGCCCCGTCTCGACCTGGTCTCGCGAGAAGCCGACCGTCTCCCCGACGGCGAGCAGTTCGCGCGGCGCGCGCAACTGGAGGTGGGAGTTCGGTCGGGCGCTGACGACGTACGGGGCGTCGTACTTCTCGACGAGCTCGCGGAGCTTGCGGAGGTCCTGGAGCGCCTGCACGCGCGGCCCGCCGTCCTTCCGCAGCACCCGCGAGAGGTCGAACTCGACGCGGACGCCGTTGTCCGCCGCTGCCTTCGCGAGGACGTGGTTGAAGTCGCCCTGCCCGCGCATCGGGTGGGCGAGCACGTCCACGCGGTCGGACTCGACGGCGAACCGGTTCAGGTCGTTCGCCCCGCCGTGCAGCAGCAGGACGGTCGTCTTCGGGCGGAAGTTGCCGACGTGGCCGCTGGCGCGCGAGCGGTCGTCGGCCCGGATCTCGACGCCCGCGACGACGTCGATGCCGGACTCGTCAGCGATTCGGTCTGCGTCGTAGTCGGCGCGCGCGTCGCTGTGGTTCCTGACGACGACGCCGTCGAAGCCGTACTCGGCCGCCGTGGCCGCCTGTCGGGCGACGGTGCTGTCCCCGTCGGGGGTAGCGTGGACGGCCTCGTACATGTCTCGTCTCTCGATTCCGGTCGTTCCGACTTGGCGCTTGCGCTCTCGGACGGGCGTCGACCTTCGCGTCGGTGGCTCGCGGCGGCGACGGCGAGAACGGTGGTCGGGTCAGGCGATGTCCCGGCTGGTGTCGATGGTGACGCTCGCGGCGGCGACGGCGAGAACGGTGGTCGGGTCAGGCGATGTCCCGGCTGGTGTCGATGGTGACGCTCTCGGCGAGTTCCAGCTTGATGGTCTCGGGGAGCGCGCGCCCGCCGCGGAACTTCGGCACCGCGAGGCGGTTCTCCACCGTGTCGCCGGTGACCTCGGTGTGCAACTGGAACACGACGTCGGCGACGTGCTCGGTCAGGTCCCGCAGGTCGGGGACGCTCCGGCCGTCGAGGCAGTGCAGCACGGCCAGGCTGTCGGTCGACTGGACGTGGTGCTGGAGGTCGTGGAGGAAGTTGCGGTAGCGGGTCTCGTCCTGGCGTTCCAGCAGGTCCACCGGGTCGACGACGAACGTCGAGTCGTCCGGGAGGCGCTGGAACAGTTGGCGCGCGTGCTCCAGCGGGGCGTCGGTGGGGACGTAGCGCACCTCCGGCATCCCGGGCCGACCGGGCGCGCGCTCGAAGGCGGACCGGACCGCCGCCTCGTCGCGGTCGGTCGTCACGTACAGCGTCGGCCGGGCGGCGCTCAGTTCGTACAGCAACAGCTCCGACTGGCTGGCCGGCGGGGCCGAGAGCGCGACGGTGCTCCCGGGCGGCACCCCACCGTTCAACTTTCTGTCAAGGACGGGGATGCCAGTCGTGAGTCTGTTCGCCATACGTTTCACGAGTCGGAACGAGTTCATAAATGTTTGGACAGTAGCGTCGCAGCGACGCGGTCGTACGCCGCCGAGACGGCGTCGTCGCCGAGTACGGGCGTCGCCGTGCCGGCCGAGCGGTCGACTGCTGGGACCGTCGCCAGCACCGGACAGCCGAGCAGTCGCTCGACGCCGTCCGGCACGCGTTCGGCGCGAGTGAGCACCGCCCCGACCACCGTCGCGCCGAGCGCCCGGGCCATCGCCGCCGTCGTCGCGGCGTCCCGGAGACACGCCAGCGTCGGCGTCGAGACGAGCAACGCGCGGTCGGCGACCCGTAGCGCTGCCGCCGCGGCCTCGCCACCGCCCGCGGGGCAGTCGAGCAGCACGCGGTCCGCGGCGGCGTCGAATCGCGCGCAGGCGGTCGGGAGCGTCGCCCCCGACCCCGCCGACGGGGCGGCCGGGACGACCCGGACGCCCGGTCGGTCCGGCAGCGGGTGCGCGACCTCGCTCGCGGGGAGCGGGTCGCCGCTCTCCGGCGCGAGGTCCGCGAGGTTCGGCTCCTGGGCGACGTCGGCGAGGACGTGCAGGTCCGGCATCTCGCGGTCGGCGTCGACCGCGAGCACGGAGCGGCCGGTCGCGGCGAGGGCGGTCGCCAGCCCCAGCGTCGTCGTCGTCTTGCCACAACCCCCTTTGCCTCCGGCGACGGCGAGCATGTGGTGGCGTGGTCGCGTCCCGGTATTTGAACGCTCGGGTGGGTCAGGCGGGCACGTCCGCCCGTCACGGACGAGGCTCGCGGCCTGGGGGACCGGCGCGAACGGGAGGGTTTTTACCGGGAAGCGCCAAAATCCCCGACATGACTCAATCCGGGCTCGACGACTTCGGGGACGCGGACGAGGACCGTCCCGAAGCGGAAGCGCGAGCCATCGCCGGCCGGGGCGGACAGACGGCGGACGCCCACGTCGACGTGGACACCGACTGGCTCCCCGACCCGCAGGGGACGCTCGAACTCGCGGTGACGCAGGTCGACTACACCGTCGAGGGGAGCGGCGAGGACGAGGAGCCCATCATCCACGTCTTCGGCCGCACGCGCGACAACGAACTCGAACACGTCCGGGTCGTCGGGTTCCGGCCGTACTTCTACGCGCCCACGAACACGCTCGACGACGACAAACTCGACGACGACCGCATCACGGGCTTCGAGGAGACCGACGAGGACGGCGACCGCTACGAGAGCATCCGCGGGACGAAGCTGACCAGGATATTCGGCAAGACGCCACGGGACGTCGGGAACGTCCGCGACCGGTTCGACCACTACGAGGCCGACATCCTGTTCCCCAACCGCTTCCTCATCGACAAGGACATCAAGAGCGGCGTGCGCCTCCCCGAGCGCCGGCGCGACGAGGGGGACGTCGTCGTCCACCACGAGGAAGTCGAAGCTGCCGAGGTCGACGCCGATCTGCGGGTGAACACGTTCGACATCGAGGTCGACGACCGGTCCGGATTCCCCGAGGACGGCGAGGAGCCCATCGTCTGTCTCACCAGCCACGACTCCTACCGCGACGAGTACGTCGCGTGGCTGTACGACGCCCCCGACGCGACGACCGGTGCGCCCGAGGACCTCGTCGACTACGACCCGTACCGCGAGGACACCGAGGTCGACGTGCGCGTCTTCGACGAGGAGGAGGCGATGCTGGCGGCGTTCCTCGACTACGTCGACGACACCGACCCCGACGTCCTCACCGGGTGGAACTTCGAGGACTTCGACGCGCCGTACTTCCTCGACCGCCTCGACGAACTCGCCGGGCCGTTCCACGACCACGACCTCGACTCCTCGCGGCTCTCGCGCGTCGACGAGGTCTGGCGCAGCGACTGGGGCGGGCCAACAGTGAAAGGACGGGTCGTCTTCGACCTGCTGTACGCCTACAAGCGGATGCAGTTCTCCGAACTGGAGTCCTATCGACTCGACGCCGTCGGCGAGATGGAACTCGACGTCGGCAAGGAGCGCTACGCGGGCGACATCGGCGACCTCTGGGAGAACGACCCCGAGCGACTGCTGGAGTACAACGTTCGCGACGTCGAGCTCTGCGTCGAGATCGACCGCAAGCAGGACATCGTCTCGTTCTGGAAAGAAGTCGCGTCGTTCGTCGGCTGCAAGCTGGAGGACGCGACGACGCCCGGCGACGCGGTGGACGTCTACGTCCTCCACAAGGCCCACGGCCAGTTCGCGCTCCCGTCGAAGGGCCAGGTCGAGAGCGAGGACTACGAGGGCGGCGCGGTGTTCGACCCCATCACCGGCGTCAGGGAGAACGTCACCGTGCTCGACCTGAAGTCGCTGTACCCGATGTCGATGGCGACCATCAACCTCTCGCCGGAGACGTCGGTCGACCCAGAGGAGTACGACGGCGAGACGTACGTCGCGCCCAACGGCACCCACTTCCGGAAGGAACCGGACGGCATCGTGCGCGAGATCATCAACGAGACGCTGTCCGAGCGCGAGGAGAAGAAGACGCTCCGCAACGAGCACGAACCCGGCACGCCCGAGTACGAGACCTACGACCGCCAGCAGTCCGCGGTGAAGGTCATCATGAACAGCCTGTACGGCGTGCTGGGCTGGGAGCGGTTCCGCCTCTACGACAAGACGATGGGCGCGGCAATCACCGCGACGGGCCGCGAGGTCATCGAGTTCACCGAGACGGCGGCCAGCGAACTCGGGTACAACGTCGCCTACGGCGACACCGACTCCGTCATGCTCGAACTCGGCCCCGAGTTCTCGACGGAGGATGCCATCGAGCAGTCGTTCGAGATCGAGGACCACATCAACGCCCGGTACGACGAGTTCGCGAGCGAGGAACTGAACGCGGACGACCACCGCTTCCAGATCGAGTTCGAGAAGCTCTACCGCCGGTTCTTCCAGGCAGGCAAGAAGAAGCGCTACGCCGGCCACATCGTCTGGAAGGAGGGCAAGGACGTCGACGACATCGACATCACCGGCTTCGAGTCCAAGCGCAGCGACATCGCGCCCATCACGAAGGAGGTCCAGCGCGAGGTCATCGAGATGATCGTCACCGGGGAGGACCTCGACGACGTCGAGGAGTACGTCCACGACATCATCGAGCGGTTCCAGGCCGGCGAGGTCGACCTGGAGGACGTCGCCGTCCCCGGCGGCATCGGGAAGCGCCTCGACAACTACGACACCGACACCGCGCAGGTCCGGGGGGCGAAGTACGCCAACCTCCTGCTCGGCACCAACTTCCAGCGCGGGAGCAAGCCCAAGCGCCTCTACCTGGAGAAGGTCCACCCCGCGTTCTTCGAGCGCGTGGAGCGCGAGCAGGGGCTCGACCCCCAGGCGGACCCGCTGTACCGCGAGTTCAAGGAGGGACAGGACGTCATCTGCTTCGAGTACGCCGACCAGGTGCCCGAAGAGTTCGAGGTGAACTGGGACAAGATGCTCGACCGGACGCTGAAGGGTCCCATCGAGCGCGTGCTGGCGGCGCTCGACGTCTCCTGGGAGGAAGTGAAGAGCGGGCAGGAGCAGACCGGCCTCGGCAGTTTCATGTAGCACCCGGACGCGCGAAGCGTCCGTCCGGACCCACGGGATTTTCCCTTTCGGGAACAAAGTTTCACGTAGCGGAAACCGTTTGCAGACGCTTGCGAAACTGTTATGGGACGACCGCCCCATCATTCGAACGACTTAGGTGAACCTAACGATGGCAACACTCGAACTCAAAAACGTCCACGCAGAGGTCGTAGAGGAAGACGAGAAGATTCTCAACGGGGTCGACCTCGAGGTCTCCTCGGGGGAGATTCACGCCCTGATGGGACCGAACGGGAGCGGGAAGTCGACGACGGCGAAGGTCGTCGCCGGCCACCCAGCCTACGAGGTGACCGACGGCGAGATTCTCGTCCACCTCGACGACAAGGACCTCGAAGACGACGTCGAACCGGAGCAACGAACCTGGAACCTGCTGGAGATGGAGCCGAACGAGCGCGCGGCGCTCGGCGTCTTCCTCGGTTTCCAGTACCCGGCGGAGATCGAGGGCGTCACGATGGCGAACTTCCTCCGGACCGCGCTCAACGCGAAGCTCGAGGAGCGCGAGGAGCTCTTCGAGGGCGAGGAGGGCGACGAGGAGGAAGCGGAGGAAGCCGGTTACGACACGAGCCCGATGGAGGGACCCGCCGACGAGGGCGAGGTCGGCGTCGCCGAGTTCCAGGGGATCCTCCAGGAGAAGATGGAGCAGCTGGACATGGACGAGAAGTTCGCCCAGCGCTACCTCAACGCCGGCTTCTCCGGCGGCGAGAAGAAGCAGAACGAGGTGCTGCAGGCCGCCATCCTCGAACCGAGCGTTGCGGTGCTCGACGAGATCGACTCTGGTCTGGACATCGACCGGCTACAGGACGTCTCGAAGGGCATCAACGCCCTGCGCGACGAGCAAGGCACCGGCATCCTCCAGATCACGCACTACCAGCGCATCCTCGACTACGTCGAACCCGACCACGTCCACATCATGCTCGACGGCGAGATCGCCATGAGCGGCGGCGCGGAACTCGCCGAGAAGCTCGAGGACAAGGGGTACGACTGGGTGCGCGACGAAGTTTACCAGACAGCATAAAACCATGAGTTCAGATCAGGACCATCTCAAAGAGACAGACACCGAGGAACGGTTCGAGTTCAAGAAAGAGGAGCAGGCAGCGGTCCGGTCCGGCAAGGGCCTGACCGAGGAGGTCGTTCGCCTCATCAGCGAGGACAAGGACGAACCCGAGTGGATGCTCGACCGGCGCCTCCGCGCGCTCGAGCACTACCAGAACATGCCGCTGCCGACGGACTGGCCCGGCCAGCCCGACCTCACCGAACTCGACATCGAGGAGATCGTCCCATACATCCGCCCCGACGTCGACAAGCGCGAAGGGGCCGACAGCTGGGACGACCTCCCCGAGGACATCCAGGACACCTTCGAGAAGCTCGGCATCCCGGAGGCCGAGCGCAAGGCGCTCTCCGGCGTCGGTGCCCAGTACGAGTCCGAGGTCGTCTACCAGAACATGCAGGAGCAGTGGGAGGAGAAAGGGGTCGTCTTCATGAACATGGACGAGGCCGTCCAGGAGCACCCCGACCTCGTGAAGGAGTACTTCATGACCTCCTGCGTGCCGCCGTCGGACAACAAGTTCGCGGCGCTACACGGCGCGGTCTGGTCCGGTGGCTCGTTCGTGTACGTCCCCGAGGACGTCACGGTCGAGATGCCGGTGCAGGCGTACTTCCGCATGAACTCCGAGGGCATGGGCCAGTTCGAGCACACCCTCATCATCGCCGAACCCGGCAGCGAGGTTCACTACATCGAGGGCTGTTCCGCGCCGAAGTACGGCAGCCACAACCTCCACTCCGGCGGCGTCGAGGTGTTCGTCGGCGAGGACGCCCACGTCCAGTACTCGACGGTGCAGAACTGGTCGAAGAACACCTACAACCTCAACACGAAGCGCGCGCTCGTCGAGGCTGGCGGCCGCATGGAGTGGGTCTCCGGCAGCATGGGGTCGAAGGCGACGATGCTGTACCCCTGCTCGGTGCTGAAGGGCCGCGGCGCCAGCGCCAACCAGATCTCCATCGCCTTCGCCGGCGAGGGCCAGAACATCGACACCGGCGCGAAGGTGTACCACAACGCGCCGAAGACGAACTCGACAATCGAGTCGAAGTCCATCAGCAAGGACGGCGGCCGCACCAACTACCGCGGCCTCGTCCACATCAGCGACGGCGCGGTGGACTCCTCGACGTCGGTCGAGTGTGACGCGCTCATGTTCGACAACGAGTCCACCTCGGACACGATGCCGTACATGGAGATCAACGAGGACCGCGTCGACGTCGCTCACGAGGCGACCGTCGGCAAGATCGGCGACGAGGACGTGTTCTACCTCCAGTCGCGCGGTCTCGACGACGACGACGCGAAGCAGATGATCGTCTCCGGGTTCATCGAACCCATCACGGAGGAACTGCCTATCGAGTACGCGGTCGAACTCAACCGCCTCATCGAACTCGAAATGGAGGGAAGCCTCGGATGAGCACGCAGGTACACCGAACCATCTCGGAGGAGACCGTCCGCCAGATCTCGGACGAACTGGACGAACCGGAGTGGCTACTGGAGGCGCGTCTCGACGCGCTCGACGCGCTCGACGACCTCGACATGCCCGAGGTCATCCGGACGCCCGGCCGCGACTGGACGAACCTCGACGCACTCGACTACGAGGACTTCGTCGACCCGCTGAACGCGGCCGAGGAGAAGGACCAGGTCGGTCCCGACGAGGTCGAGGTGCTGCCCATCGCAGACGCCCTCGACGAGTACGAGGACGTCGTCCGCGAGCAGTTCGGTACCGTCCTCGACCCGCAGGAGAACTACCTCACCGCGCTCTCGACGGCGCTGTTCAGCACGGGGACGCTCGTCTACGTCCCCGAGGGCGTCGACGCCGAGGACGTCACCATCCGGACGACGATGAACAGCCAGTCGCTGTTCAACTACACGCTCGTCGTCACCGAGCAGTCCTCGTCGGTCACCATCCTCGAACGGCAGTCCTCTGGTGAGGACGTCGAGGGCGAGCGCTACTACAGCGGCCTCGTCGAGGTCGCCGCCGGCGAGAACAGCCACGTCCAGTACGGCTCGCTGCAGGAACTCGACGAGGACACGTACAACTACACGCTCAAGCGCGGGTCGACCGCCGACTACGCGACGGTCAACTGGGTCGAGGGCAACCTCGGCTCGCGGCTCACCAAGTCCAGCGTCGAGACCGACCTCGACGGCGAGGGCTCGGAGACCAAGACCGTCGGTGCGTTCTTCGGCCACGACGACCAGCACTTCGACATCGCGGCGCGCGTCTGGCACCAGGCGGCCCACACGACGGCCGACCTCGTCACCCGCGGCGTCCTCTCCGACACCGCTCGCTCGGTGTACGAGGGCGTCCAGGACGTCGGCACCGAGGCGTGGGACACCAACTCCTACCAGCGCGAGAACACGCTGATGCTCTCGGACGACAGCGAGGCCGACGCCTCGCCGAAGCTCATCATCAACAACCACGACACCGAGGCCAGCCACTCCGCGACGGTCGGCCAGATCGACAGGGAGGACCTGTTCTACATGACCTCCCGCGGCGTCGACGACGAGAGCGCGAAGAACATGCTCGTCGAAGGGTTCTTCGTTCCCGTCCTCGAGGAGGTCGAGGTCGAGGAACTCCGCGAGGACCTGGAGACGAAGATCAGCGAGCGTCTCCGAGCGTAAGGATGTCGGTCGGCCAACGCGTCTCGACCGATCACCAACTCGCTCGCCTGCTCCAGATCGGCGTGGTGCTCGAAGAGGTGGTCGAGGCGCGCGCCGCCCGCCACTACGAGTCGCTCTCCTCGGAGGAGCGCGACGAACTCCACGACGACGTCCGCGACCTCCTCTCCGAGGCGCGCGAGGAGTCCGCCGAGCACCGCGAGCGCCTGGAGTCGCTCATCGACGAACTCGACGCCGACACCGTGCCGTTCGAGGACGTCGAGGCGCTGGTCGGCGAACAGTTCGCCGGGACCGGCCCGGACGACTTCGACAGCATCCTCTACGACCAGTTGCACGGCGAGGAGACGGCGTACAAGTTCTACGACGACCTCATCCGGGCCGTCGAAGCCAGTGACGCTTCGTTCGACCTCGACCGGCAGCGTCTCCTGTCCACCCTCGAATCCATCCGCGAGGAGGAGGCGGAGGGCGTCGAGGAGGTAACCGAGATAATGGAGGAGAGCGCATGAACACGGCAGACCAGTACCTGAAGGCAATCTTCCTCGTCCAGCGGATCGACGACGGACCGGCCGCTACCGGTCAGCTCGCCGACCGACTCGAGGTCAGTCCGGCCAGCGTCAACGAGATGATCGGCAAGCTCCAGGACCGCGGGCTGGTCGAGCACGAGAAGTACAAGGGCGCGACGCTCACGGACGAGGGTCGGACCCGCGCCCGCGACGCGCTCCAGACCTACTGCATCCTCGAGCGCTTCCTCGCGAACGTCCTCGACGTCGAGGAGTTCCGCGCCGAGGCTCGCCAACTCGAGGGCGTCGTCGACGAGACCGTCGCCGAGCGACTCGACACCATCATCGACCGGGAGCCGGAGTGTCCGGACTGCTTCGACGCCGACGCGGACATGTGCACGCTCCTGCGCGACTGCGGCGGCGCCGACTGACGCCGTTCACCCCGCGCTACCGCCATCCTCGTTCGCTACGGGCGTTGCGGTACGTTCAAGTTCGTCCGCGGATTAGCGACGCGGTGGCGTCCCCGACAGCGTAGGGCGGTTCGTTGCGACGCAGTCCCGTGGTGTAGTGGCCAATCATAATGGCCTTTGGAGCCATTGACGGCGGTTCGAATCCGCCCGGGACTATAGTATTCTGACATGAGCTCGTCAGTAGAAGGGCGGAAGCGCAATATTTCACTTCCTCCTTGCCTGGCGAAGGTATCTCGTCATTCTGATTCTCGTACTGTCCATGAACGCGCTCCGTGATCGGATCGAGGATTTCCGCTCCAGCGTGTCGATCGAACCGGACGACCTGGTGACCGCTATCACAGGGGTCAGTGCTTCGACGGCGGAGAAGTACGCCGCTCCGGACGAGCGACCAGAATCGTACTACGGCCGCGACACGTCCGTCGAAACGGTCGCGGAACTGGTCTGTTCGGACGCGACCCTCGACGCCGTCCCGAGCGGATATCGCTGGTCTGCAATCAGGGATCTGCTCGCGGTGTCGCTCACGGTGGACGACGCCGAGGAGACCGTCGAGCGGCATCGAGACGCCGACGGTGGACTCGCGCGACTGTTCGGCGAAGCCATAGACGAGTTCGACCCGTCCGGCCTAACAATCGACGATCTACGGATCGTGCGGTTCTACACCGCCTTCGGAACGTCGGTCTCCATGGGGAGAGCGGGCGTGTTCGTACCGCTGTACCACGCTCCGGCGACCGACTGGGTGGAGGCGTATCACTCCACCTACCAGCAGTGCTGGCGGGGAGGTGCCCACGAGCACGGGTTCGACGCTGGAGCCATGCAGGAGGCGACAGTCGTCAGCGACGTCATGGAGATGCACAAGCGGGACGAGGTGGTCCTGACTCCGGGAACGGACCCGTCGACGCTGCAGACGACCGATGCGGTCAGGTCGGCCACCGCGACCGCGGTCCCGGTGAAGGGGTTCGTCGCGGCGTCGCTCCTGCTGGGGGTGAACTTCGCGGACTTCGAAGCACCGGGGACGGTCCGCATCCGGGGGTACGAAGAACCCGAACCGGAATCAGAGAAACCCTACTGCGTGTTCGTACCACCAGAAGGGGAAGTACGACATGGGTTGGTCGACAACACCGGCGGCGGCCAGCTCAGTGCCTCCAGCGTCTCGGAGGCAGTGCGAAACTACCTCATCTGACTACCCGGACCGGTACTCGATAGTGCCCTCCCAGGTGTCGAAGAGGTCGGCGTACTGCTTGTCCTCCTCCAGCAGGAACACCTTCACGGTCAGTGTGCCTTCGTCGAACTCGTCCAGCGCGTCGGGGAGTACTTCGAGCGTGTACGTGCCGTTGGCCTGCTGCTCCCACTCGGCGTTGTAGCGCGTGACCCACGTGTCCTCGATCTTCACCATGAAGTACGGTTCGCCCTCGCTGTTGGGGTCGGCGTTGGGGAATCGCGTGTCGGCGGTAACCTCGACGTCGAAGTCACTGTATCCGCCGCCGTTGACCGCCGTCTTGTCGACGAAACGGACGTTACTGATGCGGTCGGAGGGCTTCTCCTGCATCGGCGTCCGCGGCGGCGACGGCCGGACCCATATCTCGGTCGTCTGTGCGGCGGTGGTCGTCGAACCGGACGTCGAACCGGTGGTCGCGGTACCTGTCGACGCCGAGACATCGGCCGATGTCGGTGCGGTGGTGGTCGCGTCTGTCGTCGGGTCGTCCGAGCCGACGAACCCGCTGCAGCCAGCCAGCAGCACGGCGACGACGAGCAGTACGGTAATGACTCGTTGGCGGCTCACAACAGTAGGTTGACCGTGAGCAACGTAACCCTTAGGATTGGTCAACCTCCGGATAACGGTCTTCTAACACGTCCTACTGGCGGAATGGTCGTGGCCAGAACGCGCGTTCGGAGTCGGAGAACGTGTCGAACGTGGAGGTGGAGGAAGTCGTGAGGCAGGTCAGAGACGGTCGCGACCGCTGCGGTCGACGGCGGGAACCAGCGCCACGATCCGCTCGACGGTCCCGTGGGCGAGACGGCTGCAACGACGGAGGACGGTCCCGCCGTCGAGACGGGGTTCGGCCCCTGCCCGCGAGCGTCCCGAACTCCGCCGACGGAGCGTTCCGCTGGTCAGCGACGGCATCGACGCGTCTCCGATGGACGGAAGCGTCCAGTTCCGCCCCGGACCTGCGTGCGATGGACGTCGCGTTCCGACTTCACGAACCCGCGATACCACGGCGGCGCTCGCGGCGACGACGACGAGGTAGTAGCCCAGCGTCGTGGCCAGCGTCTCCGAGAAGAACGCGAGATAGATCCCGTTCACGAAGAAGAACAGTCCTGCGAGCTGTAGCCCCCGGTTCAGATGCTCTGGGGCGGAGTCGGCGACGGGTCCGTCGAGCCCACCCGAGTTTCTGGTACTCATCGACGTCGTCGTCTTCGCTTCCCCCCGTATTGAAATTCAGTCAGACACGTCTATCTCCCTGGACCAGTCGTCTGCAGGAACAGTTCCGCGAAACGACCCGAGATATTTAGATTATGGTGGTAACTATATATTCTACGGGGCAGGTTTATGCTGTCTACCCTCGTTCGTCCGAACGGATGACCGAACACCTGACGAAACGCGAGCGCGCGACCGTTACCGAACCGGAGCGTGGCAGCGAGAACGACGGACGAGCGGCCGGCCACGCCGACGCGGGGCCGGTGCTTGCCCGGTTCGACCGGCCGCGGACCGCGACGGCGACGACCGTCGCCGTGGTCTCCGACCCGCACGTCTCGACCGAGCGCGAGGGGACGTGGAAGGTGTTCCACCGAACGCGAGAGCGCCTCCGGACAGTGCTCGCTGACGCGATGGCCCGCGACGTCGACGCGGTCGTGCTGGCGGGCGACCTGACCGAGGACGGGGCGCGGATCGACTTCGAAGCAGTCGACGCCACGCTCGCGGACGCCGAGGTTCCGACGTTCGCCGTCCCCGGGAACCACGACGTGCGGAAGGCCTTCGACGCCCACGACGGCCGTCCGCTGTCGGCGTTCACCGCGAACTACGCCTCGGCGGGTGCGACGGGCGCTGCTGGCGGTTCGTCCCCCTCCGGGCTCCCGTTCCACGCACGCGTCGGCGGCGTGGACGTCATCGGTCTCAACAGCGCGTCGACGCCCGACGGCGCGCTCGACGACACGCACGACGGGGCGGTTTCGGACGACCAGCTTTCCTGGCTCGACGAGACGCTCCCGGGGGCCGACGCGCCGGTCGTCGTGATGCACCACAATCTCCCCGGCCTCGCCTGCGGCGACCTCCGGTCCTGGCGGTCGTCGTATCCGCTCCGGAACGCCGACGCGCTGGTCGAGACGCTGACGGGGCACGGAGCGCCGCTGGTCGTCTCGGGACACCTCCACCTGCCCGCGGTGTCGTGCGCCGGCGACGTCCGACAGGTGGTCGCGCCGGCGCTGTCGTCGTTCCCGCAGGCCGCCCTCCTGCTGGAGGTCGGCCCGGACGGGACCACGGTGCGGTACGTTCCGGTCGGCGGACAGGCCGCCGTCGAGGAGGCCTACATGCACGCCCAGGCGGACTCCGAGCGCAGCGGCATGGTTGCTGACCTCGTACACGCTCGGCTTTCGACCCTGCCGCTCGTCGACGAGCGCGCTTCCCGGCGGCGCTGACAGGACCGTCCGACGAACGGTACGCGACCCTTCAGCAGTGGACTGTCCGGCTTCCCACCAGCCGATGGACTTACCGCCAGCCGATGGATTAAGACGCTCGCGCACCTCCCACCGACCGTGACCGAACAACGCTATCTCCCCGACGCGGACGACGTGACGGCGTTCGAGGCGACGGTCGAGGAGGCGACGGAGGCGTTCGTCGTGCTCGACGGCACGTACTTCTATCCGGAGGGCGGCGGTCAACCCGCGGACCACGGCGTCCTGGAGTGGGACGGCGGACGCGCGGACGTGGTCGAGGTCCGGACGAACCACGGCGACGTCCGGCACTACGTCGAGAACCGCGAGGGCGACCTGCCCGACCCGGGCGACGCCGTCGAGGGCCACGTCGACGAGGAGCGACGCCGGGACCACCGGCGGATGCACACGGCCCAGCACGTCGTCTCGCGGGTCGTACTGGACGACTACGGCGCGGAGACGGCGGGCAACCAGATCCACGCCGACCGCTCCCGGATCGACTTCGAACCGGCCGACTTCTCCGGGGAGGACGTCCGCGCCGTCGAACGGAAGGCGAACGAGGCCATCGAGAGCGATCTCGTGGTTACCAAGGCAGAACGACCGCGGGACGAGGTCGAGGAGCGCGTCGACGAGGGACGGTCGCTGCTCGACCTCATCCCCGACCACGTCGACCCGCTCCGGGTGGTCGAGATCGACGGGTTCGACTACTGTCCCTGCGGCGGCACGCACGTGGACAGCCTCGGCGATGTCGGGCGCGTCCGCATCACCAACCGCGAGTCGAAAGGCGAGGACACGGAGCGCATCGAGTTCGTGCTGGAACCAGCGGAGTGACGCCGACGCCCGTACTGCCGAAGGAGGTCGGACGAGGGTCGAAGTGAACGACCGTTCGTGGTGGGCGGTAACGCGTATCGAACTATCGGAGTCTCGTCGCGTCCTGCGATACGACCCGGCGGGAACGCCCAGATTCGAGCGTTCGCGGGGAAAACACTCGTCGTAACGCTAAAGAGCGAATCGACCATTTGTTTCAACAATGAGTACGTACGCCAGGCAACGGAGGTGGTTCTGTGGGCGTCGAGATTAAGGGCTCGCCCGTTTCTGACCCCGAGTTCGAGGAGATGAAGGAGTTCGTCCACGAGTATCTCACCGCCAGCGTTCAGAACGAGGACGGCGGCGGTCGAATGCGGTGGTACCCGTGGCACTCCGCGGACTACCGGTACAATCACATCCTCAACGTCGTCGACCTCGCCGAGACGATCGCCAGCCGCGAGGGCGCCGACGTGGACGTCGCGCGCGTGGCCGCGCTGTTCCACGACATCGCCAAGCTCGACGCGGACCAGGAGGTCCACGCCGAGGAAGGGGCACGGGTGGCTCGCGAGTACCTCGAATCGCACGGTGACTTCCCCGAGTCGTTCATCGACGAGGTCTGCAAGTCCATCGAGGACCACTCCTACCAGGGCGACATCTCCAGCCTCTCGAAGGAGACCCGGTGTCTCATCGAGGCGGACATGCTCGACAAGGTGGGAGCGAACGGCACCGCGCTGATGCTCCTCCGGATGGGCTACGAGGCGCGCACGCACATGGCGGCCGCCGAGATGGTCGACCGGGTGCTCCAGCGCGGCAAGGACGCGGCGGCACGGGTCGAGAGCGACACCGCGAACGACATCGCCCACCGCCGACTGAAGCGCGTGAAGTGGTTCAGCGAGTGGCTCCTCGACGAGGTCCCGGAGATGGACACCGAGAAGACGGAGTCACCACGCCGGCAGGGACCGTAGCGGACGGTCCCGTCAGGCCAGGGTCGACGCCGCGTCGGAGAGGATGGAGGCCAGCGTCGACATCGCGTCGGAGAGGATGGGGACCAGGGTCGTCGCCCCGTCGTAGAGGAAGGAGACGCCGGCCAGCGCCAGCACCACCGCGCTGAGGTAGGCGACCGCGGGCGCGAACGAGTCGACGCGCCGCCCGGCGGCGACCAGGGCGGCGGGGAAACCCGTTATCCAGAGCGCGATACCGCCGAAGAAGCCGACGACGATGATGGGGCCACCGGTCGTCACCGTGAGCGCGTCGCCGAGGGTTCCAGAGAGCACGTTCGTGGTCTGTCGGTCCAGCAGGCGGACGCCCGCCGTCAGCCACCAGATGATCTGGTAGGGGTTCGTTATCGCCAGCGCGAACGCCTTCCGGAACCCCCTGGTGTCGTCGTCGGTCTCGTCGGTGGTGAACGTCCCGGTGGCGTCGCGGGCCGCGCCGTAGGCGAAGTACAGCATCAGGAGGCCGCCGACGCCGACCATCACTCCCTGTACCAGCGGTGCCTCGCGGACGACGGCGACGACGCCCGCCAGCGCGAGGACGAAGAAGCAGGCGTCGGCGGTCATCGCACCGAGGCCCGCGCGGAAGCCGGAGTTCCAGCCACGCAGGACGCTCTCCTCGGCGATGACGGCGTTCATCGGTCCCGGCGGCGCAGCGAGCGAGAGACCGAGTGCCGCCCCGGCGACGAGCGATACGACGTCGTTGAGCACGCTCGTCGTTGGTAGCGGACCGAGAAAACTGTCTCGAATGCGGTTATATTGCAGCGGCGAGGGCGCTGGCCACGTAGCCGACGGTCGACTCCCAGACGGAGACGTCGAAGAGCATCCGCAGGACGAAGTCCGCGGCGAAGAAGGCGAACAGCGCCGCCGACGCGGCGTGTGCCTTCCGCATGTCGACCCGGTGGGCGAACCTGTGGAAGAAGTACGCGTTGGCGAGGCTCACCGGGATGATGGCGAGCATCTCGCCCACCCAGATACCCGGGTGGGTGCCGTACTGAGCGGCCAGGCCGATGGTGACCATCTGGGTCTTGTCGCCGAACTCGCCGAACGCCATCATCGCGAACATGGGGACGAACGCGCGGACGCCGTCGGCCTTCGCGAGGTCACCGTTCTGGAAGCGCTGGGGGACGATCCCCGAGAGGTCGATGGCGCCGCCGTCGGTCTCGGTCGCCCCCTCCGGCGTCGCGCCGTCGGGCATCGACCGGATCAGCATCACCGCGAACAGCAGGAACAGCCCAGCGGTGAGCGCGTCGAGGTAGATTCCCGGGAGGACCCGCGTGAGCGCACCGCCGACGTAGATCTCGACGGCGGTCCACAGGGCGAACGCGCTCCCCGCGGCGCTCACCACCAGCCACGGCCTGTAGCGGGTCGAGAGCCCGGCGATGATGAACTGGACCTTCTCTCCCGGCAGCACCGCTAGCTGGGTCGTGAACGCGACCGCGACGACCTCTATCCAGGTGGCCATCTACGCCACCTCCTCGACGACCGCGCGGACGCGGATCGACCGGGCGACGCTCTCCGGGAGGCTCTGTCCGCCGTCGTCCACCTGGACGGTCACCATGCCGAACGGCGCCACGTCGGCGATCTCCAGCTCCGTACCCGGAACGATGCCGGCCTCGTCGAGGTACCGGAGCTCCTCCTCGTCGCGGTCGTTGACCCGTGCGACCACGACGCGGTCGCCTGTCTCGTGGTCGCTCAGCGGCGTCGTGTCGTCCGCCTCGATTGGCGAGAGGTCGGCGCTCGGGATGGGGTCGCCGTGCGGGTCGATCTCGGGGTCGTCGAGGGCGTCCGCCACCCGCCGCTCGAACTCCTCGCTGATGTGGTGTTCGAGGCGGTCGGCCTCCTCGTGGACCTCGCTCCAGCAGTAGTCGAGGTGCTCGTTCAGGTACGCCTCGAGCAACCGGTGGTGTCGCAACACCTCCAGTGCGACCGTCTCCCCTTCGGTGGTCAGCTCGACGCCCTTGTACTTCTCGCGTTCGACCAGTCCGCGCTCTTCCAGCTTCTCGACCATGCTGGTGACCGTCGGCGGGGTAACGTCGAGTTCGTCTGCGATCTCCGACGTCGCCACCGGGTCGTCGCTGTCCTCCTGCAGCGTGTATATCGTCTTCAGATAGTCTTCCATCACGTCGCTCAGCATTTCCTACCCGGGATTAGATTCGTCTAAACCTTTAATTTGTCGGGTGTCGGATTCGGATTCGGCCCACCTTCTACAGCGTCACTTCTCGTCGAGGCCGGCGCTCCGCAGATCGTTGACGGGAGAAGGGAGCTAGTTCGTATCACACCGGCCGTGAACGCGCTCCGTCGAGTAATCGCGGACGGGTATCCCGTTCTCGACGGACGGCGAGGAATTGCCTGCCCGGGCGAGCAGCCCGGGGTGGCCGCTAGCACCGCTCGTCGCAGATGCGGTCGGCGATGGCACGACTCGATAGCAGTTCGTCGTCGCGGGCGTCGCGCGGCGACGCTCGACGGACCTCGCAGTCGACGCCGCGGCGCGCGAGTTCCTCCTCGATCGCCGCTGCGTCGTGTTGCTGATCGTAGCCCAGTGCGATGACGTCCGGATCCAGGTCCTCGATGGGAACGAAGATGTCCTCGGCGTGGCCGACGCGGGCGTCGTCGACCATCGCGAGGGCCTCGACCATGTCCCGACGCTGGCGGTTCGAGAGTACCGGCGGTTCCTTGTGGGTGACGTTCTCCCTGCGGGCGACGATGACGGTGAGGCGGTCACCCATCGACGCGGCGTCCCGGAGGTAGTGTGCGTGGCCGGGGTGGAGGATGTCGAACGTTCCCTGGGCGATGACGTGTGTCATTCCTGTAACTCCGCGTCGATGTCTTCCTGGGTGAAGTCGAAGAACCCTTCGTCTTCGGGGAGCTCGACGTCGAGCACGTCGAGCGTTCGCGGGTTACCCTCCCGGTCGAACGCCCGCCAGCTGTCGCGGTCGTACGGCGCGCCGATGATGACGTGGACCTTCCCCTTCCCGAACGTCCTGAGGTCGGCGTCGCTGGGGCGCAGCACGCCGTTCGGGTGGGAGTGGACCGACCCGACCGCCCGGGTGTCGTTGGGTATCGTGCTCGTCTTCACCGTCGCGCTCACGCTGTTCGACTCGGTGCCGGGCATGACGAGGACGTCGGTGATGACGGTCCCCTCGCGGTCGAGCCCGAGGTTCGTCGCCGACTCGCCGCGGAAGAACCCCATGTACTCGTCCGGGTGGGCGTCACGCGACGCTTCGAGGGCGAACTCGAGCGCCCCTTCGGCGATACCCAGGATCTCGTTCGACCGGAACAGCCGCATGGGAGACAGTCCGGTGCCGCGCGTTCTAAACGTTGCGAACGACGCGGTGTGTTGCGACGCACAGGATGGCGATCACCACGACGTTCCCACGACGTCGTCCGTCGAGCGAGCTCGGGGTCGAAGTTGCAAAGCGTTAAAAATAGCGCCCCCGAAGGAACGGACAACATGACTGCCCCCCACGATGGTCCTTCGGACGGGCCCGAGGACCCCGTCGTCTACGATCTCGACGCGGACTGTACCCTCTCCGACGTCGTAGAAGGGAACCGCTACCACGCCGAGGTCAACGGCGTCGTCGAGTACGGCGTCTTCGTCGACATCTCCGACAGCGTCTCCGGGCTCGTCCACGAGTCGAATCTCTCCAGCGACCATCAGGTCGGCGACGAGCTCGTCGTCGAACTCACCGACATCCGCGAGAACGGCGACCTCAGTTTCGACACGGTCGACGTCGACGAGTACGAGACGCGGTCGATCGAACACGACTACGAGGTCGCAGACACCGGCGCGCTCGCCGACGCCGTCGGCGACTCCGTCCACGTCGAGGGCGAGGTCGTCCAGATCAAGCAGACCGGCGGCCCGACCATCTTCCACGTCAGCGACGAGACCGGCGTCGTCCCCTGCGCCGCCTTCGAGGAGGCGGGGGTCCGCGCCCACCCCGACATCGAGATCGGCGACCTCGTTCACATCGCCGGCGTCGTCGAGGAGCGCGAGGAGTCGCTGCAGGTCGAGGTGTCCTCGCTCGACCGACTGACGGGCGACGACGCCGACGAGGTCCGTGCGCGCCTCGACGAGGCGCTCGAACGCCGGGCCGAACCCCACGACGTCGAACCGCTCGTGGAGTGGCCCGCCCTCGAACAGATGTTCCCCGACCTCCGGGAGATAGCCAAACAGCTCCGCCGGACCGTCCTCGAGAGCCGCCCCATCCGCGTCCGCCACCACGCCGACGGCGACGGGATGTGTGCGTCCATCCCGGTCGAACTCGCGCTCCGGAAGTTCATCGAGCAGACCCACCAGGACCCCGACGCGAAGCGGCACCTGTTCAAGCGCCTGCCCAGCAAGGCGCCGTTCTACGAGATGGAGGACGTCACCCGCGACCTCAACTTCGCGCTGGAGGACCAGGCCCGCCACGGTCAGAAGCTGCCCCTCCTGCTGATGCTCGACAACGGCAGCACCGCCGAGGACGTCCCCGCGTACGAGAACCTCGCGCACTACGACATCCCCATCGTCGTCGTCGACCACCACCACCCCGACCCCGAGGCGGTCGAGCCGTACGTCGACGGCCACGTCAACCCCTACCTCTACGACGAGGACTACCGCATCACGACGGGCATGATGTGCGTCGAGCTCGCGCGGATGATTGCCCCCGACATCACGGACGAACTCCGGCACGTCCCAGCGGTCGCGGGCATCTCCGACCGCTCGAAGGCCGACACCATGACGGACTACGTCGAACTCGCCGCCGAGGAGGGCTACGACGAGTCCTTCCTCACCGACGTCGGCGAGGCGCTGGACTACGAGGCGTTCTGGCTGAAGTACGACGACGGCCGCAACCTCATCAACGACGTCCTCAACGTCGGCTGCGACGACGAGGAGCGCCACCGCGAACTCGTCGAGTTCCTCGCCGGCCGCGCCCGCGAGGACGTCGACGACCAGCTCGACGCCGCGATGCCCCACGTCGAACACGAGCGCCTGGCCAGCGAGGCCCACCTCTACCGCGTCGACGTGGAGAACCACGCCTACCGGTTCACCTACCCGCCGCCGGGCAAGACCACCGGCGAGATACACGACCGGAAGGTCGAGGAGACGGGCGAACCGGTCATCACCATCGGCTACGGCCCCGACTTCGCCGTCCTGCGCAGTGACGGCGTCCGCCTCGACATCCCCGAGATGGTCTCGGAACTCAACGACGAGATCGTCGGCGGTGGCGTCAGCGGCGGCGGCCACCTGGTCGTCGGGTCCATCAAGTTCGTGCAGGGGATGCGCGAACAGGTGCTCGACGCGCTCGTCGAGAAGATGGCCGACGCGGAGCTCGACGAGAACCTCCAGAGCACGAGCATCGGCCACGAGAGCGACGACTAACCTCCGTCGAACCCCACCTCACGTCGGGCGACGACCGCGGCTCCGGCGAGGCCGGCGGCGACCGCGACGGCGAGACCGACCGGGAGTCGCGACCCGCCGCTCGCCCGCCAGTCGGCGTCGAAGACGCGACCGTAGTACGCTCCTGCTTTCTCTCCGTGTAACACGACTGCGACCTCCCGGTTCTGGCGCGCGGAGTGGTTGTTCCAGTTGAGGCTGCCGACGACGACGTGCTCGCCGTCCACGACGACGCCCTTCGCGTGTATCTTCTCGAACCCACGCGGGTCGGCGACCCGCGCCTCCAGCGGCAGCCCTTCCGCTGCCGAGCGCTCGTTCAGCCAGCGGACCAGTTCGCGGTTCTCCTCCTCGACGTACCACGCGCCGCTCAGCAGGATGCGGACCTCGACGCCCCGACGGGCGGCCGCGAGGGTGGCACGGACGAACGGCTGTCGCGGTCCGCCGACCGACACCTGTTCGACGCGGACGGAGCGGTTCGCCGACCGCAGCAGCGAGACGACGGCGGACTCGGCGTTGCCCGGTGCGGTCGCCACGGTCACCGACTCGACGGGGACGGTCTCCGGGGAGAACCGCGTCGGGTACGTCTCGTTCGGCGGCGACGACGGCTCGAACGACTGGCCGCGTCGGAACTGCTCCCACGAACGGGTGTCGTTCCAGCCCGCGTCCGCCCGGAAGACCTCGGCGAGTTCGCGCGCCGTCTCGCCCGGGACGACGACGCCCCATCCGCGGCTTCCGTGGCCACCCGTCCCCGACGGCTTCCAGTTCTCCGTGAGCACGAGCGCCCGGTCGTCGACGACCGCGTACTTCGCGTGGTGGAACTCGTACCGCGCTCGGGCACCGCCGATGACCTCGACGTCGACGCCGCCCTCTGCCAGCGATTCCAGGACGGTCGCCTCTCGACGCGTCATGCCGCCGACCGGGCCGTCGTCGACGAGGACGCGGACCTGCACGCCGCGCCGTTCGGCGGCCGCTAGCGCGGCAGCCATCCGTCGCGAGGTGAAGGTGTAGCCCGCGAGCAGGACCCGATCCTCCGCCGAGCGGACGGTCTCGACCGGAACCCTGTCTGCGTCGGGGAGGACGAACGTACGGGCGCGCGTCGCGTCGGCCGACACCGCCGGACGGTCGGTCGCGCCGAGCGGTCGCCACTCTTCCGACTCGACCAGCCACAGTTCGCCCTCGGTGGCCTCGGGGTAGGTGACGGTCGCGACAGTGCCGTTCTTCCGGAGGTGGACCGTCTCGCCGTCGTTCGTCAGCGAGACGTCGTCCGAAATCTTCAGCACCCGGTAGTCGGTGAGGTTGCGCGTCGTCGCAGGTGCGGTCGAGAACGCGATCCGCCCGGACACCCGGCGAGGTGGGAGGTTCGCCGTCGTCTCCCCGTCAGTGAGCGTCCACCCCGAGAGGTTCGTCTCGTGGGGGAACGAGACGACGACGAACTCGCCGGCGTCCTCGTGGGCGACCGGGTCCGGATAGACGGCGACGATGCGAGGCTGGGACGCCGCCGTCGCTGTCGGGGTGACTGCGTGGATGAACGCAGCGGCGACGGCGAACGCGAGGGCGACGGTCAGGGCGAACGCGACGACGCGCTCGGGGCGGTGAGACACGGACCGGAGTGGTCCCGTCTTCCGGTATAAAGCTTCGTACCGGTGGTTTTTTGCACGCCACGTCCGCTCTCGTGAACATGGTCGCGATACACGTCGTGCTCGAACTGGCGGGGTACGCGCTGGGCGCGCTCGGTGCTACCCTCGTCTTCTTCGAGTTCTTCCAGGTGCCGAACTACGTCGAGTACGATCCGGAGTTCAACGACTACACGATCGACATCTCGCCGATGGAGATAACGGAGCACACCTGGATCGGGCGCGTCGGCGCGTTCCTCGTCGCCGTCGCCTTCGCGCTGGAGTTTCTGGCCGCGATCCTGGCTCACGGCCTGGGGTGAACGATGTCCCGGCAATCGGGACACTCCGCGAACTGCGACGGGCCGTCCGTCGTATCGTACTCGATGAGCAGGTAGCCGCCTGGAATCGTCTCTCCGCAGTTCGGACACGTCCCCAGCGTCGCCGATTCGGTCGCCATAACCTCGACTCCTGACGGCAGGACGACTGGCAGGGACTTTGTTAATCGGTCGTTAGAAGAAGTAAGGTGCGCTTACTCGACGCGCGCCTTCTCGGCTTCCGACTGGACGAGATAGGAGCGGTCGTCCGCGTACTCCGCGGCGGCCGCACGTGCGCGCTCGGTGCCGATCTGGTTCAGCGCCCAGGCCGCGCTCGCGCGGACGTTGTCCGACTCGTCGTCCGCGAGCGTGTCCTGGAGTGGGGCGATGGCTCGCGTGTCGCCGATGCGACCGAGTGCGCGAGCAGCGTGGCTGCGGACGCTCTCGTCGTCGGCGACGAGTTGGTCCGCGACGGCCTGGGTGGCCTCCTCGCTGCCGATCTCGCCGAGCGCCTTCAGCACGACCTTGGCCATGCCGGGGTCGGCATCGGCGTACTCGACGATGTCATCGACGGCCTCCTCGCTCCCGATCTTGCCGATGATGCGGATCGCGTCCTTGTCGCGGCGCTCGGCCCGGCCGAGCATCTCGTCGAGGGCTTCCTCGGGGCCCATGCGTTCGAGGGCTTCCAGGCAGTGACGCTCCATGAAGTTGGATTCGAGATTGTCGAGCGCGAGCAGGACCATGTCGGCGCGACCGCGCTTCTCCCAGACCTTCAGCGCGTGCCACTCGGGCGGGTAGTCCTTCCGGTGTTCGAGGACGTCGAAGAAGCCCTGGGCCTCGAGCTGTTCGCGCGTCTCCAGGTCCGACCACTGCTGGGCGTCGTCGACGCCGTCCTCGAGCGCCGCCGTCGCCTCGGCGAGCTCCTCGATGGTGGCCGCGTCGTCGTCCGGGTCGAGGTTGGCGTCGTCGATTGCCGTCGCGGCGTCAGTGAGAACCTCGCTGAGGTCGTCGGTGTTGCGCGTGACGGTGACGCGGAAGTCGGCGTCGAGCGTCTCCTGGACCTGCTCGGAGAACTCGTTGACGACGTCGGCGAGGTCGCCTCGGCCGTCGTCGGTCCACCGCGTGTCGGTGACGGTCGACTCGACGTCCTCGACGTCGGCGACGACGTCCTCCGCGTAGGGACCGCGCTGCTCCTCCAGCTCCGACCGGAGTTCGTCGGCGCGGTCCTCGAACTCGGCCTGGGGGTCCTCCTCGTCCTCGTCGTCCGGTTCCGGGATGTCGGCCGCTGCCAGCATCTCCTCGGCCTTCTCGAGTTCCGCCTCGACGTCGTCGAGGTCGGCCTCGGTCTCGGCGTCGTCCAGGTCCGCCGCGACCTGATCGAGTTGCTCCTCGACCTCCTCGGCGGAGTACTGCGCTTCGTCGGACTCGGAGTCGTTCTCGTCGCTCATGGGTGCCCTCCCGACGGCGATGTCACTCGATTCATGTTCGGAAAATCGGGGCGTACCCATCAAGAGCGTTTCCCTTCGGCTGTGCGGGCCGGCACGCGCCCGAGGACGCCGTCCAGCGGTCGACTCGGGCCGCCTGTGGTCCACGTCGGACCGGACCGCCCTCGTCAGAACTGGTACCGGCGATTGTCGTCGCCGTCCAGGCCGGTCGACGCGCCGACGCCCGCGCCGCCGGTCATCTCCTCGTAGGTCATCCCCGACAGGTACTCGTCGTAGGTGACGTCGTAGCCGCTCCGGAGGTGGAAGTCGACGTTGCCGGTGTCGACGGCCGTCTGGAACAGCATGTGGACCGCACGACGGACGAGTTCGTCGGTGTCGTCGGGGTCGAACGCTGCGCCGAGCAGTGCGAGTTCGTTGCGCGTCTCGCGGTCGAGCGCGACCGACAGTTCCTCGCCCAGGTCGGCGTACTCCGCTTCCACGTCCTCGCTCAGTTCGTCCAGACTCATGCCGGAGGAGTCGGGCGACGGCCGGATACGGCTTTCGCTCTAGAACTGCTCGCCGCAGAGCCGACACGCGTCGCGGCTGGCGTAGTTGCGCGCGGCGCACTCGGGACAGACCAGGTAGTGGACGGAGTCCGCCGAGGCGTTCGTCGCGGCCGTCGTCTCGCGGCGCCGGCGGAGCGCCGTCCCGACGCCCGCGAGGACGAACGTACCACCGAGCGCGACCCACGCTGCCGGGTTCCGCGCGACGGCGAATCGGAGCGCGGGGACGACCCCGACGACGACGCCGATGGCCACCAGCGTGGTGGGCTGTAGACGCATGTTCTCGACCGTCGCTGTCCCCCGTAAAAAAGTCGTCGCGTCGACCCCCTGCGTGCTATCGAATCTCGTTACGCGAGGTGACCCGTCCGCTCGCGTGACTGCCCCGGTCGCTGACTCGTTTCGCCGCCGGTTACTGACTCGTTCCGCCGCCGGCTCCGAACCGCTACCGGTAAACCGGACACGTCCCAACGCCCGATGATGACCGAAGCGGACCCGTCGCTTCCGGACGACCGCGAGGCAGTGCGGGAGGCCCTGGTGTCGTGGTACGAGGACGACCACCGCTCGTTCCCGTGGCGCGAGACCGACGACGCGTACGAGATACTCGTCTCCGAGGTGATGAGCCAGCAGACCCAGCTCGGCCGCGTCGTCGCGGCGTGGGAGGCGTTCCTCGACCGCTGGCCGACGCCCGCGGCCCTGGCGGACGCCGACCGCGCCGACGTCGTCGGCTTCTGGACCGACCACTCGCTCGGCTACAACAACCGCGCGAAGTACCTCCACGAGGCCGCACGCCAGGTCGTCGACGAGTACGACGGCGCGTTCCCCGAGACGCCAGACGAACTCCAGACCCTCCAGGGCGTCGGCCCCTACACCGCCAACGCCGTCGCCTCGTTCGCGTTCAACGACGGCGACGCCGTCGTCGACACGAACGTCAAGCGCGTGCTCTATCGGGCGTTCGACGTGCCCGACGACGACGCGGCGTTCGAGACCGCCGCGTCCGACCTCATGCCCGACGGCGAGTCGCGGGTCTGGAACAACGCCATCATGGAACTGGGCGGCGTCGCCTGCGAGAAGACGCCCAGTTGCGACGCCGCCGGCTGTCCGTGGCGCGAGTGGTGTCACGCCTACGAGACGGGCGACTTCACCGCGCCCGACGTGCCGACCCAGCCGTCCTTCGAGGGGAGCCGCCGGCAGATGCGCGGGCGCGTCGTCTCCGTCCTCAAGGAGTACGACGAACTGCCGCTGTCGAAGCTCGGCCCGCGCGTCCGCGTCGACTACGCGCCCGACGGCCAGTACGGCGAGGAGTGGCTCTCGGGACTACTGGCAGACCTGGAGGACGACGGGCTGGTCGCCGTCGATGAACCCGTGGACGGGAGCGGCGCAACCGTCGCACGGCTTCGCCGGTGACGACGCGTTGATTTCGGAGGCCAGGCTGCGACGGCCTCTTCCTCGTCTTCGTGGTCCGCCCTGTCGCAGGGATACTCGGGCTGTTCGGCACCTCCATGGCGTGGGGTGAACGACTCGTCGTCTCGACGTTCGGCATCCGCGGTATCGGCTCGTTCTACTACCTCGCGTTCGCACTCGACGAGGCGTCGTTCGCCGAGCGGGAACTGCTCGTCGCGGCCGACGAACTCTGGGCGCTGGTCGGGGTCGTCGTGCTCACCTTGATCGTCGTCCACGGTATCTCAGCGAGCGCGATCATGGACCTGTTGGATCGAGCGCGCGACGACGAGTCAACCGACGTCACGTCGGGGTGAATAGCTCGTCGCCCGCTTCGCCGAGGCGCTCGTCGCAGGTGGTGGCTGTCGACGGCGACGCGACGTTGCGGTCGGACCGAGGGACCTGGGCGACGGAGAGCGCCGCCAGTCCGGTCCGTCCCGGCGGCCCACGCCGTGCAGTCGGCGGCCTACGCGGTGCAGTACTCGATCGCGTGGCGGACGGCCTCTCGCCGGCCGATCAACGTCAGGTGGTCGCCGCGCTCGATCGTGTCGTCCGGATGCGGGAGCCGGTTGTCCTCGTCCCGACTGATCAGCGCGATATGACAGCCTTCTGGTAGCTCCGCGCTCAACTCGGTCACCGTCTTGCCGGCGTGTTCCTCCGTGGAGACCTCGATCTCCTGGACGTCGCCATCGCGGTCCAGTTCCGTCATCCACTGCGAGATCCCCGGACGCTCGATGACGTTGTCCATCGACCACGCGACCGACATCGACGTCGAGATCGCCTCGACGTCGAGGTCCTCGAACGCGTCGAGGTTGGACGGTTCGTTTACCCGGGCGACGACGGTCTCGACGTCGTACGTGTTCTTCGCGAGTTGTCCGATCAGGAGGTTCACGTCGTCGTCCTTCGTCGCCGCTGCCACGACCTTGGCGTTCTCGATGCCGGCGGATTCGAGCACCTCCTGCTGGGTGCCGTCGCCGTTGCGAACGGAGAACCCCTCCTGCCGGAGCGCTTCGACGACCCGCTCGTCGCTCTCGACGAGCAGGACGTCCTCCCCTCGACGTTCGAGTCGTTCGGCGAGTTCCGTACCGACGCGGCCGCCGCCGACGATGAGTACGCGCATCGGAATCACGTCCAGTTCCTGTGCGAGGTGTCGAGCTAATCCCCCTTCAAAGACGACGGTTGCGAAGATGACGAGGAACACGGTACCGACGAGCGTCGTCGCAGCCGTCGGATTCTGGGGCCGCAGTTCGAGTGCGAAGAGCGTGGCGACGCTGGCGGGGATTATCCCCCGCGGTCCCAGGAAGCTGATGAACAACCGCTCACGAAACGTCAGTCGCTCCCCGACCGTGCAGAGGAGCACGAGCGCGGGGCGGATGACGCCCGCGACGACGACCACCACGACGATACCGCCGAGGCCGAGCGAGAGCAGGGTGTCGAGCGAAAGCAGCGACGCCAGCGTGATGAACACGAACGAGATGACGAGGAGCGAGACGTCCCCCTTGAACTGTTCGATGGTGTCCCGATAGGGGAGGTCCGTGTTCCCGAGCACGAAGCCGCCGGCTGCGACCGCGGCGATTCCGGCTTCCGTCGCTACCACCTCCGCGATTCCGTACATCGTCAGCGACGACACGAGAACGATCATCCGGGCGTTCTGTGGCGCGTTCTCGACCGAGAGGTTGGCGTGCCGGAGGACGTACCAGACGACCGCTGCGACGGCACAGCCGACGAGGATTCCCAGCCCGAATCGCGTCGAGAACTCCCAGAGGAGCCGGGAGAATCTGCGCGACTCCAGCAGGACGTACTCGAACACCACGATCGCCAGGATGGCCGCCGTGACGTCGTTGACGACGCCCTCAGTTTCGAGGGTGGACGCGACCCGCTCGCGGACGGGGACCACGTTCATGATCGGGGTAATCACCGTGGGGCCAGTAGCGACGAGAAGCGACCCAATCACGAACGCGACGTCCCACGCCGCCCCGAGGACGTACCGGACGACGATGGCCGTCCCGACGAGCGAGAACGTCGCCCCGACGGTGATCAGACGGAGCGTCTCCCGGGGTGCCACGCGGAGCCGCTCGACGTGGAGGTGGAACGCGCCCTCGAAGACGATGATGGCGACGCTCAATCCGACGATAGCCGGGAGCGCCTCCCCGAAGATGGCGGGCGTTATCAACCCCAGCCCTTCGGGTCCCACTACGACACCCGAGAGGATCAGGAACGCCACGCTCGGGATGCGGAACCGATCCGCGAGCACCTGCGCTGCGACGCCCAGTCCCATGATCGTGGCGACGACTAGAACGACGTTGGTCGCGGCACTCATGTTGTGGTCACGAGCTCCGTGGTGACGAACGCTTCGCTGCCGGCGTGTTGCTCCCGGTCGTCCCTGGCGGAGCGTCTGAAAGGAGTACAGGGCGTCTCCTCCTAAAACTGATTTTCCATTTCTTCGACATGACGTCTCCCCGTCGCTCCCGATGCTTCTCTCTGCCGCCCCTGCTCCTGCGCGCCGGTCGGGGCGCACGGCCGCCTGCAACTATTTGCGCTCGCCGAGCGTACACGGGTCCATGGCTGACCTGCCACGCGTCACGGCCGTCTGCGGTAGTCTCCGGGACGACAGCACCACCCGCGTCGCACTCGAGCGCGCGCTCGACGGCGCGGCGGAAGCAGGCGGAACGGGCGAACTGATAGACCTGCGACACCTGGACCTCCCGCTGTTCGACGCCGACGACCCGGCGGCGGGCGACGCGCCGGAACTCACCCGCCGCGTTCGCGACGCCGACGCGGTCGTCCTCGGAACGCCGATGTACCACGGGTCGTACTCGTCGGTGCTGAAGACGGCGCTCGACTACTGCGGGTTCGACGAGTTCGAGCAGAAGACGGTCGGCCTGCTCGCCGTGTCGGGCGGGCGCTTCCCCATCACCGCGATGGACCACCTCCGCTCGGTCTGCCGGGCGCTCGACGCCTGGGTGCTCCCCTACGAGGCCGCCGTCCCGCAGGCCTACCGTGCGATGTCGGACGGCGAGTTCACCGACGACGACCTGGAGGAGCGCGTCGCCGAACTGGGTCGCCAGACGGTGCGCTACGCGAAGATCGAAGCCTGTCCGGCGACGTTCGAGAGCCGAGAGAACGTCGGCGCCGAGGACTGAACGGCGAGACGGCGTCCAGTCCCCGACGTCGGGCGGTTGCGGAGCCGGGTGGCGGGCGTCCATTGCACGGCGCGACGCCGAATCGGCAACCCTTTTGAAGGAGTCGTGAGCGCCACTCGGATATGCACAAGATCACGAACAGCGGGTGGGTCGAGGTGATCACGGGGTGTATGTTCTCCGGGAAGACGGAGGAACTGCTCCGTCGACTCCGCCGCGCGGAGATCGCGGGCCAGGACGTCGCGGTGTTCAAACCCGACCTCGACGACCGGTACGGCGAGGACACGGTCGGCACGCACAACGGCCGGTCGTGGGACGCCAGGGCCGTCGAGCCCGACGCGGACGGCGTCTGGGGTATCCCCGAATCGCTGAACGGCGAGGAGGTCGTCGCTGTCGACGAGGCCAACTTCTTCGCCGACGAACTCGTCGCCGTCTGCGACCACCTCGCAGACGACGGTCGCCGCGTCATCGTCTCCGGGACTGACCAGACGTTCCGCGGCGAGCCGTTCGACCCGCTCCCGCAACTGGTGTCGATGGCGGAGTACGTCGAGAAGTTCCGGGCCATCTGTGCGAACTGCGGCGAACCCGCGACGCGCAACCAGCGGCTCATCGACGGCGAACCGGCGCACGTCGACGACCCGACCATCCTCGTCGGGGCCGACGAGTCCTACGAGGCTCGATGTCGCAACTGTCATACCCTCCGGACGGGGTAGTACGACTGTGACGCAGTGGGTCGAGAACCCCCAGGGCGGGCGCGACCGCGGGCCGGTAGCGCTGGCTCGCGCGTGGTTCGAGGTGGTCGCGCGCCCGCGGCGGTTCTTCCACACCGGGGTCGCACCGGGCGACCAGGCGCCGGGACTGGTGTTCGGCGTGCTCGTGACGCTGGTCGAGGTGACGACCCGCATCGCCGTCGGTGACGTCGCCGTGCCGGACCTCGCGGGTGATCCGCTGCTCTCGAAGCTGTTCGTGCTCGCGCTCGTCGGACTGTTCGTCGCGCCCGCCGTCCTCCACCTGACGGCGGCGCTACAGACCCTGTTGCTGATGGCGGTCGTCTCCGACCGGGGTGGCGTGAGCGAGACGGTGCAGGTCATCGCCTACGCCGTCGCCCCCTGTCTCTTCGCCGGGCTACCGGTGCCGGCCGTCCGCGCGGTCTGCACCGTCTACGGGGCGGTACTCCTCGTGGTCGGCACCCGCGAGGTTCACGACACGTCGTACGTCCGTGCGACGCTCGTTGCGGCGCTGCCGGCGGCCATCGTGTTCGGCTACGGGTTCCGCGGCTTCCGCGCGCTCGTCACGGTCTTCCCCTGGCTCGACGCGGTCGTCCCGTGGTGATTAAAGGCGGGCCGTCGTATGGAAGGTATGCTGAATCTGCTAATCGACGAGTTCATGGTCGAACTCACCGACGGCGCCATCAAGAACGTCGGCCCCTCGAACAAGACGGGGACGGCGAAACTGTTCGACGTGACCGAGGCCGAGGCCCGCGAGTTCGGCGACAAGCGCGTGAAGCTCGTCTTCGAGGACGACGAGGGCAACGAGGTGCAGGTCTCGCTGTTCCCCGAACAGGTCCGGGAGGTCGCCGCTGACATCGAGGCACTCGAAGACGACAGTCCTGTCTTCGAATAGCCTGACGCGATTCCAGGCGACCGGCAATCGTTCAGCCCGATTTAATCTTCTCGTTAAGTACTCAATAATAAAGGAACGGGAAGCCGACTAGTCCGTCGCGTATGTCGACCATCACCGACACGGTGGACGAGGAGGAAGACGGTGACGACGACGCCAGTCCCGTCGTCGGACTCTCTCTGGATTCGGTGTCAACGTCCGTTCGCTTCGTCGCCTTCTGGGCGGCTATCGCACTCCCGTTCCTGTACGTCCCTCTGCTCGCAACCGGCCTCGAAGAGCCCGGACAGCGCCAGACGTTCCTCCTGCTGGTCGTCGTCAACGCCGCCGCACTCCTGCTCGGCCAGCAGCACGAGGACCACTCGTAAACGGGCGCTAACCGGGTAACGCTCCCTTGCCGCCCTTCGACCTCCACCGGCTAGCCGGAGTATAACTATGCGTTCTGCCGCCGCGGTGACGGGCATGTCGAAAGCAGCCCCGACGGTCGGCTGCCCCCACTGCGGCCGAGGCGGAACGGTCGAGATTCCACCGAGTCGCGACGCCGACGCGGGCCTCGACGAGTCGCGATTGAAGGGTGGCGAAGTGAACTGTCCGCACTGCGGCGACGAGTTCTCGTTCTACTACTACTGACCGCGGACCTGCGGGGGTCCGTTCCGCTGCGACGCCAGTGGCCGGCCGGTCGTCCCGGACGACACGGCCGCCCGTCAGCGGAGGATGGCAAGTCTGGCCCCCTGACGGCATGAACTCCTCGATAACTGGAGTCCCCACGCAACGGTCACACGCGTCGGAGTCGAGGAGGCTCGGGGTGACCGCGTCGGGATTTCGACAACCGTTTTAGGCCGGGCCTATTGGACTCTTGTATAAATGGGTAACTGCGTCATCTGCGGGGCGTCTGCCGACGGCCAGATATGTGATAGCCACGAGCAGGACGTCCTCTTCGAATTCGAAGGTAATCGCCCGGACGAGTTGACTCCCGGACGGTACTATCGAGGTACCGTCGACGGGTTCGCCGAGTTCGGCGTGTTCATCGACGTCGGCGACAACGTGACGGGCCTCCTCCACAAGAGCGAACTCGACCGCCGCCTCGACTCCCTCGACTGGGACGCCGGCGACACGGTCTTCGTCGAAGTCATCGGCGTCCGCGACAACGGCAACGTCGACCTCGGCTGGTCCATCCGCCAGTCCGAGCGCGAGTTCCGCGGCAACCTCGTCGACGACGGGCAGCGAACCTACGTTCCGGACGACGACGGGTCGTCCTCCGGCGGACGATCAAACGACGACGACGACGGCGACGACGCCGAGAACACCGCGACGACCGACGGCTCCGGGTCGACCGTCCACGAGACGGGGTCGACCGGTGCCGCCGGAGCGACGCCCGACGAGGGGTCGGCCGGTGCGGACGAGGGCGACGAGGAGTCGGCCGCGGAAGACGAGGAGTCGGCCGCGGAAGACGAGGAGTCAGTAACGGAAGACGAAGAGCAGTCCGCATCGGACACCCCCGGACGCGTCAGCGTCGACTCGCTCTCGGACCGCGTGGGTGACCGCGTCCGGATCGAGGGCGAGGTCGTCGGCGCGAGCCAGACCGCGGGCCCGACGGTGTTCGAGGTGCGCGACGAGACGGCCGTCGTCGACTGTGCGGCGTTCAAGGAAGCCGGCGTCCGCGCCTACCCCGAGGTCGACACCGGCGACCTGGTCCGACTCGACGGCGAGGTCGAACTGCGCAACAACGAACTCCAGGTCGAGACCGAACACCTCGAGGCCCTCACCGGCGAGGACGAGGCGACGGTCAGCGACCGTCTCGACGCGGCGCTGGCGAGCGAGGCCGAGCCGGCCGACGTCGACCTGTTCGGCGACGACCCGGCCGTCGAGACCATCGAGGCCGAGATTCGCGAGGCGGCGAGCGTCATCCGCCGCGCGGTCATGGAGTCCCGTCCCGTCATCGTCCGTCACAACGCGACCGCCGAGGGGTACGCCGCCGGCGCGGCCCTCGAACGGTCCGTCCTCCCGCTCGTCCGCGACGAGCACGCCCGAAGCGACGCCCAGTACCACTACTTCGACCGGCGTCCGCTCGAGGACGGCTTCTACGACATGGAGGACGCGACGAAGGACGTGACGACGATGCTGGACAACCGCGAGCGCCACGACGAGAAGCTTCCCCTCTTCGTGCTCGTGGACGCCGGTAGCACCCTCGAGTCCAGCGACGGACTCGACCTGCTCGACGTGTACGGCGCACCGCACGCCGTCGTCGACACGCACTACCCCGACGAGGCCGTCGTCGAGACGGCCGACGTCGTCGTCAATCCCCACGTCGACGGCGCGGGCGACGACGTGACCGCGGGCGTCCTCGGTGCAAACGTCGCCGCGCACGTCAACCCCGAGGTCCGCGACGACGTCGCCCACCTCCCCGCCGTGTCCTACTGGTGGGGCGCTCCCGAGACCTACGTCGACCTCGCGGAGGAGGCTGGCTACGACGAGGACCACGTCACCGCGCTCCGCGAGGCCGTCGCGCTGGAGGCCTACTACCAGTCCTACGAGGACAAGCGCGAACTCATCACCGACCTCCTCTTCGAGCACGAGAAGCGCGACCTCGCCGAGCACGTCAGCGAGCAGTTCCGCACGAAGCTCGAGGACGAACTCGACACCGTCGAGCCGAACCTCACCATCCGCGGCGCGAACGGCGTCACGTTCACCATCCTCGACACGGACGCCTACACGCACCGCTTCGACTTCCCGCCGGAGTCGGTGCTCCTCGACGCCGTCCACCACCGCGAGATGGCCGGTCGCCCCGGCGGTCCGAACGTCACCCTCGGCATCGCCACCGACGAGATCCACGTCCGCAGTGGCGGCGAGGTCAACGTTCGCGACGTCGTCGACGACGCCCAGGAGTATGCGCCCGAAGCCGGCATCACCGCCGTCGGCACCCGCGACGGCAAGTTCGACTTCCTCGCCGGCGAACGCGACGCCGCGCTCGACGCCGTCGTCGAGTCCGTCAGCGAGCACCTGAACCACTGAACGCCGCGCCGCGCCGTCTCTTCCTGCCGTCGGTAACGCGTCCCTTCAGCGGCCGCGATGGGCGCAGGCGTCCACGAAGTGTCCTCCGACGCCCTCGACCTCCCGTTGGGTCTCCTTGATGTACGCCCGGCTGAAAGCACGAGTCATGGTCATCGAAACCGGCGGCTGGACGACGCTCGACGAACTGGCCGGCGTGCTGGCGGTGCTGCTCACGACGGGGTACTACGTGGTTCCCGTGCAGTACGCCGTCGCGACCGTCCTGAACGTGCTGCTCGGCCCGCTCGCGACGCTGGTGCCGTTCTCGGTGTTCCTGCTCGGACTCTCCGGTGCCACTGGCATCGTGTCGTCCGTCCTCCAGGTGCGTCTACGTGACGCCGAGGCACTGGAACGGCTCCAGGAGCGGACGAAGGAGCTCCAGGAGCGGTTGCAGGACGCACAGGGCGGGGACGCGGCGGCCCTCGCCGACGAGCAGCACGAGTTCGTGGACGCCTGGAAGACGATGCTGAAGCTCCAGTTCCGGCCGATGGTCTGGAGCATGCTCCTGACGGTGCCGACGTTCCTCTGGCTGCGCTGGGCGGTGACGTCGCCCGCCGCCTTCGTCCCGGCCGCGCTCTCGCTGCCCGCATCGGACAGCTGGCGCTCACTGCAACGCTCGTCGGGCCGGTGAAGGTCTGGGTCGTCTGGTACGTCGGCGGGTCGCTCTCGTCGTCGCTGCTCTCGCGACGGCTGCTCTCCCGCGTCGGCGCGTGAGAACGGTCCGTTTTCAGAGTCGCTTGCTGACGTACGGGCCGTCCTGGTGGTAGCCCAGCTTCTCGCGGTAGTACTCGCGCGCGCCGATGCCGGAGATGACGCTCAGCTTGTCGTAGCCGGCGTCGGCGGCGAGCCCCTCCGCCGTCTCCATGAGACGGCGGCCGTACCCGCGGTGCTGGTGCTGGGCGGCCTCGCCGTCGGCGCCGACGGACACCTCGCTCCCGTAGACGTGGAGTTCGCGGACGAGCGCGGCGTCGTCGAGTTCGCGGCGCACCGGGTCGCCGGGGAACCGCAGGCGACAGAATCCGACGAGGAGGTCGCGCTCGAAGTCCTCGAAGGAGATGAAGTGCTCGGTGCCGCCGGCGGCCTCGTAGGTCATGACGTCGAGTTCGACGTCCTCGGGGTCCTCGTCGTTCATCCCGGCCTCGCGACAGCGGATGCAGTCGCACTCCCAGCCGTGCTCGTCCATCTTCTGGCGGGCGAGCTGGCGGAGGTTCGACTTCCAGACGCCGGCGTCGATGAAGTCCGCGGGGATGTCGCGCTGGACGCGCTGGAGCCGGGTGTACTTCGGGACCATCGACTTGATCTCCGCGACGAGTTCGGCGGCCTCCTCGTTGCGCAGCGGCTCGTACTCGTCCTGGTACCACCAGTCGTAGGTCGCGGTGCCGCGAACGACCAGCGTCGGGTAGATCTTCAGGTAGTCCGGCCGCCACTGCTCGTCCTCGAACAGCTGGCGGAAGTCCTCCAGGCACATCTCCTTGCTCATGCCTGGCTGGCCGGGCATCATGTGGAAGCCGACCTTGAACGCCGCGTCGCGGAGTCGCTGGTTCGCGTCGATGGACGCCTGCACGCCGTGACCGCGGTGCATCTCGCGGTTGATGCGCTCGTAGGTGGTCTGGACGCCCACCTCGACCTTCGTCCCGCCGAGGTCGAGCATCCGGTCGATCTGCTCGGGGTCGCACCAGTCGGGCTTCGTCTCGAACGTCGTCCCGATGTTGCGCACGTCCGCCGTCTCGTTCTCGGCGACGACGTCCTCGAGGTAGCGGAACTCGTACTCGTCGGGCGACTGCGCGAAGCTCTCGCCCTCGGCCGGTTCGGGCTCCTTGTCGACGTCGTAGTCGTTCATCGCCTCCAGCGCGCGCCTGACGAACCACTCCTGGTAGTCGTGGCTGCGCGCGGTCATCGTCCCGCCCATCAGGATGAGCTCGACCTTGTCCACGGGGTGGCCGATCTGGCGAAGCTGTTCGAGCCGCAGGGTGACCTGGCCGTACGGGTCGTAGTCGTTCTGCTCGCCGCGCGCCGCGGCGGGTTCGTGGCCGGTGTAGCTCTGCGAGGAGGAGAACTCCGACCCCGGTCCGCCCGGACAGTAGAGGCACTTCCCGTGCGGACACTGGTGGGGGCTGGTCATGATGGCGACCGGCGAGACGCCGGAGGCCGTCCGGACCGGCTTGCGCCGGAGCACCGACTCCAGTTCCTCCCGGCGCTCGTTCGGCGCGTAGTCGAGGATCTCGGAGTTCTTGGGCACCTTCGGCGCCGAGTGCTCCGAACAGGCCTCCAGCTTCGCGCTCTCGACCTCGTCGCGCTCCAGTTCGCCCGCGAGGATGCGCTCGACCAGTTCCTCACAGACCTGCTCGAACGCCTCCGTCTCGGTCGGGTCCGGCGACTCGGTGCTCATTGGTCCTTGTTCGTCGGTTCCGGCGGATAAGCGTGTCGTCTACGGTGCAAATGCGGACGACCGCAGTCGGAATCGTCGCTCCGCGAGGAGCTACGTGTCGTCGCTCGAATCGTAGCCCATCGCCGCCGCGGCGTCGAGCAGCCCGTTGCCGGACTCGTTGTCCGCGAGGCCGATGCTCTCTGCGGTGCTCGCGAGCTGGTCGCGCGCCTGGTCGTTGCTGTCGCCGCCGGCCATCAGCAGGCCGGCCGCACCCGCGACGTGCGGACACGCCATCGACGTCCCGGAGAACTCCGTGTAGCCGCCGGGGACGGTCGAGTTGACGTTCTTGCCGGGTGCTGCGATGTCGACCTCCGGCCCCTGGCTGGAGAAGTCGGCGAGCTGGTCGTCCGACGTCGTCGCGCTCACGGCGACGCACTCGGGGTACTTCGCGGGGTACTTGACGCAGTCGGTGCAGGGGCCGGCGTTCCCGGCGGCGGCGACGACGAGCACGCCGTTGTCGTCGGCGTACTGGATGGCGTCGTGGAGCGTCTGGGAGCCGCTGTCGCCGCCGAGGCTCAGGCTGGCGACGTCCCAGCCCTGGTTGGCGACGTACTCGACGCCGGCCGCGATGTCGGAGAAGGTGCCGCTGCCGGCGCAGTCCAGCACCTTGACGGCGTGGAGCGTCGCCGCCGTCGAGACACCGACGACGCCCTCCTGGTTGTCGGCGGCATCGGCCGACCCGGCGCAGTGCGTCCCGTGGTCGTTGTCGTCGGACCACGGCTCGTTGCAGTCGTTGCCGTTGCCGTAGAACGTGCAGTTGCCCGTCCAGCCGCCGGAGCCGCACTCGACGAACGCCTTGCCAGCGCCGAGGTTCGCCTGCAGGTCCGGATGGTCGTCGTCGATGCCCGTGTCGACGATGGCGACGTCGGCGCCGTCGCCGGTGTCGCCGTTCGCGTGGACCACGTCGGCGTCGACGCGGTCGATACCCCACGGGGTGGTCTCGCCGAGCGCCTCCATCGTTCCGTTCTCCTCGACGTAGCGGACGTTCGGGTTCCGCTCGAGTCCGGAAATCGCCTTCTTCGGAAGCTCGACCGTGATGGCGTCGATGGAGTCGAACTCCCGGACCACGTCGGTCGCGGACTGCCGCGCCGCTCCAAGGCCACGCTCGTTCTTGAAGCCGACGTTCACCTCCACCTTCTCCTCCGGTTTGGCCGACGCGACGCCGGTCGCACCCGCGGTTGCGAGCGAGCCCGCCGTCAGTTCGAGCACGTTCCGCCTCGAAACACGGTTGTTATCGTCTGACATGCAGTAGAGTATGAATTTTGGTACAAGATAAAATTATCTTATAGTATTTATAATAAAATCAAGTTCATTGCGCGGTCAGGTTCCGGATGGAGAGCGTCTGATCGCGCCCCAACGCCGGGAAGCCGGCGTGGGCGGAGGAGTACCTCCCGAATCGGGTCGGCGCGGTCGACGGTTCGACCCGTCGGGAACGGTCGGTCAGTGGCACGAACGGACGGCTTTTTATCGGCGAGTGCGTAGCCGCCATCGTGCAAATCGTCGGGTACGACACCGGTGCGTCGGACGACTCGTCGCCAGCCCTGCTGCTGAGTGAGAGGGGCGACGTGACGCGGGAACCTCTCGACCCCGGCACCGAACTGGCGTACACGCTCGGCGAGCGCCACTGCGCCGGGACGTTCGACGGCGACGTCCACGTGGGATGTCAGCGGCCGGACGCGCCCTACTGCGACGCCCACACCAGCACCTGGGTCTGCGCGCGCTGTACCGGGACGTGTCTCAAAGACGAGATGGACTGCCACGAGGCGCACGCCATCTACCTCGCGGCGTTCGCGCCGACGACGTTCAAGGTCGGCGTCACCCGCGAGTGGCGGCTGTCGACGCGCCTGCGCGAGCAGGGGGCCGACCGCGCCGCCCACCTCCGGACGGTCGCCGACGGCCGGGTCGCCCGCGAGATAGAGAGCGAACTGGCAGAGCGGTTCCCCGACCGGGTCCGGGTCCCGGAGAAGGTCGCGACCCTCAACCGCGACGTCGACGACGACGCGTGGACCGACGCACTCGCCGAGTTCGACCCACTCGACACGTTCGACTTCGACTACGGCCTCGACCTCGACGCCCGTCCGGTCGCGGAGACGCTGGCGAGCGGGACCGTCGTCGGCACGAGGGGCCGCGTCCTCGTCCTCGAACGCGGCGGCACGACCTACGCGACCGACATGCGCGACCTGGTGGGCCACGAACTCGACGCGGGGACGACCGACAGAAGCCTCCAGGCCAGCCTCGGCACATTTTAGGCCGCGCGCCGTCGATTCTACCTGTGTCCGACGTCACGCTCGACTTCGAAAACGGCACGCTACGGGTCGGGACCGACCGGTCCCTGCCGTACGTCGAGTCGGACCCGCGCTCGAAGACCCACCGCGCTCCCGCGTTCCGGTACGCGCCGCTCGTCGACCACCTCGACGCGGAGGGCGTCCCGTACGTCGACGACGTCCTCGACGCGCCCGACCTCCCCGACCTCGCTTCCGAGTACGAACTCCGCGCGTACCAGGCCGACGCGCTCGCGGCGTGGGAGGCGGGCGGCGGCGAGACGGAACCGACGACGGACGGTGCGACGGCGGACGGCACGACCGCCGACGCGAGTGCCCGCAGGCCGCACTGGGGCGTGCTCGAACTCCCGACCGGGAGCGGGAAGACGGTCGTCGCCGTGAAGGCCATCGAGCGCCTCGGGACGGGGACGCTGGTCGTCGTCCCGACGCTGGACCTGCTCGACCAGTGGCGGCGCGAACTTCGCACGGAGTTCGGCGGACCCATCGGCCAGCTCGGCGGCGGCGAACAGTACGTGGAACCCCTGACGGTGGCGACGTACGACTCGGCGTACCTCCGGGCGGACGACCTCGGCGACCGGTTCGGCTTCGTCGTCTTCGACGAGGTCCACCACCTCGGCGGCGAGGGCTACCGCGAGATAGCGCGCCTGCTCGCTGCGCCGGCGCGGATGGGCCTCACCGCGACCTTCGAGCGCCCGGACGGCGCCCACGAGGTCGTCGCGGACCTCGTCGGTCCGAAGGTGTACGGCGTCGACGCCGACGAGCTCGCCGGCGACCACCTCGCGCCCTACGACGTCAAGCGCCGCACGGTCGAACTCACCGAGGAGGAGCGGCGGCGCTACGAGGCCGAACAGTCCGTGTTCACCGACTACCTCGCGCGGTCGAACATCCAGATGCGCAGCGGCAGCGACTACCAGGAACTCGTCAAGCGCTCCGGGTCCGACCCAAAAGCGCGCGAGGCGCTGCTCGCCAAGCAGCGCGCCCGAGACATCATGATGAACTGCGAGGCGAAGGTGACGGCGCTGGCGGACGTCCTCGACCGCCACCGCGACGACCGCGTCATCGTCTTCACGGCGCACAACGACCTCGTCTATCGCCTCTCCGAGCGGTTCCTCCTCCCCGCGATAACGCACCAGACGTCGACCGCCGAGCGTCGCGAACTGCTGGAGCGATTCCGGACCGGCGAGTACTCCCGCATCGTCACGTCGAACGTCCTCGACGAGGGCGTGGACGTGCCGGACGCGAACGTGGCCGTCCTCCTCTCGGGGAGCGGGAGCGAGCGCGAGTTCACCCAGCGGCTCGGGCGCGTCCTCCGACCCAAGGCGGACGGCGGTCGCGCGCTGCTCTACGAGGTCGTCAGCGAGGAGACGGCAGAAGAGCGGGTCGCGGCGCGACGCCGCTGACGGGGAGCGACGGGGTGGCAGGGACGTTCGGCGTCCGCGCCAGTCAGACCAGATTGAAGTCGATGCCCTTCGTGTCGGCGTTCTCGTAGGTCTCGAAGTCGAGGTCGTACGTGATGGTGACGTCCTTCGACTCGCCGCCGGGGACGGTCACTGTCGTCGACTTCTCGTGGACGGACTCGCCGATCTCCAGGCTCGCTTCGAGCGTCGCGGACGCCTGCTCGTCGCCGTTGTTGGTGATCGTCACTCCGACGACGACGTTCCCATCCTCGTCCTCGTACGGCGGGATGATGTTCGTCGACTCGAGGTTGCCGGACCGCTTGCGGTCGCCGTCTCTGGGTTTCCGATCGGGGCCGCCTTCGATGATGGCGGCACAGCCGCTCGTCGAGGCGACGGCGGCGACGAGACCGATGCGCTGGAGGGCGTCACGTCGGTGCATGCATCCATCCTCCGCGCGGTCCGGAAAGAATCTTCCCCTTCAGTGCGTTTTCCCATTCAGACCGTTTTTGTAACCGACGGACCTACGGGCTGACGTGCTGACGAAGGACCTGCTCCGCGTGTCCCGCGCCGGTGGGGGGTTCCACCCGCAGTTCGCCGGACGGGAACACCGCCCGCTCGCCGCCCGCGTCATCGGCACGTACCAGGGACACGTCGGGCAGTCGCGCGCCGACCTGCAGTCCGCTCTCGACGACCTCGAAGCGGACGCGCCGGACTTCAAGCTCGTCCGGGGGTTCGCCAAGCTCCTCGAACGCGAGGCGACGTTCGAGACGCGGGCGGCCGTCCCGCCGGAACGCGCCCGGCGCATCGCCTTCGAGGCGGCCGAGACCGTCGGCGTCGTCACCGAGGACGAACGCGAGGCCGCGCTCGCCCACGCGGCCGACAGACTGGACGCCGCGCCGGACGACCTCGCGGCGTCGCTGTACGCCGACCTCGACGAACGACAGGTGCTCGCCGCCTTCGAGTCGCGCTGGGACCCCGACGAACTGCTGGCGCAGTACAACCTCTCGCTCGCCCAGACGGCGCTGTTCGACGCGACCGAACTCCGCGTCCGGTCGTCGGACCCCCGGGCCGTCGTCTCGTCGGTCAAGCGACTCCGGTTGATGTACGAGATTCGGAAGACCGACGCGGGGCGCGAGGTGGTGGTGACCGGCCCCGACGCGCTGTTCCGCGCGACGCGGCGCTACGGCACCCGGTTCGCGCGCCTGCTCCGGACCGTCGCGAAGACGGACGAGTGGCGCGTCGTCGCCACCGTCGACGACTACGGCACGGAGCGCGAGCTCCGCCTCACGAACGACGACCCGGTCCGGGTGCCCGGCACGGAACCGCTCGCGACGGTCTCGTTCGACAGCGACGTCGAGGCCGACTTCGCGACCCGGTTCTCGTCGCTCGACCTCGACTGGGACCTCGTCCGCGAGCCCGAACCGCTGGAGGCCGGCGCGCGCGTGATGATTCCCGACTTCGCGTTCGTCTGGTCGCCGGCGAACGACGGGGGCGCGGACGACGAAGCGGACGGAACGGCGAAGACGGACACGAAAGCCGGAGACGCCGACGACCGGTTCCGCGTCTTCTTCGAGATAATGGGCTTCTGGACGCCGGAGTACGTCGAGAAGAAGCTCTCGCAACTCGACGCGACCGACGAGCGGCTGCTGGTCGCCGTCGACGAGAGCCTCGGCGTCGGCGAGGAGATCGCCGCCCGCGACCACCGCGCCATCCCCTACTCGGGGACCATCCGCGTCAAGGACGTCCGCGACGCGTTGCGGCGCTACGAGGACGACCTGGTCGCCGCGAACGCCGCCGCCCTGCCGGACGACCTGTCGCCCGACGCGGACGCCGTGACGCTCGCCGACCTCGCCGCCGCGCACGGCGTGAGCGAGGACGCGCTCGCGGAGAAGTCGTTCCCCGACCACGTCCGCGTCGGCCGGACGCTCGTCCGCCCCGCGCTGCTGGAGACGCTCGCCGACGAGATAGAGGACGGCATGGCGTTCTCTAGCGTGGAGTCGCTGCTGGACGACCACGGCGTCGACGACGCCAGCGCCCTCCTCTCGGAACTCGGTTACGCGGTCGAATGGGAGGGGCTCGGCGGAGGGACGGTCAGGGAACGGTGAGGCCGCGAAGCACTGAACAACCCATACAAGTTGTAATTTCGAGAACAACCGTTATCATTTGTAGCCTCGACTCGAGGGGTGGATGCCCGAGTTCTACGTGCTGCTCGCCGCCGTGGTCGGCTCGCGCGCCGTCGACGACCGCGCCGAGTTCCGGCGGCGACTCGACCGGGCGTGTGAACGTGCGAGTCGCCACGACGAGGTTCACACGCCGTTCGACGTGCTGAAGAGGGTCGAGGGGATCGGTGGCGTCCTCTCTGCGGGGACGTCGATCTGGTCCGTCGTCGTCGGACTGGCCGTGACCGCGGTCGTCGCACCGGTCTAGATGTCTCGCCGTCGCCCCTTCGGGACGAGGCTCTGGAGTTCGCCGCGGAGGAACAGGCCGACGCCGAGGGGTTCGCGGTCGCCCGCGACCTCCTGGGCGGCGACGACGTAGCCCCAGTCGCCGTCCCAGTCGAGGTCCTGGTCCTCGCCGCTCGCGAACGCCCGTGCCTGCTCGCGGTCGAGTTCGACGACGTTCCGGGTCGCGTGCCGCCCGAACCGCTGGACGGCGTTCGTCGTCGGCTTCCAGTGCTCCTGGCGCGTCCGCAGGAACGTCATCCCGAGCGCCTCGATGCGGAGCGGGGACTCGACCTCGCCGCGGAGGACCCATATCTTGCCCTTGCCCTTCTCCCAGAAGCTGAAGCCGTCGAACGTCTCGCGCGGGACGCCGAACCGGTCGACCCACCAGTCGACGACCTCCTCGCGGGTGGCGCGCCCCTCGACTTCTCGTTCGTCGGCGGTCGCTGGCAGGCGGTCGAACCGCTGGCCGTCGTTCGTGGCGTCCGTCATCGTCCCACCTCCAGTTTCGCGCAGAAGAACCCGCCGGTGTCGTTGTGGTGGGGGTAGAACCGCTTGGCCTTCCGCACGCTCGGATCGAACGTCTCGCCCTGCCACTCGGTGACGCCTTCGACGTGGTCCAGGCCGACGTCGAAGTCGACGAGGCGACAGTCCGTCTCTTCGAGGGCGTGGTCGACGACCGCCTCGTTCTCCTCGGGGGCGAACGTGCACGTCGCGTAGACGACCTCACCGCCGTCGCGCGTGGCCTGGATGGCCCGCTGGAGGATGCCCTTCTGGACGCCGGCGATGCTCTCGACGTGGCCGGTGGACCAGTCGTCGACGGCGGTCGGGTTCTTCCGGATGGTGCCCTCACAGGAGCACGGCGCGTCGACCAGGGCGGCGTCGAACGCGTCGAAGCCGAACTCGCCGAACGAGAAGTTGCGCGCGTCCTGGTTCGTGACGGCCGCGGCCGTCACGCCGAGGCGCTCGGTGTTGAACCGGAGCGCGGAGAGTCGGCCGAGGTTGTTGTCGTTGGCGACGACCAGTCCCTCGTCGTCCATCCGCGCGGCGAGTTGCGTCGTCTTGCTCCCCGGCGCGGCGCAGGCGTCGAACACGCGGTCGCCGGGGTCGGGGTCGAGCGCCACCGGCGGGATGGCGGAGACCTCCTCCTGGCCGTGCGTCCAGCCGTGGAACGACGGCCACGTCGTCCCGGGGCTGGCGTCTATCTCGAGGACGTTCTCGTTCCACTCGCGGGGCGTCCAGTCGACGCCCGCCTCGTCGAACGCCCGCCGTGCCCGTTCCGGCGTCGCCTTGATCGTGTTGACCCTGACGACGGACGGGAGCGGGCGCTCGCAGGTCTCGCGGAACGCCTCGAAGTCGTCGATTATCGGCTCGTACCGCTCCAGTACGTCCATTACCCGGACCTGTGGTCGAGAGGCGCTTGTGGGTTTCGGAACGGAGACTCCCCTCGCTTCCCCCACCGACTTTAAGACTTAACCGTCCGAACCTTCCGGGTATGAGTGCCATCAACGTCGTCGCGGAGGACGTGCAGCTGGACGCGCCGACCGTCGTCGAGGGGCTTCCCGGTCTGGGCCTGGTCGGGAAGATCGCGACCGACCATCTCGTCGACACCTTTGACATGACCTACTACGCCGGGTTCGACTGCGAGGGACTCCCCCGAATCTCGGTCTACTCGGGCGACGACAGGACGCTGCGGCCGCCCGTCCGCCTGTACGCCGACGAGCAGCGCGACCTCGTGGCGCTGGTCAGCGACGTGCCGGTCTCGGCGGAGGCCGCACCCCAGTTCGCCAGCTGCACCGTGCAGTGGATGCAGGACAACGACGCCACGCCGCTGTTCCTCAGCGGCCTGCCCCACCAGAAGGAGGCCGACCAGGTGCCCGAACTCTACGGCGTCGCCACGGGCGAGGGCGGCGACCTGCTCGACGACCAAGACGTCGGCGTGCCGCCGGAGGCGGGCGCCATCGGCGGTCCGACGGGCGCGCTCCTCAACCGCGCAGCGCGGGACGACCTCGACGCCGTCGGGCTCATCGTCCAGAGCGACCCCCAGTTCCCCGACCCCGAGGCAGCGCGGGCGCTCATCAAGAACGGCATCGCGCCCGTCGGTGGGTTCGACGTCGACACCGACGAACTCGTCGAGCGCGCCGAGGAGATCCGCGAGCAGAAGGAGCGTCTCGCCCAGCGGATGCAGCAGGTCGAGACCAAGGAGAGCTCGCAGGCCCAGCCGCTCCGGATGTACCAGTAACGACCGCGAGCCGGCGGACTTTTCCCCGCGAACCGTCTTCGCCGATACATGACCGACGCCGACGACGCGATACGGCAGTTCCTCCGCGACGCTGACACCGTCTACGACGAGTACGACCAGGGGTACGTCGACGCCGACGCAGCGCTCGACGTGCTGGAGACGCACATCGAACAGCTCCGGGCGGCCGTCGAGGAGTAGCTACTCGCCGATGAGGGCCCGGACGCGCTCGACGTAATCCGCGAACGCCGGGTCGGTGCGGGTTCGCGGGCGCGACAGGTCGACGTCGACCACCTCGCGGACCCGTCCGGGGTCCGCCGCCATGACGACGACGCGGTCGGCGAGCGTCACCGCCTCGGAGACGTCGTGGGTGACGAAGAGGACGGTCTTCTCCGTCGTCGCCCAGATGTCGAGGAGTTCCTGGTGGAGCATGTCCCGCGTCTGGGCGTCCACGCTCCCGAACGGCTCGTCCATGAGCAGTATCTCGGGGTCGACCGCGAGCGCGCGGGCGATGCCGACCCGCTGTTTCATGCCGCCCGAGAGCGACTTCGGGTAGGCGTCCGCGAACTCGGCGAGCCCGACGAGGTCGAGCATCTCCTCGACGCGACGACCGCGGTGTGCCGTTGGCACGTCCTGCTGTTCGAGGCCGAACGCGACGTTCCCGGCGACGGACCGCCAGGGGAACAGGCCGTACCCCTGGAAGACCATCCCGCGGTCCGTCCCCGGACCCGTGACGGGGTCGCCGTCGAGGCGCACGCTCCCCTCGGTGGGCGTCTCCAGGCCCGCGATGGTCCGGAACAGGGTCGTCTTCCCGCAGCCCGACGGGCCGACGACGCAGACGAACTCGCCGTCCTGCACCGAGAAGGAGACGTCGTCGAGCGCCCGGACGGCGTCGCCGCGTTCCCCGTCGAACCGCTTGCCGACGCCGTCGACGGCGACCTTCGGCGTCACGTCCGCCACGCGAGGACCCTCCCTTCGACGCGGCGGAACAGGCCGTCGCTCACGAGGAAGACGGCGCTGATGACGAGCATGTACGCCACGCTCACCGCCATCTCCAGGTTCTGCGCGGCGACGATGATCTGATAGCCGACGCCCGGCGCGCCGAACAGCTCCGCGGCGACGACGATCATCCAGCACTGGCCGATGCTCGTCCGCACGCCGGTCGCTATCTCGGGCGTCGCGCTCGGCAGGACGACCCTGCGGATCATCTCGCGGTCGTCGTCCACGCCGAGGCTGGCCGCGACCTCCTTCAGGTCCGCCGGGACGCCTCCGACGCCGCTGTATGCGTTGTAGAAGTTGATCCAGAACGCGCCGATGCCGACGATGAAGGCGGCCCCAGCGTGGCCGATGCCGATCCAGACGATGGCGAACGCGATCCACGCCAGCGGCGGGATGGGCCGCAGCACGCGCGTGACCGGCGTCAGCGCGTCGTCGAGTCGGTCGTTCCAGCCCATGGCGACGCCGAGTCCGACGCCGAGGACGGTCCCGGCGACGAGCCCGGGGACGTAGTGCTGGAGGCTCTGGAGGAGCTTGACGACCAGCCGGGACAGTTCGACGTCCGCGCCGACGAGCGGGACGGTGTACACCGCACTCGCGGCGAGTTCGGCGGCGAACGCCGCCGCCACCTCGACCGGCGAGGGCAGGAGGTACGGCGGCTGGAACAGCGCGGCGACCCACCACGCGGCGACGAAGCCGGCGGTGCCCGCGACGCCGCGGAGCGACCGGACAGTCCCCAACGCCGACGCGCGCCCCACCGCGTCCGACGGCGTCGCGCCTGACCGGGTGTCCGTGCTCATGCTGTGACGTCCTCGTACAGCGAGAAGTCGAACAACTGCTCTACCGACAGACGCTGGTCGGTCTTCCCCAGTCGGGCGGCGTACTCGCTGAATATCTTCGCCCCGCTCTCGACGTCGTAGGGGTCCGAGACGAAGTCGGCGGCGGGCGAGTCCATCGCCTTCCGCGCCGTCTCGACGGACAGCGCCTCCTCGCCGATGACCCTGCTCGCGTGTTTCGCCGCCGCGTCGGGGTTGGCGTTCACGAACTCCGTCGCGCGGACGTGCTGCTCGACGAAGGCCGTCGCCACTTCTCGGTTCTTCTCTCGCAGGCGGTCGTGGACGAGCGTCACCGCGGCGGGCTGGCCGGGCATGAAGTCGCCCGCCCACGCGACGCGCTCGTAGGACGCGCCCTTCTGCTCGACGGTGGTCGGGACGGGCTCCATGATGCTCGTCCCGTCGACCTCGCCGGCGAGCAGGGCCTGCCGGACCGGCCCCGCGCCGCCCATCGCGACGACGTCGACGGCCTTCGCCGGGTCGAGACCGAGTTCGCTCTCCAGCCAGTAGCGCAGCAGGATGTCCGGGACGCTCCCCGGCGGGAACGTGCCGAATCTGAACTTGCGGCCCTTCCGTTTCTCGAACTTCGCGAACGCGTCCGCGCCGTGTTCCTCGAAGAGCCCCGCGAACTCCTTCGTCCCCATGACCGTCATGGCGTTCTTGATGTTCGCCGCCGCGATCTTCGCCGGGATGCCCTTGTCGAGGACGATCATCGCGGGGACGATGCCGAACAGTGCGACGTCGAAGTCGCCGCTGGCGTACGCCTGGACGATGCTCGGTCCGTCGGAGAACGGTTCCGCCGTCACGTCGACGGGGAGGTCGTCGTAGTACCCCTCCTCCTGCATCACGAAGTGCTGCATGTCGGGGTAGATCGGCATGTACGCGACGGAGATCTCGCTCGGTCTGCCGGCCGTCCCGCCGAGACAGCCCGCGAAGCCGGTGAGGGTCGCCGCGCCGCCGAGACCCTGGAGGAACCGTCGTCTTCCTGTCGCGGACTGCGTGGTCGAACGTGCGTCTCTCATCGTCTCACTCCACGTATCGCGGACGTATGTGTGGCGAGTCCGCGGTGTCTCTGGCCGTGGCTCCGGTGCTCCGCGGAACGCCGGCCCGCCGCCACGAGCGACCGTCTCCCTCCGGTTTCCCGCTTCGAGACGCCGCGGGCGCGTCACAGGTAGGCGCAAAGCCTGCCGCGAAGCGTGCGCGAACGTCGCATCCAGGTCCAGGGCATCGGTCGGAGCCGGCCGTCCGGAGCGAAGGCAGTCCCTTCGGAGACGAAGGCTCGACCTGTTGGACGTTCGCCACCTCGGCGGGCGTGCCGGGGCCGGTGACGGCGCAGCGCCGCGCCGGGAGCACCGGTCAGGCACGCCAGCACATATCAAGAGTTATCGCCCCGCCGGACGCAGGGACGACCATGTCGGAGTTCTCCAATCGTGTCGAGCAGGTGTCGATCAGCGGTATCCGTGAGGTCTTCGAGGCGGCCGGCGAGGACGCCATCAACCTCGGCATCGGCCAGCCTGACTTCCCGACGCCGGACCACGCGAAGCAGGCAGCCATCGAGGCCATCGAGTCGGGCGCGGCGGACGCCTACACGTCCAACAAGGGCATCCGGAAGCTGCGGGAGGCCATCAGCGACAAGCACGAGCGCGACAACGGCGTTTCGGTGCCGCCCGAGAACGTCATCGCCACCGCAGGCGGCAGCGAGGCGCTCCACCTCGCGATGGAGGCCCACGTCGACCCCGGCCAGGAGGTCGTCTTCCCCGACCCCGGCTTCGTCTCCTACGACGCGCTGACCCGCGTCGCCGGCGGGACGCCAAAGCCAGTTCCGCTGCGCGACGACCTCACGCTGGACCCCGAGACGGTGGAGGACGCCCTCACCGACGACACCGCCGCGTTCGTCGTCAACAGCCCCTCGAACCCGACCGGGGCGGTCCAGAGCGAGGCGGACATGCGGGAGTTCGCCCGCATCGCCGACGAACACGACGTGCTCTGCATCAGCGACGAGGTGTACGAGCACATCGTCTTCGACGGCGAGCACCACTCGCCGATGGAGTACGCCGAGACGGACAACGTGGTCGTCGTCAACGCCTGCTCGAAGACGTACTCGATGACCGGCTGGCGACTCGGCTGGGTCGCGGCGAGCGAGCGCCGCATCGAGCGGATGCTGCGCGTCCACCAGTACGTCCAGGCCTGCGCCAGCGCACCCGCCCAGTACGCCGCCTACGGCGCGCTCACTGGACCGCAGGACGCCGTCGACGAGATGGTCGCCGCGTTCGAGAAGCGCCGCGACGTCCTCCTCGACGGCCTCGACGACGCCGGCCTGGAGACGCCGCGACCCGAGGGTGCCTTCTACGCGATGCCGAAGGTGCCCGAGGGCTGGGTCGACGAGGTGCTCGACCGCGACGTCGTCGTCGTCCCCGGCGAGGCCTTCGGCGAGCACGGCGCGGGCTACGCGCGCATCTCCTACGCCACCGGCATCGAGGACATCAAGGAAGCGCTCGAAGTGATGGCCGAGGCCACCCGCGCGGTCCGCTGAACCCCCTCCCGTCGGCACGGAACTTTATCTTCGAGGCGACCGTGGGGTGTTGCTATGCCCGTCTCCCGGCGAGCGAGCGGTCCGTCGGCCGCCGTCAGGGCCCTCGCCTCGCAGGTCCACCCGGTCTTCATGTTACCGCCGGTCGCCTGCTCGTGGTTCGGCGCCTTCCTCGCCGGAGCGGTGTCGTTCCCCGTCGGCGCGCTCCACGCCACCGCCATCTTCGCCGCCGTCTACGTCGCACACGTCAAGGACGGGTACGTCGACTTCTACGTCCGCGGCGAGGACGACGACCACCCGCTGACGCGCACGGGGTGTCTCGTCGGCCTGGGCGGGGCGACGGCGCTGTTCTGCGTCTGTCTCGTCGGTCTCTGGCTGCTCGCGAGTCCCGGCGCGGTCGCGGTGACGCTGCCGACCTGGTTCGTCGGCTACCTGCACGCGCCACAGATGGACACGAACCCCGTCACCGCGACGACCGGCTACCCCCTCGGCATCGGACTGTCCATCCTCGGCGGGTACTACGCCCAGGCCGGCGCGGTCGCGCCCGTCGCCGTCGCGTTCGCCGTCGTCTTCGTGGTGCTGCTCTCGGGCGTGAAGGTCATCGACGACGCCCAGGACTTCGAGTACGACCGGTCCATCGAGAAGCGAACGGTCGCCGTCGTTCTCGGCCGGGCGCGAGCGCGGGCGACGGCCTACACGCTCATGGCCGTCGCGCTCCTCGCGGTCGTCTCGCTGGCCGCCGTCGCCGTGTTCCCGCCGAGCAGCGTGCTCGCCGTGGTCGGGTTCGCTGCCGTCGCGGTGGTCGCCCGCCGCGCCGACCCGGAACTCGCGACGATGCTGCTCGTGCGCGGGTCGTACGTGTTCCTCGCGCTGCTGCTCGCGGCGGTGTGGTTCCGGCCGCTCTCCTGAGCGACGGCCGTGCGCTCTCGCCGTCGAGGGGTCCCGGGCGTCTCGTCTACAGCTCCCGCGCCATCATCGTCTCGTCGACGAGTTCGTCGTCGACGAGGTAGTGGTCCTCGCGGACCGCCTCCGTCTCCCACCCGTGCTCGTCCAGCAGTTCGATGGCCGTCTCGTTGGTCGCCGGCAGGCTCTGGTACACCTTGCTGTACCCGGTGTCGCTCGCCCGGTCCATGGCGCGGTCGAGCAGGCGCCCGCCGATGCCGTGTTCGCGGTACGGTTCGCGCACGCCGACCGTCAGCTCCGCCGTGTGCCGGAGTTCGTCCAGTTCCGGCGACTCGACGTGGACCCAGCCGACGATCTCGCCTTCGTTCTCGGCGTCCGCGCCGCTCTCACCGGTCGCGTCGCCGACCAGTTCGGCCACGTAGAACATCCGCGACCGGCGCTCGTTGTGCCGCAACAGCGCCCCCTCGTCGTCGATGGCAGCCGCGACGGATTTCGCGGCGATGGACGTCCCCTCCGAGGCGATCTCCCGAATCGCCGTCTCGACGCCCCGGCGGTCGGACTCCCGGGCGGGCCGGATGCGGTAGGTCAGGTCGCCCTCGGTGTACTCCTCGGCCCCCTCGTCCATCGCAAGGTGGAGCTCCCCCTCCTTCTCGACGAGGTGGCCGGCGTCGACCAGCGCGGACAGGTGGTCGCGGAACTCCTCCGGGCGGAGTCGCACCTGGGGTTCGGTCGTCCCGGAGCGCGCGGGCTTCGCTCCCGTGGACTCGGACACCCGGACCTCGTCGCGGACCTGCTCCACGGTCGTCGCCCCGGTGCGTTCGACGTGGCGGTAGATGCGTCGCTGCACGTCGTGGTCGAACTCGATGTCTGCTGGGACTCCCATGCCCCCCGTCCGACGGCGACCCTGTTAGCTCTTTTCGCTCCCCTACTTCTCCTCGACGTGTCGGACCTCCACGGCGATGCCGCGGGTGGACTCCGCCATCTCGGGACCGGACATCGCGGCGCGGCCGACGGCGAACGCCGCCGGTCCCTCGACGACCACCTCGTCGCCGACGCGCACGTCGTCGTCGGCGTCGACGACGCCCGGCGCGAGCACGCTGCCGTGGGGCGCGAAGTCGTCGATCGCGACGCGCTTCGTGGGCGCGTCGCTGTCGACCCAGCGGCGCGCGCCCGCCAGGGTGAAGGAGAGGACGCCGTACTGTGGCACCATCGCCGCGAGCTGCTCGCCGTCGGCGTCGTGGACGCGGAGTTTCGGGTAGCGGCTCTGGATGCTGACGTCCTCGAACAGGGCGTCGCCCGCGCCGTCGCCGAACTGGTAGTCCGCGATGGCCCGGACCGTGTTGTGCTGGCGCTCGCGCTTGCCGTACTTCAGTTCGCCCTGGAGCGCCGCGGCGAGGTTGCCGAGCGACTCGGTCGTCGTCGGGTGGTCCTCGACGGTGTACTCGAACGTCATCCCGAGCGCCGATTCGACGCGCTCGCAGACGTCGCGGTACCCCTCGTCGGGGACGTGCGCGACGACCTTCGGGTACTCGTTGCGTTCGAGGTAGCGCTGCAGCACGTCGGCGACGAACGCCTTCTCGTCCTCGCTCCAGCGTCCGGTGACCACCGAGTCGTAGTGCTGGGCGGGGTAGGTGAGTTCGAGCTCCTGGGGCACGACGCCGATGGGGCTGGTCATCGACACCTTGTGGCCGCGGAACTGGACGGCGTCGTGGTACTGGCCGTGGCTCTGGGACTCGGTGTAGGGCTTCTTCGCCGAGCAGGGCACCAGCACGAGCGGGTTCGAGAAGCGGTTCCGGTAGCGGCTCGTCACGCGGTCGGCGAACCGCTGTATCTCGACCCGGCGGAGGGCGTCCTCGGTCGCCGCCGACAGTTCGACGTCGCGGACGACCGGCGTGTGCTGTTCGAGGTACTCCCACTGCTGGTCGAACTCGCGGAAGGCGGCGGTGAGCCACTGGTCGTGGCGGGCCTGCCCCTCGACGTAGTCGCGCAGGCGGCCCGCGCGGACGCGCTCGCGGACGACGCGCAGTTCCGCGCGCAGGGCGTTGACGTTGTGGTCGACGCAGTCCTCCTGGGAGAACGTCTCGGCCGACTGCTGGCAGGCGGGACACGAGCAGGGGAGTTCGGAGAGGTCTTCCAGGTAGTGGCGGCCCTCGGTCGTGAAGTACCGCCCCTGCGTGCCGGCGACGACCGCCGCGTCGGCGTCGACGAGGTCGACGCCCGCGTAGACGAGCGTGGCGACGTTCCGCGGCGTGGCGACGCCGGGGAGGTACAGCGCGCTGTCGGCCGGAACCTTCGAGCGGGTCTCGACGACGGCCTCGCGGAAGGCCGAGCCGTGGCCGACGAACCCCTGCGCGCCCGAGAGCACGTAGGCGTCGGCGCCGTAGTCCGCGGCCGTCTCCGGCGCGACGACGACGGCGTTCGGGTAGTCGACCTGGGGGTAGTCGACGGCGAACGACTCCATCACCTCGTCCGCGGTCCCGCTCGGGAACGCCCGGTGCGGGAGGACGGTCAGCTCGGACCCGTCGCCCTCGGGGAGGTCGCGCTCGGCGGACCAGAGGCTCCCGGCGTCCGCGAGGACGTCGTCCACCAGCGCCGGCGTCGTCAGCGACTCGTCGAGGCGCAGCTCGGCGACCCGCGCGGGGCCGTCGCGCTGGTGAACCTCGAAGTACTCGGTCATGGCTCCCTCTCGGTGGGGGAGTGCCAACTATCTTGCGAGACGGCGCGACCGCGGGGGCTGCGGCGCCTGCGCGCTCGCCCGTCCGACGCCCTCGGTCCGTCGTCGCCCGCCCGATGCCTTCAGTCGGTCGACGCCCGCCCGCCCGGGTCGGGCGTCCCCCCTGCCCGTTCGCGGTGGAGCGCGGCGAGGCCGTCCTCCAGGGGGACGGTCGGTTCGAAGCCGAGTCGGTCGCGCGCCTTCGAGACGTCGGCCCGGCTGTGGTCGATGTCGCCCGGACGTGGGTCGGTGTGGACGACGTCGGAGTCGCTGTCGGTCGCCCGCCGGACCGTCTCGGCGAGTTCGCGGATGGTCACGCTCTCGCCCGTGCCGACGTTGAACGCCTCGCCCACGTGGTCGGTCTCGGCGGCGAGCAGGTTCGCCCGGACGACGTCGTCGACGTGGACGAAGTCCCGGGTCTGGCTGCCGTCGCCCTCGACCGTGATGGGGTCGCCGGCGGCCGCCTGGTCGAGGAAGACGGAGACGACGGCGCCGTACTCGGGGTTCTGGCGCGGCCCGTAGATGTTGAAGTAGCGGAGCGACACCGTCTCCAGGCCGTAGAGGTCGTTGAACCGCAGGGCGTACTGGTCGGCGGACAGTTTGGCCACGCCGTACGGCGACGTCGGCGCCTTCGGTTCGTCCTCGGTCACCGGGACGGACTCGGGGTGGCCGTAGACCGCCGCGCTGGACGCCAGGACGACGCGGGCGTCCTCGCGGCGGGCGGCGTCGAGCACGTGGAGCGTCCCCCTGGCCGTGACCGCGTCGCTCTTCAGCGGCATCTCGACCGACTCCGCGACGCTGACCAGCGCCGCCTCGTGGAAGACGACGTCGACGTCGGCTGCCGCCTCGCGAACCGTCTCGGGGTCGCGGACGTCGCCCTGGACGACGGTCGCCCCGGGCGGAACGTTGCCCGCGCACCCTGACGAACAGTCGTCGAGGACGCGCACCTCGTTGTCGGCGACGAGCGCCTCACAGAGGTGGCTGCCGACGAACCCCGCACCGCCGGTGACGAGGACGGTCGCGTCCGTCGGTCCGGGCTGCAAAGTGCCATCGCGTCCGGGGTGGCCGTCGCTCCCCGTCATTCCATGTACCCGAGGCCGCGGAGGCGGTCCTCGACGTCGTCGAAGTCCGCGTCGACGTCGTCCGCGGCAGTCTGGCCGTACTCGCGCTGGGACACCGCGCCGCGGCCGGCCATCGACTGCGGCTGGAATATCTCCTTCAGGACGCGCCCGTCGGCGTTTGCCGGCACCGGTTCGTCGAGCGCGTGCAGGACGGTCGGCGCAACGTCGGCGACGCTGGCGTCCGTCGTCGAGGCGCCGCCCTCGACGCTCGGTCCCCAGGCGAGGAAGATGCCCTCGGGGTAGTGGCTGGCGACCTTGCTCCCGCTGTCGGTGAACACCGAGCGGGTGAGCTTCGTCCCGGGTTCGTACTCGTCGATGCCGCGGACGACGAGGTCCGGGGAGTAGCCGTCGGTCGGGAACACCTCGTCGCCGTCGACCACCCGGAGCGCGCGGTCGCCCGTCTCGGGGTCGGTCGCCTCCTCGAAGACCGACCGGACGTCGGCCTTGACCTCCGCCAGGTCGTCCGGGTCGACCACGCCGGGGTCGAACCGCGTGGTGTCGTTGACGTAGACGTTGCCGGAGCCGTGGACGAAGGCGACGGTCTCCTCGAAGTCGACGTCGTAGAGGCTGTGGTCGCCGGGCACCTGCGAGGCGACGGTGTCGACCAGCGACCGCGGGAGGCGTTCGACCAGCACGTCCTCGGTCACGCCGAAGCTGTCCAGGGTGTCCTGGATGGTCGACTTCGTCACGCCCAGTCGCGCTAGCGCGCCGCGCGTTCCGTCGCTACCCTTGCGGGTCAGAAAGCCCTCGCGCTCCAGCAGCGTGTTCACCGAGACGATGGTGGAGATGGAGCCGAACCCGTGGTCGGAGACGGTGAACAGGACGGCGTCGCGCTCGGCGACGTACTCCATGACCTCGCCGAGGACGTCGTCCAGTTCGCGGTAGTGGTCGAGCAGCGCCGACTCCTCCCAGATCAGGTGCTGGAGGCGGTCGGGCGCGGTGTAGACGAAGAAGAAGAGCCGCCACTCCTCCCGGTCCATCAGGAGGCGCATCAGCTGTCGACGGGCGGACAGCAGCGACGACAGTTCCTCGCGGAACTCCTCGGGGCTGTCGCGGTACTCGTCCCACGCGAGGCCGACCCGGTAGTCCGGGATGGACTCCTGTATCTCGTCGGCGAGTTCGGACGGCTGCGTGAACCGCTCGTCCATCTCCGGCGTCATCATCCCGGAGACGAGCGTGCCGTCGATGTCGTCGGCGGGATACGTCATCGGGACGTTGCCCACCACCGACGGCGAGAGCACGTCCCAGAGCTCCGGCTGGCGGACGTCGGCGCTCGTGTTCATCCGGTGCGTGTAGTTCGATTCCAGCTGCTGGAAGCCGTAGACGCCGTGCTTGTCCGGCCACACCCCCGTCGCGATGGTGGGCCAGGCCAGCGGCGTCGACGCCGGCGTCGTGCTGGAGAGCGACCCGGTCGCCCCTTCGTCGAACATCCGTTCGAAGTTCGGTAGCTCTCCCCCGCGTACCCAGCGCTCGAGCAGGTCCCACGGGACGCCGTCGAGTCCGAGGACGAACGCCCGTTCGGGACTTGTAGTGTCCATCGACATAGTTGCAGGATTGCCTGTTCCGGTCCACCACCGCAGCCGGTTTTGTTATGGGCCGATTGCATCTCGTTTGGCCGTCCCTTCTCGCAGCCGTCGGGAGGACGTAACGGCGATTCGTCGCGGCCGACCGCCGGTTCGGTGGCGAACGAGGGGCCGCTCCGTGCCGTCCGGTCGCGCGTTCAGGCGGTGGTTACCGGCCGCGCAGTGTGGCTTTCGACGGTGGAACGGTCGCCCGCCGGTCACGCCAGGATCCCGACGACGCGACGGACGTCGAGGAGGCCGCTGCCGACGGCGAGCGTGGCCCACACCACGACGCCGAGCAGGACGACGGCGACCAGCGAGACGAGCCCGGAGACGTAGGGGAGCGCCACCAGCACCGCCCCCGACATCGCCGCCGTGATGGCGCAGACGAACGCGACGTGCCGGAGCAGGCGCGGGATGGACAGCGACAGTTCGGCGTGGACGACGGCGAGGTTGACCGCCACGTAGACCGAGTGGGTCGCCACCGTCGCCACCGCGGCCCCGAGCGCGCCGAACGCCGGGATGAGGAGGAGGTTCAGGAGGAAGTTCGCCGCCGACGTCGACCCCTTCGCGATGGCCCGCTCGCGCGCCCGCCCGAGGAAGTCGAGCGCGTCGCTCGTGATGAACGTGACCGCCTGGAGGACGACGTAGCCCGCGAACACCTGCACGACGGCGGTCGCCTGGCTGTACTTCGCGCCGAATATCTGGGTGACGGCGGGGTCGGCGACCAGCACCAGCCCCGCCGCGGCGGGCAGGTACAGTAGCAGCGTGTGCTCAAGCGTCGTCTCGTACAGCCGGGCGGCGTCGTCGGTCTCGCCGTCGGCCTTCTGCTCGCCGTACGTCGGCGAGATGGTGAACCCGAGCGACGCGGCCGGCGTCTGGATGAACGTCGATATCTGCTTGGCGAGGTAGTAGTAGCTCACCGCGACGGGGCCGACGAGCACGCTGACGAGGATGGTGTCGACCCGCTTGTCGAGGACGTTCGCGCCGCGGGTCGCCGTCAGCGGGACGCTGTACCGGAGGACGCGCCGTGCCAGTCCCGGGTCGACGGCGTCCCGTACCGCGCGCTCGTGGTCGCGGTAGAACTTCCAGTAGAGCACGCCCACGCCCACCGCGGACGACAGCGCGTAGCTGGCGACGTAGCCGACGAGCGCGCCGGCCGCTCCCCCGACGACCAGCACGCCGACGGAGACGAACACGAGCAGGCTTCCGCTCCCCGTCGCCCGCGTGATGGCGCTGTAGGTCACGCGGTTGAATCCCTGGAACACGACGGTGGTGAACGTCGACAGCGAGTAGACGGCGATGTACGCGCCGCCGAGGGTGAGCAACGGTGCGAGCCGCGACTGGCCGAGCAGGTTCGCGGCCGGCGCGCCGAACAGCACGAACGCGGCGGCGACGGCCAGCGTCGTCATCGCGCGGTAACCGACGGCGATCCGCAGGACGTGCGGTACCTGCCCCGGATCCGTCTCGCGGTACTCCGTCACGTAGCGCGCCGCAGACTTCGCGATGCCGAGGTCGGCGAACAGCGCGGCGACGCCGAACACCGACAGCGCGGTCCCGAGCAGGCCGTACTGCGCTGGCGTGAGCAGGAATCGCGTCAGCAGGACGACCAGCAGTCCGCTGGCCGCGACGTGGATGGTTCGCGCCCCGAGCGTCGCCTTGAATCCGCGCGCTAGCTTTCCGGCGTCCATGTTATCGCTCGCTCCCGTTCAGGTGGTACAGCCGGAACCCACCGCAGGACTGGACGCGCGAGACGGCGGGACTGCTCGCGAGCGTCCGGAACCCGCGAGCGGGGAAGCGCGATCCGTCGTACACCGCCAGTTCGCGCTGGCGGGTCGCCGTCGTCAGCGGCAGGTACCGGGGACCGTCGTAGAACCCGGCGACGCCACCGGCCGTGAAGTTCTCGCCCGTCGCGTTCGCCGCGCTTCCGTCCACCACCGCCCCCGTGACGTCGGTGCGTCTGCTCCGCTCGTCGCCGAGCACGCCGGCCGCGTAGCGCTCGGCGGTCGACCGCAGGCCGCCGAACTGCGCGTCGCCACGGTGGTCGAACGCCGTCGCGTAGCCCGTCATCCTCGCCTCCGTGACCTGCCCGGACGCCTGGTGCGTGTACGGCGAGTGGTACAGCGTCGGGACCGAGAGCGCGAGCAGTACGAGGACGGCGGCGCTCACGGACCGCGTGACTGCACCGCCGTCGCCCGTGCCCGCCTCGACGAGGTCGAGGCCGCGAGCGACGGCGACGCCGGCCAGCATCGTCAGCGGCACCATGACGAATCCGAGGACGCGGAAGTGAAACTGCGAGGAGCCCGACCCCAGGAAGACGGCGAACAGGACGGACAGCGGCACCAGCCCGACGGCGAGGTACTTGGTGAAGGTGCTCGCGTCGGTGTCGCGGACCCGCCCGAACAGGCCGGCGCAGACGAACGCCACGGCCAGCGCGCCGACGACGGCGCTGACGAGGAACACCTTCAGGAACAGCCCCTGGAGACTGCCGCCGATCTGGGAGAGGCCGACGTCCGACCCGGTCGGCGTGTTCGTCACGAGGCGGCCGGCCAGCGCCCGGGGCGAACCCGCGGAGAGCTCGTGGCGCGACGCCCACGCGAGAACGGCGACGAGCAGCAACGCCGTCTGGCCGTACAGCGGGCGGTGACGGGCGATGGCGTGACCGCCGCTGAACCGTCGGTAGGCGAACTGCACGGCGGCGACGCCACCGAACAGCAGGGCGGCGTTGACGGCCTGCTGGGGGTGGACGAGCACGAGAGTGATGGACGACAGCGCGAGCAGACAGCCGGTGGCGGAGCCGAACGGCGGGACTCGCGACGCCTCGGCGTTGGTCACGTACTTCGTCGCGAGGTAGACCAGCACGGGGACGAAGAGGATCGCCTGCGACGTCGGATGTACGAGGTTGAACACGCTGATGCCGTCGATCGGCAGCAGGAGGAACCCGGCGAGCGCCGCGAACGTCGTCGCACGCCGGTCGCCCGTGACTGCACGGACCGTCAGCGGAACGAAGAGGAGGTACGTCAGCGCGAACGCGACGACCGCGAGCAGCAGGCCGTCGCGCAGCGGCAGCCCCGTCGCCTCGCTGAGGACGACGCCGACCGTGTGCGTCCCCGGGTAGAGCAACTCGGACGCGGCCATCCGTCCGGCGGCGACGTCCTTCGCCCACCCGAGGTGCGTCAGCGCGTCGCCCGCGCCCATGAAGTAGTACCCGCGGAGCAGCGGGAGCGCGACGACGGCGAGCGTCGCACCCCCGCCGAGCAGCAGTGCGAGACACCGCCGCCAGTCCGTCGACGAGTGGGCGACGCCGACGCCTGCGACCAGCGCGACGCCGATGCCACCCCAGAAGAGCGGCGGCGTCGCCCGGTAAATCGACAGCTCGTACCCCGTCGCGGGACTGGCGTGTGCCGCCGCAACACCGACCGCGAGCGCGACGAATCCCGCCGCCAGCACACCCTTCTCCAGTCGGTGTGTGTGCGTCTCCACCATCAACTCGTCTCCGCGGACGGCGCTCGCGCCCTTTGTTATGCACAGCCTGTCCCCCTATAACCCGTGCCAGGCCGTCGATACGGCCGCTTTCGAGCCGTTTCACGCCCGTTCACTCCGTTCTGGCCTCGGCGGGTCGCGTCAGCGGCGGCGTTCGTCAATCGTCTGCCCGAACGGTTATCCGCGCGAGCGTCGTCGTGACCGTGGCCATGCTCAGCGCACGCAACGAACTCGGGGGCGAGGTGACGAACGTGGAGACCGACGGCGTCGCAGCGGAGGTGTCCATCGACGTCGGCGACGGCGAGACGGTCACCGCAGTCGTCACCCGACGGTCGGTCGAGAACCTCGACGTCGAGGTCGGCGACCAGGTGTCCGCGGTCGTGAAGGCGACGGACGTGATGGTCGAAAACGAGTAGGCTTTTCGTCGCGTCGTCCGTCCGGGCGACCATGAGCGGCGTCGTCTTCTTCGCCAGCGAGGACCGCGAGCGAACCGTCGGGTTCTACGCCGACCGTCTCGACGCGACGGTCTGGCTCGAACAGCCCGACTGCACCATCCTGCAGTACGACAACATGCTCTTTGGCTTCTGCGAGCGGGAAACCGCCGACACCGACGGCACCCTCACGTTCGTCGTCGACGACCGCGCGGGCGTGGACGCGCTCCACGAGCGTCTGGCCGACCGCGCGCGCGGCGACCCCGTGGAGAACGAGCGCTACGACATCTACCAGTTCTTCGCCGACGACCCCGAGGGCCGGACCGTCGAGGTGCAGACGTTCCTCCACGAGACAGACCCGGTCTGAGGCGTCGTCGGCTGTCGAACCCACCGTCGTCGGCCCGAACCGACAGGCCGATGTACCCCGTCGAGTCAATCGGTGCTATGGACGACTCGGGTTACACGACCGACGTCGAGTTGCGGTACCGCGACCTCGACACGATGGGGCACGTCAACAACGCCGTCTACGCCACCTTCATCGAACAGGCGCGCCTCGACTACTTCGAGACCGTCGCCGGCGTCCCGCTCGAGGAGGCGGGCGGCGTCATCGCCCACCTGGAGATCGACTACGAGCGGCCCATCACGCTCGACGACGACGTCGCCGTAACCACCGAGATCGCCGAACTCGGCGAGAAGAGCATCTCGATGGATCACGAGATCCTCGCCGACGGCGCGGTGGCGGCCACCGCGAACGTCGTCCAGATCACCGTCGACCCCGAGACGGGCGAGACCATCCCCATCCCCCCGGGGTGGCGCGACCGCATCGCCACCCAGCAGGACGACTGACCGGAACGCCTTCTCCACCTCGCCGACAGGCGTCGGCATGCAGACCGTCTTCCACGTCTCGACGCCACGCGCGGTAGAGATATCCGTCCCGAAGGTCGAGAACCTGCTCGCCGACGACACGCTCGACGTCGACGCGGTCGCTGTCGTGCTCGACGTCGGCGAGGCCATCGCGACGCTCGAACGAGACGCCGACGTCGCGGCCGACGTGGCACCGCTCCTCGACCGCGGCGTCCGGTACGCCGCGTGCAGCAACGCGCTGCGGAGTCCGGCGGTCGACGGGTCGGAACTGCTCGACGAGGTCGACGTCGTCTCCTCCGGCGTCGGCGAACTGACGCGACTCCAGGACGACGGCTACGCGTATATCCGACTCTGAGCGGAAGCACCGCTGGCGGCGTGGTCACAGGCCGCCAGGAACAGTCGCGACTGGTCGAAGTAGTTCCGGTAGGATTGTGCGTGGGTGCAGTCCCGATGTGGGAGGGCACCTGCATCGTGTGTCGCGTGGCGAGGCCACGCGTGCGATGCGTGGGACCGGATTTGAACCGGCGGACCCCTACGGGACAGCGCCCTCAACGCTGCGCCGTTGGCCTAGCTTGGCTACCCACGCTCGCGTTCACTTTCCGCACTCATTCGTAGATGGTGCCCCGATAAAAGGCCTTTCATTTACGCGCCCGTCGGGAGACATTCACACGAGGGAAGCGGGGCTGTACCGTCCCGGAGGCGCGGTCGACCCGACGCCGCCCGCTCGCCCACCCCCGCGATTCGCTCGTCGCGGTAAGTAACGCGTATGTCGGGTGAGTCCCAAGGTCGACGCATGGAGCCGACAGCCCGGAACAACGTGGTCGAACTCACCACGGTCCTGTCGATCGTCTCGCTGGCGCTCGTGTTCGCCGCCGCGCTCGGCGTCGTCCCGTCGTGGGCGCTCCCGCACGCTCCCGACTCCGTCATCGAAGCCATCCCGCACGTCAACGCGGCCGTCAGCGTCGTCGCCATCGGCGTCATCGCGAACGCGTGGCGCGACGTCCGGCGCGGCAACGTCACCCGGCACCGGGTCGGGATGCTCACGGGCGTGGTGCTGTTCGTCGCGTTCCTCGCGCTGTACCTGTACCGGGTCGCACTGGAGGGTCCGGCACCGTTCCCGGGACCGGACGTCGTCTACCAGTTCGTCTACCTGCCGCTGCTGGCGGTTCACATCATCCTGGCCGTGATCTGCATCCCGCTGCTGTACTACGTCCTGCTGCTGGCGCTGACCCGCCCCGTCGGGGCGCTGCCCAGCACCGACCACCCCCGGGTGGGTCGCGTGGCCGCCTCGCTGTGGCTGACGTCGTTCTTCCTGGGCGTCGTCGTCTACCTGCTGCTGTACGTCGTGTACTGACCGGCCGGGGTCGTGGCCGCCGCGGTGGAGAACCGTCCTGTCTCCGTTCTGGTCGCCGCTCAGTCGTCCGCGCTCGCCGTCTCGCTCCCCTCGATGACGGGGCGGGAGACGTCGCGGTCGGTCTCCTCGCCCTCGATGTCGTAGGGGTACTCGCCGGTGACACAGCCCATACAGAGGTCGGCCCGGTCGGCGTCCAGCGCCGCAGCGACGGCTTCCGTCGAGAGGTACTGGAGGCTGTCGGCGTCGATTGTCTCGCCGATCTCCTCGACCGTCTTGTCGGAAGCGATGAGTTCCTCGCGGGTCGCCATGTTGATGCCGAGGTAGCACGGCGCGACGATGGGCGGCGCGCCGATGCGCAGGTGGACCTCCTCGGCCCCGCAGTCCTTGAGTAGCTGGACGAGCTGGTTCGAGGTGGTGCCGCGGACGATGCTGTCGTCGATGAGCGTCACCGTCTTGCCCTCGACCGTGCTCTTGATTGGGTTGAGCTTCAGGCGGACGGCGCGCTCGCGCTCGTCCTGGGTCGGCATGATGAAGGTCCGGCCGACGTAGCGGTTCTTCATCAGCCCCTCGGCGAACTCGACGCCGGCGTCAGCCTCCTGGGCCGCCTCGGCGTACCCCGAGGCGAACGCCCGACCGGAGTCGGGCACCGGCATCACGACGTCGGTGTCGATGCCGCTCTCGTCCCAGAGCTTGCGACCGAGCTCGCGTCGCACCTCGTAGACGAGGCCGCCGTCGATGACGCTGTCCGGGCGCGAGAAGTAGACGTGCTCGAAGAAGCAGTGGGCGGTCCGCTCGCGCTCGACGAGCTGGTACGTGTCGTAGCCCTCGCCGTCCGGTCGGAGGACGACGAGTTCGCCCGGCCTGACGTCCCGGACGAGTTCGCCGTCGATGGTGTCGATGGCCGCGGACTCGCTGGCGATGACGTAGCCGTCGTCGACCTCGCCGATGACGAGCGGGCGGTTGCCCGCCGGGTCGCGGACGCCGAGCACCGTCTCGTCGTGCATGATGGTCAGCGAGTAGGACCCGTGGATGCGCTCCATCGTGCGCTTGACCGCGCGGACGAGGTCCTCCTCCAGGAGGTTGCGGGCGAGGTCGTGGGCGATGACCTCCGTGTCGCCGTCGGAGGTGAACGCGTGCCCCTGGGCGGCCAGTTCCTCCCGTATCTCGTCGGAGTTGACGAGGTTGCCGTTGTGCGACAGCGCGAGCGACCCGCTCTTGAACGAGACGGTGAACGGCTGCGCGCAACTCTTGTCGACGCTGCCCGCCGTCGGGTAGCGGACGTGGCCGATGCCGGCGCTGCCGTTGAGGCCGGCGATGTCGTCTTCGTCGAACGCGTCGCCGACGAGCCCCATCTCGACGTGGCTGTGCTGCTGGAACCCGTCGTGGGTGACGATACCCGCCGACTCCTGGCCGCGGTGCTGGAGGGCGTACAGCGAGTAGTAGAGCGGCCGTGCAGCGCTCCTGTCGGCGAGCGAGGTACCGACGACGCCGCACTTCTCTGTCGGTCCATCGAAGCCCTCGTCCGGGCCAGTTGGCATAGCTACCCGTAGTACGGGGCAGTAGTAAAAACCCTCGTTATCGTGTCGTATTCTCGCCCGGCAGCCCCAAAATTATACGCGTTCGTGGATAACTCGGCCGCGGGTACGCGGCGTCGTCTCACACGCCCTGCCCAGCCGTTTGCGTTCGCGTCGCTGGCAGTGGTGGTTACGGGGGTCGCGACAGGCGCATGGCTGTCGCTCCCGAACGTGAGAACCGAACGGCAGCGCGGTGCTGCCGGAAGTTAGTAGGAGGAAAGGAGAAGTGAGGGCCTAGCTGTCGCCCGCTTTGCTCTCCCACTCGTAGTCACGGCGCTTGGCGGACTTACCGAAGCCGCACGACGAGCAAACCTTCTTCTTGACGTGGTAGGATTTCTCGCCGCAGCGCCGACATTTCACGTGCGTCGTCTTGTTCTTCTTCCCCTGGCTGGGCGTACCTGCACCGGTCATGGGTTGATGGAAACGACGTTGTCGCCGCGTATAATGGTTGTGTCTTCGTCCTCCGCCCCCTCGATGACGAGATTCATGTGCTGGTCGTACCCGGACAGCGTACCGGTGTACTCCTCACCGCCTTTCAGCCGGACCGTGACCTCGCTGTTCAGCGATGCTTCGAGCACATCAAGCGGTCGTCCACTCATATCAACATTCCCAGTAGTCGTATTCTTAAACGTACCGGATGCGAGTCGGGGCAGGCAGCGTCAGAGGTCGACGCCGAACCCGTCCCGACCCGATGCGCGCTCGGCGAACGCCGCGAGCAGGTCGGCCGCCGCGTCGAGGTCGTCCGTGTCGACGACCTCCGCGGGCGTGTGCATGTAGCGGTTCGGCAGGCCCAGGTTGAGCGACGGGATACCGCCGCGCTCGGTGTAGAACGCGTCCGCGTCGGTGCCCGTCCTGATGCCGGCCGCCTGCAACTGGATGGGGACGTCGGCCTCGTCGGCCGCGGCGCGCACCGCGCTCACGACGTTCGGATGGTTGGCGCTCCCCCGGGCGACGACCGGGCCGCCGCCGAGGTCGACGTCGAGGTCCATGTACTCCTCGTCGTGTGACACGTCGGGACTGTCCATCGCGTGGGTGACGTCGATGGCGACGACGGCGTCCGGGTCCAGGTCGAACCCGACCATCTTCGCGCCCTTCAGCCCGACCTCCTCCTGGACCGTGCTGACGGCGTAGACCGTCGCGTCGACGTCGCGCTCTGCCGCCCGGCGGAGCGCCTCGGCGGCCGTCCACGTCCCGACGCGGTTGTCCATCCCACGGGCCGCGACCCGGGTTCCCGCCAGGTCGTCCAGGGTCTGCGTGACGGTGACGGCGTCACCGACGTCGACGAGTTCGCTGGCGTCCTCCTCGCTCGTCGCGCCGACGTCGACGTGCTGCTTGTCGATCGCTTCGGGGTCGTCGTCATCGTCGTCGCGGAGGTGGATGGCCGTCTGTCCGACGACTCCTGGGACGACGCCGTCGTCCGCGTGGATCTCCACGTGCTGGCCCTTCGTCACCGTGCGGTCGGACCCGCCGATGCGGCCGACGCGCAGGAAGCCGTCGTCGTCGATGCCGGAGACGATGAGCCCGATCTCGTCGGCGTGGCCCGCGAACGCCAGTTCCGGGCCGTCGCCCTCGACCACGGCGACCGCGTTGCCGTAGTCGTCCGTCCGTACCTCGTCCGCGAACTCGTCGACGTAGTCCACCCAGACGCGCTGGCCCGCCGTCTCGAACCCGGACGGGCTCGGCGTCGTGAGCAGTTCGTCGAGGAACGCGCGCTGTCGTTCGTCCATACCGAGAGAGGGAAGCGGTGCGCCTTCAACCTCCCGACTCCCCAGTTCGGTCGCCGGAACCGATAAGGGTCGCATCGCCGAACGGTGTGGCATGGGGGTTCTCGAACTCCACTTCCACGACCCGACGGTCAACGTCAACGCCGGTGGCGGCGAGGAGGAGTCGATGCTCTCGCTCGGCGAGAGCGAGACCGACGGCGGTAGCGACGGGGGACCGCCGATGACCGGGAAGCTGGTACCGCTGCTCGTCCTGCTGCTCGCCATCGGCCTGACGGTGTACCGCAACCGCCGGCGGTCGGCCTGATCCGCCGACCCGGGGCGGCGGGCGGGGAGACGCAGGCGACGCGGACGAGGGGTTGCCGGGGTGACGTGCAGAGTTGCCGAGGCGGCGAGCACGACTGCCGTGGGGACTGCCGAGTCGGCATCTCGACTGCCGCGACTCCAGCCGACGCGTCCACGCACGATATTTCAGTCGTGAGGACAGAAGGATTTTGTCGGCGCGAACCCAACGTGGAACCGTGAATCTCTATCGCAGCGTCCGGGCCGTCACCGAGGCGTCGGGAACCGGCCCGATAGACTGGGACGCCGTCGCCGAGGCAGCGAGGGCGGCGACCGATCCCGGCTCTATCGACCTCTCGCCGGCCGAGCAGTCCGACTACGCGACGGACGTCCGTGAGGCGCGCCGCCGCGTCCGCGAGGTGTCGGGCGTGGCGTTCGACGTGCCGGACACCATCGAGATACAGACGCGCCACCACTGGATCGACGCCAACGTCGACACGTTCCGGCGCGTGATGTCGCCGCTCGAGGAGCACGGTCCGCCGGCGTTCCCCGGCGTCGCCCGCGTCGTCAACACCGGGACGATGTCGGTGATGCTCTCCGTGCTCGGTAACAACGTCCTCGGCCAGTACGACCCGCTGTTGCTCGCGGACGGTGCCGAGTCGGGTTCGCCGACCGACGCCGGCGACGACCACGCGCTCTACTTCGTCCACCCGAACATAGAGCGCATCGCGGGGATGCTCGACGCCGACTTCGACCGCTTCCGGCGCTGGATCGCCTTCCACGAGGTGACCCACGCCGCGGAGTTCGGCGCAGCGCCCTGGCTCTCCGACCACCTCGAATCGCGCATGGAGTCGGGCATCGCCGCACTGGCCGACGGCGAGGTCGACCGCGAGGCGTTCAAGGAACTGGACACGGCGATGACCGCCGTCGAGGGATACGCCGAACTGCTGATGGACGAGGCGTTCGACGACGAGTACGCCGACCTCCGCCGGAAGATAGAGGAACGCCGACGCGGGATGAACCCGCTGTCGAAGCTTGTCCGCCGCCTGCTGGGCCTCGGCCTGAAGCGGCGGCAGTACGAGCGCGGCAAGGCGTTCTTCGAGACCGTCGTCGCCGCGAGCGACGTCGCGACCGCGACCCGCGTGTGGGACGAGCCCGCCAACCTGCCGACCGACCACGAACTCGACCACCCCGAGACGTGGCTGGCGCGCGTCCAGCGGTAGCAACGTCGGAGGCTCGCCCGACGCCAGGTCGGTCGCTGCCGCTTCCCGTCCGCGTCTCACTTCTCGACGGCTTGCAGTCACCGCATGATGCGGCTGATGTACCAGGTCAGCGCCACGCCGACGACCAGGCCGCCGACGAGCGCCGCGGCGATGCCCATGGGTCCGGCGTCGCCGTAGAGCGCCACGAGCGCGCCCGACGCGCCGACGAGTCCGACGACGCCCGCCTTCAGGCGCGTCATCGCGGCCGTTCGCTCCTCGTCCGTTATCGGCCCGACCATCTATAGCTCGCGCGGCACGCTGACGTGCATGCCGGTGAACGACCACTCCTCGTCGAACCGTTCCAGCGTCCCGCTCCAGCGCGTCTCGAAGGCGCGGCGCTCGCCCGACGCCAGGTCGGTCCACGCCATCGCGACGTCGTCGGAGAAGCGAGCCACGTCGCCGCGTTCGACCACGCGCAGGGCCGTACTCTCGACTGTCCAGTCCTCGGTCGTCCGCGTCTGTTCGCGAAGCCCGTCGGCGATCGCGTCGTACCCCGCCAGTCGCTCGCTGATGCCGAACTTCACCACGTCGTCGCGCTCGGCGAAGTACGGATGCAGCGGCTCGGCGCGACGGAGCGACTCGTAGTAGTCGATGACCGTGTCCTCGGCCCCCATGGCATGGCGGTTGACGAGCAGGCGCATAAACCCCGCCCTCTCGCGGTCGGGAGGGTGAAACGACGATTCCAGTCTCCGTCACTCCGTTGGCGTTCACCGTCGTCTTCCCGGCCATGCACTCGACCACGTGGCCGACGAGACCGGGGCGGCCCAGGCGGACGTCGAGGTCCTCGACGACGCCGTCGCGTCCTACGAGGCACTCGGCGAGTGCTACTACCACGCGAAGGTGCGCGGCGCAGATGACGTCCACGGCGTATCCGTCGCCGCGAACGGGACCGTCGTGGACCGCGACGCCGTCGAGCGACGCGCAGACCGCGCGTACCGCGAGCGGCACGGCAAACTCGGCGTCGGCCTGTACGAGCACCTCCGGTCGGTCGCGACGGGCGAGCGGGTCGCTATCAGGGTGGCGGTGACCGACGTCGACCGCGACGCCGCCCGTGCAGCGGTGAACGACAGTCTCGACGACACGGCGTCCAGGCGCGCACTGGAGGCTGAGATAGAGCGCCGCGTCGACCGGAAGACAGCCGCCGTAACAAGCCAGTTGCGCTATGTCGACGGCGTCACCGTCGAGCGCCAGGGGTCCCTGGTAGTCGTCGCGACCGCCACGCCGGCGGCTATCGAGCGGGTCGAACGCGTCGACGCCGTGGAACGGATGACGCTCCGGCGCACGGGAACGACGACTCGACTGCCCCGAGGGGGCGACGGATGACCGCACAGACGGTGTGTCAGCGGCGCTCCGCGACGCTGCTCGTCGGTCTGCACGTCGAACGTCGGGGGGAGAACGCGATTACTGGAAGCCCCTGCCGACCTCGTCCTCGTCGATGAGGTCGTCGAGTTCGGTGTCGAGCAGTTCCTCGGCCTCCTCGAAGGTCGACGCGAGTTCGTCGACCGAGTCGGGGCGGCCGTAGTTGTCGTACTCCATCGGTCCGAAGGCGGGGCTGTCCAGCACGTCCATCACGTCGTCGAACAGGTCGCCGGGGTTCGTCGGCGCGTCCGCGTGCGCCCTGAGGGTCTCCTCGAGGCGCTTCGTGCGCTCCTCGGCCTCGTCCTCGTCCTCGGGGGCGGCGTCCGGATGCTGGACGGCGAACCGGCCCTCGCGCGACCGCTCCTCGGGGAGGTAGGAGCCGATCTCGTCGTCCAGGCTGCGGGCGACACGCGCGCCGACGCCGCGCACCTCGAACGGGTTCTTGGCGTACGTCTTCAGGTGGTAGACGCCGGCGCTCGGATGGCCGACGTAGAGGTCTTCGCCGACGCCGTCCGCCCGGGTGCCACCGGCCGCGCGCCACCCGTCCGGGTCGACGTCTCGCTCGACGACGTCCTGCAGGATGTCCTGCCACTCTCGAACCCGCATGCCCAATGGGTGTCACGCCGGGCAAATCAACGTATCGGTCACCTCGAATCGAGACGGTCGCCGGACGATCCACGTTCGGCGCGAGTCGAAGACCTTTCGTCCCGACGCCGGGAGGTTCGGTCGATGAGTCTCCGTATCCTCCACTACTCCGACGTCGAGAACGCCTACGACGACCCGGACCGCATCGGGCGTCTCGCCGGCGCGCTCGACGGACTGGACGGCGAGGACGCCCTCGTCGTCGGCACGGGCGACAACACCTCGCCCGGTGTGCTCGCGCTCGCGACCGAGGGCCGACAGGCGCTGGACTTCTTCGACGCCGTCGACCCCGACGTGGCCACCTTCGGGAACCACGACTTCGACCACGGACCAGCGCCGACGCGGGCCATCGTCGCCGACTCCCCGCAGACGTGGGTGACGGCCAACGTGCGCGCGGACGGCGAGCGGTTCGCCGCCGCCGAGACGCGTCGCACCGCGGTCGTCCGGGCCGACGGCACCAGCGTCGGGTTCACGGGCGTCACGACGCCCCGGACCACCTCGTTGACCCCGGAGGCGACGGGGCTGACGTTCGCCGACCCGGTCACCGCGGCGACGGACGCCGTCGCCGACCTCCGCGAGCGCGGCGTCGACCACGTCGTCGTCCTCTCGCACCTCGGCCGCGGCGACGACGACCTCGCCCGGGCAGTCGACGCCGACGTCGTCCTCGGCGGGCACGTCCCGACGGGCCGCATCGACCGGGTCGACGGGACGCTGGTGACGCGACCGGGCGACGGCGGCGAAGCGGTCGTCGAGGTCGACCTGGGTGTCGGGACGGCGACGCGCCACGAGACCGCTACCGCCCCGCGCGACGACGCCGTCGCGCGCGCACTCGACGAGCGCATGGCGGCCGCGGGACTGGACGAGGTGGTCGCCAGGGTGGACGACCCCCTCGTCCGCACCGAGGCAACGCTGTTCGGCGGCGAGAGCCGCGTCGGCAACTTCGTCGCAGACGCCTACCGCTGGGCGACCGGTGCCGACGTCGCCCTGCAGAACAGCGGCGGCATCCGGAGCGGCGACCCCGTCGAGGGGACGGTGACCGTCGCCGACCTCGTGAGCCTGCTCCCCTTCGAGGAGCCGGTCGCCGTCGCGGAGCTTTCGGGGACGGAGCTCCGGCGGGCGTTCGAGCAGGCGGTCGACCCCTCGCTCGGGTTCGCCGAGGAGGGGTGGTTCCACGCCCACGTCAGCGGTGCCGAACTCGCGTGGAACCCCGAGACGGGCGACGTCGACACGCTCCGCGTCGACGGCGACCCGCTCGACCCGGCGGCGACGTACACGCTCGCGACGAGCGACTACGTCCTCCACACCGACGACGAGTTCCCCGCCATCGAGGAGTCCCAGCGCGTCTCGACCGGACGGGTCCAGTACGAGACGCTCGTCGAGTACGCCCGCGAGACGGGTATCGACCCGTCCGTCGAGGACCGTATCGCCGAACGGTGAACGCCCGTGGAACGTGCTACCGAGGGCCGAGCCGTCCGGCGATGGAAAGGTACTCGCGCGACCGGAACGTGGAGGAGGTCATGACCCGCATCCTCGTACCGGTGCGGTATCCGCCGTCGGAGCATTCGCGGCGGACGCTCGCCGCTGCTCTCGACATCGCCGAGGAGCGCGACGCGTCCCTCACCGTGCTCCACGTCGACCCGTACCACTGGGACAGCGACGTCACCCGGGCCGACCTCCGCCGGGTCGTCGAGCGCGAGTTCGGCCGGCTCGCCCGCACCCGGTACGTCGTCCGGGAGGGGTTCCTCGTCGAGGAGACCATCCTGGACGAGATCGTCGCGATGGGTGCCGACGTGGTCGTCGTCGGCAGCAAGCAGGCGAGCCGCTGGCGTCGGGCGCTCCGACGTCTCTTCTCCGGGCCGGACGTCGAGGCCTACCTGCGCGAGGAGGCCGACTGCGAACTCGTCACCGTCGATTAGCGGCGGTCGACGTCGCCGACCTCGCCGCCCTGCTCCGTGCGGTCGTCGAACTCGTCGGGGTGGTCCCGGCGAGGGGGGTCCCCGTGTGCGTCGTTCGGACCCCGGTCCGGGGCCGGGCCGCGCTGCGGTTCGACCGAAACGCGTGCGGTGCCGCTCGTGTCGTCGAAGACGAGGTGCGAGTGGGGGTAGGCGATCTCGACGTCGGCGTCGTCGAGTTGCGCCCAGATGCGCTCCTGTATCTTCGAGCGCACGCGGCGGATGTAGTAGGGATCTTTCACCCAGAACCGCAGCGCGAGGAGGACGCCGTGGTCGGCGTACTCCTCGACGTGGGTGACGGGCGCACTCGGGTAGCGCGCGCTGCCGATGCGGATGTCCGGCCCGCCCTCGATGACCTCGTGCGTCTCGCGGGCCGCGCGCTCCATGATGGCGCGCGCCTCGTCGAGGTCGCCCTCGTAGGTGACCAGCAGTTCGAGGGTCAGCCGCGACCGCGTGTCCTCCGCGGAGAAGTTGACGACGTCGCGCTCCCGCATCGTCGCGTTCGGGATGACGAGGAAGGTGTTCTCCAGCGTGAATATCTTCGTGTACCGGAGCGTGATGTCCTCGACGTACCCGCGGGTTCCTGCCCCGGGGGTCCCGTTGTCGACGAGTTCGATGAGGTCGCCGATCTCGTAGGGCTGGTCGGCGAGCACGAACAGGCCGTTGACGACGCTCCCGACGATGGGCGCGAGCACGAGGCCCAGCACCGCCGAGAACACCGTCACCGACAGCAGGATGTCCCCGGCGCGGAAGCCCAACCGGGACGCCGCCAGCGCGGCCGCGAAGAACAGCACCACGCCCCGGACGCCGCGGAGGATGGTCTTCCGGACGCTGGGGCGCTGGAACCGTCGGGCGACCGGCCGGCCGGCGAACTGGACTGCGAGGCGAGAGAGGTACCAGCCCGCGCCGACCAGCAGGACAGCGACGAACAGGTCCGTGACGACGACGCCGGGGAAGACGCCCTCGTCGCCGACGTCTTCGAGGACCTGCAAGGCGTCCGTGAGGGGGGCCGGAACCAGTGTCATAATCCCGCCTCTCGTCCCCGGTCCAAAAATCCTCCTCTCTGCGGACGACGGTCAGCGGCGTCGCCACGCGGTGCGACGGAACGGAGGTCTGACGCGGTCTCGTCCGCGTCTGCGTACCCGGCCGTCAGCCGCCGTCCGCCCAGTCGACCATCCGGTCGTAGAGGTCGCGCGACCGCAGCGCCGCCTCGTCGCCAACCAGGACGAGCGCCTTCTTCGCCCGCGTCAGCGCGACGTTCACCCGGCGGTAGTCCTCGAAGATGGGACTGTCGAGGTCGCCCGTCGCGACGAACGAGACGACGATGACCTCCTTGCTCGACCCCTGGAAGCGGTCGACGGTGTCGACCGTCACCGCGTCGGGGACGCGTCGGGATATCTCGGCGACCTGGGCGCGGAACGGCGCGATGACGCCGACGTCCTCGCGGTCGACGCCCGCCTCGACGAACCGCTCGACGACCTCGCGGACGCGCTCTGCCTCCGTCGGGTTCGTGTTGCCGACCGTCTCGCCGGCGGGGTCGACGAAGGTGACGGGGTCTGCGAGGCCGCCCAGCGAGTTTGCGTCGACGCCCGGCAGCGCGGCGAGGCGCTGGGCCGCCGTCTCGCCGTTCGCCGGCCGGAGCGCGCCGTCGTAGAACTCCCGCGAGGAGAACGCCTGGATGCGCTGGGCCATGCGGTACTGGCGTTCGAGCATCACCGACGCGTCGGGGTAGCGCTCGACGAGGCGCTGGAACAGCGACCGCGAGAGGTCGGCCGTCCCTGGGTCGTCATCGCCGGTGCCGTCCGCTGCCTCGCCCTCCGACCTGACGACCGGCGGCAACTGGTGGTGGTCGCCGACCAGCACGAACCGGTCGGCGAGGTTGACGGCCGCGAGCGTGGCGGGTTCGGTGAGCTGTGAGGCCTCGTCGACCAGCGCCACGTCGAACTCCTGTTCGCGCATCACGCGCGACCCGCAGGTGGCGGTCGTCGCTGCGACGACGCTGGCGTCCCGGAGTTCGGCGACGCGCTCGCCGGGGTCGCCGCCGCGCTCCAGGCGGAGGTCCTGCATGTCCTCGCGAACGCCGGTCTCCGTGCCGACGCGGACGACGTCCTCGAACCCTTGCTCGCGCAGCGACTCCAGGGCGTTGTCGACCGCGCGGTTCGTGAACGCCGACAGCAGCACCCGGTCGCCGCGCTCGACGAGCGCCCGGATGGTGCGGGCGATGGTGTAGGTCTTGCCCGTGCCCGGCGGCCCGTGGACGAGCGCGCAGTCCTCGGCGGTCACCGCGAGCTCGACCGCGGCGTTCTGGCTCTCGTTGTTGTCGATGAACGGCTCGTCGGAGTCGCGTTCCCGGAACGCCGGTTCGCGCCGGCCGAAGAGGACGTCCTTCTGGTCCGGGTCGCCTTTCAGCAGGCAGTCGTGGAGCGCGGTGAGCATCCGGTCGGCGTTGAGGTCCGAGGGATAGACGTCGAGCCGGCGCAGTTCGACCGGTTCGTCGGTCGTGACGACCACCTCGTCGCCCAGTCGCTCGACGCGCGCAAGTTCCGCGTGGCCGCGGACAGGGTGACCGTCGCTGGCGAGCACGACGTCGCCCTCGCGTATCTTCGAGACGGCGTCGTCGGTGCGGCGGGCGCGCAGTCGCCACCGCTCGCCGGCTATCTCCTCCTGTCCTGCGGGTTCGAGGTCGACCAGCGCCTTGTCGGCGTCGGCGCGCTCCTCGGCGGTCTGCTCCCAGAGCTTCGCGTACTCGCGGTGGACCTCGCGCCGTTCGGCCTCGACGGCGCGGTACTGGCGCTCGAAGTACTCCCGTTCCTCCTCGGGGATGGGCGTCCCGACCTGCCCGGCTTTCGACTCCTGGTCGAGGCGGCCGGAGACGACCATGCAGGTGTCCTGCTCGAAACAGTACTGGCAGGTTGCGTCCGCCTCGTAGCCCGTCGGGACGTCGCTGTCGAACTCCATGGCCGCAATCTCGTTGCGCGTGCGGACGACGAATTCGAGGAGACCCCGACCGAGGGAGAACTCCTTGGCTGGCGAGAGGTCGCCCGACGCCTCGGTCCGGTCGAGCGCGGAGTTCTTCGTGTACAGCAGCGTCCCCGTGTCGGCTGGGACGTCGCGCTCGCGCAGCAGGAGCGCGTAGCAGGCGGCCTGGATCTTGTCCTGGAACCGCGGGTCGCGGTTGGTGTTCTTGCCCGTCTTCAGTTCGACGGGCATCCCCCGGCGGAGCGCGTCGGCCCGTCCCTTGATGCCGAACCGCTCGCTGATGAGGGTGTACTCGCTGCGCCAGGCGTCTTCCTCGGTGAGCGCGCCCTGTTCGAGCCAGCCCTCGATGGCGCGGGCGTTCTCCCGCACCTCGCCAGCGACCTCGTCGGCCTCGCGACCGAGCAGGCCGAGTTCGAGGCCGGCCTCCTCGACGCGCTCGTCGATGGCGTCGTCGAGGTCGCGACCCCGGAGCAGGTCGCCGAACACCTCGTGGACGATGGTCCCCTTGACGACGGGATAGTTCAGCGGCACGCCCGAGAGCTTGTTCAGGTAGTACATCCGGGGGCACTGCACCCACGACCGCACGTCGGTCACGTTCACGAGGAACGAGGGTTCGACGACGGCGTACGACTCCTCGCCGGTCGCGTACCGCGTCTCCCCGTTCCACTCGTCCTCCTCGACGTCGGTCACCAGCAGTTCCATGCCCGACTCGAGGTACTCAGCGGTCTCGGTCCACTTGCCCCACAGCGTCACCGTCACGTCGTCGCCGCCCTCGGGGCGGACGAGGACCTCGGCGAGGTCGCGGTCCCCGTACTGCGTGCTGACGGTGCGGACCGCGCCGGGCTCGACGACCGTCCCCCGTACGTTCACGCTGCGTTCGTAGCGGTGCCCCGTGAAAAGTTCTGTCGGTTGGCTCCGGTGTCGTACCCCTCGTCGCACGTGTTGACCGGACGCTGGTGCGTAGCGCGAACCGCCCGTAGATTTATCAACTGGCGGGAACTACTCCCAGGCGCGATGTCGAGTGATTCCCCCGTGAGTCCGGAGGATAGAGGAAGCCGTCAGCCGGCGGCTGATCGAGAAATTCTCCCGCGAACGTGACGCGGACGACTGTGGCGTCAGTACGAACGATTCCGACCAGCCGCGGGTGTCGGCCGTGCGAACGGGCGACGCCGTCGAGGTGACTGTCGGCGGCGAGACGCTGAGGCTGTCCCGCGATGACGCCGACGGGTTGCGCGAAGAACTGGGCCGAGTGCTCACCGAGCGCCGGGAGTTCCTGCACACGGCCGGCGAGCGCCGCGACGACGGCAGCTACGTCGTCTCGCGCTGCAGTGCCGACGCGTCGGGCCATCGCAAGGTGTTCGAGAGCTTCGAGGCGCTCGTCCGGCGGTACGACAGCCTCCCCCGCGAGTTCACTGCCGAGACGGTCGGGGAGACGGGGCTGACGGGCAGTCGTCGGCACATGCTCGTCCACCACTTCGCGGAGCATCCCGCCTTCGACTGCGAACTGGTCGCGCGTCAGCCGCTCACCGCGCGGAAGCGGGGCGACTGCGGGACGGACGCTTGCAACGCGGCGGGGGGTGACGCGCACGCGGACGACTGACGGTACGGTCGCCGGCAACTGAACGCTTTTCGTCGTGGCGTCCGACGGTCGTCGTATGCCACGACCCTCGACGTTCTCCATCGTCGCGCGCGACCCCGACAGCGACGCGGTCGGCGTCGCCGTCCAGTCGAAGTTCGTCGGCGTCGGCGCCGTCGTCCCCTTCGCCAGCGCCGACGCCGGCGCCGTCGCCACGCAGAGCTTCGCCAACGTCGCGTACGGACCGGACGGCCTCGACCTCCTGCGGGACGGGGCCACCGCCGCGGAGGTCGTCGACGAACTGACGAGCGAGGACTCCGAGGCCGAACAGCGGCAGGTCGGCGTCGTCGGGCAGGACGGCTCGGTCGCGGCGTTCACCGGCGAGGAGTGTTTCGACTACGCCGGCGACCTGCAGGGCGAACACTACACCGTCCAGGGGAACATCCTCGAGAACCGTGCAACCCTGGAGGCGATGGCCGAGGCGTTCGAAGCAGGCGCGTCGCCACGGGACGCGGAAGAGAGCGCGTCGCCACGGGACGCGGAAGAGAGCGCGTCGCCACGGGACGCGGGAACAGGTGAAGACGACGGCATTGGCCTCCCGGAGCGACTCATCGCAGCACTGCACGCGGGCAACGAGGCGGGCGGCGACAAGCGCGGCGAGCAGAGCGCCGCGCTCTACGTCGTCAAGCCCGAGGGCGGGTACGACGGGAAGAACGACCGCTGGATCGACGTGCGCGTCGACGACCACGAGTCGCCCATCGACGAACTGGAGCGGGTGTTCAAGATATACGACGTGACCTTGCTGGAGCGCGAGGACCCCGAGGAGATGCGCGAGCTGACCGGAGAGGCGGCCGCGGCGGTCACCGAGACGCTGGCCGACCTCGGATTCTACGAGGGGGACGACCAGACGCCGTCGGAGACGTTCGACGACGAGGACCGCGACGCGCTGGAGTCGTTCCGCGGGATGAACAACTTCGAGAACCACGACCTCGCGGTGCTCGAGGACGCGCTGGCCCGCGGGTGGGACGACGCCGAGGGAAGTGGAGAGAGACGGCTGGTCGACGCCATCTGGCACGGCCTCTCGCGCCTCGACCGAAAGTAGCGGTACGCGTCCGCGTGACGGGCGGACGTCATCCCGACAACTCATGTGCGACGACTTCGAAGAACCCCCCATGAGGGACGAAGAAGAGATCCGCGAGCAGTACGAGTTCCTCCAGGAACACCTCGACAGCGACGAGATGCGCCACAGGGGTGTCGAGGAGATGTTCACCTACTACAAGCGCGCCCTCGGGTGGGTGCTGGAGGAGGAACACATCTGAACACGGACCGGTATCCCGCACGGCTTACCGTTGGCGTTACCTTTATTATGTTGGGTCGTTTTGTATCAGGTGACGCTTCGCTTTGGAGGGCCGAAGCGTCAGCGGGGACCAATTCAGGGCGGCAAGCGGTTACGCGGGGTCTTTTCGCCCCCGCGTGTTCCGCTTTCCTTTCGAATGCTTCGATTCGAGCGACAGCAGCGTTCTGCTGTCACGGTTCGATACTGTCTAATCCGGTGGTCAGCGACCGCGTCGCTCTTCGTCGAACCGGGCGGGCGATAGGACGTCGGCCGGCGTTATTTCTGCACCGGTATATTTATTTTTATTCTATACGATATTGGTGTAACGATGCACGAGCTGACGGGCTTCCAGCGTGACGCGCTGTACGTCATCGCCAGTCACGGCGACCCCCACGGCCTCGCAATCAAGGAGGGACTGGAGGAGTACTACGACACGAACGTCCACCACGGCCGCCTTTACCCGAACCTCGACACGCTGGTCGAGGAGGGGATGGTCGAGAAGGGCGACCGCGACGAACGAACGAACTACTACACGCTCACGGAGCGCGGCGAACACGCACTGAAGGTTCGCCGGGAGTGGGAGGAACGGCTGATCGACCTCTGAGCAGACGGCGCGCTACGCATCCGGGTCGTCGTTCGTGGGGGAGGTGTCCTGCCGATCTGACGTCGATTGGAGCGTCGCCCCGGACGTCTCCGACGGGGGTTCCGCGTCGGGAGCGTCGCCGGGGGTCGGTGTCGGCTCTGCTTCGCGTTCCTCGACCGGTGTCTCCCGCTCCGGTGGGCCGCCGGACGGGTCGTCGGGGCCGGGCGACGCCTCCGGCATCGAACGCCGGTTCGCGTTCTGCAGGTACGTCGGGTCGACCGCCCACGGCTTTATCGGCTGGCCGGCGAGCAGTTCCGGCAGCACGATCTTCGCGAAGTGGACGACGAGTACGAGTATCATCGGCCCGAGGAAGATGCCGTACCAGCCGAACAGCAGCGGGCCGAAGATGTACGCGAGCATCACCATGCCGACGTGGAGGTTGCGCCCGGAGACGTAGGGGCGCAGGACCAGGTCTGGGATTGTGTCGACGATGACGAGCGAGACGAGGAAGAAGACGATGGGGAACCAGAGGGCGCTGGGGTCGTCGAGCACTATCGCCTCGGTGACGACGGCGGCGGTCGTCGGGAAGTAGACGAGCTTCATACCGACGACGGGGATGAGACTGGCGACGCCGGTCAGCAGACCGAGGAGCGTCGGATAGGGGATGCCGAGACCAGCCGGTGCGGCGTAGTCGAGCAGGTTGTAGGAGATGGCGCCGATGGTGCCGGTCAGCAGCGCGTTGAGGATGTTGCCGAAGAAGATGCTGTTGAAGTCGGTGTCGACGCGGCTCACGTAGGTGTCGAGGACGCCGTCGGCGTCCGAGAACGTGCGCCGGAACCACCGCGAGAGCTTGTGGTCGTCCCGGAGCAGGTAGAACGCGATGGCGATCATCACGAACAGGTGCAGCGCGCCGTTACCGATGAGACCGACGTACGACAGCGCCGGATCGACCAGGTCCTGGACGAGCCTTGTGTCCGCCTCGCCGTCGAGGATGGTCGCTGGCCGGCGGACGAGTTCGGAGACGTCAACGTACTGCTGGACCGGTGCGGGGAGCTGTGTCAGGTCGGTCCGGTTGACGAAGTTACTGAGCTCCTGGACGCCGATGGCGGCGGTGTACACCATCAGCAGTATCGCCGGCAGGGCGAGAGCGAGCAGCGCGACGGCGGCCGCGAGACTCGGCGGCCGCACCCGGCGTTTGAGCCGCTTGTACACCGGCCTCGTCGAGTAGTAGATGAAGATGCCGAAGACGAACGTTCCGATGAAGGAGTAGACGACGAACAACGCTGCAGCGGCGAGGGCGGCGCCGATGGTCCACCAGGCGGCACGCGACCTGTCGACGTTCCATCCTTCGACCATATTGTGGAAGGTCGACCGTGCCGCAAAAAGATTTCGTGCCGGTCTGAACGCAAGTGCCACCGAGACGTCGGCGCTCCGCTGTCCGAACCGGACGGAAGCGAGACGGACAGCAAACGTCGAAGGAGGAGACGTACAGAGGAGGAGACCGCATAGACGAACCCTGCGCGCGGGCGGAGGGAGCTACTCCAGCGTGAGCGGACCGTCGATTTCGAGGGTCACGCCCTCGCGGCGGGCGCGCTCGCGAACGGCGGCCAGCGCGGGTCGGACCTTCGACTCGTCCGCGACGCCGTCGAACTCGACCGTGACCGTCCCGGCACCGAGGAACGCCGCCGAGCGGACGCACTCGCGGACGCGGTCGGCTTCGTCCTGGGTCGCGTACGAGCACGGTTCGTCGAAGCGGGCCTCGACGGTGACGGCGGCCGGGACGAGGTCGTTCGAATCGAGCGCGCTCTGGAGCTCCCGCAGTCCGTCGCGGGAACCCGGGAGTGCGTCGGCGTCGAGGGTCACGGGCGTCACGTCCGCGGGTCGGCAGCGGTCGATGGCGTGTTCCACGTCGGGACTGGCTGTCGTGCTCATCGTACCCACCAATACCTGGTAGGCATACAAAAATGTTTGTGTATGTTTGGTAGTTATCTGCGGTCGGCCACCCCAGCCTTCGGTCGACGCTCCGTCTCTCGGGGATGCACTCGACCACGTCCAGGGCACACCGCGTCCGGGGCACCATTTTTACGCACCAGGCGACCTACGTTCGGGCATGGACCGCGACATCCACCCCGCCGTCGCCGACGCCGCCGAGGACATCGCATCGATGGAGGTCCGCGGCGCGGCGGCCATCGCGGACGCCGCCGCGGCCGCACTGGGGGAGCAGGCTGCGGCCAGCGAGGCCGAGACGCCGACGGCGTTCCGGGCGGAGATGCGCGCCGCCGCCCGTCGCCTCCACGAGACGCGCCCGACGGCCGTCAGCCTCCCGAACGCCCTTCGGTACGTCCTCCGGGACATGTCGGGCGACACCGTCGCGGGGCTACGTGCGAGCGTCGAGTCGAGCGTCACGGAGTTCCGGTACGAGCTCGACCGCGCCCAGGAGAACCTCGGCCAGATCGGCGCGAACCGTCTCCGAGACGGCGACACCGTCATGACCCACTGCCACTCGACGGACGCCCTCTCCTGCGTCCGCCACGCGCTCGACGACGGAAAGGAGCTGTCGGCCATCGTCAAGGAGACGCGCCCGCGCAAGCAGGGCCACATCACCGCCCGCCAGCTCCGCGAGTGGGGCGTCCCGGTGACGCTCGTCGTCGACAACGCCGCGCGCCGGTACCTCGACGACGCGGACCACGTCCTCGTCGGTGCGGACTCCATCGCCGCGGACGGCAGCGTCGTCAACAAGATCGGTACCTCCGGGCTCGCGGTGAACGCCCGCGAGCGCGGCGTCCCCATCATGGTCGCGGCGCAGACGCTGAAGCTCCACCCGGCGACGATGACGGGCCACACCGTCGAGATCGAGATGCGCGACGAGGAAGAGGTGCTCTCGCCCGCGGAGCACGAGGAGGTCGGCGACGTCACCGTCGAGAACCCGGCCTTCGACGTGACGCCGCCGCGGTACGTCGACGCCATCGTCACCGAGCGCGGGCAGTTCCCGCCCGAGAGCATCGTCACCCTGATGCGGGAACTGTTCGGGGACCAGCAGGGCGGGGAGCCGTGGGAGGAGAGTTGACCAGGAGGCGTCTCGTCGCCGACCCGCGATTCCCTCCTGCCGGCGGGCGACTCGATGCGATCAGGTCGACGGTCAGGTTCCCGCGCGGGCGACCACAAACCTTTCCCGACCCCCATGCGCTTGTCGGCACATGGTACTTCCCTCAGGGTTCGCGCTCCCGCCGCTGCCGTACCTGCTCGGAATCTTGCTGGCGGTGGGAGTCGTCGGAGGCTTGCTCTGGCGTGCGACGCCGACCGTGCGCGAGCGCACCGTCGTCGCGTTTGCCCCCTGGGTCGTGGTCGGGGCGAGCCTCCACGTGCTCTACCAGGTGCAGTTCGCGCCGGCGGTCGTCCGCCCGCTGCTCGGGACGCCGTCGGTGTACCTGACGACGTTCGCCGTCGCAGGCCTGGTGTGGCTGCTCGCGCTCCGGCAGGACTCCATCCCGGTCGAGACGACGCTCGGCGTGACTGGGGTCGTCGCGATGCTGCCCGTGGTCGGGGTCGCGTTCTGGTACGCCGTCGCGAACGACAGCCTGCGCCTGCTCTGGCCGTTCGTTGCGCTCGTGGTCGCCGTCGTCCTCACGGGCATGCTGTGGGCCGGGACACGCCAGGCCTTCCCCGACGTCGCTGTCGTCACGGGCGCGGTGGGCGCGCTCGTGCTCTTCGGTCACTCGCTCGACGCCGTCTCGACCGCGGTCGGCATCGACGTGCTGGGTTTCGGCGAGCGGACGCCCGTCTCACGGGCCATCCTCGACGTCGCACACGCCCTGCCGACGGCGGACGTCATCGGCGTCGGCTGGCTGTTCGTGCTCGTGAAGGTCGCCATCGCAGAGTTCGTCGTCCTGCTGTTCGCCGACTACGTGGCCGAGGAGCCGAGCGAGGGCTATCTCCTGCTCGGCCTCATCGGGGCCGTCGGCCTCGGTCCCGGCGCGCACAACCTTCTCCTGTTCGCCATCACGGGGTGAGACGGACTATCGCCCGCCGGCGCAAGCGTCGCCGTCAGGCGGCGAGCCACGGGGACTTTTTACCGCCGACCGCGTACCCCGAAGGTATGCCGACCCTGTACCCATGGTCGAGGTAGTCACAGCGGGTCACGTCAACTGGGACGTGACCCTCCGGGTGGACGCGCTCCCGGACCCGGACGGGGAGGCGCGCATCACCTCCCAGCGGCGCTCGGGTGGCGGCAGCGCCGCGAACGTCGCCGTCGCGCTGGCGGGGATGGACGTCCCGTCCGGCGTCGTGGGTAGCGTCGGAACCGACGAGCACGGCATGCTGGTCCGCCGGGAACTCGACGCCGCCGGCGTGGACGCGTCGCACCTGCTCGACGTCGAGGGGACGGAAACGACGACCAAGTACCTCGTCGTCGACGACGCGGGCGAGGTGATGGTTCTCGGCAACGACGGGGCGAACGAGGCCGTCGCGCCCGACGACGTCGACCCGGGCTACGTGACCTCGGCCGACCACCTCCACCTGACGAGTCAGCGTCCGGCGACCGCGGCGCACCTCGCCGACGTCGCCACGGCGGCCGGCCTCACCGTCAGCTTCGACCCCGGCCGTCGACTCGACCAGCGCGACTTCTCGGCGGCGCTCGCCTACTCCGACGTGGTCTTCCTGAACGACCGCGAGGCGGCGACGCTACTGGACAGCGACCTCGAACACCCCTCGTCGGAACTCGACGGACGCGTCGTCGTCATCAAACACGGCAGCGACGGCGCACAGGTCGACACGCCGTCGGGGATGTACACCCATCCGGGATTCGGCGTCGAGACGGTCGACACGACCGGCGCCGGCGACGCCTTCGCCGCCGGCTTCCTCGCCGTCCTGCTCGAGGAGAAGGGAGAGTACGACTACGAGCGCGCACTGGAGTTCGCCAACGCCTGCGGCGCGCTCGCCTCGCAGGCCGAAGGTGCGCGGACCGCGCCGTCGCGCGATCGCGTCGAATCGTTCCTCGCCGAGCGGTTCTAGACCTCGTTCGGTCCGCCGGCGCTCTGGACCTGCCACCCCCCTTCGATGCCGCAGGCCTCGCGGACCTCGTACTCGACATCGGTGTCGGGCCCCATGCGGTCGCCGCCCTCGACGGCCTCGATGCGGAGCGGGACGTCGAGCGTGTTGCCACAGCAGCCGACGCCGACGAACTCCTCCCACTGGTCGCCCTCCCGGAGTTCGCCGCGCGTCTTCCGGAGGAACGCTCGGAACGACGGCTTCTCCACCTGGAACCGCCCCCAGTCGCTCAGGTCCTCCGGGTAGGAGACGACGACCCGGGTCGCGGCCTCGGCGTCGCTCGGTTCGTCCGTCGCGGGGTCTTCGGTGGCCATACACGACGATTGGGACTCGACGGATTTAGGGCTTCCCGCGGGGGAACCGGTCGCCGCGACGCGCGTCGAACGGCGGCAGTGCCGGCGACCGTTGCCGGCCGGCACGTGAACGTTTTCAGGGCAGCGGAACAACGACTGGGTATGAAAGTTCGCGGTCAGCGCGAGTGCAAGGACTGCGGGACGCGGTGGTCGTACTACGAGACGGGCAGCGTCGCCTGCCCGGACTGCGAGAGCCTGCGTAGCGTCGGTCTCGACGACGAGCGCCGTGAACACACGGACAGCCCGGCGACGCTCGACCTGAGCGAGGTCCGCGAGGCGGTGGACGCCCGCCCGATGCGCGAGGTCGCGGCCGACGCCGGCGACCGCACCCGCGAGTACGTCCGCAAGCGCGGGTTCATCCACGCCGGCGACCTCGCGACGCTGGACGACACCTACCTCGCGGCCCAGGAGCTTCGCCACGCCGCCGACGTGTTCGGGCGGGCATTCGACCCGACCGACGACGAAGAGCTGTACTTCCTCTCGCTGCTCCGCGGCGCGGACGTGGGCGAGCGCCCCGACCCCGCTGAGGTTCCCGAATCGATGCACGAGGTGCGCGGGCTCGCGGTCGGCGACGCCCTCCAGGAGTACCACCGCGACGCGACGAAGTGGACGGACGACAACGACCGCGACGGTGCCGGCCGGTCCGCCCTGGAGACGCTGGGCGAGCACGTCCGGCGCGTCCGCGCCCTGGAGGGGGACGTCGCGCCCCAGACGGCCGAGTCGCTCGTCACGGCCGCGCGCGAACTCGCGGACTACCTGCGCGAGGACGACGAGGACGCGCTGGGCCGGGCGCGGGACCGCCTCGACCGCGTCGCCGAGCAGTAGATTCGCGTTCCGACGGAACGACTCGAGCGGCGAGGATAGCGGAGTTCGACCGTCGCACTGTTCGGGTCCACTACCAGTCCGGCGTCAGGGCAGGTCGACGTCGACGCCTTCCTGCTGGCCGGCCGCCTTCACGGTGTTGTACAGCAGCATGGCGCGGGTCATGGGGCCGACGCCGCCGGGGACGGGCGTGATGGCGCCGGCGGTCTCCTTCGCGGACTCGAAGTCGACGTCGCCGACGAGTTCGTAGCCCTTCTCGGTGTCGGCCTCGTCAGACTCCGTCTGACTGCCCTCCGAACGTCGTTCGGAGACGTCCACGCGGTTGACGCCCACGTCGACGACGGTCGCGCCCTCCTTCAGCATCGAGCCGTCGATCATCTCCGGGACGCCGGCGGCCGCGACGACGATGTCGGCCTCGCGAGTGTGCGCTGCCAGGTCTCCGGTGTGGGAGTGACAGACCGTCGTCGTCGCGTTGCCGAGCGGCTCCTTCTGGACGAGGAGGTTCGCCATCGGCTTGCCGACGATCATCGAGCGGCCGACGACGACGGCCTCCGCGCCGTCCGTCTCGACGTCGGCGTGCTCGAGCAACTTCTGGACGCCGTGGGGCGTGCAGGGCTTGAACCGCGCGTCGCCCGCGACGAGGCGACCGACGTTCTCGGGGTGGAAGCCGTCGACGTCCTTCTCCGGGGCGACGGTCCGGAGGACCGTCCGCTGGTCCACGTGGTCGGGGACGGGCATCTGGACGAGGATGCCGTGGACGTCCTCGTCCGCGTTCAGGTCCTCGACCGTGTCGTACAGCTCCTGGGCCGGAGCGTCCGCGTCGATCTCGACGTGGATGCCCTCGATACCGACCTCGTCGCAGTCGCGCTGCTTCATCGAGACGTACGTCTCGCTCGCCGGGTCCTCGCTCATCAGCACGGTCGCCAGGCCCGGCCGCGAACCCGCGTCCGCGAGCGTCTCGACGCTGCCTTCGAGTTCCGAACGTATCTGCTCCGCGACGGCGTTACCGTCGATGACCTTCGTCATTGGCGGAGCCTGGAACGCCGACGCCCTTGAATATTCGGATTCGTGCCTATTTTGGCTCTCGAGGCAAGTCTATTACGCAAGAATGTGCATATGTCGGCGGTGCCTTCCGTGCGCCGAGGCGACCGGACCGGGTCAGCGGTCGATATCGGCGCCCAGGTCGTAGAGCACCTCGAAGAAGTCGGGGAACGACACGTCGACGTGCTCCGCCCCGGTGAGGGTCGTCGGTCCGTCGGCCGCGAGCGCCGCGACCGCCAGCGCCATCACGATGCGGTGGTCGGCGTGGCCGTCGACGGTCCCGCCCTGGAGGTCGGATTCGCCGCCGCGGACGAGGAGTTCGTCCTCGCGCTCCTCGACGGCCGCGCCGAGCGTCGCCAGTTCGTCGGCCATCACCGAGACGCGGTCGGTCTCCTTGTAACGGACGTGTTCGCAGTTGACGATGCGCGTCTCGCCGTCTGCGATCGCGCCGAGCGCCGCGACGGTCGGAAGCAGGTCCGGCGTGTCGCCAACGTCCACGTCCACGCCCGAGAGGTCGGAGCGACCGACCGTCGCCACGCCGTCGGTGCGGTTCCAGTCCACGTCCGCGCCCATCCGCTCGAGGATGGAGACGATGGCGGTGTCGCCCTGCGCGCTCGGGTACGCGCTCTCGACGCGCACGTCCTCGTCCTCGTCCGCAGCGACCGCGCCCGCCGCCAGCAGGTAGGAGATGGAGGAGAAGTCGCCCGGGACGTGGTACTCCCCGTCCGTCGGCTCGTAGAACTGGCCGCCCTCGACGCGGTAGCCGTCATCCGTCTCGCCGGCGTCGACTCCGAACGCGTCCAGCAGTTCGACCGTGATGTCGACGTACGGTGCGGACTTCAGTTCCGTCTCGAGTTCGATCTCGATACCGTCGTCGACGAGCGCGCCCGCCATCAACAGCGACGTGACGAACTGCGAGGAGACGTCGCCCGGCATCGAGACGGTCCCGCCCTCGATGGGGCCCTCGACGACGAGCGGTGCCTGGCCGTTGCCGCGCGTGCTCTCGGCACGCCCGCCGAGGTCCTCGATGGCAGGGAGCAGCGGTCCGTGGGGCCGGGACCGCAGCGATTCGTCGCCCGTCAGTACCGTGATGCCATCGGCGAGCGCGGCCGCCCCCGTAAGCAGTCGCATCGTGGTCCCGCTGTTGGCGCATTCGACGACGTCCGGCGGCACGTCGGGGCGGCCGTCGAACCCGGTGACCTCGACGTCGCCGTCGCCGGTCTCGATGACGTCGCCGCCGAGCAGGTCGACCGCCTGCATCGTCGCCTTCGTGTCCGCGCTGACCAGCGGGTCGTACACCAGCGCGCCGCCGGAGTACCCGGCCGCCAGGATCGCGCGGTGCGTGTAGCTCTTCGACGGCGGTGCCCGCGCCGTTCCCGAGAGCGTCGATGGCGTTATTACTACGTCCATAGCGAGTGCATCGACACGGTCCCGTATCAGGATACCGCCTGCCGCAGTTTCCGCCCACTCAGCGGACGACGGTCACCGGCACCGTCGCGCGTCCGGCGATCTCCTTCGCGACGCTACCGAACAGGCCCTCGTACTGCTCGGAGGCACCGCGGTGGCCGACGTAGATCGCCTCGAAGTCGTTCTCGTCGGCGTACTCCGTGATGCGCGCGACGGGTTCGCCGTAGAGGAGGCCCGTCTCTATCTCCGCCCCGGCCCGTTCGGCGATGGCCGACGCCTCGTCGAGCAGTTGCTGCCCTTTGTCCTCGGCGTCCTCGACGCTCGTCCGCAGCAGGTCGCTGTCCGCCTGTGCGAAACTCTCCGGCGGGTCGTCGCCGCCCACGAAGAACTGCTCGGGCGAGACGACGTTGACTGCCGTCACGTCCGCTCCCGTGTCCCCCGCAACGTCCAGCGCGTACTTGAGTGCGTCCTTGCTCGCCGGTGAACCGTCGACCGCGACCAGGTATCCCCCCATAGTTCGATGTCACCCGGTTCCCGGTTCGGCGCGGGTGCGGTTGTCGGTTTCGGCTCCCGTATCCGGAGCGCCGAGGGCGAGTCCGCGGGTCGCGGCACCGGCGCAGTCTCGAAGACCGACGAGTCGGCGTTCGGACACGTCAGGCGTCCGCGAGGGGTTTCCGAAGGTGATAAACCCCGCGCAGCCTTTCGCCGCGGTATGGACGTGGCGCTGGGCGGAACGTTCGACCCGGTTCACGACGGCCATCGAGCGCTGTTCGAGCGGGCGTTCGAACTGGGCGACGTGACGGTCGGATTGACGAGCGACGAACTTGCACCGAAGACGCGACACGTGGACCGGTACGTCCGCCCCTACGACGAGCGCAAAGCAGACCTCGAAGACGAGCTCCGGTCCATCGCGGAGGAGTACGACCGCGAGTTCGAGGTGCGACGCCTCGACGAACCGACGGGCATCGCCACCGAGCAGCAGTTCGACGCGCTCATCGTCTCGCCGGAGACGAAGGACGGCGGCAAGCGCATCAACGACATCCGCGAGGAGCGCGGCTTCGACCCGCTCGAGATCGTCGTCGTCGGCCACGTCGAGGCCGAGGACGGCGACATCATCTCCAGCACCCGCATCGTCGAGGGCGAGATCGACGAGCACGGCAACCTCACGCCGGAGCGCGACGGCCGCCGACCCCAGCGCACCGAGTAGCGCCGAGCAGCTACCACGACGGCGGTTCCAGCCCTGCTTCTTCGAGGATGGTCTTCCACCGCTGCTGGATGGTGAGCCGCGCGACCCCCGCGGCGTCGGCGACCGCCTGCTGGGACCGCTGGTCGCCCTCGATGAGCGACCCCGCGTAGAGGCTCGCGGCCGCTACCGCGCGCTTCGAGCGGTCCTCCGCCTCCCCGCTCTCCGCGACGGTCGAGAGGAACAGGTCGGCCGCGCGCGACCGTGCCGCCGCGTCGAGGTCGAGGCGGTCGGCCGTCTGCTGGAGGCGCGCCAGCCACTCCTCGTTCTCCACCTGGTCGCGTGCGCGATACACGACGAGGGCTTGGCCGTCATCCTACAAAAGCCCTCGTACAGAACGACAGGTTCTTTGTGGCGAGTTGGGAAAGAAGGGACGAGCGCGGGTAGCCAAGCCAGGCCAACGGCGCAGCGCTTAGGACGCTGTCTCGTAGGAGTCCGCCGGTTCGAATCCGGTCCCGCGCACTTCATACCTTGCACGAGAGGGCCTCTCTTGCCCGAGTTCCGTATCGGCAGGAGACGGAAGATGACAGAACTACCCATCACTCTCTCACGCTGTGCCATTTCCACCAATGTGGAGGTGGACAGCGAACGGGCCATCAAAGTGGTCCCGAAATCGCATGACGAAGTACTGAACGACAAGCAATTGGTGGACTATAGAGACCACCGAGTCCGGTTCTTGTCATGGCTGTTGAAAGTTGGCAAGAACCCTGACAAGGCTGAAGGGTACTCGCCGTACACCGTTTACTCGACAGCCTACCGAACAGCGAGGTTCGACTTGTGGCTATGGGAACAGAAGGGTGGGTACAAGTATCCGCCTGACGCTGACGATGGAGCGGCGTACATGGACCACTTGGCTTTCTCAGACAAAAGCCAGACGGTCAAGGGGAAGGCCCAAGAAGGACTTCAGCACTTCTCGAAGTGGCTTCAACACACGCAGGGACGCGACGAATGGGAGTTTGAATACTCCTTTGACGGCTCTGGTGGCAATCATCAACCACAGGATTTTCTCACCCGAGAAGAACGCCGCGAAATTCGTCAAGCCGCACTCAACGAGGGAAACATTCCTGCCTATGATACTCTCACAGCCAACGAGAGGGAAGGCTGGAAGCTGTACATCTCGAATGCCCTCAACAAGAACTACGACGAGGTAACGCGCGACGACTGGGATGAAGTGAATGGTTGGGAGATTACATCCCTCGTTTGGTCCAGTCTTGACGCTGGCCTCCGACCTAACGAAGTGCGTAATGCGCGGACTGCGTGGGTGGATACGAAAAACGGTGTTCTCCGCATCCCTAAAGACGAATCCAGCAAGAACGAAGGGAACTGGACAGTAAGTCTCACGGACCGAACAGCAACCGCATTATCCCGCTGGTTAGAGGAACGTGAGCAGTACGAGAGGTATGAGGATACCCATTCGCTATGGTTGACAAGCCATGGTAACCCACACAGCTCAAGCAGTCTCAGACGACTCCTGCATCGTCTCTGCGACCAAGCTGACATCGAAACCGCGAACCGTAAAATGTCGTGGTACACAATCCGTCACTCGGTCGGAACCTACATGACGAAAGAGAGGGACTTGGCGGCAACTAAGGCACAGCTTCGCCATAAGAACCCCCAGACGACGATGAAGTACGACCAAGTGCCTGTCGAGGACCGACGAGACGCGCTCAATCGAATGGGGTAGCGCTGACGGAAGGTGATTAACACACGGCGCTCCTGGTCCCTCCCGGAAAGTCAAGGTTTGCTCGGATAAGTTCAGTGCGCTGTCTGCCGGTTACATTGGCCTCCACGGGATTGGATTGCTTCTGAAGGGTTTGGCTCTTCTCGGCCTGTTCTGGGGGTGCTCTCACGAAAATGTGGCAACTGCTTGTCACCCATGTGCCATTTAAGTGGGGACTCTTCGTACCAATTTCTATACGGGGAGCGGAGACGGGCCGAGTCTTCATCGAGAGTCCATTCCCAATGCTTCTTAAATAGGAGTGCCCGCTCCTCAAGAAACTCTTTGACGTCGGTCTATGATGACGATGGGCCGGGAAGACGGCCCTATTTTTTTCGACAGGATGGCGGCCTATACCGTCATCCCGAAGAGGTACATTCCAAATATGGCAGAAGGTGAACTTATAAAGCACATTCGTCTCACTGAAGAGGCACACAAGAGACTCGTAGAGGCTTCTGAAAGACGCTATGGCACCACCTCAATCCGGTGGTCCGATGTGATTCAGCAGATGGCAGAGGAGGCTATTGAACAAGAGCAGAAGCAGGAGGGCAACGAATGAGCGAAGGAAGAAGAACAGTCATCTACTTCACCAGTGAGGTGTCTGAACGGCTTTCTGAGAACTTCGTTGAATCCGAGCTGGTGGGAACCAGAGACACTTATGGAGCCAATCATCCACTTGGGGAATATATCCGGCAGTCACTCGGTGATAGCCCTGAAGTAGATGTCTCCGACTATGAGCAATCGACTCCTTCCGTTCGATACACAGATACAGTGACTGTCGAGTTTCCACCGGAGCAGTACGAGAGTTTGTATGAGCAGTTTCGGTCGACACCAATCGCAGAAGACCCGAACTGTCAGTTCGCACTTGCGGGGAATACTCCCTTCGCGGAGTATCTACGGTTGTGCATCAGCCACTTCCTCGACCAAGACGAGGAGTCCATGCCACACCCACCGACGTAAACACACGCCGCCACCGCGTCACTTCCATCTCAAAATCATACTTATGAAACTCAACGAAACCCAGAACCCCGTTTCGATTCCCCTGAAGCGCACACTATTCGGTCGAAAATAGACACACTAGATGCACCCCGTCGAGATGCACAAGTACTGTACTATCTGTATCACCGGGCAGGAATGTCCATCCCCAAGTTTGCCGACCGACTCGATGTAAGTGGACCGGCTGTGTGGCAACAGATGAGTCGCCATGGTATTGAACAGCGGTCCGTCTCCGAAGCAATGATTCTCCATCATCTTCGTAGGTAGCATGTTCTCTTATCTCGTAGGTTGGTAATGGCACAAATCTGCCAACAAGCTTTTCGACATTTGACGTAACTAGGGCTAGTTACGCCAGGGTCCTATGGGTAACTTCCACGAGCCAATGTGCCAACAACTGGAATCTCAAGCAGTTGAGTCCGGTCCTATGCATCGTTGGTTTCACCTAAGTGGTCCTCAAGGGTTGTGGTGCTATGTCAGAAGCTCGTGAGACGTGCGAGATTCCGTCATGAACGATTTCATGTAGTGGCGAGAGGGATAGGACTTCTGCACAAAAAGAACTCGCTCACGCGGCGCTGTGGCTCTCTTAAAGGAACTGGTTGTTTGTGACGAGTCGTACCATGCCTTCTGTAAGTCTCTGTGTGCCGCTATAAGCGTCCTCACGCCGCTTCTTATCCCTTCCTGAAGGTGGGGGCCTGCTGTTGGTTACACCAAGAGTAGGACTGCTGTTACACCAGTAAAGGCCGATGCTGTGTCTACCGACAAGTAAACGTCATCGCTTCAGATAGAACAACATCCCTACCTCTGTTCAAGATAACCGCATTAAACACACTGCCGCTACATCTCAACAGCACAGCAGACCGCTACAGCACAGCATGACTGCTGTTTGAACATGAAGCATGATGCGGTACTCTTGAAAGCATTATTCCCCAAAGAAAAGGGGTACGTAGTACCCCCAAAAGAAAGGGTTTCTTCGGAGGTTCGGTGCGGGTTAACGAATATCACGGAGGCCCTTCTTTCGACAAGCGTCGAAACTTGCGTCGTGACTGAAAGTGATTACGTAGCATTGGCTACGGCAAACTACGTTCCCCAGCCACGATGTGCTCTCAATAGCCGCACCGTACTGTTATACTGTTAGATTGTTGGCGGCGGCAGTGTGTATGCTTGCGGTCTCCTCCTGGCAGTGACCTCTCGGCGAAGGTGAGTGCGGCCTACTCCGCCAAAGGTCAATGCCCCTACGGTTCGTATCCCGTAACCTCCCCTCCGTGTCCACGTAGTCCTTGGCGTTTGTTGAGCTCCGTGAGGAACGTTTCGTAGGCCTTCCGCGAGCGCGTCGTTCCACCTGCGTGCTTATCGAGCTCGGGCAATCGGAGGACACACTTTGGCCCCTTTTTCTCTAACACGATAGGAGTTGTCCGGTGTTCGTACACATTGCCCTTGGAGTGAACCACCATCTTGGACCTGAACTTGCGGACAAAGGAGTGAGTCACGTCAATACCGCTAATATGATAATGTCTCCCTGTCAAGTAGGATTCTGCCTCTGCTAAGGCGCTCTGCGTTGCTTGGTAGGCATCTTCCATCCATTTGTCCATCAAGAACGCGTTCTTGTACTGGCCTTCTAACCGTTCTACTCCAACCGTAGGGAGTGTCCGTCTTCGCGCAGATTCAGGAAGTTTAGCGAACCACGGTAGTGTCTGCATCGTCGTACCGTAGTGAATCTTGTTGTGGCATGACGTACAGACGGGGATTACGTTCTTTGCCGCATTGTCTTCGTCGTCACCATTCACGTGGTGGTTTGCTTCTTTAGCTCCACCGCATATGATGCATCGATTTGAGTCGTACATCGCGGTTCTTATTCAATTCAATCATGTAGATAAGTCCTCTCGACAACGCTTAAGCCCTACCCGACTGATTTCTTGCCGAAGAGGTTTTATACTGTCCGAACTCACCCAATTGATTCACTCCTCTAAACTATATTTCAACTCTCCGAATCTTGCACGCATATGGTGCAGTATTCACCGTTCAACCAAGATTTAGCCGTAAGTCATCTGTTGGATTTCCTTTCACCGGGATATGGTGCTTCGGCAACATCAGCCTCCAACTAAAGACTTCGTCGAGGAGTTCCAAGACACTATCATCCCATCTGCCATCCCTTCCTCGGAGTTCATCAATTGGGACGACATCGAAGACCAAATTGAGAACTACGAAGAACAAATTGAGGCCATTGCGGAGCTTCAAAATGTATCCAAACAGGTGTTCATCAAGGGGCTTACAGACGCCTTGATGGATGCCGACGATACCCGGAAGTGGATAAACTTCTACTTCGAGATTCTTGGGGAACGTGGCAACAAGTATACTGCTCTCGAAGGTCTCTGGAAGTTCTACGACGTACAGCGCGCCATTGATAACGGCGACCGAAAGGAAGCACGGGAGCTGGCCGAAGAACTTCAGAAAATCGGCCTCCAGTATGTGGTAGACGAGTCTGCAGACATTCGAGACCACTACCGAGGGATGCTCGTTGGTATGGAGACACATTCGCGAAAGAACCGTCAGGGGACGTGCTTCGAGAACATCGTCGGAGAAAAACTGGAAGGGATTACTGACCAACTCCAGCAGGAAGGATACAACGTCTCCATCGAAGCCGAGTACACGACCGAGTACAATGATGAGTCAGGACAAAAGAAGACGGTGGACTTTGCTCTCTTCGAGAACGGACAACTCCGTATCGTCTTCGAAGCCAATTGCTACAAAGGCGGTGGGAGTAAGCCATCTGAAATTCGTCGGTCGTATAATCACGTATCGCGCCGGATGAGAAACGACGGCGTAGAGTTCGTCTGGATTACGGATGGCCAGGGATGGGGGAAGTCCCTCACGAACGTACTTCGAGAGAGCTACAATGACATAACTGACGTGTATAATCTCCACCAAGTTGAGGAGCAACTCGGCGACTATGTGCTGACCCACTTCGAGGACCTGTCGCAATCTACTGCGACCAAATAAAAACCCCGCCTGCATCTGTTTTAGTGACTGCGCCTTCCTCGTCAAATTCGTGGAGTCTTCGATAGGCTAAATCGTATGAACAACCCACGTACTCCGCGACCTTCGGCGTTGTCGCTATCTCCAACTCCTCGACCGCCTCTATGAACTTCTGGCGGGGGTATTGGTCGGTGAACTCACCGGACTCTTCGTCCCGTTGTGGGGCCACGTTCGCCAGATGGAGGCTTCTTCACCTAATAGTGTCCGAAATGACTGCCATTCAAGATTCATTGAACGGTGGCTTTATACAGCATGACGGGACAACACCAAGGTAATGGTAAACCCCGTTCTGAAGTGGGCAGGCGGCAAGAGACAATTGTTAGACGAACTATCCGCCAGATTCCCTGAAGACTACAACCACTTCCACGAACCGTTCTTCGGCGGGGGTGCATTATTCTTCGACCTCGAACCGGAGAACGGGACCATCAACGATACGAACATCCGACTCATCAACTTTTACGAACAAGTTCGTGACCATCCTGAGGAACTGATTGACCGGCTCGAATCCTACCGAGACCCTGAGGATGACCCAGACTCCGAGAACGACTTTGCGGAGACCAATCATAAAGGAAAGGAGATTAAGAACTACTACTACCAGCAGAGAGCAAGGTTCAATAAGCGTCCATATGGCGAGAGCTTTGACCCGATAGAGGAAGCGGCATTACTTCTGTACCTCAACCGAACGTGTTACAACGGCCTATATCGGCAGAATAGTAGCGGTGGCTTCAACGTCCCGATTGGCCGATATGCTAATCCAGATTGGGTACAGGAGCAACGAATCCGAAAGGCGAGCGATGTGCTGAAGAACACGGAAATCTTCAATCGCGACTTCAAATACATTCTTGAATATGCAGAGCCAGGGGACTTAGTCTACTTTGACCCACCGTATGAACCTATGAGTTCGACCGCATACTTTACTGATTACAGCGCTGAGGGGTTCGGACAAGAGGACCAAGAACGACTCCTTGAGGTGGCACAAGAACTTGATGAGCAAGGTGTGTACGTTATCCTCAGTAACAGCGGCGTGATGTACGATATGTATGACAACGTTGGATTCTCGGTGGAGATTGAGGGAGCGACGAGAGCTATCAACAGCGACGCCGAGAACCGCGACAAAGTAGACGAGATTATCGCCACGAACGTTCCTGAGGACGAACGGCGTGGTCGCATACAGAAAGGGTTAGCTGACTTCTCGTAGTCAGAAGGTTGTTTGGCAGGGGTCTTCCACAGTCTCGACTTTCTGTATCCAGTCCACATACTTCTCTGGGATGTATCCGTCGAACGTCCCAGTGAATCCTGGTGGTGAATAAATGTAGAGATTCACATCCTCTGCTCTATCGTCAAGCCGATTATCTAACCACTCGGCATATCTTTTCATTTGAAGCGCGGCTTGCTTGCCAGCGGGGGTGTCGCCTCCACTCTTATACTTCAGTTCTATAATTGTGTTCGGGAAAGTCCCCTCATTGATTTCGTCCCTGGTATAGTAACACACGTCAGCCTTGTCCATGTGCTGGGGTGGCTTGTAAGGGCACACAGGGACCTGACGGCACAGTTGAGAATCTGATTCTGGTTGGAGAACCTCAGGGAGAATCTCTGGATTTGCTAATGCGAATGCTTCCAGATGCGATTCGTCTTGGACATCAGCGACAGAGTCGGGGCCATACTCTGTGCGGAAGGGCTCAGGGTCTCCATCAAGTTCTACAAGGTCATCAGGTTCTGGGTCAATGCTCCCTGCAATTTCTTCGTCGTTGCTAAAAATGTCGAGGAGCATATCGGTCTCCTGCTCAGTGAGTGTGCAGAACCCCATCCCCTCCATACTGTTTGACGGCATGGGATAAGGGTACTCGCTCAGGTCAATGTAGAACTGGTCCGCAGTGATGTACCGACCTGCAAAGCCGAGCCGGTCCTCAAACTGAATCAGGAACGGTTGGCACTTCTCTCCCCTTTGCGTCTCGAAAAGCCCTGGCCCGTCCAGTGGTTCGTACCGGCCCGATTCGTCCCAGACGACAGATGCGTCTGCTTCCCGCCCAAGAGGGCTGTATTGACCGTTGATATAGAAGGCCGGCCCGTCTCCACCCCCGACGAGTTGGCCTCCATAGTAGATTTCTCGTTCAAGGAAGAAGAAGACGTGACGGCCCTCTCGACAACTTGCGTAGTCCCCCAGTACGTTGTAGTGTCGGCTCTGACTTGACGGAGTCTCGCGTTCAGGTGTTACGTGTTGGCCGTAGACACCCTGGTCAAGATACAGGTGAAGTGTCTCTTTGTCGAACAGTGAGATAAAGAGGCCACCGTTGTCCATGAAGACGACCAGATAGCAATCTTATAAAAACAACCATTAAATATTGATTGAACGGCGTGGATGTTCCCAGATTACCGGCCTGGGATGGTGAACAGAATAAAAATGGTGGTACTACAGGACCATGAACCGCATGACCTGTAAACTTGATTCAAAATGAGCAAACACACGCGCCGCCACCACAGCTGGACGCGGTGCGTCCTGACGGCACAGCAGTCCCTTGCTGTACGAGAGGCGGCGCGCCGTGTGTTTGCTTACTCTCGGTCCGGAATGACCTTCACGGCGAAGGTGAGCGCGGTCCAACTCCGCCATACCTGATACCATGGCCAAAGCCGGATTAGTCGCGCCACTACTCCGGCCCACGGAATGTCAGGTAGGTACTGGACCAGGAACTCGGTTTCAGCCGAGTTGAAATCTGGATTCAAGTAGGTACATTACCGGCAACCATGCTAATAATTAACAAAGGCGGAATCGTTGATGCAGAAGTGAGAAATTCTCTGTGAGCACGTGCGCGCTTGAGGAAGGTGATGTAGCCAGCATGTTATAAAAAAACTACTACGTCTCACTACCTGCCGTAAGAGCAATGGCAACTATTTCTACAAGTACCGCGACGAGTTTTGGACTCCATTAACAGATTCCCAAACTCATATGGTGTTGGCCCCTGTTCGTTTAAGTATCAAGGTGACTGGAATGGCCGGTTCTGCAAATACCCAAACTCAGAAAGACGACAAAGCACATGTCTGGCTCAAGCCGGACCAAGTTAAACAGATGCGAGACGCGACGGTTGCCCAGAGCGTCGATTACCTCGCAGGCAGGAATGACGCGCTCATCGCCTTGCTATACGATACAGGACTCAGGGTTGGCGAAGCCGTCGCGGTAGATATCGAGATGTTGGACTTGGACGAGGGGGTGCTAATGCTCCCTGCCGAGATTCAGAAGGACTACCCCAACGACAACAGTCCTCAATACACCGAGATTGAACTTGCCGACGAGACCATCCGTACCCTTCGGCAGTACCTCAACACGCGATGGAAGGATTCAGACGCGCTCTTCCCGTCGCGGCAGTCGGACCGTATGACTACCGAGAGTGTCCGTAATGTCATCAGAGACGCCGCAGAAGACGCCGAGATACGTCCGTATACCGTGAAGGGGAGAGGTTCCCCGGACCAAGTAACACCGCATGTACTCCGCCACAGCGTCGCTTACAGGATGTTGAACAGGGAAGAGGGAAACACCCTATACGACGTAACTAAGCGGCTCAGGCACGCAACCATACTTACGACAGAGAGAGTTTACAGCCACTTCGACAGAGTTTGAACAACGTGTGAAGTATATCTCGATTGCCTCATACCCATTCCGAGTACTATAGGTTTCAGTTTCACCGCGGTGCCGCGGCTTTTAACTGGTAGGGATTAGGATTCTTACAAAACGATGACAACGTATAGTCGAATAGAAGACGCTTGGGAGGAGTTAGAGGATTTTGAAGGAGCACCCGTAATTCATCCAAAGTACCAGTGTCGAATGTGTGGTGAACCAATCGAAGAGTCCTTTACACGGACTTCAGGGGTTTGCTTCTACTGTAACAAAGGTAAGAACGAGGTCGGCGAATTTGTGGACCGCATTTTTACGGTATCCATCTACTTCAAGCAGACGGTTACAAGCGACCACGAATTGTCAAAAGAGATTCGTGCGGCGAAGGAAGGTGAGAATGTTGATAAAATGTCGGATATTTTGGGGTGGGGGATGGGAAGATTTACTTCACTCACAGAAACGGACATTTTGGTGCCACCACCTTCTGGGTCTGGTGAAGAGTATAATCATATGGCGGAAATCGGAAAGAGATTGAGCAACAAGGTCGGCGTGGAACTTGCTGATGTCACCTACAAACTTGAAGACTATTCTCCACAAAAAGACATGGATAATCAGGAGGATAGAAAAGAGAACGTACGTGGGAAAGTAGGATGCGATAAAGATTTGAGCGACGTATCGAAAGCAGTAGTCATAGACGACATCGTGACAACTTGCTCCACGATATCTGATACTGCCCGAGCTCTAAAAGAAGCAGGAGTGGATACAGTTTATGGACTAGGAATAGCTCGGACAGTGAGTTTCGAAGGACTAGTTCACGCTGAAGCACTGGAGGAGGTTGACAATGGAAACTGACGTAGTCCTTGCCGCACTAAACGATAAGCATAAATTTAATAGCCATCAAGTTGTCGAATTATTTGAGAAGGCAGACAATAAGCGTCCACTTGGTGAGATAGAGTTGGAAGTCTTCAAGGACTTTGTTAAGGGTGAGTCTTTGAAAAACGATGATAATTCTAAGGCTGGTGACGTTCTTGAAACTCTTGAGAATTCGGACCTTGACTTCTATAGAGAGTACCTGTCTGAGCTCAAGAATAAAGGTCTTGGATACGTCTCTATCTTTGGAGAAGAGTATCCTTCTCGGCTAAGAAACATCGAAAAACCCCCACTCATTCTCTATTACAATGGTGACCTATCTTCTTGGAAAGAGGGTATCGCAGTAGTTGGAACGCGGGACGTTTACGAACATAGAGTAGACTTCGTAGAAGAAATCGGCGGAAAGCTAGTTAACATGGGGAAAACTGTAGTAAGCGGATTAGCCAACGGTGTTGATGAAGCCGCTCATAAGTCTACATTAGAAGCGGAAGGTAAAACGATAGCTGTGCTCCCAGGTCATATTGAGAAAGTATATCCTAAAAGTAACAAAGAGATAGGTGAGCAGATTCCAGAGAACGGGGCGTTGGTGAGTGAAGTCAGTAAGAAAGTACGTATAAACCGTGGTCGCTTTGTTGAACGAAATAGGATTACTTCTGGACTAACAACAGCAGTCATTATCGGTGCGTCTGGAGAAACTGGTGGTACGATTCACCAAGCAAAGTTCGCACAGAGTCAAAATCTGCCCATTCTACTCTATGACCCTGAGGAGGATGACGGTCAATCCCCCGAGAAGTTGAAAGAGATGGGTGCTAAAACGTTTAGTAACCTCAATGAACTAGAAGAACTTGTAAACTCACTTCACGAAACTAATCATGCAGGTAAGAACTACTCTTTGCAAGAATACTCATAAGGGAGTAGAGGAGCTAAATCTAGCAACATACGTCCGCCAATTCACTCACTTCGATGGGTGAAGACTGCTAGTTGGCTCCTTCTTGTTAAGGCATACTAATATAAACCTAACTATCGTATTGGTGGAATCAGGAACAGCGAGCAAAGCTGTGCCATGCACAAAGTTAAGTAACTTGCCCAATATTTCGCACATGTCGATACGGAAGTTGGGTGCGCAGGGCGGTTCCCGGTCGGCTTGCCGACCGGCGCTTAGGACGCTGTCTCGTAGGAGTCCGCCGGTTCGAATCCGGTCCCGCGCATTTCTGCCGCGAGCGAACGCGAGCGGCGAAATCGCAACGAGGATTCGAAGTAGAGAACGGCGAGCGTAGCGAGCCGTTCGCGTGGTTCGAATCCGGTCCCGCGCATTTCTGCCGCGAGCGAACGCGAGCGGCGAAATCGCAACGAGGATTCGAAGTAGAGAACGGCGAGCGTAGCGAGCCGTTCGCGTGGTTCGAATCCGGTCCCGCGCATACCGTCTCTCACCCCCTCACGCAACGCCGTTGTCCCGGAGCAGGTCGGCCAGCACGTGCGCGTAGAGAATCACGGCGGTGAACGCCGCCAGCGGTACGCTCACGAGCGCCTGGCCGCCGACGAGCAGGCCGCCCAGCACGACGTGCGAGAGGAGGCGCTCCTGCTCCATGTCGTCGATGTCCTCGAACACCCAGTCCTGGTCGCCGAAGGCGTCGCCGGGGTTCCGGACGCAGGCGCTGAGGTGACCCCAGTCGCCGCTGCGCCAGCGCGCGAGCAGGAAGTGGTCGAGGTCGACGAACACGCTCAGGAGGACGCCGTAGCCGAACAGCAGGGAGAGCACGACCGGGTCGAACGTCCGCGCGAGGACGGCGACAGCGAGTCCAGAAACGGCGGCGCCGACGAGGAAGTGTTCCCGGGAGTACATCGTTCGGGTGGACCGTCGGACGCGGGGATGATAAAGCAGGCCGAACCGGTCCGGAGCAGTACGTTCAACTGCCCGGAGATGGGCCGCTAGAGCATGACCGACCACGTGGCGGAGGAGGTGACGCTCGCCCGGATGCCATCCGGGACCGAAGTGACGACGACGGTGCACACCTACGACGGGCGCGCGGGCGGACCGACGGTGTACGTGCAGGCCGCCCAGCACGGTCGGGAGGTCAACGGGACCGAGGTGTGTCGCCGCCTGCACGCGGAACTGGTGGACCGTCCGCTCGCCGGTCGGGTCGTCGTCGTCCCGGTCGCCGACCCGCTGACCTTCGATCGCGTCTCCTACACGACGCCGGAGGCGCTCGACAGTGTGCATCCGAACATGAACCGCGTCTGGCCCGGCGACGCGGCGGGCACGCTCCACGAGCGGATGGCCGCCCGGCTCTGGGAGTACGTCGAGGCAGCAGACGCCATCGTCGACCTCCACACCGGAAGCCCGGACATGCTCACCCACGCGGTGTTCCGAGAGGGCGACGCGGAGTCGCGGGCGCTCGCGGAGGCGTTCGGCACCGACCTGCTGCTGTCCGAGGAGGCGGGCGAGGACGCCGACGCGGAGTGGGCCGACCGCGACTTCGACGGGAAACTGCGCGTCGCCGCGACCCGGGCGGGCATCCCCGCCGTCACGCCGGAACTGGCCCACAACAAGCAGGTCGTCGAGGAGGCCGTGGCGGCGGGCGTGGACGGCACGCTGAACGTCCTCCGGCACTGCGACGTCCTGGACGCCGACCCGGTCGACACCGGCGATGCGACGCTGGCGCGCAACCACCTCGGCACGGTCGCGGCGGCCGAGTCGGGGTTGTTCGTCCCCGACACCGACCTGGAACTCGGCGAGCGCGTCGACGCAGGCGAGCGCGTCGGCACGCTCTACGACCCGGCGACGTACGAGACGCTACAGACCGTCGAGACCGACCGCGTCGGCGTCCTCTACTCGCTGACGAAGGAGGCCACAGTGACGGCCGGCAAGTCGCTGGTGAAGGTCGCGCTCCTGCGGGAGTGAGGATGCGAATACCCGTGTGAGCTGCGCGCCCGCCCGGGTGACCGACTCCACAACCTTCTTGAACTGTATTTCTGAATTGAGAGTATGAACCGGAAGTCCGCCTACAGGGCCCTGTTCTCGACGCTCTCCATCGCCATCGTACTGGGCATCGTGACCCAGATGGTGCTCGCCGGCGCGGCACCCAACGCGGTCTACGAACGACGCGCCGAGGCGGGGTCCCAGCAGCCAGCCGTCGAACCGGCCGGCGGCATCACGGTCGTCACCGCACAGGAGGGCGACATGCGCTCCGTCTCGGGCGAGATAATCGCGTTCAACCCGAACGGCACCGTCCGCTACCACGCCGACGACCTGAGCACCTACTGGGACGTCGACCCTGCGATCGAAGGGTCCGAGTCGGTGACCTACGTCGCAACCGAACAGGTCAACCGCGAGGCCTGCACGTCGGGCCTGCTGTCCGAACCGAGGAACTGCCGCCGGAACGTCGTCGAGCGCGCCAACCTCACGACGGGCGAGGTGACGCGACTGTACAGCCACCGCGCCGAGAACGGCCGCTGGCACGACGTGGACCAGATCAACAGCACCCACCTCCTCGTCGCCGACATCGGCGCGGACGCGGTGTTCGTCGTCGACATCAGGACGGGCATCCGGGAGTGGACCTGGACGGTCGAGAGCGACCTGCCCGTGACGAGCGGCGGCGACTACAACAAGGACTGGTCGCACATCAACGACGTCGAGTACCTCGACGACGGCCGGGTCATGGTCGACCTCCGCAACCAGGACCGCGTCGCGTTCCTGAACGAGAGCGGCCTGATGGAAGACTGGACGCTCGGCGAGGAGGACGAGTACGACATCCTCCGCGAGCAGCACAACCCGGACTACATCCCGGCGGACGAGGGCGGCCCGGCCGTCGTCGTCGCCGACTCCGAGAACGACCGCCTCGTCGAGTACCAGCGCGTGGACGGCGAGTGGGAGCGGTCGTGGACCTGGCGGGACGACCGGATGCAGTGGCCGCGCGACGCCGACCGCCTGCCGAACGGCCACACGCTCGTCACGGACACCATCGGCGACCGCGTGTTCGAACTCGACCGGCAGGGCGAGATCGTCTGGTCCGTCGACGTCGAGCGGGCGTACGAGGCCGAACGCCTCGGCACCGGCGACGAGAGCGCCGGCGGTCCGAGCGCGGCGCAGGCCGGCATCGCCTCCCACTCCATCGACACCGCGAACCGGTCGCTGGCCGGAAAGCTGGAGGCCGGCATCCGCCGAGCGGTCCCGCCGGTCGCCGAGAACGGCCTGCTCGGCTACTTCTTCCCCTGGTGGATGGGCTTCTGGGAGGTGCTCGCGGCGTTCGTGCTGGTCGCGGTCCTGTTCGTCTGGGCCGCCCTGGAGATCTGGTGGGCGCACATCTCCGTCACCGTCAGGCTCCCGGTCGAGGTAGAGCAGGCCAGCACCGTCTGGTCCGTGCTGCTGTTGCTCCTCCTCCTCGGCGTCGCGTACGCCGCGAACGTCGTCTCCTCGCTCCTCTGAAACGCCCTCGACCGCTCGGTCGCACTGCTCCCGTTCACAGTTCTCCTCAGTTCGCGGTTCTGGTCCATCCGTACAGTTCTCGCCAATCCCCACAGTTCTCGTCCGTTCCTGATAGACCCCGACGGCCGGACACGAGCAGTATCGCCGTTCCGACCGGTTACATCCCGAGGTCGGCGGCGGGGTCGGGCACCGGAATCTCGTCGGGGCGGACGCCGAGCAGTTCGGCGGCGTGGTCGAGGGCCATGTCGAACCCGTAGTAGCGCTCCAGTTCGTCGCCCCCGGCCGTCTCGCGGACCTTGAGCATGCCGTAGCCCTCGCGGTTCTGGGCGACGACAGCGGTCCGGCCGCCGGATTCGAGTTCGAGGATGCGCTCTCGCTCAGTCTCGCGGTAGCGCGCGGTGACGCCGTTCGACGCAAGCGTGTCGGTCATGGCCGCGACTTCGGCCCCCCGGGAGTCGAACGTGTCGGTTCCAATGCGGGGGCGACGCGGCGCGAAGTAATGGCTGGAAACCGCCCCAGGGCGGCGGCGTTCGCGCCCGACCGGGCGATTTAAATCGCGGCGCTCGCAACTCCCGACGATGGAGTTCGCGGAGTTCGCCGAGCGTGCGCGCGACATCGAGGGAACGAGTGCCGACACGGCCATCGTCGACGCCGTCACGGAGCTCCTGCTGGCGGCCGACGACGACCTCGAGGTGCTGGCACGGTTCGTCCAGGGCCGGGTGTTCCCGGCGTGGGACTCGACGACGCTCGACATCGGGCCGAACTACTGCTACGCGGCCATCGCGCGCGCCGCCGGGCAGAACGTCTCAGCCGACGACGTGGAGGCGCGGCTGGCCGAGAGCGGCGACATCGGCGCGGTCGCGGCGAGCTACGACTTCGGCGGCCAGACCGGGCTCGCCGAGTTCGGCGGGGGACGGGAGTCGCTCACCGTCTCGGAGGTGTACGATGAGCTCGAAGCGCTCGCCGACGCGGAGGGGTCGGGCAGCCAGGACACGAAGATCGACATCCTGTTCGGGCTGTTCAACCGCACCGACGAAGACGAGGCGCGCTACCTGGCGCGGCTCGTCCTCTCGGAGATGCGCATCGGCGTCGGCGAGGGGAGCGTCCGCGACGCCGTCGCGGCGGCGTTCGACGTGCCGGTCGAGGAGGTCGAGCGCGCGCTCCAGGTGTCGAACGACTACGGCCGGGTCGCCCGCGTCGCCCGAGAGGAGGGCGTCGAGGGACTCGAATCGCTCGACCTGGACGTCGGCCGTCCGGTGCAGGCGATGCTCGCGCAGGCCGGCACCGTGACCGACGCCCTCGAGGAGTGGGAGACGGTCGGCGTCGAGTGGAAGTACGACGGCGCGCGCGTCCAGTTGCACTACGACCCCGAGGGGCTGACCATGCCGGGCACTGACGTGACGTCGTCCGGCGACGCTTCACCGTCCGACGCGACGACCGACGACGCCCTGTCCGTCCGCATCTTCTCGCGGAACATGGAGGACGTCACCGACGCGCTCCCGGAGGTCGTCGAGTACGCCGAGGCGACGCTCGACGAGCCGGTCATCCTCGACGGCGAGGTCGTCGCGATGGAGGACGGCGAACCGCTGCCGTTCCAGGAGGTGCTGCGCCGGTTCCGCCGCAAGCACGACGTCGCGAGGGCGCGCGAGGAGGTCGCGGTCGAGCTCAGGGCGTTCGACTGCCTCCACGCCAGCGGCGACGACCTGCTGGACGCGCCGCTGACCGAGCGCCACGACCGGCTGCAGGCGGTGCTCGCCGGCACCGTCGCGGGCACCGACCCGGACGCGCCGTCGTCGTTCTCCGGCGTCTCCGCGCTGACGGTGACCGACGACCCCGACGAGATCGCGGGCGTCGAGGAGAACGCGCTCGACACCGGCCACGAGGGCATCATGCTCAAGAACCCCGAATCGACGTACTCGCCCGGCCGCCGTGGGAAGAACTGGCTGAAGCGCAAGCCGGACGTCGAGACGCTCGACCTGGTCGTCACCGGCGCGGAGTGGGGCGAGGGACGACGCGCGAGCTTCCTCGGGACCTTCCTGCTGTCAGCCCGCACCGACTCGGGGTACGAGACCCTGGGCAAGGTTGCGACCGGCATCACCGACGAGGAGCTGGCCCACCTGACGGAGCTGCTGGAACCGCACATCCGCTCGCAGGACGGTCAGGACGTCGACATCGCGCCCGAGGTGGTGTTCGAGGTGGGGTACGAGGAGATCCAGGCGTCGCCCACCTACTCGTCGGGATACGCGCTCAGGTTCCCGCGATTCCTCGGGGTCCGCGATGACAGGACCCCCGACGACGCCGACTCGCTCTCCCGCGTCGAACGACTGGCGGACACCCAGTGACGGCCCGACGTCGACGCCGTACTGCACCCGACGTCGACGTCGTACTGCGCTACCGGATTCGGCTTCGAACGCGGCGCGTCGCGATTTAACACCGAAATCACTGAATCCAAATATACTTGCCCCGTGACGGTAGACAATCCTCCATGAGTCGGACCGTCGCCGTCGCTCACTACCCGGAGGGGGCTGGCCACGCGACCCGGATGCTCGCGGTGGCACAGTCGCTCGAAGGCGAGGACACGGACGTCGTCCTGGCCGGTGGGGGCCCCGGTTCGCGGTTCATCGAGTACAACGGCTACGACGTGTATCGTCCGGCGACGGTCGATTTCATCGGCGACTACCAGGGCGGGTCGCTGCTGGACGTCGTCGGCCGCAGCGTCCCCAACAGCGGCAAGCGGGTCTACGACATCGCCCGGTGGCTCCGCCGCGAGGACCCCGACGCGCTGGTGACCGACGACATGTTCGCGGCGATGGCCGCACAGTGCACGGGAACGCCGCTGTACGTCCTCACGCACAACGCCGCCTCCTACTACGACGCCGCCGTCGAACAGGTGTTCACGTGGCTGCTCAACCGCTATCAGCTGACGGTGGCCGAGGGGTTCCTCTACCCGACCGTCTGGGAACCCGACGCGGGCGACCCGCCCGGCGTCGTCTACATCCCGCCGGTTGCCCTCGACCCGGCGTCGGCGACCGACGTCGACGTGCCGGCGAACGGCACCGTCCCGACCCCGGACGCCGTCTCGTCCGCCGGCAGTGGTCCGGATGCGGAGGGCGGGTCGACCGCCGGGGCCGCCCCGACCGACGGCGGCGGCCCGCCGGACGACCTTGACCTCCTGCTCGTCCCGAGCACCTACTCGACGAACTTCGACACGCTCGCCGCGACGCTGCGCGCGGAGGGCCACGACGTGACGCTCGTCGGGGACGCCGACTGGGAGTGCGTCCCCGCCATGCTCCCGTGGATCCGCGCCGCCGACGTCGTCGTCTGTTCCGGCTACTCGACCGTGATGGAGGCCGCCGTCGCCGGCACGCCCTGCGTGGTCTACCCGTTCACGGACGAACAGCACGGCGTCTCCCGCGTCCTCGAACGCAATGGGTTGACCGGGTTCCAGGTCGAGCACTCCATCGACCACGTCGCCCGCGCGGTGGAAAATCCACCGGCCGCGCCCGACTACGAGAACGGCGCGGACCGCGCGGCCGAGTACGTCCTCGAACGGATGGCCTAGCGTCCCCCGACTGCTTTTGCCACTGTCGAAACCCCCTTTCTTCCCCTGTCCTACGTTCAGGTATGGCGCAGGTGACGACGGGGGCTCGCCTCCACTTCGGGTTCCAGAACCTCTCGCTGGCGCACGAGCGACTGTACGGCGGCGTCGGCGTCGCGCTCGAGGAGCCGCGGGTCCGCGTCGACGCGACGCCCGCCGACCGCGTCAGCTGTGAACACCCGACCGCCCGCGAGTACGCACGGCGGGCGACGGACGTGCTCGACGTTCCGGGTGCGGACGTGACGGTCGCGGAGTCGCTCCCCCGTCACGCCGGGCTCGGGAGCGGCACCCAGCTCGCGCTGGCCGTCCTCGCGGCCGTCGCGCGGGCGTACGACCGCACCCTGGACGTCCGCGAACGAGCGCCCGACCTCGACCGCGGCGGGCGGAGCGGCGTCGGCGTCGCCACCTTCGAGCGAGGCGGCTTCGTCGTCGACGCCGGCCACCCCGCCGAGCGATTCACGGTCGACCGCCCCGACCCTGGCGAGTGGTCGGTGCCGGCGGTCGCGGCCCGCCACGCGGTGCCCGACGACTGGCGGTTCGTCCTCGCGCTCCCGGACGCGGACCCGGGACGCAACGGCGACGAGGAGGACGACAGCATGCGCGCGGTCGTCGAGCGCGCCGACCCGACCATCGCCGACCAGATCGGTGCGGTGCTGCTGCGACGCGCCATCCCCGCCGTAATCGACGGCGACCACGAACGCTTCGGCGCGGCGGTCGCTGAGATCGGCCGCCTCAACGGCGCGTGGTACGCCGACGAACAGGGCGGCGTCTACCGCCCGCCCGTCGGGGACGTCATCGCCCGACTGCAGGAGTCCACCGCGGTCTCCGGCGTCGGCCAGTCGTCGTGGGGGCCGGCGGTGTACGCCGTGACCGACCGAGACCACGCCGACGCGGCCACCGACGCGGCGCGGGCGGCACTCGACGCGGTCGGACGTGGCGGCGAGGTGGTGACCGCCCGTCCCCGCAACCGGAGTGCGAGCGTAAACGGTAAGGAACGAGCCTGAGATGGGAGCGCATGAACCGCATCCCGTTCGGCGTCTCGGAACTCGACTCGCTGATCGGCGGCGGGTCACCGCCCGGTAGCGTCGTCCTGCTGGCCGGCGACGCGGGGGCCGGCGCGCGCGAGTTCCTCCACACGAGCGCGACCTTCAACGCGCTCGCGCACTCCGATCCGGACGCGTTCGAACTGCACTACGGCTCCGTCGCCGACGAGGCCTCGCTCCCGGAGGAGGTGCACTACGTCTCGTTCACCGCGAGCCCGCGCGAGATCCGCGAGGAGATCTTCCACACGGTCGACGACGAACTCATGGACGCCGCGATGCCCGAGATCGAGTTCGAGGACCTCTCGCGGGAGTACTTCCAGCTGAGTCCGATCCCCCGCGACTGGTACGTCGGCAAGCGGCGCACCCTGGAGGACCTCGGGTCGGCCAGCGACCGCCGCGACGTCCTCGAGGCGTTCGGCGACTACCTGACGGCGAACGCGCGCGGCAGCCTCGTCCTCGTCGACGCACTGACCGACCTGATGGCGCTGCCCGACGAGCAGGTCGACACGAGCGAGGCGACGATGCTCCTGCAGGGTCTGAAGAAGGCGTCCCAGTCGTGGGGCGGTCTCATCCTCGTGCTCGTCAACCAGGAGAGTCTGACTGACACCGAGATGGGAACCCTGATGGGCGCGGTCGACGGCACCCTCGGATTCGAGTGGGAGAGCGGCGGCAACGAGCGCGACCGGACGATGTACGTCCGGGAGTTCCGCGGCGTCCTCTCGCGCATCGAGGCCGAGGACATCATCCGCTTCGAGACGGAGATCCACGACGCCGGTTTCGACATCAGCAACGTCCGGAAGATACGGTGATGAGCAAGGGTCTTTGTGCGTCGGCCCGTAGCGCCGCACGGCCGATGACGAGACACGACGTTCCGAGTCGGCGTGGCGGCCGGCGACGACGAACCCTATGAGTGCCGAGGCCGACCTATTACCGACTCTTCATTTCGCTTATCCACCTCAGAACGATAGAGTGCTGGCAGTAGCACAGGAGTTCGATTACTATCGAGGATATTCACCCACACAAACACACAGTTCGACCTAAGTAGACAGGTTCAGTAGCGAAGACCCTCCAGAATCTTCAATAACCGGCTCCAGATTCACTCATCATCGCACAGTAAGGTATTTGTGATTTGTGTAACTTGGTTGGACCTAATGGGTCAATCTAACTTTGGTGACGACGGTGAACCAGAGGAACTCCTTGACGTGACTGAAGAGAGATGTGAAGAAATCATCACAAACCTCGTTGAAGAAGATATCCTTGACTGGACTACCATTGCAAAAGAGATGCTGCAATCTCTTCAACCACCTCAGACGGCAACTCACGTCCCTCAGCTAGACGGACTGAGAGAGCGTTACGAGCGGGGCAACAGATGGGCACCATCCCGAAGATGGATGTATTCGCAATACGGTCCTTGCGAAAATTGCGGAAAAATAACCAGTATAAACCACGACCATATTGTGGAACGGGATATTCTCGGTGATGAAGCAGACCGCCTCGAAAACCTCCGTTTCCTATGCAGGCGGTGTAACCAGTCTCGGCACTGGGAGAATGGAAACATTCTCGATTTAGGTACTGCTGCTGCCGTAATGTACCTTCTTTTCACCCAGAAGCCGAAGACGGTCAAAGAGTTGGAAAAGATGGGGCGGCAGGTTGGACTCACTCAAAGCAATCAACGGTTTGAGGAGACTTGGGCGTTTGCGATGTATCTGCACCGTGAAGGTCTCTTGGAAGTCGATGAAATCCATCCCGTTATCGACGAGGATGAATTAGAACAATACCGTGAGTATTACTCTGCCACGAAGGAATATTTCAAAGAACTAAACACTCGATTGCGTCAAGAGTACCCGGAAGAGATGAGTATTAAAAACAATCTGGAACTACTCGTTCGAGGCCGTAAGACGAAGGTTGAAGACAGGATTGACTCAGCACGTGGATTAGGAATTCTTGATGACGGAGAAGTGGAAGAGATTCTGAGAGACGACACGAAACTCACAGACGGTCAAAAACGAACTCTCCTGGAAGCTGTTGGAACATTTACTGATAGCGAAATTAGAGATATCGTTAACAGCCGGAAGGTAAGTCTCTACCACGTCCTTGGTTCGGACCAGCAAGACTCAGTGATTCAGGAAATAGACGAGAAGATGGAAGAATTCCAGAACGAATATCTGAAATAATCCAGCTATGATTCGGGAATTAGGTTATCGAATTTACCCCTAATCTCGGAGTTTAGATTTTTTATCTCTTGCTTGTGGTGGTCAATCTTTTCTTCCATCTGGAGGATTTCCTCCATGAACCCAGCAACATCGCCATCTTCTGGGACTGGTACTGTGATATCTTCTAGATTTTTGGATTTGAGTTCTGGTGATGCAGCGCCCGTGGTCTCTCGAATAAGTTGTTCACGCACAAACTCCGTCTGGAGCAGTTGGTCAGCATACTGAGTCACGGGCGAATCGATAGAGCCAAACGAATCCCGTGGATGTAGTTGCATCAGTCGGTTTGTCGTGACAAATCCAACAAAACTACCTTCAAGCCGAATCTCAAGTTCACTGTCTGGAATTACAACGCTATTTGCTTCAATATCATACTGTACTTCTAACGGAAATTCTCCCGTATCATCTACTTCTGAGGGGTTTTTCCAGGTTTCTGATTCTGAGTCCCAAACTGTAACCTGTGCATGGGGAACCTCGTCACCGAAGAGATACAAATTCCCCTCTGAATCTATCTCACCGTTGAACGCTTCTGGGACTAAGATAGGGTTCCGCCCGGATTTTATAGAATCCCGATGGTTTGACAGGAGGATTGTTCCCGGCTTCATCCAGTAAGTCAGCCTGCTCGGGACGCTATCTACCCCGGCAGTAACATCTCTCCAGCCAGTTATCTCGCCTTCTTTACTACAGTTTCGGACCTCAATATACGCAAAATGATTACCCTTCTGTGTTTTGACACGGTTAGATATCGTTTCCCCTTTCTCTTCCACGATATCACTAAGGGGAATAAGCTGGTCACTCGAACTCTTCGCTTTTCTCTGTAACCGTGTTCGCTCAGGATGATAGTAGAACGGGTCTATCCGACCATTTTCACGCAACTCGGAGAGCTCGAAGTAGTGTTCTTTAGACGGGGTGCTATCCTTGTAACGTTCGACAATATCTGGGAGGTCATTTCGACCAATCTTATGTCCTAATGTGTTATAACCGACATTCTCTGCCCAGTCAATATACACTTCATAGTCTTCTGGTGGTTCTGTCTTCTCGACGAACAGAAGTGCACCTTGTACCCCTGTATCTGTATGATGGAAAGCTTCCCGTGGGAGTCCAATTAGTGCCTCAATGCGGACATTCCGATACAGATACTTTCTAATATCCTTGAATTGCTGACTTTGATTGTTGAAGACGCTCTCTGGTAATACTATTCCTGCCTTTCCACCCTCATCTAATAGACGGACGATTTTTTCAATGAACGGAAGCTCCTTACTGACAGAGCGAGTTTCTCCGCTCTCTTTTCTACCAATCTCGAACTCATTAAGTACGCTTTCTCGGTCTTCTTGGCCTGCAAACGGAGGATTCGAAAAAATGCGGTCAAATGACCCATCATCGAAATCTGGCCCAGTAGCTTGAAGCCCGTCCTGAAGATGAATATTTCCTGTAGAATTAGAATACGTGAACAAATTAAACCGAGATGTCCGAACCATCCGGTGGTTTATGTCCACACCCCAAATGTTCTCTTCAACGAAGTTCTCCACGTGACTGTTGATATCACCGTCCTTCTGAGCAGACAACCTTTCAGAAAGATGATTGAGTGCTCCAACAAAGAACCCTCCACTGCCGCAACTGGGGTCGAGCGTTCGAGAATCAGGCTTTACTTCAAGGAAATCAACCATAAAGTCGACGACCTCCCGAGGTGTGAAATATGCCCCTAGCTCGGCACGGAAGGTTTCTCCGACCATTTCCTGAAACATCTCACCCTTGATGTCTGGACTGCTATCTCCGGTATATGTCCCAGAGAAACTGTAATCCTGGAGAATGGACACAAGCTTGTGAATCGTTTCGTCATCTAATTGGAAGACAGACTCCGGGTCCTCTCCATTGTTGCCGTTTACCAGCAACAATTCGCTACATATCCCGTCCTCAAGAGCTCCTTGAAGGAGCATCCGAATCTTATTCGTTGTCTCATCAGGACTTGACTCCGCGGTAAATTGGGAGTTTGTGTCCTCTTTTTCAGAAAAGACCTTGACTATCAGTAGGGTTGTGAGCTCATCGTACGCTCGTGCCGGGTCTAGGCCTTCGTCTTTATACAGGATATCGTGGCAACGCTTGATTATTTTTCTAACTTCCGACCCTTCACTAAATCCTTTAGTGGTGGTTTTCTTGCTTTCCGATTCTTCGGAACTATCGCCTTCTACGAAGTCTTCTAGGCTACTATCCATTGTAATCACTCAGACAGTTTCGGCAAGCCAGCGTCGGTTGGAACCCTCTTTATCATTATGGTGGCTGTCGCGCGGCAGACCGTGGCTCTTAGTAGATATCTTCCCTCCTTCTCCATTAAGGGTCTTAGGATTCTGGCCTACCAAAACCTCGGCAAAGACAGACTCTGAATTTCTCTAACCGGTGAGCCCTTGGTAACCGTCTCTGTTGGTTTCAGACTGTACGGAGCGTAACGGGACTTAGACGCTAACCCATCCCTCCCCGAGTCTGAATACCAGTCATCCTCTGGACGGTGGACTCGGTCAGCAGGCGAGAGACTGTACGCCGAGGAACTGTGATGATGCCACTCATGGGAGGACTTCGTGCAAAATTTGGCCGGACGTAATTTCATTGACAGTCAGAGGTTCGATGAACAGGCGAATCCCAGTCACAATCAAGATGAGTATTGCGAGACTGACTGCTGGTGAGAGAAGAGTCCCAATGATACGCATCTCGGTTGTTTCGGGGTAGTAGTCGGCGTCCCTGTGTCTGAACCAGATTATTCCTGTAATCAGTACCGAGGTTGCTGCGATAAGAAATTGTCCTGAAGAGCGCGGGTAGCCGAGAATCGAGATTATCGCTAATCCTCCCCAGACGACGATGAGAAGCCAGAACGCTAGTTGTAGCTTCTCGACAGCCCACTTTCGACGCTTTTCGGCGTACTCGACGTAGCTCCCTCGTCGGTCATCGAATCGGCTGAAGTCGAACAGATGGCCCGAGAAATCCTGAATTGTCTCGGAGTAGACCTCGAAGTCATCATTGCTCTCGCTTATCAGGTCGTCCAGTTCGTCGATTCGGGTTTGGATTGTTGGGAAGTAGAACAGGAGGACGCCGGAGATAACGAATATCGAGAACGGGAGCACCATATCCACGTTGGACCACCGGACGACGAGAAAGAGATTAGCGAATACTGCTCCGAGGAGCGCCAGCACCACTTTCTGAATCTCTGAGGTTAGGCTCCGTGTCGTCTCTGAGACAGTACTCGTAACGTCGGCGGTGAATACGTGGGCGTCTTGGATGGCATCGTTGAGGTCATCGAAATTCTTCTCGATGGCCTCCTCTTCCAAGAACGTGTAGAACTCACGAATCTGCGCCGTTTTCCGGGGCAGGTCCTCGAACGAATCACACTCCTCAACGATGCTACGGTGCCAGAAGTCTCGATACGTGTTCCGTGTGCCCTTCTCCACAAACGACTCATAGAACTCGTAAAGCGCCGCTAGTTCATCTACTGAATATCCTTGAACGGCATCGGTGAATGTCTCCCCGTCGATTTCGTCGCTGACGGTTTTACGGCGTGTTTTGATTTCGAGTACCAAGACGTCCTCAGTCAATCTCACTCGCTTTGAGACTCCGGCGAAGACGCTGTAGACGAACACTGACGAGAACAATTCTCTCGCCTTAGGTGTGCAGAAGAGCGAAGGAGACACTACCGACAGTTCGGGTCCGGCTTGGAGCATATCACGGTCTCGGTCCATGAGCGTTCGATACTGACTCACGTTGAAATCGAGGTCTTCCGGCTCCGAGTTGAGCAAGGAGCTAACGGAGTGGAACTGAAGCAGTGATTCGTACTCTGGTTCGATTTCTTCGTAGAATACAAAGACGGGAGGATTTCGTTCATCGAAGAACTCGTCAGCGACTGTTGCGTAATCTGAGATATGCTGGTCTAGCCAACTTCGAAGCCGCTCCTCCTCCGTCCAGAATGAAATTGAGATGGAGGGCGTGTTATCTAACTCCGATTCGAGCCGGTCCCCAATCTCTGATTTGTCTATGATACAATCTACGTATAGGGATATCGACGCCGTCCTAGACCATTCAAGCAGAAAATCAGCTAATCTCCCAGCTTCGTCATCACGGAGAATGTCCCCGACGACTCGACGCCAGTCTTGAATATCTACGTCTTCGGTATCGTACGCTCTTTGGAGGGTGTCGAAACCAGAGTTGTGTATTCGAAGGCTCCCACCAGATTGGATAATCGGCTGCTCTCCGGTTCTATCCGTGTGGAATGTCACTTCAAAATCGTCGAAATAAGCTCCCTCCTCGTGGGCTAGCTGAAGGATTCCACTAAGCGCATCCTCAGAAAAATCGGAGACGGGGCTATCGATATCGATTATCCGAGACTCTTCTGTAATCTCTCGACCTTCCCACATCGGGGAAAGCTGAGAGAGGTGCTCTTCTATTTCGGTCATTACTGAATGTCATCGAACGAATCGTACTCAGACAGGTTCTCTAGAATCTCTTTCCGGTAGTCTCCGCCACCGTGCCCTGTAACCGCGACATTAGGTTCATTTCCGGGGATGACGACGTAGTACGACCCATCGTTGACGAGGAAGATATTGCGCTCTAGTACGTCTCGAAGGGACACACGAATATCGATGCCTGAGATAGTGATTGTAACTTGTCCTTCCAACTTCTCATCATCGAGGTCTTGTCGGATGTCATCAAAGTCATCGACGCTCTGAGCTTCGGATAAGGGGTTCTCATCGTCGCCTTCCTCCACGTCTTCGACTATCCATTCGTTTAGAACCTCGTTATTGGTCTTTGTGTCTTTGAGCCCAAGGAATTTCCACCAGTGCTGTGCATAGTAGCTTTTCTGGTAGATTCCGGCCTCGTCTGGCCGTGCTTCGTCAAGCGAGTAGTTGACCCTGGGATAGATGACACCCTTCTTCAGTTCGTCTTCGATAATCTCGCTGATTTGGGAAAGTCCCACCTCATCATCCGGTTCGTAGACGTCCTCATATGGTGCTTTGATTATTGCAAGCAGCTCGTGCCCCTTGTGGGAGAACTGGACTGCAATGAGGATTCCCGGCTCCGAATTTGCCGCTTTGAGATACCGCTCCGCTAGATTGCTCAGGTTAGATTCAAACTCATCGCCGTCCTTGAGTTTCGTCAGCAGCGATTTCGCAGAGTGTTCATCACCTTCGGCAACATCGCTGAAATCGAACTCGTGAAGGCGAGCAGTCGGCTTATTTGCTGAGAAGCTCTTCTCGGCGAGGGAGCCGAGCATGCTTTGTGTCGCCTCTGTGGCGTCCTCGAAGTCCTCGTTGTCCATGTCGAACTGACTGATGTTCGAGAGGATGTCGTAATCGCCGTCCTCTTTGCATTGAACGACGCCAATCTGGGCGGCATCTACCATGTTGGCTGTAACCAATCAATCAGAGCTACAAATATGTTCATATCACAGACGTAATCAGACAAAACTCGCAGCCTCAATTTGAAGTAAGTAATTTGATATTCGTTCCGGGCGTCTCTCTGAATAGGTCTTACTGTCGTCGCTAGCACGCAGCGACGGCTTTGACCAGGAGACTACGATGACTGAATCAGACAGCGACCAGCAAGGCGAATCGCGCAGCATCCAGATAGGTAGCGTCCATATCGGCCCGATAGAGTACCGATTCCTCAAACTCGCTATCTATTCTGTCGTTGGGTTGTTCATCTGGCCGTATCTCCTCCTGTTCTACATTTACCTCTCTATCCGTCGATTCAACAAGAATCTCGCTAAGCTCTCGAAACGAGCTTCAAGGACGGTACGAGATGAGTACGAAGCTGGATACGAGGAGGGAAAGTCTGAGGACTGATTCAGGCTTCGAGAGTCGAAGAATGTACGGAGGTCCTCGTACTCGGTGCTGAGAATCGGTTTCTACCTGACTGAATCATCTCTATCGAATGCTGCGAGGACTGCGTGAGAAGACGACTGATGAAGACCTGCAGACTACGGCATTAGGGCAGTCTATCAGCCTTACTAACTTCGCCGGTCAGTCATCCACTTATCATTGATTAATCGGCTGCGCTCAGCTTGGTCGATGTTATATTGCTCAAGTTGTTTGTCCATCTCTTCTTTGAGCCGAGTTTTATCGCCAATTTCCCTAATAGGTATCTTATAGGTCTTATTGGTGATACTGCTGAGGTCGACGAGACCATACCGATTAGCATTTGAGAGACCGTTATCGTGCCATTTGGTTCCTCGATTATTTCCGGTCTTGCGGACTATTCCTTCAGCTTGGAGTTTACGGAGATTGGAGCGGACTGTATTCTTCTTACCTCCAACTTTCTTTGCGATGTCCGGACCAGAGGCCGTACCCAAGTCTGAGAGAGCGTCGATAATCTTTCGTTCGGTAGCTGGTCTGGTTCTTGAAACACCCAAGGCAATTTCTCTCGGAATCCAAGGTGGAACTGCTGCAGTATTCACGTAGACGGTGGCCCCCGTCCCGTTACGTGCGAATCGAAGAATCGCCTGAAGAACGGAATTATCTCGCATCTGTTGGAGGATTTCATCACCGAATGGACCATACGATTTTGCTGTTCCTGACCCGCTGCCAGATGCTTCCAATCCGAACAAAGCGGCCCAGCGTTCGATGAATTTGTCCCCATAGTGAGGACTACCAAGAATTACGCCGACATTCTCATTTGCCAATTCGTTCGAGCCCCTGAGGTTGCCGTAGTGGGAACTATTCGGGGACATAGGGACGTTTCTAGCTTTGAGCTTCCCCAGAGCATCGCTTGAAGTGATTACTGCTGGTTCACCTCCCTCAACCTCAATTACTTCTCGGAGGAGTGCTTCGTCACGGTCTAGGTTTACGTAAGTCCCGCTTGAGTACGGGTGGATACTTCTGAATTCCGTCTGGATTATTCTCAGGTCCTGTGTATCCAATATGTACTCTTCCCGTTCAGAATCACTGAGAAGCTGTTTGTGTTGGAAGTTGAGGCCAAATATGAGGTCATAGAGTCGTATTGTTGGTGTTCCATCTAGCGCAACTATATTCGTCGCACCAGTCAGATTCGGTGGCGTCAGAACGTGCATCTCGTTCCGGTTTCGGTCGTGGGCAAATACTTGACCGCCGCCCAATGCAGCAGTACCCCAGTCGTTGTTGAGGTCTCTAGATACTAGTGTACCTAATACAAGGAGGGGAGCCCAAATATGGTAGTCCTCAGTACTCTGATTGAGAATCTGTTTTGAGTCAGCCAAGTCTATTCCTTTATTCTCAAACCAATCGAGTGCTTGTTCCTCCTTGTCGGGGTCTGAATTCGTAACCAAGTTGTAATGATTATTGAAGGGAATATTACTAGTCTGTTTGAGGAAATTTGCAATCGTCTCTTGGGGGTCTTTGAACTCGGTAAGGAAGTCATCAGAAGGAGATTCGTCAATGACGACGACTCTGTTTTCTATGATTTTCTCGACGTGTAGATGAAGATAGTGTCCGATGAGGACGTCGTAGTCCTCTGGTTGGAAATCCCAATTAGACTGATATGGACAAACTCCGTCTTCTTGACAGGGAGGGTTCCAGTGCTCGTGAAGGTCTGATGCAGTAACCCCCAGTCTCCGGTACCTTTTGAACTTCTGTTCTAATTTGGTGCCGTGTTTCCCCTTAAATGTGGGACAGCTATCGTCAGCAGAGGGGAGGACTTTATTCGAGAGGCCGTGCTTCTGACACCACGATTCAATTTCTGAATATCTACCTTTGCGCCCTCGGGACGTGGCTATAGTAATCGGTGCTTCCGTAGTTGAGGCCGCTTCTACCGCAGCATAACTTTTCCCAGTCCCCGGTAGAGCATCAATTAGGATTGGTTCCGTCTCTTCATATGCTTCCTCGATTGCTTCGAGGCATCGGCTCCGAACCTGTGAGAGCGATAGCGACGATGTGCTATTCGAACCCTGAGATTGTTGTCCTCCTCTCGAATTATTCGAGTTATTTGCTGTCGACCCTTTCTGATTGGACGATGTGTTTGGGTTTCCACCGATGGATTCTACCTCGACATTATCCGGAGTCCGGTTATTTCCGCCCGCTTGCTGGCGCATTTGTTCTTCGAGAGAAGCCGGTGCGTTGTCTGGGGCTTGCTCCTCACGTTTCTTCTGCTCGGCTTCTCCCCTCGCTGCTACTGCCTCCTGGTCCGTTTCAAAGCCCTGTCCACCATATCTATCCAATATTTTCTGTTTGTTTGAATGATATGTGGCCCTGTGGTCTATCTCAGTAACCCAGTCATCTATACCAGCATTGTCGCATAACTGTTTTAGATTCTCAAGATGATTATTCTGAATCATTGGGTGTTGCCCGCCGATTGTCTCACCACCTTTCAACTCTTCATACACCGTTTTCTGCCTTGATGATACTGTCCTCCAGTACTTGTCAAAATATTCTAACGAGGACATTCTAGTCTTGCGTGTTATCTCACGTATATCGTAATAACAACTAGGAATATAGAACCAGAATTGATATCGGACCCAGAATCTGTGGACGGTACTGCTTGAGTTCTGAGTCTTGGTGGAGAACGCACGAGTGAATGTCTGAAGAACTGAAGGCGCTGGAGGTTCCCCTATTTATACTATATTATGGACTGTCACTCGTCGACCCTCTTCGCAATCAGATACGGTCCCTCATACGCCTCAAGAATCCCTTGGAGGTCATCGAGGTTAGGAGTCGTCGGCTGACTCAACTCCCATCGAATCCAATCCTCAAACCCCTCCTCGATGCTTTCGACCACGTCGCCGTCTTTGATGATACCGAGGTCGTGTAGCTCGCCGGCGTGGTACATCTGAAAGAGAATCTGCATCGGTCTACTCCTCGTCCTCTGCCAGCGGGACGGCGTTGATGTAGTGGTTATTCAATGCCCGTCTTAGGTGGTCCTCATCATCCAAATCATACGCTCCTTCTATTGTCGCCTCCAGTTCGCCAGTTGGGTCCTCGACTATTTCACCGTCAGCAATCTTCCCGAGGACATCCCAGTCGTCCCTCTCTTCGTTGAGTCCAAAAATGAGCAATGCCAAGCCAAATCACCGTATCAATAATCGCTCTGTTTCATCATAAGACTCCCGAGCAACAGACTGAATCAGTCTCTGTTGGTCTGTAACGGCGTGGAGGTCCTAGCTGAGAGAACTGAGAACGCGTCCATCAGCAATCGAATACCAGTTATCATCGAGAGCAACAATCCGTTCTTTGGAGCAATCACGTACACCAGGGGACACCTATCGATTGATAGAGAAAATATCAGGACGTCCAGGTCAAAGCCAGCATCAGACTGAGTGTTACCTATCAGGAGTAGAGAGCCGTTCGATGACGATTAAGAGTCAATCTATTCGGTTCGCTCAGAAATACGTGAGCAGTCAAGGGACTACCACCAGCGTACAGTCTTTGGGATTCAGAGCGAGGTGTCGAGCCCTGACTCTTCGACCCAGTCGAGGTATGCGGCGTCGTTCAACTCCTCGACGACCCGCCGAGATTCTTCGCTATCGTAGCCTGCCATCACATACCCATTCGAGTACGAGGCAGCCAGATACCGGAGCAGTTCTCGTCCATCCGTGTACTCGCTGATTATGGGGTCGCGTTCGTCCTGAATCCGGTCTCGGAGAGATTCAGCGGTCGGCGTCCCGCCCGATACCTCACCCTCAATGGAAACGCGAGCTACCTCCTCAGGGTCCTCCCACGGGTTTCGATAGATGATGACTTCGACCAACTGTCCATCCTCGTTAGAGTCCAATTTCCTTGATACAGTTCAGGTACTCTTCTTTCGCCTCATCCCGGTCGACTCGAGTGTAGATATCCATCGTCTCGGTCTTAGCGTCTCCACGGATGTATTTCAGAATGTACGGCTTCATTCCTTGTTTCCGCATTAGCGTAGTGAACACGGTGCGGAAGGTGTGAGGTGTGAATTTCTTCTCGAACCGTCGTTCTTCTTTAGGGGCGACGCCGGCGCGGTCGGCGGCGGCTTTCACTTCCCGTCGAATCCGCTCTTTCGAGAGCCGTCCTCCTTTGTTGCTTGTGAAGAGATATGGCGAATCCAAATCGGCGTTGACAAACTGATAGCGTTTGATTGCGTAGATGGTCTCGTCATCGATTGGGACGACAGTCTGTTTACCTCCCTTGCGTTCTCGGAGTCGAATGAATCCCTTCTCGAGGTCGACGTCGTCTTCTTCGATGGAGAGAACTTCCAGCAGTCGAGCACCGGTCTTTGCGAGGATGATGGTGACGGTCTTGTCTCTCGGGTCTGGGATGGCGTTGATGAGTTTACAGGCATTCTCCCACGTCGCGCAGTCCGGCCGGTCTGGGCGAATCCGGGGAATTTCCTCCATCACGACCGCAGCGGGATTACTGGTGATTCCCTCGAACTGCGGCCGTTTCATCGTATAGCCGTAGAAGCTGGAGAGGACTTCCAGGTACTTCTTTTTCGAGTTCTGGGAGACGCCGCGTTCCGTGAGCGCCATTAGATAGTCCTCGACGTGGCGAATCTCGACTTCGCTAGGTGAGAGGTCCGGGAATTGGTCGTGGAAGAACTCACGCAGGATGCGACTGTACGAGTTGAGCGTTCTTTCGCTCCGGCCGGTCGCGTGCTTTCGAGTAATGAAGTAGTTGATTTCGTCGTGCTTGTTGTCGTAGACTTTCGAGGAACCGGGTTCGGCTCCCATGTTAGTTCCCCTCCTTGAGCCGCCAGCCGTGTCCACGTTGAAATTCAACCTGTCCGTTCTCGGCTAAGGCGTACAGCCGGTTCTCGATTTGTCGTTGGAGGTGTTGGGCGACATCGTCACTAGCAGAGACGCGCTCTATGAGTTCGTCTAGTGATTGGTACTGCTGGTCTAGTACCCGAGTGACGAGGTCATCGATACTGAGGTGGGTTCGGCCACCGCCGCCTTGTCGAGCCTCTTCAAGTTGCGTTTGGAGGTCGTCGATTTTGTTTTGGAGTTGCTTGACTGTCTGGTCCTGTGTTTGGATGAAGGGTGCGCCGCTGTCCCGATACATCCGGGCTTCCTGAATCAGGTCGTAGAGGTACCGGCTGAGGCTGGACCCTTCGTGTTCGGCTTCTTCCCACCATTCCTCTTTGTGCTGTTTGGCGGGGAAGAGTTCGGCTCTGGTCGTATTCTTGTGGAGCGTTTGGAAGTCCCGTTCGTCGCTGGGGCTGTCCACAGATGTCTCTGTCATACTAGAACCTCCGAATAGTCATTAGTTTGTTAGGTTAATGATATTACCGGTAGAAACGCGGTCTATGTCCCGAAAACCGCCTCGTTCAATCTCGACTATGACAATCTCTCGTGAAGTGGGATAGACTTATTTTGGACAAAACGAATCTCTCGCTAAGCACGGTGCGTCGGGGACAATAGGCGGGAACCCTGGTATTGCAGGTTCAAGTCCTGCTGAGGGCTATAACGGCGGTTCGGAGAGTACCGCCCTCAACATCCTCCGACAAATGAGCAAGGAAATCATCACTTCCGGACTTCTCAGCACCGTCTTTGCAACGACCGGCGTGGCGCTTCCGGTTATCCTGGCGCTCATTGCGTACATCGGTATCCGACTGAAGAACGCGGCCCTCACTCCTCCAACCGCTATGGGACCAGAAACATCTCTGACTCCGTCTCAAACGGTGAATATCGGCGTTCAGTCGTCGTTATGTCTCTCCCAGCGAGCTTCTTGAACGAGTTCGACCAGATAGCGACTCAGGCTGATTCCTTGTTCGTTGGCCTCTTGCTGCCATTGGCCTTTGTGCTGGCGGTGACAGTAGATATCTACGCTGGTCATTCCATCGCCTAATCCCTTGTTGTCGTCCATCGGTCGACGCGGTGCTAATGGTGCGTCAGTCATCGAGAATCGCCATTTAATCGGAGGGCTGTCAGGATATTAATGATACTGCTGGACGCTATCGGCTCCGATTATGATGGGGGCAGAGTACCCGTGCGTTTTCGAGAACAGTTTGGCCGCCCTGTGAGTGTTCCTCGATGTGGTCGGCGTCCCAATTGCTCCACGACACTTTTGCCTCCTCTTCGGTTTTCCCTTCCTCTACGCACATCTCGCAGATACGGTCACTCTCGATGAAGAGCTTAATTCGCTGCGCTCGGGAGAATGCTCGTTGACTGTCGGTTTCTTGAATATCGGGTTCTGTCTCCCAGAAGGCGTTTTCGAGGATGTAGTGTCGCTTGTTGACTGCTCCTCGGTTCTGCTGGCGAGCCTCCTTGAATTGGAGCATTTCGCTGTCGTCTGTATCCTCAACTTCGAACCGCTTGAACCACTCCTCGGTGAAGTCCCGAACCTCGTCGTAGTTGTCTCGTCCGAAGTTATAATCTCCAAACTCCAACTCGCGGATGAGCGAATACAGGCTGAGGATGAAGTACTCCTTGTTTAGGAACTCTATCTCTCCGTTCCCGTTCTTGAGGTCGGTGTCGCGGTAGAGTTCCGTGAGGAGGTCGAGCATCCGCTGAACGCGCTGAATCTCGTCGCGTTGTTTGAATTCTTCTAAGTCCTCGTGGACGGTGAATCCCTCTCGCTTGCAGTCGAATAGTTTGGTAACTTCCTTCCCGGTGACTTTCGTCGGCCCTTCATCAATCTCAATCAGGATGAAGCGGGCGAGGAGTGAGAGTTGCTGGAGTCGGTCGTTGTTCCGAGCGAGAAGCGTGAAGAACTCGTGGCGGTTCGGATTGTCGTCGCGGCTCTCGTAATTCTCTCGGTCGAAGCTGATGTCGTCGGCTGTCTGGACGATGAAGTTCCGAACGGGGCTGTAGGTCTTACTGTGGTTCTTCTCGATGTTGGTCAGGTGTTCGCCCTGCTGGAGTCGCCAGAATACCTTCGTGGCTAACTCCTGATGGCGCTTGTCGTCGGGGTCGTCGATACCGCGCAGCTTGATGACTTTGAGCGAACACTGAGAGTCGATATACTCCTGAACGTCCTCGCTAAGTTCGGAGTATCGTTTCCCAGCAATCTCGTGTTCCGGGTTGAGTTCGCGGAGTTCGGGGCTATCGGGGAGTGCGAATTCGTCCTCGAAGAACTCTTGAATCGCGGTAATTCGCTGTTGGCCGTCGACGACTTCGAGACGGAGGTCGTTACCGTCGAGGACAACTTGTCGGATTACAACAGGCGGGACGTAGAGTTGGCGAACGAAGCTATCGATTAGTTCCTTCTTCTTTCCGGTATCCCAGACGGTCTTTCGCTGGTAGGGTGGCCGCTTAACGAAGTATTCGCTATCGCTGTGGAACTTGCTGATGTCCCAGTCTTCGTCGTTCGAATTGAGAGGGTCATCGACGTAGATTGCCATACTATTGCTGTACAGACATTACCATTATAATAGTGTCCTGTCGCTACGATGGCGGTCGATTCTTAGACTGGCGACGTTTCCTCTATCTGGTCGCGGAGGAGGTCGAGAAAATCAGGGTCGTAGTCTTCATCGACGTGGTTCACATTCCACAGTCCGGATTCGCGGATTTCCTTGCTCCGACTATGATGGCCCAGCCAATCATCTGAGCGAGCGTCAACGGCCTCTCGCTGGTAATTACTGAGGAGTGCAATCGTGTTTCGTTCGATGTAGGCCCGTTGACTCTCGGCGCTTGGTTCGTCGTCAACGTTGAGCCAGAGGAACGGCAGGTCCCGGAGATAGTCGCTTACTCGCCGCTCCATCTCGAGTTCATCAAGTCGGCGTTCCCGCTTTGCGCTTGACCCCTCGCCCCAATGGGGATACTCATCATTCAGGGAAGCACGCTCAACGAATGCCTCACCGACTCGTTTCCGGAAGACAGAGCCTCGGTGGTTCCCGCCGCCTTCGTAGGTTCCCCGCTTTGCTCCGCGATGTGTTCTGAGTCGGTCCCAGAGCGAGGTACTACTTCCCTCGGAGACAGCGTGAGTCCCGATGCGAGTAATCCGAAGCTGGTCGCCGGCGTCGCGATGTTCGTCTGATGCAAAAAAGAAGTAGACACCTCGGTCGGGCCAGTCCATATAGCCGGTACAGTCCTTGAGCTTCTGTTTCCCGCCGACTGTTTGCTCTAACTCGCCAAGGAGTTCATAGAGTCGGGTAATATCCTCGCGTCGTGTCATTCTGAGTCTCTTGTTAGTATGTCTGAGAATGGCGCTAAAGCATTTGGTGTAAAAAAGAAATCTATTCCCAGTATGAGAGACTACCGGAACAAACTGCTTGTCCCAGTTCTGCCTCCAGTAACCGTTGTGAGGAATCCATGAGCCCGTGAGGAAATTTCCGAGAGAACTGGAATATCTCCTTCCTCAGCTATATCGCTGAGGTCAATGTTTTTCCGTAGTTCCGCTTCGCCCTTTGTGAGCGAGATTGTCTCGTCAGAGTTGTTCTTCTCGATTGTGATTTTGACGTTGTTATACGAGACGCCGTCAATCGTCTCGAATGCCGTCTCTGAATCGTTGTACCAAGCTTCGAGTTCGTCGACAACGAGGTTCATATCGTCGCCCCCCTCTGGTCGGAATTCGATTGCTTGCTTCATCTCTTCCTGGTTGAAGACCGAATCAAAGTCAGAGTGAAGCTGGTCCGGAGACCCATCTTTCTCTAACCGGAGACGAACCGTCCTATCAGCCTCTCGCATCTTCGGGAAGATGTCCTCTGTTCTGACGGGGTCTATCTTTACGTTGATTTCGTCGGAGTAGTTCTCCCGAATCCACCGACGGAGAGTGATATAGAAGGGCTCTTTCGCTCCGTAACGCCGTGAACGTTCCAAGAGGAGGTACGCTTCCGTAGCGTTCCCCGAGGGAGTGTACGTCATAAAGTAGAGCGGCTTCTCTTCGGCGTCATCGATATCTCGGCCCCGTTCCCGTCTTTCGCCGCTCTGTCTGTCAACGAGGTTCCGTACGACTCCGTAATTTCCGAGATAGAGATTTCCTTCGACCACCTGGTCGGATGACTCCCAATCGGTACTGAGCGCGAGAGTTACGTTTGAGAGGCGCTCGACTTCTTCTCCGAGGTCAGCTAGGTTCGTTTCGTAGTACTGGCAAAACGACTGAAACAGGTCGCTGAATGTCTCGACGTCCGAGACCGAAGGAGCCCCACTAGATGCCCCAAGTTGGCTCTGTACGGTGGTATCGTATTGCTGGAGGTCCGTTAAGTCCCAGAGGTCGTCCTTGCTGGCTTCCCCATTCGGATGAATCTGTACTTTGTACGGAATGAGCTTTGTCGCGGCCATTTGTATTCAGTCTCCGGTGTGTTTCGATGGGAGACAAGTGATGCTACGTAGACATTCATATAAAATATAACGGTGGCGAGGTGAAAGTGAAATGAAGAACAAGAATCAAGCACAAATCGCCGCTATACCCCTATTATGGCCCTTTTGAAAGTCTGAAAGAATATCTACGTTCCGGGAGGTGTTCCAGGAACGAAGTCTTGTACACGCCCTTCTTCCAAACTGCGACTGAAGAACGCACCCATCTTCTCACGCACCGTCTCCTTTCGAGAATCAATCCGAAGGCCGTACGCTTTCGTCTCCCCAACTTCGAGGTCTTGCCAATTCTCTGGCTTTGGCTCGTTGAGCGGTACGAGGAGACTCCCGGTCGTATCAACCTCGCCTTCGATTATCAGCTCGCCCCGAATGATACCCGCGTCCTCCTCGATGAGGTCCATTTCGAGGACGACAATCGAGTCTTTGAAACCCTCGTCATCTTCTCGTTCTTCGAGCATCAGTTCTTTCGCACGTTCCTTGTCCATCGTCAGATGTTACAGTGAATTGGAGACAGGTCCTTATCGTTCGGGTTGTAGTGAGGCCGGTCCCCAGTGAACGACCCGTCTGTCAGCGTCAGGTTCCCCATCTTCGCTACGGTAAAGAGACGCCAGAATGGGACTCGCCGCGAGTTACTCCCTCCCGCAATTTGGTAGCCTCGAAGCGACTCCTTGCCCTTCTTGCTCCGGCCGTGGCAGTAGGGTTCGACCTTTCGATGATGGCCGTCGTAGGTGAATTCGATTACCTTCTGCTCCTGAATCGCTTTACAGATGATATCGCTCATACTGAGTGTGGTCCATACTTTGTAACCGACTGTCAAGAAGGCTATCTAACCGAGGTGAAAGTAGTCCGGCAATTGGACGCTCGAATTACGAGTTAGAGATTTACAATAGGATTCTGTTAGTAAGGGTATGTCCTACGGGAATCGCTCAGTTTGGCGTGAATGCCCTGCATGCGGTGAAAAGCAGAAAGTGAAGGCAGGTCAGTGGGCTACCTGCCGAAACTGTGACGAGAGTTTCCACGCGTAACCGATACGGATGTATTCAAATATATACTCCATCTCGGAAGAATCGTCGCGCTGGCTGCCGATTTAGGTATGTCTCAGCAATATTCTATAAAAAGTTTCGTAAGTCGGTAATAGTTACTGGTTCGAGTGCGTGTTCGTCCAAAAAGCGCGCAAATCGGTTTACTTCGTTTGGGTAGCGAGTTCAGTTGTAGGCAGCCGTCGAGCATTCCACAACATAGGGCGCATCGCGCGATGATACATCGCGCCGTCTATCGATTTAGGCGCGAATCGGATTTTGTTCTATAAATAGTTTCGCTAGTCGGTAATAATTACTGGTTCGAGTGCCGAGGCCGACTTGCTGACGTCAGCTAGCCACGGATTCGGGGCAGTTTCTGCTCCCCGCCCACGGAGTGCTTTCCGAACACTCTACCCGTTATACCGGATCGGTTCCCACAGTACGAATAACAGACCAGGCGCAAGCGGTCGAATCTACCGCTAGACTGCAGTCTCCGCGGTCAGCCCCGTCTTCGTCGTCCAACAGCACGGCAGAACCGGCTCCAGACCCTTCAGTCGACGTCGTCCCGCGTCCATCGTAGCAAGCTATCTGGGACCGTTCGACCTGACGGACGACGACTCGCGACCGAGGTGTGGTGGTCTCGGTTAGTCCTCAGCCGCTGTTTCGGAAGTCTCACGGGTCGACCCCTGCGATTCGGGAGAGTCGGTCCGCTCGGTGGCGTCTGGTATCTGTCGCGGCAAGAGCGTCGATGCGACGAGCAGGAGCAACACGAACAGTACCAGGAGGAGCACCGCCGCACGTTGAGCGTCGAACATCGCGGCCTCGAAGATACCTTCGAGCAATCGTCGTTGGTCAGGGGTGAACTGGTTCAGGAACTGTCGCTGAGTGGCTTCGGTCGCCGTCTCTGCGGCGTCTTCGAGCGCTATCACCAGATCGTTCCGTCGCTCCGCCGAAACGGTCACGTCTTCCGCTCGGAGTACCCCGTCGACGACGCTCCCATAGAACTGGCCGAGGAAAAACGAGCCGACGACCGCTGTCCCCAGGGAATAGCCTATCGAGCTACTCACGTTCAGGACTCCGGATGCCTCGGCGGAGTTCGCGGTCGGGACGGCCGACATCGTCATGTTGGATATCTGTGCCAGTATGAGTCCGACACCGACTCCAACGATCGTCACCGGGATGACCATCTTGCCGATCGTCTGACTGGGGCCCGTCTGCTCGTACAACAGCACCAGTCCGACGCCCATACACACGATGCCGACCTGGATGAGCGTCTTCGGCGAGACGTACTTGCGCCAGCCGGGGGTGAAGGCCGAAAAAAGGACCGACGCGAGCGAGTACGGTAACAACGCAAGCCCGGATTCGAAGGCGGTGTAGCCGAGTACGGCCTGGAGATAGACCGGGAAGATGAAGAAGAAGCCAGCCGAGATTATCGAGCGAACGTTGTACGTGACGACGCCGGATAGAAAAGGACGGTTCCTCAGTACGTTCAGCGGAACGAGCGGCGACCGCCCAGCGCGTTGCAGTCGCCGTTCGTACTGAATGAACGCGGCGAAGGCGAGCAGTCCGAGTGCAAGAAACCAGATCGCCGGCGACGTCCCGAACGGATTGAACTGTACGTCGCCGACGACGAACGGCCGCCGTTCGACCAGCCACCCGTACTTCCCGCTGAGGAGGAATCCGACGACGAGCGACGTCGAACCGACGATGGACAGAGCCGTTCCACCTCTATCCGGCGGTCTGCGCGCGTCTGACAGTGGCTTCTGACTCACGTACCGAACGAAGACGAGAATGACCCCCACGCCGACGAGTTGGAGCGTGAATCCCCACCGCCAACTCGCGTACGTGGTCAGTGCGCCACCGACGATCGGTCCAAGAGTTCCGCCGACCCCGCTCACGCCAGCCAACAGTCCGAATGCCTTCGCCCGGTCATCGCCTTCGTAACTGACTCTCAGTTCAGTGTACGTCAGGGGAAACAACACAGCGGCCGCGGCACCCTCGATGAACGACCAGCCGAGATAGAGGACCGTCGTGTTCCAGCTAATCGCCGCTACCACCGTCCCACCGGCGTAGACTATCAGCGCGACTGTCATGACACGCCGACTACTATACCGAGACGGCAGCGTACCGGCCGGGAGAATCAGCGCAGCGATCACCAGCGAGTAGAGTGCGACCGCCCCCTGAATCACGGTAATCGTGGTATCGAACTCGTCGACCATCGTGGGGATCGCCACGTTCATCAGGGACGCGTTGACGACGATGATGAAGGTCGTCAGACTCACGGCGATCGCTGGGGCCCAGTGTCGTACTCGCGTCTGCAGATCTGTAGAGTGCTGAGAACTCCCGTGGGGGGTAGACCCATCTGGGGCCATACAGCGGTCTAACACGTTGACCTCCAATAGCGTATGGACCTGCTCGGTCACCGAGAGTCGAAGATACTGTCGGGCCCTTCGGGGCGGGGAAGATGTCAGCGCCGTTCGTCAGAAGCTGATGGTCGCCACGGCCTCACTTCTGACAGAAGTAGTCGTCTATCCAGCGACGGTGTGTTCGGTGGTGGATCTGTCGAAACGCATCCCGACAGCCAGTTCACCACTTTCCACCGCACCTTCTCGCGGCGATCCCGCCCGCCACCTGCTTTCCGGTTCGCATAGCCGACTCGATGCCGCCCATCCGCCGCCCGTTCCTCGGGGAGGGATCGACTCACGGTGCGCGGACTGGACTGACTTCGTTCTGGTACCACGGACCAACGGGGTGATTCCTCGAACGGTGGGCGGATTTTTTGCGACTCGCTCCTGTTGGAAGGGGTAATGGAACGCCCGCAGTTCGAGTTTGCTTCCCTCGTCGACTACCGATCGAGTTTCAGCTTCGTCGGGACGGTGGTCAAGAGCCTATCGGTCGCACCGTTGATCCCCCTTCTCGTGGCACTCTACTACGGTGAGCCGCTCCTCCCGTTCCTGTCCACGACCGTCCTGATGGTCACGGCCGGGTCCGCGCTCGAACGATTGCGGGCCGAGCGCGAACTCGGCCGTCGGGAGGCCATGCTCATGGTGAGCGCCACGTGGCTCGTCGTCCCGCTTTTCGGGACGGTGCCGTACCTGCTCGCGGGCCAGGGGACGGTAGCACAGCCGGTGAACGCACTGTTCGAGAGCATGAGTGGCTTCACGACGACCGGGGCGACCGTCCTCGGGGAGATCTCGTTCGAGCGCCACTCGCGGTCGATCCTGCTATGGCGACAGTTCACGCAGTGGATCGGTGGGATGGGAATCCTGGTTCTCATGGTCGCCATCCTTCCCGAACTCTCGGTCGGCGGGGCACAGATAATGAACGAGGAAGCGCCCGGGTTCGCGATCGACAAACTGACGCCGCGAATCCAGGAGACGGCGAGCGCGCTGTGGCGGATCTACGTCGGCTTCACCGTCGCAGCGGTCGCGGTCTACTACGGACTCCACCTGCTCGGGAACGCGATGGGCACGCCGATCGCACCGAACATGGGCTTCTACAACGCCGTCGCGCACGGACTGACGACGTTGCCGACGGGAGGATTCTCACCGGAGGCACGGAGCATCGAAGCGTTCTCCCCGGCCGTCCAGTGGGCGGTGATGCTCTTCATGACCGTCGCGGGGACGAACTTCGCGCTCTTCTGGTACGCGTTCGACGGGGACGTGGGAAAGCTGACCGGGAACCAGGAGTTCCGAGCGTACCTCTTCGCGATGGCGGTCGTCGGCACTACCGTCACAGCGTTGCTCTTCACGGGTGCCGGCCTGGCCGAGACGCCGGAGAACGTCGGGGTGATCTCCGGTAACGTCGAAGATTCGCTTCGTCAGTCGCTCTTCCAGACGATCGCCATCGTGACGACGACGGGATACGCCAGCATGGATTTCAACACCTGGGGCCAGTCGTCACAGGTCCTGCTGCTGTTCGCGATGTTCCTCGGCGGTTCCGCCGGCTCTGCCGCCGGTTCCGTGAAGATCGTTCGCTGGTACCTGATCTACCGTGCCATGGGACGCCAGTTCGTAACGACCGCCCACCCGTACGTCGTCCGTCCCGTTCGCATGTCGAACAGCGCCGTCGACGAGGAGACGATCAGGGACGTTTTCGTCTTCGTGATGGTCTTCGTCTGCATCTTCGCCGTCTCGACGGTCCTCGTCTATCTGGACGCCCTCCGCGTCGGACTCGATATCTCGGCGCTCGAGGCGATGAGTATCGCGATGGCGACCCTCGGAAACATCGGCCCAGGCTTCGGGATCGTCGGTCCGATGAACAACTTCCTTCGGTTCTCCGACGCGGCGAAGCTCTACATGGCCTTCCTGATGTGGATCGGTCGGCTGGAGATATTCACCGCACTCGTCGTACTGACACCGACTTACTGGCGTCGGTAGCACGACGAGTCGCTTTCCACCGGAACGTGCGCCGACACGGTCGGCGGGGGAGCCACTCGAACGACGACGACCGTCGCACCCGTATCTGGACTGTCATTTGGAGGGTTCTTTACCGTCGATGGTCGAAACGTAACGCGCCGAACAATGCGCGTGCTCATCGTCGGGGCGGGCGAAGTCGGATCGAACATCGCGGCCAGGCTGGCACCGGTTCACGACGTCGTCGTCGTCGACGTCGACCCCGAGGTCGTCGACAGGCTCACGTATTCGCTTGACGTGTTAGCTATCGAGGGCGACGGATCGTCGCTGGGAACGCTTCGGGAGGCAGGGATAGCGGACACCACCATGCTCATCGCCTGTACCGACGACGACGAGACGAACCTCGTCACCTGCGGGACGGCTGCGACGGTGAGCGACACGTTCACCATCGCCCGGGTCAGGAAGGCCAAATTCCTCGAAACGTGGAAGAACTTCCGTGGAGCCTTCGGCGTCGACGTCATGCTGGCGACGAACATCCTCACCGCCGAGAGCATCGTCAGAGTGATCGGTCTTCCCGCCGCACTCGACGTCGATCTGTTCGCCGAGGGAATCGTTCAGACGGCCGAGTTCGCCGTCACCGAGCGGAGTCCGGTCGCGAATCAGACGGTAGCCGAGGCCGACCAGTGGGAGGCGCTCACGTTCGCGGCGCTGGTTCGGGATGGAGCGGTCACGATTCCCAGCGGCGAGACGGTCATCGAGGCGGGCGATAGGGTTATCGTGATCGGCGGGCCGGCCAGCGTCGAAGCGTTCGCCGAGAGCGCTGCTCCGGACGACACGTCGAAGGACGTGGACGACATCGTCATCGTCGGCGGAAGCAAACTCGGCTATCAGACCGCGGCGCTCCTCGTCGAACGGGGGTTCCGACCACAGTTGATCGAACAGGACGCCACTCGAGCCCGGGAACTCGCCGAGAAACTCCCCAAAGCGTCCGTTCTGGAGCAGGATGGAGCGGACGTCGAGTTCCTGCGGGACGAGAACGTCGACCAGGCGGACGTCGTGATAACCGCGCTCGAGAGCGACGAGAAGAACTTCTTCGTCGCCCTGCTCGCGAAGAACATCGGCGCGAACCGTGCGATAGCCATCGTGGAGAACGGTTCCTATACGGAGTTCTTCGAACAGGCCGGCGTCGACGTCGCGATCAATCCGAGAGAGGAGACGTCGGAGGAAATCATCCGCCAGATGCAAGAGCGCGAGGTGGAGAACCTCTCGATAATCGAAGAGCGACAGGCGGGTGTCCTCGAGGTGGAAGTCGGCGAGGAGAGCGTCCTCACGAGCCGTCCGATCCGGGAGGCGGTCGCGGACCTCCCGTCCGGCGTCGTCGTCGGTGCGATCGCCCGGAGTGACGAACTCGTCGTTCCCCGGGGCGACACCGTCATCGCGCCCGACGACCACGTCGTCCTGTTCGTCGAAGCAGACGTCATCGACGAGGTAACAGCGATCGTCTGAGCCACCGACTCGATGGCGTTCCCAGGAGTGGCCAGGACCGGTCGGCTACCGATCGACCCTCGCGCTACACCGCGGGCAAACGTGGACGGCTCCCGGGCCTGGCCGAAGGAACCGGACCTGGAACACGGAGTCACAGATGGGACACTGGTTCGCTGGAGGTTCCCGGATCCAGAGTCGGAGGTTCGGCTCGGGCTCCTTTTTCCGGATCCGGTCGGCAGCGGCGAGATCCCTCAACAGCGTCCACGTCAGTCCCGTCGAAGCCTGGAATCGGTCCGCGATCTCGTCCGTCGTGTACGGTACGAACGGCTCCATCGCGTCGTAGATGTCGTCTGCCGATGGCTCGTCCCCGTCAGCCGCTAGCCTCGTGGGGTCGCGATCGGTCATCTCTCACAGAACGCTAGGGAGGACGGCTTATCAGGGTGATGCCCCCGCGACAAGCGGTGGGACGTCCGAGGCCAGCCTTCCGGCTGGATCGCTCCTGTTCGAACTCGGGAACGGGCTACTCCAGTCGCCTCTCGTCGCGCGGACAGTACTCGTCGTTCCGCGTCCGGAACCCACAGACCAAACACTGCCTGGCGGGTTCCGCTCGTTCGTTCCCGCGGAACAGGAACGGGACGAACGGCACGAACAGGAAGAACGCGAGGGTGTCGAAGTACTGCCAGAGGAGGAGGCTCCCGAGCACGCCGACCGCCGCGGTTACCGTCCGGGAACTGACCATACGCCCGGTAGGTACCGCGTCCGGAAACGGTAACGGTGCAGGTCCATCGCGGCTCCACGGCCGAGCGTTGCGTCGCCGGCGCACCGTGGGGAGTCGGCGGCCGCAGCGACAGGATGTCGGGCAGCGTTTCCGGGACCGCCCGGCCCCGACCGTTCGCGCTCGCTGGTCCCGGTCGCGCCCCTCGTCGTCGCCCTGGCGGCCGCGCACTGGTGGGCCGTTCGCGGGCGATAGGTGTTCGCAGGCGAGAGGGGTCAGTTCTCCGGTGCGCGGAACACGCGCACGGTGTCCTGGTCGCCCGGCCTGACGTCGACCTGGACGAGGCCCAGCTCCGTGAAGATGCGCTCCCAGTTGCGGTAGTAGAGGGGGAACTCGCCGTCGACGTAGTTCACCCCGGGGTCCTCGGACTGCCGGGTCGGTTCGTCGCCCTCGTTCTCGACCGTGACGACGAGTTCGTCAGCGACCCTGACAAGTTCCTCGAACACCCACTCGACGTCCGGGTGGAGGTGCTGTAGCGTCTCGACCGAGTAGATCGCGTCGAACCGTCCGTCGTCGAAGTCGCCGACGACGTCCTCGATGGCGTCGCAGTAGAAGGTCCCGTCGGCCGCGAGGTCGGGATAGGTCTCCGCCATGACCTCGAACGCCTCGTCGTTGACCTCGATGCCGGCGAGGTTCTCGAAGCCGTGTTCCCGGAGGTGCGCGAGGTGGCGGCCCGAACTGCACCCCAGTTCGAGGACGGCGGCGTCCCTGTCGACGAACCGATCGAGAGCACTCCGCACCGCCTCGCTCGCTTCGTCCGGCCCGTAGTAGGCGTAGTATTCAGGGGAGTACTCCCCGGACCGTTCCGCCCACTCTCGGCGAACCTCGTTCGAATCCACGTGTAACGAACTCCAGGGACACCTAAAGTCTCTCGGGTTCCGTCATGGGAGCGGCCTCGAGTTCCGCCTGGCGAACGCTGGTGGAACTGCTGATACCACGGAAGTAACGGTTCGTTGTGACGGTCCGGACAACCGTTCCGCGTAGAATCGGATGTTCGTGTTCGAATGGCCATTATAATGCAGGAGTGGAGGGCATTCGTCCACTATATATCGAAATTGGAAAACAGATGCGGAACACTTAACCGTGTACCTGGACTGTGTTTAGTTGCAATGGCAAACGGTAAGGTTGATTTCTTCAACGACACTGGCGGCTACGGTTTCATCGCGACTGAGGACTCTGACGACGACGTTTTCTTCCACATGGAGGACGTTGGCGGCGAGGACCTTACGGAAGGTACCGAGATCGAATTCGACATCGAGCAGGCCCCCAAGGGCCCGCGCGCGACGAACGTCGTTCGCGCATAACCAGGATTTCGCATAGTCGCCGCACGGCGACGTAGCGTTACTTCGTTTCTTTCGGAACACCCGTTCACCGAGAGCGGCAGGGCGACTTCTCCGCCGAACGGACGAACGGTCCACCGCGAACACCGTGTCGGACCGGCGAGGTGATTCGTTGCCGAGCGGGACGCTCGTCCCGGCGGTCCGGTCGGGCCAGCAGGATTCTTTAGGACTCGACCATCGATATGGCGTATGGGTAGTCACCCTGCGTCTCGGGTGCCGAGCGACTTCCGGGAGCTGGTGCAGTTCTACCTCCTGGACCACGAGACGAAGCTCGGAAAGACCATCGACGTCTCGCTGATGGTTCTGAACCTGCTGTTCGTCGCGGTCTTCGTCGCCCAGACGTATCCGCTGGCCGCGACGGCCGAGGCGTGGCTGTGGCGGCTGGAGGTCGGCATCGCGCTCGTGTTCGTGGTCGAGTACGTGCTCCGACTCTACGGTGCCGAGGATCGACTGGCGGAGTTCACCAACGTGTACACGGTGGTCGACCTCCTGTCCGTGCTCCCCACCTTGTTGGTGCTGCTGTTGCCCGCCCCGCTCGTCGTGCTCAACGTCGGGTTCCTCAAGGTGGTCCGCATCGTCCGCGTGCTCAGGTTCTACCGGTTCACCCAGGACGAGCGGTTCTTCTTCGGCACCGTCTCCCTGCGCACGCTCCGGGTGATGAAGCTCCTGTTGACGGTGCTGGTCATCTTCTTCGTCTCCGCCGGGCTGTTCTACAGCGTCGAGTACCAGACGAACCCCGGCGTCGACAACTTCGGCGATGCGTTCTACTACACGGTCGTCACGCTCACGACAGTCGGATTCGGCGACATCGTCCCGGTCACGCGGGCGGGCCGCTGGGTGACGGTGGTCGCCGTCCTCGCCGCCATCGTCCTCGTCCCGTGGCAGGCTGGCAAGATCGTGCGGGAGTGGACGCAGCAGGAGAAGGTAAACGTCACGTGCCCGGAGTGCGGCCTGTCCGCCCACGACCCCGACGCGTCACACTGCAAGGCGTGCGGCCACGTCATCTACCAGGAGTACGACTCTCGGGAGTACAAAACGCGCCGGTGACCGGCCCCCGAGTGCTCTCTCGCCGTCCGTTTCACCCCCGACTTGGTCGCCCTGCACACACAGCCTCGCCACTGATTGAAACGACGACCCTCGAAGTAAGTGGGAACGACAATGACGACAGACTCACCCGAACAGCTTCTGGTCGAAGGCCTTCAGGAACTGTACTACACCGAACAGCAGCTGGTCGACGCGCTGCAGAACCTCGCCGACGAGACGTCCGAGGAGAACGCAAAGCAGGCGTTCTCCCAGCACCGCGACGAGACCCGCGAGCAGATCGACCGGCTGGAGCAGGTGTTCGAACGGATCGGCGAACAGCCACAGACCCGCGAGGAACGGGTGGTGGATTCGCTGATCGACGAACACGAGCAGTTCGCCCAGGAGAACGAGGGCGAGGTGCTCGACCGGTACAACATCGCCACCGGACAGAAGACCGAGCACTACGAGATCGCCGCCTACGGGAACCTCACCTCGCTGGCCGGCAAGCTCGGTTACGACGAGGCATCGGACCTCCTCGAGAAGACGCTCCGCGAGGAGGAGCACGCGCTCGACGAACTCTCGCAGGCGGGCGAGCAGTTCGACGAACAGCGGGTCGCTGGCGACTGAAGCCGCGGTCGCGTTCCGACCGCGTTCGACGCTCAGTCTTCCGCTTCTTCGGTCCGAAACTGCGGGCGACACGTGGCGCAGCGCCTGCGCTGCTCACGGTGCGCGGAGTACGGGCGCGGACAGGTCTCGTTCCAGAACGAACGGTTTTTGCCACGTTTGGCAGTACGCTCTCTATGGACCGACTACTCGAGTCACTGCACGAAGCGCCCATCATCGACAAGGACGGCTACCAGTACCTCGTCCACCCCATCAGCAACGGCGTCCCGATGCTCGAACCCGAACTGCTGCGCGAGGTCGTCGTCGAGCTCACGCGCGCGGCGGACCTGGACGTCGACAAGATCGTCGCCCCCGAGGCGATGGGCATCCACATCGCGACCGCGCTCTCGCTCCAGACGGACGTTCCGCTCGTGGTCATCCGCAAGCGCGAGTACGGCCTCGACGGCGAGGTGGCGCTCCACCAGACGACGGGCTACTCTGAATCCGAGATGTTCATCAACGACGTCGACGAGGGCGACCGCGTCCTCATCGTCGACGACCTGCTGTCGACGGGCGGCACGCTGGCGGCCATCTGCGACGCCCTCGACGACATCGGCGCGGAGATCGTCGACATCGCCGTCGTCATCCGGAAGGTGGGCGAGACGGCGCTCGACGACACGGACTACGAGGCGACGAGCCTCGTCGACATCACCGTCGACGACTACGAGGTCACCATCCACTGACCGGCGCTCGCCGACCTCACTTCCAACGTTCACACTCCTCCGACGACCGCTCGGCACTGGGAACTTCTCGACGGTCGCGTATCGACTCCTCTCAGCGACCGGTCCGACCGCCGACCGGGAATGGCCAGCCGACGGGGCGCATCGAAAAATACACGAACGTGCATACTTTGACCTGTGACGAAGGTGGATATGCACTCGAACGCGAAACTATTATTGAAGACGCATCGCTCGTGACGAGTACAGATGTCAACTGACTCGGACGGGGAAATCGAGCTCGAGTACGGACTCGACGACCGGCCGCCGTGGCTGAAGTCCGTCCTGCTCGCGCTCCAGCACGTATCGGTGATGATCGTTCCCGCGACCGCGGTCGCGTTCATCGTCGCGGGCGAGGTCGGTCTCGGCGCATCGCGGACCGCCTACGTCGTCCAGATGGTCCTGCTGTTCTCCGGGCTGGCGACCATCGTCCAGGCGTACGGCGTCGGCCCGGTCGGCTCCAGGCTCCCCATCGTGATGGGGACCAGTTTCACCTTCGTCGGCGCGGCGGTGACCGTCGGCATCGACTACGGGCTGGGAGCCGTCTTCGGCGCGATTCTCGTCACCGGCTTCGTGGTCGAGGGACTCATCGGCTGGCAGTTCAAGCGCATCCGGCCCTTCTTCCCGCCGCTCGTGACGGGGCTCGTCGTGGTCATCATCGGCCTCTACCTCATCCCGGTCGGCATGGACTACTCTGCTGGCGGCGTGGGTGCCACTGACTACGGAGCGATGCACAACGTCGGGCTCGCCGCGCTGGTGCTCGCCGTCGCGGTCCTGCTCAACCTCTTCACGGAGGGCGTGACGCGACTCCTGAGCACGCTCGCCGGCATCGCCGTCGGCTACGCAGTCGCCATCCCGCTCGGCGTCGTCGACTTCGGCCCCGTGGGCAGCGCCGCGTGGCTCGCGGTGCCGCGGCCGGGCGCGTTCACCCCCTCGTTCGAACCCGTTCCCATCGTCACCTTCGCGTTCCTCTTCCTGGTGTCCGCCATGGAGACCGTCGGCGACATGTCCGGCATCACCGCCGCCGAGGGTCGGCCCCCGACGGACACGGAGTTCCGCGGCGGGCTGTTCACCGACGGCCTGCTGAGCTCCATCGGCTCGGCGTTCGGTGCGTTCCCCGTCACGTCGTTCTCGCAGAACGTCGGCATCGTCAACTTCACCGGTGTGATGAGCCGCCACGTCGTCGGCGTCGCCGGCGTCGTCCTGGCGGTCCTCGGCTTCAGCCCGAAGGTGGGCGCGGCCGTCGCGACCATCCCGAGCGCCGTCTTCGGCGGCGCCGTCCTGCTGATGGCCGGCATGGTCGCCGCGAGCGGCGCGCGGCTCATCTTCCTCCACGCCGACCTCGACCGCCGGAACATGGTCATCATGGCCACCTCCATCGGACTCGGACTCGGCGTCGCGACCACGCCCGGCGCGCTGGAAGGACTCCCGAAGGCGGCCGAGACGTTCTTCGGCGAACCGGTCATCATGACCGCGCTGACGGCACTGGTCCTGAACACGTTCGCGCCCGGCGAACAGAGCCCGCTCTTCGACGGGCAGTCGCCCGAGGCGACGAGCGACGTCGCCGACACTTCCGTCTCCGGCGACGACTGACATCCGCGGACGGCTCACCGTCCGTTCTCGCGTCGGAATCGCATCGGCCAGAAAGGAGAGAGCAGCGGCTCACCGCCCGGTTCGACCGAGAGAAAGTCGGTATCTTAGGCCGAAGAATCCGTCATTCGATGTGGCCTTCGCGCCGGAGCTGGTCCGCGTCCTGCCCCGTGTATCGCCACTCGATGTTGGCCTTCTCGTCCTGCCAGTCCCACGGCTCGACGAGGACGACGTCGCCCTCGTCGATCCAGGTCCGGTACTTCATCCGTCCGGGGATGCGTCCCATCCGGTTCTCACCGTCTTCGCATCGGACTCGAACGTGGTTGCCGCCGTTGTGCTCGGTTACGACGGCGAACATCTCGTCGCTGTTGGGCATGCGGAGATTCCGACGCCCTGTTTCTTCACTCACACTCTCGCTAGGAGCGTGGCACGTTTAAACCATTGGAGACGAGTGTTACCGTCTACCACGGCCGGTCGGTTACCGGTACGGTTCGCACGATTCGAGCGTTCACGACGCCGCAACGAAGATGCGGCGGCCATCGGCCGGAGCGTAGTATGGTCCATTTTTCCCAATTCCGGAGTCCTGCCACGGTGACGGGCGAAGTGGCCGGCTCGAGACTCTTGCACGTACGACTCCTTCAATCCTGTCTAAACCGTTCGACGGCGCTTCTACTGGGCAAACCCTTCGGGCCGCTGGCCCAGCCGTATTGTATTTATTGTACAATACAATCACAATGCTCTTGTGTCCGCCACGGTTACGAGGAGTCACCATCACCGATGATGCAGATACCGAGCACCACGCCGGCCGAACTGAAGGACGAGCTCGACGACGGGACGCAAGTGACGGTCGTCGACGTGCGACAGCCCCACGAGTTCGAACGCGGACACATCGAGAACCCGAACGCCGAGACAATCAACGTGCCGCTGAACCAGCTGCAGGCCGTGCGCCCGCAGGAACTGCTTGACGACGTCCCGACGGACAACGTCGTCACCGTCTGCGCCTCCGGTAGCCGGAGCAGCATGGCGGCCCGGCTGTTCAACCAGGCCGGCATCGAGGCCGAGAACCTCCAGTACGGCATGAAGGGCTGGTCCAGGGTCTCCTGAGAGCCGTTCCGAGCACCGGTTTCTCCACTCGTTCTCGTTCCTCGACGGCGACTGCCGTCTCCGACGTCGCCTCGTCCGACGTCGACCGACCACTGTTCGTTGGTCGGCACGGTCGCTCGCGGGAAGCCTCCAGCAACGCCGTCTCGCAGCGAAAAATTGCCGCGACGAGCTACCCCTTCAGAGCAGGTTCAGCGGGTTCAGCATGCTCACGAAGGTCAGCAGGTTCTCCTGGGAGAATTCGATGACGTCGACGATGAGGTACTCGGTCTGGACGATGAGTTCCTCGGTGTAGACGATTCGGTCAGCCATCTCCCCGATTCGGTCGGCCATCTCTCCGATCTGGTCTTCCGTGTACAGGACGCCGTCGAGACTTTCGAGGTACAGCACCTCACCCGTCTCCGCGAGGACCATGACCACCGTGTCGACGTCGCAGCAACCGTTGGACGTCTGGAACAGGTAGTAGGTGCTCCCGTCCTGCAGGGGCGCGTAGATGAACGATTCGAGTCGACTGGTCTCCGCGAAGTAGAAGGTGTCTTCCGGGTAGAGTTCGATCTCGTAGCCGTCAGTCGAGGCAGCGGTCGCCGTGCCAGCCCCGGCGACGCCGCCGAGGGCAACTGTACCGAGTCCGCTCAGGAACGTTCTTCGTCTCATCTGTGGTGTTGTCCACCCAGGTCTCCGACGAACGGGTCGGGCAGACCGGGCGGTAATTCATTATGGGTGCAATACCGGATATTGTAGCTTCCGTTTCCCCGGCGACGTACCGTCCGATCGAGAACTTCTTGCGGAAAATGCAACCCGATGTATTGTATAATATATACAATACTGGCGGCTATCTCGTCGACGAGTCGCGACCACCGTCCAAACGTTCGGTCGTCGACCGCGGGGGCAACAACGTTCGGGACGTACGTCGTCGAAGCGTGGGACTGCGACCGGGTGAAACCGGGGGCGACCCGGCCTCCGTTGCGCAGCGATTGAACACAAATTTACTCGGCGGTGCAAAAATAAATACGTCAGTACAGTATCGCTACCAGCCGACAAACGGTGCATAATTATAGGACCCCGCACTGTTTCCCACCACGATGTCAGACTCCGCGCAGAGGGTTCGAACGCCGACGGACGCGCTTCCCGATCCAGTGGAGGCGGACAACGTCGTCTACAATCCGTCGCTGGAACGACTCCGGACGTTCTCCGAGGGTCTCGAAACGACGACCGAGTACGGCTCACCGTCCTACGTCAGCGATCACCGCTCGCGCAACGCCGACCGGACCACGAACGAGGTCGACGACGATTTCGACGCCGAGGATTACGCGCGCGTCGAGGACGCCGTCGACTACGCGACCGAGCACGAGATGGTCTGCGTCGACCGCCGGATGGGTCGTCACCCCGACCACTCCTACCGCTGCCGACTGTACGTTCCCAGGCCCGCCGCCCGCATCGCGCTCGCGTGGGCGAAGCTGTTCGAACCGGTCGCGGACGACGGCGATGGCGCGGCCGACCCCGACTTCGTCACCGTCCAGGTACCCGAGTGGGACGAGGTCGCCATCCGCATCCTCCCCGACGACGGCGTCACGGCCGTCCTCGGTAGCGACTACACCGGTGAGGCGAAGAAGTCGTTCCTCCGGCTGTTCATGTACTACGCCAAGCAGGAGGGCGGACTCGGACTCCACGCCGGCAGCAAGCGCGTCCGCCTCCAGGACGAGGCGGGCGACCTCGACGAGATCGGTCAGCTGTTCCTCGGACTCTCTGCGACCGGCAAGTCGACGCTGACGGCCCACGGACTCTGGCTGGACGACCCCGAGGAGGCGACGATGCTCCAGGACGACGTTTGCGCGCTGCTGCCCGACGGGACCGTCGCGGGCAGCGAGGGCAACGGACTGTACGTCAAGACCATCGGACTGGACGAGGAGGAGCAGCCAGCCATGTACGACGCCGTGACCGACGAGTCGGCGGTGCTCGAGAACGTCGCCGTCGACGACGACGGGACGGTCGACTTCGATAGCGACGAGCACACGTCGAACGGCCGGGCGGTCATCCTGCGCGACGAACTGTCGTCGGCGGGCGAGGACGTCGACCTCGACGAGGTCGACCAGATCTTCTTCATCACTCGCAATCCCGTGATGCCACCGGTCGCGAAACTCTCCGCCGAGGAGGCCGCCGCCGCGTTCATGCTCGGCGAGTCCATCCAGACCAGCGCTGGCGACCCCTCGAAGGCTGGCGAGTCCATCCGCGTCGTCGGAACCAACCCCTTCATCGTCGGCTCGAAGGGCGAGGAGGGCAACCGGTTCCGCGACCTCATCGACGACCTGGGCGTCGACTGCTTCGTCCTCAACACCGGCAATCTCGGCGGTCGCGACATCGGCGTCGAGGACTCCGTCACCATCCTTCGCGAGATAGCTCGCGACAACGTCGAATGGGCCGAGGACGATGCGACGGGCCTCACGGTCCCCGGAGCGCTGCCCGGCATGGACGCCGACGCGTTCGCCGTCGCGGACCACGTCGACGACCACGAGCGGAAACTGGCCGACCTGCGCGCCGAACGCCGCACCCACCTCGACACGTTCGAGGACCTCGCCGAGGAGATCCGGGACGCCGTCTACTGACGTCGAACGACGTACCGGTCTCTGCCGTCCGTCTCTCTGCTTCCTGTCGACGTCTCCTGTCGCGGCACGTCGGACCGCGGACCGCTTCGACCGCATCGGTCATTATTGTGTTCTTCATACAGTACTATCATCGGGATATGATTTGTGGATTGGACTCATATCGGCAGGAAGCTTGGGTTTGGTTCCATTTACGTTCGGCCCAGCCCCTACATTGTATTGGACATATAGCACATGACTACGAAGAACGGAATCGACGTCGAGAAGATGGAACAGCTCACCGATGCAGTCGAAGCGGACGCCGACAACGGCATCTTCACCTTCCGCGCGGAGACGGAATGGTCCGGGGGGACCACCTGCGAGACCACCGTCGGCGACATGGAGAAGGCCGGCCAGTCGGTCGACGGGCCGGAGTTCACTCTCGAGGGAACGATGCTCGGGAGTCGCGAGGCACCGACGGCGATGGAGCAGTTCCTCTCGGCGCTCGGCACGTGCCTGACGGTCACCTACGCCGCCCACGGTGCGAAGATGGGCATCGACATCGACGACCTGCGGTTCGAGTTCGAGGGCGAGGTGGACATGCGCGGACTGCTCGGCGTCAGCGACGACGTACGGCCGGGCTACGACGAGATCGACTGCACCGTCCACGTCGACGCTGACGCGACGGAGTCGGAACTGGCGGAACTCAAGGAGGTCGCGGAGGCTAACTCCCCGATCGTGGACAACTTCACGAACGCTGCGTCGCTGTCGACCGAACTGCGCCCGGTCGACGCGTAATCGGTCGGCGCGCCCCTGCCGGGCCGACCGGTGTCGACGCCGCCACCGTCAGTTCAGCGTGTCGACCTCGTCGGTGAGGTCCTCGGGTTCGTCGACCGGGCCGTTGACGAACAGGCTGTGCCCAACGAGTACCGTGCCGAGGAACCCCGCCGCGGTCACCGACGTGGTCGCCGGAACGGTCGTCATCTGTCCGACGACGACGCCGGCGGCGAGACTCAGGAAGATCGCGGCGAGAACGAGGTCGTAGTACTGCCACGTGTAACCCATGTGGGAGACGACGGGCCCGCCCCCGGAATTTCTACCGGATGATTTCCCGATGTAATCGGCGATATAATGGCGGAGTTGTCGCACGGCGGGGAACATCGAACCGCATCGCGACCGTCACACGGCCCAGCGAGCCGTGAGGTCGACCAGCGGACGCCTCGGGCGGTCGTCACGACGGTGCACCCGGCGGATTTAAGACACGCGGATATCCATTCCCGTGCATGAGTGTTCCGGAGATCGTACAGTCTACGCTTGGAGACGAGCAGGCCGCCGCGACGGTGTCGCTCGGCGGTGAGGATGCCCTCTACGTGACGTCCACGCGGACGCTCATCTACCGGGGCGACGGCCTGCTGAGCGACGAGTCGGTCGAAGAGTACCCCCACGACGCGGAACGCATCGAGGTGTCGAAGGGGCGACGGAAAGCGACCATCGCACTCGACTACGGCATCGACGGCGTCGAGGAGTTCTCCATCCCTGCGAAGCACCTGCACGACGCCCTCCACCCCGTCCTCGCGGGCGTCCTGAACGGCGCTGGCGTCACCGACACCAACGAGCAGGTCATCCAGACCTACCAGTTCAGCGAACTCACGCTCGTCGTCACGAGCGCGCGCGTCGTCAAGCACGTCGGCGAGGCGGTCTGGGACGAGGACTTCGAACAGTACCACTACGGCGACGTGACCGGCGTCGACGTCGAGGAGGGCACCGTCTCCTCCCAGATCATCATCGAGGTCGACGGTCGCCCCCAGCGAATCAAGACGCCCAGCGACCGGACGCGCGAGGTCCGCGAACGCGTCGAACGCGCCCTGCTCGACTACCACGACCTCGACTCGTACGCCGAGTTCGAGCAGACCGTCGCACCTCAGGAGGAACCGGACGCGGACGCCGGGGGCGAGGCCGACGAGGACCCGTTCGGTAGCGGCGTCGACCCCATCGACGCGAACCCGCCGGAACTCGACGACGACGGGCAGATCGTCGAGGAGTCGGCGACCGTGGACGAGCGAGACGAGGCCGCCACGACCGACGCTGCCACGACCGACGCCGCGACGTCGGCGAGCGCCCCCGGAAACGAGACGGCCGCTGCGGACGCCGGACGCACCGACGACGCCGGGACCGACGACAGCTTCGTGGCCGACTCCACCGACTCGGTGACCACCACCGACCCCGACCCGGGACAGTCGGCATCCGAGACGGACCAGAGCGCGACCGCCGAGACGGGAACCGGGGAGTCCACCGGCTTCGCCGACTCCGGCTTCGAACCGGCGGGGGCGAGCATGGACGACGGCGTCGAGCAGCGTCTGGACGCCCTGACGGAGACCGTCGAGCGCCAGAACGAACTGCTGGAGAAACAGCAACGGACCATCGAGCGACTCGTCGAGGAACTCAGTCGCGCCCGGTGACCTTCCGGATACACGAGGAGCCGAACGGGCCGTGGTCTCCCGCCTCGAACCGGATGAAGTGCCCCTCGGAGATGCCGGCCCCGCACCGCTGACAGGTGAACTCGCCCTCCTTGACCACCACCTCGCTCTCGAACCGGACGAACCCCCCGCCGCTCGTCCGGAGGATGCCGTTCTCGCGCTCGACGACGCCCCGCTTCTCCGCCTCGTCGAGGATGGTCCGCGTCGTCGTCGGGTCCGTCGTGACGGTCTCGATGCGGTCGACCGCGTCCGCGACCGACAGCTCGGCGTGTTCGAGCTTCGACAGCAGTTCGACCCCGAGCTCGACCGGGTCGGCGCTGTCGCTTCCCGAACCCCCGCCGCTCGGTCGTTCCGTTGCTCGTGGCGCATCGCTGTCCTCACGGCTGTCACCGTTCGAACTTCCCGACGTGCGTGGCACGTCGCTGTCCTCGCGGTTTACACCGCTCGGTCGTTCCGATGCTCGTTGAGCATCGTTGTCTTTCATCGACTCCAAATCGCCGGCCTGGCGGATTAAGCGTTACGCGCGGAAGAAAGAACTTAGCCGCCGGACTGTCAAGCCGTCGTGGATGGCAGTCCGACAGTACCGCCGACAGATCGCCGGCGTCGCAGCCGTCGCGGCCGTGGTCGTCGCCGGACTCCTCGTCTCTCCACAGTTCGTCTTCCGGCAGGTGGAGGCGGTCACCGCCCGTCCGGCCCTCGCGGCGGTCGCGTTCGTCGCCGTCTACCTCGTCCGCCCGCTGTTCGCGTGGCCGACGACCGGCGTCGCGCTCGCGGTCGGATACGTCTACGGCCCGGTCGTCGGCTTCCCGGTCGCGCTCGCCGGCACGACCGCGAGCGCCGTCCTCCCGTTCGCCGCCGCGCGGTACTGGCGGACCGACGCCGGCCTCGCCGGCCGTCTGGGCGCGTCGGGTGAGCGTTACTTCGACGCCGCAGGCGACCTTCGGGGGATGGTCGCGTCCCGCCTCGCGCCCGCCCCGTCCGACCCCGTCTCCACGGCGGCGGGCCTGTCCGGCGTCGCCCCGCGCGCGTTCGTCCTCGGGACCGCCGTCGGCGAGGTCCCCTGGACCGCCGCCGCGGTGCTGGCCGGCGGGTCCGCCGAGACGCTCACCACCGGCGCGGTGGAGAAGAACTGGTGGCTCGTCGGACTCGCGGCCGCGGTCGCTATCCTGTTGCTCGTGAAGCCGGCGTTCGAACTGCTGGCGAAGCGTCCCTAGTTCCAGAACGTGTCGCCACAGTCCATGACGACGCCGTGGTTCGGGCAGACGTACTTGCAGTGGCGGCGGAACAGCTGCTCGTCGCAGACCGGACAGGGGCGACCGCTCGTCTCCTCGCTCACGCTCGCCGCTTGCACGCCAGTCGGCATTACTCTTGCTCGATCCGGGCGAGAATTGGTACGGACCGGAACGGAGTTGGCGAGAACTGGTCCGGAGTTCGGAAAATCGGTTTTTGATACCCCGGCGACGGTGGACGTATGCGATTCGAACACGTGGTTACGCTGGTGGTCGCGTTGACTATCTGCGCCGCGCCCGCCGCCGCCGACGCCGGACCGACCGCGGCAGACGTGGAGCCGACACCGCTCGCTCAGGACGACACGACCGAGACGACGACCGACGGGATGACCGAAGGCATGGACGAGGGGACGACCGACGGCATGGACGACAGCACCACGGACGGAATGGATGACGGGATGACAGACAACACGACGGACAGCATGGACGACGGCACGAGCGGCGGAACGGACACGTCGCTGCCCGGCTTCGGGATCGGCGTGGCCGTCGTCGCGCTCCTCGCCGGGGCACTGTTCGTCGCCAGGATGCGATAGCATGAGCGACGACCGTCCCGACCGCGCGTCCCTTGCCGCCGAGGGAGCCGTCGCGGTCCTCGCCGGAGTGGCCGCCGTCGCGGGGTCGTACGCGGCCGTCGGCCGCGTCCCCGCGTTCGTCGCGGCCCCGGTCAGCGGGTTCGTGGTCGTCACCACGCCGGACGCGATCGTCTCGTGGTCCATCCAGACGCTCGGCGACCTCGGCCACCAGCTCGGCTTCCTCCTGGCGCTCGTCCTGACCGCCGGCGCGTTCGCGGTGGTGGTAGCGGTCGGCGCACTGGCGGCGGACCGGGCCGGCGCGCCGCGGTCGCTGGTCGCCGCGCTCGGCTGCGTCGCGCTCGCGCTCGCGCTGACCGGCGCACCCTCGTCCGCGCTCGCCGCGGGAACGGGCGCCGGCGTCGTCGTCGCCCTCGCAGGAGTCGACGTCTTCGCGGGCCAGTCGGTCTCCGGGACGCGCCGGCGCGTGCTGCAGGCCGTCGTCGGCGCCGTCGCCGTCGGCGGCGTCAGCGCCGCGCTCGGCCGCCGGCAGGACGCCGCGGGACCCCCGGAGGGTGGTCCGGTCAGCGAGGACGTTGCCGCCCTGCTCGCCGACGCCGAATCGAAGTCGCTCGACGTCGGCGGCATCGAAGGGCTGGTGAGCGAGGAGTTCTACCAGGTCGACATCAACAGCGTCGACCCGTCGGTCGCGGCCGAGGACTGGACGCTCACCCTGACCGGCGCCGTCGACGAGGAGCGGACCTTCGACTACGCCGACGTCACTGGCCTGCCGGCCGAACATCGGTTCGTCACGCTCCGCTGCGTCGGCGAGGGGCTGAACGGGAAGAAGATGGACAACGCGCTCTGGACCGGCGTCCCCCTGATGGACCTGCTGGGTGACTCGACGCTCCCCGAGGAGTGCTGCGTGATGCTCCGCGCGGCCGACGACTACTTCGAGGAGTTCCCGCTCGCTGCGCTCGAAAACGCGTTCGTCGCCTACGAGATGAACGGCGAACCGCTGCCGCGCGCCCACGGCTCCCCCGTCCGGGCGCTGATCCCCGGCCACTGGGGCGAGATAAACGTCAAATGGCTCACCGAGATCGAGGTGCTGGAGGCGGCGGAGAAGGGCTACTGGGAGCGACGCGGCTGGAACGGCACCGGCCCCGTGAACACTGTCGCGAAGCTCCACACCGTGAACGACCTCGACGACGGGCGGGTGCAGGTGGGAGGACACGCCTACGCGGGGACGCGCGGCGTCGACCGCGTGGAGGTGTCCGTCGACGGCGGCCGGACGTGGGCCGACGCGACGCTCTCGGACCCGCTCCCCGGTGAGGACGTCTGGCGGCAGTGGGAACACAGCTACGCGGCGGACGGCGAGCACGAGGTGGTCGTCCGCGCGACGGACGGCGAGGGGAACCTGCAGACCAGCGAGGAGAGCGGGCCGAAACCGAGCGGCCCCACCGGCTGGGTGTCGAAGCGTGTCGACCCCTAACTATAATCCGGCTGGTGGGTGACAAACGAGTGACCGCTCGATGGACAAGGCGCTCTGGTACCTGCTCACCGCGACCCGCGGCGGCGAGAACCGCGCGCGGATCATCCGCTCGCTTTCGGAGCGCCCACGCAACGCCAACCAGCTCGCCACGTCGCTCGACCTGGAGTACAAGACCGTCCGCCACCACCTCGACATGCTCGAGGACCACGACGTGGTCGAGTCGGGCGACAACGAGTACGGGAAGCTGTACTTCCTCACGGACCAGTTCGAACAGCACCGCGAAGCGTTCGAGGACATCATGGAGCAGATAGAATGAACCCGATACAGATCGCCAGTGGACTCGCCGTCGTGAACATCCTGCTGCTGGGACTGCTGACGGTCGTCTGGGTGCGTAACTACCGGACGTTCCGTTCCTCGCTCGTCCTCGGCCTGCTGGCGTTCGCGCTCGTGATGCTGGCGGAGAACGTCGTCGCCATCTACTACTTCTTCAGCATGAAGATGCTGTACTCCGGCGACCCGTCGGTCCAGCAGGCGGTGCTGGTGCTGCGGGCGATGCAGGTCGTCGCGCTCGGGTTCCTGACGTGGGTCACGACGAAGTGACCGCCCGCCGGTCGTCCGGCCGGTGTAACTGGTTCTGGTTACTCCCGCAGAGGAACGACTATCCTGTTTGCGACCCAATATAAGTGATAGAGGTTACCATGACCGATCTAGGCGGTTTCCAAGACCACGTCGCCCGCGTCGACCTTTCGGAGGGGTCGGTAGCGTACGAGGGCGTCGACGACGACGACGCGCGGAAGTACATCGGAGCACGCGGACTCGGGGTAAAGTACGTGTTCGACCAGGGGCCGGACGTCGATCCGCTCGGTCCGGACAACCTTTTGGCGTTCATGAACGGTCCGCTCACGGGCACCCAGACGGTGATGAGCGGTCGCATCGCCGTGGTGACGAAGTCGCCGCTGACGAACACCGTCACGGACTCCCACCACGGCGGCTGGTCCGGCGCTCGCATGAAGTGGGCCGGGTTCGACGGTCTGCTGTTCGAGGGCGAGGCCGACGACCCCGTCTACGCCGTCGTCGAGGACGGCGAGGTCGAACTCCGCGACGCCTCCCACCTCTGGGGGAAGGGCGTCCACGAGACGCGCGACACGCTAGAGGAGGAGGTCGACGGCTCGTACGGCAAGAACCTCTCGCTGATGGCCATCGGGCCGGGCGGCGAGAACGAGGTCCGGATGGCCTGTATCATCAACGAGGACGACCGGGCCTCCGGCCGCGGCGGCACGGGCGCGGTGATGGGGTCGAAGAATCTCAAGGCCGTCGTCGTCAAGTCGACGACGAAGATGCCCCAGCCCGCCGACCAGGACACCTTCCAGGAGGGCCACCAGCAGGCGATGCAGGCCATCCAGGAGTCGGACGTGACCGCGCCGAACGAGGGCGGGCTCTCGATGTACGGCACGAACGTCCTGATGAACCTCACGGAGGAGATGGACGGGCTGCCGACCCGTAACGCGAAGTACACGAGCACGAGCAGCGAGGCCGAGGACGACGACAGCGAGCCGAACATCGAGGCCGAGAAGGTCTCGGGCGAGAACGTTCGCGAGAACATCCTCGTCGACGAACCCACCTGTCACTCCTGTCCCGTCGCCTGCAAGAAGGAGGTCGAGGTGCAGGTCCACCACAAGGGCGAGGACATGAACGTCCGGATGGAGTCCTACGAGTACGAGTCGGCGTGGGCGCTCGGCCCGAACTCGATGAACGACGACCGCGACAAGATCGCCGCGATGATCGACCGGTGCAACGACGTGGGCATCGACACCATCGACACCGGTAACACGATGGCCATGGCGATGGAGGCCACCGAGGAGGGCCGTCTCGACGAGGGCATGGACTGGGGCGACTCCGAGACGATGCTGGAGATGATCGAGCGCATCGCCCACCGCGAGGACGACCTCGCGGACCTGCTCGCCGAGGGCTCGAAGCGCGCAGCCGAGGAGCTCGGCGACGCCGAGATGTCTCTCGACGTGAAGGGCCAGACGATGGCCGCCTACGACCCCCGGAGCATGAAGGGGATGGCCATCGGCTACGCGACGAGCAACCGCGGTGCCTGCCACCTGCGCGGCTACACGCCGTCCGCCGAGATCCTCGGCATCCCGGAGAAGGTCGAACCCACCGAGTGGGAGGGGAAGGGCGAGCTCTGCGCCACCTTCCAGGACCTGCACGCCATCTCGGACAGCTTCGACATCTGCAAGTTCAACGCCTTCGCCGAGGGCATCGAGGAGTACGTCCTCCAGTACAACGGCATGACCGGCCGCGACGTCTCCGAGGAGGACCTGATGGAGGCGGGCGAGCGCATCTACAACCTCGAACGCTACTACAACAACCTCGTCGGCTTCGACGGCGAGGACGACGACCTGCCGGCCCGGTTCGTCGAGGGGAGCCCCGAGGCCATCCCCGGCAAGGGCGGCTCCGAGGGTGAACTCGTCGAACTCGGCGAACTGAAGGAGGAGTACTACTCCGTCCGCGACTGGGAGGACGGTGTCGTGCCCGACGAGAAGCTGGAGGAGCTCGGCATCGAGGTCGGCCCCGGCACCGGCGTGTCCCGCAGCGGCGCGGCGGCGTCCGGCGACGACTGAGCGCTTCCGTTCCGACGATTTTTCGGCCCGATCGTACCCGACGAGGACCGCCTCGACCATCCACCGAAGCGGCGCGCGCGAGCAGATCCCCGATCCGTGACCGCACGATACCATCCCCGGAACGTTGGTATATGGTCACAGATATAGGAAAATTTATTATTAGATGTGCCGCGATAATCCGTGTCGAACCACCATTCTCTCGGCGCATGGCAACACCTGCCGCATCGAAAGATACTAAATTAGGCTGTCGAACGGGACGGTGGAATGACTGACTCCTCTGGCGACCCGGACGCGCGGTTCGAGACGCTCGCCGTCACCCACGCCGAGCAGCCGTCGCACGACCAGCGAGCGGGGGACGTGACGATGCCCATCCACCTCGCGTCGACGTACGCGGTGGACGGCATCGACCCCGACACCGCCCTGGAGGACCTGGACCCGGACGACAACGAGTACCTCTACACGCGGCTGGCGAACCCGACCCGGAACGCCCTGGAGAAGCGCCTGGCGGCGCTGGAGGGCGGCGACCACGCGATGGCGTTCGCCTCCGGCACGTCGGCCATCGTCGCGACCGTGATGGCGACCGTCGAACCCGGCGACCACGTCGTCGCGTTCGACGACCTCTACGGCGGGACGAACACGATGCTGAAGGAACTGTTCCGCGATCGCCTCGACGTCGCGGTCGACTTCGTCGACGCACGCGACCCGGCGAACGTCTCCGACGCGGTCCGCGAGGAGACGGAACTCGTCTGGATGGAGACGCCGACGAACCCGCTGCTACGGCTCTGCGACATCGAGGCCATCGCGTCCGTCGCCGAGTCCGTCGACGCCACCCTCGGCGTCGACAACACGTTCCTCAGCCCGTACTTCCAGCGCCCGCTGGAACTGGGGGCCGACGTGGTCGTCCACAGCACGACGAAGTACCTCAACGGCCACAGCGACTCGCTCGGCGGCGTCGCGGTCACGAGCGACGAGGACGTCGCGGCCGAGATCGGCTTCCTCCAGCAGGTCGGGATGGGGAACGTGCTCGCGCCGTTCGACGCCTTCCTCACGCTGCGCGGCCTGAAGACGCTCCCGCTCCGGATGCGCCAGCACGAGACGAACGCCGCGGAGATCGCGGCGTTCCTCGACGAGCACGAACGGGTCGAGGCGGTCCACTATCCGGGACTCGAATCGCACCCGCAGTACGACCTCGCCGAGCGCCAGATGGACGGCGGCGGGGGCGTGGTGTCGTTCGAACTCGCGGGCGACCTCGCGGCGGTCGAGGAGTTCGTCGCGCGTCTCGACGAGTTCGAACTGGCGGTGAGCCTCGGCGGCGTCGAGTCGCTCATCGAGCACCCCGCGAGCATGACCCACTCGCCGCTCTCGCCGGAGGAACGGGCGGAACTCGGCATCACCGACTCCTTGCTGCGCGTCTCCGCCGGCGTCGAGCACCCCCGCGACCTCATCGCAGACCTCGACTCGGCGCTCGACGCGCTGGAGTGACGAGGGCCGCGTTCAGAGGACCCAGACGGCGGCCCCGGCGACGACCGCAAACGCCGCGAGCGTGACGACCGCGGCAACGACGCGGCTCCCGCCGGTCTCCGGGTCGAAGGCGTCGACGCGCCACAGCTGCGCGAGACCGAGGGCGAACAGCGCGAACCCGCCGCTCAACGCGGCCGGGACCACGAGGGAGTGGATTCCCGGACCGAACAGTCCCGAGGAGACGAGCGTCAGGCCGAGTACCGTGGCCCCGATGCCCAGTTCCAGACCGTATCGCATGCGAGAGGCTTCGTACCCGCCTTTCTTGTAGCTTGTCCTCGCGCGACCAGAAGAGCGCTCGTTCGTTCGACCGCGCGGTTCGGACCGGCCGTCGACGGGCGTCGGCCGACGGACCGACGCTGGCGAGCGGGGCCGGTCAGGCGGGGTCGGCGTGTCGGCGACCGACGACCGCCACCTGCCGAACCTCCAGCGCCGTCTCGAACTCGTCCTCGCGTCCGTTCTCGCGCCCGATGCGGCGCAGTTGTTGCTCGTGGGCCCGCCGGACCGCGTCGGCCTCCCGGCGACCGAAGCCCAGGCGTTCGCCCGCCGTCGACCAGTAGCCCAGCGGGACGAGGAAGGTGGCGCGCTCGTCGGTCTCGTGGACGCACTCGTACTGCCGGCGGTGGTCGTCCAGCCGACCGGCGAGGTCGGTCTGGGCGCGCGCGAGCAGGTCCGGGATCCGTTCGAGCGGGACGCTCGCCTTCGCACCCGTCAGCAGCACGATCTGGCCGTCGATCGGATGGGCGGGGTCGTCGGTCACGTGGGGTCACCCCCCTGCTCGCATCGCCTTCTGCGCGAAGTCGTCGACCAGGCCGTCGAGGGCGGACTCGTCGCCCTCGAAGACGACGGTGACCTCGGTCAACGTGAGACTGGGGCCGATCTCGACCGTCTCGGACGAGACCGACGCTCGCCAGTCGTCGGCGACGACGTCGCCGTCCGGTCGTTCCTCGCCGCCGAGGTTCCGGAGGTACCGCCGGGCCAGCCGTTCGGAGATGCCGCGGAAGGACTTCTCGCGTCGCATCTATCCACCCGCGACCGGCGGGAACACCGCCAGCGTGTCGCCGTCGTCCAGCGGCGTCGACTCGCCGTCGAGGTGGACCACGTCCTTCCCGTTCTTCATGATGCTCAACTGCTCGCGCATCTCGCCGTCCTCGTAGAGGTCGAGGTCGTACTCCGCGACCAGCGTCCGGAGGACGTCGCCGACGGTAGCGTCCTCGGGGTACTCGCGTTCGAGCGTCTTCTGCCCGACCGCCTCGCGGAAGTTGGCGAAGAACCGCAGCGTGAGGTCCATACCGATTCGTGGGCCGCCGGGCGTATAAATCCCGCTCGGCCGTGCGTCGCCTCCGGTGCTCACGACCGCTCCGCGAGGACGCCCGCGACGCCGCTCGCGACGACGAGTGCGAGCGCGGTGGCGACCAGCACGGCGTCGCTACCGTTCGCCACGACCGTGTCACGGAAGGTCGAGAGCGCTCGCTGCCACGCGACGGCGACCGCGCCGAGCGCCGTCAGTGCCAGCGCGAGCGTCGCCACGAGCACGCCGTGGACGCCACGACGGACGGGGCCGCCACCGGCGTACCTGCCTGCCGCGTAGCCGCCGACCGGGACGACCAGCGTGCTCGCCAGCGCGGGGACGTCGGCGAACGGCGTCAGGAGCGTGACGAGACCGGCGGCGAGCTTCGCGCCGAGCGCGACCACCAGGCCGACCGCCACGGCGCCGCCGTCGACGCCACGCGACGGCTCGTCCGCCACCTCCGCGGCCTTCGCGCGGCGAACGCGGGCGAGCGGTGCGTCGTCGTCTGCACCGCACGACTCGTCGGTCATCTTCCGGGTCGGATGCCGTCGCTGACGAGTCGTGCGTGCCGCTCGCGGTCGATGTGGTCGGCCAGGTCGTCGTGGTCGTACAGCTGGCGGACGAGCGAGCCCATCAGGTCGCGCCAGGCCATCGCGTAGATGGGCGACTGCCCCCAGGCGCGCAGTTCCGCGACGAAGTCGTCGTACTGCTCCCAGCGTTCCTCGAAGCGCTCGACGACGTCGACGACCGCCCCGGCGACCGCCTCGTCGTCTTCGGTCTCCTCGCGGAGCCGGTTCAGGCGCGCCTCCCAGCCCTCGACGGCGCGCTCCATGTCGCGGGCAGCGTTCTCGCCGTCCTCTGGCAGCGACGTGACGATCGATTCCGGAATCGACAGCGTGATTTCCTCCATACGGCGTCCTTGGGCCGTATCACTCAAAAACGCTCGCCCCTCCGAGCTGTGTACGACCGTCACGCCCCGTCGACCGCCAATGCTTTTCCGGCAACCCGTCGTCCGTGCGGGCATGACCGACTGGACCCACGGGGAGGTCGTCGCGAACGGGGTGCGACTCCACCACGTCGAGGCGGGCGACCCGGCGGACCCGCTCGTCGTCCTGCTGCACGGGTTCCCCGAGTTCTGGTACTCGTGGCGCGATCAGGTCCCGGCGCTCGCAGACGCCGGGTTCCACGTCGTCGCCCCGGACATGCGGGGGTACAACCGCTCGGAGAAACCCCACGGCGTCGACGCCTACCGACTGGCGGAGCTCGTCGGCGACGTCGTCGGGCTGCTGGACCGTTTCGACGCCGAGCGTGCGCACGTCGTCGGCCACGACTGGGGCGGCATCGTCGCGTGGGAGACCGCCATCCGTCATCCGGACCGCCTCGCGGACCTCGCCGTCCTGAACGCGCCCCATCCCGGCGCGTACCGCCGCGAACTCCTGCAGAATCCCGACCAGTGGCGTCGCTCCTGGTACGCGCTGGCCTTCCAGTTGCCCTGGCTTCCGGAGGCCCTCCTCGGAGCGCTCGACTGCGCCGGTGTGGCCGAACTGCTGGCCGGCAGTGCGACGACACCGTCGACGTTCGACGAGCGTGACCTCCGGTGGTACCGCGAGGCCGCCTGTCGTCCGGGCGCGCTGCGGTCCGCCCTCAACTACTACCGGGCGCAGTTCCGCGGCGAACTGCGGCGAGAACTCGGCGCCGTCCTCGGCGACCGCCGGTCGCTCGACGTCGACGTCCCCACGCTGCTGGTCTGGGGGGAGCGCGACCCCGCACTCGACGTTTCGCTGACGGAGGGGCTGGACGAATGGGTGCCGGACCTGCGCGTCGAGCGGTTCCCGGACGCGAGCCACTGGATCCAGAACGAGCGTCCGGAGCGAGTCACCGAACTGCTCGTCGAGTTCCTGTCGAGTCGCTAACACAGACGGAAGTGGGTCGATCAGGCACTGGTGGGTCACGGGACTGCAACGCGACCACGGACCTCGCAAGAACCCGGGTTTCGCGCGACTTCTAGTGGATGAAAACGAGCAACAGCGGCACCACCAGCAAGGAGACGAGGAACGCGACGAAGTACGCGACCGTGCTGAGGATCTCGCTCTGGACGGCGTCGATGACGCTGGTGTACAGTGGGTACAGTAGCAGCGCCAGCATCGTCACGACGAGACCGACGACCAGCAGCAGCGCGACGACCGTGACGCCGACGGGCGTGTCGAGCGCGACGGCGACGACGAGCGTGTCGACGAGCGTCCCGATGTTCGCACCGAGGACGTACGGCATTATCTCCGACCGCTTGACGTGGCCGCGGTTGTACAGCGGGACGACGACGCCGAGCGAGAACGCGATGCTGGTCGTGAACCCGGTGACGACCAGCCCGACCACGAAGGACGTCCACTTGTGCTGGAGGCGGGAGATGTACCGGTCCCGAAGCTGCTGTTTGTCGACGCCGTCGAGGATGCGGTCGAACGAGCGCATGCTCAGGAAGATGGCGCCCAGCGCGAGCGCGAACGCCGCCCCGGCGCCGACGCCGTCGATGATGCTCCCCGTGGCGACAGAGAGGACGTCGGGGACGCCCGTCTCCGGTCCGGGAACGGCCCGGTCGACGGCCGCCGCCGGCGTGACGAGCGGGAGCACGAGGTACCCCAGCACCAGCACGGGCAGGTATATCGAGTGGGTGAGCAGGAAGGCGAGCAGGCCGAGGCTCACGGACTCGCGCAGCGTCCCGAGCTCCTCGTGGACGTAGTCGAAAGCACCGATGAAGACGACGATTGCTGCCGCGCCGAGCCGGGAGCCGACAATCATCAGGTAGAGCTGCGAAGTGACGATGAGGTCGGCGTCGAACAGCGAGAGCGCGAGCGCAGCGACGACCGACCCGTTGGCGAGGAGGTACGAGGCGAGCCAGCTGACGCCGAGCGCCGGAACGTCCCCGACGACGACCTCGCGGAGTACTCCCCGGAGGAACGGTGACAGCGCGTCCGTCGCGGCGCCGAGCAGTCGTATCGCGAACAGGAACAGCAGGACCGTCGCGATCGCCTTCACCGAGAGTGCGACCGACGACTGCCCCGACGATTGCTCTGGAACCGTCCCCAAGGTAACACGCCCGGAAAGGGTACTACCCGGTCGGCCATAGGAGTGGTCCTTCGACCGACCCCGTCGAAGCGGGAAAGTATCGACGTTCCGTGACGCTCCGTCGCCGTGCCGACGCTGTGGCTCCTTCGACGATTGGCGTTACTTCGCCGTGCTGACGATCTTGACGACGTCGCCCTCCTCCAGTTCGTGGGAGTCGCTGATCTCGCGGTTCGTCCGCGCGTCGACGGCGTGGAGGTAGCCGTCGCCGATGTCGCTGTGGACGGCGTAGGCGAGGTCGCGCGGCGTCGACCCGCGCGGGAGGAGGAAGGCGTCGGGGAGGACGTTGCCCTGGCCGTCGGTCCACTTCGACTCGTTCTGGACGGGGTAGGCCGTGATGCGGTCGAGCAGGTCGTAGACGGCCTCATTCATCGCCTGCTGGACGCCCGTCCCGCCCCACTCCGCCATGACGTCGCGGATGCGTTCGAGGCCCTGCTCCTGCTGGGCGCTCAGGTCGCCGACCACCTCGAAGTCGTCGTCGCCGGGGTCGTACTCGACCGCGCCAGCCTCGACGGCCTGCCGGAGCGCGAGTTCCCCCTCCGCCGTCGCGGGGATGACGGGCTTGCCGGTCTCCGCGAGACGCTCGACGTTCTCCTCGGGCGCGACGTCGGCCTTGTTGGCGACGAGGACGATCGGCTTCGTCCGCGCGCGGACGTCGCGGGCGAGCGCCTCGCGGTGCTCGTCGGTCCAGTCGCGGGGGTTGTCGGGGTAGTCGAGGTCGCGGAGGCTGGCGGCCACGTCCGCTTCCGTCGCGCCGAAGCCCGTCAGCATCTCCGCGAGCGCGTCGTCGATGTCGAACCCGGGCGAGCGCGACTGGCGCTCGACGGTCTCCCAGTTGCGGTCGACGATGCCCGCCAGCCACATGTCCATCTGCTCCTCGATGAAGTCGACCTCGTCGACGGGGTCGTAGGTGCCGACCTCGACGGGTTCGCCCTCGGCGTCGGTCGCGCCTGACGCGTCGACGACGTTGAGGATGACGTCCGCGTTCGTCAGTTCGTCGAGGAACTGGTTGCCGAGGCCGCGCCCCTCGTGGGCGCCCGGGACGAGGCCGGCCACGTCGAGCAGTTCCACGGGGACGTAGCGCTTGCCGTCGTGGCACGCGTCGTTGCCGCAGCGCTCGTCCAACTCCAGGCAGGGACACTTCGTCCTGACGGAGCTCACCCCGCGGTTGGCGTCGATGGTCGTGAACGGGTAGTTCGCCACGTCCACGTCGGCCATCGTCGCCGCCTTGTAGAACGTGGACTTGCCCGCGTTGGGCTTGCCCGCCAGCGCGATGGAAATCATGCGTCGTGATACCGTCCTTTCGGGGAACTGCCTTTCGGTCCGCAGCGAGTCGCCAGGCGGGTCCTCCGCGGTCGATTCCGGCGCGACGGCGCGTCGTGGAACCGCTCGCCGGTGCCGTCAGTAACCCCGGTTTAGGAAACCTTTTCCCGCCCGTCGTACTGCAGTCGCTCAATGAGTACCGAGCGGAGGGAACATCGAGCATGACGATGGACGACCGCATCGACGACCTGCGAGAGAAGCGCGAGGAGGCCGAGAAGGGCGGCGGCGAGGAGCGCATCGAGAAGCAACACGAACGCGGGAAGATGACTGCGCGCGAGCGCATCGACTACTTCCTCGACGACGGCACGTTCAACGAGTTCGACCAGCTCCGCACCCACCGGAGCCACAACTTCGGCATGGAGGAAAAGCAGGTGTACGGCGACGGCGTCGTCACCGGCTACGGCGAGGTCAACGGCCGGAAAGTGTTCGTCTTCGCCCACGACTTCACCGTCTTCGGCGGGTCGCTCGGCGAGGTGTTCGCCGAGAAGGTGACGAAGGTGATGGACCGCGCGATGGAGGTCGGCGCCCCCATCGTCGGTCTCAACGACTCCGCCGGCGCGCGCATCCAGGAGGGCGTCGCCTCGCTGGCTGGCTACGCCGACATCTTCCACCGCAACCAGCAGGCCTCCGGCGTCGTCCCCCAGATTTCCGCCATCATGGGACCGTGTGCTGGCGGCGCGGTGTACAGCCCCGCCATCACGGACTTCACCTTCATGGTGAAAGACACCAGCCACATGTTCATCACCGGCCCGGACGTCATCGAGACGGTCACGGGCGAGGAGGTGACCTTCGAGGAACTCGGCGGCGCGACCACTCACACGAGCACGAGCGGGGTCGCGCACTTCGCCGAGGACAGCGAGGAGGAGGCGCTGGACGACATCCGCCGCCTGCTCTCCTACCTCCCGCAGAACAACGTCGAGGACCCGCCGGCCGTCGAGCCGTGGGACGACCCCGAGCGCCGCGACGAAGAACTGGAGTCCGTCGTCCCGGACCAGCCCCGGAAGCCGTACGACATGGCCCGGGTCATCGAGGGCGTCGTCGACGAGGACTCCTTCTTCGAGGTGCAGGAGGGGTACGCGAAGAACATCGTCGTCGGCTTCGCGCGACTCGACGGCAAGAGCGTCGGCATCGTCGCCAACCAGCCGCGGGTGAACGCCGGCACGCTCGACATCGAGTCCTCCGAGAAGGGGTCGCGGTTCGTCCGCTTCTGTGACTCGTTCAACATCCCCATCCTCACGTTCGTCGACGTGCCCGGCTTCATGCCCGGGACCGACCAGGAGCACGGCGGCATCATCCGCCACGGCGCGAAGCTCCTCTACGCGTTCTCAGAGGCGACCGTTCCGCTGCTCACCGTCATCACCCGGAAGGCGTACGGCGGGGCCTACGACGTGATGGCGTCCAAGCACATCGGCGCCGACGTCAACTACGCGTGGCCGACGGCCGAGATCGCCGTGATGGGGCCGAAGGGCGCGGTCAACGTCCTCTACAGCGACGAACTCGCGGAGGCCGACGACCCCGACGCGCGCCGCGAGGAGCTCATCGACGAGTACCGCGACGAGTTCGCCAACCCCTACACCGCCGCGGACCGCGGGTTCGTCGACGACGTCATCGAGCCGAAGGAGACCCGACCGCGTCTCATCGACGACCTGGAGATGCTCGAAACGAAGCGGAAGTCTCAGCCCGAGAAGAAACATGGCAACATCCCGCTCTGAGGGGTTCGACCTCTCCATCCCCGACGACGCCACCGACGAGGAGGCGGCTGCCATCGCCGCCGCCGTCAGCGCCCACCTCAGCGCCCAGTCGGCCGCGGCTGCGGCGGCGGGGGAGGAAGCCGAGACCTGGCAGGGCGACCGCTGGGGGTTCGCGGGCAAGGTCGCGCGCCTGCAGAACCGCGACGTGCGCGTCCCCACGGACGCGCCGACCGACCCGTGGAGCGCGGCGGGTCGCGCCTCCCGGTTCTGACCCGTCTCGGCCGGCAGTTCTCTGGCGACCCCGGCGCGTTCGTGCCAGAAATCTGGGGGTCACGGCTAAGTACTTTGGCGAAGTACGGTTGAAGGCTTCTGAATACCGTCTGCGTCTCTCGACAGCGCAGTGAGACGCGTTCGTTTCCGGCGTCAGGAGTGGGGGAGAAACATGGTAGAGGTACTCTACGTCATCGAACGCGCGTTCATGCGCAAGACGTTCGAATCGATAGATAGGCACGTAACTGTCGAGTCGGCGTACGTTCCGGTCCGGCCCGAAGCGGTGGGCTGTTGCGACGACATCCCCGAAGTCGTCGTCGACGACATCGGCGCGGTCGACGAGAGCGTCCGCGAGGTAGACCCGAGCGTCGTCGTGTACAATCACCGGTTCAAGATGGGGGAGCTGTCGTTCCACGGGGAGTACCCCCTCGTCCACGTCCGCCACGGGGCGTCCATCGGGCGCGGCGAGGTGGAGACGACGGTCGAGCACGTCGGACACACCGTCGACGTGGCACTCGCGCCAGGCGACCGATGGGCGCATCGCTACCGCGAGGCGTTCCCCGACGACGTGGCGGTGCGCGTCGTCGGCATCCCGGAGGCCGACGACCTCGTGGACGCCGACTCGCCGCGGGACCGTCGCGTCCTGTACGCGCCGACCAACCACAACTACGGCAGCGGGTCCTACCTCTCGACGGCGGAACCGGTGCTCGACCTGTTCGAGGACACCGACTACGAACTCCTCTTCCGACCGCACCCGATGGACAGGAAGGAGGAACCGGGCCGGTCGCTCACCAGCAAGTGTCGCGACCGCATCGCCGACGTGTCGAACGTCGCGTTCGACGACGACTCGACGCCGCGAGAGAGCGTACTGGCGTCGGACCTGCTGCTCTCCGACTACTCCGGCATCGTCACGGAGTGGCTCCACACCGGCCGGCCGCTCGTCCAGTTCGCCGACATCGCCACGGACGACGCTGACGTTCCGGAGATCGGCCTCGTGACGACGGCAGCCGACCTCGACCTCGGCACCGTCGACGACCTGTACGAGAACGGCTACCCGTCGGCCGTCGCCGAGCGCGAGGCCGCGTTCAGGGAGCACCTCGGCATCCCGATGGACGGTCGGGCCGGCGAACGCGCTGCCGCGGAGGTAACGAGATGCGCGCAGTGATCCTCGCGGCGGGCTGTGGAAGCCGGATGGGCGACGTCACGGAGGACGTGCCCAAGGCGTTCCTCGAGGTCGGCGGACGGACGCTGTACGACCGGCAGCGCGACGTGCTCACGGAGCACGTCGACGGTATCACCATCGTCCTCGGGTACAAGTACGAGAACGTGATCGACGACCTCTCGACGGCCGACCCGGTGGTGTTCGAGCGCTGGTCCGACTACGAGAACGCCGAGTCGCTGCGGCGGGCACTCGCACGCGTCGACGACGACGTCCTCGTGCTGAACGGCGACGTCGTCGTCGAGCCGGGGCTGCTCGACCGACTGGTCGATCGCTATCGGCTGTTCGACGGCGGATTCAACGTCGTCGGCTGCTTCCCCGGCGTCCAGGACGAGCACACTGCCATCCAGTGCGACGGGGCGAACAACGTCGTCGACTACGGGATGATCCCCGGTCACCGCCACGCCGGCGTCGGCATCGTCAGTCGCCGTCACCGCGACGCTGCACTCGACGTCCTCGCCGACAACTCGGACGACTGGTACCCACACGTGTACCCCGAGACGCCGACCAAGCGGGTCACCGTCTCGCCGAACCGGCACGTCGAGATCAATCGACCGCCCGACCTCGCCAGGGCGCGCGAGCGATTCCCGCTGGCGCAGCCCGGCGAACGCGACACGGCCCGGTAGCGCCGACGCGGCGTCGCCTCGACGGCCACCTGCCGTTCCGTCGACGATTACCGCCAGCGTCGGCGACGGTAACCGCTCGTTACCGGGCCCTCGACGCGCGTACGTCCGACGAACGGCTCGAAAGCTACGGCGGACGGCCCGAAAGCCACGGATACTGCGGGTCAGTCGTGGCGTTCGTGCCGACGCCTGTGGGGAAATAGATGGTTTTAACAGTCCCCGACTCTGCGTGCTCTGCGAGGAATGGATCTCATAGCCCATCGAGGGTGTGCGGGGCAACATCCGGAGAACACAGTGCGTGCCGTACGGAAGTCGTCGCGTCGCTTTCCTGCGGTCGAACTGGACGTCCGCCGCTGTCGGACGGGCGAACTGGTCGTCTTCCACGACGAGACGGTCGACCGCGTGACCGACGGGACGGGGTCGGTCGCTGCGATGGACTGGGACCGCCTCCGGTCGCTGGAGGTGCTCGAGTCGGGCGAACGGATCCCCCGGTTGTCGGAGGCGCTCGCGGCGATCCCGTCGGACGTGAGCGTCCAGGTCGAACTCAAACAGCTGGGGGTGGCAGCCGACGCCGTAGCGGCCATCGCCGCCGCCGACGTCGACGCTCGCGTCACCTCCTTCCTGCCGTCGGCGCTCGCCGAGGTCCGGGACCGGAATCCGGAACTCCCGCTGGGGTACCTGTTCGGCGAGTCGGTCGGCGTCGAGACCGGCCTGGCGACCGCGGTCGCGCTCGGCTGCGACACGCTCCACCCGCACTCGACGCTCTGCCTGGAGACGGACGTCGTCGACGCCGCCCACGCGGCGGGGATGGACGTGGTCGCCTGGGCGGCCGACGACGACGAGACGTTCGAGCGACTGCGCGCGGCGGGCGTCGACGGCGCAACGGCCGACGACTGGCCGCGGGCCACCGAGGAACTGGAGCCGATCGCGGCCGACTGACGCCGGCGCTCAGGCTCGCGCCACCGCCAGGATGTGCTCCGACCAGTCGACGGCGGCGCGGTCCTCCCGAAGCAGCTCGACGACCGCTCGCACGTCAGCGACGGCGTCGGGGTCGGCGTCTGCGAGTTCGCGTTTCATCCTGCTGGCGACGGTTTCGAGGCCGACCAGCCGTTCGACCGCGAGGCCGGCGGCTGTCAGTTCGGCCTCGAACTCGTCGGCGCGGAAGCCGTGGCACTCCGCCCACCCCTCGCCGTCGGCGTGGCGCTCGACGCGCTCCGCGGTGTAGTCGCCGTCCTCGGCGATGGGCGCGAGCAGGCCCGACGACCGCTCCAGGTCGAACTTCACGACGTCCCGGAGCATGGCGAGGCGACCGATGACGGAGACGAAGACGGGCGCGCCGTCGCGGGCGACCCGTCGGAGTTCCGCCGTCGCCGTCGCGCGCTCGACGTCGTCGACGACGTGCGAGAGGGGGCCGCCGAGACAGCAGACCGCGTCGAATCCGTCGTCGTCGAAGTCGAGGTCGCGAACGTCGCCCCGCTCGGCCGTCACGCGGTCGACGAGACCGCGCTCGTCGGCCTTCTCGCGGGCGATGGCCACCTGCTCCGACGAGAGGTCGACGAGCGTCACGTCGTACCCGCGCTCGGCGAGCCAGCAGGCGTAGCGACCCGCGCCGCCGCCGGCGTCGAGCACCCGACCGGCGTCGGGCAGGTAGCGGTCCAGGTAGTCGACCGTGTTCTCGAACTCCATGCGGGTGACGGGGTCGCGGTCGAGACGCTCCCACTCGCCCTCCGCGAACTCGTCGTAGTACTCCCTGGGGTCCAGGTCGGTCATCGGCCCGCCTCCGCGGTGGTCGTCCGGTGCGTGTCGGTCGTCCGTCGCGTTACTGTGCTGGCGCTTCGTCGGTCTCGTCGCGTCTGTGATCGCATCTGTGGCTGTGTTCGGGAAGGCGCAGTCGGCGCACGGTTCGCGAGGCGACGGGATTCACTCCGACCGACGCCGTCCAAACGGCCTACGTCCGGGGCTCCACCCGTCGAGAAGCGGTCGCTGGTCCGTGATGTGGGTGACCAGCGTGGGGTGGAGCCGTCAGCAGCACGACTGGAAAGTTCTGGCCGGACGTAAAAAAGGTTCAGGTCCCGGTCACCGCCCCGTCGTGCATCGGATTCCGGGTCGCGCTGTCGGACGTGCGTCGAGCGGTGCCGGATGGTGGGTTTCAAGACCCGCTGCTGACAACTGTCGAGCATGCTCGTGGAGGGCACGATACTTCGCGGCCCCCGGTTCGAGCCGGTCGAGGGTCGCGTGGTGGTCGAGGACGGGGAGATACAGACGGTGGAGGAGACGTCGGTCGAGTCGGACGACGTCGTCCTGCCGGCGTTCGTCAACGCGCACACGCACGTTGGCGACTCCATCGCCAAGGAGGCCGGGGAGGGCCTCTCGCTGGAGGAACTGGTCGCGCCGCCGGACGGCCTGAAACACCGCCTCCTCCGGGCGGCGTCGCGCGAGGAGAAGATCGCCGCCATCCGCCGGTCGGCCCGCCAGATGCAGGCGACCGGCACTGCCTCGTTCGTCGAGTTCCGCGAAGGGGGCGTCGAAGGGGTGTACGCGCTCCGGGAGGCGGTCGAGGGGCTGGACGTCGACCCCGTCATCCTCGGCCGCGAGACGGTCGAGGCGATGGAGGCGTCGGACGGCTTCGGCGCGAGCGGCGCGAACGACGCCGAGTTCTCCACGGAGCGCAACGCGACCGAGCGCGCCGGGAAGCTGTTCGGCATCCACGCCGGCGAGGCCGACCCCAGCGACATCAACCCGGCGCTGGACCTCTCGCCGGACTTCCTCGTCCACGTCGTCCACCCCGAACCCCTCCACCTCGACCGCATCGAGGACAGCGAGGTGCCCGTGGTCGTCTGTCCCCGGTCGAACCTCGTGACCGACGTCGGCGTCCCGCCCGTGCGCGAGTTGCTCGACCGGACGACGGTCGCTCTCGGGACGGACAACGTGATGCTGAACAGTCCGTCGATGTTCCGCGAGATGGAGTTCGCCTCGAAGCTCACCGACGCGTCCGCCACCGAGGTGCTGCGGATGGCGACGCGCAACGGCGCCGCGGTCGCCGACCTGAACTGCGGCACCGTCGAACCCGGCCGCGACGCGAAACTGCTCGTGCTCGACGGCGACTCGGACAACCTCTCGAACAGTCAGGACGTGGTCCGGGCGGTCGTTCGCCGCGCCGGTGCGAACGACGTGAAAGAGGTCGTCCTGTAGGTGCTCTTCGTCGACGGAGTCCGTCACGCGGCCCTTCCAAAACGTTAAGCGAGGGCAGGTCGTGCGATATGATAACGTTCCAATGTACGACCGCATCCTCGTGCCGACCGACGGGACGTCGGAGACGAAACGCGTCGTCGACCACGCCGGCGAACTCGCCGAGACGCACGACGCGGAGATGCACGCGGTCTACGTCGTCAACACGTCGACGTTCGCTGGGCTCCCCATGGAGACCTCGTGGGAGGACGTGAGCGAGGTGCTCCGCGAGGAGGGCGAGGGGGCGCTCGACGCCGTGGTGGCCGCCGCCGACCCGTACGACGTCGCCGTGGAGACGTCAATCGTCGAAGGACCGCCGAGCAAGGAGATCGTCCGCTACGCAGAGCGTGAGAGCTGCGACCTCGTCGTGATGGGGACGCACGGCCGCGACGGCCTCGATCGCCTCCTCATGGGGAGCGTCGCCGAGCGCGTCGTCCGCGGCTGCTCGGTTCCGGTGCTCACCGTCAACGTCGGCGACGAGGAGAGCCAGCCGGCAGCCGACGCCGCCGGCGAGGCGCGGGGTCGTTCGTAACTCGGCTTCTCGCGGTCGGTGCGGACTCGGGGCCGACGACCCGCCAGCGCCTGGTTCACGCGGGTCGCAGGTGGTCGCAGTCGCCCGCGTGCACGCGGACCCGGCCGTCGTCGGTGTCGACGACGAGCGCGCCGGGCACCGCCACGTCGACTGCCTCGCCCTCGACGGTGCCGTCGGGCGTCTCCACGCGGACCTGTTGGCCCAGCGTCGCGGCGTGCTCGCGCCACGCCGGGAGGATGGCGTCGGGGTCCGCGCGGAGTTCGTCGAACGTCTCCAGCAGGCGCTGGACGAACGCGCGACGGTCGACCGGGCCGACCTCGGCCTGGACGCTCGTCGCGTCGGCGGGGAGTCGCTCGCTCGGGACGTTGGCGTTCACCCCGATGCCGACGATGACCCACGTGACGCGGTCGGCCTCGCCCTCCATCTCGGTGAGGATGCCGGTGAGCTTCCGGCCGCCGCGCTCGGTGGACTCGTCCGCGACGACGACGTCGTTCGGCCACTTTATCTCGGCGTCGACGCCGGCCTCGCGGGCGGCGCGGGTCACGGCGACGGCGCCGGCGAGCGTCAGCAGGGGCGCGTGTGCGGGCGGCACGTCGGGGCGGACGAGGAGACTCACGTAGACGCCGCCGCTCGGACCCTCCCACTTGCGGTCGAGACGCCCTCGGCCGCCGGTCTGTTCGTCCGCTAGCACGGCGACGTCGGTCGCGCCCTCCGCCGCGAGTTCGCGAGCGCGGTCGTTCGTGCTTCCGATGGCGTCGTGGTACTCCACCGAGAACGGCGCGTCGAGTCCGTACTCGACGGCGGGGCCGCTGTACTCGGGGACGCCCGCGAGGCGGTAGCCCGCCTCGCTGCTTTCGACCTCGAACCCTGCCTCCCGGAGCGCCTCCACGTGTTTCCACACGGCGTTCCGCGAGACGTCGAGTCGGTCGGCGAGGGCGGGCCCCGAGACCGGGCCGTCGGCCAGCGCGTCGAGGATGGCGCTGCGCGTGTCGTTCATGCGCGGGCCTTGGTGGACGGCGACCAAGAATGGCCCGCTCTGTCGCCTGCTCAGCGCCAGGGTATTCCGTCGAGCAGGTGCCGGACGCGTCGCTGTTCGCCGACAAGCGCCACGGTCGCGTCGTCCCTGTCGAGCCGGACGATGCCGGCGGCGGCCAGTTTCGGGAGGTCCGCGTGAAGCAGCCGTATCCGGATTTCGTCCCGACCGGTCCGTTCCCGTGGCCCCGTCGCCGCGAGAGCCTCGACGAGTTCGTCGACGGTCGCCGTGCGGACGTCGAACAGTTCTGCGAGCAGCGCTCGCCGTTGCCAGGTACCGAGTACTTCCATCGCATCGTCGATGGACGTCCAATCGTTTGTCTGGACGGTCGTACGGTCGTCGTCGGCAGTGCAGCGTGTCATGATGTTCTCCCGCCGCGGCGATCCACGACCCGCTCGTGGCCGGGCGGCGGACGGGTCGACCTAGGTGTATCGGTGGAATATCGATTGTCCCTAACGAGGAAGGGTCGTCGGAGCGGTGCCCGGCCGGGGGAGCGACGGCCAGACACAGACCGTCGAATCCGGGGCGCGGTATCGCGAAACGGATCGCAGAACGAGACGAGACTGTGCCGCCTTACTCCAGGACGACGAGCACGTCGCCCATGTCGACGCTGTCGCCCTCGCCGATCGCGATCTGGCTGACCGTGCCGCCGCGGTCGGCGACAACGTCGTTCTCCATCTTCATGGCCTCGAGGACACAGACCACGTCACCGGCCGCGATCTCGTCACCCTCGTCGACCTTCACGTCGAGGATGGTACCCTGCATCTCGGCGGTGATCTGCTCGCCGTCGGCCTCGACGACGGTCTCGCTACCGCCGCCGTCGCCGCCCGCGGGCTGGGGCTTCTGGCCGCCAGCGTCCGCCGACGCCGTCGGGATGGCGGCCGCGCCGCGCTCCTCGAGGTTCACGTCGAAGCGCTTGCCGTTGACCTCGACGGTGAACTCCCGCTCGACGACCTCATCCTCGTCGGTCGCCGACTCGCTGTCGGTGCCCCACTTCTCCTGGGCCTCCGCGATGCGGTCCTGGTCGAGGTGGTGGTCGAGGTACTTCGTCGTGTGCGTGCCCGCGACGAACTCGTCGTCTTCGAGCATGAGGCGGTGGAAGGGGATGATGGTCGGGATGCCCTCGACGTCGTACTCGGCGAGCGCGCGCTGGGACCGCGTGATACACTCCTCGCGGTCGGCACCGTGGACGATGAGCTTCGCGACCATCGAGTCGTAGTCGGTGACCAGATCGTCGCCCTGGCGAAGCGCGTCGTCGAGGCGCACGCCGATACCGCCCGGCGGGTCGTAGGTCGTCAGCTTGCCGCCGGTCGCGGGCGCGAAGTCCTCCGCGGCGTTCTCGGCGTTGATGCGGAACTCCATCGCGTGCCCCTCCAGGTCGACGTCGCTTTGGGAGAAGTCGAGTTCCTCGCCGGCAGCGACCCGAAGCTGCCACTTCACGATGTCGATGTCCGTCAGCTCCTCGGTGACGGTGTGCTCGACCTGGATGCGCGTGTTCACCTCGAGGAAGTAGAAGTCGGCGTCGACGCCGAGCAGTTCGCCGTCGTCGCGGCCCTCGTCCTCGACGAGGAACTCGAAGGTGCCGGCGTTCTGGTAGCCGGCGGCCTCCGCACCGCGGCGGGCCGCCTCGCCGATCTGTTCGCGCAGTTCGTCGGTGAGCGCCGGGCTCGGTCCTTCTTCGATGACCTTCTGGTGGCGGCGCTGCAGCGAGCAGTCGCGCTCGCCGAGGTGGCGGACGTTCCCGTGGTGGTCTGCGACGATCTGGACCTCGATGTGGCGCGGGTTCTCCAGGTAGCGTTCGAGGTAGACGTTGGCGTTGTCGAAGTAGGCCTCGCCCTCGCGCTGGGCGGACTCGAGCTGGTCCTCGGCCTCGTCCGGCTCGCGGACGATCTTCATGCCGCGACCGCCGCCGCCGCCCTCGGCCTTGATGGCGACGGGGTAGCCGTGTTCCTCGCCGAAGGCACGGATCTCCTCGGGGTCCTCGACGGGGTCGGTCGTCCCGGGGACGATGGGGACGTCGGCCTCCCGCATCGTCTTGCGGGCCTTCGTCTTCTCGCCGAGCTGCTCCATGGACGCCGCGGACGGGCCGATCCACACCATGTCGCTGTCCTCGACCTTCCCCGCGAACTCCGCGTTCTCGGCGAGGAACCCGTAGCCCGGATGGATGGCGTCCGCGCCGGCCTTCCGTCCCGCGTCGAGGATGGCCTCGTGGTCCAGGTAGGAGTCCGCCGCGCGCGCCGGACCGACGTTGTACGCCTCGTCCGCGTAGCGGACGTGGCCCGAGTCGCTGTCGGCCTCGCTGTACACGGCGACGGTGTCGATTCCGAGTTCTTCGCACGCGCGCATCACCCGAACGGCGATCTCCCCGCGGTTCGCGACGAGAACCTTGTCGAACATTCTTGCGGGTGAGTAGTCGAGTCGGTTACCTCATTCTATCGGTTCAAGGATGGTCACCTGCACCGTAACGAACGGTTGACGAGGGAGGTGGACCGAACGGTCGACGGAGGGAGACGGACCGAACGGCGACGAAGAACGGTGTCCGCCGTTGCTGGCCGCGTCGACTCCCGGAGCAAGCGACCCGTCCGCGTCCTCCTCGGCCCCGTCGATTTATTGGCACGGCGACGGAGAACCGGATATGGGATTCAAAGAGACCGCTCCCGCGAGGGACTTCAGGGAGATCGACCGCTGGGACGGCGGCGTCGGCTGGATGGCGCATCCGGACGAGACGATGCAGCGGGCCAGCCACGCCCTCGCGGTCGACGGGGACGTGTGGGTCGTCGATCCGGTCGACGCGCCCGGCATCGACGACCTCTTCGCCGAGTTCGGGGACGTGACCGGGGTCGTCGTCCTCCTCGACCGCCACATGCGCGACGCCGCCGAGATCGCCGATCGACACGGGGTGCCGGTCTACCTGCCGACGTGGGTGCGCCGGACCCCCGACGCGGGGGTCGCCGTCAGGCGCTTCACGGACACGCTCGCCGGCACCGGTTTCCGCGTCCTGAAGCTGTTCGACAACCCGGCGTGGCAGGAGGCGGCGCTGTACGACGACTCCGAGCGGACGCTGGTCGTCCCCGAGTCGGTCGGCACGGCGTCGTACTTCCGGACCGCACGCGAACGTCTGGGCGTCCACCCGATGATACGGCTACTCCCGCCGGGCGAGCTTCGGGGGCTGACGCCGGAGCGCGTGCTCGTGGGGCACGGCGCGGGCGTCTTCGACGACGCGACCGGTGCGCTCACGGAGGCGCTCCGGGAGTCCAGACGGCGCTCGCCGGCGTTGTACGCGAACATCGTCAGGGAGCTTGCCCCGATTTAGTTCCGAGCGTCGATAGTTTTTTGGCACGTAGCGGGAATAAAGCTCCTATGGACTCCGTTCGTCGTTTCTCGAACTATCATCTCTGGGGGGTGAACGAGTGACGCTCTCGTTCGAACCCAGCGAGGCGGGTATCGACGTCGTCGACCCGGTCGAACGACGAACCACCACCCTCGCCGTACCGGGCGGTGTCGACCCCACGCCGGCCGACGCCGACGCGTTCACGTTCCCGGTCGACGGGGCGGTCGCGGTCCGGACGGACGCGGTCACGCTCCCGACCGCGGCGTCGGTGTACGTGCGCAACGACGCGGGCGAGATGGTCGCGAGCGCCGAGTGCGGGAGTCGACACGAACTGCAGTCGGCCACGTACAGCGTCGAACTCTGCACGCCGGTGAAGCTCTACCTCAGGGTCGAGAGCGCGGTCACCGTCTCGGCGGCGTTCGACGGCGTCGAGCTGTCGTTCGACGACGACGCCGAGGTGCTGATCGGCGGGCGCTCCCACCAGCGACGCCCGCCGGCGACGGTGACGACGACGCAGGACCCCGGCGACGTGATGGCCGCCATCTCGACGTTCGGGTCCGCACTGAAGACGACGAGTCCCGAGCGGTCGTTCCCCACGCTCCGGGGGCACCCTCCTGCCGTCGAACTCGGCGACGAACTCCGGATTCCGGACGGACTTTCGCCACCGGACACCGGCGTCCGCGTCGAGGTTCCGCCGAGCCTCGGCCACGTCTACCCGGTCGCGCCGCTGGCCTACTACCTCGGTGCCGAGGTCGTTCCCGGCAACGCACCGAAGCTCGTCGCCGACGGGTACGAGCACCCCCTGGACTCCGCACACGGCTTCGAGACGGAGGTCGAGCGCGTCCTCAAGGGGACCTTCCTCCTCGACTGCGTGACCCGCACCGAGGGCTACTATCCCGTCGACCTGCACGAACGCCGGGAGGTCGAACCGCTCGTCGACCTCGACTTCGCCGCGCTCTACGACGCACCGCTCGCCGAGCGACTGGCCGCGTACCTCGACGTGTCGTACGCCCTGCTGGAACCCCACGTCCCCGAGTGGCAGTTGTCGGCTCGCGTCGCTCCTGACCCTGGGAACGTCGAGACGCTCCCCTTCGTCGTGGACGACCTCGCCGTCGTCCGCACGCCGTCGGCGACCGACACGTCGGCGTCGAACGCACCTGCGCCGTCCAGCGACGAGTTCGCGCGGAGCGGCGATTTCACCCGGAGCGCGTCGGAATCGTCGCCGACGAACCGGTCGCTGGTCGAACCCGAATCGACCGATTCGCTGGACCAGCTCTGGGTCGGTGACGACACGCCGGTCGGTGCACACAAGGCCACCGCGGAGGCGTTCCGGAACCGCCTCGAGCGGACGCCCGGCGACGGCGAGATAGACATCACGGTCGTCTGCAACGACCGCGCGATGGACGAGGAACGGACCGTCGCTGACGAGGTGTACGGGTCTCGCGAGACGCTTCCGTTCGACGTGACGGTCCGCCACGAACTGACGACCGACGAGTTGCGCGACGCGCTCGCGGCGGACACGCAGTTCTTCCACTACATCGGCCACATCGACGAGAACGGCATCGAGTGCGTGGACGGCTACCTCGACGCCAGGGCGCTCGACTCGGTCGGCGTCGAGTCGTTCTTCCTGAACGCCTGCCAGTCCTACGAGCAGGGCACCGCGCTCATCGAGGGCGGTGCCGTCGGCGGCGTCGTCACGCTGAACGACGTCGTCAACAGCGGTGCCGTCCGCGTCGGCAAGGCGATGGCGCGACTGCTCAACCGCGGATTCCCGCTACGCGCCGCGCTGAACGTCGCCCAGGACCGCAGCATCGTCGGCGAGCAGTATCTCGTCGTCGGGGACGGAAACCTGGACGTCGTGCAATCAGAGAGTGTTATCCCAGTGCTGGTGGAGATTGAAACAATATCCGAAGCCGAGTTCGAGCTAACACCACGGAGTTTCGTCTCCAGTGAAGGTGGACTTGGGAGCTTCGTCACACCGAAGGTCGGACCGACCGAAAAGTGCTACCTCTCATCAGGAACTCTCGAAACGTATACGTTGACACGTGACGAATTGCGCCAACACCTCATGTTAGAAGTTATGCCGCTGTTGTTCGATGGAGAGTTCGTCTGGAGCGACGCCGTCGACGAGTTTTAGGCTTACGGACCAACAGTCCTAGAGTACATCGCTGCCGCACTTCCTGCCTGCGACAGCAGCAGCATCATCGTGAACAGCGCGCCGATCATTCGGGGGTTCTCTGCCAGGTACGTGCCGAGGTCGTTTTCTGCCATCGAGTGTGTGTAACAGACCAACAAATTTCAATTTTTCTATATAAATTATACATGTATGCAAGTAAAAATACGTTAGCGTAATCCGTTTCTCCGAACGAACCAACTGACGGCGGGCCGATTCGGCCCGAACGGCCTCGATTCCGGCGACGGTGTTATCATCCGTCGACACGAACGTCGCTCCGTGGTCTACGCTACCCGCGGCCTGGTCGAGGCACTACTGGAGTTCGCGGCGAAGGCCGAACCGGAGAAGGTGACCATTTCGCTTTCGGTCACCCCCGCGGGCGAACTCCACGGGGACGTCGACCTGCCACCGGAGACGCCGGTGTTCACCCACTTCTATCCGCCGGACGCGGGACAGTCCGTCCGCGCCGTGTTCGGAGTCGACCTCTCCATCCCGGCCGGCCAGACCCAGGGACGGTTCGTCTCCCACCCACAGGGAGCCCTGGCGGTGTCGCGGACCGACGACCTCCACGAGGCGGTGCTGGTGGCGGTTCCGCCGTGGGACGACGACTCCATCGCGGCGTTCAACCGTTCGGGCCGCCGGCAGTCGCTCGACGTCTTCGACGCCGAACCGCCCCAGGAACTGCTCTGAACGCCGCGGTGACTACTCCAGGTAGCCGAGTTCCTGGAGTTGGTCGGTTATCTCGTCGAACTCGGCGTCCGTGAGCTTGCCCTGCTTCTGGTGCTGGATGACGATGCTGCGGAGGAGAAAGCGGACCAGGTCGCTCGTACTGGAGAAGCTCGTTCCCTCGATCGTCTCCTCGACGCGGTCGGCGAGGTCCTTCGGGATGGACACGGTCGTGTAGTCCGTCATGGCTACACGGAGGACCGCCTGTCGGTTAGACCTTTCCAAGCCGGCCCCTGCGCAGAGCTCACGGCTGGACGGTCGGAGAATCGATACGGGAGATGGTCGCCCGTACGCGGAGCGACCGAGATGGTTCCAGAGAAACGCGCCGGTTACAGGACCTCGTCGAAGTCCTTGTGGCCCTCGATCTCGACGCCTTCCTCGGTGATCTCCGCGAGGAAGACGCCGTTACCGCTGCCCGTGTCGCGCTCCGCGGCGTTCCGGATGCCGCGGGCCGCCACCTGCATCCCCTCCTCGTTGGTCAGGTCCTCGGCGTACTCCTGTTCGAGGAGTCCGTAGGCGACCTGCATCCCGCTGCCGGTCACGGTGTAGTCGTCGGCCATGACGCCGCCGGCCGGGTCGATGCTGTAGACGTGGTGGCCTTCCTCGTCGATACCGCCGAGGATGGGCGAGACGATGAAGAACGGACCGCCGCGGAGGAGATTACCCGCGAGCGTCGAGAGCGCCTGCATGCTCATGTGCTCGCCGCGGCGGGCTTCGTAGAGGTTCGACTCGATGCGCATCGTCCGGATGAACGACTGCGCACCGCCGACCGACCCGGCCATCGTCAAGGCGGCGTTCGGGTGAATCTGCTCGACCTTCTGGACGTTCTTGTTCGAGACGAACCGGCCGCCGAGGCTGGCGCGCATGTCGGTCGCCATCACGACGCCGTCGGTCGTCGCCAGCCCGATGGTCGTCGTTCCGGTCTTGTTCACGTTGTCGAGTTCGTCCTGCGAGACGTTGTTCTCGGGGAGCGAGCCGATCTCCGGCTCGTAGGGGTTGGTCGCACCACTGTCGAAGCGGTCGAGATTTCGCGAGAAGTCGGAACCGTTCATTGGCGTAGGCATTGCCCGAACGTAGTCCGGCAGCACTGATAAAAGCAACCCTTCACGAACCTCGTTCGGTTCGGGTGCCGCGACCTTACGCGCTCTCGGCGGTCGTCTCGTATGCGCGCTGCAGCGACTCCACCACCCGGTGGATCGGAAGCGGTACGCCGAGCTGCCGGGCGACCAGCGCAATCGGCAGCAGGGCGATGCCGGTCAGGACGCTAATCTGGTACAGGGCGAACAGTGTCGCACGTCGAACGGGTGCTAACATCGGAAACCTCGCCAGTCCCTCTGCCACCCCAGTATAAAAACGTTACTGCCACCTCCATTCCATAACGTTCGTTGATGTCGGAATGGGTCGCCGCCGTACTGCGATTCAATCTCGGTTGCGCTAGAGTCAACAGCGCGAGGTCTTCTGCCGCTCTCGAGATAGGCATCGGGTTTCCAACTTCGGGCGTACGCATAACTTATGATGATAATCGGCTTCTCGTGCGCGGCGTCGACCGCACTTTGCGCCATCCGTGGACGCCCGTTTCCGTGCTCTCGACCGGCCTGACGGTTCGGTCGCAAATTCGCGTCCTCGCGTGCGTCGAGAACGACAGTGGGCGACGACAGGGTGCGGGCGGGGTGTTTCTGCACGGAATGGAAGAGTATCCTGGCAATCAGCAGGAGTAGACGGTGGTTGCGGTCACCGGTCTCGTCGCAGTCCGCAGACGCCGGTGGTCATCGTTTGTCGCCGAGAGACCTCGGCGCGTTCACGCGACGGGTCCCCTCCGATCGTCTCGCCTGCCGACGTACCACGCGAGGGTCACCGCTCCGACGACTCCGGTGAGAAGGCCCGCGGGAATCCCGACGACCAGCGTCGCAGCGAACAGCGAGACCGAGAACGCACCGAGTGCGAGCGTGACGGCTACCCCGGCAAGGCCGAAAGCGACGACTCCGACGACGAGTCCACCGAGCACTGCCGTGGTTCCATCCGACGCGCCACCGCCACGCATCTCCTCGCGGTACTGCAGAAGTCCGAACGCGAGTACCGCAGAGAGGACACCGGTGACGACGGCGACCGGACCGCTCACCATCAGCGACGACCACACGTACGGACCGAGCAGTTCGGTGAGTCCCACCAGCGTTACCAGCGCGGCGGCAATCCCGGCCAGCAGCGATACGATTATTCTGGCGGTTCGGTTCATATTAGAGCGGACGCTCGCCGACTCAATATAGTCGCCACCCCGTTCCCGGGTGGTGAGAACGGTAGCACATCGTACGCCGTCCGAAACCGGTGTTCGGGTCGACGACCGACGTGCACCGTTCCGAACCTATCTTCAAATGATAGCGGTAGCGTTCGAATACTTTAGAGTTCACGACACACTCAAGACCACTGCGATGGATACTGAATAGGCGGGTGTCTGGCATCGCCGTGACCGCCCGGGATAGCGTGTCCCACGACCGTGGAAAGTGATTCCGTGTTCAACTCGCCGACCTTCGTCTTTCAACTGGCCCTGCCGATCCAGGTTCCCGACGCTCGGGTACTGCTATCGACGCTGCTTCTCGTCGTCACGGTGTTCGTCGTGTGGGTGCTCTGGAAGGTCGCCCCGCGTCTGAAGCGGCGGGCCAATCCGCGCCTCGTTGACGTCTTCCTCCTCACGGTAAGTGGACTCGCTGCGGTCCTCATCGGGCAACGGGCGCTCGCTCTCTGGAACGACCCCGCCGCTCCAGCGCCGACGATCGACGTCTTCTCGCAACTCACGTCGGCCGGGGCTCGCATCGCGGTCACGTTCGGCGTCCTCGCGGCGTCGTACGTGGGCGCGGGGATGGTCGTCAACGTCATCGACCGGTTCGTCAAAAGCAGCAGGCAGATCACCGGCCACCAGGGGGAGGTCCTCGCCCGGATCTCCGAGGTCAGCGTCTACCTCCTCGCGGGACTCCTGCTGCTCGGCGTGTGGCAGGTGGACGTCCGTGCGTTCCTCATCGGTGCCGGATTCCTCGGCATCATCATCGGTCTGGCCGCGAACGAGACCCTGGGTGCGCTCATCGCCGGGTTCACGCTCATGTTCTCGCGCCCGTTCGAGATCGGCGACTGGATCGGCGTCCCGACCGGAGAGGGCGTGGTGGAGGAAGGCGTCGTCACCGACATCACGCTGTTCACGACGCGGATCGAGACGTTCTCCGGCGAGTACGTCATCGTCCCGAACGACGTGGTCGGGTCCAGCACCATCAAGAACTACGGCCGGAAGGGACGACTCCGACTCGAGGTCGAGGTCGGCATCGACTACTCGGCCGACCCCTATCGCGCGATCCAGATCGCCGAGGGGGCGATGCGCGACGTCACGCACGTCCTGGAGGTACCCCGTCCCCGCGCCGTCCTGACGAGATTCGACGAATCGGCGGTCGTCCTCGAACTCCGGTTCTGGATCGACCGGCCGAGCAGTCGACGCAAGTGGCGCGCGATAACCGCGGTGATCGCCGACGTGAAGACCGCCTTCGACAGGGAGGGAGTGAAGATCCCCTTCCCGCAGCGGGAGGTCTCCTCGCGGGAGGAGACCGGTGGCTTCCGCGTCGTCGACAGTCGCGACAGGGACCGGCAACTCGGTCGAAGGAAGTGAGCGTCGGGGCACCCTGGATCGTTGGTCCTGTCACGCTACTCGAAGACGGATACCGACCCCCTCAGGGACGTACGCCGACCACCGTCATCGACAAAGGCCCCCGTTCAGCCATCTTCACCGCCGACGGGCAGCCACCACGGCGACCGTGCCAAACGCGAGGCCGCCGAACGACAGGAGCCACGTGTGCGCGCCCGGGACCGGGCGGTTGACGATCGTCACGAGCGGGATCGCCAGCGCGGGCCAGTATCTCCCCGTTCGTGAGCGCGAGGACGAGCGTCGGTACGAGGGTGAACGTGACGTGCCCGGAGACGTTCCAGACGGACTCGACGAGTGCGTACGGCACCGCCGTGGCGACGACCGCCGTGCCCGCGCCGCTCACCTGCTCGCCCCACCGGTCCGGCGACCAGACGTACCGGACGAGTCCGCTCCCGACGAGCAACGACGCCGCGGTCACCAGGTCGATGCGCCAGTCGCTGCCCGCGGTGAGCTGCGTCACGGGCGGTCGACGCGCGAGCAGGTAGAGCCCGACCGGGGCGACAGCGACGAGTTCGACGCCGAGGAGGGTGCCGACGCTGGCGACCAGACACCGGACGACGTTGGGGGTGCCGTCTAACTACGTAACGGGCAATCGACTACTGATGGAGCGGTTGCAAAGAGACGAGTTCGTGATGGCACTGGCTGGTCCCGTCGAACCCGCGGGTCACCGACAGGAATCGGGCGCTGGATAGAGAGGCTGTGTTCAGCACGGCCTCCGACGGCTTCCACCGACCGAAGGTTTCAACGGAGTCGGTGGTTCGAGTTCGAGTATCCGGTCACTCTTCGGCGTACACGAGCGTTCGTCGGCACTCGGGACAGACGTACGGCACTGGCGTGAGAATCTCGTCTGCCCGGACGCTACTGAGAAATCCCTCGTCCGAAGCCGCCGAGACGATCGAGAGCGTTCCAACGGCGTCGGTTCCCTGTAACTCCATCTGCTCCAGCGGTTCCGTACAGTCCGGACATAGCTTCTCGGACGGCATATCTCCCACTGTTTCTTCACCTCCAAAAAGTCGCCTGATTCGCTCGCAGAGTTTTGGAGGGGATCAGAATGAAAGAGATGCATCCCCAAATTCGAACACACCGCGTGCAGGGGCCGTGTGCAGCAGGGGCCGTGTGCAATTCGATGCGCCCCAGGATGACCGACTCGTGCGAGTGCCGGATGGGTGCTCTCCTCGAAGCGACCGGCGAGAACACCAGGAGCAAGGCCCTGGAGCGAACCGCCGAGTTCTACCCTCAGATGCGCGGGGAGAACCCGGCCGTTCCGAACGGAGCCTTCGAGGAGTTGATGACGACAGCCGAACGGCAGGGGAGTGTGACGCCCGAGGAGATCGCCGAGATACCCGATACCGACTCGGTTCCGGTGTGGGCAGAAACTCACTGGTCTGTCGGAGATACTTGGGTATCGATAGGCGAGGCACCGTCTAGTTTTACTCCTCGACTGGCGTGCGTTCATCGAGGGCTTGATGCGCCGTCTTTGGCGTTTCTGACTGTACGCTGCTGTACGAATCATACCTATTAAAAGTTCGTGTCGGCTTCCATCGGGGTCAAGTGGTTCGAGAGACCGTCGGTCTCCCGTCATCACGAAAATCTTCGATTTACGAACGCCCCCGAGGCACTCGCCTTGCTTATCTGTAGACGGCGAGAACTCACGAACAATCTGCTATAGAATATCGCTTTCTTTATTATAGTTGCGGTTACATTTTTATGTTGGGCGGTCTCCCCGAGTCGGTTTCCCCGTCAACAGCTGGTGAGTATCAGATGAACCCCGATCGATCAAACCCTTCCACTCCGTCTTCAGCATCGAAGAAAGCAACTCGAAATCCGCCAACGAAGCGAGCAGCACTCGTTGGTGGGGTTGCAGGGATATGTATCGGCCTAAGTTCGCATTTTCTGTTACTGGATTATTCTGTAGTAACTATTACCATCTGTCTCCTGTACTCCATCGGGGTTACGCTCATGATAGACTACGTCAGTATCCTCCGACAGACCCCCTACGATGGCGGGAGTTGGTGGACGATTGCCTTCGGTGCCACTACCGGACTCGTTCTGATGGTTACACAGCTGGTCTACCGCCCGATGGTTCCAGATAAGATCGCACTAAAGCGCGGCGTCCTCCCCGAGGGAGTGAGGGCCGTTCCGTTTAACCTCATCCTTATCTTGTGGCTCCTCATGTTCGGTGTCGCGCTAGTCTCACTGACATACGGAATCGGAATGGCAGTAACGGACATGTCCGAAGGCTAATCCTCTCTGTCAGCCTCCCGCTGGCTGGTTCGGACCTGCGCCGCCCTTCCAAGTCGCCTCCTTTCTGTCGTGGCAATTAGTAACTGAGTCACAGTTCGAGTGGTTCACAGAGCAGTTCAATGGTAGTGATGGCGAACAGGAGGACGATTTCCCCGACTCGTCGACCAGCCCAGCGCTCGCTCGGCGGAGTAATCGGCGCGAAGTATGGATACCCACAGTGCCTGGAAGCTCCAGGGGTCGCTGTTGTATTCCTCGTCTTTTCACTGACTTTGGGAATAGTAGCCCTCGCGGCTTTGGCTTTAAAATACGGATGGACTCGCCGGGATTGTGAACCGAAGCCAGACGGTCGTCCTGCTCCGCTCGACGCTGCGACTGGCAGGGTTCAAATCCCGTCTCGAACAGACCCGATTTCACTCGGCACACGCGACTCGCACCGCTCGTCGGTGATGCCGAGAGAGAATAGTGGACTCGCCGGGATTTGAACCCGGGGCCTCTCCCATGCCAAGGGAGTGATCTACCGCTGATCTACGAGCCCGCGTTCGCATTTACCAGTTCCCCGGCGGTACTGATAAACCTCTCGAAATCGCGCCACCACGCCCATCCCCGGCACACCGCTCCCGGAATGGAAACCCTTTAAGTTGCGCGGGGAGATACGGACGAATACGGGAACGGCACAGCCGCAAATCTGACTCGCCGTGGGAGTCGCTCGCGGGCCACGCCCGCTCACGCACTCCGTGCGTGTCGCGCGTCTCACGGCTTGGGATTGCGGACGTGCAAGCGGAACCATCGGTTCCGCGTACGGCGCTCTTGCGCCGGCCACTATCGCAGCGGCTCGTGCAGTTCCTATCCTCGAACAATGGCACGAATGCACACACGACGCCGTGGGTCGTCCGGTTCGGACAAACCCACGGACGACGAGCCACCGGAGTGGAGCGACGTCGACCCCGAAGACGTCGAAGAACGCGTCGTCGAACTCGCGGAACAGGGCCACAGCCCGAGCCAGATCGGTCTGAAGCTCCGCGACGAAGGCGTGACCGGCACCCCCGTGCCGGACGTGAAGGCGGTCACCGGCAAGAAGGTGACCGAGATTCTGGAGGAGAACGAGGCAGACCCAGAGCTGCCCGAAGACCTCCGTAACCTGATGGAGCGAGCGGTGCGCCTCCGCGAGCACATGGACGAGCACCCGCTCGACGCGCAGAACAAGCGCGCGCTCCAGAACACCCAGTCGAAGGTTCGCCGCCTGGTCAGCTACTACCAGGGCGACGAGATCGACGAGGACTTCACGTACTCCTACGAGACCGCCAAGGAACTCCTCGACTAGATGTCAACCGCCGGTCGAACCACCCACGAGGACGCCCCCGCCCCGAGCGAGGTAGCCGCCGCGCTGCGCGACGCCGCCTTCGTGCGGCTCGTCGCGCGCGCCGACGGTGAGTCGCTGGCAGCGACGGGCATCCTCGCCCGCGCGTGCTCCGACGCCGGCATCCCGTTCCAGGCGAGTGCGGCCCGGTTCCCGAACGAGCGCGTCCCCGAGACCGACGAAGCAGGCGACGACGCTGCTGAAGATGCAGACGACCTCGTCGTCACCGTCGGCGCGTCGGGTGGCGACGTGGCGCTCGGGAACGAACCGAGCGTCACCGCCTTCGACGCCGCAGCCGAACTCGGCGCGGAGCCGGAGCCGGTGCTCGCGCTCGCGGGCGTCGTCGCGGCCGGTCGAACGCCGGGCGCTGGCGACGACGCGCACGTGCTCGACGCAGCGGACGACCGACTCGTACGACGACCGGGCGTCGCCGTCCCGACGGCGGACCTCGCCGACGGGCTGGCGCACTCGACGCTCGTCCACGCCGGATTCTCCGGCAATAGCGGGGCGACGCAGGCAGAGCTCGCCGAGCTCGGTCTCCCCGCGGAGTTGGACGACGACGCCCACCGTCAGGTGGGGTCACTCGTCGCGCTCGCTACCGCCGGCGCGGAGTCGGCGACCGCTCGCGCTGCCGAGACGGTCGAGCGCGCGCTGCGCCCGTACGAGCTCTCGGACGCGCCGTTCGCGACGCTCGGCGGGTACGCCGACGTGCTCGACGCGGTCGCCCGCGAGCGACCGGGGACGGGCGTCGCGCTGGCGCTCGGCCACGACGCGCGGACGTCGGCGCTCGACGCGTGGCGCGACCACGCGGGCGCTGCCCACGCGACGCTCCGCGAGGCGACGACGGCCCGGTACGACGGCCTGTTCGTCGCCCGCACCGACGCCGCACCGGTCGAGACGGCGGCCCGGCTGTTCCGGGACTACCGCTCGCCCGAGCCGACGGCGCTGGTCGTCGCGGACGACGAGGCCGCCGCAGCGACCGTCGACGACCGCGACCTCGGCGCGACGATGCGCGAGGCTGCGAGCGCGGTCGGCGGCGACGGAACGGGCACGACACGACGCGGGTACGCACGGTTCGACGCGGCATCGACGGACTTCCTCGAGGCGTTCCGGGAGGCACTATGAGACGCGCGACCATCCGGACGGAACCGGCGGACGCCGACGCAATCGCGGCGGCGCTCGCGCCGGACAACACGCCGGAGATGTCCACGCAGGTGGAGGACGGAACGGTCGTCACGACGATCGAGCGCGAGACGACCGGCGGCCTCCAGTCGACGATCGACGACTACGTCGTCAACCTCTCGGTGGCGGAGCAGGTCGTACAGACAGCCAACCGATCAGATCAGACCAACCATGAGTGAACGATCAGTCTCCAAGCAGGCGACGGAGAAGCGGTGGTACACCGTCCACGCTCCCGAACAGTTCGACCGGGAGCCGCTCGGTGACACCCCCGCGGACGAACCGGACAAGGTGCTCGGACGCACCATCGAAACGACGCTCGGCGATCTCACCAACGACGCCAGCGAGAACAACACGAAGCTGACATTCAAGATATCGGACGTCGGCAGCGACGCGGCCTACACCGACTTCGTGAAGCACGAACTGACGCGGGACTACCTGCGCAGCCTCGTGCGCCGCGGCGCGTCGAAGGTCGAGGCGTACGTCACGGTCCTGACCACGGACGACTACCGCGTCCAGATCCAGCCCGTGGCGTTCACGACGAAGAAGGCCGACCACAGCCAGGAGAAGGCCATCCGCCGGACGATGATCGACCTCGTCCAGGAGGCCGCGGAGGACCGCACCTTCGCCGACCTCGTCGACAGCATCGTCGAGGGGCGCCTCTCCAGCGCCATCTACGGCGAGGCCAAGACCATCTACCCGCTGCGCCGCGTCGAGATCCAGAAGACGACGCTGGAGGCCAGCCCGGAAGAGGTCGCCGCCGAGGAGGAGACGGCCGTCGACGTCGACGAAGAAGAAGTCGAAGTCTGACTCCCCTCGTTCGAACAGTCGAGAATCCCGCCTTTTTCGCGCGGAAGACGACCACCCAGCTGCGCGTTGCGAAATAGTCCGGTGAGCGCCTCGCACGTCGATTCCGTGGCGGAAGAACGAACGTCGTCTACTCCGTGACGACGATGGACCCGGCCATGCCGCTGACCTCGTGGGGGACGCAGAAGTAGTCGTAGGTGCCCGGCACCTCGAAGGTGTGCTCGTAGGTCTTGCCCTGGTGGATCGTCCCGCCGTAGCCGCTGCGCCACGCGTCGCGGGCGGCCGCCTCCGAGTCGAAGTCGCCCGAGGCGAAGTACTCGGCACCGTCGGGGAGGGAGTTCTCGTACGCCGTGACGGTGTGGCGGCGCATACCGGTGTTCTTCCAGACGACCGTCGTGCCGACCGTCACTTCCAGTTTCCGGGGTTCGAAGAAGCTCGACCCCATACCGACGTCGAAGTCACCGCTTTCGGTGTCGCCACCGGTGTTCAGGATCCCCAGACAGCCGGACAGCCCGACGGCCACCGCACTGGTAGACCCGGCCAGGAACGCTCGGCGGTTCATGTCTCACCGTCCGGACGCTGGTCGTATATGTCTCTCGGAACCGGGTTGGTCGGGCGCTGCGCAGCGGGGCCCGTAGTGCCGGGTGGCGACTCAGAGTTCCGTCGACCCGCGACCGACCCAGTCCGCGAAACTCCCCTCGATGAGCGTTTCCTCCTGGTGGTCGATGTAGGTGCGCTGGGTCTCGACGACAGCGTCCTCGAAGCTCGCGCCCTCGTCGAGTCGCTCGCGGACCTCGCGGCGCTTCCACTCGGCGGGCGTCACGCGGTGGCGAGCGCGCTGGCGGAGCGGCCAGAGGTACTTCGCTGCCTCCTCCTCCGAGAGGCCGCGTGAGGTGAGGCCGTCCTTCGCGTGGGCGAACAGGTCCGCGAACAGCGTCTCGGTGTCCGTCGTCTCGGCGCCGTCGTTGGCGATCCAGTAGAGGTCGGCGTCGAGCCCGTCGCGCATCGCGGCGTAGAAGTTGTCCCGGGCGATGACCCAGTCGAGGTGCCGGACGGGGTGTTCACGCCGGAACATGCTCTCGAGCAGGCCGGCGAACGCGGCCTGGAAGGCGATGCCGTCCCGGACGGTCGGCTGGGCGGCGATGGGACGGAACTCGATGCGAGCGTTCGCGGCCGAGCGGGTCGCCCCGCCGAAGACGGGGCGCACCCACCGCCAGTAGGTGCCGTGCTTCAGCCGGAAGTGAGCGAACTCGTCGTCGAACCGGGAGGCTGGTTCGACCGGCATCGGGACGATGGTCTCGTCGGCGGCGATTGCGTCCACCGCCGCCTCGACGGTGTCGAACTCGTCGGGGAACCGAACCTTGTCGCCGGTGTCGCCGGACGCGTTCAGCACCGACTCGAAGACGTCGATGCGGTTCGACATCCACGCGTCCTCGACGATCTCGTCCGGGGTCGCGTCCTCGTCGTAGAGGTCGGGTGGGTAGAACGGCGAGTTGACGCCGAGCGCGAGCAGCGGGCCGGCGATGCGGACGGCGTACTTGAAGTACGTCGGCAGGTCGCGGGCGTGGGGGACCTGGTAGTGTGGCTGGATGGAGGTGATGAGGCTCTCGGGCATGACGGTGTCCGCCGACAGCGAGACGTGCGGGCCGTCGAGCTCCATCCCCGCCGGCGCGGTGCCTGACTTCCCGGCCGCGTTCGCCATCGCGTGGTAGCGCACCGAGTCGCTCATGTTCGACGCGATGCGCGTCCCGTCGTCGTCGACGCTGTCGGTCAGGTACTCGCGGGCCGTCTCGCCCTCCGGCGGGATGGTCCAGAGGCCGTCGCTGACCAGCCGCATCCCTTCGGTGCTCGTGCGGTTCTCGGCTGCAGAGAGTCGGGCCTTCACCTCCGACTCCTGGGCGGCGAGTCCGTGCCGGTTCAGCGGCTGCGGACTGGTCGACATCTCGGCGTTGTGCAGGCCCAGCTCCTTCTCGAAGCCGATGAGTTCGAGCAGCCGGCGCGGCACCCTGGCCAGCGCGCTCGACTCGGCGTCGACGGCGTAGAACTCGTACTCGAACCCCACGATGGCCTGCGGGTTGTCGAAGACGCCGTCCGCGAGCTCGCGTTTGATGACCTCTGCCTCGGCCTCGACCTCGCCCTGGAACTCCTGGGGGTCCACTGCCAGCACCTCGTCTACCATCGACGCGAGGTCATCGTCCGTCATAGGGGGCCAGTCGTAGTCCACCCGTTTCAATCTACGGGCTACGGGTCGAGGAGACGGCGACGCCGGCCGGCGGAGCAGCGTGGTTGGCGACGCGCGGCTAGAGACGCGGTTAACGGACACGCGCGCGGGCCACCGCTGCCGGCGCTGCCGGGACCGCCCTCGAAACCAGAACTGACGTGACGGCCGAGTTCGTTCGCCCGTCCATGACGCGGTACCACCAGAGCGGCACCCGGCGCGACGCCTGCGCGCTGCTGTACGAGGCGGGCGAACTCCCCGGGCAGCGACTGAAGACGCGACTGGAGTCCCACTACGACACGCGCCTCGACCCCAAGCGGTTCTACTCGCTGCTGGAGAAGCTGGAGCGGAGCGGCCACGTCGAGCGCCGCGAGGCCGAACTGAAGGACCTGTACTCGCTGACGGCGGCAGGCGAGCGGGCGCTGCTCGACCACTACGACTGGCTCGGCGAGCGGATAGCAGCGGGAGAGAGATCGCAGGAGGAGTGAGGACGGGAGAGGGACGACAGGCGGCCGGTCGTCAGTCGAGTGCGGTCGTCAGTCGAGCAGCTCGTTGGCGATGGTGTTGCGCAGCACCTCGCTCGTCCCCTCGTAGATCTCGTTCAGCTTCGCGTCGCGGTAGTAGCGTTCGACGTCGAAGTCGGTGGTGTAGCCGTAGCCGCCGTGGATCTGGATGCCCTCGTTGGCGACCTCGCGGGAGATCTCGCTCGCGAACAGCTTCGCCTGGGCGGCCTGCTTGATGTAGTCCTCGCCGCGCATCTTGCGGTCGGCGGCGCGGTGCATCAGCAGCTTCGCGGCCTGGACCTTCGTGTCCATGTCGGCCAGCTTGTGCTGGATGGTCTGGAAGTCGCTGATGGGCTGGTCGAACTGCTCGCGGTCCTGGGCGTAGACGAGCGAGTCCTCCAGCGCGGCGCGCGCGAGGCCGATGGACCGCGCGGCGATGGTGATGCGGCCGCCGTTGAGCGTCTTCAGCGCGTGGACGAAGCCGTCGCCCTCCTCGCCGAGCAGGCGGTCTTCCGGAATGTGCATGTCCGAGAAGCGCAGTTCCGCGGTCGGACAGCCCTTGTCGCCGAGCTTGTGCTCGGTCCCCTCGACGTGGAAGCCGTCGTCCTCGTCGGGGCGGACGACGAACGAGGAGATGCCGCGGTTGCCCGCCTCGGGGTCGGTCTTGGCGAACACCGTCACGGTGTCGGCGACCGAGCCGTTCGATATCCAGAGCTTGCCGCCGTTGAGGACGTACTCGTCGTCGTCCTTCTCGGCCGTCGTGTCCATCGCGGGGACGTCGCTGCCAGCGCCGGGTTCCGACAGCGCGAACGCGCCGACGTCCTCGCCCTGGTTCAGCGGCGTGAGGTACTCCTGTTTCTGCTCTTCGTCGCCGAACGCGTACAGCATGTTACCAGCGAGGCTGGTGTGGGCGGCGACGATGGTGCCGAGACCGCCGCTCCCGCGGGAGATCTCCTCCAGGCCGATGGCGTAGGAGTGGTAGTCGAGTCCGGCACCGCCGTACTCCTCGGGGAACGGCATGCCCATCAGGCCGAGGTCGGCCATCTGGTCGACGAGGTCCTGCGGGAACTCGTCGGTCTCGTCGATCTCGGCCGCTCGCGGTTTGATCTCCTCGTCGGCGAACTCCGCGACCATGTCGCGAATCTGCTTCTGCTCGGCTGAGAGGCTGAAGTCCATGCGGAGTACTGGGGCGACTCAGTCCTTTACTTTTCCCATCCCGCGCTAGCGCGCCGGGGCGAAGCGCCGTACCAAGGTGACGCCGCCGCTTCAGGTCAGCCGTCGGCGGAGGGAGTCGAGCGTGAGCGCGCCCTGGATGACGTAGGACGCGCCGCGGAACTTCGGCGCGATCGAGGCAGCGCCGAGCAACAGCAGGGCGCGCTTGGAGTCGCCGCGCTTGAACGCGTACCCGGCCTGCGCGACCAGCGACGCGACGTTGAGCTTGTCGAGCGACCCGTTCCGGAGCGATGCGATGGGCGGTACGACCGCGGCGGCGAGCGACGACAGCGTGGACAGGATTCGGAACACGTCGAGCCGAACGGGCGTGCGGCGGGTAAGGGTTCGGGGCGCGTACGAAAGCCGTTGAAACCAGTCGGTGGTTGTGACGGTCGCCTGGAGAACTGACGGCACGCCGGGTAGAGAAGAACGACGGCGGTGACGGGTCCGGAACTGCCGGCGTCGCGTTACTCGTTCTCGCAGCAGCCGCCGGCCTCGCCGCCGAAGTCGACCGCGAGCGGTTCCGAGATGGCCTCGTTCAGGGTCTCCAGCCGGGACTGCAGTTCGTCCTGCGCGTCGAGGTACTCGTCCATGACGGGGAGGGCGTGGAGTTCCTGCTGGGCCTCCTGGACCTTCTGGACGCTCTCCTGGGTCGCCTCGCCCGTCTGGCGCGCTAGCATGAACTCCTGGCGGATCTGCTCGAACTCCTTGATGCGCTCCTGGGCCTCCTCGTCGTTCTCGACGGCCTCCTTCGCCTCCTCGAACCGCTGGTACGTGGGCGTCTCGACGATAGCCTCGCCCAGTTCGGTCGCGAGCCGTTCGACCGACTCGCCGCTCTCCTCCGTCGTCGCGTCAGCGTCGATGCTCATGGGCCGCGTTTCGGGCTGGACCGGTTTCAACCTGCCGGGTCACCGACGGCGACCGTCGCACCACCGAGCGGGCTGCTTCGCGAACGTCGGGGTCTGTCGCGACCCAAAATTTTCCCGGACGGGTGGCGAACCGGTCCGCATGACGCTCGAAAGCGAGCTGACGGCGACGCCGTCGGACGACGCGGTCACGTTCGAACTCGTCGTCCGGAACGCCGGCGACGACCCCGTCGAGGTGACGTTCCGGAGCGGGCTGGGGGCCGACTTCACCGTGCTCGACGTCGACGCGGAGGGCGAGGACGACCGTGCCGACGAGGTCGAGGTCTGGCGCGCGAGCGAGGGGCGTATGTTCACCCAGGCGCTCCGCCCCGAGACCTTCGAACGTGGCGCGGAGCGAACGTACCGCGGCGAGTGGCCCGACCCGGAGCCGGGCGAGTACGAGGTGGTCGCGACGCTCGCGGTGACCGACGAGGCGGTGGAGGAGCAGGTGGCGGCGCGGACCGACGTCTCCGTGTAGGTTACCGCAGCTCCTCGTGGAGCTGGCGGGTAGCCCTGCGGACGGCGTCGTCGCTGCTGGTCGGTGGCTCCCAGCCGAGCGCGGAGAGCTTCTCGATGGAGAGCCGCATCTTCGGGACGTCGCCGGTCCAGCCACGGTCGCCGCCGGTGTACTCGTAGTCGGGGTCGAGGCCCATCTCGTCGCTGACGATGTCGGCGATGGCGTTGACCGAGGTGGTCGTGCGCGTGCCGAGGTTGTAGATGTTCAGGTCGTCGTCGGCGTGTTCGACGACGTGGCACATCGCGTCGATGCAGTCCTCGACGTGGAGGTAGGACTTCTCCTGGCGACCGTTGCCGAGGATGGTCAGCGTCTCGGGGTCGTCGAGCAACTTCTCGATGAAGTCGGGGACGACGTTGCCGCGCTGGTGGGGGCCGACGATGTTGGCGAAGCGGTAGACCCACGCCTGCATCCCGTAGGAGTGGGCGTAGGTCGATATCAGGCTCTCGTCGGCGAGCTTGCTCGACCCGTAGATGCTGATGGGTTCCAGCGGCGCGTAGTCCTCGGGGGTCGGCATCGGGGCCTCGCCGTAGACGGTCGAGGAGGAGGTGAAGGCGATCTTGTCCACGCCGACCTCGTCCATGCGTTCGAGGACGTTGTACGTCATCGCGCCGTTCTCCTCGAACAGCTTCCGGTCGTCGTCGTAGTTGGTGTCCGTGTAGGCGGCGAAGTGGAAGACGACGTCGAGGTCCTCCGTGACGACCTCGGCCACGTCGTCGGGGTCGGTCATGTCGGCCTGCACGAACTCGGCGTCGCCCGTGACGCGGTCGCGGTCGCCCTTCGAGAGGTCGTCCGCGACGACGACGTGGTTGTCCGCCGCGAGTCGCTTCGCGAGGTGCGAACCGACGAGTCCCGCGCCGCCGGTGACGAGCACTCGCTTGTCGGAGAGCTTCATGCGCCGTCGTGCGCGAGCGAGGGTCAAGTGCGTTCCGAAACCCCCTAACCGGCGCGCCGTCCACCTCTTGCTATGCAAGACGAACCGGAGGTCGTCGTCGTCCGCCTGGGCCACCGCCCCGGCCGGGACGAGCGGATGACCACCCACGTCGGACTCACCGCCCGAGCGCTCGGCGCCGACCGCGTCGTCTTCCCCGACAACGCAGGGAAGTCTCGCGACACCGTCGAGGACATCACCGGCCGGTTCGGCGGGCCGTTCGACGTCGAACTGTCGGGCAGCCAGACGGCGCTCGTCCGCGACTGGGAGGGGACGGTCGTCCACCTGACGATGTACGGCGAACGCGTCCAGGACGTGGAGGGCGATATCCGCGAGCGCCACCGCGAGGAACCACTGCTGGTGGTCGTCGGCGCGGAGAAGGTGCCCTTCGACGTGTACGAGGCCGCCGACTACAACGTCGGCGTGACGAACCAGCCCCACTCGGAGGTCGCGGGCCTGGCGGTGTTCCTCGACCGCCTGTTCGAGGGCCGCGAACTGGACCGCGAGTGGAGGAACGCGGACCGCCGGGTCGTCCCCGAGGAGACGGGGAAGACGGTGCGACCGGTCGACGAGGAGTGACGCCGACGGGGAGAACGAGCGAAGCGTACGAGCCGACCGACCCGCTCCCGATGGTTTTAAACGGATGAGTGCCCCCGTTTAACGTATCAATGGCTTTCGAGGACCTGCTGAGCGATCCGGTGATCCAGAAGTATCTCCACGAACTTGTCGGACCGAAGGGGATGCCGGTCGCCGCCGCGCCCCCGGACGGCGAGGTCACGGACGAGGAACTCGCCGAGGAACTGGACCTCGAACTCAACGACGTCCGTCGCGCGCTGTTCATCCTCTACGAGAACGACCTCGCGAGCTACCGGCGGCTCCGCGACGAGGACTCCGGCTGGCTGACCTACCTCTGGACGTTCGAGTACGACAAGATCCCGGAGAACCTCGAGGAGGAGATGTACCGCCTGCTGGAGGCGCTCCGCCAGCGCCGCGAGTACGAGCGGACCCACGAGTTCTACCTCTGTGAGGTGTGTTCGCTCCGCTTCGAGTTCGGCGAGGCGATGGACTTCGGCTTCGAGTGCCCCGAGTGTGGCTCGCCGCTCGAGTCGATGGAGAACTCGCGACTCGTCGAGTCGATGGACGACCGCATCGACGCGCTGGAGTCCGAGCTCAACGTCGAGGAACTCGGTGCATAATGGTCGTCCTGGCCACCAAACTGTACGTCGGCGGTGACGCGAACGAGCGGTCGCGCGACGCGCTCGACTCGCTCGTCGCGAACGACATCGGCGACCTGGACGTCGAGTACGACGTCGGCGTGCGACACGACGACTTCGTCTCGGTGACCGTCGAGGGCGAGGACGCGGTCGTGGCGCGCAACGTCCTCCGCGAGGAGTGGGGCGAGATAACCCCCGAACTCCAGGACGGCGAGACCTACGTCGGCACCCTCGAAGGGTGGGACGAGGACGGCCTCGTCCTCGACGCGGGGACCGAGGTCGAGATTCCGTCAGACGAACTCGGGCTCGGCCCCGGCTCGCCGGTCCAGATCGTCGAGCGGTTCGGTCTCGTCCAGCACCTCCCGATGCGGTTCGTCGCGGGCGACACGCCGCGACTCGCCGACGAGGAGCGCGACCGGCTGTTCGACTGGACCCGCGGGACGGGCCGGGTGAACGTCAACAGCGCGACGCGCGGCGAGGTGCGGGCGACCGTCAACCGCGCCGGTCACGCCGAGGACATCGTCACCGTCGAACGCCTCGGCCTGCTGGAACAGAGCATCGTCTGCACGGAAGACACGGACCCGCCAGGCCTGCTCGCCAGCATCGGCGACTACCTCCCGGCCGAGATTCGTTGCGTCATTCCATGAACAGACGCCTGCTGTTCGCGTTCGGGATGCTAGCCGTGCTCGCCGCCAGCGCCGGCTGCACGTCGGTGTTCGGTCCCGGCGAGATCAGCCAGGACAAGCTGAACAAGGACGCAGACTACGAGTGGAACTCCTCGCAGGAGGTGGCGATGAACGTGTCCAGCGGCAGCTACAAGGCGGTCTACGAACTCGACGGCGAAGACTCGCTGGCGCTCTACCAGTACGAGTCGCTGGGCGGCAAACAGCCCGTCGAGATTACGGCGGTGCAGTTCCGGTACCCCAACGGGACCGTCGTCGGCGCGAAACAGATCGACGTGGAGAAGACGAACAAGAAGACGGTCATCACCCCGCCGGCGGACGAAGGGAAGCTGGCGTATGAGACGTCGCGCCGCGGGAAGACGTTCAGCGTGCCGACGTACCTCGACGAGCGAACCTACGAGGTGGTGCTGCCGGAGGGGATGCGCGTCGACAACTTCCTGCTCAGCGACGTCCAGCCGGGCGGCTACGAGAAGGAACTCGTCGACGGCCGGGTGCACCTGACGTGGGACGAACCGGTGACGGCCGGCTCCATCACCGCACGGTACTACCTCGTGCGCGACGAGCTCATCTTCGGCGGCATCGTCGGCGTCCTCGCCGTCGTCGCGCTGCTCGGGCTCGCGTACTTCCGGTTCCAGATCCGAAAGCTGGAGGAGAAGCGCGAGGAGATGGGCCTCGACGTCGACGTGTCGGACGACGACATCGGCGATGGCGGGCCGCCGCCGGGGATGCGATAGGACTTTTCTGCCCCGGACCCGAGGCTCCGGTATGCGAATCGCGCTGGTCTCCGTCGGAGACGAGATCCTCTCCGGCGACACCGTCAACACGAACGCCGCGTGGCTGGGCGAACAGATGACGGAACGCGGGGTCGCCGTCGAGCGCGTCGTCGTCGTCCCGGACCGCGTCGCCGACATCGCCAGAGAGGTCAACGAGGCGCTCGCCGAGTACGACGCCGTCGTCGTCACCGGCGGACTGGGCCCGACCCACGACGACCTGACGATGGAGGGCGTGGCCGCCGCGGTCGGCGTTCCGGTCGAGGAGCACCCGGATGCGGTCGCGTGGGTCGAGGAGCACACCGACTACGAGCACGCGGACCTGGTCCCGGGGACGACCCACCTGCCGAAGGGGGCGCGGATGCTGCCGAATCCCGCGGGCGTCGCTCCGGGTGCGGAGATAGAGGGCGTCTACGTACTGCCGGGCGTCCCCGGGGAGATGGAGGCGATGTTCGAGCGCGTCGCGGACGAGTTCTCGGGCGAACCGCTGTTCCGGCGCGTCGTCGACGTCGACGAGCCGGAGAGCGCGCTGCTCGACCGGATAGCGGAACTCCGCGAGGAGTTCGACGTGTCCGTCGGGAGCTATCCCGGCGACGTGGTCAGGGTGAAGATCGAGGGAGCGGACGAGACGACCGTCGAGGAGGCGGCGAACTGGTTCCGGGAGAAGACGGTCGCGCCCTAGCGGTAGAGCCAGACGAGCCAGCCGACGACGAGCGCGATACTGACGACGAGGACGACGATGCTTGCGGCGTTCGTGGGGAAGGTCGCGAGTGGGATCATGGCCGGAGGTTGGGAGCCTCCGCTCTTAACTTTTGAGAACTCGTGTCAGGCTCCGACGGGAAGCGGTGACGATTCGAACCGGTCGGTTCCTCTCGCAACGCCGACAGAGTTTTCACACCGGAACGTACACGTACTGATATGCCACGGAGTACCCAGTCTCCTGGTCGCGTTCTTCTCGGATGACGAGCGCGCCGCTTCGGTAGAGAGAGACGGTGAATCGGTCGTACTGTCCATCGACGACGCAGAATACGAACTGACGCGACGGGAAGCCACTGCGCTGCAGTCGGCCGTGGGCGACGCGCTGACGGAGCGCCGCGAGTTCTTCCGCACGGCGGGCACCCACCGCGAGGACGGCAGCTACGAGGTGTCGCGCCGCGGCGCCGACTCGGCGGGCAACGCCAAGGTGTTCGAGACGTTCGACTCCCTGCGCCGCCTGTTCCGGCGACTGCCCGACGAGTTCACCGCGGAGGACGTCGGGCGTACCGGTATCACTGGCTCGCGCCGCCACCTGCTGGTCCGCCACTTCGCGGAGCATCCCACGTTCGACTGTCGCATCAGTTCGCGCAACCCGCTGACGGCGGTCAAGGAGTCCGCGTCGAACGACGACTCCGACGGCCGCCCCGAGGACGACCCGGACCGCCAGCCAGCCGAGGTGGTCGCCGACTGACGGCGCTACCCCCGGAACGGTCCGTCCTGTCGACGTCGGCCTCGTCTCGTGAGCGTTTCACGGCCAGCGAGTCGCTACCGTCGGTCCGCGTCGGCCGCCAGCGGCGGCTCTCGCGACGAGCGACGGACGATTCAAAAAAGGTAAGACCGCCGCTCGATACGCGCCCTGTATGCAACCCCGGTTCGTGGGACGGCTCTCGCTGGCGGACGCGGTGACCGTCTCGAACGCCGCGCTCGGCTTCCTGGCCGTCGTCGCGGCACCCACGAACGCGGAGCTCGCGGCGAGACTCGTTCTTCTCGCGGCCGTCGCGGACGGCCTCGACGGCGTGCTCGCGCGTCACGTCGGCAGCTCCGCGGCGGGGCCGTACCTCGACTCGCTCGCGGACGTCGCCTCGTTCGCCGTCGCCCCCGCTGCGCTCGTCGTCGCCGTCGTCCGCGAGTCGTGGGGCATCGACGGCCTGCGCCCCGCCGTCGCCCTCCTCGGCGCGGCGCTGTTCGTTGCCATGGCCGTCGTGCGACTCGGCCTGTACACCGCCCACGACGCCAAGGAGGACACGACCGAGGGCGTCCCGACGACGCTGGCGTCGGTCGTCCTCGGTGCCGTCGTCCTCGTCGGCGTCACCGGTCCGGTCGCGCTGGTCGTCCTCGTGTACGTCCTCGCGGGGCTGATGGTCTCGACGATAACGTACCCCGACCTGCTCGCGCGGGACGCGCTCATCATGGGCGTCGTCCACTCGCTCGCCGTCCTCGTCCCGGACGTCCTCGGGCGGGCGTTCCCCTACGCGCTGTTGACTCTCGCGCTGGCCTACCTCGTCCTCGGGCCGCACTTCTACTGGCGGTCGACGGACGAGGCGTCGACCGACGAAAGGTCGGCGGAACGGGCCGAGAGCGGGTAGCTCCGAGACGAAGGCAGGGGGAACGGAAGGAGAGACGGAAGTGGAGAGGGAAGAGAAGACGGAAGCGAAGAGTGCTGCAGACCCGCTTTCCGGCGGTCTCAGGACGCGTCCTCGATGGCGTCGAGGAGGAGGTCGATGCCCAGGTCGATCTCGCGCTCGGTGACGTCGAGCGGCGGGAGGATACGCAGCGTCTTGTACCCGCAGCCGAGGGTGAGGAGGCCGCGCTTCAGCGCCGCGTCGACGACGGCCTCGCGGCGCTCTTTGGTGTCGAACTCGACGGCGAGCATCAGGCCGCGACCGCGGACGTCGACGACGGTCTCCGGGTCGGCGTCCTCGATGGTCTCGCGCGCCTGCCGACCGCGCGCGACGGCGTTCGCGAGGAGGTCGTGCTCGTGGATGGCGTCGATGGTGAGTGCGCCCTGCAGCGACGAGAGCACGTCGCCCGCGCCCCACGTCGAGGAGAGACGGCCGGTGTCCTCGGGGAAGACGTCGGAGCGCGAGATGGTCGCGCCGACGCGGAGTCCCTTGGCGCTGGTGATGACGTCCGGTTCGAGGTCGAGGTGGTCGACGCCCCACATCTCGCCGGTGCGGCCCAGGCCGGACTGTATCTCGTCGGCGATGACGTTCACGTCGTAGCGGTCGCGGATGGCGGCGACGTCCCGGACGAACTCGTCGTTCGGGATGCGGTAGCCGCCCTCGCCCTGGACGGGTTCGAGGATGACGAACGCGACCTCCTCGGGGTCGATGACGCCCTGGTCGGGGTCGAGTTTGTCGGCGACGACGTTGCCGCCGGGGCCGTCGGTCTTCCATCCGCAGGTGCAGTCGCCGTCACAGCTACAGTAGGGGACGCTGACGACGCCGCCGATCTCTGGGTACCCCTTGCGGTGGGCGACCTTCGAGCGGTTGAGACTGAGCGCGCCGAGGGTCCGGCCGTGGAACGCGCCGTCGAAGGTGAACGCGCGGTGACCGCCGTTCTGGTAGGAGATCTTGATGGCGTTCTCGACCGCCTCGGCCCCGCTGTTCGAGAGGAAGACGGTGTCCATTTCGTAGTGGCCGGCGATGTCGGTCAGGCGGTCCATCAACTGTGATGGCCCGGGGAACTCGGGGTCCTCCGGCGGCCAGCCACCGGACGTGTAGAAGTCCTGTCCCGCGATCTTCGTGGGGTCGACGATGTCGAACTCGTCGATCTTGTCCATGATCTTCGGGTTGTTGTACCCGAGCGGGGCGGCGGCGACGTGGCTCGTGAAGTCGAGCAGCACGTTCCCGTCGACGTCCGTACAGAACGGGCCGTCGGCGTCCGCGGTGATGTCCCAGACGAATTCGTAGACGTACGTGGAGGGGGCCGAGAACTGCTGGTGGTAGTCGACCCACTCCTGGGCCTTCGCGCCCGGCATCTCTCGGACCTGGGGCTCTGCGGTATGTCGGTCCATGCACCGGATTACGGAGACCCCCGGTTTAAAAAATTCGTTGTGAACGCGGTCACACGGCGACGACGAGCGCCGCCGCTCCCGCGCCGACCAGCAACACCGCGCTCCAGACGGCGACCCGGTAGGCGAACGCCCGGTCGGGAGCCGAGGCGGTCAGCGCCGCCTTGACGAAGACGCTGGACGCGGTCGCCAGCAGGACGCCGAAGACGGCCGTCGGCCCCTCGAGGTTTCCGCCGGTGTAGAGCGTGACGGCGGAGGCGGTCACGCCCGCGCTCGACACCAGTCCGGACAGCAGTGCGGTCACGTAGAAGCCGGTCTGGCCGAACTGCTCCTGCGTGACCGCACCGCCGAGGACCACCAGCGCGAAGATGGCACCGAACCCGAGGACGTTCCGGAGCGAGAAGGGGCTCTCGAGGTCGATGTCGACCTGCTCGGACCAGTCGGCGGTGGAGGCCGCGACGACGACGCTCCCGACGACGACGACCCCCAGCGGGACGACAACGCCGACCAGCGGGCCGCGGGGCGTACCGAACGTGAACGCGACGGCGATGACGAGGTTCCGGAGCGCCATCGCCGCGTCGGCGAGCAGGATGGCCGCCACGCCGTAGGAGGCCGACTCGGGGTGCTGGCGGACGTGGTCGAGCATCGTCCCGACGACCGCCGTCGAGGACGCGAGTCCGCCGAAGAACCCCGTCACGGCGATGCCACGACCGTCGTAGGTCTCGATGAGCACGTAGTTGACCATGCCGATGGCGGCGACGGTGACGACCATCGTCCAGACCAGTCGCGGGTTGACCGTGACGCTCCCCATCCTGACGTCGCCCGTGGGCAGCAGCGGGTAGACGACGAACGCGAGGATGGCGAACTCGCCCGCGGACCGCAGTTCCTCGCGGGAGAGCCCCCACGCGAAACTGTGGAGTTCGCGCTTCAGGACGAGCAGCAGCGAGGACACGACGGCGACGGTGACGCCGACGATGACGTATCCCTCCGCGACCAGCACGCCGACGCCGAACGTCACCAGCATCGAGACGGAGGTGGTCAGCGACAGCCCCTCGCTCTCGTCCGTCAGCAGTCCCTGGACCGCCAGCAGCACGCCCTGGACGATGACGAGCAGGCCGCCCAGGAACAGCAGCACGTCCCGGTCGACGATGGTGAACACCGCACCCAGCAGGCTGACGAGTGTGAACGTCCGGATGCCCGCGCTCTTGTGGGACCACTCCCGTTCGAGGCCGAGGAACAGGCCGAGCGCGCCGGCGATGATGACGCGAACGACGTTGCTGTCCAGCGAGGTCGACACGATGGCGTCGTGGAGTCCCGCCACCCCACGGAGGACGCTCTCATCAGACTAAAGAGTAGCGTCGAAGGGCAGGCCTGCGGCCGTCGTCGTCGCTCCTGCCCGCTGCGACGGGGCGAGGACGAGCGTTTATCTTGGGGGAGATAGACAGGACCACGCATGAACGACACGCCGGGCGCCGACGACGCCTACGTGGGCGCCATCGACCAGGGGACCACCGGGACGCGGTTCATGGTGTTCGACCGCGCCGGCACGGTCGTCGGCAGCGCCTACGAGACGCACGAGCAGTTCTACCCCGAACCGGGGTGGGTCGAGCACGACCCGATGGAGATCTGGGAGAACACGAAGCAGGTCGTCGGGGACGCACTCGACGCGGCCGACGTGGGAGCCGGCCAGCTCGCTGCCGTCGGCGTGACCAACCAGCGCGAGACGACGCTCCTGTGGGACGAGGAGACGGGCGAACCGGTCCACGACGCCATCGTCTGGCAGGACCGGCGGACGACCGACCGCGTCGAGCAACTGGCGGAGCAGGGACGGGCCGAGGAGATACGGACGAAGACGGGACTCCAGCCGGACGCCTACTTCTCCGCGACGAAGGTCGAGTGGCTGCTCGACGAGGCCGACCCGATCGAGGTGGAGCGCGCACGCGTCGCCGACCTCCGGGAGCGCGCCGAGGCCGGCGAACTGGCCTTCGGCACCGTCGACTCGTGGCTGATCTACCGGCTGACCGGCGAACACGTCACCGACGTGACGAACGCGAGCCGTACGATGCTGTTCGACGTGCACGAGATGGCGTGGGACGACGAACTGCTCGCGGAGTTCCGGGTGCCGCGGGCCATCCTTCCCGAAGTGCGACCGTCCAGCCCCGCCGAGCCGTACGGCTACACCGACCCCGAAGGGTTCCTCGACGCCGCAGTGCCCGTCGCGGGCGCGCTCGGCGACCAGCAGGCGGCGCTGTTCGGCCAGACCTGCTTCGACGAGGGCGACGCCAAGAACACCTACGGCACGGGGAGCTTCGTCCTGCAGAACACCGGCACGACGGCGGTCGAGAGCGACAACGGACTGCTCACGACGGTCGCGTTCCAGCGCGCCGACGAACCGGTCCGGTACGCGCTCGAGGGGTCCATCTTCGCCACCGGTGCGGCCATCGAGTGGCTGGCGGACGTGGGATTCGTCGACGAACCGGCGGACACCGAACGGCTCGCCCGGCGGGCCGACTCGACCGACGGCGTCTACGTCGTCCCGGCGTTCACCGGCCTGGGTGCGCCCCACTGGGACCAGCGCGCCCGCGGCACCATCGTCGGCATGACGCGCGGGACGCGGCGCGAGCACGTGGTCCGCGCGACCCTGGAGGCCATCGCCTACCAGACCCGGGACGTGCTGGAGGCGATGGCGGCCGACGCCGGACTGGACGTCGGGACGCTGAAGGTCGACGGCGGCGCGGTGAAGAACAACTTCCTCTGCCAGCTCCAGGCCGACGTCGTCGACGCCGACGTGGTCCGGCCCGTGGTCGACGAGACGACGGCGCTCGGGGCCGCGTACGCCGCCGGCCTCTCGGTGGGCTACTGGGAGGACCTCGACGACCTCCGGTCGAACTGGCGCGTCGACCGCGAGTTCGCGCCGCAGATGGACCCGGCGGAGGCCGACCGGAAGTACGAACGCTGGAGCGAGGCCGTCGAGCGGTCGCGGGACTGGGCGCGCGAGGAGTGAGCCGAAGCCGACGGACGTGACCGTCTCCACCGCTGCCGTCGGACAACTTCGCCAGTCCAGCCGCCGAGATTAAATATCGGTCGTCCGAACCTCACGGCATGGACCCGCCGCTCGTCCTCGACATCGACGGCACGATGACCCGACGCGACGACTCGGTCGACCCGCGCTTCTTCAGTCTCCTCCCCGACTGGGACGCGCCGGTCGTCCTCGCCACCGGGAAGGCCTTCCCCTACCCCGTCGCCCTGACGCACTTCCTCGGCCTGCCGAAGAACGTCATCGCCGAGAACGGCGGCGTCGTCCTCGCCCGCGACGACGTGACGGTGAACGGCGACGGCGAGGCCGCCCGTCGGGTCGCGACCGAGTACAGGGAGATGGGCCACGACCTCGGCTGGGGCCGGTCCGACCTCACCAACCGCTGGCGCGAGACCGAGATCGCCGTGCAGCGCGACCAGCCCCTCGGCCCGCTGGAGGAACTCGCCAGCGAGCACGGCCTGGAGGTCGTCGACACGGGCTACGCCTACCACGTCAAGCCGCCCTCGGTGAGCAAGGGCCAGGGGCTGAAGTCGGTCGCGGACCTGCTCGACCGCGACCCCGCGGCGTTCGTCGCCGTCGGCGACTCCGAGAACGACGTGTCGACGTTCGGCGTCGCCGGGGAGTCGTACGCCGTCGCCAACGCCGACGCGAAGGCGCAGCGCGCGGCCGACGTCGTGGTCGACGGCTCGTACGCCGAAGGGACGCTCGCGGTGCTGGAGGCGTTGCGGGAGCGGGAGTAGCAGAGGGCTACCGTTTGGTTCACTCCTGAAAGCGTAATTTTTTGTTCGAAGCCGTGAACGTCAGGGTATGAAGTCGAAACTCCTCCGCGCCCTCCTCGCGTACTCGGTCGTCGGGGCGGGCATCACGGTCGTTCCGGCGGCGTACTTCGGCGGCCAGTTGGCGACGTTCGCGTTCCTGCTCGTCGCGCTGCTGGTTCTTCCGCTCCTGCAGGGCCGCAGCGGCGCCGGTCCCGGGATAGAGGACGACGCCGGGGGTGGCCACGAACGGGACGCCGGCGGGTCGCCAGCCGCGTCTGCGACGTCCAACCTCCCGACAGACCTCACGACGGTCCTCACGCTGTACCTCGTCGGCGTCGTCCCCTACAGCGTCGCCGCGCTGGCCGTCCTGCGCTGACCGGCCGACCCCTGTTCCCCGCCCCCACGGTCACCCGGTCTCGTCTCCGCCCTGCTCGTCCACTACGGTGTCCGTGCGCCGTCGCCGTCGGAGTTCGGCGGCGAACGCGGCGGCCCCGACGGCGAGAACCCCCAGCGCGAGCGCCCACGGTCCCTTCTCGTCCATCACGCCACCTCGTCGTCGACCCAGTCGCCGAACGCGTCGAGGACGTCGGCCTCCTCGAACCGCTCGACGCAGGGCACGTCGTAAGGATGGGCCGCCTCGACGCGCGCGACGAGGTCGTCCCAGCGCTCGTCGGTCGTCTTCGCCAGCAGGACGACTTCCTCGTCGCGGTGTACCTCGCCCTCCCAGCGGTAGACCGACGTACAGGGGAACCGGTTCACGCAGGCTGCGAGTCGCTCCTCGACGAGCAGTTCCGCGAGGTCGCCCGCGACGTCCGGCGGCGCGGTGACGTACGCCGTGGGCATCTCACTCCGCGATAGTCGGGTGCGTGCCGTTGACGTCCCACTCGTGGATGCAGTACGGTTCGCCGGCCTCCGCGGCGACGGTCCACCCGTGTACGGAGTCGTCCCACTCCTCCTCCCGGCCGCAGCGGAGACACTTGCGATTTCTCGGCGCGTTAAGTTCTACCATTGTGTGACACGTGGTGACGAGCCTACTTAAGTTGCCTTCCTGCGGCACTGTTTGTGAGCGTCGTCCGGCTTCCGGAACGGCGAAAGCGGCGAGAACTGTCGCGGTGTCGGGCTGGCCGCCGGTCAGCGTCGACGACGCCAGGTGGGGTCTACGGCCAGAGGCCGCGCGCCTCGTGGGCCTCGGCGACGCGCGAGAGCGCGACGACGTAGGCCGCCTCGCGCCACGGGATGTCGCGCGCCTCGACCTCGGCGCGGACGTCGTTCCACGCCGACAGCATCTCTTCTTCCAGTTCCTCGTTGACGCGCTCTTTCGACCACTTGCGGCGGTTGATGTCCTGGAGCCACTCGAAGTACGACACCGTCACGCCGCCCGCGTTCGCCAGGATGTCCGGGACGACGTGGACACCGTTCTTCCGGAGGATCTCGTCACCGGCAGTCGTCGTCGGGCCGTTGGCGCCCTCGACGACGACGTCGGCCTGCACGTCGTTGGCGTTCTCCGCTGTGATGACGTTCCCGATGGCAGCGGGGACGAGCACGTCGACGTCGAGTTCGAGCAGCTCCTCGTTCGAGAGCTTCTGCGGCGCGTCGTAGCTCATCACCGCTTCGGGCTCCTCTTCGTGGGTCGGGACGTCGCGGGTGTCGAGCCCCTCCGGGTCGTAGATGGCGCCGTTGACGTCGCTGACGGCGACCACGTTCGCGCCCCAGTCGTCGAGCAGGCGGGCGGCGTTCGCGCCGACGCTGCCGAAGCCCTGCACGGCGATGGTCGTGTCCTCGAGCGGGAAGTCGTAGTAGTCGCAGGCCTCGCGGGTGACGATGGCGACGCTGCGGCCGGGCGCCTCGTCGCGGCCGTAGCTCCCGCCGACGACCGGCGGCTTACCGGTGACGACGCCGGGCTGGGTCTCGCCCTCCTGCATCGAGTAGGCGTCCATGAACCACGCCATCGTCTCCGCGTCGGTCCCCATGTCCGGCGCGGGGATGTCGTGCATCGGGCCGACGAAGTCGCGCAGCTCCTGGGTGAACCGGCGGGTCAGTCGCTCCTTCTCGTCCGTCGAGAGGTCCTTGGGGTTGACGACGATGCCGCCCTTCGCGCCGCCGAACGGGATGTCCATCACCGCGCACTTCCAGGTCATCCACATCGACAGCCCGATGCACTCCTCCTCCGTCACGCCGGGGTGGTAGCGCATCCCGCCCTTGAACGGGCCGCGGACGCTGTCGTGCTGGGCACGGTAGCCGGTCAGCAGCTCCGTGCTCCCGTCGTCGCGCTCCAGCGGCACCGAGACGCGATGTACCTGGTCGGGGTGTTTCAGGCGCTCGATGATTCCCTCGTCGATGTCGAGGTGCGCCGCCGCGCGTTCGAGCTGGTGTCGTGCAGTGTCGACGGCCGTTTCCTCTTCTTCGGTCTCCTGTTTTCCTGTTGCGGACATGATGCACTCCGGGTCGATGCTGGCAATTTCTGACGCGACCGGTGAAAGTGTTTGTTATCACCGACCGCTACGGTATGGATTAGCACGACAAGGAGAGTGGGCGGCTGGGGTGGCTACAACGAGCGGCGGTCGTGGCGCTACAGCGAGACGGCGGAGACGGTACCCGACACGTCGCCGACGTACACCGCGTGGCGGCCGACAGCGGGCCCGGAGACCACGTAGCCCTGCGCACGGAACCGCCGGCGGGTCCGCCCCGTCGTACGGTCGAGCGCGAACGTCCGTCCGTCGTCGTTGGCGACGTACACCGCCTCGTCGGTCACCGCCGGGGCCCCCCAGATCGGCGCGTCGGTCGCGACGCGCCACTCGACGGTTCCCTGGTCGCCGTCCAGCGCGTACACGGACCCGTCGGTACTCGTCACGTACACCACGTCGCCGGCGACGACGGGCGAGGACCAGACGCCACCGCCGGTGCGGTACTCCCAGCGGGTCACGCCGGTCGCGGCGTCCACCGCGAACGCGCGGTCCCCGTCCACCGTGCCGACGTAGACCGTGCCGTCGGCCACCGTCGGCGCGGCCGCGACGGCGAGCGACGGCCGGAAGCGGAACCGTTCGGTCCCGTCGAACCCGTGGGCGTACAGGCCGCCGTCGAGTCCGGAAACGTATACGGTGTCGTCGGCGACGGTGAGCGAGCTCGCGGCCCGCGTGACCGTGCGGAACGAGCGGCGGCGTTCGCCGGTGGCGGCGTCCAGTATCGACACCTCGCCGTCGCGGTTCGCGACGAAGACGTCGTCGCCGACGACCACGGGGGAGAGGTCGAGGCCCGAGTCGGTCTCGAACTGCCACAGTTCGACGCCGCTTCCGGGTTCGAGCGCGTGGAGGGTGCCCTCCCGGTCGCCGACGTACACCGCGTCGCCGGTCACGGTGGGCGTCCCCACGCCGGTCGGCATCTCGAACGACCACTCGCTCACGCCGTCGCGCTTGTCGAGGGCCACGACGCGTCCGTCCTCGGTCCCGACACACACCATGCGGTCGCGGACCACCGGCGACGTCTCGACGGGGCCGCCGACCTGCGCGTGCCACGCGGCGTGAACTCGTCCCGCCGCGCGGCCGGTCCGGTCCTCGAGGTCGTCGGCGCGCTCGCTGGCACGCCCAGGGTTCGTCGGCCGTCCGTCGGCCGCGTCCTCCCGGCCCGACGGGCTGTCCGTCCGCTCCGGTCCCGTCGCGTCGTCACGTCGGTCGTCGTCGTCCCGTTCGACGCCCCCGTCGGAGGCCAGCGGCGTCCGGTCGTCCGGCGACCCGTCGTCCGGCGACCCGTCGTCCGACGTCCGGTCGTCGCTGGTCGCACCGCGCTCGACCGACCACTCGACGTGTCGGGTGACGCGCTCGTCCCCGTCGCGCACCACGTGGTCGAACCGGAACGTCTCGACCCTCCGTCCGTCGAACGATTGCTCGTCCGACTCCGCGTCCGTATCGTCGCTCTCCGAAGCGGTGCTCTCCCGCGCCGCCGTGTCCCGCGTGTCGTCCCCGTTCATGTATACTCACAGACCTGAGTTCGGTCTGACCACGACCGGTATTGGAATACTGACTACTTTGTTATGCAGCAGTTAGTGGACGGTAGCCGGGGCTTACCGGCGTGCCACGCCGGACCGTTCGTCCAGACCGACAGGATTTTTCGGTCACGCGTCGCAGAATCCGGCATGACCGGTCTGTACTACGAGGAGTTCGAGGTCGGCGAGACCATCGAACACGAGAAGCGCCGCACCGTCAGCGAGAGCGACAACCAGCAGTTCTGCGACATGACGATGAACCAGCAGCCGCTCCACCTCGACGCCGAGTTCGCGTCCGGGACGGAGTTCGGCGAGCGACTCGTCAACGGCCTCTACACCATGAGCCTCGCCGTCGGTCTCTCCATCCCGGACACGACGGACGGCACCATCGTCGCCAACCTCTCCTACGACGAGGTAGAGCACCCGAACCCGGTGTTCCACGGCGACACCATCCGCGCCCAGTCGACCGTCACCGACAAGCGAGAGACGAGCGACGGCGAGCACGGCGTCGTCACGATGCGCGTCGAGGTGTTCAAGGTGGACGGCGAGGAGGAGACGCTGGTCTGCGAGTTCGAGCGGACGGTGCTGTCGCTGAAGCGCGAGCACGCCGAGTAAGTCGAGGCCAGCAGTTTTCTCGCGCGCTCCCCTCGTGGGAGTATGGACGTACGAGCGCGGACCGAGACCCTCCGACGCTGGGCGGACGACGCGGCTGCCACGGGTCCGCCCCCGGTGACCATCGCGCGCTGGGGGCTCGGCGCGATGCTCGTCGCCGCCGGCGTCCACAAGTTGCTCGACCCCGCGGCCTGGACGGCGTACGTCACGGACTGGCTGGCACCGTGGCTCGTCGTGTCGCCGACCGTCTTCATGCTCGCGAACGGCTACCTGGAGATACTGTTCGGTGTCGCGCTGCTCGCGGACCGCTACGTGGCGTTCGCCGCTTTCGTCGCGGCGGCGTCGCTCGCGGCGACGACGGGATACCTCGCCGTCGTCTGGGCGACCACGGGCGCGTTCGGTGACGTGGTCGCACGGGACGTGGGACTGACGGGACTCGCGTGGGCGGTGCTCGCGGACGCACTCGGGGAGGATTAGACGAACAGCGAGAGGTTCAGGAGCGTGGCGATCACCCACGGGAGCGCGAGTCCGGCCGGAACGACGGCGGTGTACTCGCGCGGCAACAGCGGGCGACAGGCGACGCCGATACCGACCGCGATCGCCTTCACGGCGACCAGCGCGACGAACCCGAACTGGGAGATTGCGGCGCGTGCGACGGGGTTGGACTCCGTCAGCCCCGCGTTGAGTCCGACGTAGGTGGTCAGCAGGTCGCCCGCGAGCGTGATGCCGACGACCAGCCAGAGCGAGCGCTCGACGCGGCCCACGCTCGGCCACGGGAGTCGTCGAAGACGGGGCGACAGTGGTTCTCGGTAGCTCATGGGTGTGTAGCGGGAACCGCGTCATCACCCCCGAGGCACGAGAAGGGCTTTATTATACACCGGCTTGTGCGGGCTTAGGCCCACCCTAAACCCGCGAAAAGTGGACTTCGGGTTCTGGAGGGCAGGCCGTCAGTTCACGTCGCCGAGGACGTGGACGTGGACGTCGCCGTTCGCGGTTCCGACGAGGGCGAACGCGTCGCAATCTGCTGTCGCTGCGGGAGAGCGACCGTCAGGTCGGGCCGTCGTGGTGACGGAAGGACGTCGCTGGAAGAGGGGGGAGACGCGTAATAGCGCGGTCAACGACCCGCGTGGAGAGACGGTCGGCAGCCGTCACTGCGGTTCTTCAGAGGATGGTGCCGTGCTTCTTGTCCGGGAGGTCCTTGTCGAGGTCGGCGTAGAACTCGAAGCGGGCCTCCAGTTCGTCGCGGAGCGTCGACGGCGGCACGATCTCGTCGATGACGGTCTCGCTGGCCATCCGGTGGACGTCGATGTCCTCGCGGTACTCCTCGCGGAGTTCCTGCTCGCGCTGCTTGCGCTCCTCCTCGTCGTCGATCTGGTCCAGCTTGCGGGCGTAGACGGCGTTGATGGCGGCTTCCGGACCCATGATGGCGATCTCGCCGCTCGGGAGCGCGATGGTGCTCTGTGGGTCGTAGGCCGGCCCGGACATGGCGTAGATGCCGGCGCCGTACGCCTTCCGGACGACGACGCACTGCTTCGGGACGGTGGCCGAGGAGGTGGCGTAGATCATCTTCTTGCCCTTCTCCAGGATGGCGTCCTTCTCGACCTGCGAGCCAGCCATGAAGCCGGGCGTGTCCGCGAGATAGAGCAGCGGAATCTCGAAGGCGTCGCACTTCCAGATGAACTCGGCGGCCTTCTCGGCGGCGTCGGGGAAGATTGCGCCCGAGCGGTGGTCGGGCTGGTTGGCGACGATGCCGACCGGCCGGCCGTCGATGCGTGCGAACGCGGTGATGATCTCCTTGCCGAACTCCGGCCGGAGTTCGAAGTACGACCCGGCGTCGACGACGCGGTCGATGACGTCGGTCATGTCGTACGCCTTGTTCGGGCTCTGGGGCACGACCGAGTCGATGCCTTCCGGCGACTTCGCGGGGGCCTTCGGCTCGCTCTTCGGCGGCTTCTCGTGGGCCTTGTCCGGCAGGTAGGAGACGAGGTCCGCGACGAGCTCGCGGGCGTGCTCCTCGTCGCGCGCGACCAGGTCGGCGCTGCCGGAGTGCTCGGCGTGCATCCCCGCGCCGCCGAGGTCCTGCATGTCGATGTCCTCGCCGGTGACCATCTGGACCATCCGCGGCGAGGCGATGGCCATCGCGGACATCTCCTCGACCATGATGGTGAAGTCGGCGAACACGGGCGTGTACGCCGCGCCGGCGATGCAGGGACCGTAGAGGACACAGATCTGTGGGACGCGCCCCGACAGCATCGAGTGGTTGTAGTAGTACTTCCCGATGCCCTCGCGGTTGGCGAAGAAGCCGGTCTGCTGGTCGATGCGGCCGCCCGAGGAGTCCATCAGGTAGAGCACCGGGTTGCCGCTCTGGAGCGCCCGCTGCTGCATCCGGAGGAACTTCTCGACGCCCTTCTCGGCCATGCTCCCGGCCTTGACGGTGAAGTCGTTGGCCATGAAGTGGACGTCGCGGCCCTCGAACTCCGCCGCGCCGGTGAGCAGGCCGTCCGCCGGAAGCCGGTCGTCGGCGTCGAAGTTGGCGAACTTGCCGTCCTCGAACTTCAGCCCGTCCTCGCCGAACCAGAGGTCGAGGCGGTCGCGCACGAACAGTTTGCCCTGCTCCTCCAGGCGCTCCTTGTACTTCTCCGGGCCGCCCAGTTCGATGTCCTCGATCTCCTCCCAGAGCGCCTCCTCGCGCTCGGTCGGGCCGAGGTCGTCCTCGGCGGGCGTCTCGGTCGTCGACCCCGCCGTCGCCGGCGCGCTCCAGGTCGCCGCCGGTTCGTCGGCGTCGCCCACGTACACCGCCACCTCGTCGCGGACGTGCTGGGCGAGCGCGCTGGCGATGGCCGAGGCCTCGTCCTCGGTCGCCCCCTCGGCGATGCGTACCTTCATATCTGGCAGTCCGGGTGGCGATTTCAAACCGTTTTCCCTTTCAATACGTCGACCGGTCGCCGGCGACCGGTCGGTGATCGGGTGGAACGGGCGGGCGGCCCCGAAAGCGATTCCCTGCCCTGGAGCTTCCTGCCGGCTTAATTTCGCCACGCACCGAACGTTTTAGACGGACGAGTGCGTCAATCGATGACATGGCAAATCTGGCCACTACCGTAGGCGACACCGCGGACGACCACCCGGACGAGCCAGCCATCGTCGCGGGGGAACGAACGCTCACGTACGACGACCTCTGGGAGCGAATCGGCGGCTTCGCCGCCGGCCTCGACGAACGGGGCGTCGGTACCGACGACCGCGTCGCCGTCTACCTGCCGAACCTGCCGCAGTTCGTCACCGCGTTCCACGGGACGCTCCGGGCCGGCGGCGTCGTCGTGCCGATGAACCCCCAGTACAAGTCGCGCGAGATACGCCACCTGCTGGACGACAGCGAGTCGAGCGTCGTCGTCACGCTCCCCGACCTCGTCCCGTTCGTCGAGGAGGTGCGCGAGGACACCGACGTCGAACACGTCGTCGCCGTCGGCGAGGGGGAGTTCGAGTCGTTCCTCGGCGACGGCGACCCGGGCGTGACCGAGCGCGACGACGACGACCTGGCGGTCCAGCCGTACACCAGCGGCACGACCGGAACGCCGAAGGGCGTGCGCCTGACGCACCGCAACCTCGCGTCGAACGCCGAGATGGCGGCCGACCTCGTCCCGGACGGCATCGGTCCGGACGACTCGCAACTCGGCGTGCTCCCGCTGTTCCACATCTACGGCATGACGGTGACGATGAACGGCGCGCTGTTCAGCGGCGCGACGTACTACCCCCTGCCGGAGTGGGACGCCCAGCAGGCGCTCACGCTCGTCGAGGACGAGTCGCTGTCGATGATGCACGGCGTGCCCGCGATGTACAACGACGTCATCAACCAGCCGAACGCCGAGGAGTACGACCTCTCGTCGCTGCGCCTCGCGGGCGTCGGCGGGGGCGGCATCCCCATCGAGGTGCTGCGTCGCTTCGAGGAGCTGTTCGACGCGACCATCTACGAGGGGTACGGGCTGACCGAGACCAGCCCCATCACGCACTTCAACACGCCCGGCGAGCGGCGCGTCGGCAGCATCGGACGCTCCATCGAGGGAGTGCACGCCCGCGTCGTGGACGACGACTTCGACGCCGTCCCGCGCGTCGAGCAGGGACCGGTCGACGACGAGGACGACCTCGACGACGTGACGGGCGAGATCGTCGTCGCCGGACCGAACGTGATGGACGGCTACGCCGGTCTCCCGGAGGCGAACGCGGAGGCGTTCACCGAGGCCGACGGGAGGCGCTGGTTCCACACCGGCGACATCGGCTACTGGGACGACGCCGACTACTTCTACGTCGTCGACCGGAAGAAACACACCATCAACACCGCCGGTTACAACGTCTACCCGCGCGAGGTCGAGGAACTGCTCTTCGAGCACGACGCGGTCGCCGACGTCGCCGTCGTCGGCGTCCCCGACGACCGCCGCGGAGAGACCGTGAAGGCGTTCGTCGTCCCCGTGCCCGGCGTCGAGGCGACGCCCGACGAGCTCCGGGAGTTCTGCCTGGCGAACCTCGCGGAGTACAAGCACCCGCGCGAGGTGGAGTTCGTCGACGAACTCCCCCGGACCACGACCGGCAAGGTCCAGAAGTTCGAACTGCGGGAGCGCGAGTAGCGCCGGCGGCCGCGGTCGTCCTCACTCCGCCCGCTCGCCGCGCTCCGGCGCGGATGCCGCCCCGTCGTCTCCCGCCTCCTCGCCCTCCCGTGTCTCCTCGTATACCGCTCGGGAGTGACGTAGCTTCCGCATCAGGAACGTCCCCGCGACGCCCGCAGACGCCACCACGTAGAGCAGCAGCCAGACGACCCCGTCGACGCCGGTCGCGCCCGCGAGCGTGTCCGTCACCGGACCGACCGTCGAGTTGTAGAACCCGTGGAACAGCGCTGCCACCGCGACGCCCGTGAGCGCCACACGACTGCGGTTCGCGGGCACGACGTCCGCGAGCCCGAGGTAGTAGCCCGAGATGGCGGCCCAGATGACGTGGTTCGGGCCGACGATGGCGCGGGTGACGGCCACGTCCGCGACGGTGACGAACACGTCCGGCCGTCCCGCGACTGCCACCGACCCCACGACGTAGGACAGGTTCTCGATCGTGGCGAACCCCAGGCCGGCCATCGCGCCGTACACGACGCCGTCGACCGTCGACCCGAACCAATGCGTCCGGTAGGCGTGGAAGCGGACGGCCAGCCACTTGACGAACTCCTCGACGGGGGCGACGAAGAGGAAGAAGAACGGCACCAGTGCGAGCCTGCTCGCGCCGTCCCCGTAGAGGACGAGCACGCCGAGCGTATTGACGACGCCGGCGAACGAGGCGAACAGGACGCCGAGCACGAAGGTCGTTACGAGCGTGCGAAGCGGCTCCCGTTCGGGGTCCGACAGCCAGATGTATCCGGCGATGGCGAGCGCGGGCCCCACAGAGAGAACGGCGAGCACGCCGAGCGCCGGGCGGTCGACCACCGTCACGCCGACCAGCAGGAGTTCGACGAGGACCAGGACGACGGCCAGCAGGAGCGTCGTCCGGTGAGAGAGGCGAACGAACAGCAGGGGGCGAACGACGGCTCCCGGTCGAGACTCGCGTGACTCCTCACCAACCGTCCCGTCGTCGGTCCCCTCGTCCCCGGCACCGTCCGGGGTGCGCTCTGCTCGGGGACCCCGCTCACCCCCGTCGACCATGACCTGTAGTTCGCGCGGACGTTCCCAAACTCTTTTCCTCTGTTTCTGACGCCAGCGCTCCGATGGGTCGTCGCCTACAGTTCCTCGGCGTCGACGACGGCGTCGCGGTCGACGTCCGCCACGGCGTCGTACCCCGACAGGCCGAGCGTCAGGTCGAGGTCGGCCAGGAAGTTCTTCAGCACCGCGCGGACCCCGTCCTCGCCGTCGACCGCCAGCCCGTAGGCGTACGGGCGGCCGAGGAGGACGGCGTCGGCACCGAGCGCGACGGCCCGGAACGCGTCCGCGCCGCGGCGGACCCCGCTGTCGAAGAGGACGGGCGCACGGTCGCCGACCGCGTCGACGACGCGCGGGAGGGCTGCCAGCGCTCCGATTGCGCCGTCGACCTGGCGACCGCCGTGGTTCGAGACGACGACGCCGTCCACGCCGCGGTCGAGCGCCTCGCGTGCGTCGTCGGGGTGGAGGACGCCCTTCAGCACGATGGGGAGGTCGGTCTGCTCGCGGAGCCAGTCGAGGTCGTCCCAGGTGAGCGACGGGTCGCCGAATATCTCCGTGAACTGCCAGACGGCGGCGTTCGGGTCCTCCTCGGGCGGCGCGTCGAGCGAGTCGCGGAACGCGGGGTCGGCGAAGTAGTTCGCCACGCCCTCCTGGTCGAGGAACGGGAGGTAGGCGTTCTCGACGTCGCGCTCGCGCCAGCCCATCATCGGCGTGTCGACGGTGACGACGACGGCCTCGTAGCCCGCTTCCTCCGCGCGCCGGAGGAAGCTCGCGGTCACCTCGCGGTCGGTGCTCCAGTAGAGTTGGAACCAGCCCGTCGCGTCGCCGAGTTCGTCCGCGACGTCCTCCATCGTCTCGGACGCCGCGGAGCTCGACACGAACGGGACGCCGAGGTCGGCGGCGGCGCGCGCCGACGCCAGTTCGCCCTCCTCGTGGAGGATGGACTGGACGCCGATGGGTGCGAGCAGGACGGGGACGGGAAGCTCCTGGTCGAACAGCTGGACCGAGAGGTCGCGCTCGTCGACGTCGCGGAGCGTCCGGGGAACGATGCGCCAGCGGTCGAACGCGCGCCGGTTCTCGCGGGCGGTGTCCTCCTTGCCGGCGCTCCCGGCGAGGTAGGCGTGCGCCTCCTCGGACAGTTTCTCCTCGGCGAGTTCGGCGAGCGCCTCCGGCGATGCGGGAAGGTCGGGCGTCTGGTCGGCGAGCATCCCGGCCGCGTACACCTCGTTCTGGCGGTCCGGACCGTACGGTTCGGATGGTTCGTCCATGTCGGCCGTGAACGTCCCAGTCGAGTTATACTTTGTTCCGCAACCGGTCGACTCCGACGCCGACGACGAACGCGACGCCGACGTTGGTCAGGAGCCCGAGCACGCCGACGCCGACGGCGAGCCAGCGGCGCTCGGTGGCCAGTCCCGCCTTCCCGAGTTCGACAGCGACCAGCGCGAGGACGACGCCGAGCACGGCGAGCGGGAAGGCGGCGACGAGGTCGGCCGCGAACAGCGCAGCCGTGGCGTACAGGACGCCGAGGACGAGGTTGGCGCCGGCGCTGCGAGCGCCGAAAGCGTACTTCCCGGCGACGCCGCCGCTGCCGTGGCACATCGGCATCGCGCCGAACGGGACGGCGAGGAGGTTCATCGCGCCCATGCTCGTCGCGAGTTCGTCGGGGGAGACGTCGGCGTCGTAGAGGTCCGAGAGGAGCAGCGAGGTGGCGACGGCGGCGTTCCCGACCGTCATCGCGAGCTGGCCGGCGGTGGCGGCGAGTCCGTCGGTCGTGAACGCGAACCCGACGCCGGGCGCGAGCGCGGGGAGACCAGCTGTCGGCACGCCGACGTCGAGCCCCGCGAGGACGACGCCGACCGCGAGCACCGCCAGCGCGCTGGCGCGACGATACCCCAGCGCGACGGCGACCGCGGCGACGCCCACCGCCAGCGTGGCCGTCGCCGGCGCCGCGACGCCCAGGCCGAGCCCCGTTCTCGCGAGCACGAGCGCGACGCTCAACTGGACGCCGCGGACGACGGGTTCGCCGACGACGTCCGCCAGCCGCCCGACGGCCCCCACCGAGCCGAGCGCGAGCAGGACGCCACCCGCCAGCAGGCCGGCCGACATGAGTTCGGGGGCGGACAGCGCGCCGGCGATCACGAGTCCGGCGAGCGCCTTCATCGGTTCCACCGAGACCGGCACGCCGTAGCGGAACCCCCAGACGAACTGGAAGACCGCGAATCCCAGCAGGAGCACGGGAAGGTGGAGGTCCGTGAGAGCGGCGACTGCCACGACCACCGGCAGGACGGTCACCGAGTCGCCGACGGCACCCGTCACCTCGCCGACGGAGACGACGACCCGTCGCTCCTCGCCGTTCCAGACCTCCACAGCCATACCCCCACCAATGGACGCAACCGTTATAGGTTTACTGAGTAACCCTGATTCGGCACTCGGGCGCTGTTGCGAAACTGTATCTGGTTACGGCGCGGTTACGTGAGCGACGATGCACTGGTCGCCCGTCGTGCGTCGTCCCGGGGCGCGGGCAGGATTTTTGCCCCGTCGCGTGAATCGGTAACTATGTTCGAACGACTACAGCGAGGTGAGACGGCGTGACGGGTGACCGCTTCTCCGTGGAGGGCGCGACGGCCATCGTCACCGGGGCATCGAGTGGCATCGGTCGCGTCGTCGCCGAGCAGTTCGCCGCCGACGGCGCGGACGTGGTGGTCTGCTCGCGCGAGCAGGAGAACGTCGACCCGGTCGCGGAGGGCATCGCCGAGAGCGACCGCCCGGGGAGCGCGCTCGCGGTCGAGTGCGACGTGACCGACCGCGACGCCGTCGTGGCGCTCGTCGCGGCAACGGTTGAGGAGTTCGGCGGCGTGGACGTGCTCGTCAACAACGCCGGCGCGAGCTTCATGGCCGGGTTCGACGACATCAGCCCGAACGGCTGGCAGCGGGTGCTTGAGATCAACCTCACCGGAACGTACCACTGCACCCAGGCGGCGGGCGAGCACCTGAAGGACGGCGGCGGGTCGGTCGTCAACGTCGCTAGCGTCGCCGGCCAACAGGGCGCACCGTACATGAGTCACTACGGCGCGGCGAAGGCGGGCGTCGTCAACCTCACGCGGTCGCTCGCCTACGAGTGGGCGGGCGACGGCGTGCGGGTGAACTGCGTCGCGCCCGGGTTCGTGGCGACGCCGGGCCTCGAAGCGCAGATGGGAATCTCGGCGGACGAGATAGCGCGTGAGGACGTCGAGCGGCGGGTCGGCACGAGCGAGGAGATCGCCGACGTCGTGCAGTTCCTCGCCAGCCCCGCCGCGTCGTACCTCGTCGGCGAGACGGTGGCGGCGGCCGGCGTTCCCGACGTCCTGGAGTCGCCGGACGTCTGAGTTAGAGCCAGCCGCGGTCGGCGAGCAGTTCGCCGTTCAGCAGGCTCGCACCCGCGGCGCCGCGGATGGTGTTGTGCGCGAGGCAGTTGTACTGGACGCCGGACGGCGTCGACTGGACGCCGCCGGCCGCGACCTGCATCCCGCCGCCGAGCGTCCGGTCGAGACGCGGCTGGGGACGCGAGGGGTCGTCGAACACCTCGATGAGCGAATCCGGGGCGCTCGGGAGGTCGAGCGTCGGTGCGTCGCGGAAGGCGTCCTCGGCGTCCTCGGGTTCGATGTCCTCCTCGGTCTCCGCCCAGACGTTCTCCAGATGGCCGTCGAGGGTCGGCACGCGGTTACAGGACGCCGACACGTCGACGTCGTGGAGCGAGATCTCCGCGCCGTCGAAGCTGCCGAGGAGCTTCTTGCTCTCGGTCTCCATCTTCGACTCCTCGCCGCCGATGTGCGGGACGACGTTGTCGATGATCTCCATCGACGTGACGCCGGAGTAGCCAGCGCCGGAGACGGCCTGGAGGGTCGCGACGTGGACGCGGTCCAGGCCGAAGCGGTCGAGCGTGGCGAGCGTCGGGACCATGGCGATGGTCGAGCAGTTCGGGTTCTTTACCAGCGCGCCGTCCCAGCCACGCTCGTCGCGCTGGACGTCCAGCACGTCGAGGTGCTCCGGATTCACCTCCGGGATGACGAGCGGGACGTCATCGGCCATCCGCGCGTTCGAGGAGTTCGACGAGATGACGTAGCCCGCCTCGGCGAAGTCCGGTTCGACCTCGGCGGCCACGCCGGAGGGCAGCGAGGAGAAGAGGAGGTCGACGTCGTCCGGTACCGCGTCCGGTTCGGTCGCACGGACCGTGATGTCGCCGACGTCGTCCGGTATCGGCGAATCGACGCGCCACTTGGCCGCGTCGCGGTACGGCGTCCCCGCGCTGTCGTCGCTCGCGGTTATCGCAGCAAGTTCGAATTCGGGATGTCCGTCGAGGAGTTGGATGAAGCGCTGGCCGACGGCCCCCGTCCCACCCAGGATTCCGACTCGTACACTCATGTGCCAACGAGTAACGAGGCTCCGTGCAAGTAGCTTTCGACGGACTCAGAATCTGCCGCAGTATAGCGAACCGTTACTTCTTGCGGGTGACGTACCCGGCGATGCGGTTGCGGACGCCCTTGGAGTCGATGCTGGTGAGCTTCTGGACGCTCTCTTTGTTCTGTTCGAAGTCGGTCGTGAACGCTTCCGGGTATCGTTCCAGGAGGATGTTCCCGGTCTTCTTGACGTAGTCCGGTTTGATTGCCATACTGGTCCGTTGCTGGCTGGCACCCTTAAATGCATTCGTTCGGCCTCGCCGTGCAACTTCGCGGCAGACCGCGAGACGCTGGCGATGGTGGGACCGACCTCTCCACCGCAGTCGTCTTCCCCCCGAAACGGGGCTCGGGGGCGCTACCTGTCGCCTTCGTCCACAAGGTCACGGAGCCTGTCGAACGCCTCGTGAACGCGCGGTCCGCCGCACGTCCGGGCGACCTCCTCGAAGTACGACAGCCGCGAGCGCAACTCCGCGGCGTCGTAGGTGTCGACGTGCAGTCGCGAGGCGGCGACGGTCGCCTCGACGACCGCCGCGACCCCCCGGTCTATCGTCGGCACGGTCTCGCGCTCGACGCTGGCGTCGACGGGCGTCAGTTCCCACGTCTCCAGGCGCGTGCCGCCGGATTCGTCGACGTCGACCTGTTCGACCGTCACCTCGACCCACGCGTCCGCCGCGTCGAGCACCGGGTCGTCCTCTTCCCTGATGGCCAGCGTCGCGTCGACGAACAGGACGGGGTCGCGCGTGAACAGAACGTACCCCTCGCCCTGCCGGTAGAAGTTCCGGCGCGTCCGGGTGTTGCCGAATGTCGTCGCCGTCACCGGGTCCCCGGCGTGCAGGCCCAGCGCCGCGACGTTCCACAGCCCGTTCGGGCCGAGCGTCGTCACGACCGACTCGGTGACCCCCGTCAGTTCGACGGGCCATTCTGGACGAGTCACACGGACACCTCCCCGCGCTCCAGCGCGACGAAGAGCCCGGCCGCCACGACGTCTGCGGTCGTCCCCGGGTTGACGCCGCGCTCGACCAGTTCGTCGGCGAGCGCTGTCGGGTCCTCCTGGCCGTCGAGCGTGGCCCTGGCGCGTTCGCGCACCCGTTCGGCCGTCTCCCGGTCGTGTGCCGTCGCGACGAGGGTGTCCGGCTCCTCGGCTAGCAGTTCCAGGAACACCTGCGCGGCGCGGTCCGAGGTCGGTCCAGTCAGTTTCCCGAGACGCTCGGCGGCGTCGAAGGTGCGGGCGAACCTGCCGGTCCACTCGCGCGCGACGCCGTCCTCGTCCGCCGAGACTGCCATCACGTCGTACAGGGTGACGCCGCGCTCCTCCACCGCCGGGACGGCGTCGGCACCCCGGCGGACGTCCAGGTCCGGAACGTCCTCGGGCGGGTCGTCGACCAGCACGTCGACGTGTTCGAACGCGCGGTAAAAGTCCGCGGCGTCCGCGACCGTCGTCGACTCCACCACCGCCGACGCGCGCTCGGGCGTCAGTTCGCCCTCGCTCGCCGCGCGGACGAGCGGGACGAGCAGCAACAGCGAGCCGAACTGCGTGTTGTCGCCCTCCTGCTGGCTCATGCCTTCGACCGCGCGCTCGAACGCCTCGCCGACCGGCGCGCCTGCCTCCGCCGCGCGAAGTCCCGCTCCCGCGCCGACCGCGCCGGCGAGGAAGTGCTCGAAGCGGAGATCCGGCAGGTCGCGCTCGCGGTCGACGTTCCCTGGTTTGGGCGTCCCCGCGACCTCCAGCAGCAGCGCCAGCTGGGCGTTCTCCGCCGGCGTCACGTCGCATCACCCGCCGTCTCCAGGGAACGGTCCTCGCTCTCCGCCCCCTCGCGACCGTGGAACCACTCGCTCGTCGCGCTGGCGACCCGCGCGAGCACCGCCGGGTCGTCGCTCGGCCGGCCCACACTCACCGCGTCCGCGCCGTTCGCGAGGTACTCGCGGACGGTCGCGGCGTCCCGGACGCCGTTGTTCGCGACGACGAAGCAGTCGGCGGCGTCGACGACCGCGGCGACGACGCCCTCCGAGTCCATCGCGTCGACGTGGACCGCGTCCGCGCCCGCCGCCGCGAGCGCCCGGGCGAGTTCCGGGAGGTCGACGCCGTCGACCTCGGTGCGGACCTTCACGCTCGTCGTCGCCCCAGCGGCGGCGGCCGCCGCGACCTGCTCGCAGAGGCGGTCCGGGTCGCGGAGCAGGGACTGTCCCGCGCCCGCGTCGCACATCTCCGTCTGCCGGCAGTGGGCGTTGACCTCCAGGATGGCGTCGTGGTCGCGACAGACCGCGGCGACCTCCCGGACGGGGTCGGGTGACGCCGCGCGGACGTTCACGCCCGCCCGCAGCGGGGCATCGTCGAGCGCCGAAAGCTGGCTGTCGACGAACGCGACCGGGTCGTCGGGCAGGAACTCCTCGCGGTCGCGGTCGTCGACCATGCGTCGAGCCGCGTCGCGGGTCGGGGCGTCCAGCGCGAGGCCGCCGAGGAACGCCGCGCCGACGAGGTCGCTCGCCGCCCGCGCCCAGTCTGCGTCCGACTCGCCGCTCAGGCTGGCCAGGGCGACGCGCGGCGCGAACATCAGGCCACCTCCAGCGCGCGCTCGACAGCCCGGGCGACCCGGGTCGCGTCCGTGCGGTCGTTCATCTCCGTGTCCGTGCGGACCACGGGCCGGTCGAGGGCCGTGCCGTCCGCGTCGTCCAGCACGAACGCGTCGGCGAAGGGGTACGCCTCCGCCATCCCGGCGGTGCTCGGGTCGTACCCCACCGCGTCCATCAGCTTCGCGGCCGGCCCGGAGAAGACCTCGTCCTCGACGAACGGGGAGACGGCGACCACCGTCGCCGCGTCGAGCGCCTCGTGGACGCCCTCGACCGTGAGCATCGGCCCGATGCTCGTCACGGGGTTCGACGGCCCGACGACGACCTGCTCGCCGTGCAGCGCGTCGAGGACCGGCGGCGCGGGCGAGGCGTCGTCTGCCCCCCGGAACTCCACGTCGAGCACCTCGGGTTCGGCGCGGCGCGCCACCCAGAACTCCTGGAAGTGCATCTCGCCGCCGGGCGTGTGGACGATGCTCGCCACGGGGTCGTCGCTCACCGGCACGAGGTCGACGGTCAGGTCGAACGCGTCGGCCAGCGTCCGGGTCGCCTCCGTGAGCGTGTGCCCCTCGTCGAGCAGGCTCGTTCGCGTGACGTGGACCGCGCGGTCGCGGTCGCCGATCTCCATGAACTCGGCGACGCCGGAGAACCGACGCCAGCGAGCGATGTCCCGCCCGTCAGTCTGGCGCTCCTCCGGGAGGTAGCGCGGGCCGCCCGCGAGACCTGCCGCGTCGGCGAGTCGCTTCAGTTCGTCGTGGGTCGCGGTCGTGTCGCCGGAGATACCCCACCACGTCTCACGGTCGAGTTCACCGCCGCGCTGGAAGAGCACGGTGTCGACGTCCGGACAGACGAGCAGGCCGCCGAGTTCGACGTCGTCGCCGGTGTTGCCGACGACCGTCGTCTCGGCAGGCGCGAAGACGTCGAGGGCCCCGTCGAGGAGCTTGGGGGTGCCCGTCCCCCCGGAGAGAAACGTCGTCATACGCCGAGGTGCGTGTTCGGCGGTGTAAACGCTTGCGCTCCGCGCAAGCCCGGATTCATACGCAGGATTCCGACCGTCTTTTTTATGCGATGACGACCAAGAACCGCCAATGACCACCATCAAGGACAGCGTCCACGACCACATCACGGTCGAGGGCGTCGCCCGCGACCTGCTGGACACCCCCGCCGTCCAGCGACTGCGGCACATCAAACAGCTCGGAACGGCGCGGCTGGTCTACCCCTCCGCGAACCACACGCGCTTCGAGCACAGCCTCGGAGTCTATCACCTGGCCTGCGAGGCGCTCGACTCCATCGGCATCGGGGGCCGGCAGGCCGAACGCGTCCGCGCCGCCGCGCTGCTGCACGACGTCGGCCATAGTCCCTACAGCCACACCGTCGAGGACCTGGTCCACCGGCGGACGGGCAACTACCACGACGACGTCGCGGACCTGCTCGCCGACTCGCCCGTGGCCGACGTGCTCCGCGACCACGACCTCGACCCCGACGCCATCGCGGGGCTCATCGCCGGCGATGGCGAACTCGGCCAGCTGGTCTCGGGCGAACTCGACGTCGACCGGATGGACTACCTCGTGCGCGACGCCCACCACACCGGCGTCCCCTACGGCACCATCGACCACGAGCGGCTCGTCCACGGGCTCACGTTCCTCGACGGCGAACTCGTCCTGGAGGAAGGGAACGTCCAGACCGCAGAGAGCCTGCTCGTCGCGCGGGCGCTGATGAACCCCACCGTCTACCGCCACCACGTCACCCGCATCAGCAAGTCGATGGTCCAGCGCGCCAGCGAGCGGCTGCTCGACGCGCCGGACGTCGACGCCGAGCAACTGCGCCGGATGGACGACCACGACCTGCTCGTCGCCCTCCGGACGAACGCGGACACGGCCGAGTACGCCCGACGGCTCTCGGAGCGCGACCTCTACAAGCGCGCCGTGTGGGCCGAGATGGACGACGTCCCCGACGCCGTAATCGACGCCGACCACGAGGCCGTCCGCGAGTACGAGCGAGACGTCGCGACCGACGCGGGCGTCGACCCCGACCACGTCATCCTGGACGTGCCGGGTCGCCCGAACATGACGGAGTCGTCCTCACGGGTCATCGTCAACGGCGAGGTCCGCCCGCTCGCCCGGCAGTCGACGCTCGTCCGGGCGCTCCAGCAGGTCCAGCGCGACCAGTGGCGCCTCGGCGTCTACGCGCCCGACGACGCGACCGACGCGGTCGGTGCCGCGGCCGAGCGGGTGCTGGGACTCGACACCGACGGCGCGCTCGTCAGCACGGTGCGGACGGGGGTGCGGACGACGCTCGACGACTTCGAGTGAGTGGAGCACTCGGTGGCTGCCAGCGGTCCGCGTCCGCCCGGAACCGTCGACGGTCGGGCCAGCGGTCGACGGCCGGACCCCGTCCGAACGGCGGTTCTGCCACAACGGTAACGGGACGTCACGGCGTACGTGAGAACGCATGACGACCGACGAGGTAACACAGACCCTGAAGAAGGCCTACGGCGACGAGATCGAGACGGTGATGAACTACCTGACGAACTCCATCGTCCTCGAAGGCGTGAGCGCGGAGGAGGTGAAAGAGAGCCTCGAAGCCGACATCCAGGAGGAGCTCAGTCACGCCGAGATGCTGGGACAGCGGCTCAAGCAACTCGACGAGCGCCCGCCAGCCTCCTACGACTTCGAAGCTCACCAGGAGAGCCTCCAGCCGCCGGAGGACAGCACCGACGTCCTCTCCGTCATCGACGGCGTCCTCGACGCAGAGGAAGACGCCATCGAGACGTACCGGTCGCTCATCAACGCGGCCCGCGACGCCGACGACCCGGTGACCGAGGACCTGGGCGTCACCATCCTGAGCGACGAGGAGGCCCACCGCACGGAGTTCCGCGGGTTCAAGCGCGAATACGACAAGTGAGGCGACGCGAGGACGACGTCGCCACGCCAGACCGACCGTCCGCACCGCTCGTCGTGACGGACGGACAGTATAATCCAGCGCCTGACCAAGGCAAGGATTTTTCTCGGGTGAGTGTGAGACGCTCTCTATGGGAAATTCGGGATTCGACCTCGACCTCCAGGCGGTCGAGGACGAGATCGACGAAAACGAGGAGGCGCGCGTCATCCTCGGCGTGCTCGACGGGACGACACCGGCGGCGGAACGGGCCGCTGCCGTCGGTCGTGGACACGTTCTCGTGCTCGCCATCGACGGCGATCTGAACGAACTCGCCGCGGACCTCGCTCCCGCCGTCAAGCGACGTGACGGCCACCTCGTCCACTTCCGGGAGTTCCTCATCGTCGCCCCCGGCGACGTCGAGATCGACACGGACGAACTGTAACGCGGAGGTCGCTCGGTCGCCGGCGGTGCCGTCGGACGACGGTGCCGTCCAGTCGACGGGGACGTACCCACGCCACCGACCGGCTACGAGGGGTGTTCTCTCCCGTATCGAACCTGACACCACCGGAGAGGTGAACGCCCGTCGAGACGAGCGATACGGAAAAGACCTATCGGGGACGAATACGGGTGTACGCGCATGAAGGAGAACGGGTCCTCCGTCGAGTACGTCCTCCGGTCGGGGGCGCGCACGAGCGTGCTCAGGGCCGTCGTCGAGGGCTGCGATTCGACGCAGGCGCTACTCGACAGTGGACTGGCGAGCGAATCGGCGGTGTACAACGCGCTGACCGAACTCGACGAGCGCGATCTGATACACTCGCCCGACCAGAAACGGTGGTATCCGACCGGCGCCGGGACGGTCGTCGCCGACCTCATCGAACGACAGCGGGAGACGGAGACGGTTCTCGAATCCGCCCCAGAGTACTGGCGACGACACGACGTGACCGCGTTACCGACCGCGTTCAGGGAGCGACTCGCGGACCTCGCCGGGGGCGAGGTCGTGCGCGCGACCGAGACGCGACCGTCGCGTGCGGTCCGGGAGATCGAGCGCCGTCTGCACGACGCCGACAGCGTCTCGGTCATCACTCCGATCTACAACGAGCGGTTCGACCACGCCGCTCGCGGGGAGGGCCTGCGGCTCGTCCTCGACACGGGCGTTCTCGAGGACCTGATGGACGAGGCGGACGAGGAATCGGACGAGGACGTCGGTGCGGTCCGCGTCGCGGACGTCCCGTTCGCCCTGACGGTGACCGACGACTGCGTGCTTCTGTCGCTACCGACGCTGGACGGAGCCTACGACCCTCGTACCGAGTTCGTCGTCGAGTCCGAGCGGGCCCGGCAGTGGGGGATGGAACTGTTCGAACGCTACTGGGCGGAGGCCCGGTCGCCCGAGGAGTTCCTGGCTGCCCACCAGTAGGACGCTAGCTGACGGTCAGGTAGTGGCCGTCCGGGTCGCGGATCCGAACCCCGTCACCCACCGACTCCACGCGACAGGCGCGGTCGGCGACGCGCTCGGCGGTGGCCCCGGGGTCGTCGGCGGAGAACCCGACGTCGGCGTGGACGCCACCGCGGGCGTCGGCCAGTCCGAGTTGCGGTTCCCACAGTTCGAGGTCGACGGGACCGCCCATCCGAATGCGTCGTCGCTCGCTGCCCCGGTCGTACGTCTCGAACCCGAGGTCGGTGTAGAACGACTCGGCGCGGTCTAGATCCTCAACCTCGAGGACGACCTCGAAGATGCCCGTGATCGGGTCGGTCCCCTCGCCGCGCGTCCCGATCTCGACGCAGTTGCCGTCCGGGTCGTAGAAGTACAGCGAGCGGGCCGATCCGAACTGGTGTTCCACGAGGTCGAAGTCGGACGCGAGGCGGTCGTACCACTCGTCGTACCGGTCGGCGGGCGCGGCGAACGCGAAGTGGGTGTGGAGACCGCCGCGCGGGACGTCGCCGGGTTCCCTGAGGACCAGCCGATGGTCGCCGGCCTCGACGGTCGCCTCGCCGTCGCCGTCCTCGCGGACCGGGAGTCCGAGTCGCGACCCGTAGAACTCCCGCGCCCGGTCGAGGTACTTCGCTTCGAGCGCGAGCCAGCGCAACCCCGTGAGCATGGGTCGAAGTAGACAGCGGCGACGCATAAAACGTCGGTCGACAAGGACGACACGTGCGCCCTCCGTCGCTTCGCTGGATGGAGCAGGTGCTCGTTTCGGGCGGAAGCGGGACGACGACGAGCAAAAAGCCTATAATCGCCAGTCGGTAAGAAAACGCTAGAGGATGTTCGAAATGATACCACTGTTCGGCCCGGTGCCGGGTGGGATGGAACTGGCCGTCATCCTGCTCATCGCCGTGCTCCTGTTCGGCGCGAACAAGATCCCGAAACTCGCGCGCTCCACCGGGGAGGCCATGGGCGAGTTCAAGAAGGGCCGCGAAGAGGTCGAACAGGAACTGCAGGAGATGCAGTCCAGCGACACCACGACGGCAGCCACCGAGATGGACACCGACGTCGAAACGGACGCCGACGTCGAGACGGAAAGCGAATCTGAAAAGTAACCGTTTTTCTGCGGCCTGTCTGTAGTTACTGTCAGGGCGTGTGGCCTAGCGGACAGGGCGAGAGGTTCCTAACCTCTCGATCGCGGGTTCGAATCCCGCCACGCCCGCTCCCTCACTTCGTTCGGTCGCGGCCGTGGCGACCCTCGCGAACGCGAAGCGTTCGCTCAGTCCCGCCACGCCCGTGCAGTGAGACGGTGAGCATCGCGAACCGTCGAACGAACCGGAACGGGATTCGAACCCGGGAGTCGCAGCGTCCGAGCGAAGCGAGTCGAATAGCGACGCGTGCGGGATTCTAATCGGAGAGGTCGCGCGGGACGAAGCGGACAGTGTCGGCTATCAACCCGACTCGACCTGTCGATTCGCCGCCACTGAAAGTTTTATTACGTATCGGTCGGGACGCTGTAGTGCGGTTCGACAGTTTGTCGACACCGCGGACGCTGACGTCAGGCGTCGTGGACGCGTCGTTCGACGCGTCCGGTTCTCCCCCCTCTGCGACGGCACGTGAATCACCTCAGCGTTCGGGAATGACGTGAACGAAAGACAGCGACAACGTCACGCGGTAAAGGACAGAAAAATAATGTATATTGATTTTAACAAGGCTTTTTAATGGATTAGTTACTGTCGATAGTCAATGGCAAGCGAGGAGTCCGAAGCGCTCGGTGGTGACGAGAGCGCAGGACCGGACGCCGTCCGCCTCTCCGACGGCCTCCCCGCGCGCGTCGCGGTGGGGGAGTATACGTGGGAGGACTTCAAGGAGGAGTTCTTCTACGAGGAGGGGAGCCCGCCGACGAACTGGCGGGGCAAGCCTCGGCCGTTCGACGCCGAGGAACACCTCGGGTTCGACCCCGACGAGACCCGCGAGCGCGTCGATTCGGCCGCCGCGGACGCCGTCGCGCTCAGCGAGTTCTTCGAGACGTACCTCGACCCGGAGGAGACGGAGGTCGTGCTGGGCGACTACCTCTGGGAACATTTCCGTTACGAGTACTACTACGACGAGGACCGCGAGAAACCGCACGAACTCCCGACCGACGAGGCGGGCGACCCCGTCGAGTTCGACCCGGACGAGTGGCTCGGGTTCCCCGAGGACGACCTGCAGGAGCGACTGTTCCGCGGCGGGTTCGCGGCCGACCGCGCCAGCGGACGCTTCGAGGAGTTCCTCGACCCCGCGACGACGCCGGTCACCGTCGGCGAGTACCGCTGGGAGCATTTCAAGTACGAGTACTACTACACCGACACGGACGTCACCGCGCCCGAGCGGCCGACCGACGAGGACGGCGAGATAGAGGCGTTCGAGAAGTCCGAATGGCTGGGGTTCGAGGAGGACGACCTCCCGGACCTGCTCGCGGAGGGAGCGGCGAAGGCCGCGGAACTGCTCGACGTGGAGGACGAGCGAACGCTCGACGTCCCAGAGGACCTCGACGAGGACGCATTCTTCTCGACCGTCGAAGGGCACACCACGCTGGTGAACCGCTACGACCTGGAGCGGGCGGTCGACATGCCGAAGAAGACCCACTTCCGCGAGGTCGACCGCTACTGGGTGAACAAGCCGTACGCGCTCGTCGTCATCTTCCACTCCGAGAAGGAGAACGAGACGAAGTACTACCTCGTCGAGCCGTACCGGACGGCCATCGAGGACGACCTCCTGGAGTTCCTGACGGGGAAGTTGCGGACGTCCATCAAGTACGCCAGCGACGACGTGGTCGTCGAGAACGAGGACGAGGCGCGGGCCGAAGTGATCGAACGCGAGACGCGCCGCCTGCTCGACCGGTACGACCTCTACTCGGAGGGCGACGACGACGTCGCGGAGTTCCTCGACGAGACGCTCGATCGTTACGACGACGCGCGCGAGACCTGGCAGCACTACGCCGAGGAGACGAGCCAGTACGCCGGCCGGGCGCGCGACGAGACGGGGGAGGCGCTGTCTGCGCTCGGCCGGAAGGCCGGTCCCGTTCGCGAACAGCTCGAACCGGTCCGGGAGCGGGTCGAGCCTCTCCGCGAGCGCGTCGAGCCGTACCTCGTCCGGGGGAACGACGACGCGTCGGACGCGGAATCGATGGACGGGGAGTCGGACTCCGAGGACGAACTGCCGACCGCTGCGTCGGACGACGAACCGACCCCGTCTGGAACCGACGCCGAAGCGACGGTCGCCGAAACGGACGGCGGTGGGACGGCGGTCGAGGCGTCGCCACCCGACAGTGCGAGCGACGACGGACGGGCGGTGCTGCCCGGGAACGGCGTTCCGAACGACGACGCGCGTCCCGGGCCGGACGCCGACCGGAGCGAGAGCGTCAACAACGATGACGACGGGGAAGGAGCCGAGGATACCGGGACGCTGTCGGAGCACTGGCAGGCGTTCCGGGCGCAGTGGGCGGACTTCCGCGCCGACGAGAGCGTCCGAAGCCGGATACGCGGACGCGTCGAGACGATAATCGAGGAGCACGAGGCCGACGACGTCGGCGGACTCGACGGCATCATGGCGCGGCCGGAGCCGGCGCTGCTGGAGGAGGACGCCGACGAGCTCACGGAGTACCAGGTCGAGAAGCTGTTGCACCTGCTCAAGCGCGACTTCATCGGGTACGAGCGCATCGACGGCATCAAACACGACATCAACGTCGAGGACGTCTCCTGCGACGGCTACAACTCGCCGGTGTTCGTCTACCACACGGACTACGAGCAGATCATCACGAACGTCCACCACGGGCAGTCGGAGCTCGACGACTTCGTCGTGAAGCTCGCCCAGCGGTCCGGCAAGGGAATCAGCAAGCGCCAGCCGCAGGTCGACGCCACCCTACCGGACGGCTCCCGCGCGCAGTTGACCCTGGGGCGCGAGGTGTCCGACCACGGGACGAACTACACCATCCGACAGTTCAAGGACGTCCCGTTCACGCCCATCGACCTCGTGAACTGGAACACGTTCTCGCTGGACGAGATGGCGTTCCTCTGGCTGGCCATCGAGAACCACAAGTCGCTCATCTTCGCTGGCGGCACCGCCTCCGGGAAGACGACGAGCCTGAACGCCGTCTCGCTGTTCATCCCCTCGAACACGAAGATCGTCTCCATCGAGGACACCCGGGAGGTCGAGCTCCCCCAGCGCAACTGGATCGCGAGCGTCACCCGGCCCTCGTTCTCCGACGACGGCCGCGGCGACGTCGACGAGTTCGACCTGCTGGAGGCCGCGCTGCGCCAGCGCCCCGACTACATCGTGATGGGCGAGATCCGCGGCGAGGAGGGCCGGACGCTGTTCCAGGTCATGTCGACCGGCCACACGACGTACACCACCTTCCACGCGGACACGGTCGGCGAGGTGCTCAAGCGGTTCACGACCGAACCGATCAACGTCTCGAAGACGCTGTTCACGGCGCTCGACCTCGTCTCCATCCAGACCCAGACGCGGGTCCACGGGAGCAAGGTGCGCCGCGCGAAGTCGCTCACGGAGATCAACCACTACGACACGGAGAACGACGAGATCAACGTCCAGGACGTGTTCCAGTGGCGGGCGGAGGACGACGAGCACGAGCAGATGACCGGGTCGAACACGCTCGACGAGATCATGTTCGACCGCGGGTGGGACCAGCAGCGCCTGGACGAGGAGATCCTCAAGCGCCGGACCATCCTGGCGTACCTCATCCGGAACGGGCTGAACGATTACACGCAGGTCGCGGCCACCGTCCAGGCGTTCATCAACGACCCCGACACCATCCTCGCGCTGGTCGCCTCCGACAAGCTCGAGGAGAGCCTGGAGGACCTCCGGGAGATGGAGAGCGTCCACATCGACATCGACCCCGAGAAGGAGGAGATGGTCCCCCGTCCCGACCCGGACCAGGAGATGTACGAGCGCGCCGGCGAGGTGCTGGACGAGGCCGAGGAGCGGCTGTTCGACCGGTACGTCGACGTGACGGTCGACGAGGACGGCCTCGCCGTCGCCCTCGCGGGTGCTGCGGAACCGGACGACGCGGCCGACGCGCTCGCCGACGACCGGCCGCCGTTCGCGACCGGGACCGACGCAAGCGAGGAGGTCGCCGAGAGCGACGACCTGATCGACGGGGACGTGTTAGACGACCTGCCGGAGGGCCCGCCTGGCGACGCCGTGGGAACGCCGGAGGACGAGGACGAGAAGGAATCGTTCGGCGAGTTCGAGGAGGCCGACGTCGACGACGTCGGCGAAGTCGCGGACGACCGCGAGGGCGTCGGGGAGGACGACGGATGAGCCTCGGGTCGGCCCACAGTGCCGACACGAGTGCCGACGCACTCGCCGACGCGTTCTACCCCCTCTACGACCGGCTGTTCGACGAGAACAGCGACTTCGTCGCCGATCTGGAGCGGAAGCTCGCCGAGGCGCGGATGGCCGAGACCGCGGAGCTGTACCTCTCGCGCGGCCTCGCGGTGGGGTCGCTGGCCGGACTCGTGCTGTGGCTGGTCGGCACGGCGGTGGGCTACCTGCTCTTCGTGACCGGCATCGTGGAGGTGGGCATCCTCCTCGGGATGCCCGTCTCGGAGTCGACGGCGGCCCTGCTGAACGCGCTGAAGGTGCCGGCGCTGGTGGTGACGACCGGCCTCGTCTTCGGCGCGGTGGGGTTCTCGCTCGGATTCGCGGCCATCGTCGCCATCCCGTACACCCGGGCGTCAGCCCGGCGGCGGGAGATCAACATGCTGCTGCCGGACGCCGTCTCGTTCATGTACGCGCTCTCGGTCGGAGGCCTCAACCAACTCGAGATCCTGGAGGCGATGGCGAAGGCCGACGACACGTACGGCGAGGTGGCCCGCGAGTTCCAGAGCATCGTCCAGGAGACGGAGTACTTCGACACGGACTACCGGACGGCCATCCGCAAGCGGTCGCTGGAGACGCCGAGCGACGAGTTCGGACAGTTCCTCACGGACATGCTCTCCATCGTCAACAGCGGCGGGAACATGACTGACTTCCTCGACGACAAGAAGGACAAGCACATGCGGACCGCCCAGCAGGAGCAGGAACGGACGCTGGAGACCCTGGAGCTGTTCGGCGAGATGTACATGACGCTGTCGCTGTTCCCCCTGCTGCTCATCATCATCCTCGTCATCATGAGCATGCTCGGCCAGGCGAAAAAGGAGATGCTGTACGCGACGGTGTACGGGCTCATCCCGCTGACCGGGGTCGGCTTCCTCGTGCTCGTCTCGACGGTGAAACAGGACGACCCCGGCAACGGCTACCTCGACCCCGTCGGAAACGAGCGCCTCGACTCGCAGCCGACGGGCGCGGGTCTGCTCCATCTCGGCGTCGTCGAACGGTACGTCGGCGACTTCGCCGTCTTCGACCGCATCAGGAGTCGCGAGGGGACGTACGTGACGAAGGAGGTCCTCAAGCGCCCGCACGTCTTCTTCCGCGACAACCCCCTGTACGTGCTCGTCGTCACTGTCCCTGCGTCGATCGCCTACGTGCTCAGCACCGCGTTGTCGGGCGGCGTCGCCACGTCGCTCACTGGTCTCATGGCGAACCCCATCTGGTCGACGTTCGTCTACGTGTACGTGCCGCTGTACGTCAACGGTATTCCCCTGGCGGTGTTCCGGGAGTGGAACGTGCGGTCGCGACGCACGATAACGGCGAAGCTGTCGGACAACCTGCGCAAGCTGTCGAGCGCGAACGACACCGGCCTCACCCTGGTGGAGTCGGTCCGGACGGTCGCCGACACCTCCGTCGGGACGCTCGCCGACGAGTTCGACGAGATCCACGCGAAAGTCGAGTACGGGATGAGCATGAAAGCCGCGCTCGTGGAGTTCAACAACCGATACCACATCCCGCGGCTGGCGCGGACGGTGAAGCTCATCACCAAGGCCCAGGAGGCGTCGAGCCAGATCTCGACCGTGCTCTCGACCGCCGCGCAGGCGAGCGAGAACCAGGACGACATCGAGCGCGAGCGCCAGTCGCGCGCCCGGATGCAGGTCGTCATCATCGTGATGACCTACCTCACGCTGCTGGCCGTGATGGCCATCCTGAAGACGCAGTTTCTCGACGTGATGGCCGGACTGACGACCCAGGCGACGGGAGCGGGCGGAGCTAGCGGCACGGAGGCGGCGGGCGCGAACGCGTCCGGGATGAGCTTCGGGGGTGCTATCGACACGCAGATGCTGTCGATGCTGTTCTTCCACGCGGTGACGATGCAGGCCATCCTCTCCGGACTGGTGGCGGGATACATCAGGTCCGCTGACCTGTTGTCCGGCGTCAAGTTCGTCGTGTCGCTCGGAACGGTTGCACTCGCCGTCTGGATGGTGGTCGGATGATCGATCGACGGATCGACGACAGGGGACAGACCCTGAACGATTACACCATGGGAATCAGCGTCTTCTTGCTGGCGGTGGCGTTCGTCGTCGCCTTCGTTCCGAGCATCTTCGCCCCGTTCACCGCGCCGATCGACGACGAAACGACGGCGCGGGCCGACCGCGGCGCGACGAGGGTGCTGACGACGCTTTCGGAGGACGACGCTCGCAACGTGCTCTCCGTGAACCGGACGAAGTCCTTCTTCGAGGACGGAAACGTGACCACGCTCAGAGAGTCGCTCGGCGTCCCGGCGACGAGCGACGTGAACGTCAGCGTCGTCGACCCGAGGACGGGAGAGGTCGCTCGCATCGGGACGCCCGGAATCGACGCGCGTGCTGGCGTTCCGATCAGCGACGGACCGACCGCCGCGGCAACGCGCGTCGTGGTCCTGAACGATTCGACGTATCATCTTACGGTGAGAGTATGGTGAGCGAACGCGGACAGGCGTACACGCTCGAGGGGTTCGTCGGTGCGATGATCGTCCTCACCGCCATGCTGTTCGCGCTCCAGTCCGTCGTCCTCACCCCGACGACCGCCGGGACGGTCGACCAGAGCGTGAAGACCCAGCTCGGGACACAGGCCAACGACCTGCTCCGGACCGCCGGTTCTGACGGGACGCTCGACGACATGATCCTGTACTGGAACGCGAGCGGTGGATTCGCCTACGCGTCCAGCACCGAAACCGGGTATGGTTCCCTGCCACCGTGCGCTCCCGCTAGATCGCCCGATACCGTCTGTGACTCGTTCGGCCAGGCGACGAACGCTACCTTCACCGAGCGCGGGTTCGTCTACAACCTGTACGTTCGCTACCGTACGGCGCCCGACCCGACAGAGACGGTCACCAGGCGCGTCGTCTATCGCGGCGTACCGTCCTCGAACGCGGTGACAGCAACGTACACCGTCGTTCTGTACGACGACATGACGCTCACGGCACCGGAAGACGCCGGTGGAGCGAACCTCGGTTCGCTCGCAGAAAACGAGTTCTACGCTCCCGACGTCGACCCGGGCCCCGTGTACAACGTCGTGGAGGTGCGCATGGTCGTATGGTGAACGATGGACGCGGCCTGCAGGGGCAGGGTGACTCCGGTCCGTCGAACGGCGACCGAGGGCAACTCATCCTCGTCGGCGCCGTCGTCATCGCCGTCGCGCTGGTCGGCGTCGTCGTCGTCCTGAACACGGTGCTGTTCACCGAGAACGTCGTCCAGGACGGGGCGACGGCTGCGGCGAGCGACTCGCTTGACGTGACACTCGTCGTCCGTAACGACCTCGCACCGCTCGTCGACGGGACGAACTACAACGAGACGTACGCGAACGAGGGCGAACTGGAGACGGCACTCGACGAGAGCGCTCACCGGTACGCGGCCCTCCTCGGCATCGCAGAAGCCAGGCGTGCCCCTGCCACACTCTCCGTCGACGTTCGGAACGCGACGATAGGGTACGCCATCGTACACGACAACAGAAGCACATCGCTCCTCGGTGACGACGGACGCAAAAACTGGACGGTCGCTCGCAACGCCGACCCCCGGCAGTACGTGCTGACCGTCGACCCGGCGAACGACACGTCGGCCAGCGACGGATTCCGGCTCTCGGTCACCGACGGAAGCGACCGTTGGAACCTCACGACCTACCGGCAGGACGGCAACGTGTCCGTGCGGACGAACGGCACCTCCGTCGCGCCGTCGACGTGTCCGGACGTCACCGCCGGAAACCTCACGATAGACCTGCGCAACGGGACTACCACTCCCGGGCCGTGCACGTTCGACTACGCTTCCGGGCTCGTCGGCCCGTACGACATCGCGTACCTCAACGGCGACAACGCGACCGGGACCTACTCCGTCGTGTTGAACGGAACGGCGGCGACGCTCCCGGCCGTCAACACCACGGCGTCGGTGTCACCGTACCGGACGTTCGTCGCCTACGAGGTCGAGGCGACGTTCAGCTACGTCACCCCGGACTCGACCTACCGGGACCGGACCAACGCGACGCTCTACGAACCATGACGGGAGCAGGGACGCAGACGTGCGACAGGGCGGTGTCGACCACAGTGACGTACGTCCTGACGGTCGCGATAACGACCGTCCTGATGAGCGGTCTCATCATGGCTGCTGGCGGTGTCCTCGACGACCGGACGGAGAGCGCGACCCGGAACGAACTCGCCGTCGTGGGTGAGCGCCTGGCGAACGAGTTGGTCACCGCCGACCGACTCGTCGTCGCCGGGACGGAGTCGACGGTGCGACTCCGGACCACCCATCCCACGCGCGTGGTCGGGTCGTCCTACACTGTTCTGATACGGACCGGCAGCGACTCGCCGTGCGACGGGCCACAGTGTCTCGTACTGAGCGCGGGTGACGTCACCGTGACCGTGCCGTTCACCACCGATACGCCCGCGGCGCGGAGCAGTGTCACGGGCGGTGCGATAATCGTCCGATACGACCGTTCCGCCGGGACGCTGGAGGTGACGGACCCGTGAGCGAGGGCCGTGCGGTCAGCGAGATGGTGAGTTTCGTCCTGGTCTTCTCCATCATCGTCGCGTCCGTCGGCGTGCTCTACGTCAGCGGCATCGGCTCGTTGACGGAGGCGCGTGAGTCCGAGCAGGTGAAGAACGCCGAACGAGCGTTCGTCGCCCTGGCGACCACGTTCGACGATCTCCAGCAGGGGCGCGCGCCCGCTCGCGCCGGTGAGATCCGCCTCGCGAACGGCATCATCAGGCAGAACGACGGCAGCCGTCTCCGCGTCCAGGTCGAGCGGTCAGGGGCTGCTTCGCCCTGGAACTGGACGTCTGGCGGTGCGGCGCTCACGTACGAGTTCGACGAGCGACGAATCCGGTACGACCACGGCGCCGTCTTCAGGGCGAGTGACGCCGGCAACGTTCTGGTCCACGAACCGGCGTTTCACTGCTCGAACGGGAGCGCGGTCGTCTCGACGGTTCGCATCGAGTCGACGGAAACGACGTCGGTGAGCAAGCAGGGCTCTGTCTTCATCGTCGGACGGTCGCATGGTTCCGAACTCCTCTTTCCACAGGACGCGACGCCACAGGCCGGGAACACGACCGTTCGGGTGCAGGTGTCGTCGTCACCGACGCGAGCGGCCTGGGAACGGTATCTCGACGACGCAGGATGGTCGAAGAACGGTTCGTGGTACGAATGCTCCGCCGACACGGCGGTCGTGCGTCGAACCGCGATCACGGTCGAATTCCGAGTTTAGCTGCTCTTCGATTCGACCCGGACCTGGTTCATCGTGACGTGGAAGCGGAAGTTCTCGGCTGCCCCCACCCGTCCGGTCTCTTCGATGGTGACGAGCACGACGGCGTCGTTGTAGTCGGGGTCGCCGCTCCCGCACGTCGACGTACCGATGTCGGCCGTCGTCACGTTGCTACAGGAGAGTTCGTAGACGAGGACGAATTCGTTCTGGTCGAGTCGGAGATACCCGGACTCGTTCATCCGATGGCCGAGCACCTGCGACATGTTCCGCTGTTCGACGTTCGCGGACCCGTAGTTCGGAACCTCGTCCCCGTCCGCGAGCACGACCACGTTCCCCTCGTTCTGGCCGTCGCTCCCGTCCGCGTCGACGACGATGTTCGCAGTGACGTCGCCCGCGTCGGTGGTTCGCACCGAGCGCCAGGTGTACCCGTTGAGGGCGATCTCGGTGTATGCATCCTTGTCGTATCCCTGGATCTCGTAGCCGGTCGCGCCGACGCTGATGTTCTCGCCCGCGGACACGTTGGCGGTGAACGTCCTGTACTCGCTGCTGGCAGTGGGGCCGTCGAGATACGTCCCGTCGTCAGTCGGATCGTTGACGTCCTTCTCGATTGCGGTCCCCGTCCCGTTCACGTCCCCCCAGGGCCTGTATGTCTCATCGCCGACGTTGACTCGCATGTTTATCGGCGCGTTCAGTTTGTAGTAGATGGTCTCGTAGTCCTCGCAGCCCCACCACGACCAGTCCGTGCAGACTGTATCGGTTGTCGTCCCCGATATCTCCGTGCTGAGAAGTTCGGTCGTGACCGTCGCGTCGTGGTCCACCTTGATGCTCTGGTTCCCGCCACTGGTCGTCGCGCCGCTCATGACTATCGACATCGTCACGGTCTCGTTCCCGTGGTCGGTCGTCACCGAGCCTGTCTCGACGTGCGAGCGAAAGAAATCGGCCCAGGCTTCGTAGTAGTTGCTCTGAACGGTCAGCGTCGCGTTCTCCGGCGGGTTACAGCCCTGGAACGCCTCCCTGAACTCCTTGCTGGCAGCGCGCGAGGCAGTGACGTCCTTGCTGGCACGGAGCTTCCGCACCGAGCCGCTGGCCGACCCCGTTACGTTCACCATCTGGAGGCTGAAGGTTCCGTTCCGGTACTGCATGTCCGGTGGCGAGAGCATCACGCTGCCGCCTTCCGTCTTCTTCCAGACGCCGCCGGCCTGGTACGCGACGGTCGCGCCGTTCTTTCCACGGTAATGGATGGAACCGAACGCTATCTCCTCGCGGCACGACTGGTTCGAACCGCCAGCCATCGAGATAATCATCTTCCCGTTGCTCGTGACCTCCACGTTACCGTTCTGTCCCGTGAAGTCGAGCGTGTGGGCGTCGTTCGCGCTGAACGCGACCTGGCTCAACCGGACGTCGACCTCCCGCATCGCGTGCTCGGCGTTCTGGACGCCGATAGAGCCCTCCAGTTCGTTCATCGCCGCCGAACCGACGAGGAGAACGCCGATGATGCTGACGGACACGATACCTATCAACAACACGAGGCCGAGGAGGGACGCCTGTGCCCGGTGTTCTGTCTCCGTTCTTTCCGACACCGGACCGGTCATGTTGAATACGTTTGTGAACAGGGAGTATTAAATGTACGTCTAAACGTCACCGAAACGGAACACGTCCGGTCGATACGCGCTTGGACGCCCTACGAAATCAGGCCGACCGGGCTCGGAGATGGTTCGCTGCTCCGCTCACTCCGGAATCTCCTCCTCGAACGTGGTGTCGCTGACGTACGACGTTATCCGGACGCCGACGAGGCTGACGAACACGCCGAGGACGACGTACACCGCGAGGCGCGCGCCAGGTTCGAGGGCGAACTTGGGGAGGGACGTCTGTCCAATCTCCACGTGCGGGACGACGACAGGGGCGACGAACCCCTGGCTCTGCAGGAAGTATGCGGAGAAGCCGCGGACGACGAGGCCGACCGCCAGGACGCCGAACGGGAGGTTGAGATAGGAGTTGCGCACCCGCTCGTTGCGGATGGCCTCGTCGAGCAGTCGCCCCGTGCTCGCCGCGAGTGCGGCCACCGCGATCCAGGGGACGCCCTCGTAGACGAACCCCATCACGGGCATCAGGTAGCCCTCCGTTCCGGTGAAGGGTGGCGAGGACACCTTCAGCGCGCCGGCGAACACGCCGATGAGCGACAGCCCCGCGCCGACGACGTAGGTGACGATGGACACCCGGCCGGAGTAGAGGGCGTCGCGGGCCTGCGCAGGGAGGTCGCGGAGGTAGTCGCCGATGGCGAGCCCCTTGTAGAGGACGAACAGGCCGATGACGGTCGTGATGGCCGACGTCGCGATGGCGGGCCCCGTCAGTATCAGCAGGATGGGGAACGCGATGAGCGCGATGCCGGTCGGGACGAGGACCGTCTGGCGCAACTCCTCGTCGGCGAGGAACTGCTTGAGCAGGTAGTAGGTCGACTCGATGTCGCGGGCCTGCCGGACGACGACGCGGTCGACCGCGTCGACCTGTACGCGGCTCTCGACGATGGGGACCAGACGCTCGTCCTCGGCGCTGTCGATGACGACGACGGCCGAGTCCGGGTCGTACTCTTCGACGAGCTGGTCCATCTGGGCGGCGACCGCGCGGTCCGCGCCGACGCGCGTCTCGGCGGTGCCTGAGATGACCGCGACCACCGTCTCCTCGTCGCCGTCCCGCAGGTCACGGGCGACCCGGAGCGACTCGAGCAGGCAGTTGACGCTGGAGTCCTCCGGGTCCGCGAGGCCTACCTCGGTGACGAGCGATCGGACGGCCTCCCAGCCGGCGACCGGCATCGTCAGCCCGGTCTTGCGTCCGATGTCGTCGTTCCGGTCGACGCAGACGACCAGCGTGCTCATTCGTCGTTCCGACCAAGACGGCCAGGGGATAAAAATGTCTACGGTACTGGTGATAGTTCCGAGGGACCACCGAACGAACTCCCGGGAAGCGTCCCGGCGGACGGCGCGAAGCCCTTTGTAGCTGGCTCGCCTACCTCTCGTGGGGATTCCGGATGCCCACGTGCAAACACTGCAAGGCGACGTTCACGGCGGAGGACCTGGTCCGTCACGAGAAGGGACGACTGGTGGTCGTCCACTGTCCCGACTGCAAACACGTCGTCGGGACGTACAACCGCCACAGCGGACCGCCGCGGACCGACAACCGCGCCTAGTCGCCGTTCGCGGTCACGACGCCGATCTCTCGTCGCAACGCACCGGGCGACTGCGACGCGAGCGACCGCAACGGGCCACCTACCGCTCCTCTCTACCCGCTCGTCACGACGCGCTCCGGGCGTATCCTGACGACGACCCGCGGTCCCTGCTCCTCCCCGAGGTTCGGGTACTCGTCCCGGGCCATGTACCGCCGCGTGAGTTCGTTGATGTGCTCGACGGCACCCTCCTCGGTGACCTCGTCGACCTCCCCACGGATGGAGACGTACCGGTAGGGGTCGTCGGGATCGAACACCGAGAGGCCGACCTTCGGGTTGCGGCGGACGTTCTCCTCCTTCTGGCGACCGCGGACGGTGTTGACGAGGACGTGGTCGCCGTCGTAGCCGACCCAGACGGGCGTCACCTGCGGGGTGCCGTCCGGCATGACCGTGGCGAAGTTGGCGAAGGACTTCCGTTCGAACAGGTCGGTGAACGCGTCGGGAATCGACTCCATACCTCGTCGATGAGAGCGGGCACCGAGAACGGTCTTTCGGCCGAACAGTCGGTATTAGTGATATTTAATTGCCCTTAAGGAATTGATGTTGTTGGGATGCCCATATAGCCAACTTTTACCACTACGCTCCGTCGCTGGTCAGACATGAGCACGACAACGACTGACTCACCGAAGCAATCACCCGATTTCCGCGAACGCCTGCGGGAGTTACCCCCCAGTGCGAAGCTTGTCGCGAAGGTCCTCGAGTCGGACGCCCCGCTCACCCAGGGCGAACTCGCCGAGGAATCGCTGCTGCCCGACCGGACCGTCCGCTACGCCCTGAACCGCCTGGAGGAGGCCGACCTCGTCTCCTCGCGCCACAGCTTCCGCGACGCGCGCAAGCAGGTCTACCTGCTCGACGACTGAGAACGACTCCGCGGTCCGGACTCCTTTCGTCGACGCCGTCCGTTGCGAACGATTCTCTGATGCCCGACCCCGTCCGAGTAGCGACCGACTTTTGCCGTCGCCGTCCCTGTTCCCGGCCATGGAGTCGATAGCCGTCCCGACGGAGACGATGGCACCGGAGGGGACGACGAACGCCTACCTCGTGGAGAGCGCCCTCGTCGACCCGGCCGGCAGGACGGACGCTCTCGACCGCGCCGTCGCGCAGCGCGACGTCGACCACGTGCTCGTCACCCACGTCCACCCGGACCACGTCGGCGGCGTCGCCCACTACGCGGACGTCTGTGACGCGACGGTGTGGGCTCGGGCGGGCCGCGAACGGCGGTTCGTCGACGCGACCGGCGTCGAACCGGACCGGACCTTCCGCGGCGGGACGCGCGTCGGCCCCCTCACCGCCGTCGACACGCCGGGTCACGCGCCCGACCACGTCGCCTTCGAGTACGGCGAGGCCCTGCTGACGGGCGACCTCGTCGTCGCTGAGGGAAGCGTCGTCGTCGCCGGGCGTCGGACCGACGGCGAAGGGGCCGCACACCCGGCGACGGGCGAGGGCGACGTGCGCTCGTATCTCGTCTCGCTCCGGCGACTGCACGCCCGCGACCCCGCGACCCTGCATCCGGGCCACGGCCCCGTCATCGACGACCCGCGCGCCCAGATCCGGCGGCTCATCGACCATCGACTCGCGCGGGAGGAGCGCGTCGCGGACGCCGTCCGTTCTGGTGCTCGGACGCTCGCCGACGTGACGGACGCGGCTTACGACAAGGACGTCTCCAGCGTCCGCTCGCTCGCGGAGGCGACGGTGGCGGCTCATCTGGAGAAACTGGACGCCGAGAGTGCGGTGGCGTGGGACGGTCGCCGCGCCGAGCCGCGCTCCTGACCCCGATGCACAAACGATAACCGCCCTGGATTCCTACGCGGAGGCGATGAGCGAGCGCGAGATTTCGAGTCGCCCCGTCTTCCTGATCGCCGCTGGGGTCGCCGTCGCGCTGGCGGGCGGGCTCGGCTTCGTCGTCGGCACCACCGGCCAGGAGCGCGGTTTCACGATGGACCTGCTGGTCGCGGAGTTCTCGATGTCGCCGCTCTCGATGGCGCTGTTCGGGATGGTGCTCGCTGCGAGCGTCCTCGCGCTCCTGTTCGGCCTGGTCTCGGTCGTGGCCCGGTACGACGGCGAAGCGACGCGGTAGGCTGCTCCGAACCGCGGACGTTTTGAACACCTGTCGGATACTACGACGCGTGAGCGCAGACGACCGGCGCGTCGAAGTGTACCCCGGAAAGGAGGCGGTCGTGGAGTTCGACCCGGACCTCACCTTCGACTGCGTCGCCGACTGCACGTGGTGCTGTCACCACGGCGTCCTCGTGTACGACCGGGAGTTCCTCGAACTGGCCGAGCGCGCGAACCTCAACGCGGCGACGACGCAGTTCCGGGGTGAGGACTTCGTCGTCCGCGAGGAGAAAGACCACGACCACGTCGGCGAGGACGGCCGGGCCTGCTACTTCCTCCGCGAGGACGGCCTCTGCGAGCTCCACGCCGAGCACGACTGGAAACCCGCGCGCTGTTCGGTGTACCCCCTCGAGGTGCGGTCGGTGGACGGGGAGATCCACGTCGACGTCCGGGACAGCGCCTGGGAGCACTGCGAGGGTACGAACGTCGGCGACAGGCGGATCGTCGACGGCCTCGACGACTTCCTGCCGGAGTACCTCTGGGACCTCGACGACCCTGACTCCGAGCGAGAACTGTAGCCGCCGGGCGTCCGCCGGTCACCCCCGCGTCACCGACGCGCGCCGCATCGCGTCACGGGTGGTCGTGCGGGTCGGCCTCGACGGCGGCCTCGCGCAGTTCGGTCTCGCGTTCGGTCTCGACGTCGAACTCGGGGACCTGCGTCGGGGTCCCCTCGTCGTCGACCGCGACGTAGACGAAGTGCGACTCGGTGGTCCTCTCGCGGTCGCCCGTCCGTGGGTTCTCCCGGAACGCGGTCAGGCGGACCTTCACGCTCGTCCGCCCGGCGTCGTAGACGTACGACTCGATGACGGTGGTGTCGCCGACCGGGATTGGCCGCTGGAAGTCCATGTGGTCGACGCTGGCCGTGACGCAGGTCTCCCCCGCGAACCGCATCGCCGACATCGCACCTATCTCGTCCATCCACTTCATTACGACGCCGCCGTGGGCCGTCTCGTAGTTGTTCGCGTGGTTCGGCTGCACGCGCTCCCGGTTCTCGATGTACGTGTCCATCAGCGTCGGCATACCGGAGCTTCGTCGCGGACGGGGGAGCCGTTTCCGGCCGGCGCTGCCCGCCAACCTATCGGATTGCTTGTAGAAAATTGTAGTACCGTCGTCGTCGTCGTACGTGACTGGAACTCCAAGATGGTGTCAGCACTGCTCGTGGTCGGTCTGTTCGTCGCCGCGTTCGTCGGGTACAACATCGGTGGGTCGTCGACGGGGGTGGCGTTCGGACCGGCGGTCGGCAGTCGCATCGTCGGCAAGGTGTCCGCCGCGACGCTGTTCACCTCCTTCGCCCTGCTGGGCGGGTGGACGGTCGGCCGCAACGTCATCGACACGATGAGCGACGGCATCGTTCCGGCGACCCTGTTCACGCCCGCGACGAGCGTCGGCGTGCTCTTCTTCGCCGGCGCTGCGCTCCTGCTGTCGAACCTCTACGGCGTCCCGGCCTCCACCTCGATGACGGCCGTCGGCGCCATCGTCGGCCTCGGCCTCGCCAGGAACAGGCTGAACGAGGCCATCATGTTCACCATCGTCTCGGCCTGGATCGTCGCGCCGCTGGTCGCCTTCCTGACGGGCGTGGTCATCGGGCGGTACGTCTACCCGCACCTCGACGCTCGCATCACCTTCACCCGCATCGAGAACTCGCTGGTGCAACTGGACCGTTCGGGGACGGTACCGCGGCCGCACCTCAACGAGAACGCGTCGCCGCGCGACGTCGTCGGTGGGGTCGGCGTGGTCGGCATCGCCTGCTACATGGGGTTCAGCGCCGGTGCGTCGAACGCGGCGAACGCCGTCGCGCCGCTCGTCGGGGACGGCGCGATAACGATCGAGCAGGGGATACTGCTCGCCATCGGCTCCATTGGGCTCGGCGGGTTCACCATCGCCCGCCGGACGCTCGACACCATCAGCGACGGCATCACCGACCTGCCCATCATGGCGGCGCTCGTCGTCTCCTTCGTCGGTGCGACGGTCATCACCGTCCTCTCGCGGCTCGGCATCCCGGCGAGCCTGGCCGTGAGCACGACCTGCTGCATCATCGGTCTCGGATGGGGCCGGGCGAGCCGCGCGGTCACGCTCGCGGAGGCGGCCACGACCGCCGTCGACACCGACCCCGAAGCGGAACTCACCACCGGCGCGCTCGCAGAACCGACCATGGACGAACCCGCTGGACCGACCGTCGGGACGCTCGCCGCTGGCGAGGTCGAGGAGCGCGACCCCGACGAGGCGGTCGAAGTCCCGCCCATCGGCGAGGAGGAACTGGACGAACTCGCGGCCGAAAGCCTGTTCGACCCCGCCGCGACCAGTCGCATCGTCATCCTCTGGATACTCTCGCCGACCCTCTCGGTCATCGGCTCGTACGTCCTCTTCCTGCTGCTCCCGTAGGCCGCGGGCACCGCCGCTTAAGACGGCGGAGGGCGTGGTGGGCGGCATGGGGGACCACGTACTCGTTCCGATGGACGGCTCCGACCACTCGAAGGAGGCCCTGGAGTACGCGCTCGGCATGTCGGACGTCGACGTCACCGCCATCACCGTCGTCGACCCGTACGACATCGACCCGCTCACGCCGGGCTACCAGTCGCCGCTCGGCAAGTCGGGGATGCCCGCTTACTCCCAGGAGTGGTACCAGAAGCAGTGGGACAACGCGAAGGAGCTCCACGAGGAGACTCGCGAGGAACTGGACGACTTCGAGGGGTCGTTCGAGAGCGTGGTCAAACTCGGGAAACCGGCGAAGACGATCCTCAGATACGTCGAGGAGAACGACGTCGACCAGGTCGTCCTCGGCGCGACGAGCGAGAGCGGCCTCTCGCGCGCCCTCATGGGGTCGACCGCGGAGGCGGTGACGAAGCGCTGTCCGGTGACCGTGACGGTCGTGCGCTGAACGGACGGAGAATCGAAGAAGCGCCCTACTGCGGTACGACCGCCAGCCAGGCGACGAACACCGCGACCCCGCCGAGAGCCGTGCTGGCGACGGCGTGCGTGCGGAGGCGGTCGAGCAGCGCGTGGGCGTCGTCGCTCACCTGCGCAACCTCGTACACCTCGCCGCCGAGTTCGCACCGCGGGAGGAAGTCCATGGCGACGTGGAGGAACACGCCGGCGGCGAAGCCGAAGACGAGGCCGTTGACCGCGTCGCTCGCGGGCAACTGCAGCGTCGCCGACAGGATGGCCGTGATTCCCAGGCCGCTGGCCGGCAGCAGGAGGACCGACGGCGGCTTGCCGCTGCGCTGGAGGCGGTGCGCGGCGACGTACCCCGCCGGACCCTTGTGCGAGACGATGGCGAGGCCGAGCAGGAGACCGAGGTCGGGCATGTTGCCGTAGACGAGGCCGATTATCGCGCCCGCGGCGAACGAGTGGGCGGTCAGTTCGAGCGCGGCGTGGTCCATCGGGACGTCCATGTGGGTCATCCGGTGGCCGACGGTGTGCGCGGAGAACCCGGTGAGGACGCCGAGCGCGATACCGAAGCCGCCGTAGCGCGGGTGGTGACCGACGGCGTCCGGGACCAGGAACACCGCGGCGCTGGTTATCATCGCCCCGCTGGCGAGCCCGAATCCCCAGACGAGCTTGCCCGCTCGCGAGGACTCGTTCAACCGCCCGCCCAGGAGGGCACCGCCCGCCATCGCGGCGAACGCGAACCACGCGATGGTGAGCACCTTCTCCAGCCCCACCGCCACCCCGAGTGCGGTGGTGAGAACGAGCGCTAGCAGTCCCGCCAGACCGAGTCGAGAGAGTCTCGCCATCGTTATTAACGAATATACAGCTATTAATAAGTCCGTTGGTCCCGACTACGACACCGTGTGGGGACCGGCCGTGGTGGGCGAGACGACCAGCAGGGCGACGGACGCGAGGTTCTGCTCGCGGGGAAGTCGTGCGAAAAGTGTTTGACGCCCGGCCGAGATGCCCGGAGCATGAGCGACCTCGGCGATTTCTCGGACTTCGGCGGCGATGACGACGACGGTGACGACGGGGCCAGTGCGGACGCGGACGCCGGGACCAGCACCGACGCGCGCGTGGAGACCACCCCGGCCGGCGGGACCGAACGTCAGGAGTTCGAGCCACTGGACACCGAACCGGTCGGAGCGGACCGCGGTATCGGCCACCTCGCGGTCTCGGAGGGGCTGTCCATCGGCGAAGCCGACGACGACAACCGCCTCCGCGCGTACGTGACCGCGCCGAACCGGAGCCACGTCAGGGTCGGCAAGTACCTGCTCGTGCCGTACCCCGACGGCGAGAAGCTGTTCTGTCGCGTCACCGCGCTGGAGTACGCCCAGGAGTACCGCAGCGACGACGCCACCGAGATCCACGCCCGACGGGCGATGCGCCGCGAGGACATCGAGGAGACGGACTACAAGTTCGTCGCGACGCTCGACCCGGTGGCGGTGCTGTACGACGACGACGGGGACCTCAAGCGGCGGATGACCGACCGCGTGCCGAAGCCGGAGACGACCGTCAGGCAGGCCGACGACAAGCGCGACATCAAGACGGGGCTGAAGATACCCACCGAGGGCGTCTTCCTCGGCCACCTCGCGGTCGGCGGCGAGAAGGTCCGGACCGCGGCCGAACCGCCGACCATCGACTACCGCGTCAAGGACGACTACAGCGACGGCGACCCGCTCGTGTTCCGGCACACGCTCGTCGCTGGCGGCACGGGGTCCGGCAAGACCCACGGCACGAAGAACATGCTCCGGCAGTACCTCGACGAGGAGCGCACCTACCCCGTCGAGAGCGGCGACGACCGCGAGCGCCGGATGGCCGTCGTGCAGTTCGACCCCCAGGACGAGTACGCCCAGATGCACGACGACAACCCCGCCGTCACCGTCGACGACGAGCGGGCGTGGGAGCGGGAGGGTATCGCGCACGGCGGCCACGACGACACCGTCGCGTTCGTGCCGAAGGTCGACGGGGTCACCTACGCCGCCGACCACCACCGCGCCGAGCAGGTGGAGTTCACCGTCCCGTTCTCGATGGTGCGCTCGAACCCCTGGCTCATCGCGGGCGCGCGCCTGAACGACAATCAGTACAACGCCCTACAGTACCTCCTGCGGCGGTTCTTCGACCAGTACGGGTCAAACGCGACGTACCGCGAGTTCACCGACTTCCTCGACGACCCGGCGCTGCGCGAGGAGCTCGACGAGAGCGGCCGCGTCCACGAGGCGACCTTCGACGCGGTGAAGCGGCGCGCGGTCAACGCCACGTTCCGCGACGTGTTCGACCAGGACGCCCGCCCGCTGACCGAGCAGGTCAAGCAGTTCGTCCGCCCCGGCGGCCTGACGGTCGTCCCGACGTACCACGTCAACTCCACCCGCGCGACGGAGATGATCGTGCTCGCGGTGTCGAGCCTCCTCATCGACGAGAAGCTCTCGAACGCGCCGCGCTTCGACCGAATCAAGGAGACGCCGCTCGTGGTCGGGATGGACGAGGCGCACAACTTCCTCTCCGACGCCGAGAGCGTCCAGGCCCGGAAGGTCGTCGGGAAGTTCACCGCGGCCGCGAAACAGGGCCGCAAGGAGCGACTCGGCCTCTTCCTCGTCACGCAGGACCCGCAGGACATCGCCGAACCCGTGTTCAAGCAGATCAACACCACCGTCGTCCTGAACCTCGGCGACGAGGACGCCATCAAGAGCGTCAACATCCCCGCGAACCTCGAACGGAAGGTCCCCTACATGGAGAAGGGGCAGATGGTGGTCTACTCCCCGGACAACTCCGAACCGGTCGAACTCGTCGGGCTCTCGCGCTGTGTCACCCGGCACGGCCGCGACTGACGAGGGTCGCGACCGGCCGACAGGTCGTCCACGACTCCCCGTGTCGGGACGCGGACAGTTTCGTTGATACCGGCAAACCGATATATCGCGAGTTCGTAGCCTCGGCCATGGGAAAGCACGTTCTCGTCCCCATCGACGGTTCCGAACAGGCAACGAAGGCGCTGGAACACGCGCTCGCGGAGTTCCCCGACGCCGATGTCACGGTGCTCAACGTCATCGACCCCATCGACGTGGGGTACAGTTCGACGGTCGGGATGCCGGGCTACTCCGAGGAGTGGTACGAGGAGTCCAAGGAGAACGCCGAACGGCTGTTCGAGGACGCCCAGGCCACTGCCGACGAGCACGGCGTCACGCTGGTGACCGAGACGGAACTGGGTCGACCCTCGCAGGTCATCGTCAGGTACGCCGACGAGAACGACGTCGACCAGATAATCATGGGCAGCCACGGCCGCTCGGGCGTCTCGCGCATCCTCCTCGGGAGCGTCGCCGAGACGGTCGTCCGACGGTCGCCGATTCCCGTGACGGTCGTCAGATAGCTCGCGACGCCGGTCGCCGACCGCTGCGTCGCCGACGCGGCGAGGCGGTGACCGCTCAGAACAGGTTCGCCTGCTGGTAGACGCTGATGCCCTCGTTCGTGATGTCGTAAGGCTTTATCTCCCGGGAGTGGTTGGCATCCCGGATCTTCTGAATCTCGATGGCGAGTCGCGTCTCGCGGAAGTCGTCGGTCCCGCGGACGTACCTGAGGACGAACACCGCGTCGGTGAGGTACTCGATGATGCCATGGCGGGAGGCGTAGGGATTGTCCTCGCTGGCCTCGCTGGTGAGCATCGTCGTCACGCCTGCTTCCTTCAGGCTCCGGGTGAAGTCGTAGATCTCGTTGCGGCGGACCGCGCGGTCCTCGTACATCATCTCGAGCAGCGAGACGGAGTCGAGGACCAGCCGCGTCGCGCCGAACTCGCGGACGAGCTCAGGGAGCTCGTTCCGGATGCTCGTCAGCGAGTTAGCCATGTCCACGGGGTCCATGTCGAGGACGGCGAGGCGGTCCTCCTCGACGTACTCGTCGAACGGCCACCCCTTCTCCGTCGCGCTGCCGACCACGCGTTCCTCGCTCTCCTCCAGCGTGATGTAGACGGCCTTCTCGCCTGTCTCCAGCGCGTGCTGGAGGAACTGGAGCCCGAACGTCGTCTTGCCCGTCCCGGCGTCGCCGATGGCGACCATCAGCGTCCGCTCGGGGATGCCGCCCTGGATCATCCCGTCGAGCCCCTCGATGCCGACGTCGACGCGCGGAAGCGACGACTCGAACTCCTCGTCCTCGAACCCGGGGGCGTCCTGTCCGAAGCCGCCACTGCCGCCGGCGTCGAATCCGCCGGCGTCGAATCCGCCGGCGAACTCGTCGTCACCGCCGAACTGTCCTTCGCCGCCGAACTGCCCGCCGTCGTCGCCGATGTCGGGACCGGCACCGCCACCGGGCGCGTTACTGAAGGCGGTGCCGAAGTCCTCCTCGAACAACGAACCGCCCGCATCGTCGTCCGGGGCGTCGCCGTCGTCCAGGGCGTCGCCGTCGCCCGGGACGTCCTCCGGTTCCGGGGTCTGACCAGGGGACGCTTCCACGGTCGAGTCGGCGTCGCCGACCGCCGGCCCCCGGTCGTCGGCCGCCGGTTCACCGCCAGCGAGCGCGGCACCGTCCGGTCCGTCGCCGGCGTCGGCCTCCGATTCGGTTTCCGTGTCGTTCGCGGGCTCGTCGGCCTCCTCGCGCGCGTCGTCCTCGTCGTCGAACGCGGACTCGAACCAGTCGTCGTCTTCGGTCACCGAACCACCTCCACGTCGGCGACGTCCGGCAGTCCGCCCGGGGGAACCCTCATCGTCCTGTCACTGGAACCCCTAGCTGATTAATGTTACTCGCGCCAGACGCGGAACGGGCAGATCGAGCACGGACAGTTCCGGACAAATCCGCCGCTTGTCGGTGCTGGCGTCGATTTCCTGGAGATGCCGCGAACCGTCGAACGGCACCATTGAGCGGCGCTCGCCGGCAATCCGGAGATAGCAATCCACTTTAACCCCGAAGGAGAAGTTTCTGAACATGACCGAGTCGTACGTGATAATCGGCGACGGCATCGCGGGGAGCTCTGCGGCCGAGACGATCCGCGAGGAGGAGCCCGATGCCGACATCACCGTCATCACCGACGAGGGGGAAGCCCTCTACAATCGCATCCTGATCAAGGAGTTCGCCAAGGGGAAACTCCCCGAGGCACCCATCTCCATCCACGAGGAAGAGTGGTACGAGGAGCGCGACATCGACCTCGACCTGAACACGTTCGTCACCGGCGTCGACCCCGACGCTCACGAGGTGTACACCCACGACAGCGGGACCTACGAGTACGACAAGCTGCTCGTGGCCACCGGTGGGACGCCGACACAGCTCCCGGTCGACAACAGCGACGCCGAGGGCATCCACCACTTCTGGACGTTCCAGGACGCGCGCAAGATCGCCGAACACGCAGAGGCAGCCGACAGCGGCGTCGTCGTCGGTGCCGGTCTGCTCGGCATCGACCTCGCCGCCGTCTGCGCCGCCCAGGACATCGAGGCCAACTACGTCATGCGCGGCAACCGCTGGTGGCGCTACGGCCTGAGCCTCGACGGTGCAGAGATCATCCACGACGCCCTCGAGGAGAAGGGCGTCACGCCGGTGTTCGAGAGCGGGGTCGACCACTTCGAGACCGACGACGACGGGCACGTCGTCTCGACGGTCGACGCCAACGGCGAGACCTTCGACAGCGAGTTCGTCGGCGTCGCCATCGGCCTCGACTTCAACACCGAGTTCCTCCAGGGTGCTGACCTCGAGATGGACGACGGCATCGTCGTCGACCAGTACATGCAGACGAGCACCGACGACATCTACGCCGCCGGTGACATCACGCGCTACTACGACGTCATCCTCGACGAGTACGCCCAGAACGGCTCGTGGGGCAGCGCGAAGGAGCAGGGCGTCGTCGCGGGCCGGAACATGGTCGCCGACGACGAGGAGACGGAGTTCCGCTGGGTGTCGTCGTACTCCATCACGCACTTCGACTTCCCGTTCCTCAGCTTCGGCTTCCCGACGCTGGGCGACGACGAGTGCGAGCGCAAGTACAGCGACACGGAGTGGCGCCGCCTCTCGTTCAAGGACGGCAAACTCGTCGGTGGCGTTCTCATCGGCGACATCGCCCCGCAGGGCAACTACAAGGACCTCATCCGCAAGGAGGTCGAGGTCGCCGACCAGAAGGACGTCCTCCTCGAGAAGAGCTTCGACCCGGACAAACTCGCGCTCCCGCAGGAGCAGTAGACCGTACCCCGTCTTCGCCGAACCGTTCTCTCGCCGTCGAGACGTTTCGAAACGACCCCTGGGTCGCACGCGCCGATCGACGTCTTCGCTCGCGACCGTTGTCGCCCCCGGCGTAATCTTGCCACGGAGCGAAGAGTTAAGTTACGACATGGTATGCGTTACCAATGACCGCCCAGGTCAGTGGTACGATTGAACCCGAAGATAACCGTCGAACACGCGGAGACCGTCCCCGACGACGCGAGCGTCAGGGACTACGACGAACTGGGACGTTCAGCCAAGCGACAGTTCGCCACCGTCGTCGAGGGAGGTGAACGCCGCATCGACGACGCCGCGGCGTTCGAACTCACCGACGGCGAGTTCGTCAACTACACCGGCTACTATCGCGTGTTCCTCGCCTGACAGTCCCCGCACTCCCCAACAGTTTCGCCAGAAGGCTTAAGCTACACCACGCTATTCGGTAACATGTAACAATGGCGACCAACACACGAACGAGTAGCGAATCCCCCTCGACGAGGGAAGGGGCGGCCATCGAGGTCCGTCGAACCCGTACGGTGCCGCCGAAGGCCAGGGTCCGTCACTTCGACGAACTCGGCGAACGCACACAGCAGGTGCTGGCGGAACTGGACGGCGATCGGTCGGTCGTCCCCGTCGCCGAGGAGGTCGCCGAGGAGGTGGTCGACGACGTGGTGGTCGTCTTCACCGGCTACTACCGCATCACGCGGCGGTAACCCCGCCGCTCGCGGTCCGCCGATACCGAAGCCGTTTTCTCCCGCAGGACAGGAGTACAGGTATGAACGGCAGCGGCGAGATGACGCTGGCCTTCGAACTGGAAGCGCTCAAGGCACTGGCGAAACCGGGCGCGGTGTTCGACGACGCGCGGCGCTGGAGCGAGTACGTCGGCGTCATCTCGGACAAGCCGACCTACGTCGTGACGAACTTCACCCGGAAGAACCGCATCCGGCAGGACTTCTTCTCCGGGCCGAAGGGGCGCGCCGAGAGCCTGGCGAGCGTCAAAGAGCAGTTCGAGACGGACCGTCACGTCTTCGTCGGCACCGACGACGAGGACCGCGAACTCGCCGAGGACGAGGAGTGGGAGTACCTCCCCGTCGAGGAAGCGGCGGCGGCCGCGGAGTGGGAACTCGCGTCTGACGCCGACGAGGACGAATCGACGGCTCAGGAGGACCAGCGCGACGACTGGCCGTAGACATCGAGCCCTCCTTTTCACCCGAAGTTCGCGCCCGGCACGTCGCCCGAACGCCAACACTAATATCGGTCGGCCGACGCTTCCCGGTAATGAGCCGAACGAGAGACGAACTCGCAGGGGTCGTGGACCTGTTCGGGGCGCTGACGCGCGCCGAACTGGCCGAGGGGCTCGCCGAACTCGCGTTCAAGCAGGGCAAGTCGGTCGACGAGTCGGCGTTCGATTCCGTCATCGACCGGGCGGTCGAGGACTACTACCTGGTCGAGGCCGACCACGACGACGAGACGGTCCTGGTCCCGGGACCGGTCGCCTTCCCGTCGGTGCCGGAGAACGGCGAGGACCTGCCGCACATCATGGACGTGCCGGACCGCGACGTCGACCGCACGGGACTCGGCGAGCGCACCTGCGACCGACTCCGTTCGGAGGCCGAGGCCGCCGCCGAAGCGGGCGACGAGGAGCGCGCCGGCTACCTCATCGACGTGAGCTACGACCTCGAAGCCTGGGCACCGGTCGACACCGGGGACGTCCGCGAACGACTTGACGACGTCTGAGGCGACGACGACCGGAACGCGAGAACGGTGAACGGGTGCGACCCAAGCCGGGCCAGTTAAGACGGAACGGGGCAACGGATGGATATGGACCTGGGTCGCGTGGCCGACCACACGGCGCGACCAGTGGAGGACGAGGACCACGACGCCGCCGTGTTCGTTCCGGTCGTCGACCGTCAGGACGGGCCACACCTGCTGTTCACGAAGCGCGCCGACCACCTCGGGGAGCATCCCGGCCAGATGAGCTTCCCCGGCGGTAGCCGGGAGCCGAAGGACGACGACCTCTGGGCGACCGCGCTCCGCGAGGCCAACGAGGAGATCGGCCTGCGTCCAGTGGAGGTCGACAGCGTCGGCCGCCTCGACGACATCCGGACCGTGACCAACTACGCCGTCACGCCGTACGTCGTCCGCATCCCCGACCGCGAGTACGACCCCGACGAGCGCGAGGTGGCGGAGATTGCCGTCCTCTCCGTCGCTGAGCTCACGACGGACGCGAACTACGAGTGCGAGTACCGCGACCACCCCCGGTACGGCGAGGTCGTCATCCACTTCTTCCACGTCGATGGCTACACCGTCTGGGGAGCGACGGGTCGCATCCTCGTACAGTTGCTCGAACTGACGACCGACTGGCGCGCGCCCGAGCGCATCGACCGGTTCGTCGACACCGACCCCGACCTGAGCGGGTAGGTCGACGGACGCGAACGCTTCCACCAAACCGTAGACGCTTTGCCGGTCACGTCGGAACCTCTAGGCAATGACCGAGACCGCGACACAGGTTTCGCGCCGCGAGGCGTGGCTGATGGCGGCCCGACCGCACACGCTGCCGGCGGCCGCGGCCCCCGTCGTCGTCGGTACGGGCCTGGCCGTCCACGAGGGCGTGTTCGCGGCCCTGCCGGCGCTGGCCGCGTTCGTCGGCGCGGCGCTCATCCAGATCGGGACGAACTTCGCCAACGACTACTACGACGCGGTGAAGGGCGTCGACACCGACGACCGCGAGGGGTTCACCCGCGTCACCCAGTCGGGGCTCATCCCGCCGGACGAGGTCAGGCGGGCGACCTACGCGACGTTCGGCCTCGCCGTCCTCGTGGGCGTCTACCTCGTCGCAGTCGGCGGCCTCCCCATCCTCGTCGTCGGGCTGGCCAGCGTCGTATCGGGCTTCGCCTACGCCGGCGGCCCGTTCCCGCTCGGCTCCCACGGCCTCGGCGACCTCTTCGTGTTCGTCTTCTTCGGCGTCGTCGCCGTGATGGGGACCTTCTACGTGCAGGCCGCCTCGCTCGTCGCCGGCGTCCCGCTCGGAATCCCCGAGGGCACCGTCACGTGGACGGCGTTCCTCACGAGTCTCCCCGTCGCCGCCATCTCGACGAACATCCTCGTCGTGAACAACGTCCGCGACCTGGAGACCGACCGCGAAGCGGGCAAGAAGACGCTCGCTGTCCTCGTCGGCTACCGGGCGAGTCGCGCCGAGTACGTCGGCATGGTCGCGCTCGCCTATCTCGTCCCCGTCTGCTTCTGGATCGGCGACGAATTCGGGCCGGGCGTCCTCCTACCGCTGCTCACCCTGCCCTACGCCGCACTCGTGACGCGGACGGTGCTGACCGACAGCTCCGGCGAGGCGCTCAACCCAGCGCTGGCACAGACGGGGAAGCTGCTCGCCGCCCACTCCGCCCTGTTCGCGCTCGGGATGGTAGTATGACCGTCGAGACGCGCGAGTTCTCGCTCCCCCTCGCGTCGCCGCTCGACACCGCCCTCGGCGCAATCGAGCACCGCGAGGGCCTGCTCGTCCGCGTCGAGGACGACGGCGACGTCGGCATCGGCGAGGCCACGCCACTGCCGGGGTGGACCGAGTCGCCGTCCCGGTGCCGCGACGCGCTCGCGGACGTCGACGACGTCCTGGCCGACCCCGACGGCGTCCTCTCCGAACTCGACGACCGGCCGGCGGCCCGCCACGGGGTTGCGCTCGCGCTCGCGGACCTTCGCGCCCGTCGCGACGGCGTTCCGCTGTACCGCCACCTCGTCGACGAGAGTGGGCGCGTGGACGGGATTCCGGTAAACGCCACCGTTGGTGACGCACCGTCCGACGAGACCGTCGCGGCCGCCGAGGACGCCGTCGCCGCCGGCTTCGACGCCGTGAAGGTGAAGGTCGGTGCGCGCCCGGTCGACGAGGACGTCGCACGTCTCCGGGACGTGCGAGCGGCCGTCGGCCCGGAGGTGGAACTGCGTGCGGACGCCAACGGCGCGTGGTCGCGCGAGCAGGCCGAGGAAGCGTTCGCGGCCCTCGCAGACGTCGGCGTCGTCTACGTCGAGCAACCCCTTCCGGCAGACGACCTCGACGGTCTCGCCGACCTCCGTGGCGGCCCGGTCGGCGTGGCCGCCGACGAGTCGCTCGCCGCCCGTTCCGTCGACGCGGTGCTCGACGCCGGGGCGGCGGACGTGCTCGTTCTGAAGCCGATGGCGCTCGGCGGGCCGGACCGCACCGTCGCGGCCGCCCGGCAGGCCCGCGAGCGCGGCGTCGAAGCGGTCGTGACGACCACCGTGGACGCCGTCGTCGCCCGGACGGCGGCCATCCACGCGGCGGCCGCCATCCCGGACCGACCGGCGTGCGGGCTGGCGACCGCCGAACTGCTCGACCGCGACCTCGGCCCCGACCGCGCGCGGGTCGTCGACGGTCGGATCGGAGTCCCGCAGACGCCCGGCGTCGGCGTCGCGGACACGTGGGGGTCGCCATGAGAGACTGGCTCGCCCACCGCGCGGCGGCCTCGCCGGACGCGACGGCCATCGTCGCGGCCGACGACGGAACGGAACTGACCTACGCCGACCTCGACGTGCGCGTCGCGGAGACGGCCGGTCGCCTGGCCGCGCTCGGCCTCCGCGAGGGCGACCACCTCGGCGTGCTGATGGAGACGCGGCTCGCGTCAGTTCGGCTGGTTCACGCTGCGATGCGACTGGGCTGCGTGCTCGTCCCGCTGAACGTCCGTCTCGCGCGCCCCGAACTCCGGTCGCAGGTCGCGACGGCCGACCTCGCGGCGCTGGTCTGCGAGGCCGACACCGGGGCGGACGCGACGGCTGTCGCCGGCGACGTCCCGGTCGTCTCGGTCGACGACGGGTCGGTGCCGTCCCTCGACGGCCAGGAGCCGGCGGCGTTCGAGCCGGGGGCGTGGGACCGCGCGGACCCGCAGGTCGTCCTGTTCACCTCCGGGACGACGGGCGACCCGAAGGCGGTCGTCCTGACGATGGGGAACCTGCTCGCCAGCGCGACCGCCTCAGCGTTCCGACTCGGCGTCCTCCCGGAGGACCGCTGGCACCTCTGTCTCTCGACGTACCACATGGGCGGACTCGCACCGGTGCTGCGGTCGACGCTGTACGGCACCACCGTCGTCGTCGAGGAGGGGTTCGACCCGGAGCGGACGCTCGCGGCGCTCGACGAGCACGGCGCGACCGGCGTCTCGCTCGTCCCGACGATGCTGAAACGGCTGCTGGCGACGGGCGAGTTGCCGGACTCGCTGCGGTTCGTCCTGCTCGGCGGCGCGCCCGCACGCGACGAACTGCTCGCCGAGTGCGAGCGACGCGGCGTTCCGGTCTACCCGACGTACGGCATGACCGAGACGGCATCGCAGGTCGCGACCGCTTCCCCGGCGGAGGCGTTCGACCACGACGGCACCGTCGGTCGACCGCTCCTCTGGACCGACGTGACGGTCGTCGACGAGTCGGGCGACCCGCTCCCACCGGACGAACCCGGCGAACTCGTCGTCTCGGGACCCACCGTGATGGCGGGCTACTACGACGACCCCGGGGAGACCGCGGCCGCGTTCGGCGAACACGGCCTCCACACCGGCGACGTGGGCTACCGCGACGAGGCGGGCCGGCTCTGGGTGCTCAACCGCCGCTCGGACCGCATCGTCACCGGCGGGGAGAACGTCGACCCCGGCGAGGTTGTCGCGACGCTCCGCGACCACCCCGACGTCGCGGAGGCGGCCGTGATCGGCGTCGAGGACGAGGAGTGGGGCGAGCGCGTCGCCGCGCTCGTCGTTCCCCGCGGCGACGCGGCCCTCTCGCTTGCCGACGTCCGCGACCACTGCGACGGACGGCTGGCGGGCTACAAACACCCGCGGCTGCTGGCGACCGCGGAGCAACTCCCGCGAACCGCGTCGGGGACCGTCGACCGCGACGCCGTCCGCGAGCGCCTGCGTCAGGAACGCTGCTGAATCTGTAGCTGCACCGACCGCTGGAAGCCGAACCCGTCCCCGGCCTCGACCTCGACGCGGTTGCGGAACTGGACCGTCACGCTCCCGACCCCGCCGAGCTGTCCGCGTATCTCGCCCGCCGGGTTCGCCTTCGTGTGCACCTGGACGAAGGCACCGCGGTTCTCGACGGCTGCCACGAGGTCGTCCAGCGTCCCACCGCCCAGCGGTCCCACGAGGGCACCGGCTCCGAACTCGCCCTCCGCGAGGACGCCGTCGAACCGTCCCGGGATACGTTGCGGGTTCCGGGAGCGCGGCCCCGGATAGAGCCAGGTGACGACCGGCCCGTTCTTCCCCTCCTCGCCGCGGTGGATGTGCGCCTGGGTGACGTCCTCGACGCCGGTCACGAGGAGAACGTAGCGCATCGAGTCCCCACGGCGGGAGAGTAGCAGCGCTCCTTCCGCGTCGGTCTCGACCGAATCCGGCTGCTGGTCGCCCGTCATCCGTCCGGCGCTGTACGTCGGGGAGCCGTCCTGTGCGCTCGCGGTCACGGTCGCCCCGCCCGCCGCCGCTGCGCCCGCCCGGAGAACGTCGCGTCTGTCGACCATACTCGTACCCTCTTCGACGTCCACGGACGCGAGGTTAAGTCCCGGGGCCGGCGGCGGTGGCGTCGGTTCCTGGCCCCGTGGGTCGGGCCGCCGTCACCCCGCCAGCCACCAGCCCAGCAGTTTCTCCTGCTCCTCGAGCGAGGGATGCTTCTTCGAGCGGGCGTACTCCTTTCCCTCCAGTATCTGGCGCTCCAGGCGGTTGCGCGCGAGGCGGAGCGCGTGCCCCGCGCCGTACCCCTCCCCGGTGCCGACGAACTGTCCCTTGTCCGTGAAGAGACGGATGCGCGCCAGCACCAGGGGCGTACCCCGGAACGACTCCTTGTGCTCGTGGAGGTAGACGTGGGCGTCGTACACCGTCATCCGCGCGTACTTGTCGGCCGTGCGCTCGATCATCCCACGGAGCTCCTCCCGCGAGACGTCGTCCAGCAGGTCGATGCCGTCGATCTGGAGCGTGAGGTGCCGCTCCTCGGTCCACGTCAGCGCCTCCAGCGCGTCGGTCTTCGTCACGATGCCTGCCGGTCCGTCGCCCGAGGTGACGACGAGCGACGAGATGCCCTCGTCGAGCATCGTCCCGACCGCCTCGTCGAGCGGCCGGTCGGGAGCGGTCGTCCGCGCCGGTTCGCTCATCACGTTGCGCACCGGGAGGTCGAGCATCCGCTCCAGTTCACCGGCGCGCTCTCCGAAGCCGCCGTGGGAGCGGCCGCCGGTGCGGTCGAACCGGTCGGGCGACCCGCCCTGCTCTTTCCCCATCTCGCGCGCGGAGAAGTCGAGGGAGTCGAAGATGCTCACGACGCCGACGACGTCGCCGCTCGCCGCTTCGTCGGCGCGGGCGTCTGGGCGCTCGACGACGGGCAGGTGAGTCACGTCGCGCTCGCGGAACAGGTGCAGCGCCTCGCCCATGGTCGTCGTCGGCGCGACCGTGACGAGGTCGTGGCTGTAGACGTCCGACACAGACAGTACGCCGAGGTACGACCGGACCGCGTCGAGCACCGCGTCGGCGGTCACGACGCCGTGGAGGTCGCCGTCGTCGAACGCCGGGAGGACGCGGGAGCGACTGCCGATCAGCAGTCGGGCGACGGTGCGGACGTTCTCGTCCGGGGCGACCTTCGAGACGTGCCAGACGAGGTTGCGCGCCTTCTCGTCCGGGTGGCGGTGCGCCGTGTTCAGCTGCCGGCGGGTCACGAGACCGCTGTACTCGTCGTCGTCCGTGACGACGACCGCCTGCAGCTCCGGGTCCGCGAACTTCCCCTCGAGTTTCGACACGGGAGCGTCGACGTCTACGGTCTCGAACTCCGTGGAGACCAGGTTGCTGATGTTCATCCAGGACGGTGTACGTCACCGACCGACGTGACGCTCGTGGATGTCACGGCCGCGGACGGTCCGGGAATCAACGAAGAAGGACGGCGAACGAAGTCAGCTACGGAGACGGGCCCGACGGACCGGGCCGTCAGTCGTCGGTCGTCACCTGGCCGAACTGCATCTCGGTGTCGTCGACGGATCCGTCGGCGGATGCGTCACCGCCGTCTGCCACCTCGAACTCGTCGAGTCGGTCCTTGAGGTCGGTCGCCTGCCGGGAGAGGTCCGTCGCGCTGTCAGAGACCGACCCGATGGCCGACGTCGCCTGCTCGGACGCCGCCGCCACGTTCTGGGCTTCGGCGGTCGTCTCCTCGCTCGTCTCGGCGATCTGGTCGAGCATGGCGACCGCCTCCTCGGTCGAGGCGGCCTGCTCGTCGGTCGCGTCGCTGATCGACTGGATGCCGTCGTTGGCCTCCTCGACGAACTCGACCACCTCGTCCAGCGAGTCGAGCGCCGACTCGACGGTCTCCCTCCCGGAGGTCAGGCGCGCCTGCACGCTGGCGACGTCCTCGACGGTGTTGCCGGTCGACGACTGGACGTTCTCGATGAGTTCCTCAATCTCCGTCGTCGCCTCCGCCGTCTCGGCCGCCAGGTCCTTGATCTCGTTCGCGACGATCTCGAACCCTTCGCCGGCCTCGCCGGCGCGGGCTGCCTCGATGGAGGCGTTCAGCGCGAGCAGGTTCGTCTGCTCGGCGATGCTGTCGATGAGTTCGACGATCTCGCCGATGGCGGCCATCTCCTCGTCCAGCGACTCGACCTCCTCTTTCGCCCCTGCGGCGGCGGTCTCGATGCTGTCCATCTCGTCCAGCGCCGCCGTCGCGTGCTCGCTGCCGGTCTCGCCGACCTCGGCCGCGCGCTGGGACACGCCGGCGACCTCGTTCGCCGACGACGCTATCTCCTCGATGGTCGCGGAGAGGTCGTTCATCTCGCCGGAGATCTCCTGGAGGTTCTCGTTCTGTCGGGCAGCGCCGTCGGAGATGTCCTGGACCGACTCGCTGACCTCCTCGCTGGTGCGTTCGACCTCCTCCGCGCTCGTGGTCACCTGGCCGCTCGCGGCGTCGACCCGGTCCGCGAACCGCTGTATCTCCACGACGGTCGATTCGAGGTCGGCGATCATCTCGTTGAACGCCTCGCCGATCTCGGTCATCGCCTCGCTCCGGCTGTCGGGGTCCATGCGACGGGTGAGGTCGCCGTCCGCCGCCGCGGCCATCACCGCGCTGTACTCGTCGGCCTTCGACTCGATGGCCGTGGAGAGCGCCTCGGCCTCCGCCCTGGCTTCCTCCGCCTGCTCCTGGGCCCCTTCGGCCTCGGCCTTCGCCTGCTCGGCCTCCTCCATCGCCTCGCGGGCACGCTCGCTCTCCGCCTCCGCCTCGCGTTTCGCGTCCTCCGCGTCCTCGAGCGCCTCGACGACGTTCCGCTTCATCTCCCCGACCGAGCTCGTGAGGGTGTCGATCTCGCTGCTGAACGACGACTGGCGGATGTCGTGGTCGAGGTCGCCGTCGGCGACCGCCGCCGCGTCGTCGGCGATCTCGTCGATCGGCCGGGTGATGCGTCGGGACGTGAAGAGACCGAGGCCGACGACGAGCAGTGCGGCGATCCCCGAGATGAGGAAGCTCGACTCGCGGATGTTGCGCTGGGCGGCGTTCATCTCGGCGGACGGGACGGCAGCGACCGCGTAGTACTCGTGGCCGTTCGCCAGTTCGACCTTCCTGTACTGGCCGTTCCACTTCTGGCCGTCGTCCTGGAACGTGAGATTGCCGGTCTCACCGGACAGCGAGCTCGTGGGGATGGAGAGGTTACTGGCGGCCGACATGTTGAACTCGAGGTCGTTGTTCCGGCCGTTCGCCACGTAGGTCGGCCCCATCTCCACGCCCTCGACCGTCTGATACCCGGTGTCGACGAGCGCCCCGTACCCGTTCTCGCCGAGTTCGATCGTCCTGACGGGCGCGGTGATCTGGGTCGCCTCGTAGTTGATGATGACGAGGCCCACCGTCTTGCCCTCGACGACGATCGGCATCGCGTAGCGTATCGCGGGCGAGTCGGTCGCTCGCGCGACGTTGATCGCGGAGACGTAGACCTCCCCTTCGCGTATCGTGTTGCTCTCGACGACGTCCTCGAACCAGCCCTTGTTCGCCTTGTAGTCTTTCACGTCCTCCGAGCCGAGTTTGTATCCGGAGAGGACGTTGCCGTCGCGCCAGAACACCCGTATCATGTCGATGCTGGGGTTGTCGGCCGCGACCCGCGTGAAGTACGTCTGCGTCCGCTCGTAGGCCGGGTCACCGTCGAGGAGCCTGGGATATCCCGCGCCCTTCTCGTACCGCGTCACCGCCTCGCCGAGCGACTCGTTCTCGTACCGCTTTTCGACCAGGTCCTGCACCGACGGGTGCTGTCTGACGAGTCTGATCTGCTTCTGGTAGAACCGCGACCGCGTCTCCGCTTTCTCCGCGACGTTCTCGACCGCCGCAGCCTGCCGAGCTGTCGACTTCTTGTCCAGCTTCTCGTCTGCCTGCTCCAGCGAGATGTACGTCGTCGCACCGAGCGGAACGAGACTACAGACGAGGATAACGAGGACGATCTTGAACCCGAGCGTCTTGTAGACGTTCTTAAGTTTACCTAGCATAATATATTTTCACTGACTTTTACTATCTATTCTGGTAATACAGTAGTGGATATACTTTCTGTCCTTAATTGTTGCTGTAGAGCATCTCCGACAGAATTGTTCGCACGGAACATGAACGTCTTTCAAGACGCTCCGCGTCGAGGTTCCGTGGAGGGGACAGAAGATGGGAGACACGGATTACGTGAGGCGACTGCGGGAACTGGACGGCGACGACGGTGACGTCGTCGGGGGGAAGGCGGCCAACCTCGGCGTGCTCGCGACGCTCGACGTGCCTGTCCTGCCAGGGTTCGCGACGACGGCGGACGCGTACGACCGCTTCGTGGACGCGTCGGGCATCGACGAGGAGGTCCGTTCCGTCCTCGCGGACCTCTCCCCCGACGACGTGAGCGACCTCCGGGACCGAGGCCAGCGCGTCCGAGACATCATCCGCGGGGCGGCGTTCCCCGACGACCTCGCGGACGCCATCGCCGACCGGTACGCGGACCTGGGCGGGGAACTCGACGCGACCGACCCCGCGGTCGCGGTGCGGTCGTCCGCCACGGCCGAGGACCTCCCCGAGGCGTCGTTCGCCGGCCAGCAGGAGACGTTCCTGAACGTGACGGGCAGCGAGGACCTGCTGGAGGCGGTCCGGGGGTGTTACGCATCGCTGTTCACCGACCGCGCCATCGCCTACCGGGAGGAGAACGACTTCGACCACTTCGACGTGAAGCTCGCGGCCATCGTCCAGCAGATGGGGCGGGCCGACGCCGCGGGCGTCGCCTTCACCAACGACCCCGACTCGGGGTTCGACGACGTCGTCGTCATCGAGGGCGCGTACGGCCTCGGCGAACTCGTCGTCCAGGGGGAGGTGACGCCGGACCGCTACACCGTCTTCGAACCGACCGGCGGCATCGTCGAACGGGACGTCGGCCAGAAGTCCCGCCGGATGGTGGTCCGGGGCACCGAGACCGAGGTGGAGGACGTTCCCCCCGCCGAGCGGGAGGTGCCGGCGCTCGACGACGAACGCATCCGCGAACTCGCGACGTACGCCGGTCGCATCGAGGACCACTACGGGCGTCCGATGGACGTCGAGTGGCTGGTCGCGGACGGGACGGCCTACGTCGTCCAGGCCCGTCCCGAAACAGTTCACGGCGGCCGCGAGAAGGAGTTCCTCCGGGAGTACCACCTGGAGGAGGAGGGGGGCGACCCGTTGCTGTCCGGCGTCGCCATCGGCAACGCCGTCGGCGACGGGACGGTCCGGGTCATGCACGAACTGCGCGAGATGGACCGCTTCGAGGCGGGCGACGTGCTCGTCACGGAGATGACCGACCCCGACTGGGTGCCGGCGATGCGGTCGGCGAGCGCCATCGTCACCGAACGCGGCGGGAAGACGAGCCACGCCGCCATCGTCTCGCGCGAACTCGGCGTTCCGGCCGTCGTCGGCGCGGCAAACGCGACGCGCGTCCTGCGCGACGGCGAGGCGGTGACCGTCGACTGCACGAGCGCGAGGGGCAGGGTGTACGAGGGACACCTCGACTACGCCGTCGAGGAGCACCGCCCCGGCGAGGTTCCCGACACCGAGACGGACGTGATGCTCGTGCTCGGCGACCCCGACCGCGCGTTCGCGCTGGCCGACCTCCCGGTCGACGGCGTCGGCCTCGCGCGCGAGGAGTTCATCGTCACCAGCCACGTCGGCGCCCACCCGCTGCACCTGCTCGCGCGCAACGAGGGCAAGCAGTTCGTCGACGCGCTCCGGACCGGCATCGCGAAGATAGCGGCGGCGTTCTACCCCGCCACTGTCGTCGTCCGCCTCAGCGACTTCAAGACCGACGAGTACCGTAACCTGGAGGGCGGACGCTACTACGAACCCGAGGAGGCGAACCCGATGCTGGGCTGGCGGGGCGCGTCTCGGTACTACGACGAGCGGTTCCGCGACGCGTTCGAACTGGAGTGTACGGCGCTCCGACAGGTCCGGGAGGACGTCGGCCTCGACAACGTCGTCGTGATGGTGCCGTTCTGCCGGACGCCCGAGGAGGGCGAGCAGGTCCTGGACCTGCTCGGGGAGTTCGGGTTGCCGCCCGACGACGTTCCCGTCTACGTGATGGCGGAGCTCCCCTCGAACGTCGTGCTCGCCGACGAGTTCGCCGAGCGCTTCGACGGCTTCTCCGTCGGGTCGAACGACCTGACCCAGCTCGTGCTCGGCGTCGACCGGAACTCGGCGCGGCTCGCCCACCTGTTCGACGAGGCCGACCCCGCGGTCGAGGAGTCGATCCGCTCGCTCGTCGCCGACGCCCACGACCACGACGTCCCCGTCGGCATCTGCGGCGACGCGCCGTCGACGGTGCCCGGCTACGTCGAGTTCCTGCTCGACGCCGGCATCGACTCCATCTCGGTCGCACCCGACGTCGCCGTCGAGACGATGTTCGAGGTTGCGAAGCACGAGGACTAGCGCCAGTCGTTCTCCAGGAGGAAGTCCTGGAACAGCGCGAACTCCACGTCGTGTGCCGTGCGCAGATGCGAGAGGTCGATAGGGCCCGCACCGCGGTTGAGCCAGCGGTACAGCGCCGCGTACTCGTCGCCCATCCGTTTCGCCACGTGCTCGACAGGGAGGTGGTCCGCGGTCACGTCGACGCCGGTGATCGCCGAGAAGCGGACGGCCATCGCCGACAGCGTCAGTTCGTCGCCGGCGAGGTCGTACGCGTTCCCCGCGTACCGTCCGGGCCGCTGGAACGCGTCGGCGACGAACGCACCGACGTCGTCGACGTCCACGAGGTACAGCGGCACGCGCGGGGCGAGCGCCAGCGCCAGCCGACCGTCGCGGATCTCCCCGCGCATCCCCTCGAAGTTCTGCATGAAGGAGGCCGGCCGAACGATGGTCACCGGGAGGTCGAGCGACGCGAGGCGGTGTTCGATGGCACGCTTGGAGCTGAAGAAGGGAACGTCCGTGTCGCGGTCCGCGCCCCAGGCCGAACTGAACACGAGGTGGTCGACGTCCGCCCCGGCGGCGACCGTCGCGAGCGTCGTACCCTGGTCGATCTCCTCGTCGACGCCCTCGCCCCACGTCGTCACGCAGTAGACGCCGTCGACGTCCTCGACGGCCGCTTCGAGCGAACTGCGGTCGGTCAGGTCCCCCTCGACGACGCTCGCGCCGCGTTCGACGAGTTCCGCGGCCGCGTCGCTCGCCGGCCTCCGCGTGAGCGCGCGAACGTCGACGCCGTCACCGAGCAAGTTGCGAGCGACCGCGCCGCCCTGCCGCCCCGTTGCCCCCGTCACCAGAACCCTGTCTGGCGGTGCAGGCATGGCGCTGGCTCACGACCCGTGACGGCTTCAGTGTTCTCGCCGAGGTGGACGGTCCCTGGTTCGACCCGATGCAGCGGTCGGATTTTTAACCCAAGCCGTCCAACCGATAGGTTATGACCGGCATCAGGTACGAAGACTTCCTCGACCTCGACTACGAACCGGCCGCGTCGGACCTGGTCTGCAGCTTCCACGTGGAACCGGCCGCCGACATGGACATGGAGTCTGCCGCCAGCCGCGTCGCCAGCGAGTCCTCCAACGGGACGTGGGCCGAACTGCAGGTCAGCGGGGGCATCACCGACCTCAGCGCGACCGCGTTCGACATCGACGGCTCTCGCGTGCAGGTCGCCTACCCCGACGAACTGTTCGAGGACGGCAACATGGCGCAGGTGCTGTCCTGCATCGCCGGCAACATCATGGGCATGAAGGCCGTCGAGCGCATCCGCCTGCTCGACTGCGAGTGGCCCGAACCGCTCGCGACGACGTTCCCCGGCCCCCAGTTCGGCACCAGCGTCCGCAACGACATCTTCGACGCGGGCGACCGCCCCATCACCGCGACGGTGCCGAAGCCGAAGGTCGGCCTCTCGACCGACCAGCACGCCGAGATCGGGTACGAGGCCTGGACCGGCGGCATCGACCTGCTCAAGGACGACGAGAACCTCACCGACCAGGCGTTCAACCCCTTCCACGACCGCCTCACCGAGAGCCTCGCGCAGCGCGACCGTGCCGAGGAGGAGACGGGCGAGCCCAAGAGCTACCTCGTCAACATCACGGCGGACGCGAACACGATGCTCGACCGCGCCGACGCCGTCGCCGAGCAGGGCTGCGAGTACGTGATGGTCGACGTCGTCACGACCGGGTGGGCCGCCGTACAGTCGGTACGAGAGCGCTGCGAGGAGCTCGGGCTCGCCATCCACGCCCACCGCGCGATGCACGCCGCCTTCGACCGCGTCGAGAACCACGGCGTCTCGATGCGCGTCCTCGCACAGATCGCCCGTCTCGTGGGCGTCGACCACATCCACACCGGCACCGCCGACCTCGGCAAGCTCGAGAACGAGGACACGGAGGGCATCAACGAGTGGCTCTACGCCGACCGCTACGGCATGAACGACGTGCTGCCGATGGCGTCCGGCGGTCTCCACCCGGGCCTCGTCCCGGAACTGATGGACCGCGTCGGGACGAACGTCGGCATCCAGGCCGGCGGCGGCGTCCACGGCCACCCGGACGGCACCCACGCCGGTGCGAAGGCGCTCCGGCAGGCAATCGACGCGACGATGGACGGCGTCCCGGTCGAGGAGTACGCCGAGGACCACTCCGAACTCGCGACGGCGCTGGAGAAGTGGGGCACCGAGACGCCCCGGTAGCTATATCCGCTCGACGAGTGCCTCGTCGCGGCCCCGAACGCGGACGGTCTCGGTCCGCTGTTCCAGCGAGCACGCGTCGTCGAGTTTGCTCTCGTTCTCGGCGTAGAGCGTGAACAGTTCGTCGTCGGCCTCGACCTCCTGTCCGACGCGGCGGTGGAGATACAGCCCCGCGCCCGCGTCCTTCGGCGCACCGGCGCGGCGCGCGATGTCGCTGACGAGGCGGTTGTCGACGTGCGTGACGACGCCGCCACGGTCGGCGCGGACGACCGCCCGCTCGCTCCCAGGTTGCAGGTCGTCGGTCGTCACGTCGGGGTCGCCGTTCTGCGCCGCGACGATGTCACGGAACCTCGACAGTGCGCGCCCCGAATCGAGGACGTCCTCGGCGTCCTCGCCGGCGTCGCAGGCGTCGAGCAGGATGTCCGCGAGGCGGATGCTCTTGAGGCGGAGGTCCTCCGGGCCGTCGCCCTGCAGTACGGCGAGGACGTCCCGGGCTTCGAGGACCGGGCCGATGCCACGGCCGATGGGCTGGGTCCCCTGCGTGATGGTACACTCGACGCGCATGCCGGCGTCCTCGCCGACGCGCCGGAAGTCCTCGGCGAGTTCGCGGGCGTCGTCGAGGCCGTGGACCTTCGCTCCCTCGCCGTAGGGGACGTCGATGAGGACGTGCGTCGACCCGGCACTGCGCTTTTTCGACAGCACGGAGGCGATGACCTGTCCCGGCGGGTCGATGGACAGCGGTGTCAGCGCGCGGATTATCTTGTCGTCGACCGGCGAGAGATTCACCGACCCGCCCCAGACCATGCAGCCGTTCGTCTCCGCGACGATGTCCCTGATGTCCGCCAGCGAGAACGAGACGTCGCAGAACACCTCCATCGTGTCGGCGGTGCCGGCGGGCGACGTCACCGCCCGCGAGGAGGTCTTGGGAATCTTGACGCCGGCGGCGGCGACGATGGGGACGACGATGGGCGTCACCCGGTTGCCGGCGACGCCGCCGATGGAGTGCTTGTCGGCGACCAGTTCGTCGCCCCAGTCGATGGTCTCGCCCGCGACCGTCATCGCGTCGGTGAGGTGCATCGTCTCGGACAGCGACATGCCGTTCGCGTAGGTCGCGGAGACGTACGCCCCGAGTTCCACGTCGCTCAGGCGGTTCTCGTTGATGTCGGAGACGATGGTCTCCAGTTCGTCCGCCTCCAGTTCCACGTCGTCGAGTTTCTTGCGCACGTATCGGACCGAGTCGGGTTGCGGTGCGAGCGTGACGTCGACGCGTCCGTCGATGTGCGCGAGCCGTTCAGTTACGCCCATCGTTCCCTCCGGGACGAGCCCCTCGGTCACCTCCACGATGCCGATGGTCGTCCCACCGTTCCATCGTATCTGGACCCTGTCGAGCGGGTTGACGCCGAGGTCCTCGGCGTCGACGGCGTTGAGGAGGACCTCCGGGCGGCGAGTACCGATGTCGATCTCGACCGTATCGAACTCCATGTCGGTGGTTCGAACGGGGGCCGTATAAATACGCCCACGAAGCAGGCGGAGAAGCAGTCCGACCGAACGGTCGGCTACGCTTCGACGTCGTCGTCGACGCCCGGCGCGTGGTCGACGCTCACGTCGTCCGGTTCCTCGCCGCCGCCGACGCGGATCTCGCCGTCACCGCCCTCCACGTACACGTCGTCCGCGAACCCGCCGACAGCGTGGGGGTGCTCTGGGTCGTCCAGTTTCTCCGGCGTCGACGGTGCTTCCGGCAGGTCCGCGGGTTCGAACTCCCCGAGCGGGTCGGCGATGGTGATGCCGTGGCGCTCGAAGAACGTCTCGTAGCGCTCGTAGTGCTCTTCGAGTTCGTCGCTGGGGAACTCCATCATCTCCGTCCAGCCGTGGTTGTAGAAGTCGAAGTTGGCCTGGACGTGGGTGATCTCGCGCGCCTCCGCCTCCGGCGCGCCCTCCTGGAGCGCGACGAGGTAGGTGTCCATCGTCGCGTCGAAGAACGCGTCGAGGTGGTCGCGGCGCTCCTCGCGGTGTGCCTCGTCGGCACGTCCGATGAAGATTCCCGTGTGCAGGTCGACGAGTTTGTCGCTCACCACGTCGCTGACCACGGGGAGTTCCAGCGCCTTCTTCGAGGCCCAGTGGCGGACGTTCTGGCGTATCTTCATGCGCGAGGGTTGGGACGCGGACGTCTTCAACCTCCCGGCTCTCGGACCCTTCTCCGATGGTTCGCCCTCGCGACCGCCCGAGATCGATACGGTCGAAAAAGCGGACCACCCCTCTGGGACAAATGATGATGTAGTGGGTAACTATTGGGGTGATGAGTGACGTTATCGAGGTCAACGGACGGATAGATTAGGACACTATGTAGAGTTCACATATAAATTCCCGACCGATATGGGGAGGAATACTTTGACTCTACAGTCAGAAATTCACAAAACAATGCCCTGAGCGACTTCAACAATTACCAGCAAACATTTGGCCTTTCAAACTATGTTTCTGAAAACCCTGATTCAATGTCGACTTCAGAAAAGAAGAGACATGGTATTGAGAAAGAACCAGCTGCCAAATCTAGAGCGGCAATGGCGTCCGATAAAGATATAAATCCCCAGGAACCAGTTTACGTAGCTAAAAATCCCTCAGTGAAAATAAAAAGCTGTAGCCTTATTCACACCTTTTAACATAAATACTTATATTATCTTCTACTATGAATATATCTACATAAGAGCATTTATAATATGAACTTCTGGTGATTTTCAATGATGTTGAAGCGTTTGTCTCGATATTCATGACCTCGATTCTGTACTTCCCAAGGTCTTGCGGTAAGTCGTTAATAATTGTCGGTTGAGCTACTCGATCAACTTTCTTCTTAACATCGTATACGTTTTCAAGTATACTGTTGCCGTCCTGTGTAACCGCCAATTTTATTTTGGCTTTTTCGATTGGGTCGAAATTCACTAGTCTGATTTTATCTAATCGAACTCCATCAGGGGTGGTGCTCCCGAAGCAGCCACTAAGCGCCCCACTTATCCCAAGAGCCATCAAAGATTTATTAAATGTACGCCGATTTAGAGCCATTATTATAAATGAATTCTCCCCCGAATATAAATCTGGCTATGATGTGGTCGTTCGCCGTGATCTTCGAACTCATCGACAACCTCGATCATAACTTCAGGGAGAAGAACGTTCCTTAACCGCGAGAGTAAATAGACGCTATTGATTCAGCCCAAACAGCGTTCCGCGTCACTACCACGTATAAGCTGAGACTCGAGACTCTCACGTCGATGTAGTTGGTGATACCCTTGGCTATCTCCTCCGACTCTATACGCTCTAGCCGCTACACATCATAGGAGACATTCACGTCCACAGACTCAGGGTTGGAAGCGAGAATGCCGGCTGTGCAGTTCGCGCAGAGTACATAGGAATATGCCACAATCAAGCGCTCTCCTCCAGATTGTCTTCATTTCGAGGGTCGTCTACAAATCGGTACAGCCCGCGGACCTTCTCGCCGTCGACGTGGACGTGTTCGATCCAGTCGGCGTCGACGAGACTGCCGAGGGCTTCGTTGACGCGTTGCTTCCGGAGGCCGGTTTCAAGGCGGATACGGTGGAGATTTGCGTAGCCCCAGGGACCGTCGCCCGCGCGGCCGCGTTTGAAGACATCGAGGACCTGTTCTTGGTTGTCACCTGGGTCGAATCGAGTGGTAACATTGCTGTCAGCTTTTATACTACACCGGCCGCTACGCCATCGCATGGAGAAGACGGTGTTCAGACGCGAGAACCGCGGCGACGACGCCGTGGCGGCGACCGGCGTCCTGACACGGCACGCGAATCACGACCACGTGCAGTTGGACGGCGTCGTCGCGCCCGGCGACACGCCGAAGGCGCAGGCGGACCGCGCGCTCTCGTTCGCCGACAGGTTCCTGCGTGAATACTGCGACGGGCGGCTGGCGGACGTGACCATGATTCGGCACTTCGTCCGCGAGGACCTGCTACCCGAGGCGGAGTTCGAGATCGGCGAGGCGTGTCGCGACCACTTCGAACCGCCGGAGCTGCCCGGGACGGTGATGGTCGGCGTGAGCGACGTGGTCGGCGGCGACCACGCTGTCAAGATAGAGATGGAAGCGCGGATACCGCACGAGCGCGAGGAGACGGAGGTGGTGGAACTGCCGCCGCCACCGGGGTACACCACCAGCGCGGACCGGACCGAGTGAACTCCCGGACGCTCACTCGCGCAGGTACTCGGGGTCGTCGAACGGTTCGTCCTCGCCCTCGACGGCGGTCACGTCGAGCGCGGTCACCTCGGCGCCGACGCCGAGCACGCCCGCGACGCTCGGCTCGGTGCGCCCCTCGTCGCCGCTGACGAGTTCCTTCACGTAGAGGCCGCCCTCGCCGTGGACCTCCAGTTCGCCGTGGCGTTCGTCCTCCAGGTGGCCGTCGATGTCGTAGACGGTGCGCTCGCGCGTCCGGCTGGCCCGGCGGTGGTCGACGCGGTTCGGGGTGTACTGCTCCACCGTCGTCCCGTCGAGTTCTGCGACGGCGTCGGCGAGCGCGTCGGCGTCGACGGGGGCGTCGAACTCGACGTCCATCCGGTAGGTCTTGCTCGCCGGCAGTTCCTTCACGCGCTCGACCATCTCGTGGGTGGCGAGGCGGAGCCCCTCGACCTCGACGGCGCCGTCCGCGAACTCGTTGATCTCGCGTTCGAGGGCGTCCGTCTCGGGGTTGCGCTTGCGGGGACGCTTCACCTCGACGACGAACGGTCGACCCGTCCCCAGCATCAGCGCGTCGACGTCCTCGCGGCCGGCACCGTGGAAGAGCGCCTCGTCGCCGTCCATCGCGTCGAGAATGGGCGGCGTGGTCAGCTGTTCGACGCTCTCCTCGTACATGTAGCCCGACCCGCCGCAGTGGTCGCAGGGCTCCTCGCCGCCGCCTTCCGCGAGCTGCTTGCCGGAGCCGCCGCACTCCCGGCAGGGCCACTCCGTCTGGGGGATGTCGCGTTCGAGCTTGCGGTAGCGGCCGTAGACGAAGGCGGGGTTGACCTGCACGTCGACGGCGTGTGAGGAGAGGTCGCCCTCGAACGGCGCAGCTTCGAGGTCGAGCAGCGCGAGCACGTCGGGGCGGTCGAAGTCCACCTCGGTCCCGGTGAGCCTGCCGACGCGCTTGCCGACCTCGCGGTTGAACGCCGACTTGAACAGCTCGCCGGCGTCCTCCGGCAGGTCGGCGGCGTCGCGCAGCAGCGCCTCGTTCTCCTCGATGAGCGGCGGCGTCCGCGTCCCGACCTGGTACGTCTCGAACTCGACGCCCTCCAGTTGGGCCGCGACCGTCTCGGCCCACTCGTCGTAGCGGTCGGTCTGGCCCTCACAGACCCAGCACTGCTCGTCCGGTTCGGCGAAGTCCTCGTCGTCCTCGAGCGCGACCGCGACCCTGAGGGCGTGGCCGCGGTCGTCGTTCGTCAACCCGAAGCTCCGGTCGGCGAACTGGCGGCCCAGACAGGCGTCACAGACCGGGTCCTCGGCGATGACTCGCCGCGCGGCGGAAAGTACGTCCATACCCGCTTGGTGGGAGGCGCGCGGTAAACCGGTTTCCGATTCGTGCGACCACGCCGGCGGTGCGAACGTTTAAATTCCGTGACGCGACCAGAGCCGACGTCCCATGCGACGGTCGACCACCTGGACGGAACTGCTCGACGAACGGATACTCGAACTGCTGGCCGTCGACGGTCCACTGCGCCCGTCGCGGGTCGCAACCGACGACCGCGTCCCCTGGAAACCCGGCCACGTCGCCGAGCGCTGCCGGCGACTGGCGGCGAACGGACTGGCTCGCCACGTCGGCGACGACGCCTACGCCATCACGGACGACGGCGAGCGGTATCTCGACGGCCGGACCGCCGGGACGTCACGACCGACCGTCGCGAAGGAGTAGAAACCGCCAAGTCGACCCCACGACACGACTCGACCATGCGAGTCGGCGTGGGTAGCACGAATCCGGTGAAGGTCGCGGCGACGGAGGCAGCGCTCGAAGGACGAACCGACGCGACGGTCGACTCGGTCGACGTGGCGTCGGGCGTCCCCGAACAGCCGTTCGGCGACGCCGAGACGGTCGAAGGAGCGGAGAACCGCGCCCGGCGCGCGCTCGACGCCGGGTACGACCTCGGCGTCGGACTGGAGGGTGGCGTCGCCGAGGTCGGCGACGTCGACGGGCTCTACCTCGTCATGTGGGCCGCGGTGACGGACGGCGAGACGATCGGACGGGGGAGCGGCCTCCGTCTGCGTCTCCCGGACGGCGTGGCCCGGCGCGTCCGGGGCGGCGAGGAACTCGGCCCTGTGATGGACGACGTGCTGGGCGAGTCGAACGTGGCGAAGAAGATGGGAGCGGCGGGCGTGTTGACGGACGGTATCGTCGACCGCGAGACGGCGTTGGCCGGTGCGCTCGCCGGAGCGCTCGGCCCGTTCGTCACGGACCGGTACTAGTCGTCGAGCGACGCGGGGTCGGAGTTGGCTGCGACGTCGGTGCCTTCCTCGACCGCCGTGGTCAGCGAGACGTTGAGGGAGAACATCGACCCGACGCCGCCGACCAGCGTCACGACGTTCTTCACGGCGTGGTCGAGGATGGCCGCGCCGACGGCGATCTCCCAGCCGATCGGCGTCAGTCCCCAGACGAACACGGTGAACGCAGCCTCGTAGAGGCCGACGCCGCCGGGCGAGAGCGGCAGCACCTTCGCGAGGTTCCCGACGCTCACCGCGAAGAACCCGACCGTGACGAGCGTCACCGGGGCGAGCGAGACCGAGGGGAACGCGACGAGTACCAGCAGCGCCGTCACGACGTCGAGCGACCAGATGGCGAGGCTGCTCGCGCCGACGCGGAAGAACGCCTCGCGGTCGTTGGCGACCGTCTGGACGTCGCCGACGAACTGCTCGACGATGCCGGCCACGTAGTCCGCGTAGGAGTCGGTGCTGACGTACTGGACGACGCCCCGGACGAGGTTCCGGTCGGAGCGGGCGCTGGCGACGATGGCGACGACGGCCGCGATGGCCGCGGCGCCCACGCCACCGGCGACGGCGACCGCCATGCGAGCGGCCTCGCCCTCCTTCGCACCGGTGACCGCCTCGACGAGCTGGGCGGCCTCTCCCGAGATGGTCAGCCCGAGCAGCACGGTGCCGGCCATGACGGTGATCGTCAGCAGGTCGAACACGCGCTCGACGGCTAGCGAGGCGAACCCCGTCGGGTAGGGGATCCCCCGGCGAGCCTTGACGACGTAGGCACGGACTGCGTCGCCCGCACGCGCCGGAAAGACCAGGTTACCGGTCTGACTGACGAACACAGCGCCGGTGAGGAATCCCAGGCTCTCCGTGTATCCCAGTTCCTCCAGGATGTCGCGGTAGCGAGCGCCGCGCAGCGGCCACGAGAGAACGTAGACGACCGCCGCTGCCCCGACGAGCAGTGGGTTGGCGCTGCTCATCTCCGCGAGCACGCGCTCGACCGGCAGGTAGACCGTCATCAGCGCGACGGCGACGACGGTCAGCAGGACGCCTACGGCCATGGAGACGCGGCGGGTGGCACGCGGCTGGACGGCGAACTCCCACCAGCAGCGGAGTATCTGGCTCCCCATCCCGAACACGTCACGCACCAGGTCGACCTTGGTGTCTCCCTTCGGCGTCCAGTCCACTGCGAACTCCTTGACGTCGTAGCCACGGCGCTGTGCGCGCACGAGCACCTCGGTGTCCCAGAACCAGTGTTCGTCCTCGACGTCCGCCAGCAGGTCGAACAGGGCGGCGCGGTCGAACGCCTTGAATCCGCACTGGTGGTCGCGCATCTCGGAGCCGAGGAACAGGCGCGTCAGGCCGTTGAACCCCCGGCTCGCGACGTCGCGCTTGGCCGGTCGACTGGCCTCCTCGCCCGGCATCCACCGGGAACCCGTGGCGACGTCGTAGTCGCCGGACCTGATGCTCTCGACGAGCTCCTCCAGGTGTTTCATGTCCGTCGCGAGGTCGGTGTCGAAGTAGACCAGAGTGTCGCCGTGTGCGGCCTCGAACGCGGCGTTCAGGGCGCCGCCGCGCCCGAGGCGCTCGTCGCTGTGGAAGTGTCGAACGCGTTCGTCCTCGGCGGCCATCCGGTCCGCAATCTCTGGCGTCCTGTCGTCACAGCCGTCCTCAGCGACTATGACCTCGAAAGTGTTGGAGGGCAGGAACGATTCCAGCGTGTCGAGGGTCGTCTCGACGGTGTTTTCGATGGTCGCCTCCTCGTTGTAGGCGGGGAGAACGACACTTACCTCTACTGAACCACCGCTCATTACGTTCACCTCTCACCCTCGCTCCGTAAGTAGCTTCTGCCCTCCATTGAGGTCCAATGACCGCCTCGTCGTGCGAACGGCTGTCACCGAGAGTGGGCGCCGGTACCTCCGCGTGGCGGAGCGACCACCGCTGTCCACCGTCTCCGAGCGTCGCCGCCGGCCGCCCGTCTCCCGCGTCGACGACGGTGTGATTCTCGCGCACGCAACGCTTTGCCCCGGTCCTATCACGGCCGGTAGAAGGTTCGCCGCAGGAAAAGACCGACAGACAGAGCAGCAGAGAACAGACTGGCGGTGGTTAGATAGCTTCCTCTGATGCCTCGTCGACCGAGCAGTCGGTGGCACGAACGGATCCGTCCGCCTCGACGACGACGTCGCACCCCGCGAAGGTGAACTCGACGTGTCCCGTGGTCATTCGTTCCTTCCCGGTCACCGTCGAGCCGAACAGCGCGTCCAGGGCGTCGGGATCGACGACGTCGTTCAGGGGCGTGTCGATCTCGGTGATCGGAACCCCTCGCTCCCTCGCGACGGCCTCGACGACGGCCGTGCTGACGGCCGAGCTATCTTGTGCAGATGTTACACTACTGCTCATCACTCTATCCTACCGGCCAGTCGGTCATAAGTCCGGCGCTACATCTCAATATGCCATCAGGACGAACAAGCGAAGACGTTTTAGGCACCGCTGTATTAGAACTGATAGATGGTTGAGCGCGGGAACGTGGATGAAAATAAGCGCGCTACCCTCCGGCGCTTCGCTGTTCTCGGAGCAGCCGCACCGCTGACGAAGCTCGCCGATCGCAAGGACGAGCGCAGCGAGGTTCCCGACGCGATAGCGGGCTACGTCGCGACGACGCCCGGCGCACACTTCTCGAAGATTCGTGACGACCTCCAGCTCGGCACCGGCGAGACGCAGCACCACCTCCGCCGCCTCGTTGAGGGCGAGGTCGTCGAGAGCCACCGCGACGGCGACTACCGCCGCTTCTTCCCGGCCGCGCAGTTCTCCGCGTTCGAGCAGGTGGCGCTGTCGTACCTCCGCCGGGACACCGCGCGCGGCATGGTCGTCGAACTCCTCCGGGACCCCGACGCCTCCGGCGGCGACATCGCCGACGCGCTCGACGTCTCGCGCGCCACCGTGAGCAAACACGCCGCCGACCTCGAGGAGATGGGGCTGCTCTCCCGCGAGGACGGCTACGCCGTCGAACGTCCGGAGACGCTCATCACGCTGCTCGTCCGCTACGCCGACTCCTTCGACGCGAACGTGGAATCGTTCGCGTCCGAGGCCGCCGGCCTCATCTCGTTCGATCCCTGAAATTCCTGGCACTCGCTACGACGTCGTCCGTGAGAGCCACGCTTCTGCTCCGACCTCGAAAAGCAACCGCGGGTAGTTCGACGTCGGAGCGGGACGCTCCCGACGACCGCTACTCCTCGTCGGATTCGGACCGTTCTTCCTCGCCGTCCGTACCGTCACCGCTCTCCGGTTCCGGGCCGGTGTCGTCTTCATCCGCCTCCGGTTCCTCCTCGACGCTGATGCTGACCGGCTCGGTCTCGGCTTCGGTCTCGGCTTCGCCTTCGAGGTGCCGGTCGAGGTTGAACACGGTGTTGAGTTCGCTCTGGACCTGGTCGACGATGCCGCCGACGAGGTCGCTCGGAGCGATGGCGGTGTACTCGTAGGGGTTGTTGCCGGCGCCGGCGCTCTCGCGCTTCTCGCGATCGACCTTCTCCTCCTCGTGGAGTTCCGCCAGCGACTCCCTGACGGTGCTCGGGTAGAGGCCGGTCCCCTCCGCGATCTCCTCGCTCGTGCTTCCCGGATTCTGTCGGAGGTAGACGTAGATGCGCGCGCGGGTTTCGGTGTCTAACACCCACGACAGCAGGTCCACGATCCCCTGGTCGAAGCCCTCGACCGCTCGGTCGGCCCCCTCTCCCAGTCGCTTCCGACCGCGCGAGAGTCGTTCGTCGGCGTCGCCCGGCACGTCCTCGCTCGGCTCCCCCGTCTCCACGGGAATCTCCTCCCCGGTTCGTTCGGTCTCGTCTGTGACGTCGTCCCCGGACATTGTCGTTCTCAGAACGACAGAAGTCGGTGACGGATAAAAAAGTTATCTAGAGGAGCAGCGACCGACAGAGCGCCGCGAACCCCTCTTCCTCGCGGAGCCGACGCTGGCGGGTCGCGCCGCTGTCGCTCTCGTACACGTCGCGGATGCCGGAGACGCCGAGGCGGTCGCACTCCCGGTCGACCACCTCGCCGAGCGACACCTCGCCGTCGCAGTCCCGGCGGATGAACGAGGCGTCGTGGCCGTGCCGCATCGCCCGCCACTTGTTCTCGTCGAGGAGTTCGCGACGCATCGAATCGCCCGACTCGCCGTCGCGGTACCGTTCCGCGAGGTCCACGACGAGTGCGTGGGTGTACTCGACGAACGCCATCACGCGCTCGGGGTCAGCCTGCCCGTCCGGCACCCGGACCTCCACCGTCCCGTGGCCGGAGTGTGGTCGCACGTCGTACCAGAGCTCGCCCCTGTCGTTGATGGAACCGGTCTCGACCATCGTCTCCTCGAAGCGCGCGAACGCCTCGTAGGAGTCGAACGCGGTGGGCATCCCCGTGTTCGGCAGCGCCTCGAATATCTTGGCGCGCGCCGACTCCAGCCCCGTGTCGTACCCGTTCCAGTACGGCGAGTTGGCCGACAGCGCCAGCATCACCGGCAGGTACCAGCGTATCTGGTTCGACACCCAGACCGCGGCGTCGGCGTCGTCCACGCCGACGTGCACGTGGAGGCCGGCGGTGGTGTTGCGGTGTTGCGGGTACTGGATGCGGTCGAGCTGGGCTCGGTAGCGCGGCTTGTCGGCGTGTTCGAGTTCGCGCCACTTCGCGCCCGGATGGAGCCCTGCGCCGGCGATGCCGAACCCGTGGTCGCCTGCGTAGTCGACGAGCGCGTCGCGGACGGCACGGACCTGCTCTCCGGCAGCGTCGATGGTGGTCTTCGGCGTCTGGGTCTCGATGACGCACTTGAAGAGTTCGTGGTCGAGACGGCCGTCCAGGAGTTCGGGCGGGTCGTGCTCGTAGACGAGTTCGTCGGTACCCGCGGTCGGGACGCCCCGGTCGTCGACGACGTAGAACTCCTCTTCGACCCCCAGAGACCCCATCTCGGTGAAGTTCTCTGCCGAACCCAACTCCATTTTCCGGATGGTAGCCGCTCACCGGGTAAATAGTTCCGGGAGACGGCCGCGCCTACCGGAGAGTTCCACCGGAGGGCTTCGTCCCGGCCGCACGACGTGTCGGGGGACAGACGGACCGCTAGCGGGGGACGGCGACCACGCCGAGGTGGTCCTCGTGGAACGGTGCGAGTTCCGTCGTCTCCAGGATCTCGTACTCCTCGCGGAGGTCCGCGAGCACGAGGTCGTACACCTCCGCGGGGTCGCTGGCGACGTCCTCGCTGCGGGCCTTGATGGCGGCGAGCAGGAGTCCGTCGCGGTGGAGGAACCGGCGGTTCTCGCACGCGACGCGAGCCTGCCCGCGGGTCGCGACGTCCTGGACGATGACGTCGACGTCGGACTCGACGACGTGGGCGTACGTCTCCGGCTTCCGCGCGTCCTTCAGCAGCGGAAAGAGGTTGTCGCGTGCCTCGGCGACGTCGAGCAGGTCACGCACTGGCCGCGGTGCGAACTCGACGGCGTACGTCGGCCCGGCGAAGTCGGCGACGTGGCTCGCGGTCGTCCCGCTGGCCGCGCCGAGGTACAGCACCGTCTCGTCGCCTTGCAGCCCCGTATCCATTCCCAGTTCGAGGAACGCGGCGAGCTTCGAGCGGCCCGCGTCCCAGAGCCGCCACTCGCCGTCGGTCGGCTCGCCGTACACCGGCGGCCCCCGGGTCGCGAGTCGCGAACTCCCGTCGAACTCGCGTCGCTGGACGCCCTCGGGGAGACTCACCCGCCGTCACCCCGGTCGCGGATGCCGTCGATGCGCCGGTCGAGCTCCTCGTCCAGTTCCGGCTTGCGCTCCCCCGAGTAGTGGTCGACGCGCGCGGCGATGGCGAGTTTCCCGGAGAGGGTCCGCGCGACTGCGCCGCGCTGGTCCGGCGGTGCGCCGCGGACGTACTCGTGGGTGTAGATGACGCCGTGCTTGGGGGAGGTCGCGTGGCCGCGGAGGTGGGCGAACAGGGCGTCCTCGGCCCCGAGCACCTGTACCGTCCCGCCGGGCATCTTCGCCAGCGATTCGAGGTCGCCGGCGAGCGCGACAAGGCGTGCCGCCAGCACCGGTCCCGCGAGCGCCGCGAGGTTGGGCGCGACCTCCGGCGCCTGGCGCTCGACGAACGCCCGGAGCGCGTCGCGCTCGTCGGCCAGGTCGGCGACCCGCTCCGCCAGCGAGACGAGCTGACGGTCGACGGGCGTCTCCGGCTCCCTGGTCGCGAGTTCCCGCGCGTACTCGACGCCAGTCCCGGCGTCCGGGTAGCGGGTGCCGGCCCACTCGGCGACGCGCTCGGCGAGTTCGTTCGCCTCCGTCTCGCAGTCGTCCATGGACCGGATCGCGTGCACGAGCTGGCGGTCGTCGGCCCGTTCGCGCTCGGCGACCGCCTCGCGGGTCGCCCGGAGCGTCGCCTCGCGCAACGCCGCGTAGTAGTCCGCTTCGTCGTCGGCGAAGCCGGCCTCGACCGCCAGACGCGGCCAGTCGGCCGGTGCCTCGGCACGTCCCTCGCGGATGGCCGCCGTGCCGGCCTCGTCGTCGCCGGCCTCGACCCCCGCGAACCACCCGTCGTCCGCCTCTGTCATGGTCGAGGGTTGTGCGCCTTCTCGTTTAAACCTGAGCTATTCGTCGCCCGGGGATGCGCGATGCACGACGCTCGCCAGAACGGTGGAAGACGGAACGGCGTCGAAAGGAGATGTGCCAGCGCCGCGTTACGTCTCGAACTGCAGCGTCCGGGTGGTGGATTCGCCGTCCACCGTCGTCGTCGCCTCGACCTCCGCCGGCTCGCTGCCGCGGGGAAGCTCCCACTCGGCGGTGAGCCGTGTGCGGTCGCCCGGTTCGATGGTCTCCGTCTCGCGAACGCCGTCGACCCGGATGTCGCCGCCGGTCACGACGGGACCGAGGGCGAACGTCGCCGGTGCGTCGCCGGCGTTGCGGAAGTCGACCTTCGCGACGAACTTCCGGTCGCGCTGGGTCGCCTCCACGAACCGCTCGACCTGGGGCGTCTCCGACAGCAGGTCGTCGGCACCGCCGTTCGCGAGCGACAGGGTCGTCGCGTCGCCCTCACCGCCACCGCCGAACTGTTCGTCGAGCATGCCGAGCAGCGTCGCGCTCTCGACGGCGATCGGGATGCCGATTCCGCCGCCGACGAGCACGCGGATGATGGTGCGTCGGCTTATCCCCGGTTGCTCGTTCTCCGTCATGCCGGGATGGGCGGGGAGCCGGGGGTCAACGCCCCGTCGAGGACCATCGAGCTGAGCGGGACGCCGTACGCGATGATCACCAGTACGATGGCGAGCACGACCCAGACGCGGAAGTTGTCCAGTATCGTCGGACTGTCGTCCGGCCCGGACAGCGGCGCCGGGATGTTCCCGTCGACTGCGACGGTCCCGCGTCGGTCGACCAGCCACGTCCCCGTCATGACGAGCAGGAACATGAACAGGCTGGTGAACAGCAGGATGGCACCGATACCGATCTGGAGCCGGAGTTCGCCGACGCTACCGACTATCGTCTCGAAGTTGACGTTGTTGTACTGCGGTTCGGCGGTCCGGCGCGGGATGCCCGCCAGTCCCCCGCGGTGCAGCGCGTTGGACATCAGGGTCATGCCGACGAACCAGACGTACGGCTGGACCATCGCCAGCCTGCGGTGCTGGAGCCGCTTCCCCGTCACCTGCGGCCACAGCCAGTAGCTGATGGACATGAACGTCAGCGCCGTGGCAGTTCCGACGGTGAGGTGGAAGTGGCCGGGGACCCACGTCGAGTTGTGGACGAGGTAGTTGATGTTCATCCCCGCGTTGATCATCCCGGAGAAGCCGCCGGCCGCGAACATCAGGCCGGCCAGCGCGGACCCGGAGAACGCCGGGTTGTCCCACGGGAGCGCGCGGAGCCAGCCGAGGTAGCCCTCGCCGCCGCGCTGTCGCGCGCCGTGCTCCATGCTGGCGACGACGGTGAACGCGGTCAGGAGGCTCGGCAGCAGCAGGAACATCGTGTTCGTCATCGCGACGAACTTGAACCCGCTCGGGATGCCGGGGTCGAGGTACTGGTGGTGGTACCCGACCGGCGTCGAGAGGATGAGGAACAGCAGGAAGACGACCCGCGCGAGGGGGTCGCTGAACAGTCGCCCACCCGAGAGCTTCGGCAGGATGGTGTACCAGACGAAGTACGCCGGCATCAACCAGAAGTACACCACGGGGTGGCCGAAGAACCAGAACAGCGTCCGCGTCAGCAGCGGGTCGACCGTCTCGATGATGCCGAGCGACCACGGCAGCAGGAAGAACAGCACCTCGACGGCGACGCCCATGGTCGAGATGTACCACATGAGCATGGTGGTCAGCGCCATGAACGTCTGCAGCGGCACCCGCTCGTCGGGGTTCTTCTTGTTCCACGACCGGTACATCCGGAACCAGTCGAGACCGGAGAGCCACGACCCGACGAGGAACATCGCCAGCCCCACGTAGAACAGCGGATGCGCCTGCAGCGGCGCGTAGAACGTGAACAGCACGTCGGCCTTGAACGGCATCGAGGGGACGAAGCCGCCGAGCACCGTCAGCGCCGCAATCGTCGCACCGCTGAACATCAGCGTGAACCAGCCCTTCGTTGCCGTCGCGTTCGGCAGGGGTTCGTCGAGGCTCCTGCTGACGCCCCACGTGAACAGGCCGCTGAGGAAGAAGGTGGTGAAAAACAGCGCCAGGAGCACGCCGTGCCCCGTCAGGACGGTGTAGTAGTCCGAGGAGCTGACGAACCCCCGGAACACGTCCGTCCGGTGGAGCGCCTGTATCATCCCGAACAGGCCGCCGACCAGGAGCGCGCCGAACGATATCGTGAAGTTCAGCCGCACCATCCTGGCGACTTCGGGGCGCTCGTCGACGAACGTCATTCGCCGTCACCTCCCTCGTACTGCGATTTCGGCACCGCGACGAGCTTGCCCTCCATGCCGTGGTGGCCGGAACCGCAGTACTCGTTGCAGAGGATGCCGTACTCGCCAGGCTCGTCGAACCGGACGGTGACCTCGGCGACCTGGCCGGGGATCGCCATCGTGTTCAGGTTCGTTCCGGCGACGTCGAAGCCGTGGATGACGTCTTTGGTCGTCACGTAGAAGGTCACGTTGGCGTCGGTCGGAACCCGGATGGGGTTACCGAACGACCCCGGCGTGTACTGGAACTGGCTGGCGACGACGTAGACGGCGTACTCGTTCGGCCCCGTCTTCTCCACGCCGGGGTCGCCGAACTTCGGATGCTGGTCGAGCTTGGTCGGGTCGACCTCGTCGCCGTCGTCGCTGACCATCTGGATGCCTTCGCCGACGGCACCGTACGTGACGGTGCCGATGAACCCGACGATCAGCAGCAGCGAAAACGCGAGCCAGAGCTTCTCGAACCTGTGTATCTTCATCTATCCCACCACCGTCGGTCCGTTGTTGAGGAACTCGACGAAGTACATGAACGACCACATGAACACGAGGATGGCCGCGTAGATCGCGACCAGCACGAGCGTGCCGATGGGCGTGTACTCGTCGTGCCCGAGCTCACGCACGATGCCATCGTCGAGGTCGACCTCGCCGCGGTCGGCCGCTGGCACGACGTCGTCTTCGGGTACGACGTCGTCTGCGGTGCCACTGCTCATCGCCCCACACCTCCGGGTAGATACGGCAGTCCGCAATGTCTCGATTTCTCGTTTCGTACCATCCTAGCCGGATTTCTGGATGCCACCAGTATATGATGGCCCCCCGATTCTCACTCGCTGGGATTGCGCGTACACCACTTAATCGTCTAGTTCCAACCGGGCGTATGGAGCTATCGAGAACGCAGATACTGCCAGTCCTGGGACTGCTCGCGTTGCCGGCCGTCGTCGCCTACGCGATGGGCCGTTCGATGTGGCCCGTCGTCCTGGCCCTGGTGAACGTCGTGCTTATCACCACTGGCCTGTTCTACATGTTCTCCATCTCGCGATCCGAACGCGAAGACGTCGAGGTGGCCCACTGAGATGCGTCGTCGACAGTACCTCGCTCTCGCGGGCGGGGCGAGTGCGACGGCGCTGAGCGGCTGTACCGGGATGCTGTCGTCGGGGAACGGGGACACGCACCTCTCTGCCCCCGACAGGGAGTACGACGCCGAGGACCTCCCGTACCCGGCTCACGGTGCGAAACTGCCGTCGGTGGAGCTCTCGGCCCCGCTGCACGACGAGACCATCTCGACGACGCAGTTCGACGACCGGGACGTCGTGATGACGTTCATCTACACGCACTGCAACACGATGTGTCCGCGGCTCACCTCCGCGCTCCGGAACGTCCAGACCCACAGCGTGAACAACGGGTACGCGGACGACGTCGCGTTCCTCGCCGTCTCCTTCGACCCGAAGCGTGACACCGAGGAGCGCTTCCGGACGTACGCCGAGGAGATGAACGTCGACCTCGACGCCGGGAACTGGTACTTCCTCCGGCCCGAGTCCGAGCAGCGGGCGAAGGAGGTCGTCCAGGAGACGTTCGGCGTGGCCTTCGAGAAGACCCACCCGGAGAACATGGACATGTACATGTTCACCCACAGCGGCGTCGTGCTGCTCGCGAACCGGAAGGGGTACGTCGAACGGGCGTACCGCGAGACGAGCGACGGTTCGCTCGTCTGGCAGGACGTCCGCGACGACCTGAACAAGGTGCGTCAGGCCGAATCATGAACCGACGGCGGTTCCTCGCCGGCGTCGCGGGCGCCGGCGCGCTCGCCGGGGGCGCGTGGCTCGCACGCTCCGACGGGACCGCCGACGCGCTCTCGCCCGTGACGGTCGAGACGCTGGACGCCCGCGGGTCGTCCGCAGGAGATCTGACGCTGTTCGACGGTGGCGTCGCGGTCGTCGACCTGTTCGCGACGACCTGCCCGCCGTGCAAGCCGCAGGTCGGGAACCTCGCGAAAGCCCGCGAAGAACTCGACGTCCGGTTCGTCTCCGTCACCAACCAGGTTCTCGGGGGCACGCTGACGAAAGCGGACCTGCGGAACTGGTGGGCCGAGGCCGGGGGCGACTGGCCCGTCGCCCTCGACGCCGACGGCGCCGTCACGCGGGCGCTCGGCGCGCGGAACCTGCCGTACACCGCAATCGTCGACGGCGACTGGGTCGCCTGGGCCGAGGCGGGGACGACCCCGCCCGAGAAAGTCGTCTCGGCAGTGGAGGAGGTGACGGGATGACCGACGGGGTGGTCGGATGACCGGAGCGGGCGTCGCGGCGTTCGGCGCGGGCGTGGCGACGTTCTTCGCCCCGTGCGCGTACCCGCTGCTCCCGGGCTACGTCGGCTACGTGGCCCGCGAGGGCGACGTCGAGCTCTCCGGCGTCGTCGCGCGCGGGTTCGCGGCGAGCGCCGGCGTCCTGGCGGTGTTCGGTGGCATCGTGGTCGTCCTCGCCGCGGCGGGGCGCACCGCGCTCGGCGCGCTCGCCTACGCCGAACCTGTCGTCGGCGCCGGCCTCGTCGCGTTCGGCGTCGCCGCCGTCCTCGACCGGGTGCCGTCGCTGCACGTCGCGCTGCCGGAGCGCCGGCAGTCGGTCGTGGGGTTCGCGCTGTTCGGCGCGGCGTACGCGGCCGCCGCCGTCGGCTGCTTCCTGCCGGTGTTCGTCGCCACGCTCTCGGGCGCGCTGTCGGTCTCGACGGCGGCGAGCGTCGGCGTCGTCGCCGCCTACGCGACGGGGATGGCGGTGCCGATGCTCGGGGCGACGCTGGCCGTCGGCGTCGGCCTCGACGTCGGTCGCCCCCTGTTCGTTCGTCACGCCGCCCTCGTCCGGCGCGCGGCCGGCCTGGTCGTGCTGCTCGCCGGCCTGGGCCAGCTCGCGCGCTCGGTGGAGGTGATTCCCGGTGTCTGACCCGCTCCTCGTTCCGCTGCACGCCGAAGCGACGACCCCCGAGCAGACGGGCCTGGTCGTCTTCTTCGCGGTGGGGCTGCTCGGCGGCGTCCACTGCATCGGGATGTGCGGCCCGCTCGTCGCGCTGTACGCCGACCGGATGAACACCGGCGACGTGGTGACGTGGCGCGACACGCGCCAGCACCTGCTGTTCAACCTCGGCCGCACGGCCGGCTACGCCGTCGCGGGCGCGCTGCTCGGCGCGCTCGGTGCGCTCGTCGTCGACGCCGCCGCGCTCGTCTCGCTGGCGAATGGCGTTCGCGCGGGCCTCGGACTGCTCGTCGGCACCGCCGTCGTCGCCACGGGCGTCGGCTACCTCGTCCGCGGGAGCGTCGGCGGCCACGACCTCCCGCTCGTCGGCGGTCTGTTCCAGCGCGTCTCCGGCGTGCTGGCCGGCCGCGTGGACCGGTGGGTCGAGGGGCCGACCATCGCGCTGCTGGGCGTCGTCCACGCGGCGCTGCCGTGCCCCATCCTCTACCCGGCGTACCTCTACGCGTTCGCGCGCGGGTCGCCCGTCGTGGGCGCGCTGTCGCTGGCCGCGCTCGGCCTGGGCACCGTCCCGTCGCTGTTCGTCTCGGGGACCGTCGTCCAGTCGCTCGACGCGAACGCGCGGGGGAACCTCCACCGGGTGCTCGGCGTGCTGTTCGTCGTCATGGGGTACTTCCTGCTCGCGCACGGCCTGATGGTGGTCGGCATCGACGTTCCCCATCCGGAACTCCCGATGCCACAGGCGCCGCGCTGACCGCGACGGCCGAACCGACACGTTGACCCCCGTCCGGTGGCATCGCAACGACGAACCAGACGGAACCGAGAACCTCACGAACCATGCCCTGCTCGCTCTGCGACCTGCCGACGCCCGACCCGCCCGTCACCGACGACGACGTCGAGGGGACGTACTGCTGTCGCGGCTGTCTCGAAGTCGCGCGCCGCCTCGGCGACGTCGACGACCCCGAGGAGGTCCGGGACCGCCTCGGCGACGACGACGAACCGATCCCGGAGGACGCCGAGTCGGCGTACCTCTCGGTCGACGGGATGCACTGTGCGACCTGCGAGGCGTTCGTGGAGACGACCGCGGAGGACGAACCGGGCGTCTACGACGTGGACGCCAGCTACGCCTCCGGGATGGCGAAGGTGAGCTACGACCCGCGCCAGCGGAGCAGGTCGGACGTCCCGGACGCGATAAACGGGATGGGCTACCGCGCCCGCGACCTCGACGCCGAGGGCGACACAGAGGAGGACCTCGGACGCCTGCTCATCGGCGGGTTCTTCGGCATGATGACGATGATGTGGTACGTCCTCTTCCTCTATCCCGCCTACTTCGGCCTGGACTCGCAGTACCTGCTCGTCGACATGCAGGGGACGGTCGGCGACTACCTCCTGTGGAACATCTGGGTGATGACGACCGTCGTGCTCGGCTACACCGGCTACCCAGTGCTCCGGGGCGCGTACGTCAGCCTCCGCGCCGGCCAGCCGAACATGGACCTGCTCGTCGCGCTCGCGGCGGGCAACGCGTACGTCTACAGCGGGGCGGCCGTCCTGCTGGGCCGGACGGAGGTGTACTTCGACATCACCGTCGTCGTCGTGATGGTCGTCACCATCGGCAACTACTACGAGGCGCGCGTGAAGGACCGCGTCGGCGGCTTCCTCGAGGACCTGACGCGGGAGCGCGTGGAGACGGCCCGCCGGAAGACCGCCGACGGTACCGAGGAGGTCGCCGTCGGGTCGCTGCGCGCAGGCGACCGGGTCGTCGTCCGCCCCGGCGAGCGCGTCCCCGTCGACGGCACCGTCGTCGAGGGCACCGCGGCGGTCGACGAGTCGCTCGTCACCGGGGAGTCGGTGCCCGTCCGCAAGTCGCCCGACGACGAGGTGCTCGGCGGCACCGTCGTCACCGACAGCGCGCTCGTCCTAACCGTCGACGACGAGGGCGAGAGCACCCTGGACCGCCTCGTCACGCTGCTCTGGGACATCCAGAGCTCCCGCGCCGGCGTCCAGCGGCTCGCCGACCGGCTGGCGGCCGTCTTCGTCCCGCTGGTCGTCCTGCTCGCCGCGGGGACGGGCGTCTGGCGGCTCGTCGCGGGCGCGTCGCCGACGGGCGCCGCGCTGACCGCCCTGGCCGTGCTCGTCGTCTCCTGTCCGTGCGCGCTCGGACTGGCGACGCCGCTCGCGGTCGCGTCGGGGCTCAAGGCGGCGCTCGACCGCGGCGTGGTCGTCACCGACGCATCGACCTTCGAGCGTGCGACCGAGGCCGACGTCGTCGCCTTCGACAAGACCGGGACGCTGACGACCGGCGAGATGGCGGTCGTCGACGCCGCGGACCCCGGAGCGATGGAGCGCGCGGCGGCCGTCGAGCAGTTCTCCTCGCACCCGGTCGGGACGGCGGTCGTCGACCACACGTCGCCGCCGGGGGTCGACGTCACCGACTTCGAGCGCCACCCCGGGCGCGGCGTGAGCGCGGTCGTCGACGGGGAGCGCGTGCTCGTCGGCCACCCGGACCTCTTCGATGCTCACGACTGGACGGTGCCGGCGGACCTGCTCGGCGCCTGCGACGACGCCCGCGCGGACGGTCGGGTCCCCTCGCTGGTGGGCTGGGACGGACGGGCGCGCGCCGTCTTCGTCACGGGCGACCAGCCACGGGACGACTGGGAGGCGGTGGTCGACGAGCTCGCGGCCGTCGAGGACCGTGAGATCGTCGTCATCACGGGCGACGACGAGCGCGCCGCCCGCCGGTTCCGCGAGCACGACGGCGTCGACCGGGTGTTCGCCGGCGTGCCGCCGGAGGGCAAGCGCGAGACGGTCGCCCGCCTCGCCGACGAGGGCACGGTCGCCATGGTGGGCGACGGGAGCAACGACGCCCCGGCGCTCGCCGCGGCGGACGTCGGCATCGCGCTCGGCGACGCCTCGGCGCTCGCGGCCGATGCGGCGGACGTCGTCGTCGCGGGCGGTCGACTCTCGTCGGTACCGGAGACGTTCTCGCTCACGGCCGCGACGCGCCGGCGGATCCGTCAGAACCTGGGCTGGGCGTTCCTCTACAACGTCGTCGCCATCCCGGCCGCGGTCCTCGGGCACATCAACCCGCTCGTCGCCGCGGTGGCGATGGCGACCAGCAGCCTGGTCGTCGTCGGCAACACCGCACGGTCGCTGAAGAAGTAGTCGCAGTCAGCCGCCTCGCGTTACTCCATCCACCACGCCAGCACGACGACGGCGACGAGGAGCGCCGCGAAGAACAGCCCCGACATCGCTCGTCCGGTGATCGTGATACCCGAGCCGAACTCCGACACGAGCAGCGACGCCGCGAGCAGCGACAGGCCGCCAGCGACGACCCAGACGACGCCCATGACGAGACGGATCACGTCGATGCCTTCCTGCTTCCGTGGACCGGGAGTGCCGTATTCTGCCATACTAATCGGTACGGAGTCCGGGTAAAAGAGGGGTCATCCCGATTCCCAGTTCCTGGGATTCCCGGCAACTGGGAATCTGGAACCCGATATTAGTTCTCGGAACGCCGAGTTTTTCGTACGATGTACGATCGCATCCTCATCCCAACCGACGGCAGTGACGGTTCCGGCGCGGCGGTCGACAGCGGCTTCGACCTCGCGCGCCAGTGCGACGCCTCCGTCCACCTGCTCTACGTCGTCGACGACGACGTCTACGGCCACTACGCCGGCGTCGACGCCATCGAGAACGCGGAGCCGGCGCTGGAGGAACAGGGCGAACGGGTGCTGTCGGCGGCCGCCGCGGAGGCCGACGGCGTCGATGTGACGACCGAGATAGTCCGCGGCCATCCGCACGAGGAGATACTCGCGTGCGCCGACGACGTCGACGCCGACCTGGTCGTGATGGGCACCGAACAGCACACCGGCGAGTACCGCCGCCTGCTCGGCAGCGTCACCGAACGCGTGGTCCGCATGAGCGACGGGCCGGTCCACGTCGTCAAGGCCTGACGGCGTCCACGACCCGTTCCCGGTCGACGTGCCCGGTCCCGGGGACCGCGGTCACCGATAGTTTACTGCTCACGACCATCGAGACGAACAGCGCCGCCTGCCAGTTAATTCCGATAACAAAAACTTTATAATAAATTGGATGTATGACGTAAACGCGTCGTCATCGCTTACCACACTTCGACGCAGGTCACGACGCACCCGTTGTGATCAGCTCCAGTCGAGACACGTCACGGCCGGTCATCGGCCCGAACGCCGGGCCGTCTTTTCCGACGCGAAGGCTGTCCCGGGAGCCCCGGTGCCGTCACTCGAACTTCTCGAACGGCTGCTCGCAGGCGTTGCAGTAGTGCATCGACCGACAGAGCGACGGCCCCTTGGGGTGTTCGCGCTCGGTGTCCGTCGAACCGCAGTACGGACACTCCGCACCGCTCGTCTCGCCGCTGGTTTCGACGCTCGGGTCGAGTCCTCGCATGGTTACACGCTCAGTCCGAACTCGCGAAGGTCGTCTTTGCCCTGTTCTGTCACCATGTCGATGGTCCACTCGGGGCTCCAGACGAGACGCAGGTCGGCGCGCGCGACGCCGTCGACGTCGGCGGCCGCGTCCTCGACCTGCTGGGTCAGCATCTCGCGGGCGGGACAGCCGGAGTAGGTGAGGGTCATCAGCACCTCGACGGTCGCGCCGTCGTCGCCCTCGGTGACCTCGACGCCGTAGATGAGGCCGAGGTCGACGATGGAGACCGGCATCTCCGGGTCCTCGATGTCGTACAGTGCCTCCCAGACGTCGGCCTCGACGCCATCGGCGTCCTCGCCGGTCGCCGGCAGGTCCTCGACGTCGCCGTCGCCCTCGACGTACTCGGTGTACGCACAGAGGACGGGGTCCTCGCAGTCGTCGTCGAGCCCCGGCACCTCGGGGTCGTAGGGGATGTCGCTAGACATCGTCGGGATCCGCCATGATGGTGGACGCCTCGGTGCGCCCGAGTTCGCGGTAGGAGTTCGTGAACTCGGACCAGAGGTCGTCCCAGGCCTCGGTGTGGGACTGGTCGCGACCGACCACGTCCGGCATCTCGAGGTTCTCGTGGTGGGTGTCGTACTGTTCCGGGAGTTCGACCTCGTCGACCGAGAGCCCGAGGCTCTCGAGGTACGGGACGACGGTGTCGAGCCACTCCTCGCGCATGTCGACGAGCGACCGCGTGCGGAGGCCGAGTTCGTCGATGCGGTCCTCGACGGCCTCGTCGGTCGGTGCGAAGATGGTCAGCGCGTGCGGGAGGAGACGGTCGAGCGCGTCCTGGACGCGCTCGCGGCTCTCCTCGTCCTCGCAGAGCCGGTCGAGCCAGTTCTCGGCGTGCTCGCGGTGGTAGTCCTCCTCGCTCTGGATCTTGCCCACGCGGTCGCGGATGCGGGCGTACGACGAGTCCGCGAGGGCGTCGAGGCGGAGCTCCTCGGCGACGTCGTAGAGGTACGAGCGCACGGCGACGTCGGCCCACTCGCCCTCGCCGTAGGGGAGTTCGGTCAGCGTGCTCTGGCGCCACTGGCCGGGGTCGCGCTCCCAGACGAGGTCGGTCTCGTCGAAGCCGAAGTCCTCCAGCAGGTCGTACCAGAGCCGGGCGTGGCCAAGTTCGTCCTGCGCGATGTTCGCGAGCGCCAGGTCCGACTCCAGCGTCGGCGCGCGGACCTGCCACTCGGTGTAGCGTTCCGCGACGACGAACTCGTCGTCGGCGAGGCGGTACAGCAGGTGTTCGACGGCCTCGCGCTCGTCGTCGGAGAGGTCGTCCGGACCGGAGAGGGGTTCGGCGGCCGCCATCAGTCGTCACCTCCGTCCGCGGGAGTGCGACGGCGCTCGGCCTCGACCTGCTCGCTCTCGGAGGCGGCGACCTCCTCGGCAGCGGCCTCGAAGCTGTACGTCTGCGCCCAGCGGTAGGACTTGTCCGTCGTGCCGCCGAAGGCCGCGTCCTCGGTGTCGACCTCGCCGATCTCCTCCTTCGGGACGACCCAGAGGCTGTTGGTCGGTTTGCGCCGCGCGTGCTGGATCTCGGCGAACATCAGCGCCATCTCGCGATCCGGCGCGTGAACGTTGCCACAGTGGGTGTGGTAGTCACCCTCCTGGTTCTGTCGGAACACTTCCCAGATCATTGTCAGTCAGCCGCCTGCGGCTGCGTGCCGCCGTACATCTTCTGTTCGTGGCTGTCCATCGATTCGCGAACCCATTCGACCGCTTCCTGGGCCTTCTTCCGGCCGTTTATCTGGCCGACGCCCGGCTCGTACTCGTTTTTCGCGATGGTGAAGAACTCGTCCCAGTCGAGGTCGTCCTCGCGGACCTCGTAGGTGCCGTCGTCGTTCTTCGTGATGCGCGGCTCGTCGGGAATCTCGAGGCCGTACTTCTTCGCCTTCGGGATGTAGGCGTTGAGGAACGTGTTGCGCAGTTCGTCGTTCGACATCTGCTTGAGCCCGACCTCGCTGGAGAAGTCGTGGTGGGTGGACTTGTCGTCGGTGGGGCCGAAGAACTGGATGATGCGCGGCCACCACGTCTCGAAGGCGTCCTGGGTCATCTCCTGTTCCTTCTTCGACCCCGTCATGAGCTCGTAGAGGATAGCCTCGCCGTGTTTGACGTGGAAGCCCTCCTCGAAGCAGACCTTGTCCATCGCGTGGGCGTACGGTTCCCAGCTGGTCTTCTTCAGCGTCGCCTGCCGTCGCATCGCGGCACCGTCGACGAAGAAGGCGATCATCGGCGTCTCGACCCAGCTCTCCATCGGGTAGTGGAAGCAGTTCAGGAACTTCCCCTGTCCGTTCGCGAGGTCGTCGAGCATCTCGTCGCGGGTCTTCACGCCGAGCGACTCCGCGGCCCGGTAGAGGAGCTGACCGTGACCGATCTCGTCCTGGACCTTCGCCGAGAAGGCGAGCTTCCGGTCGAGGCTCGGGGCCTCGCGGATGAACGGTTTCTCGAGGTACGCGCCCATGATCTCGCTGTTCGCGTGGAACTCGATCATCCGCGTGGCTGCCTTCCGGTACTTCTCGGGCAGGTCGTCCTTCGGGCTGAACGCCCGCGGACCGGCCCGCTCTTTGACGGTCTCTATCTCCATGGTCGTTCGTTACACGCCCCGACCCATACCAGTTCACCCGCCCATGAACGGGATTTATGTACTCCCCGGCCGACCGGTCGGGCGTGATAGACGAGTGCCTCGTCGTCGAGTTCGACGTGACGGGCGACGACTGCCCGCTCGCGGAGGCGACGCGTGCGACGAACGTCGCCGTCGACTGCCAGCCGCCGCAGTACCGCGACGACGGTAACGTCCTCCTGCAGTTCAGCGCGCCGGGCGACAGCGGCGGGCTGACGGAGTTCCTCGACGCCGACGACCGCGTCCGCTACCTCCACGTCTCGACGACCGACGACCGACTGAACTACCGCTGTCTCTCGAAACACCCCTGCATCGTCCACGAACTGACGAACGCCGGCTTCATGGCGGAGTCGCTACGCTACCGCGACGGCGGCGCGACGTTCACCGGCGCGGTCGTCGGCCACGACGTCCTCCAGGGCGTCCTCGAAGCTGCCGGCGAGGCCGTCGGCGTGACCCTGGCGCGCGTCCACCCGCTCGGCTCGGAGGACGAGACCGTCGTCGCTCGCCAGTGGGACGTCACGCCCGCGCAGGAGCGCGCCCTGCGCGCCGCGCTGGAGATGGGGTACTTCGCCGTCCCCCGGAAGGTTACCGCCAGCGACGTCGCCGACGAACTCGGCGTCAGCAAGTCGGCCTTCCTCGAACGCCTCCACCGCGCACAACGGGCGCTGTTCACGCAGTTGTTCGGCTGAAAAGGGAGTGTGTTCTACCCGGTCTTGTAGACGCCGCGGGCGTCCGCGACGTGCTCGTCGTCCTCGTCGTAGACCGCCACGTCGACGACGCCGACGTCGCTCCCGTTCCGGACGACGTCAGCCTCGGCGTACAGGTCGCCGGTCCCGGCGGCGAGGTAGTCGATCCGCATGTCGACGGTCGGTACGGGCTGGTCGTTCAGCGAGACGAGCGCCGCGCCGCCGACGGTGTCCGCGAGCGTGAACGTGACGCCGCCGTGTGCCATCTCGCGATCCTGGTTCCAGGACAGTTCCTGGCGCATCTCGACGTGTCCTTCAGCGTGGCCGTCCGCTGCCTCGGTCACCTCGACGCCGAGCAGGTCGGCGAACGGCATCCCCTCGAAGAACGCTTCGATGTCCATACCGGCGACGTGCACGTGGGAGCGGCTTAAGCGTACTTCTTCCCCCGGTCCATTGCCGTCGCGTCGTCCGGCGGACGGTCGCCGGTCGCCCGGCGGGTGAGTACCCTTAACTCACTGGAGGGAAACGCTCGGATATGCGAGTCTCCGACGAGGACGGAATCCGCACCGTGACGTTCGACCGCCCGGACGTGCTGAACGCCTTCAGCATCGAGGCGGCGGAGGAACTGGCCGAGGTGCTCGCCGAGTCCGACGCCAGCGAACACGACGCCGTCGTGCTGACCGGCGAGGGCGAGGCGTTCAGCGCCGGCGGCGACATCCAGTCGATGGCCGAGCGCGAGGAGAGCCCGGACGAGGCTTTCGACCGGGTCACGGAGACGTTCGGTCGCGTCGTCGAGGAGGCGCTCGACGCGCCCGTCCCCATCGTCGCGAAGGTGAACGGCGACGCCGTCGGCGCGGGACTGGCCATCACGGCCATCAGCGACTTCGCCTACGCAGTCGAGTCGGCGACGTTCGGCTGCGCGTTCGTCCGCGTCGGCCTCATCCCCGACACCGGCGGCTCCTTCCTCCTCCCGAAGCTCGTCGGCCTGCGGACGGCCAAGCGCCTGGCGTTCACCGGGGAGTTCTTCGGCGCCGACGAGGCCGCGGAGATGGACCTCGTCAACGAGGTCGTGCCGGACGAGCAACTCGACGCCGCCGTCGACGACCTGCTTGAAACCCTTCAGCAGCGCCCCACGAAGACCATCGGCCTCGCCAAGCGCGCCATCCACGGCAACATGGGCAAGGAGTGGCGCGAGGCGATGGAGTTCGAGAACATGGTCCAGTCGCTGGCCTACGGAACGCCGGCCCACGAGGAGGGCGTCTCGGCGTTCCTCGAAGGTCGTGAACCCGAGTTCGAGTGAGACCTAGAAGGTGAGGTGCGACGACGACCCCGGCAGGTCGTCGTCCTCGATGCCGCCCTCGTGGGCGAAGTCGTACGCGTCGTCCGTGAGGAAGACCGCGCCGTCCTCGACGGCGACGTCCACCGCGACGAGCGTCGACCCGGCGGCCTTGCCGTTGTCACACGTTCCTGAGCAGGCGTCGAACATCGAGCCGTGCTTCGGACAGACGATCTCGTCGTCGCGGACGGCGGCGCCGACCCCGCGGTCGAGTCGCTGGTCGGTCTCGTGCTGACAGAAGTTCAGCCACCCGGCGACGCCGTCGCACGCGCGGACGAGGATGGCCTCCTCGCGCTCGCCGGTCCGATCGAAGACGGTGAACAGCCACGACCCGTTCGCTGGCACGTCGTCGACGGGGGTCAGTCGCGTCGCGTCGTCCATGGTGAAAGTCGACTGCTAGCGGCCGAAAAAATTAGCGGATTCGGGAGTTACTCGAACTGTTCGACCAGGCGCTCGTAGCGCGCGGTCGGTTCGCGCCAGTCGACGACCTCGAAGAAGGCGTCGACGAAGTCGCCGCGGGCCGGGCCGTAGTCGTGGTAGTAGGAGTGCTCCCAGACGTCGAGCGCCAGGACGGGGTGGCTGCCCCAGAGCGCGCCCTGGTCGTGCTTGTCCACGACGACGTTGCGGAGCTGGTTGCTGAAGGAGTCGTAGACCAGCAGCGCCCAGCCGCCGGCGTCGCTCGCGGCCGCCTCGAACTCGCCCTTCCAGGCCTCGTAGGAGCCGAAGTCCGCCGCGATGCGGTCGGCGAGCGGTCCCTCGGGCTCGTCGCCGCCCTCCGGGGACATGGAGTTCCAGAACAGGTCGTGGAGGACGTGGCCCGAGCCGTTGTGGGTCACGTTGCGGATGGCGCCGGCGGAGGAGCCGAAGTCGCCGTCCTCGCGGTTCTCGGCGAGCGTCTCCTCGGCGGCGTTCCAGCCGTTGACGTAGCCCTGGTGGTGGGTGTCGTGGTGCCACGTGAGCACCTGCTCGCTTACGTGCGGTTCGAGTGCGTCGTAGTCGTACGGCAGCGGGTCGAGTTCGTAGTCGGACATGGTCACTCGAAGGGTGTCCGGCCGAGGACATGAGCGTTTCCTGAAATAGAATTAAGTAGGGTCACTGAAACGCCGTCCGGCGAACGGACGAGGGACGCTCCGGCCGACCGTTCGGTCGACCGAGAACAGGCGCTTGGCGGATGAAATACGCGAGAAGCGTCGGTCGGAAAACGAGCGGTCGGGATGGGTCGGCTGCGTTACAGGTCGAGGAACTGTTCGGCGTTCTCCCAGAGGATCTTGCGCTGGACCTCCTCGGGGAACTCGAGTTCGGCGAACTGTTCGAGCCACGGCTTCGGGTCGATCATCGGGTAGTCGGTGCCGAACATCACCTTGTCCTGCAGGAGGGTCTTCGCGTAGTGCAGCACCTGGTCGTCGATGTACCGGGGCATCCACCCGGAGAGGTCCATGTACACGTTCCCCTTCTGCTGGCAGATGGCGAGTTGCTCCTTCTCCCACGGGAACGCGGGATGAGCGATGAGGATCTGGAGGTCGGGGTGCTCGGCGGCGACGTCGTCGATGAGCATGGGGTTGCCGTGCTTGACCTTCAGTCCGCGCCCGCCCGGAGCGCCCGCGCCGAGCGTGGAGTTGCCGCCGTGGAACACGACGGGGACGCCGAGGTCCTCGATGGTGGTCCACAGTTCGTCGTGCTCGGGGTCGCTCGGGTCGAACCCCTGGGCGATCTGCTGGAACTTGAACCCGGAAAGGTCGAGATCCTTCACGGCGCGTTCGGCCTCCTGGGCGCAGTCGTCCTTCAGGGGGTCGACGCTCGCGAACCCGACGAAGAAGTCGTCGTACTGGTCGCGGATCTCGGCGACGTAGTCGTTCGGCACCGGCGGGTTGCCGGTGTTGGTCTCGGCGTCCCAGCCGAGGAGGACGGCCGTGGAGATGCCGACCTCGTGGTACTCCTCGACGAGGTTCTCGTAGGTGTCCGTCTCCATGTCCGCCCCGAACTTGTTGGCGGCGTCCTCCATCATCTGGCCGCCGGCGTCGTTCAGGAACTCCTCCGTGGGCTGGTGACAGTGCGTGTCGACGATGCGCGGTTCGTCCTCGTCGTCGAGGACATCGACGGGTGCCATGTGTCACCGTTGGCAATCGGAATAGAAAACACCGGTGGATTCGCCGTCGGACCGTTCACTCCGTTCCGTCGGAGTCCACGCCGTCGCGTTCCAGACGGCCGCCGTCGGCGTCGCCGAGGTCGAGGTCGTCGCGGTCGACGTCGTACCGTCGGAGCGCCTCCTCGACCGACACCTTGCCGAGACGCACGTCCCGGGCGACGGCTGCCGGGTCGCGGTCCGACGGGTCGCCGTACCCGCCGCCACCGGGCGTGCGGATGCTGACGGTGGTCCCCGCTGGCAGGTCGTGGATGGACTTCTGGTCGATGCGGGTCTCGTCGCCGTCCAGGAGGTACGCCGCGCCCGGTTCACCGGGGTCGCCGCCGTCGAGTCCGTACGGTGCGTGGCGGTGGCGGTCGGCGAGGAGGCTGAACGTCGCCTCGTGGCCGCGAACGCGGATGTCCCGGCGCAGACCGAGGCCGCCGCGGAACTCGCCCGCGCCGCCGGAGTCGGGGCGGAGTTCGTAGCGTGTCACCCGGAGCGGATAGGCGGTCTCCAGCACCTCGGCGGGCGTGTTCATCGTGTTGCTCATGTGGACGTGGACGCCGTCAATCCCGTCCGCGCCGTCGCGGCCGCCGAACCCGCCGCCCTGCGTCTCGTAGAAGGCGTACGGCGACCCGTCGCGGGGGTCGGTGCCGCCGAAGGTGACGTTGTTCATCGTCCCCTGGCCGGCCGCGACGACGCGTTCGGGCACCTGCTCGCCGAACGCACCGAGGACGACGTCGGTGACCCGCTGGGAGGTCTCCAGGTTGCCCCCCACGACCGCCGCCGGCGGCTCCGGATTGACGACGGTCCCCTCGGGTGCGTCGATGTCGATGGGTCGGTAACAGCCGTGGTTCGGGGGGATGTCGGGGTCGGTGACACAGCGGACGGCGTAGTAGGTCGCGGACGCGGTGACCGCGAACACCGCGTTCACCGGCCCGTCGACCTGTTCGGCGGTGCCGGTGAAGTCGACTCGCACCTCGTCGCCGTCGACGACCACCTCCGCGCGGATGGGGACGTCCTCGTTCCCGAGACCGTCGTCGTCGAGGACGTCCTCGAAGGCGTACGTGCCGTCCGGCAACGCCGCTATCTCGGACCGCATGCGGCGCTCGGAGTAGGTCTTGATACCGTCGAGGGCGTCCCGCAGCGTCTCGACGCCGTACTTCTCGGCGAGGTCGCGGAAGCGGCGGACGCCCGTCTGGTTGGCCGCCTCCTGCGCGCGGAGGTCCCCGCGTCGCTCGTCCGGGGTGCGGACGTTCGTCAGCACCACGTCGAAGACGGCCTCGTTCGGCTCGCCGCCTTCGAACAGTTTCACCGGCGGAATCCGCAGGCCTTCCTGGTATATCTCGGTCGAGTCGGCGGCGACGCTCCCGGCGCGCGAGCCGCCGATGTCGGCGTGATGCGCGCGGTTCGCCGCGAACGCGAGTATCTCGCCGTCGACGAACACCGGGGTCACGAGCGTGAGGTCGGGAAGGTGTGCGCCGCCGTAGAAGGGGTCGTTCAACAGGACGGCGTCGCCCGGTTCGAGCGTCTCGGGCGGGAAGCGGTCGACGGCCGCCTCGACGGAGTACGGCATCGCCCCGAGGTGGACCGGCATGTTCTCCGCCTGCGAGATCATCTGGGCGTCGGCGTCGAACAGCGCACACGAGCAGTCCCGGCGCTCCTTGATGTTCGGCGAGTACCCGGTCCGGATGAGGTTCGCGTTCATCTCCTCGGCGACGGCGATACAGGCGTTGCGGATGACTTCGAGCGTGACCGAGTCGACCATCACTGTCCCTCCACCAGTAGCGTTCCGTACTCGTCGACGCTGACCCGCTGGTGGGGGTGGACGACGACGGTGCTCTCGACGCCCTCGACCACGGCGGGGCCGTCGAACGAGGCCCCGGACGGTAGCCGCTGGCGGTCGTAGATGCGCGTGTCGTGGACCGTTCCGTCGTATACCACCGGCCGGGTATCGCTGACGGCGTCGGCCAGATCACCGTTTGCCCCGCTGTAGGCCAGGTCGGGCGTCTCCACGACGCCACGGACCCGGAGCCGGATGGTGACGAGTTCGACGGGTTCGGACTCGTAGGCGTGGCCGTACCGCTGGCGGTGGCGCTCGTGGAACCGGTCGACGATGGTCGCGAGGGCGTCGGCGTCGAGGTCCCCGTCGGGAACCGGCACCGACAGTTCGAACGACTGTCCCTCGTACCGAAGGTCGACGGAGCGTTCGAACTGGCGCTGTCCCTCCGGGTGGTCCTCGTCCGCGAGTCGCTCCCGCCCCTCGTCGGCGAAGGAGTCGAACGTCGCCTGCAGGTCCGCGGCGTCCAACTCGACGAACGGCCGCACGCGCGAGGTGCTGTAGTCGTACAGCACGTCGCTGATCAGCAGTCCGAGCGCCGAGAGGACGCCCGCCGTTCGGGGAACGATGACGCGCGGGACGTCGAGTTCCGCGGCGAGTTTGCAGGCGTGCAGCGGTCCGGCACCGCCGAACGCCACCAGGCCGAACTCCCGCGGGTCGTATCCACGCTCGACGGAGACCACGCGGAGCGCTCGCGCCATGTTCGCGTTCGCCACGTCGAGGATTCCCTGCGCGGCCTCCTGCACGCTCATCCCGAGGGGGTCGGCGACGTCGCGCTCGACGACTCGCTCGGCGGCGTCCGCCGCACCGTCCAGATCGTCCGAGAGGAAGGATTCGGGGTCCAGTCGCCCGAGCAGGAGGTGAGCGTCCGTCGTCGTCGGACGGTCGCCCCCCCGGCCGTAGCAGACCGGACCGGGGTTCGCGCCCGCCGACCGCGGACCGACGCGGAGCGCGTCGCCGGCGTCGATCCACGCGATCGACCCGCCGCCTGCGCCGACCGTGTGGATGTCGATCATCGGGACGCTGACGGGGTAGTCACCGACCTCGACGTCGGTCGTGACGAGCGGTTCGCCGCCCTCGACCAGCGATACGTCGCAGGAGGTACCGCCCATGTCCATCGTGATGATGTCCTCCGTCCCGGCGAGTTCCGCGACGTAGGCCGCACCCTGCACGCCGGCCGCCGGTCCGGACAGGAGCGTGTTGACCGGTTGCTCCCTGGCCGCGTCGGCGGTGATGATTCCGCCGTTGGACTGCATTATCTTGAGTTCGGCGGCGATGTCGTCGTCCGCGATCCGGGACTCCAGGTTCCCGATGTACTCGTCCATCACCGGTTTGAGTGCGGCGTTCAGCCCCGTCGTCAGCGTGCGTTCGTACTCGCGAATCTCGGGGAGGACGTTGCTGGACAGCGAGAAGGAGGCGTCGAGGCCCTCCTCGCGGAGCAGTTCGCGGACGCGGCGCTCGTGAACGTCGTTCTCGAACGAGAAGAGCAGGCTGACGGCGACGCTCTCGACGCCGGTCTCCCGCAACTCCGCGGCGAGGTCCCTGACCGCGCTCTCGTCTAGCTCGACGAGCGGATTGCCGCGCTCGTCGAGTCGCTCCGGTACCTCGTAGCGCCGGTCGCGCTCGACCACGGGCCGGGGTTTCTCCACCTGGAAGTCGTAGATGTCGGGACGGGCCTGGCGACCGATCTCGAGGGCGTCGCCGAACCCCTCGGTCGTGACCAGAGCGGTGTCCGCCCACTCCACTTCGAGGACGGCGTTCGTCGCCACGGTGGTCCCGTGCGCGAGGAAGTCGACGTCCTGGAACGCGAGGTCGTCACGGTCCCGGACCGTCCGGAGTCCGTCGAGGACCGCCTGCTCGGGCGCGTCAGGGGTCGACGGTGTCTTGCTAACCTGGACCGCCCCGTCTCGTATCGAGACGATGTCGGTGAACGTACCGCCGACGTCGACGCCGACGCGCGTCGATCGGTCAGCCATCGATTCCCTCGCGCCGTTCGATGCTACCACGTGTCGTACCCATTGCTATCGTGAAGTTGCGTCGTCGTCATACCTTGAAGCTGTCGTCACCGCCGTCGGCGCTGTCGACCGCCTGCGCAGTCGGCCGCCGGACAGTCTCCCGTCGCGGAGTCGTCCCGTCCGCGGGGTCGCACCGCCCGCTGGCTCACCCGCCAGCACCGACCGGGTCCCGACCGCGCGGAAGAATCAGCAATCGCGGGCGTGCTCGCCACTCCCGGAGCTGTCCCCGGTCGCTGTCCGTCCTCAGTCGCGCTTCTTGATGAGGAACTTCATGTCGCCCTCGAAGACGATGGTGTCCTCCTGGTTCGTCATCGTCGTGTCGATGACGACGAGGCCGGAGTCGTCGCGGCTGCTGATGTCCTTCGTCTCGACGACCTCCATGTCCAGCGAGATGGTGTCGTCCATGTAGACGGGGTTCGGGATGTCCATGTAGTTCATCCCGAGGAACGCCAGCACGGTGCGTTCGAGGATACCGATGCGGTAGACGAACCCGGTCGCGAGCGAGAACGTCATCGGGCCGTGGGCGACGCGCTCGCCGAAGTTCTCCTCCTCGGCGTACTCCTTGTTCGTGTGGAGTTCGGTCCAGTCGCCGGTGAACGCCGAGTGCATCACGAAGTCGTACTCGGTGACGGTGCGGCCGACGCTCTCGAACGTCTGTCCTTCCTCGAAGTCCTCGAAGTAGTGGGGCTCGTAGCTGTAGGCCATATCCCCACGTTTCGGCGTTTCCGATAAAACTCTATGGTATCCGGCGACGGTTTCGCCCGGAGAGTCGACGCAAGCGACGTGGTGGACGCGAGATTATAAATAGTGGTTCTCCCAATCGCGCGTATGGCCGACATACCGGACGAACGCCGCGAGCGTATCGCCGAGGACCCCTTCTGCCAGAAGATCGGCGTCGAACTCGTCGAACTGGCGCCCGGGACGGCGGAGACCGAACTCACCGTCACCGAGGACCTGCTCAACTTCCACGGGACGCCCCACGGCGGCGCGGTCTACTCGCTCGCCGACGCCGCGTTCGCGGCCGCCTCCAACTCGGAAGGCGAGACGGCGCTCGCACTGGAGACGAACATCTCGTACCTCGACGCCGTCGAGGTCGGCGACACGCTGACCGCCAGCGCCGAACGCGAACACGGGAGCCGTTCGACCGCCAGCTATCGCGTGGACATCACGGACGACGACGGCGAGGAGATCGCCATCTTCCGCGGCCGCGTCTACAAGCCCTGACACGTCGGCCGTCGGACGCACGCGCCGGCCGTCAGACGCACTCACCGCCCATCGCACGGTGCGTCGCCCGACGCGTGGTCGACGGTTCCCGACGCGTTGCCGCGTGGTAACGTTCGCTACCACAACCATATGACGTAACGGGCCGTAGACATCGATATAGTCATGTCACTCGAACGACGGCCCAACAGCCAGGCGCTCTTCGGGGCGCTGATCATCCTGCTCGGTATCGTCCTGCTCCTGAACACGACCGGCGTCTACGACACGAGTTTCCTCGTCGACTTCGTCCCCTCGTTGTTCGTCCTCGTCGGGCTGTACGCGCTGGTCACCAGTCGCTTCAGGAACGTGACCGGCCCGCTCGTGCTCGTGACCGTCGCGCTGGCGTGGCAACTCGTCGCCCTCGACGTGGTCGTGGCTGCGGACCTCGGCCAGTTCTGGCCGGTGCTCCTCATCATCTTCGGCGTCTCCGTCGTCCTCGGCCGCCTCCGGAGCCAGTCGGTCGCCGTCGGCAGCGAGTACGTCTCGACGCTGGCGATCTTCGGCGGGCGCAACCAGCGCGCGACCTCACGGCAGTTCAACGGCGGCGACCTCACGGCGCTGTTCGGCGGGGTCGAACTCGACCTCCGCAAGTCCGAGGTGACCGACCGCCCGGCCCAGATCAACGTCGTCGCCCTCTTCGGCGGCGTCGAGGTCGTCGTCCCCCGGGAGTGGAACGTCCAGATGGACGTGCTGCCGGTGTTCGGCGGCGCGGAGGACGAACGCCCCCACCGCTCCGAGGAACACGACGAGGTCGACCTCGTCGTCACGGGATTCACGGCGTTCGGCGGCGTCAGCGTCTCCGACTGAGGGCGTTCGGCGGCGAAAAAAGCGGGCCGTTACACTGGATCGTGGGTCGCGTCGCGGGTCGTTCTCAGCGGTGGTCGAACACGCGCTTGACCTTGCCGGTCTCCGAGCGCTCGATGACGCCGGGGCCGACGACCTCGATCTCGTCCGGCTTGACCTCCAGTATCTCCTCCAGTCGCTGGCGGATGGTGGACTCCAGTTCGTCGTGGGTGCCCTCGTAGCTCTCGCAGTACTCGACGGTGAGCTCCATGGTGTCGAGGTTGTTGCGCCGGTAGAGGTCGATGCGGTAGTACGGGGCGACCTCCTCGATGTCGACCATGACCTCCTCGATCTGGCTCGGGTAGACGTTCACCCCGCGGACGATGAGCAGGTCGTCCGCGCGACCGGTGACGTTGTCCATCCGGACGACGGTGCGACCGCACTCGCACTCCTCGTAGTTCAGCGAGGTCATGTCGCCCGTGCGGTAGCGGAGGACCGGCAGGGCCTCCTTGGTCAGGGAGGTCAGCACGAGTTCGCCCTCCTCGCCCTCCGGCAGGGGTTCGCCCGTCTCCGGATCGACGATCTCGGGGTAGAAGTGGTCCTCCCAGAGGTGCAGGCCGTCCTGGGCGTGCTCGCACTCGATGGCGACGCCCGGGCCGATGATCTCCGAGAGGCCGTAGACGTCTACCGCGGTCACGTCGAGGGCTTCCTCGATCTCCTCGCGCATGGGGTCGGTGAACGGCTCAGCGCCGATGATGACCCGCGAGAGGGAGAGCTCGGCGGGGTCGATGCCCTGCTCCTCGGCGGCCTCCGCCAGGTAGAGACAGTACGACGGCGTCGCCGAGAGCACGTCGCTCTCGAGGTCCTGGATCATGTCGATCTGGCGGGCGGTGTTGCCGCCACCGACGGGGATGACGCAGGCCCCGAGTTCCTCGACGCCGTCGTGGAAGCCGAGGCCACCGGTGAACAGGCCGTAGCCGTAGGCGTTCTGGACGACGTGGTCGTCGGTGACGCCGGCCGCGGCGAGCGACCGCGCCATCACCTCGCGCCAGACGTCGAGGTCCTCGTCGGTGTAGGAGACGATCTTCGGCTTCCCGGTCGTGCCGGAAGAGGCGTGGAGCCGAGCGATCTCCGACCGGTCGACGGCGAACAGGCCGTCGGGGTACTCGTCGCGGAAGTCCTCCTTCGTCGTGAACGGCAGCTTCGACACGTCCTCGACGCTCTCGATGTCGTCCGGTGTGACGCCGGCCTCGTCCAGCGCCTCCTGGTAGTAGGGGACGTTCTCGTACGCGTACGCCACTGTCTCGGTGAGGCGTTCGGTCTGGATGTCCCGGAGTTCCTCACGGGACGCGACCTCTATGTCGCTGTATACCATTGCCAAACTATCGTTTAGAAGGCGGGTACAAAATCCTTTCTCGCTACGCAAGCGCTGCCTCCCGAGAAAGTTTATATTTCTGACTCTCGAAGCCCGTATCCGTGATTCCGCTCGTTGCCGTCCCGTCGCGGACCACCGCCGACGACCGGACCGAACACTGGATGCGATTCGTCGGGGGATTCGCCGTCGTCGTGCTGGGACTCCTGCTGGTCGTCGTGGTCGGTCAGCACGTTCCGGGCGTGCGGCCGGTCGCGCGGGCCGTCTACGACCCGCTCCTCCCGGCGGTACTCTTTCTCGCGCCGCCGGTCGTGTCGGCCGCGAGCGCCTACCGGGGCGGGAGCGTGCTCGCGAGCCTCGCCGTCGGTCTGACGCCCGCGCTACTCTTCGGCCTGGTGGTCGCGGCCAGCCAGGCGCTGGTCGGAGCCGAGACCGGCGACGCGCCGCTGTGGGCCGTCGTGGTCGTCTTCGCCACGGTCGGCATCGCCGGTGCGGTCACGGGCTACGTCGTCGGTTGGGGCACGCGCGTCTTCGCGCGGGACGAGTCTCAGTGACGTCAGACCCCGGTGACGTCAGGTGCGTGACCGTCCGTGCGAGCGCCGTTCCGCCGCTCACACGGTCGAGATGCGGACGAACGGACCCATGGGGCGAACGGGCAAAACGCGGGAAGGACGGCAGTTATTTCTCCCCGGGGCCGTGACTGGCTCCCATGCGAGACGCGTACCTCGTCGGCGCGGCCCAGACCGACTTCGGGTCGTTCCCCGACGAAAGCTACCGGTCGCTGTTCCGCACGGCGTTCGAGGGCGCCTGCGACAGCGTCCCGGCCGGCATCGATCCAGACGACATCGACGAGGCGTTCGTCGGCACTCTCGGCGTGGGCGGACGACAGCTCGGCCTCTCCGGGCCGGCGGCGACCGAGCACGTGGGCCTCGACGGCGTCCCGACGACGCGCGTCGAGAACGCCTGCGCCGCGTCCGGCTACGCGATGCGGCAGGCGGTCCAGGCCGTCAAGAGCGGGATGGCAGACGTGGCGCTCGCCAGCGGCGTCGAGGTGATGACCGACACCTCCAGCGACGCCACGAAGTACTGGCTGGGCGTCTCCGGCGAGACGGAGTGGGAGCGCCTCTCGGGGACGACGTTCGCGGGCGTGTACGCCCAGATGGCGGACGCACACATGGCCGAGTACGGCACGACGAGCGAACAGCTCTCGCACGTCGCGGTCAAGAACCACAGCAACGGGGCGAAGAACCCCCACGCCCACCTCGGCTTCGAGTGCTCGCTCGACGACGCCGAGACCGCGCCGGTCGTCGCCGACCCCCTGACGCTGTACCACTGCTGTCCGACCACCGACGGTGCGGCTGCCGCGCTCGTCGTGAGCGAGGACGTCGTCGACGAGTACACCGACGACCCCATCCGCGTCGCGGGCGTCGGCGCGGCCAGCGACCACGTCGGCCTGTTCCAGCGCGACACCTACACCTCCATCCCGGCCTCGCGCGAGGCGGGCGAGCGCGCCTACGAGATGGCCGGCGTCGACCCGTCGGACCTCGACTTCGCGGAGGTCCACGACTGCTTCGCCATCGCCGAACTGCTCGCGTACGAGGACCTCGGCTTCTGCGAGCCCGGCGAGGGGGGCGAGTTCGTCGCAGCCGGCGCGACGGAACTCGACGGCGAACTTCCCGTCAACACCTCGGGCGGCCTCAAGTCGAAGGGCCACCCCATCGGTGCGACCGGCGTCGGTCAGGTCGCCGAGGCGTTCAAGCAGCTCTCCGGCGACGCGGGCGAGCGCCAGGTCGAGGACCCGACCCGCGGGCTGACGCACAACGTCGGCGGGAGCGGCGGCGCGGCCGTCGTCCACGTCTTCGAACGCGAGTCTGCCGTCGACCGGGAGGTGGACGCATGAGCGACGCACCCGCCATCGCGGCGGTCGGCGCGTACGCGCCCCGGTTCCGCGTCGACGCCGCGGAGTTCCGCGAGGCGTGGGGGCAGTTCCACGCCGCCGGCGTCGAGTCGAAGGCCGTCCCCGGTGCCGACGAGGACGCGCTCACGATGGCCTGGGAGGCGGCGACGCGCGCGCTCGACGCCGCCGGTCGCGACGGCGACGAGGTCGCGTTCCTGGCGTTCGCCTCGACGACGCCGCCGCTGGCCGAGTCCGACCTGACCGTCCGTCTCGGCGGGATGCTCGGCGTTCCCGACGACGCGACCCGCCACGTCTTCACGGGCAGCACCCGCGCCGGGACCCGCGCGCTCGACGCCGGTCTCGCGGCCGGACAGTGGGGCGACGGCGTCGGTCTCGTGGTCGCCGCCGACAGCCCGCGCGGCGAACCGGACAGCGACGAGGAGCACGCCGCCGGCGCTGGTGCCGCGGCGTTCGTGCTCGCCGCCGAAGGCCCGGCGGTCGTGACCCAGCAGGCGGAGTACGCGAGCGAGTACCCTGGCACGCGCTTCCGACGGACCGGCGACGACGCCACGGAGGGCCTGGGCGTCACCGCGTACGACCGCCAGGCGTTCACGGACACGCTCGCGGGCGCTGTCGCCGAACTGGACTTCGAAGACGTCGACGCCGCGGCCGTGCAAGCGCCGGACGGGAAGCTCCCCTACCGCGCCGCGGGCGCACTCGGCGTCGAGGCCGCCGACGTCCAGGAGTGCGCGCTGGTCCGCGACCTCGGCGACACCGGTGCGGCGAGCGTGCCCCTGAGCCTCGCCCGCGCGCTGGCAGACGGACACGAGCGCGTCCTCGCGGCCGCCTACGGTAGCGGCGCGGGCGCGGACGCCCTGGTCGTCGAGGCAGAGAGCGGCGAGGTGCCGGCGTCGCTTGCGCTCGACGGCGACGAGTCCGTCTCCTACGCCGAGTACCTCCGCCAACGCGGCGAACTCACCTCCGGCCCGCCGAGCGGCGGCGGTGCGTACGTCAGCGTCCCGTCGTGGCGGCGCACCCTCGACCAGCGCCACCGGCTGGTCGCCGGCCGCTGTCCCGACTGCGGGGCGCTGAACTTCCCGCCGGAGGGCGCCTGTACCGCCTGCACCTCGCTCGTCGAGTACGAGGAAGTGACCCTGCCCGGCACCGGTACCGTCGAGGCAACGACGACCATCTCGCAGGGCGGCGCACCCCCGGAGTTCGCCGAACAGCAGGCCAGGTCCGGCGACTTCGGCGTCATCGTCGTGGCGTTCGACGGCCCCGAGGGCGGGCAGACGAGCGCGCCGGCGCAGGTGACGGGGACCGACCCCGGGAGCCTCACTATCGGCGACCCGGTCGAGACGACGATGCGGCGCATCTACACGCAGGAGGGCGTCACCCGCTACGGGTTCAAGCTGCGGCCGCCGGTCGACGACTGAGCGGGGTGACCCCGACGAGAGCGACGGACGTGGCAAGTCCGTCCCGGAGATAAACGCTTTTCGTGCGCCGACGCCGTTTGTCGCACGATGAAGGTAGGCGTACTCGGAGCCGGGACCATGGGACACGGCATCGCCCAGGTCACGGCCATGGCCGGACACGACGTGACGCTGCGGGACATCGAGATGGAGTTCGTCGAGGACGGCATCGACAGCATCGAGGCCAACCTCCAGGGGGGCGTCGACCGCGACAAGGTGACCGAGGCGGAGAAGGACGCGGCGCTCGACCGCATCTCGGGGACGACCGACCTCGAAGAAGCGGTCGGCGACGCGGACCTGGTCGTCGAGGCCGTCCCCGAGGAGATGGAGATCAAGCATAGCACCTTCGGAGACGTGGAGGAACTCGTCGACGACGACGCCATCATCGCCTCGAACACGTCCTCGCTGTCGCTGACCGAGATCGCGAGCGCGCTCGACGACCCCTCGCGCGCCGTCGGTCTGCACTTCTTCAACCCCGTCCACATCATGAAGCTCGTCGAGGTCGTCGTGCCCGAGCAGGCCGACGACGAGACGGTCGCGTTCGCCACGGAGTTCGTCGAGGACGTCGACAAGGTGGCCGTCGAGGTGCGCGACTCGCCCGGCTTCGCCTCCTCGCGACTCGGCGTCGCGCTCGGCGTCGAGGCCATCCGGATGCTCCAGGAGGGCGTCGCCAGCCCCCGGGACATCGACGCAGCGATGGAACTCGGATACAACCACCCGATGGGCCCCATCGAACTCGGCGACGTCGTCGGACTCGACGTCCGCCTCGACATCCTCGAACACCTCCGTGAGGAGCTCGGCGAGCGGTTCCGCCCGCCGCAGATCCTCCGCCAGAAGGTGCGCGCCGGGAAGCTCGGCAAGAAGACCGGCGAGGGGTTCTACGTCTGGGAGGACGGCGAGATAGTGGGCACCTCCGGCGACTGGGGTGACGACGAATGAGCGGCGACGCCTCGCCCGGCAGTCCGCAGCAGGTGGCTGGCGAGTGCGAGACCGTCGACGTCGCCGTCGGCGAGCGAGCCGACCACGTCGCGACGGTCACGCTCTCGCGCCCCGACGCCCGCAACGCGCTGAACGCCCAGCTCCGCGCCGAGCTGAAGGACGTCCTCGACGCGGTCGAGGCGTCCGACGAGGTGCGCGTCGTCGTGCTGACTGGCTCAGAGGACTCCGGCTCGTTCGTCGCCGGCGCTGACGTGAAGGAGCTCCGCGAGCGCGGTCCCATCGAGCAGCGGGAGGCGAGCAAACGCCCCCGTGTCTACGAGTACGTCGACGACCTGGAGAAGCCGGTCATCGCGCGCATCAACGGGCACGCGCTCGGCGGCGGCTGCGAACTCGCGCAGGCCTGCGACGTGCGCATCGCCCGCGAAGACGCGAAGCTCGGCCAGCCCGAGATCAACCTCGGCATCATGCCCGGGGGCGGCGGCACCCAGCGGCTCGCGCGACTCGTCGGCGAGGGCCAGGCGATGCGGCTCGTCCTCTCCGGCGAGATCATCGACGCCGAGGAGGCCAGCGACATCGGTCTCGTAGACGAGGTCCACGCCACCGACGCGCTGGACGAGCGCGTCTACGAACTCGCCGGCCGGATGGCGGCGAAGAGCCCGCTCGCGCTCGAACTCGCGAAGAAGGCCGTGAAGGCGAGCAGCCGGATGGACCTCGAATCGGGCATCGAGTACGAGGCCGAACTGTTCGCGCAACTGTTCGCCTCCGCGGACAAGAACGAGGGCATCGACGCGTTCCTGGAGGACAGAGAGCCCGAGTGGGAAGGCCGCTGACGCGACGACCGACTACTGCACCGGACCGGGCCGGAGGCGGGTCCCCGACGACCGGTAGTCGTCGAACGTCTCCCGCCCCCACGTCACCGCCTCGCGCGACTCGTTGACGACGAGTCCGCGCAGTTCGCCGCGCTCGTCGTAGGCCACGACGCCGACGCCGCTCCGCTTTCCTTCGACGACGACGAGACCGAACGGGAGCGTCGCCTCCGTCTCCCACACCGCGAGGTGGCCCGTGTCGAGCGTCTCGCCGAACTCGTCCCCGTACTCCGTGAGCAGGTACTCCACGACGGGTTTCTCGAGGACGAGGTTGGCCGCGAGTTCCCCGGTGACGGCCTGCTCGTGGAACAGGTCGACGTACTGTGGGAGCGCCACCGGCGAGATGCCGCGTACGACGTCGGCATCACCGACGAGTTCTTCGAACAGCCGAACCGGACGGTTCGGGGCGTGTCGTTCGGCCGTGACGACGTCTGCGCCGTCCAGCAGCGCCGACGGGACGTCGACGGTCCGCGGCAGACTCGCCAGGAGTTCTCGCGTCCGGGAGACGTCCGTCACCGTCCCGTGGAACGTCGCGTACGCCGACTCGACCATGCGCCCCGCGAGCGTCAGCACGAGTCCGTCGTCGGTTCGCTCGACGAGTCCGTGTTCGTCGAGTTCGCGTACGGCCTTGTAGACGGTCGAACGGGAGACGCCGAGTTCGTCGCGGAGGTCGCGCTTCCGCTTCGGTCCCGCGGCGAGCGCAGCGAGGAACGACGAGCGTCTCGTTACGGTCGCGATCGTCTCCGCCGGCACGTCCTCGCTCGCCGTCATCGTTCGTGGACGTCGGGGGTCCGTCCGCATAAAACTATCTTAAATAGCCGGTTAGTTTATTAGGCGCGTTCAGAACACCGGACGATTCCACGTCCGTAAGACGGATACGACTTGCCGAAACCCGTCCCGTGCCGTAAAGTAAAGCGGCCCGACCACCACCATCTACTCGTCCGGAACCTTTTCGGACGCCGGTCCCCGCCGACGCTCCCGGTCCGGCGTGCACTCCAGCGACCACCGGTCGTCGTCCGGCGACGGCGACTGCGCTGGTCGCTCTCTCCACTCCGTCAGGAACATCTTCGACAGCGACGGTCGAGCGACCGTGGGTCGCGAAATCACGTCCGGGCCAGACTCCCGGACGCGATGCGGCGTGACGCCGCGGTTGTCAGAGACACGTCGATCCAGTGTACCTGCACTCGGCAGAACGGCCGGTTGCAGGTATTCACCTGATTTTTCCCGCACAATATATGTCTTTGGTTAGTAAATCAAACAAGTAGATTCATACGGGACAGGTGAAGATGAAGTGGGCACCCCGGCGGACGACGATGGGGGGTGGCGACCGTGACCGACGTCGTCCGTCGTTCCGCAACACTTAGGCCCGCGCTCGGAGCATGGTCGAACGTGACGATACACAGCGACTGGGGAGACTGGCTCCCGCGCGCCGTCGAGGACGCCGACCCCGACGGCGTCGCCATCTGGTATCTCGGCTGCAACGGGTTCGTCCTGAAGGGCACCGATGGGACGACGGTGTTCGTCGACCCCTACCTCGGCACCGGCGACCCGCCGCGGACGGTCCGGATGGTCCCCGTGCCGTTCGACCCGACCGACGTCGACGAGGCCGACGCCCTCTTCGCGACCCACGAACACACCGACCACGTCCACGGGCCGAGCCAGGCACCCATCCTCGAATCGACGGGCGCAACGCTGTACGCCCCGGACGATAGCCTCGCCGTCGCGCGCGAGGAAGAGCGCTGGCCCGACGAGTGGGACGTGACCGACGACCAGTTCGCCGAGGTCGCCGAGGGCGAGTCCGTCGAGGTCGGCGAGTTCACCGTCCACGTCGAACCGGCCCACGACCCGGACGCGACCCATCCCGTCTCCTACGTGTTCGAACACGATGCCGGGACCGTCTTCCACGGCGGCGACACCAAGCCCGGCGACGAGCTCGCCGGCGTCGGCGAACGGTACGACATCGACCTCGGTATCCTGGCGTTCGGGTCCGTCGGCCGGATTCCGGACAAGGAGACACGCGAACCGAAGCGGACGAAGTGGTACAGCGACGAGAACCAGGTCGCCGAGGCAGCGAACGCGCTCGAACTCGACCGACTGTTGCCGAGCCACTGGGACATGTGGAAGGGCCTGACCGCGGACCCGACGGCCCTCCACGACCACGTTCGCAGCTTCGACCACCCGCTGTCGCTCGCCATCGTCGAGATCGGCGACCGCGTGGACCTCTGACCGGGGTCGCCCCCGGGACGTTTCCGCTTCGTTTTCGAGAACCGGACCAGTAGCGTTACTCTCCGCCGATGCCGATTTCTCACCATGTCCGACGACGGCACCAGCAGTCGCAGACGGTTCATCCACCTCGCGGGCGTGACCGCGGCGACGGTCGGCCTGGCGGGATGCAGCAGCAACGGCGGCGACGGCGGCGACGGTGATACGACCGGCGGAACCCAGGGGACCGTCGAACCCGTCCCCGACCAGTACGCGACCGCCACGGCGCTGGGTGGGAACGAACGCGACCCGGACGCGGTCTCGTCGCAGTCCGCCGTCGCCTACCAGCCCGAACCGAAGAGCGGCCAGCAGTGCTCGGGGTGTCTGTACTACATCCCCGACAAGAACGGCGACGGCGTCGGCGCCTGCGCCATCGTCGAAGGCACCATCGAGCCGAATGCCTACTGCGTGAGCTACGCCCCCTACCAGGGGTAGCTGGCACAGCCTTTTCTACCGGGGCGGGCCAATCGCCAGTCATGACGATCCGACACGACGGCCTCACTGTGGAGTGGTTCGGGTACGCGACGGTCCGACTGGAGACCCCGTCCGGCTTCGTGGCCTACCTCGACCCCGGGCGGTACGGCGTCCTCACCGGCGACTGGGAACCGGACAACCCCGACGCCGCTCACCCGGACCCGGTCGACTACCACGCGCGGGACGGCGACGTCGTGTTCGTGACCCACGACCACCACTACGATTCGGACGGCATCGAGCGCGTCGCGAGCGACGACGCCACCGTCGTCGCGTACGAAGGCGTGGACGCCGCCAACACCGGGCGCGACGTCCGCCCCGTGGACGACCTGCCGTACGACGTCGTGCGGGTCGGTCAGGAGGACCACGTGACCGTCGGCGAGAGCGAGGCGTGGACCGTCCCGGCGTTCAACGAACCGGACGGTCCGCACACGGACGCCGGGGGCGACCCATACCACCCGGAGGGGTTCGGCGTCGGCTACCTCCTGTCGCTCGACGGGACGACGGCGTACTGGCCGGGCGACACCGACGCGCTCGACGGCCTCGGGGAGATCGAGACCTCGCTGTTCCTGCCGCCCATCGGCGGGAGCTTCACCATGGACCGGCACGAGGCGGCCGACCTGGCGGAATCCATCGACCCCGACCTCGTCGTTCCCATCCACTACGACACCTTCGCGGCGCTGGAGACCGACTCGCGGGCGTTCGCCGCGGACGTCGCAAGCCGTGGCGTCCCCGTGGCGCTGGACGAGCGATAGACGCACTGCTGGCGGCAATCGCGGGTGAGAACGGCGGGACGGAGAGAGGCTCGGCCGTCGGAACGGACTGCCCAGCTACAGGACGCCCATCTCGTCCAGGCGCTCGGGCAGGTACGTCTCGGTGACGAAGTCGAGACCGTGGGACGCCAGCGACTGCTGTTCGGACTTCTTCTCGATGTCGAGCTGGAGCTCTATCTGCTCCGTCCAGTAGTCGGACTGGAAGCGCGGGTCCTCGAGTTCGGACTCCAGGGCGTTCACGTCGGAGTCCGAGAGGGGGTCGGTCGGCAGGTCGTACTCGACGATGTCCTCCGGCTGGATGCCGATGAACCTGGCGTCGGGGGTCGCGAGGTAGTCGCTGAGGTGGGCGGACTTGATGGAGCCGTAGGCGACCGAGCCGAAGATGCGGTACGACCACGGGTCGCCGTCAGTGAACACAGTGACCGGCAGGTCGAGTTCGTCGTGGAGCCGTCGGGTGATGCGACGTGTCGCCCGGGCCGGCTGGCCCTTGAGGTGGACGACGATGGTGTTGTACTCCTCGTCGAAGCCGTTCTCGACGAGGCGGTCGCGCATACCACCGGTCTCGACGCAGAGGACGAAGTCGGCGTCGTGGTCGAGGAACTCGATCGTGTCGGGATTGTTCGGGATCTGGTAGCCGCCCTCCCCGACGTCCTTCTGGCAGTGTATCTCGCGCTCGCCGCGGCGGGTCTGCTCGCGAAGGTGCAGCGGGCCCATGATGGTCGCGCCGGACTCCTCGGGCCGCATGTGGAAGTCCTCGCGGGTGACGTCCGAGACGATCTCGAGGTCCTCGACCATCTGGTTCGACTCGTCCTGGTCGTTGAACTGCGCCTCGTTGGCGTCCCACGATTCGGAGAGGTAGTACAGCTCACGCAGGGTGGACGAGCGCTCCTCCTGGAGCTGCGTCGAGAGGAACTCGATGGTGTAGATTGCCTTCAGCAGCTTCTGGGCGCCGCGGACGCTCTTGGCGCTGCGGGTGCTCTGGCGGTCGCCGTACACCCACACCTCGTCCTCCTCGTCGTACTCGATGTTGCTCTTGGTCCGAGTCGGGAGGTTCATCCGCGGCACTTCGCCCTGTTCGAACTGGTCGTAGAACTCCTCCGCGAGTTCGATGAGTTGCTCGCGGGCGTCGGATTCCGTGTCTGCGCTCATGTGTTGTTGGTGAGTAGCTCGTCTTCGATTCCGGCCACGTCAGCCGTGTCGAACGACGCGTCCGGGTCGGTCTCGTAGGTCAGTTCGGCGGTCTCGCCGCTCTCCACTTCCGGCGACCACTTGATGAACCACTCCCCGTCCATGTCGACGGCGGTCGCGCCGTCGGAGAGGTTCCGCGGCTCGGCGGAGACGATGTCGGTCACGTCGACCGCTTCGTTGCTGGAGGTGTGGTTCTCCACGGCGAGGCTCACCGCGCCGTCCTCGACCGTCCGCTCGACCAGCACGTTGTTCATGATGCGGGCGAGCGCGTCGCCGTACTCCGGCTCGTCCCGGCCGGTCACCTCGGCCAGCTTCGTCGCCATCTCCGGGAGGATGGAAGCGATGACGTTCTGCTTGCGCTTGCGCTGCTGGAGCGACCGGCGCTTCTTGAGGTAGGACTTCAGCTCTCGGGCAGCCTCCCGGATGGCGAGTTCGATCTCGTCCTCGATTTCCGGGACGTTCGCGATGGCGTCCTTGCTCTCGCTCGTGAACGGGACGTTCGTCGAAGCGACGTGGACCATGATGACGACCGGTCCCTGGGGGATGCCGCTCCCGCCGGGCTGGTCGAGGTTGTAGTTGCGCCAGCCGATGGACTTGACCACGTCCGTCGTCGCGCAGGCCCCGCGCTGGTAGACCAGCGGAACGCGGTTGGCGAACCGCATGACGTCGGCCTCGCCCTCGTCGGGGAGGTCGCCGCCGTACGCGATGCCCGCCTCGACGATGAACGGGTCGCCGCCGTGGACGTCGGCGTCGCGCGTCGACGCCGCGTAGAAGTCGGCGTCGAACTCCTTCCGGAGCCCCGCCTCGACGAGTTCGTCCGTGATGGGCGACAGGCAGTCGGTCGGCGGGGAGATGATGTCCGTCTCCCGCATCGCCTCCAGCAGTTCGCTGCTGGCGTCGCGGTCGTCGACGAGTTCGCGGACCAGCGGCACGTCGTCCGGGACGGTCACCATCGCCGACCAGAGTTCCTCGACGACGTTCTCGCGGGCCGTCTCGCCGAACGTCGCGTCGGCGTACTCCTCGGTGTTGTCCGCCGCGCGGTCGACGAGTTCGACGAGTTCGTCGCGGGTCGCGCGGTCGACCGACTCCTCGCGGTCGAACTGCGAGGCGAGGCGCTCGGCCAGCGCCTGCACGGTCTCGTCGTCCTTGCGGGTCGTCGTCGCTTCGTCGACGATGCGGTAGAGGTCGGCGGTCCGGTCGGCGACGATGGCGTCCCAGGCGGCCTCGACCGCGTTCGCCTGGACGGTGTCGCCGAACGTCACGCCGTGTTCTTCGCCGACCGCCTCGGCGGCGTCGGCCACCGCCGCTTCGAGCTGCGAGTGGCCGATGGGCTCGCGCTCCGCCACTGCGGCGGCGACGCGCTCGGCGAATGCCGCCGTCGCGTCTGCGCCCTTGTTCGCCACCGCGTCGGTCACGGCAGCCTCGACGTCCTCCTCGTCGTGAGCCTGCGGGCCGCGCCACGTGAGCTCGCGGCCGAAGTGGCGGTCGCGGAAGTTGTCGACGATGCTGTCGGCGGTCTTCTTGCCGACGCGCGTGAACTCCTCCTGGACGAACCCGGAGACGCTGTGCGAGCTGGTGTTCGACAGCATCTTCAGCACGGTCCCGAGTTCGACGCCGTGCGGGTGCGGGCGGATCTCGTCTGTCTCGGCGGGCATCTCGTAGCCGTCGGCCCGCTCGAACACCTGCTCGTCGTCCATGCTCGGCTCCTTGAACCGGATGCGAGCGTGCGGGTTGACGACGGCGGTGTGCTTGATGTACCGGAGGAGCTGCTGGCGGGCCCGCATGTTGGCCTCCATCTCCATCTCGATGCGGGTGCCGTGGGTCGGGTTGAGGTCGCTCTCGCCCGGCGAGAGTTCGACCTCCTTCTTGATCTCCGGCTCGTTCTCGTCGGTGTCGATGATGAGCTCGAAGTACTGGGCCGTGCTGCTGTTCTCGGTCCGGCTGGTGACCTTCGCGGGCTTCCCGCTGGTCAACTGGGAGTACAGCACCGCCGCGGAGATGCCGATACCCTGCTGGCCGCGGGACTGCTCGCGCTTGTGGAACCGCGAGCCGTACAGCAGCTTCCCGAAGACGTTCGGTATCTGTTCGCGGGTGATGCCGGGGCCGTTGTCCTCGACGATGAGCCGATAGTAGTCGCCGGCCTCCTCGATCTTGACGTAGATGTCCGGCGGGTCCAGCCGGGCCTCCTCGGTGGCGTCGAGCGCGTTGTCGACGGCCTCCTTCACGGCCGTTACAAGGCCGCGGGCCCCGCTGTCGAACCCGAGCATATGCTTGTTCTTCTCGAAGAACTCGGCGATGGAGATCTGTCGCTGGCTCTCGGCCAGCTCCTCGGCGATCCCCTCGTCGCCGAGCGTCGACTGCATCGAAGGCATTCTTCGCTCGTAATTATCGCCGGGGGCGTTAAAACTGCCGCGGTGGTCCGCGGTGAAAGTGAAAGTGTAGGCGGGCGTCGGGGGAGCCGCTCGTTCCATCGCTCCGGTCGCAGGGTGACCAGTCGCGTCCGTGCCGTTCCGCCACTACACCGACCCACTTCGACGGTGGGTCATCACCGAGCCCGCTGTACCCGCCGTCAGTTGCTCTCTCGCCGTTCCCCCCACATTCTGATGCGTCGCTGGCCTGTTCCAACGCGGCGTCGGGCTGTTCTTTCTCGCTGGCGCCCTATTTTTGGGTTTCATGCGCGCGCGTGCGTGACCTTTATCAGTTGGAAGCTCCTACGATAAATCAGGATTTATGAGCGACGCAAATGAGTATGGAGCCGGGCAGATACAGGTCCTGGAAGGGCTCCAGGCCGTCCGGAAACGTCCGGCGATGTACATCGGTTCTACCGACTCTCGCGGGTTACACCACCTCGTGTTCGAGGTGGTCGACAACTCAATCGACGAAGCACTGGCGGGCCACTGTGACACCATCGACGTCACCGTCCACGAGGACGACTCCGTCAGCATCGCCGACGACGGCCGGGGCATCCCGGTCGACACGCACGAGGAGTACGACAAACCCGCCGTCGAGGTCATCCTGACGGTCCTCCACGCCGGCGGCAAGTTCGACAACAAGTCCTACCAGGTCTCCGGCGGTCTGCACGGCGTCGGCGTCTCCGTCGTCAACGCGCTCTCCCAGCGCCTCGAGGTCGAGGTCAGGCGCGAGGGGACGCTCTGGCGACAGGCGTTCGAGCGCGGCGAACCCCAGGGTGAACTGGAGGAGGTCCGACCCCTCGACGACGAGGAGGAGACCGGGACCGAGATCCGGTTCTGGCCCGACGACGACATCTTCGAGACCACCGAGTTCACCTACTCGACGCTCGAGAGCCGCCTCCGCGAACTCGCCTTCCTCAACTCCGGCGTGGAGATCGCGCTGGAGGACGAACGCGACGACGAACAGGGCGACCTGTTCTACTACGAGGGCGGCATCCGCGAGTTCGTCGAGTACCTCAACGAGACGAAGTCGCCGCTGCACCGCGACGTCATCTACTTCGAGGACGAGGCGGAGAACATCCAGGTCGAGGTCGCGATGCAGGCGACCGACGAACTCCAGGGCTCCATCCACGCGTTCGCCAACAACATCAACACGCGCGAGGGCGGTACCCACCTCACCGGGTTCAAGACCGCGCTCACCCGGGTCGTCAACGACTACGCGAACGACAACGACCTGCTCGCCGACCTCGACGAGAACCTCAAGGGCGAGGACATCCGTGAGGGACTCACTGCGGTCATCTCGGTGAAACACCCCGACCCGCAGTTCGAGGGGCAGACGAAGACGAAACTCGGCAACAGCGAGGTCCGGGGCATCGTCGAAAGCGCGATGCACGACGGTCTCGGGACGTTCTTCGAGGAGCACCCCGACACCGCCGAGGCCATCGTCGCCAAGGCGGTCGAGGCCGCGAAGGCACGCAAGGCCGCGAAGAAGGCCGAGGAGCTCACCCGCCGGAAGAACGCGCTCGACTCGACCGCGCTCCCCGGGAAGTTGGCCGACTGTCAGACGCGCGACCCCGAGGAGGCGGAACTGTTCGTCGTGGAGGGCGACTCCGCGGGCGGGTCGGCAAAGCAGGCACGCGACCGCAAGTTCCAGGCCATCCTCCCGCTGTTCGGCAAGGTGCTGAACGTCGAGAAGCACCGCCTCGACCGCGTGCTGGAGAACGACAAGATCCGTCACTTCATCACCGCCGTCGGCACGGGCATCGGCGAGGAGTTCGACATCGACGACGCGCGCTACCACAAGATCATCATCATGACCGACGCCGACGTGGACGGCGCGCACATCCGGACGCTGTACCTGACGCTGCTGTACCGCTACATGCGCCCGCTGCTCGAAGCCGGGTACGTTTACGCGGCCCAGCCGCCGCTGTACCGCATCCGCCACCGCGGCGAGACGTACGACGTGATGACGGAGGCGGAACGCGACCGCATCGTCGAGGAGAAGTGCGACGGCGAACCCTCCCAGGTCCAGCGGTTCAAGGGCCTCGGCGAGATGAACCCCGAGCAGCTCTGGGAGACGACGATGAACCCCGAGAACCGCATCCTCAAGCAGATCACCATCGAGGACGCCGCCGCGGCGGACAAGATGTTCTCCGTGCTGATGGGTGACGCCGTCGAGCCACGCAAGCAGTTCATCCAGGAGCACGCCACGGAAGCCGAGTGGGTCGACATATGAGTTCGGACGTACCAGACGTACCCGACGAGGTCGCCGAACGGATCGACAACGTCCGGGTCGAAGACGAGATGGAGCAGAGCTACATCGACTACGCGATGTCGGTCATCGCGGGGCGCGCGCTGCCGGACGTGCGCGACGGGCTGAAGCCCGTTCACCGGCGCATCCTCTACGCGATGCACCGGTCCGGCGTCACCAGCGGTGCGAGCCACCGCAAGTCCTCGAACATCGTGGGTGACACGATGGGTGACTTCCACCCCCACGGGGACCAGTCCATCTACGACGCGCTGGCCCGGATGGCCCAGGACTTCTCGATGCGCTACCCGCTCATCGACGGCCAGGGGAACTTCGGCAGCGTCGACGGCGACCCGCCGGCCGCGATGCGTTACACGGAGGCCCGGATGGCACCCATCGCGGAGGAGCTGCTGGCGGACATCGACATGGACACCGTCGACTGGCAGTCCAACTACGACGACCGCCTCCAGGAGCCGGAGGTGCTGCCCGCCGCCGTCCCGAACCTGCTGATCAACGGGTCGTCGGGCATCGCGGTCGGGATGTCGACGAACATCCCGCCGCACAACCTCGGCGAGGTCGTCGACGCCACCATCGAGCTCATCGACAACCCCGACGCCACGGTCGAGGACCTGATGGAACACGTCAAGGGACCGGACTTCCCGACCGGCGCGAACATCGTCGGCAAGAACGCCATCCACCAGGCGTACAAGACGGGCCGCGGTCGGCTCCGGGTGCGCGCGGAGTACGAGGTCCAGGACGACCGTATCGTCATCACGGAACTGCCGTTCCAGACGAACAAGGCGCGCCTCGTCGAGAAGATCGCCGACCTCGTCAACGACGGCACCATCGAGGGCATCCGCGACCTGCGCGACGAGTCCGACCGCGACGGCATCCGCGTCGTCGTCGAACTCAAGCAGAACGCCATCGCCGAGGTGGTCGAGAACCAGCTGCTCGACCACTACCTCGAGAAGACGTTCGGCGTCATCAACCTCTCGCTGGTCGACGGCCAGCCCAAGGTGTTGAGCCTCAAGGAGACGCTCGAACACTACGTCGACCACCGGCGCGAGGTCGTCCGCCGGCGCTCCGAACACGAACTCGAGGAGGCCGAACACCGCGCCCACATCCTCGAAGGTCGCCTCCGCGCGCTGGAGGAGATCGACGACGTGGTCGACCTCATCCAGGACGCCGAGGACCGCGACGAGGCTCGCGAGGCGCTCCAGGCCCAGTTCGATTTCTCGGAGACCCAGTCCGAACACATCGTCCGGATGCAGCTCGGTAGCCTCACCTCCCTGGAGGCCGCCGAGATCGAGGACGAGTACGAGGACGTCCAGGCGCGCATCGACCGCCTGGAGACCATCCTCGAAGAGGAGTCGGAACTGCTCGGCGTCATCAAGGACGAACTCCGCGAGGTCAAGGCGGAGTACGACGACGACCGCCGGACGAGCATCGTCGAGGCCACCGACGAGGTGACCCGCGAGGACCTCATCGCCGAGGAGGAGGTGTTCGTCGTCGTCACCGAGCAGGACTACGTCAAGCGCATGCCCGTCGACCAGTTCGACGCCCAGGGCCGCGGCGGCAAGGGCATCATCGGCGGCGACATCAAGGAGGACGACCGCGTCTCGAAGGTGTTCCGGGCCAACACCCACGACTACCTGCTCTGTTTCACCAACCACGGGCAGGTCTACCGCCTGAAGACCTACGAGATTCCCGAGATGTCCCGCACCGCACGGGGCAAGTCCGCCATCAACCTCCTCGACCTCGACGACGGCGAGGACATCACCGCCGTCGTCACCACCGACGAGTTCGAGGACGACGAGTGCCTGACGATGGTCACCCGCCAGGGCTACGTCAAGCGGACCGACGCCGACGAGTTCGAGAACATCCTCTCCACCGGCATCATCGCCGCGCGACTTGAGGACGGCGACGAACTCGTCGACGTCGAGGTCACCGACGGCACGAAGGACCTCGTGCTGGCGACCAGCGGCGGGATGACCATCCGCTTCGACGAATCCGAGGTCCGCGAGATGGGACGTAGCGCCCGCGGCGTCCACGGCGTCGACCTCCAGGACGACGACGAGGTCGTGGGCGTCGTCGCGGCCGACGGCGGGGACCGCGACCTGCTCACCGTCACCCGCCAGGGCTACGGCAAGCGGACGCCCCTCGCCGAGTACCGCCCGCAGTCGCGCAACGGCATGGGCCTCGTCGACATCAAGACAGGCGACCGGAACGGTCCGGTGACGTCCGTCAAGAGCGTCGCCGCGGACGACCACCTCGTCGTGATGAGCGAGGACGGCCAGATCATGCGCATCCGCGCCGGCGACGTCTCCGAGGTCGGCCGGAACACGATGGGCGTGAAGGTGATGGAGATAGAGGGCGGCGACGCCGTCGCCAGCGTCGACGTGCTGCCGACGCCGGACGCCGAGGACGAAGCGGACGCCGCGGACGAGTAAGCAGCGTCCGGCCGTTCTATCGCGCGATTTCTACCACGTCGTAGAGGTCCTCGACCTCGTAGTCCGGTTCGGTCGACAGCGTCGCGTCCGCGCAGTGGGAGCGCCGGATGAACGCCGAGTCGAGGCCTGCGCGGTGGGCGGCCTCGACGTCGCTCTGGCTGTCGCCGACGAACAGCGCGGACTCCGCGCCGAGGTCGTCGAGCGCGCGCTCCAGGAAGTGCGGTTCCGGTTTCTTCCGGTGGAGGTCCTCGACGCCCATTCCGCGGCCGTAGTAGGTGTCGAACAGGTCGCCGAACTCGTGGAAGTCGAGGATGAACTCGATGGTCCGGTGCTGGTTCGAACTCACGATGCCGAGGTCGTGGGCGAGGTCCTCGATGGCCGCCACGTCGTCGTACTGCGTTCGTCTCCCTTCGCGGAACTCGGCCAGTTGCGCCTCGGAGGCGTGGGTGTCGCGGACGTGCCAGAACTCCTGCGGGTCGACGTCGTAGGCGGAACAGACGTCGTAGAGGCTGTCGGGCGTCACGCCGCGGATTATCTCGTCCACGTGCGTGGTGTCCGGGTCGTCGACGCCGACCGCCCGGAACGCCGACTCGGCGGCGGCGAGCAGGTTCTCGTCGGTCGGCGGTTCGACCAGCACGCCGTCGTTGTCGAACAGGATGGCGTCGTAGTCGGTCACGCTCGCGGGTCGTCGAGCTATCTATATCATAATGTCGGTGTTCCGGCCGTTACGATGGGCGGGAGCGGTCCGGCTCAGAGGATGCGCTTGCCGAGCGCGCTCGCGGCCAGTTCGGTGGCGAGTTCGGCCGTCTCGTTGTGTTCGTCGAGGATGGGGTTCACCTCGACGACGTCGAGCGAGCGGAGGACGCCCTCGCGCTCGTCGCGGCGAGCGACGGTCTCCAGGGCGGAGTGGGCCTCGCGGTACGTGACACCGCCGCGGACGGGCGTCCCGACGCCAGGGGCCTCGTTGGGGTCGAGCCAGTCGAGGTCCAGGCTGACGTGGATGCCGTCGACGCCCGCAGTGGCGACGTCGAGGGCCTCCTCGACGATGGGGGTGATGCCCCGCTCGTCGATGTCGGACATGGTGTAGGCCGTCACCTCGCTGTCCCGGATGGCCTCGCGTTCGTCGTCGTCGATGCTCCGCAAGCCGACGATGACGACGTTCTCCTCCCGCAGGCGCGGGGCGTTGGCCCACTCGGTGTCCGCGAAGTCGCCGACGCCGAGGGCGCCGGCCAGAGGCATCCCGTGGACGTTCCCGCTCGGCGACGTGCGCGGCGTGTTGAAGTCGCCGTGGGCGTCGAACCACACGGCGCCGACGTCGGCGTCGCGGGCCGACCCGCCGAGCGTCCCCATCGCGATGGAGTGGTCGCCGCCCAGCACCAGCGGGAACGCGCCGTCCGCGATGGTCGCCGCCACCTCGTCCGAAAGCCGGGCGCAGGCGTCGGCGGTCTCCCGGAGGAACTTCGCCTTTCCCTCCTCGGGCGACTCCCGTTCTGGGTCTCGCTCCTCCGCGCGCGGCACGAGGAGGTCGCCCGCGTCGACGACCTCGACCCCGGTACTGTCGAGCTGGTCACCGAGGCCGGCGTAGCGGATCGCGGACGGACCCATGTCCACGCCGCGTCGGTTCGCCCCGTAGTCGACCGGTGCACCGATGATCTGGACCGTTCTGTTCATACGTCAGCCAACGAGCGCAGGGGGAAAAGAGGCCCCCATTCGGCCGCGCGAGACGGATCGTCGTCGACCGACCCGCCCGTCGACATCGCAGGATTGACGAACGTCGAGCGGAAACGTCGATTTCCTGTAACTCTCCGTTCACACCATCGCATTTAAGGAAATCTATTACCAAGTTTCCCACAATGTCGAGCATCGAGTTAACTTCGAGCCAGCGTACGATACTGACGGCGCTCGTAAACCTGCACCGGGAGAGCGAGGACGCCGTCAAGGGTGAGGACATCGCCGAGGAGGTCGACCGGAATCCGGGGACCATCCGCAACCAGATGCAGAGTCTCAAGGCGCTCCAGCTCGTCGAGGGCGTCCCCGGTCCGAAAGGGGGGTACAAGCCGACCGCGAACGCCTACGAGGCCCTCGACGTCCAGCAGATGGACGACGCCGCCGAGGTCGAACTCCGTCACAACGGCGAGGAGGTCGAGGAGGCGAACGTCAAGGAGATCGGTCTCACCAGCGTCCACCATCCCGACCTCTGTCGCGCCGAGATCCACCTCCGCGGGTCGGTCCGCGACTTCCACGAGGGCGACGACGTGACCGTCGGTCCGACGCCGCTGTCGAAGCTGGTCGTCGAGGGCACCGTCGACGGCAAGGACGACACCCAGAACATCCTCATCCTCAAGATATCAGGAATGGAAGCGCCCGCTGAGCAGCCCGACCACTGAACGGTCTCGCGTTCCGTTCTCCGTTCGCGCCTCGTCTTCGACCGCTGGCTCTCTTCTCCTCGCCTCGCTACTCGGTACCGCAGAACTCGCCGTCGGGAAGGCTCCCCGACGCCGCTCGACGAGTTCCGGAAGGTATTATCGGCGGACGCCCCTACCGCCACCGATGAGCGGTCGAACACGGACACGACTTCTCGCGTTCGCCCTGGCCGCGACCACGCTCCTCGCCGGTCCGACGGGACGGGCGCTGGCTCACGGCGGGAGCCTCCGCGGTGCGTCGTCGGGGTCGCTCTCCGTTCCGCTGTGGCTGTTCCTGCTCACGGGCGGCGGCGTGGTCAGCGCCTCCTTCCTCCTCGCCAGCTTCGTCACCGACCGGACCCTCATCGGTGCCATCCACGACTGGCGACAGCGGTCGCCGACGTTCGACGACCGTCTCGCGCTCGTCACGCGCGGCGTGGGTCTGGTCGGCCTGGTGGCCGTCGTCGCTGTCGGACTCGTCGGGCCGTCGACCCCGGAGCAGAACCTCGCCATCCTCGTCGTCTGGGTCGGCTGGTGGGCCGGGTTCACGGCGACGACCTACCTCGTCGGCAACGCCTGGCCGGCGCTGAACCCCTGGCGGACGCTGGGCGACCTGCTGCCGACGCTCGGGGCCGACTACCCCGAACGGCTGGGCGCGTGGCCCAGCGTCGTCGGCCTGCTCGCGCTCGTCTGGCTGGAGGTCGTCAGCCCGCTCGCGTCCGACGCCGAACTGCTCGCCACCGTGGTGCTCGTCTACACCGCCGTAACACTCGCGGGCACCACCGTCTTCGGCACCGACCGGTGGTTCGACACGGTCGACCCGGTCGCGCGCGTGTTCCGCTACTACGGCCGGGTCGCGCCGGTTCGACGGACCGAATCGGGCATCGAGGTGACGCTGCCCGGCGCGCGACTCGCCGAGACGAAACTCGTCACCGGCGTCGACGAGGTGGCGTTCGTCGTCGCGCTCCTGTGGGTGACGACCTACGACGGCCTCGTCGCCACCGGCCTCTGGGGGGACGCCGTCCGCCCCGTCGTCGAGAGCGGCGTGCCGGCGCGGGTCGCCTACCTGGGGGCCTTGCTGGGCGGGTACGCGCTCTTCCTCGGCGTCTACTGGCTGGCGACGTCGATATCGCGACGGTCGGCCGACACGTACCTCACCCCGATGGCCATCGCGCGACGGTTCGCTCCGTCGCTGCTCCCCATCGCGGCCGGCTACCACCTCGCGCACTATCTGGACTACTTCCTCGCGCTGTCGCCGGCACTGGCCGGCGCGCTCTCCGCACCGCTGGACCCGCCGACGGCGGTCAGACTCGTCCTGCCGGCCTGGTTCGGCGGGCTGGAGATGTCGTTCGTCCTGCTCGGCCACCTCCTCGCGGTCTGGGTGGCGCACACGACGGCCTACCGACTGTTCCCGGGCCGCCTGCAGGCGGTCCGGAGCCAGTACGCGCTCGTCGTGGTGATGATACTGTACACGATGACCAGCATGTGGATCGTCTCCCAGCCGCCCGTCGACCCACCGTACGTATGACCACCGACCTCGAAACCCACGTTCCGGCCGGCGAATCGTCCCACGACTGTGGCTACTGCGGACGCCCGTTCCGCGACGAGGAGCATCTCGTCCTCCACCGCGGCATCGAACATGGGGACGCGCTCGACGACGAGGAGGTGGCCGCGTTCCGCGAGGCCTACGAGGAGGAGACGGCCGACCTCCGCATCTTCAGGCTGAAGATGGTCGCCCTGCTCGTCGTGCTCTACTTCGCCTTCCTCTTCACCTACTCCATCGTCACCTGACGGGCGTCCCCGCTCCGTCCTGAACGTGCGTCCTCGTCCCCCAACGGAGCTTTATCGGGGGTCGTCGTACCCCGCGTCGTGCCAACCGTTCGTCCAGCCACAGACGGGGACGTCGGTGACGTCCTCGACGTCCACGTCGCGTCGATCCGCGCGTTCGGGCCAGCGACATACGACGACGAACAGGTGGACGCGTGGGCCCACCGGCCGCTCGGGGTCGCGTCGTTCCGGGAGTCGGTCAGGAACGAATCGACAGCCATCGTCGTCGCGGAGCGCGACGGCGAGGTCGCCGGGTTCGGCCGCATCAGGCTCGACGACGGCACGGTGACTGCGGTGTACGTCCACCCCGACCACGCCCGGACCGGCGTCGGCTCCGCCCTGCTCGCCGACCTCGAATCGCGAGCGGACGCCGCCGGCCAGCCCACCCTCACGCTGCGCGCCTCCCTGAACGCGGTGCCGTTCTACGAGCGTGCGGGCTACGAGCGCCAGCGGGTCCAGACGCACGCGACCACCGGCGGCGTCGAACTCGACGTCGTCGAGATGGAGAAGGACCTGTCCGCCGAGGACGGGTGACGGACGCGACCGACGGACCGTGAACGCGACGGGTCGGGTGTCCCGCCGGCGACGGGGCGGGTCGACCACCGCGACGGTACGGTAGTCCACGGCGACGGCGGCGATGAAACCAAAAGACACGAAACCCTCGGGAGCAACCGCTCTGGTATGAGCAACTACCTCGTTGCGATGGAGGCGGCCTGGTTGGTACGTGACGTAGAGGACATCGACGACGCCATCGGCGTCGCCGTCAGCGAAGCCGGCAAGCGACTGAACGAGAAGGACATGGACTACGTGGAGGTCGAGGTAGGAGCGACGGGCTGTCCGGCCTGCGGCGAGCCGTTCGACTCCGCGTTCATCGCGGCGAACACCGCGCTCGTCGGTCTGGTCCTGGAGATGAAGGTGTTCAACGCCGACAGCGAGGAGCACGCCCAGCGCATCGCGAAGAGCGAGATCGGCGGCGCGCTCCGCGACGTCCCGCTGTCGGTCGTCGAAACCATCGAGTTCGGTGAGGACGAGGACATCGAGTTCGGCGGTACGGACGACGCTGGCGACGTCTAGCGAGTCGAACGTTTTATCCCATAACCTCGGGTTATCTCAGGTATGGAGATTCCGACGACCCAGGACATCCGCGAACGGCGGAAGGACCTGGGACTCACACAGAGCGAACTGGCCGAGCGGGCGGGCGTCTCACAACCCCTCATCGCCCGCATCGAGGGCGACGACGTCGACCCTCGGCTCTCTACCTTCACCCGCATCATCGACGCGCTCGAGGAGTCGGAAGGCGACGTCGTCCGGGCGGAGGACCTGCTGCACGAGGAGGTCGTCAGCGTCGCCCCGTCCGACCCCGTCAGCGACGCGGTGGGCAAGATGCAGGACGCGGGGTACTCGCAACTGCCGGTCATCAACGAGGGCGTCCCCGTGGGCTCGATCAGCCAGGGCGACCTCGTGCACGTCGACGAGGACGCCCGCGACCAGCCCGTCCGGGAGTTCATGGCCGAGAGCTTCCCGACCGTCTCGAAGTCCGCGACGCTCAACGAGATATCGAACCTCCTCGACCACTACAAGGCCGTGATGGTGACCGAAGGCGGCGAGACGGTCGGCATCGTCACCGAGGCCGACGTCGCCGCACGACTCTCCTGAACGTCCGGCCTCGCGTCGACGACGGTACTGCTCTCGTCGGCTCCGCCGTTCGACGGCGTGGAGAACGAGCGCCTTCTGGAACGGTTGCGATACGAAGTCCGCCGGCGTAACCGATCAGGACAGCGTCAGCCCGCGGATCTCGACCGCGTCGCCCTCGCCGACCTCGCCGACGACCCGGCCGTCAGTTGCGTCGGCCAGCGACTCGGCTTCGTCGGCGGGAAGCGCCACGACGAAACCGGTGCCCATGTTGAACGTCCGGTGCATCTCCTCGTCGGAGACGTTGCCCTCCTCCTGGACGAACGCGAAGACGTCCTGTGCCGGGAAGGGGTCGGTGACGTCGTACTCGAACTCACCCATCCGGGAGAGGTTGGTCCACCCGCCGCCGGTGACGTGGGCGGCGGCGTGGACGTCGTGGTCGCGCAGCGCCGGGAGAAGGTACGTGTAGAGCCGCGTCGGCTCCAGCAGTTCCTCGCCGATAGAGCGGTCGCCGTACGGGAACGGGTCGGTGTATTCGTGGTTGCGGGTCGCCGCCTCGCGGGCGAGCGTCAGCCCGTTGGAGTGGATGCCGCTGGAGGGGAAGCCGACGAGCGCGTCGCCGGCCTCGGCCTCGCCGGGGAAGACGGCGTCCTTCGGCGTGAGGCCGACGCACGCACCTGCGAGGTCGAGCCCCCTGATGACGTCGGGCATCACCGCGGTCTCGCCGCCGACGAGGGCGACGCCGGCCTCCTCCGCGCCGGCCGCCAGGCCCTCGCCGACCTGCTCGGAGAACTCCTCGCTCGGCTCCTCGACGGCGAGGTAGTCGACGAAGGCGACGGGTTCGACGCCCGCCGCGACCAGGTCGTTCGCGTTCATCGCGATGCAGTCGACGCCGACCGTCGAGTAGTCGCCCAGCGCCTCGGCGACGAGCAGTTTCGTGCCGACGCCGTCGGTCGCCAGCGCGAGGTACCGGTCGCCGATGTCGAGCAGTCCGGCGTAGTCGGTCGTGTCGTCGATGTCGCCGACCGCGCCGACCAGCGCGGCGGTCGCCGCCTCGCTCGCGTCGATGTCTACCCCCGCGTCGGCGTACGTGAGCTCCGCGTCCTCGTCCTCGCTCATGGTCGAACCGGCGCGTGCCGGGAGTAAATGTCTGCCGTTCTGCGTCGCATTGGTACCCGTCGACGCGTCGAAACCGGCGAAAGTGCGCTACAGGAACAGCGTCGGGAACATCACGAACAGCGCGAGCAGCACCGTCGGCACGAGCACTGCGACGAAGACGGGGGTGCTCCACTTCCGGACCGTGTTGCCGTCGAGCGGTCCCCAGGGGAGCATGTTGAAGCCGGCGAGGATGAAGTTGATCTGTGCGCCGCGGTAGCCGACGTCCGTGACGAAGCCCCCGACGAACACCAGCGGCAGGAAGAGGAACCCGAGTGCGACGTTCGTCACCGGGCCGGCGAGCGCGATGAGACCGTTCTCGCGCAGCGTCGACCGACCCTGGTGGTAGACGGCCCCGGGCGCGGCGAACAGGAAGCCCGCCAGCCCGCCCGCGACGGCCAGGAAGAGCATACCGTAGTCGGCGCGGAACTCCGCGAGCTGGCCGAACCGCACGGCGACGACCTTGTGCGCGAGTTCGTGCAGGAGGAAGGCGACGCCGGCCGTCGTCAGCGAGAGCACGAGGACGCTACCGAACTGCACCGGTGGAACGCCGCCGCTCATCAGCGCGCGGACGAGGTCGCGCTCGAAGAAGAAGGTGAAGGCGACGCCGAGCGCCAGCCACGCGACCAGCAGGTCGCGGACCTCGCGGCCGCTGAACTTCACGTCACGGCCTCCACGATGAGGTCGGCGCTGTTGCGAGCGCCCTCTATCATCAGCTGGGTGATGCGGTCGACGCCGCCGACCTCCGGCCCGAGCAGCGGGAGGACGACGAACGGGAAGAGGAACGTCGCGATCATGCTCCCGAAGTTGGTCATCGCGACGATGGCGATGAGTCGGAAGAGCGGGACGTCCATCATCCGACCGACCAGGTCCGAGAGCGGGCTCTCCTCGTCGCTCATGATCTCGTTCAGCGTCGCGATGTCGGAGACGTTGACGCTCGTGTACTTCAGTTCGACGTAGCCCGCGAACCAGCCGGGAGCGAGCAGCGGGTTGACGCTGGTCAGCCACGCGATCGCGCCGCCGACGAGCGCGCTCCCCCAGTGTGCGCCCGCGAGCTTCGCCAGCGCGAACGAGAAGACGCCGTTGAAGAGGAACCACGCGGCGAACACCTTGACGAGGAACGTGTTGCGCACGCCGGCCATGAACAGCAGGACGAAGAAGGCGACGAACCCGGCGGAGATGAGGTATCCGAATATCTTGAACAGCGAGAAGCGCCGCCCCGTCTCGACGCCGACCAGCGACTCCATCGGGGGGAGCGTCTGGGGCGACTCGAGGTACTCCTCGATGCCAGCGCGGTGGCCGGCACCGACCACGGCGACCACGTCACGGCCCGCCTCGCGCAACTGGACGAGGCGGTGGGCGATGAACGCGTCGCGTTCGTCGATGAGCGCCTCCGCGCCGCCAGGCGAGAACTGCCGGAACTCCTCCATCATCGCGGTGATGACGTCGACGTCCGTCAGGTCCTCGATGTCGAACTCCTCCTCCTCGCTCATCGCGGCGAGGACGTCCGGGTTCGAGAGGTCGCCGTCGTCGACGTCGGAGAGGTCGCCCTCGTCCAGGTCAGTCTGCACGCCCGTCCCCATGAAGACGCCGAGCGCGGCCCCACCGACGAGACCCACCCCGACGCCGCCGGCGATGGCGACGAGCGACCGGAGCGTTATCGCGCCGATGGACTCCAGGGTGGCAGCGCCGACGACCGTCACCGCGCCGACGCCGGCCGCCGCCCCGACGATCAGGCCGAGCAGTCCGCCCGCAGCGAGCGCGACGTCGTACCGCCGGGTCGCACCCATCGACACCGCGAACGCACCGAGGCCGACGCCGGCCACCGTACCGCCGACGACCCCGCCGACGAGTTCGAGCGTGCCAGCGCCCGCCCCGAGCGTGAGCAGCGAGCCGATGCCGAGCAGCGGCGCGAGGAAGATGCCGAACAGGAGGGCGAAGAAGGCCCCGACCATCGCGCCGCCGAGGACGCCCAGCGTGAGCGGGTCGGTCACCCCCAGGGCGAGGCTGCCGACCATCCGTAGCTTCTCGCGGAACGTCATCCGCGCCCAGAAGCGCTGGATGGTCATCTGGATGTCGCGGTCGACCAGCGCGACGTCGCTGCCCTCTCGCTCGGCGACGTCGACGGCGGCCTTCATGTCCGCACCCGGTTCGATGTCGAACTGCTCGCCCATCCGGGCCTGGACGTACGACAGCATCCAGTAGGCGATGAACTGGAAGACGGTGTTGCCCTGCAGCAGGTCGGCCGGTTCGAGGTCGTCCGCCACCTCCCCTTGCATCTGCTTGTACCGACTCTCGTCGAGTTCGACCGCCACCGTGTCCGGTTGCTCTTCCTCGACCACCTCCTCGACGCGTTCGACGCTCTCCGCGGAGACGTGGGCCGTCCCCACGACGCGTACGCTCCCGTCGTCGTTCGTGGACGACGGCGGGTTCTGGTCGGTCATTATCCACTTTTCTCGCCCTCCGTTTTTACCGTTGTCGGTGAAAGAGCAATTTTTTATCGCCAGCCTGTCCCCCGAACTGAGCCGAACGGCGGCCGACTACCGACGGGACGCCCTTCGTCGGCGACCGGCGGCCACCGTCAGCAGCCGTCGTCAGCGAACCGGGCGAACGGCGACGCGACCGCCGCTCTCCACGAGAACCTCGTGGCCGTCGACGGTGAACGTCGTCGCGGCGGTGTCCGGTCGCGGCGTTCCGTCGGGACGTGGAGCGAAGATCCGTTCGAGAGCGTCGACGTCGACGCAGCGATGTATCGGCGTGAACGACTCGGGTGGGTCGTCGGTTGCGGCAACCAGCGCCCGGACGACCGTCTCGACGAGCGACGTCTCGTCGTTCCAGGAGTGTTGGAGCGTGACGGCCCAATCGGAGTCTGCCGTCGATCGCGGTCGTGGCATGCTGGATACGTCGAACGAGACGAGCAAGGGCCTGTCCGTTCAATGGCCCATCCTTTAAATCGACCCCGTGCAGGCGGGACGATGTCGGCGGTACCGGAGCGCCCCTGTGGCGACTCGCGTTCGACCGGGAAGGGCGGGACGGACGGGAACTAAGTGACCGTCACGCGAACGCCCGGTCATGAGCGAGACCGCGACGCTGATGGACTCGTACACGGAGATGACGGAGCTGTTGCTGCCGAACGACACGAACAACCTCGGACGCGCGCTCGGTGGCGCGGTGCTGCACTGGATGGACATCTGCGGGGCCATCGCGGCGATGCGCTTCTCCGGCAACCAGTGTGTCACCGCCTCGATGGACCACGTCGACTTCATCAGCCCCATCGACCGCGGCGAGGTCGCAGTCGTCGAGGCGTTCGTCTTCTCGACGGGCAACACGAGCGTCGACGTGAAGGTGAACGTCCGGGCCGAGGACCCCCGGACCGACGAGGAGCGCGAGACGACCACTTCCGTCTTCACCTTCGTCGCGCTGGACGAATCGGGCTCTCCGACGCCGGTTCCAGAACTGGAGTGCCCGACCGACAACCAGCAGGCGCTCCGGGACGCCGCCAGAGAGGAGCGGATGGAGCAACTCGAGAGCGTCGCCGAGCGCATCAAGGACGACTGAGTCGAATCCGCCGAGTGACCTCGCCCTCTCGGATGCCGTCGACCCGTGAGCAGTCCGGACGCGCCGTCAGGCGCGTCCCGTCGAACTGCAATGAGAACGGAGCGTCGTCAGTAGTCGCCGCCGCCGTCGGTTTTCTCAGTCGTCTCGGTCATCGGCTCTGTCTTCTTCGTCGTGGTTTCCACCGGCTTCTCCGTCGTAGTCTCCTTCGCTGGCTTCTCGGTTGTCGTAGTCTCCATCGGCTTCTCCGTGGTGGTTTCCATCGGCTTCTCCGTGGTGGTTTCCACCGGTCTCTCCGTCGTAGTCTCCTTCGCTGGCTTCTCGGTTGTCGTAGTCTCCATCGGCTTCTCCGTGGTGGTTTCCATCGGCTTCTCCGTGGTGGTTTCCACCGGTCTCTCCGTCGTAGTCTCCTTCGCTGGCTTCTCGGTTGTCGTAGTCTCCACCGGTTTCTCCGTGGTGGTTGTCTTTGCCGGTTTCTCCGTCGTAGTCTCCTTCGCTGGCTTCTCGGTAGTGGTCTCCACCGGCTTCTCAGTCGTAGTCGTCTCCGGCGCGGCCTCAGTGGTCGTCACCTTCTCACCTTCCGCGTCGACGACCGTGATGAGCTGGAACGGCTCATCGACCGGGGCGTCCTCGGGGTTCAGGTACCCCGCCGCGAACGCCGTGTAGACTGTACCCCCTTCGAGCGAGACGTCGAACTCCGCGACGACCTCGCCGTCGTCGTCTTCGGTCGCCGGGCGGACTTCGAGCGTGTAGTCGCCCGCGGGAACGTTCACGTACTCGGTGGCTTCCTGGAACGTGACGTTGTCGAACAGCGTCTCGTTCGTCTCCGCTATCGTCACGTCGACGGCCGGCGCGTCGGGCGAGACGTGCGCGAGCCGGACCGACGCCTCGTCAGGCCCCGGAACGGTGAAGTCGTCCTCGAAGACGACCGGCTCGAACGTCGTCTCAGCGGCCTCGGTTACCTCGCCGGTCGCCGCGACGGTGTAGTTGGTGCCGGCCTCGAACGTGATCTCGTCCGAGAAGACGACCGTGCTCGGGTCGCCCGCGGCGGTTATCGTCACGTTCGCCTCACCCGGGGCGAGCGTCAGGTAGTCGGTGACGTTGCCGAACGAGAGGTTCTCGACGGCCGTCTCGTCGTCGACCAGGACGTCGACGGCCGGGGCGTCCGGCGACATGTGTGCCACCCGGACGTTCGTCTCCTCGTCCGACTGCGACGCCGACCCGGCCAACACGCCGGCCACCCCGCCGTACCCCACCAGTAGTAGTGTCACGAGTGCTACCGCTACCGTTCTATGTGTGTGTTTCCCCCTCATCGACTCCTCTCTTCGAGGGAGTCGCGGTTAAAATGGTGCGACCGTGCATAGCAGAAACGGGCTCGGTACTGGGGCCGTCGCCGATTCGCTACCTCCGTAACGGGAATTACCTCGGCCCACGATCGCCGAAATCCAACCGGAAACGACCACTGCGTCCAGGTATTCGGCGATTGTGGGCGATTTCACCGACGACAAAGCGAGGTGACGGAGTCCAGAACGTCGGCGTCAGCGGGAGTCGGAATCCCGACGCCGGCCCCTGCCTCGCGAGTTCTACGTCGTCGTTCCGGTCGCAGTTCCCGTCTCCATGCCTGTCTCGGTCGTCGTCCCCGTTTCGGTTTCGGTGTTCATCCCCGCCTCGGTCGTCGTTCCGGTTGCAGTACCGGTCTCCATGCCTGCCTCGGTCGTCGTTCCGGTCGCAGTACCGGTCTCGGTTGCGGTGCCAGTCTCGGTCGCCGCCCCTGCCGCTGTCGTCGCGTTCCCTGCGGCCGTCGTGGCGTTGCCTGCCGTCGTCTGGTTCGCTCCGCTCGTCGCGTCGGTGACGAGGATGGCCTGGAGCGGCACGTCGGCGGGCGCGTCCTGCGGGTTCAGGTATCCGGCCGCGAAGGCGGTGTAGACCGTGCCGCCCTCGACGGACAGGTTGAACGTCCGCACGACCTGGCCGGTGTCGTTCGCGGTCGCTGCGCGCACCTCGACCTCGAAGGAGCCCGGCTGGGCGGAGACGTAGTCGGTCGCCTCGCCGAACGAGACGTTGTCGAACAGCGTCCGGTTCGTCGCGGGGACGGTCACGTCGATGGGCGGCGCATCAGGTGCGACGTGGACGAGTCGGACAGACGCCTCGTTTGGCCCGGGAACGGTGAAGTTGTCCTCGAGGACCAGTGGCTGGAACGTGGTGTTCGCGCCCTCGGAGACCTCACCGGCGGCGACGACGGTGTAGTTCGTGCCTGCCTCGAACGTGACGTTGTCCGAGTAGACGACCGTGCTCGGGTCGCCCGCGGCGGTTATCGTCACGTTCCGCTCGCCACCCGGCACCGACAGGTAGTCGGTGACGTTACCGAACGAGAGGTTCTCGACGGCCGTCTCGTTGTCGACCAGGACGTCGACGGCCGGGGCGTCCGGCGACATGTGTGCCACCCGGACGTTCGTAGTCCCGCCATCGTCCTGTGTTGCGACCGCAACGCCAGCGCCGGCGTATCCGACGAGCAACACCGCGATGAGTCCAACTGTCGCTGTTCGCGTCGATCGTTTCGTTCTCATTCCGGTCACGTCTCCGCCAGGCACCCGGATAAAACGCGACGACCGTCCACCGGAGAACCCTGTCGTTGATGCCGTATAACAGAAATTACCGGCGGTTAGGGTGGAGATACGGACGCTGGCGCCAGAGAAGTCGACGCGTCCTCGCGTGGCCGAACTATAACTTTCGTGCCCCCGAGAGGGAGCGTATGGAACTCGACCCGGAGATGGCTACCGCGATCGCCGAGATAGAACGAGCGGGGGTCCCGCCCTGGCACGCGCTGTCGGTCGAATCGGCACGCCGCGTCGAGGACGAGGTGTTCACGTCCGGCGACGTCAGGCCGGTCGGATTCGTCCGGAACCTCTCGATCCCCGGGCCGGACGGCGATATCCCGATCCGCGTCTACCGCCCCGAGTTCTCCGAAGCAGGTGAGGTAGACGCCGGAGCGATACCCGAACGACCGGTCGTCGTCTTCTACCACGGCGGGGGATGGATGCTCGGGACGCTCGACTCCATCGACGGCGTCTGCCGGGAACTGGCGGTCAGGGCCGACTGCGTCGTGGTCTCCGTCGACTACCGCCTCGCGCCGGAACACCCCTTTCCCGCCGCGGTGGACGACGGTTACGCGGCACTCGCCTGGGTGGCCGACCACGTCGAGTCCTTCGGCGGCGACGCCGACCGCATCGCCGTCGCCGGCACGAGTGCCGGCGGGAACCTCGCGGCCGCGACGGCGCTCCGTGCACGGAACTTCGACGGCCCGGACCTCGCCGCGCAGTCCCTGCTCTACCCCATCACCGACCACGGGTTCGACACCGACTCCTACGCGGAGAACGCGGACGGACCGTTGCTCTCGCGCGCAGACATGAAGTGGTTCTGGGAGCAGTACCTTCGAAGTCCGGTCGACGCGGCGAACCCCTACGCGTCCCCGCTTCGAGCGGACGACGTCACCGGCCTCCCCCCCGCGACGGTCGTCACCGCCGGCTTCGACCCGCTGCGCGACGAGGGCGTCGCCTACGCGGAGCGCCTGTCCGACGCGGGGGTTCCGGTCGACCACCAGCACTACCCCGGCATGGCGCACGGGTTCCTCAGCCTCACCGACAGCGTGACGACCGCAGACGATGCGATGGACGCCGTCGCCGACCGACTCCGGAACACTCTCGATTGAATCCCGCGTCGTCGCGCCGCCCTCAGCGCCGGGTCGTCCATGTTCTCTCCCGACCACTCATCTGCCGGTCCTGGGTGTGTCGTCGGGAGCGGATCACGCCCGGAATTGTATATAGCGAAATACGGTTCATCCGTTGCGCCTCAAACCAGTCAAATTCGCTATAATTAAGAATATGTTATACCTTGTGGCCCTGGATCGACCAACGACGTCATCCTCTCTGCGGGGTCTGACCGCCGGGATCGATGGGGATGAACGACAGGGCGCTTCACGTCGACAGGACCACGAGCGCGACGACGCGCCGGACGATCCGCCTGCGCGGTGGGATGGGGCGTCACCCGCGAGAGCGGACCCGCGACGGGCGTCGAACTTACCGCGCCCGTCAGCAGGTCCTACGCGGTCGGGTCGTCCAGCGGGAGGGAAACCCGAAGGGAGACGCAGAAGACCCCTGCCTGGCTATCCGAGGACGATGATCTCGCTCCTGCACGACCGCGAGGGCGAGCGCGTGCTCGTCTTCGGCGGCGGACCGGTCGGCCTGCGGAAGGCGGCCGGTTCGCCGACGAGGCCGACGTGGTGGTCGTCTCGCCGGCGTTCGACGAGTACGTCCCGGGGTAGATATGGTCCGCGCGGCCCCCGTTGCGGACGCGAAAGCGGCCGGGCGGAGGAACGTGGCGAACTGGGTCGACCGGACGGACCCGGCGCTGGTCGTGGCAGCGACGGACGACGCGGCGGTGAACGAGGCAGTCGAACGCGCGGTCCGGGACGGTCCCCGTCCTCGCTGCGGTCGCGACGCGCGGTCTGAGTCCCGCCCTGAGCACACCTCCGTCGGCGTCTCGAACCGGAGGTCGCTGGCGCGGGGCTGGTTGCCCGTGCCGCAGCAGACCTGCGCGACCGACCGCCGGAAGCCCGGCGGGACGCGCTGCGCGCCGTCGTGGCGTCGGAGCGCGTCTGGCGCGTCGCCAGGGAGACCGGCGACGTCGAGGAAGTGCGGGGGTCGCGGAGCGGGTCGCGGCGGCGTCGCTCGACGGTTTATCGCCCCCGGCACGGGGCGCGCGTCGCCACGTCGGGGGGAGTGTTCTCAGGCGTCGAAGTCCCGGAGCGCAGCGAGCCGGTCGCCCGCGTCGCCGTCGGCGAGCGTCTTCTTCGCGAGTTCGACGCCGTCCCACATCGTATGGACGTCGCCGCGAGCGTAGATCCTGACGCTGGCGTTGACCGCAGCGGCGTCGGCGAACGCGTCCGTCCGGTCGCAGGCCAGGACGGACTCAGTGATCCGTGCGGAATCGACGCGGTCGTCGGCGACCTCGAGCACGTCGGCGTCTGCGTCGAGGCCGAGCGTCTCCGTCTCACGTTCGCCGTCGCGGAACTCGCCGCCCCACTCCGCGAACCGCGTGGTGCCGGGCCGCACGTCGTCGTAGCTCTCTCACCCCTGGAACCCGACGACGCGGTCGATCGCCTGCTCGCTCTTGCGGAGCGCGTCGACCAGCCTCCTGGCGAACGAGAGGTGGAAGAAGCTGGCGAGGTGTGCGTCCGCGTCGGCGAGATTCGCCAGCGTCTCGACGGTGTTGACGAACGACCGTACCCGAGGGTCTGCCGGGCGAGCAACAGCACGTCGACGCCGGGGTTCGCCCCGCGACTGGAGGTAGAATCCGAACCCCACCTCGTCGACCATCGCGGCGCTCGCGCGAGGAGCGAGGTCGGTATCGACGCCCACCTCGCGGCTCCGTTCGTCGATGGTGTCGACCGTCCCGGTGACGGTGAACTCATCCTCGTGAGTCGCTCGTTCGACGACGGCGGCCGACGTCGTCTTCGGCACGCCGTGGTCGCGGAGCGCGCGGGCGTTGTCCGCTAGTCGCGCGACGCTCATCAGGACGACGAGCGTGCCGCCCGCGACGACGCAGTCCGCGAGAGCGCCACCGTCGATGGCGCTTTGGGCCTTCGTCGGGCCCTCGTGCCCAGTGACGACCCTCGGACTCGAGGCGTACTCACGGTGGGTCACCGGGATGCCGGCGACCTCGGTCGCGGCGATGGCGCTCGTGGTCTCCGGTACCACCCCGAACGCCACGCCCTCGCGCGCGAGATGTTCGGCCTCCTCGCCGCCGCGGCCGAACACCGCCGGGTCGCCGCCCTTCAGGCGGACCACGTCGTTCCCCTCGCGCGCCTGGCGGACCAGCAGGCGGTTGATATCCTCCTGGGTCGTCCGCTCGCCGTTCGGGTCATTCCCACGTCGATGCGCTCCACCGCATCGGCGTGTCGGTCGACGACGCCGTCGCCCACGAGCGCGTCGTGGAGGACGACGTGGTGGCCGTGCTCGGAGGGCTCACCGCGCTGTTCCGCGACCACGGGAACCGCGAGAACCGCCGGCGGGCCCACATCAAGTTCCTCGTCGACGAGTGGGGACCGGCGAAACTGCGGCGCGTCCTCCAGGAGGAGTACGTCGACTTCGAACTGCACACGGCGGGCACCGAACTGCGCGAGGAGTACTCCTGCAACGCCGGCGTCCCGGACGACCCCGGTTACGCGGACCACGTCGGCGTCCATCGTCAGCGCGACGGAAACTTCTACGTCGGCCTGAACGTCCTCGTCGGCCGCGTCGGCGCGGCGGAGACGATAGAACTCGCGGACATCGCAGAGCAGTACGGTTCGGGCGAGGTCCGGCTCACCCAGCGCCAGAACCTCCTGCTGACCGACGTGCCCGAGGAGAACCTCGACGCCCTGAACGACGAGCCACTCCTGGAGCGCTACAGCCCCGACCCGCACCCGTTCCAGCGCGGGTCCATCGCCTGCACCGGCACCGAGTTCTGCTCGCCCTCCATCGTCGAGACGAAGAACCGGCAGGTCCGGTTCTCGCGCTGGCTGGTCGAGAACGTCGCATTGCTCGACGACGTCGAGAACTTCACGTCCACCTCTCGGACTGGACCGCTTCCTGCGCGCAACCCCAGATAGCGGACGTGAGCCTCCGCGGGATGAAGACGCGCAACAACGGCGAGGTCGTCGAGGTGCTCGACGTCGGCCTCGGCGAGAATCCCGCGTTCGCCGACTGGGTGCGCGAGCGCGTCGCCGCCGACGAGGTGTCCGGCGCCATCCGCAACCTCGTCCAGGGGTTCGTCGCCGAGCGCGAGGACGGCGAGGCCTTCCGGGAGTTCGTCGCGGGCCGCGACGAGGAGACGCTGGCCGAACTCCTCGAACCGGAAGAGACCTCCTACGACCCCGTCATGCACAACACGAAGAATACGTGGCACCCCTACGCAGAGGACGACGCGATGGACGACAGTCCCGCGCCGACGAGTCCGGGGGACGCGCCCGCATCGGGGGACGACTGAGATGGCCGACCGGGTCATGAGCGTCGCCGACTACACGACGTTCGACCTGTTCCGCGACGTGGCCGAAGGACACGGCTGGTCCGAGGAGACCGACGCTATCCTGGACGTGAGCACCCCTCGCGTCGAAAGTCCCGACGTCGTGACGCTGCAACTCGAGCTCGACAACGCGAAACTCGGCGACCTGCCGGCCCACGGCGACACCGTGTCGCTCTCCACGGACCGCGCCCGCGAACTCGCGAACGAACTCGAATGCTACGCCGACAGGGTGGAGTCGTAGGAGCAGTGATTCGACGCCGACACCCCCGTCGTTGGGTATAGCGACATGTGGTTCATCGCCTCCGTATCGGACGAGTCCAGACGCCGTTCGAGCGCACACTGGGCTACCGAAACCCAGCGCAGGGGGGCAGACGGCCCTGACAGTGACGTCGAGCGACTCTTCAGTCGTCCTGGTCTCGGTGGGCCTTCGAGAACGCCGACGCGAAGTAGACGGCTGAAGTGTCGAGCAAGAGCGTGGCAACCGACCGGTCGGACACCGTTCGGAGATGGTGGTTCGACTGCGTCAGCACCGAACAATCGCACGTCTCGTCACAGAGGCGTCATGGTCATCATGCCCACCACCGGGGGAACGGATCCGGAGAACGGTCGAAAGTCCGCTGTCCAGCAGTTCGAGGCGACTGTCGACAGGAGAGGTCCAGCCACCCGTCCTGAAGGGCGCACGGCGCAGTGTACTATCCCGGACTCCACACCGAACGTCGTCGCGGGGCGAGTCCGAGAACGTCGCGTCCAGAACTTCGTTGGGCTTCGGATTCGAACGGGCAGTGTTCCGGAGCGAGCGACGAACGAGGACGCCGACTGGTCGACCCCGACCACCAGCCCTGGGTGCAATCGTCGTCCAGAAGTTTATCGTCGTAAATAGTACCATCAGGGGCGGTTTGATGATGCTATCGTACGAGATAATAGGGATTTCCGGCAGTGATTGGAGACCTATTCGAGAAGATAAGTTCGCTTATCACGGCACGTGGGACAAATTGAAGTGGTGGGGCTGAGACGTCCCGTCCATGCCCGACGACGGGACGGATCGCGCCGCTGTGAAGACGTACGTTCCAGAGTGCCAAAAATCCGAGTGGAAGGAGCACGCCGACGCCCTCGACATGAGCCAGAGCGAGTTCGTCCGGACGATGGTTCAGGCCGGACGACGGGGGTTCGACCTCGACCCCGAGGAACCCCAATCTCACGGGTCGAACCCTGGGGGTGACGGCCTCGAAGACACCGTCCTCGAACTGCTCTCTCGCGAGGGGAACCTGTCGTGGGACGAACTGGTCGAACGGCTCGCCGGCGACTTCGAGGACCGCCTCGACGAGGCGCTCGGGAGCCTCCAGGACGAGAACCGCGTGAGATACAGCGGTCGGCACGGCGGCTACGTCGTCGTGGAGGGTTCAGATGGCCAGTAGTCCCGCAACCAACGACCCGGACCCCGATGACTCGGTCGGGTACTTCCTCCAGGACCTCCAGTACCACGGCAAGAGCGAGCGTACCCGCGACGCCTACGAGCGCGTCCTGCGGGAGTTCGAGTCGTTCCTCGGCGACCCCGACCGCAACCCCTCCGGGCGTGCGGTCACGCCCGGGGACGCCAGCCGTCGTGACTGCATGGCCTGGGTGCACACCCTCCGCGACGAGAACGCCGAGAGCACCGTCGCCACCTACGCCTCCTACCTCCACAGGTTCTATGCGTACATGACCCAGGTCGGTGCGTTCGAATCCAACCCGATGGCGCTCGTCGTCGAGGAGATGCACGAGTCCATCGACAAGGACCCGACGCGACGCGAGATCGCCATCCCCCGGATGCGTGAGTTCGTCGACGGCGTCCGGCACCCCCTGGAGCGGGCGCTCGTCGTCACGCTACTGAAGACCGGGATGCGCGTCGGTGAGCTCTGCAATCTCGACCTCCAGGACGTGAACCTGTCCGACGACGACGCCAGGACGGCGTTCTCGCTGGGCGAACGGCCGCAGATCGACGACCGCCCCGACTCGCTCTACGTCGCCGCCGACGTCTCCCGCGGCGACGTCGTCAACGGCGAGGAGCGCACCGCCTCGAACAAGCGCAAACGGGGGACGATAGTGCCCGTAGACGACGAACTGTCGCGGACGCTGGTGCGCTGGCTGGCGGTGCGTCCCGACACCTCGTCGCCGGCGCTGTTCGTCAGCACGAGCGGTGACTGGGGCGAGCGCGTCACGCCGAAGATGGTCCGCCACGCAGTCGAACGCCACGCCCGCGAGGCCGGGTGGTACCGCACCGGCGGCGGCGCGGCCGAGAACGTCACACCCCACTACTTCCGGCACTTCTTCACCACCCACCTCCGGGACCGTACCGGCGACCGCGGCATCGTCAAGTACCTCCGCGGCGACGTCGCCAGCGACATCATCGACACCTACACGCACAACTGGGGCGACCGCGTTCGCGAGGTGTACGAGGCGAACGTGTACTCGCTGCTGTAGGGCGATGGCGAACAGATGAATTCCATGTCGCGATATCCAGTGGCGGAGATGGGCGCGAAACTGAATCCCCGTCAGTAGCGAAAGACGTATACCGGTGCCCGTCGCCATACCCGGACGTGCCCACGCACCGGTCCCGTCGCCGCCTTCTCGTCGGGCTCGGAACGGCGTCGACAGCGCTCCTCGCTGGGTGTACGTCGGTCTTCGGTACTCCCAACGCACGAATCGGCGAACTGGTGTTCATCAACCGCGGAAACGCGCCGCAAACGGTCGCAGTTCACATCGAATCGGACGACGAGACGGTGTTCCGCAGGACCCAGGACGTCCCGCCGCAGGACGAGACACAACCGGTCGTCACCGACGGGTTGCCGACCGACCCCGGCAGGTACACCGTGACGGCCCGTCTCGACGGCGGAACGGACGAGATACGGCGAACCTTTCCGCAGAACGGCAATGCCGGCTGTTACTCCGTCACCGTGCGCGTCGACGCCGACGGGACGTTCCGCGATATGCCGACGACCCTCGACCCGGACGCCTGCGAGTGACGGACGCCGCCAGTTCGACTACCGGAAATACCGTACAGGACGTCTCCCTCGTCGATTCCGGAGATTTCCCCATTCGAGGGACCGTCGGACCCGAATCCGCGGTACCGACCGTATCCAAGACGAGACGCACGTCGAAAACTACTCCCCGTCGGCGATTCTCGACCGAGGAGACGACGATGGAATACGAGAGATTGCAGGAAATCTACGGACGCGACGAGTACTACTGGGGAACGGAACCGAACGAGCTCGCGAAGCGGGCGGTCGAGTTCGCGCCCGAGCGAGACGACCTCTCCGCCATCGACGTCGGCGCAGGGGAAGGACGCGATTCGGTCTACATGGCCGAACGGGGCCTCGACGTCCTCGCCGTCGACGTCGCGCCGAACGGGCTGGAGAAGGCCCGACGGCTGGCGGAGGAACGCGGCGTCGCGATCGACACGGAACCGGCCGACGTCAACGACCTCCAGATCGACCGTCCGGTCGACGTCTTCTACTCCATCGGCGCGGTGCAGTACCTCCGGCCGGAGAATCGCAGCGCGCAGTTCGACCACTTCAAGCAGCAGACTCGCCCGGGCGGCGTCCACGCCGTCTTCGCGTTCGTCGACCGGGAGGACGTCCCGCCGGCACCCGACTGGGGGGAGAACGAGCACTTCTACGACCCCACTGAACTCCGGACGTACTACGGCGACTGGGAGCGCCTGTACAGGGACGAGTTCGTGTTCGACGACGACTCCGGCGGCGAACCCCACCAGCACGCCGCAGTGGAGGCTGTCTACAGGAAGCCAGCCGAGGAGCTATGAGCGATGTCACCCTGGGGTCGATGGGACGAAGTGAGGGCTGTACGTCCAGGTCGGACGGAACACCACGAACCGAAGCTCCGGTCGGCTATCGTTGTGTCGAACGAGGCCGTGTCCTCCTGTCCCTGCCGGAACTTCGCGCCTGATTGACAGCCGGTCAGAGGATAGCAGCAGCGAACCGCGCCCGGACGGTTGCACGGGGGGACGCACCATCCCGTATCCGTCGGCCGTTTCGCTGGAACGCGACAGACTAGTTATAAATGTACTTTCAGTTCCTGGCACTGCCGACGTCTCCGACGCAACGAGTAAACCGCATTTCGCTATACAGAAGCCAGTGGGGTGAACGGACAGGACCGAGACAATCTCATCGCGAAAACGGAACGAACAGACGGCCTACGGCAACGGATCGAACGGCAGGTCGATTCCGTCGACGAGGTCCGCGGCGTCGACGTAGGGAGACGGTAGTTCGGACGACGCGAACGGACGGGACGTTCCCGTGCTACGGAAGACGGCGTCGCAGAACGCCGCCCGAACGTTCTCGTTCTCGAAGAGGCCGTGCAGGTACGTGCCGAGGACGGACGAGGTCGCAGCACTCTGTTCGCCCAGCGGCCGACCGACGGACGGTGTCTGCGACGTCCGCCCAACGTGTATCTCGTAGCCGGACGCGGTTCCCGTGGCGCCGTCGATGGGGCCGGTTCCAGTGACGTCCACGGACACCTGACGGACCTCCTTCTCGCGCGTGAACCGCGTCTCGACCGGCAGAAGGCCGAATCCCCGGAGGGTGTCTTTCCTTCCCGTCCCTTCGACGGCGGCGTTCGTCAGTCGTTCGCCGAGCATCTGGTAGCCGCCGCAGATGCCCACGACGGGGCCCGAGAACGTCGCGAGGGCGTCGTCGAACCCGGCCTCCCGGAGCGCCAGCAGGTCGTCGACCGTGTTCTTGGTGCCGGGGAGGACGAGCGCGTCGACCCCATCGAGGGTGGCGTCGAGCGGGAGGTAGGCGACGCGGACACCGGGGACGCGCGCCAGCGGGTCGACGTCGGTGAAGTTCGAGACGTGCGGGAGGCGAGGGACGCCGACGGTGACCGCGCGGTCCGGTGAAACGCCGTCGTCGTCGCCGAGAAGGGCCCGCTCGTCGACGGAGGGGAGCGACAGGCTATCCTCCTCGGGCAGACCGGGGTCGTCGTGGGGGAGCACTCCGACGACAGGGACGTCCGTGCGCCGCTCGAACTCCTCGATGCCGGGTTCGAGGAGCGCGGCGTCGCCGCGGAACTTCGTGATGGCGACGCCGTAGACCCGCTCGCGCAGGTCGTCCGGCAGCAGTTCGAGCGTGCCGTAGAGGCTGGCGAACACGCCGCCGCGCTCGATGTCGCCGAGGAGCAGGATCGACGCGTCCGCGAACCGGGCCGTCTCGACGTTCGCCAGGTCGCGGTCGTGGAGGTTGATCTCGGCGATGCTGCCCGCCCCTTCGGCGACGACGACGTCGTGGTCGGCCGCCAGTCGCTCGTAGGACTCCACGGCCGCCTCGCGAGCGCGGTGCCAGTGCTCCTCGTAGTAGTCGCCGGCAGCGAAGTGGCCGACCGGCTCCCCCTGGACGACGAGTTGGCTCTCGCCGTCACCACGTGGTTTCAGCAGGACCGGATTCGCGTCCGTCGTCGGCGCCACGTTCGCTGCGCGCACCTGCACGTACTGCGAGACGCCGACCTCGCCCCAGTCGCCGTCGGGGGTCACGACCGCCCGGGCGTTGTTGCTCATGTTCTGTGCCTTGAACGGGGCGACCGAGACGCCCTGCCGCGCGAGACGCCGACACAGCCCCGTCGCGACCGTGCTCTTGCCGACGTGGCTCGCCGTCCCTGCGACGAGCAGGGTGTGGGTCATCAGTACTCGGTCCCCTTGCGGGCGCGGTGGCCCGCCCCGAACGGGTGTTTCTCCTTGCGGACGTTCGTGATCAGGTCGGCGTGGTCGCGGACGTACTCGGGTGCCTCGTGACCGCCGGTGAGCACGAGTTCGAGGTCGTCCGGTTTCGACTCGACGAGGTCGACGACCGCGTCGGGGTCGACGAGCTCGCGGTTCGCGGCGTACAGTATCTCGTCGAGGACGAGCATGTGCACGCCGTCGTCGGCGGGGCCGTCGAGCGGGAGCGGCGACCCCAGGTCGGCCTCGCGCACAGCGCCGATTAGCTCCCGGGCGCGCTCCAGTCCGCCGCGCGCCCTGGCGACGTGTTCGTCCTCGTCGGACCCGTCCAGCCGTCCGTGCCAGCCGTAGTGACCCGAGTTCTCGTAGGAGATGCCGGGCATCGCCGCGATGGCGTTGTACTCGCCGCGGACGTCCTCGACGCTCGACGCGCCGCCCTTCATGAACTGGAGCACGTGGACGCGGTAGCCGTGCCCGGCCGCGCGGAACCCCATCCCCAGGGCGGCGGTCGTCTTCCCCTTGCCGTCTCCCCACCAGACCTGGACGAGGCCGAACTCCGGCGGAGCCGACGGCTCGACGGGGCGGGCTTCGGGCGTCTCGCCGCGCCCTGGCGGGCGCGGGGGCTGTTCCTCTCGGTCGTCGTCGGTGTCGTCGTTCGTCATGGTATCCCTATCGTCGTTCACGGTTCGAACACATCCGCGCGCTGGTCGGTGACGACGCCGTGATCGGCGTCGTCGACGGAACGTGGGACGCCCCGCGAGGCGTACCGGGAGCGGAAGCTCGCACGCACCGCGTCCCGGACGCAGGCGCGGGCGGCCGCGCCGACCGCCGTCGCACTGCCGGCGAACGTTTCTGACTCGCCGTCCGGCACGCTGCCGACGACCGCAGCGTCCGACGTCGTGCCGGGGAAGCCGGACAGCGCCACCAGCGTGGCTGCCTTCGCCTCGACGACGACGCCGAGCAGGGTCGCGAGCGCGCCGTCGTCCAGCGTCCGCGTCGTCCCGACGACGAGGTTGACCGTCCCGATGCGTCGTTCACCGTCGAGCGATTCGTCGGTCGCCCGTTCGTCGTCGACGCCGGTCGTCGCGGCGCCTCCTCGGTCACCGTCCTTCGCTCCCCGTTCCACGGGGAGGGCAGCCGGGTTCGACAGACCGACCGTGGCGAACGCCCGGACGGGACCGAGACGAGCACCCCTGGCGTGGCGCATCTCGACGCCGGTCAGCAGCGACGGCCCGCTGCTCTCGAACCCCGCGCTGTCGCGTCGTTCCGCGACGTACGCGTCGAGGTCGGTCCGGTCCCAGCCCTCGGGGACGGTGACGTTGTAGGCGGCGTCCGCCCGTTCGTACCCGCCGGCCCACCCCGTCGAGAGCCAGCGCGTCGACGGTCGGCGGACCGCGAGGACACCGTCGGCGACCGTCGCGTCAAACGTCACGGAGCACCTCCAGGAGACGGTCGTTTTCCTCGGGGAGTCGGACGGCGACGCGGACGTGGGAGTCGAGCCCCCGGAACGTCGTGGCGTCGCGGAGCGCGAGGCCGCGCTCCCGCGCCCGTGCGAGCACGGCGTCTACGTCGCGGTCGCCGACGTCGAACAGCAGGAACGGCGCGTCGGAGGGGACGACGTCGAACCGTTCGGCTAGTGCCTCCCGCATCCGCGCTCGCTCCGTTCGCACGCGCTCTCGCGTGCGCGCGACGAAGTCGCCCTGGTCCATGCAGAAGCCACCGGAGGCCAGTGCCGTGCCGCCGACGTTCCACGGGCGGCGAGCACCGAGCAGGGCCTCCCGGAACTCCCCCGTCGCGACGGCGAACCCGGCCCGGAGGCCGGGGAGGCCGAACAGCTTCGTCAGCGAGCGCGCGACGACGACGCCGTCCGTGCCCGCGAGCGACGGCCGGTCGGTGAACCCGAGGAACGCCTCGTCGACGAGCAGTCGCGTTCCGGCCCCCCGACACCGGTCGGCGAACGCCGCCAGCGCGCCGGCGTCGTACGCGGTGCCGGTGGGGTTGTTCGGGTTGCAGACGATTGCGAGCGCGTGGTCTGTGGGGTCGGCGTCGAGGATTTCGTGGTGCGGGACGAACGACGGGTCGCCACCGTGGAGGCGGACCTCCCGCGCGTACTCGCCGAAACTGGGGTGCGGGACGAGCACCGAGTCGCCGTCGTCGACGGCGAGATCGACGGTCCGGCGGATGGCGGCGAGGCCGCCCGGCGTCGGGACGACCTGTTCGGGGTCGCAGTCGACGTACGTTGCCGCCGCTTCCCGGTACTCGGCCGGCGGTTCCGGCGGATACGACCGCGACGCCTCGAACGCGTCCCGGTACACCGCCTCGACCCCGTCCGGAACCCGGGGGTTCGTGTTGGCGCTGAAGTCGAGCAGGGTCGGGTCGTCGCTGCTACCGTGTGGTTCTCGGCCGACCTGGCGGACGGCGTCGGGGTTCATCCGTCACCCCTCCCGGCCGACGTCGGTCGGCCGGGCGGTCGCTCGTCCGTCTTCAGACAGCCTCGCTGGATGGTTCGGTGTGTGCCGTCACCGTTCGTTCCGTCCGTCGGATCCGGGTTCCTGCGTTGCGTTCTCATAGGAGTTCCTCCGCGACGGTCGCGTCGCCGGGTCGGTTCACGTTGACCGCGAGGCGGACGTCGTACGACAGGTGCGTGTCGCCGTCGTCGTCCGGGTCGACGACGTTGAGTCCCGTCGGTGCGACCTCGCGGCCGACGACGGTGGTCGTCGTGTCGGTGCTCACCCCCAGGCGGCGCTTCAGCGCGGCGGGGACGGCGACCGTCAGCGACCCGCCGCCGTGGGCGTCCAGCACCGCGTCGACCGCGTCGCCGCCGAGCAGCGGGAGGTCCGTAGCGACGGTCAGGACCGGGGTGTCCACCCGCTCCAGTGCGTACTGCAGGTCGGCGACGTAGCCGTCGCCGGGTGCTTCGAGATACGTGCCCTCCCAGTGGTCGCGGGTCTCCGGCGTGTCCGGGGAGCCGACCGCGTGCACGGTCTCGCAGCGGCTCGCGCGGAGCGCGTCGCGGACGTGGTCGACCATCGGCCGGCCGCCGACCTCGAACAGCGGCTTCTCGACGGGTGCGTCGAGGCGGGTGCCGCGGCCGCCGCACATCAGAAGCGCGTCCACGCGACCACCCCCGCGTGCAGCGCCGCGACGCGAGCGACCTCGTTCGTCGCCCCGAGGACGTCGCCGCTCACCCCGCCGAGGTTCGTCCGCGCCCAGGCGAACACGGCGAGCGACGCCAGCACGGCGGCGGTCAGGGCCGCTGCGCCGGGGGCGAGCCGCGGCCAGGTCAGCGCGACCGCGGGCAGCGCGACGACGGCCGCCGGGACGAGCGAGCGGGCGTCCGCGTTCGCCGTGAGCGCGGAACCGAGTCCCTCGTGCGGTGCCGACCCGAGGCAGACGAGCGTCGCCATGCCGAGTTTGGCGCCAACCTCGGCCGTGACGACGACGAGCGCTGCCCGTGCGGGAAGACCGGCCAGTGCTGCGCCGGCGGTGCCGAGACCGAGGACGACGAGGGCGACGGCGAGCGCGCCACCGGTGCCGACGACGGTGTCCGTCATCACGTCGCGACGCTCGGACGGTCCGCCGTGGACGGCCGCCGCGTCGCCGAGATCCGTCACCCCGTCGACGTGGTTGATACCCGTCGCGGCGTAGACGCCGGCGACGAACAGGAGCGCGACGGTGGGGACCGGTGCGGGCACCAGCAGCGGCAGCGCGACGAGCGCGCCGACGACGTAGCCCGCGAGTGGGAACGCCGTCGGGGACGCCCGGAACGCCTCCCACGCGTCCTCGGTCCGGCCGAGCGGCAACCGGGAGAGGAACCCCAGCGCGCCCCGGAGCGCGGTCAGAACCACGCGACCACCCCCGCGGTGAAGAACGAGAGCACGCCCGCGACGCCCACGACGCGGATGCCCGCCCGTGCGTCGGAGGCGGTCGGCAGCTCGCCGGCCGGGTTCAGGTCGTACACGCCCGGTTTGACGAGTTCGACGTCGAGCACGGCGGCGAGGGTCGCCATCGGCCACCCGGAGTTCGGCGAGGGCGGCGCGGTATGCCAGACGCGAGCGCGACCGAGCGCCGCCAGCGACCGACCGGCGAGCGCGATGCTCGCCGCGCCGAGTCGGGCCGGCAGCCACATGACGACGTCGTCCAGGCGCGCGCCCGCCCAGCCGACCGGCTTCGAGCGGTAGCCGAGCATCGAGTCCACCGTGTTCACGGCCTTCACCCAGACGGCGGCGGCCACCGCCAGCGGGAGGGAGAACTGCGCGCCGAGTGCGAAGGCGACCAGGGGCGCTACGAGTCCGTCGGCGAGGTTCTCGGCGACGGACTCGACGGCGGCGCTCCGGAGTTCACCCGGCGACAGGTCGGTCGCGTCCCGGCCGACGAGCGCACGCACCGCGCCGCGGGCGGCCTCGACGTCGCTCTCGGTCCGGTCGACGACGCTGGCGGCCTCCGAGACCAGCATCCGGAGGCTCGTCGCGCTGAACAGCGCAACCGCGGCGACGCCGGTGCCGAGAGCCGCGCCGTAGCTGCCGGCGAGGTCGGTGAGTACGCCCGCGAGAGCGGCCGCGCCGAGCGGAAGGACGAGCGCGGCGAGCGCGCCGACGGGTTTCGGATGGGCCCACGACCGGTCGAATCGACCGACGACGCGACCGAACAGCGCGACGGGATGGACGCGGCCGGGGAACTCCTCGAAGACGGCGTCCAGCAGCAGGGCCAGTCCGACCGCCGCGGTCGCCGTCATCCCCATCGTTCCTCCAGGGTCTCGGGAACCGCCCCGAGCGGCGTCTCCTCGACGAGGACGCTCCTCGCGCCCGCCGCGGTCGCTCGTCCGTCCGTCCGGGGATCGTCGCCGACGTGGACCAGTCGGTCCACCTCGACGCCCAGTTCCGCTGCGACGGCCTCGAACGCGCGCGGGGCCGGCTTGCGCCACCCGCAGTCGACGCTCGTGACGACCGCGTCGAGCGCCGACTCGTCCACGTCGGACTCGGCGAGGGCGCGTTCGGCGAGGCCGGAAACGCTGCAGTTCGACAGGACGCCGACCGGCAGGCGGTCCGCCAGCGTCTTCACGGCCGACGCGGCGTCCTCCCGGGTCTCCACGCGCGGTTCGAACGCGTCGAACACGGCATCCTCGACGTCGCTTCGGACGTCGTCCCCGCGAAGCGAGTCGGAACGGCTCGCCAGCGCGGCCACCACGTGGTCCGCGAGGGGAAGTTCGGTGCCGTCGGGGACCTCGACGTGCGGTTCCGCGTAGGCGGTCGACCAGTCGTCCGGCACGTCCACGTCGCGGGCTTCGAGCGCGTCGGCGACCGCCGCGGCCGGGTCGTCAGGTCCGTCCACCCTGACCAGCGTCCCGAAGAGGTCGAACGAGACGCCGTCGATCGACGTGTCGGCTCCACTCACGGGTGGTCACCTCGGGGGAGCGTGGGGTTCGGCTCTCGGAATGCTGCGGTATTCATGGATCCGGCGGTGACGCGTCGGCCACGAGTCGGTCGTACACCGTGACTATCCGTTCGCGTAGCGACGCCATCGGAACGTCGGACCGGTCGACGAGCGCCAGCGCGCCGCCCATCCCGACGCCTTCCTTCGCCTCGCCGGCGACGTAGGCGTCCATCGCCGGATGGTCCCGGGCGTCGAAGCCGGGGTCGGTGACGGTCAGCGCCAGGTCGAGGTCCGTCGCCACGTCGCGGATGGCCGCAGTCTCGTCGGCGGCGACGAATGAGGTGGTGGCGAGCGAGAGCGGTGCGTCGACGCCGGCGTGGCGAGCGAGTGCGGCGGCGGCCGCCATCTGGGTGCCGCCGGCGAGCGTTACGGACGTGCCCGAATCCGTCGCGCCGTCGACCAGTCCGGCCACGGCGGCGAGCACGGGGTCGCCGACGTGCTGGACCGTCTCGACCGGGTCGTCGGCCGTGTCACCGGGGGACAGGCCGCTGGCGTCCAGCGCCTCGTCGACGACCGCTCGCTTGAGCGCGAGCGGGTTGTCCGGGAGCGAGGACGACACCGTCGCCCGCTCGCCGAGTGCGGTGAGGACGCCCAGCGCCGTCGTCGTGCCGCCGGGGATGGTCTCACCGAGCACGAGTTCGTCGTCCGGGAGGTCGCGGCCGAACTGCCGAGCCGCTTCGTACGTCTCCGGAGCGGCGGGAACGGCCCGGGTTCGGCGGACGTCCCGCCCCACACCGTCGCCGACGGTCACGGTGGGCGACCCGGTCTGGCGGGCGAGGCCGGCGTCCAGCGCGACGGTCTCGAACTCCAGCAGCTCACGCGCCGCGCGGGTGACGACCGCAGGCGTGGGACACCCCGACGGACTGACGGGGACGACCGGTGCCTGCACTGGCCGACCGTACGTCAGTATCTCGAGGTCGGCGCTCGGGGTGTGGACCATCACGTCGCCGTCGGCCCCGGCGGCGCTGATGCCGTCGATCCGTGCCGTCTCCGTGTTGCCCGCCACGACGACGAACCTCATCTGCCCCACAGCTCCACGGGGGACGGGGATGACCAGTTCCGGTTCGCTTCGTCCGCTCTTCGGAGCGCGCTCGGATCCATCATCAATACAGTGTGATTAGAACAATCCAACTTTAATTGGTTGGTGCCGGCTGCATTCGCACGGTCCGGCCCGCGTCGTCCCCACGGAACAGACGGTCGGTCGCGGTCCCACCACGCACGACCGCACCGGCGCGGCGGTCGGCACCGGCGCGTTTCCGCGATTCGGCGTGCCAGCGGCCTCGCGTGCCGACGAGTCGTCGCTCGGGACGACGGCGGACGGCCCGACGCGACCTCGGCGAGAGGACGGGACGTGTGCCTGACGGAACGCATGAACCGTATCGCGCTATACGAAATGCCGCGAGGGGATGGGGGAACCGTCGTCGCCGTTCGACGGGAAGAGGCGTCGAGAGCGTCGAAAATCGGCGTCAGTCGTCCGCAGCGACCGTCTGCCCGTGCTCTACCTCGGTGCCGAGGACGTCGAGGAACTGCGAGAGCCACTCGGGGTGGTCGCCCCAGTCGCGGGCCGTCACCAGGTTGCCGTCGGTGACGACGCCGTCGTAGTAGTCGCCGCCCGCGCCCTCCACGTCGGCTTCGAGTGCGGGGTAGGCCGAGCAGGTCCGGCCGCCGACGACGTCCGCCGCCGCGAGTATCTGGGCCGCGTGGCAGATGGCGGCGATTGGTTTGTCCTCGTCGTCGAAGTGCCGGACGACGTCGAGCACCTCGTCGTACGTCCGGAGGTACTCCGGTGCCCGGCCGCCCGGGAGGACGAGGCCGTCGTAGTCGGCCGGGTCGACCGCCTCGAAGTCCGCGGTGAGCGCGAAGTCGTGCCCCCGCGATTCGAGGTAGGTCTGGTCGCCCCGGAAGTCGTGGACGGCCGTCTTGACCGTGTCGCCCTCCCCGCGCTCCGGACAGACCGCGTCCACCTCGTGGCCGACCGCCTTGAGCGCCTGGAACGGTACCATGATCTCGTAGTCTTCGCCGAAGTCGCCGACGATCATCAGCAGTTTCTTTCCGTCCATGCCACACGAGGCCACGTCAGGGAGTAGCATATACGTGGTGGTGAGGTAGACGTACGTGGCGGCGTGGAGAACGGTGGTGTCGGCACCTGAAGAGCACCGCTGTGGCCTAGCGCCGGACCTTCGCGGTGTGACCGGCGCTGCCGGCGAGGGCGTCGAACCGGTCGCGGGCGTCGTCCGCGAGCGGGTAGACGCCGTGGTAGGGGTCGGGGTCGCGGTCGACGCCGGTCACCGTCCGGATGGCGTCGGCGATGGACTCGTAGTTGTCGCCGACGACGTCCTGGACCAGCGCCGGCATCCCGGCGCGTTCGCAGAGTTCGCGGGCCGCCTCGCGACCCACGTACACCCGTTCGGTCCCGCTGTCGGCGAGCACGAGCGCGAACGGCGTCTCGTCGAACTGCGCCGCGAGGAACGCCTGGGCGGCGTCGTCGTTCCACGCGACGGCACCCACGCCCGGGAGTCGCCGGAGGGCGGAGGCTGCCGCCGAGCAGAAGGGGCAGTCGCCGTCGAACACCAGCACGGCGTGGTAATCGCTCATGCTCAGTGTTCGGGTCTCGCCCTCAATAAACCTCGTCGCAACGTCCGGGGTCACCGCTTGGCGTTCCCGGGCGGCCGGTCGTGGGCGGCGCGGTGGTCGAGCATCGCGTCCTGCTGGCAGGCGCGTATCCGCAGGTCCGAGCGCGGTTTCGCGACGCAGCTGAGCACGAGGCCGGCCTCGCGGTCCTCCTCGTAGTACCGGCGCGCGTCGGACTGGTCGACCTCGCCCTCGATCAGTTCGGCGGCGCAGGTGGTACACCAGCCCTGCTGGCAGTCGGCGGGCAGCCAGACGCCCTCCGACCGTGCGACGGCGAGGACGTACTCGTCGTCGGACACCTCGACGGAGACCGTCTCGCCGGCCTGGTCGACGTCGCAGTCCTCCGGAACCTCGATGTCGACGGTGTAGCGACTCACGGAATCGAGTTCCGGCCGGAAAGAAATGAGCGTGTCGTCCGTTCAGGCCGAGTCGTTGATGCGGTTGTTCGTGGAGTACGGTGCCTCGCCGGGTTCGCCGCGGACGAAGTGGCCGGCGGGGTTGGTCTCGCCGTCGCGTTCCATGGAGAGCAGTTCGATGAACCACGCCTCGTGGTCGATCTCCTCCTGCAGGATGCGCGAGGCCATGTCGTAGGTACGCGGGTCGCACCCCTCGGTCATGTCACAGACCTCGGACCACGTTCGGATGGCACAGCGCTCCGCTTCGAGGAGCGTTTCGAGGATGTTCTCGGCGTTCGGTTCCTCGGGAAGTTCGGCGTGCGGGCAGCCAGCCCGGTCCATGAAGTCGCCGATGTCCCGTGGGATGTGTCCGCCGAGCTCGTAGACCCGGGGCATCACTAGTTCGAAGTGTGCGCGGTCCTCGAGACGCGCGTCTTCGGCGATCTCCTTGTAGTCCTCGTGACCCGCGAGGTGGGTGCGGAGGTTCGTGTAGTAGTAGTACGTCGAGAACTCCGCGCCGATGGCGTCGATGAGCGCCTCCCGGATCTCCTCGGGGTCGCCACCGCGTTCCCGGATGACCTGCATCCCCACTCGGTCGCTGGTATCTCCCGGCGCAACGCTTCCGGAGCCGTGTTTACGTTCGTCTGACATAGGTAAACCCCCAGGAACCAACTCTACTTCTGTTGTCTTAAAATTTCCTTTGGCACAACGGACGTTATTTTCATATAGCGAAACCATTTCTGTACCTTAGCCATTGTGGCCGTTCGATGGATCGGGCGCGCGACGAAACGCGTTAGGTCCCCCGTTCCCTACCGAGACGCGTGCAGGGGACCATCGACTGGCTGCGCGGGCGTCCGTACTACGACGGACAGGTCGAACGGCACGCGACGCTCCCGGGCGACGACGGACGGTACCGCGACGTCGACGTCGAACCGCGACTCGCCTCGGCGCTGGACGAGCGCGGCATCGGCCGCTTCTACCGGCACCAGGCCGACGCCATCGACGCGGTCCGCGACGGGAACGACGTCGTCCTCGCAACGCGGACCGCGAGCGGAAAGAGCCTCGCCTACACCGTCCCCGCGTTCGAGCGCGCGATGGACCACGGCGGGCGCACGCTGTACGTCGCGCCGCAGAACGCGCTCATCAACGACCAGGAGGAGACGCTGTCGGAGCTCGCCCGCGACCTGGGGTTCGGCAGTCGCGTCACCGTCGACCAGTACACCGGCAGACTGGACAAGGGGGAGAAGCGGGAGGTGCGCGACCGCATGCCGACGGTGGTGCTCACCACGCCCGACATGCTCCACTACGCCCTGCTCCCGTACGCGAACCGGCTCTGGGACTGGTTCTTCAAGGGCCTCGAAACCGTCGTCGTCGACGAGGTCCACGAGTACCGGGGCGTCTTCGGGAGCCACGTCGCCCTCGTCATGCGCCGTCTCGAACGCATCTGCGAGCGGTTCGACAGCGACCCGGACTTCGTCTGCTGTTCGGCGACCATCGGCAACCCGGTCGAGCACGCCAGCGGCGTCACCGGACGCCCGGAGTCGTCGTTCGTGCTCGTCGACGAGGACGCCAGCACGACGGGGCCGACCCACTGGCTGCTGTGGAATCCCCCCGAGTACGAGGACGGGACGGCGTCGGGCCGCCGCCGGTCGTCCCACGTCGAGACCAGGCGCCTGTTCGTCGACCTCGTCGGCCGGGACCACCAGACGCTGGCGTTCACGCGGGCGCGCCAGGCCGCCGAGCAGTACGCCATCGAGAGCGCCGACGACCTCCGCGAGCGCGGCCAGCGCGACCGCGCGGATACGATCGCCGCCTACCAGGCCGCGCTCCGCGACGACCGTCGCCGGGAACTCGAAGACGGCCTCCACTCCGGCGACGTCAGAGGCGCGTGGAGCACGAACGCGCTCGAACTCGGCGTCGACATCGGCGGCCTCGACGCCGTCCTGCTCGACGGCTATCCGGGAACGCGGATGGCGACGTTCCAGCAGGCCGGGCGCGCCGGCCGCGGCGACGACCCGAGCCTCGTCGTCCTCGTCGCCGGCGAGGACCAGCTCGACCAGTACGTGATGGCCCACCCGGAGGCGCTGTTCGCCGGCGTCGAGACGGTCGACGCAGAAGGCGGCGAGGAGGACGACGTGGACGGCGACGCCGAGGCGAACGACGGGCAGGACGACGAGTCCGGCGGCCCGGAGCGCGCCGTCGTCAACCCCGCGAACGACGAACTGCTCCCCGACCACGTCAAATCGGCCGCCCGCGAGTCGTGGCTGTCGCCGGACGACGAGCGCCACTTCGGCGAGACGTTTCCCGACGTCGTCTCGGAACTGGCGGCGCGCGGCGAACTGGCGCGCCGCCAGACCGACGCCGGGATGCGGTGGACCTACGACGGCGACGGCAGCCCGCAGCACGAGATGAGCCTCCGGACCATCGACGACCGGGAGGTCGACGTCCTCGACCGGTCGTCGGGCGACGTCATCGCCTCCCTGTCCTTCGGCGACGCGCTCACCGACGTCCACCCGGGTGCCATCTACCACCACCAGGGACAGAGCTACGAGGTGGTCGACCTCGACCTCGGCCGCGACGTGGCGGAGCTGTCGCCGACGTGGGCCGACTACTACACGAAGGTCCGCCACGACAAGGAGATAACCGTCGAGGAGGACCTGCGCGAGAAGACGCTGTCGACGCGCGAGGACTGCGTCGTCCGGTTCGCGGACGTGACGATGCGCAAGCGCATCACGGGCTTCGAGCGCCGCGACCCGAAGACGGGCGACACGCTGGGGGAACAGTCGCTCGACCTGCCCGAACTGCCGCTGCGGACGCGGGCGCTGTACTTCACCATCCCCGAACCCATCGAGCGCGAACTACGGGGGATGGAGGGCGACTTCGCCGGCGCGATCCACGCCGCCGAGCACGGGATGATATCGCTGTTCCCGCTCGAACTGCTGTGCGACCGGCGCGACATCGGCGGGCTGTCGACGCCGTACCACCCACACACCGGCGCGAGCACCATCTTCATCTACGACGGCTACCCCGGCGGGGTCGGACTGACGCGCGAGGGGTACGAGACCGTCGAGGAACTGATGGCGAACACCGCCGAGATGATCCGCGCCTGCGGCTGCGAGTCGGGGTGTCCGTCCTGCGTCCAGTCGCCCCACTGCGGCAACGCGAACGACCCGCTGGACAAGGACCTGGCGGCGCACCTGCTGGAACGACTGGCCGAGAAGTGAGGGTTCAGACCGGTTCGGGGCCGCGGGTCTCCTCGCGGACCTCGGGGATGAGGTCGAGGTCGGCGTCGACGTCACCGAGGACGAGCAGGGCGTAGTACCGGAGGTACGCCTGGATGGGGACGCGGACCACCGAGAGCACGAAGAAGAGGACGACGACGTACGCGAGGACGAGCACGGCGAAGACGGCCAGTCCGGCGGTGGTCGAGAACAGTGCGGAGAGGGAACCGGCGGCGAGGGCCGCGGCGGCACCGACGACGGCGAACGGCACGAGCACGGCGACGGCGAGGAAGCCGCCGACGATGGAGAGGACGATGCCGGCCGCGATGGCGAGCACGACGCGGATCACGGCGTAGACGGCGAACTGCTTCCAGTCGGCCACCAGCGTCGGCCAGAAGGTGCGCCAGGCGGCGACCGGGCCCTCGTCTCGCAGCAGCATCACGGGGACGACGAAGTTCGTCGTTGCGCCGTCCACGAGCGCGACGACGAAGCCGAACAGCGCGATGACCGGGACGAACAGCGCCACGGTCCCGAGGACGATGGTCGGGGACCCCGTCGCGAGACCCGGGAACAGCAACAGCGCGAGACCGACGATGGGGACGAGTCCGACCAGGTAGAGCGCGATGCGGAAGCCGAACAGTCGGAGACCCTTGCCGAGGTTGTCGCTGGCGTAGCGGCGAACGTGGACCTCGCGCGTGCGGAGCGATTCGAGGAAGGCGAACTCCATCACCGACCCCAGGACCGTGAACAGGAGGACGAATGCAAGGATTACGACGAGCAAGCCGACGACGGCCGCGATGACTGTCTCCGAGGGAAGTTCAACAGCGCCGCCGTCGGGCGCCATCTCGCCGCCGCCGACCGTCGACTGCCCGCCGGCGGTCGGGGGCGTCACCCCGCCGCCACCGAGGAAGAGGACGATGACGGCGAGTTTCAGCCACCTGCTGACGTCGAGAGGGAACAGGAGAGTTCGCACCGGGTCGACCGCGTCGTCCAGGGCTTCGACGGCGTACCAGACCATGGCGGAAAGTCCGTAGTCTTGATACTTAAACTGTCGCAAGGGGTGAGAGTCCGCCCGACGGACGTGCGACGGGCGACGAGGCGGCCGGAACTGTCACCCGTCGAGGTGCTGCTCGTCGTGAGCGGCGCGTACGGTCGCGGCCAGCGTCTCCCGGTCGGCGGGTCCGTGGAGGTGAGCGGGACAGTCGCAGTCCGTCGCGCCGACGCCGGGAACTGCGGCTATGCCGTCAGTCGACGCCCCGGGGGAACTGCGACCGTCGCTGGACACGCCGCGACGGATGCGGCGGGCGACCGCGCACTCCGCGTCCGCCCCGACCGTCCGCACGTCGTCGACCAGTCGCGAGTCCGGATGCCCGAGCAGGTAGTCGACGTGCCAGTGGCGCGCGTCGTGTTCACCGCTCGCCACCCGGCCGTGGCGTTCGACGCGGGCGAACCCGCCGGTGCCGAGCGCGCTGCCGGTGTAGGCGTACCAGCCGGCGGGGAGGTCGCGCTCGCCCAGCGCGCCGAACGGGACGGTCGCGGGGGCGTCCAGTTCCACGAGCAGCGTGTAGGTGCCGCCGTCGCTCATAGATTGGCGGCGACGATGGCGCCGGCGACGGCCAGCATCGTCACGCCGTTCAGGACGACTGACTGGCGGTGGTACTCGGCGAAGGCGTCGTCGCCCGCCCGCTCCATCTTCGGGATGAGCACCCAGCGGGCGTAGCCGTCGAGCGCCGCCCCGACGGCAACCAGCGCGAGCAGCACGAGCAGGACCGCATCGAAGGCGGTCATCGCGCCGGCGGCCGCGGCCGCGACGAACGCGACCGCTCCGAGGCCGAGGCCGAAGTCGTAGTACTTCGGGAAGATGGCGTTGACGACCCGACCGGCGTCGTCGCCGAGGACGCCGAACGTCGTCGGCGCGGCGACGAACGAGAAGAAGACGATGCTGCCGAGCCAGACGCCGAGCACGGCGTCGACGACGGTCGCAAGCGCGGTACCGATCAGACTCATGTCCGGGGGTTAGTAGGCGGGGAAAATCAATGGTCGGCCTCCGGCGCTGCTGGTCACTCGGTCACGTCGGCGACGGTCGCATCCGACAGTTCCCGCAGCGTCTCCGGGTCGAGGGGGAAGACCGCTTCGGGGGTGCCCGCCGCGCCCCACACCGTGTCGAACTCGGTGAGCGTCTCGTCCAGATAGACGGAGAGGTCAGTATCGTGACAGAACGGGGGGACGCCGCCGATGGACCATCCGAGCGCGTCCCTGATGGCGTCGGCGTCGGCCATCGACACGTCGCTCTCGTCGACGTCGCGCAGGGACGCAAGCTTCGCCTCGCTTACGCGGTTCGCGCCGCTGGTGACGACCACGACGAGGTCGCCGTCGGCGCGGAAGACGAGACTGCTGGCTATCTGGGCGACGTCGCAGCCGACGGCCTCGGCGGCGTCGGCGGCCGTCTTCGTCCCTTCGGGGAACTCGTGGACGTCGACGTCGAACCCGAACTTCTCGCGTGCACATTCCCGGAACTCGTCTGCTCGCTCGTGCATGGCGGCGAGTCGTCCTCCCGCGTCAAATCTCTCCCGGTCCCGTCAGTTTTCGGACGACGCCTCCCCGCGCTCGTCGAGGCGAGCCTCGTACTTCGCCAGCGCCTCGTCGAGGGCCGCACCGGCGTCGACGTCGAGCGAGTCTGCGAACGCGAGCAGCGCGAACAGCGCGTCGCCGATCTCGTCGCTGTCGACCGCGACGTCGTCCGGGGACGCCCCGTATCCCGACGACTCGTTGGCGTCCGCGGCGAGTTCGCCCACCTCGGCCGCGAGGTCGAGCAGTCGGAACGCCGGCGGGGCGTCCATCTCCCTGTCCGCCACGAACTCCGCGACTCGTTGCTGGGCCTCCATACGCGGGCGAGTTCGTGCCACGGAGTTAGCTCCTGCGGGTCTGGGCCGCCCGACGGATTAACTCCCCTGCCGACGAAGGGCCGGTATGGATTTCGAAGTCACGACGTCCGACCGGCTGGAGGTCGTCGACGTGACCCGGCGCGTCGCCGACCGGGTCCCTGACGACGCCGACACCTGCACCGTCTTCGTCCCGCACACCACCGCCGGCGTGGTCGTCAACGAGAACGAGCGTCGACTGCTCGACGACCTGGAGGACGCACTGGCGGACCTGGTCCCCCGAGGCGCGGACTACGGACACGACCGGATGGACGACAATGCCGACGCCCACCTGCGCTCGATGCTGCTCGGCGAGCACGTCACGGTCCCCGTGGACGACGGCGACCTTGCGTTGGGAACCTGGCAGTCGATACTGTTCGTCGAGTGCGACGGCCCGCGGACGCGCCGCCTCGTGGTGCGGTGACTACACCAGGCGCTCGCCGCAGTTCGAGCACTCGACCTTCTGCTTGCCGGTGGCGGTGCGCTCGACCGTGAGAGCGCCGCCGGCGTTGCAACTCGGACAGATGCTCCGCCCCGTCTCGGACGCCTGCCGCTGGGCCATCCAGCGCACGTTCTTCTCGACTGCGCTGAGCCGTTCCTTCGTCGCGTCGAGTTCCGATTCGAGTTGTTCGACCTGCGACGCGAGGCGGTCCACCGTCGTCGGGTCCTCTCCCTCCGTGGTGGTCACGCCGTCCGGTTGACTGGAGTCGTCGGCCTCCTCGGACGTCATCGTAGCGTGATTGTTACACACACCCACGCAGACAAAAATCCCCGGGCCGGGCGGGCGCGGTTCCGGGACCGTAACACCGCGCCGACGAGTGCCGTCGGCGCGCGCCGGCGAGCGGCGACGTCTGGCGCTACTCGACCGCGAACCCCTTCTCGTTCAGTATCGTTTCGGTCCGGTCGCGATGGTTTCCCTGGAGTTCGATCGCGTCGTCGGTCACAGTCCCGCCCGTGGCCAGTTTGCTCTTGAGGTCCGACGCGAGCGACTTCAGGTCCACCGACCCCCTGTCGAACCCCTCGACGACGGTGACCGGTTTGTCGTACCGTCGTTTCTCGATGCGTATCCTGAGCCGTTGCTCGGTCCGGCCGAGGTCCTCCTCGATGCCGAGGTCCTCGGGCAACCCAGTTAACGGATCTCGTTTGTCGTCCTCTGGCACGGCAGGGAGGGTACGCCGCCGAGACGCTTGGACCTGTCCCCCGTCATCGCGGTGACATCAGCCGCGAACCGTGACCGCGAGCCACGCTTGCACGAATCTCAAGATTATAAACCCGCCACCCCGTCGTGTCGCGCATGGACCGAGTCGCAGTCATCGGCGCGTCGATGACGCAGTTCGGCGACCGCGACGCCTGGCTCCGCGAGCTGCTCGCGGAGGCGGGCGAGGCGTGTCTCGCCGACGCCGGCGCGTCGCCACACGACGTCGACCACCTGTACGTCTCGAACATGGCCAGCGGCGAGTTCGAGGGCCAGACTGGCGTCCCGAACGCCCTCGCCCACGACCTCGGTGCGCTGCCGGCGTACACCCAGCGCGTCGACCAGACCAGCGCCAGCGGCGGGGCCGGCATCTACGCGGCCTGGCAGTCCGTCGCGTCGGGCGCGAGCGACCTGACGCTGCTCGTCGGCGGCGAGAAGATGACCCACCGGACGACCGCCGAAGCGACGGACGTCATCGCCTCGCTCACCCATCCCGTCGAGTACAAGCACGGCGTCACCCTGCCCTCGTTCGCGGGCCTGACTGCGCGGCGCTACCTGCACGAGTACGACGCGCCGCGCGAGAGCCTCGCGAAGGTCGCGGTCAAGAACCACCGCAACGGCCTCGACAACCCCCACGCCCAGTTCCGCAAGGAGGTCGACCTCGACACCGTGATGGAGTCGCCCGTCGTCGCCGACCCCCTACGGCTGTACGACTTCTGCCCCATCACCGACGGCAGCGCGGCACTGTTGCTCTGCCCGGAATCGGTCGCCGGGGAATACGTCGACGAGGACGAGTACACCGTCATCTCGGGCGTCGCCGGCGCGACCGACACCCACGTCGTCCACGAGCGCGACGACCCCACGGTGATGGGCGCAGCGGTCGAGAGCAGCGACCAGGCCTACCGGATGGCCGACCGCGAACCGGACGACGTCGACGTCGCGGAACTGCACGACATGTTCACCATCCTGGAGTTCCTGCAGAGCGAGGCCGTCGGCTTCTTCGACCAGGGCGAGGGCTGGAAGGCTGTCGAGGAGGGCGTCACCGACCGCGACGGCGACCTGCCCATCAACACCTCCGGTGGCCTCAAGTCGAAGGGTCACCCGCTCGGCGCGAGCGGCGTCGCGCAGGCCTACGAGATACACCAGCAGTTGCTCGGCGACGCGGGCGCGCGGCAGGTCGACGCCGAGGTCGGCCTCGCGTGCAACGTCGGCGGGTTCGGCAACTGCGTCACCACCACCATCATGGAGGAACCCTGAGATGACAGACGACCACACTCTCGACGCGCACCGCTGCCCGAACAGCCACCTGACCTACCCGGGGCACCCGCGCTGCCCCGAGTGCGGCGAACCCCAGGAGGGGACGGTCGACCTCTCCGAGCGCACGGCCGAGGTCGTGACCTGGACGACGAACACCGCGACGCCGCCCGGCGTCCGCTCGACGAACTCCCTCGCCATCGTGGAGTTCGACGTCGACGGCGAGCGCGTCCGCGCCATCGGCCAACTCGTCGAGGACGCCGAGGTCGACATCGGCGACGAGGTCCGGCCGGTCTACGCCGAGGAACTCCGCGACCCCGACGCCGGCATCCGCGAGAAGGAAAGCCAGGAGTGGGACGGGTTCCGGTTCGAATCGGTCTGAGCGTCGTTTCATCGACGCTCCACGGTTCGAATCGGAGAGAGATTCGGTCTAAGCGCCGTTCATCGGTGCGTCACGGTTTGAAACGTACCAAAGAGTCGGACCGCGACTGGGACGGTAACAACGGCCACCAATCCTTTTCCCGACACTTCCCCAACGTCGAGCCATGTCCGACCCGTTCGGTCGCGCCGTCCGGGACTTCCATCTGGACGAGCAGGACGAACCGCTGGTACAGCGCGACGGCGAGGAGACCCTCGACCACCCTATCGAGCGGTTCTACTTTGCGGAGTTCACGGTCGACGACGAGGCGAGCGAGTGGCTGGCGTCGTGGGTCGACGGCCCGCTGCTCGACGTCGGCGCCGGCGCGGGCCGCCACGCGCTGTACTTCCAGGAGCGGTTCGAGACGGTCGCGGTCGAGGTGAGCGACCACCTCGTCGAGACGATGCGAGAGCGGGGCGTGGCCGACGCGCGCCGCGGCGACATGTTCGCGCTGCGGGAGTCGTTCGACCGCGATCGGTTCCGGTCGGCGCTCGTCGTCGGAACCCAGATAGGACTCGCCGGGTCGATGCAGGGCCTGCGGTCGTTCCTCGGCGACCTCGCGCACGTCACGACGCCGGACGGGACGGCGGTGGTCGACTGCTACGACCCCGACCGCGACGAGGCGGCGGAGCTACTGGGCTACCGCGACGACCCCACGCCGGGGCTGGCCCACCGCGTGATGTCTTTCGAGTACGAGGGCGACGTCGGCGACGCGCTGCTGTTCCGTCTGTTCTCCCCCGACAGGCTCCGAGCAGCGACGGACGGCACCGGCTGGGAGGTAGCGGCCGTTCGGTACGGCGACGAGGGACCGCACTACCGGGCGGCGCTGGAGAAGGTATGACAGGTCAGGTGTCCGCATCGTCCGCGTCCTCGTCGGAGTCGCTCCCATCGTCATCGGCGTCGGCGGGTGAGGTTCCGGACTTTGCGTCGGCCTCGTCGACGCCGACGGAGCTCTCGTCTCGCTCCTCCAGTTCGTCGCGGATGGATTCCAGTTCGGCGTCGACGTCCACCTCCGGGCGGTCGTCCTCCGTGGTGGCGTCGCTCGCGCCGTCCTCGCTCTCGTCGTCGACGGCGATGTCGACGGCCTCGCCGCCCAGGTCGTCCGTGGTCTCGCCCCTGTCGACTCCGCCCGACTCGCGAGCGGCGTCCGCCTGCTCGCGGCCGGCGGAGATCTCGTCGCGGATGTCCTCGTTCAGCCGGCGGGCCTCCTGGAGGATGTTCCGGGCGGCCGACTCGCGCGGGAGGTCGCCCTCGGCGATGACGTCTTCGAGGTCGGCGAGGGAGCGTTCGAGGCGGTCGAATGTCGCGCGACTCGCCCGCTGGGCGCGCGAGCCGAGTTCGTCCCGCGTCTCGCTCGTGGCGTCGGCGGGGTCGACGTAGCGGATGACGCGCTGGAGCATCTCCAGCGCGCGGAGGTTCGCCTCCAGCACGGCGATGGCGGTGGGGATGCCGTACTCGCCGGTGAACCGGAGCACTTCGCGCGGCGTCGGGGGGCGCGGGAGGCCCATGGGACCGCGCGGCGGCCGGCGCATCTCGTCGCGGAGTTCGCGCAGCGTGGCCTCCAGTTCCTCGACGCGCTCCTCGAGGTCGTCGCGGTCGTCTGCCATGGCTCGTCGTTCGTACCCCAGCCCAAAAGCGTTGGCTGTGCGACGGGTCAGAAGTTCTCGCGCAGGAAGACGTCGCGCGACGGGAACAGCGCGGCGAGGCGGTCGCCCGCGTCGTCGTCCAGGATGGTGAGATTCCCGTACCGCTCGGCCTCGTCGACGGAGTGGTAGCCGGCGACGACCTGCGAGAGGCCGTTCACGTCCGTCCGTACGTCCGGGTCGGCCTCCGTTCGCGTGCAGTCGACAGACTCGCCGGCCACGTCCAGCGCGAACCGCCCCTCGTTCCAGTCGACCAGCGGGTCGGTCACGTCGAGGACGATGGAGTCCGCGCTGTCGCGCGATGCCGCCGTCTGTCCCGGGTCGACGACGCGTTCGAGCGCCGCCGGGACGTCGACGAGGCGGAACATCGGCCCGGTCTTCACCTCGCAGTCGACCTCGCGGGGGTCGTCGACCAGGTCGAGGAGGTTCTCGTCCGCGGGTCCGTAGAACCGGACCACCTCGACCTGCGAGTCGTGGTAGCGCAGGAACCGCAGGACGTGGCGGAACGCCTCGTGGTCGACGTGCGCGCGGTCGGTGACGTGCAGGCGCTTGTCGTCGCCGTCCTCCTCGACCTCGTAGACGAGGTAGGCGCGCGCCTCCCCGTCGCGGAACCAGCCGTAGACGTAGGGGTCGGCGTCGCCCCAGGTGTCGAGGGCGCGCTCGCACCACCAGTCCTCGATGCGGTCGACGGTGAGCGCGTAGTCCTCGCCGTGGGCGTCGTGGACCGGGTCGAGCAGCTCCCAGTCGTCCTCGTCGAGGCGGCGGAACTCGCCCGACGGTTCGGTGTCGAGCGCCAGCGCCTCCGGGGTGGTCTCGTACTTCGTGAACCGGGTGACGGTCCCCCAGCCGTACCGGCGGTAGAACCCGTAGTCGAACGGCCAGAGCGCGGCGAAGAGCACGTCGCGGTCGCGGTACTCGGCGAGCGACTCCCGCAGCAGCCGGGTGACGAGCCCCTGACGGCGGTTCTCGGGCGGCGACGCGACCGCCGACAGTCCGGCCATCTCGTGCCAGTCGCCGCGGATGCGTGCCGTGAACCAGTGGTGACCGCAGACGGCTTGCAGGTCGTCGCCGTCGAACAGTCCGCGACGGTCGGCGAGACGGGCGCGGACGTCGTCGTCGGACTCGTAGGCCTGGGGACCCGCCTCCGGGGAGAAAGCGTAGTCCAGGAACCGGTGGTACGTCGCGCGGTACTCGTCCGGAACGGGGCGGTACTCCGTCATGATTACCGGTCAGACGACCGAGGAGAAATACGTTGGTACTCCGCTCGATGGAGCGAGGGGGTCTGGTCGTGGAGAGAGGTCACCCGGGAGAAGGCGTTCGTCGACGACGAGTGGCAGGACGTGGTGAACTACGGCCTGCTGGCGGAGGAGTGGCGGTAGCGCGTAGAAAAGGAGCGCGTTCGTTCTAGACGGCGCGGCGGTACGGCAGCGGCCACTCCAGTTCGTCAGTTCCCAGTTCCTCGGCGGCCCGCAGCGCGAAGTAGGGGTCGCGGAGGTGTTCCCGCCCGACGACCGCGAGGTCGGCGCGCTCGTTCCGGACGAGGGCGTCGGCCTGCTCGGGTTGTGTGATGCCGCCGACGGCGCCGACGGGAAGACCGGTCTCCTCGCGGATACGTTCGGCGTACGGCACCTGGTAGTTCGGCCCGGGATTCGGAATCTGCTGGTCGGGGTGGAGACCGCCGGCGCTCACGTCGACGAGGTCGACGTCGTCGGCGAGGCGGTCGGCGAGACGCACGGAGTCCTCGACGGTCCACGATTCCCGTTCCGGAAGCCAGTCGGTCGCGGAGACGCGGACGAACACCGGCCTGTCGTCGGGCCACACCTCCCGGACCGCCGAGACGACCTCCCGCACGATGCGGGTCCGGTTCTCGAAACTGCCGCCGTACTCGTCCTCGCGGTCGTTGGCGGCGGGCGAGAGGAACTCGTGGAGCAGGTAGCCGTGGGCGGCGTGGACCTCGGCGATCTCGAAACCCGCGTCGAGGGAGTACTCCGCGGCGCGGACGAAGTCGTCGACGAGGGTCTCGACGTCGTTCCGATCCATCTCGCGCATGGCCGGTTTCGGACGGTCGTAGGGCCAGCTGTCCGCGCTCGGCGCGAGCGTCTCCCATCCGCCCTCGTCGGGCGCGACCGTCTCGCTCCCCTCCCAGGGGCGGGTCTTGCTCCCCTTCCGTCCGGCGTGGGCGAGCTGGATGGCGGGGACGGCACCCTGTCCCCGCACGAAGTCGGCCACGGGTGCGAGGGCCTCCGCGTGCTCCTCGCTCCAGATGCCGAGGTCGTTCGGCGAGATGCGGCCGCGGGGTTCGACGGCGGTCGCCTCGGTCATGACGATGCCGGCGCCGCCGACGGCGCGACTTCCGAGGTGGACCAGGTGCCAGTCGGTCGCGAGGCCGTCGGTCTCACAGGAGTACTGGCACATCGGCGACACCATCACGCGGTTCGGGACGGTCGTCTGGCGGAGCGAGAGAGAACTGAACAGGTCGTCGGTCATCGTGACGACGTAGGTAACCGCCGGTTGAAAGCACCAGCAAACGGGGAGAGGATTGCCGGAATCGGTCGGAGCCAACCTTTGCCGTTAGCGTCCCGTCCATCCGCTGACGTCAGTCGTCGAGGAGCCAGCGGTGGTGCTCGACGAGTCGCGTCGCGACGCGGGTCGCCTTGTCCGGTGCCTTCGAGTCCAGTTTGCGGACGGCCTTGAGTTCCTCGGGCGTCACCTGGTCGAAGATGGGCGTGTCGAGCAGTTGCGAGACGCCGGGCATGTCGGTCTCGCCGTACATGCGGTGTCGCTTGCGCGTCTTCCCCTCGGCGATGCGTTCGCCCGGGTTTAGCGCGTGGTCGTACGCCCTGACGACGGGGTACCACCCCTGGCGGATAGCCCGGTTCGTGTACTTGTCGACCGCTCTCACCAGTCGTTTCCGCTCGGCGTGCGCCACGTCGTTCGTCTTGACGGCGTCGGCGACCGCCTCGTACGCCGAGAGCAGGTCGCGGAGCGTGCCGACTGCGTTGGAGGCCCCCTCGGCCACCGCCGACCGGAGGTTGCGTTCGGCCTCCTCGTCGTACCGGTGGTACTTCCCGCGGACGTCCTCCTCGAACTCCCGGGCGTCGAAGTAGCGCCTGTTGACGTCGTCGAGTGCGGTCACGTAGGACTCCTTCCGCTCGTCGGGGACGCCGGGGAGGGAGACGATGCCGCTCCCGACCTCCGAGAGGTTGAGAAGGTACTTGTCCCCTTCGTGGAGCAGGTAATCGTGCCGACCGTCGTTTCGCTCGATAATATCCAGCGCGTCTCGGGAGTTCGGTATCATTCCATTCGCGGTGGAAAGTTCCAAATCCTCGCTTAAATGTTTCACTCCGATTATTATATCAGATAATAAGTGAGGTGGCCGCACCAATTTGGTCAGTTCGGTGACAGTACGTCTCGTACGGGACCGTCTCGGTCGACGGAACGACTGTCCCTGCCGTCGACACACATCGGTGTTCGCAGTCACGGGTTCGACCGTTCGGAAATCACCGACTCACGGGCGTCTCGTTCACGGCCACCGTCGCCGCCACCCTCGGCCAACGAACGTCGTGACTGCGGAGCAGAAGCCGTCCCAGAGCCAAATTGCCCGTCACGCTTTTTCTCCCGCACGGCGTCCGACCGGTGAGCGTGACCCGCGCGGTGAGGTGCCAGCTGAGGGATGGACCGTCTCCGACGGTGGGGGACGACACTGTCGACGCAGTACGGAGCCGTCGAACCGGAACGGGTCGGCGACGAATCGGGGGAGGGGACGCAGAGAAACGCCGGACCGTGCTGGCCTGGAGTGCCGACCGGACGCTCGACCGAGGAGCCACGGGTGAGATACGATTATTATTCCAATTGTGAGTAAATGATTTACGCATCGCGGTTCTACGTTCACGCATGTCACAGCAACCACTCCACCGACGGGAGCGACTCTACGTCGACGGCGAATGGCACGACGCCGACGAGGTTCTCGAAGTGACCGACCTCGCTGACGGCGGCGTGTTCGCAGAGGTCGCTGCGGCCGACGCCGAGATGGCCGACCGGGCGCTCGCGGCCGCCCAGCGCGCACAGGACGCGATGCGCGAGACGACCATCCCCCAGCGCGCCGAATGGATGGAGCAGATCGCCGACGGACTGCTCGAGCGCAAGGACGAGATCGCCGAGGTCATCGTCCGCGAGGCCGGCAAGCCGATCTCCAGCGCCTGGGGCGGCGTCGACAGCGCCGCCGAGCGGTTCCGGCGCGCGGCCGAGGAGGCTCGCACCCTCCAGGGCGAGTACCGCGAGGGGACGACCCGCGGCCACGAGGGGTGGGAGGCCATCGTCAAGCCCGAGCCCATGGGAACCGTCCTCTGCATCACCCCGTACAACTATCCGCTCTCGACGACCGCGCTGGAGGTCGCGCCGGCGCTCGCGGCCGGCAACTCGGTCATCCTCAAACCCGCCAGCAAGACGCCCGTGAGCGCAGCCATCCTGGCGGACGTCGTCTCCGAACTCGACCTTCCGGACGGTGCCTTCAACTTCGTGCCGGGCCGCGGGAGCACCATCGGCGACCTCCTCGTCGGGGACGGTCGCGTCAACACCATCACGATGACCGGCAGCAGCGCGGCGGGCAAGCACGTCGCGCGGAAGAGCGGGATGGTCAACCTGCACATGGAACTCGGCGGCAACGCGCCCGCGGTCGTCTTCCCCGACGCTGACCTGTCGGAGGTGGCCGGCGCGTGCACCAAGGGGTCGCTGAAGTACGCCGGGCAGCGGTGCTCTGCCGTGAGTCGGGTAATCGCCCACGAGGCGGTTCACGACGAGGTCGTCGAGCGCATCGAAGCGGACATGGAGGGATGGGTCGTCGGCGACCTCTTCGAGGAGGAGACCCAGATGGGGCCGCTCATCAGCGAAGACCAGGCCGAGTGGGTCGAGGAACTCGTCGAGGATGCGCTCGACCGCGGCGCAGACCTCGTCCGCGGCGGCGAACGCGACGGCCAGTTCTTCGAACCGACGCTGCTCGCGAACGTGCCCCAGGACGCCCGAATCATCCACGAGGAGCAGTTCGGTCCCATCGCCGCGGTGACGACGTTCGAGCGCGAGGAGGAAGCCGTCGAGGTGTCGAACCGCGGTGACCTCGCGCTCGACGCGGCGGTGTTCACGGCCGACTACGACCGCGCGCGACGGATGGCCGACGAACTGGACGCCGGCGCGGTCCGCATCAACGGCGCGCCGAGTCACGGTCTCGGCGACATCCCCTTCGGCGGCAACAAGGCGTCGGGCATCGGCCGACAGGGACTGCACCTGACCATCGAGGAGATGGTGCGCCACAAGAGCATCGTCCTCTGAACGCCGTCGAGCGAGGTCCCTGCACCCCGTCGTTCCTCTGTTCACGGACGTTCACCGTCGGTCGACGACCGTTCCACCACCCCACCCCGTCGTTCCTCTGTCTTCGAAGCAGTGGGCCAGAGAGTGAACGCGGTCCGCTCCGGCGGTGGTCGACCCGGTCAGCGGTCGCCACCGACACCGTCGTTCCTCTGTCTAGTGGCAGTGATCGTTCGGCTGCTGTGTCACGTCACTCGGTCGGTGCTTCCCCCGCACCCGTAGTGGTTCGACGCCTGATATTTCTGTGCCCGGCTGCCCTCGGCGCGCGTCGACGGTTGACACACACCGTCGTTCCTCTGTCTTCGGAGAGCCAGCCGGGCGGTGCGGACAACGAGCCGTCCGATTCGGGACAGGTGGTCCGCCTGGCTGGCTGCGTCCATGGAACGTTGGAGGAGTTCCGCGGACCCTAACCAGAACTTCTTCTGTTTCCTCTGTCGAGGACGATTTAAAATATCCCCCACCCCGCCGTTCCTCTGTGTTGGGCGACGGACGAAGCCCTCGGTGCTGGTCGACGGATCGAACGGAGAATATTCCCCGCCGCAGTAGTCGAAATCGACTATTTTGACTAGTTTGCAGATGCTGTTTTTGGCCCGGGAACTTCAACGTTCCCCATTGCATAGTCTCCCCATCCGACCCCTCCCCTCCATACTCTCCGTACACAGCGGAACGCAGGGGTGGGGGTGTCTTTTAAACGACAGCTTCAGAAGAAACAGTGGAATCAGCGGAACGGGTGGTTCGGAAGGATTAATACCTTCCTCCCTCTCCGGCCGAACGATGGGTTCGTTCGAATTCGTCCGAGAGCACTCTCCCTACGAGAACCGGGAGGCGCTCCTGGACGACTACACGCCGGATACGCTGGTCGGTCGGGACGACGAACTGGAGGAGTACCACGGCGCGCTCCAGCCGGCCATCTACGGGGAACAGCCGGACAACATCTTCCTCTACGGGAAGGCGGGGGTCGGCAAGACGGCCGCGACGCGGTTCCTGCTCGACAAACTGTCGAGCAACGCCGACCAGTACGACGACCTCGACGTCGTCACCGAACTGGTCAACTGCGACGGGTTGAACTCCAGCTACCGCGTGGCGAGCCACCTGGTCAACATGCTCCGGGACCCCGCGAACCGCATCAGCGAGACGGGGTACTCACGCTCGCAGGTCTACGAGCTGATGTGGGAGGAACTCGACAATCACGGCGGCATCATCCTGCTCGTGCTGGACGAGATCGACCACCTGAAGGACGACAGCATCCTCTACCAGCTCTCGCGCGCTCGCGAGAACGAGAACCTGACGGAGGCCCGCATCGGCCTCATCGGCATCAGCAACGACCTCACCTTCCGCGACAGCCTCTCGCCGAAGGTGCGGTCGTCGCTCTGCGAACGGTCCATCTCCTTCTCGACGTACGACGCCAACGAACTCCGCGCCGTCCTCGAACAGCGCAAGGAGGTCGCGTTCAAGTCGGACGTGCTCTCGGAGGACGTCATCCCGCTCTGTGCCGCGTTCGGTGCCCAGGAGTCCGGCGACGCGCGGAAGGCGCTCGACCTGCTGCTGAAGGCGGGCGACCTCGCGCGCGAGGAGAACGCCGAGCAGGTGACGGAGGAGCACGTCCGGCGCGGCCGCGACCTGCTGGAGCGCGAGCAGGTCGCGCGGGGCATCGCCGACCTCAACGACCACGAGCGCCTCGTCGTCTACGCGCTCGCCACGCTCGAAGCCGAGGACGAGACGCCCGCGCGGTCGCGGGAGATCTACTCGCGGTACAAGATGCTCTCGGAGGCGGCCGGACGCGAGACGCTGACCGCGCGGTGGCTGCGCGAGCATCTCGACGACCTCGCCATGCTGGGCATCCTCACCGTCAGCGAGATCAACGAAGGGTCCGCCGGCGGGAAGTACCGCGAGTACGCGCTCCAGCAGGACCTCGCGGTCGTCCTCGACGCCCTGGAGGAGACACTGGAAGCCATGGGCGTCCACACCAGCGTCAAAGGCTACGTCTGACCGCCACGCGCCACGCCGACCCGTCGACAGCCGCTCGACCGGAAACCGTCGTTACCCCTCCGTCGTCCACGGTAATCCCTCGTTCCAGCGCCGTTCACCGAGTTCGGCGAACGAACGATGCTGGCCGTTTAACGGTTCTCGGACGCTCGGTCTCTGGTGGTTCACAATGACTGACGAGACGCGATACGGACGAGGGTCACGACGACGGTTCCTCTCGGTGGCAGGCGGCACCCTCCTGGCCGGCACGTCGCTCGGGGCCGCACAGCAGACGACCACGCCGACGGCCCAGCCAGTGCAGCGCTACCGGTTCGGCGGTGAAGTTCAGGCGTGGCAGGGGCGGGCACCCCAGTCTATCCAGGGACAGTCGAACCCGACCCTGCAGCTCTCGGTCGGCCAGGTGTACGAGGTGACGTGGGAGAACCTCGACGGACAACCGCACAACTTCGCGCTCCAGAACGAGGACGGTCAGAACCTGGAGGTCATCTTTCCGAACGTCCAGGCCGGCACCGCGGGCCAGGGGACGACGCCGGGGACCACGGCCACCGGGACCCCGACCACGACGGAGGAGACGGTGACGCCGCCGGACGACGCCATCGACGTGACGGAGACCATCGCCGAGCAGGGTGCGACCCAGACGCTGCAGTTCGTCGTCACCCCGGATGTGGCCCAGTACATCTGCACCATCCACCCGACGACGATGGTGGGGGACGTGGAAACCCAGGGCGACGGTGGCGGCGGCGGCAACGGTGGTAATGGCGGCCAGGGCAACGGTAATGGCGGTAGGGGTGGCGGTGGCGGCCAGGGCAACGGTAATGGCGGTATGGGTGGCGGTGGCGGCCAGGGCAACGGTAATGGCGGTATGGGTGGCGGCAACGGACACGGTCCGGGCGGAGGCGGTGGAAACGGTATGGATGGCGGCGGAGGCGGTGGAAACGGTATGGATGGCGGCGGAGGTGACAACGGACACGGTATGGGCGGAGGTGATGGGAACGGTATGGATGGTGGCGGAGGCGGTGGCGGCGGCTACTGACCGTCCGGGAAGCCACCTGTCACGAGACGTTTCTGGTGTATCTCCGGTCGACCGCCGTTGACGGTTCGGTAACCGCCGACGGCGGGTATCGCTTGCCGTGACGTCCACCAGAGCTAACACGACGTCCGTCGACGTCACGGCATGCACGTCAGGACCGGGTTCGTCACGCAGGTCGGTATGGAGTACGAGAGAGCCTTCGCGGTGGCCACCGATCTTGGACTGGACTACGTGGAACTGATGCTCGACGGGGCGAACGCCTACAGGAACCTCGACCCCGAGGCGGTCCGGAGCGCGGCCGCGGAGCACGACCTCGACCTCGCGGTCCACCTCCCGTTCACGCTCGACGTCGGGTCGCCGCACGACCACGTTCGCGAGGGCGCGCGGCGCGAACTCGAAGCCGCCATCGACGCGGCCGGCGCGTTCGACGCCGAGAAGGCGGTCGTCCACGCCGGGTCGAACGCCTGGCAACCCGCGTGGGACGGCGAGACCGTCCGCGCAAACGTCGTCGAGACGCTCGCGGCGCTGTCGTCGTTCGCCGACGAACGGGACGTCGAACTGTGCGTCGAGAACGTCCCGGGCAACTGGTTCGGTCTCGACGACTTCGACCGGCTGTTCGCGGAGACCGGCGCTTCGATGACGCTCGACACGGGCCACGCCCGCATCGCCGGTCTCGACTCTGCGGAGACGGCCGCGTTCGTCGCGGACCACGCCGACCGCATCAGTCACTTCCACCTGAACGACACGCGGCGGGCCCGCGACGAGCACCTTCCATTCGGTTCCGGTACCATCGACTTCGCGGAGATATTCGGTGCGCTGCCCGACGACTGGACCGGGACGCTCTCGCTCGAGGTGTTCACGCTGGAGTACGACTACCTCGAGACCAGCGTCCGGCACCTCGACGAACTCCTGTGACTGGCGGTTCGTCTCCGGGGGAGATCGCAACGCCGTACCAAACGCTTTGCCGGACGACGCCCCACGTCCTTCCATGCCCGACGTGCTCGTCTCCGGCGAGACGCTGGTCGACTTCCTGCCGGACCACCCTGGACCGCTCGCGGACGTCGATTCGTTCGCCCGACGACCCGGCGGTGCGCCCGCCAACGTCGCGGTGGGACTCGCGCGACTCGGCGAAGCGCCGTGGTTCTGGACGCGACTCGGCCGCGACCCGTTCGGTGACTTTCTGGGTGAGACGCTCGCAGAGCAGGGCGTCCCGGACCGGTTCGTCGAGCACGACCCCGAGGCCAAGACGCCGCTCGCGTTCGTCACCCACGACGCGGCGGGCGACCGCGCGTTCACCTTCTACCGCGACGGTACCGCGGACACGCGCCTCGAACCGGGCGGCGTCCCGGACGCGGCGCTCGACGCCGTCGAGTGGGTGTACGTCGGCGGCGTGATGCTGGCGGCGGAACCGGGCCGCTCGGCGACGGTCGAACTCGCCGAACGCGCCCGCGACTCCGACTGCGAGGTCGTCTTCGACCCCAACGCGAGACCAGAACTCTGGCCATCGGGTGGGTTCGCGGACGCGGTGGTCGAACTGCTCGACCACGCGACGGTCGTCAAGGCTACCCCGGCGGACCTCGACCACGCGGGGTTCGCCGTCCGCGGCCCGGAGGGTCTCGCGGAGGCGGTCTGCGACCGCGGGCCCCACACCGCACTGCTGACGCTCGGCGACGAGGGGTCGTACGCGCACGCCACTCCCGAGGCACCCTGGGGTGCAGGGTCGGCGTCGCACTCCGGATTCGACGTGGACGTCGCCGACACGACCGGCGCCGGCGACGCGTTCACCGCGGGCGCGCTCGCCGCGTTCGCCGCCGGCGTCGAGACGCTGAACGAGGTGCTCTCCTTCGCGAACGCCGTCGCCGCCCTGACGACCACGGCGGACGGCGCGATGACCGCGCTGCCGGACCGCGAATCAGTGGATCGCTTGCGAGAATCGTAGGACACGCCACGAACATCGTAACGCCACTTTTAAGCTTACTACGTGGTTTCGAAAGAACAGACCGACGAGAACACATGAGTGACACCAACGCGGGTTCGGACGCGGTCGAATCGGAGGGATCGTTCGTCGAGTACGGCATCGAGGACACGCCGCCGCTGGGCGAGTCGCTCTTCCTGGGCGTACAGCACTACCTGACGATGGTCGGGGCGAACGTCGCCGTCCCGCTCATCCTCGCGAAGACGCTGGGCATGCCCGACCGGCTGTGGCCGGTTTTCATCGGGACGTTCTTTGTCGTCTCCGGCATCGCCACGCTGGCCCAGACGACGTTCGGGAACCGCTACCCCATCGTGCAGGGGTCACCGTTCTCGATGCTCGCCCCCGCGCTCGCCGTCGTCGCCGTCGTGCAGGCGAACAATCCGACGGGGATGGCCGAATGGCGGGCCGCGCTGCTGAGCCTCCAGGGGGCCATCATCGTCGCCGCGCTGTTCGAGGTCGTCATCGGCTACCTCGGCCTCATCGGACGCATCCGGCGGTACCTCTCGCCGCTCGTCATCGCGCCGACCATCGCGCTCATCGGCCTCTCGCTCTTCAGCACGCCGCAGGTGGCGACGGCGAACCAGAACTGGCCGCTGCTGCTGCTGACGCTCGGCCTCATCACGCTGTTCTCGCAGTACATCGACGACCGCAACCGGGCGTTCAAGCTCTTCCCCGTCCTTCTGGGCATCGTCGCGGCGTACGTCGTGGCCACGGTCCTCTCGGTGACGGGCGTGTACGCCGCCGGGACAGCTGGCTACGTCGACGTCGGCAGCATCTTCGAGGCACCGACCGTCGTCACCCCGACCCCGCTGCAGTGGGGTGTGCCGCGCTTCGAGGCCTCCCTCGCCATCGGGATGCTCGCCGGCGTCGGTGCCTCCATCATCGAGAGCTTCGGTGACTACCACGCCGTCGCGCGCCTCTCCGGCGTCGGAGCGCCGAGCGAGCGCCGCATCAACCACGGCATCGGCATGGAGGGCATCATGAACGTCTTCGCCGGCGTCATGGGTGCGGGCGGGTCGACCTCCTACTCGGAGAACGTCGGCGCCATCGGCCTCACCGGCGTCGCCTCGCGCTACGTCGTCCAGATCGGTGCCGTCGCGATGCTCGCCGTCGGCTTCGTCGGCTACTTCGGCGCGTTCATCCGCTCGATTCCGGACCCCATCATCGGCGGCCTCTACATCGCCATGTTCGGCCAGATCGTCGCCGTCGGCCTCTCGAACCTGAAGTACGTCGACCTTGACTCCACGCGCAACATCTACATCCTCGGTATCTCGCTGTTCGCTGGCCTCGCCATCCCGGCCTACATGGGCAACGTGGCTGCGGCCGCGCCCGAGGGCATGGGCGGGTCGGCCTTCTTCCGCCAGAGTCTCTCGAACGTCGCGTACCTCGGTCCCGTCCTCGGGACGAAGCTCGTCGCCGACACCGTCTACGTCATCGGCGGTACCGGCATGGCCGTCGGCGGCCTCGTCGCGTTCGTCCTCGACAACACCATCGAGGGGACCCGCAAGGAGCGCGGCCTCGAAGCCTGGGAGACCATCACCGAGGAGGACGGCGACTTCCGGTCCGCCTTCGAGCGCTTCGGGTCGAGCGACCCCGAGCCCGCGCGCGGCGACTGATCCTCACCGACCGATTTCCCGGTTCCGGTGATCGCACTGGCCGTGGAAACCGGAGAACTCTCTCGTCGACCTGCACCCCGAACTTCCGCTCCTCGCGGTCGAGGAGTCGTCGGCCGACACCGCCTCGCGAAGGGAGCGGTCGTGCGCCGCGAGGTCCGTCGCGAAAGGACACGTTTTTAGGGCTGCCTAAATCATCTCACGACGAGAGCAATGATTGAGGAGGACATCTGCGTCGTCGTGCCGACCATCCGGGAGTACGACTGCGTGCGCGACTACGTCGAGAACGCCCGCGACCACGACTTCGACGTCGACCGCCTGCACGTCGTGCTCGTCACGGAGGACTTCTGTGACACCGCAGCGATGGAGGCGATGCTCGACGACCTCGACGTCGCCGGACGGGTCTTCGACGGGACCCGGCGCGAGCAGTGGTTCGACGAACACGGCGTCCCCGAGTACGCCCACCTGATTCCCGAGGCGAGTCACGCCCAGACGAGTTTCGGCCTCCTGTACCTGTGGGCCAACGGGTTCGAGTACGGCGTCTTCATCGACGACGACACGGCGCCGTTCCCCGACGAGGACTTCTTCGGTCGTCACCTCCGCAACCTGCAGTACGAGGGCGCGGTCGAACAGGTGTCCTCGGACGAGCACTGGGTGAACGTCCTCTACCAGAACTTCGACGAACACGGACTCTACCCCCGCGGCTACCCCTACGCCGCCATGGACGAGACGGTGGAGACGGAGACGACGGAGGTCGCCGACGTGGTCGCCTCCCAGGGGCTCTGGACGAACGTCCCCGACCTCGACGCCGTCCGCATCCTGATGGACGGCGACCTGCAGGGGCAGGCCCAGACCCGCACGACCGAAGCGGATTACGCCGACGAGTTCGTCGCCGCGCCGGGCGACTACCTCACTGTCTGCTCGATGAACCTCGCGTTCCGGCGCGAGGTGGTCCCCGCGTTCTACCAGTTGCCGATGGACGACAACGAGTGGGACGTCGGCCGGTTCGACGACATCTGGAGCGGCGTCTTCCTCAAGCGCGCCTGTGACGTCCTCGGCAAGCAGATCCTGAACGGCTACCCGCTCTGTCGTCACGACAAGGCCCCGCGGTCGACGTTCGACGACCTCCAGAACGAGGTGGCCGGCCTCGAACTCAACGAGCACCTCTGGAAAGTCGTCGACGACTGCGGCGAGTCGGTCGACCAGTCGGACCGGACCGGTGACGACGCGCCGCGCGCCGACCGCGACGCTGCCGACGCGTTCGCGGCCGTCTACGAGACGATGGCGACGGCGCTCGCGGAGGGAGACTGGTCCGAGTACGAGAACGGCGCGTTCTTCAATCTCGTCGGCGAACGCATGGGCGAATGGCTCGCGTGCCTCGACGCGCTCGACCCCGCACGTCGGACGGTCCCCGCCGACGACTGAGTGCGACCCTGACCGGTTCCCACCCGTCGGCTGGCCGGTCGGCAGACGTCTTCCGCTCTCGGCCGAACCGGCGGGTTCTTCTTCGTCCAGTTCGTACCCCCGGGTATCGACGCTCGGCCCGTATCGCTGAATCGGTAGGTATAAACGTTTTAGGCCAGCCTAATTTACTGTATGGAGCGACGCGACTCTACTGATGGCGAGGAACGCGGCTGGAGACGACGCCGATTCCTCGGTGCCGTCGGGACAGGCGCTGTCGGTGTCACTGCCGGATGTCTCAGCGACCTCACCGGAGGAGACGACGGTGGCAACGACGCCGACGTCGTGGGCCAGATCGGGTCCGGTCGGTCGCCGTTCGGTGATCGCGGGACGCCTGGCGGGACCTCGATGGAGGCGATGCCGGACCTCGAGGGGACGCTGACCCTCTACTCCGGGCGCGGTCAGGCGCTCGTCGGCGAACTCATCCAGTTCATCGAGAACCTCTACGACGGATTCGAGGTGAAGACGCAGTACGGCGGCTCGACGGAGCTGGCACAGCTCATCCAGACCGAGGGCGACGCCAGCCCGGCGGACGTGTTCTACTCCGTCGACGCCGGTTCGCTGGGGCTGCTCGCTGGCGCTGGTCGGACGAAGAAACTCCAGGAGAGCGTGCTCGGGAAGGTCGACCAGCGGTTCCGCGACCCCGACGGGCAGTGGGTCGGCACGTCCGGGCGCGCGCGGACGATACCGTTCAACACGAACGAGTTCCAGGAGAGCGACATCCCGACCGACATCTCCGCGTTCCCGGACCAGAAGAAGTTCGACGACGCGATGGGCTGGGCACCCTCCTACGCCTCGTTCCAGGCGTTCGTCACCGCGATGCGCCTGCTGAACGGCCGCGAGAAGACGAAGCAGTGGCTGCAGACGATGAAAGAGGAGAAGATCGTGAAGAACTACTCCGACGAGTTCCTCGTCGCTCAGGCGGTCGCCCGCGGCGAGATCTCGGCCGGATTCACCAACCACTACTACATCCAGCGCGTGCTGGCGAGGGACGAGGACGCCTCCGTCGGCACCGCGTTCACCGAGGGCGACGCCGGCGCGATGTTCAACGTCGCGGGCGCAGCCGTGGTGAACACGTCGAGCAAGCCGACGCTGGCGCAGAACTTCGTCCAGCACCTCCTCTCGGCGGAAGCCCAGGAGTACTTCGCGGTGAAGACGTTCGAGTACCCCCTGATTCCGCAGGTGGAACCGCTCGGCCGTCTGCCGACCATCGACGAACTGAACCCGCCGAAGGAGCTAGACCTCGGACAGCTATCGAACCTGAAACCGACCCTGAACCTCATGCGAGAGGTGGGACTGCTCTGAACAGAGTGACCAGATGAGCATCGACATCGGCCGAACGGGCGGGCAAACGGACGGGAGCGAGCTACCGCTGGGGCTCGTCCTGCTCGCCGGCGCGGTGTCGGCCGCGGTGCTGCTGCCGCTGCTCTGGCTCGTCGGCATGGCCGGAAACGTCGGCCAGGCGCGAGCCCTTGACCTGCTGACCAGCGCGCGCACCATCCAGGTGCTCCTCAACAGCGCGCTGCTCGTTGTCGGCGTCACCGGCGCGTCGATACTGCTCGCGGTCCCGCTCGCGTACCTGACGGTGCGGACCGACGTGCCCTTCCGCCGCTTCTTCACCATCGCGGTGTCGCTGCCGCTGGTCATCCCGAGCTGGATCGGCGCGTTCGCCTACGTCTCGGCGTTCGGGCCGCGAGGGGAGCTCCAGCAACTGCTCGCGCCGCTCGGCGTCCAGTCGCTCCCCGAGATATACGGCTTCGAGGGCGCGCTCGTCGTGTTGACGCTGTACACCTACCCCTACGTATACATCACGACGCGCGCCTCGCTGAAGTCGCTCGACACGACTCTCGTCGACGCCGCGCGGACGCTCGAACACTCGCGGTGGGAGGCGTTCAAGCGCGTCACCCTCCCGCAGATCCAGCCGGCCGTCGCGGCCGGGAGCCTGCTGGTCGCGCTGTACGCGCTGTCGGACTTTGGGACGCCAGCGACCATGCAGTACGACGTGTTCACGCGCGTCATCTACGTGGAGCAGAGCATCGGTCGCGACTACGCGTCGATGCTCTCGCTACTGCTGGTGGCCGGCACGCTCGTCATCCTCGCCGTCGAGTCGCGCATCCGCGGCGAGGAACGGACGGCCGGGCGACAGGGCGGCCGCACCGGTGACCGCGTCCGGCTGGGGCGCTGGCGGTGGCCGGCGATGCTGTTCCCCGCGCTGGTCGCGGTGCTCGCGCTCGTCGTGCCGCTCGGCATCCTGATGCTGTGGCTGGTCGGTGGCGGCGCGGACTACGCGACGACGCTGCAGTTCGAGTTCGGGTACGTCACCAACTCCATCTACGTCGCCGCGCTCGCCGCGCTCGCCGCGACGCTGGCCGGCCTGCCCATCGCGTACCTCGCCGCGCGCCACGACGCCCGACTGACCGCCGCGTACGAGCGGCTCTCGTACGTCGGCTACGCTATCCCGGGCGTCGTCATCGGGTTCGCCATCGTCTACTTCGGCTCGCAGTACGCGACGCCGCTGTACCAGACGATCCCGCTGCTCGTGTTCGCGTACGTCGTCCGCTTCCTTCCCCAGTCGGTGGGGTCGACGCGGGCGTCGTTCCTGCAGGTGAACCCTCAGCTGCCGGAGGCGGCGCGGACGCTCGGCCGCAGCTCCATCGCGGCGTTCCGGTCTGTCACGCTGCCGCTCATCGCGCCTGGTCTGCTCGGCGGCGCGGCGCTGGTCTTCCTGACGACGATGAAGGAGCTGCCGGCGACGCTGCTGTTGCGCCCCATCGGCTTCCAGACGCTGTCGACGTTCATCTGGGACGCCCAGGCGGCGGGGCACTTCGGCTCGGCCGCCGTGCCGGCGCTCATCCTGCTGGTGGTCTCCGGACTCTCGATGCTCGTGATACTCTCACGGGAGGGATACGATGTCAGATAGTCAACTCGCAAGCGCACCCGCGACCGCACCGGACAGCAACCGACCGTCGGGCGAGACGGTGCTCGAACTCGACGGCGTCACCAAGCACTACGGCGACGGCCCCTGCGTCATCGACGACCTCTCTCTGTCGGTGCGCGACGGGGAGATACTGACGCTCCTCGGGCCCTCCGGGTGCGGGAAGACGACGACCCTCCGGCTCATCGCGGGCCTCGAACGCCCCGACGACGGCAGGGTCGTGCTGAACGACGAGGCAGTCTCCGGCGACGGCTCCTTCGTCGCGCCGGAACAGCGCGGCATCGGCGTCGTCTTCCAGGAGTTCGCGCTGTTCCCCCACCTCACCGCGGAGGAGAACGTCGCGTTCGGGCTGAAGGACGTCCCCGACGAAGAACGCGAGCGCCGCGTGGACGAGATGTTCGACCTCGTCGGCCTCGAGAGCCACCGCGACAGCTACCCCGACGAGCTGTCGGGCGGACAGCAGCAGCGGGTCGCGCTCGCGCGCTCGCTCGCACCCGAGCCGGAGATACTGCTGCTGGACGAGCCGTTCTCGAACCTCGACGTGGACCTCCGCGTCGAGATGCGCGAGGAGGTGCGTCGCATCCTCAAGGAGGCGGGCGTCACCGCCATCTCCGTGACCCACGACCAGGAGGAGGCGATGTCCATCAGCGACCGCATCGCCGTGATGAACGGCGGCAAGATAGAGCAGGTGGACACGCCCGAGCAGGTGTTCCAGAACCCCGAGTCGCGGTTCGTCGCCTCCTTCCTCGGCCACGCCGGCTTCCTCTCGGCGTTCGTCGACGACGACGAGGTGCACACGGGCATCGGCGTCGTCGACCGCGACCAGATCCACGGGCTCGCGCCGCAGTACGACAAGACGCGCATCGACGTGCTCGTGCGGCCGGACGACCTGAACGCCGTCCCGACAGACGAGAGCGACGCCGACGGCCGCGTCACCTACCGACGCTACCTCGGCCCGACGGTGCTCTACCGCGTCGAACTCGACGACGCCGACGAGGACGACGACGCCGACGTCCTCATGTGCATGCACAACCACTCCCGCCAGATATCGCTCGACACCCCGGTCCGAGTCGAACTGTCAGCCGACCACGACCTGGCCTGGTTCCCCCGCGAACAGCGCGAGACGCAGGCCCGCGCCCCCGAATCGGACTGATGGACCGCTGGCGCGCGACTCCGACGAATCGCGGCGTTCCCGCCCTCGTCCTTCCCGTCACGGCCGGACTGCTCGCCGCCGCCATCGTCTTCTGGTTGTCGACGAACGTCTTCCCGTACCTTTCGGTCAACCACGACGAAGGCGTCTACCTCCAGCAGGCCGCGATGCTGCTCGACGGCCAGGCGTTCCTCCACACGCAGTTCCCGGACGCGTTCCGGCCGTGGTTCTTCGTCGTCGACGGGAACCGGATGTACTCCAAGTACACGCCCGTCCCCGCGGCCGTCTTCGCGCTGGGAAAGCTCGCCGGTAACTTCCAGTACGCGCTCGTGGGCGTCGCCGCCGCCAACGCCGCGCTGGTCGTCACGTTGACCCGCGACGCCTTCGACGCGAGGACCGCCGCGTTGGCCGGCGTCGCCCTGCTCGGGACGCCGCTCTTCCTGCTCACGTCCGCCACCTTCCTGCCGTACGCGCCGACGACGATGCTGAACCTCGCGTTCGCCGCCGCGTACGTGCGCGCGGTGCGCCGCGACGACCACCGGTGGGCGGCCGCCGCCGGCGTCTTCACCGGCCTCGCGTTCTTCGCGCGGCCGTACACTGCCGTCCTGTTCGTCCTCCCGTTCGCCGCGCACGGCCTGCTGGAACTCGCGCGAACGCGGCCCGACCACCTCACGCGTCCGTGGCCGCCGGCGTTCCGACGCGTCGTGGGTCGGTACGCCGTCGTCTCGGCGTTCGGCCTCGCGTGGGTCGGCGTCACGCTCGCGTACAACTGGTACGTCACCGGGTCGCCGCTCGTGTTCCCCTACGCCGCGTTCGCGCCGCAGGACGGCCTCGGCTTCGGGCACCGCGAACTGCTTGGGTACGAGCGCGACTACACGCCGCTGCTGGCGCTCCGCGCGAACGCGCGCCTGCTGTGGACGTTCGCGACGCGGTGGACCGTCGCCGCGCCCGTCGGCACCCTCCTCGCCGCCGTCGGCGTGGGCGCGTTCCTCCGCCGCGCCCGAAGCGGTTGGGCGAACCGCCCCGGCCTCTCGGACCGCGAACTCCGGGGCATCTTCGCCGGACTGCTCGTCACTGTCGTCGTCGGCAACGTCTACTTCTGGGGGAACCTCAACGTCCTCGCGGACCTCGCCGACCCCGACGACGGGTTCGTCGCCCTGTTCGGCCCGTTCTACCACTTCGACCTGCTCCTGCCGCTGTCGGCGTTCGCAGCGAGCGGCACGGTCGCCGTCGCGACGGTCGTCCGTCGTCTCGCTCGCTCGCACCTCGACCGTCGGCGGGCGACGGTCGCGCTCGCGGTGGCGCTGCTGGTCACCGTCCCCGTCGTCGCCGTCGCGGAGCAGCGCGCGCTCGGGCCACCCGTCGCCGCCAACGAGGCGCTCTCCGAGAAGCACGCCGCGGCCTACGAGCCGTTCGAGGACCGCGACCTGTCGAACGCGCTCGTGTTCGTGCCCACGCCGTACGGCGGCTGGCTCAACCATCCGTTCCAGGTGCTGCGCAACGGTCCGTCGCTGGGCGGCGACGTCGTGTACGTGCAGGACCGCGATGCGGCCGACGACTTCGCGGTCGTCGACGCCTACGACGACCGGACGCTCTACCGCTACACCTACCGCGGGCAGTGGGGACCGGCGGCGGACGCGACGGTGACGCCGCGGCTGGAGGAGCTGGCAGTGCAGGAGGGCGAACGGGTCCGCCTTGAGACCACCGTCGGCATTCCCGCGAACACCGACCACGTCACGGTCCAGCTAGAGTCGGGCGACGTCGTCGCCACGTACACGCTGAACGCGACGGCGAGGGGAACGGTGGACGGCGACGGACCTGGTGGCGACGGTGCGGCCGGGTACACGACGAGCGACGACGTCGCGACGCTGACGTGGGTGGTCACCCCGGACGGCGCCCGCGTCGTCGGCGAGAACGTCACCGCGACCGGACGGGCGACGGTGCCGGTCGACGACGCGACGACGGCGTCGCTGGCGGTCACCGTCGCCCAGCCAGGCGGGTCGACGTTCACCTACCGTCAGGACGCGTCGGTCGCGAGCGGCGGCGACTCGGTGCGGGTGCTCTGGCCGCCCCAGACGCGGCTCTGTCTGCTGACGACGGACTGCGGGCGCGAGGGGACCTACCTTCCCGGCGAGGTGCCCATCGACGGCGCGTTCGTCAACGCGACGGTGGCGACGTCCCCCGGACGATCCGCCGCAGTCGCTCCGCCAGCGTGACCCGGACGATGGACTTCGCGATGGCCGCGCCGCCCGAGAGGGGGTCGAGTTTCGTCTCGCCCAGGCGTTCGTCGTACTCGATGGGGACTTCCTTCACCCGGTAGCCCCGCAGCAGCGGTCGGATGAGCAGTTCCGCGGAGAGGCCAGTGTTCTCGGTCCAGGCGACGTTCTCGATGACATCGCGCCGGTAGGCGCGCATCCCCGTCGTGGTGTCGTGGACGCGACGGCCGGCGAGCACCGACGCGAGCGCGGCGAACGCCCGGTTCCCCCACCGGTTGAGGTCCGGCATCGCTCGCGCTCCGTGGTAGAGGCGGTCGCCGCTGACCACGTCGTAGCCGTCGTTGATGGCGGCGAGGAACTCCGGTAACTGCTCCATCGGGTAGGTGTCGTCGCAGTCGGTCGTGACGACGACGGGGCGGTCGGCCGCGAGGAGCGCCGCGCGGACCGCGACGCCGTAGCCCTGGGGCTCCTGCCGGATGACGCGGGCCCCGTGCTCGCGAGCGACGTCGGGCGTCCGGTCCGACGACCCGTCGACGCAGACGACGTTCGCCCGTCCGTCCGTCACCCGTTCTACGTCGGAGAGGACCGTCCCGATGGCCTCCTCCTCGTTGTAGGTTCCCATCACGACGCTCACGTCGTCGAACGTGAACTCCTCGCTGGCGGCCGTATCGGTCATTGTCCGGTCTTGCGCCGGGGCGAACTTGAGTTTTTAGGTTCGCCGAAAAGAGAAGAGCGACGGTCCCCGAACACTAAGGCGTCGGTTTGTGTATGCCCGGACGTGTTCCCCGACATCGAGTACCTGGACTGGATCGAGGGCCGCCCGGCGGCCGCGACGCACGACCTCGGGGCGAGCGACCTCCGCCGGGAGTGGCCCGAGGACGACCCCGTGCCGCCGGCCCTCGACGGCGTCGAGTCACCGGCGGCCGACCTGGAGACGCAACTCGCGGACGTCTACGGCGTCGCGACGGAGAACGTCCTCGTCACGGCCGGCGCAACTCACGCCAACTTCCTCGCGGTCGCGGCCGCCCTCGACAGGGCGGCGAACGGTGACGGGGCGAGCGAGGAAGCGGTCGGCGCTGGCGGTCGCGTGCTCGTGGAGAAGCCGGGGTACGAACCGCTAGTCGCGACCCCGGCAGGGCTCGGTGCGACGGTCGACCGGTTCCGCCGACCGGCCGAGGACGGGTTCGCGCTCGACCCGGGCCGCATCGCCGCCGCCGTCATGGACGGGACGGCGTGCGTCACGGTGACGAACCGACACAACCCGAGCGGCCGGCGCGAGGACCGCGAGACGCTGGCGGAAGCGAGCCGCGTCGCCGCCGACGCCGGCGCAACGCTCCTGGTGGACGAGGTGTACGCCCCGTACGCCACCGACCCCGTGGACGGTGCCTTCGGCGGCCCCACCGCGGCCGACCTGCCGAACACCGTGGTGACGAACTCGCTGACGAAGTTCTTCGGGTTCGGACCGCTCCGCGTCGGCTGGCTGGTCGCCGACGCCGCCTTCGTCGAGCGCGCACGCACCGTCGCGTCCCACGTCCCGGCCGTCGCGTCGCCGAGCGTCGCGCTCGCCCGCCGTGCGCTACACGTCAGCGACGAACTCGCGGTCGATTCGCGCGCCCGCGTCGCGACGAACCACGACCTGCTCGCGTCGTTCGTCGCCGAGCACGACCTCGTCGGGGAGGTGTCGTCGGGTTGTACCTTCGGTTTCTTCGCACACGAGTCGGCCGACGGCGACGCGGTCGCCCAGGCGGCGTGGGAGGCGGGCGTGCTCGTCGTCCCGGGTCGATTCTTCGCCGATTCCGACCGGTTCCGGCTGAGCCTCGGCCACGACCCGGCGTCGGCCCGCGAAGGGCTCGCCGCGTTCGGCGACGTGCTGGACGACCGCTGATTCCGTCGCGCCACCGACGCCGTTCGTAGTCGACGGTCGTTGTATCACGGCGAGTCTACCAAGAATTAAGACCCATCCAGTCCATCGCCCTCCATATGGACGAAACTCCGGAAGAGATAACCACCCTGGTCGGTCGCGAAGTGTACTCCAACAACGGCGTCTTCGTGGGGGAAGTCGACGACGTCCAGCTCAACCTCGACGCCTCCGCCGTCACCGGCCTGGCGATCGGCGGGCTGAACGACGAACTGTTCAGCAATCGCGTCGACCCGGGACACGGCGTCATCCTCCCCTACCGGTGGGTCCGCGCCGTGGGGGACGTCATCCTCATCAACGACGTGGTCGAGCGGATGAAGGACGACGAGGGCGACGAAGAGGTCGCGGTCTAGCTGCCGTTCGTCTCGCCGTCGACGCCCATCGCGTCGAACAGCTTCTTCTTGACTGCTTCCTCGGTCAACGACAGCAGCGTGTCGCGGTTGTCCTCGCTGGTCTCGATGCCGGTGAAGATGCCCAGCGGGATCTCCGAACTGGCCTGGGTGGAGTGGCCCGCCGCCTCGCCGATCTCGCCGAACGCGTCCTGGAGGACGTTGCCGATGTTCATCCGGATGTCCTTCGAGCGCGCGGCGAGGTAGATGGTGTCGTCGACGATGCCAAAGACGGCGGTCGTGGTGATGCCCTCGAGGTTCAGCAGGTGGGAGGCGGCCTGCGAGAGGGCGTCGCGGTCGCGGATGAATCCGGCGTTGCTGACGAGGTGGCTCCCCTGCACCTCGCGGTTGGTGATGGCCTCCGCGAGCACGTCGAGCGTCTCCGGCGACATCGACGGCGACTCGACCTGTTCGAGCGTGTCGTGGTTGGCGAAGGGGTAGAGGTACGCCGCCGCCGTCAGGTCGGCCGGGGTGGTGTCGCGCTTGAAGTCCAGCGTCTCCGACCGGATGCCGTACAGGAGCGCCGTCGCCACCTCCTCGCTGAGGCTGACGTCGAACTCCTGGACGTACTTCGTCATGATGGTCGACGTCGAACTGACGTTCGGCCGGACGTCGGAGAACTCGACCTCGTACTCCTCGTCGGGTTCGTAGTGGTCGATGAGGATGTCGACCGGGATGTCGATGTCCGTGTCGCTCGCCTTCACGTAGTCGATGAGCGCGAAGGTGTCGTAGCTGCCCAGGTCCACCTCGTCCCGGGAGAGCAACTCGATGCCGAGCAGGTTGACGAACGCGCGGTTCTCCTGGTGACCGATCTCGCCGAGATAGAGGATGTCCGCCTCTACCCCGAGGCTGTCGGCGATCTCCTGCAGCGCCGCGGCGCTGGCGATCGAGTCGGGGTCGGGATTGTCGTGGGTGATGATGGCGAGTCGGCCCTCGACCGCCTCGACGACGTCCGACAGCTTTCGGGCCTTGTACTCGAGTTCGCCGGCCTCGAGTGACCGCAGCGCCGAGTTGGCGATGACCGTCGAGGGGTTGATGACGACGTCCGCGCCGAGTTCGGTGAGTTCGTCCGCGGAGACCGGGTCGCTCGCGCGGACGACCATGAACTGGTCCTCGTCGCGGTCGCGGATGTTCGCCACCGCCTCCTTGTTCGCCTCGACGTCCGAGGAGAGGATGAGCACCACGTCGCGGTCGTCCACCATCCCCGTCACCGTCTCGTCGCGGATGTCCGCAGCCTGGGCGTTGAGGTCCTGGTCGCGGAGCGCCTCCACGCGGTCGGAGTCCCGGTCGACGATGAGGACTTCTTTACCCTGCTCGACCAGTTCCTCGGCGACGGCGTGGCCGACGCTCCCGCAGCCCAGAATGGCGTAGGTGGACATAGAGGAGATGGTGATCCCGGCACTCATTACGTGGGGCGTAACCTCGGCCGGTACTTAATGCTCCCGGAGAACGTTCGAGAGTTGGAACTGAGAAGTCCTCCGCGTCGTCGTTCGCTTCCGACGCGCCAGCCGCGTTCCTGTTTAGACAGAATCACTCCCCTGGGAAAAATCTAACGCCGCTGGAGAAGATAACAACCGCGGCGCGAGCCGGGTCCGGTTCGCGAGCGTTCTCTCGACGTTGAGGCGGCGACGAACTCCGGTCGGAGGTGTCCTTCCGCCAGCCGATCCAGGGTCGTTTTCGGGAGACGGGACGGCATCGCCGCTCCGAAAGGAAACGTATTTACGTCCAACCCGACTTGTTTCGAATGCGTTGGGCCGGTAGCTCAGTCCGGCAGAGCGTCTGACTCTTAATCAGACGGTCAGGGGTTCAAATCCCTTCCGGCCCGCTTCTGCGACGAACGAACGTGAGGAGCGAAGCGTCTCGTAGGGATTCGAAGTAGACCGGACGCGCGCAGCGCAGCGAGCGAGTCCGGGCGTGGTTCAAATCCCTTCCGGCCCGCTACATTCTGCGCCGAACGACCGGCGAGCAGTTCATCTGCTCGCCATCCCGTGAGGCGCAAATTCGTTCGCCGGAAGATTCGAACGAGGCGAGACGCAGCCCGCGCAGGGAGCATAGCGACCGAGCAGGACCGTCTCGACGTGGTTCAAATCCCTTCCGGCCCGCTTCTGCGACGAACAACCGGCGAGCAGTCCCGCTGTTCGCGACGACGTGCCGGAACTCACAATCGTCAGAACGAGAAGAGGTGAGCGTTCGGACGGACGCTCACTGGACTGGCACGGAACTACTCGGCGGTGTTCGCGCGCCCGCTCGCCGGCGCGCACACGTGACTCCAGTCAGTCGGCGGGTTCGTGCTCGGCGGTGCGTTCCTGGTCGGCCTGCTCGTCCTCGAACGACGCCACGCCCGGGCCACAGCGGACGGAGTGTCGGGCCGGACGACTGAGTGACGGCAGGGGAGATCGGTCGCGAACCGCAACCGACCGACTTCGCGTCCTCGCCGTCGCTCGCCCGGACACCTTGTCCTCACCGGAAACGCCTCGGAACGCACCGTCCGTTCCCGAACCAATTTACCGGGCGGAGTGATGGGTGGTACCGTATGACGCCACCGTTCGACTACGGCGACCTGGACGCGGGTCGCGACGTCAACTACTGGCGCCACGACCCCGCCCTCCAGGCCGAGGCGCGGCGGGTCTACCCCGACGACGAGTTCGAGTGGGCCGAGAGCAAACTGGACGACTTCGGCGACGTCGTGGGTACGACCATCGCGGACAACGCCGACGTGGTCGACGACCACGGACCCGAACTGCACACCTACGACAGGGCGGGCGAGGTCGCGAACGAGGTGGTCTACCACCCCGTCCAGGCCGAGAACGAGCAGCTGACGTACGAGCGCGGCGTCGTCGCGGACGCGTTCCGTGCGCCGCCGGACCGCGAGGAGCCGGTCGGGATCGTCCACACGCTGACGATGCAGTTGCTCCTCTCCTACGCCGATACCGGCTTCGTCTGTCCGGTCTCGATGACCGCCGGGGCGGCGCTGGTCCTGCGGAACCACGACGACGGCCACCTCGAGGACTACTTCGAGCGGCTGACGAGCCGCGACGTCGACCACCTCATCGAAGGTGCGATGTTCCTCACCGAGAGGCAGGGCGGCAGCGACGTCGGCGCGAACGAGACGGTCGCCGAACCGGTCGACGGCGAACCGCGCACGTACGAACTCGCGGGCGAGAAGTGGTTCTGTAGCAACGTCGACGCCCAGGGCACGCTCGCGCTAGCGCGCCGGCCGGACGCCCCCGAGGGAACCGACGGTCTCTCGCTGTTCCTCGTCCCTCACGAGACGCCGGACGGGGAGCTGAACGACCAGCTCTACCGCCGGCTCAAGGACAAGCTCGGCACCGAGAGCGTGCCGACGGGCGAGGTGGAGTTCCGCGGTGCGACGGGCTACCTCGTCGGCGAACCCGAGGAGGGGTTCAGGTACATGACGACGATGCTCAACTGGGAGCGCCTGACCAACGCCGTCGGTGCGGTGGGCGTCATGGGCCGGGCGCTGCTGGAGAGCAAGGTGCAGGCTGCCAACAGGGAGGCGTTCGGGAAGCGTCTCCAGGAGTTCCCGCTGATGCAGCGCGACCTCGTCGACATGGCGGTCGACTACGAGGCCGCGCTGGCGTTCGCGATGGAGGCCGCGCGCTGGCTCGACCGCTACGAGCGCGACCACGACGACCGCGAGGCGTTCCGCCTGATGCGCGCGCTCACTCCCATCGCCAAGCACCGCACCGCCCGGATGGCGGTCGACACCGCCTCCTACGCCATGGAGATACAGGGCGGTAACGGCTACGTCGACGACTTCGTCACAAATCGCCTGCTCCGGGACGCCCAGGTGCTCCCCATCTGGGAGGGCACCTCGAACGTCCTCTCGCTCGACTTCCTGCGGACGCTGGAGCGTGAGTCGACCCACGAGGCGCTCGTCCCCCTCGTCCAGCGGACCCTCGACGCGGCCGACCACCCCGCGCTGGCGTCGCTCGCCGAGACGGTCACCGGGGAGTTCGAGCGACTGCAGGAGGCCGTGCTCTCGCTGGCGACCGAGTCGGCGGCGTACGCCCAGCACGAGGCGAAGCGACTCGCCGACTACGTCTTCGACGTGGTGACCGCCAGTCTGCTGCTCGCGAGCGCGCAGCGCGAACTTGACGCGAACGACGACGCGCGGAAGGCCGTCGTGGCAGAGTGGTTCGTCCGGGAGACACTCGAGACGCGGGACGCACGCGGCATCACCGACGGCAACGCGCTGTCGATGGACCACTTCGACGCGGTGGTCCGGCACGCGCCGCTCGACCCCGCGGCGCTGGACGACCGCTGACGGTCCGTTACGCTGCGATTCCTGCGTCTGGAGCGCGCCGTCAGTGGGGGAAGGACCTTCTGCTACGGATACATTTATAGATGAACCGACCGTCCCGCGAAGATGATGGCGCAAGTTGCAATCGTCGGTGGCGGCCCGGCAGGGCTGAGCACCGCGCTGTTCACGGAGAAGAACGGGCTCGACACGGTCGTCTTCGACACCGACGAGACGTGGCTGCACAAGGCCCACCTGTTCAACTACCTCGGCATCGACAGCATCGACGGCACGGAGTTCCTGGAACAGGCCCGCGAGCAGGTCGACGGGTTCGGCGTCGACCGCCACCAGGACGAGGAGGTAACGGACGTCGAACGCGACGGTGACGGCTTCCGCGTCGTCACCGATGACGACGAGTACGAGGCCGACTACGTGGTGCTGGCGACCGGCGCCGACCGCGACCTCGCGGAACACCTCGGTTGTGACTTCACGGACGACGACGTCGTCGACGCGAACCTGAGCATGGAGACGAGCGTGGAGGACGCGTACGCGACCGGCGCGATGGTTCGCAACCAGGAGTGGGAGGCGGTCATCTCGGCCGGCGACGGCGGCGCAGCCGCGCTCGACATACTCAGCAAGGAGAAGGGCGAACACTTCCACGACTTCGACACGCCCGAAGACGCCGACTGAGCACCGCCGCGACGGGCACGGTCGTCGTTTCGAAGCGACGCGATGACGGTGTGGACGGGGTGGTCCGCCCGTCCCCCCAGACGCACCCCGACGCTCCGTTCTTTTCGGCACTGCCGACGAGAAATCGAGCCGCAATATTATTAGATGGAATTTCATTGTCTGGGCCAATGCGAATCTCGACAGGGACCGACGGGTTGGACGAACTTCTCGACGGCGGGTTGCCGGAGGACAGACTCTACATCGTCAGCGGACCACCTGGAAGCGGGAAGACGACGCTGTCGGCCCAGTTCGTCACGGAGGGAACGCGGAACAACGAGAAGTGCATCTACCTGACGATGCACGAGACGCGGTCGGAACTCGTCAACGACATGTCGAACTTCACGTTCGGGTTCGACAGGGCCATCCAGTCCCAGAAGCTGCGGTTCATGAACATCATGTCCGAGGAGGTGAAACAGGCCCTGAGCCAGTACGGCCACGAACCGGGGCTGACGGGACGCGTCCCCGCGCTCATCGACGAACTGAACGTCGACCGAGCGGTAATCGACTCGACCATGCTGCTCCAGCACTTTCTGGACGATCCCGAGGAGGAACTGACCGAGTTCATCACTGCGCTGAAGGACACCGAGGCGACCGTCCTCCTCATCTCCGAGATGACCGACCCCTCCTCTTACTCGAAGGAACACTACCTGGCGCACGGGGTCATCTTCTTCCACAACTTCCTGGAGAACACCGGGATGACGCGGGCGATCCAGATCATCAAGATGCGCGGGACGGCCATCGACTGCGACATGCGCAAGATATCCTTCTCGAACCACGGGCTCGCGGTCCACCCCGACGTCGAGATACAGCAATGATATACGACGAGTACTTCTCGCGCGAGTGGGACTCGCTCGACCGCGACGAGGCGATGGTGCGCGCGTTCGTCCTCGGCGTCGACGCCGTCCGTGAGGATGAGGCGGACGACGACGAACTCGACCGTCTTCGGCGGGCGGAGAACCGGACCTACGTCGAGATGGCGTACAGGGAGGGCAAGCGCAAGTTCCTCGACCTCAAGGTGGAGAAGGGCCTCGACGACGAGGAGGTCCAGCCGAGCGGGCGAACATACGAGCAGGACGCGATGACCTCGAGCGTCCAAGCGTCCGAGGTACTCTCCGAGATCATCGTCACCCAGCGGGCGGGGAACGACGAGGGGGACTCGCCCGACGGTCCGTCGCGGATCGACGTCCCCGGGATGCTCCAGCAGTTCGGCTTCCTCGACACGACCGTCGACGAACAGGACCGGTTGCGACTCCCCGACTTCCTGCGGGAGTGACGCCCGCCGACGACCACGTTCCTACGGCGACTCCGAGACGTCGACGTCCGCCCGGAACGGCGTCTCGTCGCTCCACTCGCGGATGAGCGGGACCACCGCCTTCTCGATGGGGTACCGGTCCTTGAACCCGCTGGGGACCTCCTTGGACTGGTAGAGGTCGATGTCCGCTTTGTCGACCTCCAGTTCCGCCGTGAACTTCTCCTGGTCGTTCCTCGTTCCGGGGGTGGAGTCGTAGTACGAGACGAGTTCCTCAGGCCCGACGTTGATGTGGTCGACGACGTCCAGTTCCAGTTCGACGGTCCAGTCGGTGTTCTCGACGACGGTCGCGGTGATCTTCCGCCAGTAGGAGGTGTACACGTTCCGGTCTACCTGCTCGATGTTCGAGTAGGCAAGATAGATGTCGTAATCCCGCTCGTAGCCCATGTCCGCGACCGGTTCCGAGTCGAATACCTCTGCCATGGTATCTGATATGTTCCGAAACGTAAGTATATTTCCAACCTCGTCGTGACCGTTCATTTATACCTCTGGCAGTTGCCGTGGCGTCCATCCTGTGGTTGCCGAAGTGCAGTCCGACCACGACGGACTACGACGATCCTCCCCACTCTGCAATGGACGGCATTTGTCGGGTAGCTGGCGGGCCACGTTCGGGTAGACAACCTGTCACAGGTGTTGTCTCCGGACGCTCCCGAAACAGTGGGAGCACCAGGATGCCCAGGCGCACAGGTGTCTGCCACGGATAGTCCGGACTCGAACCGTTCCGTTGGTGACTACCCGGAACGCCGATCGATTCACGTATCCCGTGGCTATCGCGGTCCGGTTCTTGGAGTACAGGTACGGCGAATTCCAAGCGAGAACTGTTCTCGAACGGATGGCGGTCCGTTACAGAGTCCCTACTCTCCCCGTTCGGGACGACTTGATGCTCAGTGAATGGCAGCGAATGGGGGAGAATGACTGCCGACCTAGAATATATTCACGATATGTTGTACTAATTATCGATGAACGGGATTTCGTCGGCCGTCTCCCAAAATATCATTACTGATATCTGTCGCCTAAATTTATTTATGTGAGGTGTCTGGTGGTCACTGTAGCCAGCCAATCAACACCGATTGATAGATACTATGACAGAGAACATTCGACAACGATTCGACGACCGCGGTCAGGTCGGTATCGGGACGCTCATCGTGTTCATCGCGATGGTGCTGGTCGCCGCGATCGCGGCGGGCGTGCTCATCAACACGGCGGGCTTCCTCCAGACGAAAGCAGAACAGACCGGCGAGGAGTCCACCGCACAGGTCTCCAATCGCCTGACCGTCGTCTCCGGCTTCGGCAACGTGACTGACGCAGAGACGGTCGACTACGTCAACCTGACAGTGATGCGCGGCTCCGGCGCCGACGACATCAACCTCTCCTCGGCCACCATCGAGTGGGTCGGACCGAGGGAGGCCGAAACGCTGACGGAAGTCCCCGAGAGCGAACTTGACGGCGGAACGGCCGGCTTCAACGTGACCGAGATCAAGGACACTGATGGCTCGCTCCCGGTCCTGAACGACCAGAGCGACCGCTTCAGTCTCTCGATGCACGCTCCCACGATCGCCGGTAGCGGCAACGGCCTCGGTGAAGGTTCTGAGGTCCAGTTGAAGCTCACAACCCAGTACGGTGCCGTGACGTTCTACCAGGCGGACGTTCCGCCGTCGGTCAACGGCGAGAGCGCAGTCACCGTCTAAGACCAACTACATCCTTCTTCGGCACTCCACTCGGGTCAGGAGATTCATCTGCATCACCTGACTGATTGAACCCGTGCGTGGAGGCTCGAGTGACGGATAGAGGAGTCGAATCGCTGTCAATCAGGAATGATGCGATGAAGAAGTGGGGTCGGAGGGATTGTGAACCACGGTCGCTCGCGAATGCTCGCTCCCTGGTTCAAATCCTCCTCAGACACGATACAGCGCGCTCACGGGTTGTGAGCGCGCAGTAGTAGTGGGGTCGGAGGGATTTGAACCCCCGATCGACTGATATCTCCGGTGCGCCTCGGAACTCCAGAGGGTCGTCAACGCGAGCGATGATCAGTCGCCCGCTCGGTATATCAGCTGGAGTCTCGTCCCGGGCGCGTGCCTCTGGAGTCAGTCGCCATGCCGGGCTTGGCCACGACCCCTCGCTTCCCAGTTGGGCCAAATCTCCTAAAGGGGTTTCGATTTCTACTCCTCGCGGGCCTGCCAGTCGCAGTCCTGGCACTTGTATCCGGTCACGAATTCGGTGACGCTCGGCATGTATCCGACCTCGAGAACGTCGCCTCCGCACTCGGGGCAGTCGCGGTCGGCGTCGGATATCGACTCGGCGTCCATCACCGACTCTCCCTCGACCATCTCCGCGAGGTGTTTCGGCGTCACCATCCGACCCTGCACGACGCGGTTTTCGCTCATGGGTGGAGTTGCGTCCGGAGGGGCAAAAGGTTACAGCCAGGGACGACGCTCGCCGTCGTCCTCGCCGGGGTAGCCGTAGGCGGTCGTCTCCGATTCGTCGCCGACCGTCTCCACGGACGGCTGGTCGTCGTCGTACTCGCCGCCGTCGGTGACGGTCTGGGCATCGGCGTCGGGGTGGTCGGACCCGCCCACCTCGAACTGGTCGCCGGGGTCGAGCGCCAGCAGCGCGGCGACGGCGAGCACGGCCAGCGCGAGCGGTGCGTCGCTCTCCAGCGGTCCGACGATGGTCAGCGGGAGGACGCCCAGCGCGACGGCGCTGCCGAACCGGAACCGGTCGACGTCGACGACCTCGCGCAGACGCGGCGAGAGCACGGCGACGGTCAGTGCGAACGCCACGCCGCTGCCCGCCGCGGCGACGGCGTGGACGACCTGGGTCGTGTCGGGGTTGGTGACGACCCGGAAGCCGCTGGGCTGGAGGCTGGCGAGCATCCCGAGTCCGATGATGACGCCGGAACTGGGCAGGTACTCGCCCACGCGGGCGCTCGCGGTCTTCGCGGCGATGGCGGCGATGACGAGCGCGGCGAACCGCTCGAAGACCGCGAGGTTCAGCACGCTCTGGATGGTCGGTGCGAACGCCGCTTCGAGTGCGGCGACCGCGACGAGGCCGACACCGACGGCGAGCACGCTGGTCGCCTGTTCGCGCGGCGTTCCGTCCATCTCCGCGAGAATGACGGCGACGGTCGCGCTGCCGCCGAAGACGAGCAGTCCGACCTGGACGATGCCCGTCCAGGTGTCGAGCGCCCCGGCGAGTACCATCGCGGGGAAGATGCCGTCTATCAGGGGCAGTCCCATGACGGTGGCCAGCAGCTTCGTATTGCCGCCTACCTGCCGCTCCAGGCGGTAGGCGACGGGGTGGCGTGAACTACTCATTCAGTTATCTGTGAGCACCCTGACCGTCGGGCGAACGGCGGTGATACCTGCGGTGCAACGGCGCGGGCTGTCCGAACCCGAAAGTGAGTCGCCCCGCACGCTTCTCTACCATTGTCCGGAAAGCGAGCACAAAGGATGTAATCGAGATGCTGGAGTCGTCGCTCGTCGGACCAGCAATGCGCTCGCGAACGGGACTGGTAGAGTCCATATCAAATCATACTGTCGTTCTATTCTTAAGCGTTGCGTGAGAAACGACCACATTGGCCGCGAAAAGTGAAGCACGAGCCGGCACCAGAGTTACGAATCATAGGTTCAGTATAAGTATTGGCTGCAGGTCATCACTTCTCCGTGGGGTTCGTCACGTCATCCGCTCGTCGGCCGGTGTCTCTCGCGCCGACGGCCGACCGAAGGACGAGCGCGAGCGTGCAAGGGGGATGCACGTGATCGTCCAGTCGTACTCATAGTTGTTCTCTCCCAGCGTCGATGACCTGCCGTACCGAGAACGAATCCGACACTTCCGACCTGTGCACGTGTCTGCTGGTGGACCGAGGCGGTGACCGACGCACGTGCCAGCCGGCGGGCGCTCGCCGAGCGATGATGGGCATGTACGTGCATATCGAGTGGGTTTCACACACCGATGAAACCACAATCTCGCAACGTTTTTCACTGCGGACCCCGTTCGGATTACATGGCGAACGATTCTCACCGGGACGGCCAGTTCTCGGAGAAACTCCGCGTACCGGAAGCGCTCACCTTCGACGACGTGCTCCTGCGTCCGAAGGAGAGCCACGTCGAACCGGACGACGCAGACGTCAGCACCTACGTCTCGAGGAACGTCGAACTGAACGTCCCCATCCTCTCGGCGGCGATGGACACCGTCACCGAGAGCCGCATGGCGATCGAGATGGCGCGCCAGGGCGGTCTCGGCGTCCTCCACCGGAACATGGACGTCGACGTGATGGTCGACGAGATCGAGGAGGTCAAGCGCGCGGACGAACTCATCATCCGCGACGTCGTCACCGCGAACCCCGACCAGACGGTACGCGAGGTCGACGCGATGATGGAGCGACGAGGTGTCAGCGGCGCACCCGTCACCGGCGACGACGGCCGGGTGCTGGGCATCATCTCCGGCACCGACATCCGCCCGTACCTGGAGGTCGGCGAGAGCGACGAGGTCCGCGAGGCGATGACCGACGAGGTCATCACCGCCTCCGAGGAGGTGACCGCTCGCGAGGCGCTCGAACTCATGTACGAGCACAAGATCGAGCGCGTCCCCGTCGTCGACGACGGCAACCACCTGACCGGGCTCGTCACGATGCAGGGCGTCCTCCAGCGCCGCGAGTACACGGATGCGGCCCGCGACGAGGACGGCCGGCTTCGCTGTGGCGTCGCCGTCGGCCCGTTCGAGACCGACCGCGCCGTCGCGGCCGACGAGGCCGACGCCGACGTCGTCTTCATCGACTGCGCGCACGCGCACAACCGAAACGTCATCGAGGGCGCACGCGAGATCAAGGAGTCTGTCGACGCCGACGTCGTCGTCGGCAACATCGGCACCCGCGAGGCCGCCGAGGACATCGTCGACTTCGCGGACGGACTGAAGGTCGGAATCGGCCCGGGCAGCATCTGTACGACCCGCGTCGTCTCCGGGTCGGGCATGCCCCAGATCACCGCCATCGCCCAGGTCGCCGACGTCGCCAACGAGTACGACGTCCCCGTCATCGCGGACGGCGGCATCCGGTACTCCGGCGACGCCATCAAGGCCATCGCGGCGGGCGCGGACGCGGTCATGCTCGGGTCCTACTTCGCGGGCACCGACGAGGCCCCCGGACGGGTCATCACCATCGACGGCAAGAAGTACAAGCAGTACCGCGGCATGGGCAGCGTCGGCGCGATGAAGAGCGGCGACGGCGACCGCTATCTGAAAGACGAACCCGACACGGAGGAGGAGTACGTCCCTGAAGGCGTCGAGGCCGCCAAGCCGTACACTGGCACGCTGGAGAGCGAACTCCACCAACTCGTCGGCGGGATGCAGTCCGGCATGGGCTACGTCGGCGCCGAGACCATCCCGGCGTTCAAGGAGCGCTCGGAGTTCGTCCGCGTCTCCTCCGCCGGCCAGCAGGAGAGCCACGCCCACGACGTGATGATCACCGACGAGGCGCCGAACTACAGCCCCGGCGAGTAATCGACCCACGACGCTCCACCAGCTTCAGGTCGTTTTTCGTACAGGTCCCGACCGGAATCGGTACGGTCCCCGGTGACTCGGCGACGGTACCGCGGCGACAGGGTCGGACGCAGACTCGGCAAGGTCCGGATATTTCCGTCAACTATTAACGGGGGTACTGCGTCACCCCCGGCTAATGCTACGTTGCGAACAGGACGGATGCGGATGGGTCGCCATCGCCCCGTCGGAGCGAGCGGCCTGGAAGCAGTACGAGGAGCACGTGCTCGAGGAACACGTCGAGCAGGTCGACGACGAGGTCCCCGAGGGCCACGTCCAGGTGAAGACCGACGACGACGAGTGGGTCACGCTGACCCCGGAGGAGGCGAGCGATTTCCACGGTGAGGACTGACTGCAACTCCATCTTCTGCGACTCTTCTCGACGATAGCTTTCGGCCAGCGCCGCGACCGTCCTGTTCTCGCTGTCACCAGTTAGGGCCCCTGGTCGGACGGGCGCAGTCACTCCGCGCCTGCCGGTCCGCGCGCGGCGACGATACGTTCGTCAGTCGTCGCGTCCGTCAGTCGTCACCGTCGCCGTCGCCCACGAGCGATTCCACGTCGGCGTGGTCGTGCAGGAGTTCCCGCATGCGCTCGACGGTCTCCTCGTCGCGGGTGCGGCCGCTGCGCACCACGTCCTCGGCGCGCTCGACGGCGGTCAGCGTGTCCGACTGGACGAGCAGGATGGGCACGCCCTTCTCCTCTGCTTTCCCGACGACGGCGCCCGGCGGACGGAACCCGCCGGTCAGTATCAGGCACTTCACGCCGGGGGCCTCCAGCGCGACGGTCTGGAGGTCCGGGCGGTCGCCGCCGGTGATGAGTGCCGCGTCCTTCGTCCGGCGGAGGTGCCGGAGTGCGGAGTCGCCGCTCATCGCGCCGACGAGGAACCGCTCGACGAAGGCGTCGGTGTCCGCGCTCGTCAGCACGTCGGCGTTGAGTTCCGTCGCGAGGTCGCCGACGGTGACGCCGGCGAGGTCGCGCTGGCGCGGGACGACGCCGAGGACGGGGATGTCCCGTCCTTCGAGGAACGGGACCACGTCCGTGTCGAGCGGGTCGAAGTTCGCGTTCTCGACGCCGTTGAACAGGACGCCGGCGAGACGGTCGCCGACGTCGTCCGCGGCGGCCAACAGCCCGTCCACGTCGTTCGGCCGCGCGTAGTTCGCGATGAGCAGGACCTCTGCGTCGAACAGTTCGGCGACGTCGGGGTCGGTGAGGTCGACGATGCCGCCCGTCGTCAGCTTCCCGCCGCCCTCCACGATCATCAGGTCGTGGTCGGCGGCGAGCGACTCGAAGCTCTTCCGTACCTGCTCGCGGAGCTCCGCCGGGTCCTCGCGCCCGCGGATGGCGCCCTCGATGAACGTCGGCGAGTACACGACGGGCTCGAGTTCGTGCATCTCGGCGTCGAGGCCGAGCAGCTCGCGGGCCAGCATCGGGTCCTGGTCGAGCGTCTTGCCGACGTTGCTCTGCAGGCGGGTGCCCTTCGGTTTCATGTAGCCGACCGACAGGCCGCGCTCCTGCGCGAGACGCGCGAGCGCGAGCGCGACGGCCGTCTTGCCGGTGCTCTCCTCCGTTGCGGTGACGAGTATGGTTTCCGTCATAGTTTGTCGGTGTCTACGGTCAGTCGTACGTCGATGGCCTGCACGCCGGCGGGCGTGGCGACCAGGGGGTTGATGTCCAGTTCCAGGATGGCCGGGAAGTCGGTGACGAGCTGCGAGAGCCGCTGGATGGTCTCGACGACGTCATCGACGTCGGCCGGGTCGCGGCCGCGCGCGCCCCGGAGCAGCGGCGCGGCGTCGATCTCCTCGGTCATCTCGCGGGCCTCGCGCTCGGTGACGGGGGCGACCCGGAAGGTGGTGTCCTCGATGACCTCGACGAAGATGCCGCCAAGGCCGAACAGCAGCAACGGCCCGAACTGCGGGTCGCGGTTCATCCCGACGATGGTCTCGGTGCCGGCGTCGAGGTCGACCATCTCCTGGACCTGCACGCCGAGGATGGTCGCGTCGGGCTGGTAGTTGCGCGCCCGCGTGACGAGGTCCTCGTAGGCGTCGTAGACGTCCTCGTTCGGGACGCCCACCTTCACGCCGCCGATGTCGGACTTGTGCAGGATGTCGGGGCTGACGATCTTCATCACCACCTCGCCGTCGACGTCCTGGGCTGCCGCGACGGCGTCCGCCGGCGAGTCGACCAGTTCGCTCGTCGGCGTCGGGATGCCGTACGCCGACAGCAGGTCCATCGCCTCGACGCCGAGGCGGTTGTCCCCGCGCTCCTCGGCGCGCCCGAGCACCTCGCGGGCGCGCTCGCGGTCCACGTCGAACTCGGTGGGCTGCTGGTAGGTGCGCTCGCTCACCTCGCGGTAGGACGCGAGCGCGTCGAGGCTCGCGACCGCCCGCGCGGGGTCGAAGTAGTTGGGGATGCCCTGCCCTGCGAGCACGTCCGCCGCCCGCTCCGTCCGCTCGCCGCCCATCAGCACCGCGGCGACCGGCTTTCCGTACTGGGCCTGGAGGTCGGCGACCTCGGCGGCGAGGTCGTCGTAGTCGATGACGGCGGTCGGGGCCGAGAGGACGACCGCCGCTCCAACGTTGTCGTCGCCGAGCGCCAGGTCGAGCGCGGTCCGGAACCGCTCGACGTCGGCGTCCCCGATAGCGTCGATGGGATTGTAGATGTTCGCCTCCTCGGGCATCGCCTCCGAGAGCGCGTCGAGCGTCTCCTCGGTGAACGACGCCATCGAGAGGTCCGAATCCCCGACGGCGTCGGTGGTCATCACGCCGGGCCCGCCCGCGTTCGTCACGACCGCCACGTCGTCGGAGTCGGGCATCGGCTGGCCGGCGAGTATCTGGGCGTAGTCGAACAGTTCCTGGACGGTCTCGACCCGGAGGACGCCCGCCTGGTCGAGACCGGCCTGGTAGGCGCGGTCGCTGCCGGCGAGCGTCCCGGTGTGCGAGGAGGCGGCCTGCGCGCCGGCGTCGGTCCGCCCCGACTTCACCAGCACGATTGGGGTGTCGTCGGTCACCTCGCGGGCGGCGTCGATGAACGTTCCCCCGTCCTCGATGCCCTCGAGGTAGCCGAGGACGACGTCCGTGTCGGGGTCGTCGCCCCAGGCGCGGACGAAGTCCGTCTCGTCGAGGACGGCCTTGTTGCCCAGCGAGACGACGTCCCTGAACCCGATGCCCTGGTCGTTCGCCCAGTCGAGCACGGCGGTGATGAACGCGCCCGACTGGCTCATGAACGACATCGACCCGGAGAGGGCGTTCTCCGGGCCGAACGTGGCGTTCATGCCGACGGGGGTGCTGATGACGCCGAGGCTGTTCGGGCCGACGAGGTTCAGGTCGTACTCGTCGGCGACCGACTGCAACTCGCGTTCGCGCGCTGCGCCCTCGCTGCCCGTCTCCCCGAACCCGGCGGTGATGACGACCACGTCGTCCACGCCCGCCTCGCCGGCGTCGCGGAGTACGTCGACGACGTACGGCGGCGGCACGACCACCACCGCGAGGTCGACGTCCGGCGCGGACTGGAGGTCGGCGTAGCTGTCGAGGCCGAACACGTCGTCGTAGTTCGGGTTCACGGGCACCGTCTCGCCGTCGAAGTCGTCGCGCAGGTTCTCGACGATGGCGCGACCGACCGATCCCTCGCTCTCGGTGGCGCCCACGACGGCGACGCGCGACGGCGCGAACATATCGGAGAGTACGCGGTCACCCATCGTTCGAACGTCGTCGAGTTCACGAATAAAGGTAGTTGCTCCTTCCCGGCGACCGGGAGAGTTCGCCGTAGCGGGCGGCCCCCGGCTCCGGCGGTGGTCACCGGCTACGGTCGACGGTTGCGGACCCGGTCAGCTCTGGAATTCGTCGAGGTGCGCGTCGACGAACTGGCCGAGGACGGCAGCGAACCCCGTCTGGGAACTCCAGATGGCCGTCTCGCGGCCGCTGTCGTCGAGGACGCTGATGAGGACGGTGTCGTCGTCGATGGAGAGCACGCGCCCCATCGGCGCTTCGTCGGGTTTGTCCGCCGGGTCGAAGACGGGGAGCTCGTCGAACCGCTCGCGGACCGCCTCGTCCTCGCTGACGACGATGACGCTGACGCCCGCCGCCACGCGCTCGCGGAGGGCGTCCTCGATGCTCGACGTCATCAGGTCCGCGGGGCTACCGAGGACCGCACGCTCCTCGGCCTCGGCGACCAGTTGCTCGATGCGGCTCGTGACGCCCTCCTGACCGTGGACGGTCCAGACGTCCTCGCGCTGTTCGTCCTCGCTGGCCTGCTCGCGGGCGGTCTCGAGGTAGTCGAACGCCCGCTCCTCGGTGCGCTCGAAGCGGTTGCGGAGGTGCGAGCGCGCCTCGTCCAGGCTCACGGGCCGGTACTGGATGGGCTTCGACTGCTGGACCTCGACGAGGCCCTCCTCCTGGAGGCTCTCCGCCGCGCCGTACACCTGCGAGCGCGGTACGTCGGTCGACTGATGGATGTCGCGGGCCGTCCCCGTGCCCAGCTTCTGGAGCGCGACGAACACCTTGGCCTCGTAGTTCGACAGTCCGAGCTCCTCGAGGGCCTCGATGGCGTCGCTCTCCTCCATCAGTCCTCACCCGCAGACGGTGCGGTCTCGGTTGCCTTGGTGTCCACGGTGCCGCGAGCGCCCGGACCAAGGTAGCGGGTCCAGACGACCAGCAGGCTCGGGAGCACGAACACACTCGCGAGGAACGCGTAGACGATGGTGAGTCCGGTGATGATGCCGAACTGCTGGAGCGTCGGCAGGATGGCGAAGGCGAGCACGCCGAACCCGCCGACTGTCGTCGCGGCGCTTCCGAGGAGCGCGCCGCCCGTGCCGGTGAGGGCGACGTCCATCGCCTCCCAGACGGAGCCGCGCCGTTCGAGTTCGATGTTGAATCGCTCGGAGAGGTGGATGCTGTAGGCGACCCCCAGCCCGATGGTGAGGCTGGTGATCATCCCCGTCAGCACGTTGAACGACATCCCGATGAGGTACATCGTTCCGAGGATCCACGTCACGCTGAACAGGACCGGCATGAGCGTCACGGCCCCGAGCGTCGCGCTCCCCTCGGTGAGACGGTAGACGAGCATCAGGAACGCGAACACGGCGACCATCGTGATGACGAGGCTCTGGATGACCGTGTCCAGCAACTGCTGCTGGATGATCTCGAACACGATCTGCTGGCCCGTCGCGGTCGCCTCCAGTCCCTCGACCGACGCCGCGACGTCCTCCATCTGGGTCTTGACCGCCGCGCTGCTCGCGCCGCCGTTGATGGCGATGGACATCTTGAGGGCGCGGTACTCGCCGTCCTCGCGGTGGATGACGCTCTCGGCCTCGGACGGTGCGGTCGCGTACAGCGCGTCGTACACCTGCTCGACGTTACGGTCCGGGACGTCGTCGCCGTCGGTGTCCGCCGCGGTGAACGTCGCGTTGAACGACTCGTTGCTGGCCGCGACCTGCCGCATCACCGACAGCGGCCCGGAGGTCGATGGGTTGCCGTTCGGATTGAGGAAGACGACGTCCTTTTCGGCCGCTCGTTCGCGGATGTCGGCCACCTTCTGTAGGGCGTCATCATCCGCAACGCCATTCTGTACCAGGAACTGTGCCTCCGAGTTCTCGTTCTGGAAGTTCTCGTTGACGTACTCCATGTTCGCCTTCGCGGAGTACGTCCCCGGCTTGAACGGCTCCGGGAGGTCTTTCGTCCAGCCCGGCGGGTCCTCCGCGAGGAACTCCTCCTGCGAGAAGCTGGTGTCGACCTGCGTCGCGCCGTACGCGCCGACCGAACTCACGACGAGCGTGAGCGCGATGACGACGAACGGGGCCTTCCGCGCCGCGACCGCGCCGGTCGACAGCGCGCGACCGAGCACGCCGCCGCCGGTGCCGAACGCGCGCTTCCTGCGGTCGAGGCCGCGGTTCTCCAGGAAGCCGTCGATCTCGAGCTTCAGCGCCGGGATGAGGCCGCCGAAGACGACGAGAGCGGCCACGATGCCGACGGAGCTCACGACGCCGAAGTCCTGGATGGGCGGCAGCGGACTCACCAGGTTCGAGAGGAACCCGATGACCGTCGTGGCGGTCACCCACGTCAGCGCCGCGCCGACGCTGACGAGCGCGACGCGCATCGACCCGCGGACGTCCTCGTCGGGGTGCTCCCCGCGCTCCTCGCGATGGCGCATGAAGACGTGGATGGCGTAGTCGATGGACAGGCCGATGAGCAGCACCGGCACCGCGATGAACATCTGGTTGAACGTGATGTTCGCCCAGCCCATGAAGCCGAACGTCCACACGAGCACGGCGACGATGCCGAAGACGCCGAGCACGATGTCGAGCAGGTCGCGGTAGGCGACCAGCAGCGTCAGCAGGACGAACAGCAGCGCCAGCGGTCCGACGATGGCGAGGCTGTCGGCCATCGACTGGTCCATCTCCTCGCTGATGATGCCGGACCCGAAGACGATGGCGTCGCCGTCGAGCGAGTCCTTCGCGATCGTCTGCAGCGCCGTCTGGGACTCGACGATGTCAGTGGAGGCCATCCCCTGGACCGTCTGGCCACCCTGCTGCTGGAAGACGATGAGCATCGTCGCGTTCGCCTCGGTGCTCCCGGGCTCGTACGTCCGCGGCATGAAATTGATAGCCTGCGACGCCATCCCGGTCGCGTTCTCGCTGAGCACCTGCTTCGTGACGGCGTCGATCTGCGACTCGTTCATCGACTGCAGTTGCGACTGCTGCTCGTCGAGGCTCGGCATCGAACCGCTCTGCATCGCGGCCTTCCGCTCCTGCAGCTCCGCGGACTGCTGCTGCAGCGCCTCGAACTCGCTCTTCAGCACGCCCCTCGTCCCGAGCTGGTACACCTGCTGGAACTGCGACTGTATCTCGCCCGTCCGCTGCTGGTACGTCGACTCGTTGACGGCGCCCTGCTCGCGGGCCGCCTCCAGCTGTGCGAGCTCCGACTGGAGCGCGCGCGTCTGCTCGAACGCTTTCGTGAACGTCGCCGTCTGGTTTCCGTTCAGGTCAGCCACCGCGTTCCGGCGCGTCTGGTCGAGCTTCAGTTCCAGCGTCGACGCACGCTCGGTGTACGTCGACTGGTTGATGGCGCCCTGTTCGTACGACTGGTTCAGCGCGTCGTACTGGCCCTGGAGCCGCCGCGTCTTGTTCAGCGCGTCGCCGAGGCCAGCGGCGGTCCGGTTGAGCTGCCGGCTCTTTTGCTGGAGCTGTGCCGCCTGCGCCTGCAGCTTCGCGCCCTTCTCCTGCTGGATGGAAGCAGTCGCGATGAAGTTGGCGATGCCGGAGGTCGGGGTCTCGTTCGCGAGCGTCGGCCCGACCGTCTCGTTCTCCCGCAGTCGCTGCTGGAGTTCGAGCGTGTTCACAAGCGCGTCCTTCGAGAGCACGTCGTCGCCGCGGAGGATGACCTGGACTGGGGTCGTGTCATCCCGCTCGGTGGTGAAGTTCTCCGCGATGTAGGCCTGCTTCTCCGCCGCCTCGCTGTCGCTCTCGAACTGGTCCAGCGAGGACGACTGGTCGACCATCGGCGCGCCGGCCCCGACGAGGACCGTCAGGACCAGCAGGACGGCGATGGTCACGCGGCTATGTTTCGTGACCGTCTCGAACAGTCGGTCTAGCACGCGCGTCCCTCCTCCGGGTTCGGTTCGTCGTTCCGTTCTCGCTGGACCGCGGCCTCAGCCGTCGATACGGGCGTGTCGGCCGGTTCCAGCGTCTCCGGTTCGTTGCTCGATGAGGACATAGTCGTACTGTTGTTAGAAGCCTACTAACAGCTCGGTCAAAAAGATGTGGGTTTTGTCAGGACGATGTGTGGTCGTGTCAGGCGAGAGAGGCTGACGACCGTCGGTCCGCAAAATCGGCAGGAGAAAACGCGCGACAGCGTCCCAACGGAGTCTGCCCGACGGTGGTATCGACGCACCGACGAGACGGATTCCCTGTCGATTCTCGCTGCGTCGACGTTCAGTGACGGTAGCAGCACGGACTCCAGTGGTCGTCGGTGTCGCGTCACGACCGGTCGACCCCACGGTCGCCCGAATCTCCCCCTGACGGCGACCCTCGACGCTGCGTCGGGCGCGTGGGAACCTGTCGGTGACGGAAGACGACCGCCCTGGCGCTCTCCGTCCTTCCCGGGCGCGTCGCGTTCTCCGGCTATCGCGGCGCGGCGTGCAATTTATCAGTGGAGGAAGCGAACGTCGAAGCATGGTACAGTGCGAGATGTGCGGTGCCGAAACGTCGTCGCCGAAGACGATCAAGGTCGAGGGTGCGGAACTCGACGTCTGCGACAACTGCGCGGACTTCGGGACCGAGGTCAAGACGCAGGAGACCTCCTCGACGTCGACGAAGTACTCCACGTCGTCTTCGAGCACGTCCAGCACCAGCAGCAGCAGTAGTTCGAGCACCGGCAGCAGCAGTTCGAGTCGCCGGCGCTCCGACATGTTCGACGACATGGACGAACTGGCGCAGGATTACGACGACCGCATCCGGAACGCCCGGGAGTCGGAAGGACTGAGCCAGGAGGACCTGGCGAAGGACCTCAACGAGAAGGCGAGCCTCATCCGGAAACTCGAACGCGGCGAGACCCTGCCGAGCGACGGCGTCCAGTCGAAACTCGAGAAGAAACTCGACATCAGCCTCTCCGCCGGCGGTGCCGGCGGCGACGAGGAGGAGTGGAGCGGCGGCAGTTCCACCGGCTCCACCACGCTCGGCGACGTCGTGAAACGCAAGGACTGACGGCGCGCCCCGACGTCGACCGGTCCGTCCGCCCTCCGCTGAGACGTCTCTCCGCTACGCCTCGCATTTCCCCTCCTCGCTACGCCTCACCTATCGACGTGCGTGCAAGGAACAGCGGCACGGTTGCGGACGGCGAGGCGGTTACGGATTGCGGGTCGCCGCCGCGACCACCGACTCCGGTGCCACCTGTGCCACCCTCTCCTGCTGCCACCGTCCGTTCTGCGTCGCCGGGACCCGAACGTTAAACCCGTAGCCGTGACCACTCATCGCGTGTCGATGTTCCACGTCGTCGAGCGGGTCGAGGAGGAGGTGCCGCCGATGGTCGCGCTGGCGGTCGCCATCGTCGCCGTCAGCACCAGCGCCATCCTCATCGAGTTCAGCAACGCGCCGAGCGTCGTCAAGGCGTTCTACCGCGTCCTCTTCACGACGCTGTTGCTCGCGCCGTTCGCGGCGACGCGCTACCGGAGCGAACTCCGGGCGTTCTCGGGCCGGGACCTCGTCGTCGCCGTGGTGACCGGCGGCGCGCTCGCGGTCCACTTCGTCACCTGGTTCGCCAGCCTGGACTGGACGACCGTCGCGGCGTCCGTGACGCTCGTGCAGTCCCAGCCACTGTTCGTCGCCGTCGGCGCGTGGGCGCTGCTCGACGAGCGCGTGACGGGCCGGACCGTGGCCGGCATCCTCGTCGCCCTCGTCGGGATGGCGGCGATGACGATCGGCAGCGTGCTCAGTCCCGCGGAGGTCCAGGGTCTGCTCTCGGGCGCGCTGTGGGACGACCTGTTCACCGGCGCGGTGCTCGACTCCACCTCGACGGAGGCGGCGGGGACCAGCCCGCGACCGCTGTACGGTAACGCCCTGGCGGTCGCCGGTGCCGTCGCCGCGGCTGGGTACGTCCTCGCCGGGCGGTCCATCCGCCAGCGCGTCTCGCTCGTCCCCTACGTCACGGTGGTGTACGGCGTCTGTACGGTGGTCCTGTTCGGCGTCGCGCTCGCGAGCGTCGGCCAGGACGCCGTCGCGCTGACGGCCTATCCGCCCGTCGAGTGGGCGCTCTTTCTCGCCATGGCGGTCGGCCCGGGCATCTTCGGACACACCGTCATCAACTGGGCGCTGAAGTACGTCGAGTCGAGCGTCGTCAGCGTCTCGTTGCTCGGTGAACCGGTCGGGAGCACCTTGCTCGCGCTCGTCCTGCTCGGGCAGGTCCCGGGCCTCGCCACCGTCGCCGGCGGCGTCGTCGTGCTCGGCGGCATCTACGTCACCACGACGGCGTCGGGCGCGGGCTAGTACTCCGGGCGCTCCTCGTACTCGATGGGGTCGCGAACGCCGACGTTGCGGAACGCCTGGAGGCGGTACGCGCAGGCGTCGCAGGTGCCACAGGCGGGTTTTTCCTCGCGGTAGCAGCTCCAGGTGTGCTCGTAGGGGACGCCGAGTTCGACGCCGCGTTCGGCGATGTCGGTCTTCGACCACTCGACGAAGGGCGCGACCACGTCGATGTCGGTGTCGGGTCTCGTCCCGACGTCGACCACCGACTGGAACGCCTCGAAGAACGCGGGGCGGCAGTCCGGGTAGCCGGAGTAGTCCTCGCTGTGCGCGCCGACGAACACGGCGTCGCAGTCGTTCGCCTCGGCCGCGGAGACGGCCATCGAGAGCAGGTTGGCGTTCCGGAACGGGACGTACGTGTCCGGCACCTCGTCGGCGTCGAGGTCGGCGTCCGCGACCGCCATCTCCTCGTCGGTGAGGCTGGACCCGCCGACGTCGGCGAGGTGGCTCGTCTCGACGCGGAGGAACGGCGCGTCCAGCAGGTCGGCCTGCTCTTTCGCGCACGCGAACTCCCTGTCTTCCGTCCGCTGGCCGTAGGAGGTGTGCAGGAGGACGGGCTGGTAGCCGCGCTCGCGCGCCTCGTAGGCGGCCGTCGCGCTGTCCATCCCGCCGGAGGCGAGGACGACGGCCCGGTCGTCGGTCGATTCGTCGGCGTTCTCGGTGGCGTCGTTTGCAGTCATGGTCGTCAGGTTCGTGAGTCGGTCGATCGGGGTCTCGGTCAGGTTTCGGGGGCGTCGTTCCAGAGGGTCACGTGCAGTCGGGGCGTGAACCGGTAGCCGTACTCCATCGCCAGGTCGGCGACCCGCTCGCGCGTCTCCGCCAGGCGCTCCCGGGTCGCGCCCTCGGGCATCAACAGGACGTCCTCGTCCGGCACGGGGACGTCGGCCGCGTCCCGGACGCGGGAGACGAGGTCGTCGAGTTCGCGCACGTCGCTCTCGTCGCTGACGACGAACTTCAGTTGCGTCTCGTAGTCCTCGACGAATCGCGCGAGCGTGTCGACGTCGAGCCGTCGCGCCTCGTGGCGGTCGGCCCACTCGCCGTTGCCTTTCGGGTCCCGCTCGGCGGTCGGGGTCGAACTGGCGAGCTTCGGGCTGACGCTGGCGAGGTCGATGGGCACGTCGCGGTGTATGGTGCCGTTCGTCTCGACGGTGACGTGGTGACCCGCTTCGGCGAGGCGGTCGAGCAGGACCGCGACGGCGTCGTGGACCAGCGGCTCCCCGCCGGTGACGACGACGTGGTTGGCGTCGTGGTCGTCCACCTTGGCGAGTATCTCGTCGACCGTCATCGTGGCGTGGGTCGGCTCCCAGGAGGTGTGGTAGGAGTCGCAGAACCAGCAGCGGAGGTTGCAGCCGCTGGTCCGGACGAAGACGCTCGGCGTCCCGGCTAGTTTCCCCTCGCCCTGGAGCGAGTAGAACAGTTCGTTGACGGGGAGCGTCGGCTCTCCCTCCGTCTCCGACCCCGTCGCGTCCGCCTCGCGGTCCGGCGCGTCGCTGGTCACCGGCATGGTCAGAGCGGGCTACCGCCGCAGAGTTCGGCCGTCTCCGCTACCTGCACGCGCACGTCGGAGACGGTCTCGGGGAGGCGCTCGGCGAGTCGCCGCTCCAGTTCGACGCTCATCACCTCGGCGGTCGGCGGCGCGTCGAGCACGACGACGGCGTCGTCGTCGCCGCTCGCTTCGAACGCCTCGACGAGCGGGTCGCCGGCCTCGAGGAGGAACCTGTGGTCCCACTCGGATATTATCGAGGTCACCTCGCCCTTGTCGACGACCCATCCTTCGTCGGTGAGTTCGCCCGTCACGGTCACCGCTATCTCGTAGTTGTGTCCGTGCGGACGACTGCACTTTCCGTCGTGGTGCAGGATGCGATGTCCGGTGCTGATACGGATGGGACGGTCGCGACCGACGTGGAGAACGCGTTCGGTCGCCTCTCCGGATACGATTCCAGCCATATCCGGAGATTATCCGGCGAGTACTTAAGCACACGCAAAGCGAACCGGCACCGACCGTTCAGAGGTCGGCCACCGGTCGCGACCGGACAGGTAGACCTTTTTTCCTCCAGCGAGTGCCTCCGAACGTATGCAGCGAGTCGACATCGAGGACGTGGAACCGCAGAGCATGGGCGAGAGCGACGTCGACCGGCGTGGACTGTCGGACGCGCTCGGGACGACCGATTTCGCCATCAACTACTACGCGCTCGACCCCGGCGAGGCGTTCGCCGGCGGTCTGCACACCCACCTCGACCAGGAGGAGGTCTTCTACGTCGTCGAGGGCACTGCGACCTTCGAGACGAAGGACGAGGCGACAGCCGAGACCGAGACGGTCGAGGTCGGCCCCGACGAGGCCGTCCGGTTCGCACGCGGCGAGTTCCAGCAGGGCCGCAACGAGTCCGACGAGCGCGTCGTCGCGCTGGCGCTCGGCGCGCCCGAACAGTCGACCGACGTCCGGATCCCTCAGCCCTGCCGCGAGTGCGACAGCGACGTGCTCGCCGTCGTGATGACCGACCAGGGGATGTCGCTGGAATGTCCCGACTGCGGTGCGACCGTCGAGACGTAGGCCGGTTCGGTCGCTGCACGGCGTCAGACTCTCACCGCCTCCTGCGGCGGCGATGCAGGGGCGCACGGTAACCTGGCCGTTCCGCTTCCCCTTCGACGGCGTGTTATTTCCGCCGCGGACGTCCGTTCGTCCCTTCGCCGCTGCTGTCTGAATACCGATAGCGGCGGGGAAACTCGAACCGGAACGTGACGGGTTCTTTTAAAAAGTACTTATCAATTCTCGCATGTTACATATTCCCATGGACATCAACTGGAGAGCCGTCCTTACCGGGTTCGTCGTGGCGTTCGTCCTCGGAATACTCGCGGCCTGGCTCGCGCCCGCGATGGCGTGGGTCCAGTCGCTCCCCGGCCTCATCGGCGGCCTCACCGCCGGGTACATGGTCGCCGGCGTGGGACGCGGCGCCGTCCACGGCGGACTCGCCACCGTCATCGGCGCGCTCGTCCTGCTCGTCGTGGGCGTCGTGCTCGGCACCCTGTTCGCCGGACTGGTTCCCGCCACCGCCGGTCTCGTGCTCGGCCTGACCGTCCTGCTCTTCCAGGCCATCCCCGGTGCCGTCGCCGGCGCCGTCGGCGGGTGGGCGAAGGACCGCCGCATGGCGACCCGCGAACCCACCGGTGCCGAGGTGCGCTGACCACCGTGGACCACCTCGCGCTGCAATCTTCCGGGTAGCGAACCGCAGAACCGTTCGATTTTCGTGCAACCGACCCGCGACGAGCCGTGCGTCGGGGTCAGGTCGCCCGTCAGTCGACGAACAGTCGGACGTCGTCCTCGGCAACACTACCTTCCTCGACGTCCGTCTCCGGCACGTCGTCGAACCACTCGACGTCCGGGTCGCCCACTCCGCCGCCGACTCCGCCCGTCACGTCCTCCCGGGCCACGGGAGCGGCCCGGAAGACGACCTGGTACAGCGTCGCGACCGGTTCGCCGTCTTCAAGACGGTAGTCGACGCGTCGCGCACGTTCCACGCGGTCGAGGTCGACGGCGACGCCGGTCAGTTCCTCGACCCCGTCCTGGACGGCGGTCGCGTAGCCGTCGCCGGCCTCAACGGAGAAGGCCGGCGGGGTCCAGCCGTGCGAACCATCGTTCGCAAGCAGGGTCGCCCCGTCGTGGTCGACGATGCCGACGACGGCGTGGCTGGTCCAGGTGTCGCCACGCGTTCGCGGACCTCCTCGTACTCCTCCCGGCCGAGGACGAACTCCTCCTCGACGAACTCGACGTTCGCCCGGTCGCGCAGGGATTCCGGGTCGGAGAGCGATTCCGTGAGTGATGCGCCGTCGTCTCGTGTTTGACCATCCGACACGTGTGGAAAGTCGTGGGAATCGACTGGCGGTCCGACTCATCAGTCGCGGTCGCCCAGGTGCCTCGTCGTCGGTGACCGGTGCCGTGCGCCGCTGGTTGTCTGCCACGCGGTACCGATAGCCGCCGCTAGTCACGCCGATACGCATGTGGGCCGTCCGTAGTCGGCTCCGGTCACGGGAATCCGAGCGTCGGAGAAGTAGCTATGGGAAACTGGTAGATAAAGGGACAGATTTTATCACACAACTTTCTATATTTAAATATTTGGCTCGTGGGGTGATAGATACTTTGGTGGTGAGCGTGGCCAGGACGAACGACACCGCCGCAAGCCGTCAACCCGAACGTGTCCAGCCCGCCGGCGCGTCGGGGTCGAACACGCGCCTGTGCCCACCCTTGCCGCCGCCTGCAACCGCTTCTCGTACTGTCGAGCCGTCGTCACGTCTTCGACCAGTTGCCGTGCACGTCACCGTACGGCAACTGGTCGTGCCCGTGACGCGCTGGAACACGAAATAGCTAGAGCAGGAGCGTCACACAACCCCTAAACCGCCGGGCGACGCTGGACGAACCATGGACATCGACGCCGACCAGCTCGAGGCGCGACTGATGAGCCACGGGGTCTACGTCACGTCGCTCGACGTCGAGGTGGACAGTCTGGCGATCACGTACGAGTCGGTCACCGCCGGCCAGACCGGCGCGGTCCCTCACCGCGAGGTCGGCCGCGTCATCAACGTCGTCCGCGACCTGGCGGAGTCGCCGGTCGCCATCCGCGGCACCGTGACCGACCTCGACGACGACCTCGTCGGCGACTGGCACGCCGAGGCGGACTGGCTCCGGGCGCTGGAAGCCGGTGACCTCTCGGAGGTCGAGTTCTCCCAGCGCGTGCTCGAGACCATCGACCACGCCTGACCGTCGCCTTCGTTCACCAGTTCCGCCGCCAGGGCTTTCGTGAGCGGCGTGCAACGGACGTGCATGGCACGGGGAGTCCTGGTTCCGACGGACGGGTCGCCGCTGTCCTACGACGCGCTCGAACACGCCCTGACGGCGCACCCGGACGGGGACGTCGTCCTGCTACACGTCGTCGACCCGCGGTTCACCAGCTACGGCGAAGACGAACTGCATCCAGACCGCATCTTCGACGGCCTGTCCGACCTCGCCGACGAGCACGGCGTCGAGCCGACGACCGCCGTCCGCGTCGGTCACCCGAAGCGCGAGATCGTCGCGTACAGCGAGCGCGACGAGATCGACGAGGTGGTCCTGGGGAGCCACGGCCGCGAGCGAGCCTCGCGCATCCTCCTGGGGAGCGTCGCGGAGGCCGTCCTGCGGCGGGCGCCGGTCCCCGTCACGCTCGTCCGTCCCCATCAGCGGACCGGCGAGCAGCACCTCCTCGTCGCGACGGACGGCTCGCCGCAGGCCCGCGACGCGCTGGGGTACGCCCTCTCGACGTACCCGGACGTGGAGATAACCGTCCTCCACGCTATCGACCCGCTGGAGACCCACTACGGCGACGGACAGCTCGTCCACACCGAGGCCGAGTACGAGGAGATCGAGGCGGAGAACGAGGAGCTGTTCGACGAGGAGCGCGAACTCGCCGACGAGTACGGCGTCGAGATACGGACCGCGACGGCCGTCGGGTCCGACCCGAACGTCCCCGCCCGCACCATCCTGGAGTACGTCGACGACCACGACGTCGACCACGTCGTGATGGGAAGCCACGGCCGCACCGGCGTGACGCGGGTGCTCCTGGGGAGCGTCGCCGAGACCGTGGCGCGGCGGTCGCCGGCACCCGTCACCGTCGTCCGGTAGATTCCGGGCGGCAGGCGGACGACCGTCCGGAAAGCCATCCCGGTCGGGTCGTCACGCGAACGACTGCAGGCTCTGTTCCTCGTGGTCGGCGAGGAACCGCTCGATGCGGTCCCGCCGCCAGCCCAGCGGCGACAGCACGCTCGCGGCGGCCCGGAGCAGGCGCTCGCGGTAGAAATCGGCGTCGTACGTCGTCGGCTCCTCGACCGCCAGCCGTACCCGGTCGCGGGACCGCTTGTCGTCGTCGACGACGACGAACGAGACGTCCTGACCCGGCGCGCGCGTCAGGCCGAGGTCGGCCGCGCGGTCGAGCGCCGCCACGCTCCGGGTCGCCTGGTCGTACTCCTCGCGCGGCTTCGACACGCGCCGCGTGACGACGAGGTCGGCCGGGTCGACCGCACCGCGCCGGAGACGGTCGAGCCACGACCGCAGTTCCGCGCAGACCGGTTCCGGCTCCCGGTGTGCGTCGAGCGCCGCGACGAGCGCGCGCTGGGCGTCCGCGACGAACGGCGGCGTGCTGCGCTGGCGGCACTCGACGCCGCGGTACCTGTACTCCACCTCGTCCGCCGCCTCGTCCGCGACCTTCCCGAAGTACTTCGTCAGCGCGCCGGCCTCGGAGTCGCGCAGCGGGACGAACGCGACCCAGTCGTAGCGGGCCTCGCGTTCGAGGCGGACGTCGACGCGCTCGGAGATGCGGTCGGTCAGCGCGTCGAGCGACGTCTGCTCGGCGCCGTCCATCGGCGTCACCCAGACGCTGTCGACGATGCCGTGGACGACGCGCCAGCCGGCGTCCTCCAGCATCGACTTGGTCTCCAGGAGTATCTCCCGCGCGAACGCGTTGATCGCCTCGTGGCACTCGATGCGACCGAACTTCGCGTTCGAGAAGCCCTGGTAGCCGAAGCAGGAGACGAGGATCCACTTGATGGCGTTCGACCGCCCCTCGAGTTCGGCGCGGCGGTCGGGGTCCTCGGTGTCCTGCAGTTCGGTCTTGATGGCGTCGCGGTCCGCGACGAGCGGTTCGAGGACGTCCGGGAGGTATCCCCGCTCGTCGCAGATGCCGTACCCCAGCTCCGGGACGTCCCCGCGGTCGGCGTGGCACGAACAGCGCGTCGTCTCCGGGCTCACGTTGCGCGTGACGATGACGTTGGGGTACAGCGACGAGAAGTCGAGTTCGTGGACGTCCTCGTGCAGGCCGACGTCCGGCGCGAACGTGACGCCGCCGCGGTCGGCGTCCCGGAGCTGGCGCATCGTCTTGAACTGCTCGTGGCGCCAGGACCGCCACGGCACGAGCACGCCGCGGCGGCGGGCCTCCCGCACCTGGATGGCGGTCAGGATGGTGCCGATGGACGACCACGACAGCTCCTGCAGCGGCTTCCCCGAGCGTTCGACGAGGTCGAGGCAGCCGTCGAGGTTCGTCTGGTTCCACATGAACGTGTTCGACCGGTCGACGACGACGCGTCCGGGAACGTCGTAGCGGGCGGGCGAGTGGCCGACGCGCCCGTAGCTCTCGTACGTCGACTCGCCGGCGAGCCGTTCCCAGCCCGGGAGTCGCCCGAACTGCAGGTCGACGTCGAACCGTTCGGCCTGCCGGGCGAGCTCGGGCACCAGGTCAGCGGTGTTGACGACGAGCACGTCCGGGTCCGCACGGTCGAGTCGCCCGGCCAGCGCTTCGAGCACGGCACCGCCCCCGCCCGACACCGTGCGGTCGCCCACCGAGAGCTCCGTCACCGTCTCGCTCGCGAGTTCCGTCTCCGGGACCGCGACGTCGAGGGTGTCCAGGTCGCGGTCGGGCGTCGGCGTCAGCCCCTCCTCCAGGCAGTAGCGGAACTCCCGCGAGAGGTCGACGTTGTAGCAGCGGTACTCGCCGGGGCTGCCCCAGTCGCGCACCGTACGCGCGACGGTCGTCACCGCGTCGAGGTCGGCGACGTCGACCTGGAGCACCGGTTCGGGGTCGTGGCGGAACGACACGCGCTCCTCGACGACCCGAACCCGTTCGACGGCAGGGTGCTCGCGGAGCGTCCGCCGGGCGGTGTCGAGGTCACCGTCGCCGTGCGCAGAGACGTAGATGGTCGGCGCGTAGGCGTCGTCGACCGCGTACTCGGCACCGTCGTCGGCGAGCGACCACCGGAGGACGTCGCCGCCGCGGTAGTCTATCTTGAACACCATGTCAGCGGTCGGCGTTGGGGTCGTCCTCGGCGTTGAGGTCGTCTTCGAGGTGGTCGACGCGCTCCTCGAGGTCGTCGAGGCGCTTCTGCTGTTCGAGCGCGACCGACACGAGCACGGTCACCTCGACGCGCTGGTGGTTCTGGACGCCGGCCGCGTCGGCGTGCGCGCGGGCGTGCTCGAACAGGCGGTCGAACGCCGCCCGGTCGCCGCGGCGGAGCGCCCGCCGGTAGTCCGACCACCGCGACTCCATCGCCGAGAGCACGTCGCGATACGTCGGGTCAGTTCGCCCCACCGGCCGACACCTCCGTTGGCGTCGTCGCGGTCGCGGCCGCCGGATGCCGGGTCGCGAGCACCTGCCGCCAGTAGGCGAGCGTCGTCTGCACGGTGCCGTCGCCGTGCGGGTAGACGAGCGTCTCGAAGTCGTCACCCGCGAACCGCGGCCCGAACGCCGTGATCTCACAGCGGACGACGTCGTCGACGACGTCCAGCAGTTCGGCCGCGAACGGCGTCCCGGCGGTGCGCGTCAGGACGACCGGCACCCCCTCGCGCTCGGCCACGTCCGCCACGAGCGACGTCGCAGCGGAACAGAGCCGTTCGGCCTCGCTCTCGGCGAGGTCGTCCGAGCGGTAGCACCAGTCGAACGCCGGTGCGACGACGAGCGACGCCTCCGCCGGGAACGCGTCGTCGAGGTCCCGCAGGAGCGCCTGGTGCTGCCACGGCGTGAACGCGCGGGCGATGGCGACGCGTTCGAGGAGGCGAAGGTTCGGTGCGATGCGGGCGAGCGGGCGGGTCGTGCCCTCGTCGCGGGCGTCGACCCAGACCGCCGTCCCGTCGTCGACGAGGAGGTGGTCGAGGACGAGCGAGTGCAGCGCGCCCGTCGCGCGGTCGTCGACCTCGAGCAGCGTGACCCCCGGGTCGAGACGGGGGACGCGTGGACTTCGATGCCGTTCTATCATACCACCTGAACGTACTGGCGGCGACCACATAGGCGAGACCGTGTCGTTTCCGGAGGTTCCGAAACCGGTGAACGTCCGGAACGAGTTCCACGATTCTCGTGAAACACGGCGACTGCGGTGCGTCGACCGCCGGGCGACCGCGTCGCGAAACGTTGCCGATTCCGTGTCCGACAGTGGTTGCGCCCGGAGTAGCCGCGGTATCCACCGGAACTGTCACGCTGCCGGAAGCGTCACTCTGCTGGGAACGGCGCTCACCACGTATCCCCGTACTCGCCGACTTCGGCAACCATTGCACTCGTCAGTCTCCGGCAACCTCCGTTCCGAAGAAAGCGACGGGAGTCGGTCGTCACGACGACGAGGACGTCGACGCTACCGCGGACGATACGTCCGCGCGCGGTTCTTCCCCTCGGCGACCACGAGCCGGTAGTGGTCCATCTTCGAGAGATAGTTGCGGACCGTCCGTCGCGTCTTCGGGTCGTCGACCCGCTCGGCGTAGCGGTCGTACAGCTCGCCGGGGGAGAGTTCGCCCTCGTCCTGGAGGATGTCGTAGAGCGCGCGCTGGTGCGGCGTGAGCTGTTCGACCGTCTTCTGGCGGACCTCGTCGCGGCCTTCCGGGACGGCCTCGCGGACGACGTCCGTCGTGATGCGGTCGCGGCCGTCCTGGTCGGCCCGCCGGGCGGCGTTCCGGAGGATGCTGATGGCGACCCGGGCGTCGCCCGCGGCGGCGTCCGCGATGAGCGCCAGCTCCTGCTCGTCGATGGCGTCCTCGGCCAGCCCCCAGCGCGCCCGCGCGCCGAGGATGGAGACGAGTTCCTCGAGGGGATACTTGTCGAAGGCGATGCGGACGCAGGTCTGTAGCCGGCTCGTCAGCCGGTCGTCGAGCTGGGAGAACAGCTCCTGCTCGCGGTTGGCGATGAGGACCGTCGTGATCGAGGGCATCCGGTAGAGGTCGTAGAGGACGCTTTTGTCCTCCAGCTGGTCGACCTCGTCGAGGATGACGACGAACTGCGGGCCGTCGTACTCCCGGAGGCGGTCCAGCAGCTCGTCCTTCGGCGTCGACCGCCGGTGGACGTCGACGGTCCGGTCGACGGCGTCGAGCAGCCGGTAGAGCACCTGGAAGCGCGTGTAGTCCTGCCAGCAGTTGACGTACTGCGTGTTGATGTCGAGGACGTTCTCCCGCAGCCGTTCCAGGGTGTACTTCGCGATGCAGGTCTTGCCCGCGCCGGACGGCCCGAGCAGCAGCGACGTCTCGCCGGGCCGTCCGGCCATGATGGGCTTCAGCGTGTCCGAGAGCCGGTTCACCTCGGGGTTGCGATGCTCGACCTCCTCGGGGATGAACTGCGGCTGGAGCACGCGAGCATCGCGTATCATCGTTCGTCCGGTAGTATCATCGCCCGGGTATTAAACGGAAGCGGGTGCGTTCCGATAGTTCCGATACCGCTCGCGACGGGGCGGTCGGAGACGAACGCAAGGGCGCAATCCGTCGCACCCGCGGTCGCGTCGTCCGGTGGCGGTCGGACCCGAATATTCATGTCCGAGCGGTGGGACGTTCCGGTATCGTGAGCGCGACGCGCCAGTTGACCGAACCGCACGTCCTCGCGCACACCAAGCGGCGGCTCTTCCCCGACGCCGACGCGACCGACGCGTACGCGGTGGTCGACACGCAGTTCGCGCGAACCAGCTGGGTCGCCGAAGCGGAGATCGACGCGGCGGTCACGCAGACGCTCGCGCCGTTCAACCACGTCCAGATCGGCTCCGGCTACCCGGACCTCGTCGGCGTGCGGAACCTGGACTCCGACCTCCTCGCCGTCGAGCGGTTCGGCGACAGCCCACCGCTCGTCGTCGTCGAGGCCAAGGGCTACACCGGGAGCGGCACCGTCGACGTCGAGCGCGGCATCGTCCAGGCCCACGACCGCCTCCACGAGGCGAACGCCGCCTACGTCGCCGCCCCTGCACGGGCGATATCGCAGTCGAATCGGGCGCTCGCCCGTGAACTGAACGTCGGCGTCCTGGGCGTCGACGCAGGCGGATCGGTCGAGTCGCTGGAGGTTCCCCGCGTGGTCGGCAACCGGACGGCCGACGAGGCGCGGTCGATCCGCTTCCAGGCGAGCGCACAGGGCGTCGCGAACAAGTCCTTCGGCCTGAACCACCCCAAGAACTACCTGGCGTACCCGCTGGCGCTCTACCACCCGGACGACACCGCGTCCGTACTGTGCGAGTACGTCGTCGCCGCGACAGACGACGCCCGCGCCGGCGCCGCGTTCCTCGACCTCGTCGACGTCGGTCCGACGCGGGAGCGGCTGACGCCGCTGGGGCGGGAGGTCGTCCGCTTCGCCCGCCGCGAGTATGGCAGCGTCGACGCAGCGCTCCGCACGTTCGACGACTGGAAGCGGTCGCGAAAGCGGTTCTGCGACCTCGCGCCGAAGTGGGGGCTGCTCACCCGCCGCGTCGTCTACGACTACCCGGCGACGCAGCTGCTCGTCGAGGAACTCCAGCGCATGCACGAGGACGGCATCCCCGAACCGACGCTCGTGGAGGTCGTCGAGTACCTCCACGAGCTCCACCCGTCGTTCACCGTGGAACTGTTCGTCCGCGGCGACGAGAACGTCCGCGGACGCGTCCTGGACGCCGACGGCGAGTTACAGCGGGCGGCGCTCGAAGAGGGGGTCGTCTACCACTCGCCGACCGTCTTCCAGCTCAAGGCGATGCTGTACCACGCCGGTATCCTGACGACGCGCGGGGCCGGGCCCTCGAACCTGGACCCGACGGCCGACACGTGGGCGCTCCGCGAGTCGGTCGTCTGATTCCGGGGCCGACCGCTGGCTCCCGGCATCACAAGGACCGAACGGCCACGAACAGCGGGTGCGGCAGCGATTCGGACGGGGAGTGACCGTCGATTCCCTCGAACTACTCTGCCGCAGGGGTCGTCCCCGACGTCCGACGGCGTCGCAGCAGTTGGCCGACCACGCCTCCGAACGAGGCGAACGCGAGCGGATACACCACGCCGACGAGGAGTATCGCGGGGACGAACTCCGGGCCGCTGCCGTCGATCTGGAACGCGAGCGCTCCGACGAGCGCGCACAACAGGTAGCCACCCGTTACGGCGACGCCGCTCTTCATCGCCGCGTCTTGCGCGGAGGCGGCGGCGTGTCGGACGGCCACGGCGGCGCCGGCGACGAACAGCAGGACGGGCGGGAGCAGGTACAGGAGTTCGAGGGTCCCCTCCCCGCTCTGGACGAGGTCGACGAACCGCGGTCCAGCGGGGCCGAACTGGAGTTTCGAGTCGACGAAGTGACCGCCGTAGTAGAGCCAGCCGACGACCTTCCAGGCCGGGACCGGGTCGGAGCCGAAGAACTCGGCGACGGTGTTGAGCGGTCGGAGCGTCTCCGTGACCGCCTGGGCCTTCCAGAGGTACGTCGCGAGGTAGCCGACCAGGTACGCGCCGACACCCGCGAGGGTTCCGCTCGCGACCGGGAACGAGGAGGTGGTCGTGTTCGAAGATGCGGACATCGACGGAGCCATCGACCGCGCCGACTGATAAGTGTATCGTTATCGATGCATAAATTTAAGTCTGCTTTCTTATGAAATCCAGCTGATACGAACGACGTGGAAGCGCCCAGGTAGCGATACGAACGTCCAACGCCGTACCACTCGCCGGTGTCATCGACCCCGGCAAGCTTCTCCTCACACGCGTGTCCTATTACCCCCACGTGTGTTCGGGGTGGTATGAGCGACGACACCGACGACCGTTCGTTCGCGACCGACTCGCTACACGCCGGCCAGGAGCCAGACCCCGCGACCGGGTCCCGGGCGCCGCCGCTCTACCAGACCTCGTCGTACGTCTTCGAGGACGCCGACGACGCCGCAGCGCAGTTCGCGCTGGAGGAGCCGGGGTACATCTACTCCCGGCTGATGAACCCGACGCTGGAGACGCTCCAGGAGCGGCTCGCCACCCTGGAGGGCGGCGTCGGCGCCGCCGTGACCGGCTCCGGGATGGCCGCGTTCGACCTCACCACCTTCCTGCTCGCGTCGGCGGGCGACAACGTCGTCTCCTCGTCGTCGCTGTACGGCGGCACCTACACCTACCTCACCCACACCGTCGAACGGCGCGGCGTCTCAACCCGGTTCGTGGACGCGCTCGACTACGAGGGGTACGCGGACGCCATCGACGAGGACACCGCCTTCGTCCACCTCGAGACCATCGGGAACCCGGCGCTCGACACGCCGGACATCCGGCGCGTCGCCGACATCGCCCACGACAACGGCGCGCCGCTGCTGGTCGACAACACGTTCGCGACGCCCTACCTCTGCCGGCCGCTGGAGCACGGCGCCGACCTCGTGTGGAACTCGACGACGAAGTGGCTCCACGGGTCCGGCACGACCGTCGGCGGCGTGGTCGTCGACGGCGGCAGCTTCCCGTGGGCCGAGCACGCCGACGAGTACCCCGAGCTCGCCCGGGACAACCCGGCGTACCACGGCGTCAACTTCGCGGAGACGTTCGGCGACGCCGCGTTCACGTACGCCGCCATCGCCCGCGGCCTGCGCGACCTGGGCAACCAGCAGGCTCCCTTCGACGCCTGGCAGACCCTCCAGGGGCTGGAGACGCTGCCGCTCCGGATGGACCGCCACTGCGAGAACGCGATGGTCGTCGCCGAGTTCCTCGACGACCACGACGACGTCGCGTGGGTGAACTACCCCGGCCTCGACTCCCACCCGACCCACGACAACGCCAGCGAGTACCTCGACGGCGGCTACGGCGGGATGATAACCTTCGGCCTGGCGGGCGGCTACGACGCCGCCCAGAAGACCGTGGAATCGACGGACCTCGCAAGCCTGCTCGCCAACGTCGGCGACGCCAAGACGCTCGTCATCCACCCGGCCAGCACCACCCACCAGCAGCTCACCAAGGCCGAGCGCGAAGCGTCCGGCGTGACCGACGACCTCGTCCGCCTCTCGGTGGGCATCGAGGACCCCGGCGACATCGTCGCCGACCTGGCGGCCGCCATCGACGCCGCGACGTAGACCCCTCCTATCGTCGGACGAGAAATATCTTACTCGCTGTCAGGGGGAGCCAGTTACACGCCAACTGCCGCGTTCCTGCGCGCCGACACCCGTGACCCGGAGGACCCGTCGACGGGTGGAAGGTGGGGGACCTGTCATCGAGTCACCATCTCGGCTCGCCCGGTAAATGCTTTCTCGTCGGCAGAATCCGGGGCGCTGGAATGGAGTGACGGTACGGGTCCGACGCCTGACGCGCGCTTCCGCCGAGACCGTCCGGCAACACGTACGCACGTGGCCTCTCCTCCGAGCAAGCTGTGCGACACGCCGGCGAGAGGCGGTTCCGGACGCGTCCGTCGCTACTGGTACAGCTCCTTCTTGAGCTGTTGCCGTTCGCTCCATCGCCGCTGGGCCGCCTTGTCCGGCGCACGGATGAACAGGAACTGCACGCTGTACTCCTCCTGCTCGATGCCGTTGGACTCCTCCTCGACGGGCGTCAGCACGCCCTCGAACGGATACGTGCCGTCTGTCCCCAGCGCGTTCAGCACGTTGGTCCGCGACGACCAGTTGTCGAGGGAGGTGACGCCCTGGAACTTCACGTCGTCCTCGATGCCCGTCACGGTGATGAACTTCTTGCCGTCCTCGAACCTGCCGTCGTAGGGCTGCAGCAGCACCTCCGAGGAGAACCGGTACATCCCCTCCCAGTTCCCGTTGCTGCCGTGGAGGTCGGCGACGCTCGGGATACCTTCGTCGTCGAGGACGTCATTTATCACCCGCTTCGTCTGGAACAGTTCGTCGTCGAAGTTGATCTCCTTGATGCCGTCCCTGTCGACGTCGCTGGCGAAGTGTTCCCGCAGACTGCCGACGAGCGCACCGAGTTTCCCCTCGGTCTCCGGCGGGACTCCGCCACCTGACCTGGTCCCGATCGGAATGCCTCCCTCGTACCGTTCGTGAAAGACCTGCTCGATGTGAGACCCCGAGATGTACATGACGTGTCTGTACTGGCTCATGGTCTCTGGTCGGATACACCACACTTAAATTATGGTTGAATTCTCGACGATATTTTCAATACAGGGACCAACCCGTTACGGATTCGTATCCCTCTACCGACTCGATTCCGGAGTCTGGAAACCGTCGCGGCTCACGTCTCTCGTATCGATAAGGTCGATCCAGCGACAGCACGCGATGACTGCTTACTGTCAACTCTCGTGTCGAAGGTTCGGGTGAAGGGACGGCGAGGAGAAGAGCGGCCGTGTGGGACGACACGTCTACGGTCGCCCGTGGTCGCCTCGCGTGGCGGTGTCTGGTCACGTCCGCCAGTCACGAACGACAGCGCCGACACCGACACTCCCGACGACGAAGCCGACGACGCTCCCGAGGACCGGGACGACGTTCGTGAGGCCGGCCACCAGCGCCCCGAGGCCCAGCGCGAGCCAGCGACTCTCGACGACCCGTCCGAACAGCGCCAGGTACCCCAGGGCGCTCCCGACGACGCCGACGACGGCGACGGCCAACACCAGCGGAATCACCAGCACGATTCCGACGACGGTGATCGCCAGAAGGACCGTCGTGCCGACGAACAGGACGAGGACGGCGAGCCCCCAGCCGAAGCAGGCGACCGGCTCGTCGGATATCTGGTCGACGATACGGTCGGTGTAGTCCGGTGCGGCAGCCAGCAGGAGTCCGCCCACGACGAGCGTGGAGAGCCCCCCGCCGACGACCCGGGCGAGCGGCGAGACCGAGGGCGTCTCGACGCCCGGCGCGGGCTGGCCGGCGACGACCACGGGGACGAACGCGAACACGAGGCCCAGGCGAGCGAGCCATCGGGACGGCGATGCCATACCTCAATCGTTCGGTGTCCGGTCACGTAGTACTGGTGCAACGACGACCGCATCCGAACGGGAGAGCGGGCGACCGCCGTCAGCGCGAGTCGTCACCCGCCGCCGCCGGCGACGCCGCTGCCGATCGCCGCGCCGCAGTCGTTGCAGGCGACGACGTAGAATCGTTTCGAGGACCGGAACAGTCCCGCCATCTTCGCGTCGAGGTCGAGGAACTCCACGTCCGATTCCTCGGATATCTCGCCGTCACATTCAGGGCAGTGAACCATGCTGACAGGGCTACCAGCGGACGTGGTAAATGTTTTCTGTACACACCGTTCGTCGGCCGCCCTCCTCGTCTCGAACCGGGAGTCGATAGTCCAGAACTGACGCTCCCACGCTCGCGACGCAGACGAGGGCACCTGCGCAGATTCTACCGTCGCCGGCGCTCCACTTCGGTGAGAACGACCAGGAGTCCGTCGAGAGCGTTGCGCAGGTGGTAGTGGAACGTGGTCTCCGCGACGCCCATCGAGTCGGCGACGGCACTCGCGGTACTCGTCCGCGGCCACTCGAAGTAGCCCGCGTGGTAGGCGCGGTAGAGCGCTTCCCGCTGGCGGTCGGTCAACTGGTCTTCGATCGACTGGCGGAGCTCTCTCGCCTTCCGGACGGGGCGTTCGAACTCGCGCTGGGCGACGAGCGTCGATTCGGGGTACGTGGACCGTAGCCGGCCGACCAGCCGCCGGACGTCCGTGGTCCGTGGCACCTCGATGCGGAACCGCCCCCGTCCGTCGTCGACGTGTCCCGACGTGAGCATCGCACCGTGGTCCGTTATCTCGTTCAACGCCGGGCCTCTCATCACGAACTCCACGAGCCCCTCGTCGCCGCCGTCGGCGAGCGTCCGGACCCGTTCCACGTCCGGGTCGTCTGCCGCGACTTCGTCGAGCGCGCACGGCGGCGTTCCGTCGACGCCGAGATAGACGCTCCAGTCGCCGGACTCCGACGCGACGTACCCCGTCACCGTGAGCTCGCAGTCGAGGCGGTCGGACGCACGGACGAACACCAGTCGGGAGTCGGTGACCTCGAACTCCAGTTCGACGACCGCGTCGGCGAACAGCAGGTTGCGGTTCTCGATGGCACTGATGGCGAACCCGACCGCCTTCCCGAGCGTCTCGAACCCCGCCTGTTCGCGCCGGCTGAACGCGAGCGGACGGGTCGCGTAGACGACGAGGAGACCGTAGGTCGTGTCGCCGTGGACGAGCGGGACGGCGGCGGCCGACTGGATGCCGCGGTCGAGTGCCGCCTCGCGCCACGGTTCGAACGTCGGGTCGGTGCGGACGTCCTGGCTCACCTGCACCTCGCCGGTGCGGAGCGCGCGGCCACCTGGCCCTTGCCCGGTCTCGGTGTCGGTGGTCGTGATCGGCACCGACTCGACGTATCCGTCGTCGATGCCCGCGCTGGCCCGCGACCGGATGCGGTGGCCGTCCGTCTCCGGTTCGCCGATCCAGGCGAACTGGTACAGTTCGGACTCGGCGAGGCGTTCACAGACCGTCTGCTCGATCGCGTCGCGCGTGGGCGTCTCGACCAGCTCCTGGGTGACCTCGAGCAGGAGTCCGTTGATCCGGTTCAGCGTCTCCAGCTCGTCGCGCTGGCGCAGGAGGTCGCGCTCGTACTCCTTGCGTTCGGTGACGTCGCGGATCGTCCCGACGCTTCCGCGGAACTCGCCGTCCGGTGGGGGGTGCGGTCGATACCGTGCTTCGAGGTGGACCCTCTCGCCGTCGGGCGTCGTGGTCGTCCCCTCGACCACGCCAGTTCCGAGGTCACCGCTCACGACGCGGTCGCGCATCTCGTCGGCGAGCGCGCGCTGGTCGTCGAAGACGAACAGGTCCATGACGTTCGTCCCCAGAAGTTGGTCGCGCGACCGACCGACCATCCCGCAGAGCGCCTCGTTGACGTACGAGAACTCGAGGTTCTCGTCGAGAGTGTACACCCCGTCGCAGGTCGTCTCGACGATCGTCTCGTAGCGTTCCCGTTCGCGCTCGGTGCGCTGTGCCCGGTGGTGACCGCGCACGTCGCGGACGACGCAGACGACGCCGTCCTCGGCCGACCGCAGGGAGAGCTCGACCGGAACGGTCTCACCACCTCGCCGTGCCTCCCCCGCGCCACGCCACGAGTCCGTCTCCTGCACTCGCGTCAGCAGTTCGCGTTCGTCGAATTCGGCGTCGAGCCGGTACAGCGTCGCCCACGCGGTCCCGAGCAGCGCTTCGGCGTCGGCGTAGCCGTGAATCTCCGCGAGCGCGTCGTTCGCGAAGACGTACTCGCTGTCCGCTACCACCCCCACACCGTCGATCGACGTGGCAGCCACGTCACGCCAGCCAATCGACGGACGTGCTGACTCGGCCATACGAGAGCTACCATGCTACTGTTTATCAAGGTTCGTGCCGGGTCGGCAGCTCCGTCTCGGCCGCACCCCACGCTCCGGGCCGTGACGCCGTGAGCGAGCAGGCAAGACCCCGCCGTCCGCGGTGCTCGCCCGGTCCGCCCGGCAGTTGTTCGACGGCCGCCGAGGACGACCGGCTTCAGGCCATCGGTGGCTCGACGACGCCGAGCTGGGCGAGCACGCCGACGTCGTCTCGCTGCCCCCACGCCTCGACGATCTCTCCGTCCTCGACGCGGACGACGCGCATACCCGAGAGGTCGACCGTCTCGCCCGTCGGCTCGATGCCCTCGTACTCCCCCTCGTGCGTCCCGGAACCCGAGTACCTGACCGCAACCATGTCGTCCTCCGCGATCACGTCCTCGAAGGCGATCGTGAGGTCGGGAAACGCCTCGTACGTCTCCGTCAGGTAGTCGCGATACTCGTCCAGCCCGTGCAGTTCCTCGCGACCACCGTGGAAGTGGACGACGAAATCGTCGGCGAAGATCTCGGGCAGGACCGCCTGGTCCTTGTCGTTGACCATGTCCTCGACGCGTCGGACGTGTTCTTTGTTTGCCTGTGGTGTCGTCATGGTGTTCTGCCCCGGCACGGTACTACCTGACAGTGTTGCTTCAACACCCTCTAGAGGTGGCTCTAGTCGGGCACGACCAGCGCGGGTGGTAGCGCGGTCGACGCGCCCGCTGACCGGGTCGGAGACCGTGAGCCGATACCGCCGGAAGCGAGCCCTAGTGCTACTTTGAGACGCACTTTTTGAACGGACGGACGGTGGCTGGACCGTGGGTGACCTGACAGATGGCAGAAACTACGACGGAACCTGAACGGCTCGTCAACGCCTACGTCGACGTGTGGAACGAACGGAACTACGCGCGGATACCGGACCTCGTCTCGGAGTCGTTCGCGATGTACGACCCGGCCGCACCCGGCGGTGAGGTCCACGGCCGCGACGGCCTGGCGGAGTTCATCCGGGGCGTGGTCGCTGGCTTTCCGGACTTCCACGTGACGGTCGTCGACGTGGTCTCCGACGACGGTCTCGTGATGTACGAGGGCGAGATCAGCATGACCCACGAGGGGGAGTTCGACGGCATCCCGCCGACCGGCCGGACGGTCGAGATTCGCGAGATGTCCAAGTTCCTCGTCGCGGACGACGAGGTGCAGGAACACCGGGCGTACTTCGACCAGCAGGAAATCTTCGAACAGCTTGGACTGGTAGACGACGGCGACTGATCGGCTACGGCGACCGGCCGCCGTCGTCCGTCTGACCGCCGTCGCCCATCTGCCCGCCGTTGTTCATTGCGTCAGGCGCAGGACGCGCACCCGGACAGGCCCTAGTGCTACTTTGAGGCACGCTTCTTTGGAACACCAATCGAGGCTTGAGACGCTCTCGGTTCGAGAGCGGGAGTGGAGATGACGACACCGACAGCGGTCGTCCGTCGATACACGGACGCGGGATACAACGAGAACAACCCTGCGATCATCGAGGAGACGGTCGCCGACGACGTCGTCGTGCACGGCCTTCACGGGGTCGACGCTCCCGTCCGGGGCGTCGCCGCCTACGTCGACCGGGCAGGCGACCTGCTGAAGGCGATTCCCGACGCACACGCCGAGATAGAATCGTTGCTCTCGGAGGACGACACGGTGGCGGTCCACCGGACGAAGGGCGGCACGATGGAGGGCGACCGGCGAGACGTTCGACGTCCGGGCGCTCGCCCTCCTCCGCATCGAAGACGGCCAGGCCGCCGAGAAGTGGTACAACGCCGACGAGGTCGGCATGATGGAACCGCTCGGTCTACGAGACTGGGAGAACGGTAGCGCCAGACTGCGGACACCTGTCTACGGCCATGACCACGGACACCAGCGAACCGACGGAGGCACACACGAATGACAGCATCAACGGGAGACCCGACGGACGAATCGACGGACGAATCGACCAGCGGCCTGCCGGGCGTCGAGCGGCGACCGCTGCTGAAGGCGCTCGGGGTCGGTGCCACCCTCTCGCTCGGGAGCGGCCTCGCGACCGCCAGCGCCGGCGAGGACGAGATGCACCCGCAGTACGGGTACGCGACGCCGGACGCCGCGGACCTTCCCGCCGGGCTAGAGGCGGACCACGAGGTCGAACTTCACACCGAAATCCCGAACGAGGAATCGGCGGACCACGCACCGTTCTACGCCCACTTCGAACCGAGCGGACTGCACGTCAGTGCCGGCGACGTCGTGCAGTTCACGTTCAGGTCGCCCGACCACACCGTCACCCCATACCATCCCGGACACGGCTACCAGCGACGGGTGCCGAAGAACGTGCCGCCGTTCTCGTCGCCCATCGTGAACGTCGGGGGAGCGTGGCTCTACCGGTTCGAGGAGCCGGGACTGTACGACCTGTTCTGCGCGCCCCACCACGTGTTCGGGATGACCGCGCGAGTCGTCGTCGACGACATGGTCGACGGGGAGGTTCCGGACTACGAGTCGACGTTCGAGGGTAGCGAAGATCCACTGCTGTTCGCGCCGTGGAGCAAGCAGGTGATGAACCACGAACTGAATGCGTTCAGCGCGAAGAACGAGAACGCCGAGTGGCCGTACATGACGCCACAGGCCGTCCTCGACGCGGACGCGCTCGACCCCGAAGCGATCCAGATAGCTGGAACGGTGTCCTTCGACGCGGTGCGCGACGAACTCGGCTATCCGAGTCCCGAGAGGTAGGGTCCCGACGTCCGCTCGCTTCGCCGACCGTTCCGGAGCGACCCCCTCCTCGCGGCGGGAGGCCGACGGCGTGTGCGACGCGCGCCGTGGCAACTGGACCGGGTGATCGGAGCGTCCATCGGCCGGGCGACCCTTCCAGTGGTCACAACCACTTCAGGGACCCCTCGGGCGATTGTACTCCTATTACTCCTAGATACTCCTTGCCCGAAAGCTTTTGACTGGAATTGGTGTTAGATAACGCGGTATGGCCTGCAACGGCGTACCGTACGTCCAGAAAGCGTGTGCGTACATCACCCGGAACGAGCGCGAACTGCTCGTGTTCGAGGGACCGGACCACGACGGACTGCAGGTTCCGAAAGGGACGGTCGAGGCCGACGAACAGCCTCGCACGGCAGTACTGCGCGAGATCGCCGAAGAGAGCGGGCTTGGCGCCGTCGGTGCCCTGGCGCATCTCACCACCGATACGTGGACGCGTCGTCGCTCACCACCGAAACGCTACGTCCGGCATTTCTCCCGCGCGACCGTCCACGAACCGTGCAACCGCTGGACGCACACCGTCACCGGCGACGGCGACGAGAACGGCCACGAGTTCGAGTACTCGTGGGTCGACCTCCCACCGCGTGACGAGTTCGCGCTCGGCCTCGACGACTACGTCCATCTCCTCGAGTGATCCGTCGTGAGCGACGCCCGATCGACGAACTCCGACGGCGCCCCACGTGCAGGACGAGAACGGATCACGAACTGGCCGCGCACGCTCGTCGGCGCCGTCGCCCGGCGCCCGCTACTGCGCCGGATGCTACGCCCCGTGGTGGTGTTCGTCGCCATCGTCGTCGCGGGCGTGGCCGGCTTCAGTACGCTCGACGGCATCGGCATCGTGGACGCACTGTTCTGGTTGCTCGACCCCACGAGCATCGAACTCCACTTCCGAACCCACGACGGTCCGGCGACGCTCGTCAAGGGCTACGCGATCGTGGTGCTCAGCGGACTCGTCGTTGCCAGTCTGTGGATCGGTGAGACGCTCGTCTCGGCCACGTTCGGCGGACAGATACAGGAAGAACTCGAACAGATGCAACTCGAACGCAACGTCACAGAACTCGACGACCACGTCATCGTCTGTGGCTACGGCACGTTCGGGCAGACGATCGCTGCCCAGCTCCGTGACGCGGACCGCGACGTGGTCGTCGTCGAACACCAGGACGCACAGTACCAGCGAGCGATCGACGACGACGTGCTCGCCATCAACGGCGACGCCCGCCGCGAAGACGTGCTCACCGAGGCCGGCGTCAAACGGGCCGACACCGTCATCGGCGCGATCGACGACTCGAACGCGAACATCCAGATCTCCATCGCAGCGAGCCAGCTCGCCCCGACGGTCACGCTCGTCGTCCGGGCCGGCGACCAGCGCGACGAGGCGCTGGCCCGGCGGGCCGGCGCGGACGAGGTGGTCATCCCCGAGGTCGTGAGCGGAGAACACGTCTGCACGAACCTCTGAACGGGCGACAGCCGACCGACACCGGCGACCTGGAAGAACAGATTCGGCGGGGCCTCTTTCGGCCGGGAGAGCCGCGCCGCGTTAGCTACTCGCGTCCGATGCGAAATCGTGTTCGAGTTCGACCTCCGCGTCACCAGCCTCGACGGTCACCGCCAGACTTCCGCTGGTGGGGGCCTCGAACGTGAGTTCGCCGTTGCTACCGGTCGTGCCGACGATTTCGCCGTTCACCACGACGGTCGCGTTCGCGACGACGCTGGCGTCCTCCGTTACGCGGATGGTCGCGCTCTCGCCGGGGACGACCTTGCCGACGAGCTTCGCGTTCAGTCCGGCAGCTGCCTGCCCGCCCGCGTCCCCATCGTCTTTCTCCTCGTCCTGCTCGTCTTCGTGGCCGAACTCCATGTCCAGTTCCGCCTCGTCGTCGCCCTTCTCGACTGTGACCTTCGCTTTCGCCCCACCGGGAAGCTGGGCCGTGACTCGGCCATCGGCGTCAGTCGTGCCCACGACGTCTCCGCCGATTCGAACGGTCGCGTTCCGGACCGGTTCGCCGTCGCGGGTCACCTCGACGGTGACGTTCCCGGTCTGCGAGACGTTGCCGACGAACTGAGCGTTCAGTCCGTCACGCCGCTCCTGGTCGCCAATCGGTTCGATCGGAACGTCCGTGCCGGACTCGCTGATGACCGGCTTGAGGATGTACTTCCCGCTCTTGCCGGCCTTGTGCACCGCGATGTCGAAGACGAAGTCCACCTGCGATCCGTTCTCGATCGTGAACTCCTCGTTGATGTGGAGCTTCTTGCTCGGAAGCTTCACGCGGACCTGCTCGCCGTTCTGCAGCGTCGCGTTCACTTCGCCAACGTGCACGAACACCTTCCCGTAGGTGCCGCTCTCGATTGCGTACTCGTCGACGAGCGTCGAGTTCGGTCCCTGGAGTTCCGTCAGGTCGACCGTCCTGTCGTCGACCTCGCGTTCGACCCAGCCGCCACCGTCCGCGGCCGTGTCGTCGTCTGCAGACGTACCGTTGTCAGCTGTAGACGTACCGTTCTCGGCCGCAGCCGTGGCGTTCGCGGACGCGTTCGCGTCAGCAGACGCACTGCCGTCCGCAGACGTGCGTTCGAACCCGACGCGCGTCACGGTCACGTTCAGGTGCTGGAAGTCGCCGATGGCGTTCTTCTCGTCGCTGACGTAGAAGGCGACCGTACCCGCGTCGGACGCCCCCGCGGGCTGTGTGGTGTCGGTCTGCTCCCCGTCCGTCGTCGGGGACCCGGTCGAACCGGAGAGACCGCCCACGCAGCCGGCGAGGAGGACGATGCTTGCTACGAGGACCGCTCGGAAGTGTCGTCGTGCCATACGAGTCGAGTACCTGCCCTGTCCGTACTTCAAGATAGACAACCGTCCGACTCGATTTACTCCATTCATCGTTGTTTACACGCGCTCGTAACGATTCATGCAGGCCGTTTTCCAGGGATTCGGGGAGCTATATCGACGTCGACGGTTCAACGGTTTAGTCGGTCTGTAACCCCGCGAATCGCCAACCACTATCGGAACGAATCGCTTCTCGACGGCCGTCACTTGCTCGTAGCTATCACGCAGATTGACAGTCTGCGGCCGGGCGAGACCGCGGGGCTGGCGTGACACTCCTCCCCTTCGTGGCGCTCATCCGGGGACCGGTGCGGAAGCCGTCGTCCCCGAAGATAGAGTCGGCGGGGTTCAGGAACTGTCGTGGGGCGCTGATGGTCGTCGTCGGTTCGATGAACCTCGTCTGGATGGCGGCGATCACCGTCGTGGTGTCAGCCGAACTGCTCGTCCCCCGCGGTGAACAGCTGGCCGTTGCCACCGGCGCGCTCTTCGCCATCGGCGGGGTCGCAGTGCTCCTCGTCGGATACTCGTAGGCTCCGTGGATTCCGGACACCCGCCGGGTGACACGATCGGGACCGTGGGCGATCGCCCGAACCAATCAGTACTCGTTTCCAGAACCGCTTCGAGCGTCCGGGCGAACAAGCACGCTTCTGCTGGAGCGCCGTCTCTGACAGTCTTCACCCGAACTGATCGCGCCACGGCCCAACTCGCCCATCTGCTACGTTGGCAACGCCACGATGAGCGCCACGAGGAACAGCGGGACGGCGAACAGGGCGGCGTACCAGGCGCTCGCGATGACCAGTAGCGCCCACGTTCCGGGCCTGTAGCCCGTCGCGTCCCAGTCGAGGCCGATGCGGGGAAGGACGAGTCCCGCCAGCATCGGGATGCCAACAACGTAGCCGACCGAGAGAGGAACGGTCACGTTCAAAATCGCGTTGGCGATGACGGCGCCACTCGCGTCGGCCGTTCTGGAGAGGGTGACAACGAAGCCGACGACGTACGGGGCCGATCCACCGACCATCACCCCGAGATAGGCGACGAGCGGGAATCGCCGCGGTGGCAGGGCACGGACGAGCGACCTGAGGCGAGCCGACAGGAGGAACGGACTCCAGAGAACGGCCGCCACGACGCCGGGGGCGAACGCAAGTAACGAGAGTACGACCACCCCGGTGAGCTCTTGACCGAGCATCGGGAAGGGGACCATAGCAGGCTCTTACGCGAATGGGGAATATGTCTTCTGTCTGCGTCCGTCTTCTACCTGCCGATACGGCTCATGGTGGGTATACCTCCCCTGTGAGCCCATTCGAAACTGTGACCCCAATCAAAACTGTCCGTTCATCCAGTGTGGGTCGCGGACGTCGCGCAATCGTGTCGGAGTCGGGTCACTGTCACTTCCGCGCTGTGCGGACGGCTCGGTTCCGATACCGTTCCAGCTAGCTGTCCCGGCGTGTCATAGAAACGTCCACACACCTTGCCGTGCTCATCCGCGAATGACCGATACAGTTGCGGGGCTGATCGTCCGTTTCTTTTCGAGTATCGGCGCTCAGAACGTCAGTTAGTAGGTGGTCGTGAGGTGATTTCTTGAGCCCCGCACTCCGGACACTCGTCGTACTCGGTCTGGAACTGTGCGTCACAGTTCTGGCATTGGTAGTCGATCTTCTCCTCGGCGTCGGCATGCTCCTCGGCAGCCTCTTTCGCTTTCTGTTTGAACTGTTCGGCCTGTCGACCCAGCTTGTTGAAAATGCCCATCGCTTGCCTTGAGCAAAGAGATTGAAGTGGATAAGCGTTTGTGGCGAGCGATGGTGACTTCGCATAGCTACGTACTAGCTGGTTCACAACGGTTCCAGTTGAAATGAACTGCCGTGCGGAGCGTTCTATGACAGGCTCAGCTGTCCAGCTACCGTGACGAATGACGGCGGATCGAAACTGGACGGACGACGCTCGAACTGCCGCGCTCGACCACGAGCACTGACGAACGACGCGTCGAGACGTCCGGCGAGTGTCCGCGGCCGGTCGGAACTGACACACCCTATCCCGGTGCGCGGAACGCTTTCAGTCGGAAGTGGAGGATTACCGGTTCGGCGACCGCCTCTTGCCCGGTCCACGTCACCGTCACTTCGGTGAGTCGGTACGACGGCCCGACGGGCACCTTCTCCGACGAGAGGTGGGCCCGCCATCCCTCGCCCTCGATTTCGGCGTCGCTTCGGCGTTCTCCGCCGAGATTCTCTAGATACCCCATGGCCTGTTCGAGCGTGAGCCCACGGAAGCGGCGCGTGACGTTGAGGACGCCGTCCTCGACCGACTGTTCGACCGGTGGAATCGCGTCCAGTGCTGCTTTCCGCCTCTCGTAGCGCGCCCCGGACTCGGATTGACTCATCGTGAAACCCCTCACCAGCACCTAGCGCTCACGGGCAATAACCGTTCGTTCGATTCTCACGCGCTGGAGACCGGACGTGAGATACCTCGTCACGCAACCGTGGACAACCCTTTTCTATAAGTCGCCGTCACCACGACGGTTCGTTCGATCGGTCGCCGGTCGTAGGCCGACGCTAACCTCCCGTAGTCCCGGAGATTGACTCCCGCGTCCCGCCCGAACTGTTCCGGTTGCTTTCGAAGTTTCTACGACGACTGGTACGCTAGACCATGGCCTGTTCATGGGCATATATATGGTGTTAGATAAGTCTACCAGTCGAGAAATGTCTGCGGAAACTCGGAACACGCGCAGTGTCGAACCGGAAGCAGGTACCGATGCGACCGCCTTCTGGAGGACCGCGTTCAGGTCGCTCGTCGACACGTTCCCGGAGCCGGCGTTCGTCGTCGAGGAGACGGGGCACATCACGCGCTGGAACGACGGCGCCGAATCCCTCACCGGCTACCCGGCGGAGAAGGTCGTCGGGCAACACGCGTACGACGTCTTCGGGACGGAAGGACAGGACGAGACCCTCGCAGAGGAAGTCATCCGGACCGGCCAGGTCATCCGCGAGGACGAGATCCGGTCGGCGGAGACGCCTGACGGGACGAAGCACGCCCGTGCGCTCGGCGTCCCGATCGCGGACCCGGACGGCGACGTCGTCGGGGCCGTCGAAGTGCTCACCCAGGTGACGACGCTCATCGAACAGCAACAGCAGATCCAGGACCTCCAGGACCAGATGACCGACGAGGTCGAGAGTGCCGTCGGGGAACTCAACGACTCGGCGACCGACGTCGCCGAGAACTCACAGGAGATCAGCGAACTCGCCGAGGAACAGTCCGACAGCCTCACCGAAGTCCAGGAGGAGGTGTCGACGTTCAGTGCGACGGTCGAAGAGATCGCCTCCAGCGCGGAGGAGGTCAGCAGCCAGAGCGAGCAGACGAAGGCGCTCGCCGAGGAGTCGGCGGACGCGGCGCGGGAGACGCTCGACACGATGGACGAAGTGGCGGCGGAGGCAGACAGCGTCGCGGACGACGCGACGGAGCTCGCCGAGGGCATCGACGAGATCGACGAGATCGTCGACGTCATCAACGACATCGCCGACCAGACGAACCTGCTCGCGCTCAACGCCAACATCGAGGCCGCGCGAGCCAGCGAGAGCGGTGACGGCTTCGCCGTGGTCGCCGAGGAGATCAAGGACCTCGCCGAACAGTCGAAAGAACGGGCGGACGACATCGAACGCATCGTCTCGGACGTCCGCGGAACCACGCTGGACACGGTCGAGAGCGTCGAGACGACGAACGAGGAGATCGGTGCCGTCGTCGGGGAGATCCAGACCGTCGTCGAGAACCAGGAGGAGATCCTGAGCGCGCTGGAGGACACGGACTCCGGGATCACCGAGATAGCGAGCGCGACCGACGAACAGGCCGCGAGCGCGGAGGAGATCGCGAGCATGGTCGATTCGGTCGCCGACCGTGGAGAGGAGGTCGCCGGAGCCGTCCAGAACGTCGCGGCGGCGAACGAGGAGCAGACGATGATGGTCGAGGACATCGAGGAGAGCATCCTGACCATCGAACAGGACATCGAGGACGTCCTCGAGTAACGCCGCTCCGTCGCTATCTCAGCACAGTCGCCGTCCGCTCGACGGGACGTGTTGCGGTAGAGCACTGCGGAACGAGCGAAACGAAGCCCTGAAACTGCTCACGCCGCGTCCACCCTCCGATACGGCTCGACGAACGCGTCCGTTACCGTAGCTACCGGTTGAACGTCGACGAAGACGCGTCTGGCGATCCAGAGACGTGCTCACCCGACAGTATCCGGGGTCACTCGAAGACCCGAGTCGTACGGGATTTCGAGGGTCGTCTGCTGTCGTTCTGCGAAGCGGCCGCTGAGCACCGGTCGCAGCATCGGCTACTGCGAAGGCCGACCCAACGGTTCGCTACCCAGGAGGAGACTTTCACGCGTCGAATCAATCCTGACGTATCGAACTGCGTCGGAATCGACTAATAGAGGTCCTGGCCCGGCGACTCTGGCTGTCCGTATCTGATGATAAAGACACCCATCGCTGCGAGGAAGAGTCCAAATCCACTCAGAACGAGTTGAACGACGAGGTTGTCGAAGACGAGTTGGTCCGTCCCCCCGCCGACGTTGCTCACGAACACTATCCCTGGAACTGCTCTGAGGAGGAACAGTACAGCAGGTGCGATACCGATCACGATCATTGTCGCGCCCAGCGTCAACTTGTGAATCTCGTCTCGTCCCATCTGATGTATTTGACACTTCCCAGCGTTTCTCTATCTCACTGTCGAACGCCCATGGGTCGCTGTAGTGAGTCGTACTCACTCGATCTGGAAAAGGGTACCTTCTAATTCCCCGGATTCGTTCTGCCGGCACCGCTATTAGTGTCGACACCCAACGAAGAGGCTCGTCTAATTCGACTGCGCTGTAAAGCAAACGACTGCAGGACAGAAGTCAAAGCATGTAAAATCGGTACAGGATGGTGAGTATCACTGCATAAGTGAGTCCATCTCTCACTGCACGGTTCACGTCGGCATTATAAAGATATTCTGTTGGGCAGAACAGTATAGTGAAATATAGAAACACCACCACAAGCTCCATCTCACCACTATCTATGTTGGGCAATATTGCATAATCCAATATTATCCCTAACGGAACGATAATTAAGACAAAATACAGAAGCGGATTCTTTGCGTTTTCCCAGTCCATGTTTCTCTCAGGGAACATCACGACATCGTGATAGCGTGATATCTATTGGTGGCAGGCACAAATGTATTACTGGCAGAGACCAGCCATTTCACAGAGCGTCTGTGCGTTATTTCCGGAGCATCCCGTTCGCGTAATCGTGTTACAGAGTTTGCCGATCACGCCGAAACAGGTGGCGCCTGCTGGTGCAGCAGCACTGAGAGCAGCGCAAATAGCTCCGACTCCTCCCGCACAGCCGATAAAGCACGCTATCGGAACAGCCCCCTTACAGTAAGGACAAACATCAGGATAGTCGGCGGTTCCAAATTCACCGGTTGGCTCGATCGAGTCCTGGTTGATCTTTGCCTTATCGACGCGAATCGATTCATCTTCGGCGATGTATTGTTTCACACGCTCGGGTTCACCGTCGCTGTAACTCATCACAGAACCAGTAGCTGAAACCACTCCATCCTGGGTCGTAGCAGTGATTTCCTTTCGAGGCTTGCCATCATCTAGGACGTATGAAGCGATATAATACGCGTTATCGTCCTGATCGAAGGACTTGAACACATCTGGAGTGGGTTCAATTTTCGCTTCCCCGTTATCCCGCATCTTCTTCGACACTAACTTGAACTCCTCGCTTCCCTGTATCGTCGCAAGTATCTTGCCCTTCTTTTTACCACTTATCTCCTCTATCTCTACGTCAGGGTCAGCATCCTTTGCCTGGCTACCACCAGCGGCACCTATCCCAGCAACACCTACTGCTCCTACTGTAGCCATACTTTTCAGTACCTTTCGACGGTTGAGTCCGTCGTGGCCGTTAGTTTCCGACATTTCATACACACTTATAAAATAAAAATATAAAAATGTATTGTAGCTAATCATATACTAATGGTTGATACTCGGTATCGATGCCGCCGGAACCGATTCAGAACGGGACGATACCCACCGGCACGGCAAACCATCCTCGAACTAGCGCGGTTGGCGGACCGGTGTCGCGAGTGACTTAGCTCGGCGTCACGATAGAAGGTGCAGCAAGGCCGGAGCGTTCGATGCGACGGCTTGTTATCGCGCGGTCACGGAGGGGCGCGACGGGTGTGACGTCAGGGGGCAGTGTTCGACCGGTACCGGTTCGAGCCGTTCAGGCACCGGTTCCACGCTGATGAGCAGCATCTGACGCCCTGTCTGCAGTGGGGCATCGAGGAACGGGGTCCAATATTGCTGTTCTATGAGGAAGAGCGCAAAACTGTTGTTCTGATTCCAGTCCAGGCCTGAATTGACGATTCGCTGTCACCTCCGTAGCAACCGACAGCTATCCGGTCGGCGTCGACTGGCCACGCCGTTCGTCTCCTCGACGAGCATGGTCTGGTCCGAACGTATCGCTTCGAACGCGTCGAAACAACGTGAGCGGTGACACCTGTGACGGGAAGCGGCGTTCGAGCCGACCGGATGCCGGTCGACGTTCGACCGCTGAAGCGCCAGGGGCTGGTGGGCGGACCGCACCACGACGATATATCCGTGTCGGTGCCGTACCGTCGTCGGTGCCAGCAAACGGTCTGCAACCAGGGTGGTGGGGAGCATCGTGACCGACTCCACGACGACAGCGACCGCCCCGTCCGACGAGACGGCGGTCTCCGTTCAGCAGGTGCGCAAGACGTATCGCGTCGGCCAGCCCGTCCACGCCCTCGACGGCATCTCCTTCGAGTTGCCGCGTGGCTCCTACACGGCGGTCATGGGACCGAGTGGCTCCGGCAAGAGCACCCTGATGAACCTGATCGGGTGTCTCGACACGCCGACCGACGGGACGGTCGTCGTCAACGGTCGGGACGTGACGAGCCTCTCCGACCGCGAGCGAACGCGGCTCCGCGGCGAGGAGATCGGCTTCGTCTTCCAGACGTTCAACCTGATGCCGCGACTCAGCGCCCTGCAGAACGTCGCCCTGCCGATGGTCGCCCGGGACGTCGCTCGCGACCAGCGGACCGAGCGCGCACAGACGCTGCTGGACCGCGTCGGGCTGGCCGACCGCGCCGACCACCTGCCGAACGAGCTGTCGGGCGGGCAGCGCCAGCGGGTCGCCATCGCCCGGGCGCTCGTCAACGACCCGACGCTGCTCCTGGCCGACGAACCGACGGGCAACGTCGACACCGAGACGGGCGCGACCATCATGGACCGCTTCGCCGACCTCCACGCCGCCGGCAACACGCTGCTGGTGGTGACCCACGAGCGCCGGATCGCCGAGCACGCCGACCGGATACTCCACCTCCTCGACGGCAGACTGGAGCGCATCGAGACCGTCGAGTCACCGCGACGCACACCGGTCGACGACCGGGAGGTCGACTGATGGACGCCCTCGAAAGCTTCCGGATGGCCTGGCGGTCGATCCGCGGTCACCGCCTCCGCTCGACGCTGACCACGCTCGGGGTCGTCATCGGCGTCGGGGCAGTCATCACGTTCGTCATGCTCGGGGCAAGCCTGGAGAGTGCTGTCATCGGTGACGTCGCCGCCGGGCAGTCACCGACGATGACCGTGACGACCCAGCCGGAAGGCGCGCAGGGAGGTCCAGGGATAGAGAGCGGACAGACGGTCTTCACCGAACACGACGTCCAGGAGATCCAGGGCCTCCAGGGAGTCGAAGCGGTCGTTCCACAGGGAAGCGTCTCGCTCTCCGGCGTCGCGTTCCGCAACCAGACCGTCGGCCTCTCGTCGATGGTCGCGACCACGCCCGGCTACTTCGAACGAACAGGACGAGAGAACTTCTCTGCCGGGGGTGCCTTCGCGCTCGGCGAACGCGAGGTCGTCCTCAACAACGCGGCGGCGACGGTCTTCGAGGAGAACGTCTCGGTCGGGGAGACGATGGCGATCACGTACAGCAGTGGTGAGACGGTGAACGCGACCGTCGTCGGCATCCTCGAAGCGCCGTCCGGAGGTGGCTTCCAGCCGGGTGGCGGTCTCAGCCGACCGCTGGTGTACGGTCCGACCGACCCCTTCGTGCAGACCCGGCTCGCGAGCCCGTCGACGGGCGACCGCCAGCGCGTCTACTCGCAGCTGACCGTCGTGGCAACGGAGTACGAACAGGTCGACGCCGTGTCAGAGCGTGTCGCGACCTACCTCGAGTCTGATTCCGACGCGCGCGAACTCCTCCCGTCGTCGTACGAGACGTCCGTCCAGACGAACGAGGAGTTCGTCGAGCAGATCCAGAGCATCCTGGACACGTTCACGGGGTTCATCACCGGCATCGCAGTCATCTCGCTCGTCGTCGGTGCCATCGGCATCGCCAACATCATGCTGGTCAGCGTGACCGAACGCACCCGCGAGATCGGGATCATGAAAGCCGTCGGATTCCAGAATCGCGACGTCCTCCAGCTCTTTTTGGTCGAGGCGGTCGTCCTCGGCGTGATCGGCTCCGTCATGGGAATCGTGGTCGGCGTCCTCGCCGGCTACGGGGCGACGCGGGTGCTCGATCTCCCGTTCACGTTCCCGCTGGAGTGGGCCGGCATCGCCGTCATCGTGGGGATCGTCGTCGGCGTGGTCGCAGGGCTCTACCCCGCGTGGAACGGTGCCCGAACCGATCCGATCGAAGCACTTCGGTACGAGTGAACGGCCAGTGCAGTATCCCTCCGGAGTGATTTGCGACTGTGTCGTAGCGTGCCATCTGGTCGCTTCATCTCTCCGAGTTCACCCCCGGATCAATCCACCACGGAACAATTGCTTATAATATTATGGTCGCGTTATTTTATATTTCTAAGGGAGGAAGCAGTTATAAAATAGCACGGAGTGCGAGCGACCATCGTGGCACGCTCCAGTTCGACGAGGACCAGCGCGACTCCTCGGAGACCGCCGGCGGCCTGACGGTGAGCGCGGCGGGGCCGATCGGATTCCGGTGGGGCGAGGACGGACTCGTGGAACCACCGTACGCCCCGGCGTTCTACACGAACTACGGCACGAACGCCGTCGACCTGGGAGCGCCCGGCAGCAACGCGGACCTCGACGCGATCGGAACGGGCGTACCCTGGGACCGCGACTTCGTGGTGAACACCATCGCAGTCCCGGAGTTCGACGAGGAGACGGGCGAGTACCTGGGTGCTACCTACGGTTACGACTGGTACGCCGGCACGTCGATGGCTGCACCGCAGGTCGCCGGCGCCGTCGCGCTGGTGAAGAGCGCGAACCCGCAATTCAACGCGAACCAGGTCAAGAGCGTCCTCGAGCGCACTGCATCGGTGCCAGACGAGTACGAGGAGAAGTACTACGGCTCGGGGTACCTGGACACGTACGGTGCCGTGACGTCCGCCCGGCCCTGACGGGGGAGCCTGGCCGTCGAACTTCTGGGCTTCTTCCTCCGTGAGGGTATCAACCATCACCGTCCGCGAGCGTTCGCGCGGAATCCGCTTGACGACTGCCGAGACCCTCAATACACGGGCGTGTGGGTGCGTCGTGACGAACTCTCAGCGTGACCGAACGCTGTCCTATCGAATCGCTGCGTTGGTCGACGAGGTTACGATTCGTCGTTGAACGAGGGCGAGGCGATGTGACCCGCCTGTAGACGGACGACGCGGCTGACACGGCCGAGAACAGCCCTCCTCGATCGACATCGGCATTCCAATCCGCGCGTCCAAAAATGGGAACCACGATACAGAGGTGCGGTCAGGTCGAAACGATCCACTCCCCCACTGGCGAGTCTTTCGATTCACGGTGAAGAGTGCTCCACGTGAGTTGATCTCGGGGAGGAGTGACCCGTCCTCGGCGTCCCGGTCCCCCCGGATATCTTGGAAGGTGACGATTCGTCGTCCGGAACGACGAGGTCGAGTATCACATCTCGACCAGTGCGGATCGGTCGAACTCTACCCGCACAGGTGAGCCTTCGTCGAACTGTTTTCGAGGGTGTTCGACGACGGTGAGGGAAACGTCATTGACGCGGACCTCGTACCGCGTCTGGTCTCCCAGGAACGTCGCCTCCACTATCGTCCCTCGAGTACGTTCTTCCTGTTCGGACGCGACGGATCGCCGATCACCATCGGTCGCTGCGACGGGAAGCAAACGGAGATCTTCAGGCCGAATACCCACCTCGGAGAGGCAACTACTCACGCGATGACCGAACGCTTGCGCCAGCACGTCCGTCGAGAGCGCGTTGATCTCGCCGACAAAGTTTGCGACGAACCCATTTTCCGGTGATCGGTACACGTCGACCGGTGACCCGACCTGTTGCAGTGTCCCGTCACGCAAAACAGCCATACGGTCCGCAATCTGCATCGCATCTTGCTGGTCGTGTGTCACGTAAACCGTCGTGACGCCGATCTCCGATTGAATCCGGTCCAGCTCCGACAGCATACGGTTTTTCAAGCGTGCATCGAGACTCGAAAAACACTCGTCAAGCAGGAGTAACGACGGGTCTGGGGCGAGTGCTCGTGCCACGGCGACCCGTTGCTGTTGTCCGCCGCTCAGGTCACCTGGATACCGCTCATCGTATCCGTCCAACTCGACGAGTGAGAGAACCTCTGAAACACGCTCGCGTACGGTGGCTGCTGCCACTCCATCCGCAGTGAGTGGGAAGGCGACGTTTTCACGGACCGTCTTGTGCGGCCAGAGTGCGAAGTTCTGGAAGACCATTCCGATGTCTCGGGCCTGCGGCCGCACCTGCACCGAGTTCGAGGAGACCGGCTGGCCAGCGAGTGTGACCTGACCCCGATCGACTGCTTCGAGCCCGGCGATGGCTCGGATCAGGGTCGATTTGCCACTCCCACTCGGTCCGACTATCGAGAGTACTTCGCCTTCGGTGATGTCGATCGAGACGTCTCGAACCGCATTGACGTCGCCATAGCTGACCGTGAGCTCTTCCAGTTCGAGCAAGGGGTTGTCGGAAGTCATGCTGTGATGAGTTGGTCGAGATCAACTGCTGTCAGTCGTTTCACCGTGAGGACACCTACGAGAATGACCGCGGATACGATGATAAGAAGGGCTGCAGCACGGGAGTAGAGTTCAGGATTCTGCGGCGCATTCAACATATAGAAAACCTGGTACATTATCGGTGGTGCGTCGGTGATCGACGAGACGGAGAACGCACCCTGCGTGAACGGCTGTGGCGAATAAAGGAACATGATGACGTCGAGCTCTTTGACCGCAAAGATGAACACGAGTATCCAGGAGGCGACCAGTGAGCGACGGACAAGCGGAACCAGAATCGCCCGAAACACACCGGGGAAGCCGGCGTTGTTGAGATAACCTGCTTCGACGAGCGAGTCGTCGATCTGGACCAGCGAACTCGCGGTGCTCTGGACACCGAATGGCAGGTTCCGTACAGTCGTAACGACGATGACGAGGAAGATCGAGCCGTACAGGAACCGGAGGTTGAGTGAGCTACCTGGTACGGGGAGCGGTTGCGACACGACCAGAAGGTATGCGACACCGAGGGCAACCCCTGGAAGGACGAACGAGACCAACGAGAGGCCGTAGGTAGTGAGTTTCAGGAACCGGTTGGTCCCAGCGACCAGGACGTACGAGACGAACAGACTCGTGATCGTTCCGATCGTCGCAGCACTGATTCCGATGATCATCGAGTTGAGCAGGCTATACCCCAGCGGTGGAGAGCTGAGAATAGCCCTGTAGGCGTCGAGAGACATGGCACTTACGTCGAATAGCGCCCACGAGGGGGACACCGACTGCAACCCGAGGAACCCGAGCGGGACGACGACCGTGGAGAGAAACACTCCGAGAACGACGAGAGAGATCGGGGTCCGATACGCACCTAACTCGAAGAGAGCACTGTGAGTTCCCTGCCCGCTCACCGTTTCCGTTCGGCTCCGCTCGAGCATGACGTAGTATCCGAGGAACGGGAGCAACGAAACGACGGTCAGCAACAACGACGCGATCGCCGCAATCGGCATGATGGTCGGCGTCGAGAGTGCGTTCTGGTAGAGCGCGAAGATCTGTGTGGAGAGTACTCGATACGGATCTGACCCGCCGCCGAGAATCTCGACCGGGGCGAAGACGGCGAGCGACGAGAACGCGACGAGAGCACCACTCCCGACGACGGCAGGGCCAGCAAGCGGCAGGACGACCTCGCGCAGTGCAGTACGCTTCGGTACCCCGTGAACGAACGCTGCTTCCAGCAACCGGAAATCGATCTTCCGGAACGCTGCACTCGTGATCAAGTAGACGAAAGGGTAGAAGTGAACCGCGAGGACGAGCACCATCGGCTCCGGGCCGTAGCGGATAGTCGCAGGGAACTCGAGGCGCTGGCCCATGATGATCCACGCAGTCGCCAGGGCGAACGGCGGGAGGATCACCTGATAGATGGCGACCGTCGTGAGGAGCGATTTGAATCGGATGTCCGTCAGGCTCACGAGCGCTGCCAGTGTCGTTCCGACGACAACAGCAACGACTGTCGTTCCTGTGGCGACGACGAGTGAATGTTTCAGTGGCTGCCAGACGAGTGTCTCGGAGTACGTCGGTCCCCAGGTCGAGATAAACTGGTTTGGAACACCGAACAGGACGGACCGCCAGTAGGCGAGCGTCGCTACGTCGTCGATGACGACCGTCTTGGAAACCAGGATTGCGAGCGGGTACGCCGCAAACAGGACAAGAGGGGCGAGAAGCCCGAGCGCTATGAGCACCGGCGGACGGACGATCGAGCGGACGAGCCGATTCGAACGAAGCGCTCTGATCCTCGATCCGCTATCCATCTGTCAGTCGACCCTCCGGCTCACGAGCCCAGTCGAGAACGCGGTCGAGTGCAATGGTCGTGTCGATCGGATTCGTTATCTCTCCATCGCCGAGATGGTGTAACGGATCGATGGTCGACGCCAGGAGTTTCCCGGTTCCGAGTCGCTGTTCGTACATGATGACGCCCTCAGGGGCGGCGAGGAGTGGCGTCGCATCCGTCGGCGGGTCGAATCGCCCGTGGTAGTGCCAGGTGTACGCGTCGCTCGACACGTCGACAAACAGTGGATGGTCCGGTTCGAGAATCTCCACCTCGAGGTTCTCACCGCGCGCCCACCACGTGTAGTCGAACTCGACTGGATGCCACGTGCCACCGGGAAGCCACTGACGGAAGACGTCTCCGAACGCGAGAACCGTCCCACCGGCGCTGATGTACTCCTCGACCTGGTCGCGTTCAGATCGAAGCATCTCCTGGTTCGTCTTGTAGGGAACGACGAGGGTACCAACGTCTGTGAGGTCCGTCTCCGGGAGCGAACGAACCGGAATCGAATCGAACGAGTCGGCGTACGCACTCTCGGTAAGAACGTAGTCGTGAATCGGAACCCCCGAGTCCAGCACTGCGACGGACTCGTCTGTCTCACCGCTCATGGCGCTCCCCCTGTTCCCCGTCACTGACGGTGCTCACGTCGGTCATCCAGTCGAGTAGCCGCGCGACGACCTTCGGGAACGGCTCGTGGTCGCGAAACGCGGTATGGAACAGATCCGACCCTGCGGTGGCGAGAATCGTTCCCGAAGTGCTCTCTTCATCTACTGAGACGATGACTCTGTCCTCGCCATCGACGACGATGGGTTTCGCCCCCGCGGGTGGTTCGAGATACCCCCGCGTGAACCATCCGCTGACCCCTTCGTACAGATTCAGATCGCGCTCGGTGACCGGTTCGAAGACGGGGTGGTCGTGGGCCAGTTCGAGTTCGAGTGCGCGTGCCGACGTTGGATGTGAGTGCCAGCGGTATCCGGCGAGCCAATCGCGGAAGATCTTCGCGAAGGAGACGACGACCCCTCCCGCGTCGAGGTAGTCGGCGAACATGTCCGATTCGTGCGCCAGAAACTTCTGGTCGACGACGCTCGGAACGACGAGGCCATCGAAACTCGTCAGGTCGTGGTCCGGGAGGTCGTACATCGGAAGGGGTGTCGTCTCCGGGTGGGCATCGTCGGTCGCAACCTGATGGGTCGAGAGATAGCCTGCGTAGATGACCCCGATGGACGCGTCGACAGTCGAACTCGCCGACCGCACTGTGGACTGGGGCCTGGACATACTGGGTTAGCCGAAGATGGTCTGCCACTTGACCTTGAGATCCAGTTCGTGTTCGATCATCCACTGCCAGTCGACGGTGCGAATGTCGTCGATCGAGAGCGGTGAATCGTCGGGCAACTCGTGTCCATCTAGCGTCACGGGGAGATACTTGTCCGTCCAGAAGTCCAGCACCGTCTCGTCGAATTTTACCTCCGTGATGAACTGTCTCGTTAGCTCCGGATGGGGCGAGTCGGGGTTGACCGCGAGCGCGTGTGAACTCCCGACCGCACCTTCGGTCGGAATGACGTTCTCGACCGGTTTCCCTTCCTTCTCGGCCGGGAGTCCCAGGCCCAGACCGAGAATCCCGACGGCGGTGTCGGTTTCGGAACTGATGACGTCTTTTGGCACTTGCGGATAGCCGGAGACGACTTTTGCCCCGTTCTCGTGGAGCGACCGCCAGTAATCCCAGCCGCCGAGGTTGTTCGCGATGTAGGCGACGACCTTCATCGCACTCCCGACCTTGACCGGGTCGACGACTTCGACTTTCCCGGCAAAACGGTCATCGGCTAACGCTGCGTACGATTTCGGCGGTTCGACGTCGGCGTCCTCTAGCTTGTTCGGATTGTACGCCGGTACGATGGCGGCGACGTGCCGAACGAGCAGTGGGTCACGGAAGCGTTCCGGGATCTGGTCGGCAAGTCCCGGAAGTTCGGGCTGTGTGAGCTTGTCGTCGAGTTGTGCTTTGAGAAGCTGCTGGGGAATCCAGCCTGCAAGCACGTCGGCTGTCGCGATGTCGTTTTGCTTCTCGACGAGATACTTGTCGACGATGTTTGCGCCGAGACCGCCGACAACATCGACGTTCACGTCGTGCTTCTGTTCGAACTGCGATACTGCGTCCTTGTAGGGGCCGACGAAGCCTGCCTCCTGGTCGAACACACGGAGCGTCGTCGTGTCGTCTGAGCTTGCAGTAGTGGTGGTATGGCCAGTCGCCGTCGTAGTACCTTCCGTGGTCTTCTCGGTACTATCGCCTCCAGCACAGCCAGCAAGTAGCGCTGCGCTAGCGACGCTTGCACTGGTCAGAAACCGCCGACGGGACGATGTATCCTGAGTCATCTATCTGGATTTAGGCCGGCCTAAACGATATAGTTGTTTCTATTTTAGGCTCGCCTAAATATCAGCGCGGTGAATAGAAGTGCCGAGAGAAAGTCCGGGCACCGCTATGCTATCATCCGTTGACCAACGGGCGTCCCCTAGAACCTAACAGGAACCGGCGTTGGTTACCCTGCGGGTGCGAAATCTTACGAACTGCTCTATGGTTCTTGGCGTGTCATTGCAGCGGAGGAACCACTCGCCCGACTCTACACCGGGGGACCGACCACGAAGCGACGGTGGCTGATGACGGCACGCTCGGCGGCGCACGTGTCTCGCGTCCGTGGGGCGGCAATGAAGGGCAGTATGTCGTGTGCGCCCGGCTCGATGACCGGACGGAGTGGCAGTCGACCAACCTGACGGACTACGACAGTGACCAGCTCTCGTTGATCCTGCCCATTGGCGATGCAAATACTGACCGGGGCGACAGGCCCGATCTTGCGATCTGGCATACCAGCAACCCGAACGAATGCTGTGAAACGGCCCAACGACCGCTGGATCCTCGATGGAGTGATTCCAGAAAGACACGCACGCTTTGTTCTGCCGTTGCTACGAATCGCCACCCACATATTTCGAATACGAACCCATAAAAGTAATATATTTATATTGGAAATATTGATGGGGGCGTGTCCCAATGTTGCACCCGATGGTTCGACGTCAGACTCGACGAGAGTTACTCAAAACGATCGGCGGGACAGCGACTGCAGCAGGGTTCGTCGGCACAGTGAGCGGTCGACAGCAGCCCCACCGCAAAGCACAGAGTCGCCAGACACGGTACGCGGCGTTCAACGTGATCGAACTCGAGACGGAGCAGGTCCAGGAACCGGGCGACCCACAGGCGGAAGCGGCCGCCCGAGTCGTCCAGGAGGTTCGGCCGGACATCCTGGTGGTCAACGAACTCACGAACAACCTCCAGCAGGGCAAACACACCGACAGACCGAACATCGACGCGTTCGTCGAGAACTACCTCAGCGTCCCGCAACGGGACGACCTCGACGGCATCGACTACGAACACACGCTCCAGCCGGAGAGCAACACGGGCGTCCTCCCGGAGCAGGACTACGATTTCAACAAAGACGGGACGGCTGGCGAACTGCCGGGTGACGCGTTCGGGTTCGGGGTGTATCCGGGTCACTACGCGTTCGCGATCGCGAGCAAGTACCCGATCGACGAGTCGAACCTTCGCTCCTTCCAGACGTTCAACTGGGCGGACATGCCCGGCAACCGCATTCCGGTCGCCGGCGACGACGGCGTCGTCACCGACCCCGCAGACGACGAGACCGCGATCTACCTCACGGAGGAGGAGCTCGACGTGTTCCGCCTCTCTTCGAAGACCCACGTCGACGTCCCGTTCGAGGTCGACGGCGGGACGGTCCACGGGCTCTTCGCACACCCGACGCCGCCCGGCTTCGACGGCGTGAACAACTTCAACGGGCGGTGGAACCACGACGAGGTCCGGTTCTTCGCGGACTACGTCGCTGGCGAAGACTACATCTACGACGACAGTGGCGTCCACGGCGGTCTCGACGACGACGCCTCCTACGTCCTGATGGGCGACATGAATGCCGGCCCAGGCCTGGGTCGCGACGAACGGCCGCTCAAGCCCGCCCGGAAGTTCCTTCTCGACAACGACGACTTCGACACGGACCGCCTCCCGACGAGCCCCGGCGCGGCGCAACGCGGTCTCCCCACCGCGACGCGGTTCGGCGGTGATTTCGAGGGCGTCGTCGAACAGATCGACTACGTCCTCCCCTCCCCGGATCTCTCTATCCACGGCTCGTCGGTCGTCTGGCCGAGCGAGAACGCGACGAAGCGGAACCTCGGCGCGGACGTCAGTGCGGCCTCGGACCACCGACTCGTCTGGGCCGACGTCGCGACACAGCCCGGTCACTGACGAAACGTCGTTCCCCGCTCACACCTGTTTTTCGAGGACGATCTCGTCGTAGTCCCGGTATTCCAGCGGGTAGTTCCCCGTCTTTTCGTACCCACGGGACCGATAGAATCCGGGGAGATACGGATGTTCCCCGGGTGTCGTCAGCCAGATCGTCGTCTCACCCCGTGTTCGCACTGTCGATTCTGCATGGTCTACCAGTCCGCTCCCGATTCCACTGCCTTTCCAGTCTTCGTGGACGGCGAGCCGACTCAGTTTGACGCGTTCAGGATCTGTTTTCGTGAGACGCACACCACCGACGAGTTCGTCTTCGATTTCCGCGACGTAGACTCTGTCCGCCTCGATCCACTCTTCGACCGTCTCCGGTGTGACTGATTCTGCTTTGGCAGGGAACCCCAGCCGCCGGTTCTCCTGATAGGCACTCCGATAGACGGCGGTGAGAGCTTCAGCATCCTCGACGTCCGCTTGCCGAATGTCGACCGTCTCCATGGTAGCCAGTACGTGGCGCGAGTTCCATTTACGATTTGATGGACGACGTCTCCCCGGTCATCCCACTCCGCAGGTCCGAAGCGAGATGGTCACGGCGATCGTGAGAGGGTCTCGTCCTTTCTCGATGACTCTGGCGAACGCCTCGGCTTCGCCAGCGAGAACACCAGCTACCTCCGTCCACGACCGTTCGCCCGTAACTGACGAACCGACTCGAGGCGACGTTGCACCACGGTTGCTCGACGAAGGTCACGGTTTCTGCCCGTCGATTACAGCACCGAATCGAGTTCGGCGAGAATCTCGTCTTCTTCGAACGGCTTCGTGACGTAGCCGTCCGCACCGGCTCTGACCGCTTCCTTCATCTTGTCAGTCTGGTCGACGCTAGTCACCATGACGATCGTCGCCGGGTCGTCCGTGGACTTGATCTCTGCCGTCGCCGCCACCCCGTCCATCTCGGGCATGTTCACGTCCATCGTGATCGCATCCGGTACGAGTCGCTCGTACTCCTCGACTGCCTCGACACCGGTCGCCGCCTCACCCACCACCTCCAGTTCCGGTTCGACCGCATCTCGGATTATGGTTCGTTGAAAATCGCTATCGTCTACGACTAGAACCTCTTCATCCATGAACTCGTTCGCGAGATAGTTCTCCTGCTATAAGTAACTGCCTCCACTTACAGTAAGGGTTTCACGAAGGCCGTCACTCCCCAGACCGGCGACCAGTCTGACGTCCGTGATAGCAACCACTATACAGCGGTACGGTCAGGTCGGAGCGGAGTGGACTCTGGACGGTATTCGGAGACGGTCTACCTACCCACGTAACGAGGTCGTTCGAGACGGCTTCGCGCCTCTCGATGACGAAAACTAGAGATTTTCGGCTCTCTTGGAACCCGGCGGCGGTCGAGTAGGTCGCACGCTGGCTACAGCGGCTGTAGTCAGGCTGGCGCAGTAGACTCGCCCGACTCGGCCATCTGCCAGACGATGAGTGCTCCCGTCACACCGAGGCCGACTGCGAGCACGAACAGGACGGCGTAGGTTCCAGCGGTGGCGACCAGTTCTCCGACCATGACAGGCGCGACGAACGACCCCAGCCACCCAGCCACGCTCGCGAGCGAAACGGCCGTGCCGGCAGCACTCGGGTCGACGAACTCCTGGATCGACTGGTACATGAGCCCGATCTGGAGCTGGATGAACACGCCTGCGAGGACGAGCATCGCGACCAGCACCGTCATCGTCGTGCTGTAGAACATGACGACCGCCAGTACGGTTGCGCCGACGAACGAGGCGCCGAAGACGGGCCGTCGTCGACGGGCCAACACCGTGTCCGAGAGCCAGCCCCCCGTCGGCCGGGCGAGAATCCCGACCGCGGGAAACAGCGCGACGAACGTGCCGCTCTCTGCCAGCGAGACGCCGAACCGCTGGGTGATGTACGTCGGCATCCACGAATTGAACACCATGTACAGCGAGTAGCCGAATATCGTGACGACGACGACCGACCACACGTTCCGGTTCCGCAACACCCTCTTGAACCCTGTCAGCGTCATCGGTTCCGTCGACGCGTGAAACCGCGACACGCGCCCGACAGCAACGTAGAACGCGATCGACGTCACCAGCACTGCGACGCCGAAGACCGGAAACACCCCTGGCCAGCCCACGACCGCGGCGACGCGCGGCGCACCCAGTTGTCCGAGCGCGTATCCCGCCGGATAGCCGGAGATGATCACCGACGTCGCCGTCGCCCGCCTGGTCGGTGGAAACGTGCTCGAGGCGACGTTGATACTGACCACCCACAGAACGAACATCCCGACGCCCGCGAGTAATCGCGAGGCGATGAGCAGCGAGACGCTGCCCCCGCTCGCAGCCATCCAGTCACCCGTGCTACCGGCGAGGAGGACGGCCGCCGCAACCGGGACAGCAGCACGGGTCTCGACGCGGTCCAGATAGATTCCGACGGGGATACCGATCACCGTCGCGGCGACCTGCGGCATGGAGACGAGTGCGGCAGCCGTGGCTTCGGTGATGCCGAGGTCGGCCATCACCAGCGGGAGGACACTGGCTGGCGTGATCAGGTAGGCACCGACGAACAGGAGCAGCAGCCATCCGGTCGCGATGGTGATGACCCGCCACGCCGAACCCTCGGCGGGGAAATCGGCGTCGGCCAGTCTGGTGTCCACCACATTGCTGCTTGTCGGACCGTGAAAATAGTCTTATCGGCCGCGACGCACCGTCGCGAGGGGTCCCGCCTGGCTGTCGATGTGGAGATGTCGACGTGGAGATACTGCGATGACGGTGAAGTGGTTCTATGGCCATATATTTCAGCCAGCTAGATAATGCGAACAGCTAACAATGGCCGTCGAGACCGGATAGGTACGCATGCCAGAACCAGTCATCGCGTCGGTCGGTGCCTCGCCGCTCGGCCGCACGGACCTCCCGGGCCGCGACCTGTTCTCGGTCGCCCTCGCGGAAGCGTTCGACGAACTGCCCGACCCTGCCGACGTCGTCGAGGCGGTGTACGTCGGCAACCAGTCGGAGAGCTACGAACACCAGATCATGTACGGGACGCTTCTGGCCGAGTGGGCCGGCCTCCGTCACGTCCCCGCCGAGCGGGTCGAGGGGTGTGCCGCCGCGGGCGCGCTCGCGTTGCGCCACGCGGTCAAGGACGTCCGCAACGGAGAACACGAGGCCGTGCTCGCGTGCGGCGTCGAGAAGATGACCTCAGCGGGCACCAGCGGCGCGACGGACGCGCTGTCGGCGGCGTTCGACCGTGCCATCGAGCAGCGCTCCGGCGTCACCGCGCCCAGCCAGTACGCACTGCTCGCCAATCGCTACCTCCACGAGACGGACGCCACCGAACGCGACCTCGCCGAGATCGCGGTGAAGAACCACGCCAACGCCGCTCGCAACCCCCGGGCGCAGTTTCCGAAGGAGATCGACGTGGCGACGGTCCTGGAATCCGACCCCATCGCCCCGCCGCTGAAGCTCTACGACTGTGCGCCGGTCGGGGACGGCGCCGCGGCCGTCCTCGTGACGACCGCCGAGCTGGCGGCCGACCTCGGCCGCCCGCAGGTGCGCGTCGCGGGCAGCGGGGCCTCCGCGAACAACATCGCGGTCGCCGAGCGTGACATGACCGACATCGCGGGCGCTCGCATCGCCGCCGAGACGGCCTACGAGGAAGCGGGCATCGACGCCGCGGCCGTCGACGTCGCGGAGGTCCACGACGCCTTCACCGTCTGCGAGGCGCTGCTCGCTGAAGCCGCCGGCTTCGCCCCCGCGGGAACGGGCTATCAGAGCTACCAGGCGTCAGCGGAGCGGGCGGAGGGCTGGACGGACGTGCAGTTGAGTCCGAGCGGCGGACTGAAGGCCCGCGGCCACCCCATCGGCGCGACCGGGCTCTTGCAAGCGCTCGAAGCCTACGAACAGCTCACGGGGACCGCAGGCGACCGAGCGGTCGAAGGAGCCGAGACGGCCCTCTTGCTCAACGAAGGGGGCGTCGCGGACGCCGTCACCGTCGGCCACGTGCTCACGACGGCGGAGGCACGATGACTGACAGCGACCTCGATGCGGCCGACCCGCGGACGCTGCCGGGCTTCTTCGACGCCCTCGCGGACGGCGAACTCCTGGGTGGGGTCTGTGCGGACTGTGGACAGGTACTGTTGCCGCCGCGGCCGGCCTGCTACGCCTGCGGCAGTCGCGCCGTCGACGTCGAACCGCAGTCCCGAGAGGGCCAGGTCTTCTCGTACACAGCGGTCCACACGCCGCCGCCGGCGTTCGCTGCGGACGCGCCCTACACGGTCGCAGTCGTGGAACTCGTTGACGGTGGCCGTCTCCTTGGGCGCGTGACCGCCGACTACGCCGACGTCGCCATCGGTGACCCGGTCGAACTCACGGTGCGCGAGCCGACGACCGCTGAGCGAGAGGTCGCACTCGACTACGAGACCGACTGGCCGGTCCACGTCTTCGAACCGCGGTGAGGGTCAGGCCCGGCTCCACGCCGACTGTCGGTGGCTGACCAGGTACTCACCTCGCTCGAAGCGATCGCTGTTGGGGGTGACGACCGGTTCGTCGTTGAGCAATGCGGTCGCCGCGATGAGACAGTCCTCTCGGTCGATCTCTTCACCCAGAGAGAGGAGTTCTCCGGCTCTGTTGAAATCCTATTGTTCAGATATAAGACCGTGTGAAAAAGCCGGTCGATGAGAACTGCGAATTACTCGCTCTGGGGCGAATTCCCAATTGCGTCTCCCGCGAGACCGTATACGAGGCCGAGAAGACCAACGAGGAGTCCGAAATGGATTGAACCGGGTGAGGCATACATATCGGGAGAAAGCGTCGCAACTCCTCGGTGTACAGTCAGAAGTACCGCAAACACCTCGATGAGAATCGCTTTTTGGAGAGACATTCACCTAGAGGCAGCACTTGGGTTAACTAAATCCTACGATAGATGAGTCGTCTGTATTGACCGTGGCCGGGTCAGAATATATCATCTGCTGAGGATTTCAACAGAGCCAGTTCCCCCGAAATCTTCCCCGCCTTCCGCACCACGGTCTCGTCGGCGACAACAGCGTGACGGGTGTCGAGCACGTCGAAGATTCGCTGCTGGCGTTCCTGGGGAACATCTAACTGTGGGACAGCCTCGGACAGTTCAAGAACGGTAACCGAGGCGACTTTTTCGGGACGGCTCTCCTTCTCGGTACGGTCGAGGCGCGCGAGTGCGGCAGGGTCGCCGTGCAAGATATCGATGCTGAACGACGTATCTTCGATCATCCTCACTCCGTAAGTCCGAATCGAGGCGCTCCCGCCGATTCCGTGAGCGTTCCCGTCCCTCCTCGATGATCGCGTCGAGCTGCTCGGCTTCTTCGTCAGAAAGAATACCAGCCACCTCCGTCCACGACCGTTCGCCTGCAATCCGCTCGACGACCTCCGAGGACGACTCGCCCTCCCGCGTGTGAGCCTCGAGACGTTCGTAGGCCCCCTCATCGAGGGCGATGGTTTTCGTCGCCATCTCGATACACAGTAGTGTGTGTAGAGGTATCGACACGGTAGCGAACAACCAGCAGTTGTCAGCCAGTGCTCTTTCGAGGGTCTGGCCGTACCGCCGAGGAGGTCATGTGACCGAGACGCGCAGTGGGTTCAGCACTGACTGAGCGAACGGCCTCAGCTGACCCGGAGGAAGTGTTCAGCAGATCGGTCTCCATTGCTACAGGCGATCTTGAAGGTTCGGTAACAACTTTATTAACCCTGCATCGCATTGGTCTTTGGTAACATGGCACAGAAAGGGCGAGATCCGGACGAGGCCCTGAAGACGGACAGAGTGCTGGATACGTTGAGTCACCACCTCCGTCGGGAGGTCATCCGCTATTTCGAGACCGCCGACTCCCAGAATACGACAACGCTGGAGGACCTGGCCACCCAGGTTGCTCGTCGCGTCCCCGAGACGACCCGAGAACAGGTCGTTCTGGGACTGGCGCACAACCACCTCCCGAAGCTCGAATCGAACGGGTGGGTCGAACACGATACTCGTACTCAGCGCGTCCGATACCTCGGCCACGATTCGGCCGCGACGCTACTGGACGAACTCGCCGAGATGCTCTCCGACCAACCGTATTCCTCCCCTTCTGCCTGACAAGAGTCGGACCACCGATACGACGTGCCGTCACCAAGTTACCAAGCTGCTGTCACAGACGTCGTGCTGAAGACGGCGGAGAAAGTGATATACAGGACCATCTACCGGTGATGGGTAGTTTCGCGAGACCACCGAGTTGGGGTGACGAGTCGGCTGCCTCGTCGACGTCAGTCACCGAGAACGATTCGTCGTGGTGTTGCGTCGAAGAGAGGTGGATGGCGTTTGTCGCTTCACTCTGGAATAGACGACCGTCTTGAAGCGGAATATCGACCGTAATCCGTATCCCGTCCGTCGAGTAACCGTTCGAGTCCGTTTGCAAGCTAAAGGAACCCTTTACGTTACTACTTACACCCTATCACAAACCCGGAGTTCAGCTTATCAGTAATCGCCAGTATGGTGGCGCGATCGAATCGGAACAACCGGAATCGCCCGTCGATTCCCCACAGAGCTACGAAGTTTTATTAGCCACTGCTCTGCGGTTCTTGACGTGTCACTGCAGCGGGCGAAATCACTCGACCGACTCTACGACGAGGTGGCCGACTACGACCTCGTCGTCGTCCCCGACGCACCGCTCGCCAGCGCGCTGAACCGCCGACTCGACCGGCCACATCTCGGTCCGTTCGCCATCACGCCTCGCCGGCTCGCCGCCGGGCGTCGCGAACGCACGGAGGACCGCCGGGCCTTCCGCGAACTCGTCGACCAGACCGACCTCGACTGGAAGCAGATCTCTCACGCGACCGGCAACGTCCTCGGGTGCTGGGAGTACACGGGTGCGGTCGACGCGATACTCGACCACGACGCCTACGTCGACGAGGCCACGCGGCAGGCCGTCGAGCACGTGAAGGGGCTCGACACGACGTCGAAGCGTCTCGCCGAGTACCGCATCGACGCCGACCGCGACGTCGCCGTCGTCGGGTACGACCAGTTCACGGAACTCGAACGCTCCATCCTCCCCGACGAGTACGACACCTGCAGTCCGTTTGCCGACGACGCCTTCGACCGTCCACCGTTCCACGTCTACGACTCGACGGCCGCCATCGTCGACACGGTCGTCGACGCCATCACGACCGAGAACGCCGATGACGTCGCCATCGTCCAGGACCGCGCCAGCGAATACGCGTCGCTCGTCCGGTCTGCCCTGGAAGCAGCAGACCTCCCCTTCTACGGCGGCCCGGGATTCGCCGACCACCCCGACCGCCGCTCGTTCGTCCAGTTGCTCAGGACCGCCCACGGCGGTACGGACACGCGCGTCGGCGAGGTGCGACCGCTACTGACCGCGCTCGACGTTTCGGTCGACGTGGAACACGACGAGAAGCGACTGTACGACGTGGACGCCTCCGCCGTCGACTGGGTGGTCGACTTCGCCACCGACGTCGAGCAGCGCACGTTCGGCGACGCACTCGCCGCGTTCGAACGCGAAGCTGACTGCACGCTCGACGAATTCCGCGAGGAACTGGACGCGCTCGGACTGCTCGACGAACCAGTCACGCAGGAGGCGGTCGACGACCTCGAGTTCTACCTCCAGACGTACGAGGTACCGGTCGACCGCGAGAACGAGGGCGTCCTGCTCGCCGACGCGAAGTCTGCCGCGTACGTCGACCGCCCGGTCGTCTTCTACCTCGGCCTCGACGAGAGCTGGACCCACTCGCCGCCGCAGCGACCGTGGGTCGACCAGGACGCACAGTACACGCGCAACGTCCAGCAGTTCCAGCTCCTCCTGCAGAGCGGGGCCGAGCAGTACTACCTCGTCCAGGACGCCAGAGGCGGGTCGCCGGTCACGCCCTGTCTCTACTTCGAGGAACTGCTGGACGAGGCGTTCGAACGCTTCAGCGACCTCGACGCCATCGACCACACGCGAACCTTCGACCAGCGCGGCGACGGCTTCGACACCGAACCCGTCGACGCCACGACCACCGCGGTCGAGACCGTCAGCCAGTCGAGTCTGAGCACGTACGTCAACTGCCCGCGCGACTACTTCTTCAGCCGCCTCGTCGACAGCCCCGACAAGGACTACTTCACGGAGGGGAACCTCTTCCACGACTTCGCCGAGTTCTACGCCACCCATCCCGACGCAATCGGCGACGACGCCATCGACGAGGTCGTCGAGTTCATGCTCGACGAGACGCGGCCATTCGTGCGCTCGGTCGACCAGACAACCCGGCGCACGAAGTACCGCGTCGGCCTGGAGACCATCGCGTCCTATCTCGACGCGAACCCGCCCGACGGCGACGCGTTCCTCACGCCGACCAGTGGCTGGGGGTCCAACGCCATCGCGGAGTACTTCGACCGCCCGGTCGACGCCCCGCACACCGAGCGTTGGTTCGAGAACGACGCCCTCGGCGTGAAGGGCAAGATCGACCTCGTGCACGCACCCACCCGGATGGTCGACCACAAGAGCGGCAGTCGCAAGCGCGCCAGTACTATCGTCAAGGAGTCCGCCGTCGACCCGCCGAGCGACTCGCCGAATTTTCAAGCTCTGCTCTACCTCGCCCACTGGCGCTCGCAGTACCCCGACCGGCGACTGGAGTTCACGTTCTTCCACTTCCTCGAGACGCTGGACGACGCCGTCGCCGGCGACGCCGACCTCGACGACACGACGACGACCGTCACGTACTACCCCGAACCGTTCGCCGAGTACGCCGAGTCCGAGACGCTGTTCGAGCGGTTGCGCGACGACGGCGCGAAGAAGTGCCAGAAGACGCTCTCGCAGGTCGAGTACGACGACTACGCCGCCGTCTTCGACCGCGCGCCCCTCCCCGCGACGACCGACAGCGACGAACTCATCGCCTCCGAGTTCGGGCAGGTGTTCGTCGACCGCATGAAGGAGCGCGTCGGCGACTACAAGTACGTCACGCAGGGCTGCGAGCAGGCGATGCGCGAGCTGGTACGCACCCGTAGCCGCAACTACTTCGCCGACGACCTCGACGCGTTCGAGCAGTTCGTCGACGAGCGCATCGACGAGCTGAACCGCCGCCGCGCCGGCGAGGAACCGTTCCCCATCGAGGGGGTCGCCGGCGAGCCGAACTACCGCTACGTGGACAACCGCGACCTGCTCCTGGAGGGCGAACGATGACCGACCCCGAACCCAACGACCAGCAACGCCGACTCATCGACAGCACCGACGGCATCTACGTCGTCGACGCCGGCGCCGGCACCGGCAAGACGTTCACCGTCACCCGACGCTACGCCGCCATCGTCGAACAGGACGCCGTCGACCCCGATGACGTCCTGCTCGTCACCTTCACCAACAACGCCGCCGCCGAGATGAGAGAGCGCATCGTCGGCCACTGCGACTACGGCATGCGCGAACTCGCCGACGCCCCCATCCAGACGTTCCACTCGCTCTGCCACGACGTCCTCCAGGAACACGGCCACGACGCCCCCACCCACCTCGGCATCGACGACCGCATCACCGGCTCCACCCGCCTCGTCGAGAACGAACTCGTCGAGGAGGCGCTCTTCCGCGAGTTCGTCGACCAGTTCGGCGACGACCACCCCGAGTACCACGACGTCCTCCGCGCGCTCGACGACCCCACCGCACTGCTCGACCTCGTCGGCGAACTCGCCGCGAAGGGCGTCTTCCCCGAACCCGAGGGCTGGTACCGCGACGGCGAACGCTATCTCGACGGCGACCTCGACGCGTTCAGGGAGCGCTTCGACGAGCTGAACGAGCCCCGGAACGGCGGCAGCAAGCAGTCCCGCCTGCGCTCGAAGCTCGGCCGCTACGGCCACGATAAGTGCTATCTCCCCGACGCACCCGAGAAAGGCGAGATCCGCGGCAGCGGCAAGCAGGTACCTCCCAGTCTCGCCCGGCGCGTCTTCGAGGAGGACCGTACCACCCTCAAACAGTTCGTCCACGACGTCTACTACGAGTACCTCCAGTTCGCGCTACGGCGCAACTACCTCAACTTCGGCTTCCTCCAGCTGTTCGCGTTCGTCCTCCTCTGCGAGGACCACCGCGTCCGCGAGGCGGTCGCCCACGAGTACGTGATGATCGACGAGTTCCAGGACTCCAGCGAGATCCAGTTCAAGCTCGCGCTCCTGCTCGCCGACACGGACAACCTCTGCGTCGTCGGCGACTGGAAACAGTCCATCTACAGCTTCCAGTACGCCGACGTCGACAACATCGTCGAGTTCGAATCTCGGCTGGCTCGCTTCGCCGACGAACTCAACCGCGACCACGAACGCGTCGCGTTCCCCACCGATTCCGTCGACCGGATTCCCCTCGTCGAGAACTACCGCTCCACCCAGGCAATCCTCGACTTCTCCGAGCACGGCCTGCTCGTCCCCGCATCGAACTACGACGACGTCGACGTCGACGCCGTCCGCGACCGCATCGACTCCCTGCAGTCGAACGCCGACCACCAGCACACCACCATCGAAGCCATCCAGAGCGAGGACGAACGCGAGTCCGTCCTCGCCAAAGTGCAAGAGATTGTCGGCAACGACGACTACCGCGTCGAAGCCGACGACGGCACGCTCCGCCCGCCGACCTACGGCGACGTCGCCGTCGTCACCCGCACCCGCGACTTCGGGCGCGAACTGCTCCAGACCGCCGAGGAGTACGGCCTCCCAATGGCCTACGAGGGCGGCATCGAACTGTTCCGCACTGACCAGGCGAAACTGCTGCTCGCCTGGCTGCGCATCCTGGAGGACGACCGCGACCGTGGCTGGGCCGTCGTCCTCGAACAGGCGGGCTACACGCTCGACGAGGCCGACGCCATCCTCGACCGCGACGCCTACCCCGAGAACATGGTCGCGTTCCGCGAGGAACTTCGCGACCTCGACACGCTCGGCGGCGTCGCCCGCCGCGTCTTCGACCGCTACGGCTACGACGGCGCGACCGCCGACGTCGTCCTACACACTCTCCAGTCCGTCCACGACGCCACCACCCTCACGCGCGGCGACCTCGTCCGCTTCATCGAGCGCGGCATCGAAGCTGGCAGCACCCACGAGGTCCACGCCGGCGCCGGCACGGACTCCGTGACCGTCCAGACCATCCACGCCACCAAGGGCCTCGAATACCCCATCGTCGTCCTCGCCAACATGAACAGCGGCCGCTTCCCGCCCGCCAGCGGCGGCGACAGCGTCGTCACCTACGACGACCCTGTCGGCCTCCGCCAGCGCAAGCGCTACTCAGCGGACGCCCACGGCGTGCCACACGTCTACGACAACTGGCGCGCGGACGTCCTCCGGAAGTGTCTCCCCCGCGACTACGACGAGGAACGCCGCCTCCTCTACGTCGCCATCACCCGCGCCGAACAGCACGTCGTCTTCTCCGCTGGCGACGACCCCAACACCTTCGTCGAGGAGTTGCCCGTCGACGTCGAGTCGGTCGAGCCTGACCTGGACGAGCGGTCGGTCGAGGAGACCACCCAGACGACGCTCCAGGTCACCGTGCCGACGCCCGAGGGACCGACGAGCCACACGCCGCACACGCTCATGCAGGACGACGTGTTCGAGGACGTCGAAGAAGGCAAGGGCACTGACTTCGGGACTCGCGTTCACGACTTCGCCGAGGCGTACGCGCTCGGCGAGGACGTCGACCCACGGAACGACGACGAGCGCAACGTTCGAGGGTTCCTCGATGGGTTGCATGGGGAGTTGCTCGTCGAAGAGGACGCGTACCTGCCCATGGAGGTCGGCGGTGAGCGGGTCACGATCTCCGGGATTGTTGATCTGGTTCACGTGACGGCGGACTCTGTGGAGATCGTCGACTACAAGACCGATCGTGGCCGCCACGCCGAAGACGAGTACTGCAAGCAGTTGAGCGTCTACTATCGCGTTGCAGAAGCCGTGTACCCCGACAGGGCAATCTCCACTAGTATCTTCTACACCGAGACTGGGACTCGTCGGCCGGTGGATCCGCTCACGGTCAGCGAACTGGAAGCGCTCGTGGAGGAGACGGGGGAACCGCTAGAGCAGTGAGCGACTGGGATGTACTGACCCGACTAACGGATAGGAATCACTCGCTGTAACTCCTGTCCTCGCGTTTTGGCGCATCGAGGTGGCATTTCACCTCACCGGTCACGTGGATGCTTGTGTCACCCGGCTCTGTTGAAATCATCAGCAGTTGATATAACCGGTGTGCTGAATAGAGAGGGTGTATTCGGCACGGCCGTCAGGGAGAGATGAAAGCGGAGTCGAAATTCGACATTGCGACGACACACGCGTCAGCGGCCAGCACGCCTGCTATCGCTGCGCTCGCCTCACTCGACCGGCTTGGCCTCGGGGAACTGATAGCTCCCGTTGAGAATCGACTCGCGCGGACCGTACAGCCGAACCGTGTAGTTCCACCCATCAGGCGTGTAGAGGAAGTTCGGCTGATCTGGGTCGCCGCCGAAGTGAATCGTGACGCTCCCGTCGTCGTTTCGTTCTGCGGTTACATCGTTGATCGAATACGCGTCGTACTCGTTCTCCTCGAAATACTTGCCACTGTTGTAGACGCTGACCGACCAGAACGCGTCGACGGGGACGTCCTCGACGGTGAGCGTGTACGGCGTTTCGCCGTCGTTCCGCTCGGGAACTCGGAAGAGGAACAGCGTGACCGACTCCGGCATCCCACCCCAGGCAACCGCAGTGCCGAGGAGATGCTTGACAGGGTCGACCTCGTCGGCTTCACCGTACGTGTCTCGCGTGTCGTTCATCGTCTTCCCGACCGTGATGAGCGCGTTGCGGATTTCTTCGAGTGATTGCTGGTCCCAGTTTGGGACGTCGAAGGTCGTGACCGCCGATGCTTGCCTCGCCGTGATCTCGTCCTGAATGCTCTGCGCGGCCTCGACGTCGTCTGGATCGCTCGGATCGAAGAACGTGCGGAACACGACCATACAGTATCGCGTCCCGATCTCGTCCTGCGTCAACGTGAACTCGCCGGAAGCTGTGGACGACAGCGACACATAGTGGTTCTGGTTGATGACAATCATCAGCTGGTAACGGTCACCTGTCTCCGGTTTCGTGACGGTGACCGGCTCGGTCAAGTCGAAGACGCCAGCCGAGTAAAGCGTGTCACGATTCATCTGGATAACGCTCTGTTCGTCAATAGGAATGAGATTGCGGTGGTGATAGAACTGCCCGAACCCACCCAAGTCGACGTAGCGCTGGAAGTAGGTGTCAGATTCTGCGCGCGTGTAGTTTTCCCACGTCACCTGGATGGGTTCGTCGTCGTCTGTCGTCTCGGTTTCACTTTGGCGGGTGTTCGTCTCCGGGGAGTTCTGGCGGGCAGCGGCGCCGCCACCAGCCATTGCAAGTAATCCGGCGAGGCCTGCCCCGCGAAGCGCAGTGCGGCGGGTCGCCCGCAGGGGTTCGGCGCCCGATTCTGTGTCAGTCGGCGTGTCGTGTGGCTCGTTACTCATTATTGGTGTCTCGTCCCACTTTTCTCTCGCACGGTCCCGACAGCACTCCCCCCACCCAACTCGCACTCTCGTACGACAGTCTCTTACAAAGAGATGACGGCGGTGAAACATCATTTGCTTACATAAACGTGTTCTGTTCCCCAACTACATCTGGAACTTCGTAGTTCCCTTGGGCTGTATCGTCGCCGTCTTGTCCAAGGCGCTCATCCCCGATGGCTTCCCAATATATACGTTGATCGTCACCTCATCAACCGCCTCGTTGGACACTGTGACGGCAAGTGGAGAACTGCGGGAGTCCTGTAGTGCGGAACAGCCGGAAAACAGGGGTCGCCCCCGTCACTGTGTTCGATTTGAGGAAGGCACGACGTGACCGAGGACTACCCATTTCTTGGTTCAGTTGCGGACTGCGACACTAATTCGGTATAAGTTTCGTGGTACGATACCGGCACCACGACCCCAACAGCCCGTGAGTGGAGGACAAAAGATACGCGCTCTCTATTCAGCACACCCTCGACAAACTATCAGCGACAAAGGGTTTCAACGGAGCCTGTCACCCGGGATTCTGAAAGTATCCAGTCAGAACTCTCTAGCCACTACTTTATCTGGCCTCCCGGCTAGCATTTGGTATGTTCGACCGCGTTCTCGTCGCTAACCGGGGAGAGATTGCCGTCCGCGTCGTTCGCGCCTGCCAGGAACTCGACGTCGAGGCCGTCGCCGTCCATAGTGAAGCCGACGACGGGGCCAAACACGTCCGACTGGCTGACGAGGCGTACGAGGTCGGGCCACCGCCGGTCACGAAAAGCTACCTCGACGCGGACGCAGTACTCGACGCCGCCGAGAAGGCCGACGTGGACGCGATCCATCCCGGATACGGTCTGTTCGCCGAGAACGCCGACTTCGCAGCGCGGGTCGAGGAGAGCGACGTCGTCTGGGTCGGGCCGTCCAGCGACGTCATGGAGCGCCTCGGGGAGAAGATACGGGCACGGCAGACGATGCAGTCGGCCGGCGTTCCAATCGTGCCCGGGACGGAGGAACCAATCACCGACGCGGAGACCGTCCGCGCCTTCGCCGACGAACACGGGTATCCGGTCGCCGTGAAGGCGGCGGGCGGCGGCGGGGGAAAAGGGTTGAAGGTCGTCGAAGCGGGCGACGACGTCGAGCGCATCGTCCGGGACGCCCGTCGCGAAGGCGAGAACTACTTCGGCAACTCCGACGTCTACGTCGAGAAGTACCTCGACGATCCACGCCACGTCGAAGTGCAGGTGCTCGCCGACGACCAGGGGAACGTCCGTCACTTCGGCGAGCGCGACTGCACGCTCCAGCGCAACCAGCAGAAGCTGGTCGAGGAAACTCCCGCGCCGGCCATCGACGAAGCGGTGCGCCAGCAGATGTGGGACGCCGCCTGTCGTGGCGTCGCGGAGACAGGCTACACGAACGCTGGAACGGTGGAGTTCCTCTACCAGGACGGCGAGTTCTACTTCCTCGAAATGAACACGCGCATCCAGGTCGAACACACCATCTCGGAGGTTCGGACCGGGTACGACCTCGTCAAGTGGCAGCTCCGCGTCGCCGCGGGCGAGGAGCTCGATTTCGCCCAGGACGACGTCGAGTTCCGCGGCGCGGCGATGGAGTTCCGAGTCAACGCCGAGGACCCGACGAACGACTTCATGCCGCATCCCGGCGTGCTCGACGTGTATCGACTTCCCAACGGCATCGGCGTGCGCGTCGACGACGGCGTCGACGAAGGCGAGGAGGTCAGCGGCTACTACGACTCGCTCATCGCCAAGCTCGTCGTCTCGGGCCAGGACCGCGAGGAGGTCGTCGCTCGCGCCCGGCGCGTCCTCGACGAGGCCAGCGTCGAGGGAATCGCGACGACGCTGCCGTTCCACCGGGCCGTCGTCCGCGACGAGGCGTTCCTCGACGCGACGCACTCGACGACGTACGTCGAATCCGCGATGGACCTGGCGGCCATCGACCCGGACGACTGATACGGATTTCCAGGTCGCCGATACGGATTTTCAGGCCGACTGTTCCGATTTCCCGGTTCGACGGCTCTGTTGAACTCCTCTTCTTTAGAGAATTGTTTACGTGAATCAACTGAACGCTACACGTGCGAACTGAGTGCTGAAGAAACTACCAGGTAGAAATAATACTCGTACTGGTATGCAAGACTCAGAGGGTGGATGCAGCAGCCGAACACTGTTCGTTTCAGATACTCAACGACGAAGCATCCGTTATGTATGCGTGCGTATCGATCGCTGAGGGTTCTGCCAGTTCTGATAGTTGTTCAAGTAGTCGTGCAAGCCCAAAGCGCGCATTCAGCAGCAAATCGATTACAGGACCAGGTCACTCGTCATGGTCGTCATCGATCTGTTCAAGAAACCGACGTACCTCGTCGAATTTCATTCCTCGCCGTACCTTGTCTTCGAACCTGTCGAACTCGATGAACCCCTCATCCGATAATTCGGGAAGTAGGACGTGATGGAGTTCGTAACAAATCGTGAGGTACTCCCCGGAGTTGAGAGTCTCTCCCTTACGAAGAATCGGGTCAGCAGACATCGAACTCTCGTCGAGGAGCGCACGTAATACTCGCCGCTGTTGCGCTGAGAGTACCCGTTTGATGCGATCTTGGTTACAGCGTTCGTCACTCACAGGTCAAGTAGTTGCTACCGATCCGGCCACGCTCGAAGTCGTTCACTCCGAATGCTCGTTCTTTTCGACTTCGGTGACGATCACGTCCCAGTCAGGATGTTCGACCCCATTCCGACATTCGAATCCGCCTTCCACATCGATTCCACTCTCGTAGGCCCTGCGAAGGAGGTCTTTCAGTTCCGCGTTTAATTCTTCCTTCGACGCAAGCGAGGTCTCCTCAGACGTCATCTTCCCGCCCCCTCTCGTGTTTCTCCACTGTGAGTTCGTGTTCTGGTGTGATAGTGATCACACCGTAGCTGTGTACGGTTATTGCGTGCCCCTCGTGCGTGAATGCAGCGTGGGTATCCCCGTTTGTCCCGTTGCGAACGCGGACGAGCGCATCTAATTCGTCGGCGTCAACAGTGGAATGGAGCAGGTCGAGTTCTACAGGATCAGTATCCATTACGTCCGCCAGCGTTGCGACAACAGCCATGCTCGCTGGTGTCTTCTCCTGATCGAACTGGGTGCGAACAGTCCCAGATTCCTGAGCGTACTCAACCGCTTCTACTCCAACCCCAGATATCGTTGTACCCATCTAGCCTGATTCTAGCCGTCTGAGTCGGTTCAACAGGGATGCTGATAATACAGCATGTTTAAAAGGCAGACCATCCGAACGGTCACGACGAACTGCTGAGTGTCGCTCCAATGAGGCGTCGATGTCCCCGGCGGAGTCGTGACGATAGTGACTGCTGGGTGATACCGAGCTCGTCGGCAATCTCTTCGAGCGACGCCTCGCGTGGGGAGTCGAAGTAGCCCCGTTCGTAGGCTAGTACCAGCGCCTCGCGTTGGGTCTCGGTCAACTCGTACCCCTCTCCCTGGATCGGAAGCATGGCGTGGACGGCGGTGATTGCTATCGGAATATCGTTTTCCTGGCAGTACTCTCGAAACTCAGCGAGCGTCTCCTGACTCTCACCGCGTACCTCGAACCGCCATTCCTCTTTCGTTCCAATCCCGGAAAGCACGACGACGTTGGCCTTGGCAAGCGCGCTCAGGATGCCGAAGTACTCCGACTCCCACTCGGCACGCATGAGATACTCGTCTTCGACGCTATCGACCACTCGAATGTTACTCACGCCGGAATGTGCCTCGAACGCAGCTTCGATATCCTCCGTTTCTACATCACGCACCCAGAAGTACGGGATAATCAGCGTCTCGTGTGGAATCAATCGCTCCAGTTCAACGGTCACACCCGGCAGGTTCTCGAACACACTTCCCAGCGGAAACTCCGCTACCGGACTCGTAAACTCCATCACAGTCGCCATGCGGAAGACTTCGTCTGGCAGACGAATAACCGGCATGGGTGGTGTACCATGGCTTCGAGACGAGTCAACGCACCGTTGCTGGCCGAGATGGTGTGCGCTGCGAGCGGGGTGCACCTCTGGCACCCGGATGGCCATGGTGCACCATGTCATCTCCTTTTGTGCAACCGGACAATCTAGTCGCACAAGCGAGCATGAGTGTAATAACGGAGATTCGCATCCCATCCGATGCTTTTGAACTCGGGCAAATCCTCAGTCTAGAGGATGCGTCGGCAATCGAACTCGAAACGCTCGTCCCGAGTGGGGACGTCACCGTGCCGCTCTTCTGGGTCTACGAACCGGTCGGAAACGGGTTTCTCGAAACGGTCGAGCGCTATCCAACGGTTAATAGCGTCACGGAGGTGGACGTGTTCGACGACCGGACGTTGCTCAGGCTCGACTGGGATGCAAGCCAGGACCACCTTTTTCAGTGCATCCTGGAACACGACGGGCAGATACTGGGTGCGACTGGATCGTCGGAAGGGTGGAATTTCGAGATACGATTCTCAAACCGCGAAGCGTTTAGTCAATGCCAGACCTGTTGTGAGGATGCGCACATCTCCCTGGAATTGACCCGTATATACAATCCGACGGACCCCGATGCTGGTTCGTGGCACGGCCTGAGTGAGCCCCAACGGGAAGCGTTGACGCTTGCCATTCGAAGGGGATACTACGACATTCCACGAGGGTGTACGACCGCAGAGTTAGCTGACGAACTCGGAATTTCCGATCAAGCAGTGACGGAGCGACTGCGTCGTGCCATTGGGACGTTCGGGAGGTACGCACTTCTCACGCCCGAATCAACAGCGGAAATGGACTGACTGTTTCCATTATGCACCATGGGACAGAGCCAGGCAGATGGGACCACGCTATGTGAGTATGGATGAGAGTCGAGAGCTGGGGACACGTGATATACAGTCAATTGATGAGGGTGCCGGTTCTTCGGGGCGTGAGAGATCGCTCTCCCCCGATACGATTCTGTCGGCAGTAGCGAACGAACACCGACGCGCCACCCTTAACGCGTTGGACAACGCTTCTGAGAAGACACTGGAATACGATGCGCTCGTAGGTCGCGTTGCAGACCGGGTTCGGAACGAAGACCCGAGACGGGAGTCAGACGAACACCAACAACGCGTCCGAATCGCACTTCACCATACTCATCTTCCAAAACTGGAGGAGGCTCGGATAATCGACTACGAGGCTGAAACGGGGCACGTCCGGTTTGTTGGCGGTGAACTGGAACAAGATCTCCTGACGTTGGTCGAGCCGTACGAGGCCTACGAGTGACAGAATATCGGATCGACTTCTCCTTCGTTCGACCTAAATCAGCCGTATTGTACGAATTTGTATTGTTCGTCGTCTTCATTCTCGGTACTGACCGATTTGACTGACCCGAATCGAAAGTTGGTCCGATACTGTATTCGCGCATCGTATCTTGCACGGCACTTCTGACGAACATCTGGTAAGAGGCACACTTACCGATCATTACTTGCCCTTTAATGGTCGTTAGATTGCTTGGTCAAGATTGTGGACGATACACGCAAGAGTGAGTTCACGGAACTGCTTCCACCAACGTCGTGAACGGACGAACGCGCCGTACTTCCGCTTGAGCGTCGAGTTGACTGTCTCTGATTGACTCCGTTTGCCGTAGAGATCGGCGTCTAAGCGTGCATTCCATGCCTGGTGAAGCGATGTGAACTCACGATGCTTAATTAGTGGACGAATCTCGTGTTGACGGGCAAGCTGTCTGATTTTCTGGTCGTCGTAGCCTTTGTCCCCGAGCAGGATGTCGATAGTCTCGGGGTTGCGTTTGATCAACGACGGAGCGATCTGGCTATCGTGTTTTCGTGTCGTCGTCACGTGTAAATCAAGGACTGCATTCACTTTGGAATCGACTAGCAGTGTTACTTTGAGTTGCTGAATCGTGAGTTTGGCTCGTTTCGTGTAGTGTTTTGAGGCGTGACTGCGGTCGAATCCCGAAGCATCAATCCCCGCAACGCCGTTAGTCGGGAGCAGTGAAACAGATAGATTGAGCAGCACTCGCCAGACAGCTATATCGAGTCTATCGAACGCTTTGTACAGTGTTGGTGGGGCAGGCAGTTCAGTGAGATTAATCCCGCTCCGAATGCGGGGCATTTCGATGAGTTCGTCAAGGAGTGCTCGATACGTTGTATCCTTTCGAACTTTGAGACAGAGGAGAACGATGTCCTGATGGAGCGTATAGCGTTGTTTCGAGAACTTCGAAGAGTATCGAGCTACGGCACGTTGTGCTAATTGAAATGCTTCCTCGACAAATCGGAGCAACCGAGACTTTGGGAGGGTCTGCATCTACTCAAACTACCGACTGAACCTGTAACTCACTAAGGATTTCAACAGAGCCGGTTCGACTGATTCGCCCTCCTGGCGTTTGCGTAGCGGTAAGGTATATGCGGCCGTTCAACCCTTATTACCGTATACCATGTTAGGAGTTGACTAACGATGGAGCGGACGACCCTGCCAGAGCCACGGTACGAACACGGAGCAGACGACTACGTGTTCGTCGAGTTGGCCCAGGAGATGAGCCTCGAAGCCAACTTCAAGGCGATGTCGATAACGAAACAGTTACGCCAGCAAGACCTCGACGGCGTCACGGAGGTCTGTCCCGCGAACGCGTCGTATCTCGTCCACGTCGACCCCGACGTCCTCGACCCATCGACCCTCATCGAGAAGCTGCAGGCACTCGACGAGGAGATCGACACCACGGAGTACACGTGGGACGCTCGCGTCATCGACGTGCCCATCCTCTACGACGACCCGTGGACCCACGAGACGCTGATGCAGTTCCGAGACCGCCACCAGGACCCCGACTCGACCGACCTGGAGTACGCCGCCCGCATCAACGACTTCGACTCCGTCGAGGAGTTCGTCGACGCCCACACGGGCGCGCCCCACATGGTGACGATGATCGGGTTCGTGCCGGGGCTGCCGTGGTGTTTCCAGATGGTGTCTCGCGACCGGCAGATCGAGGTTCCGAAGTACGTCCAGCCGCGGACCGAGACCCCGTCGCGGGCGGTCGGCTTCGGCGGGGCGTTCACCGCGATCTATCCCGTCAAGGGGGCGGGCGGCTACCAGCTGTTCGGCCGGACGCCGGTCGAGGTGTTCGACGGCGACCAGTCCCTTCCCGACTTCCAGGACTCCATCGTCTTCCCGAATCCCGGAGACGTGCTGAACTTCCGGGCCATCGACCGCGAGGAGTACGACGCCATCCGCGAAGACGTCGACGACGACGCCTTCGAGTACACGTACGAGACGACGGAGTTCGAACCGTCGGAGTTCTACGCCGACCCGGAGGGCTACAACCGGGAGCTACAGGAGATGACAGCATGATCGAAGTCACGGACGGCGGCCTGTCCACGACCGTCCAGGACCTGGGGCGACACGGCCACTACCACATCGGGATGCCGCCGTCGGGGACGATGGACCAGTTCGCCGGGCGCGTCGCGAACGTGCTCGTCGGCAACGACGACGACGCGGCCGTTCTCGAGATGACCTACCAGGGAGCGACGCTCGAGTTCACCGAGGACGCAGTTGTCGCCATCACCGGCGCGAGCATGGGAGCGACGCTCGACGGCGAGGACCTGTCGCTGTGGACCGCGCACGCCGTGGACGCGGGGAGCGAACTGTCGCTGGCCTTCGCCGAGGATGGCGCGCGCACCTACCTCGCCGTCGCCGGCGGCATCGACGTCCCGGAGTACATGGGGAGTCGCTCGACGTACACCCTCGTCTCCCTCGGCGGCCACGAGGGGCGCGCCCTCGAAGCAGGTGACAGACTCCCGGTCGGTGCGTCGAGCGTCGACTCGACGGCCGTCGACGGCCGGTCGGTCCCCGACGACCGTCGACCGACGTACGACCCGTCCGAGCCCATCCGCGTCGTGACGGGGCTCTGTGACTACCGTCTCACGGACGACGGGCGAACCGCGCTGCTCGACTCCGAGTGGACCGTCTCCGCCGAAGCCGACCGCGTCGGCTACCGGCTGGAGGGTCCGGACATCGAGTTCGAACCGCGAGAGCAGCCGTTCGGTGCCGGCACAAATCCGTCGAACGTGGTAGACCTCGGCTACCCGGTCGGGTCGATCCAGGTGCCGGAACAGCCAATCGTCCTCATGCGCGATGCCGTGACCGGTGGCGGGTACGTCACCGTCGGCACCGTCATCAGCGTCGACCGCAACCGGCTGGCACAGCGACAGACGAACCAGTCCGTCCACTTCGAGGCCGTCTCCGTCGAGGCGGCCCACGAAGCACGGCACGCGCACGAGGAACGACTCGACGCGATCCGCTCGTCGCTGTGACCGCGCGACGGACCACGACCGACCCGGGCGCGCCACGACCCACGGACGAACCGGACGTGCAACAGACCACGAACGAACCGGACGTGCAACAGACCACGAACGAACCGAACGTGCAACCGACCGTGAACGAACGTGCGAACGGACGTCGACGACCAGCATCGACGCGAACCAACAGTGAAGTGATTTCGGGGCGAGTAGAGAGGCACACTCAATGACCGACACCAACGAAGTGAAGGCACCGATGCCGGGCGTGTTCTATCGACGCCCGGACCCGGACGAGGAACCGTTCGTCGAGGAGGGCGACCACGTCGAGGCAGGCGACACCGTCGGACTCGTCGAGGTGATGAAACAGTACAACGACATCACGACGAGCGAGGCCGGGACCGTCCAGCAGTTCCTCGTCGACGACGAGGAGGACGTCGCGGCAGGCGACGTCGTCGTCGAGATCGCTCCCGACTAGGCGGTACCTCAGGCGAGTTCGTCGAGACTCGCCAGTTCGATGTTCTCGTCGTCGAGTCGTTCGTGGATCTCCGCCAGCACCTCGACCGCGTTCGGATTGTCGCCGTGAATGCAGATGCTGTCGGCGGGCACGTCGACGTATTCGCCGTTCACTGCCTCGACCCGTCCCTCCGTCACGATGTCCACGAACCGGTCCGCGACCAGGTCGGGGTCGCGGCCCTCGTTGTGTTGCTCCACGATGAGACTCCGGTCGGGCCGGTAGTCGATGTCGACGTATCCCTCGAAGACGGCGCGGATCGGATACTCCTCCGTGACCTCGTAGATGTGCATGTCCGTCGCGAGGTAGATGAGGTCCTCGTCCACGTCGAGGATTCCTTCGATGACGGCGCGAGCGTGGTCCTCGCTCTCCGAGAGCATCGAGTACATCGCGCCGTGGGGTTTCACGTGCTGGAACGGAACGTCGTGCTGGTTGGCGAACGCGCGAAGCGCCCCCAGCTGGTAGGTCACGTAGTCGCGCACTTCCTCGGGGGAGGCGTCCATCGTCCGACGCCCGAACCCCATCTTGTCCGGGAGTCCGGGATGGACGCCCACGCTCACGTCGTGGTCCGCGGCCAACCGAACGGTCTCGTTCATCACGTGCGGGTCGCCCGCGTGGTACCCGGCGGCGATGTTGGCCGAGGTGATGTAGGGCATCACGGACTCGTCGCTCCCCAGCGTGTAGTGGCCGAAACTCTCGCCCATGTCGCAGTTGACGTCGATCTTCGTCGCCATGGTAGCGCGTTCGACCCGAATCAGCCTACATCTATCGGCGCGCAAGCCCGTCTGTCCGTCTCAGCGCGCCCAATCCGCGTCGGACGAAGTTCGTCCGGGACTCTGCCAGGGTCGAAGCCGTTCGACCGAATAGGGCCAGACCCGTCGAGCGCTCTATCGCGAACGTATCCGCACCAGCCCGGTTGAACTAAGCGTGCACGCCGCGATATCCACGGCAACATTATCGTCGCTGTGAGTCGACTGGTATCCGGAAGACATCGATGTCAGCACCACCATTCGAAGTCCTGGAAACGACGATAGACGAGATTCACGACGCGTACCGGGCGGGCGACCTCACGAGCGAAGAACTCGTCGAACGGTATCTCGAACGCATCGACGCCTACGACGACGACGGCCCGGAGATACGGTCGATCATCACGACGAACTCCCATGCACGAGAGCGGGCCGCCGACCTCGACGAGCGACTGGACGACACCGGCGAGTTCGTCGGCCCACTGCACGGAATCCCGGTCGTCGTCAAAGACCAGGTCGAGACGGAGGACCTCACCACGACGTTCGGGTCCGTCGCCTTCGAGGACTACGTGCCCGAGCAGAACGCGACCATCGTCGACGCCCTCGAAGACGCGGGCGCGATCGTCCTCGCGAAGACGAACCTCCCCGACTGGGCCACCTCCTGGTTCGCGTTCTCGTCCGCTCACGGGCGGACGAAGAACCCGTACGCGCTCGACCGCGACCCTGGCGGGTCGAGCAGCGGAACCGCTGCTGCCGTGGCCGCGAACTTCGCGACGGTCGGCATCGGCGAGGACACCGGCGGATCGATTCGCCTCCCGGCGTCGTTCACGAACCTCGTCGGCCTCCGCGTCACCCCAGGGCTGATCAGCAGAACCGGGATGTCGCCGCTGGTGGTCTCGCAGGACACTCCCGGACCGATGACGAGAACGGTGAAAGAGACCGCGCAGTTGCTCGACGTACTCGCGGGCTACGATCCGGACGACCCGTACACCGTCACGAACGAACTGACGCACGTCGACGGGACGTACGTCGACCAGCTCGCCGAAGACGGCCTCGAGGGCGCCCGGATCGGCATCCTCCGCGACGCGTTCGGCGACGATTCCGATGCGGACGCCGCGCCGGTCAACGACCTCGTCGCAGACGCGATCGAACTGATGGACGACGCCGGTGCCGAGATCGTCGACCCGGTCGAGGTGCCCGACGTCTTCCAGTACGTCGAGGACACCTCGCTCTACCTCGTCCAGTCGAAGCGAGACATCGACGAGTTCCTCGCCAGCCGACCGGACGCACCGGTCGAATCGGTCGAGGAGCTCTACGAGCAGGGGCAGTACCACGACCTGCTCGACCTCTTCGAGGGAATCGCGGAGGGACCGGCGGACCCGGCAGACGACCCGGACTACTGGCGCAAAATCGTCCTCCAGGACACCTTCCAGCGCATCCTGCTCGACGCGTTCGCTGAAGACCGACTCGATGCACTCCTCTGTCCCGACGTCCAGGTCGTGCCGCCGAAAGCGGAGGCGGTGGAATCCGGCGCACTCGATACGCTCACGTTCCCGACCAACACGGTCATCGCCTCCCAGGCCGGTTGCTGTGCCATGTCGATACCGGCAGGCCTGACCGACGACGGGCTTCCGGTCGGCGTCGAACTCGTCGGGAAACCCTACGACGAGGCGACGCTGCTCGAACTCGCCTACTCGTACGAACAGCAAGACGACCACCGCGCCGTCCCGGACACGACGCCGACGCTGGACTCCGACGACTGAGACGCACCGGATCTTCGGTTTCGCACTCCGGAGCTCTCACCGAACCGGTCTCCCACCTGAACGGTGAGTGACGACCCGTTGCTATCGAAATTGGGGGGTGTTACTACCCGGTGTGGGTTTCGACGGCGTCGACGACGACGTCCATCCCCGTTTCGGCCTGGTCTTCCGTGATGACGAGTGGCGGGATGAGCCGGAGCACGTTCCCCTCCCTGCCAGCGGTCCAGACCAGGACGCCGCGCTCGTAACAGTGTTGCTGGATGTCGTTCACCAGCTGTTTGTCCGACTGCCCGTCGTCGTCGACGAACTCCGCGCCGATGAAGAGCCCTCTTCCGCGAACCTCCGCGATACGCGGCGTCTCGTCGGCAGCGTCTCGCAACCGACCGCGGATGTACGACCCCATCTCGCGAGCGTGAGCGAGCAGGTCGTGCTCCTGGATGTACTCGATCGCTCGGGTCCCCGCGCGCATCGCCGGCACGTTGCCGCGATAGGTGCCGACGTGCCCGCCGGCTTCCCACGTGTCGAGTTCCTCCCGGTACATCGTCGCAGACAGGGGCAGTCCGATTCCACCGATCGCCTTCGCCATCGGCATGATGTCGGGCGTCACGCCCTCCCGTTCGGTCGCGAACCACTCGCCGGTGCGACCGAATCCGGACTGGATCTCGTCGACGATGAGCGGAATCCCGTTCTCCTGCGCTATCTCCTTGAGCCCGCCGAGGAATCCCTCCGGTGGCGTGACGATACCGCCCTCACCCTGGATCGGTTCCACCCAGATGCCGGCGGGGTCCGCGATGCCGCTGTAGGGGTCCTCGACCATCTCGCGAACGTTCGAGAGCGCACGATCACGCGCCTCCTCGTCCGAGAGTCCCTGCCGGAACGGGTACGGATACGGCGCGTGGTACACGTTCGGAAGCAGCGGTTCGTACGCCTCCTTGTACTTTCGTCCACCTCCGAGACTGAGTGGCCCGGACGTCGCACCGTGATACGAGCCACGGAACGCGATGAGTCCCGTATTGCCCGTGTTGTACTTCGCTATCTTGAGCGTCGCTTCGATGGCGTCGCTCCCGGTGGGCCCACCGAAGACGACCCGATTGTCGTCCGGCAGGTCGACGGGCGCTATCTCGTTCAGCTTCTCGATGAGTTCGAGTCGAGCCTCGGTCGGAAAGTCGATCGTGTGCACGAGCTTTCCGGTCTGCTCCTGCACCGCGTCGAGGACGTACGGATTCGAGTGACCGACGTTGAGGACGCCGATGCCGGCGAAGAAGTCGAGGAACGTGTTTCCGTCGACGTCCCGGACCGTCGCTCCTCTCCCCTCTTCGAGGGCGATCGGGATGCTCTTCGGATAGGCGACGGCGCTGCTGTCGATCTCCTCCTGTTTTCGAAGCAGTTCCTGTGACCGTGGGCCGGGGACGCGGTCGACGTCGGGTGCATCCGGGAAATGTAGCTCCTGGATCGGCGGACTGTGAGTCATACACACGTATAAGGAAACCAACGAAAAGTACGTTGCCGATATACCCAACGCCGTTCTCTCAGAACGCTAGTAGAACTGGACATGCGTCGGCTCGCCCGAGTGTGCCATAGTCCTCGGCGCAGCCCGCACAGAAGCACTTCGACGATACTGCGGTCGACGACGCGACAGTCGACGGGCATCCCGCAGTACGGTCCGCCTGGCGTGGGCGCGTACCTGGTCTTCGACCCACCAGCGACGATAGACAGGCGTCACATGACAGGCAGGGGCGGGCGCGTCCGCGCTCGCGTCCAGGCGGTGGAACGCGTGGCCCGTCGGATTGACGACATTGTCCTGGAAGGACTCGCCGACGTTCCAGAACTTCGGGAGCAATCCGCTACCGTCGCCACCGCCGCGGCTCCCTGCGGCCTCGCTACTCATCGATCTCGACCTCCTGGCCGCAGCGGGCGAGGTCGGGCGAGCAGTCGTTGTACCGACAGCGCGCGCAGTAGTCGAACCCGGCTTCGGTATCGACGCAACCACGTCAGTCGCACTCGCGGCGGTCGGGTATCGAGTCCTCAGTGTCCAGTGGCGGTAACAGTGTGGGTTCGTCGGTAACGGAGTGGTCGCCAGGTTGGGGAGCAACATTACGACCGATCGAGAAACAGTGACCGGGATATAGACCATTCCGAGGTGGCCCTGTTGGCGGCCGCTACGATCGAATGCTGTCGAGTGGTACAGCCGAAGAGCGCCACCTCTGTGCTACGGTTTCAATGGGAGGCTCGTTCTCCCGTTCGAGCGCATCACTTCCCTATTGCGGTCGGGCCACTCCAATAACCTGTCACGAAGCAATTCGCCGTCAGCCGTCTCCGGGTCGTATCCGACAATCGTGGCGGTGAGCGTCAAGACGATCCAGCCGCCGTATCCGAGAACGACGGTCACACCAGTCAAGACGACGACCGAGACGACCACCCTCACAAGACGCGTCCGGAACTGCACGTCTGCGGTCTTCGATTCATCTACGACTGTCATACCGCTAACTACTCTGGTGACAAGCAAAAAGGTAGTGTCTACTGACATTCGCGATTCAGCACGGGTCTCGAAACTTCGCTGACCAAGCGCATCACCGCGGCCTTGGATTCACCTCTCCCTGGAGGTTGCACCCATCCGACTCGATGTTCGATACCGCGCATACGAAGACGACCGGAGCCTCACCGACGACGATCACGTCTACCACTATCCAGCTGACAACGACAGCGAGGCGAGTCTGTCATTCGACATCGACCCGACAGGGGTGCTGACCCCGCGCTAAGCGTTCCGGCACATGGACTACTGTTGCCCCCCAGGATGGCAATCCAATGCAGAAGACGAATCTGGCTATTCGCCGAGAACCACTGTGGTCACTTCACTTCTGACCCCTCTGGAGAGCTATTCGTCACCTCCAGACCCGACGATTCGATAACTCATCCCGAGTAGTAAATGTGCCAGACCGGAACAAGGCCGCCACGAAACGCAACTGTTAAACATTCCGTGCCACTACGATTGAATGCGAAGAACGCTCCGTTGGTGTAGTCCGGCCAATCATCTTGCCCTCTCACGGCAAGGACCAGGGTTCAAATCCCTGACGGAGCACTCGAAACTTATTCCGTCTCCTGGTTTTGAGCGGTGGCAGTAGGTGTACTTCGATGCCGCCTCAGGGCAAGCAAGTAACTCGGACCGGTCGATCACGTCGCCGTATAGCGATTCCACCAATTTGTCCGCCACCCAGACTCGCCGGATTCGAATCCCGCCGATGGCAACGCTGTCTGGCGATTCTCAGTAATCGTCGAGAGACGCCAGAAATCGCCCACTCGTGGCCAAACGCACCCCGAATATCTGCCTCACTGAGTTTGAATAGAGGTCTTAAATTAAGATCGACTCTTTCCTTTTGGGAGACTCGAACGAGTGATTCCAATGTAGGTAGTGACCGTGGCAAGCAGAGCAGGACGCCACCAGGTGTGGGGAGTAAACAGCGATTCCACTGTTGGCTACCTGATTCACGGTACAACAGCTGTCGACCACACTTGGTGGATGGCTATTGGTTGCCTTCTCCAACTGCTGCTTGGCGTGCGAGGAGTTCTAAGTTGGAGGCCCCCAAATGAGCGACTTAGACGATCTCACCATCGTCTCTGGCGTCTCTAAACAACAACTCAATCAACGGCAACTCGTCGACTATCGGTCCCAACGGACTGCGTGTCTGCGCTGGTTGTTGCACTTCGGGAAGAAACCGTCCCACGCCGACGGGTACGCATTCGAGACGGTGCGGACGCGAGCGAATCGGATGGATATGTTCTACCGCTGGGTGTGGCAGCAGGACGGGCGCTGCGTTTCGGACGTCACGCACGACCACGCCGACGCATACATGGACTATCTCGCTTACAAGGATACGAGCAATGTGGACAAAGCGAATCATCAGAAGGCGGTGAAGATGCTGTTCAAGTGGCGTGAACACGAGCATGGACTCGAAGCGTGGGTGCCGTCGATCACGTTCTCGACGAGTGGCTGGCAGTCCTGCTGCCGGTACTTGCAGACACCCCTGGCGTCGCCGTGCTCCCACTCGCCAGCGTCGACGATACGCACCGTCACGTCGAGGGCGTCCGCGGCGTCCGTGAGTGCAGGCACCAGCTCGTCGGCGTCGCCCGTCGCTGCCGTCTCCAATTCGGGAAGTGGCTCGCCCTCAGTCTGTGAGATATCGAAGACCGCGGTCGGTTTGAACCCGACGAGCCCCTCGGCCCACTCCTCCGGAGGTGTCTCGTCGTACTCACAGTCGCTCTGGTCGTGGTAGCTCGGCGCGTTCTTGCATTCGGGACAGCGCGTGGTGATGATGGGCGCCCAGATCCAGATGGCCTGTTCACCCTCCTCGACGTGGCGGTCGAACTCCGTTCGCCACGTGTGGTAGCCAGCGACCTTCGTCGCTTCCGGACACTGCAGCTTGATGAGGAGCGTGTTGCGATGAGAGTAGTCGTGGAAGCGACTCTGGACGTCCAGCCACTCCTGGAACTGGTCGCTCGCCTGGGCGTCGTCGACGTGGTCGACGAGGTCGTCGATCCACGCTTCGATCGTGCTGTGCATTTCGTCGCGTCGCGTGTCGGCGTCGCTGAACGCGACCGCCGACTCGGTGCTCGAAGCCATGAGTAGCAAGTGCGGTCGACGCTCGCGAGTTCGGAGCGCCCCGCACCCTTCAGGGGCAGAAAAACGCTTCGCTGTAGCACATGGTCACCACCGTACTGGACCAAGCGCTGCGTACCAGCAACGTTAGCGCGATTTGGGGGAGCGTGCTTCCGTATCGTCACGTAACGGTTGAACACCGCGCTGGTAACCATATCGACCAAAAACGCCGCCGCTAGCTGCTGAGTTGTGAGATTCGTCCATTCAGAACTCAGAGTCCACCACGAATCATGAGGTAGACCAGAAAGCTTTCATGTTGACCATTCACCATCAGTGACATGCGACGCCGCCAGTTCCTCGCCAGCGGAGCCGCCCTCTGCTCCGTTGCTATCGCCGGATGTGCCCACCCCTCTGTCGTTCTCGATATGGACGCCGCGACAGCAGACGACATCACCGACGAAGTCTCGATGACTCCCGAACCGGATTCTGAGGAATACACTCTGGTCGCGGCGGCCCGCGAAAACGGAACCGCGACACGAAGCGGCCGGTACGACTTGTTCGACCAGACCAACACCGTCCGAGTTAATGACACCTTCTACAACGTTTCGGAGACGCGACTTTCGAGTAGCGAGGTGACGGTCTACGAGGTCCTCGTCGATGTCGATCCGGACGACTCCACGCCGGACCTCGGCGAAATCGACTACGACGACCTCCCAGCGGTTGATCGCCAACACCTCGAGCCTGTTTTCTCGGAGGATTCCCCGTCTGGACAGGACGGATACGATCTGGGCGTCGAGTACGGACGCGCTGACGAAGTGGGGAACAGTTCGGTGTTCGTCCCGGACCGACAGTACGACATTGTCGTTCACGGTGAGAAGCGATATCGAGTTTCGACCGACTCCCGAACTGCCTCCGAGGCCGAGTACCGATACGCGGTGACGGAGGTCGCTCCTGACGTCGAGACCTTCGCTGATCAGATTCGGGAGCGATACCTGTTCACACTGACAGGGCTGTCCGACGCCGAACGAACGGTCGTCGAGGAAGCAATCGACGGCGGGTACTTCGAAGACAGTGACGCCTTCCAGTCCGTCATCGACCGCATCCAGGAGCACGAGGGATTGAGTGTGTCTGATTTCTATGGGACCTGGCTCGTGGAGTACGAGGGTAGTGAGTATCTCACCTACGCCGAATGGTGACTTCTGACGGAGGGTTCGAAGGCGGTCGTCACCCCTGAGTTCTACAGACGAGAGGGGCCGCCTCCGGATTGCTCAGTGATCCGTCAAACAGATCGCTGATGATATCCAGTACATCTAACTAGTGAGTGCGTAGAGATGAATACAGATGCGACGACGCACATTGGGAGTAGTTGCAGTCGTCGTCCTTGTCGTTCTGGCTGGCTGTACCGGCGGCGTGTTCGACCCCAGTGAGGAGACGACCGGGACAATCGATGGAGGACCCACGGCTGACGGCAGTTCCGTTCCCGTAGCGAATGGGACGCTCTCCGTGTATCATCTCAACGTCGGGCAGGGGGCGAGCACGCTCACCGTCGGGCCGACCGGTGAGACGATGCTCGTCGATACGGGGGACTGGTCCGACGACGGGACATTCGTCATTGACCAACTCCAGACGCTGGGCATCGAGCGAATCGACCATCTGGTCACCACGCACCCGGATGCAGACCATATCGGTGGCCACGCGGACGTCATCGAGTATCTCGAAACCCAGGGCGATGGCGTCGGAGCCGTCTGGGACCCCGGAATCACGTCGAGTTCGCAGACGTACGAGAGCTACCTCGATGCAATCGAGGAACACGACGTGACCCTCTACGAGACACGCGCCGGTGACGAGATTCCGCTCGAGGGTGTGGCAACCAGGGTCCTGGCACCGCCAGACGGCTACATAGCGAACGGAGATTCGAACGAGAACAGCATCGTCCTCCGGCTGCAACACGGCAACGCGAGTTTCCTGTTGCCTGGCGATGGCGAAGCCGAGAGCGAACAGTACCTCCGCAACGAATACGGCGGACGACTGGATTCGACGGTGCTGGCAGTGGGCCACCACGGGAGCATCTCGAGTTCGACCGCGCCGTTCCTCGATACCGTGACGCCACAGATAGCTCTGATCTCGAGCGGTTACGATTCCCAGTACGGCCACCCGCACGACGAGGTCCTCGCTCGTCTCTCCGAGCGGTCGATTCGCACGTATTGGACGGCCACGCACGGCACGATCCGCCTAGAGTCAAACGGAACAGCAATCACAGTTGCAACGCAAGCAGCGGCGCCAACGGACCCGGTCTCACTCCGCGATGGTGAGCCGATCGCCCCCGGAACGTCGTCGTCACCGCAGGTGCGGACGGTCGTCCCTGTCGATGGCACGACCAGTGCGCCAGCCATCGCTGACGGTGGAACGACAACGGCAGCGGCTTCGGGAACGGGTGAGCTGTCGGTGGCGACCGTTCATGCCGATGCTGACGGACGAGATGGCGAGAATCTCACTGACGAGTACATCGTCCTCGAGAATACAGGGAGTGAGGCGCTCGACCTATCTGGGTGGACGGTGGCCGACGAGGCAGGCCACACCTACACGTTCCCCGTTGGATTCGTGCTCGATGCAGGTGCGCAGGTGACGCTGCACACCGGGAGCGGTGCGGATTCTGCAACGGACCGCTACTGGGGCGCTGGCTCACCAGTCTGGAACAACGCGGGAGATACGATTATCGTGGAGGGCGCCGAAGGGAACGTCGTGCTGGAGGACTCGTACGATGGGTGACGTCATGACCGGCGTAGTGGACAGGTTCGAAGGCGATCAGGCCGTAATACTGCTCGAATCCGACACGGAGGTCGTCGACGAGGTGGTCGTCGACGAACGGGAGATCCCCGAAGACGGCCGCCACGTCGATGCCGTGCTTCGCGTCGAACTCGAGGAGGAGGACGTCGTGCGAATCTCCTATGAGGCAGAGGAGACCGAGGAACGCAAGTCGCGTGTGCAGGACCGGTTCGAGCGATTATCCGAACGCCCCCCATCCGATGAGAGAGATTGAGCGGGATGACTCCACCTCGAATGCCGCTCCAGGTCGTGAGCTCTGATTGGCTACGTTTGACCTTGGTGAAACCCTCAACCAGTATTGGGTTTCAGGAATCGTACTGAATAGAGGTATGTATTCAGCACGCTGTTCGTACCAACCGCTGCGGGTTTCAACAGAGCCAGAACAGTCGGCATTCTCTCGGCATCAACTCAACTACACGCACCCAGTACAACGACAGTGGAGTATATGAACACTATGTGCAGTTCCAGTCGGCACTCGCAATGCTCGACCAGATGTACAACGACCTCGATCTCGCGTCACCGACTCGGAGACGGACAGGCGTAGCCATGAGTTTCCACAGCCGGAGTGACGCGCTCATCGAACTGACTGAAAGGTTGACGGAGACGCTCAGTATTCCTCGACGTCGACAACTCGTTTCGTCGCCTCGTGAGTGAGGTCTCCATCCCCGGAGACGACTGGCGCGTCGAGTTCACGCCCGACCGCGGCAACCAACGCGTCGGGGCCGTCCAGATAGGGGCCACCTGGCGCAATCTCATCCGCGATGTGGCCCGCGGTAACGGCGGTTCGCTCGTCGATGGGGCGGACGTCAACCCACGCAAGATCCGCACGGACGCCGTCGACGTCTCCATTCGGAAGATTGCCTTCGCCGACGAGAACCTCGGCGAACGCTGGGACTGGGACAACCCAGCGAGTCTCGGCCCCGCCGTTCTCCTCGTAGAATTCGCGCGTCGCTTCGTGGCCGTCAAGATAGTCGATCAGAAACGTCGCGTCGAGAACCTTCATGCACCGTCCTCGATACGCTCCTGCATCCGGCGCTTCCGCTTCTCTTTCGCCTTCTGCCGGCCGTCACGGACGCGGTCGGCCTCGTCGTCGGACCAGCGGCCGAATCCGTCATCGAAGTCGCCGACATCCTTCTCACCGAGGAGTCGTTCGAGGACGTCGTTGTAACTCTCACCCTCGCGACGATGTCGTTCGATCTTCCGTTTCACCGTCTTGCTCACTCGAATCTGTTCGTCAGCGACACCCATCGTACGTTGACGTTGGCGTTGACGCTACTTTGCCTTTGGCCCCAGGGTAAGGTGAGCGGCCTCACAGAGGAGTCTCTTCCAACGATTGTACTCCGTCCCGGCTACGGTCGAGTTTTTACTCGTCCACCTGAGAGACGGCCTCAGAAACCCGCCGATACTGTTCAGCAGAAAGATTTGCGTCCCGCGCTGCTTTGAGTTGTGAATTCACGAGCGTGTTGAGCTGTGAGCCCCATTTCTCAGGTGGTGTCGACTCAACGTACGACGCCCACCGCTTGATTGCCTCGATGCGTTGCTCATCGTTCCGCTCGTGCTTCGCATCGAGTTGGTCACGTACGCTTGAGTCGCTCATATTCGTCCTCAACGGAGAGTCGTGTAACCCAGCGTTCGAGTTCCGACCTCCTAAGGCTTTCTCCGAAGAGGGTGTAGAGGTGCACTGCATCCTCGAACGATGTCTTATCGCTAAGATACAGTTTGTAGGCAATCTGAAGCTCTAGGGGGCCAATCGGAATCGCTACATCCCCAATTTCCGCAGTGATCGAATTCTTCAATGACGCACGGTCGAACTCGTCATCGACGAACTTCACCTCAAGATGTGGAATCACCTCACCTTCAGGGGCAACCCAGATGTTGTCGCCATTCGAGAGCATGGTATACATATCGTCGAGCGGCATCGATGCACCCCAGTAGTCGTTCGACTGCAGTCGCTCGACTAAGCGCTCGACTGTTGGCTCGTCAATACGCTCTAGAAGAATATCGATATCCTGGGTTGCACGAGAACGGCCGGCCAAGATTGCGACGTAGCCGGAGATGTAAACGTGTTCGATATCGAGGTCCGTGAGCAGTCGAGAGAAGGAAATCGCCAGTTCATCTAATTCGTTCGGGGAGCGTTCCACGACTAATGTTCCGTCGCGTAACTCGATCCCAGCCATACGTTGGACACACTTGTTGGAGTAGGTTAATTTCGTCGGAATTCTGGGTTCGCAGACGACGTACTGCATTTTGCTGTTGAGCCTGCATCCACTCCTTTAAAAGTGAACGTCGGCGGGCACGATCCAGAGATCGTCGCTTTCGTCGAGGGTGCGGTCGAGTTGGTCTGGATCACGAATGCCGTTGCCGTATTGATCGTACAGGTAGATCGAGGGCCCCTCGTACGACCCGACTTCGTGGAAGGCGTGGCGGGCGAGGTCTTCGTTGCGCATAATCTCGTCGTCGCTGAACTCGTCGAGCACGTCCCGTACCCGGTCGAGATGGCGCTCGAACTCGCTCGTCGTCGCCTGCCAGCCGCGCTCCAGGAGTTCACAGCCCTCGGCGGACGCAACCGGAGCCGCAACCGGCAGGTCTCCCCACCGGTCCTTCCCCACGCCGTCTCGCACTTCGTCGAAGGTGACGTAGTAGTCGAACACCGCGTCGGTGTGCGGGCCAGCGCCGATGAGCCGCCCGAACACCGTCTTGCCAGCGACCAGTGCGTCTTCTTGCGTCGATGCCTCCACAAGCGTGTAGATGACCTGATGCATCGGGTGTCACCGTCCTGCCGACGCACCAGTTCGGCACTGCCTGCTGCGCCGGCACCCATCGCCGGCGCAAAAAACTTGTGCCGGCATCGCCAGGCGAATTCAAAGTAATCGTTAGCAAGTGTTTGGCCTGGTTCTGGTAGCGGACTGCGAAAGTGCAATCAATGCCAGGTATCGTTATGGGAAGTGAGAAATTGGGATTGGACCTCGATTATCTGAGTTGCCAAGATAGCCTATAATAGCTCTGCAACGATGTAATTAACACATGAGTTACAATAAACGGCCTTGTTGAAACCCTCACTAGATGATATGTTTCAGCAGTCCTGCTGAATACAGCGCGCATATCGGTCACGGGGTCTGTTGGGCAAAGCCGTCTAAAGACCGAAGCCGTTATATTGTTTAGGTGAGCCTAAACCATATGGCTGAAGAGAGCGGTAGGCACGAAGCACCGACGCGCAGAGACTATATGAAGTACGGCGGAGCAGTCGTCGGTGGGGGACTGCTCGCCGGATGTGCGGGACAGTCCGATTCCGAATCGACGCCCACCGAGACGGAAACTGCGACGGACGACCAGACTGAGACGGCCACGCCGGACGACGGACCCTACACGGTCGAGATGTTCCCCGTCGGCGAGGTCGAGTTCGAGGCCGTTCCCGAGTCGGTCACGACCTACTCGATGGCGTGGGCAGACATGGTAATCTCGCTCGGGCAAGCGGACAAACTCCAGACAGACAGGCTGAGCGGGCCTACCCTGTTCTACGACCCGCTCGACATCGAATACGACAACGACTGGCCGCCGCTGTGGCAGGACGGCGGGATGCCCAAGGAGGTCTTCTACGAACACGATCCAGACGCGTTCCTCATCGATCCGAACCTGATCCAGGCGTGGGACGACAACTGGGACGACTCCGACGTCGAGGAGATTGAGTCGAACGTCGCGCCTTTCTTTGGGTGTATGAACCGTCGCTTCCGTAACGAGTGGCAGCAGGAGATGGGCTACCCCGAACAGGCCCCGTCGATGCTGGAGGCGTTCGACAAAGTCGGCACTGTGCTGGACGAGCGAGCGCGGACCGAGGCGTGGCTCGACCTCCACGAGGACCTCCAGTCTGAGGTCCAGTCGCGGCTCCCCGACGACCCTGAGACGCCGTCTATCGGCCTGATAAACAGCGGTTCGTCCCCCGAGAACGGGGAGTTCTACGTCCTCTATCTGGAGGACGATGGCTACGAGATGAAGCCGTACCGAGACCTCGGCCTTGTCGAATCGGACGCGTTCGCCGGCGTCGAGACCGGCCAGTACGGCCTGACCGACTACGAGACGTTGCTGGAAGTCGATCCGGAGATCATCGTCGTCCACTGGGGCATCACGACCGGGTCGGTGACCTTCGGCGGCGACGGCGCGTTCGACGCCGACCAGTTCCGCGAGCAGTTCGTCACGCCGATGGAAGAGGACGACGTCGGGAGCCAGCTCACCGCGGTCCAGGAGGGGCGCGTGATTCCGGGACCGACTGCGGAACAGGGGCCGCTCATCAACGCCTTCCAGACGGAACTGACCGCACGGCTGTTCTATCCCGAGGAGTTCGGCGAACTCGATCTGGACGCACCACTCGACGTTGCCGAAGAGAATCAGCTGTTCGACCGCCAGCGCGTCAGCGACATCCTCAACGGCGACATCTAACTCCGGAGTCGCTCACGTCCATTCTCGGCGCTCAATACACACGTACCTCACTTCGGAATGTTCAGTCTTCCAGTGCGAATCAAAGCGCGACGAGCTGCTGCATACGTACTCTATATTCACCAGTCCGTTCCTCTCGGAATCACAGACATTCGCGCCCCTCTTGTGAAATGGCGAGGCCTCGTTCGAGGTTGTGAACGACGCACTTGATGACGAGTTCCCGGAACTGCTTCCACCAAAGGCGTGACCGTACGAATGCACCGAATTTCTGTTTGATCGCCGCGTTGACTGTCTCGTTCATGTTCCGCCGATGGTAGAGATCGCTATCCAGCCGTGTATTCCACGCTTTGTGGAGTGGGGTAAACTCCCGGTGCTTGATCAGTGGTCGAATATTATGGTCACGGGCAAGCCGCCGGAGTTTCTGGTCGTCGTATCCCTTGTCACCGGTCAAGACCACAATCGACGCTGCGTTCCGTTTCACTACCTGTGGCGCAATTTGCGTATCGTGTTTCCGCGTAGTCGTGACGTGAATATCGAGAACGGCATTGGTCGTCGTATCGACCAACAGCGTCGTCTTCAATTGCTGGATAGTGAGGTTCGTTCGCTTCGTGTAGTGCGTTGATGCATGAGCCCGTTCGAACCCGGATGCATCGATGCCGGTGACACCGTTCAGCGGTAGATCCGCGAGTGAGACGTTCAGGAGAACACGCCAGACGGCCATCTCCAAGCGGTCGAACGCCTTACAGAGTGTCGAGGGTGCGGGAATCGAGGTCAAGGGCGTCTCGAATGCGGAGCATCTCGATGAGTTCATCAACGAGGTCACGGTACGTGGTCGTCTTTTTGATCTTGAGACAGAGCAGGACGACATGTTGCCGGAGCGTGAATCGTTTCCGCGAGTAGCGAGTCGAAAACCGTGTGACAGCACGGCGAGCCAACACCATCGCACGTTCAACGAATTGAAGAAGCCGTGACTTCGGGAGAACATCCATCTCCTCTCCAGCTACTCACCAGTGTTGTTTGTCAGCAAGGGTTTCAACAAGGCCCAATAAACAGAATATATTAGACGATTAAAAAGTTGAAGTATGCACCGACGCCGATACCTCCAAGCGTCTGTCTCTGCACTCCTGGTGATTGGAGCTGGATGTAGCTTCCAACAGGAACAACCGATCGAACCGTCTATAATTGGTATCGAAATCGAAAATCTCGCGCCCAAAGATGTCAAATTCACTGTGGAAGTGCTCACGGCAGCGGAAACTGTCTTCAAAGCGAGTCGGGTCATAAGTGCAAATGAAGCGGTAGTGATCGAGCAGCCAGTCGACAAGCCAGGTGTCTACACGCTCGAAATCACAACCTCAGATCAGACAGCAACACAGGACCTCTCTCTCTTCGCAGACGAGAGTGATTCATGTGTACTACCTGTTGTGCGGCTCACGCAGGGTGAAGACCTCCATATCGAGGGAGAAGGCTACAGTAGTTGTTCTTCTTGAGAAGATCTTACCTCGACCACTGTGAACCCCTACGTAAGTGTGATAGTCACCAATTCATCTGTTCGATGCTATCATGTTAATACTGTTGAGGGACCGTGGGCCAAAGTAGTAAGAAAGCGGAGACTACCGATTAAATTAGATTGAACTTCTCGTAGATCGTGTCTGTTGCGTTGAGGAACTCCTCAGTAACAATAGCGTGGTGATATGCTCGCTCAGCTTCCGTCTGGTCGTCCATCGCTCGGGAAGTTCCGAATGATTCGACGCCGGAGTTGTATTCCAGACTTGCCATCCGCATCAGTAACCGCTCTGCGCTCTTCAGGTTTCCAGTAGCACGCCGGTTATAGTGATCGGCGGTGAGTTCTTGCTCCACCTCCAGCGTCTCCTCATCGACATCGTCGAAGTCAGCCGACTTCAGCACCGGGATGGCAGAGGTGTAGGCATACGCATAGAGCAGGTCAACGACAGCCGCAGCAAGGTACTCGTCGGACTTCCGTTCTTCTGCTCTCTCCTTATGAGACACAGCGTTGTACTGCGCGTATTCGACGTGGTCCGAGAGATCGCCGCTGACATCACTCAACTCGTCCGTGACGTGGAGGACGAAGTTTCCGCTTCCCGTGCGTTTACAGCAAACTCTGTTGTTCCTATGCTGAACGTCTCTGTCAATAAATCGGTAGATGAACTCTCGTTTGAATCCTATAGGCTCTGCCCCGTTGACATCTCCGGTCGGAAGTTTGGTGATAACGTTTCCTGATATCTTGGCTGCTCAATAGAGGGTGCATTCAGCAAAACAGCACACAAGTGGCAATTCTAGCGCCGTTTATCGGACCCGACCCATATTCTACAGGCTGAGCAGGCCGAGTGCCTCGGAGCTTGACCCCGAACGGATCACCGTACTCTCGTTCGAATCCCGGCCTCCCACTCGTGTGCCTGACCGATTCCGCAGTTCTCCATTGAACAGTTACAGTACGTCTGTTGGTTCAAGGTCGCCGCGGGCGATCTGCTGGAGTTGCTCATCCGCAAGTTGGTCGACGACAACGTCGGGTATCTCATCGGTCAAGTCGTCCGGTAGTGACACGTCGTCAGGTGATGCCTCGCCTGTCTGCAATGGCCGTCCACCGTCCGTTGCTGTACCACCGTCTGTCAACTGCTCGACTGAATCTTCGACCTCAGTCACCATCGCTGCTTGCTGTCGATTTGCTGCAGCCAGGTCATCAACCTCCTCCGCCACCCGCTCGGCCTGGTCAACAACCTCGTCGACCATCGCGGCGATTTCTTCACTGCTTGCCGCCTGGTCGTCGGTTGCGGTCGACACTTCACTGATCCCGTCAGCAGTTTCTGAGACTGCCTCAGCGATCTCAGTCAAGTTCTCGATCGTCTCCTGCACCCGGTCGATGCCCTGCTCGACGTGCTCGGTCATGTCGGTGAGGCTCTCGACAGTCTCATCGGTGTGGTTCTGAACGGTTGCAATGCGCTGGTCGACATTGTCGGCGTTCTCCTGGGACTCTTCGGCGAGGCTCTTTACTTCCTCGGCGACGACGGCGAAGCCCTCGCCGGCCTCGCCAGCGCGGGCGGCCTCTATCTGGGCATTCAACGCGAGCATGTTCGTCTGGTCGGCGATGTCGTTGATCGCGTCGGCAAACTCGTCGATCTCCTGAACCTCATCCTGGAGCTGACGCACGTCATCACGGGCAGTCTCCGCAGCAGCATGGATGTCAGTCATCACCTCTGTGGCGTCGTCCGCCGACGCTGTGCCGTCCTGTGCGAGTTGCTCGGCGTGTTCGCTCGTGGTTTCGACCTGATTGGCCGTCGATGCGATCTCTTCGACGGTTGCTGTGAAGTTCGAGACTTCAGACGCAATCTCGTCCATCTGCTCGGCCTGTGTCTCACTCGTCTCAGAAATCTCTGCAGCGCTCTCGGCGACGTTCTCGGACGTCGTGTTCAGCTCTTCGACGGGGGTCTGCACCTCCTGCTGTACCTGTGCCATCAACTGCTCGTTGCGTTCGACCTCATCTTCGAGTTGCTGGCTGTAGGAGTGGATATACGTGTCCGTGACGACCTGCATGTCGAGATTGATGAGACGAAGGATTGCGAGCAGGTCCTGAATCGTGTCGTTCACCTCCTCTTCGATGACTGCTTCTATCGTGTCTGCGGTCGGGTCGGTGCCGTGGGTCTCACTCTTGGTCGAAGATTCGCCAGCGGTTCTGGTCTGCTGGGTGACTACTCCGCCATCTGTCTCGACACCGGTCAATCGCTGGGTGAGTGCGTCGGTCAGGCGGTCACCGATGAGTGGAAGGATGAGGTCGTAGTAGACGCCGTACTGGCCGAGATAGTGTTTCATCGGCATATCCAGGAGGTCGTGGAGTTTGCCAATGCGGGCACGATCACGGAAGTAGTCCTCTCCGTATTCGCCGGTGGCGAGCGTCACGAGATACGCAGACTGCGTTCGTTTTAGCTCGCTAACTCCTTTCTCGGACTGTCCAATGATATCATCAGTTTGTTCGTAGTCAGTGAGATTCTCATAGAAATCGTCCGCGATTTGGTCGGCGTTCGTCCGAAAGAGGTCTTCATACTGTTGCAAGCGGCGGGCGTCGTCTTGATCGAAGCCAATGAAATCTTTGCGCCATTCGATTTCGGATTGGTCGAGGTCGATCCCTCGGAGAAGTGAATCGACGTTCAATTGTTTGTTCAATCCGCCTTCGCCAAAGTCTCTTCTTCCATAGGAGGGCTGCGACATACATATTTATTTAAACACTATTATATAGTCCTTCGCCCAATTATCACATATAATATACTACTAATGCTACATCGTATATATGCAAACGGACTGTGTCCAAGATACACACTATCTATTTGCACAACTCCCTAAACCATCACTGCAGTGGAATCTCATAGAGCTCGATTCCGACACTCACACCTCCTGGGAACGACAGGCCCTATTAGAATCATAGATATTTTGATACGATATTCCGGAGGTCACTCGTCTGACCAGAGTGTCTCGACACGTTGATCTATCGCAGTTAGCACTGTCGAGTAAACGTCGAGGGGATGCAGCGACGACAGGGAGAGGTCAGTGATCGACGCTGCAGTCGGTGGCTGATGGAAGTGTAACCGACTGTCGTGCGTGTTCGGATGGCGATCCCAGCGACATTCCCACTGGTCGTTTCCATCGCGTTCTTCGACGTAGTGAATCGAGAAGTCACCCGTCGTGAACCACCGAATGTCGAGTCTGGCAGCAGTGACTGACTCGGGATACCGTCCAGCATCGAGGCTTACATCGAGGAGTCGCGGCTCGTAAGAATCAGGGTCGAATGCCGTCTCGGCGACGAGCGAGTCCGACGCGAGGTGTCGCTCGAGCAGGCGCAACGTCTGTCGATCCCGTGGCCCAGTTGCGCCTGCCCCAGAGCTGTCTGGTGGCGGACTCATCTATGCCGGAATCAGATGACCATCGTTCTGTGAGAGCTGTCGAGCGAGTTCATACAGCCGAATATCCCGGATCACACTCTGCCACTCACTGACCGCACGCATCCGCTCGTGGATGGTCTGGTGGTCGTCGTGGTCGAACACGGAGACGTCCGAGGGGTCCGTGGTCTCGAACTGCTCTTCGTACTCCGCCTGCTGGTCTTCGAGCGTCTGCACGCGGTCGATGATCTCGTCGATGGTGAGGCCGTCCGCGATCCGGCTGGCATCCTGCCATTCAAGATAGCCCTCGTTCCGTTCGTAGCGAGCAGGGCGACTGTCTCGGCCCGCACGGACGATGCCCATCTCTGCAAGCCGCTCGAGATGCTTCTTCGCGGCGTTCGCCGAGCAGTCCGCAAGCTCCGCGATCTCGGTGTAGGCGGTCGGCGACGTGACGCCGAGGGCGACATCGTAGACGCGACCGAACGTGTCGGTCCCCTCTTGCCACCGTTGCTGAGCGGTGTCGGTATCCGGAGCTGGGTCGAACTCGGTCATAGCTAATCCTACGTGGCACTGTTCAATATATCTTCTCCTCGCTCAAATATGTGCGATTATGCAATGGGGTAGAGCCCACTCACCAACCGTCACTCCTCGTCTGGTGGTCAAGGCGGATTGCGACCTGCATTGAGGGGCGTGAATGACTCGGAGTGGTAGGCGGCGCGCCAGAGCGTAAGGACCGCTCGGGTCACCAACGTCACTGGCGATTGGGTGATGCAGGAATCCTCAACTTCGCGTGGGTCTGATGAGGCGTTCGGTGGCGGGTGGTAGTGTTCGAGTCCACTCACGTTGACGTAGTCATCCGCGTGCGGATGGCTTCCCCACCGGAGATCGACGCCATTCGAATCGGTGTAGTGGAACTTGTAGTCGTCCTGCGCCGTGCGGAAGAGCTGGCACGCCTGGTCGCGGGTCGTCTTGGGGAGTTCGAGTGCGCTCGTCAGTCGGCGGATCTCGGTCATCCCGTGTGCGAGGTTGCGCTCGGCTTTCGACTGGAAGCGGCCGCGGGACTGCTCGCGGCGCAGGCGGCCCAGTTGCTTTCGCTTGCGTCCGGAGAGCGTGTTGCCGTTCGCGTCGGTGCCGTGGCCGATGGTCGTCGAGAGCCCACGGTCGTGGCGCGCTGCCGTTAGTGGCGCGCCCGTGCGTTTTCGCGACGTTGGTTCGTCGTTGAACGACCGCCATTCCGGCCCGTGGTCGATTCGCTGCTCGTCGATGACGAGTCCGCAGTCGGCACAGACCGTTTCCGCTTTGTTCGTTCTGACCTCGCCGTTACACTCGGGACACACCGCACTGTTTTCGGTCGATTCGTCCTCGTCGAAGCAGCGCTCGTAGACTGGGTTCGTTGCCATTGGTCGAACTGCGAGGCGCTCGCTGTGCACCCCGCACCCCTCCCTGGGGGTGAAAAACGACTCTGGCGGACGACTAGCGGGCAACCGTCGTTCCTAAATCTGGTTCAGTCGGGGAGATCACGCCGGGAAGTCCGGACGCACTCCCAGCATGGGAACTCGCCGAGGTCGTCGCAATCGCAATTCTCGGGTGAGTCAGGTTCTGGGTCAGCAGACGGCGTGTGGTCGTCGACGTCCCGGCCGCCGTCTGCGACAAGTTGTATCGTAGCCACGACTTCGAGGATGCGTGGCCGGATGGCGACCGCGACGCGGTGTTTGCAGGGCCCGTCGTACGTTTCGTCGGCGGGACATTCGCAGGCGACCGGGACGCCGTCCTGGATGGTGACGCGATACTCGTGGTCGTCGGGATCGGAGTGACTCTCGTTGCGGACCTGGACGTCGCCGTCGAGCAGTGCGAATGCGAACGCCTCGTACTGGGCGCGTTTCAGGATGCGGTTCGTCGGGTCGAGTCTGTCGAGAAGTGATTTGGGCATGGTGGGGTGGCGCTCGTGGGAGCGTCGCCCCCCTTGCGGCGCAGAAAAACTGCTCAGGTCGACGCCGTACAAGGGTAAGATACATCACACAATCAGAGAATTATAATATAATGTATCTGTATACGCCGGATGAAATAGACCGAGCGCGAGCACACCATCAGGCAGTCATCCAGGGAGCGGATGACGTCGACGTCAAACGGATCGGCAACCTCGGTGAGCTCGCGTTCGAGCAGTTCTGCCGGGAGTACCTGCCCGTCGAGATGTGGGAATGGCAGAACGAAGAGGCCCTCCGTCGCTGTAACCCCGAGAGCTTCTCCGGGCACGACTTCGAAGTGTTCGGCTACGAAATCGACGTGAAAACATCACGGGACGTCTCCGCGTTCCGCCCGCGCGACCTCATCGAGAACGACCCGGACGACGACATCATCGTCATGGCCTGGCACCGAGACAACGAGGACGCGCTCATCCTCCTCGGCTGGGAACGCACGGAGACGCTCAAATCAAAGGTCAACACTCAGGAGGAGTATTCCGGCGACGAACCGGAGAAGCTCGCACATCTGGCTGCTCGCCCGATGAACGAACTCCACGACCTCGGCCCGAACACAGCCCACCTGAACCAGAAACCACAGAGTCCGTTCAGGCCCGGTGACCGCGTGGTGAAAGCCGGCGAGGATGATGCGTCCGTGGCTGTGGTCGTGGAGGTGCTACCGCCGGAGGAGAACGCGACGCTCTACGGGCAGGAGATGGAAGGCGAAGCCGTCAGCGTTGCCTTCCCGAACATGCTCGACGATGGCCCTGGTAATTGGCGTGAGATCCACCCCGCGAAGCTCGCGTCCTACTGCGACGACCAGGACATCAAGCTCTACACTTACAAGCATACGAACCTCGAACACGCAGACTACCCGTTTACGCCAGGTGACTACGTCATCAAACCGGACTACGACGACCCTGACCTCGCCGTCGTCGTCGATACGGATGACGAAGAAGTGAGCGTAGTGTTCCACCATCTTCTCGACTCGGAATTTGACGACCCATATATTCTGCCCGCAGATCTCGAGGAGCGCTGCGAGGACGCTGGCATTACAGCCTACTCCTTTGACTCGGAGGCGCTCCGATTCGAGCCACAGTACCAATAGCTGGGTCGGAATCAAGCGCATTCAAGCAGGACAGGTGGGCCAGTGCATCAGGCGCCACCTCAAACGGACGCGAGGTCGATCTCTGTGGTACGGCTGTTCGAGCATCGTCCGCGTGGCCGCGGTGGTCAGTAGCGTCCTACCGTCGAATCGATACCACACGAGGCGTTGCTAGACCTGAAACATCCCTAACCATTATTTATGATGGCCTCGTCTATGTCTCTTCCTGCAATGAGCAGTAACGAACCCAACACCACGGCCGAAGGACACGGACACGAACACCACGAAGTGGAGGGGCCAGGGTATCCGACGCCTGCGGCGATGCGCACCGAGTCCGAGCGCGAGAAGACAGCCTTCGTCATGGGACTCCGGGTCGGAATGGACGTCGACGGACCCGATTTCGTCGGCGTCGTCGACGTGGACCCAGACTCCGACACCTACGGCGAACTGATCGACACCGTCGAGATGCCGAACAAGGGCGATGAGCTCCACCACTTCGGCTGGAACACCTGTTCCTCCTCGTGTCACACCGAAGGGTTGACGCGCGACCACCTGATCGTCCCCGGACAGCGATCCTCGCGTATCCACATCATCGACGCATCCGACCCACGCAATTCAGAGATCGAGGCGGTCATCGAACCCGAGGAAGTGTTCGAACACGACCTCTCAGCGCCGCATACGGTCCACTGTGTTCCCGAGGGCAAGATCGTCATCAGCATGCTCGGGAACGCCGACGGCGAACTTCCAGGGGGCTTCCTCCAGATCGATCAAGACGACTTCTCCATCGACGGTCACTGGGAGGACGACCGCGGAGACGTGGAAATGCAGTACGACTACTGGTACCAGCCGCGCCACGACGTGATGGTCTCGACGGAGTGGGCAGCGCCGAAAACCTACTATCCCGGCTTCGACCTTGACGAGGTTGAAGAGGGCAAGTACGGTGACAGCATTCACATCTGGGACTGGAACACCAAAGAACACGAGCAAACGCTGACGTTTGGCGAAGACGGACAGATCCCCCTCGAGATCCGGATGCCGCACGACCCGGAGGAAACCCAGGGGTACGTCGGCGCGGCGCTCTCCTCGAACATCCTTCGCTTCTGGGAGGAAAGCGACGGCGTCTGGGACTGGGAGACGGTGATCGACATCGAACCGCGCGAACATCCCGACTGGGAGATGCCAGTCCCCGGTCTCGTGACGGACATCGTCCTCTCGCTTGACGACCAGTATCTCTTCTTCTCGAACTGGCTGCACGGCGACGTCCGGATGTACGACGTGAGCGACTTCGGGAATCCGCGGCTGGTCGACCAGATCTGGGCCGGCGGCAACTTCGGCGACCGACAGGAAGTCCAGGGCACCGAGATCAGGGGAGCGCCCCAGATGCTTCAGCTCTCACGTGACGGGAAGCGCGTCTATTGGACGACCTCACTGTTCTCCTCGTGGGACAACCAGTTCTACCCCGAGATCGGCGAGAACGGATCGGTGATGCTGAAGGCGGACGTCTATCCCGACGAGGGACGGATGGAACTCGACGAAGACTTCCTCGTCGACTTCGGCGACGCGCCGGGCGGCCCGGCCCGTGCCCACGAGATCCGCTGGCCGGGCGGCGATTGCACCAGCGACGTCTGGCAGTAGATGGTCACTCACGAGGTACAACTGGAATGGCGCGACGGCCGCGAGGCAGTGCTCTCGGTCGCGGAGGGCGAAACCGTCATCGATGCCACCGAGCGCGCGGGTCTCGGCGTCCCCTATGGCTGTCTGTACGGGGCCTGTGGAACCTGTATCGGACGCCTGCTCGACGGTGACCTCGTCCACGTCGAACGGCCGCGCGCGTTGAAACCGCATCACCGACGGGACGGCTACGTCCTGCTCTGTGTGGCTGAGCCCCGTTCCGACTGCCGAATCGAGGTCGGTGCGAGAGTTCAGGCCGACCTCGTGCCCAACCCGTGGAAATGACTGACGTCACGTGATCCGAGCGAGAGTTCATGAAGCATGGGCTCCACAGGTGCGCGCTCACCGTCGTCGATCCAGATCCTAGCCAGGTCGTGGCTGCGCGCGCAGTTCCGAAATGGAGCGAGCACGGAGCGGAGGGTGGGGCGGTAGGGCCTGGGTCCGGTCCGGCACACAGCAAAAAAGAATGGCGTCAGTTGGCTATTCGTCCCACCAGCGACCGCGCTCGGGGAAGTGGATGGTCGACCACCCGGTGACGGCGAGTGAGACGCTTCCCTATCGCGGTCAGGACTGAGCGTGCTACACGGCCAATTCATCAGCGCATCCTAGTGATACCAAATCGTGGTCGAGGAGACATCTGCAGTCTCTGCGACCTCCGACTACGTGAGTAGTTAGTCGGCCTCGCGTCCAGCCCAATACAGGCAGGAAACAGCGAACCTGCCGGTTGGATACCCACTGTAACAGCGGTCGATTCTGACTCCATTGCTAACACAAAATTCACGTAGGCCAACATTTAACGCAAATTGATTGAATGTGGCGTATGGCCCTCCACTCGCGCCGGGAATTTCTTACCGCGACCGGAACGGTCGGTGTCGCGTCGCTTGCAGGCTGTGCGACGAACCGGTTCGGTCTTCTCGGAGAGGACTGGCCGAAGACCGCGGACGGCACGACCGAGCCGTTACCTGACGAACCTGCTGGTTGGCCCCAGTACGGCCGAAACCCTCGCCACACCGGCTTCGCGCGGGCGACCAGACTTGACGACCCGAGTGAGGAATGGACGTTCACTCTCACGGGAGGGATGGTGCCACCGGTTGTCGTCGGCAATCGGGTCATCGTCCATGGCAGGGGGACGTCGAAGTCAGAGGGGAGCGATGGATCCGCTGGTAGCGCGGTGTTCTCACTCCGGACGGACGACGGGAGCCAGGAGTGGCGGCGCGACTTGCCAAGTAGAGGGTGGGGGTTCTCGGGGTGTCCGCCGATCGTCTATCGCGGCTCGGTGTATGTCGGTGGGAACGGGATATATGCACTCAGCGCGCGGGACGGACGGCCGCGGTGGCGACACGAGACGAACGATTCAGTCAACGATGCCGCGGTCGGCTATCAGAACACGGTCGTCGCCTCCACCGGCGATGACCTACTGGCGTTCGACGAGCGCGGGCACACTCGGTGGGCCTACCATACTGGCGCCGACCGTGCCTCTCGCTCTCCACCGACTGCTGGCGGTGGCTACGTTCTCTACACGACCGGCATCATCGAGACCGTCGTCGCAATCGACCCACGGGTGGGCAATACGGAGTGGGTGTACCAGGCCGACAGCAGTTTCGGAACGCCGACCGTGGCGGATGGGTCGGCGTATATCCCGAGTCTCGACAGGCTCCATGCCGTCGACGTCGCGACCGGTGACGGCCGCTGGACGACCGAAGTGACCGCGGCGTCCGGCGTCGCAACTGACAGTAGCCGACTGTTCGTCACTACTGCGGCAGGTGATCTCGTCGCCTATGCGACGAGGGATGGAACCGAGCAGTGGCGCAGGAACCTCGCTGCCGGTGAAAGCGTGAATCTCGGAACGCGTCCGCTCGTGACGGAGCGGTCGGTCATCGTGACGACGGAGAAATCCCAGTTGGACGAGCGAGTGACGACCTACGCTGTCGACCGTCGAACCGGCGAGACGCGGTGGACCGTTGACCAACCGGGGAATATCAGTTTCGACGCCATTGCTGCCGATGGACGGCTCTACGTGCCCGTCTCCTGGAGTTCCGACGCCGGTGGCGGGACTCTCGTCGTGCTGTCAGACTGACTAACCCTCCATTCCTGCGAGACGGGCGGACGACAGTTCCACAAACGCAGTGAGCGGGACGCCAGTGAGCAAGAATACGGGAGGCGGCAGCGGCGAGCGGGCCCTCATGCAGCACTGAACAGTGTCCCGGCTGACGCAATCGCGCTGGTCACACCGGCGTCGTGAGTGACGACAGCGCGCTACGACCGAATCTGTTCAGCACGAATGGTCTCGGTCAATCGTCCGGTCCATGGGTCGCCATGGCCCGGCAGTAGGACGACGTCGCCAAGTGATTCGAAGCGATCGAGGGATGCTCGTGCTTGCGCATGGTCGACGTTCAGCCAGGGTGGCAGGAGTTGCGGGCGATTGCCCTGCCACGTTTCGAAGTCGACCGTGGCCAGTGCATCGCCACAGAGGAGTGCATCACGGTCGGGAAGATAGAACGCAACGTCGCCCTCGGTGTGACCGGGCACGTGGATCACCCGTGGGTGCCCCGGGACGTCGAGTTCGTCCCCATCGGCCACTGTTTCGACTGCTGTCACGGGGGGAATCGACGTTCCGTCTGACTGGACGACTTCGACGAAATACCGCAGGACGGCCGGCCGCCAGAGGTTCTTCACGAGTCCGCCGAGCGGCGGGTCACCCCCGGCTCGCGCACGTCGTCGGCCGGCCGCATGCAGCCAGACCGGAATATCTTCGAACTCACGGAGTCGTTCGGCAAATCCGATGTGGTCGGGGTGGGCGTGGGTCAGCAGGCAGGCGTCGACGTTCGCGAGTTCGTAGCCCAGTGCATCGAGACGGTCGAGCAACTGCTGCCAGTGGGTTGGAAAGCCCGTGTCGACGACGGTGAGTGCGTCGTCCTCCTCGATGAGGTACCAGTTGACGCGGTCGCTGCCGCATCGATAGACGCCGTCAGCGATTTCGAACGCTGTGTCGGTGATTGCCATGGTTCGTCCCCCTCCGGTGGCGTCCATTGCAACACCGACGCCGGAGACTGCACGTATTCGACGCAGCGGACGCCGCTAGACACTTCGCGCAGCAGTGTGTTAAAAGATGGCGCGCACGGTTCGGGCCGGCTCGTCACCGGGGTGTGAGTCCGACGCCCTCGGCGAGGAGTTCGTGGGACCGGAGCGCGTCGTCGTGGTCGGCAACGACGTGCTGGATCATCACCTCCTCGACGTCGACGCGCTCGGTGAGTTGCTCGAAGAGACCAGCGAGCGTGTCGGGGCTCCCGGACATCGCCCGCGGCCACTCTCCGGAATCGAGTGTCGCAGGTGTCGGCTCGGGGACCCCACCGAGTTCGTCGATGGCCGCCTCGACGGACGAGGGTGCCCCGACGACGCCACGTTGCATCCGCTTGTACGACGCCTCGGCGACGGCGCGTTGTCGCGCCGCCGCGTCGTCGGTCTCTGCACAGACGGCGTTCACCGCAAGCATCCCCTGCGGGTCTTCGATTCCGCCGGCCAACCGTGACGGCTGGAAGTGCTCGCGGTACGTCTCGAACGCGTCTGGCGCGAACTGCGGCCGGATGAACGCCGCGAAACAGTAGGGTAACCCGAGTTCGCCCGCGATGGTGGCACTGGAGGGGCTCGACCCGAGCACCCACGGTCTGGGTTCGTCCTCGCCGGAGCGAGGAATGTGCAGGTCGCTGTACGCGTGAGTGGCAGGGTAATCGTCGTAGAGGTGGTTCACGACCGCCTCTATCTTCTCGGCGTGGTCTTCGTCTGGATTTTCGACGCGCCGTTCCGTCCCAAGAGCCTGGTCGGCAGCCGGCGAGCCGTTCGCCCGCCCGAGCCCTGCGTCGATCCGCCCTGGCGCGAGCGCGTCCAGCGCGCCGAACTCTTCGGCGACTTTGAACGGGCTGTAGTGGTTGAGCAACACCGCCCCTGACCCGAGGCGAATCGACTCGGTTTCGGCGGCGAGATGGCCGAGCAAGACTTCAGGCGTCGTGCCGGCGATGGTGTCCGCCATCCCGTGGTGTTCGGCCACCCAGAATCTCGAGTAGCCGAGGCGTTCAGCCTGTTGCGCGAGCTCGATCGTGTTCGCGTAGGCATCGGTCGCGGTGCCGTCGTCAGGCACAGGAGAGAGGTCGACGACAGAGAGGTCCATGTCCGGCCTCGGGGTCTGCCAGCTATAACGGTTGGGCTACCAGCAGTCCATCGCCAGTGCGTTCGAGCTGGATGAGTACTCACGTAACACGTGGGACAATAGGGGCAGGCGTCTATCCATGACCATCGTCAGCGCGAGCGGGCCGTTACGAGTGCTGAGTTCCCCGTGAGCGACACAAACGAGAGCCGATGAGACGTAGTCTCGGGTGGCCACGAGATGCCGAGGGCTTTCGCTTGTCGTGTGCAACCTCGCGCAGACCGTAGCCTCATCAATTGTCGGTTAGCGTCAAGTCCACGAGGAATGAGGGTCGGTTACTCGCTTTCGAGTGCCGCATAGATGTCCGCGTGGCGGCGTCCGTCAAGCTTCCCCATCTCGAGGGCGATCTTGTGGCGTTCCTCGTCGGTCTCGGCTGCCTGATACCGCTCGTACAGTTGACGGACTTCTTCGTCGGCCGCCGCCGAGGAATCGGTACTGGACGCCATTTCTACTCTGAACGTACTCAGTGGATTCGCTTAGCAGTTGCGACGAGCGCACGCTCTGAGGTAGACGACCGCCGTTTCTGTGTCGACTGCGGCCTCGTCTGTCGCGAATCGGTGCAAAAGGGCACGTACTTCGTCGCCGTAGTCGAACGTGTAGCCGTTCAGCATATAGAAGACGACCACCGTTCGGAGCGCTGTTCGCTTGTTCCCGTCGACGAACGGATGTTCCGCAACGAGGAGTCGGATGAGATGCACCGCTTTTTCGTGAATCGTTTGCGGTACCTCGCCGTAGAACCCTTCCGAGACGTAGTGTAGCGCGGAGTCAATTGGCTTCGCCGATCGAACTCCTGGTTCTGTCGCGTCGCCTTCCGCAACGACCTGCTCGGACGAGCATGTACAGGACGAGGTCGGCGGAGGGATAGACGACGTCGTCAGTCACACACGCACTTCTCTCACGCCGCTCAATAATCGTTTCTGGTGAGCGTGTTGTACTGGTCCGCACACACCAATTTTGAATGGACAGCGGCGAGGTGACGCGTAACACTCCCCGAGGTATGCTGCCTTCGGCCCAGCCAGACTTGCCGATCGAAACTTCTGCCCTCTAGTGCGTCGTAGTCACTGTCACCGTCACGGATGCTTGTCAGTTCCTACATTAGTTCTCGTATGGCTGTCTCTCCGTCTCGTCAACGGCATCGGTCTCTTCACCGATATCGATCGGTTCTAGGTCTTCGGCGATGACCGGATCGACGACGGTGAGCCAGTCGAGACGGTCGTCGAGTCGTTTGAGGCCGGTGTCGTGCGTCCAGAGTTCGGTCACGTCGTGGCGGTGCATCGCTGCGAGGACGGTCGCATCACGGCCGCCGATACCGGTGTTGGCGTGGTCCTGGGGCAGTGCCGTTGCAGTGACGATGTCTTCCTGCGTGAGTTCGGCAACCTTGGTATCCTCGAGGTGGAGAAACCGGTCGATGGCGGTCTGGCTGTCGACAAGCTGCTTTTGCAGGTAGTGGACGACTTCCATCTGCAGGACGGTCGTCGTAAACAGGGTTGGGTCTCGAGGAGGTCCGAGACAGGCTGGCTCACGGCAGCGTGTTCGTCGAGTTCGGAGTCAAGATAGTAGATCCAGATGTTGGCGTCGAGACACACCATTCGTTAGGACGAGTTCGGGAGGTCGGAGGTCCAATCGGCTTTCAGTTCTTCGGGATCGGTGGGCGTGGCGGACTCACGCCGGTTCTCCTCGGTGATACAACCGTCCATGGTGGCAATGAACTCGTCGCGGGAGATCTGGGGCCGGATCACGACTGCCCCGTCCTCGATCTCGATATCGACGCGTTCACCGGCCTCGATGTTGAGACGCTCTCGAATCGATTTTGGAATCGTGACGCGTCCCTTGGTATCGATACGGAGGGCGTCAGCGTCTGAACTCATTGTTCCTCCTTCCCACGTTGGTGAGAACAGATAAAATTCTTCTCCGGATGATCGGTACAGTGGGGTACCCGTAGCTTGATACGGCGAGCGGGGCGGCCCGTCCGACCTCCAGTTAATCGCCCGGAGTCGTCGACCTCTCATCGCAGGGCATCGCGTCCAGCGTGATCGCGTGCTCAATAGAGAGGGTATGTTCATCACTTCGATTAGTTACGATATTGTAGGTAGATAGATATGCGAATCTCACGCTCTCAGTTCAGTACTTCTAGTCATGGAATGGCAATCGCTCGTCGTTGTTAGAGAGACGGGGTAGGCCAGCCAGCGGTAACTACACGTGGAAACCACGTGAGCTGAAAGGTAACTGCCTGACCGTGCCGTCTACTCCTTCTTCCTGCTATCGCTACAAAACCCCTCCGGTCCTCGGATATCGCGCAGATCGAGATGTTTGAGAAATATTGACCCATGAGTTACGTCTTCGATAGCAAACGACTTCTGCCCCAGTCCGTAATCGATACGCGCCCTGGGCCTTGTTTAGACGCGTGAGATCATGGGTGTGAGACGCTGACGGCTTGCTCGATGTTTCTGGCGGCGGCCTTTAGGACGAGTTCTCTGAACTGCCCAAACCACGTTCTAGCCCGTAAGGTCTCGTCAAACCGATGCTTCAATGCGAAGAAAATCGCTTCGATGACCGACCGGCGGTGATAGACATCTTGGTCGTGGCGAGCGTTGTGCGCCATATCGGGTGGGTAAAACTCCCGGTGTTTGATGACCGGGCGGACACCAGCGTCCCTGAGTTCCTGCCGTAGCGCGTCCCAGTCGTAGCTTTTGTCGGTGGTGACTGTTTCTAGCTGCCCGAAGTTTCTCCGGAGGACCTGCCGTCCAACCTGGGTGTCGTGTGGCTGTTTCATCGAGCAATGAACGTCGAGAATCGCCGTCGAATCGCAATCGACCAGCGCCGTCGTCTTGATATCGTCGAAGTTGTAGCCGACGCGAAGCACGTAGTGACGGCTCGCGTCGTGGCGTTTGAAGCCAGTCGCGTCGATTGCCTGCACCTTGCCGAAGTCGTGGAGCGACGCCGACGACCGCAGCAGGACGCGCCAGATTCGCATTTCGAGGTCCTGCTTCCGCGTGCACACGGTGGTGAAATCCGGCAGTTCGTCTACGGAAAGACCGAGTTTGGCAGTGATTCGAGGCACCTCCTGAAGTATATCGAGCAACCGCCGATACGGCTGGTCGAGGTACTCCCTGAGGCCGTGAATGGCGACGATCACCCAGTCAGCGTAGCCACCGTCACCCTTTCTGACAGTCGGTGCTGGCTCACCAGTGACAGCTTTTTTGGACAAATCGACACAACGGCTAGTGAAGCAGGCGAGTTGATAGGGCATACTCGACTCTTCCCGCTTCAATCACTCATATTCCTCGGCGACACCGCCTCTCGGTAGCGTCTAAACACGGCCCGCGCCCTGTATGCAGCAGGGCTTCTCAAACCTATCACTGAACGGGGATTTCAATAGGGCCAGAAGTACCTACTCAACATACGCCGAGTGGGTGTCAGATGGAGAGCAATTGTGGGTCAGTGGGCGTCGTCTACGCCAGTGCAGCCTCGGCACCGACGGCGATACAGGTCAGCGCGAGGCCGGCGAGCGCGACCGTCGTCCGGTCGCGGGATCCATCGAGGTCGTCTGAGTCGGGATCGAACCCATTGAGGCCGGTCAGAACGCTGAGCCCAACAGCGACCGCGGAGAGGCCGCCAGTGAGTGCCAGCGCGGTCCAGATTTCGAGTCCATGTTGTGCGACTTCTCGTGCAGCCGCCCCGGCGAGGAGGACGCCGGTTGCTATCGGTGCCGCGGCTGTTGCCTTGTTGGAGGGCATCAATCAATTGTTCTTGACGCGACTTTGAAAAGAGTGGCGATGCCGTTCCTCGGACAGAGGTCAGTACCTAGCGCTGCCCAATACTGTTTCAACAGGAAAGGAATCGAGCAATTGGGTTTCAACAGAGCCGAATTGCCTGAATCATACACCCATACTCACTGGCTAATTCATGGGCGTTGAGCCCGAACTCCCCCGCCAACAAACGTGTACACTACGGCTATATTCAGAAAGAACGGCCGTGATAGTGGGTGTACACTGCTGAATCTAGATACAAAATATTCGAGGGTAGATCAGAGACTAATGCAGGACCAGCTACTGGCCATTTCCCCAGGAGAGACGGTCTCTCTAACAGATTTAGAACGTCAGCCAAGCCCAGATAGCTACCGCCGAGAGACGCTTCGTCCCGACACGATAGCAAGCTGAAACCGAATTTTCCGGTACACTTCGGGTTTCGCTGGACAAATCGGCCGTTTCAGTCCCCGCAATTCGCTCAAAGGAGACTTCACCCCGTACTCCAAGAATCGCGGTCTACAAGCCTTCTCAACTCGCATATAGACGGATACGACACCACACCTTCAATCGGCACTCCAAACCGAAAACCGGCGAACACACCCATATTCTCCAGCCAAAACCGGCGTTTCACCACAAAAGAAACTGCAACCCCAGAAACCCTATACTGTACTTACAGGCCGTCTACTCCCAAATTGCGAAACCCCCGCCGCGTCGCACATAAATCCAGGCACCAAGAGCCAGTCCCAAATCGTACACCAGGTCACGAGGGGCATTCCTTCGGGCGAATTGCGAACTGTTACTGAATCCGCTTCCAGTGGGGACTGCGACGAGCGGCCTAGCAAGCCAGACAGCGTTCGAGAGGGTGTAAATCTGCACGGCGAAGTAGGTGTCAAGAATCTCCATCCCTAACCGAAACATCCTGCTAACTCGCTACTCATCGAGGGCGCGTCCTGGCCGCAGCGGGCGAAATCAGACGAGCAGCCGGTGTACCGACAGCGCGCGCAGGGGTCGAGCCTGCCGTTGTTCTCCACGCAGGTAGGGCACGCGCACTCGCGGCGGTCGGCAGCGAATCGTCGATCCTGACCGGCGGTGTCGCCGGGCTGTCGGTGGACTCGGGAAGCGCATCGGACAGGGGACATGACGACCGACCGAGAAACGTGACTGCGTTACGGAAGTGGGAAGAGAAAGCCCCGCCGTTCAGGGCGGGGAGGATGTCAACCGGAAAAAGACGTTCTCTACACAACTGATTCATCCGATCGCTACTGGCGACGCAGTGAGAGCGCCGGTCGGAACTTCGGATACGACGCCCAGACAGTCGTGTTCACGACCGAGCAAAAAGGCCGTACGGCCTTTCATCTGTGGTGGCGTAGGGTGACCAACGAGGATGACTTATGAGTGACCCAAGGGACACGCCTGATGACGAACATCCATCGGACAGCCACTCAAATCACGACGGACCCGTAGACGGTCACGATCCAGCGACCGGCGACCGTGAGGAACCGCGGGTAGAGGAATCGATGCTCGAGGAGGAGGCCGAAGACGCCGACGAAGCCGAACACGAGATCGAAGCTCGGCACGAACACGGCGATGGGGAATCCACCCACGACGGCCACGGCGACGGTGGCATGCACGAGGGACACGAGCAGATGTTCCGCCGGCGGTTCTTCGTCTCCACGCTGCTCTCGATACCGGTCCTCCTCTACAGCGAGACGCTTCAGGCGTGGCTCGGGTTCTCGGTCCCCGCGTTCCCCGGCAGCGAATGGATAAATCCGGTCTTCGCGGTCGTCGTCTTCGCCTACGGCGGCGTGCCGTTCCTCGAGATGGCGGTGCCCGAACTCGAAGATCGCACTCCGGGGATGATGACGCTCATCTCGATGGCGATCACCGTCGCGTTCGTCTACAGCCTGGCGAGCGTCGTCGTCCCGACGGCGTCGACGTTCTTCTGGGAGCTCGTGACGCTCATCGACATCATGCTCCTGGGGCACTGGATCGAGATGCGCTCGGTCCGCCGGGCGTCGAGCGCACTGGACGAACTGGCCAGACTCCTCCCCGACACCGCCGAACGCATCACCGACGACGGTGATACCGAAGAGGTTCCGGTGAGCGAGCTGTCCGAGGGGGACCTAGTGCTCGTCCACCCCGGTGCGAACGTGCCCGCGGACGGCGTCGTCGAGGAAGGCGATTCCGACGTCAACGAATCGATGATCACCGGCGAGTCGCGCCCGGTGTCGAAGGACCCGGGCGACGAGGTCATCGGCGGGACCATCAACGGCGACGGAAGCCTTCGCGTCCGCATCAGCGCGACGGGCGACGAGACGACGCTGGCGGGCATCATGCGCCTCGTCGAGGAAGCCCAGGAGAGCGAATCTCAAACGCAGCAGCTCGCCGACCGCGCGGCGGGCTGGCTCTTCTACGTCGCCCTCGTGGTGGCCGTCGTGACCGCGATCGCCTGGACCGTCGCCGTCTCGTTCGGCGCGACGGTCGTCGAACGGGTCGTGACCGTACTCGTGATCGCCTGCCCGCACGCGCTCGGCCTCGCCATCCCGCTCGTCGTCGCCATCAACACGTCGCTCGCGGCCCGGAACGGCATGCTGATCCGCGACCGGATCGCGATGGAACGGGCCCGGGAACTGGACACCATCGTCTTCGACAAGACGGGCACGCTCACCAGGGGCGAGCAGGGCGTCGTGGACGTCGCGACCGTCGGCGACGTCGACGAGGACGAGGCGCTGTCGCTCGCCGCCGCCGTCGAGGGCGATTCGGAACACATGATCGCACAGGCGGTCCACGAGGCCGCAGCGGACCGACAGATCGACGCCCCACGCGCCAGTGACTTCGAGGCGCTCAAGGGCCGTGGCGTGCGCGGCACCGTCGACGGCGACACGGTCCACGTCGGTGGGCCGAACCTCCTCTCGCATCTCGACGCGGACGTGCCGTCGGAACTGGCGACGTTCGCGGAACGCGCGGGAGCGAACGCACAGACAGTCGTCTACCTCGTTCGGGAGGGGACGCCCGTCGCCGCGTTCGCGCTCGCCGACGTCGTCCGCGAGGAGAGCTACCAGGTCGTCGACGCGCTCCACGAACTCGACGTCGAGGTGGCGATGCTCACCGGCGACAGTGAGGACGTCGCCCACGCCGTCGCCGACGAGCTGGGCATCGACACGGTCTTCGCCGAGGTGCTGCCGGGCGACAAGGACGAGAAGGTGACCGAACTCCAGGAACAGGGGAAGCTCGTGGGGATGGTCGGCGACGGCGTCAACGACGCACCGGCGCTGACCCGCGCCGACGTCGGCATCGCCATCGGCTCCGGAACGGACGTCGCCGTCCAGTCGGCCGACATCATCCTCGTCCAGAACAATCCGATGGACGTCGTCCGGCTCGTGAAACTGAGCACGGCGAGCTACCGGAAGATGCAGGAGAATCTCGCGTGGGCAGCCGGCTACAACGTGTTAGCGCTGCCGCTCGCCGCTGGCGTCCTCGCGCCGGTCGGAATCCTGCTCTCGCCCGCGGTCGGCGCCCTACTCATGTCGCTCAGTACGGTCATCGTCGCCATCAACGCGCAGTTCCTCCGCCGGGTCGACCTCGACCTTCCCAGTCTTCCCGGCGTCTCTCCCACTCCAGAGGCGCAGCCGGCAGGCTAACGCCGGCGTCGCTGTCTTCCGAGAAAGCATCGCGGCTCGGCGCGTTCGACGACTAACGCCGCACCGTGTACCCGGCGTCTTCGATCGTCTGCGCGACGGCGTCGGCGTCCGGGTTCCCGTCGATCCTGACCTGGTCGGACTCGTTGTCGGCGCGTGCGCTGTCGACGGCGTCCATCTCTTCGAGCGCGGATTCGACAGACTGCTCGCAGCCTTCACAGCTCATCCCTTCGACGGTAAGTTCGTCGACCATACAGTCAACGTACGGGCGGGTCATTTTTCCTCGTTTCGCCTTCGATTATGGGGATTACGGAGCGATAGATTTCGGATTTTGAAGGCCGGGCGCTAGTCATCCAGTCGACATCCTCCTCGCAACTGTCTTTCATAATATATTCAATACCGCACTTTATCGGTATCCGGCGCGTATCCCGAACGATGAAAGAACGAGATTCCACTCTCTCTCTCGACGCGACCTCCTTCGCGGGGTCGGGACGATCGGATTCGGGACTCTCGCCGGGTGTGCCTCCGACGCCATTCCGTCGTCCGAGAACGACAGGGAATCTCCCGCACCTCGAACGACCGTTTCGGGACCAGCAGATACGAAAACACGATTGACTGCGAACGCCAGTACGGTGTCGCCGGCTGGCACGTCAGCTCAGAACTGGCTGTACGACGGAGCGTTCCCCGGCGAGGAACTCCGCGTCACCGAGGGGGACGTCGTCCGCGTCGACCTCTCGAACCGCCTCTCCGAAGGGACGACGATCCACTGGTACGGCGTTCCCGTTCCGAATCCGATGGACGGCGTACCGAACGTGACCCAGCAGCCGATCGAGTCCGGCGAGTCGTTCACGTACAAGTTCCGCGCCGAACCGGCAGGGACGTACTTCTACCACAGCCACGTCGGTCTGCAACTCGACCGGGGGCTGTACGCGCCGCTCGTGATCGAAGAGGAGTCCCCACACGTCGAGTACGACCGCGAGTACACGCTCCTGTTCGACGACTACCTGACGCGACCGCCCGAACCGCTCGGCGATTCTTCGGGCGGCGGTGGCGGCGGCATGGGTGGCGGTGGCGGCGGTATGGGTGGCGGTGGCGGCGGCATGGGCGGTGGTAGTGGGATGGGCGGCGGTGATGGCGGAATGGGTGGCAACGGTAACGGCCAGGGTGGCGGTGGGATGGGCGGTGGAATGATGGGCGACCGCCGTCCACCGTACGCGGGGCTCCTCGTGAACGGTCGCCTTCCGGCTGACCCGGCCACGTTCGACGTCGAACAGGGCGATCGCGTCCGGTTGCGCTTCATCAACGCGAGCAGTGCGACTGCGTTCCGCGTCGGCGTCGCCGGCCACGAACTGACAGTCTCGCACGCGGACGGACGCCCCGTCGACCCAGTGACGGTCGATTCGTTCGTCTTCGGGTCCGGCGAACGCTACGACGCCGTCGTCGAAGCGACGAACCCGGGCGCGTGGGAGATCCGGGGACGACCGCTCGACGCGAACGAACGGCCAGCCAGTGCGGTACTCCGGTACGGCGATGGCGACACGTCGCCGACGCGCCTCGACTCCTGGGGCGAACGCTCGAGTACAGCGACCTGCAGGCGAAACAGGTGCCGCAGGACCTCCGTGGGAGTCCTGACCGGACGTTCGACCTGACGCTGTCGCCCGAGATGGGCGGGTCGTACGGCTGGCTCGTCGACGGCCAGTCGTATCCGGACGCCGACCCCCTCCAGGTGCAGGAGGGCGAGCACGTGCGCGTCCGGATGACGAACAGGAGCCCGGTGATCCACCCGATGCACCTCCACGGCCACTTCTTCCGGGTCGGCGACGCGATGAAGGACACGGTCATCGTACCGGGCCACATGGGGTCGGTGACGTTCGACTTCGTCGCGGACAACCCCGGTGACTGGCTGTTCCACTGCCACAACCTCTACCACCTGGAGGCGGGGATGGCACGCGTCGTCGAGTACGTCTAACGGCAGGGTGAATACGATATCGACCGATTTTGCATCCGACAGCCCGTGGAATGACGAAGGGGACTCCGCACTCGGCGCGCGACGGCGCTTGCTACTGTTCTTGCCGGAGGCGATGGCGGCGCGACTCGAACTCCTCCTCGGAGATGTCGCCACGGGCGTACGCCATCCGCAGCTCTTCGAGCGCGTCGTCTCCACCGGTCCCGTCACGGGTGAGAGCGCGGTACAGGACGTATCCGAGACCGACCACGACGAGCAGCGGAACCAGAGCCATCACCCAGCCCCAGAGTGGTGCTTGCCCGCCGTATCCGGGCCCCATCATCCAGCCGCCCATCATCGGGAACGCGAACACCATCATCAGCATCGGTGCGAGCAGGACGATGGCGAGTACTACGACGATGAGTCGCAACCACGAGTCGTCACGGTTTGTCGTCGTCATGTGCACGGCTACCACGCCAGAGTGCAAAGACGTACCGACCATGCGAGAACGGTGAAGAGAACCCCTCCCGACCAGAAGCCGCGATAGCTCGCCGTCGGCTCCATCCTGTCGTCCCATCGAGACGGTAGTCGTCAACGTGGGCAATCACAATCAAGGGTGCACCTCGCGTCACCCTTGCTGTCCTCTGGGGGGGACGGGAATGAAACGACCAAGGACACGCAGACAGTGCCTGGTACTCGCGACGGTCGGAGTGCTCGTCGCGAGCGCCAGGATCGCGACCGCTGGCGCGGCCACGAGCGCCACGGCAGCGCGGCAACAGAACGTCCAGTCGACGATCGAGTTCCAGGACCAGACGGCCAACGGGACCACCGTGACGGTCGCGTCGGCGACCCTGCCGGACGGGGGGTTCATCCTCATCCACAACGAGAGCGGCGCGGTCGTCGGGCGTTCGAACTATCTCGACGCGGGAACGCACGAGAACGTGGAGATAGAACCCGCTCCGGGCGCGGTCTCGCTGTCGTCACAGATGCAGGAGATGCGGCAGTTGCTGACCGATACGCAGACGCAGGGGACGATGATGGCGATGCAGGCACAGCAGATGCCGCACGGGGCCATGCAACAGATCATGAACGAATCCGGGGAAGGGACCGTGAACGAATCCGGTGGCCATCAGATGGGTGGGATGATGAACCAGACGCAGATGGACCAGATGATGTCGCTCATGTTCCAGCAGATGCAGGACCGCCAGCGGATGCGTGCGTTGATGCAGTCGATGATGGAAAGTGGGCAACACCAGGCCCAGATGCAGGAGATGGCGCAACTGATGGAGCAAACGACGATGCGCGAACGACAGATGCTGATGCACGCCGCCGACGAGTCGCGCGAGCAGGAGCAGATGCGCCAGATGATGCGCCACCAGATGCAGGACTACGCACAGATGCGCCAGTTGATGAGCCAGATGCAGGCCCAGACCCAACAGCAGCGGTCACCACGACCACTGACGGCCATGCTCCACCCAGACGCCAACGACAACCGCCAGCTCGAGTTCCCCGGTGCGGACCAGCCGTACACGCGGAACGGTGACCCGGTGTCGGCCACCGGGCGGGTGCGAGCCTAGCGTCGATCACCCCGAATATCGCCTCTTCTCGAACGCTCCGCGTGTCGCCGCCGACTTCAAGCAGCGAACGCGACTCAACGGGTCGTTCAATGGTACTCGTGGCTCCGGGACGACTCCTGTGCCGAAACCGCCGGGTGTTGGTGTGAAAACTCGCCCGGACGCTCCTCGAACGACCGCTTGCAGTGGTCCGAACAGAAGTAGTACGTCTCGCCGTCGTGAGTGGCGCTCGGCCCGCTCCCGTCGGTACGCATCCCACAGACCGGGTCGCGGTACTGGCCGGGTGCCCCGAGTCCTCGTCGATAGACGGAGAGGACGAACCCGGAGAGGGCGAACGCGAGCACGTTGAGGTAGAACGTGTAGTCGAATGCGAAGTACGTCTGTTCGGTGGCGGTCTGCCCGCCGGCGAGGTCCGGGACGATGCCGAGGAGGGTGAACACCTCCTCCATCAGGAAGCCGGTGAAGGCCATCGTGACGAAGAACACGCCGAGGATGTACAGCATCACCTTCCAGCCGTAGTACTTGCGATAGACGTTGAGCACGGGAATCGTGATGAGGTCGGCGTAGACGAACGCGATGACGCCGGCGAAGCTGATACCGCCGCTCCACAGCGCAACGGCGAACGGCACGTTGCCGATGCTGCCGACGAAGCTGAGGACGGCGATCGTCACGCCCATGACCGCGTTCTCCGCGCTGACGAGCAGCCCGTCTCCCTGCAGGAAGAGCCCGTTCCAGACCCACTGCGGGACGAACACGATGACGAATCCCGAGATGAGGAATCCGGCGACGACGTCCTTCCAGATCATCGACCACTCCTTGCGGTACTGGTTGCCGACCTTGTACCAGCCACCCCACGACAGCAGTTCGTCGCGCCAGCCGCCGCTGCTGGCAACCGCTTGCTGATAGGTCTCCAGACAGCCCGCGGAACAGAACTTCACCGTCTCGCCGCCGTCGGTCACGAGCGAGTACTCGTCTTTTCCCTCCATCCCACAGGTCGGGTCCTCGGTGATGCCGTGTTCGTGGTCGCGCTGGTCGAGTTCTGCTCGAACCTCTTCGAAGAGCGTTTCGGGAAGCGTTGCGCTGACGATGAGCGCCATCACCGCGATGAGAACGAGCCCGCCGAGGATCTCCGCGAGAAGGAACTCCCAGCCGAGGAGCAGCAAGATCATCAGGCCGAGTTCGACGATGAGGTTCGTCGAGGCGAACATGAACGCGAGGACGTTCACCACGTGGGCTCCCTTCTTGAACAGCCCCTTGGCGATCGCGACGGCGCCGAAGCTACAACCGCTACTGGCCGCGCCGAAGACGGTCGCCTTTACGAGGCCGTTCAAGTCATCATCGCCGAGGAGTCGTGCCATCCGTTCTTTCGACACGTAGACCTGCACGAGGCTCGTGACCAGCAGGCCCATGATGATCGCCCACGCGGCAGTCCAGAGGAAACCGACCCCGATACGTACTGCTTCGAGGACCGCACTGGTGAGGGCGGTTTCCATGTAGACCATGCAAAAACCTACATCGGGAGCAGCTTTGCCGGTTTCTCCTCAGAAGATGAGGCCCTACCCGAGGACACCTTCACATCCAAAATATTGCTCCGGTATACCACTGAATATTTCCAGGGTCGTGCAAATACTCAACCAGACGTCGTCCCAAGTGAGTACTATGGCGCACGTCGCTACCCTCATACATCTATACTGGTTCGGAAACGTTCACGGATTCGCCGGAAAGCACTCCATTTCGCTTCGAAGGTCTAGTAGTCAAAGTCGACACCTCGGCGGCGGCATTGATAATGAGTAGCAAGCTGGTTGAACTAGCTCAACGTACCTTCGTCTATCGTCCTCTACGGCGACGCACCAGTCCCAGGAGAGGGGAACGGAAGTTCCGTCGCGCGAAACACGTCGACAGTCGAGCTATCAGGGGTGAGTCCGGCACAGACCGCTGCCCAGGTCGCCACTCGCGGGAACGGCAGGACGAAGCAAGTCCGGATATCGTGATCATCGTCAGTAGCGAAACCCCAGATGGGCGCTCCCTGCTGCCGCGTGGAGTGCGTGCAGCGGTGACCCGGGTCAATCATCTTCCGAGAGGGGCCAGTCACGAGCATCGGCCTCCACGAGTCCAAGCAATCTCTTTCGCCGTTCCGCTGACTCGGCAAGTGCCTTGGCAAACGTCTCGTCAGCGACTGTCGGGACGTCTGCTTCACGGACGATATCGAGGTCGGGAGACGGTGGCGCCTGCCCGGCTGTGTGACCGAACGACGACGTGACCAACTCGATATAGTTCCCGACGCTCGACCGAGCGTTCTCGAGGACGGCTTTACTGGGTCGCTCGCTTTCTGGCACGCCGAATCGCAGCAACGTCAACGCCTCGTCGAGGGCGACGATGCTGAGGACGGTCGCGTACGTACGCTGGTCGCTGTAGAAGTAGTGCAGGATCGGGTAGGCCTTGTGCTTCGTCGCGAGCTCGTTGATATCGCCCGTGAATGAGTTCAGCGGAAGTTCGAGACCCCGGAACGTCTCACCGTTCCACGCGGTTCGAACGATCGTCTCACCTCGCTGGCCGAGGCCACTGACGTTGCTGGCGAACGCTCGTTTCTGCGTGACAGCTTCGAGGACAGAGATCACGTAGCTGACGATCAGCGTGATGAAGAGCATTCCGGTCGCAGTCGTGAGGGCAGTCACGATCTGCCAGATACCGTCTTTCGGCGTGAAGTCGCCGTTCCCCATGGTGAACAACGAATAGCCGACGAAGTAGAGGCGCTCGATCCAGGAGATCGGGCCCGTGTCGCGCGTGTCGATGAGCGAGTTCTCCGCACCCGCGAAGACGAGGGTCCATCCTGCCCAGAGGAGTCCAATCCAGACCGCGAGACCGAGAAGGAGAGTGAGAGGGCCGGCGAGGGTGAGCACTCGAGGGCGTCGACCGCCGACCGTTCGAGTCGTTCGCCACGTCCACGACATGACTCGCGTGGTCAGTGGACCTGCTCCACCCTCCACCCACAGCGTCGTCCAGAGGAGGTCGGTGACCGTGACGACGAGCAAGGCGACACCCAGGACCAATGGAACGGGGTTCATCGGTTCTTCCCGAACTGTGTCGGCTGAGTCACCTGCAACTTCGACGTGCTGGTCGATCGACTCTCGCTCTCTGTTGCTGATCGCATCCCGGGTGGGGTCGTTCTGAGCATCTTCGTCGTAGTCACGTCGCGGCTCTCTGACGCTCCATTCACAGTCGGTCGTCGGTGCTCCGGTCGATTGAGGTGCGTCGTACCTACGTCTTCCAGTCGGAAAGGTACTGGTTAGCTCTGAACGTCGATCGGTGAGCATCCCTTCCTGAGCACCGGAGGCGATTCCAACGGGATTGATCGGCAGTCTGTGGGTGCTCCGAGCTCTCCCGGTTCTGCGGCCCGTTCGACTAGTGTTCCCCGGAAGACGGCAAACTACCGTGATACGGGCTCCGGGAGTTCGGCAACGGCCTGCTTGCTGGCGATCGCCCCTCGCGCATCGACTGTACCGACCGTCGGACGGCACCCGTCCACGAAACGCACTCGACAGATACGACGATAGCAATCACTGACACTGTTTCAGGACCAGTAAATGAGAGAAAGGTTAAACGTTCGGCGGACGGACGCTGCTACCGTCGACGCATGTCAGAACCACAGCCGGTCGGTCTCCGGGCGAAGACGACGAGGCAGGGCGAGGACGACCTGCTGTCCACGACGCAGGAGACGTCGCCAGGGTTGTTCGTCTCCGCTGCGGTAGCGCGGACGGACGAAGGGCGTCCGAGACCAGCCCAGTCTGACGGTTCCTCGTAGGAGACAACGGACAATGACCGAAGACAACAGCGCGATTCCGATCGAATCACACCCGGACCCCGTCCTCGAGTACGCCGTCGAGGACGGACAGCCAGTCGTCGCCGCGACGAACGACGTCTTCGAGGCGACGTTCGAGAACCGCCAGGAGGGCGACCCGGTCGTGGACGTGTTCGACCGGTTCGGTACCGTCGAACCGACCGGCGACGCCGACCCGGAGACGACCATCGTCAACGGCGATGCCGGCGGTATCTATCTCGATGGGGTCGGCACCGGGTCGACGTATCTCGCCCGAGTGGTCCCGACGGATGCCGGAACCGGCTTTCTCGTCTTCACCGACCTCTCCGGATGCGACGAGGTGACGGAGCCTCCTGGCAGCGGTCACGTCGCTAGCGTCATCAGTCACGACCTCCGGAACCCCCTCGACGTCGCGAAGGCGCATCTCCGTGCGGCCGAAGAAACCGGCGACCCGGAACACTTCGCGGCGGTCGCCACCGCTCACGACCGGATGGCCCAGATCGTCCGGGACGTCCTCACGCTCACCCGGGGAGAGGAGGTCGTCGACCCCACAGAAGCGGTCTCGGTCGAGTCGGCGGCCGAAGACGCGTGGTGCTCCGTCGACACGGCAGGGGCAACCCTCGACGTCCCCGACGCCCTGCCGACGACGACCGCCGACCCCGACCGCGTCCGCCGGCTGTTCGAGAACCTGTTCCGGAACGCCGTGGAGCACGGGTCCACGGACGACCGACCGAACCCGGACTCCGCTGGCGAAGGCGTCGCCGCTTCGCACACCCCGGCGGTGACGGTTACGGTCGGCGCACTCGAAGACGGGTTCTACGTCGCCGACGACGGTCCGGGAATCCCGCCGGACGAACGCGAATCGGTCTTCGACCCGGGCTACACCCTCGACGGTGGTGGCACGGGGCTCGGTCTCGCCATCGTCGAACAGGTCGTCGCCGCACACGACTGGGACCTCACGCTCACGTCCGGCCGGGACGGTGGCGCCCGCTTCGAGGTGGAGTTCTGACGATGAACTGCCGCCTGACCGCCGACGGAGCTCTTGGAACTCCGACGGCCGTGGCCGGGAGGACGTGAGATGGACGAACGACTCCAGCGTGCGCCGGTCGGCGTGATCGACGTGGCCGCCGACGGAACGGTGCGGGGCGTCAACGACGTCGCCCGGGAGGTGCTGGACGAACACCGCATCCAGACGGGTGTTTCGATCGAGGACGCCTTCCCCCGTTCCGTGGAAGATTCGCTCGTGGACGCCTTCGACGGTGCCGGGGCGACCGCCGCGGCGTTCGAGGAGTACTACCCCGAGCTAGAGCGGTGGCTCGACGTTTCGGTCGTCCCGACGGACGACGCTGTTACCGTGTACCTCCAGGACGTCACGACGCAACGACGCCACGAGAAGTCACTGGCACGACACCGGAACGAACGGGAACGGCTCGTCGTCATCGACGAGTTGCTCTCGGACGTCCTCGCCGAGCTCGTCGCCGCCTCGTCCCGGGACGAGGTCGCGCAGACGATCTGCGAACGGCTCGGCGAGACGGAGCTCTACGAGTTCGCGTGGCTCGGCGAACGCGAGGCCGGAAGCGACGACCTCGTCGTTCGCGCTGCGGCGGGCGAGACCGGCGAGACGTTCGACGCAGTTCGGGAGAGCCTCGACCGACCGGTCACCACGCTGGAAGAGCGCGCCGTCGAGAGTGGCCGAGTACAGGCCGTCCAGCCGCTCGCCAGCGATTCGGAGATGCCGGAGTCGGTTCGCGTCGCCGGATTCGCCGACGGAATCCAGTCGGTACTGGCCATCCCGCTCGTCCACGGGACGGGCGTGCACGGCGTCGTCGGCGTCTACGCCGCCGGCCAGGAGGCGTTATCCCCCCGCGAACGGACGAGCTTCGAGACCCTCGGCGAGGTGGCCGGCTTCGCCATCACGGCGACGCGAAACCAGAAGCTACTGCTCTCGGACACGATCACCGAGGTGGCGTTCGACGTTCGCGGCGACGCCGTTCTGGCAGCGCTCAGCGAGGAACTCGACGCGAGCGTGTCGCTCAGCGGGCTCGTCTCCCACGGCACCGATTCGTTCCTCTGCTACGTCGACGTCCACGGTGCAACGGGAGAGGACCTGACGGCGGTGGCCGCCGAGCTGGCGAACGTCGGTGGCGTCCGCCGGATCGACAACGCCGACGTGGAGCGCTCGTTCGAGATCGAGATCACGGGCTCGACACCGCTGGTCGAGGCGTTCTCGCTGGGCGCGACCGTCCGGCGGGCGACCTTCGAGGGCGGTGACGGTCGACTCGTCATGGAACTCCCACCGGGCGTGGACGTCCACCGGATAGCCGAAGCGGTCTGCCGGGACGACGAGACGGAGATCGTCGCCAAGCGCGAGCGCGAACGCCCGGTGACGACGGCCCGCGAGTTGCGCGACGAACTCGGCGACGAACTGACGGAGCGGCAAGAGACCGTGCTCCGGACCGCGTATCTCGCGGACTACTTCGAGTCGCCCCGTGGAAGTACGGCCGAAGAGGTCGCCGATTCGCTTGGGATAACGGGGTCGACCCTTCTCTATCACCTCCGGGCCAGCCAGCGGAAGCTCCTGGACGCGTTCTTCTCACGGGACGACACGACGACCGAGTAGGTGGCCGTGCTCACAGGCTCTCGCGGTCGATGCTATCGAATCGGTCGAGGACGCTAGCGTCGTCGAGGAGTCGGCGTGCTCGCTCTTCGAGTCGACTCGCGCGCTCCGCTATCTCGGAGTACGCTTCGTGCTCTCGTCGTCGAACGGCGCTCGTCTCGGACTCGACGACCGCGCGCTTCGACTCGACGCTGAAGTACTCACCGAGCACCTCGTAGGCGAGCACGCGCCGCTGCTGGTCGACCGTCGCGCGGACGTCCTCGCGGTCGACGGGCTTGCAGAGGTAGTCGTCGAAGGGCAGCTCCAGCACGCCGAAGTCGGGGTCGACTGCGGTCACCATGACGACGCGTCCGTCGAAGCCGCGGTCGGCGAGTTCGGCGAGCACGTCGTCGCCGGACAGGCCCGGCATGTGTCGGTCGAGGAGGACGACGTCGACGGTGGACTCGTCGACGATGGAGAGCGCCTCACGCCCGCCGTACGCCGTCTCGACGTCGCAGTAGCCGCGCAAGCGGAGAGCGTACGCGTCGGCCACCTCCTTCTCGTCGTCGACCACGAGGACCGTCACGGTGTCGGGTGCGTCGTTCGCCATGCGTTGCGGGTGTCACCCAACCGTCGTGTCCGAATCCACATAACTGGTCGGCTTCGGGTCGGCACTCGGCCCTCCATTCCGCGATCGACTCTGCACTCCTAGAGTCGCCACTGCAGGTGTGTCCGGATAGCTAGCACCTGCATCCAGTATGGCAGGACGGTCCTCTAGAACCATGGCGACAGATTCGACGATTGTTGGCTCGAAGCGCCCCGCGATCGAAGCCGACGATGGCCCCACGACCGAGGAGGTTCTCGACCTGTTCGGCGACGAGTACACCCGCCGAGTGTTCGAGGCCGTCGCCGAACGCCCACGGTGCGGTCGTGCCGTCGCCGACGCCGCCGACGTCTCACGACCGACAGCGTACCGTCGCCTCAACGCGCTCAGCGACGCGGGTCTGGTGCGGTCGGAGATGGCGTTCTGCGATCGCGGGAACCACCGCGAACGATTCGAGGCGATCGTCGACCGCATCGCGATATCGGTCGACGGAGGGCGCATCGAAGCCACGGTCGACCTCGCTGACTGACGGGGCACGTCGCTCGCTGCAGTCGGCGTGACGCGACCGCTCTTCTGTCGTCTCGTACCGTCTCCACGCGCGAGAGTGGTTCAGGCGTTCGGCTCCGACCGCGCACCGGCGACCGGTCCTCATCATTGCGTCAGCGACCCGGTCGTGACGGGGACGTCTCTGTCGTCCGAGGATTCGACGGCAAATAGAACGGGGGTGGATCCGGAGGGCAGTACGTGCGCTGTCGGCGGCACTCAGCGACAGCCTGTCGAGTTGGCGATGGCGACGACGTCGTCCTTCTGGAGGTCGGCATCGCTGTACACGGTGTAGCGGTGGTCGTCGCAGTTCCAGACGAGGGTCGACCAGTGGTCGTTGGTCTGGTACCAGCCGGTCGTCCCGTCGAGCTGGACCTCGGTCGCGCCGTCGATCGAACTCCCGTTACGGGTGGAGTGGGTGGTGTACTTCCTGAGCGTGATGCCGGCGGAGCCGTTGGTGTAGGTCATGGTCACGCTGGTCTGCTCGTCGTTGTGCATGACGGACGCGTTGGCGAAGGAGAACTCACCGGGCATCGAGGGATCGGGAAGGTCGAAGCCAGCGTCCTCGGCGGCGGCCGACCGCGAGTCGTACTTCTCGTAAGTGTAGTCGTTCGTCGAGTAGTCCTCGACGGTGGCGTCCGCGGGCGGGTCGTACCGGAAGGCGTCCCTGTCGACGTCGGCGTTGAACGTCACGTTCCGGAACGTGACGGTGGTCGTCCGCGTCTCGCCGTCGTAGGTCATCGTCGACCGCTGCTTGATCGGGTACCAGTACTCCGTGTCGACCCAGAGCGTGCCGTTGGTGGTGACGGTCTCGTTCCCCGTGGCGGTGAACTCGACGACGTGGGTCTCGCGCCCGGCGACGGTTTCGGTCCCCCTGTGTGTGAGGGCGTAGTCCTCCTGCAGGTTCGAGACCAGTCGGCTGTAGTTGTACCCGGTGAGCGAGGTGCCGCCGGCGGTGTCGTACCTGGTGGCGGTGTTCTCGCTCGCGTCGTAGCGCCAGGTCGTCGATTCGTTGCTGACCCTGACGTCGTCGGCCTGGTCGGAGTCGCCGACGTACTCGGTGCGCGACAGGCTCTCGTTCGGTATCTCGACGACGTTCTTCGTCACCGTTCGCGTCCGATTCGGGGCGTCGTACGTGACGACCTGGGTCCCCTGGACGCTCTCGATCTGGGCGTGCTTCTGTTCTATCTTCTCGCCGATCTCGTCGGCGGTCATGTTCCCCTGGACGGCAGCGAGGCAGCCGCTCGTCACGAGCAACGCGACGAGGGCGAGGGCCGTCAAGGTGCGTCTTCGCGGGAATCTATGGGGCGACATCGCAGCTGGAAGGTGACACCAGCGACAGATATGTCTGGTCCGTGATTGCTGAGTCGGAAACGGGGCGACAGGTTTAATACGGCTCTGGAAGCGGACGACGGCGCGGGCGCGTACAGACGAGGGCTGCGCGGGGAGGAAGGACAACGAAGAGACTCTGTCAGTCCGTGAGGAACGAGTATAGCGAGGCCAGGACGAACAGGACGCCGAATCCAACCACCAGCAACGGCTTGTCGCTGCTCTCGTGCTTGAGGAACGCCTGGCCGGGAGAGTCCGTCGGCACGTACGCCGTCACCGTGTCACCCGGTTCGTACCCCTTCAGCTGGGACCTTGCCTTCTCTCTGGTGCTGAAGTCGCGTGGCAGTTCCCCTGGATACACGTTCGTTGCGGTGTAGGTCTCTCCCTCGTAGGTGTAGTTGAACGTCGCGCGCGGGACGTAGTCGGTACCGCGTCGCGCGTCGTCCGCCTCCACCGAAGTGGAGCTGATGGTGGCGTCCACCTCGACCGCGGAGTCGAGCGCCGACGACTGTTCGGCGTAGCTGTATCCGCCGTAGCCTATCGTCGCGAGTCCGAGGAGAAACATCAGGGCGATCTGGAACCGTCCGGAGGGACCGTTGAACTCCATATCGGGGAGACATATTCAGGGCGGTTAAAACGTGGACTCTCGTTTCTCGATCTGAATTGTCGGTAGAGCACAGATGCTACAGACACTGGTTTCTGGTCGAGAAACACCGCACAGGGGTATATCAGTCTCTTGTCCCAATCGTGAACTGTTCATGCAAGACCTACACGACGACGCGAGCGGCGTCGGCATACGCGGTGTGGCGATGACAATCGACGCGTTCGTCTGGTTCGCACTGCTGTTCGTTGCCGTCTTCGCGGTGGCGACAGCGACCGGGCAACTCGCGACCACGTCGAACGGACTCGACGCCGACCTCGAGGGAACTGCCGCTTCGCTGGCGCTGGTCCTGTGGCTCGGACTGGCGGTCGGCTACCACTCGGTGCTGGAATGGCGGTTCCAGCAGACGCTCGGGAAGTACCTCGTCGGTATCCAGGTCGTGGACGGCGACGGGACGGCCCCGTCGTTCGGCTCGTCGCTCGCCCGGAACGTGCTGCGACTTCTCGACTGGCTGCCGCTGTTCTACGGCGTCGGTATCGCCGCAATCCTCCTGTCGGACCAGCCCAGACGGGTCGGTGACCGCGTCGGAGGGACGCTCGTCGTCCGGACGTAGGAGGCCCGCATGGGAGACGTCCGTTCGACCGAGTCGGCCGAACCGTCGCTGCGTTCCGTCGCGGTCGTACGACGGAGCCAGTTCCACAGCAGTACTCACGTCCGACGAGCGGGGACGGAGCACCACTGCGTTCATAACACATGCGTGTCAAAATCGGGGTGAACGATAGCGAACGATGTCCCTGGGAGTGACTGTCATCAC